>NZ_CP151679.1:0-2500 GCF_038406745.1 Bacillus sp. YBsi01
TGTTATATTATTAAACGTCGCTGATGCGCTTCGACAAAAAGCACACAGCGGCGGAGAAATAAAAACAAAAAAACATTTGACAGCAACTTGCTGAAATGTTATACTGAGAAAGTCGCCTCAAGATGAGGTTGAAGATGATCTTTGAAAACTAAACAAGACAAAACGTACCTGTTAATTCAAAGTTTTAAATAAATCGCACAGCGATGTGCGTAGTCAGTCAAACTAAGGTCTGCACGATGCAGATCACACAGACGTTACTGCAGGATGCAGTGAACTTAGTCTGTGATCCATTTATCGGAGAGTTTGATCCTGGCTCAGGACGAACGCTGGCGGCGTGCCTAATACATGCAAGTCGAGCGGACAGATGGGAGCTTGCTCCCTGATGTTAGCGGCGGACGGGTGAGTAACACGTGGGTAACCTGCCTGTAAGACTGGGATAACTCCGGGAAACCGGGGCTAATACCGGATGGTTGTCTGAACCGCATGATTCAGACATAAAAGGTGGCTTCGGCTATCACTTACAGATGGACCCGCGGCGCATTAGCTAGTTGGTGAGGTAACGGCTCACCAAGGCGACGATGCGTAGCCGACCTGAGAGGGTGATCGGCCACACTGGGACTGAGACACGGCCCAGACTCCTACGGGAGGCAGCAGTAGGGAATCTTCCGCAATGGACGAAAGTCTGACGGAGCAACGCCGCGTGAGTGATGAAGGTTTTCGGATCGTAAAGCTCTGTTGTTAGGGAAGAACAAGTGCCGTTCAAATAGGGCGGCACCTTGACGGTACCTAACCAGAAAGCCACGGCTAACTACGTGCCAGCAGCCGCGGTAATACGTAGGTGGCAAGCGTTGTCCGGAATTATTGGGCGTAAAGGGCTCGCAGGCGGTTTCTTAAGTCTGATGTGAAAGCCCCCGGCTCAACCGGGGAGGGTCATTGGAAACTGGGGAACTTGAGTGCAGAAGAGGAGAGTGGAATTCCACGTGTAGCGGTGAAATGCGTAGAGATGTGGAGGAACACCAGTGGCGAAGGCGACTCTCTGGTCTGTAACTGACGCTGAGGAGCGAAAGCGTGGGGAGCGAACAGGATTAGATACCCTGGTAGTCCACGCCGTAAACGATGAGTGCTAAGTGTTAGGGGGTTTCCGCCCCTTAGTGCTGCAGCTAACGCATTAAGCACTCCGCCTGGGGAGTACGGTCGCAAGACTGAAACTCAAAGGAATTGACGGGGGCCCGCACAAGCGGTGGAGCATGTGGTTTAATTCGAAGCAACGCGAAGAACCTTACCAGGTCTTGACATCCTCTGACAATCCTAGAGATAGGACGTCCCCTTCGGGGGCAGAGTGACAGGTGGTGCATGGTTGTCGTCAGCTCGTGTCGTGAGATGTTGGGTTAAGTCCCGCAACGAGCGCAACCCTTGATCTTAGTTGCCAGCATTCAGTTGGGCACTCTAAGGTGACTGCCGGTGACAAACCGGAGGAAGGTGGGGATGACGTCAAATCATCATGCCCCTTATGACCTGGGCTACACACGTGCTACAATGGGCAGAACAAAGGGTAGCGAAACCGCGAGGTTAAGCCAATCCCACAAATCTGTTCTCAGTTCGGATCGCAGTCTGCAACTCGACTGCGTGAAGCTGGAATCGCTAGTAATCGCGGATCAGCATGCCGCGGTGAATACGTTCCCGGGCCTTGTACACACCGCCCGTCACACCACGAGAGTTTGTAACACCCGAAGTCGGTGAGGTAACCTTTATGGAGCCAGCCGCCGAAGGTGGGACAGATGATTGGGGTGAAGTCGTAACAAGGTAGCCGTATCGGAAGGTGCGGCTGGATCACCTCCTTTCTAAGGATTTTAACGGAATATAAGACCGTGGGTCTTATAAACAGAACGTTCCCTGTCTTGTTTAGTTTTGAAGGATCATTCGATTCTTCGAGATAATGTTCTTTGAAAACTAGATAACAGAAGTAATTCACATTCAATTGTAATGCAAGAAATCACGTAGTGATTCTTTTTAACGGTTAAGTTAGAAAGGGCGCACGGTGGATGCCTTGGCACTAGGAGCCGATGAAGGACGGGACGAACACCGATATGCTTCGGGGAGCTGTAAGCAAGCTTTGATCCGGAGATTTCCGAATGGGGAAACCCACCACTCGTAATGGAGTGGTATCCATATCTGAATACATAGGATATGAGAAGGCAGACCCGGGGAACTGAAACATCTAAGTACCCGGAGGAAGAGAAAGCAAATGCGATTCCCTGAGTAGCGGCGAGCGAAACGGGATCAGCCCAAACCAAGAGGCTTGCCTCTTGGGGTTGTAGGACACTCTGTACGGAGTTACAAAGGAACGAGGTAGATGAAGAGGTCTGGAAAGGCCCGCCATAGGAGGTAACAGCCCTGTAGTCAAAACTTCGTTCTCTCCTGAGTGGATCCTGAGTACGGCGGAACACGTGAAATTCCGTCGGAATCCGGGAGGACCATCTCCCAAGGCTAAATACTCCCT
>NZ_CP151679.1:5000-2987500 GCF_038406745.1 Bacillus sp. YBsi01
GCTTTTTCTGAAATACATAGTATAATAATACATGTCACTAAAATGTCTGGTGATGATGGCGAAGAGGTCACACCCGTTCCCATGCCGAACACGGAAGTTAAGCTCTTCAGCGCCGATGGTAGTCGGGGGTTTCCCCCTGTGAGAGTAGGACATCGCCAGGCAGACTTCATTCCGCAGTAGCTCAGTGGTAGAGCTATCGGCTGTTAACCGATCGGTCGTAGGTTCGAATCCTACCTGCGGAGCCATCTATGGAGAGCTGTCCGAGTGGCCGAAGGAGCACGATTGGAAATCGTGTAGGCGGTAACCCCGTCTCAAGGGTTCGAATCCCTTGCTCTCCGCCACTAATTATTAATACATAACAAACGAAAAAATACCAGGGCCCGTTGGTCAAGCGGTTAAGACACCGCCCTTTCACGGCGGTAACACGGGTTCGAATCCCGTACGGGTCACTTATATGATGGAGGATTAGCTCAGCTGGGAGAGCATCTGCCTTACAAGCAGAGGGTCGGCGGTTCGAGCCCGTCATCCTCCACCATTATCATCGCGGGGTGGAGCAGTTCGGTAGCTCGTCGGGCTCATAACCCGAAGGTCGCAGGTTCAAATCCTGCCCCCGCAACCAAAAAAAATGGTCCGGTAGTTCAGTTGGTTAGAATGCCTGCCTGTCACGCAGGAGGTCGCGGGTTCGAGTCCCGTCCGGACCGCCATTTATATAAAAAGGCTCGGTAGCTCAGTTGGTAGAGCAACGGACTGAAAATCCGTGTGTCGGCGGTTCGATTCCGTCCCGAGCCACCATTTGCCGGCCTAGCTCAATTGGTAGAGCAACTGACTTGTAATCAGTAGGTTGGGGGTTCAAGTCCTCTGGCCGGCACTCTAAATGATGGAGGGGTAGCGAAGTGGCTAAACGCGGCGGACTGTAAATCCGCTCCCTCAGGGTTCGGCAGTTCGAATCTGCCCCCCTCCACCATTTTATAAATAGGGGCATAGTTTAACGGTAGAACAGAGGTCTCCAAAACCTCCGGTGTGGGTTCGATTCCTACTGCCCCTGCCACTATATTATTTATTCATCTTTAGATTATGGCGGTTGTGGCGAAGTGGTTAACGCACCAGATTGTGGCTCTGGCACTCGTGGGTTCGATTCCCATCAATCGCCCCATATTATCATTGGGCTATAGCCAAGCGGTAAGGCAACGGACTTTGACTCCGTCATGCGTTGGTTCGAATCCAGCTAGCCCAGTTGCATTTTTTAAAAATAACTGCATAAGATGTATTAAGTTCTTTACATGCTGCGGAAGTAGTTCAGTGGTAGAACACCACCTTGCCAAGGTGGGGGTCGCGGGTTCGAATCCCGTCTTCCGCTCCAAATTACGGCGGCATAGCCAAGTGGTAAGGCAGAGGTCTGCAAAACCTTTATCCCCGGTTCGAATCCGGGTGTCGCCTTTCTTTTGCCGGGGTGGTGGAATTGGCAGACACACAGGACTTAAAATCCTGCGGTAGGTGACTACCGTGCCGGTTCAAGTCCGGCCCTCGGCACCAATTTAACTTTGGACGAAACATGTTAAATTGGTCATCAATTTTTACATTACAAAACATATATGAGAGTGATTTGCATATTGCAGATCACTTTTTTTATATAATAAGAGTGTGAAGACTATGAATATAAGTGTCTTGCTTGTATCGTGTATACTGCATTATCATTAAAAAAACTTCACTAAAACCGTTGACACTTTATAAAATGCATGTTATATTTATTTACGTCGGTTGAACACGACGTATTACATGCCGGTGTGGCGGAATTGGCAGACGCGCACGACTCAAAATCGTGTTCCTTCTGGAGTGCCGGTTCGACCCCGGCCACCGGTATAAGAAAGCTTCTACATATGTAGAAGCTTTCTTTGTTGTATGAAAATATCCTCCAAGGCTTGTGAAAAATGATAAGTCTGCGGGCGGTTCAGATCCCATACCAGTTTATTATTAGCGATCGGGGCAATGTTTGCCAGCGGAACATTTGGAGCGTTTGCTTTCCCTCTCAGTGTAATACGGTGTTGGGGATTGATGTTGTGAAATATGCCCGTTCGAAGCTTGTTCCGGTACTTATTGCTGCGGGGATCTCTGTTATTTTATGCGGTGTCTTTTCATTTTTCAGATAGCAATGCGAAAAATATTAAAAAGGTGGTACCCAAAATGGAATACCGTCTTTTTAATGAGCTGTTATACTTGAGAAAAAAGAGGTGATGACGTTGAAGCAGATTATTGCAATGGGCGGCGGGGGGTTTTCCATGGAGCCGGATCATCTTGTGCTGGATCAATATATTTTAGAGCAATCGATGCGGTCAAAGCCGAAAGTTTGTTTTTTGCCGACGGCAAGCGGAGATTCGGAGAATTATATCGGCAGGTTTTATCAGGCCTTTCAAAGGCTGGAATGTAAGCCAGATCACTTGTCGCTATTTAAACCGCCGTGTTCTGATCTCAGGTCCTTTCTCATGAAGAAAGATATCATATATGTCGGCGGCGGCAATACGCGCAATATGCTTGTCTTATGGAAAGAATGGGGGCTCGACCTTATTCTGCGTGAGGCTTGGGAGAACGGTGTAATCTTGGCGGGGCTCAGCGCCGGGGCGATTTGCTGGTTTGAAGAAGGAGTGACAGATTCGTCAGGAGATTTGAGAGAGTTGCAAGCTTTAGGGTTTTTGCCTGGAAGCTTTTGTCCTCACTATGACGGAGAAGCGGAGCGCCGGCCGGTGTATCACCGTCTGATTTCAGAAAACAAACTTCAGGAGGGCTATGCCGCTGATGACGGCGCTGCGCTTCATTATAAAAACGATCAGCTGTTCCGGTCTGTCTCTTCCCGGGAAATGGCAAAGAGTTACAGGGTTTTTGATATTGAAGAAGGCGTAAGGGAAACAGAGCTTCCAGTCACTCCGTTATCTGAATTTTGATAATATACTTTTTTTTGTATGCAAATTATGTTACGATAAAACCGAAATGAATAGTTACTAGGGGTGCCCGTCTGAGCGGGCTGAGAGAGAAGCGGCGGCTTCTTAACCCTTTGGACCTGATCTGGTTCGTACCAGCGTGGGGAAGTAAAGGTTTTATTATTGTTGTGGAAAACAATAATAGTTTCTTTCTGACTGCAAAACCGGGTTCTCCAATGAATCCGGTTTTTTTGTGCTGGTGCTGAGCTTGGTTCTGTTATTCAAATGGATAAGGGAGAGATTTGTATGCAAAATCAATCAGTACAGCAAGCGAACATTTCTATTATGTCGAGTTTTTCAGGCAGTAAAAAGGTTTATGTAAAGGGTTCTTCGTCTGACATACGAGTGCCGATGCGGGAAATCAGCCTTAGTCCGACAACGGGGGCGTTCGGGGAAGAGGAGAATCCGCCGGTCCGTGTTTATGATACGAGCGGACCGTATACAGACCCGGATGTACAAATTCAAATTCATGAAGGTCTGAAGCCGCTCCGCACAAAGTGGATTACAAAGCGCGGCGATGTAGAGGAATATAACGGACGGGCCGTGAAACCTGAGGACAACGGCTATAAAAAAGAAGGCCGTGCCGCCGAATATCCCGGTTTACAGCGGAAACCGCTACGGGCCAAGGCAGGGAAAAATGTTACACAATTGCATTATGCGAGAAAAGGCATCATTACACCGGAAATGGAGTTTATCGCAATTCGCGAGCATGTGTCTCCCGAATTTGTCAGAGACGAGGTAGCCAGCGGCCGGGCAATCATTCCTTCAAATATTAATCATCCTGAAAGTGAACCGATGATTATCGGCCGGAATTTTCATGTGAAGATCAATGCAAATATCGGCAACTCGGCTGTTACATCTTCTATTGAAGAAGAAGTCGAAAAAATGACGTGGGCGATTCGCTGGGGCGCCGATACGATGATGGACTTATCCACCGGGAAAGATATTCATACGACACGTGAATGGATCATTCGCAATTGCCCCGTACCTGTGGGGACGGTGCCGATTTATCAGGCGCTTGAAAAAGTAAACGGCATCGCTGAGGATTTAACGTGGGATATTTATCGAGACACATTGATTGAGCAGGCGGAGCAGGGCGTGGATTATTTCACCATCCATGCCGGCGTATTGCTTCGTTACGTCCCGTTAACGGCCAAACGCACGACGGGAATCGTATCCCGCGGCGGGGCGATTATGGCGCAATGGTGCCTGGCTCACCATCAGGAAAGCTTTCTGTACACGCACTTTGAAGAAATCTGTGAAATTATGAAGACGTATGATATTGCATTTTCTCTTGGAGATGGGCTGCGTCCGGGCTCGATTGCGGATGCTAATGATGAAGCGCAGTTTGCGGAATTGGAGACTCTCGGAGAATTGACGGAAATCGCATGGAAGCACGATGTGCAAGTGATGATTGAAGGACCGGGTCATGTGCCGATGCATAAAATTAAAGAGAACATGGACAAACAGCTGGAAATTTGTAAAGAGGCGCCTTTTTATACACTGGGCCCATTAACGACTGATATCGCTCCGGGCTATGACCATATTACTTCGGCGATCGGCGCGGCGATGATCGGCTGGTACGGGACGGCGATGCTTTGTTATGTCACGCCGAAGGAGCATTTGGGCCTGCCGAATCGTGATGATGTAAGAGAGGGAGTCATTACGTATAAAATCGCGGCCCATGCGGCAGACCTTGCCAAAGGGCATCCGGGTGCTCAGATCCGGGATGACGCTCTGTCTAAGGCGCGGTTTGAATTCCGGTGGCGCGATCAATTTCATTTGTCGCTTGATCCTGAAAGAGCAATGGAATATCATGATGAAACGCTGCCGGCTGAAGGCGCAAAAACGGCTCACTTCTGTTCGATGTGCGGCCCGAAGTTTTGCAGCATGAGAATTTCTCAGGATATTCGCGATTATGCGAAAGAAAACGGTCTGACTGAAGACGAGGCCCTCAATGAAGGATTAAAAGAAAAAGCAAAAGAGTTTGTCGAGAAGGGAAGCCATTTATATCAATAAAAAGAAAAGATGAGGATGGAGTGTGTCCATCTTCATCTTTTTTTAGAAAAACGGCGACCGGCGAAACGGCGGAATGCTCTGCTCAAAGCGGAATACGTTTTCCGGGTCATACTTCGTTTTGACTTGACGGAGGCGGTCAACATTTCCTCCGTAATATGTCCGCAGCCAGTTTCTGATGTCTATATCAGGCCAATTTACGTAATCCCCCATCGTTTCTCTTGAAAGAGACGTTCTCAGCTCTTCGATCCAGCGGACGTTTTGTCTTTCCTCTTCAGGAGATGTCCAGTTTGTTATATATTCCTGGGCAATGATTGCGTCGCGATAGTAGAATGCCGTTTGATCCGGAGCGATCCGTCCGGCCGCCCCGCCGAGAGATTGCTGCCAGACACTGGCGTTTTTATTCGGAGCGTGCTCCAAGTAGTATTTTAAAGCAGAAATTGCGCGTGTTGACAATGGTTTTTCAATAAAGGATCCTGACCGCTTCATCTTTTGCGGCTCATTGCCTCCCGGGCTGTTAAAAAAGGCTGCCGCTCTGATAAACGGAACTGTCTTGACCATGCCGCTTGTCGGGTTTCCCGCTTTCATTAACGGAGCCAGCAGTTCTTTCAGCTCATTTTTTGTTCCGATAAATTGGCCGAGCGCTTCTATGCGGTTGACTTCTTTAGGCCAAAACTGAATGGATGAAGTAAGCCGGTTATCTGTAAATGGAGCCCAGTTCTGCCACGTATTAAATACCTCCTCGAAATCATCCCAGCCCCAAGTGACAGAAAAAATAGTTACGTACGAGATCGGCACGGCTTTAAACACCATAGATGTGACAATGCCGAAGTTGCCGCCGCCTCCGCCCTGAGACGCCCAAAATAAATCAGGATGCTTTGAGCGGTTGACTGTTATCAATTCAGCACCCGCTTTTTCGTCTGCTGTGATCATTTCGAGTTGGAGGAGACGATCGCAAGTCAGGCCGGCAGCCCTTGTTAAATATCCGATTCCTCCTCCGAGCGCCAGCCCCGTGATTCCCACATTTGCAATGGTTCCCGCGGGAAGAGTCAAGCCGTACCGCCAGAGTGTCCGGTACACTTCTCCCAAATCGGCACCCGCTTCAATCGAGACCAGCCGCTTATCTTTATTCACTCTTATTTTCTTCATTTCACTGAGATCAATGACCAGCCCGTCATTTAACAGGGAAAAATTCTCGTAGCTGTGTCTTCCGCCTCTGATGCGGAAAGGCACGTTATTCTCACGCGCCCATCTCAGTGCATTGACGGCATCATGTTTGTTTTGGCAAAACACAATGATGTCCGGATATCTTTGCAGGCTTAAGTTGATATTGGTTCTTGCTTCATTATAGTCCGGGTCATCTTTTCTGACGATGCGCCCGGTCAATGTTGTCTTTTCCACACTATCACTCTCTTTCATCGGGATCTGTTATTTCTTCTAACATATGCGGAAAAATAAGAGAGTGTATGAGGAAAACCCCCGGAATGAAACGATATTTTAAATTATAGTTGACAGGTAGGGATTGTATGAATTAACATAGTCAGTACATATTTCCAAACGTTGGCTGATCGGATCACCGAAGGCTCTTATCTTGTAAACAGATAAGGGCCTTTTTTGCGTGAAAGCCATTGGATGAAAAGCGGAGGGATGAAAAGTGGCGTTAAAAAAGGCATCACATGTGCGCAAAAAAAGTAAAAAGCGAAAAAAGTACAGAAAACACACATTGAATTTCGAACTGCTTGTGGAGAAAAACAAATGGGAGATTATGAGAAGTGAGGAACAGATGGAGCAGATTTATATAAAGATAGATGAAAAGCATGCGGGGGTTCGATCAAAATGAAGGGGAACACTTTGAGGATGAAAACAACGGGCATCATACTCGCGCTGTCGGTATCATTCATGCTATCAGGGTGCGCGTTAGGGAGTGCCGGAGAAGAACCGTCTTCTGCGGCGGATAAAAAACAGGAAACACGTATCGCTCAAGTCAAAACAAAGAAATTTAAAGCTTCTCATCCGGAGGCGCTTCCCGTTAAATCGAAGGCCAGAACGGACACTTTTGTTGCGGGGATTTCCGCGCCGGGGGGAGTGTTTCTGCCGTACTTTTATGAAAACGGCTGGGATGGAAATGCGACAGATCCTATTTTTGAACCGTTAGTCAAGCTGGATAAAACGGGTAAGCCCGCACCGGCTCTTGCTGAAAGCTGGACTGTTTCCAAAGATCAGCTTACCTACACGTTCCGCTTAAGAAAAAATCTCGTTTTCAGTGACGGTTCGCCGCTCACCGCAAAGGATGCTGCATTCACTTTAAAACTGCTGCATGATCCCGCTTACGCAGGCTATGAAGATATCACCACGGCCTATATTAAAGGCGGCAAGGCTTATAAAGAAGGAAAAGCAAAGACGATAGAGGGCATTCGCGTCCTTGATGACAGAACCATTAAAATCACGACTGAGAAAGTCAGTGCGAAGTCGCTGCTTCTTTTAGGCGGGCAGGTGCTGTCGGAAGCTTACTACGGAAAGAATTATCGATTCGGCAAACTGGATTATTTAAAAGAGCTTTATGCCAAACCGCTCGGAGCAGGGCCTTATCAATTTACAGAATACCTCCCGGGACAGGAAATACGCTATCAGGCTAATAAACACTATTATTCCGGAAAACCGAAAACAGAAAAGCTGATTTATAAAATTATTGATCCGTCAACTTCTCTTCAGCTGTTTGAAACGGGTGATCTTGATTACGCTTCATTTTCTCCTGATGATGATACGGTTGAGCATTTAAAAAGCCTCGGTTTTGCGAATATAAGCGTCTCGGTTGTGAATGATTACGGGCTTGTGTACGTGAATCATAAGCGTCCGCCTTTTCAAGATAAGAAAGTGTCCCAAGCGCTTATTTACGGGCTGGACCGGCAGAAAATCGTCGATGTCCGCTTTAAACACTACGGAGAAGTCGCAAATGTGCCGGTGTCTCCGGTTTCGTGGGCTTATGATGACAAAGGAGTCAATCCGTACACGTTTAATCCGGAAAAAGCCAAGAAGCTTCTTGATGAAGCAGGCTGGAAAACGGGGAAAGACGGCGTGCGTGAAAAAAACGGCAAAAAGCTTGAAATCAGCTATTACACTTCTAAAGCGGACGATGATTTCATCCCGATCGCGAAAGAAAATTACGCGGACATCGGAATCTCATTAAAACCGGAAGTGATGGATTTTAATACAGAGGTAGCGAAAATAAATGAAAAACAGTACGATCTTGCCGCCGTTTCCACCTCGCAGATTCTTGATCCGAATGACACGGTGGAAAAGCTGGCTTCCGGCCATCCCAATAATGTGACGGGGTATTCCAATCCGAAAGCGGACCGGCTGATCGAGAAAGGAGCCGGCACGCTTGATATCAGTAAAAGAAAAGAGATTTATCACCAGCTGTACCGGGAGCTCGGGGAAAACCCGCCTTACATTCTGATTCATTACCGTCAGAGCGCAAGGGCGGTCAGCGGAAAAATAAAAGGGCTTGAGCCTGACAATTATTCGGGAATCAGTTCGAGTCTCTCAAACGTGTCAATTCAGTAGAACAATGGCGCAAAATACCCGCTGTCCGGGGTATTTTGCCCTTTCAGCGGAAGGGAGAGGCTTTTTGTGAAACGGTATGCCGCAGAACGGTTCATTCAAATGCTTGTGATCTTATTCGGTACGTCCTTTATTATTTTTTTCTTATTCGCGATACTGCCGGGCGATTATATTGATTCCAATGTCAATCTGACCCCGGAAAGGGCAAAGGAGCTAAAAGCGCTTTACGGCCTGGATCAGCCGATTTGGCAGCGTTATGTGACGTGGCTCGGCAATGTGCTCAACGGAGATTTGGGATTCTCTTTGAAGTATCAGGAAAACGTCCTGTCACTGCTTCAAAAATATGTCTGGAATTCCTTTTTTGTCGCGTTTTTGGCTTTGCTTGTCACATGGTCTGCCGCGATGATAACGGGTGTCATATCCGCTGTCAGGAAATACTCGTGGTTTGACGGGATCGTAACATTTTTTGTGTTTGCTTCCATGGCGTTCCCGTCTTTTTTTATCAGCCTTCTGTTTATTAAATGGTTTGGAGTGGATTTAAAAATATTGCCCGTCGGAGGGATGGTTGATACCGGAAGCACGAGTTCTGGTTTTTCGTACGTGCTGGAAGCCGCCAGACATATGATTCTTCCGGTTGTGATTTTATCTATGCTCGGCATCGGCTCACTGACAAGATATTTCCGCTCCGGGATGCTTGATGTGATCAGGCAGGATTATATCAGAACGGCGAGAGCGAAGGGGTTGAAAGAGCGCACCGTCATTTGGAAACATGCGCTGAAAAATGCGCTCCTTCCGGCGATCACCCTGCTTGCTTTTGAACTGCCGGGTCTGTTTTCCGGGGCTATTATTATTGAACAGATTTTCGGATGGCCGGGTGTCGGCCGTATTCAGCTGGAATCTGTGCATTATCGGGACTATCCGGTTTTGATGGCGTTTACCTTGTTTTTGTCTTGTTTAACGATTGTGGGGAATTTCTTGGCGGATATCGCTTATGCCGCGGTTGATCCGCGAGTCAGGCTGAAATAGGGAGTGTTTTGGGTGAAAAAACAAAAAGGAGCGCCGCCTTCTCTTTGGAAGCAGACGTACCGCCGCCTGCTGCATCATAAGCTGACGGTCATCAGTCTTCTATTCTTATGTTTTATGTTTGTATTGTGTTTTATCGGGCCGTCTTTTTCTCCGTACATAACGGATCGGACGGATATTTCAAATGCCAATCAGCATCCGGGGGTTCATCATTGGCTTGGCACCGACCAGTACGGGAGAGATGTGCTGACGAGGCTGATGCTGGCGGGGCAGATTTCTCTGACTGTGGGGCTTGCTTCGATGGTGCTGTCACTTGTCATCGGTTCATTGCTTGGGGCTGCGGCGGGATTTTATCGGGGCGCCGCTGATATGATCATTATGCGCATCGCTGATATGCTCATGTCTATCCCGGGTCTGCCGCTGCTTTTGATTTTGGCTGCGGTGATGTCGGAGTGGAAAGTGCCTTCTGAATACAGGATGTACCTGATTATGATGATGTTAAGCCTGATCGGATGGCCCGGTTTGGCGCGGCTTGTACGCGGACAGATTTTGTCGCTGAAGGAGCAGCCGTTTATGATGGCCGCGGAAGTTCTGGGGCTCAGTGATAAACGAAAAATCCTCTATCATTTGCTTCCCAATACATTGCCGTTACTCATGGTAGCGGCGACTTTGCATGTGGCGGGGGCGATGCTGAGTGAATCGGCGCTGAGTTTTCTCGGACTCGGCGTTGCTCCGCCGACTCCTTCTTGGGGAAACATGATGGAAGCGGCGAATCATTATATGGATTTTACACTCCGCCCGTGGCTGTGGATACCGCCGGGTACGGCCATTTTTCTGACCGTTGTGGCGATTCATCTGCTTGGAGACGGTTTAAGAGACGCTTTTGATCCTAAGGTAAAACGGCAGGTGAAAGTGAAATGAAAAAACCGCTTTTAGAAGTGAGGCACTTGGAAACGGTTTTTTATACGGAGGAAGGTGCGGTAAAGGCCGTGGACGATGTCAGCTTTACAATTCATGAGGAGGAAACGGTTTGCATTGTAGGGGAATCCGGCTGCGGGAAAAGCATGGCGTCATTGTCCATTATGCAGCTCATTCCCGAGGCGGGAAGAATCGAACAGGGAGCGGTGCATTTTTCAGGAAGGAACCTATTGAAACTGAAACAAAAAGAAATGCAGAAAATCCGCGGCTGCGAAATCGGGATGATTTTTCAGGAGCCGATGACCTCTTTGAATCCGGTGTTTACAATCGGTGAGCAGCTGACGGAACCGATTCGCGAGCATTTATTGCTGAGTAAGAAAGAGGCATGGAGGAAGGCGGTTGAACTTCTCACGTTAGTGGAGATCCCCCATGCCGGGCAGATGATGCACCGATATCCCCATGAGCTGAGCGGCGGCATGCTGCAGCGCGTTATGACGGCTGTCGCGCTCAGCTGCGATCCGAAACTGATCATTGCCGATGAGCCGACGACGGCACTTGACGTAACCATTCAGGCGCAGATATTGGATTTATTGCGGAATGTGAAAAAACAATTTCACACGTCTATTTTATTCATTACCCATGACCTTGGCGTGGTTGCCGAAATGGCTGATTATGTGATTGTCATGTATGCGGGAAAAATTGTGGAGGAAGGACCGGTTGCGGAGCTGTTTTCCGATCCGAAGCATCCGTATACGAAAGGGCTGCTCGCGGCAAAACCGGTTATCGGTCAAAGGAGAGAGACGCTGTATACCATCCCGGGGCAGGTTCCCGCGCTTGCAGATCTGTCCGGATCGTCTTGTTATTTTGCGGAGCGGTGTGAACACAGCACGGAGATATGCCGGAGATCGAGCCCGCATTTTACTGAATTCGGGAAAGGGCATCAGGCGGCGTGCTGGCTTTACGGAGAGGAGAAAGCAGATGAGTGATGTGTTGCTGGAGGTCAAAGGGCTGAAAAAATATTATGAGGGGCAGGGGGGGATGAGAAAGACCCGCAACAATCCCGTAAAAGCGGTGGACGGCGTCAGTTTTACGATAGGAAAGGGAGAAGTGTTCGGTTTAGCGGGTGAATCGGGCAGCGGCAAGTCATCAATCGGAAAAACCATTTTAAGACTTCATGAAAAAACAGAGGGAGAGGTATTTTTTCAGGGGCGAGATGTGTTCCGGATGAACCGGCGTGAGCTGAAAACATTCAGATCGGAAGCGCAGCTCATCTTTCAAGATCCGTTCAGCTCTTTAAATCCCAGACGACGGATCGGAGAAGCCATCGGTGAAGCGATGATCGAGCACCAATTGGCGGTGAAGCGGAATGCGCGTGATAAAGCGGCGGAGGTCCTTGAAGCCTGCGGTCTTTCCGCAAACTTTATCGACCGTTATCCGCATGAATTTTCCGGAGGGCAGCGGCAGCGGATCGTGATTGCAAGAGCGATGGCGCTTAAGCCGCAATTTATCATTATGGATGAACCCGTGGCGGCATTGGATGTCTCCATTCAGGCGCAGATGATCAATTTGTTCAGCAGCCTTCAGCAACGGCACGGGCTGTCATATTTGTTCATTTCTCATGATTTAAGCGTGGTGGAGCACTTATGTACAAAGGTCGCGATTATGTATTTAGGGACGATTGTGGAATACGCGTCAAAGGAGAAGCTTTTTTCACGGCCGCTTCACCCTTATACAAAAGCGCTGTTATCAGCCGTGCCCGTTCCTGATCCCCGAGCGAAAAGGGAGCGGGTGATGTTAAAGGGTGACATTCCAAGTCCCTCTGATCCGCCCTCAGGCTGTAAATTCCGAACGAGATGTCCGGCAGCCGAGAAGATATGTGCTGAGAAAAGTCCGCCGCTGTCGGAGAAGGGGTCTCAGCATTTTGCAGCATGCCATTTTGTATAATTGAGAAAAAGAAAGCTTTATTGATAATACACAGGAAAAACCTGCCGGACAGACCGGCAGGTTTTTTGATGTTATTTTGGTAACGGCAGTCCGAGTCCTTCGGCAACGCGTCTGCCGTATTCAGGGTCAGCTTTGTAGAAGTGGCCGATCTGGCGCAGCTTAATTTCTTCTTTTTCCACAGGTTTCATCGCACCGACGATATTGGCGACAAGGCGTTCGCGCTCTTCCTCGCTCATCAGGCGGTACAGATCGCCGGCTTGTGTGTAATGATCATGATGATTATAGCTTACACTGTCAGCGAAACCTGATACAGGATATGCCGCCTGTTTATCTTCAGGTGACTCTTTCGGGCCTCCGAAGCTGTTAGGCTCGTAATAGACGGAGCGGCCGCCGTTATCATCAAACCGCATTTGTCCGTCACGCTGATAGTTTTTCACTTCATTGCGGGATCGGTTGATCGGCAGCGCCTGATGGTTCGCGCCGACACGGTAGCGATGGGCGTCATGGTATGCGAACAACCGGCCTTGAAGCATTTTGTCAGGTGAGACGTCGACGCCAGGGACTAATGTTCCGGGAGAGAACGTCGCCTGTTCTACTTCCGCAAAGTAATTTTCCGGATTGCGATCCAGAACCATGCGGCCGACTTCAATAAGCGGATAGTCTTTTTGAGACCATACTTTTGTGACGTCAAACGGATCAAAGCGGTATGTGTTTGCGTCTTCTAACGGCATGATTTGAACATATAATTTCCATGCGGGGAAATCGCCGTTTTCAATCGCGTTGAATAAATCTTCCGTATGGTAATCGGGATTTTCGCCCGCGAGTTTTGCGGCTGTATTGACATCAAGGTTTTTCACGCCTTGTTCTGTTTTAAAGTGATATTTAATCCAGACACCTTCGCCTTTATCATTTGTCCATTTAAATGTATGGCTTCCGAATCCGTGCATATGGCGAAGGGTTGCCGGAATGCCCCGGTCTGACATCAGAATGGTTACCTGGTGCAGTGATTCCGGTGAAAGAGACCAGAAATCCCAAACGGCCGTCGGGTTTTTCAGATGTGTTCTCGGATCTCTTTTTTGTGTATGGATGAAGTCAGGGAACTTAATGGCATCGCGGATGAAAAACACGGGTGTATTGTTTCCGACGATGTCGTAGTTTCCGTCTTCTGTATAAAACTTAACGGCAAATCCGCGCGGGTCGCGCACTGTGTCACTAGAGCCCAGTTCGCCTGCAACGGTTGAGAAACGGACAAAGAGCGGTGTGCGTTTACCGACTTCTGACAGAAATGCGGCTTTCGTATATTTTGTAACGTCATTTGTGACTTCAAAATAACCGTGTGCGCCCGCGCCTTTTGCGTGAACGACACGCTCGGGAACGCGTTCTCTGTTAAAGTGCGCCAATTTCTCAAGCAGATGGACGTCTTGTATTAAAGCAGGGCCGCGATCTCCGGCCGTCATTGAGTTTTGGTTATCTCCGACAGGAGCGCCCCAGCTGGTTGTCAATTTATTTGAACTCATGTGATCACCTCTTTAGATTTATAAAAACATAATATCACCTATCAGTAAAAAGTCAATATTATTTTATAATGATTATAAAATAATTATTTTTATTATCGGAAAGAGAAGTCGGGTTTGAAAGCTTACTTGACTGACGGGAATAATGGGTTTAAGATGAGAAAAAATAGAAACCGCTGACTTGAACACAAGAGGCTCTTATTCTTCATGGGATAAGGGCCTTTTTTCATTGTCGGCGGTAAGGGAGGCGGCGATTGTATGCTTTTCCGGCAGCATTTTAAACCTGTTGATATTCACGGTCATCTGCCGTACAGCCTTTATTTCGGCAAACATGATAAGACATTTTCCGATTATAATCGGGAGCGGTCAGAAAGAATGAATCTGACTTGGGATTTTCCTGATCCGCATGAGGCTGATGACGGGGAAATCCCTTTGATGACAAAATGGGAGAATGAGTTAGATAAATACGGCATCGGCGTACTGAATTTTTTAACAGCGGAGAGCAATGACCGGATGGCGGCGTTTATTCAAGCCAATCCTGCGAAGTTTACCGGATTTGCATATCATCCTTTGGAGCGGGAGGATGCGTATGAAGAGCTGAAAAGAGCCGTAGAAGAGCTCGGTCTGAAAGGGTATAAACTATTCGGGCCGCTGACAGACATCGAGTTTCATGATCCGTCGCTGAAAAAGCTTTGGATGTATTTAGCTGACAAAAGGCTCCCTGTATTAATCCACTTCGGGCTTTTAGGGAGAGCGGGGGGCATTGTCAGCCACCGCAACATCAATCCGCTCTCCATCTATCGCGTCGCGAGAGAGTATGCTGATATACCATTCATCATTCCGCATTTCGGCGCCGGATATTATCAGGAACTGCTGCAGCTGTGCTGGAGCTGCCCGAATGTGTATATTGATACGTCCGGATCAAACCAGTGGATGAGGTGGATGCCGTACCCGCTTGATTTGGAAATTCTGTTTCGGAAGACATCCGAATTAATCGGTGCTGAACGAATCATCTTTGGGACGGATTCAAACGGATTTCCGAGAGGATACGTATACCGATATCTTCAGGAGCAGGTCCGGACCTGCCGGGAAATCAACATGCGGGAAGAAGACATAGAGAAGATTTTCGGAAACAATGCGCGGACATTGCTGAAAATCGACCAGCCGCAAAAGGAAATAAATACGTGATACAGCTGATGCGCTCTTTGGCAGGTTTATGCCGGAGGGCGCATTTTTAATTCTTACAAAAAACAGTTGACAAGTCGGAATAATTTGAATTAACATGATATTCAAATTTAAAAACAAACGGGCAGCTGATCGGACCGCCGAAGGCTCTCATCTCTACAAGCAACGGAGATGGGGGCCTTTTTGTTTTTCGATCGCATGCGGCAGGAAGAGAGGGGAAAAGACAGATGGCTGTAACCATCAGCATACAAGAAAAAGCGTTTGAGCATGAAGGACGGAAAACACCGGTGCTGAATGATATTGAACTGTCAATTGCATCAGGAGAATTTTTGACTGTCATCGGGCCGAGCGGCTGCGGAAAAAGCACGCTTTTAAAATTGATTGCCGGGCTTGATACCGATTATAAAGGCTCTGTCGCAATAAACGGCCGCCATGTGTCGGGACCGGGCATCCGGCAGGGATTTATCTTTCAGGAGCACCGGCTGTTTCCCTGGCTGACGGTGAAACAAAACATCGCTGCCGATCTCAATATAAACGACCCGGCCGTTCGTCAAAAAGTGGATGATCTGATTGAGGTTGTCAGGCTGCAGGGAGCGGAAGACGCTTATCCGCGCGAATTATCCGGCGGCATGTCGCAGCGGGTCGCCATCGCCAGAGCCCTGTTGCGTGAGCCCGAGGTGCTGCTTTTGGATGAACCGTTCGGAGCGCTTGACGCTTTTACGAGAAAACACTTGCAGGATGTGCTGCTTGATATATGGCGCGAGAAAAAAACGACGATGATTCTGGTTACGCATGATATTGACGAATCTGTCTATTTAGGCGATAAGCTGGCAATTCTCAGGGCAAAGCCCGGCCGGCTGCACAGTCTGGTGCCGATTCAGCTTCCGCATCCGCGCAATCGGACGTCAGCTGATTTTCAGGCCGTCCGGCAGAAGGTGCTTGCTGAATTTGAGAAAACGGAAGATCTCCGGTTTGCGGATGGATCAGGGATATAGAAAGGACGAAGCAAAGTGAAAAAAACCATCATTCTTTTAGCCGCAGCAGTTATGATGTTAGCCGGATGCAGTGCCGACGGAGCAGGAGGGAGCGGGAAAACGGTGAAAGAAATCCGGATCGGCATCCAGCAGAGTTTAAGCCCGCTTCTCATTGCCAAGGAAAAAGGCTGGTTTGAAGAAGCCTTCAAAAAAGACGGAATAAAGGTAAAATGGGTCGAATTCCAAAGCGGTCCCCCGCAATTCGAAGGTCTTGCCGCCGATAAGCTTGATTTTTCCCAGGTCGGCAATTCACCGGTCATTTCCGGCCAGGCGGCAGGAATTGATTTTAAAGAGATCGGGCTGTCCCAAGACGGGTTAAAAGCAAACGGCATTCTCGTAAACAAGGACAGCGGAATTAAGAGCCTGAAAGAGTTGAAAGGGAAAAAAATCGCTGTAGCCAAAGGCAGCAGCGGCTTTGATTTTCTTTATAAAGCTTTGGATAAAGCCGGACTTTCCGCCGATGACGTCACCATCATTCAGCTTCAGCCTGATGAGGCGGTTTCCGCTTTTGAAAACAAATCAGTTGATGCATGGTCGATTTGGGAGCCGTATTTGTCGATTGAAACGCTGCAGCACGGGGCGGAAATATTAGCGAACGGAGAGAGCACGGATTTATATTCTCCGGGTTTTACGTTAGTCAGGACCGGATTTTCCAAGGAGCACCCGGATGAGGTTGTCCGTTTTCTGAAAGTGTTCAATAAAGCAGTCACATGGCAAAAGGAACACAAAGAGGAAGCTGTCTCTTTATATGCGAAAATCAAAAATCTTGATCCCTCAGTCGTCAGAAACGTGCTTAACAATACAGAGCCTCTTAATCAACCGATTGATGATGATATTGTCAAAGCCCAGCAGAAAACCGCTGATTTTCAATATCAAACAAAAGCGATTCATAAGAAAATCAATGTAAAAGACGTTGTCGACAATTCATTTATCAAAAAGGCGCTTGAAACGGAGGGCGGCAAATAATGAAAGCAGAAGCATCAACGGCTCCCGGCACATTGAGCCAATCAGAAAAGAAAGCTGCGGCAAAGTCCCGGCGGTATTCATACCAATGGATGAAAGGGGTTGTACTCCCGGCTGCGGTTATCGCGGTATGGCAGTTTATCGCAAGTCTGGGCATCGTCTCGGCAACGGTGCTCCCGTCACCTGTCGTCATTTTACAGACTTTTCAGGAACTTCTTCTGTCAGGCGAGCTTTGGGGTCATTTAGAGATCAGCTTATATCGGGCGGCTGCCGGATTTCTGCTTGGCGCGGGCCTCGGGCTTGTTTTCGGGCTGCTGGTCGGGTTCTCAAAACGGACGGAAGCGTATATCGATCCGTCTCTGCAAATGCTCAGGACGGTTCCGCACTTGGCGGTGACCCCGCTGTTTATTTTGTGGTTCGGATTTGATGAGACATCAAAAATTCTGCTGATCGCATTGGGGGCTTTTTTCCCTGTATACATTAATACGTTTCTCGGAATCCGCAGCGTGGACGCAAAGCTGTTTGATGTCGCCCGGGTGCTGGAATTTAACTGGTATCAGCAGATGGCGAAATTGATTCTTCCGGCGTCTCTGCCGAATATCCTGCTCGGCATCCGGCTCTCTCTCGGTATTGCGTGGCTCGGCCTTGTGGTGGCGGAACTGATGGGATCGAGCGCGGGCGTCGGCTATATGATTATGGATGCGAGACAATTTTCACAGACAAATAAGGTGTTTGTCGGCATTATCATTTTTGCGGCTGTCGGCAAGCTGACAGATGCATTGGTCAGAATGCTCGAACGGAAACTATTAAAATGGCGGAACAGTTATGAAGGGTAGCCTATTAAAAAAAGGAGAGATTCATATGGAGATTCTTTGGTTTATTCCGACGCATGGAGACGGACGGTATTTAGGGACGCAAACGGGAGGAAGAACCGCCGATCATCTTTATTTTAAGCAAGTGGCACAGGCGGCAGACAGACTCGGGTATACGGGGGTTCTGCTGCCGACGGGGAGATCATGTGAAGACCCATGGCTGACGGCTGCGGCTTTAGCGGGTGAAACGAAAGATTTAAAATTTTTAGTGGCGGTCCGTCCGGGACTGATGCAGCCATCTGTCGCCGCGAGAATGGCATCGACAATGGATCGGCTGTCAGACGGCCGTCTGCTCGTAAATGTCGTAGCGGGCGGAGATCCTTATGAGCTGGCGGGAGACGGGATGTTTATCAGCCACGATGAGCGCTATAAGGCGACTGAAGAATTTTTGACCGTATGGCGCGGACTCATGCGGGGAGAAACGGTGACATATGAAGGGGACCATATCAAAGTGGAAAACAGCAATCTGCTGTTTCCGCCAAAACAGGCTCCGCATCCCCCATTATATTTCGGCGGTTCATCACAGGCGGGAATTGAGGCCGCGGCGAAACATACAGATGTGTATTTAACATGGGGGGAGCCGCCGGAACAGGTAAAAGAAAAGATTGAAACCGTCAAAAAACAGGCTGCCCAAGAAGGAAGGACAATGCGCTTTGGCATCAGGCTTCACGTGATTGTCCGGGAGACTGAGGAAGAGGCATGGAAAGCGGCAGAACAATTAATCAGCCATTTAGACGAAGAGACGATTGCGAAAGCGCAGGCTGCACTCCGGCGTGCTGATTCTTCAGGACAAAAACGGATGGCCGATCTTCATAACGGCGACCGGACGAAGCTTGAGATCAGCCCGAATCTCTGGGCCGGCATCGGGCTGGTCAGAGGCGGAGCGGGCACGGCGCTTGTCGGTGATCCCCAGACTGTCGCCGATCGAATTTTAGAGTACCGGGCACTCGGCATTGAGTCGTTTATCTTTTCAGGCTACCCGCATCTTGAAGAAGCTTATTATCTGGCTGAACTCGTGTTTCCGCTTCTGCCGTTTCAAAACGAGCGGACGAAAAAGCTTGAGCGCAGACTGGGCGAAGCAATGGGCAACGACCATTTTGCAAGAGGGAACAAAGCGACAGTCTGAATAAACAAATGCCTCTTTTTTCTGATAATGATACAATCATCAAAAAGAGGTGTTTTTTCTGAAGGTATTCAAATGGGCGACAGCGTGCTGTCTGCTGGCTGGATTAACGGCATGCGGACATTCAAACGGCATGCAGATAAAAGAAGCTGATTTATCAAAGACAGAGAAATACAGAATGGAAATTGCCTCGTCAGAAAGCGGAGCGGCAGCAGTGACCGGTGTCACAAAAGACTTGGCGGCCGCACAGATGTATATTGAGCATTATCAAAACGGAAAACTGACGGATAAAGCAGGGCCGCTTGAATCAGATTATAGCGGCGATGCAACTAAACCAAAAGAATTGCAATTCATCTTTTACACGGACCGAGAAGACAAAGGGAAGAAGGAAAAAGACCAAGTTCGTTTCGGTATCGTCGATGACGGCGGGAAAGTCTCTGCAGACGCTGTTTTTACCCGAAATCAGGGAGATGACAGAGCATCATCCGTGTTTATCTCCTCTGCCGAGTCAGTGACTTATGGAAAACCAGTTTTGATCGGCGCGAGTGTGAAAGATTCAGGAAAGCATGTCCATATGTCACGAGATAAAAAGATGCTGATCAGCCATTCTGACGTATTACTCTATTATGTAAAGCTGAATAAGCGGGCTTAGCGGGGGCCCGTTTTCTTTATGCCGGAAGCTTGCTTTATAAACATATGGATGATACGATATAAAACGTAATTATTACGATTTGAAAGGGGTGCTGGAGTGGCTAAAAAATCAAAAGTGATCAAAGAGCTCAAGCGGCAGAAGCTTGTTGAACAATATGCGGACATCAGAAGAGAATTAAAGGCAAAAGGAGACTGGGAAGCGCTGAGCAAACTGCCGCGTGATTCTGCTCCGGCCAGACTTCATAACCGCTGTACGGTGACGGGACGGCCCCGCGGATATATGAGAAAATTTAAACTGTCCAGAATCGCGTTCAGGGAGCTGGCCCATAAAGGCCGGGTTCCCGGAGTGAAAAAAGCGAGCTGGTAACATAAAAAACTCCGGATCTGTCATGAACCGGAGTTTTTGCCGTGCTTATGGAACGTGAAAACATAAGCCAAATGCTGAATCATCATCAGAATGAAAATCAAAAGAATCGGAAAAAAGGGAAGATGCGGCTGAATCAGCGGATAAAACAAAAGCAGAACGGCTGCGGCCGGCAATGAGAAGTAAACGGCAATATACGAGGAACGGCAGGCTTTAGCCGTCATCATCCGTTCTCTTTCATCCTGTTCCTCAAATTCATCGGGCACAAGCCTGTGCTTTTTGCCGTTCCGTTTTTTCTTTTCAGTATAGATATATAATACGGCACAAACGGTAAACAGCAGAAACGGCGTGATGTTCAGCCCAAATGAACCGTTCCCCTCCGTCTGGAAAAACTGAGCGATACGCGGCACTGCTTCCATAATGGAAATAAGCGTCCAGCAGGCCAATCCGTAGAGTGCAAGGTGAAAACACGCTTTTCTTTTTAAACTCATTTTTTCTCCTCCTCCAGCCAGAATACTTCCTCCATCGGCAGGGAGAAAGCCCGGCAGATATTAAGCGCCAATAAGAGTGATGGCACATAATCTCCTTTTTCAATCGCCGCAATCGTCTGTCTGGTGGCTCCGGCTTCTTTTCCGAGCGTTTCCTGAGAATAGCCGAATCTGGCTCTCAGCTCTTTTACTTTATTTTTCATCATCAGGCGTACCTCAAGTTTTCTTCTTTTTTATATTGTATGGTATTCTTAACAAAATGTAAACCTAACTTAACATGTGGACAAAAAAAGAATTTTTTTCGACAAATTTTTTAACATTCCCTTGACGAAAAAAAAATATGCATGTAATATTAGAAACATCAAATCGGTGCTGACAAAAAAGCATTTTGATGCGGGTGTAGTTTAGTGGTAAAACCTCAGCCTTCCAAGCTGATGTCGTGAGTTCGATTCTCATCACCCGCTCCATACATACGTTATTAACGCAGTGTTTCGTTTCTCTGATAAACGAAGTATTGCGTTTTTTTATGTGAAAAAAGACACGGAAGGCGTGTCTTTTTATGAAAGCCAAGAGACGGTATGTGTGCCTCCGTGAATTTGTTCAAACATTTTGGTTAAGGATGTTAACAGCTCATCTGCCGCGTCGGCATGAATTGAAGGCGGGAAAAAGATCAGCTGCAGCATGTTCTTTGTGCCGGTTGTTACAGGGCGGGTGTTGATTTGTCCGGTAAGACCGCCGAAAATGCCGCCAGAGTCGGAGAAAGCCAGTACGTGTTCTTTTTCTCCGATTGTGATTGAAATCGGTTCATCCATCTGTGCGGCGTCATACGCCATGATGGGCAATGAATATTTCAAGGAGAAAAAAAGTATGGTATCATGGGCTGAATTCACACTTTCGATGAATCGCTCCCGGGAAATATCGCCGAGCATAAGCTCCATCGGTGTTTTTTGTCCTGAAAAGGAAGGACTGAGCTGTTCCATCATACGCGCCCATTCTTTCACAAAAGGCTGTTCATCTATTCCGCCGTCAGCATAATCAAAGTAAAGCGATTCTTGAAATAAACGGAGGCGGCCTTTCAGCATTTGCGGGGCAGGCCCGACTTCAATCTGTTCATATAATACGGCTGCCGCTTTGATCCCCGGCACCCGTTCAGCAATAAGAGGATCTAAACTGATGTTCAATTGTGTTCACTCCATTTCGGGATGATAAAACTCTATTATACCCGTGCGGGAGCCTGATCACAAAGAAAGGAGGCTGTGCAAAAAATGAATATTCATAAACTGAAAGCGGAATTAATCGAATACGCCAAAAGCATCGGAGTCGACAAAATCGGGTTTACGACGGCTGATACGTTTGACAGTCTGCGTGACCGGCTGATTCTTCAGGAATCACTCGGCTATTTATCCGGGTTTGAAGAGCCGGATATTGAAAAACGGGTCACTCCGTCTTTGCTTCTGCCGAAAGCCAAATCGATCGTCGCCATCGCCCTTGCCTATCCTTCCAAAATGAAAGATGCGCCGAGGAGCACGAGGGACGGCCGTCGCGGCATTTTTTGCAGAGCTTCCTGGGGGAAGGATTATCATGACGTGCTGCGCGAAAAGCTTGATCTGCTGGAGAATTTTCTCCAAAGCAAACATGAGGATATCCGCACGAAGTCAATGGTGGATACGGGAGAATTGTCCGACAGGGCCGTGGCGGAACGGGCAGGAATCGGTTTCAGCGCCAAAAACTGCATGATCACCACACCTGAATACGGTTCTTACGTCTATCTGGCTGAGATGATCACCAATCTGCCCTTTGAACCGGATGTGCCGATTGAAGATATGTGCGGATCGTGCACAAAATGTTTAGACGCGTGCCCGACCGGCGCGCTCGTTAATCCCGGACAGCTTAATGCCCAGCGCTGTATTTCATTCCTGACCCAGACAAAGGGGTTTTTGCCGGATGAATTCCGCACGAAAATCGGAAACCGCCTGTACGGCTGCGATACGTGCCAGACGGTCTGCCCGATTAATAAGGGGAAAGATTTTCATCTTCATCCACAGATGGAGCCCGATCCGGAAATCGCCAAGCCGCTGTTAAAGCCGCTTCTGACCATAAGCAACCGGGAATTCAAAGAAAAATTCGGACATGTATCCGGTTCATGGCGCGGCAAGAAGCCGATTCAGCGAAATGCCATTTTAGCATTGGCTCATTTCAAAGATGCCTCTTCTCTTCCCGAATTGACCGCTTTGATGCACCAAGACCCGCGCCCCGTCATCAGGGGAACGGCCGCCTGGGCCATCGGAAAAATCGGTGATCCGGAATATGCGAAGGAATTAGAAAAAGCGCTTCACAAGGAGCAGGATGAGGAAGCCATACAGGAAATAGAAAAGGGGCTGGAGCTGCTTTCGGTTTCTGATAAGACTAAAACCGGCCGGTCCTGACATATGTATAGAGAAAAAGCACTTGGCGTGAGTTCAAGTGTTTTTTCTTTATAAAACAGTATGGTGGGTGGAGCGCTTGAAGCATATTATTGAAGACTTAGCGGAGGCCCGGCTTCATTATTTAGTCAACGGAACCGAGATGAGGCACAATGGGCAGGCCGGCGATCTTGAGGTCCTGACGAGAAAAAAAGAGCTGTTTGAAAAACGGAAAGTTGACATCGTTAAAGCGAAAGCGAAAGCCGTCATTGTCAAAAGCAGTCTTGAGGATGACGGCACGTTATGCGTCATGTACACCATTCATTTCGAATATTTGTGCAAGGAGCAGGACGGGCATCTTTATTTAGAAGAGCAGATTGAGGAACGGAATGCTTTTCTCTATGACCAGCTGCTGATTAAAGATCGGGAAATAAAGAAAAAACCGGCCGGATTTTCTGACGGAAACAGCGTAATCGAATATGAGCGGAGTGAACGGGAAGATTTCGGGCGGGCATTTCAATACGACCGTCTGGCTGCCGTTCAGTACGCGGAAAAGTTTTGGAATAAACGAAATCCTGCTTATAAAAATTTCGGCGACAACTGCACAAATTTTATTTCCCAATGTTTACATGCCGGAAAAGCGCCGATGCGGGGGCATCCGAACAGAGGCTCAGGCTGGTGGATGAAGGAAAGCTCATGGAGCTACAGCTGGACGGTCGCGCATTCCATGAAGATGTATCTGGCCCAATCCAAGGCCGGGCTTCGCGCGGTGCAGGTGTCAAGCGCCGAGGAGCTTATGCCCGGAGATGTGATTTGCTATGATTTTGAAGGTGACGGCCGTTTTAACCATACGACGATCGTGGTCGCAAAAGATAAAAGCAATATGCCGCTCGTCAATGCCCAAACATATGACAGCAGAATGAGATATTGGTCATATGAGGATTCAACGGCATATACTCCTTCCATCAGATATGCGTTTTTTCATATTACGGATGATACGACAAAAGAGTAATTAATGATATAATGGTGGGCGGAATAAAAAACAGAGGTGAACAACGTGGCATTACATGTCGTTTTATATCAACCCGAAATCCCGGCCAATACGGGAAATATCGCACGTACTTGTGCGGCAACAGACACAACGCTTCATTTGATCCGCCCGCTCGGATTCTCAACCGATGATAAAATGCTGAAGCGCGCCGGACTCGATTATTGGGAGTTCGTCAACGTCGTTTATCATGATTCATTGGATGAATTATTTGGGGCATATGAGAACGGAAAGTTTTTCTTCATTACAAAATTCGGGCAAAAGCCGCACACATCGTTTGACTACTCAAATACGGAGGAAGACTTTTTCTTCGTATTCGGCAGAGAAACGAGCGGACTTCCGAAAGAATTGATCGAAAACAATATGGACCGCTGCCTGCGTCTTCCGATGACCGAGCATGTGAGATCATTAAACCTGTCCAACACTGCCGCGATTCTTGTATATGAAGCGCTGCGCCAGCAAAATTACAGAGATTTGACATGAGAAAAACCGCCCGGATTCGGGCGGTTTTTTTATTGAATGCAGCCGGGGTTCATACAATGTTATATTTATAGGCTTAACAAACGTAACAGTGTTATGTTACAATGTGTTCATCGAAGGAGCTGGATTTATGGAGGAACAACTGATTTCTAAAAAAGAATTGCTTGAAGAAACATCAATCTCATACGGACAGCTGTACCGCTGGAAGCGGAAAAATTTAATTCCTGAGGAATGGTTTGTCCGAAAATCAACGTTTACAGGCCAGGAAACATTTTTTCCGAGAGCGGAAATCTTAAAACGCATCTCAAAAATACAGAAAATGAAAGAAAATCTGTCTCTGGATGAAATGAGGGAAATGCTGTCTCCGCAAATGGCAGATGTCGATATATCGTCTGCGGAGCTGCTTCAAAAAGGATTGATTTCAAAGGCCGCGCTGCAAGTTTACGGTGAAGACGGCGTGACATTCACGTCCCGGGCGCTGCTGTCTTTATATGTGCTTGAAAGGCTTTTGCAATCGGGAAATATCAGTCTTGAAGAAGGAAAAATGGCGGCAGAAGTGCTGAAAACGTATGAGGCTTCCGAGCTGAAGGCAAATACAGAGCTCGTCGTGCTCCGGAAACTCGGCGTAACGACGTGCTTCATCGCAGATGCGGAACATATTCTGTTTGAACCGTCTGTCAAAGTGGCTGAACGGGTGGCGCTTGCTGCGGCATCAGAAGAATTAAAAACAAAATGGATGCAGGAGGACCATCAATGGATGTAACAGATAAATTAGTCATTAACGGTTCAGGAAGTTCAAAAGGAGGCCGTTTTCATACGGTGGAGATCAACGGAAGCGGCACGGTGTCAGGTGACGTAGAGTGCACGAGCCTTTTGTTTAACGGCAGCGGTAAAACAGACGGAAATGTCAAAACGCAAACGCTGACGATCAGCGGTTCGGGGAAAATTTCCGGCAGTGCCGAAGCCGAATCCATCCGAATCAACGGAACAGGTGTCATTAAAGGTGATGTCAAAACAGAGCGGCTGAACGTCGCGGGATTTTCATCTTTCGGCGGCGGTGTGAAAGCTGATGATATTTTCATATCCGGGAAAGTTGGGATTGAAGGGGATTGCGAGACAGAAACGTTCCGTTCGGAAGGAAAATGCAAAATCGGCGGCCTGCTGAACGCCGATGACGTCAATATGAAGCTGGCGGCGGGCGAGAGCCATGTGAAAGAAATCGGCTGCCGTCATTTAAAGGTGATGAGCAGAAAAAGCGTGCTCGCGCGGTTTAAGCTGATGCCGGCTCCGGTGCTGACCGCAGAGCTGATCGAAGGTGACATCATTGAATTGGCGGACACGCACGCAAAGACAGTCCGCGGAAATTCTGTGCAGATCGGCGCAGGCTGTATCATTGAGACGGTGGAATACAGCGGAGATTTTACATGTGATCCGTCAGCTTTAGTAAACAAAGCCGTAAAAATATAGGAGGAGCTTCAGTGGAAACAACAAAAAAATTGAGTCATTTAAAAATGTACGGAGCCGGACACGCCGCCGGGGGCTCCTACCAGAATGTAAGCATTAAAGGAGAAGGCATTGTCGGCGAAGGGCTTCAAAGCGAGCGCTGCCGGATATTCGGTACGGGGCGTTTTCTCGGAGATGCCGAGATCAATCGGCTGAAAATTTTCGGGGAACATGAAACTGATGGAGATTTATCGGCACGTTCCGCAAATGTGCTCGGCACGCTGAAAATCGGGGGCTCCATGCGTTTCACCACGCTGAGGCTGAAAGGACTTGCCGACATTTCCGGCGGGGCCGCGGGAGAGCAGTGTCATATTAAAGGAAGTCTCACCGTGGACGGCGATTGCGAGACAGAGCAGCTTCATGTAACAGGCTGTCTCAATGTGGCGGGATTGTTAAACGCGGGAGACGTCAATATCCATTTGCGTTATGACCGAAGCAACGTGAAGGAAATCGGCGGTACATCGATCACAGTCAGGCGGAAACCCGGTTTTCTGAAACGGAAAGCCGGCATGCTTTCGGCTGAATTGATCGAGGGAGACACGATTTACCTCGAATACACGGAAGCGGACATCGTCAGAGGAAAGCGTGTGGAAATCGGCCCGGGCTGCAAAATCGGAAAAATCGAGTATCAAACAAGCTGCAAAGCCCATGAAAAATCAACTGTCCAAGAACACATTCAAATATGAAACATTGTTATGTTGTACAGGAAAGGGTGCTCTTCATAAGGAGCACCCTTTTTGCCGTTATTCGTTTTCAGGTTTGCTGTCGTAACCCGCCGTAAAAATGGATACTAAAAAAGTGAGAATGACCCCCAGTAAGATGATCGTTTTCATCATTTCTCCTCCTCTTTGCTTTTCCATTTGATGTCCGAGTCTGGATGAAACTGTATTTCTTTCATTATGAACGGTGCACCAGACCCTTGTCAATGACCGCCCTTGAGCCGCCTTTATTTTTAAGAAACGAAAAGCATGTATTATCACGTCAGCGCATAGATTGTAACAAAGTACCTTATTTCTAGTGCATTAACCATGATAGAGGAGGTTCTTATGGATATATTAAAGAAAATTGAAAAGTACAGAGAGGAAGAGCAGCGTCTCAAATGGGAAGGGACGTTCGCTGATTATTTGGAGATCATAAAAGAAAATCCATTGGTCGCGCAGTCTGCTCATTCTCGCGTTTTTAATATGATAAAAGACAGCGGAATCGAGGAAGATGACGGGAAAAAGACATACAGTTTTTTCTCGCGGGAACTGTTCGGCCTTGAAGAATCTCTGGAACGGCTCGTGGAGGAATACTTTCACCCGGCTGCCAAGCGGCTTGATGTAAGAAAACGGATCTTACTATTAATGGGGCCCGTCAGCGGCGGGAAATCGACCCTTGTCACCATGCTGAAAAAAGGGCTTGAAGCCTACTCGTTGACAGACAACGGGGCCGTTTACGCTATCAAAGGCTGCCCGATGCATGAAGATCCTCTCCATCTTATTCCCCATCATCTGCGCGAAGACTTCTACAGAGAATACGGGATCAGAATTGAGGGAAGCCTGTCTCCGCTTAATGTCATGCGGCTTGAAGAAGAATACGGCGGCAGAATTGAGGATGTAAAGGTTGAACGCATTTTCTTCTCGGAGGATAAGCGTACCGGAATCGGAACCTTCAGCCCGTCTGATCCGAAATCACAGGATATCGCCGATTTGACGGGGAGCATTGATTTTTCAACGATTGCCGAATACGGCTCGGAATCAGATCCGCGCGCTTATCGGTTTGACGGTGAATTAAATAAAGCGAACCGCGGAATGATGGAGTTTCAGGAAATGCTGAAATGCGATGAAAAATTTCTCTGGCACCTTCTGTCACTCACGCAGGAAGGGAATTTTAAAGCCGGACGGTTTGCGCTCATCTCAGCCGACGAATTGATTGTTGCGCATACGAACGAAACGGAGTACCGCTCGTTTATTGCCAATAAAAAAAATGAAGCCCTTCATTCCAGAATCATCGTGATGCCTGTTCCTTATAATTTAAAGGTGTCCGAAGAAGAACGGATTTATGAAAAAATGATTTCGGAAAGTGATGTTTCTGACGTACACATCGCCCCCCATACATTAAAAGTGGCCGCGATGTTTTCTATTTTGACCCGGCTGAAGGAACCGAACCGGTCTGATATTGATCTCGTTAAAAAAATGAGGCTCTATGACGGAGAAAGCGTTGAAGGTTACAATTCCGTTGATCTGGAGGATATGAAGAAGGAATTCCATGATGAAGGAATGAGCGGAATTGACCCGCGTTATGTCATCAACCGTATTTCCTCAACGATTATCAGAAAAAATATGGAATCCATCAATTCGCTTGACGTGCTGCGTTCCTTAAAGGAAGGACTCGATCAGCATCCGTCCATTTCCGCAGAGGACAAAGAGCGGTATATGAATTTTATTTCCGCCGCCAGGAAAGAGTACGATGACATCGCCAAAAAAGAGGTGCAGAAGGCGTTTGTTTATTCATATGAAGAATCCGCGAAAACACTCATGGATAATTATTTAGATAATGTGGAAGCGTACTGCAACAAAAATAAGCTCCGCGATCCGCTGACGGGAGAAGAAATGAACCCTGACGAAAAGCTGATGAGATCCATTGAAGAGCAGATCGGCATTTCGGAAAACGCCAAAAAAGCATTCCGCGAAGAAATTTTAATCCGCATATCCGCTTATGCAAGAAAAGGAAAACGCTTCGACTATAACTCACACGAAAGACTCCGCGAAGCGATTCAGAAAAAGCTTTTCGCAGACTTAAAAGATGTAGTGAAAATTACGACCTCAACCAAAACGCCGGATGAGCAGCAGCTTAAAAAGGTTAATGAGGTAGTGGCGCGGTTAATAGATGAACACGGCTATAATTCGACAAGCGCAAATGAACTGCTGAAGTATGTCGGAAGCCTGCTCAACCGCTGATGCTTGATTGATGAAAGGCCCGTCCGTAAAAGGACGGGTTCTTTTGTCTATATTTCAAAATTGTTTGTCAATTGAAAAGTCCGTCCGGCATAAGATAAGAATAAATCTTTTCGCCGGACTTGTTTCATAAACAGGACCAAGCCGGAATACACATGTAAAACGACCATAACGGTTAAGGAGGGGAATTCATGTCCCGTAATGACAGCGGAAATTTTTTGATTTCAGAGGAAGACTGGTCCCTCCATCGCAAAGGCTTTGACGACCAGCAGCGCCACCAAAAGAAAGTACAGGAAGCGATAAAAAACAACCTTCCGGACCTTGTCACTGAGGAAAGCATTATTATGTCCAACGGAAAAGATGTCGTGAAAATCCCGATTCGTTCGCTTGATGAATATAAAATCCGTTATAACTATGATAAAAACAAACATGTCGGCCAAGGTGACGGTGACAGCGAAATCGGCGATGTCGTCGCCAGAGACGGCGCAGATAAAAAGCAGGGGGCCGGAAAAGGCCAGGGAGCCGGCGATCAGGCAGGCGAGGATTATTATGAAGCCGAGGTCTCATTGATGGACCTGGAAGAAGCGCTGTTTCAGGAATTAGAGCTGCCGAATCTGCAGCAAAAGGAAAGGGACAATATCGTTCATACCGACATCGAATTTAATGATATCCGGAAAACCGGGCTGACAGGGAATATTGATAAGAAAAGAACGATGCTGTCTGCCTATAAACGAAACGCCATGTCAGGCAAGCCGTCGTTTTATCCGATTTATCCGGAAGATCTGAAATACAAAACATGGAATGATGTGACGAAGCCGGAATCGAAAGCTGTCGTTTTAGCCATGATGGATACAAGCGGTTCGATGGGCGTATGGGAAAAGTATATGGCGAGGAGCTTCTTTTTTTGGATGACACGATTTTTACGGACAAAGTATGAAACGGTAGATATCGAATTTATCGCCCACCACACGGAAGCGAAGGTGGTGTCGGAAGAAGATTTCTTCTCGAAAGGCGAGAGCGGGGGAACCATCTGCTCCTCCGTCTACCGGAAGTCTCTTGAATTAATTGATGAAAAATATGACCCCGCCCGCTACAACATCTATCCGTTCCATTTCTCAGACGGGGATAATTTAACATCGGATAACGCCCGATGCGTAAAGCTCGTCAATGACATCATGAAAAAATCGAATCTGTTCTGCTACGGTGAGGTTAATCAATATAACAGGCATTCAACACTCATGTCCGCCTATAAAAACGTCAAAGATGATAAATTTAAATATTACATCTTAAAGCAGAAATCAGACGTTTTTCAAGCGCTGAAAAGCTTCTTCAAAAAAGAGGAAGCGGGGGTAAGCAAAGCATAAGTATTAAACATAAAGCCGAGTGAAGAATCGTGCGGCGCGGTTCTTCACCCGGCTTTTTTAAATTAAAAATAAAGAGAAAAAAAGGCATAAAAAAAATCCTTAAAAAATAAAACTTTTCTCTTTACAAATCTTCTTTCATTTATTAATATTTTATCTTGTGAACTATTATTAAGGGAATGAGGTGAAAATACGGTGATTGAATCAGAGCTTGCTTTGCTCAGTTTTGAACAGCTGTTTGATACTTCCAGATCAATTTACAAAAAGCAGAAAATGATCTTGGAGACAGTTCTTGAACCTTTTGATATTACAGTCCTGCAGTATCTGCTGATGTTCAAAATACATAAGAGCAAAAGCACGCAGCTTTCAAGGCTGGCTTTGTCGCTTGATCTGAAACCGGCGTCTGTCACGAGAATGACCGATATTCTGTATAAGCGCCGATTAATGGTTCGGAGCGACTATCACGACGACCGGCGTGTTGTTATGATTCAGTTAACCGAAGAGGGGGAAGAACTTCTAAAGACAGCTGCTGTTCAATACGCCGAAAAAGCGGCGGTTCTATACCGGCAGCTCAATACCGCTGAACTGCAGTACCTGCGCAAGCTGGCGGAAAGTTTAACGAAGCTTGCAAACGGCTGTGCAGTGAAAAACGGAAAATAAAAAAATCCCCACATATTTTTATCATCATTCCACAAAATGATAGAGGAAGAAACGAAAGGAGAAAACAAAATGAACAGAGGACGTTTAATTCTGACCAACATTATCGGTTTGATTGTTGTTCTTGCAATTATAGGCGGAGGTGCTTACTACTATTATCAAAGCACGCACTATGTAAAAACCGATGAAGCAAAAGTTGCCGGCGACATGGCTGCTATCACAGCTCCTGCTGCGGGTAAAGTAACTGACTGGAACCTTGATGAGGGGAAAGAAGTAAGTAAAAACGACGTTGTTGCAAAAATCAAAGGACAGCAAAATGCTGACGTTAAAGCCATCATGGATGGAACAATCGTGAAAAACGAAGTGAAAAACGGCCAAATGGTGCAAGCCGGTACGACAATTGCCCAAGAAATTGACATGAAACACCTTTACATCACTGCAAACATTAAAGAAACTGACATCAGAGACATTGAAGTAGGAAACAAAGTAGACGTCATTGTTGACGGTGACCCTAATACAACATTTGACGGAACTGTAGAAGAAATCGGCTATGCGACAAATTCAACTTTTGATATGCTGCCTTCTTCAAACTCAAGCGGCAACTACACAAAAGTAACGCAAAAAGTTCCTGTTAAAATTTCACTCAGCAACCCATCTGACAAGGTGCTTCCTGGTATGAACGCATCTGTAAAAATCTCTGAATAATACAGATCAGTCATCAAACCATGAAGGGAGGTTGTCTTAGGTGGCTAAATCAGATAATCAAGTAAAAAGTCCTAAAACATTGCTTATTGTGCTTATGGCCGGGTTATTCCTGGCGATCTTGAACCAAACGCTTCTTAACGTGGCGATGCCGCACTTAATGACCGAGTTCGGTGTGAGTGCGACGACGATTCAGTGGCTGACGACCGGATACATGCTGGTCAACGGTGTTTTGATTCCGTTATCGGCCTTCTTAATTACCCGGTTCGGGCAAAGAAGCCTCTTTCTCGTAGCCATGTTCTGTTTTACAGCGGGAACGTTAGTCTGCGGAATCGCGCCTAACTTCTCAACCATGCTGATCGGCCGGTTAATTCAGGCGGTCGGCGGCGGTATCTTGCAGCCGCTGGTCATGACAACCATTCTGCTTATCTTCCCGCCTGAAAGCAGGGGGAAAGGAATGGGGATTTTCGGTCTTGCGATGATGTTTGCTCCGGCGGTCGGACCGACTCTTTCCGGCTGGATCATCGAGCATTACACATGGCGCATTATGTTCTACGGCCTTGTTCCGATCGGGGCGATCGTTATTGTCATAGCGTTTTTCCTCTTTAAGAACTTGGTGGAACCGCAAAAAATCAAACTCGACAGCTTGGGTGCGATTCTGTCCATTGTCGGATTTGCCTCATTGCTTTACGGAGTCAGTGAAGCGGGAAGCGACGGCTGGGGAGACCCGATCGTTCTGTCTACCGTTATTGTCGGTATCATCGCGATTGCCGCGTTTGTCATTCAGCAATTGCGATCTGAAAAACCGATGCTTGACTTCCGGGTATTTAAATATGATATTTTCTCACTTTCCAGTGTGATTAACATCATTATTACCGTTGCGCTTTACACAGGAATGTTCCTGCTTCCGATTTATCTGCAGAACTTAGTCGGCTTTACGGCGCTGCAATCAGGCCTCTTGCTATTGCCGGGCGCGATTGTCATGCTGATCATGTCGCCGATTTCCGGTATTCTGTTTGACAAAATCGGTCCGAGACCGCTTGCGATCGTCGGGCTGGTCATTACGGTCGCAACGACATTCCAGTATACAAAATTGACAATTGACACACCTTATACGCATATCATGCTTGTCTATGCCATCCGCGCATTCGGTATGTCACTGTTAATGATGCCTGTAATGACAGCCGGAATGAACCAGCTTCCGGCACGGTTGAACAGCCACGGCACGGCGATGAGCAACACGCTCCGCCAGATCAGCGGTTCAATCGGAACAAGTTTGATCACAACGATCTATACGAACCGCACGACGATGCATTATTCGCAGATTGCGGATAAAACAAGCACGGCAGATCCAAGCTTCATGCAGTCGTTCCAAAGCGCGGTTTCGAATTTAATGGTCAACATGAACATGTCGCTTGATGCGGCGAAACAAACCGTTTATGCCTATCTATACAAAACGGCTTCACTTAATTCCAACGTTATGGGAATTAATGACGCGTTTATGTGGGCGACGATCTTTGCGGTTATCGGTGTAGTCTTGAGCCTGTTCTTGCGTGACGTACGGAAAGACAAACAGCGGGCGAAGAAAAAAGAGGAGCTGTCATTGCTTCCGGCCCCTAAAGAAGTGAAGGAATCTTAATCATCTGAATGGGAGGTTTCCTGAATGAAAATTTACGTAGTGTACGATAGTGAAGGCGAACACACAAAATACCTTGCCGAAGCCATTGCGGAAGGAGCAAGTGAAAACGCTGATGCTGAAGTCTTGATTGACCATGTCGATCAAGCTGACATCCGCAAGCTGAAAGACATGGATGCGATTATCTGGGGATGCCCTGGACACTTTGGCACCATCAGTTCAGGCTTAAAAGCGTGGATCGACAGACTCGGCTATTTGTGGGCTGAGGGCGAGCTGATTGATAAAGTCGGCGCCGTATTCTGTACGACTGCGACAACCCATGGCGGATTAGAAATGACAATGCACAATCTGATCACTCCTATGTTTCACCAAGGCATGATTGTTGTCGGTCTTCCCGGCAACGTTCCTGAAAATGCGCTGTACGGTTCTTACTACGGCGCGGGCGTCACATGCCCGGTTGACAGCGATGTGCTGATGACGGAAGAAGGCCTTCAATTAGGCCGTGCGCTTGGCAGACGTGTCAGCCAGGTCACAGGTAATTTAACTGCCGGACGACAGTAAGGAGAGGGTTATATGGCCATTATTATAGCGGTTATTGCTGCTGTCATTGTGATTGCACTTCTTATCACATTCAATGTCCGCAGCACTTCTGCAGGACAGGATGTCAAAGAAGAAAAGAGAGAAGCGATCGGCACTACAGCCGAACAGCCGGAAAAGCATGATCCGGCCGAGGAACGCTCAGCCGAGCATGTTCCCGTCGTTGTAAAATCTGAATCTCCCCGCGAGAAAAAGAATACAATGGGCGATGATGTGTACCGTCAGGCGCTTCAGAAGTTCAAGACTTCTGAGACGGATCAGGAAACAACAGATCCCGAAAGCGGCGGCAAAATGCAGGATAGCAGCTATCGTGATGCGCTGCTCTCCTTAAAAAACAAAAAGAAGTAACGGAAAAGGCAAATCTGCATAAGAGCGGATTTGTCTTTTTTTTATTGAAGATATTGTAATTTGTGATGATCTAGTGTACTATGTGACTCATACACTGGTCCCGAATGGAGAGAGAAAGAATGACATCGTTTTTAGGTCTGCTGAAAAAAGATGCGAAGGTTTCATGGGTCTGGCTGGCGGTTTGGGTTTGCGGCATGATCTTCTGGGCGGCGGCAGCCCACGTTATTGCTGTCCGTCAGAAAGAACCGCTCGTCATTTTCGGCTTTTTTGCGGCAATGGGGTTTTTTCAATTTCTTGCGGCGCCGCTTTTTATGTACTATCACCTTCACAAAGAAGGGAAAAATCAGCTGTGGCTTTACAATCCGAATGGCGGGTTTTATCTGCTGGCTTCCAAGCTGACGGCCTCACTGCTGTATCAGTTTATCGGGCAGCTGGCGCTGACCGGCTACGGTATTTGGATGTTCCGGATGCTTGCTGCAAAAGGAGCGCTGGAACACACCATTCCCCTGGCCGGCACATTAACAGGACTGAATGCTTACCTGCTGATCAGCTCAGCGTACTTATCTGTGATCGTGGCCGTATTTTGGACTGTTTTTCACTCGTTAAAACATTTCCCCGTTCTCCGCTGGGTGATCTGCATCGTGCTTGCGTTTGTCTGGGCCTATATTGACGATAAACTCATTACGCCTTTCACTTCATCTCAACATGATTTATGGCCGGTAAAAGTGTATGCGAATTTTGAATTTCATTATACAAAATTGGCCGGCTGGACGATGGAGCTGAAGGCCGTCCACATCTCGCTTTTCAGCTTCCTGGCCGTGATTGTGCTTGCGGCGCTCTGTCTCGCGCTGGCCTCAATAATGCTGAATCGCAAGGTTGAGGTGTAATGATGAAGCATGAATTTCAATCATCAAAGCCGATTTATCTGCAAATTGCCGACCGTGTATATTACCGGCTGATTCGAAACGAGCTTTCGCCGGGTGACAAACTGCCGTCCGTAAGAGAGATGGCCGTGCAGATGAAAGTGAATCCGAATACGATACAAAGAACGTACAGTGAAATGGAAAGGCTGGGGATCGTGGAAACGAGAAGAGGACAGGGAACCTTTATAGCTGAAAGACCCGATCTGAAAGAGGAGCTGAAAGACAGGCTGACAAAAGACGTATTCAAACGCTTTATTCAGGAAATGGCGGAGCTTGGGTTATCTCCTGAAGAAATGCTCGACGGGATCAAACAATATGCGGAGGAAGCAGACGATGAATCTTGATTTTGAACACGTTACAAAAAAATACGGCCGCAGGCTCGCAGTCAGCGATGTATCATTTTCATTGTCTCCGGGTAAGATCTACGGAATATTAGGACCGAACGGAAGCGGTAAATCAACAACGCTGAAAATGCTTGCCGGGCTTGCATTTCCCACCTCGGGCGCTGTTCGGATCGACGGACGTGCCGTAAGCCGGAAAATGCTTTTTCGTACGGCTTATTTAACCGAACATGATACGTTTTTCGCCCGGACGACTGTCGGTGATATGCTCACATTTTATCATTCACAATTCCCGGATTTTCAGCTGGAGAAAGCACGGAATCTATTATCGGAAATGAATCTCTCAGCGGAGCAGAAAATAAAAGAGCTGTCTAAAGGCAGCCGGGGCAGGCTGAAAATCGTCCTGGCCCTGTCGAGAAAAGCATCCGTCATTCTGCTGGATGAGCCGTTTTCCGGTCTGGATCCGGCGGTCCGGGAGTCAATCGTCAACAGTCTCGTATCGTATATTGATTTTGACAGTCAGATCGTAGTCATCGCCACACATGAGATCGATGAGATTGAGACGCTTTTGGACGAAGTGATGGTGTTCAGAAAAGGGAAAATCGCTGAACGGCGTGAAGTCGAAGAGCTCAGGGAGCAGGAAGGAATGTCCGTACTGCAATGGTATAAAAGCATTCTGCAGGCGTACGAAAAAGAAGGGGGATTCTAATTGGAAACGGTATTGGAATTGCAACAGGTAAAGAAAACGATTAAAGGACGAACGATTATTCATGATCTGAGCTTCTCCGTCCGGGCAGGCGAAGTGTTTGGATTTTTAGGGCCGAACGGAGCGGGGAAAACGACAACGATCAGAATGATGGTCGGATTAATGAAACTGTCTCAGGGAGACATCGTAATCTGCGGGGAATCCATTACGAAAAACTATGCAAAAGCGGTCAGGCACGTCGGAGCCATCGTGGAAAACCCGGAGCTGTACAAATTCCTGAGCGGCTATAAAAATTTACAGCAGTACGCAAGAATGGTAAAAGGCGTTACGAAAGAAAAAATAGATGAGGTCATCGAGCTCGTCGGATTACAGGACAGAATTCATGACAAAGTAAAGACCTATTCTCTCGGGATGAGACAGCGCCTCGGCCTTGCTCAGAGTCTGCTGCATAACCCGAAGGTGCTGATTCTGGATGAACCGACAAACGGCCTTGATCCCGCCGGTATCAGGGAAATCAGAGACCATCTGAAAAAGCTGACACGGGAAAAAGGAATGGCGGTTATCGTCTCGAGCCATCTGCTGTCCGAAATGGAATTGATGTGCGATCGAATCGGCATTTTGCAAAAAGGAGAGCTTGTTGATATTCAAAAGGTAAGAGATGAAGGAACAGAAGAAAAAGATACATACTTTTTCCATATTGAACAAAGGGAAGAGGCGCTTGCCGTCCTGAGTCAGTTTGACTGTGTGAAGCAAACAAACGGCTTTGAGATCAAGCTGTCAAAACAGGAAGTGCCTGATGTGATTTCACTTCTCGTCCGTGAAAATATCCGCTTATATGAAGTGAAAATCATAACAAAATCTTTAGAAGACCGTTTCCTGGAAATTACCGGCGGGACGAAAGAGGAGGCTCAATATGCTTAAACTGATCTATAATGAATGGATTAAAATCTTCAGCCGTGTCGGCACGTGGGCTATGATTGTGATTTTAGGCCTTGCGATGACCGGATTTGCACTTCTGTCAAACCATTTCACCTCGAGCGACGCCAATCCAAATTGGAAGCAGGAGCTCCAGGGTGCAAACAAAGAAATGAAACAGCAGATAAAGGAAACCGGAAATCAGACTGTCATTGATAGTCTGAAACAGAATATCGCGATAAATGAATACCGTATGGATCATAACCTCCCCGAGGATACAGGGTACACAGTGTGGTCATACGTAGCTGATTCTTCGATGATGACGGTTTTGACCGGCCTGTTCACGATTATCATCGCAGCAGGCATCGTGGCAAATGAGTTCAACTGGGGGACGATCAAGCTGCTGGCCATCCGTCCGCTCAGCCGTTTTCAGATTTTGCTATCTAAATATATGACGGTGCTGCTGTTCGGACTGCTGATGCTTGTGATTTTATTTGCCGGCTCCGCTCTGTTGGGATTGGTCTTTTTCGGTACAGGCGGAGATACTGCGGCTGATGTTCATCTCGTATACAAAGACGGCCATGTTTTTGAGCAAAATATCATCGCTTTCCTCGCTAAAACATATATCTATGAATCTGTCTCCGCTTTTATGCTTGCGACGATGGCGTTTATGCTGTCTGCAGTATTCCGAAACAGCTCATTAGCGGTCGGATTTTCTATTTTTCTATTGGTTATGGGCAACACGGCGACTGTATTTCTTGCCACGAAATTTGAATGGACGAAATATATTTTATTTGCGAACACGGATTTGTCGCAATATATGAACGGTACTCCTTTAGTAGAGGGGATGACGATGACATTTTCGGTTGTGATGCTTGTGATTTACTTCATTATTTTTATGGCGCTCGCATTCGGCGTCTTCTTAAAACGGGATATTGCGACCTGATGTAAAAAAGCTGTTTTGCATAGGCAAAACAGCTTTTAGATATAAAAAAACCGCCGGCTTGCACCGGCAGGTTTTTTTAAGACATTTATGCTTTTGTTACGTTAGCAGCTTGTGGTCCGCGGTTTCCTTCAACGATTTCGAAAGAAACAGATTGGCCTTCTTCTAAAGTTTTGAAGCCTTCGCCTTGAATAGCAGAGAAGTGAACGAATACATCGTCTTGACCTTCTACTTCGATGAATCCGAATCCTTTTTCAGAGTTGAACCATTTTACTTTACCTTCTAACATGAAATTTCCTCCTAAAGCGACATAACGCTTAAATTCACTATTCTTGCTCTAAAACAAACTTCCAAGACGAAAACTCTTGCAAAACTTTCTTCTTAAAGATAGTTCGAACAAAAATAATTACCTTTACTCTACCAGTAATCCGGAGAAAAAACAACTGCTAAATGTAACTTTTTTTGAAATAACATTTTTTAAGTCGAAATCGCGCGGATACGGAAGGCTGATCTGAGATTGAACAGCACATTTTGCAGCTCATAAAAGCCGCTCTCTACAACCTTAACTTAATCATGAGCCCGAATGCATGGTGCAGTGCTGCACTGCAAATAAAAATAGGGAGGGAGTAGGTCATCTTGAAGCTGCGGATTATAAAGAGTCTGTTTCTCTTCATTTTGATCATGCTGCTTACTTCATGCCATGATCCCGCTTGAAATCGAGCCATTACTATCAGAATCAATGTATGTCATCCATTTATCTGGGGATTTGTCGCAAAAAAGTCGGAGAGGAAGGATTGAAACTTTCATTGGCAATGTTTTCGGATTATGCCCAGGCTGATTTGGCACATTGTCGGCGGGGATTTTGATGCAGATACATTTCAAACCGTTGCTTATTTTAAAATGTTTGCCGACTATTGGAAAAAAGAAGCTGCGGATTTCGGCAGAGCGCTCTTTCTTATGCAGGAGGCGGGCTGATTACGTAGAAAAGACGTGAGGCAGCAGTTTTCAGTCAAAGTGACGCGAAAAAGCAGGATTTCATGCGGAAAAGGACGCGCTGATCTGGTCGGCGCAGATGATAAAGTTGATAAGCGGATGCAACAACTCCTGTCTTTGTATCGAATATCAGGGCAGCCTGATTCCCGTTTTCCAGGCGGGCGCCGTTGTCACTGAAAAGAAAGAATGATTCCCCCCTGCGGCGATCATTCTTTTTTTTCAGTGCTGCACACTTGATTGCGTCCTGAGGTTTTCGCTTTGTACAGCATCCGGTCTGCGATCAGAGGCAGGGTCTGCGGATCCCCCGTATTGGTCGGATAGTGCGCGATGCCGATAGAAACGGTCACGAAAATTGTATCTCCGCTCGTCAGCAGAATCGGGTTCCCGTCCATCGTCTGCCTGATTTCTTCTGCGAGGTGAAGCCCTTTTGTATACGTGCAATTCGGTATAAGCACCGCAAATTCTTCGCCCCCGATACGGGCTGACGGATCAGAACTGCTGATTAAGAACCTCAGCCGCGTCCCCAGTTCTTTCAGCACTTGATCACCTTCATAATGGCCGTATTGATCATTGATCTGTTTAAAGTGATCAATATCTAAATAAATAAGCGCAAGCTGAGATGAGGCTGATCGAGATGCCCGGTCGTACAGGAGGCGCGAGATCTCCTCGAACTTTCTCTTATTAAAAATCCCAGTCAGAAAATCATAATTCGCTTGAAACTTGTATTTCTTGAATAAAAGGCGGGCATCGGCTTCGTGTTTGATGATATACAGTGACAGCATTCCGCCCAAAGTGGAAATGAGCCAATAATAAACGAGGGTCCCGGCAGGCTGTTCAGGCACAAGCAACAGCAGCGTCAGGGTGAAAATAACGTTTGAGAAAAGCAGCATAACGAACGCCTTTTTGCGATCCGGCTTTTTTCCTCTGAGGACGGCCACAGAAAGTATGGCAATAATCCCGACTGCTGCAATGGAAAAAATGGCGCTGGCATTGAAATTGATCAGGATACGGCCTGCCACGATAATCGCAAAGGCAACTGCCGTAGACACCCAGCCTCCATAAAGAGCGGCGATGATAATCGGGATATTTCTGAGGTCAATGATAGAATCAGAGTAAGAAAAGCCGAAAGCAATCAGAAAAACCCCTAAAAGCCCGCAAGCCGCCCCCTTCAGTAATTGAAACATCGGACGGTCTTCTTTATACGACAGCGACTCTTTAAAAAGAAGGGTGAAGAGATAATTAAATGTGATTAAAATCGTCAAATTAAGAAACAGTTCCTTCAGCATAACAATCACCCTTATATAAGTTACTAAAGAAAGGGTGGAAAGAAAAGAGAAAAGTCTATAAAAATACATATATTGTAAAATCATACTTGACCGATCGGAATTCATATAATATAGTGTTTAAGGATAATGAGCAAGGGAGTGTTTACCTGTTTTGGAGAATTTATTTGTAGTCTTACATGTTTTCATTATGCTTTTGCTTATAGCAGGTCTGTTTGTGATGCAAAAAAAACACGTTTCCTTTTCTAAACGTGTCTTTACCGCGCTCGGATTAGGCATTGTATTCGGTTTTGCACTGCAATTGATTTACGGGCCGGCTTCACATATCGTGACACAAACAGCTGATTGGTTTAATATCGCCGGCGGCGGTTATGTCAAGTTGCTTCAGATGATCGTCATGCCGCTTGTCTTTATTTCCATTCTGGGCGCATTTACGAAGCTGAAACTGACCCATAACATCGGAAAAATCAGCGGCCTGATCATCGGAATTTTGATCGCCACAACAGCAATTGCCGCGGCAGTCGGAATTGTTTCGGCGCTTTCTTTTGATCTGAAGGCCGTTCATATCGACCAGGGAAGCACTGAGCTATCAAGAGGCCAGGAGCTTCAGCAAAAATCGGAGGATATGACGGCTAAAACGCTTCCTCAGCAAATCGTTGAGCTTCTGCCGGGAAATCCGTTTCTTGATTTCACCGGGGCCAGACCGACTTCCACCATCGGAGTCGTTATTTTCGCCGCTTTTCTCGGCATCGCTTTCCTTGGCGTGAAACGGAAGCAGCCGGAGCACGCCGCGACATTCAGCGGAATTGTCGATGCGGTTTACGCGATTATTATGCGCGTCGTGACATTAATTTTAAGACTGACGCCTTACGGGGTGTTGGCGATTATGACGAAAACGATCGCGACAAGCGACATCGACAGCATTGTGAAACTGGGGATGTTTGTGATCGCATCATACGCCGCGCTCATCGTCATGTTTATCATTCACTTGCTGCTGATTACGTTCAGCGGTTTAAATCCGATCACATACGTGAAAAAAGCATTTCCGGTCATGGTGTTTGCGTTTACGTCCCGTTCAAGCGCAGGGGCTTTGCCGCTCAATATTAAAACACAAAAAAGCATGGGCGTACCGGAAGGAATTGCGAACTTCGCCGGTTCATTCGGCTTATCTATCGGTCAAAACGGCTGTGCCGGCATTTATCCTGCAATGCTCGCGATGATGATTGCGCCGACAGTGGGGCAAAATCCGTTTGAACCCGGATTTATTATTTCGGTCATCGCGATAGTGGCAATCAGTTCGTTCGGTGTAGCAGGCGTAGGAGGCGGCGCGACATTTGCGGCTCTTCTCGTCTTATCCGCTTTAAACATGCCTGTCGCGCTTGCCGGGCTGCTCATCTCAATTGAGCCGTTAATTGACATGGGGCGCACTGCCTTAAATGTCAGCGGCAGCATGACCGCGGGACTGTTAACAAGTAAAATGACGAAGGAAACCGATACCTCGGTTTACAATGATTCCTCAATCGTCATTGAAGCTGAAGAAGCTTAATAAAAAGAGGATCATCAGCAAAAACCAGCCATGGCGCATCACTTTGCTGTGAAGCCGCACTGTATGGTTAGCAAGATCTTTCCTCAATCTGAAAAGCCTTAACTTCACCTGAAGTTAAGGCTTTTTTAGCGGGAAGCAACATTATCCGCTCCCCGGCATTGTGATTAAGGGAACTTCTTCAAATCGTTAAAAAACGAGTTCGCGTATTTTTAATGATTTCCGGGTTCCAGATCTTCCAGCATATTCATTACGGTGCTGTCATTTAAAACATTTACCGCGCTTTCTTCAAAGTGAATCGGCTCCGTATAGTGAGGCTTTGCCGAAGTCTCTTTTCTGCGGTCTGCCTGTCCGTCCGTATGGCTCCGGCTGTGTTCATGAGACGATGAAGTTGAGCCGGAGTGTTGGCGGGAAGTCTGCTCATGCCGCTGTCCGCCGGAATCTCCGCCGAAAGCCTGCTTAATCATCTCGGCGGGCTGCATGGAGCCGCCTTGTGAGTGCCGGGCTTTGTCCGTGTGCCGCTGTCCGCCGGATTCCCCGCCGAAAGCCTGCTTAATCATCTCGGCGGGCTGCATGGAGCCGCTTTGTGAATGCCGGGCTTTGTCCGTGTGCTGCTGTCCGCCGGATTCTCCGCCAAAAGCCTGCTTAATCATTTCGGCGGGCTGCATGGAGTGTGCGTCATCTTTATGCTGCGTTCGGCCTGAAACCATTCCGGTGATTTTGCGGCGGATTTCCGGTGATAAAGCTGCAATCAAAATTGATGAGCCGATCAGCAGCGCTGTCGGGCTGATGCCTCTTTTTTGTCTGAACAAGTTAAATCCCTCCTCATTCTATTGATTACATTTATCTTTTCCTTTCCTTCTGATATTTATCCAAATCGCTCAGAATGCAAACGGCGTGCATAAATCCAGCCGAATAGAAAAACCTATACGTAAAGTGAGAAAGGAGGCATTCACATGATAAAAAAACAAGCAGTTATCTCTGCCCTTCTTCTGCCGATGCTGATTACTGCAGGGTGCAGCATGGGAAACCAGGGAGAAGGAAAACGAAATGACAACCGCACCCAAAATGTAAATTACCGCAACACGCCTAACGACGGTGCGACAAATATGAATACAGGGAACCGTCATAACCAAAACACCGCAGATCACAATAACAACCGTAACCTGAGGGTTGCTGATAAAGCCGCAGACAAGGTGACTGATCTGAAAGAAGTTAAAAATGCAACTGTAATCGTTGCCGGAAACAGCGCTTATGTTGCCGTTGTTTTGACAAACGGGCAAAAAGGCGCCATTGCCAACCATTTGAAAAATAAGATAACCGATAAGGTGAAATCAGCCGATAAACATGTCCGGACAGTATATGTATCAGCGAATCCGGATTTCGTGGAACGTATGCAAGGCTACGGAAAACGAATCAAAAACGGTCACCCGGTATCCGGTCTGTTTGATGAATTCGGCCAAATGGTGCAGCGTGTATTCCCAAACCCCAATAAATAAATGAATGAATGAATAGAAAAGCCGCATTTGCTGCGGCTTTTTTATTTTATCTGCCGTCACGGCCAAACCTTCCGGCGCATAAAGTAAAGAATGAGATGAAAAATTGAAGGATCGGGGAGGGAGCTTGTTTGCGTGACGGCATGGGGAAACGGGCGGCATTCACTCTGATCCTGTGCGGAGTCCTTGTCATATTGGCTGTCAGTTCAGCCGTTTCAGTAAGTTTGATGTACGTCCTGTCAGGCCAAAACAGCCGCTCTGTTCCGACGAAGGAACAAGTGACTGAACACATGAATAAAGAAATTTACAAACATACAGCGATTTACTATACGGCGGATGAAAAACCGCTCTTGGATCTGACCAAGCTTACGTTAGACTACGCAAAGCGTATCAATCAAATCATTGTCGGCTATAAAGGAACAGCGCCTCTTGAACTTATTTTCTTTGCGGATGAAGCTGAAATTGAGCAATATTCCGGCTTGAAAAGCGTAGTCGGTTTTTATTCAGAGCAGGAGCAGATGATGGGGCTTTTGCCTGAAGAGAAAAAACAGCTTCTGAAAAAAGATGAGCTGGCCGTTTTTATGTATAAACAATTGATTATACATGAATATACGCACTATGCGTTTCATCAAAAAACGCGGCAAATGGGGACGTCTACGTCTGAATTTCCGCTTTGGTTTCATGAGGGGCTGAGCGAATGGGTTGCGCATTATGATGTAGTCATTGATCCGATTGCATTTTCCGTCGTGCCGTTTGATCAATTAACGACCGACCGAAAATGGCAGAAATCGCGGATGGAATATGAGACGGATGTATATTTGCAAAGCTTCTATATGATAAAGGATTTAACCGATACATTCGGAGAAGGCATTATCTTAACCATTATCAACAAAACCGCCGAAACACAGGATTTTGAAAAAGGCTTTGAAGCGGCCACCAAAGAAACCCTGAGACAGTTTGAACGTGATTTCACAAGAACATATGAAAAAAAGAAAACGGCATTGGAGAGTCGGGTATCCAACGCCGTTTCTTAATCAATGCAGGTTTTGCTGCTGTCCCATTTGTCCTTTAATCGGAGGCATTTGCGGCTGTCCCTGAGCCGGCCCGAATGAATTCAGCATCGTCTGCATATCTTGTGCATTAAGCTGAGGAACCTGATAATAACCGTGTTTGTTTTGGTACAAGAAGATTTCAAATGCCATTTCAACATATTGCTGAATTTGGGCGGAGAGCACTCTTCTTGTCACGGGATTGGTCATTTCAAGCGAGCTCATCGTCAAAAGAGAAGCTTGAGCTTTAATCAGACCGAGCATATGGCCGCTTATCCCGAGATCTTTGACATCATTTAATGATTGATTCGGTTTTTTCGGCTGTGTCGGTTTTATGCCGTACACGGCTTGGTTCTGTTCCTTCATCATATATGTCGAAGTTTCCTGAGAAGGCTTTTGGCCGGTCTTAAAGCATTCTGCCGTCAGATTATAAAGTCCGAGAATGAATTGGTATTGGCGGTCAAGAATATCCGCCAGCTGCTGATCCTGTATAAATTGTCTGAGCATCATAAATTGATCCAGGACGCCGACTGTTCCGGCCAGGACTTCATGCATATCGAAAAGCTCATGTCCTCCATGATTCACTTGCGGTGAACCCGGCATCCCCTGATTTACTGGCTGCTGCTGCTGATTCTGCTGCTGTTCCACTGATTGTTTTCCTCCTTCATGTCAAATCATCATTAAGATGTGAAAAAAGCTGATCCGTTATACATGAGACCGATTTCGTTACATGGGGACTATTTACTATTTTGCGCCAATGAAGACAATCTTTACAAAAAAGTGGTGTGATTTTTAAGAAAATAAGCTAACGTATTTCTTAGAAGACAAGGGGGGAAATGAATGAAGAAAAAAAGGGGGATGCGTCTTTCGTGCTGTGTGCTGATGGTTTGTTTTATGGTCTCCGGCCTGAAAGATGCGGCAGCAATCGGAGAAGCCGGACCGCTGAATGAGAGTAGAACGGATAAGGCGTATCAAGAGCAGCAGACTGAAGACACCGGCCGTGTCCCGCTCAGAATCATCAGTATGAATGATCTGCACGGAAAAATTGATCAGCAATATGAGCTTGATCTTAACGGAGATGGTAAACCGGATGGCACGTTTGGCCGAATGGACTACGCTGCGGCGTACATTAAAAAAGCAAAAGCCGAAAAAGAACACGCCTTCGTGGTGCATGCGGGCGATATGATCGGGGGCAGTTCTCCCGTGTCAGCCCTTTTTCAAGATGAACCGACAGTAGAACTGATGGAAGACATCGGGTTTGACGTGGGGACTGTCGGCAATCATGAATTCGATGAAGGAACAAATGAGCTTAAACGGATCATCAATGGAGGAGATCATCCGGACGGGAAGGGGACAAGCGGTTATGACGGCCAAAATTTCCCGCTCGTCTGCGCCAACTGTAAACTGAAATCAGGTGAGTCCTTTCTTCCGCCGTATGAAATCAAATACGTTTCCGGAATTCCGGTTGCATTTATCGGAGTTGTAACCAGATCGGCAGCAGGAATGGTCATTCCGGACGGAATTAAAAACATCACGTTTACGGATGAGGTAAAAGCCGTCAATGACGCCGCCGCTGACCTGAAGAAAAAAGGAATTAAAGCCATCGCCGTGCTCGCCCATATGTCTGCTGAACAAAACGGCAGTGCGATCACGGGAGAAGCCGCAAAGCTTGCCGGCGGGACAGACTCAGAGATTGACGTGATTTTCGCCGCGCACAATCATAAAGTCGTAAACGGAGAAGTCAACGGCAAGCTGATCGTGCAGGCATTTGAATACGGAAAAGCAATCGGAATCGCCGATCTTGAACTTGATAAAGAGTCGAAGGATATCGTGAAAAAATCAGCGGAAATCCAATATATCGACCAAAGTAAAATCAAGCCGGACCCGAATGCGGCAGGCATATTAAGCAAATATGAAGAGAAAGTGAAACCGATTATCAGCGAAACGGTTGGGGAAGCGGCCCATGATATAACGGGCGGCTATTCAAATGACGGCGACACGGCGCTTGGAAATCTGATTGCCGACGGTATGAAAGCGAAGATGAAATCTGATTTTGCGCTAATGAATGGCGGCGGCATCCGGGACGGCATAAAAAAAGGGCCGATTACATGGGGAGACCTTTATAATGTTCAGCCGTTCGGCAATGTGCTGACGAAGCTTGAAATCAAAGGAAAGGATTTGCGGGAGATCATCAACGCGCAAATTTCTCCGGTTTACGGACCGGATTACAGCATCAGCGGATTTTCCTATACATGGAACCCGGAAACCGGACAAGCGGTGGATATGAAGATGGCGGACGGCACAGACATACAGCCCGAAAAAGGATATACAGTAACAGTCAATCAATTTATGGCGACGGCGGCGGGGGCAAAATACGGTCCGATCGGGAAACTCGGCAAGAATCCGGTGACGGGGCCTGAGGATTTGGAAGCGACAGTAGATTATGTCAAAAGCTTTTCCGCTCCGATTTCTTATCAAACCGACGGCCGCATCCGCACGGCATCAGCAGCCGAGACACCTGATGACACCGGCAGTCAGCCGGGAAAAGGGGAAACACCGGGCGGCACCAGACCTGATAAAACAGAAAAACCCCAAGCGGAAAAACCCGCTAAAAACCCGGATGCTGCAAAACAGCCTGACCAAGCCAAAAAACCAGAGCGTCCCGTTATAAAAGAAACAGCTTCTGAAATCCGTCCGTCGCCGGCTGCAAATCCGGAAAAAAGCACAAAACAGACTGAAAGCGGCACACAAAATGGCCGCCCGTTGCCTGATACTTCAGCGGGCAGCCATCAGACGGCACTGGCTGGACTGGTGATCACAGGCGCCGGCGTATACTGGCTTTTCAGAAAGAAAAGGAGCAACCGCACACCATGAATAAACTGAAACACATTCCGCTTCTTGTCATCATTATCGGTGTCATCGTCACATGCTATGGAAGCTTGAAGATCGCCGATTCACATATGAAGACAAACCGATCGCTTGAAGAAGCAAAAAAAGCGGCTGAACCCGTTCTGGCAAAGAAAGAAACGAATAAAGCCGCTTTGGCGCAGCGCAAAAAAGAATTTCATCCTAAAACAGGTGAAGCAAGCGGTATTTTAGAAATCCCTAAAATCGATGCTGAGCTCCCGATCGTGGAAGGGACTGACGCAGACGATTTAGCAAAAGGCGTCGGCCATTACAAAGACAGCTATTATCCGGATGAACACGGCCAAATCGTATTATCCGGCCACAGGGACACGGTGTTCCGACGGACCGGCGAACTGAAAAAAGGAGACAGGCTGAACGTGATGCTGTCTTACGGCGCGTTTTCTTATAAAATCAGCCATACAAAAATCGTCAGCCGGGATGATACGTCCGTCATCACCCTTCAGCATGAGCGGGAGGAACTGATCCTGACCACTTGCTATCCGTTTTCTTACATCGGAAATGCACCGAAACGATATATTATATATGCTTACCCGGATTAAGAAAAATACGTGTCGGCAAAGTGTGCCAGATCAGAGGGCATCGGCGCTTCGGCAATGATTTCTTCTCCGGAGATCGGATGAATGACACTTACCTTTTTGGCGTGAAGCGCCTGTCTGTGAAACAGCGCCCGGCTTCCGCCGTACAGATCATCTCCCGCTAACGGATGGCCGATGCTTGCCATATGCACTCTGATTTGATGTGTTCTTCCGGTTTCCAATTCAAGCTCGATCAGAGAAAGCCGCGCGCCGGAATGATAGCCTTGTACCTTGTAATGGGTGACGGCGGCTTGTCCGCCGGGTGAGACGCGCCGTCTGACGGAATGTGACCTGTCGCGGCCGATCGGCGAATCAACCGTGCCTTTTTTCGGCGTCACTTTTCCTTCCGCTGCGGCGATATAGGTGCGTTTTAATGTTTTGGTTTCAAGCTGCCGGTCGAGGATGGCATGAGCCAGGCGGTGCTTGGCAAAAACGACCGCACCTGACGTGTCCCGGTCAAGCCGGTGAACGTGGCGGACTTTCGCTTGTTCGCCGTTGATTTGAAAATGGTAAGCGATCAGATTGCTGAGGGTTCCGGTCTGACCCTCTTCATTCGGATGAGTCGGCATTCCCGCCGGCTTATTTGCAATCAGCATATGATTGTCCTCAAATAAGATTTCCGCTTCCCCGTATTCCGGGATCACCGATGACTCCGTTTTTTCCTGAAGATCAATGAAAAGGCGGTCTCCGGTTTTCAGGATGATGTTGTTTTTGGGAGATGTGCGATTGACCTGAATGCTTTCTTGGTTCATCCATTCGGTTATCACGGGTTTAGATGCCTGAAATTCTGATTTCAGGACTGAAAACAGCCATTGTCCGGCGTGCTTTTCCGTTATCAGAAGTTCCAGCCCGCGGTCATTTTGTTTCATATCATAAAGCTCCTTTTTCAAGCGGAAAGCGGCTGTTTCAATAGGAAACACTTACCTTAGCTTTCGCGTTTTTTTCTGTGCTATTCTTGATAAAGATTAAGGATATTCACATGGCAAGAAAGGTGATTGATGTGAGAATTGTCAACGCAGCGACTGACGGGCAAGAAAGCGCGATACAAGAGCTTTCCTCTGAATTGTTCCAAAATGTCTTTCCTCTTTATTTCTCCGAACTGGAAATTCAGCGCTTTAAAAAAAGGGGCGTATTGTCTTTACAAAACCAACTTTACCAAGGAACGTTAAAAGAAGCATTTCAAATTATGGCTTGTCTGCAAACGGTACATATCATGCTGTCAAAGCCGCACGCGGTATATGATGCCAAAGAGCGTGCGCTGTTTGATAAAAATTGCGCTTTGCTGAATGATTGCGGAATGAATTTTCCGTTTACCTATGATGATTTCGAGACAGGAGCCGAATCAGAAGCCTGCGGTCACAGAAGGCTGATCTGATGGATGTAAAGAGCCTTTTTACAGGCTCTTTTTTGCTTCTTTGACATGATACCACAATTTCTTTCCTCTAACTCCCTTTATAATGAGACAAATCCCCGAGCATAATAAATGGCGAAAGGGGTGCTTTACAATGAGTTCAATCAAACAATCAATGACTACCCACGTGGCTACCGTTTCTCCCAATCAAACGATTCAGGAAGCGGCCGCGCTGATGCATCAGCATAATGTCGGAGCGATTCCCGTCGTTGACGGAGGGGAATTAAAAGGAATGCTGACAGACCGTGATATCGCATTGAGAACAACGGCTCAAGGCCGCGACGGCCAAACACCTGTTTCGCACGTGATGTCTTCTAAAGTGGTATCCGGAAACCCGGAGATGAGTCTTGAAGAGGCGTCACACCTGATGGCCCAATACCAAATCCGCCGCCTTCCCATTGTTGATCAAAATCATTTGGTCGGGATCGTTGCGCTTGGAGACTTAGCGGTCGATCAGCGTTCAAACGAGTCTGCGGGAGCAGCTCTTTCTAATATTTCCAGCCAAAACTCACAGTAACGGATCAAGAGAGCTTGCATTCATGCAGGCTCTTCTTTCCGTCCGAATGTTACATTTTGAACGCGGAAGAAATTCACGGTATAGTGTATACATAGGTCACAGTACGTTAACTAAAGGAGCTGTAAGCAGTGATAAAAGCATTAATCTTTGATTTTGACGGGTTAATTTTAGATACAGAAACCCATGAATATGAAGTGCTGCAAGAAATGTTTGAAGAACACGGATCGACATTGCCTTTATCTGTCTGGGGAAAGGTGATCGGAACAGCCGCGGGGTTTAAGCCGTTCGCGTATTTAGAAGAGCAGCTGGGAAGAAAGCTCGATCATGACGAACTGACGGCGATCAGGCGCGCGCGCTTCGAGCAGCGGATGAAAACGGAAACGGCGCGTCCCGGGGTGGAGGCTTATTTAGCCGCGGCGAAAGAATTAGGATTGAAGGTGGGGCTTGCTTCAAGCTCAGATTTCAAATGGGTGTCGGGCCATCTGAAGGAGTTAGGCCTGTTTGATGAATTTGAAGTGATTCAGACGGCTGATGACGTAGAAGAAGTGAAGCCGAATCCGGAACTCTATTTGAAAGCGGCGGAACATTTAGGCGTCGAACCTTCCGAATGTCTTGCCTTTGAGGATTCCGTCAATGGCTCAATCGCAGCCAAACGCGCCGGCATGAAATGTGTGATTGTACCGAATAAGGTAACAAGCACCCTGTTGTTTGAAGAATACGATCACAGATTGGAATCGATGGCGGAAATGGAACTTGAATTACTTTTACAGCGCTTGAACAATCAAAACGAATCGGCAGGGGGAAGCGGCATTGTCTGAGAAACTTGATCTGACCCGTTTTGAAAAGAAAATGGTTATACGGAACATGGAAGAGAAAGATATCAACAAAATTATTGAGCTGCAAAAGGATTGTTTCCCGGGGATGGAGCCTTGGGAGCCTGAGCATTTAATCAGCCATCTCGCGCATTTTCCGGAAGGTCAGTTTTGCGCCGAGTATGAAGGGGAAATTATCGGATCATGCTCCAGCCTGATCATCAATTTCGATGAATACGATGACCGCCACACATGGCAGGACATTACAGACGACGGTTACATCACGAACCACAATCCGGACGGAATGAACCTGTACGGAATTGAAGTGATGGTGCATCCGGCATACAGACGGATGAAGATCGGACACCGGCTGTATGAAGCGAGAAAAGACCTGGCGAGACGATTAAACCTGAAAAGCATCATTATCGGCGGACGGATTCCGAATTACCATAAATATGCGGAAGAAATGACGGCGAGAGCCTATGTCGAACAGGTGACGCGCCATCAGATTTATGATCCGGTCCTTTCCTTCCAGCTGATGAACGGATTTACGCTCATGCGGATCAATCCGAATTATCTCCCGGATGATACCGCGTCCATTAAATATGCGACATTAATGGAGTGGAACAATGTCGATTACCTGCCGCAGTCGAAGCGCTATTACAAATCGGCATTTCCGGTGCGTATTTGCGTCATTCAGTATGAAATGAAAAAGATTTATTCCTTCGAGGAATTTGCCAATCAGGTTGAATATTATGTGGATGTGGCTTCCGATGCAAGATCTGATTTCGCGGTATTTCCTGAAATTTTCACGACGCAGCTCATGTCATTCCTTGAGGAGCGTTCTCCGAGTCTTGCCATTCAGAGGATTACCGAATATACAGAGGACTATATCAGCCTCTTTACAGATCTCGCGGTGAAATATAATGTCAACATCATCGGCGGCTCCCACTTCGTTGAAGAAGAAGGGAAAATTTACAACATCGCTTACTTATTCAGACGTGACGGCACGATTGAAAAACAATATAAGCTTCACATTACGCCGAATGAGCGGAAATGGTGGGGCATCAGCGCCGGAGACAGAGTGCGCGTATTTGATACGGACTGCGGAAAGATCGCCATTCAGATCTGCTACGATATCGAATTTCCGGAGCTTGCGAGAATTGCCGCGGATCAAGGGGCGAAAATTATCTTTACGCCGTTCTGCACTGAAGACCGCCAAGGCTACTTGCGCGTAAGATACTGCTCTCAGGCGAGAGCGGTTGAAAACCAAATTTACACTGTCATCTCAGGTACGGTCGGGAACCTGCCGCAAACAGAAAATATGGACATTCAATACGCACAGTCAGCCATTTTTGCTCCGTCTGATTTTGAATTTGCCAGAGACGGAATCGTCGGTGAAACGAACCCGAATATCGAAATGGTTGTGATCGGGGACGTTGACCTTGAAATTTTAAGAAGACAGCGTGAAAACGGAACCGTGCGCCAGCTGAAAGACCGGCGCAAAGACATCTACCGGATTACGCATCTTAAATGAAGAAAGCCCGCTCCGGTTTAAGGAGCGGGTTTTTTTATAAAAATACTTGCACCGTCCCCGGTTTCGGGATATGCTCTTGTAGCCCTTTCGCTTTCTGGGAGAAAGCGTTTTTTTAATTGCTGCCGCTTTATTGACTCGCCCATGCCGCGCCTTTATATTCTTATTAAGAGGAAAACTTCACCAAGAGAATCGGCGTCAGAAGCCGGGCAGCTTTCGATACAGTGCAATGATATTGAAAGGGAGATGAGCGGTGTGGAACATGTACAAAAAAATCAGTCACTCAAACAAAAGGATAAAGAGCTGATTTGGCACGCGATGAAAGGGGCGGAGCCGGATGACAGCATAATCGTCCAAAAAGGGGAAGGCGCCTGGGTTACGGACATTGACGGCAGGCGGTATTTGGACGGCATGTCAGGACTATGGTGCGTCAATATCGGATACGGGAGAATGGAGCTTGCCGATGCGGCTTACAGCCAATTGAAGGAGCTTCCTTATTATCCGCTGACCCAAAGCCATCAACCTGCGATTGAGCTTGCGGAAAAACTGAATGAATGGCTCGGCGGCGATTATGTAATCTTCTTTTCCAACAGCGGATCGGAAGCAAATGAAACCGCGTTCAAAATTGCCCGCCAATACCACATTGAAAACGGCGATCACAGCCGCTTCAAATTCATCTCCCGGTACAGGGGCTATCACGGCAATACGATGGGGGCGCTCGCCGCTACCGGCCAGGCGCAGAGAAAATACAAATACGAGCCGCTCTCCCAAGGATTTTTGCATGCGGCGCCGCCTGATCTCTATCGGAATCCCGCCGATGCTGACACATTGGAAAGCGCACATGAAATCGACCGGATCATGACGTGGGAATTAAGCGAAACGATTGCCGGCGTTATTATGGAACCGATTATTACAGGCGGAGGTATACTGATGCCCCCAGACGGGTATATGGCAAAGGTAGAGGACATTTGCCGACGCCACGGCGCGCTGCTTATCAGTGATGAAGTCATCTGCGGTTTCGGCCGCACGGGAGAGCCGTTCGGATTTCAGCATTACGGCGTTTCACCGGACATCGTCACAATGGCAAAAGGCATCACGAGCGCTTACCTGCCGCTGTCGGCGACGGCAGTGAAACGGGAGATTTTTGAAGCGTATTCGGACGGTGAGCCGTACGGCCGTTTCCGGCACGTGAATACATTCGGAGGCAATCCGGCAGCCTGCGCCCTTGCTTTGAAGAACCTGCAATTGATGGAGGATGAAAATCTGATCGCCCGTTCCCGTGAGCTTGGCGAAAGGCTGCTCCGGGAGCTTCAGCCGCTCAGAGAACATCCCGCGGTCGGAGATGTACGGGGAAAGGGCCTTCTTACCGGCATCGAGCTCGTAAAGGACAAAATCACGAAAGAACCCGCTGATGCCGCCGCTGTCCAGCACGTCATCACCGCCTGTAAGAAAAAAGGCCTGCTCGTCGGGAAAAATGGCGATACCGCAGCGGGATATAATAATGTCATTCAGCTTTCACCGCCTTTCTGCCTTTCTGACGAGGAGCTTTCTTTCATCATTTCGACGGTCAAAGAAAGCGTGTTGAGCATTGATTTTTAATGTAAAGGAGTAAAACATGAGTTTTCACAACCAGCAGATTTTACCGGCTATCCGTAACATGAAGCAATTCGATGCATTTTTAGAAAGTCCGTTCTTATACGGCGTTATTTTAGATATTCACCTCGGTCAATTAAAAGGTGTCGTGAATGAAGCGAAAAAACACGGAAAACACCTGATGGTTCACGTCGATTTAATTCACGGCATTAAGCATGATGAATACGGTGCGGAATTCATTTGTCAGGACATCCGGCCCGCCGGCATCATTTCAACGAGATCGGCCGTCATCGTCAAAGCGAAACAAAAGAAAATATATGCGATCCAGCGTCTGTTTCTCTTGGATACGAGCGCGATGGAAAAGAGCATGGAATTCGTCGGGAAGCATAAGCCTGACTTTATCGAGGTCCTCCCGGGCATCGTTCCGACTTTAATCCGGGAAATTAAAGAGATGACGGGCATTCCGATTTTTGCCGGCGGCTTTATCCGCACGGAGCAGGATGTTGAAAACGCTTTGCAGGCGGGGGCCACGGCGGTGACGACTTCAGACACCGAGCTATGGGCTAAATATGAACATTCTATGACAAAAAAAGATTGACACCGCTTACACCCGTTGTTACAATAGACCTAGGTTAATACTATGTGATGGAGACCCGGAGACCCACAACAGCTCTTTACGGAAGCAATAAAGCGTAAAGCGGTCTGTTGTGGGTTTTTTATTCTCTATAACTCTGTCAAACCTGCTATTATGTCATTTGGGAGGAATGATGATGACAGCATTTTGGGGAGAAGTAATCGGTACAATGCTGCTTATTATTTTCGGGGGCGGCGTTTGTGCGGGAGTCAATTTAAAGAAATCGCTTTCATACCAATCCGGATGGATTGTTGTTGTATTCGGCTGGGGGCTTGGAGTAGCCATGGCGGCATATGCTGTCGGCGGAATCAGCGGCGCTCACTTGAATCCGGCTTTAACGATAGGCCTTGCGCTTGAAGGCAGTTTTCCTTGGAAAGAAGTCCCTGTCTATATTGCTGGACAGATGATCGGAGCAATGATCGGTGCGGTTATTGTGTATCTTCATTATCTGCCGCATTGGAAGGCGACGGATGATTCGGCGGCTAAGCTGGGCGTTTTCTCGACCGGCCCGAGTATTCCTCATACATTTGGGAATATGATAAGTGAAGTCATTGGGACGTTTGTGCTTGTGCTCGGCATTTTGGCGATCGGAGCGAATGAATTTACAAAAGGGCTGAACCCGCTGATTGTCGGATTCCTCATCGTGGCTATCGGAATTTCTCTCGGAGGAACAACCGGGTATGCGATCAACCCTGCGCGGGATTTGGGGCCGAGAATCGCACACGCCTTTCTGCCGATTCCGAAAAAAGGGCCGTCAAATTGGAAATATGCCTGGATTCCCGTTATCGGTCCGATCATGGGCGGTGCGTTCGGCGGCGTATTTTACAATGCCGCGTTTAAAGGAAATGTGACATCTAGCTTTTGGTTTGTAAGCGTTATAATGGTTGTTTTGCTTTTCATACTCTATGTTTATACCAAGAAATCTCAATCACGAAAAACATTATCAAATTCTGAATATATTTAAAAAGGAGAGCGGCATCATGGAGACCTATATTTTATCAATTGACCAAGGCACAACAAGTTCAAGAGCGATTCTTTTTAATAAAGAAGGAAAAATCGTGCATTCCGCTCAAAAGGAATTCACACAGCACTTCCCTCAGCCGGGCTGGGTGGAGCATAATGCGAACGAAATCTGGGGATCGGTGCTCGCCGTTATCGCGACTGTGATCTCAGAGTCCGGAATCAGCGCGGAGCAAATTTCCGGCATCGGCATCACGAACCAAAGGGAAACGACGGTCGTATGGGATAAAGATACCGGAAAGCCGGTATACAATGCGATTGTGTGGCAATCGAGACAAACATCCGGCATTTGCGAAGAGCTTCGTGAAAAAGGATATAATGATACATTCAGAGAAAAAACGGGACTTCTGATCGACCCGTATTTCTCAGGAACGAAAGTCAAATGGATTCTTGACAATGTAGAAGGCGCGCGGGAAAAAGCGGAAAACGGAAATCTGCTTTTCGGAACGATTGATTCATGGCTCATCTGGAAAATGTCCGGAGGCGCGGCGCACGTAACGGATTATTCCAACGCTTCAAGAACGCTGATGTTTAATATCCATGAATTAAAATGGGATGACGAGCTGCTTGACATTTTAGGCGTGCCGAAATCAATGCTGCCGGAAGTGAAACCGTCTTCTCATGTGTACGCGAAAACGGTTGATTATCATTTCTTCGGCAAAAATATTCCGATTGCGGGTGCGGCCGGAGACCAGCAGTCAGCGCTGTTCGGTCAGGCGTGCTTTGAAGAAGGCATGGGGAAAAACACATACGGCACAGGCTGCTTTATGCTCATGAATACCGGAGAAAAAGCCATTACTTCAGAGCACGGCCTTCTGACGACGATCGCCTGGGGATTAGACGGAAAAGTCGAGTATGCGCTGGAAGGAAGCATCTTTGTCGCAGGTTCTGCCATCCAATGGCTGAGAGACGGCATGCGGATGTTCCATGATTCGAAAGAAAGCGAGACATACGCAGAGCGTGTGGATTCCGCTGACGGTGTTTATGTCGTGCCCGCTTTCGTCGGATTGGGCACACCGTACTGGGACAGTGACGTGCGCGGCTCAGTTTTCGGCCTGACACGCGGAACGACGAAGGAGCATTTTATCCGGGCCACGCTTGAATCTCTCGCTTATCAGGCGAAAGATGTACTTGATGCCATGGAAGCTGATTCAGGCATCTCTTTAAAAACTTTGCGTGTAGACGGCGGAGCGGTTAAAAATAATTTCCTTATGCAGTTCCAAAGCGACTTGCTTGATGTGCCGGTCGAACGTCCGGAAATTAATGAAACGACGGCGCTCGGTGCCGCGTATTTGGCCGGAATCGCTGTCGGCTACTGGAAAGACAGCACTGAAATCGCCGATCAGTGGAATCTGGATAAGCAATTCAAACCGGAAATGGAAGATGAAAAACGCGATGAATTGTACGGCGGATGGAAAAAAGCAGTAAATGCAGCTATGGCTTTTAAATAAGATAAAATTATGATATACTGAAAACAAGTTAATAGGAACGGTCCTGAGATGAGGAGAGACCACAGCACCAAAGTGATAACATGCGCTTTGGCTGTTGTGGTCTCTTTTTCTATACCGTGACAACAAGGAGGAAACGTAATGATGAATCACCAATTTTCGAGTTTGGAACGGGATCATATGCTGGAAGACATGACTAAAAAAACATACGATCTGTTTATCATAGGCGGAGGCATTACGGGTGCCGGTACGGCGCTTGACGCTGCTTCAAGGGGAATGAAAGTCGCTTTGAGCGAAATGCAGGATTTCGCGGCCGGCACATCAAGCCGATCCACAAAGCTTGTCCACGGCGGTTTGCGTTATCTGAAGCAATTCGAAGTCAAAATGGTGGCTGAAGTCGGTAAAGAACGTGCCATTGTATACGAAAACGGCCCGCACGTCACGACGCCGGAATGGATGCTGCTTCCGTTCCATAAAGGAGGCACATTCGGTTCATTCTCTACTTCCATCGGTCTGCGTGTATATGACTATTTAGCAGGGGTAAAAAAATCAGAGCGCAGAAGCATGCTGTCTGCAAAAGAAACGCTGCAAAAAGAACCGCTCGTCAAAAAAGACGGCTTAAAAGGCGGAGGCTACTATGTAGAGTACCGGACGGACGACGCGAGACTGACGATTGAAGTCATGAAAGAAGCCGTTAAATTCGGCGCGGAGCCTGTCAACTATTCTAAAGTGAAAGAGCTGCTTTATGAAAAAGGAAAAGTCGTCGGCGTTTTAATTGAAGATCTGCTGTCAGGCAAGGAATACAAAGTGTACGCCAAAAAAATCGTCAATGCGACAGGTCCTTGGGTCGACGAGCTGAGAGAAAAAGACCACAGTAAAAGCGGAAAACATCTCCAGCATACAAAAGGGGTTCATCTCGTATTCGACCAATCCGTATTCCCGCTTAAACAGGCTGTGTACTTTGACACGCCGGACGGACGTATGGTGTTCGCCATTCCGCGTGAAGGAAAAACATACGTGGGCACGACAGACACGGTTTATAAACAAAAGCTTGAGCATCCGCGCATGACGGTGCAGGATCGTGATTATGTCGTCAGCTCCATCAATTATATGTTCCCGGAACTGAATATTACGGCGGACGATATTGAATCAAGCTGGGCCGGCCTCAGACCGCTCATTCACGAAGAAGGAAAAGACCCGTCTGAGATCTCCCGTAAAGATGAAATCTGGACATCTCAATCTGGCTTGATCACAATCGCCGGAGGAAAACTGACGGGCTACCGTAAAATGGCTGAGCACATTGTCGATCTTGTCCGCGACCGCTTAAAAGAAGAGGGCGGCCAGGACTTCGGCGGCTGTAAGACGAAGACGATGCCGATTTCCGGAGGACATGTCGGCGGCTCTAAAAACTTCGAGTCATTTGTGGAAGCAAAGACAAAAGACGGATTGAAAATCGGTTTATCACAGGAAACAGCTAAACAGTTAGCCATCAGATACGGCTCTAACGTCGAAAATGTATTCAGCCGGATTGAAGGCTTGAAAGATGAAGCGGCAAAACGCCAGATTCCGGTTCACATTCTGGCGGAAGCGGCTTACAGCATTGAAGAAGAGATGGCTGCGACACCTGCTGATTTCTTCGTCCGCAGAACGGGCAGACTGTTCTTCGACATCAAATGGGTGCAGACGTATAAAACGGCTGTGATTGATTACATGAGCGACCGGTTCCAATGGGATGACGAAACGAAAGCGAAACATACCGAGTGGTTAAACACGCTGCTGCACGATGCGGTTGTTCCGCTCGAACAATAATAACCGGAGGGCTGTGCCGAAAAGGCATGAGCCCTTCTTTTTACATAAAGCACTGTGTTAAGTTATCAAGTGACACGGACAGCCGCTTCATATTAAAATATGGTCATAAGCTGAAATTATAGGAGGACGAACATGAGTTGGAGTAAGAGTTACGAACGCTGGAATCAGGCCGAACAATTAGATTCAGAATTGAAAAAATTATTGGTGGACGCAGAAGGAAACGAGCAGCTGCTGGAAGACTTTTTCTACAAAAATCTTGAGTTCGGAACAGGAGGCATGAGAGGAGAAATCGGGCCGGGCACAAACAGAATGAACATTTACACGGTCCGCAAAGCATCCGCCGGGCTTGCTGCGTATATCGCAAAACAAGGAGAAGAAGCGAAAAAAAGAGGCGTTGCGATCGCGTACGACTCCCGTCATAAATCTCCTGAGTTTGCGATGGAAGCAGCCAAAACCCTTGCTTCCCAAGGCATTCAAACATACGTATTTGATGAGCTCCGCCCGACGCCTGAGCTGTCTTTTGCGGTGAGAGAACTGAACGCTTATGCGGGTATCGTCGTGACGGCCAGCCATAACCCGCCTGAATATAACGGATATAAAGTGTACGGCGATGACGGGGCACAGCTGCCGCCGAAAGAAGCGGACATCGTCATTGCAGAAGTGAATGCGATTGAAAATGAATTAACAATTCAAGTTGAAGATGAACAGGCGCTGAAGGAAAAAGGTTTAATTAAGATCATCGGCGAAGAAATTGATACACCCTATACTGAAAAACTGACTTCCATCTCCGTCCATCCCGAGCTTTCGGAAGAAGTCGACGTGAGCGTGGTGTTCACTCCGCTGCACGGCACGGCGAATAAACCGGTACGCCGCGGCCTCGACGCGCTCGGTTACAAAAACGTCGCTGTCGTAAAGGAACAGGAGCTTCCGGATCCGGATTTTTCAACGGTCAAATCGCCAAACCCTGAAGAGCACGCGGCATTCGAATATGCCATTAAGCTGGGAGAAGAACAAAACGCCGATATTCTCGTCGCTACGGACCCGGATGCCGACCGTCTCGGCATTGCCGCAAAAAACAGTGAAGGCAAGTATACGGTGCTGACGGGGAACCAGACAGGCGCGCTTTTATTGCACTACCTGCTTTCTGAAAAGAAAAAACAAGGCGTCCTTCCTGAGAACGGCGTCGTCATGAAAACGATTGTTACGAGTGAATTGGGCCGCGCCGTCGCTTCATCATTCGGTTTAGACACGGTTGATACGCTGACGGGCTTCAAATTTATCGGTGAAAAGATCAAAGAATATGAAAAAACCGGACAATACACGTTCCAGTTCGGATATGAAGAAAGCTACGGCTACTTAATCGGCGATTTTGCGCGTGATAAAGATGCAATCCAGGCTGCGCTGTTAGCCGTCGAAGTATGCGCCTTTTATAAAAAGCAGGGCATGTCGCTTTATGACGCGCTGCTGTCCATTTTTAAAGAATACGGTTATTACCGTGAAGGCTTGAAGTCACTGACGTTAAAAGGAAAACAGGGAGCAGAGCAGATTTCCGCTATCCTGACGTCATTCCGAAACGATCCGCCGAAGCAGATGGCCGGAAAACAAATCACGCAGGCTGAAGACTATTCAACGGGAAAACGGACTGTATTTGCCGATCATCGTGAAGAAGATATTGATCTGCCGAAGTCAAATGTCCTGAAATATTTCCTTGAAGACGGCTCTTGGTTCTGCCTCCGCCCATCCGGAACGGAGCCGAAAGTCAAGTTCTATTTCGCAGTGAAGGGAACTTCTTTACAAGACAGTGAACAGCGTCTTGCCGCATTATCTGAAGCCGTCATGAAAACGGTGGATGCCATAGTGGAAAAAACGAAATAAACAAAAAACCGCCGGAAGCGATATCCGGCGGTTTTTTTACGCCTCATCCGAAAGTATGAGGTAAAATCATGCTGAAGCAAAGGCAAATACAGATTAGAATTGATATAATATGGATAATTCTGAATGGCCGGAGTGAGGGAGTTTGACGAAAACGACGGTAGAAACCTTAAAAACCTTAAAAGCGATTGCGGAAACCTTAAACCAAAGCCACGATATGAAGGAAGCGCTTGATAAAGTCCTGCGCGAGCTGCTCAGCTTGACCGGGCTGCAGACAGGGTGGATTTTTCTGATTGATCCGGACGGGTCCTATACGCTTGCCGCATCCGCTTATTTACCGCCGGCTCTCGGTCAGCGGGAAAACGCATTAATGTGCAGCGGGGACTGCTATTGTCTGACCAAATTCAGCAATGGCGGATTGACCAAGGCTGTAAACATTATGAATTGTAAACGGATTGAATTTGCGGAACAGACGACGGACTGCAGCGACACCGAAGGCATTACCCATCATGCGACCGTTCCGCTTGAAGACGGCGGCCGGAAATTCGGTTTATTAAACGTCGCTGCAGGCGAAAAGACGTTTTTCAGCGAAGAAGAACTGCATCTTCTTGAAGGGGTTGCCTTTCAAATCGGAACGGCGATCCAGCGGATGAAACTGGCCGAATTTGCACAGCAGAACGCCCTGCTGATGGAACGGAGCAGACTGGCGCAAGAGCTGCATGATTCCGTCAATCAGATGCTGTTTTCCGTCAGCTTAACGGCAAAAGCCGCTAAAAGCTTTACAGATGATGAACGGCTCCGGCAGATGATTACGTTCATCCAAGAGCTGTCGCAGGATGCGTTGACAGAAATGAGGACGCTTATTTGGCAGCTGAGACCGGAAAGTTTAACGAAAGGGCTGTATGCGTCGATCAAAAGCTATGCCGCTCTCATCGGCCTGGAAGCCGTCTGTGACATGGAAGATAAACTGAAGCTTACGGATGAACAGGAACACGCGCTTTGGCGGATCGCTCAAGAAGCCTTGAATAACTGTAAAAAGCATGCGGGAACGGACCGGGTTATCATTTCTGCCGTTAAAAAGCCGGAACATGCTGAGCTTCGCATTATCGACTATGGAGCGGGCTTCAGCGCTGATGCGCATGCGGGGCTGCCGTCACTTGGCATTGCGGGTATGAAAGCGCGCGCCGAAGCAATCGGAGGCCGGTTTGCATTGCACTCTGAGCTTGGCGCCGGTACGATTGTCTCCGTTCGGCTTCCATTTTACGGGATAGGAGGTCTGATTGATGAAAATTGTGATCGCTGATGATCATCACGTTGTCCGCAAAGGATTGCGCTTTTTCTTCGCCACTCAGGAAGATATTGAAGTTGTCGGTGAGGCGTCTACCGGTGCTGAAGCGCTTCAGCAAGCTGAACTAACGAAGCCTGACATCGTTCTAATGGATTTATCAATGCCTGATATGGATGGCATTGAAGCGGCAAAAATCGCGGCTGAACGATTTCCGGAAATCAGTATCGTCGTTTTGACGAGCTATTCCGACCCGCAGCATGTCATTCCCGCCCTTAAAGCCGGAGCCAAAGCGTATCAGCTGAAAGACGCCCAGCCCGATGATTTAGTGAAAACACTCAGGGAAGTGTATTCCGGACGGTACCGGCTTTCAGCGGATATTGTGCCTCATGTGCTGACACATATGGTTCAGGAGGATCAGGATAAGGAAAAATATTATCAGCTGACTCCCCGTGAAAAAGATGTTCTTCAAGAAATAGCCAAAGGGAAAAGCAATAAGGAAATTGCCGCAGCTCTGTTTATTTCTGAAAAAACAGTGAAGACCCATGTGTCCAATCTGCTGTCAAAGCTGAATCTTTCAGACAGGACACAAGCGGCATTGTATGCCGTAAAATACAATGTTTCCGGAAAGGCGGTAAACTAAATGAGCATATTAGTGATCAGCGGCACGCCGAGAAAAAACGGGCGGACAAGAATTGCCGCTTCGTATATCAGAGACCGGTTTCAAACCGATTTTATTGATTTAAGCAAAAGTGAACTGCCGCTTTATAACGGTGAAGAAGAACAGAACGATCTGCCCTCAGTGCAAGAGTTAAGGCGGCAAGTGAAAAAGTCGTCTGCCGTCGTCTTATTATCTCCCGAGTATCACAGCGGCATGAGCGGCGCTTTAAAAAACGCCATTGATTTTTTAAGCAGTGACTGCTGGAGATATAAACCGGTGGCTATCATTGCAGCGGCGGGCGGAGGAAAAGGCGGCATGAACGCGCTGGCGAATATGCGGACTGTGATGAGGGGCGTCTATGCAAATGTCATCCCGAAACAGCTGGTCTTAGACCCGATTCACATCGACATGGAGCGCCGGACCGTATCTGAGGATATGGCGGTCAGCCTGAAAGACATGATGGAAGAGCTGAATATGTTTACAAACACGGGAAATCCCGGCGCCTGACGCCGGGATTGTTTTATGTCAGCATGGCTAATTGATCTTCATACGCGAGCTCTGCCGCATGATCAATATACCTGAGAAGGGAATACAGCTCTTTTTCAAGCACCGCATAATCAAGTTCAAAATGATATGCATGCAGAAAATGTTCAATACGCTTTGATAACAAATCATCTTTCGTACGCACCATCAAAATTAATAAATTGTCCCATTGAGACCTGTGTGTGTAATATAAGGCTTTATCATAATCGGCATGATCCATCTTACGCTTCCCCTTTCAATGAGAAGTTCTCCGTTAGTTTATGCCGCCGAAGCCCGGATGCAACGGGGGAAAAGTTGGTGTCCGTATAAATTGGGCATAGCAATATGAGGGAGACATAAAATAAAAACGCATATCCGTCTCTTCTTTGGACACGCTAAGATTGACAAAAACGACTCAGGAGAACATAAAGATGAAATTCCTTCCATTTGCGCTCGCCCTCTTGTTTTGTGGCATTCTCATTGCCTCAATCGCTGAAAAAGGGCATACAGAACACCTCGATCCATCAGTCGGAAAATGGGAGCAGCTCGCATGGAACCAGCTGGAACGTGAATACAAGGGTGCTGCGCTTACCGATTATTCGTACATGGGCCGTACGAAAGTAAACCGCGAACAGACGAAAGACGTGTTTCGCGTAACGGTGCAAACAAAAAAAGAGACGTTTTCCTCCCGTGCTGAAGTGTATTTTCACCCCGTGACAAAACATGTGATCAGCATTAATATTTTCAGGCTGTAAAAAAAGCTGCACAGCCTTTTCGGCTGTGCAGCTTGTCTGTATCAGAAGAATCGTTTCGCTCCGAGGTAGCGCTGTTTCCAATAGGAATTGTTCATGCTGGAGATGACGACACCCGAATCGTTGGCATTAATAAACTGTCCGTTTCCGAGATAAATGCCGACGTGAGAAGGTCCGGCTTTATAAGTTGAGAAAAAGACAAAGTCACCGACCGCCGGCTGGCTGACTGATGTCATCGTATTCCAGTAGCCTGCGGCTGAAAGTCTGGATACGGAAGTGACCTTATTAAGAACGTAATAAATAAAACCGCTGCAGTCAAAGCCTCTCGGCGTTGTCCCGCCCCATACATACGGTACACCCAGCTGAGCTTTTGCGGCATCGATCATTACATTAATCTTCGCGCTAGTTGAACCTGTGCCGCCTGTGCTGCCGGACTGATTCGGTGTCGTGTTTGACTGCTGTCCTGTAATCGTCAGCTTCTGTCCGATTTGAAGCACATCTGTTTTCAGATTGTTTTTCTCGCGGATCTGCTGGGCGGTTACATTGAATTTTTGGGCGATCACCCATAAAGAATCCCCGCTTTTGACGGTATATGTAGTGGTTTTCCCTGTATCTCCGGACTGGTTCGGAGATGACGGTGAAGACGAAGAGCCGGAAGATGACGTTTTTGTCAGCTTCAGCACTTGTCCGACCCGCAGCATGTCTGACGTCAGTTTATTGATGCTTCTGATTTGCTGAACCGTCATATTGTATGCGTTTGCGATCTTCCAGAGCGAGTCTCCGCTTTTTACTGTATAAGATGATGTTTGCGTCTGGTTTTGATTTTTGTTTGAATTGTCTTTTGACGGCTTGTTTCCCGAAGGAGACGTTCCTTTTATTTTCAGAACCTGGTTTACGTAGATCGTATCCGTTTTTAAGTTGTTTAATACTTTAAGTTCCGCAATGGACATATGAACGCTGTTTGCGATCTTCCAGAGCGAATCGCCGAGTTTGACTTTATATGTCCCGGAAGATGAAGATGACTGATTTTTACTGCTGTTTGAGCTGCTGCCCGGAACGGTTTTTGTCTTGTCGGTGCTTGAGGACACTTTCCCCTTCACTTGCAGCTTCTGTCCTGCGCGGATTAAGTCGCTTGTCAGACCGTTCAGTTTTTTCAGTTCCTGTACGGACATTTTAAAGTCAGACGCGATCAGCCACAGCGAGTCTCCGCTTTTCACCGTATACACACTTGTCGTCTTGCCGCTGTTCTTTGAAGATGGCTTTTTGCTGCCGGAATCTGATTTGCCGTTAGGGATGGTGAGCGTCTGCCCGATGGAAATAACGGTGGATTTTAGATGATTGGCTGATGTAATGGCATCCACGCTTGTATTGTAGTTTTGGGCAAGCTTCCATAATGAATCTCCGCTTTTAACCTTAATCGTTTGTGCTTCTGCCGGTGTTACAGCTAACGCAGACCCGACGATCGCAGATGCAGTCAAACCGACCGCTACCTTTTTTTTCATAGTGAATCTCCCTTTTCCTGCGATGATTTTACTATCCCCATTCGTTGCAGCCGCAAGGTGAGGATAACAGTAATGATAATCTTTATATCGGCACTTGTCTGCAATCATTTATCATATTAGTAGAAATAGTTCTTTTTTCTTATGCAGGCATAAAAAAAGAAGGAATGCGGGCATTCCTTCAGCTTCTGAGCAGTCTCATAATCTCCTCTTTATTTTTGACCAGGTCCCTTAACGTATATTTGTCTAAAACAGCCAGGTAAGCTTGCAGGGCTTCATTCAGCAAATTCTTTAAGTTGCAGGCGGGAGATATGATACAGAGATTTTTTTGGGAGTCAAAGCATTCTACGATGTTGAAGTCGTCTTCTGTATTTCGAACGACTTCTCCAATGTTAATGTCTTCCGGTTTCATTCCTAATCGGATTCCGCCTCCGCGGCCCCGGATCGTTTCCACATACCCGAGCTGTCCGAGACGGTAAATGACTTTCATGAGGTGGTTTTTAGAGATGGAATATGTGTCGGCGATTTCTTTTATGTTGGAAAGTTCTTCGGAATGTCTGGAAGCCAAAAAAATCAAAACGCGTAAAGAATAATCGGTATAGTTCGTTAATTTCATAGAATGACCTCGAAAAAAGAGATTTTGCTTCTGTTACAGTTTATCATATAGGATTTCAAAATGAAAAAAAAGGAATTTGCCCATCAATCTCAAAAAAAAACGTGCGCTCCTTCTGAGCACACGTTTTTTTCGTTTAAGACATCGGCGGTTTACGGTCATCAGCCGATTGATGTTTTTCAATTTTGCGGTCCAACTTAGACAGATAACGGGAAGCAAATTCTTTTCCGCCAAGACCGAATGAAAGTCCGAAGGCAAGCGCGAAACCGCCAAGAATCAGAATAAATGCGGCATTTACGATCGTGTCGGCGACACCGAGCTGATCCAGCGCCATAAAGATTGAGAGCGTGATAATCGTATATTTCGCAAGAGGCGCCAGGAATCTGAATTCTTTTCCGCTCAGCATGCCGACAAGCAGTCTGCTGACAAGCTGTCCGGCCAAAAGCCCGATTCCGAGAATAAATACAGCGGCCAGAACATTAGGCAGGTAAGCGATAATCCCGGTCGCAATGACGACGAGAAATTCAAGATGAACCAGCTGCAGCGCTTCTGCCGTAAAGAGCAGGACGATGATGATCTGCGCAATCATGCCGACAGTTTGAGAAAGCGTAAGCTTCGGACGGTCCGCCTGTTCAAAGCCCATTTTTCCGAGAAGAGAGTCAAAACCGGCCCGGTGCAGCAGCCCTGATACAATACTGTTTACCCATTTTCCGATCCAGATGCCGGCGATAATCAGCACAATACCGATGATGATATTAGGAAGCATTGTGAAGACCGTGTTCAGCATGGCTGAGGCAGGTTCAGAAATGCCCGCAATATCAAGCCGGTCAAGCGCAGAAATGACCACCGGAATAAAAATCAGCACGTAGACAATCGTTCCGATGATTGCCGACAGGCTTGTATCCTTCAGGTAAATAGAAAGCCCCATACGTGCGGCAAGTCTTTCCGTGCCGATACTCGCCAGAAAGTTTGTGACGATATCACGGACGAGACGGGCAACAAGCCAGCCGATTAAGACAATCAGCGCCGCGGCGAATAATTTCGGTATAAAGGATAACACGCTTTGGATCATATGTGTAAACGGTCCTGATACTCCGCTGATTTGAAGAGCGGACAAGACGCCCGGCAAGAACAGGAGCAAGACGAAATAAAAAACGATTCGTGAAGCGGCCGTAACGGACTTGCTCATCTCCGCCTCTTCAGAAACCATGGTCCATTTTCTGATCCAGCCGTTTTCAGCCAGTTTCATGCCCGCTTTTTTGACGAGATAGCTGAAAAGCGAAGCAGCCGCCCATCCCAAGAGCAGAATCAAACCGGCTTTTAAAATGCTCGGCACAGCCGCCGTTATCGCCGACAGCATGCTGACAAAAGGCGAAGCCACGGTTGTCAGATGCAGAATGTTAAAGAATAGAATAAAAACGATAATTAATGCGATAAAATAAATGACTTTACTGATGACTTTTTCCGAGGAATAGCGCGCCGGCTTTTTTTCGGCGAACAGCCTGTCGTCGATTTTTGTTTTTTGCAGGCCTTTGTATACGGCTTTTTCAATGATTTTCGCAATGCCCCAGCCGATAAGCAGGACGAGCAATGCAATGATCAGATTCGGCAGTTTGCTGAGATACGTGGTAAGCATGTCTGCTGTGTTCAAGTAGAATCGCTCCTTTTTCTTTTTTTATGGGGTATGGTGTGTGTTTACCCACTTACATATAAAGCAAACGGGACGGATGTGCCGAAAGTTTTCAGACGGAAACCCGCCTGTTATTTCATCTTTTGAGAGGAGGGGTCATACATTATAAATAAGTCCAAGTAGGGGGGATTCGGTTGAACGCGGAGGAGACAAAAGGTTTACAGCGGGCAATTGAGGAAATAACCGACATTGCGAAGGGATTCGGCCTTGATTTCTACCCGATGAGATACGAAATTTGCCCGGCTGAAATTATTTATACATTCGGCGCGTACGGCATGCCGACGAGATTCAGCCACTGGAGTTTCGGTAAACAATTTCACAAGATGAAACTCCATTATGATCTCGGTTTGAGCAAAATTTATGAACTTGTCATTAATTCCAACCCTTGCTACGCTTTTTTGCTGGACAGCAATTCGCTGATCCAAAATAAATTAATTGTAGCCCATGTACTGGCCCATTGTGATTTTTTCAAACATAACTGCCGCTTTCAAAATACGAACCGGGACATGGTCGAGAGTATGGCGGCTGCGGCGGAGCGGATTAAGCATTATGAAAGAATTCACGGAATTAAAGAGGTGGAGTCCTTTTTAGATGCCATTCTGGCGATTCAGGAGCATATCGATCCGTCGCTCGTCAGGCCGAAGCTGCAATGGAGCGTTGATGACGAAGATGAGGACGAAAAGGAAACTGCGCCATCGCCTTACGATGATTTATGGGGAATGGATAAGCCGAAGCCGGTGAAAAAGAAAAAAGGGAAAAAAGCGTTTCCGCCCCGGCCGGAAAAAGACATTCTGCTGTTTATCGAGGAGCATTCCCGGGAGCTCGAACCGTGGCAGCGAGATATTTTAACCATGATGAGAGAAGAAATGCTGTATTTCTGGCCTCAGCTGGAAACAAAAATCATGAACGAAGGCTGGGCATCCTATTGGCATCAGCGGATTATCCGCGAGCTTGATTTGACTTCAGATGAAGCCATCGAATTTGCGAAGCTGAACGCAGGCGTCGTTCAGCCGTCAAAAACGGGAATCAATCCGTATTATTTAGGGCTGAAAATTTTTGAAGACATTGAAGAGCGCTACGACAACCCGACAGAAGAAATGAAAAAAACAGGGGTAAAGCCCGGTTCCGGCCGTGAAAAAATGTTTGAGGTCAGGGAAATTGAATCAGATATTTCTTTTATCCGCAATTATTTGACGAAAGATCTCGTGCTGCGAGAGGATCTGTATTTATTCCAAAAGCAGGGCAGGGACTATAAAGTGATCGACAAGGAATGGAAGGCCGTGCGCGATCAGCTCGTGAACATGCGGGTAAACGGCGGGTTTCCTTATCTGACCGTCAATGATGGGGATTATCTGAAGAATAATGAGCTTTATATTAAGCATTGGTATGAGGGAATTGAGCTTGATCTGAAATATTTGGAGAAGGTGCTGCCGTACTTGTACCAGCTGTGGGGCAGGAGCGTGCATATCGAATCAGTTCTGGAAGATAAGGAAGTGATGTTCTCGTATGACGGCAAAGGAGTGCACCGGAGATATCTGTAAAGAAAAAGGATGCAGGGAAACCCCGCATCCTTTTTTTATTTGCCGTTTTTCAGAATGTGAAAGATCTTTTTAGCCTGATCCGTGTTGTTTAATAGGCCTGTAAAAGATTCTTTTCCCGGGCCGTATGCGTAAACCGGAACTTCTTCGCCCGTATGATCGCCGGTTGTCCAGCCGCTGTTGGTTTTCGCATTAAAGAGCTTAATGATCGCTTTGTAGGCGCCCTTGTCCTTATCCTGCTTTGCCGTAGTTTCGATCTGGTTGATTTCGGATTTTGAGCATTTCAGGCCGGTATAACGCGCAAGCACGGAAGATACGGATTTGCCCGCTTTGATTTGATCAGCCATAAATGCCGGTGTTTTTTTCGCGGCAAGAATCGGTTCAACATGCCAGTTTTTATCGTTATTCGCGCCGATCGTCAATCCGCCGGTCGTATGATCAGCAGTGGCAATGACAAGCGTATGTTTGTCCTTTTTGGCAAATGCGATCGCTGCTTTATACGCTTTTTCAAAATCCTTCATTTCGCTCATTGCGCCGACGATATCATTGTCATGTCCCGCCCAGTCAATTTGGCTGCCTTCGACCATTAAGAAAAAACCTTTTTTATTCTTATTCAGTCTGTCGATCGCCGCTGTTGTCATGTCTTCTAATGAAGGCACGTCGTTTGAGCGGTCGATTGCTTTGGCGAGTCCGCCATCGGCAAACAGGCCGAGAACGTTTTTATTGCGGTCCTTTTTAAGTTCCTGTTTTGATGTCACGTAGCTGTATCCCGCTTTTTTGAAATCCTTCGTTATATTGCGGTCTTTACGGATAAAGTTTGATTTGCCGCCGCCGAGGAGTACATCCACTTTCTGCTTTCCGTTGATGCGGTCATCAAAGTAGCTGCTTGCGATTTCATCCATATTTTTTCTTGATTTGTTATGCGCGCCGAAAGCCGCAGGAGTGGCGTGGGCAATCTCTGAAGTTGCGACAAGTCCGGTGGATTTGCCTTTTTGTTTCGCTTCTTCGAGGACAGATTTTACCCGCTTTCCTTTTTTATCGACTCCGATCGCCGCGTTATACGTTTTCACGCCGGTGGCCATTGCCGTGCCGGCCGCCGCGGAATCGGTGATAGTGGAATCAGGATCATTAGGATAAGTCATCATCATGCCGGTGAGATTGGGGTCAAATGCCGTCAGTTTCATGCCGTCTGAAGGCTTTCCTTTGTTAATGACCGAACGGTAGGCGTTCATGTAAGGCGCTCCCATTCCGTCTCCGACCATGAAGATGACGTTTCTGATCTCATTTTTGTCAGGCTGTTTTTTTGCCGCAGCCTGTTCGGAGTGCTGAAATCCCGCACCCGCAATCAAACCGGCTGTCAGCACGGATACGGCTGCCGCCGGCAGAAGTTTTGACCGAACCTGTTTAAATAGACTCATTCTCAAATCGTCCTCCTTTAATCGTGGTCTGCATGTCTAATGGTAGGGAATGTTTGTAAAGAACGCCTGTCCCTCCTGTAAATTTCAGGTGAAACATTGTTAGAAATGTAAATTCTCAAGTAAGGTTATGTTTTCAAGAAAAAGTGAAAATCATTCACTATTTCAAAAAAGATGAGGGTTTTTTTAACAAGGGGTAATGTGGAAAATAAATTTCTTTATTTTCCAAAACACGAGGATCACAGGAAAAAAACATGACAAAAAGACTCTTTTTTCGTCACGTTTGAAATCAAATTGAAATATTTAATACCCTTAAAAACTTTTTTTAAAAACGAATTAGTAAGAAATTTGTCACGGGAAGTCAAGTCTATTTCTAGTGGAAATTGAACCTTATAATAGGAAACAGATAAAAACTTTAAAAAAGAGACTTATAAAATAGATAGAATTATTCAGGGAGGAAAAAATGAAAAAGCAACTTGTTACAGCAACGACGGCAGTGGTTTTAGGGACGACTTTGTTTGCGGGTGCGGCATCTGCGCAAACAATTAAGGTAAAAAAAGGCGATACATTATGGGGACTTTCAAACCGGTACGGAACGTCAATTAATTCCATTAAATCTGAGAATAAATTAAAATCGGATATCATTTACATCGGCCAGAAGCTTTCGATCAATGGTAAATCATCTTCAGGTTCAAATTCGGGCAGCAAGTCATCATCGTCTACATATAAAGTCGTAAAAGGCGACAGCCTTTGGAAAATTGCGAATAAATATAAAATGACTGTAAACCAATTGAAAAGTTTAAACGGTTTAAAAACGGACCTGATCCGCATCGGACAAGTTCTTAAAGTAAAAGGATCAACTTCCGGTTCAGCGTCTTCAGGATCTTCGTCATCAAAGAAGCCTTCATCCAGCCATAATATTGCACAGACGAGCCTGAATGTAAACAAGCTGATTTCTGATGCGCAATCTTTAATCGGCACGCCGTATGTATGGGGCGGAACAACGACTTCCGGCTTTGACTGCAGCGGATTTATCTGGTACCTGCTGAACAAACAGACGAGTGTCGGAAGAACAAGCACTGCGGGTTACTGGAGCTCAATGAAGAGCGTGTCCAGCCCGTCTAAAGGCGACTTCGTCTTCTTTACAACCTATCAGGCCGGCCCTTCACACATGGGTGTGTACATCGGAAACAACAAGTTCATCCATGCCGGTTCTGACGGCGTCGCAACAAGTGACCTGAATAACAGCTACTGGAAGCCGCGCTACCTGGGTGCGAAAAGATTCTAGCATCCAGAAAAACCCGTTCATCAGAACGGGTTTTTTATTTAGACGGAACAGCGCTCCATTTGTTTCACCTAAAAATGAAAATGTGATAAAAAATCTAAAAAGGTTTTCTTTTTTTCATTTTCATGGAGGGCGATGGCGTAGGCGCCCGCGCTCGGCATCTGGGCGAAATCGCACGGGATTTCTATCATGCTGCCTTCGGCGAGTTCGGCCCGTACCGCTGACAGCGGCAGAAATGAGACGCCCAGCCCCTCTTTAATAAATCGTTTCGTAATATGCGTCTGTGTCACCTTCATCGTTCTGACAAAGGGGAACTGTATTCTGACCTGACGGAGCAAATCATCCCAATAGTCAGGATGGTTATGGGTCAAAAGCAGATATCGTCCGAGCAGGTCTTTCACTTCATCCGCTTTCCCTGATCCTGGTTTTCGGCCGGGGGGCGCGACGAGCACAACGGGGTCATTGTACAGGGGACGGCATGTGAGGGAAGATGATTGCACCTTTAAGCAGCTCAGTCCGATATCGGCTGAGCCGTTTCTGATTTGAGTGGCGATTTCTTCCGATTCGTAAATGGTGACCGTCATTTCGGTCTCTTTATTGTCCTCTGTGTAACGCTTCATGACAGACGGAAGAACGGTGTCGGCGATAAGCGGCGAAACAGCGAGCGTCAGCGTGTGGAAGTAGCCTTGACGCACTCTGTGCAGCTCCGCCATGCTGTTTTCATAGTCTTCCAAAAGCCTCATGGCAAATGGAACGTATGCTTTTCCTTCCTCAGTCAATTGTATTTTCCGGCCGCTTCGCTGAAACAGCTTACAGCTGATTTCTTTCTCTAATAATTTTATATGAACGGTGACGGTCGGCTGGGATAAAAAAAGTGTTTCCGCCGTTTTTCTGAAATTCTCATATTTTGCTGCGGTGACGAAGGTGTGAAGCCATTTAAAATCCATAGATGCACTCCTCTGATTAAAAGTTTTAATTAATTCCCTTAAAAATATTCATTATTTTTTAAATATTATATTTACTATAATAACAGAAAGAGGATAAGGGGGAATGAAATTGATTTATCATGGATTAAAAGGAATTACTTGTGCAGAAACGGCGATCAGCCACATTGACGGAGAAAAGGGGCATTTGATATATCGCGGATATGACGCGAAGGATATCGCGCTCCAATCCAGTTTTGAAGAAGCGGCGTATCTCATCTTAAACGGAACGCTTCCTGATGAGCAGCAATTGCTTGCGTTTCAAGAAAAACTTGCAGCCGAGCGCGGGCTGCCGAAACATCTCATCGACCTGATGGAAACGCTTCCGGACGATATGGACGATATGGCGGTGCTGAGAACGGCTGTTTCAGGTTTGGGGACAGATTCATTTACATATCCGCCTAAGCCGGAAGAAGCGATTAAACTGATTGCCGTCACACCGACGATTATTGCGTACAGATACCGCCGTAAACAAGGGCAGGAAGCACTGCCGCCTGAGGCGCGATACGGGCACGTTGAAAACTATTTGTACATGCTGACCGGCAGGCAGCCGTCCGAAGCTCAAAAGAAAGCGCTTGAAACGTATATGATTCTGGCGATGGAGCACGGGATGAATGCATCGACTTTTTCAGCGAGAGTCACCGTTTCCACTGAATCCGACTTAGTGTCTGCCGTCACTTCCGCACTGGGCACGATGAAAGGGCCGCTGCACGGAGGCGCGCCTTCCGGTGTAACGAAAATGCTTGAAGACATTGGACAAAAAGAAAACGCAGAAGCATATTTGACAGTGAAGCTTATGAGAGGAGAGCGCCTGATGGGCTTCGGGCACAGAGTATACAAAACAAAAGATCCGCGGGCGGAAGCATTGCGCATAAAGGCTGAAGAGGTGGCCGGAAATGATCCGTCGCTTGATTTGGCGCTTTATGTGGAGAAGGAAGCTATCCGTTTATTAGAGCAATATAAGCCGGGACGGAAGCTGTATACAAATGTAGAATTTTACGCGGCGGCTGTCATGCAGGCTATTGATGTGGATAATGCTTTGTTTACGCCGACTTTTTCGGCAAGCCGAATGGCGGGCTGGTGCGCACACGTGCTTGAACAGTCAGCTGACAACATGATTTTCAGGCCGTCTGCGCAATACACCGGAGCCTTTCCCGAAACGGCTCAGCAGCTTTAAGCACCGGCATATTTGTCCGTTTAGTGATCCGCACTCCGTGGTATCGTCTCAGTAATACCAAATGCAGGAGTGTGAGAACATGAATCCGATGGACAGACAGACAGAAGGTCAAAAACCGCAGGTGCAAAACCGCCAGCCCGGCACTGAGTCAGAAATGGAGCCGAAACCGCTCTTGGAGGACCCGGATGTAAAAGGATCGGGCAGACTAAAAGGAAAAGTCGCCGTCATCACGGGCGGAGACAGCGGCATCGGCGCAGCGGCTGCGATTGCTTACGCGAAGGAGGGAGCGGATCTTGCCATCCTGTACCTTGACGAACATGCCGATGCCGAGAGAACGAAAAAGCGTGCGGAAGAATGCCAGGCTGATTGCCTGTTAATTCCGGGAGACGTCGGGGATGAGGCCCATTGTCAGAAGGCGGTCCGGCAAGTCTTAGATCACTACGGAAAAATTGATATTCTTGTGAATAATGCCGCTGAGCAGCATCCGCAAAATGGGATTCTTGATATTACGGCTGAACAGCTGGAGAAGACCTTCCGTACAAACATGTTTTCCATGTTTCATATGACAAAGGCTGTGCTGCCTCATCTGAAAAGAGGGAGCGCCATTATTAACACAACATCTATTACCGCTTATCAGGGCGATACATCATTGATTGACTATTCGTGCACGAAAGGCGGCATCGTTTCCTTTACACGTTCGATGGCGATGTCATTGGCCGATCAGGGGATCAGGGTAAATGCAGTGGCCCCGGGCCCGATCTGGACCGCTTTGATCCCTGCGACGTTTACTGAAGAAAAGGTGGAAAAGCACGGTCTGGATACCCCGATGGGAAGACCGGGACAGCCTGCTGAACACGCCGGAGCTTACGTGCTTTTGGCTTCAGACGAATCTTCCTATATGACAGGGCAGACCATTCACGTAAATGGAGGCAGATTTATTTCAACATAATCCTTAAGTCTTATCCCGCACTTTTAAAAGTGCGGGATTTTTATTTATTTCTATATAATGTTAAGAAAACGCTGTCGTCAGGTCAATCGTGAATTCAAAGATGATAATAGGCGTTAACCCGCTGTAATAACGGGACGTTTTCCCATTCATGTTCTGTTTTGTTCATACAATAAATTTAATATATAGAATTTTCAAAAAAGTTATTTTCATTTTTTTATTTTTCGTTATAATATGATATAGGAGAAAGGAATGATGTACTGAAACATTTCATGCGAAAAATAAGAATTTAGTCATTATCGTTATTGTTATCTGAATATTCTAACATAAGAGATTGATATACAAGGAGTGAAGCAGATGAAGGGGAGCATATTCAGAAAGAAAAGCATTCAGGACCTGCTTGCCGCAACGGGCGGCGAAAAGTCGCTGAAAAGGGAGTTGGGGGCCTTTGATCTGACCCTTCTCGGGATAGGAGCCATCATCGGAACGGGTATTTTTGTTTTAACCGGAACAGGGGCAGTTACGGCGGGACCCGGGCTGACCGTTTCATTTGTCATAGCCGCTTTAGCATGTTTATTTGCGGCTTTGTCATATGCTGAATTTGCTTCAAGCGTCCCGGTTTCAGGTTCCGTCTATACATTTACTTATGCGACATTGGGTGAACTTCTCGCGTTTATCATCGGATGGGATTTAATCTTGGAATATATGCTCGCCGTCAGCGCGGTTTCGGTCGGCTGGTCCGGTTATTTTCAATCATTTTTGGCGGGATTCGGCATCCATCTTCCGACCGCATTAACGGCCGCTCCGGGTTCTGTTAAAGGCACAGTCACATTCTTTAATCTTCCGGCATTTGTTATTGTGCTTGCGATTACATTCCTTCTCTACTTAGGCATTAAGGAATCGAAGCGGGTCAATAATATTATGGTAATTCTGAAAATTCTGGTTGTTTTATTGTTTATCGCCGTTGCGGCAGTATATGTCAAACCGCACAACTGGCAGCCGTTTATGCCGATGGGGTTCGGCGGTGTTTTCAGTGCCGCGGCGCTCGTTTTCTTCTCCTTTATCGGTTTTGACGCCGTCTCTTCCGCCGCAGAGGAAACGAAAAATCCGGGGAAGGATCTGCCGAAAGGAATTATTTTTTCATTAATCGTCTGCACCGTGCTGTATGTGACCGTATCGGCGATTATGACGGGCGTCGTACCGTTTGCCGGTTTTGAAGGCGTTGACCATCCCGTTTCTCTCGTCCTGCAGATGGCGGGTCAGAATTGGGTGGCCGGGATTATTGATATCGGCGCAGTGTTGGGAATGACGACGGTGATGCTCGTCATGCTGTACGGCCAGACGAGGGTGATGTTTGCCATGTCCCGTGACGGTTTAGTGCCGGGGGCGCTTTCAAAAGTCCATCCGAAGCATAAAACGCCGCACGTGGTGACGTGGGTGTTCGGTATTCTGTCGGCATTGCTGGGAGCGCTCGTCCCGCTTGATGAACTGGCGAAGCTCGTAAACATCGGCACGCTTGCCGCGTTTGTCATGATTTCCGTGGCGGTTATCGTGCTGAGAAAGAAACAGCCTGATCTGCCGAGAGCTTTTAAATGTCCGGGAGTTCCCTTTATTCCGATATTGTCCATTCTGTTCTGCCTGTTTTTGATTATTAACCTTGGCGCCGCCACTATCATCCGTTTCTTTATCTGGCTGATCATAGGTCTGGTGATTTATTTCTTATATTCGAGAAAGCATTCGAAATTAAACGGATAATTGGCAAAAGGAGCGGTATCAGCCGCTCTTTTTGTGTTTTTCAGAATAGTGAAACATATTGAAATGGGCTTAAGTTATCGCGGCGAATAAGGGATAATATAGGGCGGAAGGGAAGTGGAAAGTGGTGTCTGACCAAAAAAGGGTTCAATGGGCCTCAAAAATAGGATTTATTATGGCCGCCGCCGGTTCGGCGATCGGCCTGGGAGCCATTTGGAAGTTCCCTTACGTAGCGGGTACGAACGGGGGAGGCGCTTTTTTTCTTGTATTCGTCCTCTTTACCGTGCTTTTAGGCTATCCGCTTTTGCTCGGTGAATTTATTTTCGGAAGGCGGAGCCAGACAAATGCGATTGATGCCTACAAACAAGCCGCGCCGAAGTCGGTATGGCACCTTACGGGTTATGTGGGTGTGGCGGCCTGTTTTTTAGTTTTGTCTTTTTACAGTGTTGTCGGCGGGTGGATTTTGCTCTATGTGCTGAAAGCCGTTACCGGTTCTTTATCCGGGCTCACTCAGGAGCAGTACGGCACGGTATTCGGGACGGTCATTGAAAATCCGCTCCAGACTCTCGCCGCGCAGCTGGTATTTATGATCATGACGGTAGCGGTCGTCGCAAAAGGCGTGCAGAAAGGGATTGAACGTGTCAGTGCGGTGCTGATGCCGATTTTATTCGTGCTGTTTCTGCTGCTTGTGCTGCGTTCTGTCACGCTTGATCATGCCGTTGAGGGAATTAAATTTTTATTGGTTCCGCACTTTGAAGATTTGACGCCGGAATCCATTCTTTATGCTTTAGGACAGGCGTTTTTTACATTAACGCTCGGCGTATCGGTCATGGTGACGTACAGTTCGTATCTGCCGAAAAACCAAAACCTTCCGGGATCGGCGGGTTCCATTGTTATCATGAATGTGCTCGTCACGCTGTTTGCGGGACTGGCCATTTTTCCGGCGGTTTTTTCGTTCGGCTTTAAACCGGATGAAGGGCCTACACTGCTGTTTACCGTACTGCCGGCTGTGTTTGACCGGCTGCCGTTCGGCACGCTGTTTTTCATCAGCTTTCTGGCGGTCTTTTTCTTTGCCGCACTGACTTCGGCCTTTTCGATGGTGGAAATTATCGTGGCGACTGTAGGGAAAGGTGATGAAACGAAAAGGAAGAAGCTGTCGTGGACAAGCGGTCTGCTCATTTTCTTAGTCGGAATTCCGTCGTGTTTATCATACGGTGTTCTCAGTGATGTTCATTTGTTCGGAAAAACGTTTTTTGATCTGGCGGATTTCACAGTGAGCAATGTGCTGATTCCGCTCGGCGCTTTATTAATATCAATCTTCATCCCGCTGAAAATACCGAAGCGGGAGCTGTTCGCCGAGATGAAAAGCGGTTCCGCCGTCGGCTATCGTTTCTTTCAGCTGTGGTATTTCCTTTTGAAATATCTTGTGCCGCTGGCTATCATTGTCGTATTGCTGCATTTAATCGGCGTTCTTTCATTTTAAAAAAACAGGCCCTGTCAAAGGGCCTGTTTTTATTTTATGGTTAAAAACCGAATTGCAGATTCGTATCAACGGCAACGATCGTATATACACAGACAATGACGAAAAGGTTGAGGATGACGCCGAGCAGCCCCGGGCCCGTCCGGCCTTTTTTAATAAACAGCTCAATGATGCCGAACGGCACGGCGGCCATCGCAAACGGCAGCATCTGATAAGAATAGAAAGTTACATTGCTGATGATTGCCACGTTCAACAGCAGCAGCGACAAAATCGCGGTACCGACTGATATCCAGCCGAAAACATTATGCTCTTTAAAAATTCTTACCAATTCCATAATTCCACCTCACCGATGTTTGCTGCTTTTACTGTTTTGTTTTTCAGCAGACGTTCGATTTCTTTTGTCGGCCCCGTCACGACAGAGCCGTATACATTCATTCCGTGATGTTCGACATAGTCTATTCTGCTGCTCAGGTTCATGTCTTTGCGTTTCGATATCGCATGCGCCCATTTTTTATGGCGGGACATAAATTCAAGAGCGCTGGTGAATTGTTCTCGGTCTGTCTGTCCCTGCGCTTCAAAAGAGGAAGCCATCTTAGAATCTTTCCCGGGAAATCCTAACGGCTCGGCATAAGGACTGTCTTTCAGATTTTTCTCCGTTTCGACCGCGTTCCATAAAAACTTCACATCGTATTTTTTAAAGGCTGAATATACTTGGGAAGAAGGGTAGGCGCGGTCATAAGAAAGATAGACCTCAGCCACGCTGCCTTCAGGCAATTTTTTTAACGTCTGTCCGGCTTTGTCGACCGTACGCTTCTTTAAGCCGGAAGGATGGGCGAAATAATGCTTTGCCTGTGCCGCGTCTAAATCATAGTAGTTAACGGCAGGCGATTTGACCGTATCTAAAAACATTTCAATCCGTTCTCCGCCGACGGATTTCGTTTTTGTGCCGATCTGCTTTTGCAGCGGAAATTCCGTATTCATTCCAAACAGCTTCACCTGGCTTTTCAGCCCGGAGGTATCGACGAGGACGTTCGGCATTGTGGTCGCCACCGTCACGGCAGCGGTCTCCATTAATTGATTACCGGTGCTTTCTTTTCCTCCCAAACCGTAATAGAGGTAGCTTCCTAAAGTGCAAAGCGGCAAAATCATTAAAGTGGAGATGACGGCGAGAACCGAAATCCGCAAATACGATTTGCGTTTTCCGTATGATAAAATGGCCTTCTGTTTTTCCGGGCTGATGCCGACGTCCCATTCCCGGTCGTCCTGCATTTCGCTTTCAATCAGCTCCTGATAGACTTCCAGCTTTTCCAGTTCTTCTTCAAAGGCGGCCATTTCCCGGTCGCTCATTTCTCCATTTTTGTATTGGTAAAAACGCTTTTTAAATTCTTCATTCATCATTAACACCTCTATTATAAAGTGCTTTCAGCCGCTGTCTGGCACGAAATAAAACACTTTTAAAATTAGCCTCTGAAATATTCATAATATGGGATGCTTCTTTGTAATTCAGTTCTTTTAAATAATACAGTGTTAAGGCCTCCCGATAATTGTCGGGAAGTTCGGACATATACCCTGTCAGCACTTCCTTGATTTCAATCTGATGAGCCGGGCTTTGCACAGCCGTCTGAAAAAGGCTCCCAATTAAGTCATCGGAAATGGTCACTTCCTTCTTATGTTTTCTGACATAATCTATAAACGCATTTCTCGCCACTTGAAAAAGCCATGGCTTTACTTTGCTGTGGTCGTAGGAGTGAATGTGTATGTATGCCCTCATAAAGGTTTCCTGCAGCAAATCTTCAGCGAGATGCTTGTCTTTAGTCATGGAGAGCAGGAACCGGTAAACATCATTCATATACATTTGGTAAATTTCATCGATCGTCACTGCCTTTTCTCCCCTCTATGTTATACACGCATAAGAAAGGTTTAAAGTTGCACGTTCCATGCAAACGGCTTAATTTCATTTTCACCTCATCAAACACCATTTCTCTATAGTACCCAAAATCCGTCATAAAAGATAGAGATCGGCGGAGGAAAAATATATTTATTAGTACCAGGTAATAAAAAATATTGTTATAATAGAGAGAGAACACTTTTGATCATTACAACAAAGGAAGTGCGTTATGTATAAGTTTTGTGCAAATGCCATCAAATTCATTCTTTCTCTGCGCGGAGGAGTCAAAGTATACAATAAAGAGAATCTTCCGTCTGATAAAGGATTCGTTATCGCGTGCACGCATGCGGGCTGGGTGGACGTCCTTACGCTCGGAGTCGGAATATTGCCTCATCAGATTCATTATATGGCGAAAAAAGAGCTGTTTCAGAAAAAGTGGATCGGAAGTTTTTTGAAGAAGATTCACGCGTTTCCGGTTGATCGTGAAAATCCGGGTCCGAGCAGCATTAAAACGCCGATTAAGCTTCTGAAGGAAGGGAAGATTGTCGGGATTTTTCCAAGCGGCACGAGAACTTCTGAAGACGTCCCGCTGAAAAGAGGAGCCGTGACTATCGCCCAAATGGGGAAAGCGCCGCTCGTTCCGGCCGCATACAGCGGACCGTCTGCGGGAAAAGAACTGTTTAAAAAGGGAAAAATGCGGCTTATCATCGGCAAGCCGATTTTTTTAGAGGACTTTGCCGACCTTGCGCCGAAGGAGAGGCTTGCGGCCATGACAGAAGAGCTGAATGCCAGAATTAAAGACCTTGAGAAAAAACTGGAACAAATGTAAACAAAAAAGCTTGCCGTCTGTATCAGACGCGCAAGCTTTTTTTGGTTATGCTTCTTTTTGTTCAGCGGTTTCCAGCAGTTCATCAAACGCCAGTTTTTTTACTTCGATATATGCGACGTGATGGCCGTCAATTTCATTAATAATAAATTCACAGCCTTCTTCGATAATCGAGTCGTATTGTTCGACGTCGTATTTCTGTGTAAGGAACCAGCCGCCGATAGTGTCGACTTCGTCATTTTCTAAATGGATGCCGAGCAGTTCGTTCACTTGATCAATCAGAACCTTACCGTCAAGCATGTAATGACCGTCGCCGAGTTTGCGGATTTCGTTGATTTCATCTATATCAAATTCATCACGGATTTCCCCGACGATTTCTTCGATGATGTCTTCAACGGTGACAAGTCCCGCGGTTCCGCCGTATTCGTCCGACAGAATCGCCATATGAACCCGCTCCTTCTGCATTTTCACAAGCAGGTCGTGAATCGGTGCCGACTCAATTACATGGATGATCGGATTGACAAATTCAGTAATCGGCGAGTCGACTGATACCTCGCCGCTGATGCAGGCGGTCAGCACTTCTTTAATGTTAATGACGCCGATAATATTATCTTTGTCACCCTCTTCGACAGGGTAACGGGTATATTTTTCAATCTGAATGATGTCCATCATTTCAGAAATTTTGATATCATGCGGCAGACTGACGATTTCCGTACGCGGAATCATGATTTCTTTTGCAAGTCTGTCGTCAAATTCAAAGATTTTGTTCACGTATTTAAATTCAGACTGGTTGATTTCACCGCTTTTATAGCTTTCCGATAAAATGATGCGCAGCTCTTCTTCAGAGTGGGCAAGCTCGTTTTCTGACACCGGCTCCAGGCCGAACATCTTCGTTAAAAGACGGGCGGAGTTGTTCAGAAGCCAGATAAACGGGAACATGATGCGGTAAAACCAAATGAGCGGTTTTGAAAACAGCATCGAAACGGCTTCCGCTTTTTGGATGGCGACTGTTTTCGGCGCTAATTCTCCGACGACCACGTGTAAAAACGTAATGACCGCGTAGGCGAGAATAAATGAAATAATGTGCGATAGTGAGCTTGGTACATTTATCTTTGTGAAAAGCGGATGAAGCAGGCGTTCAATCGTTGATTCGCCTAAGACACCAAGACCAATTGAAGTCAATGTTATGCCGAGCTGGCACGCTGATAAATACTCATCTAAATGCGTGGTCACTTTTTTGACACCGATTGCGGCTTTATTTCCTTCTGCTATAAGCTGGTCAACCCGTGAGCCTCTGATTCTGATTATCGCAAACTCAGATGCTACGAAAAATGCCGTCAGCGCGATTAAAACCGCGACTAAAATCAAATTCACAATGTCCAATTAGAACCTTCACTCCTTTTGGGAAGATGAAGGTAACACCTCCTGTTAGTAAGATAATGGTTTAACTTAACAGCAGCATAAATGATTGAAGCACTGCAAGCTTTTCAGGAGCCAGCTTTTTTTTCAGCTGTGCGCGCTCCTCTGGTTCAAGCCTTTCAAACCGATGCAAGATCCCGGAGATGTTTTGATTCATGTGATCAATTTCCGATGCCAGATTTCCAATATCGTCAGGCAAGGCTGAAGAGGGAAACTGGTTCTCCAGTCGGTCTTTTATATCAGACAGGGCCAATCGCTGCTTTTTACAAGCGACTATAAACTTTAACCGGTTGAGTGCAAGTGTATCGTAGTAACGATAGTTTGAACAAGACCTGCCAGGCTTTAAAAGCCCGAGGTTTGTGTAGTAATCCACCGTGCGTTTCGTTACACCGGCAAGCTCTGCTAATTCACTGATGCGATAAGTCTCAGCCCCATCTAAATCCCTCCCCAACCATCACGTTATAGTTATGAGAATAGTTTAATATATGAAGGGGAGTTTGCACAAGTTTATTGTTTTCCGTCTTTCTCTTGAATCCGGGCGGCATGATCCTGAAAAAGCGTTGACTGCGCTATGTAAATCTTTCATAATCATTGTAAATAGAAACGGCAGAAAAAGACAGAAGGGACAGATGACAATGGGCGGTTTATCACGGGAAGTGACAGAAAATCTGGAGAAAGGATCATGGATACGCAAACTATTTGATGAAGGCGCGCGACTGAAAAAAGAATTCGGCGCCGATAAGGTGTTTGACTTTTCTATAGGAAATCCGGTTTGTGAGCCTCCGGAAACATTTAAAAAGGCGCTTTGCGAAGCGGCTGAAACAGGACGGCACGGATATATACAAAACCAAGGGCTTCCGGAGGCGAGAGAGAAAGTTGCGGGCTTTTTGTCAGAGCGGTTCCAGACTGAAATTTCTGCCAGACATACAGTGATGACGGTCGGAGCCGGCGGAGCGCTGAATGTTGCGCTCAAGAGCATATTGAACCCGGAGGAAGAAGTCATCCTTCTGGCGCCTTATTTTGCGGAATACAAAGCGTATGTTGAAAATTACCGCGGCAGACCCGTCATCTGTCCGCTGACTGACTCATTTGAGATTGATATTGAAGCGGTGAGAGAAGCGATCACTCCCCGTACGAAAGGGCTGATCGTCAATACGCCGCATAATCCGACGGGAACGGTGCTGAGCCAGAAAAATCTTAATGAATTGGGCGCCTTATTAAAAGAAGCCGAGGAACGGAACGGACAAAGCATCTTTATTTTATTTGACGAACCATACAGCCAGCTGATCTACGGCGAAGAGCAGGCGAATCCGTTTCAGGCGTATCACCGCGTGATTTTAGTCAGTTCGTTCAGTAAAGATCTCGGCATTGCGGGGGAAAGGCTTGGGTATATCGCAGTTGACGCCCAAATGCCTGAGGGGGATCTTCTGACGGATGCGTTCGTTTTCTGCAACCGGACGCTCGGCTTTGTGAACGCTCCGGTCATGATGCAGCGCGCCGTGGCGAAAATGGATGTTCTTTCGATTGACGCTGAACCTTACCGTAAGCGCAGAGACCTTATGGTGGACATCCTCACAGAAGCCGGCTTCGAATTTGAAATGCCGAAGGGAGGCTTTTTCGTCTTTCCTAAATCACCGATTGAAGACGAGGTGGCATTCTGCATGCATGCCGCACAGAAATACAAACTATTGATCGTACCTGGCAGCGGATTTGGAAGAAGCGGCTATTTCCGCCTATCTTTCAGCGTGCCTATAGAACAGATCAGACAGTCGCGGGACATTTTCAAAGCGCTGTATCAAGATTTTTCTTCATAGCTTCCAATACATAAAGATGGGAGAACGGGCAAATGTCGAGGAGAAGTGTTGGCACGTCAGACATCAGCATTACAGGAGTCGGGGTTTTAACCGCGGTCGGACAGGGCAAAGAGGCGTTTCTTGATGCGCTTATGGAAGGGCGGCACGCTTTTGATGTGATGAAACGCCCCGGCCGGCAGAAGGGCAGTTCGTTTATCGGCGCGGAGCTTACCGAATTAACGCCGCCGGATGCGCTGTCCAAACGCTTGTACCGAAGGGCCGCATTATCAGGGAAGGCGGCGCTTATCGCTTTATATGAAGCGTGGCATGACGCTCAATTAGACGGTGCTGATCACAGCCGCACCGGTCTGATCGTCGGCGGCTCGAATACGACGCAGCGCGAACTGCTGCAGACCTTTGAGAAAAACGGCGAAACGCCGCAATTTGTAAATCCGGTGTACGGGCTTTCTTTTATGGATACTGATCTATCAGGGCTTTGCACCGAGCAATTCGGGATAAAAGGGCCGGCCTTTACGGTCGGCGGCGCGTCGGCAAGCGGCCAGGCGGCGGTTATCCAAGCTGTCCAAGGAATCAATGGAGGCCTGTTTGACCGCTGTATCGTGATCGGTGCGCTGGCCGATCTGTCGTATATGGAGTGTCACGCTCTCCGGTCATTGGGAGCAATGGGCACTGATCAATTCGCTGAACATCCTGAAGCCGCCTGCCGACCGTTTGACCGGCATACGGACGGTTTTATATTCGGAGAAGCATGCGGGGCGATTGTGCTGGAACGCGCTGAATCTGCCGAACAGAGGGGCGCGTGTTCGTGGGCCGGCTTAAAGGGCTGGGGGATGGCTTCTGATGCGAACCGCAACCCGAATCCTTCAGCAGAGGGCGAAATGACGGTGATCCGCCAGGCGCTGGAGCGGGCCGGTCTTTCAGCAAAAGAAATTGATTACATCAATCCCCACGGCACCGGTTCGCCGATCGGAGATAAAACTGAGTGCCGGGCGCTTTCTGAAAGCGGTCTGGCCCACGCGCGGATTAATGCAACAAAATCGATTACCGGACACGGCCTGAGTGCGGCCGGAACGGTGGAAATCATTGCCGCACTATTGCAGATGCGGGAATCCAAGCTTCATCCGACCCGCAATTTAACGGAGCCGATTGACGATTCATTTCAGTGGGTGACCGACGGGCCGAGCGCCCATACCGTACGTCATGCGTTGAGCTTAAGCATGGGATTCGGGGGGATTAATACGGCGCTTTGTTTAGAAAATCATTTCCGAAGCAGATAACGGCAGTCTTCTTTTTTGAAGGCTGTTTTTTATATGATGAAAAATCTGAAAATGATGAAAGAATGGAGTTATGATACAATAAAATATACAAATGACAATCATGCTTTGACTTAGGAGGTGGCAGGATGGGGCCCTCTGTGTAGTCAATCGCCCATTTCGTTCCTCTCGCTTAAGAAAAAACGATGAAACCAGGAGGTGACGTCCTTATCCTTCAATTCGGGATAAGGTGAAATGGACGATATTGACAGTTTGATTTTAATCGGTGTGCTCATTGCGTTAACGGCGTTTTTCGTGGCGAGTGAATTTGCGATCGTCAGAGTGAGGAGATCCAGAATCGATCAGCTCATCTCAGAAGGGAACAGACGGGCAGTGCTCGCAAAGCGTATCATTACGGATCTTGATGAGTATTTATCCGCCTCGCAGCTCGGCATTACACTGACATCTATCGGGCTCGGTGTACTGGGAGAGCCTGCATTTGAGCGGATGCTTCATCCTGTGTTACAGAGTATGGGGCTGCCGGATTCTGCTGAGCATGTGATTGCTTTTGCTGCGGCGTATGGGCTGATTACGTTTTTACATGTCGTCGTCGGTGAGCTTGCGCCTAAAACGGTTGCGATTCAAAAAGCGGAAAAGCTGACGCTATGGATTGCAGGGCCGCTTCGGTTATTTTACGTGTTCATGTTCCCGTTTATTTGGGTCTTAAACGGCTCCGCGAGGATTTTAACCGGTCTGGCCGGATTAAAGCCGGCATCTGAGCATGAAGGCTCCCATTCTGAAGAAGAGCTGCGGATCCTGCTGTCAGAAAGTTTAAAAAACGGAGAAATCAATCCGTCCGAATATACATTTGTGAATAAAATTTTTGAATTTGATAATCGGATCGCCAGGGAAATCATGATTCCGAGAAAAGAAATCGCCGCTGTTTCCACTGATATGACCGTGCAGGAAATGCTTGATATGATGCTGAAAGACAAGTATACGCGATGGCCCGTAACAGACGGGGACAAAGACAGCGTCATCGGCATGATCAATACGAAGCATCTTTTTTCAGATCTGCTGTTTATGACAGAAGATGAAAAAGCTGAAGTATCCATCACGTCTTACGTCCGCCCGGTCATTGAAGTCATTGAGACGATTCCGATACACGACCTGCTGATAAAAATGCAAAGAGAGCGGATTCATCTGGCGATATTGTCTGATGAATACGGCGGGACGTCCGGTCTTGTGACGACTGAAGACATCCTTGAAGAAATCGTCGGCGATATCAGAGACGAATTTGATGAAGATGAACAGCCGCTGATTCAAAAGCTGTCCGAACGTCATTATGTTCTGGACGGAAAGGTTCGGATCGATCAGGTGAATCATCTGCTCGGCGCAGAGATTGAAGAGGAAGTCGACACGATCGGCGGCCTTGTGCTGAAGCGGAATATTGATATTTGTGCGGGTGAGTCGATACAGATTGGGGGATACACTGCCCTTATCTTAGAAATGGACGGCCGGTTTATTAAACAGCTTGAATTAAAAGAAGAACAGGGCCGCCCGGGCGGTCAGGGGACAATAAACCGCCCGCTGCCCGTGCCTGAAACGGTCATGCTTCATAACGCAACCTTGAGCGAAAAATAAGCTCAAGGTTTTTTTAAATGGAAATGATAATGAAGCCGCACCAGAACACCAAAAGGCTTCCGGCTGCTGAAACTGCGATGTAAAGCAGGCTTTCCTTTATGCGGTTATTCATCATCAGCTGCACGGCTTCAATACTGAAGGTGGAAAAGGTCGTAAACGCACCGAAAAAGCCTGTCGCAATGATGATGCCGGCTGAAGGGTTATCCAGACCCAATCCGGTGAACATACCGAGGCCGAAGGAGCCGAGCAGGTTGACTGCAGCCATTCCAAGTGGAATCGGCAAACCCTTTGTCCTTTCTGAAACGGTTTGCCCCAGCAGAAACCGTAATACCGCTCCGATTCCCGCTGCAATAAGCATCAAGACAATCGTCATGGCGTATCATGCCCCCTTCCCGCGATGCGAAGCGCAATCCGCCGTCCCCAGAAAATGCCGGCGTATGCAAGGGCAAGACCGGCGAATAAAGTCGCGGCAGCATAACAAAAAGCTGTTGCGGGAGACGATTGCAGCAAAAAGACGGTTTCTTTTGCGAAGGTGGACATCGTCGTGAAACCTCCGCAAAAACCGGTTCCGAAAAAGGCGGTCAGGAGAGGGCGTTTAGCCCGAATGAGAAAATAACCCGTGATAAGACCGAGTAAAAGGCTTCCTGCCGCGTTTTCGAGGAAAGCAGCCGCCGGGAAAGACCGGCTGTGAATGTGTGTGCTCATTTCAAAGCGGAGCAAAGCGCCGAGCGCCCCTCCGATAAAAATTGCGATGTATTGTTTCATATCAGCCATCCTTAGAAATAAAATCCGGAAAATCAGTTACAATGCCGTCAACTTCCATCATTTGCAGCTTTTCGGCCGTCTTTTGATTTCTGACCGTCCAGGCAAATACTTTCAGGCCGTGTTTGTGAGCGGTGGAAATCAAGAACCGATTCAGACGGGTATATTTAATATTGACATAATGTGCGGCTGATTTGTAGGCGTTCAGCTGGCTTCTGGAAAACCTCCCGAAGCTGGGCCTGGCAATGATTGCAGTCGGAACGGACGGATACATATCATGAAAGGCCTGAATCGACTTCAGGCTGAAAGATTGAACGATATGATGCATGGAAAACCTGCTTAACAGCCGGCCGACTGCTTTTTCAAGACCGACTTGAGAAGCGTGCCCTTTCAGTTCAATTAAAAATCCGATTTTAGAATGGTAACGCTTCAAGACCTCTTCGAGCAGGGGAATCCGTTCCCCTTTAAACTCAGCCCCGTACCAGCTGCCGGCGTCCAGGGATTGCAGCTGCTTCAGCGTAAAATCTTTTACAAAACCAGAGCCGTCCGTCGTCCGGTCGACTCTGTCATCATGTATGACGACAATGTGTCCGTCTTTTGTGAGCTGGACGTCAAGCTCAATGAAATCAGCGTTCATTTCGGCAGCGATATCAAATGCCGCAAATGTATTTTCGGGCGCATAACCGGATGCGCCGCGATGAGCGATGGTATACAAGCTTGTCAGCTCCCCTCATGGGCATTTCTGTTATTATATCAAATTCATATATGCACAGCGATTCAAACTGGTGAATGTGCGAAACAGTATTTTTTTGGAAAAAAGATAGTGCTTTTTTCGGTTTACATTCCGCAGTGATGATTTATAATGGCAAAAAGGAGGCGAGATCATGGGAAAAGGGAGATTGAAAGTGGAGGAAAGAATTAAAGCCGAAACCGATGCTGAGATCCAAAAAGCGACTCTCCTGAATCAGACACAATCGAAGAAGAAATAGTGCCTGCCCCTGTTGTATCTGGCTGAAAGATGAACGAATTTGTGAAAAACCCCGGCTGTGTTCTGCTGCCGGGGTTTTTCAGGCTTTCATAAAGACATTAAAAGAAGCTGATGTCCGAATGTTTTAGTATAATGGATTTTCGACAAGACAAAGGAGCATATGCCATGGTAACACATTTTAAGAGCTTTTTTACTCTTGACCATATTTTGCAGATCTGTATCAGCATTGGGATTTTAGCGGCTTTTCTCATTTTGAGAAAGCTGTTTGTCAAATACTTTTTCCAGCTTGTTTACAAATTGGCGAACAAACCGAAAACCGATATATTCAAACAGATTGCGGTAGCGTTTGATAAGCCGGCCAGGTGGTTTTTCGTGGCGCTGGGGCTGTTTTTAGCGATTGAGTATTCGCCGTTTTTAGACGGGCAGATGGACATTGTCAAAAAAATGTACCGCTCTCTGATCATAGCGCTGATCGCCTGGGGGCTTTGCAATCTGACATCGGCGTCTTCCTTTTTATTTCATAAAGTCAATCAGCGCTTTGAGCTTGATATGGATGACATTTTGGCGCCGTTTTTATCTAAGGTGCTGCGCTTTGTCATTCTCGCACTCAGCGTCAGCGTGATCGCACAGGAATTCAATTATGATGTAAATGGGTTTGTGGCCGGACTCGGACTTGGCGGATTGGCGTTCGCGCTCGCGGCTAAAGATACGATCAGCAATTTTTTCGGCGGCATTATCATCATTACGGAAAAGCCGTTTACGATCGGCGACTGGGTCGAGACGTCATCTGTGACAGGGGGCGTAGAAGATATCACATTCCGAAGCACAAGGTTCCGGACGGCGCAGGGGGCGCTCGTCACTGTGCCCAATTCAACACTGTCGATGGAAGCCATCACAAACTGGACGAGAATGACGAAGCGCCAGATCACGTTTTCTGTTCGTGTCTCTTATGCGACGCCGATTGATCGTTTAGAGCGGTGCATCACGAGGCTCAGAGAAATGCTTCGTGAACATGAAGGCGTGCATGATGATACGATTATGGTTAACTTTGACGTGTTTGCGGACAGCTATTACAATCTTTTTTTCAACTTTTACACAAAGACCATCGTTTGGGCGGAAAGCCTGGACGTGCGGCAGGATATCAACCGCCGGATTATTGATATTTTTGCGGAGGAAGGCGTGGAATTCGCCTATCCGGGCCAGAATGTATTCGTAAAACAGAAAAGCCACGATGATCCGGTTCATGTGAAGGATCATTCCAGAGAAAAAGAACGGGCATAACGGGCGCCGTTCTTTTTTCATGATATGATAAAAAGAAAAGGCGGTGGAAGAGTGGAAGCGTTTATGACATTGATCAATCAGGCTGAACATATCGCGGTGCTGACGGGAGCTGGAATGAGCACGGAATCCGGCATTCCGGATTTTCGTTCGGCGGGCGGTATATGGACCGAAGACACCTCCAGAATGGAAGCGATGAGCAGGGAATACTTTGAACGCCGTCCGCGTGACTTCTGGCCCAAATTCAAACAGCTGTTTCAGATGAAAATGAGCGGAAGCTATGAACCGAATGCCGGCCATAAGTATTTGGCAGACCTTGAAAAGCGGGGAAAGCAGGTAGACATTTTCACGCAGAATATTGACGGGCTGCATAAGAAAGCGGGAAGCAGCAGTGTCTATGAGCTTCACGGTTCAATTCAGACCGCCGCATGCCCCCGCTGCGGAGCGCGCTACGGGCTTTCTCACCTGCTGAAGGAAGAAGTGCCGGAATGTACGGCGGAAACCGGAGATCATGCGGTTTGCGGCACTGTATTAAAGACGGATGTCGTACTTTTCGGCGATCTCGTCCAGCATTTTGAAACCCTTTATGAAAAGCTTGATCAAGCTGATCTCCTTCTTGTGATCGGCACTTCGCTTGAGGTGGCGCCGGCAAGGTTTGTCCCTGAGGATGCGAGCCGGATTCCCGGTTTGAAGCAGGTGATCATTAATCTTGAGCCGACATATTGCGATCATTTATTTGATCTTGTCATCCATGAGAAGATCGGTGAATTTGCAAAGCGGATCAGCGCCGCGATATAAAAAAAGCCGGATCATATACAGATCCGGCTTTTTCTTATTCATGGACGGGAATCATCTGGTCCGTCAGAACATCAAAGGAGTAGCCCTGGGCTTTCAGTTTTTGGATCAGGCTCGGCAAAGCATGCACGGTCGCAGGCAGATCGTGCATTAAAATGACATGCGGCCTGCTCGTATGGACGCTTTCCAAATATGCGAGCTGATTCAATACTTCCGGCACGTACCGGGCATTTTTGTATTTCCAATCCTCACTGTCAATCGTCCAGTCCCAGTACACAAAGCCGCCTCTTTCGAGATGCTTAATCTGGGTGTCTGTCAATGACGGTTTGCTGCCGTAAGGCGTGCGGACAAGATCCGTTTTCACTCCCGTGATGGCCTGGAGCGTATCGCGTCCCTGCTGCATTTCTTTCAGCGGCGATGTCGGTGTTTGATAAAACAGGTGATTATCGTGCGTCACGCCATGCAGGCCGAGCGCGATTCCTTCCTGATTCGCTCTTTGCACGGAATGATTATAGGCTTTCATCCGCGGTTCAAGCATAAAAAAAGTGGCCTTTGCGCCATTTGCCTTCAATACATTCAACAGCTGTTCAGTATAAGGAGACGGCCCGTCGTCAAAGGTTAAATATACCGTTTTTTTCCCCGTGTCCCGCTCTTTTTGCAAATGTTTAAGTAGGATGTCGGGAGAATCGTTTTTCAGCCGCAGGCTTTCTGTTTCATCTCGAAGCTGCCCGTTTGCAGTCACAGTGACCTGTTTATTTTTTGCGGCGGAAGCGGAATAACCCATTATGACGATTACCAGAAGCAGCCCGCACAAAACTGCTAAACTCGTAAGTTTAAAAGCCAATGAAAACAGAGAAGGGGAAGCACCTTCTTTTGTCTTGCGCATAACAATCTCTCCAGTAGCATAAATTTCTTCATAATGCCGATAACAGCAGAGGCTTGCGTAGTGCCATAAGTTAACAGCATATGTATGTCGAATCAAGTATACAGGAACAAAACTGGAAAAGACATAGAAAATATGTCGAATAATAAGATTTTAAGAAAAAAATAAACTCCGCTGCCTGCTTGTTCAATATGATAGAATAGTTGACAATAACAGCTGAGAATCCGCATCACGGCAGATAACGATGAGGAGGGTTTACATGAAGACATTGGTAAACGGCCAGTTGATTGATCGTGAAGAAGCCGCAGTTGATATTGAGGATCGCGGATATCAATTCGGTGACGGTGTGTATGAAGTCATCAGAGTATACAACGGCGTTTTATTCGGTCTGCGTGAGCATATCGGCCGTCTTTTCAGAAGCGCCGCAGAAATCGGCATCACCCTGCCGTTCTCCGCAGAAGACATAGAATGGGATCTCCAAAAGCTCGTACAGGAAAACAAACTCATTGACGGCGGGGTCTATATTCAGACGACGAGAGGGAAGGCGCCCCGGAAGCACCAGTATGATGAAGGATTGGAGCCGCAGACGACGGCATACACCTTTTCAGTGAAAAAACCGGAAAATGAACAAAAAGCCGGGGCGCAGGCCATAACGGCCGAAGACAAGCGCTGGCTGAGGTGTGACATTAAGAGTCTGAATTTACTGTATAATGTGATGGTAAAACAAAAAGCCTATGAAGCAGGCGCTTATGAAGCGGTGCTGATAAGGGACGGAGCGGTCACGGAAGGAACCTCTTCCAATGTATACGCCGTCATAAACGGCACCGTCCGGACGCATCCTGCAAATGAGCTGATTTTAAACGGCATTACGCGGATGAAACTTTTAGGGCTGATGAAAGAAAACGGGATTGAGGTGCGGGAGAAGCCCCTTACTGAAGACGAACTCAGAAACGCGGATGAAATTTTCATCTCGTCGACAACCTCTGAACTAATCCCGATCGTAACCCTTGACGGAAAACCGGTCGGCAGCGGTGTGCCGGGTCCTGTAGCCAAAACGATTCAAGAGGCTTTTCAATTGAGCATTCAGCAGGAGATCGGCGTTCAGTCATAAACGAAAAAAGGCCGGAAACAATCCGGCCTTTTTGCTTCTGTCAGATAAAAAGAGACTCGACATGCTGAACGAGCACGCGGGAGATTTTCTCTTTTGAAAGACGCTCAGGTTCAAGCAGTGCATGCAGCGCCAATCCGTCGGCAATGGCATACAATTTCTCCGCTTCTGTCTCTTTATCAAGATTTGGTTTCAGATGCTTATTATCATCCAGCCAGTCAATCAGACCGCGGATATATGCCAAGATCCCGTCATGCTGGGGATGAAACTCTTCTCCCTTATGTCTGGCATAAGCTGTGAAAGCGAACCATACCTCCATTTCAGCCATCGTTTCTTCATCTGTCGGGATGATTTCAAGCATCAGACGCACCGCTTTTTCTTTCGGCGGCAGATCTTTCATGGCAACTTCGTTAATTCTGGCGGCCGCTTTTTCTTTTACGAGGGTCATCGCATACCCTAAAAGCTCATCCTGGGTGGTGAAATAGTGCCTCAGCGCGCCTAAAGAAAGACCCGCTTCCCGGGCGATGTTTCTCACTGTCGCTCCTTCCATGCCCCGCTCCAAAATCGTCCGCCAAGTGGCTTCGGCTATTTGTTTTCTTCTTTTTTCATGATCGATGATTTTAGGCATGTCTCCAGTGTAACAGGAAAAAATATTTCTTGCAATTTTATAATACAATTGTATTAAATAAAAAGAGGTGTTACAATGCTTTTTAGAAAACGATAAGGGGGAACCGGATTGAACGCGATTGCTTGGTTGATTGTCATTTGTGAGGCTGCTTTTTGGGCGGCTGTTATCTTCGGATTGGCGGCGCGGTATTTATTCAGGCGGCAAAAGCTCGGAATGTTTTTTTTCGCTCTCATTCCTTTACTTGATGCCGTATTGTTTGCGGCGGCTGCAGCTGATTTATACAGAGGGGCGGCAGCGACTATGGCGCATGCAGTGGCGGCCGTTTATATCGGAGTGTCTGTCGCCTTCGGAAAAAGCATGATTCAATGGGCGGATGAGCGTTTCCGCTATTATGTCGTAAAGGAAGGGGCAAAACCGGTCAAGCGGTACGGACTGGATTATGCCAAACATTATGCAAAAGGATGGGGAAGGCATGTATTAGCGTTTGTCATCGGCGGCGTTCTTTTAGCCGGAACGGTATTTCTCATTCAGGACGCTTCCCGCACCGAAGCGCTCAGCAGGCTGTTGAAGGGCTGGTCTGTCGTGCTGTGCATTGATTTTTTGATCATGGCGAGTTTTTTTGTAATGCCGAAAAAAAGAGGAAACAGCCGGGAGCTTTAAAAAAAGCAGCTTTTGATTAAGCTGCTGTACAGAAAGGATTATTTTACGATCAGCACCGGAATGTCGGATTTTGATGACAGCTTTTCACTGACGCTTCCGAATAAAAGTTTTTTCAGCCTGTTCTGGTCCCTGCTCCCCATGACGATCAGATCCGCCGATATGCGGTCGGCATGCTCGATAATGGCATCAGCGGGATCACCTTCTAAAATGTCGATATCCCCGTCAATCTGGCTGTCGTTCATCAGCATTCTCGCTTCGGCAATGATTTCTTCCGTACGGTCTTCATAAATCATCGGGTCAGGGGGGATTCTTTCCGCTTGAAGCGGGTCGGGAACGCTTGCAATCCCGCCGCCGATATACGTGGCACCGGCTCCCGGCCTCGGGGGATCGACAATCGTCTGGGTATCTTTTGCATTGTGAGAATGCACGACCGTTAAATTCGCGTGAAATGTTTTTGCAAGGTCTATCGCTTTTTGAAGCGCTTTCTTGCTATCATCACTTCCGTCAAAAGCTGCAATCAACCGGTCCGCGTGAAACATCGGCCTCATCCTTTCAGTAAAAAAGGTTTACAAAACGATACCCGTACGGAAGAAATCTAAAACCTGTATTGACAAAAAAAGGATTCGTTTATATGATAAAGGAATAATATAGGAAAAAAGGAGGTATGGATCATGTCAGCATTAAAGCTTGTCAAATCATCTTCAGCTGAATATCGGCGTGACTGCCATACATCTTCCGTTTTCTGAACATTTGCTTAAAAACGGTGCAGTCGCGCATAACAGGCGGGTCTGTACCTTATTTATAATAATAAGAGGCATGGAGCTGACGCTTCATGTCTTTTTTTATACAAAAAATGAATGAAAGACAGGTGTGATGCATGTGGCGGTATTAGCGAAAACAATGAAAAACAATCCGGAAAAACTTGATGGCGGCTGATTCATGAAAGGGGATGAAGGTATTTGTTTACTGTATTAAAAAAGCTCGCTTGGTTTTTTAAAGCCTATTGGCTGCGCTATACGACAGCGATTGTTCTGTTATTGATTGTGAATGTCATTGAAATGTTCCCGCCGAAACTTCTCGGTAACGCAATAGACGATATGAAGGCGGGCGTGTTTACGAAAAGCGGGATGCTGTTTTACATATGTGTGTTTCTCGCTTTAACGGCAGCCGTTTATTTGCTGTCCTATTTTTGGATGTACCAGCTTTTCGGCGGGGCGAATGTCATGGAGAAAATTCTCCGATCAAAACTGATGGGAAGGCTTCTTCAAATGTCACCGCCGTTTTTTGAGAAATACAGAACGGGCGATTTAATGGCGCGGGGGACGAATGATTTGCAGGCCGTCAGTATGACGACGGGCTTCGGGGTCCTAACGCTCGTTGATTCGACGATGTATATGCTGACGATATTTTTGACAATGGGGCTTCTCATCAGCTGGAAGCTGACATTTGCCGCGATTATTCCGCTGCCGATTATGGCGGCTGCGGTCAGTCTGTACGGAAAAAAGATCCATGAGCGGTTTACGGAAGCGCAGGATGCTTTCGGATCATTAAATGACAAAGTGCTGGAGTCGGTATCCGGCGTGCGGGTCATTCGGGCTTTCGTGCAGGAAAAAAATGATGTCAGCCGTTTCGGTGATATGACGGCGGATGTATACGAGAAAAACATGAAGGTGGCGTTTATCGATTCACTCTTTGAACCGACTGTGAAACTTCTTGTCGGACTCAGCTATCTCATCGGTCTCGGCTACGGCGCCTATCTCGTTTTTCAAAACCGGCTGACGCTGGGAGAGCTGGTATCGTTTAACGTGTATCTCGGAATGATGATCTGGCCGATGTTTGCGATCGGAGAATTAATCAATATCATGCAGCGCGGCAATGCCTCCTTAGACCGTGTCAATGAGACCCTTTCCTATGAGCCTGATGTGACAGGGCCCAAGCAGCCCGCCGATATCAAGGAGCCCGGGCGTCTTGTTTTTGAACAAGTGACTTTTACGTACCCGAGCGGACCGGTACCGGCTGTTTCCGATGTATCATTTTCCGTTGAGAAAGGGCAGACACTCGGCATTGTCGGAAAAACGGGAAGCGGAAAGACGACGATCATTAAGCAGCTGCTGCGTGAATATCCGCCCGGTGCGGGAGCCATCACGTTTACAGGCATTCCGATTCAGGAGATTCCGCTTGAGAAGCTCCGAGGGTGGATCGGCTATGTGCCGCAGGATCATATTTTATTTTCAAAGACGGTGAAGGAAAATCTGCTTTACGGTCGGCAGGACGCAACCGAAGAGGAAATCGGCAGCGCGCTGAAGGATGCGCATTTTAAACAAGATATCGGCATGCTTTCAGAAGGGCTTGAGACGCTTGTTGGCGAGAAGGGGGTGGCGCTCTCCGGCGGACAAAAACAGCGCATCTCAATTGCGAGAGCGCTTTTGACAGATCCGGACATTCTCATATTAGATGATTCGCTTTCTGCGGTAGACGCGAAAACGGAAGCTGCCATCATTGACAGCATCCGTAAAAAAAGGCGGCATAAAACAACGATTATCACTACTCACCGGCTCTCGGCAGTTGAACACGCAGATCTCATTCTCGTCATGGATGAAGGGCGGGTGTCTGAAAGAGGCACGCATCAGGAGCTGTTGGCGAAGAATGGCTGGTATCGCGAACAATATGAGAGGCAGCAGCTGCCCTCTCTTGAAGAAGGGGGGACGGGCGCATGAAGACCGGAAGAAGATTATGGAATTACGCGCTTCAATACAAAAAGCTGCTGATATGGGCGGTCGTTCTGCTCATTATTGCGGTCGGCACTGAGCTGACCGGACCGTTTATCGGAAAAAAAATGATTGACGACCATATTCTCGGCGTTGAAAAAACATGGGTTAAAGCCTCTGGGGACGATCCGGACGCCGTCAGGTTCAGAGGGCATGATTATGTCAGGGAGGACCGGCTCAAACCGGGGGCGGAGAAAACCGGAGAGGCACATATTTATCAAGTCGGTGCGGCCTACTATTTTGTTGAGGGTCCCGTCAGTTTTGACGGAAACCGTTCGGTGACTGACGGCCGGCTGACAATATCAAACGGTAAAGAAAGCAGGTCATATCCCGCTATTGCGTTATCCAAACAGGAAATTTTTCAATTTTACCGTCCGGAAATAAAAGGGCTGCTGACGTTGACCGCCATTTACGCGGGACTGCTCATGTTTTCCGTGTGCTTTCATTACGGCCAGCATTACCTGCTGCAGATGGGAGCGAACCGAATCATACAGCGTATGAGGCAGGATGTATTTTCACACATTCAGAAAATGCCGATCCGCTACTTTGATAATCTGCCTGCCGGAAAAGTCGTGGCCCGCATTACGAATGACACAGAAGCGGTCAGAGATTTATATGTAACGGTGCTGTCTACGTTTATCACAAGCGGCGTCTACATGCTCGGTATTTTTACGGCGCTGTTTATGCTTGATGTCAGACTGGCCGCCGTCTGCCTTTTGATTATTCCGATCTTAATGATCTGGTCGGTTGTGTACCGCAAATACGCATCCGTCTTCAACCAAAAAATCCGTTCCATTAATAGTGACATCAATGCGAAAATGAATGAGTCCATTCAGGGGATGCCGATTATTCAGGCGTTCCGCCGCGAGAAGGAAACGATGAAGGAATTTGAAGAATTGAATGAAGCTCATTTCCGCTATAAGAACAAAATGCTGTCTTTAAATTCCCTCATGTCCCACAGTCTTGTCAATGTGTTGCGCAATCTGGCGTTTGTCGGGCTGATCTGGTATTTCGGAGGCGCGAGTCTGAGTGCGGCCGGAATTGTTTCGATCGGCGTTTTATATGCGTTTGTTGATTATTTAAACCGTTTGTTCCAGCCTGTTACGGGGATTGTCAACCAATTTTCAAAGCTTGAATTGGCTCGTGTGTCCGCGGGCAGGGTATTTGAGCTTTTACAGGAGGAGGAAACGGAAGAAACAGGCGCTCCCGCAGACAGAAAGGCGGAAGGGACTGTGGAATTCCGCGATGTTTCTTTTGGGTATCGAAAGGGAGAAGAGGTGCTGAAACACATCAGCTTTACAGCTGAAAAAGGCGAGACGGTCGCCCTCGTCGGCCATACGGGTTCCGGCAAAAGCTCCATCCTGAATCTTCTGTTCCGTTTTTATGATGCCGAAAAAGGAGATATCCTGCTTGACGGAAAAAGCATATACGGCATGTCAAGACAGGAGCTGAGATCGCATATGGGGATCGTGCTGCAAGATCCGTATCTTTTCTCTGGAACGATCGGCTCCAATGTGACCCTCGATGATCAGCGTATTTCCCTGCAGCAGGCTGAAGAAGCGCTTCGGCAAGTCGGCGCCGCAGGCCTTCTGCAATCCTTGCCGAAGGGCATCATGGAGCCCGTCACGGAAAAAGGCGGAACACTGTCTTCAGGCCAGCGCCAGCTGATTTCTTTTGCAAGAGCGCTTGTGTTTGATCCGGCCATTTTAATTTTGGATGAGGCGACGGCGCACATTGACACCGAAACAGAAGCAATCATTCAAAAAGCGTTGCACGTGGTGCAAGAAGGGCGCACGACATTTATTATCGCCCACCGGCTTTCAACGATCAGACACGCAGACCAGATTCTCGTTTTGGAAAAGGGGCGCATCATTGAAAAAGGAAGCCATGACGAATTAATGGCGCAAAAGGGGCAGTACCATCAAATGTATGAATTGCAGAAAGGAACGGCGCAGTCCGCGGTGTAATCAGGAGGAGGGTGAATCAAAAGATTCGCCCTTTTTCAATTTAGTAAGCCAGTCCCACCCGTTTTCTGACAAACTGCGGGTTCATCAGTTCACGGTAAAGAAAATGCGCCGTGTCTCCGACGGTGATTTTAGTCCCGCCTTCAGGAAGCTGATCTTGTTCGAACCGGTAAACTCCGGCAGCTTCTCCGCCAGGAAGGTAGGTGGGGCAGATGATCGTCCAGTCAATATCCTCTGCCAGAAGCATCTCGTATACGCGGGCGTGTTCCTTTGCGGCTCTTGTTGATTTTCGTTTTGATTCTGACGATTCAAAACGGTATTTGTCAGGCATAAGCCGTGATTGAAGGATACCCGCGGTTCCGATCGTAATCAGACGCTGAACATGATGCTGTTTCATGCTGTTAATTATATGGATCATAGCGGCTGAAAGGGTATCGTCACCATCCGTGCCGAGACAGCTCACGACTGTGTCCGCTTTAGAAATCAATCTGCCGATATCCTCCCGCCGTCTGGCATTCCCTGTGATGATATGTTTTTCAGGAATGGGAAGGGCCGTTCCGGCAGATCTGACAAGAGCGAATATCTCAATGTGTCCGTGTTTCTGCGCTTCTTTTATAAAAGCCTGTCCGACTCTTCCCGTTGCTCCGAGTAAAGCGATTTTCATGTAAAAAACCTCCTCGCCGCTCATTATATCATTCAAAGCAGCGGGGAAAAGAATACCTGTGAATAAAGGGGAGATGGTGGGCAACATATTCATTGACCAAAGAAACCGTTACGAACTGAAACAGCTCCCAATTGACTGAGGCAATGAATGACATGTTTTCCCTCCTTTTTTCCTAGGGTATGTGGAATAGGAAAAAGGGTGACGGCAATAAAAAGAAGACGCGGTATCCCGCGCCTTCTGTAAGCCATTTATTGAGTTATTGTACGCCTTGTCCGCCCATGTGCTGCTGCGCGAAAGATACTAAACGTTTAGTGATTTCTCCTCCGACAGAACCGTTTGCGCGGGAAGTTGTTTCTCCGCCAAGGTTTACGCCGAACTCAGAAGCAATTTCGTATTTCATTTGGTCGATTGCTTGAGCAGCGCCAGGTACTAAAAGTTGGTTTGAAGAGTTGTTGTTTGCCATTTGTATGATCTCCTTTATAAAGTAGTATGGTTGGGTTTGCTGGAATTGCACCAGCTGATGGTTTCCGGAATGAAAACCATTGCCAGCTCGGCTTCACCCAATGGTGTTTGCCGCTTTGTACTACGTATTATGGTGAATCATAAGGCATCTCATTCGGAAAACCGGGTGGTAAATAGCGGAAGGAAAAAGAAAAGCCCAGCCTTTTGAGGCTGAGCTTTTAGCTTTCAGTCATATATGTGATAAAGCATTAATTCATGCAGCTCTTTTACGAGAGCCGGCTCTTCTTTCCCAGGATGTGTGTGTCCCCATTCAATGTCTCCGGACTTGTGGTAAATTCCTTCGTAATGCGTACCCTGCCAGTAAAACGAAATCCGCCATCCGGGCAGTTTCTCTTTTTTGAATAACGGTTTCCAGCTGAAGTGCGAAATCATGACGTTCACGCTCCTTATCGGGAAATGTTGATCCTGTTCATTGTAGCTCATAAGTTCTGTGCCTGTCCCGGGTCAACGAAAAAAAGGCGGCCTCACCGCCAAAGTTTTTCCGGGGCGGTAATGGACCGTTCTGATAAATATGACGCGTATTCAAAATTTCTCCGTTTTGTGAGGTAATCGACTGATCTCAGCTTCGGATGCGAGAAAATGCTCCGCCCGGGGCGGGAGTTGGCCTCAAACATCCAAACTTTCCCCGCCTCATCAACGCCGAGGTCAAAACCGATTTCGCCGATAAAGCCTTCAATATGTTCATTTAACACACGGCTGACCGCTAAGGCGGCTTTCGAAAGCTTCCGGATCATGCCGACTCTCTCTTTCGGATCGCCGTATAATTCAGCTAACGTTCTGACTTCCCCGCCGTTTGCCAGATGCGTTGTAATGCTGTTTCTGCCGGAAATTTTTGCTGCGATCGCCGTCACTGTCCATTTTCCCTCGGCATTTTTGTTCGTATGCACCCTGAAATCGACGGGGCGCCCGTCAAGCTGGATCAGGTCAATGCCTTGCTGCAATAAAAAAGCGGACGGGTCATTGTTTTCTTCAAATGATTTCATGAAGGATGCCGCATCTGCATAATCTGCCGTCACCACCGTTTTTTCCTCATTCGTGTATTTGACTGAGAAGCCGGCGTCTGTTTTTTCCAGCTTGTAAATTCCCGTTCCGAGTGTGCCGTCTGCAGGCTTGATAAATACGGTGTCAAACGTGCTGCATAACGTCTCTATCGCTTCTGCATTCGGCTGCAGGATTGATTTTGGCAGGAGAGAAGCGGTGAGACTGTTTTTTTCCAGAAGCTTGTGAATGTCCCATTTATTAAAGAATTGCGGATTAAACCAGGGAATCTGATAGTCATTCATCAGCCTATATTTTGTCTGCTGTAAAAGAGGAACTTTTTCCGTTTTTCGGCTCGGGAGCCTGTCATATACAACATTTGGAAGCGGGACGTCCGCCCGTTTCCAGCTGTTTTCTTTATAAATCAGCGCCTGAACTGTGCCTTCTTCCCAGTTGATCTGATGTGCCCCGAAAACGAAACAATATCCGTTCGCCTGCTCGTGAAGGGAGAGCAGTTTGGAAAAGAAGGATGTGCGGTCTCTGAACGGGCGCTGTGCCGATGATGTGAACCCTGCTGTAAAAACGCCGATCAGCGGTCCGATATGCACCGTCTGGCCGTGGATGAGAAAATCAGCCCGGCTTTTATGCGGTATCATCAGCTCCTCAAATAAATCTTCAGAAAGGAGCGCGCTTTTTTCAAGAGATTGAGAAAAGGCCACACGGCATTTGACAACCTTGGTCCCGAAGGCAGCGGATAAAATCCCTTCCCGTTTCATGGCGGAGGGGAGATACAGCGTATTTTTGCTTTTTTTATCGATGCCGACCATCATCCCTTTATGATTCACGCGGAAGTGCTCCTTTCCGGTTTTCCTGTGACTGAAGATCGCGGAAGCGTTTCAGCGGACTGGTGTACAAATCCTCTTTCGCCTCGGGAGCCACGCTTAAAATAGCGTTCCGTCCCGGTTTTGAATTGACATCCAAAAGCCAGATGCGCCCGTCTTTGGCATAACAAATATCGAGCCCCAGCTCAAACAGCGGTCCGAATTGTTCATCAAGAAAATAAGGGACGGATTGGGTGATCGAAAAGACGTCATCCAATAAAACGGCCTGCTGCTTTTTCGGAATTTCTTCAAACCACGTGTCAAATTTAAGCGGCTCGGACCCTCCCCGCAAATGAGATAAAAGACCGTTCTGATAACCTCTTCGAATCGCTTTTCCGACCGTTTCCCAAGCCCCTGACTCATTTTTGCGCATGAAAATGCGGATGTCGCACGGGTGCTGTTCCTTATCCTGAATATTTAAGTAGGCTTGAAGCAAATAACGGTGCTGCAGCACTTTTTTGCACCAGGACTTAAAAGACACGTGGTTGGAAAACGTTTTTGTCTGCTTGTTTTTCCCGATATAGTAAGTGGCTGAAATTGATTTTTTCCCTGCTTTAAGGAGGATGATGCCTCTTCCTCCCGCGCCGAAAGCGGGCTTAAGTATACATGCTTTTTCTTTCGCTAAGTATGATTGCACCTCTTCATAACGGCTGACTTCGACCGTTTCAGGAATATAGGGACTGATCAGATGATGCTCTTGGAGCGCATTCGTGACCGTCCATTTATCAGGAAGCCCGCGGCCGATAAATTCCGTTTTTGGATATTTTTTCAGCCATTCGACGATCGGTTTGGCTTTTTGAGCTTCAGCAGATTTTCCGTAAAAACAGCGGTCGTAAATAAATTCGGGAATATCAATTTCCGTTTCGTTCCATTTTCCGCTTTTCGGATGATACACGAGCGCTTTCACGCGTAAAGAATCCGGATAAATATCAAACGGTGTAAATCGGGCAAAGCGCACATTGTACTCTGGCGCTCTTTCAGCCAGTTCACCGGCGAAATCTTCTTCGTGCCGGCGGGATACGGACATAAAACCGAGTGTTGTCATGTTGTTACTCCCCCTTTATTCAAAAGCCGCTGATGAAACGGCCCTTCCATCCAATAGACATGTCAAGCGCAGCATAAAAGATGATCTACTGTAAAGAGTACGAAACAGCATCTTGCCTTATTCCTGAGAAACAACAATTCAGGTTCTTCATTTGCCCGCATTCACGCCAGCCTCTATAATACGAATAGATATATCATCTAGAAAAATAGAACATAAGATGGAGGCAGAAGAAAAGGAATGGGCATAGCAGGAACGTTTATATTTATGATTGTGATCGGAGCCGCGATCGGCGCGGTGACAAATCACCTTGCCATTCAGATGTTATTTCGTCCGTACCGTCCGTATTACCTGTTCGGAAAACGGATTCCGTTTACCCCGGGGCTGATCCCGAAAAGACGGGACGAATTGGCAAAACAGATGGGGCTCATGGTGACGAACCATCTGTTAACTCCGGAAGGCATAAAAAAGCGGCTTTTGTCAGATACCGTTAAAAACCAGGCGCTTGTGTTCGCCGAACAATTCACGCAAAAAATGGCCGCTTCCGATATGACGGTGCAGGAAGCTCTGGCCGCCGCAGGCATCCGGAATCCTCAGGAAAAAACGGATGCCTGGATTGACCGTTTTACAGATGAAAAGCTTTCGGAACTGTACCGGAAATATGAACACCGCGCCATAAAGGACTGGCTTCCTGATGAGCTGCAGAAACAGCTGGATGAAAAAGTTCCGATGGCCGCCGATTATATCCTGAAGCGGAGCATTGATTATTTTGAAAGTGAAGAAGGCAAAGACAGACTCGGCAATATGATCGACGACTTTTTGAATGCACGGGGGATGCTCGGCAGCATGGTGCAGATGTTCCTCGGCAATTCAAGTCTGGCCGGCCGTGTGCTGCCTGAGCTGTTAAAGTTTTTGCACAACGATGAAACAAAAAAGCTTCTGACTGATCTGCTTTCTCAAGAATGGGGCAAGCTCAAATCTTATACACTTTATGAGGCCGACGAAAAGTGGAATGCGAAAGATCTGCTGTTCAGCCTGAAAAAACGGGCTTTGGCCGCGCTTCAAACCGCACCCTTTTTTGAGGGCCGGCTCGGTGACATCATCTCCCGCTATGAAGGGGAGATTACGGGAACGTATGCGCCGAAGCTGCTTGATGCAGCGCTCGGCAGTATTGCCGCTCATTTGGAAGATGTGCTTAAACGCCTTCGTCTTGAGGAAGTGGTCAAAGAGCAGGTTGATCAGTTTCCGGTTGAGCGGCTCGAGGAAATGGTGCTGTCGATTTCCAAGAGAGAATTTAAGATGATTACGTATTTAGGCGGTCTGCTCGGCGGGATCATCGGAGCAATCCAAGCTTTGTTTGTCATTCTTTTCTAAGGAAAACATCGGCCAAGGATGAAAGTCACTCCGCAGTCTGTTATAGTGGAGTGGTATGTCTGAAAGGAAGAAAGGAGCGGTTACAATGGCAGTTCATTTTTATGATGCAGCATATGATCTTGAAAAAGCTTTGCGTAACAGTGATGAATACAGCCGTTTAAGAGGGCTTTATGATCAAGTAAACGCAGATGAATCCGCAAAACGCATGTTTGATAATTTCCGCAATGTACAGCTGCAGCTGCAGCAGAAACAGATGTCAGGTGAAGAAATCACTCAGGAAGAGGTAGAGCAGGCGCAAAAAACGGTTGCTCTTGTCCAGCAGCATGAATTGATTTCTCAGCTGATGGAGGCGGAACAGCGCATGAGCATGCTGATCGGCGAGTTAAACAAAATTATCATGAAACCTCTTGAAGAGCTTTACGGAAACCCGCAGTAAGCTCCACCCCCTCCATCTATGAAATGGAGGGGGTTTTTTATTCAACAGAAAAATCAAGCGAACCTTTTACCGTTCCGTTAATGATGACAGACAGAGTGTGAATTCCCCGATAATGCTTGCGGGTGGTTAAATCTTTAAGGGAATGATGTTTGCTGAAGGCTTTTACGTCTCCGTTATCCATGGCGGACTCCGACATCTTAAACACCTTGCGGCTGCGGTGCCCCCTTTTCTTTACAAAATCAATCGCGTATTCAACCCTGACTTTTTGCCGGGCGGATGAGCGGATCTGAAAAGAAAAATGTATGCTTGTTCCGATGGCGGCCGTTTCCGAATTCAGTGTAAAACGTTCCAATGAAATCCGGGAGGCGTCTTCAAACCCGAAAATCGCAAGCGCCTGTTTGTCTCCTCTTTTTAACAGTGTCCTGCAGGCGTGCTTCAAAATCCAATCCGTGTGCGGACAGCTTCCGAACCGATCGGCTGCGATCTGTGCCAGAAGATCCGGATGTGTTTTGGAGATGTCATTCAGGTTATTTGCCACGCTTTTTCTGACATATAACGAGTCATCCTGCATCAAGCGGTCCAGAACAGGGAGAATCGGAGAAGGGTCGTCAAGAAGAGCCGGAATGGAGATTCCCCACGGCAGGCGCGGTCTTGAGCCTTCGCTGGCAAGCCTTCTGACATGTTCGTCCGGATGCTCCGTCCAGGAAAGGAACTCTTTGAACATTCGCTCCCGGTCAAGCTTGATATACGGGCGGACCGCAAATTCGGAAGTGGAAAAACGAGTGAAAAACTGAAGCGCCTTCATTGATTCTTCCCAGTGATCCGTTCCGTACTGTTGGACATAATCGGGAAAAATAATCCCGGCGAGCCCTGTGAAATGGGGAGCTGTCTCATATAAGACGTCAAGCGCCCGTATGTAATCCTTCGGCAGTGTTTCATATAAAGAGTCTGTGATCCGGCGCATCCGCTGTTTTAATGCCAGTTCGGGCCAATCTTCCTGAAACATCAGCGCCCGGCACATGTCCCGCTCAAAAGCCGGATGCGCCGATTTGATTCTGTTCAGAAGTGCTTCTGCAAATTCTTCGTTATAAATATCTTTTAATAGAGACATGAAAGTCACCGCTTTTTTCTTTTATTATATGCGAATATATGTTCTCTTTCAACTTTATCATACATTCAGCATAGATGGCCCTCTGATTTTTTTAGTTAAAAAAACCCTTGTCTTTTAACAGTAAACGTGTGATAATAACCCTGAAAGCGCCTACACTTACAGAAGGTCCAAGGATACGGTCGCCTATACTGCCTGTTATGTTAAGGGGTAGCAACAGAGAGTAAGTGAAACGAGCGCATCAACGGTCAAATAAGGGGTTCCTGATATAGAAATACACATTGGGGAGAAGGCAGCAAATCGATCGTATCCCACAAAATGACAGTTCAAAGTCTGCTTGAGGCAGGCTTTTTTGCTGCTGAGAAAAGGTTGTTCTAAACAAAGAGACAGGGTCATATCCTAATGACAAGTACAGTCATCAAGGAGGGGGACTTCTCTGTGTCAAAACAAATGCTGGCGTTAAATATAGACGGAGCGCTTCTTCGCTCCAACGGCAAACTGCATCAGACGACAAAGGATGCCATCGAATACGTCAAGAAAAAAGGGATTTACGTCACACTGGTCACAAACCGCCATTTTCGCTCCGCTCAAAAAGTAGCGAAAATATTAAAACTGAATGCAAAATTGGTTACCCACAGCGGCGCATACATTTCCGAAAAAATAGATGAGCCGTTTTTCGAAAAGAAAATATCGGAAGATCACACGTTTAATATTGTCCAGGTGCTGGAAAGCTATCAATGCAATATCCGGCTTCTGCACGAAAAATATTCGATCGGAAACAAGAAGAAAGTGAACTCCAATCTGGTCGGGAAAACGATGATTCATCCGTCTGACCCGATTTTTTACCCGGTTCAGTTTGTCGAATCATTAAGTGATTTGCTCCTTGATGAACCGGTTTCCGCGCCCGTCATTGAGGTGTATGCTGAAAACGGATTGCAGGCTGACATAACAGATACGATCGTGAAAGCATTCCCGGCCGTGGACGTGATCCGCGTTAACGAAGAAAAGCTGAACATCGTGCCTAAAGGGGTTTCAAAAGAAAGCGGACTTTCGATGGTCGCAGCTGAACTCGGGCTTTCAATGGAAGAGGTCGTGGCTATCGGCCATCAGGAAGATGATCTGCCGATGATCGAGCTGGCAGGCCTCGGTGTCGCGATGGGGAATTCCTCTAATGAATTAAAAAGAAAAGCGGATTGGGTGACAAGGTCAAATGATGAACAGGGCGTCGCCTATATGATCAAGGAATACTTCCGCATGCAGCACCGCAAAGGCTTTCTCGATAAGTTCCACATGAAACGGCCGTAATAAAGAGCCGCAGACGCGAAACACCGGTCTGCGGCTTTTTCGCGGATTGATTTTAGCCTGTTCTTTCTGTACACTAAAGAAAGTTTTGAATCTGAAAAATAAGGTGATCACATTGCAAATCAAAATAGACGGCATAACGGATGACAGGCTGCATCGTCCGCTGCAAAACATCGCGAATTTATTTTTTGAGGAGTGTGTTCTTGCATACGCCGAAACGGAGGAACCCTCTGATCTCGTCATCTCACTTGCCATTTCTCAAGATGCAGACAGCGTGTCAGTATCGGGAGAAATCAAAGGAACCGGCGTAAGGGAGCATCACACGAAACCGATTCTTGCCGGATGGAGCGACAAAGAAGTATTTAAACAGGTGAAAAACACGCTGTCATACGTCTACTTAAATCTTCTTCAATCGCATACGGGCATGACGCAAAAATGGGGAATCCTGACCGGAATCAGGCCTACTAAACTTCTTCATAAAAAGCTGCAAAGCGGCCTGACAAAAGAAGAGGCGCATGCCGATCTGAAAAAAGATTATCTGATCCATGATGAAAAAATCAATCTGATGCAGGAGATTGTCGACCGCCAGCTCGCCGCGGTTCCCGATCTGTACCGGGTCAAAGATGAAGTCAGCATTTATATCGGCATTCCGTTCTGCCCGACGAAGTGCGCCTACTGCACGTTTCCGGCCTATGCCATCCAAGGACAGGCAGGCAGAGTCGGCTCCTTTTTATGGGGGCTTCACTATGAAATGCAAAAAATCGGCGAATGGCTGAAACAGCATGATATCAAGGTGACGACCATTTATTTCGGAGGCGGTACGCCGACAAGCATTACCGCTGAAGAAATGGATCTTTTATATGAAGAAATGGTCCGTTCTTTCCCGAATGTCGCAAATATCAGAGAGATTACCGTTGAAGCGGGCCGTCCTGACACGATTACGGAGGAAAAGCTTGCCGTTTTAAATAAGTATAAGATTGACAGAATCAGCATCAACCCGCAGTCTTATGAAAACGAAACGCTTAAGGCCATCGGCAGACATCATACAGTCGAAGAAACCATTGAAAAGTACCGCCTTTCCCGCAAACACGGCATGAATAACATCAACATGGACCTGATCATCGGCCTGCCGGGAGAAGGGACGGGTGAGTTCAGGCACAGTCTTGATGAAACGGAAAAGCTGATGCCTGAATCTTTGACCGTTCACACGCTTTCTTTCAAACGGGCGTCAGAAATGACGAGAAACAAGCATAAGTATAAAGTTGCCGACAGGCAGGAAGTATCCCGCATGATGGATGACGCCGTCCGCTGGACAAAAGAGCACGGCTATAAACCGTACTACCTGTACCGGCAGAAAAACATTCTTGGAAATCTTGAAAATGTCGGCTACTCCTTCCCGGGTCAGGAGAGCATCTACAACATTATGATTATGGAAGAAGTGCAGACGATTATCGGTATCGGCTGCGGCGCGGCAAGCAAATTCATTCATCCGGAAACCGGAAAAATCACGCACTTCGCCAATCCAAAAGACCCGAAATCATATAATGACCGATTCGAGCATTATACAGAAGAGAAAATCAAATACTTAGATGAGATGTTCGTCAAATCCGCTTTGTAATATGAAAAACGGCACGGAATCAGCGTGCCGTTTTTTTATGTTTATCTGTATGTGAAAACGGGAAAAAGATCATCAGACTGTAATTCGTAAGAGGTGTAATTATGTATGATGTCATAGGAGCGGGAATCGGGCCGTTTAATTTAGGGCTTGCCGCTTTGTTAGAGGATATACCCGAAACAGACGCTCTTTTTTTCGATAAAAAGACAGAATTTGCGTGGCATCCGGGCCTGTTAATTAAAGGAACGGATTTACAGGTGGCGTTTCTGGCTGATCTCGTCACGCTTGCCAATCCGAAAAGCCGCTACACATTTTTGAACTTTCTCCATGAACATGACCGGCTGTACCGGTTTTATACGTTTAATGAATTTGATATTCCAAGGCGGGAGTTTAACGACTATTTGAGCTGGGCGGCTTCAGAAATCAAATCATGCCGTTTCGGCTCAGAGGTAATCGGCGTGAAAAATGCCGGCGGCCATTATGAAGTCAGCGTCAAGAACATTGAGGACGGAAGCATCAGCGTGTATCAAACGAAGCATTTCGTCATGGGAACGGGTTCTGAGCCTCTTATTCCGGCAGAGATTGATGACGGGGCGCGTCAGGACACGATGGTCAGCACGGAATATTTGTTCCGGAAAGATGAACTCGCCGGTGCCGAATCAATTACAGTAGTCGGCTCCGGACAGAGCGCAGCGGAGATCTTTTCTGATTTATTGCATGATGAACAATACCGCCGCTGCCGGCTGCAATGGGTGACACGCTCCGCCGGATTTCGAGAGTTGGAAACCGCCAAGCTCGGACAGGAAATGTTTACACCCGATTATGTGGAGTATTTTAACCGCCTGCCTTTTCAGGAACGGCTGAATACACTGCCTGAGCTGGAAGGACTGCGCCACGGCATTGATTCTGACACACTTGCTGACATTTACGATGCCCTGTACCACAGGTCGATCAGCGGAGGCTCGCCTGATGTCTATATTCAGCCGATGGCGGAACTTAAAAAAATTGAAAAGAAAAACGGCCGCTGCGCACTGAGCTTTCATCAATGGCAGATGGATGAAACCTTTACGGCCGATTCAGAAAAAGTGATATTGGCGACCGGCTTCAAGCCGCATATTCCGGATTGGTTTTCGGCCATTTCTTCCGATATCGAATGGGAGGATGAGAAACGGTTTAAAGTGACGGCCGATTCCCGCCTCGTCTTTAAGGACGATAGGCGGCATCATTTCTTCACATTAACGAATCTTGACCACGCCCACGGAACAGGGGCTACGAATTTGAAGCTGTCTGTTTACAGAAACCAAAAAATCATTAATACCATTCTGGGAAAAGAGCATTTCTCCATTAACAAAAAAACGGCTTTTCAGCAATTTCTTCCCGCGCGAAAAAACTGACCCCTTTAGTAAGGGGTCAGTTTTTTTATGATTTCTGCGGCGTCTTTTCAGGCTTTTTCCATTTGAAAACGCTGTTCAACAGGAGATATATCCGCTTCGATTCTTTCGTGAGCAAAGGGCCGAAGATGGCCAGTATCAAAACATACAAGGCGGCGAAGGGTTTTAGTGAGGCGGACAGTCCGCCGGCGATGCCGAGATTCGCAACGATGATGGAGAATTCGCCGCGGGAGACGATGGTCAGCCCGATGTTAGACGATGCTTTATGAGAAAGCCCTGCCCGGCGCCCGGCAATCATGCCGGCGATAAAGTTTCCTGCAATCGTCAGCAAAACGGCGCCGAGGGCAAGCCATACCGCATCTCCGAGTGAAAACGGATCAATGCTCAGCCCGAAGCTGAAGAAAAACATGGCCCCGAAAAAGTCACGGAACGGCACGACAAGATGCTCAATCCTGTCAGAATGGGCCGTCTCCGAAAAGACGAGTCCGAGTAAAAGCGCACCGATCGCTTCGGCGACATGAATCGTTTCGGAAAAGCCGGCAATGAAAAAGAGCGCTGCAAAAATGACAATGACAAACACCTCGTTTGAACGGATATCAAGCAGCTTGTTCAGAAGAGGCGGCAATTTTCGAGCGGCTATGAAAAACAGCAGCATGTATCCGAAAGCGATCACGATCGACATCAGCGCGCCTCCGACAGACGTCGCGTCTCCCAATACAAGCCCGGAAACAACGGACAAGTAAACCGCCAGAAAGATATCCTCAAACATAATGATGCCGAGAATCAGCTCCGTTTCCGGATTGGCCGTGCGCTTTAAGTCGACAAGCACTTTTGCGACAATGGCGCTTGATGATATCGTGATGACACCGGCCAATACAAGCACTTCCAAAAAGGAAAAGCCCGTGATAAAGCCGTATATCAGTCCTAAGCTGAAATTAATCAGAATATAAATCGTTCCGCCGGCGGCAATGGAACGTCCGGATTTGACTAATTTTCCGACCGAGAATTCAAGCCCGAGGTAAAAGAGGAGGAACAGGACGCCCATCCGTCCGAAAAATTCAATCACTTCGCGGCTTTCGATAAATGTCAGGTCAATGATGCCCGCTTGGGGCGCGTGCGGCCCGACAAGCATTCCTAAAATAATCAGGAAGGGAATAATCGAGAATTTAATTTTATTGGCGATGACACTTGCAATGGCCACGAGAACTAGCGCCGTACCGACTTCAAATACGAGATGATCCATAAACAGATCACACTCCGTCTCTGGAGAGAAAGTCTTGGATCAGTTTCTTCAAATGCTTTCTTTCGCCTGAGAGGACGAGTGTATCGTTTGCTTCAAGGAGCGAATCAGCGCCCGGGTTTAAAAACTTTTTCTGGTTATGCTTAATGATGGCGATGACCGTCACGTCGTAGTTTTGGCGCACATCCAGTTCGCCGAGCGTCCGGCCTGCCGCTTTTGCCCCTTTTTCAACTTTAAACCATTCGATAATCAGATCGCTGAACGCCATTTCAATCGATTCAAGCGCCTGCGGTTTGTACACCATCCCGCCGATAATCGCGGCGATCTGTCTTGCTTCCGCATCATCAAGAGAAATGCTTGCCAGAAGCTCATCAGGGTCGCGGTCATCAAATCTGTAAATTTCCCGCCTGCCGTCGTCATGAATGATGATCGTCATTTTTTCATGGTTTCTCGTTTCGATTTCGAATTTTTTCCCGATGCCGGGCAGATCGTTTTCCTTAATATTCATAAAAAATCCCTCCGGAATAGACTGTTTTTACACCGTAAATACAGATTGGCAATGAGAAAGGCTCTGATGCCGGAGGTAATTTGACTGGTATTGTATCGGAATGGCGCATGTCCTTTCCAGTGTGGAATCAATGAATTGATCAAGAGGTTTGACAGATAACAGGGTGACCATTCGGGATAACGCATCGTACCCTTTTGACAGGCCGTGCGGAGCGGTTTTGGCAGGGGCCGGCGTCTTTGCCGAGTCCGTTTCCTGCGGGTAAACCGAAATTTGAACGTGGCTGTCTGTTTCTGTCACCAATTGGGAAGGAAGGGCGACATCCGAAGGGGGGAACAGCACCATAAAAAAGCTCAATAAAAAACTCAGTATCACATAGTTCATGATCGGCGTTCCTCCCCCTTTTTGTTTTGTATGTCAATTTCACTATATAAAAATGTATGTTCAGTTTCAAATGATATGCATTTTTCGGTATCTGTTGACCTTGAAAAATAAAGGGGTTTCGCTTCGGCGGAAAGAATATATCCTTTGAACAAAATATGTAAGCGGATACAAGGAGGGTGTAAACATGCAGTATATTCGATATGAAGAAAAGGGAAAGATTGCAGAGATTGTGCTGAACCGGCCTGACAGTTACAACGCGCTCAATGAACAAATGCTCCGGGAATTGGAGAATGCATGCGTCATGGCAGCTGACAGTGAGGCGCTTATCGTCCTTTTGCGGGGGGAAGGCAGGGGATTTTCCGCGGGCGGTGATATTCAGATGATGACATCGGATCATGATTCAGGAGAATATGAACGGCTCATGAAAATGATCGAATCCATTACACTGACGCTCTATGATATGAAAAAAATTGTGATAGCCGCCATCCACGGAGCCGCGGCGGGGCTCGGACTGAGTTTCGCGCTGTGTGCCGACGTGGTTCTCGCCGAAGAAAATGCCCGCCTCGCGATGAATTTCATCGGCATCGGATTGGTTCCCGACGGAGGAGGCCATTATTTATTAATGAAACGCGTCGGTGAGATTGAAGCGAAAAAACTGATTTGGAGCGGCGAAAAATTGCCGGCTGAAAAAGCGGTGAAGCTCAAGCTTGCCGACGGGCTGTTCAGCGGCGACCCTGCGGCAGGGGCAAAGCCGTACATCGACCGGTTGTTACATGCGCCGCTGGCAGCAATGATTGAAACGAAGGCTATTTATCAAAGCCTCCATATCAGCCGTTTAAAAGACGTTTTGTCTCTTGAACGAAAGGCCCAGGAAAATATGAGAAAAACGGATGATCATAAAGAGGGCATCCGCGCCTTTTTAGAAAAACGGACGCCGCAATTTAACCGGTAAAATACAGAAGCCGGAAAGCTTCTGTTATCTGTGGAATAAAATCAGCTTTCCGGCTTCATTTACTAAGCGATGAGTAGTGTTCGCGAGCTTTTTTTCCTTTAACAAAGCCTCTCCGGCAGCCTTTGCCTCCGCCTCGTTACCTGCTTCGATCCGTTCATCCAGCAGTTTTTCTCCCGACGCATGGAATGCAGTCAATACATATTGTCCCATCACGTCACCTCCTTTATAGAATGATATTCTCATAAAGAATTTAAAATCCTCCATTAATTTTTACCCATTATTAGTATATAATGGATCGGGAAAGGAGTTGGATTCGTGCTTACAATTGAAAACGTAACGAAAACATTCGGCAGCTTTACTGCTGTTGACAATTTGAACCTGCAAATACCTGAAAGGGAAATGTTCGGGCTCCTCGGCGCAAACGGCGCGGGAAAAACGACGACCTTTCGGATGATTTTGGGGCTTTTAAGCCTGACTGACGGGCAGATCAGCTGGAAAGGGAAGCCGGTCAATTATTCTATCAGCGAAAAAATCGGCTATCTCCCGGAAGAGCGGGGGCTGTATCCGAAAGTGAAGGTGAGTGACCAGCTTGTCTATCTTGCGAGATTAAAAGGAATGAGCAAAAAAGAGGCGGAAAAAGAGCTCATGACATGGCTCGAGCGGTTCGGCATTACAGATTACAAGAATAAGAAAGTCGAAGAGCTGTCAAAAGGAAACCAGCAAAAAATCCAGTTCATTTCCGCCGTCCTGCATAAGCCTGAACTGCTGATTCTCGATGAGCCTTTCAGCGGTCTTGATCCGGTGAATGTCGAGCTGCTGAAAGAAGCGGTTATTTCTTTGAAAAACAGCGGCGTTTCCATCGTTTTTTCAAGCCACCGAATGGAGCATGTAGAAGAGCTTTGCGAGAATTTGTGCATTCTCCAGAAGGGAAAACCAGTCGTTCAAGGCAATCTGAAAGACATTAAGCGGTCTTTCGGCAAAAAAAATGTCACCGTTCATTCAGATGATGATCTCAGCTTTTTAAAAACGCATGAAGGTGTCGTGAAATGGAAGGAAACAAATGACGGGATCAGATTGCAGGTCGCGAATGAACCGGTTTCCCAGGATATTTTCCGGGCGCTGCAAGGGAAAGGTTTTATACGGAAGTTTGAATTGGAAGAGCCGTCACTGCATGATATTTTTATAGAAAAGGTGGGGGCCGTTTATGAATAAATTCTGGATTATGCTGTTTCATACATATAAAAACAAAATCTCGACAAAGTCATTCATTATTTCGACCGCCATTACCGTTTTATTAGTATTAGCGGTGACCAACCTGCAATCGATCATTTCCGTGTTTCAATCGGATGACGGCAAGCAGCAGATTGCGGTGATTGATGAAACGGGCGGGCTTTACCCGGCGTTTGCAAAACAGCTTAAAGCGGCTGATACAGACAATGATCTGCAGGCGATGGAGACGAAGGAGTCCGAAAAAGATGCCGTAAAGCGTGTCAAAGACGGTGAATGGGACGGGCTTTTTATTATCAGACAAGATCAAAAAGGAACGATAACAGGAGCCTACAAAGCGCTGACCATTTCTGATGAATCAGCGTATAAACTTCTCAAGCAGGCTTTAACCCAGACAAAAACCGCTGTTGAAACCGCCAAGCTCGGCATTTCGGCAGAAAAAGTCAGCAGCCTCTACACTCCGCCTGAAGTCAGCAAAGACGCGCTGGAAAAAGGGGCGAAATCTGAGGAAGAGCTCGGTCAGGTGATGGGGCTTGTATACATCATGCTGTTTGTCATCTACTTCTCGGTTATCATGTACGCAAGTATGATTGCGATGGAAGTGGCGACGGAAAAATCGTCACGGGTCATGGAAATTTTAATTTCAAGCATGCCGCCGATTCAGCAGATGTTTGCCAAACTGTTCGGTATCGCGCTTGTCGGGATCACACAGTTTGCGGTGCTGCTTGCGGCGGGTTTTCTCTCACTGAAGCTGAACCCTCAAAATGATGAGTCGTCGCCGATCAGTGCATTTCTCAATTTTTCGGATGTTCCCGTCTCGACGATTGTCTATGCCGTCATTTTCTATCTGCTCGGCTATTTTCTTTACGCGACGCTTGCCGCGTTTCTCGGCAGTGTTGTCAGCCGGATAGAGGACGTGCAGCAGACGATTCAGCCGATGGTTTTTTTAATCGTGGCAGGTTTTATGATCGCCATGTTCGGACTTGGCAATCCTGATGCCGGTTTTATTACCGTTACATCTTACATTCCGTTTTTCACGCCGATGATTATGTTTTTACGCGTAGGAATGCTCGATATCCCGTTTTGGCAGGCGGCGGCCGGTATCGCCCTGACACTGGTCGCTATCGTGATCTTTGCAGCGGTCGGCGCGAAAATTTACAAAGGCGGCGTTTTGATTTACGGAAACGCCGGCGGATTCAAAGCGATCAAACAAGCGCTGCGCATCTCCAAAAAATAAGTGAAACAGCCCGGGACAGCCGGGCTGTTTTTTTATCGTGCAGAACGTGCATTCGTATGAAAACGATGCTAGAATAAGGGTAATTCAACCTACAGAAAGGGGAGGGCGAGATGGCTGATCTGACGTTTATTCATGCCGCTGACCTGCATCTGGACAGCCCGTTTTACGGCATTTCGCATCTGCCTGAACCGGTATATGCGCGTATTAAAGAAAGCACATTTCACAGCGTCCGCCGTCTTACCGACGGGGCGCTCCGGGAGCAGGCAGATTTCATGCTGCTTTCGGGAGATCTGTTTGATGAAGCGAACAGAAGTTTAAAAGCCCAGCTGTTTTTGAGAAAGCAGTTTACCAGATTACAGGAAGCGGATATCCAAGTGTTCGTCATATTCGGCAACCATGATCATTTGGGCGGTGAGTGGACACCGATTGAATGGCCGGAAAATGTACATATATTCACTTCGGATACACCGGAGGAAAAATCCTTCTTTAAAAACGGAGAGCTCGCGGCAAGCATATACGGATGCAGCTATCAGGAAAGAAGCGTAACGGCCAATCAGGCATCCCGTTACCGGAAAATGACCGGCGCGCCTTATCATATCGGCATGCTCCACGGCATGTTATCAGGAGCGGATGGGCATGACCCGTACTGTCCGTTTACGAAAGAAGACCTTGAAAAAAGCGGCATGGATTATTGGGCGCTCGGACACATTCATAAGCGGCAGGTTCTGTCCGCCAAGCATCCCGCCGCCATTTATCCCGGAAATATTCAGGCCCGCCATTTAAAAGAAACCGGGCCTAAGGGATATTATCTCGTCCGGGCGGCAGACGGTGAGATGTCTTGGGAATTCAAAGAAGCGCACGATGTCTTATGGGAGGAAATTGATCTTGATATTTCCGAAGCCGAGCATATGACCTCACTGATGAAAATGGCATCGGATATGTTCACCCGCTTGCGTGCCGCGGGCCGCCCGGCATGTGTCAGACTGGTGCTCCGCGGCGAGGCGCCCCGCTTTTGGACAGAGGCGCCCGCAGGCATTGCGGAGGAGCTTCTTTCCGCTTTACAGGAGGAAGAGGCTGAAGAGGAATGTTTCATCTGGCCGCTTGCGATTGAGGATCGGACGGATAAAACAGATACAGTGCCGCCGGATCCGTTTTTTAAAGGGCTTCTTCAGGACATAGAACAATGCGCGGACATGAGCGGTGTATTTGAAGCGCTCGAGCGTCATCCCGTATACCGGCGGCAGATGACTTTATTTACGGATGAAGAGATACTGGACATTAAACGGCAGGCTCAAGCCGTTTTAAAGCGCCAGCTGAAGGAGCTTCAGCGATGAAAATAACGACGATGCTTATTTACCAGTACGGGAAATTTTCCAACCGAAGCTTCCAGCTGTCAGATTCGCCCGTCCAAGTGATTTACGGCTTAAACGAAGCGGGCAAAACGACATTGATGTCCTTTATCAAAAGCGTACTGTTCGGTTTTCCGAAATCAAAAAAATACGAACCGAAAAACGGCGGGGTGTACGGCGGCGTTGTGGAACTGAAGCATGACGATTACGGCGCTGTTAAAATTGAACGCACAAAAGGCGCTGCCGAAAAAGTCAGAGTGTATTTGCCTTCAGGCGAAATCAAGGACGGAGAATGGCTCAAACAGCTGCTTTCCGGTACGGATCGGGCGCTGTACGAAGCAATTTATTCGTTTGATGTATTCGGACTGCAGGAGATTCAAGCCTTTAACCGGGACAAAATCGGCGAGTTTCTCCTGTTTTCCAGCTTATTCGGATCTGAAGCGGCGGCAAAGCTTGACGGCAGACTGGCGAAAGAGCTCGACAGAATGTATAAGCCGAACGGACGGAACCCCCGTTTAAATCAGGAATTGGATACGTTAAAGCGGCTCAGCGTCCAGCTGAAACAGGCGGAAGCTGCGGAAGCGGGCTATCACAGCCTTCTGGAAGAGAAAAAAAGCGCCGGCAGCCGTCTGCAGGATGCCGAAGCACAATTGAAAGATGTAACTGAAGAAATCAAAACAGTAAAAGCGGCGATAGAAGCAAAGCCGCTCGCAGACAAAAAAACAGCGTTGGAAAGCGAACTTTCTTCTTATCCGGAAGCATTGGAGCAATTCCCGAAGGACGGAATGCATCAGCTCGAAAAATACGAATCGCATCTCCATCCAAAAGCGGCCCGGCTTGAAGGGCTTCGGGCAAAAATGGCTGAAATCAGGCGGCAGGCTGAGCTGCTCGCGCCAAATGAGGACCTGCTGCAAAAAGAACGGCAGCTGCAGGAGCTTTCCGGCGAGCAGCATATGTACGAATCACGCGGCGAACAGCTTGCCGCCATCCAATCACAAATCAGGCAGATATCGGCCCGTGTTTCTTCAGGGTTACAGCAGCTCGGCGGCAGACATGAGGAAGACGGCATTCTTTCGCTGAACACCGATTATGAATATGAATGGCGGCTGCAAGAAGCCGTGCAGAGCGCCGGACAGGCAAGAGAAAGAAAAAAACAGCTTGATGCGATTTTCGAACAAGCGCGTCTGGAGCTGGAAGACGCAGAACGAAAGCATGCCGTAACGGCGGAAAACATCTTGGCTCCCGCCGTCAGGCAAGAAAAAGAAGCCGCTTTACAATCATATAAGCAAATGGCTGATACTGAAGGAAACGAATGGCAGGCGCATTTTCAGCAGCTGGAAAAACAGCGCGCCAAACAAAAAAAGCTCTTTCTCGGTGCGGGCATTGTGTTCATTGCGATTTTCGCTGTGTTAAAGGAATGGCTGCCCGCCGCCCTTTTTACCGGCGCTTTGATGCTGTATATGCTGTCTGGCATACAGAAGCCGCTGCCGTCAGAAAGAAGAGGGGCCAATCACAAAAAGCAGCCGCCGCCGATCTCAAAAGAAGAGGCTGACATTCTGCAGGAAGAGCTTTGGCGTGACGGCCGGCACCGCCAGCAGCTGATTGCGGACCAAGCCGTGCTTGAACAGAAAGAAGCGGCATATGAAAGAGTCATCCGCCAATATGAAGAATGGGAGGCAGAAATGGCGCCGTCTGAAAAACAGGCGGAACATTTTATGAAGGAACTGGGGTTTTCGGGCAGCCCGTCCCATCTTCTTGACGCATATCATGTGATGAAAGATGTCAAAAAAGAAATTCTTAACAAGCATGAACTGACCATTGAAGCGGGCCGGCTCCAAAAGCTGCAAAGATTATTTGAGGAACGGGTCAAAAAGCTGAGTCCTTCAGACGGCCGGGAGCTGTCCGTAAAAGAAAGATTGCGTGCTTTGCTGGCGCAGGCGGAACGGGCCCGTGAGGACGCAAAACGAAAGCAGGCTCTCGAAACGGATCTGCTGCATACCCAAGAGCAAATGCGCGAATTAAACGAAGAAGTTCATTACTACGAACAGCAGGTGAAACAGCTTTTTATGGCGGCAGACGCAAAAAACCGCGGACACTTCTGTGAGCTCGCCAGGCTGAATGAAAGCCGCCGGGAAACAGAGAGGCAGCTGCGCGAAATCGATACGCACTTGTCCGGCATAGGCCAAAAACAGCTGGCGCCGTACATGAGCCGTACAGTGCCCGAACTTGAACATACACTCGCTCAGCAGGAAAAAGAGAAAGAAACACTCGAGGAAAAAAGCGCGCATCTCCGTGAGCAGATTGCTTTATTAACGGTGAAGCAAGAGCAGCTGGAGTCCTCGGGGCTTGTGTCCGATTTAAAACAGCAGACAGAAATGCAGAAGGAACGCGTTAAAAAAACAGCTAAAGAGTGGGCCGCATTGCAGACGGTCAGACATGTGATCAGAGAAAAAATGGAGCGGCATAAAAAGGTGACGCTTCCCCGTCTGTTAGAAACCGCCGGCGCATTGTACGGACCGCTTACGGACGGACGCTATCACAAATTGTATTTCTCAGAGGCCGATGATTCCATTATGGTCATGCAGAAAGACGGTACGGTTTTTTCTGCAAGCGAGCTGTCACAGGCGGCATGCGAGCAGCTTTACGCGGCAATCCGTTTTGCCCTTGCGTCAGAACGGGAATCTGCGGTATCATTGCCGTTTTTACTAGATGACAGTTTTGTTCATTTTGACAGGCAGCGGCTGCAGCGGCTGTTTGATGTGCTGAATCAGCTTACAGAAGGCGGGCGGCAGATACTTTATTTCACCTGCCATGAGCATGTGAGCCGGTCATTTCACAACGGACAAGTCATGCGGCTCCTGTCATAAAAGAGTTTATTTTCAAAAAAGAGGTATGTGCTATACTGGTATTATGTAAGATATGGAGGGAGCTTTTAATAGAATGGCAAAAGGTATTATGCTGCACGAGGTCGGCGAGCAGGTCGATCAATACTTTCTGATTAAATCTTCGACTAAAGGAATCGCAAGCAACGGAAAACCATTTCTGACGTTAATGCTGCAGGACCAATCGGGGGATATCGAAGCGAAGCTGTGGGATGCCAAGCCGACTGATGAAGCAACATACGCGGCGCAGACGATCGTGAAGGTAATCGGAGATGTACATCACTATCGCGGACGAAACCAGCTTAAGCTCAGAAACATCCGGCCGGCCGGCGAAAATGAAAATGTCAGCATTGATGATTTTCTGGAAACGGCGCCGATTCCGAAAGATGAAATGATGGAGACCGTCACTCAATACATTTTTGAAATGAAAAATCCAAACATCCAGCGGATCACGAGACATCTGGTCAAAAAATATGCCGCTGATTTTATGGATTACCCGGCGGCTGCTAAAAACCACCATGAGTTCGTCTCAGGGCTTGCGTATCATGTTGTGTCGATGCTGAACCTGGCAAAAGCGATTGCCGATCTGTATCCGTCTCTTGACCGGGATTTACTGTATGCGGGAGTCATCCTGCATGACCTCGGCAAAGTAAAAGAGCTTTCAGGCCCTGTTTCCACAACATACACCGTGGAAGGGAATCTGCTGGGACACATTTCAATCATGGTGACAGAGCTTTCAAAAGCAGCCGAAGAGCTTCAGATTGACGCTGAAGAAGTGCTGATTCTGAAACATTTGATTTTAAGCCATCACGGAAAAGCGGAATGGGGAAGCCCGAAACCGCCGATGGTGAAAGAAGCGGAAATTCTGCACTACATTGACAATCTGGATGCAAAAATGATCATGATGGACAGAGCGCTTGAACGGGTGAAGCCGGGCGAATACACTGAGCGTGTATTTGCGCTTGAAAACCGTTCTTTCTACAAACCGACTTTCCATCAATAAGAAAAAAAGGCCGATCCTTTACGATCGGTCTTTTTTACGTTCAGCTCTCATAACTTGTCTTTATCAGGCATAGCTTAAAATAAAGACTTTGGGTAAAAAGGGAGGAAACAACGTGCTATTTTTTCCTTGGTGGGTATACCTTTGCATTATCGGGATTATTTTCAGCGCTTATAAGCTTTTTACGACAGCTAAAGAAGAGGAAAAGCTTGACCAGTCGTTTATTGAAAAAGAAGGAAGAGTGTATATTGAACGGATGGAGCAGGAACGCAAGCGCCGTATGGCGGCGCCCGAAAATGAAAACGGAGATGCAGAAGAAAATTCCAATCATTCGATCGCATAAAAAAACTGTGCGGCTCGCCTAGAGCCCGCACAGTTTTTTTATTTAGATTGAGAAGATGATGATGTTGAAGTGTTAAACGTGTCTTTTAAGTCCTTGTCTTCAACTTTTACGTCAGCTTTCTTCATGACTTTTTGAATCGCTGCCTGCACGGCTGAGTTGTCGTTTAGTTTCTGTTTAAGAACTTCTTCTTTCAGTTCTTTTTTCATGTCATCATATTTGCCGCGTTCTTCCGTCTTTTTGATGATATGATAACCGAACTTTGTTTTGACCGGATCGCTGACTTGTCCGACTTTCAGGCCGAATGCTGCTTTGCTGAATGTTTCATCCATTGATTTTTTATCGAACCAGCCAAGGTCGCCGCCGTTGTCTTTTGAGTTGTCGGTTGAGTATTCTTTCGCAAGCGTTTCAAATTTCTCGCCTTTTTTCAGCTTTTTCTCCACTTCGTCAGCTGTCTTTTTGTCAGCGACAAGGATGTGGCTCGCGCGGATTTTACCTTTTAAGCCGTCGTAATATTCTTTCGTATCGGAGTCAGTCACTTTGATGTTGTCTTTCGCCGCTTTTTGTGCAAGCAGTTCGTATTTCACCTGATCTTTCAGGTAATCTTCGCCGTACTGCTGTTTAAGGGCGCTGTACTGATCGCCGAGCTGCGTTTTGTACTCTTTCAGCTTGTTATCAATGTCTTTGTCCGATACTTTGTATTTTTTGGCTAATACTTTTTCTTGTACGAGCTGTGTCAGCACACTTGCGCCCGCGGTTTTTTTCATGTTCGTGTAGAGCTCGCCTTTTGTTACATTGCCGGCATCCGTCTTGGCAATCACGTCGTTGTCGCCGCTGCTGCAAGCGCTGAGAGCCAGGACGCTCGTTGCCGTAATAGCTGCTATCGCGATTTTCTTCATTCCTTTAAACACTCCTAATCATCCAAATTAAATTGCATATGCGTATCATAACATATTGTGGCTTTCTGTAAAAAGATTTTAAATAAAGGGCATTCGTCTAGTCAAACTTTTTCCTGATACATACAAATATATTGATCATGAAAAGGAGGTAATGAACCATGGGCGGAGGATATTCAAACGGTTTTGCACTGCTCGTCGTATTGTTCATTTTGCTTGTCATTGTAGGTGCAGCTTACATTTGCTAAGCGAAACGGATCGCTTTTTCCAAAAGCGGTCCATTTTCTTACCCAGGCGCCTAATCGTTTCTGAAGTGAATTGCATATGATGTAATTGGAAAAATAAAACGTTTTGTAGGAGGTGCTTCTGGAGATGGGTGAAGTATTTGCAGGCGGTTTTGCATTGTTGGTTGTTCTGTTCATCTTATTGATCATCATCGGCGCTTCTTGGATTTACTAAAAAAAGATGGCTGTCCGCGTTAATCCGCCGGCAGCCATCTTTTTTTGCCTGTTTACACAGTAAAGGAGATCTCGACGAACGAAGAGATCAGTAAAATTAAAATAGATACATTAATAAAGCGGAATACCTTATCCTGCCGGTCTTCAGGAATCTCTCTGACAAGGCATAATGTATTTGTGAGCCTGTTTATAAAATAAAGAATAAACAGGGCAGCCACGATAAAATAGAATAAAATGATGGGAGATTCCCCCTCTCTCTGAACTGCTCCCATATTACATTACCAAATATTTATTAAAAAAGATAGAATGTAAGCTGAAAAATCAGCGGGACATCAGGACTCCGGCACTTTTTTTACTAAAATATCATAGCCGTCGGATTCCTGGTCAATCAGACATGATTTCGGCGCTTTGACCAGATGCAGCGCAAACAGAAGATCAGGCAGGCAATAGCCCGCATGAATGCTCGAAATCATATAAAAGTAATGGGCGTGTCTCGGGAATGCCAAGCCTGCATAAAATAACACCGGCGTAATGAATAAAAACGGGCTGATCGTTGAAATCAGCATCGTTGTTTTCGGTATGCCTTTCCATGTCGGCATCCGTAAAAAGTACATTTTCATTTCCTTTTTTCTTTTTTTGCAGATCATTGGCAGGACATGTATGACTTTATGTACAAATAAAGTAACGACGAGCAGAACGCAAAAAGCTAATACATGCCCGTCACTTAAACTGATATTCGGACGAAGCAGCCCGAATGCCAAGAAGTTGCATATAAAAAACAGGATCATAAAACCTACAGCAGTCAATAATAAACGAACCGCACCATAATCTTTAATCAGATTAATGGTTTTCCAGCAATTCATCAGAGTCATCCTTCCGTACAAAGATGGAATACAATCTCAAAATAATTTACTCTCTTCAGGAGAAAAAATCAATCCTTTTTTAAAGAAAAAAATAAACCCGGAAAGAGAAGAACAGAAGAGAGCGGTGAAACATGGAAATGTACGGTTTAACCTTTCTTCTCCATTCATTATCAGCTAAAATAAGATTAAAGATAGAAAGAAGTGAAACGGATGGATTCAATGGATCAGCGTATCGGGCGGTTAGAATATTACATACAATTGCTGGTGAAAACGGTGGATATGGATAAGTACCCTTTTTATGCGATGATGATTGAAAAAGGGCTGACCGAAGAGGAAGGTGAAGAGGTCGGGCGGATCTGCCGCGAATTGGAGGACGAGCTGGAGTCGCAAAAAGCGCAAGGCTTTGTGACGTTCGACAAGCTCCTTGCGCTTTTTGCGGGACAGCTGAACGAAAAATTAGATGTTCATGAAACGATTTTTGCTTTGTACGAGCAGGGGCTTTATACAGCGCTGATGGAAGAATTCATCGAGATTATGAAGCACTTTGATTAATTGCTGACCGGTTCCAGCTCTTCAGCCGTTTCATGGGCAGCCGATTCGCCCGCTTTTTTCTTCAGGCTTCCGTCTTCACTTTCAAAATCATTGTTTATGTTTGTCAATGATTTCTCGAATATCTCCATAAAATCTTCTCCGTAAATGTGGCGGATGACACAGGTCAATTCTTCCATCTCCGGGAACTTCCCGAATAAGTGGTAGAGCGGCTGTGAGCCTTTAAACACCGCGTTTCTCGACGGGTCAAACTCCTCTAGCAGACTTTCAAATACTTTTTCCCCTTCTTCTGTTAACTGAATGTACGTGTTCCGTTTGTCATTCAGCCGCTTGGAAAAATTCAGATACCCGCGTTCTTCAAGTTTTTTTGAAAAATTAAATGCAGTTGATACGTGCATAACGCCGAATTTGGCGATTTCCGAAATAGAAGCTCCTTTAAGCTGATAAGCAATCCATAATATATGATGTTCATTAATATTAAGATCGTACGGCTTCAGCCAATTCTGCCAGTCTTTCTCGATAGATTTCCACAGCGCTTTGGATAGCTGTGCCATTTTTTGGGTATAGATTAAAGCTTCTTTTAAATCGTAAGGCGGTTCAACACGATTCAATACAGATCACCTGCTTCACATTTTCTTTTCCTCTATTATGCCAATAAAATAAAGATTAATAAAGATGAAAATTTAAGAATTTTATAATAAATTCTAAATCCGTTGCTGTGAAAGGCTTTAAACCGCAAAAAAAAGTGCGGAACGCAATATGTCCGCACTTTTTTTGGTTGTATAGGATATTAGTTTTGTAAGGTTTTCTCCAGCTGTCTGATTTTCTCTTCAATATCAGCGATTTCCTTTTGGAGATCCTGCTGGTGCGGCTTGATTTCCTCCTGCCACCTTTTAATGCTTGTCTGAAGCTCTCCGCCTACGTCTTTAATGACTTCGGCGCTTTCTTTCGCCGTTTGGACAAGCTGGTCTTTCAGCGCCATTCCGTCTTTTTTTAACCGTTTGATTGTGTCCTCAATAGAATTGCAATTCGCTTTGATTTTGCCCCGCAGCTCTTTTCCGGATGAAGGAGCCGAAAGCAAAACCGCTGCGCCTCCGATCAATCCGCCTACGAAAAGGCCTGTTAAAAGGGAACGTCCGTCAGCCATTTGAAATCACCCCGTTTTTTTTCTCATAAGCTTTTACCATTTTTGTTCAGAAGAATAAACTTCTATACATAGCTTGCTTTATTTTAGCATATTTTTTAAGGGAAAAGGAGGGAGAAGGTTGTCTGTCTTCATGATTGTTTTATCTTGTATGGCTCTTGTCTTTGCGGCGGGCGCCGTTTATTACCTGAAACTGCTCGGCCAGGCCGCTTCTTATCCGCCGAAGCGGGTCGTCCGCCAAAAGGCCATTGTCTGCTCAGCAGGAACCGCCCTCGCATTGTTCCTTATCTTTTTCACAAAACTTCTCGTATGAAACATGCTGAAACACATTAAAAAACCTCTTCCGGCCGGAAGAGGTTTCAGTATGCGGCTATTTTGCCGTTTCAATCATATTGGAACGTTTTAAGATCGTCTGCACAATCGGATACATGATGATAATGGCGATTGCGTTCAGCGCAGCCGCCGGAAGGACGACCGCGAGCACCAATGCCGTGAATCCGCCCGGCAGGCCGACAATCAGAAGGGCCAGCGCCAGAAAGATCACACCGGAGATGAAAGTGCCGGCTATCGTAATGACGGCAGCCGCCGCTGTTTTCACGCTTTTTTTCACCAAAAGCGCCAGCGCGAGAAACAGAAACGCCGTTACCGGTTTTTCAATGATATTCGGAAGCTGTCCCCCCGGAAAAGATGTCGTGAGTGCGGAAATGATTCCCGTTACAATCCCGATCATCAGCACGTTCTGCACACGGGGGAATAACAGAATTCCCATGAACATCATCACAAGCATCATGTCGGGTTTCATTCCGAATAATACCGGCGGCATAATGGAATGAAGCACCGCTCCGATTGCCGCAAACAGGGCCATAATGACTAATTCTTTTGTTTTCATACTAAGCTCTCCTCTGCTAAGCTTTTTCGCCATCCAATAATATGCTCGTCATTTATTGCGATGGCCGGAAAAATTGATATGCCAACAGTATATCAAAGGAACTGTCGGGTTAGAAGAAATTTATTCGTTTTCCTGCTGGAACTTTCTCATAAACTGAGCCAGTTTTTCACAATCAGCCAGGCTGACGGCGTTGTAAACAGACGCCCTGCAGCCTCCGACTGAGCGGTGGCCGGCGAGTCCGGTCATTTTTGCCGCTTTCGCTTCTTCAACGAATTTTTTAGTCAGACTGCTGTCGCGGAGGGTGAACGTAATATTCATGTGAGAACGGCTGTCTTTTTCGGCATGGCCCGCGTAAAATCCGCCGCTTGCATCGATTGTGCCGTACAGGACATCCGCCTTTTCCCGGTTGCGCCGTTCAGCCGCTTCGACACCGCCGTTTTCAGCCAGCCATTCAAGGACGAGGCTCAGCATATAAATCGCAAATGTAGGCGGTGTATTATACAGTGAATCGGCTTTTGTGTGGGTGGAATATTTCAAAATTTTAGGAACGTTGGCGTTTTCGTTTTCAAGCCATGATTTTTTCATGATGACGACCGTAACGCCGGACGGCCCGAGGTTTTTCTGGGCTCCGCCGTAGATGACATCAAACTTTTTGACATCAAATTTTCTGCTCAGGATGTCGCTTGACATGTCGGCTGCGAGCGGAATCGGTGAATTCGGGAACTCTTTCCACTGCGTTCCGAAAATCGTGTTGTTGGACGTAATATGCAAGTAGGCGCCGTCTTTTATCTGTGAGAGGTCCGCTTTCGGTATATGGTTGTGGTTTGAATCTGCGCTTGTTGCCGTGACGGATGTGTTTCCGAACAGTTTCGCCTCAGCGAGGGCCTTTTCAGACCATGCGCCCGTCACGATGAAGTGCGCCGTCTTCTCCGGCGTTAAAAAGTTCATCGGCAGCATTGAGAATTGAAGGCTTGCTCCGCCTTGGAGAAATAAAATATCATAATCGTCGGGGATATCCATTAGTTCTTTCAGAAGGGTTTTCGCTTTTTGATGCACCGCGTCATATTCTGTGCTCCGGTGGGACAGCTCCATGACAGACATGCCGGTATCATTGAAGTTGATAAATTCTTTCTGTGCTTTTTGCAGCACATCCAGTGGAAGGGCTGCGGGTCCTGCATTGAAATTCGTTGTACGTTCCATTTTTACGATCTCTCCCTGTTTTCCGCTTTAGTGTAAGAAATAATACAATTATCCTATCACAATTTTTAGATTTTTTTGATATGAAAAAATATTATTTTATGTATTTTATGTTTCGGGCGCAAAAAAACCTCATCCTTAAGATGAGGCAAGCCGTTTTCTGACGGTTGACGCGATCTCCTGAAGATCGTCAGGCGTATAGTCTTCGGCATGTGTCTTCCAGACGGCTCCGAATCCGTCGCCTTTTCCGTAACGCGGAATGATATGCATGTGAAAATGGAACACGGATTGGCCCGCTTTTTCACCGTTGTTATTGAGAATATTCAGCCCGATCGGCTCGAATTCATCCCGGATGGCGCGCGCGATTTTCGGCACCGCTTCAAAATATTCTTTAGAAAGCTCAGGCGTAAACTCGTACACGTTTTCGATATGTGTTTTCGGAATGACGAGCGTGTGGCCTTTTGTGACCTGGCTGATATCGAGAAACGCAACGACGTGTTCGTTTTCATATACTTTTGAAGACGGAATGTCGCCGGCAATGATTTTGCAGAAAATACAATCGTCCGCTTTGTGCATAGATGGGTTTCCTCCCTGAAAAGAAATATATGTATATTCTCATCGTACCACAAAACCCGCCGAAATAAAAAACAGGATGAACGGCTGGCGTTCATCCTGATGCAGAAGTACGAGCTTTATCACAGAAAATTAAATATGCCTTTTGTAAGCACCTCATTTGTTTTTAAAATGAAGACTTATGGGTCTGCTTGATCATTCCTGGGACAAACACCTCATTTGATTATTTCATCATGACTGAAGAACATCATCAAAGCAGTGTGTGAAGAAATTGTAAGCATAAGACATGTTGATTTTCATCCAACTGTTCTAAGACGTCTTTTATAAACACCTCATTTTCAGTTGATTAAAGCTGTTTCCTTCTACACACATTATGATGTCCGCTGTCACGATAACTATGCAGGCTTTTTTACGTGAGAAAAAAAGGGAATCGTTTCAAATCAGCCTTTATTTTTGGTACTATGAAGAAAAACGAATCAGAAGGGGAGAAATTATGTCTCTGCTATCGGTAAAAGACTTAACCGGCGGTTATACGAGAAACCCGGTTTTAAAAAATGTTTCATTCACCCTTGAGCCGAACCAGATTGTCGGACTCATCGGATTAAACGGCGCGGGCAAGAGCACGACGATCCGGCATATTATCGGTTTAATGGACCCGCATAAAGGCTCGATCGAGCTGAACGGCAAGACGTTTTCAGAGGATAAAGAGGGCTATCGTTCGCAATTTACGTATATCCCCGAAACGCCGGTGCTGTATGAAGAACTGACGCTCAAAGAGCATTTGGAGCTGACGGCCATGGCGTACGGCCTTTCGAAAGAAACGCTTGAAAAAAGGCTTCCGCCGCTTCTGAAAGAATTCAGAATGGAAAAAAGGCTGAAATGGTTTCCCGCTCACTTTTCCAAAGGGATGAAGCAGAAAGTCATGATCATGTGTGCGTTTCTCGCGGAGCCTTCGCTTTATATTATTGACGAGCCGTTTCTCGGACTTGACCCGCTTGCGATCAATGCATTGCTGGAGCGGATGGACGCCGCGAAAAAAGCCGGATCAAGCGTGCTGATGTCAACGCATATACTGGCGACGGCAGAGCGCTATTGTGACGCTTTCATCATTTTACATAACGGCGAAGTACGCGCAAGCGGAACGCTGGAAGAATTGAGAGAGCAGTTCGGCATGAGAGACGCCGCTCTTGATGATTTATATATTGAACTGACGAAGGAAGACGCCGGCCATGAATAATATGTCTACTATTTGGCAGTCCCGGCTTGAGGAGCATATAAAGGAAACCAGAATGTATATGAAATATATGCTCAATGATCATCTCGTCATTGTCCTGATCTTTTTCATTGCCGGCGCTGCGAGCTGGTACAGCAAATGGGTCAAAGACATTCCCGTTCATTTCCCGTCCTTTTGGGTGATGGCGGTGCTCTTTTCGATCGTGCTGACGGGTTCATACGTCCGGACGCTGTTAAAGGAAGCGGATCTCGTGTTTCTGCTGCCGCTTGAACCGAAAATGGGGACTTACTTTAAGCATGCATTCAAGTACAGCTATCTGTCACAGCTGTTTCCGCTTATCGCTCTGTCGCTTGTATGCATGCCTCTGTTTTTCGCTGTAAGTCCGGGGGCGTCGCTTGCGTCGTATGCCGCCGTTTTTATTCAGATGCTGACGGTGAAAGCGTGGAATCAGGCCATGGAGTGGCGGATGACATTTATGAATGACAGAAGTATGAAAATGATGGATGCGGTCATACGTTTTATCTGCAACACGCTGCTTTTATACTTCGTCTTACAATCGTTTTATCTGTACGCCGCCGCCGTCTACATTGTGATGGCCGGCCTTTATGTCTATTTCACATCAGCCGCGAAACATAAATCGTTAAAATGGGAAGCTCATATTGAATATGAATTAAGAAGGAAGCAGCGGTTTTACAGAATTGCCAATCTGTTTACCGATGTGCCTCACTTGAAGAAACAGGCAAAACGCAGAGCGTATCTCGACTTTTTGCTCAGAATGATTCCGTTCGAGCAGCGGAAAACGTTCTCCTATATGTATGCCCGGGCCTTTCTTCGCTCAAATGATTATCTGGGCATTCAGGTCAGGCTCACGATTATTTTTATCCTGATTATTATGCTCGTTTCCGCCAATCCGTTGATAACAGCGGCGTTAACCGTATTTACCGTCTTTATTACGGGGATACAGCTTTTGCCGCTGTTCGGGCATTTTCAACATCTGTCGTTACAGGAGCTTTACCCGGTCAATCAGAAAGTGAAGCTGAAAAGTTTCTTTTCACTGATGAAATCGGCGTTAACCGTGCAGGCCCTGCTGTTTTCGGCAGCGTCGGCCTATGCCGCGGGAGTCAGCGGGGCGCTTTATGCCGCTATCGCTTCAGCCGTCCTGATATTTGTGATTATGCCTTCGTATATGGGCGGCAGATTGAAAAAGTACGGCAGGCTGTAATCAAATGGGTTTTTGAAACCTATACGAAAGAAGGAGACGCGGATGACCGGCGATCAGCAGCTGATACAGGAAGCCCTGCAATGGAAAGCGCGTTTTTTGCGTAAGGATTCCATGTTTGAACGTTTTTCTAAAGGCATGCAGGCGAAAATAAATGAGCGGATTCCCGGGAAAATTCATGCCGTCATCACAGAAAGCATTAAAAAAATGACCGAAGCAACAATGGCGGGGTCAAACCTGGTAAAAAGCAAGCGGGATACAAGCGGCATGTCGCTTACAGAAAAAGATGCCCTTGCCAGACAAACTATCGCATCCTATCAAAAGGTGGCGGCAGCCGAGGGCATCGGTACGGGGGCCGGCGGAATTTTTTTTGGGATGGCTGACTTTCCTTTGCTGTTGTCCATTAAAATGAAATGTCTGTTCGATCTTGCCTCCGTTTACGGCTATGATGTGAAAGATAGAGATGAACGATTGTTTTTGCTGTTTATTTTTCAGCTTGCTTTCTCAAGCGGTGAACAGCGGAAACGCATATATTCAATTATTGAACATTGGGATTCAAAAAAGCATGAAGTTGATTGGAGAGTTTTTCAGCAGGAATACCGCGACTATCTGGACGTGGTGAAATTGTTTCAGCTTTTGCCGGTCGTCGGAGCCGCCGTGGGCGGAGCGGCCAATTATAAACTGCTGTCACAGCTCGGCGAGACGGCAAGGCACGTTTATCATTTAAGAATCACAGCAGCCGGTACGTAATGTACCGGCTGTTTTTTATGCCCTATCGGGGGTAGCTCACTGCGGCGCCGATCAGCACCTTGGCGGCGGTCAGCATCGCTTTTTCATTAAAATCAAATTTCGGATGATGGTGAGGGTAAATAGATTCCGCATCGTCTAAAGCGGCGCCCGTAAAGAAAAAAGCGCCTTTTGTATGCTGCAGATAATAGGAAAAATCCTCTCCCGCCATCTGCGGCTCTCCTTCAGCGACTTTCGTGACGCCGTCTGTTTCCGCGGCGGCTGCCGCAGCGTGCGCCGCTTCCTCCGGATGATTGACGACGGCGGGATAGCCGCGTTTGAAACGATACTCATAGGAAGCGGAGTGCATGGAACAGATCCCTTTTACGACGGCTTCTATTTCTGCTTCAAGCAGGCTGCGCACCTCTTCATCAAACGAGCGTACGGTGCCTGTGATGACTGCCTGATCAGCAATGGCGTTAAACGGATTTTCAGCGATGAACGAGCCTGCTGAGATGACGGCCGGCTGCATAGGGTTTACACGCCGGCTCACGATATGCTGAAGGGCCGTGACGATTTGTGAGCCGATTAAAACGGCGTCTTTCGTATCGTGAGGGATCGCACCGTGGCCGCCTTTGCCGATGACTTTAATCGTAAAGCCGTCAGCGGCGGCCATTACTGGGCCCGGGCGGCATAAGACCGTTCCGACGGGTTCAGTCGCCCATAGGTGTGTGCCGAAAACGGCATCGACATGTTCAAGGCAGCCGTCCTCAATCATTGATTTTGCTCCGCCGGGAGATAATTCCTCGGCGTGCTGGTGGATCATCACAAATGATCCTTTCAGTTTTTCCCGGTTGTGATAAAGCACTTTTCCGGCAGCAAGCAGAGCCGCCGTATGGCCGTCGTGGCCGCAGGCGTGCATGACGCCGGGAATTTGTGAAGCATAGGGCACATCTTTTTCATCCTGTATCGGCAAAGCGTCAAAATCAGCCCTGAGCGCGACACAAGGTCCCGGTTCTCCGCCTTCAATATAGGCTGTGACGCCGTTTCCCCCCACGTTCGTCCGGATGGGAACGCCGAGCTTTTCATAAAACGAAGCGATGAATGCCGGTGTTTTTTTCTCTTTGAAGGAAAGCTCGGGATTCCTGTGAAGGTGACGTCTGATTTCAACCATTTCCTCGTACAGCCCGTCAAGTTGAGCGTACAAGCTTTTTTGAAGCGTCGTTAATGTCAAAAGCGGTGCCCCCTCGTCTGCTTTTCCCATGATTGTATAGAAAATGTCAGAAGATTTCAATCTTTTTGCTACGGAAGAATGATGATGGCAGCAATCGTCGTGACGATAAGCCCGGCCGTCACCGGGATAAAGTTTTTTCTGGCAAGCTCAAACGGGTCAACTTTACAAATAGCCGCAGCGGGAATAAGTGCCCAAGGGACCAATGTTCCGCCCCCGACCCAGATCGCTGAAATCTGGCCCAGCGCCGTTAAAACGGCCGGATTCGTATGAAGCGCGGCGGAAAACAGCTTTGCCATCGATCCTGCAAGAGAAATACCGGAAAAGCCTGAACCGTCAAGCCCGGTAATCGCACCGACTGCGGTCAGGGCGATGCCGGCGAATTCCCCGGACATCGGAAAGGAATGGGACAGCGCCAGGCCAAGGTCATTGACGATACCCGCAGACCCTTTCGGCAGGGGGGTGTTCAACATACTTTTAAACCCCGCGTCACCAAGATAAAAGAACGCCGCGATCGGAATGACGGGGCCGAATACTTTAAAGCCGAATTGAAAACCGCCGATAAAATACTCAGTGATCTTTTCTAAATGCCGCTGCTTATGCACGATGAAATGAATGATCAGGAGAATGCCGATCGCCGTTCCCCCGACGAGTGCCGTCGCATCATTTCCCTGCAGGCGGTAGACGATCATGCAGATAATATCGGCGAGGAAAACAAGCGGAATGAGAACAGCCAGAGTCACCCTGAGTTTTTTCGGGAGATACATGCTTGTGTCCAAAGAACCGGAGCTGTCAAAGGAGAGGGGGACCTGCGTTTTTTTTCGCTCCCGCATGATGAGAAAAAAAGCGGTGATTGTCGTCGTTAACCCCATGATTAAAACGAGCGGAATACTAGCCTGCATGACATCGCCCACAGGAACGCCCGCGGCATCGGCTGTCAATTTCGGCGCCGCCTGAATGACGTAATCACCTGATAAAGCGAATCCGTGGCCGAACAGGTTCATCGCCATTGCCGCGGCGATCGGAGAAAGGCCCGCCCGGATCGCCGCGGGAAGCAGCACAGCGCCGATCAGCGCCACACCGGGTGACGGCCAGAAAAAAAGAGAGATGGCAAACATCAGGCAGCCGATGATCCAATACGCGGCAGCCGGCCCCTTCATCAGCTTCGCAAACGGAGAAATCATCGCTTCATTAATACCTGTTTTGGTCAAAAGTCCGCTCATGGCCACGATAAAACAAATAATAAAAATTGTCGGCAGCAATTCCCCGGCGGCATACGTGAAGCTGTGAAACAGGCTGCTGACCGAAGCGGAGAATGAATGCGTCGTCCATAGCGCAATCACAAAAATACCGGCAAGTGAAATAAAGGTTGTATCTTTTCTGAGAAGCATAAAAACGATAATGGCCGCGATAAAAGCAACATAAAGCAGGTGTACCGAGTAGATGCCGATCCCCAATTGAACCACTCCGTTTATAAATAGGATTGCTACAGGTTATTCATAGGCGGGCGGAAGGTGCAAAGGGGGAGGCGGAAAATCGGGACTAAAAAAAGCCGGAGAATCTCCGGCGGTTTTAATCTATAGCGTAATAAGCGGTTACATAAGACGGGCGGGAGAAAATGGACGTCGTGTCGATGCCGGCTGATGTTCCGCGTTTTTTATGGGCTTCCTGATAAGAGTTTGACTGCTGCCAGCCCTGAAAGGCTTTTTCCTCTTCCCACAGGGTCAGGATGACATACGTGTCGCCTTCAAGCGGCCTTAATACGCGGATGGCTTCAAAGCCGGGTTCATTTTCCACTTTGCCGGCGCGGTTTTTAAACCGGTTTTCAAACAGCGGACGGCCTTCCTGGGTAACGGCGATGTTATTGAGGACGGCGTAGCCCGGATGTTTGATTTCACCGACACTGTCGATGCTTTCATAGGAATGGGGCGCCTGAAAAACGGTTTCTCCATTTGTCTCATGGATTAAAATCGCATTTTCCTCTCCTTGCATCAGCACCATATTCTCATTTGGGTGTTTCTTTGCAATCGTTTTTAAAAAATCGGCTGTCCCGTATGTAATATAAACCTTCATATCAGCCACCTCCTGCTTGCTAGTATAACAAAAGAGTGGTATAAGTTTCTATTGGCGACTCATTCTGACATAATTCGAAACAATATTTCCCATACTACAAGTTAAGAAAGGCGAGGTGACTTATGCTGAAAAAGAAAAAAAGATTCTTTATTCCGGCTGTAATTGCGGCGGTAACCGCTTTTCTCGCGTTAATCGGATACATTATCATTATATTTCTCGGCCATTATGTCATCGATGAAAAGAAATTAATCCTGCACGCATCTTCAAAAATCGTCGATCAAAACGGTGATGAAATCGCGAGTCTTTATACGGAAAACCGCGAACCGGTATCCATTCAGGAGGTTCCTGAAGATGTGAGAGATGCCTTTATCGCCGTTGAAGATAAACGGTTTTACGAACATCACGGCATTGACGTGAAGTCTGTCGGCCGGGCGATGTTCCGGGATATTTTAGCGGGCGGCAAGGTGGAGGGCGGAAGCACGATCACCCAGCAGCTGGCGAAAAACATTTTTCTGACTCATGATAAAACATTTTTGCGCAAAACGAAGGAAGTCATTATCGCCATCAATCTTGAGCGTGATTACAGCAAGGATAAGCTGCTTGAAATGTACCTGAACCAGCTCTATTTCGGCCATGGCGTTTACGGCATTCAAGCCGCGTCTCACTACTATTTTAATAAAGAAGTAAAAGATTTAACCGTTGCAGAAGGCGCCGTTCTGGCGGCTATACCGAAGGCGCCTTCCCTTTATTCGCCGATTCAGCATCCCGGCAAAAATAAAGAGCGGCGCGATACGATTCTTTCCATGATGAACGATCAAGGCTATATCAGCGCAAAAGAAGCCGTCAGAGCCCAGGGCCGGACATTGGGGCTTCATATCAAGAAAACATCTGAAACTCCTTGGTTTGACAGTTATATCGATCTTGTCATCAAGGAGGCGGAATCCCGTTATTCGATGTCAGGCGAACAGCTTCTTCAAGGCGGCTATACGATCAGGACATCGCTTGATTCCAAACTGCAGAAAACGGCATATACGCTCATGAGGGAAAGCGGCTATTTTCCGGGAACGGATCAGGCGGCGGAGGGAAGCGCCGTCTTTATTGATAATAAAACCGGAGGCGTCCGCGCGGCGGTCGGCGGTCGGGACTATGTGACAAAAGGATACAACAGGGTAACGGCGCCGCGGCAGCCGGGCTCAACGTTTAAGCCGCTTGCCGTATACGGGCCCGCCATGCAGGAGGACAAGTTCAAACCATACTCGCTTCTTCAAGACAAACTGCAGTCTTACAACGGGTACGAACCGAAAAATTATGACGGACAGTACAAGGGGCAAGTGACGATGCAGGACGCGATCACCTACAGCATAAATGCGCCCGCTGTCTGGACATTGAAGCAGATCGGCGTGGATACGGGAAAATCGTATCTTAATAAAAACGGCATAAATATTTCTGACAACGGACTCGCGATTGCGCTGGGCGGTCTGTCAGAAGGCGTCACCCCGCTTCAGCTGGCCGGAGCTTATCATACATTTGCTGCAAACGGAATGTATACGAAGCCATTTTTTATAGAGAACATCATGGACGAAGACGGAGAAACGATATCCGGGCCTAAAAACGGCAAAACGCGCGTCTTCAGCGGACAGACGGCATGGAATATGACGAGGATGCTTCAGCAGGTCGTAAAAGAAGGAACCGCTTCACAAGGCAGCTATCAGGGCGGCCTGGCGGGGAAAACCGGCACGACGTCATTTACCGGCGTCCCCGGCGCCACGAAGGACGCCTGGTTTGCGGGATACACTCCCGGACTGACGGGAGCCATCTGGATGGGGTATGACAAAACAGATAAAACCCATTACCTGAAAGGCGGAAGCCAGTATCCTGTCAGACTCTTTAAAGATATCGTCACAAAAGCGGGGGAAAACGGCAAAACATTCAAAAAGCCTGAAAATGTGAAAGAACTGGGAAGCCCGATTGAGCTGAAAGCGGTGAAGTCCCTGTCGGCCGGTTATACATTTAAGGCGATGGGACTGATTACGGTTCAATTAAAATGGGATGCTCAAAAGGATGATCGGGTTGTTTACCGAATATATGAAAAGAAAGACGGAAAAGACAAGCTTCTGGATTCGGTGAAAGGAAAAGGCAGCTTTGACATACCATACGCCAACCTGTTTTCAGGGGCTTCATACAAGGTCGTTCCATATAATTCACAGACGAATCAAGAAGGAGAGGGAACGGAATACGTTCAGCCGAAGCTTTTCTCTTCTTAATGATGAATTCGGCGATTTTTTGAACATTAGGCCTCAATTCTATACCATTTTAAAAAAACAAGGTATAGTGTAATGGGCGAAGAACACGAACGTATGGTTGCAGGAGGAAAGGTGGAAATTCAGATGAGTAAACGAGAAGCGTTTAATGATACGTTTTTAAAAGCGGCACGGGGAGAAAAAACAAATCACGTCCCTGTCTGGTACATGAGACAGGCGGGGAGGTCACAGCCGGAATACCGCAAGCTGAAGGAAAAATACGGCTTAGTCGAAATTACGCATCAGCCCGAGCTGTGCGCGTATGTGACGAGACTTCCGGTCGAGCAGTACGGAGTGGACGCTGCCATTTTATATAAAGATATTATGACGCCTCTTCCTTATATCGGAGTGGATGTTGAAATTAAAAACGGAATCGGCCCGGTGATCGATCAGCCGGTGCGCTCTGCTGCGGATATTGAAAAGCTCGGCGAACTGAATCCCGAACAGGATGTTCCTTACGTGCTGGAAACGATCAAATTACTCGTAAACGAACAGCTGAATGTCCCGCTCATCGGTTTTTCGGGAGCGCCTTTTACGCTGGCCAGTTATATGATTGAAGGCGGGCCTTCTAAAAATTACAACAAAACAAAAGCGTTCATGCACAGTATGCCGCAAGCGTGGCAGATGCTGATGGACAAGCTCGCGGATATGATTATCGTTTATGCAAAAGCGCAGATTAACGCCGGCGCAAAAGCCATTCAGATTTTTGATTCCTGGGTCGGCGCGCTGAACCGCGAAGATTACCGGCAATTTATAAAACCGGTGATGGACAGAATTTTCCGGGAGCTTTCAGCAGAACAAGTTCCGCTGATCATGTTCGGCGTAGGCGCAAGCCACCTGGCCGGAGACTGGCATGACCTTCCTCTTGACGTTGTCGGTCTTGATTGGAGACTCAGCATAGATGAAGCCAGAAAACAAGGCATCACAAAAACGGTTCAGGGCAATCTTGATCCGTCGCTTCTTCTTGCGCCTTGGGAGGTCATCGAGAAAAAAGCGAAAGCGATTCTTGACCAGGGTATGAAAACGGATCGGTTTATTTTCAATTTAGGACACGGCGTATTCCCTGATGTAAACCCGGAAACGCTGAAAAGGCTGACGGCGTTTGTGCATGAATACTCCGCGGCTAAAATAGGGGAACAATCTTCCTGAGCAGATCGTTGGTTATAAGAAGATTTTCCTGTCAAAATCAAGATAGACAGACCATCAAAAGAGGTGTTTAACAAAATGAGCAGCAAAAAGAAAATGGGACTTCTCGTTATGGCTTACGGAACGCCTTACAAAGAAGAAGACATAGAACGTTATTATACACATATCAGACGCGGAAGAAAGCCGGAGCCGCACATGCTTCAAGACTTAAAAGACAGATATGAAGCGATAGGAGGCATTTCGCCGCTTGCAAAAATTACGAAGGAGCAGGCGGAGAAGCTCGGACAGCGTTTAAATGAAATCCAGGACGACGTCACATTCAAAGTGTACATCGGATTAAAACATATTGAACCGTTTATCGAAGACGCGGTGGCGGACATGCATAAAGACGGCATTACAGAAGCTGTCAGCCTGGTGCTCGCCCCTCATTTTTCAACATTCAGCGTCCAGTCATACAACAAACGCGCCAAAGAAGAAGCGGAGAAGCTTGGCGGCTTGACCATCAAGTCGGTTGAAAGCTGGTATGATGAACCGAAATTCGTTGATTATTGGGTCAGCCAGGTGAAGAAAACGTATGAATCAATGCCGAAAGAAGAACGGGATGACGCGATGCTGATCGTCTCAGCGCACAGCCTTCCTGAAAAAATTAAAGAATACGGCGATCCGTATCCTGACCAGCTGGAGGAATCCGCAAAACTGATTGCCGAAGGCGCCGGAATTACCGATTACGCAGTCGGCTGGCAGAGCGAAGGGAACACCCCTGATCCGTGGCTCGGGCCGGACGTGCAGGATCTCACGCGCGAGCTGTATCAAAAGCATCCTTATAAAGCATTTGTATACGTGCCCGCAGGCTTCGTTGCCGATCATTTAGAGGTGCTTTACGATAATGATTACGAATGCAAAGCTGTGACCGATGAAGTCGGCGCAAGCTACTATCGTCCGGCCATGCCGAACGCACAGCCCGAATTTATCGACGCGCTTGCAGCGGTCGTGCTGAAAGAGCTGGACAAGTAGAACTAAACGGTAAAGAAGGCGATAAAAATGAGTGGCGATAAAAAACATCTGGTCATCATCGGCGGCGGCATAACGGGATTAGCCGCCGCCTTCTACATGGAAAAAGAAATCAAAGAAAAACAGCTGCCGCTTGAGGTCACCCTGATTGAAGCGGGCCCGAGAGCGGGCGGCAAAATTCAGACGGCGCATAAAGACGGCTACATCATTGAGCGGGGGCCGGATTCTTTTCTGGAAAGAAAAAAAAGCGCTCCGCAGCTCGTAAAAGATTTAGGGCTTGAGCATCTGCTCGTCAACAATGCGACCGGCCAGTCTTACGTGCTCGTCAACGAGACGCTTCATCCGATGCCGAAGGGCGCGGTGATGGGCATCCCGACAAAAATCGCTCCGTTCATCTCCACCGGCTTATTCTCTGTTCCCGGAAAGGCGCGGGCGGCGCTGGATTTTGTTCTGCCTGCGAGCAAGCCGAAGGAAGATCAGTCTCTGGGTGAATTTTTCCGCAGACGCGTCGGTGACGAAGTTGTTGAGAATTTAATAGAACCGCTTTTGTCAGGGATCTATGCCGGAGATATTGATAAGCTGAGCCTCATGTCCACATTTCCGCAATTCTATCAGACTGAGCAAAAGCACAGAAGCCTGATTCTCGGTATGAAAAAATCGCGTCCGCAGCCTTCAGGACAGCAGCTGACAGCCAAAAAGCAGGGGCAGTTTTTAACGCTGACGACAGGGCTTCAAACGTTAGTGGAGGAGCTGGAAAAGCAGCTTACGCTGACAAAAGTGATGAAAGGCACGAAAGTCACCCATATCGGCCGCGAGGAGAAAGGATATTCCGTGACGCTTGATAACGGCAAAGTGCTTCATGCGGAAGGATGCATTGTAACAGCGCCGCATAAAGCCGCGGCGAAAATGCTTTCTGATCTGCCGGCGGTTTCATGTCTTAAAGACATGCATTCTACGTCCGTCGCCAACGTCGCCTTAGGTTTTCCTGAGGGAGCCGTCAAGATGGAGCATGAAGGTACGGGATTCGTTATCTCAAGAAACAGCGACTTCTCCATCACGGCCTGCACATGGACGAACAAAAAATGGCCGCATGCGGCGCCGGAGGGCAAAACACTCCTCAGGGCGTACGTCGGAAAAGCCGGAGATGAATCCATCGTAGATCTTTCAGATAACGAGATCATTAACATCGTAATGGAAGATTTGAAAAAAGTAATGAATATCAAGGGCGAGCCGGAAATGACCTGTGTGACCCGCTGGAACGAAAGCATGCCGCAGTACCATGTCGGTCATAAAGAGCGCATCAAAGAGTTCAGAGACGCGCTGAGAGCTTCCTATCCGGGTGTATACGCGACGGGCGCGTCTTTTGAAGGGGTGGGCATCCCAGACTGTATCGACCAGGGAAAAGCTGCCGTATATGATTCACTGGCTTATTTATTTGAAACGTACCAGCCTCCGTTATCTTAAAACGGAGGTTTTTTTGCATGTTCCCGTTCTGTAAAGGGAACACCAATAAAAAGAAAAAACATTTGAATCTTCTTTGCGACTGTGATAAGTTATCTTATGTACAAAATGACTAAAACGTTCAAACGGTCAATTTAACGAGGTGGGAAACATGTCCGTCGATCGGAAAAAGCTCATTCTGGAAGCGGCAACGAAGTCTTTTACACAATTCGGCTACAAAGCAACGACAATGGATCTGGTGGCGAAGCTTGCAAATGTGGGGAAGGGAACCATCTATACGTTTTTCAAAAACAAAGAAGAACTGTTTGATGACATTTTCACCACTATTTTAAGAGAAATGAAGGAACACGCCGATGAAGCGATGAAACCGGAGCTTTCATTTCACGAAAATGTCCACCGGGCGCTTGTCGCGATTTTGGAATTCAGAAAAACACACCAGCTGACGATTAAAATTTTTCAGGAGAACGCCGAGATTGGTACAATAGCCGTTCAGGATGTCATTGCGAAAATGGAGCGGGCCATTCTGTCATATATTAAAGAAAAGATAGAATATGCCATTGAAAACGGGAGCATTAAACCGTGCGATCCGGAGCTGACCGCTTTTGTCATGCTTAAGCTTTACATCGCGCTGATATTTGACTGGGAAAAAAACCATCCGCCTCTTGAAAAAGAGACGATCGCCGAATTGCTGGAAATGTATGTTGGTCAAGGATTATCTAAATAGATGATCCTTCACTTTTTAGGTGCCGTGACCGTTTTGTCAAATGAGTCAGTTTGCGGAAGGAGGCAACAGGGTTGAATACAATAAAAAGCCAGTGGAAAGACATTGTAACGAGCAAGAAACTGTTAGTCCCCATCATTGCCATATTATTCGTTCCGCTGATTTACAGCGGAGTGTTTTTGAAGGCGTACTGGGACCCGTACGGCACGGTGGATCAGCTGCCGGTAGTCGTTGTCAACCAGGATAAAGGGGCGGACTACGAAGGGAAACATCTTCAGATCGGTGACGATCTTGTGAAAGAATTAAAGAAAAATGATAATTTTGATTGGCATTTTTCAAGCGATCTTGATCAATCGTTAAAGGACTTATTAAATGCTAAATATTATTTAGTGGTCGAGATTCCTGAAGGTTTTTCGAAAAACGCCAGCACGGTAATGGATAAAAATCCGAAAAAGCTGGATCTGAAATATCATACGAACGCCGGATCCAACTATGTCGGGGCGACAATCGGCGAAAAGGCGATCGATAAACTGAAAGCCTCCGTGTCGAAAGAAGTGACAGAGCAATACGCAAAAGTCATTTTCGACAACTTTAAAGATATTGCCAAAGGACTCGGCAAAGCCAGCAGCGGCGCCAAGAAAATAGACGATGGCACGAAAAACGCGAAAGACGGCAGCGCCAAGCTGAAGGAAAATTTAGCGAAGCTTACTGAAAGCACCGCAACCATCAGCGACAAAACACAGCAGCTTACCGACGGAGCGGCGAAAGTGACAAGCGGGATTCAAACGCTTAACAGCTCTATCGCAAAACTGCAGAGCGCAAGCGCCGACATTCAAGACAAATCGGGACAGATTGCTTCAGGAGGAGGCGAGGTGGCCAGCGGGCTTAAAACGAGCCTTGACGGGCATAAGCAGCTCCAGCAAAAGCTTCCGGATTTAACGAATGGATTAAGCGCATTAAACAGCAAGGCGCAGGAAGTATCGCAAAAAGCGGCGGCATTTGAAGATGCGATCAATTCAGTCAACCTCTCAGATATTGAAAAAGCGGTTGGGGAGCTTGAGCAGACTGAAAAGGAATTGCAGCAGTTTAAGAAAAAGCTTTCCGATCTGAAAAACAGCCTGGATGCCCGGGATGATGCGGTCAAAAAGGTGATTCAGGACAGTGATTTCTTAACGGGTGAGCAAAAAACGAAACTGGTTCAGCTTCTGAATGAGAAGCTTCCGAAGGCTGACCTTCCGGATTTAGACAATATCGTCAGCCAGCTTCCGTCCGGCGGAGATGTTCAGCTTCCGGATATGTCAGTTATAAAAAGCGCGCTGGAAGATGTAAAAGCGAAGGCTGATCAGCTGAAAGCACTGCCGCAGTCCACATCGAAACTGTATAACGGCGCGGCGGCGGTACAAGACGCGATTAACCAGCTGACAGCGGGAACTGACAAATTATACAGCGGAGCGCAGACCGTCTTTGAAAGCCAAAACAAACTGACGGCCGGTATCGGCGAATACAACAGCAAGTTCGGACAGCTCAAATCAGGATCAGAAGCGTTAGTGTCAGGGAGCGGCCAAGTGTCTGGCGGCTTAACGAAACTGCTGGACGCGCAAAACAAAATCCATGACGGCTCGTCCAAAATTGAGCAGGGTCAAGCGTCTCTCGGCACCGGTTTAAGCAAGCTTTTAGACGGCACCGGACAACTGTCCAGCCAGCTGAAAGACGCGGCTGATCAAACCGGGGACATTAAGACAGATGACAAAACGTACAGCATGTTTGCCGATCCGGTAAAAACGGACGATAACGCGATTCATTCCGTGCCTAACTACGGTACCGGACTGACGCCTTATATTCTCTCTATGGGCTTATATGTCGGCGGATTGATGCTGACGGTCGTATTCCCTCTGACTGAAGCTTCGGGCCGTCCGAGAAACGGGTTTGAATGGTTCCTCAGTAAATTCAGCGTCATTCTGCTCGTCGGACTGATTCAATCCGTTATTGTCGCAACGGTTCTGTTAAAAGGAATCGGACTTGATGTGGAAAGCACCTGGAGATTCTATCTCTTTACGATGATTACCAGCATCGCGTTCTTGTCCATGATTCAATTATTAGCGACCACGATGGGAAATCCGGGACGCTTTATCGCTGTCATCATTCTGGTGCTCCAGCTCGGGGCAAGCGGAGGAACCTTCCCGCTTGAACTCCTCCCGGGATTCTATCAAGTGATTCACGGGGCATTGCCGATGACGTACAGCATTAACGGATTCCGTGCCGTCATTTCAAATGGCGATTACGCCTACATGTGGCAGCAGGCATCGATTCTATTGGGCATTGCCGTTGTCATGATCGCGCTGACCATCGTGTACTTTACGGTGCAAAGTAAAAAAGAACACAAAGCGGAAGAAGAAATCACAGCATAAGAAAAAGAGGCCCTGGGCAGATGCTCGGGGCCTCTTTTTTCTGCTTTCGATCATCGTTCGATTAAAATCCCCATCTCACCAGCAATCCGGTATACGTCAATCCGCCGCCGAACCCGAATAATACCAGTGTCTGGCCTTCCGACAGTTTTTTCGCTTTCACGGCTTCATCCAAAGCGAGAATAATAGAAACCGATGAAGTGTTTCCGTAATATTCAACGCTTGTCAATGTCCGTTCAAGCGGGAAAGGAAGTTTTTCACAGATGGATTCGATCATCCGCATGTTGGCGCTGTGAGGAACGAACCAATCCAGATCGTCTTTTGAAAAGCCGGCTTTTTCTAAAAGGGCATTGCATTCCTCAGGCACGGTTCTGACCGCCCATTTATATACTTCGCGCCCGTTTTGCACCATGTTTCCTCCGCCCTTAAGGGGCTCGCCGTTTAATTCTGCGCTCAGCCCCGTGCGATACAGCACGTCCGCGCCGCTCCCGGCCGTTCCTTGCACGGCTGCCAAAAAGCCCGGCGCTGATTCGTCGCGTTCCACCAATAAGGCGCCTGCAGCGTCTCCGAAAAGGACGCAGGTCGTCCGGTCAGTATAATCCGTTACTTTTGATAATGTTTCACCGGCAATCACGATCACTTTTTGATGAGAACCGGCGGTGATTAATGCGTCTGCGAGCTGAAGGCCGTATGTGAGTCCGGCGCATGTGGCGTTAATATCAAGGGCGCCGGTGTGAGGCCAGCCGAAATGAGCCTGCACGCGTGCCGCAGTGCTTGGAAACGCATAGTCCGCCGTCGTTGTAGCGACAAGGATCATATCGACATCATCAAGGGTCCCGCTGTATCGTTCTGCAAGGTTTTTCACCGCTTCGATACATAAATCCGATGTGAATTCATGTTCGCCGGCAATACGTCTTTCCTTCATGCCGGTACGCTGGACGATCCATTCATCAGATGTATCGACGATGCGCTCCAAATCCGCATTTGTTAATCGGCGTGCCGGAGCATATGTACCGATTGCTGTAATTTTAGATTTTGACATGATGAATCACTCCTTTATAATCAGATTATAACACCAGATATTAATACTTGGTACTAATTTTAATAAAAAAACCCAAGCAGCATCCGCTGGTTGGGGAGCATGAGACATCTATTTATAAAACGGGCTTGTGTGATATTACCAATGACGGCAGCAGTGGCGGCGGTGATGGCGGCATGAATGATGATGCTTTCTTTCCTTTTTCTTCTTACAAGGTTCTTCTTCTTTTTTCTTCTTGCAGGGATCTTTGTCTTTTTTACAGCACCAGAAGGAGTCTGCATCAAACCAATCATCCTCAAACCAATCCTCAAACCAATCTTTATGAAACCTTTTCCGCTTATGCGATTTACGGCTGATCATACATTTCCCTCCTATCCCCATGCTCCCTTCATCTTATGAAAAAAGAGAAGGAAAAGATTGGACGGGTTGTGGATCAAAAGAGTATATTTTAAGAAGAATCAAATTGATAGGAGGAATGACCTGTGGCAGATATGAAACATACGATGGAACTGATTAAAAAACTGGTGTCGATTCCGAGTCCTACGGGCAATACATACGAGGTTATCGCCTATACAGAAAGTCTTTTAAAAGACTGGGGCGTCTCCTCTTACAGAAACCGCAAAGGCGGTCTTTTTGTCACGATTCCCGGCCGTGATGACAAGAAACACAGATTGCTGACGGCGCATGTCGATACGCTCGGCGCGATGGTAAAGGAAATAAAGGCGGACGGCCGGCTGAAGATTGACTTGATCGGCGGCTTCCGATACAACTCGATTGAAGGGGAATATTGCGAGATCCAAACTGCTTCCGGCAAAACCTATACAGGCACCATTTTAATGCATCAGACTTCAGTGCACGTCTACAAGGACGCCGGCAAGGCAGAGCGGAATCAGGAGAATATGGAAGTCCGCCTTGATGAACCTGTCCGGACGAAGGAAGAGACCTCCAATCTCGGCATCAGGGTCGGCGATTTCATCTCATTTGATCCGCGCGTGCAGATGACGCCGAGCGGTTTTATAAAATCCCGGCATCTTGATGATAAAGCGAGTGTGGCCCTGCTCTTGAACTTAATCCGCCGCATCACAGAAGAGAAAATCGAACTTCCGTATACGACGCACTTTCTGATTTCTAATAATGAAGAAATCGGCTACGGCGGCAATTCCAACATTCCGCCTGAAACCGTCGAATACTTGGCTGTTGATATGGGAGCGATCGGCGACGGCCAGTCTACGGATGAATATACCGTCTCTATTTGCGTGAAGGATGCAAGCGGCCCGTACCATTATCAGCTCAGAAAACATCTGGCCGGGCTTGCGGAGCGCTATGGCATTGATTATCAGCTTGATATCTATCCGTATTACGGTTCTGATGCCTCAGCAGCTATCCGTTCAGGCCATGACATCGTCCACGGGCTGATCGGCCCGGGAATTGACGCATCACACGCCTTTGAACGCACGCACGAATTATCGCTTCTTAATACGGCGAAGCTTTTGTACCGGTACGTTCTATCGCCGATGGCATAAAAAAACCCTGCGCGGAAAAGTTCCGTGCAGGGTTTTCGTTTAACCTGAGATGGTTGTGTTTTGTTCTGTTTTGGCGAGGCTCATGACCTTCGCGCCTTTAGCGGGATCATACTGACCTTCCCATTTTGACATCACAACGGATGCCAGCGCGTTTCCGGTCAGATTGACGACCGTACGGGCCATGTCCATAATCCGGTCAACACCGGCGATGAATGCAAGGCCTTCTGCAGGAATGTTGAATGCGCCTAGTGTCGCAAGCAGGACGACGAAAGAAGTCCCGGGCACGGCAGCCATTCCTTTGGAAGTGACCATCAAGACAAGCACAAGGGTAATCTGCTGCCAAATGGACAAGTCAACGTGGTATACCTGAGCGAGGAATATTGCGGCGATAGATTGGTACAGCACAGATCCGTCTAAGTTAAAGGTATATCCGATCGGCACAACAAATGAAACAATACCTTTCGGACATCCGATTTTCTCCATTTTTTCCATAACACGAGGGAGTACAGTTTCGGAGCTTGACGTACTGAACGCCAATAAAATTTCATCCTTCATATAGGCGAGGAATTTGAAAATGTTAACCCCGGCAAGCTTTCCGACGATTCCGAATACAACAATGAGAAAGAAAGCCAAAGCTACATATACTAAACCGACCAGTTTACCGAGTGAAAGCAGGGAACTGAGCCCAAATTTGGAAACGGTAACACCAATCAATGCAAAAACACCAAACGGAGCAACTTTCATGACCAGGTTCACAACGTGGAACATCGCATGAGAAACACCTTCAAAGAAGGCCAATACGGGCTTTCCTTTTTCACCGATTGCCGAGATGCCGAGTGCAAACAGCACGGTAAAGCAGATGATGGCAAGCAGATCTCCTTCGGCCAATGATTGGAAGAAGTTTGTCGGTACAATATGCAGGAATGTGTCCGCGATGGATTTATTATTTTGTTCTTTTTCTGTTTCAACATATTGACTGATATCTGTTTTTTGAGCCTCATGTATATTAACGCCTGTTCCCGGATGAAAAAGATTTGCCAAAGCCAGTCCGAGAATGATGGCGAAAGTGGTAATGATCTCAAAATACAAAATCGTTTTGAAGCCTAATTTTCCGACCTGTTTTCCGCTTCCCGCGCCGGCAACGCCGATGATTAAGCTGGAGACGACGATTGGAATCACGATCATTTTGATTAAGCGTAAAAACAAATCGCCGATAGGCTGTAAATAAGTTGGAACAGCAGGATTGCCATACCAGATGACACCGACTACAACCCCTAGTATGAGTCCGACGAAAATTTGCGTCGCTAATCCAAAACGTAATTTTTTCATAGATTACCTCCCGAAGAAAAAAGTGCAATAAGTATCTAAAAAGATAGCTATTAGAACAAATTATAATAGAAAAGAAAACAATTCGTCTATAAAAAAATATAGATTGAAAATACTGAATTGTACAAAACATACAGATAATTGCTAATAATGGTGGATAACGCCCTATTCAGAAAGTACGGCGCCAGCCGAAAAATAAAGGTGCCGCACACTATTGACTGTGCGGCACCCTATTGTCACATATCCTTTATTTTCAAGCAATCGTCACAAACATTTCCATAGCATTCATGCTGTTCAGCTATTTCTTTGCCGCATTCCGCACACTTTTTACCGGGCAGATTTCTAAAAAATTCTGTTATTTTATCCAACATACCCATCCCTCTTTCGTTGTGTTGTCTCTACATTGTATTATAACAGTTAACGAAAATCAACGGCTGTTTTGGCACAATGTTTAAAACATGCAATTTATACGAAAAATAGGTATATTGAAGGAAAGGATCTTTTATCTTAAACATTCGGAGGATGCTATGAAAGTTACAGTTATTGGATGCTGCGGCGGGTTTCCGGCCGCAAATGAAGCAACTTCAGGCTATCTGTTTCAGTCCGGCGGTTATTCTTTGCTCGTCGATTGCGGAAGCGCCGTATTATCAAAGCTGTTTGCCTATGTACCGGCAGAAGAGCTTGATGCCGTGATTTTGTCCCATTATCATCATGACCACATCGCTGATATCGGACCGCTTCAATTTGCCAAGCAGGTCGGCTCATTTCTTGGAAAAGGGACGGATGCGCTGCCGATTTACGGGCATGATGCTGATATAGAACAGTTTGAGCGTCTTACATACAAAACGCATACAAAGGGAGTGGCCTATCAGCCGGACCGTCCGCTTTCTGCCGGGCCGTTCACGATTACCTTCCTGAAAACGGTACATCCGGTCACTTGTTATGCGATGCGGATTACTGACGGTTCCGCTTCCGTTGTGTATACGGCTGATTCAAGCTATCAGGACTCGTTTATTCCGTTTGCGGAAAATGCCGATCTGCTGATCTGCGAGTGCAATTTTTACGCAGACCAGGACGGCACGTCAGCCGGCCATATGAACAGCTTGGAAGCCGGACGTATCGCGAAGGAGGCGGGAGCGGGGGAGCTGATTCTCACGCATCTGCCTCACTTTGGCGAGCACCGCAAGCTGAAAGAAGAAGCGGAAACTGTCTTCGGGGGCGAAGTGAAAATCGCGGCCTCCGGATTGAAGTGGGAGAAATAGAGGAGGAGCACCATGTTATTTATTGATAACCAAAACATAACCGATCCGAGGATCAACCTCGCGATCGAAGAATATTGTGTGAAGCATCTCGACCCTGAACAGACATACCTGCTTTTTTATGTCAATCAGCCGTCGATTATTATCGGAAAGAATCAAAATACAATAGAAGAAATCAATACGAAATACGTAGAAGATAACGGAATCATCGTCGTCCGCAGACTGTCAGGAGGCGGCGCGGTTTATCACGATCTCGGAAATTTGAATTTCAGTTTTATCACAAAGGATGACGGAGACAGCTTTCACAATTTTAAAAAATTCACCGAACCCGTTATTCAGGCGCTGCGCCAGCTCGGTGTGGAAGCTGAATTAAGCGGCCGCAACGACATTGTCGCAGATGGCAGAAAAATTTCCGGCAACGCTCAATTCTCGACGAAAGGACGGATTTTCAGCCACGGAACATTAATGCTGGATTCGGCCATTGACCATGTTGTGTCAGCGCTGAAAGTGAAAAAAGACAAAATCGAATCAAAGGGCATTAAATCAATCAGAAGCCGTGTCGCCAACATCAGCGAGTTTCTTGATGACAAAATGACGGCCGATGAATTCAAAAAGCACCTGCTTCACCATATTTTTAATACAAATGATCTTTCCAAAGTGCCGGAATATAAGCTGACGGATGAAGACTGGAAAGCGATCCGGAAGATTTCAGAAGAGCGTTATCAAAACTGGGACTGGAATTTCGGCAGGTCGCCGGCATTCAATCTTCAGCATTCTAAACGTTATCCGGTCGGATCAATTGAACTGCGCCTTGAAGTGAAAAAAGGAATCATTCAAGACTGCAAAATTTTCGGTGATTTTTTCGGTGCGAAAGATGTGAGTGAAGTCGAACAGGCGCTGATCGGAAAACAGTATGACAGAACCGCGATCAGGGAGGCGCTGGCCGGAATTGAGCTGAAACAGTATTTCGGCAACATAGAGCTGGAAGACTTTCTCGAACTGATTTATTAGAACACTTGCCGAACCGCATGATTTGAATCAGCGCCCGTTTTTATGAAATGATAGAACCATAATAGATAGGGAGGGATCATGATGAAAGTATTTCTCATCGGAGCAAACGGACAGATCGGACAGCGGCTGACCGGGCTGTTTCAACAAGACGGCACCCATACGCTTCGGGCGATGGTCCGGAAAGAAGAGCAGAAAGAAGCGCTTCAAGCTGCGGGAACAGAAGCCGTTCTTGCGGATCTCGAAGGAAGTGCGGAAGACATCGCGAAAGCCGCCGAGGGCTGTGATGCGATGGTTTTTACCGCCGGATCAGGCGGAAGCACCGGATATGATAAGACGCTTTTGATTGATCTTGACGGAGCGGCAAAAGCGATAGAAGCGGCAAAAAAAGACGGCATTAAGCGGTTTATTATGGTGAGCGCCCTACAGGCTCATAACCGGGCCAACTGGAATGAATCGCTGAAGCCGTATTATGCCGCTAAACATTATGCGGACAAAATTCTTGAAGCGAGCGGTTTGACGTATACGATTATCCGTCCCGGCGGACTATTAAATGATCCCGGCACGGGCAATATCAATGCCGCCGCCGATTTAGAAAGAGGCTCCATTTCAAGAGACGATGTCGCCAAGACCGTTATCGCATCCCTTAATGAACCGAATACGTTTGAAAAGGCGTTCGATCTGACGGCGGGCAGCACGCCCATCAGAGAAGCGCTGAAACAATTATAGTTTCCGGTTTTATAGCACTCGGGGCTTTTAGCCCTTGAGTGTTTTTCTATATTTTTCTATAATGAAAGTGAACGTTTATTCCGGAGAAATGAATGACTATTCATTCATTACATTTTTAAAGGGGTGGGAAAATGAATCTGGTTTCCAAATTGGAAGAAACGGCATCACAGAAACCGGAAAAACCAGCTTGTCTGTTTCAAGATCAGTACATGACGTATGAGGAGCTGGCAGGTAAAATTGAAGCATTTGCAAACGGATTGGAAGACAGGGGACTGAAAAAAGGGGACCATCTCGCTTTGCTGCTCGGAAATACGCCTGATTTTGTCATTGCGTTTTTCGGCGCGTTAAAAGCGGGAGTTGTCGTCATACCTGTTAATCCGGCATACACACCTTCAGAGATCGCATATATGCTGAAAAACGGCGATGTCAAAGCGATTGCCGGCATCGACCTTTTAATTCCCGTATTTGAAAGCCTGCACGGCTCACTGCCGCTAGTGGAGCATATCATCATCAGTCAGACCGCAGAGAACACTCCAACGACAGAAGACCCTCAATTGCGCTTAAAAATGACAACGTTTACAAAAATGCTCCGTCCGGCGGAGCGCACCAGAACCTATCCGACATTGTCCCAAGATGATACTGCCGTCATTTTATATACCTCAGGGACGACGGGAAAACCGAAAGGCGCCATGCTCACCCATCAGAATCTTTTTTCCAACGCAAATGATGTCGCCGGATACTTAGGAATGAATGAGAAAGATAAAATTGTAGCCGCATTGCCGATGTTTCATGTTTTTTGTTTAACCGTTTGTATGAATGCGCCTCTGATGAGCGGAGCGTGTGTATTAATCGAGCCGCAATTCAGCCCGGCCTCTGTGTTTAAACTGATTAAACGCCGGGAGGCAACTATTTTTGCAGGCGTTCCGACGATGTATAACTACCTGTATCAATATGAGCACGGCAAGGCGGAGGATTTTGCGTCTATCAGGCTCTGCATTTCAGGCGGCGCTTCGATGCCGGTCGCTCTGCTGCAGACGTTTGAACAAACTTTTAATGTCACCATTTTGGAAGGATACGGACTTTCTGAAGCGTCTCCGGTTACTTGTTTCAATCCGTTTGACCGGGGGAGAAAGCCTGGCTCAATCGGGACGAATATTTTGCATGTCGAAAATAAAGTCGTTGATACGCTCGGTCGAGAACTGCCCGCTCATCAAGTGGGAGAATTGATCGTGAAAGGGCCGAATGTGATGAAAGGCTATTACAAGATGCCGGAGGAGACGGAACATGCGCTGAAGGACGGCTGGCTGTACACGGGTGATTTGGCGAAGCGCGATGAAGACGGTTATTTTTATATCGTCGACAGAAAAAAAGATATGATTCTCGTCGGCGGATACAACGTCTATCCGCGCGAAGTAGAAGAAGTGCTCTACAGCCATGAGGGCATTAAAGAAGCCGTGGTTATCGGCGTTCCTGACGCCAAAACGGGGGAAGCGGTGCATGCTTATATAGTGCCTGCGGGTGGTGAGCTGACAGAGCAGGCCGTTGTTGATTACTGTGAACAGCATTTAGCAAAATATAAGCGCCCGGCGGAAGTGGTTTTTCTTGATGAGATTCCGAAGAACGCGACCGGGAAGCTGCTGAGACGGGCGGTCCGGGACATGCTTCCGAAATGACAGACGAAAAGCGAAGCCTGAGGGCTTCGCTTTTACATGAACTGATCCGGTCAGCTCTGCGATTCTTCCTTAATGATGCTTTGCACAAGCAACGTATCATGCCGGGTCAGTTTGTAATACGTGTTTTTATACTTGTACGTCATATAATTGCCGCTTTCGAGCCACATGCTGAATGAATCAATACGGTCTTCATGGTATTTGACCGTTCCGTTGTAATCGGGAGACACGCTTTTGGTCAGTTTGACTTGTTTTCCTTGGTTCAAGATATCGAGCATATCTTTTACATTCTGCCTGTCTTTAATTTTGATTTCTTTTTTTCCGTGCTCAGACAGAATAATCAGATCTGCGTTGCTTGATGGAAACACATCGCCGGTCCGGCTGTATACATAGAAGAAAGCAATAACCAAAAGGGCGATTACTACAATAAATGCGATTATTTTTTTCATATTCATCACTCCGTCTTTTAGTCTTTCCCGCTTCCTGTTGTTCCATTCTTTTCTGTTGTGAAAAGATTAACATCCGTTTCGGAGGCTTGGTTCTATTTATTTGCATTTATGCTTACAATAGGAGTAAGTCATAAGGGTAAGGAGGGTGACTTCCATGCGCAAATGGATTGCGGCAGCGGGACTTGCCTATGTGCTGTACGGCCTTTTTTTCTATTGGTATTTCTTTATGACAGGAGACTCCGCGGTCCCGGAGGCCGTAAAGGGAACAAAAGCCGATCCGGCCTCGTTTATGGACCCGGGCCGCCTGGCAGCCGCTGAAAACTATTCAAATGTAAAGGATTTTCTGTTTTTTATCGGTGCGCCGTTAGATTGGTTTTTATTTTTTCTGCTGCTCATTACTGGGCTTGCCAAAAAAATAAAGCAATGGCTGGAAGCAGCGGTGCGCTTTCGGGTGCTGCAAATCGTAAGCTTCGTATTTGTCATTTCACTCATCGTTATGGCTGCTTCGCTTCCGCTTGAGTGGATCGGATATCGGGTTTCGCTTGCGTATCATATTTCGACCCAGACCGCAACAAGCTGGATCAGAGACCATGTCATTGATTTCTGGATCAGTTTTCCGCTGTTTGCCGCGTGTGTGCTTGTGTTTTACTGGCTGATCACAAAGCATACAAAAAAATGGTGGTTTTACGCTTGGTGTCTGACCGTGCCGTTTACCCTGTTTTTGTTTTTCCTGCAGCCGGTCGTCATTGATCCTTTATACAATGATTTTTATCCGCTGAAAGACAAGGAGCTGGAAAGCAAAATTTTGTCGCTTGCCGATAAGGCCGATATTCCCGCCAGCCATGTTTATGAAGTGAATATGTCGGAGAAAACGAACGCGCTGAATGCGTATGTGACGGGCATCGGTTCGAATAAACGCATCATTTTGTGGGATACGACTCTTAACAAACTGAAGGATCCGGAAATTTTGTTCATAATGGGGCATGAGATGGGGCACTATGTGATGAAGCACGTGTACATCGGACTTGCCGGGTATCTGCTGCTGTCATTGGCCGGGTTTTATATCATTGACAAGCTTTACAGGCGGCTGGCGAAATCCTTCAGCCGGATGCTTCATATAGAGGGGCCTAAAGATCTGGCCGCTCTCCCGCTGTTATTGCTGCTCATCTCCGTGCTCAGTTTTGCTTCTGATCCGATTACGAATGCCGTCTCCCGGTATCAGGAAAACGCCGCCGACCGTTACGGCATCGAGCTGACCGGAAACCGGGAAGCGGCGATTGAGACGTTTCAGGATTTGGCTGTTACGGGACTGAGCCGGGTCAATCCGCCGTTTCTCGTCAAGGTTTTCAAAGGGAGCCATCCGTCGATTATGGAGCGGATTGAACATGCGGAGGAAGAAAAATAATAAAAAACCGGCGGGGCCAAGGCCGACGCCGGTTTTTTATGTTTTACTGAGCTGCCGCCTGTACGTTGATCAGCCCTTTTCCGTAGTAGAAAGCATCACCAAGTTTTGTAGTGGTGTTTTCTAAACTGCTGCGGACTTGAGTGGTTGTCCAGTTCGGGTGCTTAGAAAGAATTAAAGCAGCCGCTCCGGCAACGTGCGGAGATGCCATTGACGTACCGTTGTATGCTCCGTATTTGTTTCCGGGAAGCGTGCTTTGGATCGATACGCCAGGTGCCATGACATCAAGCTCAGGCCCTACGCTTGAGAAAGATGCTCTTTGGTTGCTGCTGTCAACAGCGCCAACTGCAATGACAGAAGGGTATTTACCAGGATAGCCCACTGTGCTTGAGCCGCCGGAAGTGCCTTCGTTACCGGCTGCCGCAACCACTACGACGCCGGAAGCAACAGCTTTGTCAACTGCAGCTTTTAACGCTGAAGAACCAGAAGGTCCGCCGAGGCTCATATTAATAACGTCCATTTTGTTTGCGATCGCCCACTCAATTCCGTTAATGATCCAGCTGTACTGGCCGGAACCGTCAGCGCCGAGAACTTTTACCGCGTAAAGGGATGCGCTTGGCGCAACGCCTAATACACCGATTGAGTTATTAAGAGCCGCAACTGTGCCGGCAACGTGAGTACCGTGAGAGTTTCTGTCTTGGAAAGGATTTGTTTCAGAAGGAACCATGCTGGCTCCGCCTGCCACCTTTAAATCAGGATGAGAAGAATCAATACCGCTGTCGATAACCGCTACTTTAACATTTGATCCAGTGAAGCCTTGAGAGTGCAGAGCAGGGGCTTTGATTTGAGATACGCCGTAAGGCACGGATTGCGCGTACGCTTTTGCAACGTGATCTTCTTCAACGTAAGCGACGCTAGGGTCTTTTTTCAGCTCTTTTACAGCTTTTTCATTTAATGTAGCTGAAGCTGCGTCTACATATTTGAATTGCTTCTGTACTTTTCCGCCTTTTTCAGAAATGACATCTTTCTTCTTAGCGGCGCTCATCGTGCTCATTGTCTGTTTGAACCCGACAATATATTTCTTTTCCCCGTTTGATTTTCCTGCCGCCTGGGCAGAAGACGTGCTGCCGAACGCCATCGTAAAGATTAACGCTAAAGCAAACAGCAAACTGATCCATACCTTTTTGCCTCTCACTCTTTATCCTCTCCTTTTTTTCATTTACAGAATAACCAATAGACAGACTATTCTGTGGATTAATTGTATAGTATGGAATAATATTTTAGTAGACCCAATTTTTTTCATCCCGTTTTATTTCTATTTAGGTATATCAACTCTCTTTCATTTAGTAGGAACCCGAAATATTTAAATTTTAATGGAAAAAACCGATGGAAGGACATGAGTAAATGTACACAAGCGCAATGACTCGCTTGTTTACTGGGTCGATTGTTTTGCTCCCATTTTTGGATGCTGTACCAAAAACAGGATAAATGTCACTTTTTGTTGAATGCAGAAGACTGAAGGAGGTGAAAGCGGAATGAGAAAAAGCCCCGGCATGAATCAGTCTTTGACTTCCTTGGTGGAGAATAGCCATGAAACCATTTTATAAAAATAATGATTATGAATATCATTAATGCTTATTTTGTTCATGATATAATTGCGGAAAAACGAAAGAGGGGAGCAGATGAAACGATTCAGTATGCTGATGCCGATCTTGGCCGTCCTCGTCATATCGGCATGTTCAGGACCGGAACATGAGACTGCCATCAGACATGATCTGGGGACCTCACATGTGCCAGCGCATCCGCAGCGCGTCGCCGTGTTGAATCCGGGCTTTAATGATACCCTCCATGATCTCGGCATAAAGCCTGTGGCTGCGGCCGATAACCCGTCAGCGCGAAACGCCGGCACCCGGTCACATCCCGACCTGAAAAAGATCGCTTCGCTGAAACCCGATCTCATCATTGCAGACTCAAGCCTGCACAGAGGGATATACCATAAGCTGACGGAGATCGCTCCGACAATCGCTTTAAAAAATGAAGATGCGGATTATCAGGATGCGGTTGACGCCGCCCTTACCATTGAAAAGGCGGCCGGTAAAGAGGGCATCATAGAGAAACAGTTGTCAGCTCAGGAAGAAAAGCTGAATGACATCAAAAGAAAACTGGATGCAGAAGGCGCCTCGATTTTAATAATGAACGCTGTAAACGGCAGCTTTTCTGTTAAGGACGATCAGTTTTTTACGTCCCGGCTTTTAACGCTCGCAGGGTTTACCTATGCGGTCCAGACAGCTTCCGGCGGAAAATCTGAGCCTATCAAAATGACGCCCGGGAGGCTTTTGCATATCGATCCTGATTACATCGTGCTGTTGGGCGGAGAGAAAGAGTTCGAAAAGAATCCGATCTTGAAACAGCTTAAAGCCGTGAAAAACGGACATGTTTACCGCGCGGACAGGGCGGTTTGGACGGAACGCCGGAGTATTGACGGTGCGGACGCCATATTACATGATCTGCAGGAAAAAATGCCCGCTAAAAAGGCCCGGCACTGAATGCGGGCCTTTTTGCTATGATTCTGAAAGGTGGCTGCTTACATTGTAATCCTTGACGCGCCACTTATTTTCAATTCGTTCGATATTGCTCAGACAAGCATTGACAAGCTTTGCGTTTTGTATGTCGGTGTCACCGTCAGAAATGGCGGACAAGAGGGCGTGAATGGCTGCGCCGTGAGCGACGATCAGTACTTTTTGATCAGGGAAGCGCTCCTGAACTTTCACTAAACCGGCCAGCATTCTGTCTGTCAGCTCCTCTGCGGTCTCCATGTTCGGATAGTTTTTATCCGGGTAGCGCTTCGACCGTTCCGGTAAAGACATTCCTTCCGCATCCCCATAGCTCCGTTCTCTGAAATCTTCCATGACGACGATAGGAAGATTCAGAAATCCATTAATGATGTCGGCTGTTTTTCTGGCCCGTTTCATCGGGCTTGAGACGATGACATCCCATTTGAAACCTTTTAAGTATTCTCCTGTTTCTTTCGCCTGACGCTCTCCCGTCGCATTTAACGGAATATCCGATTTGCCTTGAAGCTTCTTTTGGGCGTTCCAATCAGTCTCTCCATGTCTTACTAAACAAACGGCAGTCATAAAGTCTCCACTCCGATCATTTTTTATCGATACCATCTATTATACTGCCGTTACGTTAACACTTCAAAGAGAAGCGCCAGTCCGACTCCGCCTCCGCTGCCGATCGCTGCTGCTGCAAAGCGGGCATCCGGCCGCCTTTTTGCTTCATAAAAAAGCCGGGTGACAAGCGCCGCTCCGGAAGCCCCGTACGGATGTCCGACGGCCAGAGCGCCGCCCCGGACATTTATTTTAGAATACGGCACTTGAAGCTGCTGTGAAAAGACGCATATTTTGACGGCAAACGCCTCGTTTATTTCGTATATATCAATGTCATCAGGTGACAGGTCCCGCTCCTTCAGCAGTTTTTTGACGGCATACACCGGAGCAGCTGACGGATAATGCGGATGGACGCCGCTTACCGCGCTTCCGATAAAACGCAATCTCGGCTTTAAACCGAGAGACCGCGCTTTTTGTTCTTCCATCACACAGACTGCCGCCGCTCCGTCAGAAATTCCGCAGCTGTTGGCGGCGGTGACAGAGCCTCCGGGCTGAAAGACGGGTTTGGCGCGGGCGATGAGAGGCTCCATGTTCCGCTTTTTTTGCATGTTTTCGTCAGCGGCGAATCCGCGAAAGGGGAGGATCTCCCGGCGGTACAGGCCGTCTTCGTGCGCTTTGACGCTCCGTCCATAGCTGAGAAGGGTATATTCGTCCTGCATCTTTCTCGTTACCCCGTAAGCCTGTGCCGTATACTCGGCTGCTATGCCCATATCAGGATCGCCGATATGTTCAGGAGAAAAACGCGCGCGCGATGAGAAAGGGGAGCGGCTGCTGCTCTCCGCTCCTCCCGCGATATACGTACTCCCTGCGCCGGCTTTTACAAAATGACACGCGATTCTCACGGCATCAAGCCCGGAGCCGCACTGTCTGTCGATGGTCGTCCCGGACACGCTCAAAGGAAGTCCGGCCGCCAAGGCTGACAGCCGGGCGAGGTTTCCGCCGCGGCCCGTCGCATTTCCGATCAGGACTTCATCAATGTCTTCGGGTGTGTTCCGGCTCAAATGGCGGATCAGCGGAGCGGCTAAGTCCTCAGGAAGACAGTCCTTTAACAGGCCGTTTTCCCGGGCGAAAATCGTCCGTTTCGCATCCGTAATTACCGCTTCCATTCCATCATGTCCTTTGCCTGTTTTCGTATGGCGGCACGGGCGATCTTTCCGCCGGCTGTTTCCGGTATTTCTGAAAACAGCCATTTTTTCGGGATTTTATATGCTGCCAGCTGTTCGCGGCACCGTTTCTTCAGTTCCTTTACATCCGCATGTCCGTCGATTACCGCAACGGCGATGCTGCCCCAATAGGCATCAGGCACACCGGTTACGGCCGCTTTTCTGACGCCCGGACAGCCGTTGAGCACACGTTCAATCTCTTCAGGAAACACGTTCAGGCCGCCGGATACGATCATCCCGTTTTCACGTCCTTCGATATATAGATAGCCGTCACTGTCGACATACCCCATGTCATCAACCGTCATCCATCCGGAATCATCAGGCTTTGCGCCGCCGATGTATCCCGAAAATTTCATCGGGCTGTTCACAAAAATCTTCCCCGTTTCGCCCGGCATGCAGCGTTCTCCTCCGGGACGGCGGATTTCGATTTTAACATGATCAAACGGCCGGCCCGCCGCATTTGCCTTTTTTGCGCCGTCTTCAGGCGATAAGAAAGCCACGAAACTCAGCTCGGACGTACCGTAAAAATCATATAACCGCAGATTAGGATAGCGGTCTGACAGCGCTTGTTTAGACGAAGCCGGCCAGTCTGCGCCGGAAGAAATCACCTTGAGCGGTTTATCCGGAAACGCTTCTGCCGAGAGCAGGGCGTCGGTCATTGTCGGTACGGTATACAGAACATCAGCTTGTCTCAGCCAGTCTTTCATTCCGGCCGGATTGAATTTTCTTTGAAGGATGACGGTTCCGCCGATAAACAAAGTGCTGACGGCGCCGTACAAAAAGTGTGATGAGCGCAGCGTGCCCGGTACCAGCACTTTGTCATCAGGGGAAATGCCGAATTCACGTTTCGTACAAGAAAAGCTCTCCAGCCACGAACGGTGGGAGCGGGTGAAGGCTTTCGGCTTTCCGGTCGAACCCGAGGTGAACCCGGTATAAAAGGGCAGGCCGGCGTTTTTGATAAAGGCGCCTTCTGTTTTCTCCGCCTCGATACAAGATCTGCATTCATCCCACAGAATGACGGGTGTTTTGACGCCGTTCAATCTGACGCTCAGCCGGCGGTCACAGATAACGAGATCGGTTTTGCTGATGTGCAGCTGATCCGCGAATTCCGCTGCTGTCGAGCGGGGATCTAACGGAACCGCCGTGCAGCCGGCATGCGCCGCGCCTGCGAATAGTTGTAAAAAAGGGATTTCATTCGGCAGTAATATTGCAATGTTTTTCGGCTTACCTGAAAGGCTGTCAAGCCAGTTTGCGGTCTGGTTTACAAGTTTATTCCAAGTTTGATAGGTGATTTGATCTATTTCTGTCTGAATGGCGATTTGTTCCGGCGCTTGTCCGGCTGTATCTGAATATGATGATGTAATCATGGTGAGTAAAATCAGCTTCCTTTCGTCGGCAAAAGCCGGCTTGCTTGAAGAGTTTTTCTGATTCTTACGGCTGCGAATGAGGCTGCGGCCGCTTTAAGCAGATCTCCCGGCACATAGATGAGGCTGAGCTTTACGGCAGTCATGATATCAATGTGCATCATAAAAGCCTGAACGGGAATGCCGATGACATACAAAAACAGCACGCCGAACAAAAACTGTCTGATAAACAAATGGGGTGCGCTGGCTGAGCGAAGGTTTCGGATGCTGAGGCTAAGCAGGAATGCCGCAAGCGGATATGCGATGAGATACCCGGCGCTCGGCCCGAAAAAAACCCCGAACCCGCCTCTTCCGCCCGAAAGGAGAGGCGCTCCGCATGCCACAATCAGCAAAAACAGCAATTGGCTTAAAAACGCGGCTTTCGGTTTTAAGATGCTTCCTGATAAAAGCACACCGATCGTCTGGAGTGTAATCGGAACCGGCGTAAAGGATAAGAAAAGCGGGGGGAGCAGCCCTAAAAGTCCCATAATGGCGGTAAACACGGCAATATGCATCATTTCTGTCAATTTCATTATGTATTCCTCCAGCTTATCAAAATATGTTTATACAATAAATCGAGTCTTTATATATGTCAACATCATTATATTTTTAGTTTACATTAAAAAGACCGGCCCTTTATAAAAAAGGCCGGCCGGTTTGTCTTTATTCTTCTGTGAGGATAACAAGTGAATCAACGGATGATGCAACGTGGGAAACGGCGCGGCTGACTTCTTGAAGGCCGCCGAGAAAAGCCTGTAAATCAACGTCGATTTTGCCTGTCTGATCTTTGCTCGTTTTCATGCTTTGGACGATGTCATCAAACAGACGGTTGATCTGCGTCATTTTTTCTTTCGTTTCACCCACAAGTCCGTTTACATCTTTAATATGTTTGGACACGATGTTGATTTGTGTATTGGTATTGTTCACAAGCTCTGATACGGTGGAAACGGTTTTTTTCGTATCCTCTGAAAGCTTTCTTACTTCCGTTGCGACAACGGCGAAGCCTTTGCCGTGCTCCCCGGCTCTCGCAGATTCTATTGAAGCGTTTAATGACAGGAGATTCGTTTGCTCGGCGATCCCCGTCACGATGCCGAAGATTTTTTCGATTTGCTGGGCAATGTCATTCAGCTTATCCATTTCTTCTTCAATATGCAGAAGGCTGGCGTCGATTTTATTCAATTGCTTCTGCTGGCTTTCAAGTTCTTTTTTTCCGCCGATTGACTTTTCTTCTACATGTACGGAAGTGACGGTGCCGGCTTTTGATGCCTCGGAAATGTCCTCTGATTTATCGACCAGCTCCTGCACGGCTCTGCTCGTTTCTGAAAACAGATCAGCGAGTGATCCGGATGTTTCCTGAATTTTTTGATGAAGACGGGCTTTCTTTTCCTCTTGCTCGTCCCGCTGGCAGTTATATTCGGTCTGGAACGCTTCAAGGACGAGCTGCTGTTCGAGATTCAGTATTTTCGTCGTCGCTTTGATCGCTTTTAAAAGCTCATGCAAATCCGGGATGGAAGCTTCATATATGTTCATCATCGACAGAAGCAGATCCTGAAACGCCCCCATATACCATTTCGGTTCAAGGCCGATCCGCAAATGAATGGAAGCGATGCGCTGTCTTTTCTCAATGAACTCATCATCTATCGTGCCGGCGAACATTTCGTGGATATGACGGCGTAATGTTTTTTTCAGGCGCTCGACCGTACTGTGGTCGTTAATGATCGTCATTAATGATTTTTCGTGATCCAGGTTTCGGTAAAAGGAATCGACGATGGTGGAAATATGTTCTTTGATTAACGGCTGCAGCTCTTCAAGCACATGAAGCTCTTCGTTTCCAAGCCTGACCATTTTCAGCTGCTTTTTGACATCTGCATATTGATTTGAAAGCTCGATGCGTTTTTTGCCGTCGGCTTCTGAAAAATAAGCTGTTTCTTTTTTGCGGTCTTTTTTAAATAACAATATTAGTTCCCCCAGATATTCTCTTTTTCTTTTTATCGGTTTGGAAGGAACTTGAATGAAGGAATCTGGTAAAAATATTTTAATGCAAAAAAATAAAACCATTCATACAGAATGGTTCAGTTAATCTTGCGTGATGCGCTTCAGCGGCTTGATGGCGGGACCTTCGGCAACCCCGCCGTCAGGTGTGAACCGGGAGCCGTGACAAGGGCAGTCCCACGTCCGTTCGCCGTCATTCCATTCAACCTCACAGCCTAAATGGGTGCATGTCGTGTCGACAAGATGCAGGCAGCCTTTTTCATCTTTATAGGCGCCGGCCCGTTTGCCGTTTACCGTTACGATTTTTCCCTCTCCGGGCTGAAGGGACTCAGGTGAAGCGTCCGGCCTCTCAAGTTTGCCCGAGATAAGGTGTTTGGCTACGTCGGCATTATAGGAAATCAATTTTTTCAGCCCCGGATCTGCGTGGAAACGTGACGGGATAAACAGGCCGGAAAACGGGTTCTTTTTGTTTTGGATATGATCAGCCAAAAGCTTTGCCGCAAGGGCTGAGCTTGTCATGCCCCATTTTTTAAAACCGGTCGCCGCCAAAATATATTCTTCATCGCCTGAGATCGGACCGATGAACGGGATTTTGTCAATGGTGACAAGGTCTTGTGCAGACCAATGATATGGGATGCTTTCGACTCCGATTGTGTCTTCTGCAAATTGTTTCAGCGCTTCGTAATGCTCGGACATTTCTTTTCCTTGGCCTGTTTTGTGGCTTTCGCCGCCGACGAGCACCAGTTTTTCACCGTTCAGCTCTGTATAGCGCAGTGATCTGGACGGCTTGTCTATGCTGAGAAACATACCGTCAGGATACGCTTGCTTCGGTTTTACCGCGAGTACGTAGGATCTGCTGGCATACATTCTGGCGGCATAAAGCCCTCCGCCGTCATAAAAAGGAAAGTGGGAGGAGCAGACAATGTAGCGGCACTTGATGCCGTGTCTGTTTTTCGTGACCACCTCAGGCTGCGGTTCTTTTTTAATGTCAATTGCCGCCGTCTGTTCAAAAATCCGCGCCCCATTTTTGACCATCTCTTTCACAAGCGCCGCGCCATATAAAAGCGGATGAAATTGCGCCTGATTCTTCATGGCAAGGCCGAGCCTGCAATTAACGGGGACGGGAAGTTCTTTCACAAGCTCATGTTCAATGCCGAGCTTGGTGTAGGCTTCCTGCTCGCTGCGGATTTTTTTGACGCCGGCTTCCGTATTCGTGTAAATATACGCGTCTTGTTCAATCAGTCTGCAGTCAATCGAAAGGTCCTTGATGATCTGCTTCATGTCTTCCATAGCGTGAAGATGGGCTTCGAAATACAGCCTTGCGCTGGTCAGTCCGATCTGCTGAATTAGATCGGCATAGATGAAATCATGCTGGGCGGTGATTTTTGCGGTTGTGCCCGCGGTCGTCCCGTTTAAAATCCGGTCTGCTTCAATGACAGCGACACGGAAGCCTCTTTTCGTCAGTTCGTATGCCGTTGTCAGGCCCGTAATTCCTCCGCCGATAACCGCAACGTCGCATTCCGTATCTTCAGTCAGGGCGGGAAAGGAAGGAATGTCAGCTGTTGCTTTCCAATAGGAAGCAGATTCCTCGTTTGAAAAAGCAGTCATTTCAAATTACCTCCTCTATTGTATATTCTTAATTTTTCCAATAAGTCTATATTCATACATGAAAGTCGTATAAGATGCTTAAATTACTCATAATATAGTAATTAATGTAAAGGAGTGATCAAAATGGCGAATCAGAAGAAGAAAACCTTGCCGCCGCAGCATCAAAACCGGCAGCCGGGCTTTGAATATGTAATGGACCCTCGCCCTGTGTTTGACAAACCGAAAGCGGCGAAAAAACTTGAAGGAAAAACTGCGATTATCACGGGCGGAGACAGCGGAATCGGACGCGCCGTATCCGTTTTGTTCGCGAAGGAAGGCGCAAATGTGGTCATCGTTTACTTTGATGAGCATCAGGATGCCGAAGAGACGAAGCAATATGTAGAAAAAGAGGGGGCAAAGTGTCTGCTGATCGCAGGTGATGTCGGCGACGAAGCCTTTTGCAACGATGTCATCCGTCAGGCGGGCCAAGCCTTTCCTTCCATTGACATCTTAGTCAACAATGCGGGTGAGCAGCACGTGCAGCCGGGGATTGAGAAAATCACGAGCCACCAGCTCATCAGAACGTTTCAGACGAATATTTTTTCAATGTTTTACTTAACGAAAGCCGCGCTCCCTCATTTGAAAAAAGGAAGTTCAATCATTAATACGGCCTCCATTACCGCCTACAAAGGCCACAAAACATTGATTGACTATTCAGCGACAAAAGGGGCGATCGTCACGTTTACAAGATCTCTGTCTCAGTCTCTTGTCACTCAGGGCATCAGGGTGAACGCAGTGGCGCCGGGGCCGATCTGGACGCCGCTCATTCCGGCTAGCTTCTCGGCGAAGGAAGTGGAAGTCTTCGGCTCAGACGTGCCGATGCAGCGCCCGGGAGAGCCTGTTGAAGTGGCACCGAGCTATTTGTACTTAGCAAGCGATGATTCTTCCTATGTCACGGGACAGACAATTCATGTGAACGGCGGCACCATCGTAAACGGATAATATAAAAAAGCCAATCCATTTGGATTGGCTTATTCACTCAGTTTGAGTGCAGCATATTCTTTAGAAAGCGTAAGGAACGCTTCTTTATTTTTATCATCAAGCGCTTTATCAATCTGTTTTGTCAGCGTGTGGAGCCGGCGTTTATACAAGGATTCGTCGAGCACCATTTGAATGTAAATATCGGCCATTGTCACATCGAATTCATTTGCTTTTTGCGTGTTGCGGGACTTCATGAGCTCAGTGTACGATTTTTTCTCTTTCATAAAGAATCCCCCCAATGCCTTTTTTATAGTATATGGATAACAGCCGGAAAAATCAATTAATTTTTATAATCTTTAGACAACTAATACTTGGAAATATATCGACATATCCTGCAAACTGACGAAAAATTGAAAAATAACATTGTATAAATGTTGTGAAAAGGAAATTGAAAAATAATATTTAAGTAGTAAATTAAGACTAAATTATATCTTTAAAAGGTGATTTTTAGCTATATTCAAAAAAAACCTGTCGTTTTCCAATGACAGATGATAGATTATTAGTATAAATTTTCAAGAAAAGGATTGGAGGCTGCACATTATGTGCCAGAAAACACACGCACCCTTAGAAAGCTACGAAGTAAATCGTTCAACCATCGCTGTTTTGCCTGAGGAAATAGACGGTAAAATGGGGTCGAAGATCATTGAAAAAGATTGCATTCTATATGTCAGCATGAAGCCGATTCACATCATTGACAGAAGCTGCCGCTACTTTGGCTCCAGCTATGCCGGGAGAAAAGCGGGAACATATGAAGCGATTAAAATTTCTCACAAGCCGCCGATTATGGTGGACCCTTCAAATCGCATCTTTTTATTCCCTACACTTTCTTCTTCAAGGCCTCAATGCGGCTGGATATCTCATGTGCATGTTAAAGATTTTCAACCGACCGCATTTGATGATACAGCGGTCACATTCTCAAACGGCAAAACGATGGAGCTGGAAGTATCTTATCATTCTTTTGAGAATCAAGTTTACAGAACCGCCTATCTCAGAACCACTTTTCAGGACAGGATGGGCAGCCATATCCCGAAGCGGCAGGAATTCATGCTGTACCCGAAAGAAGAGCGGACTAAAATGATTTACGACTTTATTTTGCGGGAGCTGGGGGAGAGATATTAGAGAAAGCTGTGATGTGAAGGGACGGGCCCTTTCCTTTTTGGAGAGGGTTTTTTTGATTTACCTGCCCGGGCAGAGTTGTATCGTCTCCGTCTGTTGGCTATGATGGTGGAAAGAGTCATGACATTATATTTTAGGAGAGATGGGCATGGATGTATTTGCAAAATATATATCAGGAATCGACAATCCGGATCACCGGCTCAAACTAGAGGAAATCCTGTCTTGGACGGCTGACCGATTCCCGAATTTACAATCGCAGATCAAGTGGAATACGCCGATGTTTACTGATCACGGCACCTTTATTATCGGCTTTGCAGCAGCGAAGCATCATCTAAGTGTTTCTCCCGAAGAAGCGGGGATTGCGCATTTTGCCGATGACATCGCCCGCGCCGGCTACAGCGCCACTTCCCGTTTGTTCAGAATTCAATGGACTGAACCGGTGCATTATGATCTGCTTGAAAGCATGATTCAATTTAATATTCAGGAGAAGGCAGACTGTTCAGCGTTTTGGCGGAAATGAACGAAAAAATATTAAAGCACAAACCTGATCAGGAGCTTTTTTATGAAAAGTAATCCTAAGGGATATGCGTTTCCGGCGGAGGATCATCATGCGTTCATCGCTTGAATACCCGGGTTCGGCGAAAACGGCTTTTCCTTCAGGCGAAATCTTCGCGGTAAAGTGCGGGATTGACATAACGAAACGCACGATGGCAGGAATCGTGCGTTCGGAATTCTTTATTTGACGACAGACATGCTGACGCTGCTGCCTGATACCGTCACTTTGGCAAAGTCCTGTGTATCCACCACAGGTGTGACTGCTTTATTGTCGATCGTGATGTTTGTAAAAGCTGTTGAGAAGTTTGATTTGATGTAAGGGCGCTGATCCTCTGATGTGACCGCAACAGTGGCGAGCGCTTTCCATTTTGAGACTGAACTTACATTTGTTTGGGCGAGTTCTGAAATGATGCGGCCGGTGTACCCGTCATTATTCGTGCCCCAATATGTGGCGCGGGTATTGCCGTTCAGATTTTTGTAAATGGTCAGCTGTACGGTGCTGCCGGGCCGGAAGCCTTTCGTATAGGTGAATTGGCTTTCTCCTTCCAGATACCGGACCTGGCTTTGCCCTTTTGAGCCGACTTTCATGATCGGTTTCCATACATGATACGTTTCACTGTACTGAAGCCCGATATCGGCCTCCGTGCCTCCGGTAAATCCTGAGTAAATATAGGCTGTCCCATTTGACACCTGAATCGAGCTCGGAAGCTGAATTTTCGTGACGAGAACAGAGCCCGTACTGTTCAGGTAGGCCCTTCCGCCGATTCCTTTGCTGAGCTGGGACGCCGCTTCCGCCGTATTGGGGCTGATGACCCCTGGAATATCCGCAGTACATACACCGAATAGAACGGCTGAAGTGAGCACACCCGCAAGAAGCCCTTTTTTCACCATCATTTCTCCTCCTATCATCATAGTCAGATAGCGCTATCAATTCATATTATAAAAGGTTTTGGAAGAAATTCCATAAAAGAGATCCAAACAAATGTAAATCGAAACTTTTTTCCTATTTATCTTGTAAATGGAGATTATTTGAACTATGCTATGTTCAGCAATACTGCATCACTCTGGAGAGGGGATAGATAGAGGATGAAAAAGACGGCAGCTGTGCTTTTGTCTTTCGGTCTGGTGTTCGGATGTTCATACGGGGCGGGGCAGACGGCAGAAGCGAAAACAAAGGTGAAAACGTATCAAAACTGCAAGGCGCTGAATAAGGTGTATAAGGGCGGCGTGGCCCGGACGTCAAAAGTGAAAAACAAAGGCGGCAGAACAAAGTACAAGCCGTATGTCTCAAAAGCGCTTTACGATGCAAATAAAAGACTTGATCGTGATAAAGACTATATCGCATGTGAGAAATAAAAAAACAAGCCTCTTTAAAGAGGCTTGTTTTTTTACATTGATTCGATGGTGGCGGCGGTTCCGTATCCGATTAATTCGGACGTGTTCTGTCCGGCGGTCAGTTCGAACCGCAGGCCGACGATGGCGTTCGCTCCGAGCTGCTCCGCTTCTCTGATCAGCCGTTCTTTCACCGCTTTTTTGGAGTCTTCCAGCATTTCGGTATAGCTTTTTAATTCGCCGCCGACAACAGATTTTAAGCCTGCAAGCAAGTCTTTTCCGATGTGACGGGACTGGACGATACTGCTTGTCACCAGGCCTTTTACTTCCGTAATCTGTTTTCCGGCGACGGTTTCAGTTGTTGTCATGATCATGCGGCTTTCTCCCTCCATATGTCTTACCGCTATTTTACCATTAAGCCGCCTTTTCGGCTGCGCTGATTTGTTTTTTTCTGACTGCGGCACTGACTGCAAACATGACGGCAGTGTTTAAAATCAGCGCGATGATGCCTGTATTCATGTCTTTCACGATTTGCGGAAGAAACGGAAAGAGGGTTCCGATGGTTGATTCGGTCAGCGTGATGAAGGCGACCGTCCCGACCCCGGCCGCTATGCCGGCAAAAGCGCCGTGGCTTGTGATAAAACGCCGCTTCGGCAGGCTGAATAAAAGCGCGGGGAAAAGCTGGGTGACAAGGCTGTAGCCCATTAAAAGCAAGGTGACGATGGTATTTCCGCCTTTCAGCGTAAAATATACGGAAATCAGCGCGATAACGGGTACGGCATATTTAGCGAGCCGCGAAACTTTTTTGTCAGTCGTGCCGGGCCGGATTGCTTTGTACACATTTTTGGCGAACAGCGTGCTTGAGGCCATGAGTATCATTGAACCGGGGACAAGCGCCGTCAGAATGCCAGCCGATCCGATCAGTCCGACAAACCAAGGATCAAAGGTTTTCACTGACAGCTTTAATAAGGCGAGATCCGTGTCCGCCCCTTTTAAACCGGGCACCTGCAGAATCGCCGCAAATCCGGTAAAGATGACAAACAGCAGGACAAGCTGATAAAGAGGCATGATGATCGCGTTTTTCCGAAACACTCGCGGATGCTCCGCCGAATAGGAAGCGGCAAAGGTATGGGGCCACATATAAAAGCCGAGAGCGGTCAGCAGGACGGTTGAGCTGAACCATGAAGGGCTCTGTCCGGTTTCAGAAAGTGTAAGAAATCCGGGTTTTGCGGCGTCGATTTGTTTGAACATCTCCGCAAAACCGCCGTAGTAATGAATGGGAAGATAAATGCCTAAATACAGGACGATGCCTAAAATCATGATATCTTTGACGACTGATATCCACGCTGAACCGTGGATTCCTGAAATCATCACATAAATCGTGATGGAGACAGCGCCGATCCAGACTGCGGCTGATGGCGGAATCTGGCCGTACGACGTTGCTGAAACAATTAATCCGAGCCCTTTCAGCTGCAGGACGAGATAGGGGATGAGAGATGCGATGCCGACGAGCGATACGAGAATGCCGAGGAGCGGGCTGTTGTATTTTGAAGTAAAAAAATCAGATTGCGACATCAGTTTGTGCTGTTTGGCGTATGTCCACACGGCAGGCAGAAGCCAATATGACAAAATGTAGGCAAGACAGCCGTAAGCGATAATGTAAAAGGCGGGACCCCCTTTTCCGTAAGCCCATCCGCTTCCGCCGAGGAATGTGAAGGTCGTGTAAATTTCTCCCGCCATTAATAAGAAGACAAACATCGTGCCGAAGCCGCGTCCGCCCACCGTCCATTGTTCAAGGTCCATCTTTTTTCCTTTTCGGGCGCGGATTCCGAGATATACACAAAACAGGAGCACGGCGGCCATTACGGGAAATGCGGCGTTCATTCCGTCTCACCCGCCTTGTTTTCTTTGTCCAATTTGTAAACCGCAGCCATCAGAACAGAAGTCAGCACCGCCCAGATGACGACATATGCGAGAATGAAAGGCATTCCGAAAACATAAGGCGTCACCCGGTTGGCGAATGGAATGCCGGCGAGAATTCCGAAAAAGGGCAGGGCAGCGAGAACATGAATCAGTTTCATAACATTCCTCCTTTTCATTGAAAACAGCGTGTCCCGAATTATAAAGAAAATCATGTCGAATGTATAGTGTGAATAGTCTGAATTTTATTGATTGAAAGGAAAAGCAGTCCCGGCTGCTTTTTAAATGGCTGCAAGAGACAGGTAATATTCCAATAAGGCGGTTACCTGTTCCCGTATTCTCGGGTTGAAATAACGGTGTTTTTCTTCATAGCCGTTAATGGTGCATATATAAAGTGTAAATGCTTCATCTCTTTGGGCTTCGTATATTTTGATTTTACGCTTTCTTAACTCTTTTCGAACATCACTCAAATCCTTTTGTGCTAATTTTAAAGAGCAGCTGATAAGCTGTTTATAGGGTTGTTTTAATTTGAACGGGCACGAATCAAGCGCTTCGAGATCCCGATTCAGAATGGCGGCTGCCATGGGCAGAAACAGCCCTTTTTCGATGAGGTCGCGGGTGCCGCTCCGGATGTCAGGCATAAATACTCCTTCTTTCTTAAAAGAGAACATTTGTTCTTATTTTATACTCGCTTACACGATATTTCAAGTCGGAAAATCTCGTAAACATTTTCGTTTTTTGGAGATAATGTGTAGAATAAGGATAGACAAACTCGTTAAGGAGTATAAACGTTGGAGCAATTTTTATCATATTTCACTGAGGAACAGCTGACGGAATGGTTCCAAAGCTATAGAGCTTTCGGCCCGGCGGCTGCGGTTTTACTGCCTTTTATTGAAGCGTTTCTTCCGTTTTTGCCGCTTGTTGTATTTGTGGTGGCGAATACGAATGCATTTGGACTGTGGGAAGGTTTTTTTCTGTCGTGGCTCGGATCTGCGGCAGGATCACTGCTTATGTTTTATGCAGTCCGCCGTTTCGGACAAAAAAGAGCTTTCGGTTTCATCCGCAGGCATCAGACCATAAGGCGGATGATGCTGTGGGTTGAGCGGCACGGTTTCGGTCCGCTGTTTATTTTACTTTGCTTCCCCTTTACGCCGTCCGCTGCGGTTCATATCGTTGCCGGCCTGTCACGGGTGGGGGCGCTGCAGTTTGTATCAGCCGCCGCTATGGGGAAAATGGTCATGATCTTTATGATCAGCTTTATCGGGTATGACCTTCACGCGCTTTTTACACAGCCTTTCAGGATGGCGGGCGCCTTAACGGTGATCGCGGTGCTGTGGTATGCAGGAAAGCATATCGAACGGCGTTTACAGACGAGGATCAGTCAGCATGAGAAAGACGGAGGGAGACAGGAATCTTGAAAAAACGATTTTGGTTTATAGCCGGCGTGCTTATCGTTGTTTTGGCCATACAATTAAAAAATGCCATTTTTATTGATTATAAAGTCGAAGGAATCAGCATGAATCCGACCTTTAAACAAGGAAATGAGCTGATAGTCAACAAGTTTTCCCATCGTTACAAAACGATCCGCCGTTTCGATATTGTCCTGTTTAAAGGCCCGCACCACAAAGTGCTGATCAAACGTGTCATCGGGCTCCCGGGCGAGTCGATCGCTTACAGGGAAGACCAGCTGTATGTGAATGGAAAACGGGTTTCAGAACCGTTTTTAAAACCGTTAAAGTCATCATTGTCCGCAGGCAGCCATGTGACCGGTGATTATACATTGAAGGAAACGACCGGGCGCAAAAGCATACCGAAGGGACAATATTTCGTTATTGGCGACAATCGCATATACAGCCTCGACAGCCGTCATTTCGGACCGATTAAGGATAAAGACATCGTCGGGGTCATCAGTGAATCAGACGCCAAGTGAACGGCGTCTTTTTTTCGGAAATGATTGTCAAAAAGCAGAGGAAAGACTATAATGGAGATTGTTACGCGTGAAACAAAAATCAAGCGTTTTATTTTTGATGATTTTGTTGCGCGCGTAACAATAAATACGAAAGAGGGCTGATGAGATGGAAACACAAGCTGCCATTATCGGGGGAGGTCCGGTCGGGCTTATGCTTGCATCAGAACTGGCGCTGGCCGGAGTGAAAACGACTGTCATTGAACGATTGAAGAAGACGGTGCCATATTCCAAAGCGCTTATCATGCATCCGCGCACACTTGAGCTTTTTGCCATGAGAGGCATATTGGAACGCTTTTTGGATAAAGGGACGAAGGTGTCTTCCGGCCATTTTTCCATGCTGGATACACGGCTGGATTTTTCTCGGCTGGATACGAAGCAGAATTATTCGTTAATGCTGCCTCAGGCAGAAACGGAGCGGATTTTGGAGGAGTGTGCATCAAGTCTCGGCGCAAACATCATCCGCGCGGCGGAAGCGGTGTCCGTTACCCAGACGGATGACGGAGTGGAGACGGTGTTCCGGGATGAAAGCGGTATCCGCACCCTGCGCAGCTTATATGCCGCGGGTACAGACGGAGCGGGGAGCATTGTCCGGAAACAGGCAGGCATCGCTTTTTCGGGCACTGATGCCGACTTAATAGGAACCCTCTGTGATGCCGTTTTGAAAACTCCGCCCGAATCTGCCTTTTTTTCAACGTGCCGTCTGGCGGGATCGGTTGTCATTGTCCCTCTTACGGACGGGCTTTTCCGCGTCCTGATCGTTTCTCCGCACGCTCCGCAAAAGCGGAAAGAAGAGCCGGTCACAGAAAAAGAGCTGAAAGAAGACCTGCGGCAGATATGCGGCACTGATTTCGGATTGAGTGATCCGGTGTGGACGTCAAGGTTCGGCAATGCCGAGCGTCAGGCCGAACAATACCGCTCAGGCCGGGTTTTTGTGGCCGGTGATGCGGCGCATATTCATTTTCCCGCAGGCGGCCAAGGGCTGAACACGGGACTTCAGGATGCCTTCAACCTCGGCTGGAAGCTGGGGGCGGAAATGAAGGGGAAAGCGGCGCCTCATCTTCTGGACAGCTATCATCAGGAAAGGCACAGCGCGGGAAAAGAAGTGTTGCACAATATAAAAACCCAGATCAAGCTCATGGATTTTACCGAGTCGGGGATGGCATTAAGAGATACGATGACCGCTTTGCTCGATTTTCAGGAGGCCAACCGTTTATTGGCGGGAAAAGTATCCGCGCTTGATCTGCATTATGAACCGGACCCGGAGCTGCCGCCGCATACCCTGAACGGAAAACGGCTGCCCGATATAGAGCTGATTCTTCATGACGGCCGGCCGGCCCGGCTGTATGATTTTCTTCACAAGGGCGGCTTTGTGCTGCTGGCATTAAGAGGAAGCATTCCCGCCGGTATTGATACGGACAGCGTGGCGACTGTCAGGGCGGCGCTTTTTGAAACACGTATCGGCTGGGATGACGTCCATTCTGTTTTGATCCGGCCAGACGGCCACGCGGCTTGGGCGGCCGGCGGCTCGGGACGTGAAGCGGAAGAAACCGTACTGGCCGGTTTGGAGAGATGGGGACTTATCTGATACGCTTTTTTGCGCCTGTGTGATTGTTTCTTCCGTAACAAAACGTTATAGTAAAGGAAACAATTCATACGGAAGGGTGACTCAGCAGTTGGACAGAAGACAGCCAGACCATGCAAAACACATGATTCTTGAGGGGCTGACAGACATTTTCCACGAGCAGGAGAGGTGTCAGGAGGACATCAGGGCGTCATTAGCCGAACGGATGGACGAACTCCGAGAAGAAAACGGCAAAAAACTTCAGCTGACCTTGACGGAAATACACATTTTATCTTGTATCGGAGATCATGAACCGATCAATGTCACATCAATAGCAGAAAAAATGAAGACGACAAAACCGACCGTGTCGAGAAGCTGCGCGAAGTTTTTAGAAGCCGGCTTTCTGCGCAGAACCCGGCTGAGCGACAATAAAAAAGAAGTCTATTTCCGGCTGACTCCTGCCGGAAAAGAGCTGCATTCCCTTCATCATGAATACCACGAAATGATAAAAAAGCGGTTCTTGGCGTTTTTGGACCGCTATACAGATGAAGAACTGTTATTTGCTGAACGGCTGTTCCGTGATCTTTCAGCAAACTGGCGCTCTGTAAATGGCGTCGGAGAGCTGTTCAAATAAAAAACACGCATATGGATGCGTGTTTTTTTATTCGGCTCATGTTCCTCTTTCTGCCCGGCCTCTATCGCCGTGCGCCCTTTTCAGCTGAGAAAGGTGGTGCAGCAGGCGATAGAAGGGTGGAAGCATGGCGATGACGAGAACGATCCTGATGACCTGAACCGCGACGACGAAAGTCGAGTCCTCATGCAGGGTGATCGAAGTCGCCGCCATCTCGGCGATTCCGCCGGGAGAGAAGGCGAGAACGGATGTAATCATGGAGATGCCCGTTAATTTAGAAACGGCAACTGCACTCAGGATCATTGCGGCGATTAATCCGACGGAGGAAATAAATCCGATCGTAAGCACTCTGGACACGCCGGTGAACATGCTTTTGTACATTTTTGAACCGATTGTGGCGCCGAGAAAAATTTGTGACAGCTGGTTCGCTTCCGGCGGCCACCAGGCCAGCATATCTTTTCCCGCTAAGGCGGACACGCCGATTTCCGCGGCAGCAACGCCGATCATGCTGCCGAGCAGCCAAGGGGCAGGAAATTTCAGCCGTTTGGCGGCCTTACTTGCAAGCCAGGCAGCCAAAATAAATCCGGCCGTTAACAAGACGGGAATAAGGCCCGGATGTGAAGCTCCTGCTGAAACGGCTCCGGCTGATGTCTGAGCCGTACCGTTTTGTTTGGTAAATAAGAAAATGACGAGAAACGGTATTGTCATGACAACCAAAAGGACACGTGTCAGCTGAATGAGACTTACAATCGCGGTGTTTGCGCCGACTTCCTGGGCGATACCGGGCATGGCGGATAAACCGCCCGGCGCCGTGCCTACAAAGCTTGTCATCATGTCCGTCCGGCTGAACCGAAAGAGCACATATCCGGAAACAAGCGCCATCGCGATAGAGAAAATCAGCATGAAGCCTACCGGAAGCCAATGATCCCGTAAAACTGAAAGAACGGACAGGTTCAGTTTTTGGCCGAGTTCGATGCCGAGAATCATTTGTCCCGCCGCAAGCCATCTGCGGTTAATCCCTCTTCTGTCAGCCGCCATGAACAGCCAGCGGGGCCTCGTCATGGAGAGGATGCAGCCGGCGGCCAGCGTTCCGAGCATCCAGGCGATCGACATTCCTGTAAGCGAAAGAAGAAACCCCCCTGCCGCACTGATGAGAATAAACCAGATATCCGTAAGGAGATGTTTGTCTTTCTTCAATGAAAACCCTTCTTCCTGAAACATTCATATTAAATTGTTAAGCTCGTTAACCTTACTATTACTATAGTATAGATTTTGAGATAAATAAATGATGAATTATTTCTCATAATCCATTCATTTTTCTTATCATAAACAAAAAAAGCTCCGGAGAAGGGGGAGTGCACCCTACTCCGAAACCTCGCCGGCCTTTCCTTTCCACATAAGGGTCAGGCCCAGACCGAGACATAAGACCACGCCTGCGAACAGAAACGGGAAGTGAATATTCATATCAAATAAAATACCGCCCAGAGCCGGGCCGAAAATGGTTCCTAAACTCGTGTATGTTGAATTCATTCCGGCGACAAACCCCTGCTGATTTCCTGCGATTTTCGATAGGAAAGTAGTCAGTGCCGGGCGCAGTAAATCAAACGCAAGGAATATAATGCAGGTGACAGCAAGCACGGGCAAAAATCCTGACATCACCGTAGAAACGAAAGCCAGCACAGCCCCGATGACCAGACAAAGCTGAATGACTTTTTTCTCCCCGAGGAAGTTGACAAGCTTGCCGAATGCGAGCACTTGGATGATGACCGCAACAATGGAGCTGAACGTAATAATAACGGCGATATCCTTTGGTGTAAAGCCGAATTTATGGTTTGTAAATAAACTGAACACCGTTTCGTACGCTGACAGCCCGAATGCCAGCACAAAGACGATGATAAAGGCGATCAGGTAGCTTGGGTGAATCGACTTTTTCAAATCTTTTAAGAAGGTTGACTCTTTGACGCTTTCCATCTGCTGGGCGCGTTCCTCTTTAGTCAATGGCTCTTTCAGCATAAAGACAGAGGAAATCACTGCGATAAATGCAATTCCCGCCGCAAAGAAAAACGGCATACGGACACCGTGATCGGCAATAAATCCTCCTATGCCGGGCCCGATGATAAACCCTGTGCTGATGGCGGCAGATACATAGCCCATCGCCTTAGATCTTTCCTGCACTGTCGTAATATCTGCGACATACGCTGTAACAGCGGGCATGATAAAAGCGGCGCTGACGCCCCCCAGCACCCTTGCAAAGTACAAAACGCAGACATGTGTACCCAACCCGAAGGTCAGCTCGGATAATGCGAACAGAAACAGCCCGGCGAGAATCATGATTTTTCTGCCGAAGCGGTCAACCCATCTTCCCGCAATGGGGGATGCGATTAATTGCGCGACGGCAAAGGCAGCGACAAGGTATCCCATTGTGCTGCCTGTCAAGTGCATCACATTCATAAACAGCGGCATAACGGGAATAATTAACCCAATCCCTAAAAACGCAATAAATATGTTGCTTAATAAGATGATGAGTACAGCTTTTTGTTCTCTAATCGGTTTTTGCATGTTGTTTCTCCTTTGTCAGCTGTCCTGATTCTATTGATCGGCATTGATGACTCCGTGAATAAACACAGAGATGGCTTCTTTTTGCAATTCTCTTCTTTGCTGAATGGAATCGTTTTTATATAACACATCCAACCCGTAAAAGACAGACAGCAGGATTTTCACTTTTGATTCGACATGATGAATGGACCAGCTGCCGTCTTGATTTCCCTCTGTTAAGATATCTCTCATCACATCGTCATATTCAATATCAATTTTATTGAGACGTTTTACGACCTCCTCTGACGTAAACGCGCTCGCATAAAACTCTTCGCTTGCTCTCATCAGCGGGTAATTGATGCTCATCCGGCTGAGCAGTTCTGCAAAGCCCGTCAGCTTTTCGGCAGCGTCTTTCAAGTCAGCTTCCATTTCCCTCCACGTCTCAATCATCACGCGGTGATCCTCTTCCATGATATGAAGAAACAGAAACTCTTTTCCTTTAAAATGATGATAAAGATTGCCTTTGCTGATCTCGGCCGCCTCTAAGATATCCCGAATTGAGGTTTCTGAATAACCTTTTTTTGCAAATAAGTCACGCGAAGCGGATACGAGCTTTTTCTTCGTCTTTTCGCTCTTTCCGGCGCCGCCTTTTGTATTTGTCACATCACACAAATCCTTTCCGCCAAGTGAGGCTCGGTTCCTTAAAAACCGACCGGTTGGTTTATTTTATTATAAAGTGTTTTTGCTGATTATACAATGAAGAAGTTGTCCGTTTTTTAGAGAGGATCACGCAGCTCGAAAAATAAACCCCATTCTCTCCTATTGAAAGAATGGGGTTTGTCTGCGGTCTGAATGCTCCCGGCGGAGGAACGTTATTTTCCGGTATTTGCCTGGGTATAGCTCGTGTTCGGTGCGTTTGATACCGTTCCCCCTGTATGATGGGAAGGAGAGTGGGTCATATCGTATAAAAACCAGACGGCATGACGCTGCTCGTCAAATGCTGTTCGGGCAAATAACCGCTTCGCTTCCGGGTGCACCGCTCTATCGGATGCCTGCAAATAAAAATCATTCGTTTTCTGCTCATCATAAAACGCCGCCCTCAGTCCTTCTCTGTATGTGTGCGGACAATGTTCCGTCTGTTTCGGCGTCAACTGGTTTCCGGTAATTGAAGTATACAGTGAAGAGAAGGCGTGCAGGTGGCGCATTTCTTCCTCTCTGATATGTTCGATTCGTCTTCTGATTTCTGCGGTCGGCGCTTTTTCGGCTAATATCGAGTAGCAGATCACAGCGCTGTATTCGCCGTTAATGGATTTTATCAGATCTTTTATAAGAACAGAGTCGTCGCCGCAGACGGCTGTATAATGAAAAAAATTCTCGTGCATTGGACTCACCCCCGGATATTTATAGGGTATTATACGGCGATAGCCCGTGACATGTGCGGATGTCATGCTTATTCTTGATCAAGCGGCGATGTGATATGGTCATTATATGTATCGACAAACAGCCGGCCGTTGCTTCCGCGCACCGCGTATACGACCTCTTCGGGTGCAAGGTTTCTCTTGTCCAATTCTTCTCTGAGCCATTTTTCCGATACGTGGTTTTCTTCGAAATTCTTCGTCACCAGCTGGCCGTCCATAATGAGCTCAACGGCAAAGTTCTTTTCGTGTCCTGCAAAAATGCCGAGATCCTGTCTTGTAACGGGCGCGAATTCCGGTTTGACCTCCACGGACATGCTGCCGTTGGTTTCAATGATGGCCGTCTGAACCTGAGAAATGTCAAATACATCATTTACACGAAGCTGCTGGTTCAGATAGTCGAGGGTATAGCGCATCGTTTTCATATTATGCTCAAGTATTTTTCCGTTTTGAATGATGATGGTCGGTTTGCCCGCAAAGAAACCCCTGGCAGTTCTGTTTTTCATAGAAAGATATGCGACAAGATAAATGATGATCACGAAAATCGTGTAAGCACTGACAGTAAAATGAATCGGCAGTTTTGTATTAAACGACAGATTGGCTGTGATGGCGCCGAGCGAGATGGCCGCAATGAAATCAAAAAGCGTCATCTGTGATATGGTTTGTTTTCCGAGTATCCGGGCGCCGATAAACAAAATGCTGAACGACAGAATCGTTCGCACAATCACTTCGAGATATTCTGACATCATATTTAATCCTTTTTGTCTTTAATTTGGTCAAAAACGATATTTTTTAAAACAGTCATCCCGTTTTTACCAGCAGATGAGATTGGTCATTTTCGTCAACTTTCGATAAAATGTAGAAAGATAAAAAGAGAGGGGTCTTCTAATTTGGGTGTTGAGTTTTTAGTAGGCAGATCGGGGAGTGGGAAAACGAGGCTGATTATCGACAGCATTCAAGATGAACTGCGCCGGGAGCCGTTCGGGAAACCAATCATTTTTCTAGTCCCGGATCAAATGACGTTTTTAATGGAATATGAGCTTGCTAAAACGCCGGATATCGGCGGCATGATACGCGCTCAAGTGTTCAGTTTTTCGCGTTTGGCGTGGCGCGTGCTTCAGCATACCGGAGGCATGAACCGTCCGTTTGTGACGACGACGGGTGTGCAGATGCTGTTGAGGAAGCTGATTGAAGAGCATAAGCACGATTTTAAAGTGTATCAAAAAGCGAGTGACAAAACCGGGTTCACTGAGCAGGTGGAACGGATGCTGACAGAGTTTAAGCGTTACTGTATTGAGCCTGAAGACGTCCGCCGCATGGCGGAAAGCGGAACGGCGTCAGAATATCGCGGAGAGCGGATGCTGTCTGAAAAACTTCATGACTTAGGCATTTTATATCAGCAGATGGAAAGAAGCCTCGCCGGCCACTATCTGCATTCAGAGGATTATTTGACGCTGCTCGCCCAGCAGCTTCCGTTAGCGGATGTTGTAAAAGGCGCCCGGGTTTACGTCGACGGCTTCTATCAATTTACACCGCAGGAATTAAGGGTGCTGGAGCAGCTGATCATGCATGCTGAACATGTCACATTCTCGCTGACGGCGGACAGCCCTTCGGGAGAACAGGCACCGGATGAGCTCGATCTGTTCAGAATGACGGGAAGCACATACTATAAGCTTTATCAGACGGCAAAGGAATTGAATGCCGATATTTCCTGCAAGGAACTGCATGGCACGAAAAGGCATCAGCATGTGCCGGAACTTGCCTGCATAGAGTCGCAATACGATGTGCGTCCCGCTGCGGCGTATACCGGCCGGCAGGAAGCGTTTACCGTCATACAGGCGCAAAACAGAAGAGCTGAGCTTGAGGGTATTGCCCGGGAAATTCAATCACTTGTCCGGGACGGAGGATACCGGTACCGGGATATGGCGATTCTCATCCGCCAGCCGGAAGATTATAAAGATTTGCTCAAGGAAGTGTTTGCAGATTACGGGCTTCCTTATTTTATTGACGGAAAAGCTTCTATGCAGCATCACCCGCTTATAGAATTCATCCGTTCAAGTTTGGATGTCGTGAAGGGGAACTGGAGATATGAAGCGGTGTTCCGCTGTGCGAAAACCGAACTGTTATTCCCGCTTGACCAGCCGGTGCAGAAAATAAGAGAGCAGGTCGATCAGCTTGAAAACTATTGTATCGCCTACGGAATTAAAGGGGAGCGCTGGACGAACGGCGAGCGGTTTGTATACAGGCGCTTCGTATCGCTCGATGAGGATTTCGCGCAGACGGATCAGGAAATAGAGATGGAGCAAATGCTGAATGAGACGAGAGAATGGATGGCCGCGCCCCTCGTCCGGCTTCAAAACCGGATGAAAAAAGCGAAAACGGTTCAAAGCATGGCGGAAGCTCTTTATCTCTTTTTGGAAGATACCGATGTTCCCCTGAAGCTGGACCGGAAAAGGCAGCAGGCCGAAGAGGCCGGAAACATGATTGAAGCGCAGCAGCACGGCCAGGCATGGGACGCCGTTATCCAGCTTCTCGAGGAGTTTGCCGGCATGATGGGTGAAGATGAAATGTCTTTGGCGCTGTTCCAGCAAATGATTGAAACGGGAACGGAATCACTTCATTTTTCTTTAATTCCCCCTGCGCTTGACCAAGTGTTTGTAGGGAATATGGACCTGTCAAGAATGTACGGCACGTCCTGCACGTTTGTCATCGGGGCCAATGACGGCGTTCTTCCGGCGCGCCCGGATGAAAACGGCGTGCTGTCCGATGATGACCGGGAGTGGCTGAGAGCGGTCGGAGTGGAGCTGTCTTCGGCGGGGCGTGAGCGGCTGCTTGATGAGCATTTTCTCATCTATATGGCGCTGTCAAGTCCGTCTGACCGTCTGTATGTGTCATATCCGATTGCCGATGCGGAAGGAAAAACGCTTCTGCCCTCAATTGTTGTAAACAGGCTTGGCGAGCTGTTTCCCGACCATCAGGAAAAACTGTCGGCTGCTGATCCCGAGCAGGTAAGTGAAGAAGAGCAGCTTCAGTATCTCGTCAATAAACAGGTGGCGCAGACGTATACGGCAAGCCAGCTCAGGCTGTGGACAAGAGAGTATGAAATCAGTGATGTATGGTGGAGCGCATACAATGTGCTGATGAAAGAGCCTGATCACCGGCGCGCGAAAAAGCTGTTTTCAAGCCTGTTTTTCCGCAATGAGGCAAAGCGTCTTGAACGTCCTGTTTCGCGCCAGCTTTACGGCGAGCACATTAAAGGAAGCGTCTCCCGGATGGAGGCGTTTAATGCCTGCCAGTTTTCCCATTTTGCATCTCACGGGCTTCAATTAAAAGAGCGGCAGTTTTTCAAGCTGGAAGCGCCCGATATCGGACAGCTGTTTCACTCCAGCCTCAAGCTGATTTCAGACCGGCTTCGTGAGCAGAAGCTGGAATGGCGCGATCTGACGAAAGATCAGTGCCGGAATTTCTCCTATGAAGCGGTGGAACGGCTTGCGCCAAGGCTGCAAAAAGAAATTCTGCTCAGTTCAAACAGACACTTTTATGTGAAGGAAAAACTGCAGAAGATCGTCACGCGTGTCTCTGGCATATTAAGCGAGCATGCGAAGGCGAGCGGTTTCGTCCCGATCGGCCTTGAACTCGGTTTCGGCGGAAACGGTCCGCTGCCTCCGCTCACTTTCACGCTGAAAAACGGCTGTACGATGGAACTCGTCGGCCGGATCGACCGCGTGGATAAAGCGGAAAGTTCAAAAGGCCTGCTGCTTAGAATCGTGGATTACAAATCAAGCGACAAGGGGCTTGATCTGGCTGAGGTATATTACGGGCTCGCTCTGCAAATGCTCACGTACCTTGACTTATCGATTACACATTCAGCGGATTGGCTCGGCATGAAAGCGACACCCGCAGGCGTTTTGTATTTCCATATCCATGATCCGATGATTCAGGCCAGTCTGCCGATGGGGCTTGATGAAATCGAGCAGGAAATTTTCAAGAAATTTAAAATGAAAGGCCTTCTCCTCGGTGACCGGGAGGCAATCAGCCTGATGGACACGACTTTGGAGGAAGGACGTTCAAATATCATTAATGCCGGTTTGAAAAAGGACGGTTCTTTAAGATCCGATTCAGCCGCAGTCAGCGAACAGGATTTTCATCTCCTGACAGACCATGTGCGGCGGACATTTGAACAGGCGGGCGAAGCGATAACGGACGGGCTTGTGTCCATTACCCCGTATAAGCTGAAAGATAAGACGCCTTGTACGTACTGTGCGTTTAAATCGGTGTGCCAGTTTGATGAGTCTCTTAAGGAAAATGAATACCGCAGCCTGAAAGCGGAAAAAGACGGCACCATACTGGATTGGCTGAAAAAGGAGGCGGATGATGATGCAAATTCCTAAACCGAAAGACAGCATATGGACGGATGACCAATGGAGCGCCATCGTTTCTTCCGGCCGCGATATTCTGGTCGCTGCCGCAGCCGGATCAGGTAAGACCGCCGTGCTCGTGGAACGGATGATCAGAAAGATAACCGCGGAGGAAGATCCGGTTGATGTTGACAGGCTCCTTGTGGTGACCTTTACAAACGCCTCAGCAGCGGAAATGAAGCATCGGATCGCTGAAGCATTAGAAAAAGAGCTCGCCAAAAATCCGGGATCTCTCCATATCAGACGGCAGCTCTCTCTATTAAATCGGGCGAGCATTTCGACACTGCACTCTTTCTGTCTGCAGGTGCTTAAAAAATATTATTATATGATTGATCTTGACCCGGGCTTTCGGATGGCTGACCAGACGGAAGGCGAATTGCTCGGAGACGAAGTCCTTGATGAGCTGTTTGAGGATGAATACGCAAAAGGGAATCAGGCGTTTTTTGAGCTTGTGGACAGATATACGACGGACAGGCATGATTTGGATCTTCAAGATCTCGTCAAGCGGGTGTACGACTATTCACGGTCTCATCCTGATCCGGAAGCGTGGCTGAAAAGCTTTGTCCGCCTATATGATGTGACGGAAGAAAGCAAAATGGAAGAGCTGCCGTTTTACGAGTATGTGAGAGAAGATGCTGAAATGGCGCTCTTCGGGGCAAAGCAAAAGCTTGAAAAGGCGCTTGAACTGACAAAAGCGCCCGGCGGGCCGGCGCCGCGCGCTGATAATTTTCTGGATGATCTTCAGCAGATAGAAGAGCTGATCAGCTGCCGGCATGACTTTGAGGCGCTGTATGAACGGGTTCCCGCGGTCACATTTAAGCGGGCTAAGGCGGTAAAAGGTGATGAATTTGACAAGGCGCTTTTGGATGAAGCGACCGATTTGCGAAACGGCGCGAAAAAACTGATCGAAAAATTAAAGACCGATTACTTTACAAGAAGCCCGCAAGATCATTTAAAGAGTTTAACAGACATGAACCCTGTCATTGAAACGCTCGTTCAGCTCGTGATTTCGTACGGAAAACGATTTGAAGCGGCGAAACAAGAAAAATCAATCATTGATTTCTCAGATTTGGAACATTACTGTCTGGCGATTTTAACTGCGGCTGATGAAGACGGCCGGCGGGTGCCGAGTGAAGCGGCAGTTTATTATCAAGAGCAGTTCCGTGAGGTTCTGGTTGATGAATATCAAGATACCAATCTTGTGCAGGAATCTATTCTGCAGCTTGTGAAAAGCGGGAATGAAGAGGCGGGAAATCTGTTTATGGTAGGCGATGTCAAACAATCGATCTACCGATTCAGACTTGCCGAGCCGCTGCTGTTTCTCGGGAAATATAAAAGGTTTACAGAAAGCGGGGAAGGCGCGGGGCAGAAAATTGACCTGAACCGAAACTTCCGCAGCCGCTCCGATATTTTGGACAGTACGAATTTCTTGTTTAAGCAGCTGATGGGCGGCAAAATCGGCGAAGTGGACTACGATGAACAGGCGGCATTGAAGCTCGGTGCGTCGTATCCGCCGAATGACGCGGCGGATACGGAACTGCTGCTGATTGACAGTGCTGATGATGCAGACAGCTCCGAGGATGCCGAAGATTTTGAAACCGTGCATTGGGAAGCAAAAGCGATAGCCGGGGAGATCCGGAAGCTTGTTTCATCTCCGTTTAAGGTCTATGACGGCAAAACCAAAACACACCGGAATATCCAGTACCGGGATATCGTGATTTTGCTGCGTTCCATGCCATGGGCGCCGCAATTGATGGAAGAACTGAAAAACCAGGGCATTCCGGTGTACGCCAATTTGACGTCAGGTTATTTTGAAGCCGTGGAGGTGGCTGCGGCGCTTTCAGTCTTAAAGGTGATTGACAACCCGTATCAGGATATTCCGCTTGCTTCCGTACTGCGCTCGCCTATTGTCGGCTGTGACGAAAATGAACTTGCGCTGATACGCCTGGAAAAGAAAAAAGCGCCGTTTTATGAAGCGCTGAAAGCATATATAGCGAACGGTGACAGACATGACGAGCTGTATCAAAAGCTGAGAACATTTTATGACAATCTGCAAAAGTGGCGGTCATTCTCGACGAATCATTCGGTAGCTGAGCTGATTTGGGAAGTATACCGCGATACAGGATATTTTGATTATGCAGGCGGCATGCCTGGCGGAAAGCAGCGCCAGGCCAATCTGCGCGTCTTGTATGACCGGGCGCGCTCGTACGAAGCGACGGCGTTCCGCGGGTTATTCCGCTTTTTGCGGTTCATTGAACGGATGCAGGAGCGCGGCGATGATCTGGGGACGGCGCGGGCGCTCAGCGAGCAGGAGGATGTCGTTCGGCTGATGACGATTCACAGCAGCAAAGGGCTTGAATTCCCTGTCGTTTTCACCGCCGGACTCGGCAGAAGTTTTAATATGATGGATCTCAACAAATCATACCTGCTTGATAAAGAGCTCGGTTTCGGAACAAAGTATATTCATCCGGAACTCAGAATCAGCTATCCGACTCTCCCACTTGTGGCGATGAAGAAAAAAATGCGCAGAGAGCTCTTATCAGAAGAATTGCGCGTGTTATATGTGGCGCTGACAAGAGCGAAGGAAAAGCTGTTTCTCATCGGTTCCTGCAAAAACAGGGAAAAACAGCTGGCCAAATGGCAGGCGCAAGCGGACAGGGCCGATTGGCTTCTCTCTGAATTCGACCGCTATCAGGCGACATCTTATTTGGACTTTATCGGGCCGGCGCTTATCCGCCACCGTGACATGGAGGCGCACAGGCCGCCGGGTCTTTCGGCTCCGGAGGATATCGCGCACGACCCGTCCCGTTTTCATATCCGGATGCTGCATCAAAGTGAACTGCTGGAAGATAACCCAAAAGAACGGGCTGAAGAAAAGAGCAAACGTCTCAAGGCGATTCAGCAGGGCGAGCCGATTCCTGATTCGTTTTCATTTGATGATCAGGCGCGCCGTCTCCTTCAATGGGAATACCCGTACCGAGAGCTGACGGCTATCAGAACGAAGCAGTCAGTTTCTGAGCTGAAGAGAAAGCAAGAATACGAGGATGAATACAGCGGCCGCTCCCTCATCAAACCGTCAGGGGACACGCTTTTATACAGACGTCCCGGTTTTATGATGAAAAAGGGGCTGACGGCCGCGGAAAAAGGGACGGCGATGCATACAGTGATGCAGCACATACCGCTGACGCACGTTCCGACTGCCGAAGAAGCGGAGCGGACGGTTCGGACGCTTCACGAAAAAGAGCTGCTGACAGAAGAGCAGCGGGACGCTATTGATATCGACGACATTATACAGTTTTTCGAAACTGAAATCGGGAAAGACCTTCTCGGGGCGCGGCGGATTGATCGGGAGGTGCCGTTCAGTATGGCGCTTCCGGCCGGCGAGGTGTACAAGGATGCAAAAACGGCCGGTGAACCGCTGCTCGTGCAGGGGATTATTGACTGCCTCTACGAAACGGCGGACGGACTCTATTTGCTGGACTATAAAACAGATCGGATAGAGGGGAAATTCCGGAACGGATTTGAAGGCGCGGCCCCGATCCTGCAAAAAAGGTATGAAACACAAATCGAATTGTATACAAAAGCGATTGAACAAATTACAAAAACGAAAGTGAAAGGGCGTGCGCTCTATTTCTTCGATGGAGGTCACGTTCTTACACTGTAACAAGATCCGAAGCTCCTTTTTGGAGCGGATCTTTTTTTCTATCAGAAAAGTGAGGTGAATGCGGTATGCGCATTTTACATACAGCTGACTGGCATCTCGGCAAAACGCTTGAAGGCAGAAGCCGGCTGAGTGAGCAGGCTGAGGTATTGGAAGAGCTGAATACCATTGTCAAAGAAGAAAACATTGATGCGGTCATTATGGCAGGAGATGTATTTGATACGGTCAATCCGCCTGCGCTCGCTGAACAATTGTATTATGAAAGTCTTTCCGCGCTTTCTGACGGCGGAAAACGCCCGGTTGTCGTCATTGCCGGAAACCATGACAATCCTGACAGGCTGGCGGCGGCTTCTCCGTTAACAGATGAGCGGGGCATTCATTTAATCGGCTATCCGCGGACAGAACCGGTGCATATCGAGGTGCCGTCGGCGGGCGAGCTGTTAGCCGTTGCCGCACTGGCTTATCCGTCAGAAGCGAGATTAAACGAAGTGCTGTCTGATACATTTGAGGAAAAGCTTCTTCGCGATCATTACGATGTGAAAATCAGAGAGGCGTTTGCCCGCATGTGCGGACTGTGCCGGGATGATGCCGTGAAAGTCGCGGCGAGCCATATTTATGTCGCAGGAGGAAATCAGACCGATTCAGAGCGTCCGATTGAAGTCGGGGGCGCTTACACGGTCGCCGCTGAAAGCCTGCCGGCTGATGCGGCTTATGTGGCCCTCGGCCATCTTCACCGTCCGCAAACGATTAAGCGCGCCAAAACGGCTGCCCGCTATTCCGGTTCTCCGCTGGCATACAGCTTTTCAGAAGCCGGTTATGCCAAATCGGTGACGGTGGTAGAAGCGAAGCCCGGCGGCGAAGCGAAGTGGGAAGAGATTTTTCTGTCCTCGGGTAAACCGCTTGTCAAATGGAAAGCGCAGGGGCTGAGCGAGGTTCACGGCTGGCTTGATGAAGGGCGTGACCGGAATGCCTGGATTGATCTTGATATCCATTTGACGGATCAGCTTTCTCTTGAAGAAATTCACCGGCTGCGAAAGGCGCATCCCGGCTTTATCCATATCAGGCCGGTTTTTGAAGAAAAAGAGACCGGCAATGACCGGATTGAAGTGAAGCACATATCAATTGAGGACCGATTTAAGAAGTTTTATGAAAAGCAAACAGGCGGCGCCGTGCCGGATGAGGAGATGGTCAAGCTGTTTTTAGAGCTTGCGTCAGCAGATGATGAGGAGGATGCGACATGAAGCCGATTCTGTTAACGATAAAAGGGCTTCACAGCTTCAGAGAGGAACAGACGATTGATTTTGCCGGACTGTCCGGAGCAGGCGTGTTCGGAATTTTCGGCCCGACGGGAAGCGGAAAGTCGTCGATCCTTGATGCTATGACACTCGCTTTATACGGAAAGGTGGAGCGCGCCGCAAATAATACGCACGGCATCCTGAACCATGCCGAAGATCAGCTCGCCGTCTCTTTTACATTCGCGCTTCAATCAGGCCACCGGGTGTCCTATAAGGTCGAGCGCGTTTTTAAGAGAACGGATGAAACGAAAGTGAAAACCGCCCTCTGCCGCTTAATTGAAATCAAAGACGAACAAACCGTGCTTGCTGATAAAGCGAATGAAGTGAACAAAAAGGTGGAAGAGCTTCTTGGCCTGACCATTGACGACTTTACAAGAGCCGTCGTGCTGCCGCAAGGAAAGTTTGCCGAGTTTCTGTCGCTTAAAGGCGCGGAAAGAAGACATATGCTGCAGCGTCTTTTTAATCTGGAACAGTACGGGGACAGGCTTGTCAAAAAACTGCGGAAGCGCGCGCAGGAAGCGGCGGCGAAAAAAAATGAAATGCTTGCCGAACAATCCGGCCTCGGAGACGCGGGAGAAGATGCGCTGAAGCAGGCGGAACAGCAGTTTCACGAAGCGAACGAACGGCTTGAAGCAGCTGAGAAGAAACGGGTCCGGGCAAAAGAGCGTTTTGAAAGTCACCAGGAGATTTGGAACCTGCAGACAGAAAGAGATGAATATGAGCGCCGCCGGGAAAAGCTTGAGGAAAGGCGCCCGTATATCACGGATTTGACTGAGCGTCTTAAAGAGGCGGAAACCGCTCTCGCCCTTGAGCCGTACGCAGAAAGCTATTCGGAAGCCGTACGCCGGCAGCAGCGCGCCGAACAGGAGCACGAACTGGCCAAACGGAAATCAGAGGCGGAAACCGCTTCATTTACCCGGCAAAATGAAGCCTATGAAGCGTGGCGGGTTCATAAGGCTGAACAAGAGCCGAAGCTTGTCAAGGAAGAAGAATTGTATCAAAGACTGTCAGCCGTTGAACAAAAGCTGCTTGAAGCGAAAAAAGAAGCGGAAAAAACAAAGGCGGAGCACCGCAAAAAAGAGGAAGAATACGAAGCCGCCTCGAAACAGCTGACCGCAGTGAAAGACCGCCTGATCCGCGGCCAAAACAGGCAGAATGAACTGAAAGAAGAGCTGAAGGCAGTTCAGGTGACCGCTGATGAACGGAAAAAATGCCAGACCGCCGCACAGCTGGCAGCCGGCTTTCAGCAGACACAGGAACAAATCACGAAAGAACGGGCCAATCTGACAACGCAGATGAAGAACATGGAGAAGCTGAACGGAGAAAGCGAGGCGCTCAGCGCAAAAGCGAAAACGGAAGAAGAAGACATTACGCGCGCTTATCAAACGCTTCAAACCGTTTACCATATGGTTTGTGAAACGGAACGTTCACTGAAAGCCGCGGCCGAACGGGCCGGCAAAACGCAAGCCGACCTGCGCAGGCGCTCAGAGGAAGCGAGAACGGCTGCATTAACAAAAGAATTATCGGAAAAACTGATTGATGGAAAGCCTTGTCCTGTATGCGGCTCGACGCAGCATGACCGTCCGCGCTCCGCTCATGAAACACATTCGCCAGATACGGATGTGCAGGAACGTTTGCAGCAGGTTGAAGCGCTGCTGTCCGAGGCGGCGGCTCTTTCTCAGGAAGTGCTGACAGCCAAGGTTGCATTAGAAGAGCAGTCGGGGCGTTTTACCGAAGAATGTCCGTTCCTGCAAAGCGCCCGGACCCCGGAGCTGGAAGCCGCTTCTTCCATCAGCGGCCGTCCGCTTGATGAAGCGTTCAGCGCCGTCCGCTTGGAATGGAAACAAATGAAGCAGGATATGCTGTCGGTAAAAGAGAAGGTCACGAGACTGATCAGCGCGTATCAGCAGACGGTAAAACAAGCGGAGCAGCTGGCTGAACGAATCCGCTATGAGGAAAAAGAAGCCGAGCGCCTCAGACATTCATTACAAGAGCTTGAATCCCTCTCAGAAAGCCGCTTAAATCAGTACAACGAAGTCTGCGGGGATATCCCGGTAAATCAGGTTGACGCCTGGCAGGCTTCGATAGACGATAAAGACCGGCAGGCGGAAGAGTTTGAGAAGCGCATTGAAACAAGCATCGCATTTCTCAAGGAACACGAAGAAGAGAAGGAGCGGCTGCAGGAGAAGAAGCATCAGCTTGAACGGGAACGGCTCGAGCTTCACTATGCATCAGAGCGCCTGCAGCAGGTGATTGACGAGTATGAACAAGAGCTCGGCACGGCAGCAGAAGAAACATCAATTTCCGCAAAGCTTGAAGCGGTGCGGCAGGAATTACAGCTGTTAAAAACGAAAGAACAGTCCTTATTCGATGCACTGAAGCAGGCTCAGCAATCACTGAATGACGCAAAAGGCCGGGAATCCGGAAGTCTCATGTCACTGCGGGACGCTGAATCCGCCCTTGAGAAAGCGCAAAATGACTGGCGCGTGAGATCAAAAGATACCGGGTTTGCCGAACCGGACCAAGTCAAAAAAAGCCTGCTTCCGCAAACCCGCGCGGAGGAAATGAAAACAGAAATTGATGATTTTCTGGACACCTCAAAGCAGCTTTCGGCAAATATCCGCCGTGTCACTGAAAAATTAGCTGACCGCCGGGTAACGGAAGAAGAATGGACAGCATCGGTTTCTCTGCTGAAGCAGGCGGAGGCTGAGTCAGCCGCAGCCATGGAGGAAAAGGGCGCCCAGGCAAAAGCCTTTGCGGTTATGCAAAAACAGCATAAGCGCTTTAAAGAAATTGAAGCCGAACTGAAAAGCTGGCAGACGCAGATTGACAGACTTGATAAGCTGCAGTCTGTATGCAAAGGCAATACATTCGTCGAATTTTTAGCGGAAGAACAGCTGGAAAGCGTGGCCCGGGACGCCTCTGCCCGGCTCGGAGCACTGACAAGGCAGCGGTATGCCATTTTAGTCGATTCAGAAGGCGGCTTCGTTATGCGCGATGACGCGAACGGCGGCGTCAAACGGCCCGTATCAAGCCTTTCCGGCGGGGAGACGTTTCTGACATCGCTGTCGCTTGCGCTTGCTTTGTCCGCCCAAATTCAGCTGCGGGGTCAATACCCGCTGCAATTTTTCTTCTTAGATGAAGGATTCGGGACGCTTGACCAAGGGCTTTTAGACACCGTTGTCACAGCGCTGGAAAAGCTGCAATCGGATAATTTGTCCGTCGGGGTGATCAGCCATGTGCAGGAGCTGAGAGCGCGCCTGCCGAAAAAATTAATCGTTCATCCGTCCGAACCGGGCGGAAAAGGCACCCGGGTCACATTGGAGATCATGTAAGAAAGGAGAAGGAATTATGGCCGATTCTGCCGAGGGCACATGTGAATTATGCGGCCGCCGCCATGTGCGGCTGACAGAGCACCACTTGACGCCAAAGGAAGAAGGCGGGACATTCCTTCCGACCGCAATGCTCTGCATCCCTTGCCATAAACAGATTCACGCCCTTTATACGAACCGGGAGCTTGCGGCAAGGCTTGCGGGAATAGAAGAGCTGCGGCATGATCCGAAACTTGCGCGGTTTGTGAAATGGATCAGAAAACAGCCGCCGGAAAAGCTTGTGAAAACAAAAAAAGCAAATGAGCGAAAAAAACGCTGAACAAAAAAGCAGCCCTCTCTTTAAAGAGCGGCTGCTTTTTATGCGTTTCCGGTCACATTCTGATCGCTGACATCGGGGTCTATATAGTTTGTCGCATTGACAACGTTGTTTAATAACAGGAAATCTCCGGTATTGCCTGCTCCCGAACCGAGCGCAGATTTAGAAGAGCTTTTTGGAGAAAGGTAAAAGGAATCACCAAAGTTTACGACTCCGCCCGATATGGAATTGATAGCTATAGGTCCGGTAATTGCTGGCATAAACGACACCCTTTATAGAAGTCTCACCGTCATTATATGTCAGGGCTGCGGCGATTGTGAGCTCGGTGACTCGATCTGCCTAATATGTTTCAGCCTCGAATCGCCCAGCACGACCGACGTTGATCCGATTTGAACCACGGAGGCTGACGATACCCCTTGGACTTTCAGATTTCTTACCCGAATCGAAGGGTTTTCATGGCTGAATGCACTTTGAACTCCCGTTTCCGGTAACGGCATGACGGCCGGCTGCCGAAAGATCTGGTATTCTTTTGTGTTAAACGATCCCTCATCGTCTCTGTATACAGCAACACTGCGCTGATCGGCCAATACTTTGACTTTCATATTGATTTCATTCGAATCGCCTGCTTGAAAAACACTCCCGATCCCGACTGAATTGATTTTGGCGTTCCTGAGGCGTGAAATCCGCTTTAACATTATTCCTGAGCCAGCGGCACAAGAGGCCCGATAATGAGAGATTCCGGAGGTGTATCAAAGATGGAAGACAGATAGACGGACTCGGTGTCGCCGATTAATAATAGGGAAGAACTGGACACACCGGTAGATCGGATGTCGCCGACTTCAATATTCCGGTTAATCACTGTAAAAATCATGACGGATCATCACCTTTCATTTCACCTGGTATGTGTTTAATAAAATGCTCGACGGCCCTGACAATATCACGCTTCACGTGTTCGGCAATCTGCTCTGCGTATTGCGCGGGCGTCGTGTTTTCTTCTTTCTGGACTTGGGACAGGTAATACTTAATACGGCTGTCCATCTGCTTTCTGATATCTTCTATAATATGATATTTGTTCGTTTCGTCCAGCCTGCTCTCATACTGTGTTTCGAGCTGCTCTAACAGCACGGGGATTTCTTCATTCAGGTACATATCGACGTTTTGGCGGATTTGCTGCATTTGCTGGCCCGCCTGTTCCTGCTGCATCATTCCGACCTGCGGAGTTGTCTGGCCGACTTCAAAATTTTGCACGGCATTCGGATCAGTCGGATTCAATCCGATATTCAGCGTTCCTTCCAGCCGTTCAATTTTCAGCTGATCAAATTTATATTCGAGCCGATCAATCCTTGTGGAAGGCTGCTGTTTCAGTGTTGATATTTCACTCTGAAATTCTTTCAGCTGCCGTTCGAGCTCCTGAATCTGAAGCGCCTGCTGCTGGACGAAGGAATTTAAATTCTGCAGGTAGGATGAAACCGATTGATCATACATGACATTCACCTCGCGTCTCGTTTCCTTCATTGAACTACCGGCTTGGCGGCTGGAGCGGTACAAATGATGAGGTGCCGGGGCCTCCCCCTGTTGTTACAGTCTGCTGCCCCGCGGTGACAGGCGGCGCCGGCTCTACATAACTCCCTGTGTTATACAGATTGGAAAGAGATTTAATTGAACCGGCGCTCCCGATTTGCAGTATGGAGGAATTGCTGACAGATTCTACACGCATGTAATTGATATGGATCGACTGATTGACGTAAAAATTCATACGGCGCCTCCTTTATGCGTTACCTGCCATCGGCTGATCAATTACATCATTATCGTACACATTCGTTGAATTCCTGTAATTCGTCAGTGTGAGATTGTCTCCGGTATTAAAGCTGCCCGCTCCGGCAAATGTCTTAACCTCTGCTTTTGGAGAAATGGTGATGCAGTCGCCTATATGAACGACTCCGCTCGTACCGACGGCATTAATTTTAAACGCTCCGACAATTGCGGGCATACGAGCACATCCTTTTCGTGAAAATTTTAAGGGAATACACTCCAGGAGCTTATTTGGGCTGCCTACCTAAAATAGCTTATGACAAACGCACATTTTTGTGAGCGGAAAAAACTTTAGACATAAAAAAACAAATGGTTCAGATCTATATACATATCATGTTTATGAGAAAGCCTGTTTTTTTTCTGCTGTGTAATCCGGCTGAATCTGTGCGGCCGGGTTCAGCCCGCCGTCTTTCGTTTGTTGGATGAGCCCGCCCCGGCACCCGTTTAAGAGGCTGTCCAGCTCCTGGCTGCACCTGATGGTCTCCGTCGCATTGATTCCGAATTTTTGCGCTGTCTCGAATAAAGTCAATCTTTTTTCTTCAATTTTTCTGTTCATCGTGCGATCTCCAATTCTCGATTATTTTGGAAAACATAGGATGATAATAGTATAACCTATTTTGGCTGGGAAGGTTTTATTTCGTCAATATGACTAAAAAAGTGACAATTTTTGATACTCTTTTACGATGATATTCAGCCTGTTCAAAAGAGGAATTTCCCGCCTGCAGAAAGAATACATAAAAGATGCCAGATTTAAAAATGATGGGGGATTAACATGAAATTTGCGACAGGGGAACTGAACAGCCGGAAATTTGTCGGTCTGATCATTGATGATGACAAAATCTTAGATCTGCAAAAGGCTGAAAAGAAACTGTTTGAACTTGAGACGATTCCGGGTTCGCTGATCGAGTGCATTCAAAAGGGGGAAAAGTTTGTCAATCATGCCGGACAGCTTGCGGAATGGGCGAAAAAACCGAATGATGAGTCGGGTTCATTTATGTATGCGCTGTCTGACGTGAAGCTCTGCGCGCCTATTCCGAGACCTTCAAAGAACGTGATCTGCATCGGGAAAAATTACCGTGATCATGCCGTTGAAATGGGAAGCGAGGCGGATATTCCGGAGCATCCCATGGTCTTTACAAAAGCCCCGACCGCCGTTACGGGTCACGGAGAAACGGTGAAAAGCCACTTGGACGTAACGGAGCAGCTTGATTATGAAGGGGAGCTTGCGGTTATCATATCAAAAAGCGGATCGCACATCTCCAAAGAACATGCGCTCGATCATATATTCGGCTATACCATAGTAAATGATATAACAGCGCGCGATCTGCAGAAAAAGCATCAACAGTTTTTCATCGGCAAAAGCCTTGATACGACATGCCCGATGGGACCGGTTATTGTACATAAGTCAGCTGTCAGTGATCCGCAAAGCCTGCAAGTTGAAACGCGGGTCAACGGGGAACTGCGCCAATCAGGATCAACGGGCGACATGATTTTTCCGATTGCTGAATTAATCGAGACGCTGTCAAAAGGAATGACGCTTGAAGCCGGGGACATTATCGCGACGGGGACGCCGTCCGGTGTCGGGAAAGGATTTAAGCCGCCGACATTTTTACAGCCGGGAGACCGCATTGACATTACAATTGAACCGATCGGCACGCTGTCGAACCAAATCGGATAATTGAGTGTTTTTCTTGAGAATGATTATGCTCACAGCGGCTTGTTGTGGTACCATAAGTGAGGCAGATTGATCTGATAGGGGGAATTGAACATAATGACACATTGGCATATTACTTCATGGGTCGTTGCGCTTATCCTGGTGTTTGTCAGCTACGGGCTGTACGGCTCCGGAAAAGCGAAGGGCGCAAAAATAACGCATATGATTCTGCGCTTATTCTACATTATTATTATTTTGACCGGCGCTGAACTGTTTGTCCGTTTTGCGAATTGGAACGGAGAGTACGCCGGAAAAATGCTGCTCGGCATCATTACCATCGGACTGATGGAAATGCTCGTCATCCGCAAGAAAAAAGGCAAATCGACTGGAGGACTGTGGATCGGTTTTATTATCGTGCTTATCCTGACGGTGCTTCTCGGCCTTCACTTGCCGATCGGCTTTCACATATTTTAATCAATCGCTTGAAAACCCGGATGTAATCCGGGTTTTTTTATTTACACATACATTCTGCGCAACTGTGCCGCTGAATGAGAAATGCCGTGACAGGGGGATGTTGATGAGGCAAAGGAGATGTGCAGGATGCCAAAGGCGTCAATCAGCATGAAAAACAAAGCTAAATACATCAGGCGGCACCTATTTAAAAGGCACCGCCTGTTTTTTACGCTGTTCCGCCGTGTTTGGCCGCTGAATACATAATGGAGCGCCGCCCGTCAGATGCCGTCCATTCAAATCTGTCATGCTTACCCGGGCTGCCGCGGTGATGCTGCAGGGCGCATTGGGCGTCATCTGCCGAAAAGTGATAAAACGAGACCCCTTCACCGGAAAACAGCGTCTGATTGTAGGAAAATACGCAATCATATACAGATAGGCCGAACCCGTGCAGATGGCTGAGAAACAGCAGAAACGTTTCATCGTCCAGCGAATCGAGCAAGGTTAACAGCGGCCGTTTGACTGCCTTCTCATACCGGATCTCTTCTCCGCCGAACAGGGCAACCGTGTCTGCGCCGATTTCGGCTGAAGCGCCGTGAATCCGGGCCGGCTGCCATCTGCCGTCACGTTTCATCAAGACGGCTGCGTTTCCTAGACTGTCTGCCAGCAGGATATCACCTTCATCGTTTTCGACGAGACAGATGCCGTCTTCTATTATCAGAGTGCCGCGCCCCCATTTGTTTTTTTCTGAGAAAAGCTGTTTTCGTTTCATATCCGTGCCGGTCTCCTTTGTTTGTTTCTTCTCTTCCGTTCTTTCCAAATCAGGCTTGTCTCATACAACTCTTAGTGGGACAAATCAACTATCTGCGTTTCTTTGCATAAACTGGGTAAAGTGCTGATAGAAACGAATTTGATACCGACAGAAACGGGATTGGAGCTGATATCACATGTGTGGAATTGCGGGTTGGGTCGATTTTCAAAAGCAGCTCGTCCAAGAGAAACATATTATGAACAATATGATAGACACTCTTTCAAAACGAGGGCCTGATGATTCAAACGTCTGGGGAGAGCCCCATGTTTTATTCGGACATAAACGACTTTCGGTCGTAGATATTGAAGGCGGCCGCCAGCCGATGGGCTGCACGCATCAAGGGGAAACATACACCATCATTTATAATGGCGAGCTGTATAATACGGAAGAATTGCGGAGGGAGCTGCAGGCGAGGGGCCACCGTTTTGAACGGACCTCTGATACAGAAGTGCTGCTGCACAGCTATATTGAGTGGCGGGAGGAGTGCGTTGACCGCTTAAACGGTATTTACGCTTTTGCCATCTGGGATGAAAAACGGGAGCGGCTGTTTGGGGCAAGAGACCGGCTCGGCGTCAAACCGTTTTTTTATAAAGAACACGGCTCTTCCTTTCTGTTTGGATCGGAATTGAAGGCCATCCTTGCCCATCCGGATGTGAAAGCCCGCACAGACAGCAGCGGACTTGCGGAAGTTTTCGGGCTCGGGCCGTCCAGAACACCGGGCTGCGGGGTATTTAAAGGAATTCACGAAGTGCGTCCCGCTCATGCGTTCACTTTTTCAAAGGACGGTTTGTCCATATGGCGTTATTGGAATGTAAAAAGCGAAAAGCATACAGACAGCTTCGATGACACTGCAGCTCACATTCGGTACTTATTTCAGGATGCAGTAACGCGCCAGCTCGTATCTGACGTGCCGGTTTGCACGTTTTTGTCCGGGGGGCTTGATTCGAGCGCGATTACCGCGATAGCCGCCGCTCATTTTGAGAAAGAAGGCAGAGATCCCCTCCATACTTATTCCATTGATTATGAGGAGAACGGCAAATTCTTTAAAGCGAGTTCATTTCAGCCGAATGATGACGGCCCGTGGATCGATAAAATGACAGCTGCATTCGGCACACAGCACCATAAGTGTGTGATTACGCAGGATGAGCTGGTTGAACATCTGGAGGAATCCGTTCTCGTCAGAGACCTGCCGGGCATGGCGGATGTTGATTCCTCGCTGCTGTGGTTCTGCCGTGAAATTAAAAAAGATTTTGTCGTGAGTCTTTCCGGGGAATGCGCGGACGAAATTTTCGGCGGATATCCATGGTTTCACACCGCGGCGGAAGAAGACGGATTTCCTTGGATGAGATCCACTGAGGAGAGAATCACCCTCTTGGACGAAAAATGGCAAAAACGGCTGAACCTAAGAGAATACGTGAATGCGAGATATGAAGAAACCATTGCGGAAACGCCGCTGTTAGACGGTGAGACGGGAACAGACAAAGCGAGACGGCAGCTTTTCTACTTAAATATGCTTTGGTTTATGACAAATCTGCTCGACCGCAAAGACCGCATGAGCATGGGGGCAAGTCTGGAAGTGCGGGTGCCGTTCGCCGATCACAGACTTGTAGAATACGTCTGGAACATCCCTTGGGAAATGAAAATGCACGGCAACAGGGAAAAAGGCATTTTGCGGAAGGCACTTGAAGGGCTGCTTCCGGAAGAGGTTCTGTACCGCAAAAAAAGCCCTTATCCGAAAACCCACCATCCGAAATACACACAAGGGGTCACAGAGTGGCTGAAAACGATTTTGCAGCATAAAGATTCCGTGCTTCACACCCTGCTGGACAGAAAGAAGCTGGAAATGCTGCTGGAGACAGAGGGTTCGTCTTTTCAGGTTCCGTGGTTCGGCCAGCTGATGAAAGGCCCGCAGCTGATCGCCCATCTTGCCCAGATCCATACATGGTTTGAGGCGTACCGTATCGATATAGAAGAATAACAGTGCCGCGACCGGTTTCCGCTGAGGATATCGGTCTTTTTATTGTGAAACATATGGTACACTAAAAAACAGAGGAGTGATATCATGACCGAATACGAAACATGCGCGCAGCTTGCCGAGGCGCACTTTCCTTTATATAAACGGATCTTTTCATCCCTGCCGCCAAAAAACAGACAGGCCGCGTGGGCGGTGCTGGCTTTGTTTCATGAAGCTGAGCAGCTTGCGGATGTCCGGGAGTTTGAGGGATTTGAACAGGCAGCACAAGACTTTATGAACGGGACAGGCGCCGACGGCTTTTTGTGGAAAGCGCTCGCCGATGTGAGGCAGCAATTTGCGCTCGAAGAAGAACCGTTACGTGAGTTTATCGCCGGCCAAAGGTCTGACAGAGAAAAAGAGACCTGCCAAGAGTTTGACGACCTGCTGATGTACGCGGGCCAAACAGGCGGAGCCCTCGGCCTGCTTCTGCTGCCAGTTTGCGCTCGCCGAAATCAAGAGAAACTCCGCCATGCAGCCGTTTCATTAGGAGCTGCCATTCAGCTGAGCCGGGTTCTCACCGGGGCCTGTGCGGATGAGCGGATGAAAAAGCGCCTTCCGCGTCAGGTGATGGCGCAATTCGGCTATACGGAAGAAGAGCTGGAGAACTGCACGATCAACAAAGCTTTTGTGAATGTATGGGAGTATATCGCATTCGAAGCCGAGGCGTATTTTGAGGAGGCGTCTGAAGAGCTGGAGCTGTTTCCGTTATACTCAAGGCCCGCCGTTACCGGTTTGCTGACTCATTACCGGTCAGAGCTCGAAGGCATGAGAAAACGGCTTTCTCAAGCATAAAAAAAACGCCCGGCTTCATAATGAAGCTTCGGGCGTTTATGCAATCCCTTTTTGGATCCAAATCCGTGACCGCCATCTTCTGTACATGAGAATGCCTCTGACCCATTCATCCGCGATAAATGAAATCCAAATCCCCATAAGCCCTAATCCGAAATGGATGCCGAACAGGTAAGCGAGAGGCAGACCGATGCCCCACATGGAAATCATCGCCATATAGACGGGGAATTTTGCATCTCCGGCAGCCCGGAGCGAGTTGATGATAATGACATTAAATGAACGGCCGGGCTCAAGAATGATCGTCATGGCAATCAGCATGCTCGCCGTCGCAATAATATCAGGGCTGCTTGTGAAAATTCCGATCAGCTGCTTTGAAAACAAGGTCATGATAACCGATGTCATAGCGGCAATGCCAAGCGCCCAGTACAGGCTTTTCATACAGCGGTCATAAGCGTCGTCAAACTGTTTGGCGCCGATGTACCTGCTGATCAAAATCTGGGTGCCTTGGCTGATCGCCGTTCCGAACAGCAGGATAAACATGGTGATGTTTTGTGTATATACCTTTGTTGTAAGCGCCTGGGCGCCCATAATGGCGATAAAATAAGTGACAACCATTTGTGAAATGTTATAAGACAGCTGTTCACCTGCAGACGGAATCCCGATTTTTAGGAGTTTCCGCAAGTGCTCTTTATGAACGTGAAAGATTTTTTTCCATGTAAGACCGAGTCCGATACGTTTTTTGACGATAACTACCATAGCGATCAGTCCGATGATCCGTGCGATGGACGTTGACATCGCAACTCCGGCGACGCCCAGCACCGGCAGGCCGAGCGGCCCGAAAATGACAAGAAAGTTTCCGGCAATATTTAATATATTCATCCCAATCGTAACGAACATCGTATCTTTTGTATGGCCGTAGCTTTTTAAAATGGCGCTGAACGTCATAATCAGTGCCTGAATAAATGACAGCCCGCCGATCACCTGCAAAAAGACTTTGGCATCCGGCATCAATTCATCGGAAAGACCCATGACATGAAGCAGCGGAACGGCCGCGAAAAACACGGCGGCGCTGATGGCGAGGCTGATGACGAAGTTCGCTCCTATCGATACATAAGCCACTTCCTGCGCTTCTTTTTTCTGTTTAGAGCCTAAAAACTGCGAAATTACAATTGTTGTACCCGTTGCGATAAAGCTGAACATCACGATAATTAAATTTAAGATCTGATTGCTGACGCCCACGGCCGCCACACTGTTGTCAGAGTATTGGCTAAGCATAAGAGTGTCGGCGTTTCCCATAAACATATATAATGAAACCTCAATAAAAATCGGCCAAGTCAGCGCGTATAATGAGAGTTTGTGATCAGAAGATTGTTTGAATGCAGCCCGTTTTAAAATCGCTTGTTTCATTTCTTTTAACCCCTTTCCTGACAAAATCAACGTTTAACAGTGTACCTCCATTTTCTTATAATAAAAAGGGAGAGAAACGAAACTTCTTGCAAAAATCCGACTTAAAAAGGAGGGCCGAAAATATGACCTTTCTCGAGTTCACAGTCCCTCCGTTCCCGGTCTTTATCGCTGCGGGAGAAGGGGTGTTCAAAAAAGGCGAAACCCATGTGAGACGGGTCTTTCCGGTGTTTGATCTGCTGTATGTGAAAGAAGGCGTCCTTCACATTACAGAAAGCGAAAACGCCTTTTCCGTTGAAGCCGGAGAATATATTCTGCTCTCTCCCGGCCTTGAACATTACGGAACAAAAGGCAGTGAAGAAACGACCTCCTATTCGTGGCTTCATTTTGAGGGAGCGGATTATGAGGTGACGGAAACAGCGGGTAACAACTGGGCGGAGCTGAGGCGGAAAAAAGGCAGTTTTGAAGAGCCGGCCCGCTACCGCCTGTCCTTGCCGCAAAAAGGAAAAGTGAGACGCCCGCAGTTTATGGCCGGGCAATTCAGTGTCCTGACAGATGACAGTGCTGAGAACTCCGACCTGCCGCTGAGAAAGCAAATTTTGTTTGAGGAGCTGCTGCTTCACCTTCAAAAGGAAGCGTTCCAAATCCCGTCCGCAAAGGAAAGAGTCGCATGGGAGGCCGCCCGGTACCTGCAGGAGCACTATCAGGAGAAAACAACCATCAAAGCGCTCTCTTCGGCTCTTCATTACAATCAAGACTATGTGACCCGCTGTATGCAGCAGGTGCTCGGCGTTACGCCCGGCCAGTATACGAACAAAGTCAGAATGACGGAGGCGAAGCGTCTTTTGTCCGCAACCAATGACAAAATGGGGGCAATCGCTGACGCCATCGGCATGGAGGACCCGACCTACTTTTCTAAGCTGTTTAAACAGATTGAAGGCATTTCGCCGCTTGAATACCGCAAATTCGTAAGCCGGAAAACGGACTGACCTAAAACCAGAGAACAGAAGAGGGATCAGCAAGCATGCCGATGCCACGATTAATTTAGAAATCGGGATCGCAGCCACGGAATCTTTTAAAACCGGAAGGCCTGTAAAGCTTACCCCGGGCGCTTCCAGCTATGCCTTATGATAGATTCGAAGTAAAAAAGCAAAGGCTCAGCTGGCCTTTGCTTTTTTATGATTCGTATGAAAAAAAAATGTAGTCAGTCGGCACGCCTTTATACCCCATTTGATGAAGCATCGCCGTTATATTGCCGCGATGGTATGTGCCATGATTCACAACATGGCGGATCACATCGGCATATGTCGTCTGGAGCGATCCCAGACGCGGATGGGAAATGGAGATCGGACTTTCCGGGTTCTCCAATTTTCTTAAAAATTCTTTGTATTCTTTGTCCAGCTCAGTCATTCTATGTTCAATCGCCGCAAAATCTCCGTCGAGCTTTTCAAATTGGTCAAATTGCGAGACGATTTGTTCGTAAGTTTCTCCGTAAAGCACGTGAAGCCAGATGAAATCAGCCCGGTATATATGCACAAGCACGGCGTTCACAGTCGGAAAAACACTTTGCAGTTTCTGCTGTATGCTTGCCTGAGGCACGGTCTTCAGATGCTGGATGACTTCCTTATTCGCCCATCTGTGATAGTGATAAAGCTTTACAATGTCTGACACTCCAATTCCCCCTTTTCCTTTCGATACATTCAACATAGCTTGGGAGAATTCCTTTTATCTGAGCAAAAGCGCCGCAAAATAAAAAGCCGCACCCCACATCACCAATGCCGAGCAGCCGGCCTCCTGTATCCGCCGTTTCGTTTGATGAAAGGTCACGTCACAATGGCCCCGAGCGCTTCTGCGAATGTAATGGCATGCGCCGGAGAGATTCGGCATCCTTTCAGCTTATCAAGTGAGACATGCAGGTGATCAAATGAGCACGTGCTGATATCCATGTTAAAAAGGGACGTGCCGATGAAGTTTGCGCCGTTCAGATCACATGCCTCAAGATCTGTGTGTTCAAACGCGGCATCATTCCACTCGCTTTCTGTAAGAGCGCACGTGTCGAACCGGACATGCTTCATATTGGAATAGCTGAAGGAGCTGTAATTTGCGAGGCAGTCTTCAAACCGTACGTTGCGCATGGCAGCATCGGCCAGATTCAAGCCGAGAAGTTTTGAATGCTGAAAGACTGTTCTATGGATGATGCTTCCGCTGAAATCTGCGTTTGAAACATCACATTTTTCAAACAAGGCATCCGTACATTCCATATGTCTGAAAGAGACATCTGTAAAAATGGTATTTCTGAAAATGACTTTTTCGGCGCGCAGGCCGTGCAGTTTGCCGCTTATGATGCCGTTTTCAATGACGGCTTCTTTGATCTGATCGTCTTGAAGCGCTTCAGCGAAAGAAAGCACCGGCAACTCTTTCGGGATTTTCGGTTTTTGGATCGTATTCATCTCATACTCCCTTTTCATAAAAAATAGCTGATCAGCAGTTGACAGATATCGTTTCATACCCGGTGTCCTTGCCGAATTGCATGTTGCTTCATGAACAAAGGGTAATAAAAAAGCGGGGAGGCGTCAATACGGAAGCTGATGAAAAAGCCCTCAGAGGGTGCTTCTCTGGGGGCTTTTTCTGTTTCAGGAGAGTTCTTTATACATGATCACATGGGGGCCGATGCCGGGTATGTCAAAGGGGCCGCCGGTGCTTTGCCAGCCGAGCTTTTCGTAATATCCCTTTACGTGACATCTGGCGTTGCACCAGACAAGCGCCGCCATGCCGCGCGGTACGCCGTGTCTTCTGCTGTGATAAAAAGCCGCCTGTCACATCAGGCGGCCTCTTGATTATCAATGCAAATATACATCGGCCCGCTTTTCATCCTTTTGCTTAATATAAGCAGCGAGCTCTGACGTCAAATCAGAACGGAGAAACGGGGTGATTAAATAAATTCCGTTGAACAGTTCACACGCCGTGTCAAGAAGCGACTTGGCGATGGCGAGGCCCTCGGCTTTCTGCTTCCGTTTGTCTTCGCCGGCGAGCGCCATTTTTTCGCGGATGCTGTCAGACAGCTTAATGCCCGGGATTTCATGATGAATGAACTCTGCATTGCGGCTGCTCGTTAACGGCATGATTCCGATATACACCGGTGTTTTGAGATGTTTTGTTTCATGATGAATGTCAATGAGCTGCTGCTCTGAGTAGACAGGCTGAGACACGAAGTAGTCAGCGCCGCACTCGATTTTTTTCTCCAGCCGTTTTACAGCCTTATCCAAATGACGGACATTCGGGTTAAACGCCCCGGCTACGGAAAAGTTTGTTTTCTTGCCGAGCGGTTTCCCCGATAAAGAAATGCCCTCGTTGAATTGTTTAATCAGCCTGATCAAGTCAAAGGACGTTAAATCATAGACGGAGGTAGCCCCCGGAAAGTCGCCGATTTTTGAAGGGTCGCCGGTGATGGCTAAAATGTCGGTAAGCCCGAGCGTATCCAGTCCCATTAAATGTGACTGAAGGCCGATGATGTTGCGGTCTCTGCATGTAATATGGACGAGAGAACGGATATCAAGGCGCTCTTTCAGCAATGAACCGCAGGCGGCATTGCTGATTCTCGGTGTCGCCAATGAATTGTCGGCGAGCGTCAGCGCTTCTATGCCGGTTTCCTTTAATTCAGCCGCCGCTTGCAGAAATTTGTCAAAATTCAATTTTTTCGGCGGGTCAAGCTCTACGATAATTGACCGTTTTTGCGCGGCGATTTCGTTTAAACCCGGCTCGGTCCGTTCATCCCGGACTGAGATGACTTCTTCTTCCCGTCTGATTTTCACTTCTTTATCAGTGACCGGTGAAAGTCCGCGAACCGCTTCAGCCATGGCTCTGATATGGTTGGGCGTCGTGCCGCAGCAGCCGCCGATAATGCGAGCGCCCTGAGTGCGGAATTGTACGGCGCTTTCCCGGAAATAGGCATCGTCCGTATCATAAACAAGCCGGCCTTCTTCTAAGGACGGAAGGCTGCTGTTCGGATAGACCGATAAATAAGCGTCACGGAAAATCGGCACTTCGGTGAGCGCTTCAATCATGTGGTACGGGCCGAGCCGGCAATTAATTCCCGTTATATCAGCGCCGAGATCGGCAATTGACCTGAGAGCTTCCCGAAGCGGCGTTCCGTCCTGAAGCACGCCCTGTTCGTGCATGGATACGTTCAGCATGATCGGAAGTTCCGTTTCTTTTCTGGCGATCTTCAGCACTTCGCGCGCCTCTTCTAAATCATAGTATGTTTCCAAAAGCAGGCCGTCCGGCTCTTCGTGCAGCAATAAATAAAGCTGCTCCCGAAAGCTGCGTTTAATCTCTTCAAGGCTGTAGGCGTTTTTGTTAAAGGTGCGGATGCCGCCCATCGTTCCCAATACATAAGCGCCGTCTGAGGAAGCGCGCGCGATTCTGACCGCCTCCTGATTGATTTTTTTCGTTTCATCCTCAAGGCCGTATCTGGAGAGCTTAATAAAATTCGCGCCGTACGTGTTCGTCTGGATGATGTCTGCACCGGCTTCCACGTATGCCTTATGTATCCGCTTGATCTCATCGGGCTTAGATACATTCAGTTCCTCAAAACATCTGTCAATGCCGTAGGAGTAGAGGAGAGTGCCCATCGCGCCGTCTCCGATTAAAATCCGTTCTTCTAAGTCTTGTAATAGTCCCATTGTTTGCCTCCTTCATCACATTCAGCAAGGAAAAAAGAGAAATAAAAAAAGTCTTCTTAAGAAGAAGACTTTGTAATCATTTGTCTCTCTTCTTATCTTCCAAGCTGTTTTTAGCTTGCTGGATTTAGCACCTTGGTCATGGTTTGGGTAAACCACTACACCGGTTGCTGAAGCGTCGTCGGGCCAGTCCCTCGGCTTCTCTTGATAAGAACGTTCATGTAATTGTCATGGGTTTCCAAAACTTAACTGTGAAAATCCCTTTCTCCAAATTTACCGAAAATAGAGACAATAATCAATAGGAATCACATAATTTATCTGAAATTAATAAATTGAACGTCAATCGGCAGGTCTGCTCCGCGGACGGCTGTAATAATCTGCTGCAGATCATCTTTATTTTTTCCGGTGACGCGCACTTGGTCGTCCTGAATCTGCGACTTAACCTTCAAGCCGGAGTTTTTAATCACCGCGTTGATTTTTTTGGCGTTGTCTTTATCAATGCCCTGTACAAGCTTCGCGCGCTGGCGCACCGTGCCTCCCGATGCATTTTCGATTTTGCCGTATTCAATGTTTTTCGTCGGCACATCCCGTTTAATCAGCTTGCCGCTCAGCACATCCTTGAGCTGATTCAATTTAAACTCATCATCAGAAATCAGAACGAGTTCTTCCTTTTCTAAAGTCACATCGCTTTTAGATCCTTTAAAGTCATAGCGCGTGCCGATTTCTTTCAGCGTCATCTGAATCGCATTCTGCACTTCAGGAAATTCAACTTTGGATACAATATCAAAAGAACTTTCTTTTGCCATGAGAAAACCTCCTATAACATTTCACTTATGTGTTGATTATAGTAGAATAAAGAGAAATGTCCAACAGCACAAAGCATGAATTTGTGCGAATTGGAAAAAATGAGAAAAACATCAGCCTCTGACGGGCGAAGCAGGAAGGACGATAACATGAAACCAGGGCAGCAGCTCACGCTTAGTATAGATCACCAGACCGATTTCGGTTATTTTTTAACGGACGGCGAGGATACGGTTCTTTTACATAACAGTGAAATCACGGAGGATATCGAAGACAGAGATGAAGTGGACGTATTTATTTACGTCGACCATCAGGAAAGACTCGCGGCGACAATGAAAAAGCCGCTCATCAGCTTTTATGATTACGGATGGGTGGAAGTGACGGACGCAGTGGAAGATATGGGCGTATTCGTCGACGTCGGTCTGTCGAAAGACGCGCTCGTCGCAACGGAGCATCTTCCTCCGTACAAATCCGTCTGGCCGCAAAAAGGCGACAGACTGTATTGCATGCTGAAGGTGACAAGCCGCGGACGCATGTTTGCCAAGCCGGCGCCTGAGGATATCATCAGTGAATTATTTACGGATGCAGAGGAAGACGTCATGAATAAAGACTTGACAGGCACGGTGTACAGACTGATCGCATCTGGCTCTTTTCTGATTACAGATGAAGGCATCCGCGCATTTATTCACCCTTCAGAAAGAAAGGAAGAGCCGAGACTCGGCAGCCGCGTGACAGGGCGTGTCATCGAGGTGAAGGAAGACGGCTCCGTCAACATGTCGCTGCTGCCGAGAAAGCAGGACGCGCTTTCGGTTGACGCAGAAGAGATTCTGACCTATCTGAGATCAAGAAACGGCGCAATGCCTTACGGAGACAAAAGCCATCCTGACGATATCCGCGAACGGTTTCATTTAAGCAAAGCCGCCTTTAAGCGGGCGCTCGGGCACCTGATGAAAAACGGCAAAGTGTATCAGGAAAACGGCTGGACATACGAAAAACAATAAATGTTCTGCAAAAACATCGGTGAACAAAAACCGATGTTTTTTATTTCCTCAAAACGCTATATCCTGTATTTATTTATCAGGTCCGCCGGTTTACTATGTAACTGGCGCACTTATGGCCGTACAGAAAAAACAGCCCTCTTTTTCCAAGGTAAGAGGGCTGTTTTGCATTTACAGATGGTCCGGTTTTTTTGAATTCTGTTTTTTTCCCGCCTGCCGGTTTTTTTCGGCAAGCCGGTTCTTTTTTTGATTTAAGGCGTTATTATCCAGCGGTTTTTTGTCATCATCGCTCATGCGGCAAAGCCTCCCTTCTTTACGATAGGATGCCCGCCGGCATTGGAAATTATGGCTTCAGGAAAAAAATCGCGAGCGTTCCCGGCCCGGAGTGGGCGCCGATGGCGGAACCGATTGAATGAAGAATGATCTCTTTCGGACCGAACGCATCTTCAATCATCTCTTTCATGCGAAGCGCCGTCTCTTCATTGTCGGCATAGCTGATTCCGACCGTTTGATCCGGCCAATCGCCGCCTTCTTCCTTCATCATTTCTAAAATCCGTTTAAACAGTTTCTTCTGTCCGCGCAATTTTTCGAGCGGCACGAGCCTGCCGTCAGCCACATGCAGGATCGGTTTGATGTTCAAAAGCCCGCCGACAAAAGCAGACGTTTTTGAAATCCTGCCGCCCCGCGCGAGATAAGCGACATCATCGACCGTAAATATATGTTTCATCCGTGCGCAAAAGCTCTTTACAGACGTTTCGATTTCTTGTATTGTATTCCCGTTAACACAGAGTGTTTGCGCATGCATCACCGCGAGGCCGCAGCCCAATGAAGCGCATTTGGAATCTACAATCCGTAAATCAAAATCGGGAAATTCCTCTTTGATTTCATTGGCGACCATCACGGCCGTCTGATAAGTGCCGGAAAGACCTGAAGAAAAGGCAATGTAAATCGCCGGCTCTCCCAGTTCCGCGTATTGTAAAAATACTTTTTTTATCGTATCCGGTGATGCTTGGGATGTTTTCGGGACTTTCCCATCCCGCATCGCTTGAAATATATGATCCGCCTGAATAGTGACTGAGTCCTCATATTCGTTTCCGTCGAGTGTTACGTGCAGCGGAATGAACCCGATCCGGTTTTCTTCAATGTAAGATTTCGGCAGATCAGAGGCGCTGTCAGCAATAAGGTGAACTGTCATCATAATTCCCTTCTTTCCATTTGGTGAGAGTGATGCCAACTATATCATATAAATGTGGCAAAATAGTGTTCAAAACTTTGTTTTAAGGGAAAAGCTAATAATGAAAATGAGCGGAGGAGCAAGCCATGGTACTTGAACAAGTAAAAAAATTAGCAATCGTCGTCATCGGCGCGTTTCTATATGCGGCGGGGCTGAATTTATTTCTGATACCGGCGAATGTATATGCCAGCGGTTTTACCGGTGTCGCCCAGCTGCTGTCAAGCGTCGTTGATCAATACGCCCCTTTTTATATTTCGACAGGAGTTCTCATGTTCCTCTTAAACATTCCCATCGGTGTGTTAGGGTGGCTGAAAGTCGGCAGATCATTCACTGTATACAGCATATTAAGTGTAGCGCTGACGTCCGTCTTTATGGGAATTCTCCCGGAAATGAGACTGTCGCACGATATTCTCCTGAATACCGTATTCGGAGGAGTCATCTCAGCCATCGGCATCGGTTTAACGCTGAAATTCGGCGCGTCTACAGGGGGTCTTGATATCGTGTCGATGGTGCTGGCCAAATGGAAGGATAAACCGGTCGGCACGTATTTCTTCATTTTGAACGGGATTATCATTTTGACGGCAGGATTATTGCAAGGATGGGAGAAAGCATTATATACCCTTGTCGCTCTTTATGTCACAACAAGGGTGATTGACGCCATTCATACCCGCCACATGAAACTGACCGCTATGATCGTTACGAAAAAAGCCGATGAAATCAAAGAAGCGATTTACGGAAAAATGGTCCGCGGCATTACGACGGTGCCGGCAAAAGGCGCTTACACAAACGAACAGAAAGAAATGATGATTATCGTCATCACGCGGTACGAATTGTATGATCTTGAGAAAATCGTGAAAGAGGTCGACCCGAAAGCCTTCACAAACATCGTGCAAACGACGGGGATCTTTGGTTTCTTCAGAAAAGACTGATAGGAGCGGATAGAATGAAGTGGCTGTTTGGCCTGTTATTACCGGTCATTTTACTGATCGGGTGCAGCAGTCAATCCGGGCAGAAGGAGCCCGCTGAGGAGGTATCCGGAGAGATGAATGAACAGCAAGCGGAATTAGCCGTAAATCCTGTGCAGACGGATCAGCAGATCGAATTTCAAATGTCTTTAAAAAACAAAAGCGAAAGTCCGATTGATTTCACATTCAGCTCAGGGCAGAAATTCGAATTGACCGTACATGATCAACAGAACAAAGAACTGTACCGCTATTCAAAAGACAGAATGTTTACCCAGGCGTTTCAGACCATGACCTTAATGCCGAATGAAACGTATGACTTTTCAGATGTGTGGAAAAACGCGTCCGGACCGGGGACATACACGGTCACCGTGACGTTTTTAGGAAAGTCCGATCAGATCGGAAAAAGACTGAAAACGGTAAAAACATTTGAAGTAAAATAAAAAAGCGGCGCCCTCGTCCAGACGGGGCGCCTTTTTTTATTGCAATTTCTCCAGCTGATCCTGAAATTGGTGCAGCTGCTGACGTTCTGCATCCGTCGAATTGGCGTACGCGGAAGACACGGCATTTTTGGCGCGTGAGACAGCTTTTTCTCGGTCGCCGTCTTCGAAACCATTAGCAATCATGACAGCCTGCTGGACAAATGACTTGGCTTGAGAGAACAGTTCGTTTCTCATTAAAAGTCAACCTGTCTTTCGGCTGCGTCTTTTGCTGCATCATGCTGTGCTTCTTCTAATGTAGACCGATATGGAAATCTTGCGTCATGAAGACTGACAGAGTCCTTGCCTTGCTGAATAAACCGTTTTGATTTGTTTCGTTTACCCATTGCAATGTCCCCCTTCCATATTTAGACGAGATGAGTCGTCTGTTTTAGTATGGGCGGAAGGCTTCGGGTTATGAGCGGGAAAATCTCATAGGGAGAAATAGGATTTTAAAAACCCGGCGATTCCGTCCGCTTCATTTGAACCCGTGACGCGGTCAGCAGCCTGTTTGACTTCATCCGTGCCGTTTCCCATCGCGACGCCGCACCCGGCGAACCGAAGCATTTCAAGATCGTTGTCTTCGTCGCCGAACGCGATGATCCGTTCTCTCGGCACTTGGTAATAGTCGCTGATTTTCTTCAATCCGACCGCTTTATTCATCCCGTGTTTAATAATTTCAATCACATGCCACGGAGCTGCCCATCTTCTGTGGTCAATGACCTCGGCGTGCACATCGGATAAATGCGCGCGTATGTCCGCCACGTCCTCTTCCTTCGCGTGAATCAATACGGACGTCACATCCTCTTTGACCGTTTCACGCAGATCACCGAACGTGACATTCGCCGTATTCATATGAAACGCCTCGATTAAATGCTCATCATGATAATGAAAATACACATCATCAATGACCTCAGCGAGCACATTATGTATTTGATAGGTTTCTGTAAGTTCGGCAAGCTGTCTGACCACATCGACAGATAAAGACGTATGGTAGCGTCCCCATGACTCGTCTTTCGGATGGTGGACAAACGCCCCGTTAAAATTGACAATCGGCGTCGTCAGCCCAAGCTCGTCATAATACATCGAACTGGAACGGAAAGGGCGGCCGGTTGAGATGCAGACATGATGGCCCGCTTCTTTCAGCGTCTGAATCGTCCGTGCCGTTTCAGGGGAAATGGTTTTATCATCTTTTAATAATGTTCCATCCAGATCTAAGGCGATGAGATAAGGTTTTGTTTCCATAAATAACTCCTTTTGTCATATGATTTGCTGTTTTTATCTTATGTACAGTGTAGCTTTTTACCATCTTTATTGTCTACATGTTACACTTATGATTATGGTTATCCTAAGGAGGGAGTCACGTGATTCTTATTGATCATCAAACCGTATCAGGCATTCCGTTTTTACATATTGTAAAAGAAGAAAATCGGGACCGTCCCGCTCCCCTTGTTTTCTTTATTCACGGTTTTACAAGCGCGAAGGAACATAATCTTCATTTCGCTTACCTGCTTGCTGAAAAGGGCTTCAGAGCCGTGCTGCCGGAAGCTCTTTATCACGGTGAACGCGCTGAACAGCTGTCAGCGGAAGAGCTCGCCGTCCATTTTTGGGACATTGTATTAAATGAAATCGAGGAGCTTGACGTGCTGAAAAAGGATTTTGAAACGCGCGGTCTGATTGAAGACGGGCGGATCGGTCTTGCGGGCACGTCAATGGGCGGGATAACGACATTCGGCGCGATGGCTGCGTATGATTGGGTCAAAGCCGGGGTCAGTCTGATGGGAAGCCCGAACTACACGGCATTTTTTCAGCAGCAGATTGACCACATTCAAAAGCAGAATATCGACATTGACGTCACAAAAGAACAGGTCGATGAACTGTTTACGCGGCTCAAACCGTTTGATCTCAGTCTGGAACCGGAAAAACTCCGCAGCCGCCCGCTGTTGTTCTGGCACGGCGTTCAGGACAAAGTCGTACCGTATGCACCGACCCGAGGCTTTTATGAGTCGATTAAATCGCATTACAGCAGCCGGCCGGAGCATCTTCAGTTTCTGAAAGACGAACGGGCTGATCATAAAGTCCCGAGATACGCCGTTTTAGAAACAGTCGCCTGGTTCGATAAGCATTTATAAAGCACAAAGGTGTTAACAAAAGCCGTTTTTACGTTATACTGAGGAAAAAGGAGTGATGGAACGTGGAAGAAGCATTAAAAGAAAACATCATGGGCGCCTTGGAGCAGGTCGTTGACCCTGAGCTCGGCGTCGATATCGTCAACCTCGGCCTCGTATACGACGTCGATATGGATGACGACGGCCTGACACACGTTACAATGACACTGACATCAATGGGGTGCCCGCTCGCTCCGATCATCGTCGACGAGGTGAAAAAAGCGCTCGCCGACATTCCGGATGTAAAAGAGACCGAGGTCCACATCGTCTGGAATCCGCCGTGGACGAGAGACAAAATGTCACGCTACGCGAAAATCGCATTAGGGATTCAGTAATAAGAAAATGCACCCCGGATTTTAGGTACACCCTAAAGTTTGGAGGTGCTTTTCTTTTGTCTGCATAAAACCTTTATATATAAAACGTCATATGGGGTTTATCTTTTTTGTAATAAGACAATCTGTCTTGGAGTGTGCCTGTATGGAATTCAAATTTATGTCCATCGGGATCAGTAAAATAAATTGATTTTTGATCCTGCTGATCTCTGGGCCGTCCGTTTAATATATTTACATTTAGATTTTCTAACCTTTGATGTATTGCATCAAAATCGCTTGGATCAATTGAAAAAGCCGTATGTGTGTAGGATTTATGTATTTCATTTCTTGGAATATCTGCCTCTAAGTTCAGCGCAAGCCAAAGCCCATTCAGATCAAAATATGCTGTTTTTTGCCCTTTAACCAGGAGCTGTGCATGAAATACTTTTTCATAAAATTCTATGGATTTTTCCAAATTTGAAACAGAAAAAAGAAGATGATTGATTCCTTTTATGTTCACGTTCCCACCTCATTTAACATGTTTATTATATATAAAGAGTATATACCCACTAAAAAAATTTTCGGCGGTCGCTGCAGGCCGGCGTGCGGAAAAAAGGGCAAATCACTAAAAAACTCCGAGTGTTCCAGCATTCGGGGTTTTTTTCGGTATCGGGATAAAAAGGAAAAAAGAGGGCGGAAGTCGTGATATAATAGACCGGCTGCACGCGAGGGAGGAACATATGAAGAAAAAAATACTTCTCATTATCCTTAGCATCCTAGTTTATACGGCGCTGTTCGCTGTTTCTGTCTTCCACAAAGAGCGGCATCAGCAGGCGGGAACAATGACGGATGTCAGCCGTCTCATGCCCGTGAAAATTAAGCAGACGGTCAAAGGAAAAGAGAAAGAAACATTGGTCGAAACGATTAAGGAAGCAAAGAGAAAGCATCTGAAGATTTCGATCGCAGGCGCCCAGCATTCAATGGGCGGCCAGACGTATTATGAAGACGGTATCGTTCTCGACATGACGGGGTACAACAAAATACTCGGTCTCGACCGAAAGAAAAAAATCATCAGAGTGCAGGCGGGGGCGACGTGGAATGATATTCAGCGGTATGTCAATCCGTACGGGCTCGCGGTAAAGGTCATGCAGTCGCAAAACATTTTTACGATCGGCGGCTCACTGAGCGCCAACGCTCACGGCCGGGATATCCGGTACGGCTCGCTGATTGATACGGTTAAATCGTTTCATCTTTTAAAGGCGGACGGCAAAATCGTTACGGTCACCCCGAAAGATGACCTGTTTTCAGCCGTCATCGGCGGGTACGGCCTGTTCGGTGTGATTCTTGACGCAGATATTGAGCTGACAGATGATGAGCTGTACGAAATGAAAACGAAACGCATGAACGCTGATACATACAGTCAATATTTTACCCGGCATGTACAGCACAATCCTGCCGTGCGCATGCATCTTGCGCGGATCACAACAGGGGATAAAGGCTTTTTGCGCGATATGTATGTGACTGATTACACGCTCTCAGACAATCAGACTGAATTAAAGCAGCACAATGACCTGAAAGAAGATGAGCATCCGGCGCTGACGAAATTCGCGCTCGGCCTCTCCCGCCGGTATGACTGGGGAAGAAATTGGCTCTGGTCGGCCCAGCAGTCTTATTTTCTCAGCCAAAACGGCGTGAAAATCTCCAGGAATAATGTCATGAGGTCAGAATCGAAATTTTTGGAATATGAAAACACGGACAACACCGACGTGCTTCAGGAATACTTCGTGCCCGTCGGCGAATTTGCGCCGTACATTCATGATTTGCGCACGGCGCTGTCACACGAAGATCTCAATCTCGTAAATATTACGATCCGCTACGTGCAAAAAAATGAAAAAGCCGACCTGTCATATGCAAAGGATGATATGTTTTCGCTCGTTCTATTAATCAATGAAGGATTTTCAAAAGACAGCCAGGCGAGTGCGGCGCGGATCGTCAGAAAAATGACGGACACGGCATTGCGCCACGGCGGCAGCTATTATCTGCCGTATATGCTGTACCAAACGAAAGAGCAGATGCGCGAGGCGTATCCGAAGACCGACATGTTCTTTCAGAAAAAGCGCAAGTATGATCCGGATGACTTGTTTATGAATTATTTTTATCAGAGGTACAAATCATGAAACACAATCATTTAAAATGGCTGATCCTGTCTCAGAGCAGTGTCTTTTTTGCCGGCAGCTTGATCTTTCCTTTTTATATTTTATTTATTAAAAACATCGGTTCCAGCTACACGCAATTCGGTCTCTCATACGGCTTGTTCGGCCTGAGCGGCGCTTTGATTCATCCGCTGCTCGGCCGGCTGTCGGCAAGACTTGATCCCCGCTGGTTCCTTATGGCGAATTCGTGGGGCATGGCGGTGCTTCTCCTGACGCTCCCGTACATCACCGGTGTGCACCAGGTTTATGTTGTACAGGTGCTTTTGGGCCTGTTCGGCGCCATGCAAAAACACGGCGAAAAAATAGTGATCGCCGATTACACCGACGGCGGGGAGCGGGGGAAAAAAGTCGGCAGCTACCATTTTTGGACGGCCGTATTTTCCGCTGCCGCCATCATTCTGGGCGGCTTTCTCGCTGACTTCTTTACGGTTCACATTATTTTTTACGCAAGCTCTGTGCTGTTTTTTATAAGCGGGCTGATGATGCTGAAGAAAACAGGCTGATTGAATCAGCCTGTTTTTTTGTCGGCAAAAACAGATGGAAAATGAATAAAAAATATTAAATATACAATTGAATTAATTTTTATTCATGTTATAATGTTAAATAATTTCACAAAAACCAAGAAGGTGAACCCGTTGAAAATTGGTATTATAGGCGCAACTGGCTATGGAGGCGCCGAACTTGTCAGGATTCTTAACCATCACCCTTATACAGATAATTGTATATTATATTCATCGAGCGATGAAGGAAAGGCATATGATGCTTCATATCCGCATTTGAGAAATATAGCGCCGCAATCACTTCAGCCGCTTCATATAGAAACGATTCGCAACGAAATTGATGTGATGTTCATAGCCGCGCCGCCCGGCGTTTCCGGAGAGTGGTCGCCGAAGCTGGCGGAGGCAGGCATTCCGGTCATTGATCTTTCCGGCGATCTGCGGATTCAAAACCCGGCCGTGTATGAAAAGTGGTATAAGCGGCAGGCCGCTCCGGAAGAAACGATTCAAAACGCGGTTTACGGTTTAGCCGAACTGCAAAAAGAAGAAATTCAGAATGCAAAGCTGATTGCCAATCCGGGGTGTTTTCCGACGGCTGTGCTTCTCGGGCTCGCTCCGCTGGCGAAAAATAAGCTTTTACAAGATTCATTTCTGATTGTTGATGCGAAGACAGGCGTATCCGGCGCCGGCCGAAAAGCTTCCATGGGCACTCATTATTCTGAGCTGAATGATAATTTCAAAATTTATAAGGTTAATGAGCATCAGCACACTCCGGAAATTGAACAGCAATTGGCGGCATGGCAGCCCGGCACAGGTCCGATCACGTTTTCCGCTCATTTGGCGCCGATGACAAGGGGCATTATGGCGACGATGTATACCGACGCCCCTCCGGGAATGTCTTCTGCACAATTAAGAGAGTTTTATTCCGAATTTTACAAAGATTCATATTTTGTGAGAATTAGGCCGGAAGGTGAATTCCCGGCGACGAAAGAAGTGTACGGCAGCAACTTTTGTGACATCAGTGTCACTGTGGATGAACGAACAAACCGCGTGACCATCGTTTCTGTCATAGATAATCTGATGAAAGGCGCCGCCGGGCAGGCGGTTCAAAATTTAAATATCATGAATGGCTGGCAGGAAGAAACGGGACTTATGATGACGCCAGTCTATCCATAGAACGAAAGAGGGATTCAAAAATATGATTCAGCTGAGTGAGAAAATCACGAAAATCAAAGGCGGCGTATCTTCGCCGAAAGGGTTTGAGGCAAAGGGCGTCCACTGCGGGCTGCGCTATTCAAAAAAAGATCTCGGGGCGATTATCAGCGAGACGCCTGCAGTCAGTGCAGCGGTATATACGCAGAGCCATTTTCAGGCAGCACCCTTGAAAGTGACGCAAGAGAGCTTGAAAAAAGAGGCCGTGCTTCAGGCGGTTATTGTCAACAGCGCGATTGCCAACGCTTGTACGGGAGACCAAGGTTTAAAGGACGCTTATGAAATGCGGGACGGCTTCGCAAGCCAGCTCGGGATTGAGCCGGAGCTTGTTGCGGTTTCATCAACCGGGGTGATCGGCGAGCTGTTAGACATGGAAAAAATTCAGGCGGGCATTGAGCAGCTCGGTCAAGCGCCTGCAGTGTCCGGAGCTTTTGAAGAAGCCATTTTGACGACGGATACGGTGACGAAACAGACGTGTTATGAACTGGTGATCGGCGAAGACATCATCACGATCGGCGGAGCGGCGAAAGGCTCCGGCATGATCCACCCCAACATGGCGACAATGCTCGGCTTTGTCACAACGGATGCAGCCGTGGAAGAGCAGGCGCTTAAAAACGCGCTTAGAGAGATCACGGATGTTTCATTTAACCAAATCACCGTTGACGGAGAAACATCGACGAATGACATGGTGCTCGTGATGGCGAATGGCTGCGCCGGGAATGATTGCCTGACGGAGCAGCATTCCGACTGGCCGGCTTTTAAAAAGGGGCTGAAGCTTGTATGCGAAGACCTTGCCAAAGATATTGCCAGAGACGGTGAAGGAGCGACGAAATTAATTGAAGCCAAAGTCGAAGGCGCGAAAAATAATCTTGAAGCGAATATCATCGCCAAAAAAATCGTCGGTTCAAGCCTTGTGAAAACCGCCGTTTACGGCACTGATGCCAACTGGGGTCGCATCGTCGGCGCAATCGGGCACAGTGCGGCAAGCGTAACGGCCGAACAAGTGGAAGTTTTCCTCGGCGGTCAGTGTCTGTTTAAACACAACGAACCTCAGCCGTTTTCAGAGACTGACGCCAAGGAGTACTTATCAGGTGATGAAATTACGATCGCAGTCCGCCTGCAAGAAGGCGCCGGCAGCGGCCGGGCATGGGGCTGTGACTTAACCTATGACTATATCAAAATCAATGCGAGCTATCGCACATAACAAAGGGGAGCGGCATGAAGAAAACCATTGTTTTTAAGTGCGGCGGCAGCGTGATCCGCGAGTTATCCGCCGCTTTTTTTCAAAATGTAAAAGAGCTTATGCAATCGGGCTGGAATATTGCCGTCGTGCATGGCGGCGGTCCGGAAATTTCACAAATGCTGAAAACATTGCAAATTGAAACGGAATTTGTCGATGGGCAGCGGAAAACGACCAAACCGGTGCTGGAAACAGCCGAAATGGTCTTGTCAGGAACGGTCAATAAATTTTTCGTAACCGAACTCGCGAAAAACGGGCTGAAAGCTGCGGGAATCTCAGGAAAGGACGGCGGTCTCCTTCAAGCATCCTATCTTGATCAAGACAAATACGGAGAAGTCGGTGAAATCCAAAAAACCGATCCGTCCATTATTCAAGCACTAATGAAAGAAGGCATCATACCCGTTATCGCTCCGCTTTCCATGACAAGTGATTTCGAAACGCTGAACGTCAACGCAGACGCAGCAGCTTCGGCCGTCGCTTCAGCCTTACAAGCCGATAAACTTTTATTTGTCACGGATGTCGAAGGAATTATGGATGGAGAGAACCGGCTGGAGACGTTGACGCCGCGGGAGATTCAGACCCTCATCGATGGCGGTGTCATTTCGGGAGGGATGATTCCGAAGGTGAAGTCGGCATTATCGGCACTGAGTGAAGATGTCGCGGAAGTCATGATCGTAAACGGAAAAGGAGCTTTTTTCACCGATCAAGCCTTCCAAGGAACAAAAATCGTCAAGGAAAAGGAGAGCGTGTCATGAGCAGCTTATTTCAAACCTACAGCCGCTGGCCTATCGATATCAAAAAAGCGAAAGGGACAATCGCAGAGGATGTAAACGGAAAAACGTATCTGGATTTTATTCAGGGCATCGCCGTTTCCAATCTCGGCCATTGTCATGATGCGGTGACAGAAGCGGTCAAAGAACAGCTTGACAGCGTATGGCACGTTTCCAATCTGTTTGAAAATGACCTTCAGGAAAAAGCCGCGGCAAAGCTTGCCGAACATAGCGCGGGGGACCTTGTTTTCTTCTGCAACAGCGGGGCTGAAGCGAATGAAGGCGCCATTAAGCTTGCCCGTAAAGCAACGGGAAAAACAAAAATCGTGACATTCCGGCAATCCTTTCACGGACGGACATATGCGGGAATGGCCGCCACCGGACAAGACAAAATCAAAGCCGGTTTCGGACCGATGCTCCAAGGATTTCACTATCTTCCGTTTAATGATCCGTCAGCATTCAGCACGCTTTCAAAAGAGGATGATATCGCCGCCGTCATGCTTGAGACGGTGCAGGGAGAAGGGGGAGTCCATCCCGCCGACCCGGAATTCATCGCAGCCTTACAGACGTTTTGCAAAGACAGGCAGACGCTGATTATCATAGACGAGATTCAAACCGGAATCGGCCGGACGGGGAAAGCATTCGGCTATGAGCATTTCGGCATTTCTCCGGACATCATCACCGTTGCGAAAGGGCTTGGAAACGGTTTTCCCGTCGGGGCCGTGATCGGCAAAAAGAAGCTTGGCGAAGCCTTCACGCCGGGTACGCATGGTACGACTTTCGGCGGCAATAAGCTTGCCATGGCAGCCGTGAATGCAACCTTGGACATTGTGTTTCAGCCGGACTTTCTCCAGGCTGCGGCCGGCAAAGGCTCTTTTTTAAAAGACCGGCTGAAAAGTGAGCTGACAGGGCCTTTTGTAAAAGATATCCGCGGAAAAGGGCTATTAATCGGTATTGAATGCGCAGGTTCCGTTTCCGGCATTATCGGAGACTTGCAGGAACGCGGGCTTCTCGTGCTTCCGGCCGGACCGAATGTCATCAGGCTGCTCCCGCCGCTTACGGTTTCTGAAGAGGAAATGCTCTCGGCCGTCAGTATGCTGAAAGCAGCGATAGAAGCGCATACCGCAGTGAAACGATAATTTTTTTTTGCTATAAAGGTATAAAAATTCATGTTTTTAATTAATTATTCATCAAAAGGTGGGCTTTAGATGAAAGGCTATTTAGTATTGGAAGACGGAACATCATTTGGCGGTGATCTTGAAAAAGAAGCATGCTGTGTTGGCGAAGCGGTTTTTTTCACCGGAATGACGGGTTATCAGGAAGTGCTTACGGACCCGTCATATAAGGGCCAGATCATTGTTTTTACGTATCCGCTGATCGGAAACTACGGAATTAATGAAAAAGACCTTGAGAGTAAGATTCCTCAAGTCAAGGCCGTTGTCGTGTATGAAGCGTGTGAACATTTTTCTCACCATGAAGCAGTCTCAAGTTTGAGAGAGTATTTAAATAAATGGAACATCCCGCTTTTAACTGAAGTGGACACACGGGCCGTCGTCAAAACCATCCGCTCCGGCGGCACGATGAATGCTGCCGTGTCAACAACAGAAGAAGTTCCGGCGGCATCCGGAACAGAAAACCCGGCTGAGCTGGCGCAGGCCGAAGAGATCACCTCTATGGGAGACGGAGACCGGCATATTGCGCTAATTGATTTCGGCTATAAAAAATCAATCGCTTCGTCGCTTGTAAAGCGCGGCTGTAAAGTAACGGTCGTTCCGTATCACCAGATGAACGCCGTTTATGATATTCGGCCTGACGGAATCGTGCTTTCAAACGGACCTGGGGACCCGAAAGCGATTGCTCCGTACATGGACCGGATTAAGGCTTTACTGAATGCTTTCCCCGCACTCGGCATTTGTCTCGGACATCAGCTGATTGCCCTCGCTTTCGGAGGGAATACGTATAAACTGCCGTTCGGGCACAGGGGAGCCAACCATCCCGTTATTGACCGGAAAACGAAACGGGTGTTTATGACAAGCCAGAACCACAGCTACGTCGTCGATGAAGCATCAATTGACCAAAATGAGCTGTCGATCAGATTCCATCATGTCAATGACACATCAGTGGAAGGACTCATTCACAACCGCCTTCCCGTAATAAGCGTACAGTTCCACCCTGAAGCTCATCCCGGACCGGCTGAGAGCGAGTGGATATTTGATGAATTTCTAGAGAAAGTGATACCAGCAAGGAGAGAAATCGCTCATGCCTAAAGATACAACCATTTCCAGCATATTAGTCATCGGCTCAGGCCCGATCATCATCGGCCAGGCGGCTGAATTTGATTATTCAGGAACGCAGGGATGCATGGCTCTGAAAGAAGAAGGATACCGTGTTATTCTCGTCAACAACAATCCGGCAACAATTATGACGGATGAGGCGTTTGCTGATGAAATTTATTTTGAACCGCTCACGACCGAAAGCATCGAAGCCATCATTGAAAAAGAAAAACCGGACGGCCTCCTTGCCAATTTGGGTGGCCAGACGGCGTTGAATTTAGCTGTTAAGCTTGAAGAAGCAGGCGTGCTGAAGAAGCATAATGTCAAGCTTTTAGGAACATCAGTGGAGACCATTCAAAAAGGCGAAGACCGGGAGCGGTTCCGGGCCCTGATGAAGGAGCTCGACCAGCCCGTTCCGGAAAGCGAAATCGTCGACAACGAAGAAGATGCCCTCCGCTTCGCTGAGTCTATCGGATTTCCGGTTATTCTGAGACCGGCGTATACGTTAGGCGGAAAGGGAGGCGGAATCGCGAAAACGAAAGAAGCATTTCAAACGCTGATTAAACAGGCGCTGTTGGCAAGCCCGATCAGCCAATGCCTCGTCGAAAAAAGCATCGCCGGTTTTAAAGAAATCGAATATGAGGTCATGCGTGACAGAAATCATACATGCATCACCGTCTGCAACATGGAAAACATTGATCCCGTCGGCGTGCATACAGGAGACTCGATCGTAGTCGCGCCGTCCCAGACGTTAACGGATGAAGAATATCAGATGCTGCGTTCGGCAAGTTTGGCGATTATTTCAGCACTGGATGTGGTCGGCGGCTGCAACATTCAATTTGCGCTGGATCCGTTCAGCAAACAGTACTATGTCATTGAAGTGAACCCGCGTGTCAGCCGCTCTTCAGCTCTCGCATCAAAAGCGACCGGCTATCCGATTGCCAAAATGGCGGCGAAACTTGCCGTCGGCTATACGCTTGATGAACTGAAAAATCCGCTGACGGGCTCTACTTATGCAAGCTTTGAACCGGCGCTGGATTATGTCATCGTCAAGTTCCCGCGCTGGCCGTTTGATAAATTTAAACATGCCGACCGCACACTCGGAACGAAGATGAAAGCGACGGGAGAGGTCATGGCGATCGAAAGAAACATGGAAGCAGCCATTCAAAAAGCGGCCGCCTCCCTTGAGCTGAAAACGATCGGCACCCGCCTTCCTGAACTCGGCGGCTTTACGGTCAGTCAGCTGTGGGACTTAGCGGTAACACCGGATGACCGGAGATTCTTCGTTGTCATGGAACTGTTAAGCCGCGGTGTAACGATAGAAGACATTCATTCTAAAACGAAAATTGACCCGTTTTTCCTTCATGTATTCCGAAATATCATCACATTGGAAAACAAGCTGATGGAAGAAGGAGATCATCTGTCTGTCCCGCTTTTAAAGCAGGCGAAGGTAAAAGGCTTCACGGACGTCATGATCGCGTCTCTTACGGGAAAAACGGAAGAAGACATCCGCGCTCTCAGAAAGAAAGCAGATATCGTCCCGTCGTTTAAAATCGTAGATACATGCGCCGCTGAATTTGATGCCAAGACCAATTATTTCTACTCCACCTATCTCGGAGAAAGCGATGGAGATATCAGCCGAAAAGAGAAAAAACGGGCGCTCATCATAGGATCAGGCCCGATCCGTATCGGTCAGGGAGTGGAATTTGACTACAGCGCAGTCCACGGCGTCCTGACCCTGCAAAAGCTGGGCTATGAAACGATTATGATCAATAACAATCCGGAAACGGTAAGCACCGATTACGAAATTGCCGACAGGCTCTATTTTGAACCGCTGACATCAGAGCATATTTTAAACGTGGCGGAGCATGAAAACATTGATTTTGCCATCGTCCAGTTTGGGGGACAGACCGCTATCAATGCCGCTGAATCATTGGAAAAAGCGGGCATTAAGCTGCTCGGAACATCCTTTAGAACCCTGGATGCGCTGGAGGATCGGGATCTGTTTTATCGGCTGCTTGATGAGCTTGATCTGAAACATGCCAAAGGGGAAACGGCTTATACGAAAGAAGAAGCCGCGGAAAAAGCAAGCCGCATCGGGTATCCCGTGCTGATCCGTCCGTCTTATGTCATCGGGGGGATGGGCATGATCATCGTGGATTCAGAAGCGCAACTGTCAGACCTGCTGGAAAAAGAAGCGGGCATGCCGTATCCGATTTTGATCGACCAGTACATTACAGGAAAAGAATTGGAGATCGATCTGATTTCCGACGGACATGAAGTATTCGTTCCGACTTACACAGAACACATTGAACGGGCCGGTATCCATTCAGGCGACAGTTTTGCGATTCTGCCGGGTCCGTCCGTCACACTTGATATGCAGCGGGAAATAAAAAAGGCTGCCGAAAAAATTGCGGTAAAACTGGGTTTCAAAGGCATTATGAACATTCAGTTTGTCATTGATGACAAAGGGGATATTCTCGTTCTTGAAGTGAATCCGCGGGCAAGCCGCACCGTTCCTGTCGTGTCTAAGGTGATGGGAGTGCCGATGATCCCGCTTGCCGCCAGACTGCTGGCCGGAGCTTCCCTGAAAGACCTTAAGCCCGAGGTTCAAAATCAGCATGGAACGGCTGTGAAATTCCCGGTATTTTCTTCTCACGCCATTCAGGATGTTGACGTAAAGCCGGGACCGGAAATGAAGTCGACAGGAGAAGGGATGTGTGTCGCCTTTGACGCAGAAAGCGCCCTGAAAAAAATCTACGCGCATGTCTGGGAGAAAAAAGGAAGCGTCTATCTGGAAGGCGGAGATGAGGAACTGGCACGGCAGGCTCAAGCGGCGGGATTCACCGTGTGCAAAGACTCTTTTGAGGCCTGGGCGGATCGGAAGGATAAAGCGGTCCATATTAATTTCAATCATTCTGAAGAAGCGCGCAAACAGCGGATTGAAGCCATGACGCATGGCGTGACGGTCTTTACTGAACCGGAAACCGCAAAGGCATTTTTAGCAAGCGGCTCCGGCAAACCTCAGCCTGTATCGCTTAAAGATCTTTATCAAAAGGATGTGGCATCATGCACACAGTAAAAGCGGAACATACTTTAACCCATTTGTACGGCAAAGATTTTCTTTCCTTGAAGGATTTCAGCCCTTCTGACATTAACGGGCTTCTGACAGAAGCTTCATTATTAAAACAGCATCCGATACAGCCGATTTTTCAAGGAAAAACATTGGCGATGATTTTTGAAAAATCTTCAACCCGCACGCGTGTATCGTTTGAAGCGGGCATGGCTCAGCTCGGAGGAACAGGACTATTTCTTTCAAGCAGCGACCTGCAGCTTGGACGGGGAGAGACGGTCGCGGATACGGCGAAGGTGCTGTCCGGATTCGTTGATGCCATTATGATCCGCACCTTTGAGCATAAAAAAGTCGAGGAACTTGCCGAGCATGCACACATTCCCGTCATAAACGGGCTGACCGACCGGTACCACCCGTGTCAGGCACTCGCGGATCTGTTAACGATACAAGAAATAAAAGGAGAGCTGAAAGGAGTAAAAGTCGCCTATATCGGTGACGGAAATAATGTGGCGCATTCACTTATGATCGGCTGCGCAAAAATGGGCTGTGACATTGCGATTGCTTCGCCGAAAGGCTATGAAGTAGAGGAAGAGGCGGTAAATGCCGCAAAAGAAGCTGCGGCTGTTTCCGGAGCGGAGATCATCCTTACCGAAAATCCGCAGGAAGCGGTGCAGGATGCAGACGTGATTTACTCCGACGTCTTTACGAGCATGGGGCAGGAAGAAGAGATGCAGCAGCGGCTGAACGTGTTTGCCCCGTACCAAGTCAACGCCTCACTCGTCAGTCTCGCCAAACCTGACTATACCTTTTTGCACTGTCTGCCCGCGCATCGGGAGGAAGAGGTCACGTCCGAGATAATTGACGGCCCGAACTCTGCGGTATTCCAGCAGGCGGAAAACCGGCTTCACGCGCAAAAAGCGCTCTTGAAAGCTCTTCTTTACAAACAGGATGAACAAAAAAACCGCTGAGCCTCATTCAGCGGTTTTTTAATATTTTCCCGTATACAAGCGCATACTACATGAAAAAGAAAAAGGAGGAAATGACGTGGGACAGCAGCATCAATTCCGACCGGGACAAAAAGCGCCGAATAACGGTGTGTACGTTGAAATAGGCGAAACGGGAAGTATGGTCAAAAATCCGCAAAAAATCAAGCTTACAGCGGGAGAAATGTTTCCTGAGACTTCAAATCACAACAGATTATGGACATATCAACGAAAACCGTGAACACAAAAAAACCTGCTGAATAGCAGGTTTTTTTAATTAATGCTGGCTTGCATCCTGTTTGACAGGCATGACTTCCGCAAGAACAAACACAAGCACCGCGATAACCACGGCGATAACGGATGATTGCTTGAAGTTGTATGCCGCGCTGTTCATGGAGGCGATCAAATAACAGGCCATATGTGTTAAAAGGAACGTCCAAATAAAACCGATAACTAACCGCACGTTTCCACCTCGTCCTTCATTTTATTCTACGTTGTATCATACCATACATAAGGCGCGGGCGGAAGGTCAATTTCGCATCAAAAAGCCCCGCCCTAAAACTGACTTTTTCCCGCCTGTCCGGCCGTCTGACAGAAAATACGGTCCCCGCACCGGTATAATAGCCAAAACATAGAAGCAACTAGGGGTTTAACTGATCCGTTTTCATTCTTCTTACATATGATAGCCAATAGAGAAACTAGGAGTAAAAGGAGGCGGAAAGGCATGGGGATAACGGAAAGATTTTTCCAACTCGGATCTGAGCTGAACGTCATCCATCTGCCGTATCGGCCGAACGGCTTCTGTATCTTTATTCTTGGGGACAGAACTCACTTTGTCAGCGGGGATTCAAGCTTTTGGCTCGAACATGAAGGGAGAAACCAGCTGTTAAATACGCTGCGTGACAGAGGTTATACAATCTTCAACAGCAATTTATACGGCAGGCACTGGGGATCGGAAAAAGCCGCCGCTTACGCCAGGCAGCTGATTCATTATGTGCTGAAACAAGAAACCCTCAACCCGAAGATACACTTGCTTGCAGAAGGCATGGGCGCTCTCATCGCCGATCAACTGCTGCAATCTTCGCCGGAGCATATCCGTTCAGCAGCAATGTTAGATCCTTGTCTTGACCTTCAAGCCCATTTTGAATCAGAGAAAGAAAATAAGTTTTTTTATAAGCAGTTTCTGAGAGAAACGGCTCAAAGCTTCGGTGTTTCTGAAAAAGAGGCAAGCTCGCTGACCTATCAGACCATCACCGGCTGCCGCACCAGCGTGCCGGTACATATATGGCAAAGAACGACCGGAGCGCCGTATCCGTATACCCTGCATGCGAACGCATATAAAGAAGCCCGGGAAAAGACCGGATGCAAGACTGATATCACGTACCACATGCTTGAGAATCCGGCGCGGATGTACAGAGCCATCTGCCGCTTTTTCCGCAGTCATGAAAAAGACCTGTAATGAATAGAATACAACAGCCATCTCTTTTCAGAGGGCTGTTTGGCTTGTACGTGAATGAAAAACCGGAAAGGCGGCAGATGTGATGAAGACAGCGCTGATCATTGGAGCAGATGAATTTCTCGGCCTTTCATTATGCGAACGGATGATGGATGAAGGTGTGCATGTTGATGTCATTTTGGATGAGCCGGAGGACAAAACGAGGCAGCTGTATTTAGAAGAACGTTTAATGTGGCTCGGGAGAAACGGGCTTTTTCAAATCATAGATGAAATCGGTGATAAGGAATACGATCGAATCTGCGTTCAATACGGGAGCGGATGTCTGCCTGAAGACAGAACGGAGGCTTTATATTGGATTGTTTACAACGAGGATCACGGAGACTGGGAAAAAAACGGCCAGCGGGACACGGTTAAAACGATTATTCTTCCGCCGCTTTACGGCCCGTGGACGGAAGCGAAAGAAGATGGTGAAAGCAGGGTCTTTTTAGAAGACGCAGTCTGCGGTCTGATGAATAAGCTTCAGGCGGACGGCACAGAGGACGAAAATCAGGTTATTACCCTGGAAATAATAGAAAAAACGCAAAAAACAGAAGCGGAAGAAAAAATTCAAGAGTGGAAAAGACAACTTTCATCAACATTCGACAATTTTTAAGAAATACCTTCCATGTTATGTGCATTACCGCTACAATAAATGTATATCAATTATACATGTTATGAGTAAAAAAGGGGTTGAACACGGCTTGATCACCAGGCTTGTCATGGTCTTTTCTGTCCTCCTTTTATTGAGCGGATGCGCACAAACTCCGTTTAAAGGGAAAATTGAGAAGGTCGGAATGCTTTTTCCCGATACCATCAGTGACCTGGTATGGGGCACAAAAGGTTACAAAGGTTTATTAGCGATACAATCTGAATTTAACGTTGACGTTTATTATAAAGAAAATATCAGATCTGATGAAGATATTTTAAAAGCGATAGATGATTTGCATAAAAAAGGAGTCAATCTTTTATACGGGCACGGAAATGAATACGAGGAAATCTTCAATATGATCAGTAAGGATTATCCCGACATGGAATTCGTCGTCGCAAACGGAACGGCGAAAAACGATAATGTCACAAGCGTTCATCTTATGGGAGAAGCGATGGGCTTTTTTGGGGGAATGACGGCCGCCCATATGTCAAAAACCAATGAGGTCGGCGTCATCGCCTCGTTTTTATGGCAGCCTGAGGTAGACGGCTTTATTAAAGGGGCAAAATATGAAAAGCCCGATATCACCGTCAATACTGAATTTACGGACCATTGGGATAACGGCAATGAAGCACTGCATCTTTATAAGAAGTTAAAAGAAGAAGGCACGGATGTTGTATATCCGGCCGGAGACGGGTATAATGTTCCTGTCATTCAGCAAATTAAAAAAGACGGGCTTTACGCCATCGGCTATGTCGCCGAGCAATCGAACCTCGGCAAAAACACGGTGCTGACAAGCACCGTGCAAAATGTAGACAAAGCCTATACAATAATCGCCGAGCAATATAATAACGGCACGCTCAAGAGCGGAGATCACAACTTCGATTTCAGGGAAGGAGTCGTTGAAATGGGGACGTTCAGCCCTCTGGTGGACAAAGCATTTCAAGACAAAATCTCAGACCTTGTAAAAACGTATAACCGAACAAATGAACTGCCGTCAAATGAATAGAGGTGGATACACATGCAGCATGAAAAGTCTCTTGAATTTATGCAGATCGCAATGAAATACCTGCCGGAAGCAAAGGCGGAGCTTGAGAAATCCGGCATTGATCTGTCTATGGAAATGATTCAGCCGTTTATGGATCTATTTACATCGGTCATGGCGGAAGCGTATGAGCTTGGCAGATCTGATGCCGGAGAGCTGAATAAATAAAGAGAGCCACTTTTTCATGAAGTGGCTTTTCACATGATTTTTTTCTTTATAGCGGATACCATCGATCCAAGCCCAAGGTCTTTAAATACTGGCTTTAATTGATCCAGGGAGTTCATGATGGAACCGAGCTGATTCATGACGTGATTGTAATCGATCTCCTGCTCTTCGTTTTCTGCCTGAGGCTGCTCCGGGTTTTCTTCCGGTTCTTTATCCCGGTCCCCGGAATTGCCGAACATCATTTTAGTGAAAATATCCATAATAAAGCCTCCTTTCATCTTCCTTATATTCTATGAGGAGCGGGAGCCGATAGTTTAGACGAATATATTGCCAACAGAAAAAAAATAGGGTAGAATTAGTACCTGATACTAATAATTGATCATAACTAATTAGTTTTAAATTCATTATAAAAAGGAGTATTTCCTATGAAAGCTGGAATTCTTGGTGTCGGCCGTTACATCCCGGAAAAAGTGCTGACAAATCATGATCTTGAACAAATGGTAGATACATCGGACGAGTGGATTCGTACGAGAACAGGTATAGAAGAAAGAAGAATCGCCGCTGAAGATATGTATTCATCCGGCATGGCCGCTGAGGCTGCGCAAAAAGCGCTTGATCAGGCGGGCGTTTCCGCTGAGGAGCTTGATATGATCCTCGTGGCGACGGTCACTCCCGACCAGTCTTTCCCTACTGTATCCTGTATGATACAAGAAAAGCTCGGGGCCAAAAAAGCGTGCGCGATGGATATCAGCGCCGCATGTGCGGGTTTTATGTACGGTATCGTAACCGCCAAACAATTCATTGAATCGCAAACATACAAACATGTTCTCGTAGTCGGAGTCGAAAAGCTTTCAAGCATTACTGACTGGGAAGACCGCAATACGGCTGTTCTGTTCGGGGACGGGGCCGGAGCGGCTGTCATCGGACCGGTCAGCGACGACAGAGGCATACTGTCATTTGAGCTCGGAGCAGACGGTACAGGCGGTCAGCACTTGTACTTAGATGAAAAAGGGCATACAATCATGCATGGAAGAGAAGTATTCAAATTCGCCGTCCGGCAAATGGGTGAATCAAGTGTAAATGTCATTGAAAAAGCCGGTCTTTCCAAAGAGGACGTAGACTTTTTGATTCCCCATCAGGCAAACATCCGCATTATGGAAGCGGCACGGGAACGTTTGGAGCTTCCGGTTGAAAAGATGTCTAAAACAGTCCATAAATATGGAAACACATCCGCAGCATCCATTCCGATTTCATTAGTAGAGGAACTGGAAGCAGGTAAAATTAAAGACGGCGATGTCATCGTCATGGTCGGTTTCGGCGGAGGATTGACATGGGGCGCCATAGCGGTGCGCTGGGGACGATAGAAAAAAGGTGAGGTGCACACATGATGAGTAAAAAAAGAGTAGTCGTTACAGGACTTGGAGCCTTGTCTCCGCTTGGCAACGACGCCGAAACAAGCTGGAAAAATGCAATTAGCGGCGTATCCGGAGTCGGACCGATCACACGTGTGGAATCGGACGAGTATCCGGCGAAAGTAGCTGCTGAACTGAAAGATTTCAATATTGAAAACTACATGGATAAAAAAGAAGCGAGAAAAATGGACCGCTTCACGCAATATGCTGTCGTAGCCGCGAAAATGGCTGTTGAAGATGCCGGTCTGAACATCACAGAAGAGATCGCGCCAAGAGTCGGCGTTTGGGTCGGTTCCGGAATCGGCGGCCTTGAAACGCTTGAATCCCAATTCGAAATCTTCCTGACAAAAGGGCCGAGACGGGTCAGCCCGTTCTTTGTTCCGATGATGATTCCGGATATGGCGACAGGCCAAATCTCAATCGCTCTCGGAGCAAAAGGAGTTAACTCCTGTACGGTGACGGCATGTGCGACGGGGACAAACTCTATCGGTGACGCGTTTAAAGTCATTCAGCGCGGCGATGCTGATGCGATGATTACGGGCGGAACGGAAGCGCCGCTGACAAGAATGTCATTTGCGGGCTTCAGCGCAAACAAAGCCCTTTCTACAAATCCTGATCCGAAAACGGCAAGCCGCCCGTTTGATAAAAACCGTGACGGCTTTGTCATGGGAGAAGGCGCGGGGATCGTCGTACTTGAAGAGCTTGAGCACGCGCTTGCCCGCGGTGCGAAAATCTACGGAGAAATTGTCGGTTACGGCTCAACGGGTGATGCTTACCACATTACCGCGCCTGCCCAAGACGGGGAAGGCGGTGCGAGAGCGATGCAAGAAGCAATCAAAGATGCGGGCATCAAGCCTGAAGAAATTGATTACATTAACGCTCACGGCACAAGCACGTACTACAATGACAAATACGAGACAAAAGCCATTAAGACCGTTTTCGGCGATCATGCGTACAAGCTTGCCATCAGCTCGACAAAATCAATGACGGGCCATTTGTTAGGCGCTGCCGGAGGAATTGAAGCCATCTTCTCCGTCATGGCGATTAAAGACAGCGTTATCCCGCCGACGATTAACATCGAAACACCTGATGAAGAGTGTGATTTAGATTATGTACCGGACAAAGCGCGCGAGCAGGATGTTAACATCGTTCTCAGCAACTCGCTCGGATTCGGCGGACATAATGCCACTTTGATCTTTAAAAAATATCAATAATACAGTTTTTTGACCGGCTGCCTGAAAAAGGCGGCCGGTTTTTTTTGTGCGTGCATATGATAACAACAAGAGGAGGCGAACCGGTATGAGCGTCAAGCAGACATATAAATGGATGGAAAAGGCGGCATCCATGAATGATTTGGCCCCGCACCTTTTGCCGCTTTTTTCAGGGGCCGAAAAGAAAGAGTGGAAGCCGATACTCGGGATGCTGCAAAACCACGGAATGTTCCGCCATCTGAAGGACGGCGTTAGGACCAGTAAACGGCTGAAAGAAAGAGGAAGCTACAGCCATATCCAAAAGGAGGAAGCTTATTTAAAGGAGAAGTGGAACGGGCCGGACGTGCCGATCGTTGTTTTGCCCGTTGATGAACGAAACCGGAAAATCCGTCTGGAATTCGGGTCAAAATCCGGTCTTGCTTTCCGGGACAAAATGTTTCTCTTCTTATCGTCGGATAGTTCCAATTCAGCTGTTTCCGCCCTTATGACACATGAATATAATCACGTCTGCCGGTTAGAACATGTGACAAAGGACGAAAAAGATGAGACATTACTTGATACAATCATGATGGAGGGGCTGGCAGAATATGCTGTATATGAGCGGTTCGGCTCAAGTCTTACGGCGGAATGGACGTCCTACTATACGTCTGAGCAGCTTAATTTTCTGTTTGAAAAAAGAGTCAAGCCGAACCTCCGATTAACGAGAGACAGCAGAATGTTTTCCCAGCTCTTATACGGAAAAGGATACTTCCCCTCAATGCTTGGTTATGCCGTCGGATTCAATATAGTAAAAAAATATTTAACCGATCATCAAAAAACAGTAAAAGAAGCATTGGCCATCCCTTCAAAAACCTTTCTGGAAGCAACGCTTTAAAAGATTAAAAGAATGGTAATTATTTAAGGATATTACATTTATCCTAAAAAATTCTTGCTTTTGTAATAATGATGTAATAATATACAACTATAAAATTTTTGACTATTCTATATTTTGTGATAGCGAAACGTATGTTTCCCTCTGCTGCAGCGGAATGAGAAAGGGGCGTATCATGAGCACACTATTAGAAGTGAATAATTTAAAGACCTATTTTTTCAGAAAGAAACAGCCGATTCCCGCAGTCGACGGGGTGGATTTTCACATTAACAAGGGCGAAACCGTCGCCCTTGTAGGAGAATCCGGCTCGGGCAAAAGCATCACCTCGCTTTCTATTATGGGACTTGTTCAAGGCTCGGGCGGGAAAATTGTGGACGGCTCGATTAAGCTGGAAGGCAGGGACCTGGCCTCCTTCACCGAAAACGAATATTGCAAAATCCGCGGAAATGACGTCTCTATGATCTTTCAGGAACCTATGACTTCTCTAAACCCGGTGCTGACCATCGGCGAACAAATTACCGAAGTGCTTGAATACCATAAAAAAATGAGTAAAAAAGAAGCCGCGAATAAGGCCGTTGAGCTTCTCAAGCTCGTCGGATTCTCAAGAGCGGAACAAGTAATGAAAGAATATCCGCACCGCCTTTCCGGGGGGATGAGACAGAGGGTGATGATCGCCATTGCGCTCAGCTGCAACCCGAAGCTCCTGATAGCCGATGAACCGACGACAGCGCTTGATGTGACGATACAAGCCCAAGTATTGGAGCTGATGAAAGACCTCTGCAAAAAATTCGATACTTCCATTCTGCTGATCACTCACGATTTAGGCGTCGTTTCCGAAGCCGCCGACAGGGTGATCGTGATGTACTGCGGACAAGTCGTTGAGAGCGCGAGCGTGGAAGACTTATTTTTAAACCCCCTTCATCCGTACACGGAAGGGCTGTTAAACTCCATACCGGTAATAGACGGAGAGATTGATACATTAAAAGCGATCAAAGGCAGTGTCCCGACACCGGATCATCTTCCGGAAGGCTGCCGATTCGCTCCGAGGTGTGCAAAGGCGATGGACAAATGCAAAACGGGGCAGCCTGAGCTGATAACACATGAAAGCGGCCGTTCTGTAAGGTGTTTTTTATATGAGGAAGAGGGTGCCCAATCAAAATGACAGCTGTGAGCCAAGAAACGATATTAGAGCTGAAAGACGTAAAAAAATATTTCCCGATCCGTTCCGGTTTTTTTCAAAGAAAAGTCGGAGACATAAAGGCTGTCGACGGTGTTTCTTTTTCACTGAAGCGCGGCGAGACGCTCGGCATCGTCGGTGAATCAGGATGCGGCAAATCAACGGCGGGAAGGACCATGATCCGTTTATACAAACCGACAGACGGCCGGATTCTTTTTAAGGGTCAGGATATTTCCGGCTTATCAGAAGAAAAGCTGAGAAAAAGCGTCCGCAAAAACATCCAGATGGTCTTCCAGGACCCCTTCGCATCGCTTAATCCGAGAAAAACACTGCGCTCCATTATTAAAGAACCGTACCAGACTCACCATATGTACAGCATTCGTGAGCGGAACGAGAGAGTAGAGGAGCTGCTGGCGAAAGTCGGTCTCCATCCGAGCTTTGCAAACCGCTATCCGCATGAATTTTCCGGAGGGCAGCGTCAGCGGATCGGGATTGCGCGGGCTTTAACATTGAATCCCGAGCTGATTATTGCGGATGAACCCGTATCCGCGCTTGATGTCTCCATTCAGGCTCAGGTCATCAATCTGATGGAAGAACTGCAGGAAGAATTCAACCTGACCTATTTGTTTATATCCCATGATTTAAGTGTTGTCCGCCATATCAGTGACAGAGTCGGCGTCATGTATCTGGGGAAAATGATGGAGCTGACCGATAAACATGAGCTGTACGACAATCCGCTTCACCCCTATACGCAAGCGCTGTTATCTTCAGTGCCCGTCACGAGAAAAAAAGACGCCGTCAAGCGGGAACGAATCATCCTGAAAGGAGAACTGCCGAGCCCGGCAAACCCGCCGAAAGGCTGCGTGTTCCACACGCGGTGCCCGATGGCCAAACCGATCTGTAAGGAACAAATCCCGGCATTTGAAGAAGCCGCTCCCGGCCATTACGTCGCCTGCCATTTATACACCTGAAATGACAAGCATCGAGAGGGGGTATGCCGGATTACATAACCTGTTTGCTGCATATATATCACAAAGGGGGAATTGATATGAAATTACGTAAAACCGCACTGATGATGCTAAGTGTTTTTATGGCGCTCGCCATCTTCCTGTCAGCCTGCTCCGGCTCAAAATCCACAAACACCGAATCCAAACCGGCCGGAAAACCGCAAAAAGGCGGAGATTTGGTTGTTGGGTCAACTGGGGAACCAACGCTTTTTAATCCTCTTTACTCCACCGATGTTGCAAGTTCCGATATTGAAGGAATGATTTACAGCACATTATTAGAAACTGATGAGAAATTGAACGTCAAGCCGTCGCTGGCTGAAAAAGTAACAGAAGCTGACGGGGGATTAACGTACAACGTAAAACTTAAAAAAGGCGTAAAATTCCATGATGGAAAAGAGCTCACGGCCGACGATGTAGTGTTCACCTACAGTATTCCTCTTAACAAAGATTACAACGGTGAGCGAGGCTCAGGTTTTGAGTCACTTAAATCCGTAACGAAAAAAGGAAAATATGAAATTCAGTTTAAAATGAAGAAAAAAGATGCCTATTTCTACAATGTCGTTCTCGACAGTTACGGCATTTTGCCAAAACATATATTGGGTAAGGTTCCGGTTGCTGATCTGGGAGAGAATGAATTTAACCGTAAAAACCCAATCGGCTCCGGTCCGTTTAAGTTTGTTGAGTGGAAAAAGGGTGAGTATGTCAAACTGGAAGCAAATGATGAATACTTTGGCGGCAGACCTTATCTTGATACAGTGACAGTCAAAACAATTCCTGATTCCAACGCGGCCGTGGCCCAGTTAAAAGCGGGAGACATTGATTTCTTCGTTGTGCCGGGCACAGATTTTGATACGGTTAAAACGTTTGGAAACGTAAAGGTTAAATCTGATCTTGGCTTAAACTACAGCTATATCGGCTGGAATGAGAAAAAAGAGCTTTTTAAGGACAAAAAAGTGCGTCAGGCATTGACTTATGCTCTTGACAGACAGGCAATGGTGGATCAAGTGCTGAATGGAGACGGTAAGGTAGCAAATGTTCCTGAAAGTCCGCTGTCATGGAATTATCCGAAGTCTAAAGTGCCGACATTTGATTATAATCCGAAAAAAGCAAAGCAGCTGTTAAAAGAAGCCGGATGGGAAGACCATGACGGTGACGGCTACCTTGATAAAGACGGAAAAAAATTCTCTTTTGAAATTAAAACGAATCAAGGCAATAAAATTCGTGAAGATTTAGCGGTTGTCGTTCAGCAGCAATTAAAAGAAGTAGGAATTGAGGCTAAGCCGCGGATTGTTGAATTCAGTGCGTTAATTGAACAGACCAGTGCCCCTAATTGGGATTATGACGCTCTTCTTCTCGGATGGAGTCTTGCTACGTTCCCGGATCAGTTCTCCATCTTCCATTCAAGCCAAGCTAAAAACGGGCTGAATAATATTTGGTACAAAAATCCGAAAGTCGATAAGCTGCTTGAAGAGGCGAAGTCAATTACTGACAGAAAAGAATACCAAAAGAAATATGAAGAGATATACAAATTGATTGCGGAAGATCAGCCGTACAGCTTCTTATTCTATTACAACTATCACAGAGCGATGCCGAATAATTTACAAGGCTATGTATTCCACCCTAAAAATGACTTGTATAATATTGAAAAATGGTGGCTGGACCAAAAATAGCAGAAGCCCTTGAGAGGGAAGGAGTTTCCTTTCCTCTCTTATCCTATTTAAAAAGGGGACAAGAACATGGTTACATATATTTTACGGCGAACATTAATGTCCTTGCCGATTCTCTTAGGCATTACAATTTTGTCGTTTGCTATCATGAAAGCAGCGCCCGGAGATCCGATGTCGCTCATGATGGACCCTACAATCAGTCAAGCGGACAGGGCGAAATTCATTGAAAAATACGGGTTGAACGATCCGGAACCGGTTCAATATGTGAAATGGCTGGGGAATATGCTGCAAGGCGATTTCGGGACTTCTATTGTGAAGAAAGGCACCCCTGTTTCTGAACTTATCTTATCCCGCTTACCGAATACGATTGTGCTTATGCTTTTCTCAACCCTTGTCGCTCTTCTGATTTCTATTCCATTTGGTGTTTTGTCAGCGAAACGTCCTTATTCAAAATTGGATTACGGGATAACTGTTACTTCATTCTTAGGGCTTGCCATTCCGAATTTTTGGTTCGGTTTGATTTTAATTATGGTTTTATCTGTGAATCTTGGATGGTTTCCTACTGGCGGAGTAAGCACTTTGAATGCGGACTTTAACATATTTGACCGTTTGCATCATTTGATTCTGCCTGCTTTTGTGCTCGCAACGGCAGACATGGCTGGAATAACGAGATACACAAGATCCAGTATGCTTGATGTGTTAAAACAGGATTATATACGCACGGCGCGTGCGAAAGGATTCAGAGATAATAAAGTGATTTTTAAACACGGTTTGCGAAACGGACTTCTTCCTGTCATCACTATTTTTGGTCTGATGATACCGTCTTTTATCGGGGGAGCGGTAGTTGTAGAACAGATTTTTACTTGGCCGGGTCTCGGCAAATTGTTTATTGATTCAGCCTTTTCACGAGATTATCCGGTTATCATGGCCATGACGGTCATTTCAGCTGTTTTGGTTGTAGTGGGGAATTTAATTGCAGACATCTTATATGCGTTGGCTGACCCCCGTATTGAATATTAACAAAGAGAGGTGAGAGGTCAAATGTTACAGCCAAATACCGGCACACCCCCCAGTGAAATAAAATTAAAAGAAAATATTCAATCCAAACCGGAAACAATGACTAAGATTTTTTTCGAAAAGTTCTTTCAAAACAAACTTGCTGTAATCGGAGCCGTTATATTAACCATCATCATTTTGTCAGCTTTATTCGCTTCGGTAATCGCTCCTTACTCTCCAGAGAGTCAATCTCTTATCAATCGTTTGAAGCCGCCGAGTTTAAAACATCTAATGGGAACAGATAAATTCGGAAGAGACATCTTTACGAGGGTTCTGTACGGGGCGCGCGTTTCCTTGCTTGTCGGATTCGCATCTGTGATCGGTGCGATTACAATCGGAACTGTTGTCGGAGCCGTTGCCGGTTATTTTAAGGGGATTGTCGATGCCGTTCTCATGAGAACTGTTGATATCGTATTATCCATACCTGATATATTTTTGCTTATTACACTTGTTACGATTTTTCAGCCCGGAATGGATAAATTAATTTTAATTTTCTCCCTTACAGGCTGGACAACAACAGCACGCCTTGTGCGGGGGGAGTTTTTATCGCTTCGTTCCAGAGAATTTGTACTGGCTGCAAAGACGATCGGTACAAAAAATCATCATATTATTTTTTCTCATATATTGCCGAATGCGCTTGGACCGATTATTGTGTCGGCCACATTAAAAGTCGGAACGGTTATTTTAGCAGAATCTACATTGAGTTATCTCGGTTTCGGGATTCAGCCGGGCCCCACCCCCCCCCACCCCACCCCCACACCCACCCCACCCCCACACAAGGGGTGGGGGGGGGGGGGGGGGGGGGTGGGGGGGGGGGGGGGGGGGTGGGGGGGGGGGGGGGGGGGGGCACAACACAAAAACAACAGTGGGGGGGGGGGGTGGGGGGGGGGGGGTGGGGGAAAACACACACACAACACACAACAACCCCCAACAACAAACGGGGGGGGGGGGGGGGGGGGGGGGGGGGGGGGGGGGGGGGGGGGGGGGGGAAAAAAAAAAAATAAACAAAACCAAACAACACACACACACAACCAAAAAAAAAAAACACCCAACAAAATAATTTTAAAAAAAAAAAAAAAAAAAAAAAAAAAAAAAAAAAAAAAAAAAGTGAGGATTGAGGGATTGTAGGAGTGGAAATGTTATGTAAGTTGGTTTAAGAGGGGTGGTTGAAGTGTGGAAGTTGGGGGGAGGAGAATGTAGGTAGGTGGGGGGGATTAGGGGGAAGGAGTAGGGATGAGGGTAAAGGGTTAAGTTTTTGTGTTTGTGAGAAGTAGGTTAGGTTTTGGGGGGGGGGGATGAAGGGTAGGTTTGAATGAAAAAGTGGGAGGTTTGATAAGTGATTTGGTTGTTGGTTGAGGGAAAGGGAAGTTAGGTGGTATGATGGGGGTGTTGGGGTGGAGTTGTGGTGGGAGGATGGTGGGGGGGGATTGGGGGTTGGTTGTGTTGGGAGTATTGGGTGAATGTGATATGGGAGTTTTGTATAGGGGGTATGGGGGGTGAGTTAAAAGGAGATTTGGGAAGGGAAGGTGGGTGGGGGATGGTATGTTTTTATAGGTTGATTGAGGAAGTTTGTGAGGAGGGTTATTGGATGATTTTGGATGTAGGAGTTTTGTATGAGTTAGTAGTTAGGTGGTAGTAAGTAGGTATTGAGCTTCATGTGCGCGTGGATACGATCGGGTATACCATTCCGGTCAGAAAGAGCCGCCTGATTCCGAGGCAGGAGCAGCTTGTTTATGAAATGGTAAAGGATGTAGAGCCGGAATCGTTTCAATTTGAGCCTGCACAATTGGAGTCTTCAAAGGAATATCACATTTTATCATTGGCGCCGGAGCATGTCAGAGGGCTGACGAGAAAAGAACGGCAGATCAAGCAGCTGATGTTTATGGCGCTTGACCAGCTGAAAGGGCTGAAGAACCGCGCGGAAATAGTGTATTGGTACACGGAATGGAATCCGCATATGTACGAGCAGATCAAACGGATGAGCTTCGAAGAGATTTGGGACATGCTTTATAATGAAACAATCGAAGGCTGGTCAGACAAGCATCTTGCGTTCTGTGAAAATTTGATTAAAGGGCAGCCGTTTTTCGAAAAGCTTTGGGAAATGGAACAGGAATCAAAAGTGAACTAAAAAAAGAGGCGGGGATCATCCCGCCTCTTTTCTTTATCTTCTTTTCCGTCCGAGACCCATGGCGTTCTCCATTTTTTTCACCATTTTGCCGGCGGTTTTGTTTGCGCGCGCTGCCCCTTCGTCGAGAATGCGGTCAAGCTCGTCGCTTTCAATTAATTCACGATAGCGCTCTTGGATCGGTGACAAAGCGCCGATAACGACTTCGGCTAAATCGCTTTTGAATTCACCGTAGCCTTTGCCTTCATATTTTGCCTCTAATTCTTCAATTGATGTGTTTCCTAAAATAGAATAGATCGTCAAAAGGTTAGAAACACCCGGTTTATTTTCTTTATCATACTTTACAATGCCTTCCGAATCAGTCACGGCGCTCTTGATTTTCTTTTCGAGCTGTTTCGGCTCATCAAGCAGCGTGATGTATGCCTTTTGGTTCGGGTCTGATTTGCTCATTTTTTTGAGCGGATCAGCCAGTGACATGATGCGCGCGCCCGTTTCAGGGATTTTCACCTCAGGAATCGTGAAGATGTCATTGTATTTCTTATTGAAGCGCTCCGCCAGATTGCGGGTCAGTTCAAGGTGCTGTTTTTGGTCTTCTCCGACCGGAACAAGGTCCGTGCCGTACAGTAAAATATCACCGGCCATCAGCGGCGGATATGTTAACAGCCCTGAGACGACGGCTTCTTTGCCTTTTGACTTATCTTTAAATTGCGTCATCCGCTCAAGCTCGCCGATATATGCGACACATTGGAGCATCCACCCCGCCTGGGCATGTGCAGGAACCTCTGACTGGATAAAGAGGGTCGCTTTCTCGGGGTCAAGTCCGACGGCCAGGTAAAGAGCCGCCAGATTGCGGATGTTCTTCCGCAGCTCAAGCCGATCCTGCGGAACCGTAATTGCATGCTGATCGACGATGCAGAAATATCCGTTGTAATCATGCTGCAAATCGACAAATTGTTTCATGGCGCCGATGTAGTTGCCGAGGGTAACGGAACCGCTCGGCTGAATACCTGAAAAAATCGTTTTCTTCATAGTTCTTACCTCATTTCTTAAAACATAATAAAAAAAGCCCATTCTTCCCGTAGAAAAAAGGGACGAATGAACCGTGGTGCCACCCTGATTATTCCATTACAATGGAATCGCTCGAGACGTTGGTAACGGAGGCTGCTCCGGCTGGGCCTACTTTACGTTCGGTCAGCTGCTCAGAAGTCCATTCCACAGGGCCCGTTACCTGCTCCCAGCACCGCAGGCTCTCTTCAAACGGGTTGATATGTGTACTACTCTTCATCATAGCAATCACAACAAAATGTTCTTTGATTGATCTATTATAAATCAATTATAGCCAAATGTCATCAGAAGAATGCAAGCTTATTTCCAATTTGCTTAAAGGCTGAAAATCCGCAAAAAGAACTGAAAATGCCTAAAAGATAACGGATATCAACATTTCGTATAACGAATATTATATGTAAAAAGCAATATGAACTGGAAATTACAATAAAAATATTTAGTTAGGTCATGCTTTAAACTATAGAAGTGTATCACCTTTTTGGCAGAAAAACTGACCAAATTTAAATATTTTAAATTGAGAAAATAGTATTGCAATAAATTATTCATTTCATTATAATGAACTTGTTCACTCTATTGTTACAGCTTCTTTACATAAAATAATCAGAAAAGACGGAACACAATTAAAGTTTAGAAAAATATTACGTTATTTTGTCTGATATTTCTGAGTATTTAGTAGTAAAGGCTGAAAATTTGATTAGGGGGTTAGTGCATGAAAAAGCGTTGGTCTATTGTAGGTTTGATGCTTATCTTCTCGCTTGTGTTAAGTGCGTGCGGCGGATTCAGCGGCGGATCAGGCGACGGTAAAAAAGACACCAAAGGACAGACTACACTTAATATCAATATTAAAACTGAGCCGTTTTCAATGCATCCGGGATTAGCGAATGATTCCGTTTCAGGAGGCGTAATCCGCCAGATTTTTGAAGGATTGACACGCGTAAACTCCAAAGGTGAGCCTGAAGAAGGAATGGCATCTAAAATTGAAACAAGCAAAGACGGAAAGACCTATACATTTACGATTCGTGACGGTGCGAAATGGTCTAACGGCGATCCCGTGACTGCGCAGGATTTTGAATATGCATGGAAATGGGTGCTTGACCCGAACAACGAATCACAATACGCTTATCAGCTCTACTACATCAAAGGCGCTGAAGCCGCCAATACAGGAAAAGGCAAGCTTGATGACGTAGGCGTAAAAGCCGTAAATGACAAAACATTAAAGGTTGAACTGAACAACCCGACACCTTACTTCCTGCAATTAACTTCATTCTATACGTATATGCCGATCAACAAGAAAATTGCTGAAAAACATAAAAACTGGAACACAAACGCAGGTGAAAATTACGTGTCAAACGGCCCGTTCAAAATGACAGCCTGGAAACACAGCGGTTCCATCACGCTTGAAAAGAACGATCAATATTGGGATAAAGACGCTGTGAAATTGAAGAAAATCAACATGGTGATGATTAACAATGACAACACCGAACTGAAAAAATTCCAGGCGGGTGAGCTTGACTGGGCAGGAATGCCGCTCGGCCAGCTTCCGACCGAATCTCTGCCGACTTTGAAAAAGGATGGATCGCTCCATGTTGAACCGATCGCAGGTGTGTATTGGTACAAATTCAACACAGAAGCGAAACCGCTGAACAATGTTAACATCCGTAAAGCCCTTGCTTATGCGATCGACCGCTCATCTATCGTGAAAAATGTGACGCAGGGGGAACAAATCCCGGCCATGGCTGCAGTGCCGCCGTCAATGAAGGGATTCGAGGATAACAAAAAAGGCTATTTCAAAGACAATGACGTCAAAACAGCAAAAGAATACTTAAATAAAGGACTGAAGGAATTAGGTGTCAAGAGCGTTTCTGACCTTCCGGCAATCAAATTGTCCTACAATACGAATGATGCGCATGCGAAAATAGCGCAGGCCGTACAGGAAATGTGGAAAAAGAACTTAGGTGTCAAAGCTGAGCTTGATAATTCCGAATGGAATGTGTACATCGATAAGCTGCACAGCCAAGATTATCAGGTCGGGCGTATGGCCTGGTTAGGCGACTTTAATGATGCAATTAACTTCCTTGAAGCATATCGCGATAAAGATGGGGGAAACAATGATACAGGATGGGAAGACCCTGAGTTTAAAAAGCTGCTGAACCAATCTCAGCTTGAAACGGATCCGGATAAACGTATCGAAGAGCTGAAAAAAGCAGAAAAAATCTTTATGGACGCAATGCCGGTCGCGCCAGTTTACTTCTATACAGATACTTGGGTGCAGGATAAAAACCTCAAAAATGTAATCTTGACCGGAACAGGTGACGTTTTCTTCAGAAACGCTTCTTTTGAATAACAGGCGGTTCTGAAAACAAAAGACCCAAGGTATATGGGGAGGATGTCCCCGTATACCTTTCTTGCTTATTAAGTTTAAAATGGTAAAAAATATGGAGGTGTTCACCTTGCTGAAATACATCGGTAAACGATTCATTTACATGATCATCACGCTGTTTGTGATTGTCACCGCCACTTTCTTCTTAATGCAGGCAGCCCCGGGCGGACCATTTTCCGGCGAAAGAAAGCTGACGCCTGAAATTGAAGCAAACTTAAACGAACACTATGGTCTGGACAAGCCTCTTTTCGTTCAATATGTCAGCTACTTAAAATCTGTAGCGATGTGGGACTTTGGGCCTTCTTTTAAATATAAAGGCCAAAGTGTTAATGATTTAATCAATTCCGGCTTCCCCGTCTCATTCACTCTCGGTGCAGAAGCAATTCTCCTCGCATTAGCGTTTGGTGTGCTTTTCGGGGTGCTGGCTGCCCTGTACCATAATAAATGGCAGGATTATACCATTGCGATTTTAACGATCTTTGGGATCTCAGTTCCGAGTTTTATATTGGCAACGATTTTGCAATATATTTTCTCCATTAAATTAGAACTGTTCCCGGTCGCGGGGTGGGAATCCTGGGCATACACCTTTCTGCCCTCCATTGCGCTCGCTTCCATGCCGATGGCATTTATCGCCAGACTCTCCCGTTCAAGCATGATTGAAGTGTTAAACAGCGATTACATACGGACTGCAAAAGCAAAAGGCCTTTCCCGGCCGTCAGTCACCGTGCGCCATGCGCTTCGAAATGCGCTTTTGCCCGTCGTGACATATATGGGACCGATGGCGGCGTCCATTTTAACGGGAAGTTTCATCATTGAATCGATTTTCGGAATTCCCGGTTTAGGCGCGCATTTTGTAAACAGCATTACAAACCGTGATTATACGGTCATTATGGGAGTTACCGTGTTCTTCAGCGTGATCCTGCTTTTATGCGTATTGATTGTAGATGTGCTGTACGGATTAATCGATCCGAGAATCAAGCTTTCTAAAGCAAAGAAAGGAGCCTAGACCATGCAGAACATTCCTAAAAATATGTTTGAACCAGCTTCAGCTAATGCCGGCGATGCCGAAAAAATAAGTAAAAAAAGCCTTTCCCTCTGGAAAGACGCCATGCTCCGCTTCCGCAGCAATAAGCTTGCGATGGTCGGGTTGGTACTGATCGTTCTTATTATTCTTATGGCGATTTTTGCACCTGTTTTTTCAAAATATGATTATGCGACTACCAATCTATTAAATGCTGATAAAGCCCCGTCGAAAGATCATTGGTTCGGCACCGATGACCTTGGAAGGGACATATTTGTCCGGACATGGGTGGGCGCGCGGATTTCGATCTTTATCGGAGTCGCAGCTGCCGTGCTGGATTTATTAATCGGCGTAATCTGGGGCAGTATTTCCGGATTCCGCGGCGGACGCACAGATGAAGTGATGATGCGCATCGCCGACATTCTGTGGGCTGTTCCTTCATTATTAATGGTGATTTTGCTGATGGTTGTTCTGCCGAAAGGGTTGCTGACCATTATCGTCGCCATGACGATCACGGGCTGGATCAATATGGCGAGAATCGTCCGCGGACAGGTGCTGCAATTAAAGAATCAGGAGTATGTGCTTGCTTCACAGACACTCGGTGCCAAAACCGGCCGGCTTTTGTTTAAGCATATCGTCCCGAATGCGATGGGATCTATACTTGTAACGATGACGCTCACGGTTCCGACGGCGATTTTTACAGAAGCATTTTTAAGTTATTTGGGGCTTGGCGTACCTGCACCGCTTGCGAGCTGGGGGACGATGGCCTCAGACGGATTGCCTGCATTAACCTATTACCCTTGGCGTCTGTTCTTCCCTGCAGGATTTATCTGCCTGGCAATGTTCGGCTTTAACGTTGTCGGCGACGGGTTAAGAGACGCGCTGGATCCTAAGTTACGCAAATAAGGAGTGATATGAGTGACACGCTTGCTAGAAGTAAAAGACTTAGCCATTTCATTTAAAACATACGGCGGAGAGGTACAGGCAATCCGCGGCGTGAATTTCCATTTGAATAAAGGAGAGACGCTGGCGATCGTAGGGGAGTCAGGTTCCGGAAAAAGTGTGACATCTCAGGCGATAATGAAGCTGATTCCGATGCCTCCGGGCTATTTCAAAAGAGGACAGATTCTTTTTGACGGGCGCGATATCGTGCCGATGTCCGAAAAAGAAATGCAGGCCATCAGGGGAAGGGACATCGGAATGATTTTCCAAGATCCGATGACCTCTTTGAACCCGACGATGAAAGTCGGAAAACAAATTATGGAAGTGCTTTTCAAACATGAAAAAATCTCAAAAGAAGCTGCGAAAAAACGCGCCATAGAGCTGCTTGATCTCGTCGGCATCCCGATGCCTGAAAAACGGGTCGGCCAATTCCCGCATGAATTTTCAGGCGGTATGAGACAGCGCGTCGTCATCGCGATGGCGCTCGCAGCAAATCCGAAGCTGTTAATTGCCGATGAACCGACAACAGCGCTTGATGTAACGATTCAGGCGCAAATCCTTGAGCTGATGAAAGATCTGCAAAAGAAAATTGATACGTCTATCATTTTCATCACGCACGATCTCGGCGTTGTCGCCAATGTCGCCGATCGGGTCGCCGTCATGTACGCGGGTCAGGTGGTTGAATCGGGCACGGTGGATGAAATCTTTTATGATCCGCGCCATCCGTATACGTGGGGACTGCTTGCCTCAATGCCGAGTCTGGACAGCACAGATCAGGAAAAACTGACGGCCATTCCGGGCACGCCGCCTGATCTCACAAACCCTCCGACAGGGGACGCATTTGCGCTCCGCAGCTCGTATGCGATGAAAATTGACTTTGAACAGGAACCGCCGATGTATAAAGTGTCCGACACGCATTTTGTAAAATCATGGCTTCTGCATCCTGATGCGCCTAAGGTCGAGCCGCCAGAAGCGGTGAAGGCTAAAATCCGTCAGCTGCCGAATACGTATCAGCAGCCTGTTTTAATGAAGGAAGGTGAAAAAAATGACTGAGAAACTGCTTGAAATCAAACATTTACAACAGCATTTTTTTACGCCGAAAGGAACGGTAAAAGCCGTAGATGATTTATCATTTGATATTTATAAAGGCGAAACGCTCGGCCTTGTCGGAGAATCGGGCTGCGGTAAATCAACGACGGGCCGCAGTATTATCAGGCTGTATGAGGCAACCGGCGGGGAAGTTCTCTTTAACGGGGAAAATGTCCACGGGAAAAAGTCCCGCAAGAAACTGTTGGAGTTTAACCGGAAAATGCAGATGATTTTCCAGGATCCGTACGCTTCGTTAAATCCGAGAATGACAGTCGCCGACATTATTGCCGAGGGAATAGATATTCATCGCTTGGCCAAAACGAAAAAAGAGCGGATGCAGCGGGTTCACGAACTGCTGGAAACTGTCGGTTTAAATAAAGAGCACGCCAACCGCTATCCGCATGAATTTTCGGGCGGGCAGCGCCAGCGTATCGGAATCGCCAGAGCATTGGCGGTTGATCCGGAGTTTATCATTGCGGACGAACCGATTTCGGCGCTTGACGTTTCCATTCAGGCGCAGGTTGTCAATTTAATGAAAGAATTGCAGCAAGAAAAAGGGCTCACTTATCTGTTTATCGCCCATGATCTATCAATGGTCAAATACATCAGCGACCGCATCGGCGTCATGTATTTCGGGAAGCTGGTGGAGCTTGCGCCGGCGGATGAGCTTTACGAAAATCCGCTTCATCCTTACACGAAATCATTGCTGTCCGCTATCCCGCTTCCTGATCCGGACTATGAAAGAAATCGCGTGCGAAAGAAATATGATCCGTCAATTCATCAGCTCCAAGACGGAGAAAAGATGGAATTTCGCGAAGTGAAACCGGGACATTTTGTCATGTGCACAGAAGCTGAATTTAAAACCTATCTATAAAAGCAGCATCCTTCAAGACTTAGTCTTGGAGGATTTTTTTTTCGCGCACATCCAAGTTTATTCAGCCTGCTCCCGTTTTCCTATAATGGAAAAAAAGGGGGAGATCAGTATGAAAACCATTTTATGCGCCTTTGCGGCGGGACTGTTTTTCAGTGCAGCCGCTTATCCGGCACAGGCGGCTGTAAAAGAAGAGCAGCCGCTTGTAAAAATAGCGCTGACTGAAAAAGAGCTGCCAAAAGCAAATGAGAGGTTTGCTTATCCGTCAGGACTGCATTTTACACGTCCTGATAAGGTCCGGGGCATTTACGTCACAGGACATTCAGCGGGAGGGAGCAAATTCGGGGAGCTGACAGACTTTGTGGACAAATCGAAGCTCAACACAATGGTGATTGATGTGAAGGACGACAACGGAAATCTTACCTTTAAACCAGACGGTCATTCTGAGTATGACAAAATCGCCAAACCATACATCAAAGACCCAAAAAAGATGATGAAAAAGCTGGAGGAAAAAAAGATCTATCCGATCGCGCGTATTGTCGTATTTAAAGACAGCGAACTCGCGAACGAAAAGCCAGAGTGGTCCTTTAAAGAAAAAAACGGAAGCGTCTGGAAAAACGGCCGCGGAGAATCGTTCGTCAATCCGTTTATGAAAGAGGTATGGGATTATAATGTAAAGATTGCAAAACAAGCTGCGAAGATGGGCTTTCAGGAAATTCAGTTTGATTATGTCCGTTTTCCTGAAGGATTTGAAAAACGTGATGGCGAACTGACATACGGACACGGCGATTACGGAAAAACAGCAGACAGCAATGTGCAAAAACGCGTTCATGCCGTCACCGATTTTGTCGGATATGCGAAGAGAAAACTCAAGCCGTATGGCGCAAATGTGTCGGTTGATATTTTTGGCTATTCTGCGACACTGCCGGAGGCGCCTGGGATCGGCCAGAATTTCAGCAAAATTTCAGAACAGGTCGATGTCATTTCATCTATGATTTATCCGAGCCATTGGACAAGCTATTTCGGCATTGATAAACCGGATCTTGAGCCTTACAATGTCGTCAAAGAATACGCGAAGGTGGAAAATAACAAACTGTCTAAACTGAAACACCCGCCTGTGTCGCGCCCGTGGCTTCAGGACTTCACGGCTTCTTATCTTGGCAGCGGAAATTATCAAAAGTACGGGAAAAGCCAGGTGGAAGACCAGATTAAAGCGCTGCATGATGAAGGAATTGACGAATTTTTATTATGGGATGCGGCAAACCGTTATACAAAAAATGTCGATTACACACCATTTTAAAAAAATTGAAACCATGTCAAAGGGTCACACGTCTTAATAGATGTAAGATTGTTTAAACAATCGGAAATGGGGTATATCTAAAAGTGTGAAGACAACGAACCCATAAGGAGCAAATGAATGAACTGGTACGAAAAGCTGAGTGAATATTTTCCGATTGAAGAAATGAAATCAAAAGCGCATATGGAAGCTCTGTTAAAGGAGCGAAGCGATGTTTATCATAAAGAAGAAGGACAGTACCACGTGCTGATGTATGCGGAATTTGACTCTTTCATCTTTATTGATTACCTGTTTGTGTCGAAGAAATCCAGAGGACAAGGTCTCGGAAGCAAGCTGATCGGCAGGCTGAAAAAGAAAAACAAACCGATTCTTCTTGAAGTGGAGCCTGTTGACGAGGATGACACGGACACACAGAAGCGCTTGCGTTTTTATCAAAGAGAGCATTTCAAGCACGCGCAGTCAATCGGGTATCGGCGCCGGTCATTGGCTACGAATGAAGTGAACAAAATGGAGATTCTGTACTGGTCGCCTAAGACGGAGTCAGAAGAAGAAATGTTTGAAGCGATGAAACAGACATATGAAAACATTCACACTTATAAAGATGAAAAATGGTACGGAGAATCATACGAAAAAACGGATGAAGTTCTCAAAGTCATTGAGGAGAACAAACGAAAAAACATTTTCGATCAGCTGAGCTAATTGAGAATGGGAAATAATCCGCAAAACGTAAATTTGCCGGATTGACACATTTTTTTCTCAGGAGACTGTTCATACTTACTTTTTTATAGTATAATACCTATAAAGATTCCTTTTTTAAAGTCATTTCAATTTGAGAATACAAACATGTTCATCCTACTAATTAGAGGAGTGAAGATTAATGGTTACATTATACACATCACCTAGCTGTACGTCATGCAGAAAAGCAAGAGCTTGGCTTGAAGAGCACGAGATTCCGTTTGAAGAAAGAAACATTTTCTCTGAGCCGTTATCAATTGATGAGATCAAGCAGATTCTGCGTATGACTGAAGACGGTACGGATGAAATTATCTCTACCCGTTCTAAAGTATTCCAGAAACTGAACGTAAATGTTGAATCAATGCCGCTTCAAGACTTGTACACTTTGATCAATGAGCATCCGGGACTGCTCCGCCGTCCGATCATCATTGATGAAAAACGTCTGCAAGTCGGCTATAACGAAGATGAAATCAGACGATTCCTGCCTAGAAAAGTACGTTCTTTCCAATTAAGAGAAGCACAGCGTCTGGCTAACTGATATAAGCTTACGATAAGCATGAAAAAAGCCCAAAACCATCGCGGTTTGGGCTTTTTATTATTTTTCAGTCTGCTGATAAATCATACTGGCGAGGATGACAAAAGCGACGGTCAAAATCGGCAGCATCATCTGTATAGTGCCGTGTTCCGCCATGAAGAAAGACAGCTTGCTGTCCCCGGCAATCATTTCACCGCCGGTAAATGCGAGAAGGCCGCTTCCGGCGTACATCAGTAAAGGCATTTTCTCCATAGCGGCATGAACGAGCTTGCTGCCCCAAATGATAATCGGCACCGAGATGAAAAGCCCTATCACTACAAGCGTCAGCTCACCGTGAGAAGCGCCGGCTACTGCGATGACATTGTCAAGAGACATAAAGATATCAGCCAAAACAATTGTGCGGATGGCTTTCCAAAGGGAAGAACTGCTTTTCACATGCTGTGCATCTTTCTTCTCAATCAGAAGCTGATAGCCGAGATACAATAAAAACACCCCGCCTGCGCATTGTAAAAAAGGAACATTCAATAAATAGACCGCGGCGCTCGTCAGCACGATTCTCAAGACGACTGCGATAAACGTTCCGAAGAGGATCGCTTGCTGTCTTTGTTTATGCGCCAGATTCCGGCTGGCCATCGCGATGACGACAGCATTGTCACCGCCGAGAATGAGATCAATTCCGATAATGAGCAGAAGGGACAGCAGGTAATCGTGCGGCATGGTAACACCTCGCTTATAGTTCGGTTGCTTGTACAGCTAATATATGAAGCAGTGCGCCATTTATGATGGGAACCGGGAGAAAGCCTGTTTTTCGGCGTGAAAATGCATTTTTATTTCTTTTATAACTGTTTTATCATAAAATAGAAATATACAGAATTTGTGCTGTCTTCTATAAGGTTAAGATGTGGACGGAATGGGTAAAGTGTAGTAAAGTACTATTCATCGGGAGCTTAGATGTCCCTTCAACATCTTATAAAGAAGGGAAGGTTGGCAAAATGGAAATAGAAAGAATTAACGAGCATACTGTAAAATTTTATATGTCTTATGGTGATATTGAAGATCGCGGTTTTGACAGAGAAGAAATCTGGTACAATCGCGAGCGCAGTGAAGAACTGTTCTGGGAAGTCATGGATGAAGTTCATGATGAAGAGGAATTCGCTGTCGAGGGTCCTCTTTGGATTCAGGTTCAGGCATTGGACAAAGGACTGGAAATAATCGTAACAAAAGCCCAGCTTTCCAAGGACGGACAAAAACTCGAACTGCCGATCCCGGAAGATAAAAAACAAGAGCCGGCAGATGAAAATCTCGATGCTTTACTTGATGATTTCCAGAAAGAAGAGCAGGCCGAGAGCCGGGAAGATAAGGAGCAAAAGCTTCAGTTCACTTTGCGGTTCGATGATTTTGAGGATCTCATCTCGCTATCAAAATTGAATCTTAACGGAATTAAAACGACCCTGTATTCGTTTGAAAACCGATATTATTTATATGCAGATTTTTATGAGCAAACTGATGAAGAGGTTGAAAATCAGCTAAGCATCCTGTTGGAGTACGCGCACGAATCGTCAGTCAGCATTCACCGTCTTGAAGAATACGGAAAATTGGTGATCGCTGATCATGCGTTATATACGATAAAAAAACACTTTGCATCATAACAAACCGATTTCTCTCAGCAGAAATCGGTTTTTTTTGTTTTCAATGACATGATAAACGGCTGAAAACCCCATAACGGCGCTCACTCGCAAACAGGATTATGCCTTCTTTCTGCTGAATACAACAAGATTCAGGAAAGGAGAAGATGCAATATGTTCAGTGCTGTGAATGCCGACGGCCGGCTCATTCAGCTGGCCGGAAGCTATTCAAAGGAAAAGGCGGCGGAGCTGAGAAATAAGCGCTGGTTCTGCCCCGTGTGTAAAAGTGAGCTTGATATCAAACTTGGACGGGAGAAACTGCCGCACTTCGCCCATAAAAAAAGCAGGCTGTGTCCGGGAGAATCCGAGCCTGAAAGTGAATACCATCTGGAAGGAAAAAGACAGCTTTTTCTCTGGCTTAAGGCACAAGGGTGCACCGTCAGTCTGGAGCCGTATCTGACTTCCGCAGGTCAGCGGCCTGACTTGACGGCTGAAAACGGAAAAGAGAGGCTGGCTATTGAATTTCAATGTGCGAACCTTTCGGCAGACTCTTTAAAGAGCCGGACGGCAGGCCTGAAAAACGCCGGATACCGGCCGGTCTGGATCATCGGGGCAAAACGCCTGAAACGGCTGGCTGCGCATTTTTTCCGGCTTTCTGCATATCACTGGCAGTTCTTTGAAGCTAATTTATTTTCATCCTTGATGTTTTACTGCCCCGACGCCCGCTCCTTTTACAAACTGCATTCCATCACCCCGTTTTACACCGGCTATTCTTATGCCGGCTTAACTACGATCCCACTTCACAAAGCAAACCTGAAAGACATTTGTCATCCGGAAGGGCGGCACAGCGTCAAACTTTCCTCTTGGAGACGCGCCGTAGCCGGATTCCGCAAAAAAAGCGGCCGGTTTTTATCTGAGGATGCCGGTCTCATCCGGCGGCTTTTTTACGAGAGACACCAGGTTGCATTTCCTTTTCTGCCTTCTGAAGTGTTTATTCCCGTTTCAGCGGGATTTGTGTTTGCAAGTCCCGTTTTCGTGTGGCAGGGCCATTTATACTTGCGGCTTGCGGAGCTTTTTGAAAAAGGAGCACCGATCCGGTTATCCGGCTTGATTCAAGATGTACGGCATAACATCCGCCGTCAGGAAATCCGGATGCGGTACGATTCTCACGAACATCTCATCGGAATGGCGGTAAAACAATATGCGGATTTCTTATGCTTGCAGGATTTTTTAAGGGAAACTGAGAATGAAGTATATATGCCCTCATCTCAACAGAAGCGCCCTCAAACGGCTGAAGAGCTGCATCAGCGGGATCAGCTCTTTTTTGGAGAATGAGAATGCTTGATTTCGTTCACCCTAACGTCAAGGTGGTGGCTGAATGTGAAGGGCGTACGGGCATTTTGTTTTCGTTTTTTCACTGGATTATTGGTATGCTTGGTCTTATATGCCGCATATGATTTGACAAAAGGCAGTGAAAAGCCGGAAGATAATCACAACACAAGTTTTTGGAGAAACAATCGTTTTTTCAATTGGCTTGAAGTAAAGAAAACGAGGGGGATCACCATGACTGAGGAAAATAAAGCAGCACAGCTGCCTGACAGAAGTGAAGTAAAGGCAGAGCATACATGGAGACTAGAGGATATTTTTCCTAGTGATGAGGCCTGGAATAAAGAATTTCAAGCGGTTAAAGAATTAATTCCGAATTTATCTTCCTTTAAAGGCACGCTTGCTCATTCAGCCGATAATTTATACGCGGCGCTTACCGCACAGGATGAAGTGACGAGCCGTTTGGGGAAACTTTATGCATACGCGCATATGCGTTCAGACCAGGATACGGGAAATTCTTTCTACCAAGGGCTGAACGACAAAGCCGCAAGTCTGTATTCTCAGGCTGCCAGTGCGACTGCTTATATTGAACCGGAAATTCTGGCGATTCAGGAGGACAAGCTGCATCAGTTTATTCTGGAAAAAGAAGAGCTGAAGCTTTACTCCCATGCAATTGAAGAAATTACAAAACAGCGTCCGCACGTGCTGAGTGAAAGAGAAGAGGCCCTGCTTGCGGAAGCGTCAGAAGCGCTGTCTTCGCCTTCCAACACATTCAGTGTGTTAAATAACGCCGATATTACGTTTCCGTCAATTAAAGATGAAGACGGCAAGGAAACTCAAATCACACACGGCAACTTTATTAATTTTCTGGAAAGCAGCGACCGGGAAGTCCGTAAAAACGCCTTTAAAGCCGTATATAAAACATACGGACAGTATAAAAACACGATGGCGACTACACTCAGCGGCACTGTGAAAAAAGACAATTTTTACGCCCGCGTGAAAAAATACAAATCAGCACGGGAAGCGGCTTTATCCAATAACAGCATCCCTGAAGAAGTTTATGATAACCTGATCAAAACGATCAATAAACACCTTCCGTTATTACACCGTTACATTGATTTGCGGAAAAAGGTGCTCGGCCTTGATGAAGTCCATATTTATGACCTGTACACACCGCTTGTAAAAGATTCGGGAATGAAGGTCACATATGAGGAAGCAAAAGATTATATGCTCAAAGGGCTTGCTCCGTTAGGCGAGGAATACGCGTCTATTTTAAAAGAAGGACTTGAAAACCGCTGGGTCGATGTATACGAAAACAAAGGAAAACGCAGCGGTGCTTATTCGTCCGGTACATACGGCACGAATCCGTACATCTTGATGAACTGGCATGACAATGTCAACAATCTGTTTACGCTCGTTCACGAGTTCGGCCATTCCGTGCACAGCTACTATACGAGAAAATATCAGCCGTATCCGTACGGAAACTACAGCATTTTTGTCGCTGAAGTCGCTTCTACGACCAATGAAGCGCTGCTTGGTGAATATATGCTGAACAGCTTAAAAGATGAAAAACAGCGTTTGTACCTGCTCAACCACATGCTTGAAGGTTTCAGAGGCACAGTCTTCAGACAGACGATGTTCGCTGAATTTGAGCATCTGATTCATACGAAAGCGCAAGAAGGCGAGCCGCTGACGCCTGAACTGCTGAGCAAGCTTTATTATGATCTCAATAAAAAGTATTTCGGAGACAACATGGTGATTGATAAAGAAATCAGCCTGGAATGGTCAAGAATTCCGCATTTCTATTACAATTATTATGTGTATCAATATGCGACAGGCTACAGTGCGGCCCAAGCGCTGAGCAGCCAGATCTTAAAAGAAGGCAAGCCTGCGGTTGAGCGTTATACCGAATTCTTAAAAGCGGGAAGCTCAGAATACCCGATCGACATACTGAAAAAAGCGGGAGTCGATATGACATCGCCTGAACCGATCGAGGCGGCCTGTAAAATGTTTGAAGAGAAACTGAATGAAATGGAAGAACTCCTTTCGAAAGTGAACCCTTCATAATAGAAAAAGCCTGTGCAGAAGATGCGCAGGCTTTTTAAAATCCTTTAAACGTTTTTCGGTGATTCAGCCGGTACAGGGCAAACAATATCGACAGAAACAGCAGGGGAGATGTGATGTAAATCGGCAGCATGTGCATCATGGCCAGCAGATTTAAAAAGAAGAAAAACACAATCATTCCGATGGTCAATACGGTGCGAAGCATGTATGTCCCTCCTTGTTTACATTGATATATTCTATGAAAACAAGCAGTCAGTTATGTTTTGTGACAAAAATATGAACATTAAGCTTATGGGTTGTCAAAACTCGACAAGATTTGATATGATAAGGATGTGAAATTGATCACAAACAAACATTACCCCTTTGTTTGACCGTGAAAAATTTCTCCCATCCCCTTTGTTGTCGTTAAGACATATGAAACCGCGCTTATCCCGGCGCGGTTTCTTTATTTGCACAAAAAAAGCCGGCTCCGTAAGGAATCAGCTTTTTTTAATGATCGCAGCAGGTAACATCCTCTTTGGTTCCGGTTAAGGATTTCCAAAACAGACCATGCTTTGCATCCACTCTGGCGACCTTTTTGGCGAACGCCAGTTTTTTCATTTCTTTTTCAACTTCCTCAAGGCTTAAATCATAAACAAGTGCAATTTCTTTCGATGCGACAAATCGGAAATATTCAATGAAACATTCCAAAGGCGGCGTTTCAGAAGGCTTCGGTTCATCGCCGAGCATTTCGAATAAGATGTCTTCGTATACTTCATAAGAATAGTTGCCGGGCACTTTCAGCCCTTCGTCATCATGCAGGCTGTTAAAGAACGTCAATGTCGGATTAACGGTGACGTCCATTTCCGCGGCGATTTTCATATCGCACTGCAGTGCTTTTACCGCGCTTTGTGAATGGAGATCGCGTTTAAATTCTTCGATATCCAATTTCGTCTTTTTGGCAATCTCTAAAAGAACGTCTTCATCTGTAATATTCTGCTTTGAGACAAACAGGCTTTCCTGCATGTTGCGGAGAAACAGGATGCCGGCCTTTCTTCCCTGCAGTTCGGCCGCTTTTAAAGCGAGTGCCGCCAGATAAGGTGATGAAAGGGGCTGATCCTGCTCAAGCCAAAGGCTTCCGTCACACGGCATCCCGGAACGGTTCGCGATTTTTTCCCAAGCTTCGGCAAGAAGGTGTTTTTTACGCTTTTGCTTATTCAGCGATGTGATGCTCGCGGAAACAATGATCCGCAGCGTAAAAAAACGTCCGTATCGGATTTTTAATTTTTTTATGGCGGGCTCCAGCGACCAGCATTCAGGACATAAAGGGTCGACAAACATGTAAATTTCCAGCGGTTTTTTTGGATGTCCGTGGCAATGGGCGAAGTATTGCTCATGCTGATAGTTCGTCAATATGATCGATCCTCCGCTTCTGACTGGTTTACCATATGTCTGGCCGTTAATTCCAGACGCCCGTACAGAAATTCACGAATATCGCCCTCTAGCCCGACATGATCCATTGCTCTGCTCATACAGCTCAGCCACGCATCAGCCCTTTCTGCCGTAATCGGAAAGGGAAGATGCCTTGCTCTGAGCATGGGATGGCCATGTTCTTCAGTATAGAGGGGAGGCCCGCCTAAATACTGGGTTAAAAATTGCTTTTGTTTTCTGGCCGTTTCAGTCAAATCACTTGGGAATATCGGCTTCAGCAAGGGATGAGACGAGACACGCTCATAAAAAGTATCAACAAGTTGCGATAGAAGTTCCTCTCCAATCGCTTCATATGGTGCGTTAAACGATTGTCCCATGTTGACTACTCCTTTTATATGGCTAATAGGAATCATAATTCCTATTGCGAAATTATCTTTCAGTTTTACTATCTTCAGTTACTGTATATTTTAGCAATAACATTTTATTTCTACAAACAAAGTGCCTTTCTGTCAGGCGCTTGTATTTCATATCATATCACATCGACTTCATTCATGTGTAAGATTTACTCCGCAAAAAAACCAGAGAAGGAAGCCTCTCTGGTTTACGCGTAATACTGCCGGGTGATGTTTTTGACATATTGCTGTGTTTCTTTAAACGGCGGAATGCCTCCGTACTGATCTACGTTGCCGGGGCCTGCGTTGTAGGCGGCTAACGCCAAAGACACATTTCCGTCGTATTTTGTGAGCATCTGCTTTAAGTATTTCGTCCCGCCGTCAGCGTTCTGGACGGGATCAAGCGGGTTTGACACCCCGAGTGATTCAGCTGTGGAAGGCATGAGCTGCATCAGTCCCATCGCCCCCGCACCGCTGACCGCTTTCGGATTAAAGCCTGATTCCTGTTTAATAACCGCACGGATCAGCTTTTCGTCCACTCCGTATTTTTCGGCCGCTTTTTGAATGGCGCTGTCTATTGAAAAGTTTCCGGTGCTGATGTCAGAAGCTGTATGCGCAGGTTTTATACCGGAAGAAGCGGTCTGTGAAGCGGCCGCGGGACTGACTGAAACCGGTATTCTCGGTGAATATGAAGTATGATCGGTCCGCACCCCGTTTAAAATACCCGCTTCCGGCTGCTGCCGGACGGCTGTGCCCGTATATTGGCTGAGCAGCGCGCTGAAATTTGCAAGCGGGCTTTCTGCAGATTGTCCGCTTGAAGCGGTGCTTGTATTAGAGATTGATTGCAGCGCCATTGATTGAAGCTGGAGAAGGGACGCCCAATTCGTTATATTCACTGTGTCATTCCACCTTTTTTTGTTTCTGTTCATAAAAACGCTGGATTTTATTTTTAGTGACCCGCTGAGGGATGCCGAATTGCTTGAGCAATTGTTCAAACGCCCGTTTTCCTTCGTCCCACTCAGCAGCCTCGAATTCCAATTCAAAATCTTCTTTCTCTAAATATCGGCTGTGATCTAAAATGATTAAGCCTTTTTCTGATTCTTTTTCCGCGCGTTCAGTCGACAGCGTTCCGAAGTAACAAATGGCTTCTGAATGGATACCGAGACCGTCCAGCTGCCGTTTTACGGGGCCATCGGGAATTTTGAAGCTGGCAAGGCCAGGCTGTTTTGCAAGCTCTTGGTGCGTTTCCAGCAGACCGACCGCGGCAGGCTCTTTTAAAGTCAGGACGAACGCGCCGTTTTTTTCACGGATGCGGAGGGCTGATTTTTTTTGTTTCAGAGAAAAATCTTTTGTATCGAAATAATGATTGATTTGCTGCTTAAAATCATGTTTTTTCATGCCGAGTGCTTCACTCAGCTTCTGAAATTCTGATTTTGTCAGCAGATTTTTGAATTCAATTTCTATTTCTTGGGTCATGACAGTCTTCCTTTCAGGACGAAAAATTGTATAATTCCCATTATCTCTTTAGAGGTTACGTTTATCAATATCGACCTTGATATGATAAAATAAATGCTGTACTTTGTTAAAAAAGGAGAACATTATGCAAAAGAGAATTGAAATTCAAAATGCATCATTAACAGAAGACGTGCTCCGCCTGAAGTGCGGAGAGGACTTAAGCGGAGCGGAACGCAAAGCCACAGGTCAAATGCTTGTTGATTCCGATCACTTTGCTTTTGTATACATACTTGAAACAGCTGACTCTTTTGAATATGTCATTATAAAAGAACATGTATGGCCGGATCTGAAAGAGGCCTTTGACAAAAGAAAACCGGCGGTGCTGGAGGCCGGCGGCAAAACGGTTGAACTTTCAGGGCTGCATGAAGAACTCGATTATCTTATTGAAAATATTAAAGATAATGCAAACTACGGAGATATGGAAGAAAAAGTGAAAAGCGTATTTCTTTAGATCAGGTTCGGAATTGGGGGATGTACGATGGATGACAAACAATGGGAGCAATTTCTAGCGCCATACCGCCAGGCTGTTGAGGAATTAAAGGTGAAGCTGAAAGGCGTCAGAACCCTTTATGAGTATGAAGATGACCACTCACCGATTGAGTTTGTGACAGGCCGCGTGAAGCCGGTGGTAAGCATACTTGAAAAAGCGAGACGGAAAAGCATACCGCTTCATCAGATTGAAACGATGCAGGATATCGCAGGACTGCGTATTATGTGCCAATTTGTCGATGATATCCAGATCGTCAAAAATATGCTGTTTGCCAGAAAAGATTTTACCGTTGTCGACAAGCGGGATTACATAGCAGAGCATAAAGAGAGCGGATACCGGTCTTACCACCTTGTCGTTTTATATCCTTTACAAACTGCGTCCGGAGAAAAGCATGTTCTTGTGGAGATACAGATTCGGACGCTTGCCATGAACTTTTGGGCCACCATTGAGCATTCACTGAATTACAAATACAGCGGGAACATTCCCGAAAAAGTAAAGCTGAGGCTGCAGCGGGCCTCGGAAGCCGCATCCCGGCTCGATGAAGAAATGTCTGAAATCCGCGGAGAGATTCAGGAAGCCCAAGCCGCGTTTTCACGAAAGAAAAAAGCGGGAGGCCACCAGTAGAAAGGAGGGGAATGGCATGAAATTTGCCGTTTCTTCAAAAGGAGACGAAGTTTCAGATACACTGAAAAGCAAAATACAGGCGTATTTACTTGATTTTGATATGACCTTGGATGAAAAAGAGCCGGAAATCGTTATTTCCGTCGGCGGTGACGGAACGCTTCTCTACGCATTCCACAGATACAGCGACCGTCTCGATAAAACGGCTTTTGTCGGGGTTCACACGGGGCATTTGGGTTTTTATGCCGATTGGGTTCCGCAGGAGATAGAAAAGCTTGTTCTTGCCATCGCCAAAACGCCGTATCATACCGTGGAATATCCCCTTCTTGAAGTGGTTGTCACTTATCATGATGAAGAGCGTGAGGAACGGTATCTGGCTTTGAATGAATGTACGATCAAAAGCATTGAAGGCAGTCTCGTCGCTGACGTTGAAATTAAAGGCCAGCTGTTTGAAACGTTCAGGGGAGACGGTTTATGTCTGTCAACGCCTTCCGGAAGCACGGCTTATAATAAAGCGTTAGGCGGCGCGATCATCCATCCTTCCATCAGAGCGATTCAGCTTGCGGAAATGGCATCCATCAACAACAGAGTGTTCAGGACTGTCGGTTCGCCGCTTTTGCTTCCCGATCATCATAACTGTGTCATCAAACCGAGAAACGACGTCGACTTCCAAGTCACAATTGATCATTTGACCTTGCTGCATAAGGATGTCAAATCTATTCTATGCCGGGTGGCAAATGAAAAAGTCAGATTTGCAAGATTCCGCCCTTTTCCGTTTTGGAAAAGAGTGCAGGACTCCTTTATCGGAAAAGGCGAATAGAAAGAGGAAACGGATTGAACAACTTTTTTATCCAAAAGAATATTTCAGCCCGGGAAGCCGGCATGACGGTAAAAGAATATACGGCACAGCTCGGCATTTCGAAACGGCTTCTCGCTGACATCAAATTCGGCGGGGGAGATCTTCTTGTCAATGGAGAGCATGTAACCGTCCGCGCCGTATTAGCGGCAGGGGATGTGCTTAAGATTGAATTCCCAAAGGAGCATGTGAGTGAAACGCTTTTGCCTGAGCCGGTTCCGCTTGACATTCTTTATGAAGATGACCATGTGCTGGTGGTCAATAAACAGCCGTTTGTTTCCTCAATTCCATCACGGGAACACCCGTCGGAAAGCATCGCTAACGGAGTGATCAGCCATTACTTAAAAAGCGGCGTACAGTCCACGGTTCATCTCGTCACCCGTCTTGACAGGGATACGTCGGGAGCGATGCTGATCGCCAAGCATCGGCTTGCTCATTCTCTTTTGTCGGCAGCGCAGAAGAAGGGGCTTGTCAGCAGGCGGTATCTCGCTGTCGTACACGGCGTCATGCAGCAGAAGAAAGGAACAGTGGACGCGCCAATCGGCAGAAAACCCGGCAGCATTATTGAGCGGATGGTAACGCCGGAGGGACAAGAAGCGGTAACGCATTTTCAAACGGAAAAAACCGGACGTGTGTTTACGCTTGCGCAGTTGCGGCTTGAGACGGGGCGGACGCATCAAATCCGGGTGCACATGAGTTACCTCGGCCATCCGTTAGTCGGTGATACGCTGTACGGCGGAAAAAACGAGGAAATTGCACGGCAGGCGCTTCACAGTGAGCGGCTTTCATTCGTACACCCCATAACAGGAGAAACGCTTGTTTTTCATGCCCCCGTTCCTGACGATATGAAAACATTGATTGAACATATGTAAAGCCCGAACCGTTTACCGGTTTCGGGCTTTTTTTCATGTCTGACTGCCTTGATCTTCGCGAAAGCGTGAAGCATCATAGGGCATTGAGCTTTCAACAGAGACGGTTTCATGCTCCGGAAAGCGAAAGCCTGTCAGCTGATTCCCGAAGACGCATCCTGTATCAATGTTGATTGTACGGTTGACGATCCGGGGGCGTTTTACCGGGGTATGGCCGTAAACAATCCATGCCTTCCCTTCATAGGCGGCGGCCCAGTCTCTTCTGACGGGTCTGCCGTCGGGATACGTTTCACCCGTGATATCGCCGTACAACACAAATTCTTTTACCTTACGCGAGTATTTACCGATATCGTCAGCTTTTATGCCGGCGTGGGCGACAACGAGATCGCCATTATGTAAAATGTCATAAAGCGGCGCTGACTCATATAATCGGATAAATTGTCTGGAGACTTCCGTTCTGTCGGCGGGAGACAGCTCTTTCAGTTCGGCTGCCGTCGTTTCCAGTCCGTGCATCACTTTTACGGGGTTTCCTTTTAAGTAACGATACAGTTTGTTGCAATGATTTCCCGGGACATAACGGACGATGCCTTTTTCATATGCTTTTGCCACGAAACGCATCACATCTACGGATTTGGGGCCTCTGTCTGTTAAATCTCCCGCAAAGACTAGCGTTCTGTCTTCAGAATGGACGGGCATTCCGTCTTTCACTTCATATCCGAGCTTTTGCATTAACGCGATCATTTCGTCATAACATCCGTGTATATCGCTGATGATGTCATAAGCCATTCTGTCAGCCTCCCTTTTCCGGTTTTTTATTTATTATGGGACTAATTCCTTTACCTAATTACGCTGTTTTGGTACAAATTAAAAAAAGAATTTGAAGAAATAATGCCTTATCACTTTTTTTTCGCCGCCAGCCTTGTTAGAATATGCGTTATGTTTTTAAAAAAAGTAAGGTATTGCCCGCTTTAAGCGGGCTTTTATAACCCTTGTTTTAAGGAGGTATTTACAAATGGAACACACATCAGTCGCTTCTTTAGTCGTCGTTCTGATCGTCGCTTTTTTGACGCCGCTCCTTTTACATCGGTTTAAGCTCAGCATTCCGGTCGTTGTCGCGGAAATCATCATGGGGCTTATTATCGGAAAAAGCGGCCTGAATCTCGTCGTTCAGGGAGACACGTGGCTGGAGACGCTGTCTGTTCTCGGCTTTATCTTTTTAATGTTTTTAAGCGGATTGGAAATTGACTTTTCGTCATTTGAGAAAGGGAAGAAAAAACAATTCCTTCCGAACGGCAAGGAAGCACCCAATACGTTTTCTGCCGCACTGATCATATTTTTCGGCATCTTTATTTTATCATTACTGCTGTCCTATGCCTTTGTATTAGCCGGTTTTATTCAAAACGCGTTTTTAATGACGCTTATTATTTCGACAATATCACTCGGTGTGGTGGTTCCGACTTTAAAGGAAGAACGGATCATGAATTCCAATATCGGCCAGATCATTCTGCTTGTCGCCGTTATTGCGGACTTGGCTACGATGATTCTGCTCGCTTTCTTCTCTTCTCTTTACGGGGAAGACAGCGGAAATATGTGGCTTCTTCTGATTCTCTTTGCCGCGGGGGTGGTGCTGTATTTCTTCGGCAGGATCTTTAAACACCGCTCGTTTGTGCAGTCGATGTCTAAAGGCACCGTCCAGATCGGCACGCGAGCCATTTTTACACTGATTATCGTGCTTGTCGCTTTATCGGAATCTCTCGGGGCGGAAAATATTCTCGGTGCATTTTTAGCAGGCGTTTTAGTATCGCTTCTGTCGCCGAATAAAGAAATGGTGGAGCAGCTGGATTCATTCGGCTACGGGTTTTTAATTCCGATCTTTTTCGTCATGGTCGGGGTGAAGCTGGACATATGGACGCTCTTCCAAGATCCGAAAACATTGACGATGATTCCGCTGCTTCTGCTTGCGCTGTTTATCAGCAAAATATTCCCCGTGTTTTATTTAAAGAAATGGTATGACAAAAGAACCGTGTTTGCTTCGGGGTTTTTGCTGACTTCTACGCTGTCGCTTGTTATCGCGGCGGCTACGATCGGAGAAAGGCTTCACATTATCAGCGCCAATATGTCCGGCGCGCTGACTTTGGTTGCGGTTATCGCCAGCATCATCACACCGGTCGGCTTTAAAAAATTATTCAAGCGGCAAAGTGCGCCGCAGGAAAAGAAGCGCATTACATTTATCGGCGCCAACCAAATGACGCTTCCGGTGACGCTGGAGCTGCCTGATGAGGAATATGATGTGCGGGTCGTCCATGTGTATCAGGAAAATGCCGGGGAAAAGCTTGCGGAATCCGTTTTTTCTGTTGAAACGATTTCTGATTACGAGCCCGGCACGCTTGAGTCGCACGGTATTTTTAAAACGGATATTCTGGTCGTGGCGACGGGAAATGAAGATGTGAACGCTGAAATCGCCTTAATGGCGAAAGAGAAAGGGACTGAGCGCATCATCGCAAGCGTCGGCTCGGTTGAACATGAAACAAAACTGAAGGAAGAGGGCATCAGTATTTTTTCTATCCTTCTGTCTACAAAGACGCTCTTGCGCGCATTAATTGAAGCGCCGGGCGTGATGAACCTTCTGACGAATGAAGAGTCTTCGCTTTATCAGATCAATCTGGAAAATACGGCGTATAACGGCATTATTCTGCGCGAATTTCCGCTGATGGGCGATGTGATTTTCGTCCGGATTTTCAGAGGTGTGGACAGCATCGTTCCGCACGGGGACACGAGGCTGAAAACAGGAGACCGTCTCATCGTTACGGGCTCACGCAACTACGTGTCGGAGCTGAGAAAAATCCTTGAAGCTTGACCAAATTGCATTTCGTGATAAGATAGAAGGCATAACAAGTAAATGATCAATCGTATGACCACTAGGGGTGTCCTTCATAAGGGCTGAGATAAAAGTGAGACTTTTAGACCCTCATAACTTGAACAGGTTCAGACCTGCGTAGGGAAGTGGAGCGGTATTTTTTGGGTTCCTTTTATCCAGATAAATTCCAAACCACTTTTCCGATGCGGGAAAGTGGTTTTTTTATTTTATCAGGGGGGAAAACTTTATGACATTTTCTGAAGAGTGCAGACTGGCGGCAGCCGAATGGTGGGACGGAAGCTTTGTTCATCCGTTTGTAACAGGGATCGGTGACGGAAGCCTGCCGTTAGACCGTTTCAGTTATTATGTACTGCAAGATTCCTACTACTTGACGCATTTTGCAAAAGTTCAGGCGTTTGCAGCCGCATATGCCGAAGACTTGTTTACGACGGGAAGGATGGCGGGCCACGCTCAAGGCACATATGAAGCGGAAATGGCGCTGCACCGCGAATTTACGGAGCTTTTAGGGATTACAGAAGAAGAGCGTGCGGCATTTAAGCCGGCGCCGACAGCCTATTCTTATACGTCTCATATGTACAGATCGGTGATGAGCGGCAATTTTGGAGAAATATTAGCTGCACTTCTGCCCTGTTATTGGCTTTATTATGAAGTCGGCGAACGCTTAAAGGAATGCAAACCGGAACATCCGATTTACGAAAAATGGATCGGTACATACGGCGGAGACTGGTTCAGACAGCAGGTCGAAGAACAGATCAGCCGTTTTGACGAGATTGCTGAAAACAGTACAGAGGAAATCCGCGCGAAAATGAAAGAGAATTTTGTGATTTCAAGCTATTATGAATATCAATTTTGGGGAATGGCTTATCAAAAAGAAGGCTGGTCCGAGAAGGGCGGAAAAGAGGTGGAATCCTTTGGAACTGCACGCCGTAACTGATAATCGCAAACCCGTTGCCAAGCTGGCCGAGGATATTCTATCGATTCAGCGCGAAGTAAGCTTTATCCATATCAGGGAGCGGGATAAAACAGCGGGAGAGATCATGCAGCTTTTGTCACTGTTGAAAAGAGGCGGTGCGGATAAGGACAAATTGATCATCAATGACAGAGCGGATATCGCGTTTTTTGCCAATATACACCGTGTTCAGCTCCCGTCTAGCAGCTTTTCCGTAAAGCAGGTGCGAAGCAGATTTCCCCATCTTCATATCGGACGTTCGGTACATTCACTGCAAGAAGCCATCCAAGCTGAAAAGGAAGATGCGGATTATGTGGTGTTCGGCCATGTGTTTGAAACCGAATGTAAACAAGGACTTGAAGCAAGAGGCATCAGCCTGCTTTCAGATATCAAACGGACGCTTTCCATCCCCGTCATTGCAATCGGCGGAATGACACTACAGACGATCCGACTCACAAAGCAGGCGAAACCGGACGGAATTGCTGTCATGTCAGGCATTTTCTCAGCTGAAAACCCTGAGGAGGCGGCAAAACGGTATGCACGCGCGGTGAGGGAGGCTGATTATGAAGAAGCACTATGATACGGCGGTTATCGGGGGCGGAATTATCGGATGCGCCATTTCTTATGAGCTGGCGAAGACGCAGCAGAACGTTGTCTTGTTTGAAGACGGAGCAATCGGCCGAAAAACGACAAGCGCTGCGGCGGGAATGCTTGGCGCTCACGCGGAATGTGAAAACCGGGATGCGTTTTTTGATTTTGCTATGCACAGCCAAAGACTGTATGAAGCGGCGGGGCAAGAGCTTGAGGAAGCCAGCGGCATTAATATCAGGCGCCATAACGGCGGAATGCTTAAACTGGCGTATACAGAAGAAGACATGACCCGTTTACGGAAAATGGATGATCTGCCTTCCGTCACTTGGCTCTCAGCGGAAGAGGTTCTTGAAAAAGAGCCTTACACTTCAAAGGACATTCTCGGCGCATATTTTATAAAAGACGATGTCCATGTCGAACCTTACTATGTTTGCAAAGCATATGCAAAAGGGGCGCGGCGTTATGGCGCTGACATATGTGAGCATACACAAGTCACTTCCGTAAAACGGGTGAACGGGGAATATTGCATCACAATGTCCGGCGGGGATGTTTATGCTGACAAAGTCGCAGTTGCCAGCGGTGTATGGAGCGGCCGGTTTTTCAGCCAGCTCGGCTTGGGACAGCCTTTTTTCCCTGTGAAAGGAGAATGCCTCTCTGTGTGGAATGACGAAATCCCGCTGACCAAAACCCTTTACCATGATCATTGTTATGTCGTTCCGAGAAAAAGCGGGCGGCTTGTCATCGGCGCCACGATGAAACAGGGCGACTGGAGCGACACGCCTGACATCGGCGGGATTGAGGCTATCATTGCGAAAGCGAAAACCATGCTTCCCGCCATCGAACATATGAAAATAGACCGGTTTTGGGCGGGGCTCAGGCCGGGGACAAAAGACGGAAAGCCGTTTATCGGGCGGCATCCTGATAACAGCGGCATCATATTCGCCGCCGGCCATTTTCGAAACGGCATCCTGTTAGCTCCGGCAACGGCTGAAATGGTGCGGGATATGATCCTGGGAAGACAGGTTAAACATGAATGGGAAGAAGCGTTTCGAATTGATCGCAAGGAGGCTGTTCAAATATGATCCTTCAACTGAACGGAAAACAAATTGATTGGGATCGAAAAGAGGGGACGGTTCAGGATTTGCTTGAATCGTATCAGCTTGATCAAAGAATCGTAGTTGTAGAAAGAAATAAAGAAATCATCGAAAAAAAGAATTATGAAAACACAAGTTTATGTGATCGCGACGTCATAGAAATTGTCCATTTTGTAGGAGGCGGATGAGGATGTTAACAATAGGCGGAAAACAGTTTCAGTCAAGATTGCTGTTAGGAACGGGGAAATATCCGAGTTTTGAGATTCAGAAAGAGGCGGTGGCCGTCTCGGAATCAGATATTTTAACCTTTGCGGTGCGGCGGATGAACATCTTTGAACAGTCTCAGCCAAACTTTCTCGAACAGCTTGATTTGTCTAAGTACACGCTTCTGCCGAATACGGCCGGCGCCGCAACGGCTGAAGAGGCGGTCAGAATCGCAAGGCTTGCCAAAGCTTCAGGACTTTGTGACATGATAAAAGTGGAAGTCATCGGTTGCAGCCGGTCACTTTTGCCTGATCCGGTTGAAACGCTGAAAGCATCAGAACAGCTGCTTGAAGAGGGATTTATCGTGCTTCCGTATACGTCGGACGATGTCGTGCTCGCAAGACGTCTTGAGGAGCTCGGAGTGCATGCCATTATGCCGGGCGCTTCGCCGATCGGTTCCGGTCAGGGAATTTTAAATCCGCTGAATCTTTCCTTTATCATTGAACAGGCGAAGGTGCCGGTCATTGTTGATGCCGGTGTCGGATCTTCAAAAGACGCCGCCTACGCGATGGAGCTCGGAGCTGACGGCGTGTTATTAAATACCGCTGTGTCAGGCGCTGATGATCCGGTCAAAATGGCCCGGGCGATGAAGCTTGCCGTAGAAGCGGGCCGCCTTTCTTATGAAGCCGGGCGGATTCCGGTGAAAGATTACGGAACTGCAAGCAGTCCGCGGGACGGTCTTCCGGTATGACGGACAGATATTCCAGACAGGAGCTGTATCAGCCGATCGGTCCCTACGGACAGGAGAAGCTCCGGTCGTCTCATGCCGTGGTTATCGGCGCGGGTGCGCTTGGCGCGGCAAATGCAGAGATGCTTGTCAGAGCAGGGGTCGGGAAGGTAACGATCGCTGACAGAGATTATGTGGAGTGGAGTAATCTCCAGCGCCAGCAGCTTTATACCGAAGATGATGTCAGACAGGAAATACCGAAAGCCGCGGCAGCTGAAAAACGGCTTAAATCCATCAACAGCGATGTAGATGTGAAAGGATTTGTCATGGATGTCACTGCGGAAAACGCACCCGGACTGATTTGTGACGCATCTCTTATCATTGACGCGACTGACAACTTTGAAACGAGGCTGATTGTGAACGATGCGGCTGTACAGAAAGGAATTCCCTTTCTGTACGGCGCCTGTGTCGGCAGCTACGGACTCTCCTTTACCGTCATTCCCGGTGTCACGCCGTGCCTTCACTGTCTGCTTGAGACATTGCCTTTAGGCGGTATGACATGTGATACGGCGGGAATTATCAGTCCGGCTGTATTACAGGCGGCTGTTTTTCAGACTGCAGACGCGCTGAAGCTGTTAACAGGCGGACCTGTTGAGCATGTTCTCCGCTCGTTTGATTTGTGGAAAAATGAACGGTCCGAAATAAACGTTGCCCGTCTCAAGAAAGCGGATTGCCCGAGCTGCGGCACGAACGATTTTCCATTTTTATCTTACGAGAATCAGTCAAAAGCGGCTGTTCTGTGCGGGAGAAACACGGTACAGATCAGAACAGGAATCTCAGAGCCGTTTGATCTGCAAAGGCTTTCGGGACAGCTCAGACGGGCCGGGCTTGACGTTTCGGCCAATCCGTATTTAATTTCTTTCACGACAGACAGTTTCAAGATGGTTCTGTTTCGTGACGGCAGAGCATTAATTCACGGTACAAGCGACATCAGCAGAGCGAAATCCTTTTATCATAAATGGATCGGATAATGCGAAAGGAGAGAAAAACAGCATGAGCATTTGCAAAGCATTGACGATTGCCGGGTCAGATTCAGGAGGAGGGGCCGGTATACAGGCGGACCTGAAAACTTTTCAGGAGCTCGGCGTCTTCGGGATGTCAGCCATTACAGCAGTAACCGCTCAGAATACATTGGGCGTTCACGGCATCTACCCGCTCACCCGGGAAGCGCTCGGCAGCCAGATCGACGCGGTAGCGGAAGATCTGCGGCCTGACGCGATAAAAACGGGAATGCTGTGGAGCGCGGAGATGATTGCGGAAATTGTGCAAAAAATGGATCAGTACAGACTGGAGCATCTCATCACCGATCCCGTCATGATTGCCAAAGGAGGCGCATCCCTGCTGCGTGAGGAAGCACAGGCCGCGTTAAAAGAGCTGTTAATTCCGCGCAGTTATGCGATTACGCCGAATGTTCCGGAAGCTGAGGCATTGACCGGAATGGAAATCCGTACGTTTGAAGACCGGAAAAAAGCGGCCGAACGCCTTTGCCAGCTTGGCGCAAAGAACGTCATCATAAAAGGCGGACACCAGCCTGAACAGGGGAAAATCGTTGATTTATTATTTGACGGTTCATCATTTACCGGAATCAGTCACGCCTATATTGATACGAAACACACCCACGGAACGGGCTGTACATTTGCGGCTGCGCTGACGGCGGAAACCGCAAAAGGAAAACATATTCAAGCCGCGTTTGAGACAGCTGCCAACTTTGTGCGTGAAGCCGTGGAACATACGCTCGGCATCGGAGCTGGACACGGGCCGACAAATCATTTTGCCTATAAAAGAAACAGCCTGCAGACGAGATAAAAAGAGACCGCTTCAACACCCCGCGGTCTTTTTCCCATGCTTTTAATCTGGACAAGGTTATGATATGATAAAAATTAAGATCAGGTACTAAATTATGTCTTTAAGACGATTACAGGAGGCTTTATACATATGAATTTCTCACTAGAAGGCCGCAACATCGTGGTGATGGGCGTTGCCAATAAACGCAGTATCGCCTGGGGAATCGCCCGCTCGCTTCATGAAGCCGGAGCGCGCCTCATTTTCACTTACGCAGGGGAGCGATTGGAAAAATCAGTTCATGACCTTGCGGCTACATTAGAAAGAAATGATTCTCTCATCCTTCCGTGTGATGTGACAAATGACGCTGAGATCGAAACTTGCTTTGCGAGCATTAAAGAGCAGGTCGGTGTGATTCACGGCATTGCGCACTGCATCGCGTTTGCAAACAAAGAGGAGCTTGTCGGTGAATATTTAAATACGAACCGTGAGGGATTCCTGCTTGCGCATAACATCAGTTCTTACTCTCTGACAGCGGTCGCAAAAGCGGCTCGTCCGATCATGACTGAAGGCGGCAGCATCGTCACACTCACATACCTCGGCGGCGAGCGCGTCGTTTCAAACTATAACGTAATGGGTGTTGCAAAAGCGTCTCTTGATGCAAGTGTCAGATATTTAGCGGCTGACTTAGGAAAAGAAAACATCCGCGTCAACAGCATTTCAGCAGGACCGATCCGCACGCTTTCTGCAAAAGGAATCAGTGATTTCAATTCTATCCTGAAGGAAATCGAAGAGCGCGCGCCGCTGCGCCGCACGACAACACCTGAAGAAGTGGGTGACACGGCCGCATTCTTGTTCAGTGATCTGTCAAGAGGCATCACGGGCGAAAATCTTCACGTTGATTCCGGTTTCCATATTACCGCACGTTAATTGACAAGCAGTCCCTTTTTAGGGATTGCTTTTTCTTTCTTCTGATTTTAATCATTCCGTCATATAGATAAAACATGACAGAATCGGAGGGATGAAGATGTCAAAACAAAACAGAAACGCGGACAAAAAACCGCTCATGTATATTGTGCAGCCGGATTATTCAGACACGCAATCATCAATGCAGGATATATTAATCAAAAGGAAAACACCTCAGCCGCCTATAGAAGAGCCTGCGCAAGGAAGACAGGAGGAAAAAAGTAAGACTCAGCCTGTCGAAGCAGCGCCTGCCGAACCAGAAAAGCAGACACCTGAACAGCACAGCCGAACAGAGGAAGCCGCACAAGAAATTCCGGCGCAAGTGCAGGATGCTGCTGAGCCCGACGCCGCAGAAAAAGAGCCTGAAGCGGTTCACAATGACGCCTCGGAGGAGAGGGTCCCGCCAAAGCGCGTGAAAAAGCCGATGAGCAGAATGTCCATTCTTGAAAAAATTGATTTCTTAACGAAACTGCCGCATAATATGCCCCGGGCGCTTTGTTTGATAGAAGCCAACGGGAAAACTTACAGAGGCGTAATCGTCGGCAGAAAAAATGATGCCATCTATTTGAGGACGACGAGCAACGGTGCGCCTGCTGAGCTTGCCATCAGCGATATCACCTCGCTGCATCCGCTCGGTTTTTAACCATACAAAAAGCTGCCTGAATTCTTTACTCCGGCAGCTTATTTTTATGCTTTTCGGTTAAGAATGTGTGCGGTTCAGCAATCTCGGGCTAAGGCAATTGATGGCGCAGAAGCTGTGAAGATCGACTTCAACGCAATAGTTTGTTTTTTCTAAACGGAATACATCACAGACAGAATCTTTATCTGTAAAATCAAGGATGTGCTTATGTTCGTCAAAAGCAATAAGCAGGCTTAATGTGGCACAGCCGTCACAGACTCTTTCAACTCTGAAAAAAAGAGTATTAAAGCACGGACCGTTATCCAGCTCGCCGACATTTCCGAAAGCGATAAACGGCGATGATTTAGAAGTGAAAAGCACAAACGGCACTGTATCGCCTAATGAAAAACCCGGCGATAAAAGGTTGGAATAGCATCCGGCCGGGCAATCTTCCTCAACCGCATTTTGCAGGTCCTCAATATTTTCCACCGCTTCACGCACACAGTATGTTGTATTCTTGCTCATAATTTCCCTCCTGACTTCACGTTTTAAATGGCACCGGATTAAACGATATCGGAGAGTCAGCCGCCCGGGCGTCCGGGCGGGCTGATGATTGCATCTGTAATAGAAAGTTGGAAGGGGATTCCTCTTTAGAAAAGATGCGAATCAATGACTATCCGTGATGCTTTTTCTCTTTGTGCGGCTCAGGCCGGTCGACAAGTTCGGGTGAAAGGCATTGAATGGCGCTGAAGCAGCTCAGATCAACTTCAATGCAAAAATCTGTTTTTTCTAAACCGAAGAAATCCGGATCACAAGGATGGCAGACGCTGAGGGTGTCGCCGTGCACATCTACGGGGCGCAGTATTGAAAGCGTCGCGCAGCAATCGCAAACTCTTTCTGCCCGGAAGAAAATAGACTCGAAACACTGGCTGTCATCCGCAAATCCTCCGACGTTCCCGAATGTGGAGAACAAACCGCCTTTTTTATCAAACAAGAGAAACGGGATGGTATCTTTACCGGTAACCGTCGGGCTTAACAGATTGGTATAGCATCCAGTCGGGCATTGTTCTTCAACAGCCTCTTGTTCTGCTAAAATCTTCTCGACTGCATCGCATACACAATTTTCATCTCGGCCATGGTGTTTTCCGCAGCTCATGGATTTCAGCTCCTTCTTTTAGGGTATTTGACTTTTGTCTTTAACAACATATGTACGCGAGCCTCACTTGGTGTGGGTGAACGTCTATATATTCATCATATGCGGAGAAAATAAGAAAAAGCAGAGCGTTTTTTAGCTCTGCTTTTCTTTTTAGAGGACGAGAGTGATGACTAAGATGGCAACCAGTGTATTTGTCGCTGTTGAGATCAGCGTTGCGATATCGGCATCTACTGTTGTCACGTTTACGCCGCGGGAGTTTTCGATGAGTAATTTTTGGCGGTTGATTTGTTTGTTAGCTGTCAGCTGCAGTAAGTCTTGTGCGACCAATTCAGCGATGACTCCGTCAGCGATTGAAGTGAGAGTAGCCGTTACGACTGCTGCATTAAGCGCTGTTACAACGGAAGTGACTGCCTGAACGTCTGTCGATGTCACGTTAATGTCGCAAGAATCTCTGATAATAATCGCTTCTTCAGAAACTTGTTTGTTGATGTTCGCTTGGGCCAGGTCTTGGTCAAGGAAGGCGTTATCTTCGCCGAATCCGTTTCCGTTACAGCAAACACTGCATCTTCTGCCTTCTTTTTCTTCTTTTTCTTCTCGCGGATGTTCGCATTCAGGATCAAGTGCAACCCAAGAGTATGGTCTGCTTTCCATATCTATTCCTCCTTTTCTTTTACTATTATTAAATGAGCCGGCCCCTTACTTTGACTCAGGCATATATCCTGATAAAAATCACTATTTTTTAGTTATTGACCGGGATTTTGGCGTCTTTGCCGGAGCTGTTCGATTAATTGTTCTCTGCGGGTTTGCGGAGTTTTCTGCTGCTCTTGTGCTTTTTCCTGCTCTTTTTTCTGTTTCTGGCTTTCAAGAAAAGCTTCTGATTTCGCTTGCATGTCTTTGACTAAAGCGATCAGCATTTCTTTTTCTTCGTCAGGTATTTCCCGTAATTTATCTTTTGTTACGCCGTGTTTTTTGAAGACATTACTGACAAGCACTTTTAAAAGCGGGTCCACTTCTGGTAGATTTTCGAGTTCTTTTTTGATTTTTTCGTTGTCTGCCATTTGTTCTCACCTCTATTTTTAAAAATTTGAATAGAAAGAGTTAAAGGATGTCTAGTTCAGCAAAAAGTACATTTAATAATTGAAACAAAATTTGTACAAAGGCCATGATATCGTCTGCTGCCAGTGTGATTTTGACATTGCGGCTGTTCAGAACTTGAATGACGGTCCTCTTTTTTATTTGGCAATCATCCAGGATCAGCAGTTCGGTTACCATTTGGTCGGCTGTGTCTTCATCTGCGATCACGAGCTGTGTCGCGAGGATAATCGCCGCAGTAACTGAGGCTTGTATAGAAAGAGCGGCCGTTATATGTGTTGTATCTACTGTGACATTTTCGCAATCAATCACTTCGATCTTCTGCTCGAATTCGTTGGATAATTGTTCGAATATTTGCGGTTGCAGTGTTTCAACATTTTCTTCAAACGACATAACCTTCACTCCTTTCTCATTCATACTTTATATAATGCAAATGAAACGCCGAGCGGAATAAGAAAAACAACTAAACCGCACCTATTTTTTTCCCGGACAAGGTGCGATTCATGAAGAACAGGGTTTTCGCATATATATTATGAGGTCAAGTTTTAAAAAGGAGTGAACAGGTGGTTATCAATTGGCTTTCATTTATTCTGTTATCGTTTGCCGTTTTTCGGCTGGCCAGGCTTTTCGTATTTGACACCATAATGGCGCCGCTCCGGAGCCTTTTTCACGAGGAAAAAACAGAAACCGCACCAGACGGCACGACAGAAACCTATATTGTCATAAAAGGAAAAGGCATCAGGGCTTTTATCGGTGAACTGCTCAGCTGTTACTGGTGTACGGGCGTATGGTGCGCCGCCTTTTTAATTGCGGCGCAGATTGTGATTCCCGAGGCTGCGCAATGGCTGATTTTACTTTTAGCCATAGCCGGGGCGGCGGGGATCATTGAAGCTGCGGTTTCGCGTCTTCTTCAGGAATAAGGCGGTTCCATCAGCAACTTACCATTATTTTCTGCATAAAATGGTATATATGACATAAGGAAAGGAAGGATCAACATGAATCAATCAAGCAAACCTTCCCAAAAAACTCCATACAAATCCACTGAGTACCAGCCTTACGAAAAAAAAATTAAAAAGAAAGGCTGCGGCTGCGGCCAAAAGAAAAAACCGAGATAGCCGTTTTCTAAAAAAACCGGGGATTCCGGTTTTTTTGTTTTTTTGCCGAACACCGGTCCCTGTTCCGCATAGATCATAGGAGGAGGGGATGTTATGAATATATTTGAATCGTTGATCAATGGAAAATACCGCAGACACAATCAAAATCAGCGGGAGCATAACAAACATATCTTATCTATTGAAAAGCAGCTGTCAGAGTTTGATGAAGCCGGTTTGCGCTTCGAGGAATGGATAGATGTGTTTGCCGCTGAAACCGAAGCCAAACTGAAGAAAAATGAGCATTCTCAATAAAATGAAATGAAATCCGCACCGGCCCTATGCATTTATCCAAGCCAAACAAGTCTCATCACATAGAGTATAGAGAGTAAAGGAGGTGCTTAAGTATGGGATTCGGATATGGCGGATTCGGAGGCGGCTACGGCTACGGCTGCGGCGGATACGGTGGCGGCTATGTCGGAGGCGGTTACGGCTCAACATTTGTTCTTGTTGTCGTATTGTTCATCCTCTTGATCATTGTCGGTGCATCCTTTTTCGGCTAAACCTTAGCTAGACCCAGGATAAGCGCGGGATCGTTCCCGTGCTTGCCTGATGTATGAAAACGGGGTATGCGGAATTTCCCGTTGTCTTACGGGCACATGTTCCGCCCTTTGTTCATACAATATCGTATTACTCCACAAAAAGGAGGCACAACATGGATAATCAATTTTTTAAAAATATTGAGAAGAAAACAGGCGTCAGCATGAAGGATGTCATGAACCTCGCGGGATCATTGCAAAATGCAAATTTCAAAGATGAAAACACGGTGAGAGGTGTCATTCAGAAGGTATCCCAGCTGGCTAACAAACGTGTACCGAAAGAATTGGAAGACAAAATCGTTCAATCGATTACAAGCGGTAAAGAGAAACTTGATTTTGGCACCATTTCTAAAATGATGGACAAAAAATAGGCGTCAGCCGGCCTTATTGAAGGCCTTTTTATGTGAGAAGAACCCGGCAGTGATCTGCCGGGCTCTTTATATTCTGAGTGCGCTCCGTCTGTCCGTCCGAAGAAGAGGCTCGAGAAATCTTGAACTGCGCGCTGTTTTCCCCCGTCTGTTCGCGGGACATGATACATATAAATGCTGCATGGCCCTTGTCATTGCGACGTACAGAAGCCGTCTTTCTTCTTCGAGCGGAGCGGGATCGCCCTGTCTCGCCGTCTCAAGCGCGAAGTCATGGGGGATCGAGCCGTCAGCCGCGCCTAAAATATAGACCGTATTGAATTCAAGACCTTTTGAGCGGTGAATGGTCATCAGTTCGACGCCGTTTTCATCGGTTTTCAGATTCTCGGCGGCGCGCATATGATCGACATGCGCAAGAAAATCCGGAATGGTTTTAAATTTTTTGGCGGCCACTTTGACATCCCGGAGATCATCAGAGCCTTTTTCCAGCTTGTTTCCTTCATTGCCCCGTTTTTTTAAATACTCGGAAAAGCCCATTTTGCTTTCGGCGAAGGTGATGGCTTCAACAGGCTTCATTGTCCGGATGCTGGCGAAAAACGGAACGATCTGCTTGATTTTCCCTATTTGAAACGGCTTCAGGTCAGGAAGTTTCGTCAGCGCCTTAATCATCGTGCAATCTTCTGTGATTGACAGCGCCTTTAGCGTTTGCAGGGCGGATTGCTTTAAAAATAAGGCCGGAAGCAGATCTTTCACTGCATCCGTATCATCCTCGTTCTGGCTCGCGTATAAGTAGGCGAGGATCTGCCGGACGATTCTGCGGCTGTAAAACGTCTGCACGCCCCTGTCGGCATGGTAAGGGATTGATGATTGATGCAGTCTTTCATAAATGGCCCGCCCGGCGCTGTTTGTCCGGTAAAGCACGGCAAAATCGCCAGGGCTCGCCCCGTTTTGAATTTTCTCTTTTATATCCGAAACGATCATGGTTGCTTCTTCTTCCTCATCGTAAGGATAAAACATCACGGGATCGTGAGCGCTGTCTTTGACGGCAGAAAGTGTTTTTTCATACCGTTTTTTATTTTTCTTTACGACGGTATGAGCACTTGAGACAATCGGATGCGGCGAGCGGTAATTTGCCGTTAAGTAAATGGTTGTTGCTGCCGGATAGTCTTTCTGAAAATCAAGGATGAAAGACGGGCTGCTTCCGCGGAACGCATAAATGGATTGGTCGTCATCCCCCACGCAGCACAGGTTATTCTCTGGGCTTGCGATCAGCTGCATAATTTTATACTGTACAGGATTAATATCTTGAAACTCATCAATCAAAATATGAGAAAATCTGTTTTGATACTGTGCGAGAATATCAGGCCGGCTTTTTAACAGCTCATAACAGCCTTGGGCCATGTCATCAAAATCAAACTGGCGATTTTCCCGTTTTTGCCGTTCATAATGTTCATAGAGCCTGTATACTTTTTTCTCCCAGTCATCCGCAAGCGGAATTGTCTCATGGGGGAGGTACGTGTTTTTCCAGCAGCCGATAAGCTGAAGCGCCTGGTCGACGGGAAACTCTTTTTCATCCAAATGTTCTTCATAGAGCGCCTTTTTCACATATTGCTCTCTTTGCCATTCCATTTTTAGAAGCTGGCTGCCGTTCCATTTTGAAGAATCAAAATGATAGAGTATTTTATAGAAAAAGCTGTGGAATGTTCCCGTCACGAGACGGGAGACTTTGCCGGCTGCCAGCCCGTATTCAGTCGCCATCCGCTCTTTCATTTCGGCGACGGCTTTTGTCGTAAAGGTCACAAGCAGCATGTTCTCAGGTGAAATGCCGAGATGTTCAATCATATGGGCGGCGCGGGCTGTCAGCACCCTCGTTTTTCCGCTTCCCGCTCCGGCGAGCACCAGCAGGGGCCCGTCGGTTTCTGTGACTGCCCGCATCTGTTCACGGTTCAGTCCGATACCGGGAAACAGCGATGTATCAGCTGCTTCAGATATTGGTGAAAACGGCTCGGCTGCAGGCACTTTTTTCGGGCTTTTCCATTCTGAGACGATTGGTTTCGGATTCTCTGAAATCGCTTTTCCTTTCGGCAGACGGAACATGCCGGCTTCCTTATACTCTTCCTTTTCCTTCTCCGCTTTTGGCTCCTTGGCCGCGCATGCTTTTTCACAAGCGGTAAAGTCTCCCTTTTGCCGGTGATAAAACGCCGGCTTCTCTAAAATCGAAAGCCGCATGAAGACGGGCTGGTCACAATGTGCGCAAAAAATATTTCCTTTCTGAGCTTCTTCAAAAAGGAATTGGTAATGTTCTCTAGAATATGTATGTAAATGTATCGTTCGGTTATTCAGTCGGGCGCATTTCAAAAAGGGGTCCTCCCATTAAAAGGTGTTCATCCATTTGATAGACAAAGAATATCATAACAAAAGAACCGCGTTTCAAAAAGTAAGATTAAGGGAAATGAAAAGCGAAGGGGAGGGGTACATATGATTTATGCAGGACGGATTCAAAACCAGCAGTATACTCAATACGCAAACCGGATAGCGGGTTATAGGCCTGATTACGCCGGCATTACGAAAGCGGCCGCCCTCGCCAATGACAGGAGGTACAGAGAGGTGGAGCGCCGCCAGGAAAACACCGCAGCCGCAGAAAAGAACGTACATGAGGAAAAACGTAAGCGCTCTCTTTCCCGTCTGCCGCAAATTATGGGAAAAGGCCGATTGATTAATCAATACGTGTGAAAAACCCGGAAAATATCCGGGTTTTTTTGAGTCGTATATATAAAAGGTGAAGAAGGAGATGATTTTTTTGAGAAGGTTTACATTATTCATCGCGGGGTTATTTTTATTCAGCCTCTTTATTGCCGGAATGAAACCGGCGCACGCAGAGGCGGGCTCCGCAGCAAAAGATGTCACTCTCACACAGCTGGCGCCGCATGTTTGGATGCATACAAGCACCGGCATGGCAGACGGAAGTCCCGTCCCTGCGAACGGATTGCTCCTTGAGACATCCAAAGGAATCGTACTGATTGATACGCCATGGAATGACAGTCTCACAGAGCAATTAATGACAAAAATAAAACAGCAGTTTCCCGGTAAAAAGATGACCGATGCCATTGTGACACACGCCCATGACGATCGCATCGGCGGGCTGAACACCCTGTATACATACGGCGTAAAGGTGCACAGCACGAAGCTGACAGCCGACTTCGCCCGGCAGCAGGGATATGACCGGCCGCTCGGAGATTTGAAAAACGTGACCAAGCTGCAGTTTGGCGATATGAAAGTTGAAACGTTTTATCCGGGGAAAGGGCACACGGAAGACAATATGACTGTCTGGCTGCCTCAGGATAAGCTCTTATTCGGCGGATGTTTAATCAAGTCTTTAGAAACAAAGGAAATCGTGCCTACTCCTGGGTTTTACCCGGACCACTGGCCGCGAGCCGTCCGCAAAGTGATGAAAAGATATCAAGACATCAGCATTGTCGTTCCGGGCCATGGCAGTCCGGGGGATGACCGTCTGCTGCCTCATACGATAAGTCTCCTGAAAGAAAAGCAATAAAGAAGACCGGCGCTCCCATTACGGAGTGCCGGCTTTTTTTATCTCTTCCTGATTTTTATAAAACTGAGGAAAGCAAGTGCAAGCGCCAAAACGGCATATCCCGCTATCGGCCAAACATGCTGATGAAATGAAGAATAATCTCCGGAGATGACTTCCTGGGCCAGCTCGATCGAGTGGATAAACGGCAAGGCATAAGCGATATGTTTGAACGTCTCACCGAGCAGATTGACATCCATCCAAGCTCCGCCCAGAAATTGTACGAGTGTTATATAAATCGTTCCGATACCCGAAATTTGTTTGTCCGTAAACACAGCACCTAAACATAAACCGAAGAAAACAGACATCATCGCAATCGGCAGCAGTACAGCGATACCGGCGAGAAGATTGATCCATTCGGCTGATAAACCGGCCGCCGCTGCTGCGGTAAAACAAATGACAATTTGTAAAACGGCTAAGGGCAGCATCGGCAGTGTATAACCGACAACATAATCGGCTGTTTTTAAAGGGGAAGCAAACAAACGGGTCAGAAGAGCGGTCTGTTTGTCTTTTGCGATCAGCAATGCAGAGAACATCGTAAGGAAAGCAAAGCCGAAAACAATGAGTCCGGGTGCTAAATGCTGGACTTTAAAGGTGTCAAGCGGCGCATTTTTCTCAATCGCCGTAAACAGTAACAATAGAATAACAGGCAGTGCGATTCCAAGGATGATAGATAGGGGATCACGAAAAATCTCTTTGCGGTTGCGTATGGCGAAATCAAGCATAAAGACCCGCCTCCCCGTCACAAATCGCTAAAAAGGCATCTTCAAATGTGGCTGAATGAGTTTGCTTTTTCAGAGCCTCTGCCGTACCCAGTGCTTTTAATGTCCCATTTTCTAAAATGCAAATACGGTCTGCCAGGGCTTCGGCCTCTTCTAAATAGTGTGTCGTTAAAATAATCGTCATGTCTCCCTTTAATGCCTCAAGATTTTTCCACAACTCGCGGCGTGAACGGACGTCCAGCCCTAATGTCGGCTCATCTAAGAAATAAATATCCGGCTTTGTAATCATACCCATGGCGATGCTGAGCCGGCGCTGCATTCCGCCTGATAATGTTTTTGTTTTTGCTCTTTCTTTCTCTTTTAATTGAAACAATTCGAGCATCTCATCCGTTCTTTTTTTTCCTTCTTTTTTGGAAATTCCATAGACTCCGGCTATAAACTCTAAGTTTTCCCGCACGGTTAAATGAGGGGCAATGGCTGTTTCCTGCGGAGAAATATTCATTTTCGGTTTAATTTTATCCAAATCAGTCAAAATGCTGAAGCCGAGCACTGATGCATCACCTTCATCCGGAGAAAGGAGGCCGCAAAGCATGCTGATTAATGTCGTTTTTCCGGCTCCATTCTCACCGAGTAAAGCGAAAAATTCTCCTTTTTCAACTGAAAAATCAAGGCGGTCAACGGCGGCGGTTTCTTTATAATGTTTCGTTAATTGCTTCAGCTCAATCGCGTGCATTTACTCATCCTCGCCATCTGCGTCAATTTGCTTAGCGTTTAAAATATCTTTTGCAAACTCGAAAAAGAGTTCTTGTTTTACAAGTGCGATACCCTGCTGGTCATCCCCGAGCATAAGCAGTGAGTCCCCGGGATTTATATCAAAAACATCTCTTGCTTCTTTAGGAATGACAATCTGGCCTTTTGTGCCAACTTTAACGGTCCCGAATATATGCTTTCCTTTAGGTGCTGTCATGTGTATCCCTCCGTTGTGTGAATTGTATTTTTTGTATGAATTGTAATACTTCGTATACTAAACATACATCAACCTTCCATAAAATTCAATTAAATTCATGAAAAAGTAATATTTTCATAAAAAAAGCACTCCTGCCATATCAACAGAAGTGCTTTTGATTTTATCATTTGTGTTCCTTTATCATTTCCAGGTGGGGGATGCCGGCATCAAGAAATTCTTCGCCGGATGTGACGCGGTACCCTTGTTTTTCATAAAACGGAACCGCCTGCGTCTGCGCATGTAAGATAAAGCTGCCGGCGCCCTGGGCGGCCGCCGCTTTTTCAAGCGCCTGCATCATGATGGCTCCGACACCGAGAGAGCGGTGGCTTTTCATCACGCAGATACGCTCTAATTTTCCGCGCCCGTCTTTCAAGCGCCATCTGCCGGCTCCGACCGGCTGACCGCCGTCATAAATGACAATATGCTCTGACGCGTCTTCGAATTGATCAATTTCCTCTTCTTCCGGAACGTGCTGCTCTTTAACAAAGACCTCTTTTCTGACGAAAAAAGCGTCGTTCAGATGTTTTTCAGTTTTTGCAACGATGGCTTCCAAACAGTTATTCTCCTCCGCCTAATAAAAATGTTTCGTACACAGTCCATGAGCCGTTATCCAGCTGATAGAGCAGGTGAAAACGGTCGATGACTTCTTCGTGGGAAATGTCCTGCATTTTCAGCTGTCCGAGTACGTCGGAATGTTCATCTGACGACAGCTTCTGGCCGACCGTGACATGCGGAACGAAGCTGTATTCCGGCTTACCGGACAATGCTCCTGAGTAGCATTTCTCACTCAGAGATTTTAATTCCTCCGTCGGCTCCGCTTTCATATATATCACATTATTCACAGGAGAAAACGAGCTGTATTTTGTGATCTTCAGAACGAGCGGGTGCGACTCTTTCGCTGTCTGTCTCAGCTGTGATACGATCTGCTCGATTTCCTGTTCTGTCGCTTCAAACGGATCTCTTACCGTCAGATGCGGCGGTATGAGCGCGTAGCTCGGGTCGTAGCGTTTCCGGTACGAATTTGCGAGATCCTGTAATTTTTTTGATGGAAATAAAACAATACCGTATTTCATGAAAGTTCCCTCCTTAATGAATGGTTACAGCATTTTTTTCAGCGCCGGCGTGATGAGCGGCTGCCAGTATGTCCATTTATGATCCCCGTCAAAGGTTTCATACGTGTATTCAGACTGTTTGCTTTCCAGCAGCTGTTTGAGCTCTTCGTTCGGCGCGGTGAAATCAAGCACCTGGCCGTCCGTCGTGTGGACAGCGGTTTCTTTTTCTCCGATTTGATGATAAACGGATATCTGTTTGAGATCCTCCGACTGCCGGACGGCATCCAGCACGTGCCCGTCAACATACGGAGACTGCATGATGACGTTTCCAAACATGTTCGGATAGTCAATCGCCGTCATGAGCGAGACGGTTCCGCCGAGGGAATCCCCGATCATGGTGCGGCCGTATCCGACTTGATAAGTCGGGTATTCTTTGTCGATAAAAGGAACGAGCTCATTTGCGATAAACCGTTTATATGAGGCGAACTTAGAGCCTTCGGGATGGTATGTGTTTCTTCGCTCCCGCACATTTTTATATGGGACGCCGATAATGATGCAGCGGTCAATTTCCCCTTTTGACATGAGCTCTTCCGCCTGCCGCCCGATCCTCCCTAATCTGAAATAATCATGGCCGTCCTGGGCGATGACCGTATGATATTTATACAGGGGAGAGTAAGTGTTGGGCAGGTAGACCAAAACGGTCATTTCTTCTTCAAGCTCATGAGAGAAAAGGTTTTTCTCATGAATGATTCCGGTTTTCGGTGCCACTTCGCATTCCTCCAGGCCGCTTCTTGTCTTGATGGTTTTTCCCTATTGTACCATGAATTATTAGAAATTTCTTTCTTCAGATGCACTTCTTGCGAGAGTTCAGAAAATTAAAAAGTTGTTGAAATCCATTTTATAGTGCGTTAATATAGAACAATCAGAAAATACAAAACAATATTCTTATCACGAGAGGTGGAGGGACTGGCCCTTTGAAACCTCAGCAACCGGTTTGCTTTGCCGCGGGAAGGCAAAGTGCCAAGGTGCTAAATCCAGCAAGCGATTCACATGCTTGGAAGATAAGAGGAAGAGAAAAGCTCCTTCTTCTTATGAAGAGGGAGCTTTTTTATTTTTGAAAAGGATGGTGCTTACTGATGACGCAGCATGTTGAAACAAAATTAGCCCAAATTGGAAATAGAAGCGAAGAAGCAACAGGAACGGTCAGTCCGCCGATTTATCTGTCCACCGCTTACCGGCATAGAGGAATAGGAGAATCTACAGGTTTTGATTACGTGCGCACGAAAAACCCGACACGCCAGCTCGTTGAAGACGCTATCGCCGTGTTGGAAAACGGTGCGAGAGGCTTTGCTTTCAGCTCGGGAATGGCAGCCATTCAAACGATTATGGCTTTATTTAAAAGCGGGGATGAATTGATTGTATCCTCCGATTTATACGGAGGCACATACCGTTTGTTTGAAAATGAATGGAGAAAATACGGCTTAAGCTTTATTTACGATGATTTCAGCGATGAAGACTGTTTACGCTCCAAATTAACGGAAAACACGAAAGCGGTATTTGTTGAAACGCCTACAAACCCGTTAATGCAGGAGGCGGACATTGAAAAAATCGCCCGGATTACGAAAGAAGCCGGCCTGCTCTTGATTGTCGATAATACGTTTTATACCCCGGTCATCCAGCGCCCGCTTGAACTGGGAGCCGATATCGTCATTCACAGTGCCACAAAATATTTAGGCGGGCACAATGATCTCCTTGCCGGTCTTGCTGTCGTAAAGGATGAAGAGCTCGGCGACATCATGTTTAATCACCAAAATGCGATCGGAGCCGTTCTCCCGCCATTTGATTCGTGGCTTTTAATGAGAGGGATGAAAACACTCGGGCTCAGAATGCAGCGTCATGAAGAAAACGCCCGTGAACTTGCAGAATTTTTAGAACAGGAAGAAGAAATCGCCGACGTGTTATATCCCGGAAGAGGCGGAATGCTTTCTTTCCGGCTGCAAAAAGAGGAATGGGTCAATCCGTTTTTAAAGGCGCTGAAAACGATCTGTTTCGCAGAAAGTCTCGGCGGGGTGGAAAGCTTTATTACATACCCCGCGACACAGACGCACATGGACATTCCGGAAGATATCCGTATCGCAAACGGCGTCTGCAACCGCCTGCTGAGATTTTCAGTGGGAATTGAACATGCAGAAGATTTGAAGCGGGATGTAAAGCAGGCGTTACAGCAAGTAAAAGAGGGGGCCGTGTCATATGAGTAATCAAAATTGGACGCTGGAAACCCAGCTCGTGCACAATCCATTTAAAACTGACGGAGCTACAGGAGCCGTCAGCGTGCCGATTCAGCATGCTTCCACATTTCATCAGTCGTCCTTTGAAGAATTCGGGACATATGATTACAGCCGCTCCGGCACACCGACAAGAACAGCGCTTGAAGAAACGATCGCAGGTCTTGAAGGCGGAACGAGAGGTTTTGCTTTCAGCTCCGGAATGGCGGCGATTTCGACGGCGTTTCTGCTCTTATCCCAAGGCGACCATGTTCTCGTCACGGAGGATGTGTACGGCGGAACATTCCGCATGGTGACAGAAGTGCTGTCCCGTTTCGGAATCGAACACACTTTTGTCGATATGACGGACACAGAAGCGGTTGCCCGCGCCATCCGGCCGAATACGAAAGCCATCTATATGGAAACACCGTCAAACCCGACGCTCGGCATCACGGACATTAAAGCCGTCGTCGAGCTGGCAAAAGAACACGGCTGTCTGACATACCTTGACAACACTTTCATGACGCCTGCACTGCAGCGGCCGCTTGATCTCGGCGTAGATATCGTGCTTCACAGCGCGACGAAATTTTTAAGCGGCCACAGCGATGTGCTGTCAGGCCTTGCCGTCGTCAAGGATGAAGAGCTCGGCAATCAGCTGTATAAGCTGCAAAACTCATTTGGAGCGGTGCTCGGCGTTCAGGACTGCTGGCTCGTATTGAGAGGCTTAAAAACATTGCAGGTCAGACTGGAAAAAGCGAGCCGGACGGCTGAACGGCTGGCTGCCTTTTTTGACGGGCACCCCGCCGTCAAAAACGTTTACTATCCCGGCCTTGCCGGACACCCGGGAGCCGATACCCATAAACGGCAAGCAAGCGGAGCGGGCGCCGTCCTGTCCTTTGAACTGGAAAGCAAAGAAGCCGTCAAAAAGCTGGTCGAAAATGTATCTCTTCCGGTATTTGCGGTCAGCCTCGGCGCCGTTGAATCCATTCTCTCATACCCTGCAACTATGTCGCATGCCGCCATGCCGAAAGCGGAGAGGGAAAAACGCGGCATCACAGACGGCCTTCTGCGCCTGAGCGTCGGAGTCGAAAACGCCGAAGATTTAGAACGCGACTTCAAACAGGCATTGAAAAAAATAACTCCCGCCAAAGTCAGATCATAAACGAAAAGGGCGCCGCCAATTTTGCGACGCGCCCTTTTTTATTTTAGATAAAAAAAGTGTTGACGAATGAGAAATCAGGATATATAATTATAAATGTCAGAGAGACAACAACATACCCAGCAACACATACATATCATGATTCCGTAGCTCAGCTGGGAGAGCGCTACCTTGACAGGGTAGAGGTCGCTGGTTCGAGCCCAGTCGGAATCATAGCCGAAACCCTTGCGTAGCAAGGGTTTTTTACTTTCTCTTAATAAAGCCGGTTTATCAAATTCGCAAGTTGTTGGCAAACTGTTGGCGAACTTGATTTTTTGGCTCGAAATTTATTGTCCGTATCTCTTTTTAGGATCAAAATTGTTGAAAAGTTCAGCTGTCTCATCAGTTAATTTTTTTGTTACATGGCCGTATCTATCGAATGTAGTTCGATAACTGGCGTGACCGACTCGTTCTTGAATCGCTCTATAATTTGCGCCAGCTTCAATTAATAAAGTAACCATTGTGTGACGCAACTCATGTAATCGTATTTTTTTCAGTCCATACTTTTTGGTGAACTTGGACCATTTTGCGGTGGGGGTTGTGTAATAATAGGGCTTTCCTTTCCCACTATGGAAAACGTATTGATGTTCTCCGCCTTCCCAAGCATCACCTAATCTCAGTTTCTCTTTTTTCCACATTCTATAATACTTTTCAAGCTCATCCATATACCAATCAGGCATCTTTACAAAGCGCTTAGATTTTTTTGATTTAGGATCTTTGATAAGCGGTTTTCCGTCAATTGTTTTTGGAATTGAACGATTTACATAAAAACCTCCTGCATCCCAATCTACATCTAAGTGCCATTCAAAGGCTAATCCTTCTGCTCTTCTAAGACCGCCAATCATTGCGCCTAAAAAATACAACCTCCACATTATATCAATCTGATACAGAGCCTCAATACACTCCTTAGCTGCTTCTGAATCATAAAATTGCATTTCTTTGGTTTCAACAGTAGGAGGATCTAAATCTTCTGTTGGATCTGATTTAATGAGTTTCCATTGTTTTGCAGCAACTTTAAACATCGCTTTCAAAACTTTGAATATATCGTATCTGGTTGAACTTGATAAACCTCCTGCTTTGCCGTCTTTACGAATTCCGTCTTTTTCTAGGGAATCCATAAAACCAACAATATGCATTGTTTTAATTTGATCCAATCTCCTGTGGCCGATTGAGGGTACAATATAGTTTTTTATATGGCTTTCATGCATTTCAGATGTTCGGTGAGCGAATTTTTTATACAAGATCCGGTCTTTATATTCATTTGCAAAGGATTCAAACGTTGATTTTTCAGGTGATATGTATTCCCCTGAAGTGACTTCCATTTCAAACATAAGAAGCTGCTGATTTAAATATTTTTCTCTTTTCCTTGTGCTGTTAAGAATCTTTGGGTCTTCGATCTTTATAGTCTTAGTTTTTCTGTCGCGTTTCCCTTTGGTATTGTATCCATTCTCAACTACTAATAAGAAAGACTTTTTACCTCTTGGCATCCAATGGCCCATGTTTTACACCTCATTGAATAGATTTTATCTGAAAATTTTTTTCTCTCATACATTTCTAACCGTTTAGCCGCGAAGGAATATGTCACATTAAATGTATCTCCTAATAATTTAATGACTTCTGATTTAAGACGGGGCAGTTTCAATTTTATGAGCATGAATGTTGGTACACAGAAGTGATACATGAAACTGTTCGCCTGGTATTCCTGAAGCTGCCTGAACATTCTATTCATGTGAAATTGGTTTCCAGTATGTTTTAAGACATGGCATAGCTCATGAACAAAGTCTTGCCACTGTTCTTGTGGAGAGGCACGAGCATCAAGGACGACGCTATACTCACCGTTGATTTGAAACATGCAGCTTTCTCTTTGCTCATAATGCAACCAGATACGAAATGCCGCGGCAATCCTTTCTAAATCAATGTCTTCAGGAGTTTCAATATTTAATCTGTGGTAGATTTTTTTGACTTCTTCTTCGAGGTACGATAGTTGGATTGACATTAAAAACACCACCATAAAGGGAATATATGTTCTGTTTTTGGTGTGAAAGAAAAGCCCATAGGGCCACTATAATTTTAAAAGCTGCTTTTTTTTCGCTGTAAACTCTTCTTCTGTCAAAAGACCTTCTTCTTTTAACTCAGCATATTTTCTAATTTCTGAAGCTATCATGTCAAAATCAGATAAATGCTGGTGAGTAGACTGGGCAGGGGATGGATCATTATTTTTTTGAGCAGTTTGTATTTCTTTTCTCACGTAGTTGACAAACTTATCATGATCCCCTTCTTGAATTCCCTTAATCAAGAATTCCTCTTTATGGGTTTTGAGATCTATCTGAAACCCTGTAAATGTTTCCTTTAAGATGGTGATGCTCGTAATTTCGTTATATGACCAGCTGATTATTCTATGGGCACCAGCTTTATCTGCAATATGATATAAGTTTTCTTTGGTAGCAATAAGTAAACCTTGAGTGCCGAATTTTTTGTCATTTAACACACCGAATATAGCTTCCATTATTACTTGGTTTTTCTTCCCCAATAATGGCTGGGCTGCATAATAAGTTTTCCTGAAAGCCCCTGAAGCTCTGCGTTTTTTTCCAAAGGCACTGTTATATACTTCCTCATTAGTGAACAAAAACGCCAAATTAATTTCCCCTTTATATGTAGTCACGGCTGAGTTTGTCTTTCTTTTTTTCTGATCCATTCCAGTTTGAATACTGAAGCAATCCAGAAGAAGACGATTGCTGAATCCCTTGATATAACTGGATTCAACCTACTAATGAAAAATGCTTTCCCGTTCCAGTTCGGTTCTAATCCCGATCCAATCCCGATCTTATTAGTAAACAGAAATAACATAATAAATAATATAAATAAAGGTTTCGGCAGTTGTTACTTTTTAGGCTTGCGGCCTTCGCGTTCTTCTTTCTCTTTAAGGTACTTAATAAAATCAATTGCTTGTTTTTGACTTTCTTCTGAGAAATCACGAGCTTGTCTAAAGGCGAGTTGTAAATCAGGATCATCAAAAAGGTCAGTATTAAAAGCATTAGGTTCTTTGCCGGTTAGGAGATAGTCAGTAGTTACACCATACAGCTTTGCAATTCTCACAAGCATCTCGCCATCCGGTTTCCTTAAGCCGTACTCCCAATTCGCATATGTAGACATTGTTTTAATGCCCAATTTTTTTGCGACAAAAGATTTGCTCCAACCTTTTTTTTCTCTTAATTCAGTTAGAATTTTCCCTGTTATATTATCCATTATTATACACCTTTTTTCATTTGGTGTGTAAATTTTAACACGGTTTACACACAACAGATAATAACTTACACAAAAAGAATAAAAATATATTGACTTACCCTTATTGTGTATATTATTATGAGTTTAACGAGTTACACAAAAAGAGTAAGGTGGTGAGTTAAATAATGTTAGAAAATTTACGGGCGACTAGAATTTCTCAAGGAAAGACCCAAACCTTTATGGCTAAAAAACTCGGATACAGATCTGTAAGTGGGTATGCGAATATAGAAATGGGTCGTACAAAACCAAGTCTTGAAAAAGCACATCAAATATCCAAGTTGTTGAATAAAGATGTAGATGAACTTTTTTTTGATCAAAAGTTACACGTAACGAGTAAAGAACACACTGCTTAGGAGGCCGAGTATGACACGCAATACATTAAATGTGCAGGAAACAGCTGATTACCTGGGTGTTCACCATGACACAATTTACACAATGGTTCGAGAAAAACAAATTCCTCACTTTCGTGTGCGAAATCGGATTTTCTTTACCAAACACAATATTGATGCATGGATCGAAGCACAAGAACAAGCAATCATGAAAGAGGCTCTATAGAGTAAATATTTGTTTTTATTGTGGCCACAAAGCGAAATTTAGAGCCATGAGGCCGGATATTCGAAAAATCATAAGCCAATACAATAAAACATCTTTTGACCCTAATTAAATTTTAACAGCAAACAGCTGAATATATCAGGAGGCAAACATATGGAGAACAATCCGTACAACTTGCGGAATTTACCGAAGATCATGCGCTGTGTTCGTAAAGCGGCCGGGTTTACACAATATCAGATCGGCAGTTTGATAGGCGGGAAGGATCAACGTTACGTTTCCGATGTTGAAAATGGTTTTAGTAAGCTGACCCCTGAATTATGCATCAGGTGGTTTGAGGCGTGCGAGGCATACGAACATATTGATCTGGTACATTACCTTTTCAAACTGCACCCGACAACGGCAGCTCCAATAGACCCAGCTCTTAATGAGAGCGCAAGCACAGCGGTAATCAACATGATTCACCAGCTTGAAGAAGCATTGCAGGCAACAAAGCATTTAGCGCGCTGGCTGGCAAATGACAGGCCAGGCCGACAGGCGGAAGAACTGCCCATGGCCGATATTAAACAGATTTTTGATCTGATCCCAGCAAACAAAACGCTGATATATTCGCTGGCCCGCAGTCATGGCCTGAACATGAAGGAACTGGCTGAAAGATGGACGCGGAAAGCGCTAATGAGTCAAGTTGCAATGGCAAAAACAGAGGAAAGGCAGGCGGTGCTGGTATGAAAATCAATCAGTTTCTTAAAGCAGATGCAGATTCAGCAAAAAGGAAAATCGAGTCGGCGGAAAGGCTCTCTATCATGCTTTCGGAGGCGTTACGGGATGGCGATTATGAAGAAGCTATCAGTCTTGCAGGGAGCATCAAGGTTCTTACAGAGGATATTAACCGGCTGGCGAATAAAGGACGCTTACATCAAACCGTTTTAAATATGGCAGCCCGCGGGATTCAACTGAGTGTTGCGAGTAGGTGTTCACAATGAATATTGAAAATCCAATGGTTCTGAACAACTGGCATGACAAGCTGACTGAGCCGGAAACGCAAAAGGATTTCTTTGGGGATGAAGTAACGGCTTTCGATGATTTCGTGATAGATAGTGCTGAAGGTGAAGTCATATTGAGGGAAAACCTTGAGCGGTATCTGAAGGAGCATCTTGGTTTTGAATTTAAAAATGAGCAATAAAAAAAGCCCACTTGGCAGAGTGGACTTCAAAAGATCTTTTGGTAAAGATTAGTTCCTTTATTATACCAAATTACCTCATAAAAGACAATGGAGGTTTTACACATGGCAAAACGAATAACAGCATCTTTCAGTGACCGGGCGGACGATCAGAAGCGCCTGAGAGAAGTCGGCGGCTCAATCATGTTCAGTAAAGGCAAACCCGTATTTTCCTTTCCGTCAATGGATGCATACCGAGAATGGCAGCGGCTCGGCACAGAAGCTTATTTGAGAAAGGTGGCAGAAGCACAATGAACGGATTATCTCAGGTAGATTACTCAGATTACATGCCGGCGCCCCAGCAGGATACTAGCGTGACTACGGAAGCAATGGTAAGCCGACAGGCTCAAGAAGTACAGGCGGCGATGGTCATCGCAAAGAAATTCCCACGGGACGTATTCGCGGCGTTTGACCGGATTAAAAAAGCATGCGAACGGAGGCTTTTAGCCGAGAATGCGGTGTATGAATATCCGCGCGGCGGCACAAAGGTTTCCGGCCCATCCATCCGGCTGGCGGAGGCCTTGGCACAGAACTGGGGGAACATTGATTACGGAATTATGGAGTTGGAACAAAAAGCTGGTGAATCATCTGTCATGGCTTACGCTTGGGATCTTGAAACGAATACCCGGCAAACCAAAATTTTCACTGTGAAGCATGAACGGAAGGCACGGGGCGCCATTACAAAACTGGATGATCCGAGGGATATTTACGAAACGGTTGCCAATCAAGGAGCCCGCCGGGTTCGCGCCTGCATACTTGGGGTGATTCCGGGCGACATCGTTGATGCGGCGGTAGATATGTGTCAAAAAACATTGATTAGTGGACATAAGGAACCACTGGAAGACCGGCTCAGAAGCGCCTTCTCCCTATTTAAAAAAGAGTTTGGCATCACTAAGGAAATGATTCAGGAGTACATCGGCAGTAATGTTGATGCCTTCACTGAGCAAGATTTCCTGAAAATTGGTCGTATTTACACGTCCCTGCGTGATGGGATGGCGAAGAAAGAGGATTACTTCAATGTGAAGGCCACTGGCGCGACTAAATCAAAGGCCGAGGAAGAATTCAAAAAGCAGAAAGAGCAAGCTGACAAGCCTGCTGATAGTAAAGAAAAGGCGGGTGATCCTGCTAATGCGGATACCGGCGCTGAACAAGAAGAATTATTACTCTAACGAGATTGATAGACACTACATGTCAAATTCTCAATATAAAAGCTTTTTGCAATGCGAGGCTGCCACGATGGCAAAGTTGAACGGAGAATGGACGCCGCCCACATCGGAGGCGCTCCTCTTCGGCCAATACGTTCATGCCTGGCTTGAGGGTGAACAGGCTTTTGATGAATTTAAAAAGAACACCCCATCACTTTTTACACAAAAGGGCCAGCTGTACAAGCAGTATCAGTTAGCTGATCTGATGATTGAGGCGATTCAAAATGATGATCTCTGTATGTTTGTTCTTCAAGGAGAAAAGGAAGTCATCGTAACTGCTGAATTGTTCGGTGTTCCGTGGAAAGGAAAGCTGGACGTATACAACCCAGCAGGTGGCCGTTTCTCCGATCTGAAAACAGCGCGGTCATTGCGGGAGAAAGTTTGGGACCCGGAAATAGGATATTGCTCTTTTGTTGAGGCATACGGATACATCGCTCAGATGGCGCTTTACGCAGAGATTGAAAAACGGATGACTGGACGGAGCGAATGGCTTGAGCCCCTGATCGTAGGGGTTTCAAAAGAAGATCCACCTGATAAAGCTGTCATCAATCTTGATGAGGGCAGGATGGAAATAGAGCTTGAAGAAATTGAGCAGCGGATGGATCGGATTTTGCAAGTGAAACACGGCGGAGAGAAGCCAGAGCGATGCGAAAAATGCAAGTATTGCCGGGCCACTAATCAACTGAACAGTATCATCCATTTTTCGGAGTTGGTGAGCTGATGAAAAGGGAGCTGATCAGGATTCCTATCCCGCACTGTTATCTCTGGCTGGTCAAAACGGTTCAGCGCGACATGAGAAAGGACTTGTATACCCGGTACACGACTGACTACTTAAAGACAAATGAGCCGTCTCTGAGATTAGTAGAAATAGATTTCAAGGCTCTGACAGCACTGTGTGAAAGGAAGTAGGTGAGTGGCATGGATATGCAAGGTTTGGGGTATGTGGTCCTGCCCCGGCTGCCATTTAAAGATTCACGAGACGAGACAATATACGATTATTTATTCAAACGGGCGGAGTACAGGGCAGATCAAGAACTAAAGCTCGGGCAGACAATCATTAAGCTTGTAGATTTAGCCAGGCGCTTCAACTGGTCTTCTGATCAGATCAAATACTCGTTAGATCGGATGGTAAAGCAAGAGTATTTGAAGCTGGATCGGCTGCCGCAAAAACGTGGTTTCATTGTGACGGTGTTGAATTATGCCGAGTACATACAGCTTGGAAATTACAACAAGAAGGTAGACCCGGCTCCAATACCTTTAGGACAGCAGGAGGTTGACGAAAAAATGAAAAACGCATTTGAACTATTCGAAAACAAAACAGCCCGCACCATTGGCACAATGGAGGTTCAGCGGCTCGGGTATATGGTGGATGATTACGGCGAAGAGAAAGTCATGGAGGCAATGAAACAGGCTTTCAGAAGCAAGGGAAACAACGTCAATCTGAATTACATTGAAGCAATCCTCTCAAACCCATTCAGCCAGAGACGAAAGGAGAAACAGCAGTATGGAAGCTCGCAAAACGCAAGATATGGACGCGGCAATGAAGGCAATTCTAACCAAGCTCCGGGATCGGTCAGCAGCATCTTCAACGGGACAGGCCGCCTCAGAAGAAAAGGCTGAATACGAGTGCTCTGACTGCAAGGATAAGGGCATTATTGTTTACCGTATTCACCAAGACACCGAGCGCCAATTGAGAAAAGAGCATAAGACAATGGAAAGCCTGGCCCCTGATCAAATGGTCAGAGAAGAAGATTATCTTGCGGGGAAAGTATGCTTGCCGGATAAGGCCCGAGAATGGAAAACCACATTTTCCAAGCAATGCGGATGTGTAAAACGGAAAAAGATCGCCCGGCTTATGAAGGCCAGCGGCATCACGGAGGAATTCGAAAAGCTCCTTTTTGGAAACTTCATTAAGAACGGGAAGCCGGACATGATCAAGGACGCTTATGAGTGCGCGGTGGAATACTATAAGGATTTTCAGAGCATCAAGGGAAAACGTTCAAACAGCATCGCTTTGCTCGGGCAGCCGGGTAGCGGAAAAACGCACCTGTTAACGGCGATCATGAACAATCTGATCAAGAAAAAATCAATTTACTGCATGTATTTCCCGTACGTTGAGGGAATGGGCGATCTGCGAAATGACTTTGACCAGCTGGAAACAAAGCTCGACGCCATGCGAAAAGCTGAGGTTCTGTTCATTGATGACTTGTTCAAGCCAGTGAAGGGGGAGCCGCGGGCAACGGATTGGCAAGTGGAACAAATTCAATCGGTTGTGAATTATCGGTACTTGAATCATAAGCCTCTGCTAATCTCTTCCGAGCTTGATACGGGCGGAATTTTGGACATCGACGAAGCGCTGGGCTCCCGCATTCATCAAATGTGCAGAGATTACACGGTGATCATTAAGGGCGACCGAATGCAATTAAACCATAGGTTAGGAGATTGGGAATGACGGAAAAAGCGAACTTCACGGCAACCGGCGGCATGTATCTGTTCGGGCCCGCCGAGCAAACGGCCGGCCAGGACCTTACCCCGGCGATCCGGGTGCTTGAGGAAAAAATCAAACAAATGGAGCTGGTGCACAGTGCTTAAAGCGTTTATCCTGCTGCCAGCCATCATCCTCACAGGGCCGTACAAGGAAAAGCAGATTCAGCACTGGGAACAAATTGACGGGAGGTAACGACGGCACGCGGGAACGGGCCGATAAGGAAATAGTCAGAGATATGGAGGCACAGAATGAGAGAAATTAAGTTTCGTGCTTGGAGCAATAAATACCAGCACATGTTCAGAGTGAGCGAAATTGCACAAGACAGAAGCGGCTATACACACGGAATTGTCGACGAAGAGTTTAAAAATGAATTTGAACCGGAATTCGATAGTCCATTTTGTTGGATAGGCCGTGTAGATTTTACAAAATCATCTGATGGACGCGTTGCTTCTTTAGCTCAAAAGTCAAATGATGAACCCTTTTATCTAATGCAATACACCGGATTGAAGGACAAAAGCGAGGCCGGGCAGGAGATTTGGGAGGGAGACATTCGAAAAGACGCTTTGGGGAGAATATTTAAGGTTGTTTACGATAATGATTTGGCTGCATTTTACGGAGAATATACCAACGGGCATTATGAGTCTCTTGGTGATTGCGGGCCGGATTCTGAATTTCTCGGAACAGTCTATCAAAATCCTGAGCTTTTGGAGGCATCACATGTCAGCCAATAAATACGGCGCCAGAAAAACACAGGTAGACGGCATCACGTTCGACAGCCGGGCCGAAGCCAAATACTATGAGCAGCTGAAATGGCTCAAGGTGAGCAAGCAGATCAAAGATTTTAAGCTGCAACCGCGGTTCCTGCTTCAAGAGGCATTCAAAAAGAACGGAAAAACTTTTCGGAAGATTGAATATATTGCAGACTTTGAGATTCATAACTTGGATGGCAGCATTGAGATCATTGACATCAAGGGTGTAGAAACAAAGGAATTTGCCATCAAACGCAAGCTGTATGAGCGGCTTTACGATACGCCACTCAAGGTGCTGGCTCTGGATAAGTCACTCGGCTTCATTGAGCTGGACGAGCTGAAAAAACTCAAAAGAAAGGCGGGGAAGACCACTGCAAAACGTGGTAATCGCAGACGATCAGCCGTTGTGGGTGCAGGAAGAAGATAAGCTCATGGCCTGCATGACGCTCTGTTCCAGTTACAAGCGATGCGCTAGCCGCATATGAGCGGATTGCAAAAAGCTTGGAGGTTCAGAAATTCCCAAAAACAATTCAGGAGGTTATCGCTATGCAAGAAAAAATCGATCCATACAAGCCTGGTCCAGTTAAGGAGTGGAAAATGACGCCGGAGCAGTTGGCGGCATACGTCGAAAAGCATCCGATCATCTACCGCGAGGAATTAAAGCCATCTGCCGGCTTAACGATGCGGCTGCCATCGTAAAACGTAAAAAAGCACCGAAGCTGCGCCTCAGTGCCCTTGATATGAACTGGTACTTCTATCATAGCACAGGGGGCGGCCAGAGTGAACAAGCCAACAGAAATAAAAAATCATGAAACAACTATTCAGCAAAGCATCGAGCCGGGGAAAGTCCGCATCATTGTTTTAGATGGCACTGAAGGGACTGCTCATCTAATGGACGCCCCGGAACACGGTAAAACAATCATTCAAACAATAAAAGGCGGCCTGGCTCGTTGTGATTACGAGATCGGCCATAAATTCAAATAGCAGGGGTTTCCCCTGCGGGGGAGGAACGGGCATGGATAAATTACAGGAAATTATAAGTGACTTGTCATTGTGGCATTTAGCTTCAAAAGAGGAATTGAAGCCACTCGATATAAATGCAGGACCTTGTTACATCATCGAGCAGAGTTATGTCAAAGACATAATGATCAGCTACATGAGAAAACAGCAGGCAATCATTGAGGAACACCAGCGCCAGCAGGAAGTCACGGTCAATCAATTCCGGCAAGCGCGGGAAGAGATTCAGCGGCTTACAAAAGAGAATGAAGAACTAAAATTAAAGGTCGAGGGACAGGAAGAAGAAATAAGAGATTTAGAATTTGAAAACAGCAATTTAGAGGACGAGATAGAGGAATTGGAAGATAAAGTTGAAGCATTGGAGGGGGCTGCGGAATGAATTCGTATAAACAAATTTGCCCGTACTGTGGTTGCACAGAAGAAGAATGCTATGCCAACTGGGATTCGGACAGCGACGGAACTGTAACGTGTTCGAAATGCAATAAAAATTATTATTCTATGCCGCAGTATCGCTTCGAGGGTTGGCAGGTCGAAAAAATTTGTGAAGAATGTGGCGAAAAAGAAAGTGAATGTTTTTGCGAGGAGGAAGAAAAATGATGCCATTACAAGTAGAACTGCAACGGAACGTGAAGGCCACGAAGGACGAAGCAATGACCGTCGAGCAGGCGGCCGAGCTTTTAAAGGTTCACCCGGACTACATCCCGACGCTTGTCGCGCGGTCTGACGATCTGAAAATGATCGGCGACCATACCATCATCGCTAAACGGGATAAAACAAATATCTGGCTGGTCGGGGCATGCGTGGGGCTTTTCTTCTTTGCTGTCTCTGTGCTGCCGGGAATGTTGGGGATGACAGCACTTTTGAAATAAAAAGTTACAAGTTGTAGAGAAAGAGTTTTTCTCTACAACTTGTAAACAATATTAGAGATCAATTATTCCTGAACGTATTTACCTTTCCAAGTGTTAGGACCTATTTTGTTATAAGCTCCTGTATAATAATAACTTTTTCCACCAACATAAATACGTTTCTCAAAGTTTGGACTATTTTGCTCGATCCAAATATATTCTCTCCAATCATCATCAGCATTTACTGAGGCTTTAGTAGTTTGGTTAATTGGTGATGTTGGAGTTTGGGCAAAAGCAGGAGCTGCAGAAACAAGCAGAGCAAGGGACAATGCAGAACCAGTTAACACTTTTTTTAATTTCATTTAAAACACTCCTTTAGTTGTTTTTAGTACATCTAAAGAATTCGCCTGAAGTGAAAAAAATCCTTGTAAATAAATGTTAATTATTTGTGAATTAGGAAGGGGAAAATAATGAAAAAACTATTCAAATCAATCATACTATCAGCAGTATTACTTACGGGAGCGGCGGCCGTTGCGCCGTCTGCTTCTGCTGCATGGTCCGGCTGGCAAAATGAATCCGGGTACAGTGGTCGGGTATTTACGGACGCCACGACTTACACGGCCAGTGCCTCAACGGTGGACTGGAAAGCTGAGAAGAAAGGTTCCAGCACTCTTTATTACACGGCCGGCGTATACAAGAAGCGCAGTGGCGGCGGGCTGACTGATACGAATCTGGTACAGCGGGGCAGCTTCAAAACGGCAACACCTCTGAAATCATTCAATGTGAAAACGCTCCGGAATAAGACCGGGAAAGGAACCTATGTCATTCAGCTGGACTGCTATTCTGATTCCGGCAAGAGGAACTATATCGGAACATTTGAAACAGCTAAATTTCAAATCAAATAAGGGGGATTCGATGGCGCTGAGAATAGTTTTTCTGCTGATGGGGTTAGGATTCTGGTTTTATTTCCAGTACGAATACAGGCCGGACATGAAAGCGAACATCACGTTAATAGGCGCAATCATTGCATTGACGGCCGCGGCGTTTTTTCAAGATATTGATAAGTATTTAAAGAAAGAGGAGAAAGGGTAATTATTAATAGAAATCGTATTAACGCCGATATGATAAAATAGGGTTTATTGTAAATAATCGGTTTCAGGAGGAAATGGTTTGAAGGATGTTTTGTCTCTATTTGATTCACCAGAAGCTCTTTCTGCGCTGATGTCAGTATTTTTTGGCCTTACCTTTTTTTTAGTCACAGTTTTTACACTTCTAAAGAGTAAACATGAAGAGAGATACTTAAGGACATTGAGGGAATTTGAATTTCTTAAAGAACATACTAAGAATCTCGATGAAAAAGAAGAACAAGAAGCACAAAAAAATGTGATGAAACAAGAACAAGAAGTAAAGTCTCATGAAAGATCTTATGAAAAACCTTATAAAAAACTTCATGAAAAACCATATGAAAGAACATTGGGGATATATCAACAACAAGCTACTAATCATTCAAATTTGCAATTCTATGTTGGTCTAATTATGTCTATAGTTGGTTTTATCCTTTTAATAGGTATCATCATTTTTGCTGTTGGCTCAGACAACACTGTTAGTAGCGCAATTAGTGTTGTTGGAAGTTTAATTTTTGAAGGGATTTCACTTATGTTCTTAAAGGAGTCACAAAAGCTACGGATACGTGTAAAGGAATACCATGATAGTGTATTAGAAAATTCTAACAGAAAAGAATCAATAGACTTGACGGATAAAATTCAAGATGAAAAATTACGTTCATTAGTACAGGCCCAATTAGCTTTTCATTTAATGGGAATTGATCCTAGCATATTGAACATTTCAAATCTTTCAGACAATAATAGTTCTCTAACTGAGGATAATTCAAATTAAATAAGTCCAAGACGGAAAGCCTGCGGACACTGATCATTGCACAGAATCACTGTGCTCTGATTGGTGTCCGTTTTTTATTTGAGCGGAGGGATGACATGAAGCAGAAAAAGAAAAAGCCCAATAAAAACACGCAGGAGCGCTCAGATCGTTTCTGGCAACAAATGATGAACACGAACATGCAAAGACTTAAACGAGGCAAGGGCGGCGCATTTAAGCGCAAATAAGGGAGAGGAATCAGAATGCAGGATTTAATCATTGAATACAAACGAGCTTTAAGAGAAACAAGAAAAATGTATCGGCTCTACAAAGATACGGCTGAAGTCAATCTGACGGCTGAACAGATCAACGACAAAAAGATTATCAGTAGCATGATCAGCGATATTGAATTCACTCTCGAATGGCTGCAGAACGGAAGACAGCCCGGCGCCCGCCGAGGTGCTGACAGAAGAGACGCATACCAAAGGACGATTCTGGCTGAACCACGCTTAATTGATGCGCTGCCGGAAGAATACGCAATCGTTCAAGAAGCTGAGGGAAAGGTAAGTGATTGGGATAAGGAAAGAATTGCTGATGCCCTATCCGTGCTTACTGAAAGAGAAAAAGACATTTTCATGATGCACGCTGTGCAAAACATGTCATTCGAAGAGATCGCGCAGTTATTGGGGATTAAAAAAGGAACTGTGCAGAAGAACATTGAACGTTCCCGTCTGAAAATGAAAAATAGAGCAGATCACAGCCTATTCTGTTTAGCGTGAATAGGCTCTTTTTTATTGGAGAAATAATGAAAAAAGCCCATGAAGTTACTTGACGTGAGTAAATAAATGAGGTATAATTAAAGTATAGAAAGGAGGGAAAGAAAGTGGCTGAAATCGCATTGGTACTGGGGATTATCCTCACAACTCTCACAGTTGTTGAAAAAGTCCTCATCATCAGGGAAAAGCTTAAAACAAAAAAGCCCAAAATCAAAAAACGCAGACGTCCAAGAAAGCGCAGATGATTTTGAGCCGAGGGAGAAGGTAGCGCTTCTCCCTTGCTCCAAGTATAGCAAATGCGGCGACTAAATAAAAATACTTGAAAGCCAGCCACTTTCAAAAAAATGAAAAGTGTACAGTCCACCACCGATATTGTTGTTCTTCTCGCCCTGGCATATATGTTGTTTTTCCGTCAGGATGTGGCAGCGGGACCATTGAAAACGGCTCTCGACATTAGCCTGATCATTTTATTTGTTGTTTCGATCATCGAGAAAGCATTTTCCCTTTACTTGAAATATCGTGAGAAAAAAGGATGATTCAAAAATGTACAAGCCTAAAGAGCGTGACGCAATCAAGAAATTTCTGAATGAAGAGATACTCAATACAAGTGAAGCGCTTGAGATATTGGGGTTCACCCGTCAGTATCTGAACCAGTTAGTAAAGACCGGGGAACTGGAGCCGATGAAAGAAATGCCTCGGGACAGGCTTTTTCTGAAAGAGGATATTTTGGATTTCCAAAAACATAGGCGGAAATGAGCACCCTGTCAAAAGGGTGTTTTTTCGTCTTACGGTTGCCACCTATTTATGAAGGGCGCTTTCGTTCGACAAATTTTGCGAATAGTTCCTTTATCATACTCCTTAACCGATAATAAGGTGGGAGGTGAGAAGATTGGAACAGAAAATTTATCATATCGAAAGTCATATTTATGTGAAAATCGATAATTTTAAAACACCGGGAAATACGATCCATTTTGACGTCTATATTGCTAGAGATGAAAACGGTTATTATGGTAGAGCAGAAGTGTTTGGCGAAAAACCGATTTTTATTCCTTGGGTCCCACTTAATGACGAGGCTAGAGGACAACAAACTGAAATGATTGATTATGTAAAAGATTATTTATCAAAGAGTTAAAAGAAGCATCCTTCGGGGTGCTTTTTTATGTTCTCTGTAAACTGATTCCGGTAAATCTCAGAAAAACAATTGGCGGTTAACGGTCTGAGTGCGGTGTCGGTTTAGAGAGAATAAAAAACACTCCAAAGAGTGCTTCATTGATTACCTTTCCAATCTTTATTAAACACAAAATTAATTGAAAGAACAGATGCTTTTTGGGAAATTTCTCGATTACAGTTAGGGCAAGTGGTTTTAAATCTTTCAGCAAATGGATATTCACCCTCATATTCCATTATATATGGTTGCCCGCATGAACAGTTATTCTCGTATTTACGTATTAACAATTTCATCACCTCTTATTTATTTTTTGGCTTTGTTAATTATTTTACAGGGAGAAAAGTTACAAAACAACACAATTCAAAGGGGGGCACAATAATGAAATTACAAGCTGAACGAAATTTTTCGTTGAGTGCTGGAATACCTGCTTATAGGCCTGTTCTGATTACAGATGAAGACAGACGCCGAGAACAACTGAGAAAAGAGCTGTATAAGGAATTAAGAATCAATCCAATGAAATCAGCACGAAGATAATTCCAAAACAAACACGAATCAGAAGGGGGCGGCGGTGAATGTAGATGGCTGAAAAGCACATTCAGGCGTATAAGGATTACGTCAAAGGCATGAAATACAAGGACCTTGCCGAGAAGTACGGGGTGTCGGTGAACACCATTAAATCGTGGAAGCAGCGGCATGGTTGGGAAAGGAAAAAGGGTGCACCCATTGAAAAAAGTGTGCACACAAAAATAGGCGGCCAACCCGGCAACAAAAACGCATTAGGAAATAGCGGCGGGGCGGCTCCGGCAAGAAATCAAAATGCTGTATCACATGGGTTCTTCTCAAAGTATCTGCCGGAAGAAACTCTGTCCATTATGGAAGAGATTCAGGAGCGTTCGCCTGCTGATATGATATGGGATCAGATTCAGATCCAATACGCGGCTATTCTACGGGCGCAAAAGATCATGTTCGTTTCTGATAAGGAAGAAATGATTAAAGAATTGAAAAAGAAAAGGTCCCTATTATCTGAGGTCAGCGAAATTGAAGAGGAAGAGTATGAATTCCAATTTGCTTGGGATCGTCATGCTACATTCCTGAACGCCCAATCTCGGGCAATGGGAGAGCTCCGGAGTCTGATCAAGCAGTTCGACCAGCTGGCGCATGAGCAAGATGAGCGGCGTCTTAAATTGGAGCAAATGCGCTTGAATATCGAGAAGACAAAGGCAGAAGTAGAACGCCTGACAAATAAAGACGATGATTCGTCATTTGAAATTATCATCAAGGATAAGGGGGGACGCTGATGGAAAAAGAGGTGAATCCCCGTTTTAGAAACTTTCTTTTTGATTGGTCACAAAAGTTTTATTTCCTTGTTGGTGGTTATGGATCATCCAAAAGCTATCATGTTGCTTTGAAGATTGTTCTGAAATTGCTCAAAGAAAAGCGAACAGCCTTGGTGGTACGGGAGGTTTACGACACCCACAGAGATTCGACTTTTTCCCTACTCGAAGAGATCATTACTGACATAGGGTTGGATCATAAAATCCGATGCATTACCTCACCGATGCAGATACGCTTTCCAAACGGCAGCAAGATCATCTTTAAAGGGATGGACAAGCCTGCGAAGCTGAAATCGATCAATAATATTTCGATTGTATGGATTGAAGAGTGTTCAGAAGTAAAATACGACGGCTTTAAAGAGCTGTTAGGGCGTTTACGGCACCCGACTTTGCAACTCCATATGATTCTATCTACAAACCCTGTCAGCAAAGGGAATTGGTCGTATAAACACTTTTTTAAAGATGACACAAATCAGTTTTTTGTCTTGGATGACGAAGAACTTTATAAAGAGAAAACGATCATAAGAAACAAAACCTATTATCATCACTCGACTGCTGATGATAATTTGTTTTTGCCTGAAAGCTATATCGAGCAGCTAGAAGACTTAAAAACACATGACCCAGACCTTTACCGCATTGCCCGTAAAGGTCGTTTTGGCGTTAACGGAAAACTTGTTCTGCCGCAGTTTGAAGAGCGGTCGCATGAAGAAGTGATGGATGCTATAAGAGCAATTGACAGGCCTGTTCTGAAGAATGGTATGGACTTCGGTTTTGTTGATTCTTATAACGCTCTGGTTCGGATGGCTATCGACCATAAGGAAAAGATTCTGTACATCTACTGGCAATATTACAAAAACGATACGACCGATGACAAAACAGCTGAGGACTTAAAAGAACTTAAGCGCGTTTTGATCAAGGCCGACAGTGCCGAGCCTAAAACAATTCGATTCTTTAGGCAGCAGGGCTTCCTCATGAAACCTGCAAAGAAGTTTCAAGGCTCTCGCCTGCAATACACCAAGAAAGTAAAACGATTCAAAAAAATTATCTGCTCCGATCAATGTCCTGATGTTGTTAGGGAACTGAAGGACCTCACGTTCAAAGTGGACAAAGACGGAAACATCATCGAAGACGAATTCAACATTGATCCGCATACATTCTCGGCCATTTGGTATGGCTTAGACGATTATGAGGTATCTAGCCTTAAAGGGCATGGGGTAACAAGGAGGTTTAGAGGTTGATAAAGTTCTTAGACCAGATCAGAGCTTCAGGCATTACACCTGAATTGATTGCAGACATCATCGAAGCGCATAAAAGCGATCATGATAGAATGAAAAACTTATATGACCGGTATAAGGCAGAGGTTCAGGGCGTACCAATCCTAACCAGAGAAGCCATTGAATATGAGGATTTCGAGACCGGCCATGTTAAGAGGATAGATCATAAGGTCAATAACAAGCTTAATAACTCATTTGATTCAGACATTGTTGATACAAAGGTGGGCTATCTCTTCGGGCATCCGATTACTTATGAGTTTGATGATAAGCGAGAGACTGGCACTACTTCATCCGGAAAGCAGATGATTGATGACTTCAACACTCTGAATAATATTGCTGACGAAGATAGTGAATGGGGAAAGATGGCGACAATTTGCGGCTACGGAGCGCGGCTTGCATATATCGACCGGAACGGTAATGAAAGAGTCAAAAACATTGAACCATGGGAAGCGGTTTTCCTCAGCGATGGGAATATTCATGAACCGGAATATGCTTTGCGTTATTACGAGACATATAACGGGCAGCAAAAAGCAGAATTTTATGATAGTAAAACGATTTATTATTTCAGTACGAAGGATAGTTCAGCTTTTACCTTGGACGACAAAACGCCTCATATGTTTGATGGCTGCCCTTTATTTGGGTTGGCAAACAATAAAGAGCTCAAGGGCGATGCCGAGAAGGTATTGTCTCTTATTGATGCCTATGACCGGACACTGTCAGACGCCTCAAACGAAATTGAACAATACAGACTGGCGTACTTGATCCTAAAGGGACTGGGAGCCGATGAGGATACACTCCAACAGCTTAAAAAGACTGGGGTTCTTGAACTTTACGATGAAAAAGACGATGTCAGCTATCTGACAAAGGATATAAACGACGCGATTATTGAAAATCACTTGAACCGTTTGGAAGATAACATTCTCCGTTTCGCAAAGTCGGTCAATTTCTCTGATGAATCATTTGGCGGGAATGTCACAGGCGTTGCAATGAAATTTAAATTGATGGCGCTTGAGAATAAGTGCATTACGATGGAACGGAAAATGACTGCTGCCCTCCGTTATCAGTACAAGTTGATCTTTTCAGCTTGGGCAACGAAAAATAAAGCCAAAGCAGAAGATTACTTGAAAGTCTGGTTCGGATTCAAGCGCAATCTTCCAGCCAACGTACTTGAAGAGGCACAAACCACAGCTCAGCTTAAAGGAATGGTAAGCGAAGAAACCCGCCTGTCTCTGCTGTCGTTTGTTGATGATGTCCAGTATGAGCTGAAGAAGATGGAAGAGGAAGAAGAGGAATACAGGCTCAACATGCCGCCGTTAACGGATGTGGAAACAGATGCGGGCGGTGATGAAGATGAACCAGAATGATATTGATAAGTACCTGGACGACATGATCACTGAGGAAGCTCAGAAGATTGATGTCGTTTTTGCGTCTCGCTTAAAGGAGATCAATGCACAAATTGCCCGGATGTATGCGAAGTACAGCAAGGACGGCCAGCTTACTTTTGCCGATGCCAACAAATACAATCGTCTGAACAAGGAAATGGAGAGGATGGCCGAGGAATCTCACAAGGCTTTCAAAACCATTCTGACTATTGTTGAGGCATTAGCAGCCAAGCAGTTTTTAGAGAATTATATGCGTTCTGCTTATCTTTTTGAAATGGAATCCGTGGTTAACTTGGGTTTTAGCATCCCGACAGCCGAAGTCATTCGGCAGGCCATTCTAAACCCTATAGCTGAATTGACTTTGTCAGCGATATACAGGCGGCATCGAGACGATTATGTCCGGCAGATTCAAATTTCCGTCGCACAGGGTCTACAAGCGGGGGAGGATTATTCAAAGATCGCCCGCCGCATTGAAAGAGCGACCGAATTTGCCCGCAGGAAAGCCCGTGACGTGGCGAGAACAGAAGCTCATAGGGTACAAGTCTCGGCGAGGATGGAAAGCGCTGAGAAGGCCTCGAAACGGAGTAATCTTAAAAAAATGTGGAATGCTACCCTGGATCTTAAAACACGATCTGGCCATAGGAAGCTGGACGGGAAGACAATAGAACGCAATGGGCTGTTCAAATCAATTTACGGCGGCGTCGGGCCGGCTCCAGGGCACTTGAATAATGCCAAGGATGATATTAACTGCCGTTGTACGATTGCTTTTAAAGTAAACGGCGTGCTGCCGGATACGAGAAGGGCGAGGGAAGGCGGCAGCGGGGCAGGCCAAACAATCCAGTACCAAACCTATGAAGAGTGGTATAAATCCATTGAGGAAAAGGGGTAATGATCTATGAAAGTGAATGAACGTATTCAATATTTGCTTGAAATGCTGAATTGCGCTATTCGTTACGATGACTCTGATAGTTACGACGAGATTATGAGTGAGCTGAAACAAACACTGTTGCAAACAAAAACATTTGATGCAAAAAAAGCCAAGAAGCTTATTGAATCACAGGATATGTACAGGGCTAACTTACAGGATCTTGAAAAACAGAATGAACAAAGCAGTCTGACCGTTATTTTTAAGGGTGAAGCGTTGCAAAATTACCAGTTGTATAAAGATAGTCATTAAAGACCTGTCCTGAGCATGACGTTAAAAGGCTTATTTTTCATGCACTCATAACAGGCGCGCACTGTAGAGGGCAAAGGAGGAAGAAGCGTAATGCCAACATTAGAAGATGTGAAAAAATTTCTTGAAGAAAATAAAGAAAACGAAGAAGTGCAGTCGTATCTGAATGAACTTTCTGCCGTGTCTGCTGACAAGGTGAATGGGTTTTTAGATACAGAAGAAGGAAAACGTCTCATTCAGCCTCGGTTGGATTCTCACTTTACAAAAGGTCTTGATACGTGGAAGGCGAACAACCTCGATGCTCTGGTTGATGCAAAGGTAAAAGAGCTTTATCCAGAAGAAACAGAAGAGCAGAAGCGGATCAGGAAGCTCGAAAAGGAGCTGGAAGATCAAAAGACAGCGGCACAACGTGAAAAGCTTTTAAACAAAGCTGTTTCTTATGCTTCTGAAAAGCAACTGCCAGCAGATGTAGTGGAATTCTTTATCGGTGAGGATGAAGAATCAACGATGAAGAACCTCGGAGCATTCGAAGAGAAGTACAATGCCGCACTTCAAAAGGCTATTGAATCCAAGTTTCAAGAGAATGGCCGTGATGTCCAGTCCGGCAGCAATGAACCGACAAATCAAGATTTAGACATCAGCTCGCTTGCAGCTGAAGCAAGTATTAGAAAATAAGGAGGGCTATCTTTAATGCCAACATTTAATCCAAACAATGCATTAATGCAAGACTCAGTAAATGGGAAGGTTCCAACTGAACAAGGAACGCTGGTTTTAAAAGAGTTTATGACCCAATCTGCTGTCACGAAACTAGCAAAATATGAAGAAATGAGTAAGCCGGTAAAGGAATTCACGTACTTGGCTTCAGGACCGGGAGCCTACTGGGTTGGAGAAGGCGAGAGAATCCAAACTTCTAAGGCTCAATGGTTAACAGCAAAAATGATTTCAAAGAAATTGGGTGTCATCATCCCTGTTTCTAAAGAATTCTTGCGCTACTCTGTAACAGATTTCTTTACACAAATGCGCCCTGCTATCGCTGAAGCCTTTGCGATCAAATTTGATCAGGCTGCGTTATTCGGTGTAGATTCACCGTTTGGAAAAGGCGTATCTGTATTTGAAAAAATCAAGGAATCTGGTAACACAATTGCGTTAAACTCACTTGGCAATCTATATGATGAGTTAAATGGGGTCATGGCTCTTGTTGAAGACGCTGACAAAGATGTAAACGGCTTTACAACAACACGCCGATTCCGTCAAAAGCTCCGCGGCACTAAGGACGGTAACGGGCTTCCGATCTTCAACGATGCGACAGGGGGCGCCACACAACAAGCCCTTGGCCTTCCGATCGGATATGTGGATTCTAAGTCATGGGATTACGAAAAAGCGGCATTACTTGCGGCTGACTGGAATTACACACGTTACGGAATCCCTCAAGGCATGGAATACAAAATCTCAGAGGATGCAACATTGACAACGATTGTCGATGCAGACGGAAACCCGATCAACTTGTATGAGAGAGATATGGTTGCTCTCCGTGTAACTCAGCAAGTCGGATTCATGACACTGACCGATGATGCTTTTGCTGCTATTACACCAGCAACGGAGGCGTAAGCTTATGGGGTACACATCTAAAAACTATAGCACTAATAACGGCGACAAATTGGTGATCGGCGGCGAGCTCGAAATAAAAGAGGGTGCGAAGGTGACCGGGTTATCGGGTTCTGCGCCTGCTCCTAAAACTATCACTTCGGAAATGATCGGCGACGGAGAAGTGAAAAACATCAATATCGGTGATGGGTCTGTCCAAAGTCGTAATATTGGCACCGGTAGTGTACAAAATGCCAACATCGGCGCAAAGGCAGTTACTTTAGCCAAACTCGGTGACGATGTGACAGCAAAGCTTTCTGATTTAGAGAATCGGATAAAAGCACTGGAAGGAGGCAGCGCGTGATATGAAAGCATCTAACGGTTCTAAAACAATTGAATGCACTGAAAAGGCTTTTGAGGTGGTTTATTCTCACATTGGTTTTAAGAGAGTGGATGAGATCAAGAAGCCAGCTGCCGATCTTCTTGATATGACTGAGACTCAACTGCAGAAGGTAAACAAAGATGAGATTATTGCTTTCTTGAAAGAGAATGAATATGATTTTGACCCTAAAGCGCCTAAAGACGAACTGATCAAGATTGTCTTAGGTGAAGAGTAGGTGATTCAGTGGACATCGCACAAGTAAAGCGAATGACAGAGATTAAGACAGATAGGCATGACGAATATTTATCTGAAATAGTCCCTATTTTGATTGAGTCTGCCAGTGATTTTTGTAGCAACACTTTCGACCCGGAGGCTTTGCCAGCTGGCGTGAAGCTTTTTGTTGCGAAGGCTGCAGAATATAACATGAATCCTTCTGGACTCTCGGGAAGAAGCATGGGGGATGTGTCGTATTCGTACAATACAGAATTTCCTCGGTACATCACTAAACACCTTACGCCATATCGAAGGCTGAGAGTTAAATGATTTATGAGGAATTCCCCCACAAAATCACGTTTCAGCGGATGGAAAAGGTGCCGGACGGCGGCGGGGGCTATGTTGAAAAATTCACTGATTATCTCACAACAGAGGCTTTTGTTGGTGGGATTACGTCCCGGGAATATTATCAGGCTCAGCAACTTCAGAACCCGGTTGATTGCAATGTATATTTCCCGTACCGCAATGATATTGAGAAGACAATGCGGATCATCTACGAGAACAAGGTGCTGACTCTCAAATCAGATCCGATCGACCAGGGCGGCATGCATGAGATTATGAATTTGAAATGTCAGGTTACGGGGGTGTTGAAGGGCAATGGCTGAGGTCAGTGGTAGATGGGTCAGGCAGATGCAAAGAGCCACAAGCGAGTTCAGAAGCCGGGTCATAGATGATATTAAGCAACTGGTCACAGACACGGCCGAGCTGATTTACAGCCACGCTGTTCTGAATGCTCCGACCGCCGCAATAGACGGGGGGAACCTGAAAAATTCAATTGAAATCGACTACCAAGAGGGCGGCTTACGTGCCGTTATTTCTGTTGGTGCCGATTATGCCGTATATGTGGAATACGGAACAGGGATTTACGCAGAGGAAGGCGGCGGCCGGCAAACGCCGTGGGTTTATTATGACACCAAGCTTAATAGATGGGTGGTCACGCGGGGAATGCGGGCACAGCCGTTCTGGAATCCAGCGGTGGACGAAGGCATGCGGTATTTTGCCAGTCAAATGTGATAGAAAGGAGCTGTCATCATGCGATCTGCCTTGTGGCCGTTGCAGGCTGCTCTATTTAAGAGGTTATCAACAGACGAAGAGCTGAACGGGCGCGTCACGGGCGTCTTTGATGCAGTCCCGAAAGATCAGCAAAAGCCTTATGTGACAATGGGCGATGATGATGTATCCCCATTTAAAACCAAGACATCCAGCGGTGAAGAAATCAATGTGGTTTTACACTGCTGGTCAGGTTACAAAGGAAAAAAGGAAGCGATGGAGATTCTGAGCCTCATGCTTCAAGCGTTAACAAGCAGGCCCCTAACAATAGAGGGCTTTTCTTTATGCCGTTCTGAGATGCGCAGCATGCAGGTGATCACCGATATTGACGGGTACACGCGTCACGGCATTCTCAGAATGCGCTTCACAATAAACAATTGAGAGGATGAACAAAATGCCGGAATTATTGAACGGTAAAGATGAGATTTATTTTGTGCAGCCGATGGATGCAAAAGGGACAGACGGGCTGTTCATCGCCTTTCAAACAGAAGGGTCACACACGAAAGAACAGGACACGCTGGACGAATCCACAAAATCAGGTCGTATTGTTGGTTATGGTACAAAAAATGAAAGCTTTGAGCTGACTTATTATGCTGCTGTGACCGATCCGGGGCAGGAAGCGATTGAAAGTGCTTATGATAACGAAAAGGCAATTAAGGTCTGGAAAGTCAATAAAAACAAAAACAAAAATGATAAGCATGATTCTGTTTTTGGACATGCAATTATTGAAAGTTTGGAATTCAGTCAGCCGCAGGATGGGTTTGTTGAGGTTTCAATAACTCTGCCTGTGCTCGGGAAAACATTCAAAGGCGAATTGCCTCCACTTCCGGAAGAAGTGTTAAAAGCTATTGAATCCTCTGCCGGCGCGACTAAATTTGAGGAATTCGGCGGCTCAACTACGCCCTAAGGCGCCCCAAAATTTATCGTTCACGGCTACGTCTGACAGCGTGACCGTGAAATGGGATGCGGTAGATGGGGCAACTTCATATAAGGTATACAGGGGAGCGAGCAAGCAGCTGGACGCAACTGTCACTGGCACATCCCACACCTTGACAGGAATTGCGGCCGACACGAAACTTACGGTCAATGTCTCTGCTGTGAACGATGCGGGCGAGTCCTCAATGTCTGAGATTGTTACGCAAACACAAGCGGTTACGCCCTAACGTACCCCGCAATATAACTGCGAAAAGCGCCACTTCAAATCAGGTGAGTTTTTCATGGGATGCGGTGAAAGGGGCGACATCTTACAACATTTACAGATTTTACGCGAAAATAGCGACTGTCTCAACGAATTCGTACACGTCGAATCCTAACCTGAAGCCGGATACCGCCTACATTTTTAACGTGTCGGCAGTGAACTCGGCCGGGGAATCGGAACGTTCGGCCAATTTTACGATACGAACAGAAAAGGAATCATAGGGTCCGGGCTTCCCGGGCTTCCCGGGCTCTTTTTTAACATACAAAAATAATCGGAGGTTTTATAAATGGCTTACTTAACTATCGGAGATAAAGAATACAAATCACGTTGCGACTTTGCTTTTGATAGATTGGCAAACGAAAAATATTCCACTGCGGACGAAAAGGGCAAAGGCGGCACAATGAATATTTACATGAGCTTGCTTAACGAAGAGGCTTCCTACCTTTCTGCTTTTTGGGATTGTGCACTCGCTTACTTGAAGAAAGAAAAGCCATCAACTGAGGCTATTGAAGAAGCAATCATGAAAATCATTGATGAAGACGAGACAGGCGAGGCAATTGACAAAATGATCAATGAAGCATTCACAACACTGGACTCAGCGGGTTTTTTCAAAGGCGTGATCCGTCAGCGCTGGAAGATGATGGAGAAGATGAACAAAGGGAAGAAACCGGCTCCGAACGAAACACCGGAAATGGAAGCGAAACGGCTGGAGGACGAAGAGAACGGCAAGGAAGTCCTGAAGATGATGAAAGAGGCGTACAAAGAGAGAACGGGATCGACTATGACCAAATAATTACGAATTCCGCACATTGGCTTGGGGTTTATGATGTGGATTTAATCATGTCATGGACTCCTAACGAGTACAAGCTTCTGCTTAAAGGGGCCAAGTTGCGAGAAATAGATGAATTGGAGCTTATGGCAAGAAACGCCATGTTTCACCGTTACGCCATGAATGAGAAGCGCCCCAAAGAAACGAAAATGTTTGATGCGAAGAAGGCCAGACGCCAATTGGAGCGTAATATCACTGGCGATAACGACAAATGGCGCAAGTCAGATGTAAACGAGCTCGGCAAACGAGCCAAAGGGGTTCAGCGGTTTAATGATGCAATCCGCAACCACTTTGCAAAATTCGGACAAGGAATGGGGTGAGGGAATGATCGAAAGACTTACAGCGATAGTTGAAGCACAGACACGAAAATTTAATCGCAGTATGGATCGTGTCAACGATATAATGCGCCGGATGGCTGATCATCACACTGTCGAGATTGACGCCGAAATTGCCAGCTTTCAAGCAAGAGTACGGCAGGCGACTCAACAAATAGATAACTTTGTTCATCGACATGAACGCACGCGAGTTGATTTAGATGCGGATTCAGACCCTTTAACTCGGGCCATCAATTGGGCGAAGCAAAGATTAAGACAGATTCCCCAAACTGTCACCACGCAATTAATGGGGAATGTGCGGCCGTTATCTTCCGCATTGGCACGCGCTAAAGCAGGGCTATCGGCGATGGCGAACAGAATCACAACGACGATAGACGGAAATCCCACTCCTTTAGGGCGTGCTGTCGCTGTTGCGCGGTCAGCCATAGCATCAGTATCTCATAACGTAACTACCACTTTTAATGCGGCCACGTCGCCTATCATGCGCGGGGTTTCGTCAGTCCGTTCAGCTTTGGCTTCACTGCCAAACAGAATTACCACGGTCATAAACGGAAACACGGCTGCGCTTATGCGCTCTGTGGCAACGGCTCGCGCTGCTCTGGCGTCCTTACCGAGAAGAGTATGGATCAGTATAGAGGCTCGAATTGATCGGTTTGAAACGTCAATGAACAGGCTTGCCAAGATCACAAACTCAGTTTCAACAGTCATCGGTCATTCAATTGCCGGGGCACTAACGTCTCTACTCCCTGCAATTTCGCCAGCCCTTGCAAGTATTGTCGGGGTAATCGGCTCATTGGGTCCTATGCTCGGGGTGGCAGCCGGCGGAGTAATGGGGTTAACCAGTGCATTTGCAACAGCGGGAACAGGCGCGGCGGCATTCGGCGCCCTTGCTATTACTTCGATAAGCGGTGTATTCAAAGCATCCGAAGACCTTTCCAAGCTGCAGGAGAAGCTGGACAATGCAACAAGCGCAAAAGAGCGCGCTAAAATCATGAAACAGATCAATAATCTGCAAAAATCTCTTGGAAAAGAAGAGAGAGAGGCATTAAAGAACCTCGAAGACTTTAAAGACAACTGGCGGGACATCGGTACGATGGTTCAAAAGCCGATCTTAAAAACATTCGGTATGTCTCTTAATACGTTCAAACTCGCGCTTAACTCACTGATTCCAATGTTTGACGGGCTGGCGAAAGAGGGCGTGGGACTGGCAAAAAGCATGGACAAGGCTTTCAAGGCTCCGGACATGCAGAGATTCATTTCCTATCTGAACAAAGAAGCTCCGAAGGCGTTTGCTTCATTCGGCCGATCTGCCGGGAATGTCTTGCGGACAGTTTTCAATCTCATCGTAGCATTCGGACCGACCGGAAAGAGCATGACAAAATCCATCGAAGGAATGACCCAATCATGGGTGAAATGGTCAGCAAACTTGGGTTCCTCAAAGAAATTTCAAACTTTTGTGGAGTATACAAAAACCAACGGCCCAAAACTGCTGCAGATCATCAGAAACTTTTCGGGCGGCCTGACAAAGTTGTTTACTGGATTCGCTCCTATGTCTCAAGACATGATGACATCCCTCGTAGATCTGACCAAGCGGTTCAATGAGTGGGCTGGCAGCGTTACGAAAACAAAAGAATTTCAATCGTTCATAGACTATATCAAAACCAACGGCCCTACAGTATGGAGCACATTGGGGCAGATCGCGAAGACTATCATCAACTTGCTTGTCGGCATGGCTCCACTCGGAAAAACGATTTTGGAGAATGTAAACGGGTTTTTGAAATTTACTAATGCGGCGATGGAGGCAAACCCGGCAATCGGGAAATTTATCGCAGTCGGTATCTCATTACTTGGAGCTTTAAGAGCTATTGTTCCGGCGATAGTAGCGGTAAGCGCTGTTACCAACGGTCTTAAAGATTTTAAAGATGCAGCTGATTATCTACGAACCTTCAAAACCACAGCTGCGGGTATAAAGCTGTCCGGCCTGATTGGCCAATTAAAATCAGCGATAGCAACTATGGGACAATTCATTGCGAAGTATACAGCGATGGCAGCAAGTGCAACAGCTAATGCTGTGAAAATGGCGGCATCGTGGACAGCCATGAAAATATCAGCGTTTGTTTCTGCTCTGAAGCGCGGCATTGTTCAAATGGGTTTATGGATCAAGAATATGACTGTTATGGCGGCTCAATCAATCGCAAGTGCTGCCCGTACAGCAACCGCATGGACAGCAATGAAGATCAGCTCTTTTATCACAATGCTGACAAACGGGATTAAGCAGATGGGTCTTTTCATTGCCAAAATGACCGTGCTCGCAGCGCAATCCATAGCGCAGGCAACCCGCATGGCAGCGGCCTGGACGGCGGCGCAGATCAGCAATTTTATATCTTTGTTGGTTGCAGGCGGTAAGCAAATGGTTTTATTCGGCCGGCAACTCGTCGTGCTTGCGGCACAAGCGGCAGCACAGGCGGCACGTATGGCGGCATCATGGGTCATCGCAATGGGGCCTATCGGATGGATTACGGCGGCTGTCGTCGGTCTGGTTGCCTTGATCATCGCGAATTGGGACACGGTGAAATCGGCTACAATTGCGGTATGGGGTGCTATTTCCAGTTGGTTGTCTACTGTCTGGACAGGTATAAAGACGATAGCGACATCAACATGGAACGGGCTAAAGTCGTTCTTCTCTAATGTCTGGAATGGTATTAAGAAGACTGCGACTTCAGTATGGAACGGCATTAAGAACACTATTACCTCAATTTGGTCAGGTCTTAAATCGGCGGCTGTCACAGCCTTTACGTATATGCGGGCCCAGATCGTTAACAGGATCATTGCGACGAGAGATAAAATGATCAGCATCTGGAATGCAATTAAGAGTAAAGTATCGTCCATATGGAATGCCCTGAAAAGTGGTGCAGTGACTGCTTTTACCTATATGCGCGCACAAATTGTGAATCGGATTATTGCAACCAGAGACAAAATGGTCAGTTTGTGGAACTCGATAAAAAGCAAAGTGACATCTGTCTGGAATGCTTTAAAAAGTGCAGCTGTCACAGCCTTCAACTACATGCGGGCGCAAATCGTCAATAGAATTGTAGCGACGAGAGACAGCGTAATAAACCTCTGGAATACAGTGAAAAGCAAAGTGATGTCCATTTGGAACGGCATTAAAAGCGCGGCTTCTACAGCATTCAGCTACATGAAAGCGCAAATCGTAAACCGTATCCAAGCAACAAAAGAACGTATCGTCAGCATTTGGAATGGTGTCATGAAGTTTTTTAGGGGCATCAACCTCAAGTCCATTGGCCGCAACATCATACAAGGCTTAATAAATGGTATCAGCGGCATGGCGGGGGCGTTAGCGAGCAAAGTGAAATCAATGGCAAACGCAATTCCTAACGGCATGAAAAAGCTTCTCGGAATCCATTCTCCGTCAAGGGTAATGCGTGACCAGGTCGGTTATCACGTCGGCACCGGTATGGCGGCTGGTATTGATAAATCACAGGGAAAAGTAAAAGCGGCTGCGGCAAAAGCAGCAAAAGCGGCTCAGAAGGCAGCTGAGGTAAAGGTATCCAACAAAATTAAGAACGCTGAAGTGAAGTATGACACCAAGAAAATGGGCGTCGATACGTATATCAAAACATTGCAGAAGATTCAGAAGCAAAACAAGCTTACCAGCGAGCAAAACCGAAAAATCCAGCGCGAGATATATCAGGCATCCAAAAGCGCCTCTGATAAACAGAAGAAGCTACTGAAAGAGCAGCAGCGCAAGGAAGCGAAGGCGAAACTGGCGTATACCAAGAAAGTATCAGATCAGATTAAGAAAGCTGAGGCAAAATACGATACAGGAAAAATCAGCGGGAATACCTATATCAAAACGCTTGAGAAAATCAAGAAGAAGAACAAGCTGAATTCTGACCAGCAAATAAAGGTTCAACGGGAAATCTATCAGACTCAAAAAGCTATGGCTGATAAGGCCAGAAAGCAGAAGGAAGCCGAAAAGAAAGCGGCTGACAAACTTAACAAGGGCATTCTTTCTGCAAACAATACTTATCTCTCAAAATTCAAAAGTGTGAATGATAAACTGACTGCCGATATTAAGGCGGCCAATGATGCCTATAAAAAAGAGCTGCAAGACCGAACTGACGCGATTTATAACGCCATCGGTCTATTTGACGATGTCTCAAGTCAAAATGTGAACGGCTCCAAGCTGACTTCAAATCTTAAAAAGCAGCTGGACAAGATCAAAACGTTCAACACTGACATTACAAAAATAGCAAGCCGGGCACCGAAGGCATTCACAGACGAATTGAAAGAAATGGGTGTCGGGTCAGCTGATCAGATTAATGCAATAGCCCGTATGACTGATTCAGAGCTAAATGAGTATGTCAGTCTGTGGAAAGAAAAGCACAAGCTCGCCAGTGACCAAGCTGCCCAAGAATTAACCGGCTTGAAGAACGCGACGACCAAGAAAATAAATGAATTACGATCGGCCGCAAATAAAGAACTGGCACTTTTGAAAAATGACTATCTCCGCAAAATTGGGGAGCTTACAGTGGATGTAAAACAGCTTGGTTCTCTCAAGAAAAGCGGAAAAGCCATCGGTTCAAATACAATGGCTGGCATTATTTCTGGAATGAAGAATATGAAGGGCGAGTTGGCAAAAGAAGCAAATTCCATCGCCTCGACAATTGAGAAAACCATTAAGAAAAAATTGAAAATCCACTCCCCATCCAGATTGATGCGGGATCAGGTCGGGATCATGGTTCCTGCCGGTATCGCTGTGGGGATTCAGAATGGTATCGGCACTGTTCAGAAAGCTATGGGCGCCGTCAGTGATGCCATGACTATTCAGCAGGAGGATCTGAATTTTGCATATGACACATCCATTTCTAGCAGCGAACTCGGCACGGTTAGAAAAGAATTGAGCGCGGACATCCGGAACCTTGAATTGCCTGACAGAATGATTGTTGTTGAGATGGACAGCAAGAAGGTCGGTCAAGGCGTAGAAAAACCTGTCACAGACGCTCAGAAAAGGTCGAACGCAAGGAGGACGAGATTTAATTGATCAAATATCAGGAACTACTGCCTAACCAATGGAAAATCACGTTTGACGGCATTGATATATCACCCTTCTTTTATGTGAAGACCACGGGCGGCCGGGGAGTGACAGGAAGAGAAGTGAATACAGCCACTATCGGGAATCGCCCCGGTGGTTTCCTGCGGAACACAAGAATCCCTGTAAGAGTCATAACCATTGAGGTTCTTTTTGCCTTCAGAAGTGAAGAAGAGTTGAAGAAAAAGCAGGAGGAATTGACTTTTATTCTGCACACCGAAGAGCCTAAACCGTTAATTTTTCATGATGAGCCTGACAGATTCTATAACGCTGTCTTTGAAAGCATTTCAGAAGGCGAAGAACAGGGAGGGTTTCAGACTGCAACATTGACTTTTATCTGTCCGGATCCAAAAAAATACGGCTTAGCGAAGGATTTTGAATTTGATTCAGGTGTTCAAACTATTACTAATCCGGGCTATGCAGCCGTAGACCCAACAATCGAATGCGTTTTTGAAGAGAAAGCCACTTCATATGAGGTGGCTCTTCTTAATGCTGATGGGTCTGTATCGAAAACGATCAAGCTGCTGTACGATTTCATCGCTGGTGACACTCTTGTAATTGATTCAGCAAAAAGAAAGGTCACTTGCAGCGGTAATTTAATCATGACAGCACTTCAAATTCAATCAGATTGGTTTCTGCTGCCGCCCAGGACGCCAGTTAAAATCAAGTTCAGTCATAAGAGCAGCATCAAATTTAATGAGGCATATTTGTAAGGAGGTCCGGTCATGGCTGACATTTATATACTTTCACCAGATGATAAATTATTGACAGTGCTGTCCAGCTACGGACGAGAAACCTGTACGTTCTGGGATGCAAAATACAAGGAAGAGCTGAACAAGGGCTCTTCTTTTTCTTTTGTAGCGGACGCCTCCCATCCTGACGCACGCTTCTTATTTGAAGAGAATCAAGTGGTGTTCAGGGATAAGGACGGTGTACTGCGTCTGTTTGTCATCAAGGAATTGGATGATGCAGACGAAGAAGGAGAGGTTAACACCCAGGTTACCTGTGAGGCTGCCATGATGGAGCTTGTCGAAACATTTGTAAAAGATTTCCGCCCAACTAACAAAACTGCTCAGTTTGTACTGGACAACGTCCTTTCTCGGTCAAGATGGGTGGCGGAAGTAACGGCCGAGCTTGGAGTGAATTCGACTACCTTCTATAAAAAAACAGCGTTGGATTGTATTGCTGACGTGATCAATATATGGGGCGGAGAGCTTCAGGACACTATAGAATTTGATGGAAATAAGGTCGTCAAACGAATCATAAAAATACTTCCCCGTCGCGGTAAAGACAGCGGGAAGCGCTTTGAGAGTGATAAGGATACAACGAATATCCGGCGGACCGTTATCAGTTACCCGGTGACAGCCCTTTGGGGTTATGGAGCATCCATAGCGTCTACGGATGAGGAAGGAGAGGAGACGGGCGGTTATTCCCGTTTTATTGATTTCTCTGAAGTAGAATGGAAAAAATCAAAAGGCGACCCGGTCGATAAGCCTTTAGGCCAGGAGTGGGTTGGCGATCCGGATTTATTAGAAAGATTGGGGCGCCTTAAAGATGGAAATTTGATCCATCGGGAAGGCCAGTTCAATAATGAAGACATAACGGATCCGGAAGAACTCTTAAAGGCCACATATAATCATTTGATAACGACTGCATGTAAGACAGAAATCAATTATGAGCTGTCCGTGCAGCTGCTTGAGAGCGTGCCGGGACACGAACACGAACATGTGGAATTGGGAGATACAACGATCGCAATTGATCGAAACTTCGCTATCCCGATTGAGACATCGCAGCGCGTTATTTCAATGGAATACGATATTACCGACCCAGAAAATACTTGCGTCGTAGAGATCGGTCAATTTTTATCAGCATTACAAAAAGATGGCCGGATTGATCAAATTGAAAGCGTAATTGAAAAAAATCGCGGTACTTGGGAAAGTAAACCGGATGCCGGCGAGGTTACGGATGGCAGTTTCCCTGACAAAGCCCCGCCAGTTCCGTCGAATGTAGTGATCAAGGCAATGTTTCAGAATGTGGCCCTGACATGGGATTATGATCCGTCCAGTTATATTGCAGCCTATGAGGTATATGCTTCACAAGTAAATGGATTCATCCCATTAAGAGAGAATCGTATTTTCAGAGGCAAAACAGGCGGATATGAGCATTTTACGGGAGTAAATGAAGTTTGGTATTATCGCTTGCGATCAATCAACACACGAGGCACAGCGAGCGAATTCACGGATCAGTTTTCCGCGACCACTCAGCGCATTCTGACTGATGACATTGTTTTCGGAGCGATCACAAAGGAAAAACTGGCCGACCTGGCCGTTGATGCTGATAAGCTTTCCAGAAACTTTGATGATGCCAATATTTTGCCGGGTTCATTGTTGGATAGCAACTGGTGGTATGCCTATTCAGGCGCCAAGTACACGATAGACAAAAAAGAATTCAATGAAATGACAATTTCTCAGGATGGGAACAAGGCTTTTGGTGTTTGTCAACTCTCTGTCAAACAGACGATGTCGCTTGTAAAAGATCAAGTATATACTTTGTCTTTTGAAGTGAAACGAAATAATACAACAGATATATCTTGGAATCATCTAAAAAAAGGAAGCACTTTTATTTCCTTGGATGAAAGCGGACTCACTGACATAAGCAATTACCCGGCTGATGAATTCGTAAGAGTGAATATTCAATTCACGGCACCGGAAACCGGTAATAATTACACAATTGGTTTGGGCGGGCGTGGTTCTGATGATAACAGTAATTGCAGTTATGTCGTAAGAAAAGTTCAAGTCAGAAAAGGATCGGTATTTAAAGAGTATGGCTACAGTCCCTATGACGTAGCCCTGGTTGATGGAGTCATCACGAATAACTATCTCGCAAACCTTGCGGTCGGTTCTGCCAATATTCAATCAGCCGCGATAACATCAGCAAAAATTGCAGACGCGGCGGTAGGATCTGCTGCTATCGCGAACGCCGCAATTAAAAAGGCGCATCTTGGAACGGCCATAATTGACACTGCGCATATCATTGACGGTTCAATAACAAACGCCAAGATCCAAGACCTTTCAGCGGACAAAATAAACGTCGGGACGTTGAAAGGTATCACGATAGAGGGTGTGGACATAAAAGGGGCCCGTTTCGAGGCGCTGACACAATCAGAAGATGCCGAATACTATATCGAAGGTGATAAGATTTACCAATTCACCAGAGACTCTCATTATGATTACAACAAATTAGTTGTTAGTTCTGCGAAAATAACGCAGGAACAAGGAAGGTTTTACGATCATGGTGATTCCTCTAATGAAATCTACAGAACAGTCTCAATTGGTGATGGCAAAATTGAGCTCCGCGGCGCAGGCGAGCAAACCGCATATGAAACGGTTCCAACTATTTCAATGTATTCAGAAATAGGAGATGTTGGACAAGTTATAAGCCATTTTAATATGAAAATGGAAAGACAGGCAGCTGTTGAAGAAGACGCTTTTCTTCTTACTGCTACTACCAATCCTAAAAATATAGGAGAGCCGTTCACATATAACCGTTATCAGGCCCTTTTTGAAGGATCAGCTACTATTTATCGCTTTAAACCGAATAATTTAGATATTGATGTCCCCGGGGTCATTCGACTGAAATCAGGCCAAAAAACGATTGTTGATGCATCAGATTTAACGCTACCATTGGGAACCAAAGTTGTAGCAGGGAATGCAAAAAATTGCGAATTCAAATTGATGGGTGGCAATGTTTCTACAGAATTAGAAGACGAGCATGGAGGCCTACAATACGGTTTGATGGTTTACTGCTTTACTTGGGACATTAAACTGCCGCCGGACGGAGGGGCAACTGCGTACGCGCGCTACAATCGCATTCCTTTTGTTGATAGTTTTGATTATGCGCCTGAGAATGTTTTTGCGGCGGTAGGTACAGCGATTGGCGCATATTCTAATGCGGTTACGGTGGGATTAGAAAATATAAGCGCCAGTTCTGTTGATATTGGAGTGAGAGGAACTGGGACTACTGCCGGAGTTGCCGGAAAAACGATAAAGGTTCAAATTGTTATTTTTTACGAATCACAATAAAGGAGTAATTTTTATGATTGAAAAAAGGGATTTTAACATGAGTCTTTATTATGCGGACGGCATCGAAATAGAAGAAACCAGCGCGGGAATCGAAATAACTGCCGGCTCTATAAAAAAAGGAGACAAGACATATCCCATGGAGGCTGTTTCGTTCGATCTGCAGCCGGACGATAAAACCAAAGTAGCGTATCAATTATATGTCCTTCATGATATAAAGTCTGATGAAATAAGCTATTTGCTCACAAAAACCTATGTAGAGCCTGACGGTTATTATCAAGGGTACAGTGGGAGCAAAAAGCTTATTATGATTCCAGTTCAAATTGTCGTTGATCCACAAGGCAACCGAGAGGGGCTTATAACAATCTACGTTCAAAATAAGGAGGGTGACAAAGATGAAGCTTGAGCCCGTGGTATTAAATATTGAAGCAAAAGATAGAGAAAAGGAAAAGACTACAGAGGAAAAGTTGCAGGAACAAGTCCTTGACCTTCAGCGGGTTTGCAATCTCTTGATGAATCAATAAAAGGAAACGGGGGAGCCCATTGGAGAACCGAAGTGCTCTTTTCGGGTTTTTTGAGGATTGCTGGAAAAACGGAACTGTTTTGACCAGTGAAATGAGAAAAGCCGTTGAGAAAGGCCGCATCACACAAGCGGAATATGATGAAATTACAGAAAGCGAACGCGGTAATGCGTATCCCGATCAAGAGTAAGGAGTGAAAGGAATGCAAGAAATGACAAAAGAGCAACTTCAGGACCAGTTACAAATTGCAGCATATAAAGCTGCTTCCCTACAGCAGGAATTGAATCTGAAGAATAATGAGCTGGCCGAATATAAAGCGCTATACACGTTTGCAGATAATAAACGCGAGGAACTCGAAAAGCAAATAAACGCGACAGCAGCGTTGAAAGAAAATAATAGTGAACCAACACCTGTAACTGAATAGGTGTTTTTATTTTGCCTCGGAGGAGGTGATCAAAATGGAGGGAATACATGTGTGGATGAATTTTGAAAGCTTACAGATCGCAAGAACATATCTTTTCGGGGAGGTGAAATACCTTGACTTGCTTCTGATCCTAAGCATCTTGGATGTCATCACCGGCATTATCAAAGCGTGGAAAATGAAGCAGCTCCGGAGCCGCAGCGCGTGGTTTGGGTATGTGCGGAAGATGCTCAGTTTTATGGTGGTCATCGTCGCCAACATTATTGATACGATAACAAATTTGAACGGTGTTCTGACCTTTGGAACCGTTCTTTTTTATATCGCAAATGAGGGCCTGTCCATCACGGAAAACTTGGCACAGATCGGCGTTAAAATTCCGGCCGTCATCACTGACCGGCTCCATGTAATTGAAAGCGACAACGATCAGAAAGCAGAAAAAGACGATCAGGCAGCTGGTTAACCCGGCTGCTTTTTTATATTTCAAAACAGAATAGGAGAGATTTTTTATGACAATTGCAGTGAAAAAGAGATTAGTCCCAAGCGAAGAATACAGCCTGAAATGCCCGAATCCAATGACGCCGGAGTATATCACCATCCATAACACAGCAAACGACGCATCAGCCGCCAATGAAATCAGTTATATGACGGGAAACAGCGAATCGACAAGCTATCATTTTGCCGTAGATGATAAAGAAGTAATTCAGGGGATTCCGCTGGATCGGAACGCTTGGCATTCTGGCGACGGTACAAACGGAACCGGGAACCGTAAGTCTATCGGTGTGGAAATCTGCTACAGCAAGTCAGGCGGAGCGCGATACCAAGCAGCGGAGGCGCTGGCTATCAAGTTTGTCGCTCAGTTACTTCAAGAGCGCGGATGGGGCGTTGACAAAATCAGAAAGCATCAGGACTGGAATGGGAAATACTGCCCGCACCGTATTTTAGATGCGGGGCGCTGGGATGAAGTGAAAGCGGCCATTGCTGCAGAACTTGAACGCCTTGGAGGTAAAAAAGCATCCAAACCACAAAAAACAGATTCAAAGCCCAGTGGGGCGACGTACACCGTAAAGAAGGGAGATGCCCTCTCTGTAATTGCAGAGAAAACAGGCGTAAGCATGAAAACCCTGCAAAGCTTGAACGGCATCAAGAATCCGAATCTGATAAAAGTTGGTCAGGTATTAAAGTTGACCAGATCGGCCGGTTCTCCATCAGGCGGCAAGAAATCATCTTACACGTTGCCGTCAGGCGTTTTTAAAGTGACAAGCCCCTTAACTAAGGGAACGGCCGTGAAACAGATTCAATCTGCACTGGCGGTTCTCTATTACTACCCGGACAAAGGGGCAAGTAACAACGGAATAGATGGCTATTACGGGCCGAAAACAGCAAACGCGGTCAAACGATTCCAGTCCATGTATGGCCTGACTGCAGATGGTATTTATGGACCGAAAACGAAAGCAAAACTGGAAAGATTATTGAAGTAACAAAAAGCCCTTCTCAAAAGGGAAGGGCTTTTTTATATGGACTTTGTGTTTCTATTCTTCATAGAGCTTATCTACCAATTCCGTAAATGAATCACATATATGACTCAAAGCTCCATCAGGATCTTCATATGCAATTTCATGATCCCAGAATACCACGGTGGGATTCTCTTTATTTTGACGATAATCGAAACAGATTTCATTACCGAAAGGATCACAGGCGAAAGGGACTACCCCTGAAAGCATTCTTCCATCCTGATAATCTTCTAAAACCTCTAAAATAAAACTTGAACTATCCTCAGTTAGACCATGTAATCGATTAAAAACCGCGCCTTTTGTATTTTCATAGTCAAAAATCTTTTTACTTGGGCGTGCTCCATTGTTGTTTAATATAGTTGAAATGTAGTCGTTTGGAAACTTAATATCTAAAGCCTTTTCGATTTTTTTAACAGTTGTTTCCCCGATGGGTTCTTCGGCAAATCTCCACTCTGTCATATTGACCAACTCCTATCTGTTCTTACTTCCACCACCCCAAAGGTGCCGGCCTCCTGTATGGCCTGTTTGCCGATGCACCTTTTGGTCAACTAATTGCATTCTCCCTGAATCTTGGTGATGATGCCAAGTATATCCGTCTGGTGTTTCACCAGCTTTTATCATTTCGATTTGAAGGTCATTGAATTGATTTCTAAGTAAAGGATCCTTTTCAATTTCTTCTTTTAATTTTAAGGTTGCATCTTTAAATTGTAAATAATCGCTTTCCTTATAGAGTCTAGAATCAATCTTCGTATCAAATTTTGCTTTGAAAATTGGGAAACCGTCTTTATTATATGGAACTCCAGTTTTAGGATGTTTTTGGTTTTTAAGATGGCCCATTTTTAAGTTAACTGTTTTGAGGTTTCCGTATTCATCTCTGTAAGTATAAGGTGCGGCTTTAGTAAACAAATCATCCTTTGATTGAACTAATCTCTTTAAAAGCGGCGTATTTTTAACATTAATAGTATTCCCGGCGTCTTGTAAAATCCCTTCTAATGCAGGGGTATATCTATTGGCATAAGGCTTGACAGACGGATTGCCATTTTTAATCTTTTCGCTAGCCGCCTTCCCAACTTTAGCAAGATCTTTCGAACCTGTTGAGACAGAGGACTTTCCGCCTTTCAATAACAGAAGACTTCCGCCCAAGTAAGTAACATAGTGCATCCGTGTATATGCATCGCCGTGAATCATCTTTTTATCCCAATCATCCTTCAATGTGTCAACCATACTTTGAAAGACACCTAGATAGTCGTATTCCAGAACAGTATCCAGAACTTTTTGAGGATCTTTGTTTAAGTTGTCAATTGTCCAACCGATATTCCGTCCGAGTTGAAGTGCTCCTTCACCGGTATCCTTGGCAAGATCGTATACACCAACAAGCAGACCTTTGGCGCCATCACCTATGATTTGCAATGCTTCTTTTCCGTTATCCATGAAAGCTTTACGCTGTTCCAGAAATGAAACAAATTCAAGCTGTTCTGGGGTGAGATTCTCATAGCCAACCTTTTTGGCGATTTCTAAGTATTCATCCGGGTCGGTTACGCCATCAGCCAGCTTTTTCTTCAGATCCTTGATTTCACGCTCTTTCGCTTCTTCCTTTTTAATCGTCAAATAAGCATCCGAATGTCTTGCGATATCGCCTTTTTTCTTATGGATGTCGCTTTCCCGGTACGCTTTGGCGTTGTAGTGAAGCGGCATGGCGCTTTTTCCTTTGCCCGTGGCATTTTGAAGCTGATGGAAGTCAGCTTGGATGAACTGTTCGTTCGCTTCGGTTTCTGCGTATTCATTCATTAGATCGTGATCGAGCTTGCCGAGCTTATGTATTGTTTCGCTTCTTTTTTTGTCTGCTGAAGAGAGCTTCTGATCCGTGTTTTCGGTTGAAAACAATTCGAGCGAGATGATGTCTTCGATCTCACCGAGGATGGAGCGCATGTCTTTTTTCTGCTCTTCCATAATCGCCTTTGATTTACTGAGGGCGTGGGTGAGCTCATGCTCCAGAAATGATTCCTCCACATGCGAATTGGAAAGTCCGGCATCTTCGACCTTGCCGGGAAGACTTGTGAGAAATGCGATTTTCATGTCGATCAGATCAAGCCAGCTGTCTGTGACGCCGGCGTGGTCCTGGAAAAAGGCTTTGATGTTGTCGGCGCCCCGGCCTGAAAAGTCGCTGTCACCGAGGTCAGCCATACCTTGAAACGCTTTTTTTAGATTGACCATCTGGCCGCGCAGTTCTTTATATTCACCCGCGCGCTGTTTGGCAGCGGCCATCAGGCTGTTTGCTTCAAAAACTTTCATGACCATATCCTTTCTTTTAAAAAGCTTCAACAAGATATTACCATGGAAGAATGAAGAAAATGGTCGCTGTACGATTGAAAAGGAAAAATGAATCATTTGGTCTGCGTCTTTATTCCTTGTGTTGCTCTTGAATAGAGATAAGAGAAAGCAGATTTGATGTGGTTGGGTAAAAATGACTAGCGGAGCATTCGTCTCTTTAGAGTGGTTTTTTTATGAAATATATTGGTGTCTCGGATAAAAATGGTATAATTCTTGTGTTAGGAGGTGGTTAAGTGGATGAGTTTAAAGACTGGGTACTTTCCATTGCAGGGATTGTCACAATTGGCAAACAGCTTTATGACATATTCCAAAATGAAAAGAAGCAGCGAGGAGAAAAGGAGAAAAAGCGCTTCCGCCGCCAAAGCTAGAAGCGCAACTGCAGGTTTCAAGGTTTTTAAGGGGGGAAACCCCCTGTTTCCTCGAATATACACTCAGTATACATCAAAAGTGATTGCGGTATGCCGCAAAAGCGTATTGCGGTATACTGTAACTCATCCATTTTTTGTATGATGAAAGATTATTTCAGCAAGTACAGCACATCAGATATGGCCATACTTCTAATAATGTTATTTGGCCTTGTCGCTATTGATTCTAAAAACTTATCGCTTTCGGGAATGATAGCGAGTGTAATTTTATATCTGGCTGTGATCCTCACACTATTCAAAGGTCTTATTATGATTTGGTCAGAAAAACGACATGAAAAAAACCGAAAAAATTAAGTTTTATCCAGGAAGAAGTTTTGACTGCAGCAGAAGCGGGGGAGCTGCTTGGAATTACTCGGCAGCGTTTAAGCAGCACCCTTGTCACTTCTGGAAAGCTCAAGCCGGTTAAAAAGGTTGGGACAGTTACAATTGCTTGAACATGTACAAGCCTTTAAAAAAGAATTAGAAGCCGGCCGGAAGAAGTACCGGACAAATGATGAATGAAACTCTCTCGAGATGAGGGGGATTGTTTATCGTATTTTGTTGAAATAAGGGATAATACTGTAAGTTATATCGGATTATATTATTGTCTTGGTTATAGATGAACTTTAATGTGTAAATCAAGGTCACGGGAAATTCAAAAAAATTCTAGAAAACTACTCTATATTTCCTATTTTAATGGTATATTGGATTAGATGTCATTAAGAAGGGGAAGTGTCATGGCTAAGAAAGTATATGCAGTTAGAAGAGGGCTCGATACCGGCATTTTTTTCACTTGGGAAGAATGTAAGAAAGCTGTGAATGGATTTAGTAACGCTGAATATAAAAGTTTTCCAAGTATGAAAGAAGCCCAAGCTTATCTAGATCAAGAAGATAAAAAAGAGGAAACACCATCAACAACAGAAGAAACTGAATTGGTTAAAGAAAACACTGTCATTGCATATGTAGATGGTAGTTATAAAAAAGAATTAAAAAGGTATTCTTATGGCTTACTGTTACTTTTACCTGATGGCAAACAGGTAAAAGATTACGGTAGTGATAATAAGGAAGAAGCTCTAGTTTCAAACAATGTTGCTGGTGAATTATTGGGTACAATGGTTGCTATTGATAAAGCCATTGATTTAAAGTTTGATAATATTCATATTCACCATGATTATGAAGGTATTGCAAAATGGGCTAAAGGAGAATGGAGAGCAAATACCTTTGTTGCAAAGCAATATAAAGAATTTATTGAGAAGAAAAAAGAAAAAATTAATATTTCATTTGAATGGGTTAAAGGTCACTCAAACAACGAGTACAACGATTTAGTTGATTCCTTAGCTAAAAAAGCATTAAATATAAATCAACAACCAAAAACAGGAGACAATTATTTGGTCGTAGATCACATTGATTTAGAGGAATTTAAGCTAATCCTTACAATTGTCCAAGAAGATATAAAGGGTATAAGTATTCAAAAAGAGGAAGAGAAGAATAGTATTAGGTGGGTCTTAAAAAAAGATAAAGAAAAACTCACGATTATTTATTTTCAAACAAAAAATAAATTGGTGTTACAAGGGAAACCGGAAACTATTTTCTCACTGACTCAAACTTATGTACTTGAACTTGTTAATTCAGAACAAATACATGAAGTTTTAACAAGCTACTATAACATAGATGTTGATAAAGAAACTGTTGAAAACAAATATCAGTTTTTACTTCCTAATAAAAATGTTGTACTTTCAACTAAACTTGAAAATACTTTAAAACAGGCTATTTTAAATCTACAGTTGCAAGGAGACATGTATGATTTTACATATTTAGTGTTCCCTGCTTTCAGAGGCATGGAAGGGTTTTTGAAATATGTGTTGGACAAGCATCAAATTAATTCAGATGATTCTTTCCGGAAAGCTTTTGAAGAAAAAACTGGAATGAAGCGAACATATTGCTTAAAAACAACATATCATGATAAAGTAGGTTCACCGCAAAAAATAAAATACATGAATAAACTGTACCGATACTACAAAAATAATAGAGATTTAATTTTTCATTGGGATGCTTATGATCAAAAAAACGATACAACCCGGATGGTCAGTGAAAAATCGTGGCGAGATACCATTACAACCGTATTGGATTTAATTGATGAATACTTTCGTGTGAATTAGGGTATAATGTGTTTAAGGAAGGTAGGAGTAAAAATGAGTATTTTAAAAACAATTGAATTAAAGAGGGATGATTATTCTTTCTGTGTATTAATTCAAGCTCAAGAGTCGCTCCATGAATTAAGACCTGAATTAGACCGGGATATTTCATGTGAAAATATGCAGGGGAAAATTCTTTTCGATACTCTATTCCACGCTGGTAATGCTGATGATCGTTTTTTTGAAATAGAAACAGAAAATGGACGACCAAACTGGGAAACCTTAAAAACTACTCTTGTTGAAAAGCAAGATAACATTAGAAAAAAAATTGCACAAGTTCTTATGGAGAACCCTGAATTATTAGAAGTATCACCTCTTACTAACATTCAAAAACGAATGTTAAGTAAGGGAATAGGTATATAAAAAGAACCTTCTAAAAAAGTGGGTTCTTTTTATATTATCCATTTTTCTTCTTTTTTATCCCACTTCAATTCACCTTTCATCATTAAACCTCGCACAGCAGCACGTATTGTCTGCTCATCTTTTCCGGTTTTCCTTTTCAATTGTTCCATGGAGGGATTTTTCCCGAAGCGGGTCATGTTAAAAATAATCCGATACACTTTCCGTTCAAAATCGGTCATTTTGATTTCATCTCCTTGAATAAATTATATGCGAACATAAGTTCTTTTATCAATGGAGAAAATATTGGCAAGGCTGTGGATTCAATCTCTGGTTTTAAGTGGAAAATTGTTGGCAAGTTGTTGTCCAAACCTGCCAACAATCATTATTTTTAATCAGAAAAGATCAGATCTTAAATTTGCAATCCCTTGATGGATAAGTATTTGTCAGGAATAAAAATAACAGCTCAGAAGGTAATCACTACCTTGACAGGGTAGAGGTCGCTGGTTCGAGCCCAGTCGGAATCATAGCCGAAACCCTTGCGTAGCAAGGGTTTTTTACTTTTTATTGAAACGGCTCTAGAGGCTTACATTATTCCAGTAAGAAGGGCAAGGAAATGGCATTGATAGCTATTATGCACTGAAAACCAAAAATTCGTCAGACCGTTCCTTATGAGTTCTCCAGATAGTAACTGCGGATCGAAAACAAAGTGAAACTTGAAGCGGTATTAAGGTAATAAAAAGGTCCCTTGAATTTCAAGGGACCTAAAGTTTTAATCATCACTCTTATACCTTTGGGGGATCTTGTCTCTCCAGTCGAGTATAAGTTTTTTGAATTTTTCTGTCTCCATGGAGTTTCTATCGTTTTCATTTTCTGTATGAAGGTGTTCTATAACAGTTTGATCTTCTTTTATATATGCAATGGTTGTATTTAGTTGAATCTCATATTCTTCAGAAGAACCATCCAATACGTCTTGAATCATTTTCAAGTATTCATCAGCTTCATCTATCGAAACAATGTCTTCAATGAAATCAGAAAAGTATTCTAACTCTGCGGGGAGAACTACTCGTAAGTATCCTAAATGGTCTCTTTTACATTCAAATGAATATTCCATAATAAATTCAATCATTCCCTTGGTTTTTTATATAAAGGATATGCAGTAGCTATTGAGCCATCTTTATTAATATACATCTCTACATCAATCCCTGATGATGTTTTGCCGATATACTTATTATCTCGTACTTGTTTTTTGTTTTTGTAAGCTTCGGAAATTGTATTGTAAACTTTTATTCTATCCCATTCTTTTGGAAAGAAAGTTGACCTTGCTACTTTTTTTATTCCTTTTACTTCTACTTTAGCTCTATATACCCCATTTATATCAGGCACTTCTTCTGTTCCAGGTATTATATTGCCACCCATCATACTCTCGTGATGATAACCTACAGCTTTATTTTTCCTATTAACTTCACCATGATATACGTGCTTTATCGTTTTCTTATTAATACCATTTGAATTGACAGATTGCCTGAGAACACTCTCTTTCTGCTCTTTAATAATACTTTTCAACAAAGGCGTATTCTTCACATTGTGAGTATTTTCAATATCCTGTGCTAATCCGGCAAGTGCGGGTTCATACTTATTTTTCGAAACGGAATTGATATAATTTTTTCCTTTTTCAATCCCGGTTTTTACATGTTTTGCAGCCGCTTTTTCACCGGCTTCCAAGACGTTATCCACTTTGGCGGCGCCTGTTTTCGCGAGCTTGCTTGTTACTTTTACAGCTGAGCCGGAACCTTTTAGTCCGACGATGCTCCCGATGGCGTAGGTGATGTAATGTGATCTTGAATACGCATCCCCGTTAATCATTTTATCATTCCATGAATCCGCCAGGTTTGTCCATATGATTTTTGCGTAAGAGGGCGTGTTCAGTACAGCCGATATGGTTTTAGCGACTTTTTGTTCATCAGAGAGATGGTAAAAATCCCATGCGCCGACAGCCAGATCTTTGACGCCGGTTACGGTGTCTTTTCCGACATCATAAAGGCCGACGCCTATTCCTTTGACGATGTCCCAAGCCGTTTCTCCGACTTCTTCGAGTTGTTTTGCTTGTTCAAGCTGCATCACATATTCCACCTGAGCGGGTTCAAGGTTTTCATAGCCGATCTTCTTCGCGATTTCCAAATACTCATCCGGATCGGTGACACCATCAGCCAGCTTTTTCTTCAGATCCTTGATTTCCCGCTCTTTCGCTTCTTCCTTTTTAATCGTCAAATAAGCATCCGAATGTCTTGCGATATCGCCTTTTTTCTTATGGATGTCGCTTTCTCGGTATGCCTTGGCGTTGTAGTGAAGCGGCGTGGCGTTTTTTCCTTTGCCTGTGGCGTTTTGGAGCTGCTGGAAGTCGGCTTGAATGAACTGTTCGTTCGCTTCGGTTTCTGCGTATTCTTTCGTTAGATCGTGGTCAAGCTTGCCGAGTTTATGTATCGTTTCGCTTCTTTTTTTGTCAGCTGAAGAAAGCTTCTGATCTGTGCTTTCCGTTGAAAATAAATCAAGCGAGATGATGTCATCGATCTCTCCGAGGATGGAGCGCATGTCCTTTTTCTGCTCTTCCATAATTGCCTTTGATTTACTGAGGGCGTGGGTGAGCTCGTGCTCCAGAAATGATTCCTCCACATGCGAATTGGAAAGTCCGGCATCTTCGACCTTACCGGGAAGGCTTGTGAGAAATGCGATTTTCATATCGATCAGATCAAGCCAGCTGTCTGTGACGCCGGCGTGGTCTTGGAAGAATGCTTTGATGTTGTCAGCGCCCCGGCCTGAAAAGTCGCTGTCACCGAGGTCAGCCATGCCTTGAAACGCTTTTTTCAGGTTGACCATCTGACCGCGCAGTTTTTTGTATTCACCCGCGCGCTGTTTGGCAGCGGCCAGCAGGCTGTTTGCTTCGAAAACTTTCATGATCATATCCTTTCATACGAAATACTTCAACAAGATATTACCATGGAGGAATGAGTAATAAGGTCAATGTACTATCTAAAATGGAAAAATGAATCATTAGACCTGATTCTTTGTCCTTATAATTATGTGATTAAGCATTTGAGAAGAGAGTTTATGGATGATAAACCGATAGAACTGGGAATTACTCGGCAGCGTTTAAATGAATTGAATTGGAAAGAGTAAGCGGGTAAAAAGGTTGGAACAGTCTTATTAAAGACAATATTACTTTAATAAGGAGAAATAATTATGAAACAATTTCATTGAAAAGTACAGTATTATTAGATAATGAATTGTAGTGGGGAAAAGATGAAAATGGTGTAATTCAGGATAAAGGTGAGTTATTAACCGGAATTGATATGTTAACGGAAAATAATGTATAATGTACCGGGCGGCTTTGAACTCATTGAAGGTGATGAACATGAAGAAATGGAAATTTTTCGTAATATACATCCTGACTGAAGAGACTTAATTCAATGAAAATTAACCTATTTATCCTGTTCTTTTTTAGGAGGAAGGTATGTCAATTTTAACAATAATTGAAATCGCGTGAGTGGCAACTGTATTAGGGTTATTTGCATGGACTTTTAAAAAAGAGAAAAATACTGATGAAAGTGTATTTAATTATGCTGGATATATGATTTATTTGCTTATCGCTGAAGTTGCATTGTATGTCGTATTTCAAATTGTTTAAGTTTATTCCAGGCAAAGAGAGATGTGAATCATGATAGATGTCTTAACTAATATCTTAAAAAATGACAGACTGGATGAATACCCATTATTTAAAAAGTTTTGCTCTCTCAAAGAAAAAGGGTTACGTAAAGAATCCTTTAAAGCATTATCTTCGTTTATCGATGAAGCCAAGACGTGGGATAATCATGCACAACGGAATTTTGCTTGTTGGCTATTTGCTTTATTAGAAACATCAGATGATATTCACCATATACTTGTTCACCCTTTAGAAATGGATCTTTTAAAGCCTTTGCTTGAATCATGGATGAAGACTAACCCCGAAGATCCAAGACCATACAGGTGGTATGGTGTGTTTTTAAATACTGAAAACCGTGTCGATTACTTAAATAATGCACTTAGACTAGGCGGCAGTAATGAACAATTATCTTTATTAACGTTAATCGATATTCATTTGAACGCCTTGTGGTATTCATTTCATCACATATCCGAAGATTTATATCTAGGCGATATTAAAGAAGATAAAGCACTTCTTATCAAGTCCCGGCAGTTGAACAACAAGATAGAATGTCAACAAACAAGAAAAAGCAATAACAAACAGCTTAACTATTATCAAGATTTGTTGAATGACTGGTTGTTGTTTAAAGAAGAACAATCAAAGGGATTTGTTGAATGGTGTGAAAATAAGGGCAGAAGCTATCCTTGGGCCAAATCTTATTATTACGAAAAATAGCAATTGCAAGCATGTTTGATTTTTAATCGTAAGGGGAGATAGATTTGATGGCAGTAAGATACGCAGCTGTCCTTATTTTGTCGGCCATATGCTCTGTACTGGTATATGTTATCACCTTGGATCAAGCTGAATATGTCCCTTATCTTATAATTAGCGGGATCATGTTGACATGTTATTCAATTTTTGAATTGCCATTGCAGCTTTTCTTAAACCGAAAAGCTAGAAGGTTCAATTTTAAATATCTCTTAATATACACAGTGTTTTCATTTATTGCATGGCTAATCATAGCGCTTCTCTTTGAACCTTATAACCCAATAGGGTCTATACTAGCGAGTTATGAGATATATTTATTCAGCGTATTATTTGCTCTGATCTTTAGTTCTTCCCTTCACTTCAAATATTGTACAATTTCGGAAGAGTGAGTAACTTTGAAGTGAATGGATTGGGGATGGAGAGAAAAAACATTGTTGTTGCGGAAGGCTGAGGTAATTGGGCACCAATGCTGGAAGACCTTTATCAGCAGCGACGATTTAAGTATGTTGAATGGAGCGGCTTGTTTATGTTGAACTGGAAAATAAATGAAAAAATTATGTTTGCAGGAACTTTAATTGCAATTTTTTTGATTTTAATATTTAGCGTCATATTTATTAAAGGAGCGAGCCATACTCCCGGTAAGGATGATGTTGCTGTTTTTGGGAAATTTGCAATCAGCAGACCGCCGGTCAACTATGATCTATATAATAAAGACAATTCCAAGACGGTTTTAGAAAACGTTACGGGTTACTATGAATCATCTGACTCCCGAGTTTATGTGCAAAATAATTCAGATTTTGTTGTGATTAATAAAGGAACATCATATGAGAAAAAATCGCAGAAAAGAGCTTCGGAAAATGATAGGAAAATGTTAAGTAGAATAAATAAATTTGAGGAAGAATAAAGTATTTATTAATCAGGAAAAAACATAAAATGTGATGTATTGAAATTATTTCTTAGAGGAGAAAGTTTATGGATTTACTTGATTGGACTTACATTATATCTCAAATTATAGGAGCTGCTGGGTTCATAAGTTTATTGTGGTTCTCTTATCTTAATAACAAAAGTGAAAAATAAAGCAGAGCATTAAAGGATGAAAAATTCGCATTAAGCAAGTTCTTTATGTTTCTTTTCCATCGCTCTGAAGGACCTTAATTTGAAACATCTAACCCCCTTGTTTAATTCTTTTCCTTTTTAATTGAATATTTGTACATTAACATGGCAGCAAAATCATCACCTCATCAATCAATTTTTGCATCTCGTCGTTTATTTCAGTTTTTACCTTGCAGTTTTCTCTTTTTTCAAGCTTACGTTCTGGCATATAATCCTCCTGCTATTGAGATGCAGACATTTGAGTTCAATAAAGAAATATCGGCCACGTTATCAAGCCCCCCCACCATTAACTGAGGGGGGCTTCTTATTAATTTAGAAAATGCGTTGACTAACAATCCATATTCATAAAGATCAATTGCTTTTAAATTCACCGTTCTTTTTGTCGACTAAATCACTTTATTTAAGTTGAATTGGTTGTTAGAACATCATGTGATGCACCTCCTTTAAAAAGCATACACACATATTAGAGGACTGAAATTTACCCGTATGAATTGGGATATGGCTGCCTAAACGGCTTTTCGCATGGAGCCAACATGCGGCAACTGGTCAACAGCTTTAGAAACTTCATCATAACAGGGAAATCCGGCGAGCATCGGGAATATAAATACAGCTAAGCAGGATGTATGAATATCCGTCAGACGGCGAAGGAAAGGCAATCTCTATGTGTCGTGACAGTTCGGATGCGGGTGAATGGAACTTCCCATTCATCCGCTGTTATGTCAGAGGGACGAAAAGACATGTTTTGAGGAGGAAGCGGAATGATTAAATTTACACGGCCATCGCCTATGAAGAAAACATGCACGATGCACCCGGAAAAGAAATCTGTCAGAGCGGTTTCGTTTACTGATTTTAACGGCAATTCTGTAACAGTAACACTTTGTGAAAAGTGTCTGGCTGATTTAAAAAAGAAAGCCGCGGCTGAATACAGGGGCGTGATCGAGGAGCGGGCCAAACAGAATCGTTTCAAGATTGGTGATCATGTGTATTTAAAGCATTTGGGAGTAGTCGGCGAGGTGAAAAACATGGAAGGTGTTCAAGCGGCAAACAGGACAGACACAGACGGAATCCGGATGGCCACCCCTAAGGAAATCGCAGAATACAAAAAGCAAGCGGGAAGGTAAATAAACACGATATAAATAGTGATTTCCCTAAAAGAACTAAAGAAAATCCATAATTTGTCGATTTCATAAAAGAACAATTACGAAAAAAGGTGGAGAATTATGGACGTATTTAGTTTGCTTAAAAGTATAGGGATACCTGGATCCGTAGCTGCAGGAGGGATATTGATTTACTTATTTGGGGTAACTTTTAGACCAATCACTCTTTTATCGGCAAATGCATTTGAAAAAAAGCTTTTTTCTAAAGAAAAGTTATTTTTATTAATGAGTTGGCAACATTTTTGGCAAACAATGCTTTGGATGTGCGTTTTTCTTTCTTTTACAATTTCATTAAATGTGCAAAAATGGGCGATAAATCAAAAATTATCTTCAACGGTTGGAAGCATAGCAATTGTTGTTGGAGAATTAATATTTTTCCTAATATTAGCTGTGAAAGATAGCAAAAAAGAAAATCCAAAGTGGAATATTTTAAAGTCAAAACCCATGAAAATTGTTCTGTCTGTTCTTTTCATATTATGTTTAGGTGTTTTTTATATATCATTTGATGGGTTTATAGTTGGGAGTGCTTTGCAAGAAAAAGGACTGAATAAATTCATATTATTATTAATATTTCCATTCTTTATATCTTTGCCTATCCCATTCTTAATGAAACCAATTTCAAGGTTCATCGAATGGAGCAAGGAAATGAATATTTATATAATTAGTGTTAATGAAGATCGGCAACAAGAAGAAGTAACACAAGATGTTCAAAATGAAGTTCCTACTGATTTGGGTGATAAAAAAAGAATTCGTTGGTATATTCTGCACCCCATTAATAAGGAATTTATATTATTGGGGAATAACGCAAATAGAAAGTTATCTACAGAGACAAAAATAATAAAATTTGAGGAACTTTGTGATACAACGATGTTTATAGAAGAGAAAAAATAATATAGTCCAAGACGGAAAGCCTGCGGACACTGAACTTACAGCATTAGCGCTGTTTGTTTGGTATCTGTTTTTTATTTAAACGGAGGGATGAGATTAAGCAGGAAAAGAAAAAGTCCAATAAAAACACGCAGGAGCGCTCAGATCGTTTCAGGCAACAAATGATGAATACGAACTTAAACGAGAATAAGGGGAGGAATCAGAATACAGGATGTAATCATTGAATACAAACGAGCTTTAAGAGAAACAAGAAAAATGAAAAATAAAGCAGATCACAGCCTATTCTGTTTAGTATGAACAGGTTGTTTATTTATTGAAACATAAGAAAGGTTTTCAAAAAATCTTTAAAGAATACTATTGTTATAGGTATAATGATATTTTTTAACGTTACAATTTAGGGAATTCAAAGAGGATGATGTTAACGTACAATCTTAAAGAACGTGATGCAATCAAACGGTTCTTAAATGAGGAAATCGTTAATACAAGCGAAGCAATTGAAATATTGGGATTTACTCGCCAATACCTAAACCAGTTAGTTAAAAACGGAGAATTAGAGCCGATGAAAGAAATGCCTCGGGACAGGCTTTTTCTGAAAGAGGATATTTTGGATTTTTAAAAATATAGAGGGAAATGAGCAAATATGAAAAAATTAATCGATGGTTCAATGATCTTATTCTTTATTCTGTTTGTGATATTGTTCACTAATTTTAATTATGGTCATCTCAGCACTCCCGATATTATTACTATGATTTTGGCAATGATCTGGTTGGTATTGACTTTAATTAATATAACCCTAAAATGGAGAAACCTCCGAAATGGCTAAGTTTATTTTTGAAAGTATAGACGAGCTGAGAGATTTTATGGGTAAAGAAGTCATAACGACATTTGAAGCCATTGAGATAATCGGATGCAGCCGGCAGAACCTCAAGCAGCTGGTAGATTATAAAACATTGGTTCCGATTAAAACTACGAACAGAGATCGCCTATTCTTGAGAAAAGATATTGAAGGCTATAAAAAGAAACGTTGATTGCACCCTGCAAAAGGGTGTTTTTTCGTCTTACGGTTACCACCTATTTATGAAGGGTGCTTTCGTTCGACAAATTTTGCGAATGGTTCCTTTCTCCTACTCCTTAACCGATAATAAAGTGAGAGGGGGAAGAAGAGTTGAAAAAAATATTTATAATCATTCCTATATTGATTTTTGTTCTATCTGGTTGCGGCGTGGATACAAAAGAGGCTGAAAAGTTTTTAAAAGAGCTGTCTAAAAATAAAACGGTATCACAATATCTTAGTGAAGCGCCAACTTTAGATTACACTAATCCTATAAAGAAGTATTATGATTTTCAAATCAACCTGTCCATGAATAAGAAATTCACGCAACTCTCTAACAAGGAAAAATATAAAATTCTTTACAAAGTTTATGAGTTAATTGAGGATAAAGGTTTTTCTAAGGTAATCAGCTGTGGGGATAGGTATACTTGTTCAGTAGACGAAGTACATGCAAAGTATAAAAACGATGATTATACAATTGATTTTAAACATGTGGATTCTTTGTACCAGTTAGAAAAAAATGATGAAGTAATTTTTGATTTAGAGGATGAAAAAGAGAAAAGAAAAGAAAATTCATCAGAAGAAGAGGCACAATCAGCTAATGATCAAACCATATATAATTACATGGAAAACGAATTTAATAGAATTACAAATAACGGGGAAAATTACACCCCAGAGATCCATGATTCAATGGTTGCTGAATTGGCAAGCGAAAAGTTTGGTATAACAGTTGATGAAGCAAATGAAATATACGTGAGTATGTCTATGAATAAATATAAATAAATATAACAGGCATAAATCCTAGAATAAGATTTATAATTTTAAAGCACCTCATTCCGAAAGGTGTTTTTTTATATTCTCTGTAAACTGCTTCTGGTTAGTCTCAGGATAGACAATCGGCGGTTAACGGTCTGAGTGCGGCGTCGGTTTAGAGGGAATATCTTTTCCAAAACAAACATGAATCAGAAGGGGGCGGTGGATGTAGATGGCTGAAAAGCACATACAGGAGGATAAGGATTACGTCAAAGGCATGAAATACAAGGGCCTTGCCGAAAAGTAAGGGGTGACAGTGAACATCATTAAATCGTAAAAACAGCGGCATGGTTCGGAAAGGAAAAAGGGTGCACACAAAAATAGGCGGGCAACCCGGCAGTAAAAACGTATTAGGAAACAGCGGTGGGGCGGCTCCGGCAAGAAATCAAACTCTGTATCACATGGGTTCTTCTCGAAATATCTGCCGGAAGTAACACTATCCATTGAAGAGATTCAGGGGTGTCTTAAATTAAAATTTCAGCTGATTCCCTAACTGTCACGGAAAACATTTCACAGGAAAAATATTGACTGTTTTCCTGTTTGTGATGTTTATTAGAAGGAGTATACAAAATTATTATAATGAGGAGGTCTGGATGTGAAAAATAAAGCGAGAATACAAGTTGGAATATGCATTGGGCTTTTATGTTTAAGCTTTACCGGTTTCAGCCCTTTATTCGGCTCAGCGCATGCTGAAGCGAAAGCCATAGAAGACACAAAAATGACAAGCTGTACAACGAACAAAAAATTTGTTCAGCTTGAGAAGAAATTTGATGCCAGGCTCGGGGTTTATGCGATTGATACGGGGTCAAACAAGACAATCGCCTATCGGCCGAATGAACGGTTTGCTTACGCATCAACCTATAAAGTGCTGGCCGCAGCTGCAGTTCTGAAGACAAGCTCAAATGAAAAACTTAATGACATCATCCGCTACACCAAAGATGATCTTGTTACATATTCTCCAATCACAGAAAAACACCTGGATACAGGCATGCGCCTGAAAGAAATCTCCGAAGCCGCTGTCCGTTACAGCGATAATACCGCCGGGAACCTATTACTCCAGCAGCTTGGCGGCCCTAAAGGTTTCGAAAAGTCATTGAAACAGATCGGGGATCATGTAACGAAAGCTGATCGATTCGAGACGGATTTAAACTCGGCGATTCCCGGGGATCGTCGTGACACAAGCACCGCAAAAGCACTGGCAACTGACCTTAAGACTTTCGCTTTGGGTAATACTCTCACGGCTGACAAGCGCACGATTTTAACAGATTGGATGCGGGGCAACGCTACCGGCGACGAACTGATTCGGGCAGGCGCTCCTGCAGGATGGGAAGTCGGCGATAAATCCGGAGCCGGAAGCTACGGCACACGAAACGACATTGCGATCGTTTGGCCGCCTGACAGAGCTCCAATTGTTTTGGCAATCCTGTCAAACCGGTTTACGGAAGATGCCGATTATCATAATGCTCTTATCTCGGAGGCTGCAAAAGCCGCCCTTGATGGCCTTAAATAAACATTGCCGTTCATTGCGGTATTTTTTTCGATAAATGTGATAATGAAGAGCCATAAAATGATGGGAAGAGGGGGAATTGCGATGCATTACATAACGGCATGCTTAAAAATCATCAGCGACAGAGACCTTAATGAAATAATGAAGGAATTCAAAAAACTTGAGGAAGAAACGAACAAAGAAGAAGGCTGTATTCAGTTCCATGCTCATCCGCTTGAACCATCAGAACGCAAAATCATGCTTTGGGAGATTTGGGAAAACGAAGAAGCTGTTAAAATCCATTTCACGAAAAAGCACACAAAAGACGTTCAAAAACAAAAATTAACGGAAGTAGAATGGTTAATGAAAAGCAATGTGAATGAGTAAAAGGCTTTGTCTGTTGTTGGCCGACTCTGTCAGCAACAATTATCAGTTTTATTCACTAAAACCCTTGCTGCGCAAGGGTTTTTTACTTTGAAAAGTTCTTTATACTGCAGTCTTTTTATGGGTAAGGAACAGACTTGGAATGAAGATGGCCGCAAGGATGATGACGGATGCTAAAAATCCGGCATGGTAGCCTTTTAAACTGTTCGAAATCGTCGGCTGCAATCCTTGTATGACAGTTGCGGTAACGGTTGCGATCACAGCTGACCCAAAGCTGGAACCGAGGTTTTCAATCATATGAATACCGACACCTGCTTCCGGAAGCTGTTTACTGTCAAGACCTGTATAAGCGTCACTCATCAATGGGAGCATAATTCCTCCAAAACTGGTGCCGCGGATAAACAATATGACGGAAATCCAAATCATACTTGTGTTATCGGTGATAAAAATAAGCGGGACAGATCCGATCAGCGACAGAACAAGACTGACCATAACCACGTATTTCGCACCAATCTTATCAATCATTTTTCCGGTCAGCGGACGAATCACGAGCATTCCAACTCCTTGAGGGATTAAAGCGAGTGCTGCTTCGACTGCCGTGAAATGCCGGAAGTTTTGAAAAAACAGCGGAAGTATTAACATCGGCCCCATGATGGCAACATTCGCTAAGAACAACCCGATCGCTGATGCTAAGAAGCTCTTGTGAGCAAACAAATTCATCGGCAGCACGGTTTGATTTTTTTTGATTCGATTATATACGAGGTAAATCGCTGCTGAAACAAGACCGATGACCACCCATAAGATCGTGTCGCTATTGTTAAATGATGCATGAGCCGCCGCTTTCGTAATACCGTACATCAATGCCGCGCTCATTAATGACAAATTGATAATCCCGAAAATATCGAGTTTCCGAACTTTGTTGAATGGTTCAAAGTCCGGAATGGTTTTCATCATAAGCGGTGCAGCAATCAAAACGATGAACACGTTGATGTAAAAAATCCAATGCCATGAAGCACCTTGGACGATGAAGCCTCCGATGACAGGTCCTAAGATCGGGCCGAAGATCATAGGGGTGCTGACGATTGCCATCACTTTTCCCAGGTTTTCCTGACCTGCCGTTTTAACCAAGAGTGTTGACATAAGCGGAGTGATAATGCCGGCGCTGAATCCTTGAAGCAAACGGAAGAAGATGAAGCTGGAAACGTCACGGCTCATTCCCGCAAAAACAGAAATGACACCAAAGGCGATGACTGAGCCGATGAAGATTTTCTTGCCGTTATATTTGTTCATAAGCCAGCCGGATACGGGTACTGCAATCGCAAGTGCTAACATATAGCCTGTAACGGACCACTGAATGGTATCCAATGTCGTGTGGAAGTCTTCAGTCAGTTTGCCGATGGCGATGTTTACCATCGTAGAGTCAAGCATTGGAGCGATTGCTCCCAGTGCAATAGCCCAGGCGGCAGTGAGAACTTCTTTTGGCAGCCGAAGTTCCTTTCTTTTATGTGTTGACATATTATTCTCCTCTCAAAATTGCTGTCTTTGTTTCCTTGTCAACAAAATAATAGAGTGTTTTTGTTTCTTTGTCAACAATAAGAGGGGTATAAAAAGGCAGCCCGTTTTCATGGAGCAGGGCTGCCGGTGCTATATTCATATTTATTCCGATTTCATGTCTGCACCAAGTTTCTTTATTTCTGAATCCAAATGTCTGCTGTATGCTTCCACGAAGTTCAGCATCGTGTCAAATTGTTCATCAGTTACTTGTTCAAACACGATTTTGTCCCGTTCTTGAAACTCTTTGTGCAATTCCTCGTGAATTTTATAAATGACTTTTCCTTGCTCGGTAAGCCTGAAATAGATTTCTTTCTTGTTAAGCGGCTTCTGATAGCTTTCGATAAGGCCTTTATTGATAAGCTTCTTCGTTAATTTACTGATGGCGCCTCTTGTCATATAAAGGGACTCCGCAAGTTTAGTCACATTGGCGTCTTCAATTTTTTCGATTTTTTCGATGCAATGCACTTCAGAAGGTTTATGCCCTTTAAGGCTTTCTTCCATCTTCAGCCTATTCAGCCACACCATCTTGTTAAAAAAGTCCCTGAAATTCGTGAGGAGCTGTTCTTTTTTGTCCATGGCCCGTCCTCCTGCTCGGTGGTGCTTACACAATAGTATAAAATTTTTGTTTCTTTTTCAACAATCGTAAAGCTGTTTTAGGAACTGAGAGTTAACCGAAACGTGGTTTTTCGGGTATTTTTCTTTCCGTATTCGTTACTTGCTCTTTTTCTTTTCATAACAGGCCAACTCTACAGCCTTATAAAAAAGCAGGCTGCGCAATGAGCCTGCTTGAGAATCACATCAATCATTTTCCTGTTGCGGCGTCATAAAAAGCGTCGATTGCGGTTGTGTATTTCAGGACGTTTTTAGACACTTTTGCGGTTGCGCCTAATGGATACGCGTCTGACAGAACGCTGGAGTGAGCCTCGGGCTCCCAGTAAAATACGCCGGTACCTTTACCGTTCGGAACCGCTTTCACCAGTTTTATGGTGTCTTTTATGGTCCAGTAGGAATCTTTCGGATTATTTTCATCTCCGCCCAGTTCAACCACCATGACTTCCTTGTTGTAGCGGGAGGCGATGTCATTTAAATTAGAGGATAATTGGCCGGTGAGCTCCCAATAAGGCTTACCCTCCCAATAGGGGTAGAACGAAACACCGATGATGTCGGTTTTGCCGCCATTTTTAAAGAATTGATCAAACCACCATCTGAATAGGCTGTTGTCCGTGCCGTGTGCCAAATGGCTGATTACCTTGGTGGCCGGGCTGACGGATTTCACGGCGTCATAGCCTTTGTTCAATAAGGCGGTCAATTTGCTGAAATCGTTCGTGTTGCCGTCGGGCAGTAAAATTCCTGAATTCATTTCATTTCCTACTTGCACCCAATCAGGGGAGATGCCGTGATTTTTAAGTTCTTTCATGACGTCGTACGTATGGTTATACACCGCTCCTTGCAGCTGGCTGTTTGAATAGCCGGTCCATTGGTTCGGCTTGATTTGATGGCCGGGATCGGCGAATACATCACTGTAATGGAAATCAACCATGACCTTCATTCCTAACGCTTTTGCCCTTTTGGCCGCCGCAAGTACGCCCGCTTTGTCACTATAGCCGAGCATGGTCCATGTTGTGCCGTCTTTCAGCCAATAATAGCTGCTTGGCGGATTCACAAACACTCTCAGTCTCACGGCATTTATTCCGTGATCTTTAAGAATCTGCAAGGCATCTTTCTGTTTCCCGCCGTCATCCAGCCAGCGCACACCTTCATCCTCCATTTGTTTCAGCCAACCTATATCAGCGCCATAGGCAAAGGGGGTGTCCGCTTTTGCTTTAGGAGACTTCTCAATGAATGTAAAAGCGGTGAAAATGAGGGAAAGACAGATGATATTTACAAATACACGCTTCACCTGGTTTTTGAACATCACAATACCTCCTGATAAAAAGATTGTTGGTTGAGTTCACTCTGAATGTTTCAGCTGCCATTCTCTAGCACCTTTGTAAAACGCTGAAACGCCTGAATGCCTTCTGCTGTCATTTTAAAAACGCCTGCATCGGTCAGCGCGCGTAAAAATACATTCGCGGTTTCTTTTTGTAAAACAGCGGCTGCATTTTCAAGTGTCACGTCTTTATCCGCTTTGATGTTTTCGGCCCACGGAAGATGAATGTCTTTGATGTCATGAGGTTCATTCAGCAAATACTTTTTTACTTCTGCCAGCTCATCTTTCAGGCGGGGAGGCAAAACGGCAAGCCCCATCACTTCAATCAGACCGATGTTTTCTTTTTTGATGTGATGAACGTCTTGATGCGGGTGAAAAATGCCATCCGGATATTCTTCGGAGGTGCGGTTGTTTCTGAGGGCGAGATCGATTTCGAAATCCGTTCCCCTGCGTCTGGCAATTGGAGTGACGGTATTATGGAATTCATTCGTCTTTGCGATGACGCCGACAGTTTCGTCTGTATATTCCCGCCACTCTTCAAAAACATATGCAGCCGCCTCAGTCAGCAAATCCGGATCTTTTGCCCGCAAGCGGATCACTGATACCGGCCACTTCACGACAAAAGCCTGAACGTCTGGAAAATGACGCATACGAAAAGGATAAAGGGAGTCCGCTTTTGCCATCGGAAACTCATGCGCGCCGCCTTGATAATGATCGTGTGAAAGAATGGAACCTCCTACGATCGGCAAGTCTGCGTTTGATCCCGCGAAATAATGCGGGAAGATTTCCGTAATGGCCAGAAGCCTTCTGAAGCTGCCGCGGCTGATGTTCATCGGCTTGTGCACGCTTGAAAGAAAGATGGCGTGCTCGCTGTAATACGCATAAGGTGAGTATTGAAAACCCCACTGTTCTCCCGCTAAGTCAAGCCGGATGATGCGGTGGTTTGAACGGGCAGGGTGATGTAAAGTTCCGGCATATCCCTCATTTTCCATACAGAGCAGACAGTTCGGATAACGGTTTTCCGGGCTGTTTTTAACCAGGGCGATGTCTTTAAGGTCTTTTTCCGGCTTTGATAAATTAATTGTGATCTCCAACTCGCCAAAAGGTGTTGGTGAGCGGTACACGATATTTTTTCGGATGGCCCGCGTCTTCATATAGTCGTTGTTTTGGCTCAGACGGTAAAAATAATCTGTTGCTTTTTTCGGGCAATCTGATAACAATTCGCTGAATGTGGCATTGATCAGAGAAGGGGCCGGCGTGATTACATCCATGATCCTGCTTTCCAGCATGTCTTTTTCAGCCGGCGTGTCGTTGATGATTGACCGTTTTACCGCGTCTTTCACCATTTCGTCCAAATAGTGAAGCCTGTTTTGTTTCTTGATATGCTTCGGTTCTGCATAATCCGTCAGTCTGAGCAGATCAAGAAGCCTGTTTCTTGTATAAATTACATCTGTTTCATTTATGTCGCCTAAGACAGTGCTCTCTTTCAGAAACCCTGCCACTGATTCAAAAACTTCAATGACCGCCGCCTCCATTTCATTTGTCTTTGTATCCGTTTGGATGACGCAGATGCCAATTCCATGCTGATGCAACGATTTCCGTTATGTCCGTTTGTTTCGGATTCCAGCCGAGAATGTTCCGCGCTTTATCGCTTGATGCGATGAGCGTGCCCGGATCACCGGGTCTTCTTTCGGCCGCTCTTGCTTTTATGCCTCGCCCGGTTGCTTGCCGGGCTGCATTGACCATTTCTAATACGGAAAATCCGCTGCTTGAGCCTAAATTGAAAATACCGCTGTCTCCGCCGTTCTGCAAATATTCCAGAGCGAGAATATGGGCATCGATTAAATCAGAAACATGAACATAATCGCGGATGCACGTGCCGTCTTTAGTATCATAGTCAGTGCCGAATATCAAAACCTCGTCCCGCTGACCGAGCGCCGTTTGTAAAAGGATAGGGATAAGGTGGGTTTCCGGATGATGATCTTCTCCGATGGAACCGTCCGTTTTCGCGCCGGCCACGTTAAAATACCGAAGGGAGACATATTTTATGCCCCAGGCGGCATCGCACCACTTCAGCATTTTTTCTGCCATGAGTTTTGATTCGCCGTATGCGCTTTCCGGCTTTTCCGGCATGTCTTCTGTGATGGGCACTTTTTCAGGTTCGCCGTATACAGCGGCGGATGAAGAAAATACAATGTGTTTCACCCCGAATTCCTGCATGACCTCCAGTGTAATTTGTGTGCCGTACACATTATGATTGAAGTATGAAAGCGGGTCTTTCATTGATTCGCCGACAAGAGATTGAGCGGCAAAATGGAGAACGCCTGTTATGTTCTCCTTCGCAAAAACAGAGCGAAGAAACGGTTTGTCGCGGATATCTCCATGGTAAAAAACGGCTTTTTCATGAACGGCTTTCCGGTGGCCTGTCTGGAGATTATCCACAGCTATCGTTTTAAATCCTTTGTTTACTAATTGATCAACCGCATGAGAACCGATGTAGCCTGCGCCGCCGAGAACGAGAATCGCCATGATTTATTTATCCCTCCATTCAGCCGCGCCATCGCTTATATCCGCGATGTAGAAAGAAGCTTCAAGACCTGTCCTGCTGCGGTAGTGAGATGAAACAGCCCGGATAAAGCCGGCGGTTTCTCCGCTTTCCACAATGGCTATGGCGCAGCCGCCGAACCCCGCGCCCGTCATCCGCGCCCCGAGCGCTCCTTCCTTCCAGGCTGCTTCAGCGAGCGCGTCTAATTCGGCACCGGTCACTTCATAATCATCGCGTAATGAACGGTGGGACGCATTCATCAGCTCCCCGAACGTTTTCAAATCATTCAATTTGAGAGCTTCCGCGGCTGAGAGGGTCCGCTCGTTTTCATTGATTCCGTGACGGGCTCTTTTGCGCAATGTTTCACGGGAGAGAAGGTGTTCGAGTTTGTTGAATTCTTCTGCCGTTAATTCCGCAAGTGATGCGATATTCCGATATTGCCGCAGTTCCGAGAGAGCCTCATCACATTCACTGCGGCGTTCATTATATTTTGAAGCTGCCAGTTCCCGGCGCTTGTTCGTATTCATAATGACGATTTTATATCCGTTAAAAGCAGCCGGAATCATTTCGTGCTCAAGCTTATCGCAGTTTAAAAGAATGGCCATGTTCTTTTTGCCTTTTTGCACTGCGAATTGATCCATAATGCCTGAATTCACGCCGATAAATTCATTTTCGACTCTTTTTCCGATAAGCGCCAGTTCAGTATCGGAAACATTCAGACTGAATAACTCTCTTAAAATGGCACCGGTTAACATTTCAATAGAAGCGGAGGAACTTAATCCGGCGCCGTTTGGAATCGTACCGTGAAAAAGAATATCCATTCCGCTGTCTATTTGGCCGCCGGCTTCGAGAAGGTAACGGATCATTCCCTTTGGATAATTGGTCCAGCCGTCTTCTTTTTTGTATGCTGTATCGTGGAGATCAAGGCAGACAATGCCGCTGTCCGGAAAGTTTTCTGAGAATAACCGGATTTGGTGATCTCCGCGTTTTGCGCAGACGGCATATGTTCCGATCGTAATCGCGCAGGGAAGAACGTGGCCGCCTATATAATCCGTATGTTCCCCGATCAGGTTGATCCGGCCGGGTGCGAAAAACAGTTCCCCGTTACTTCTCTGGAAAACGTCTTTAAATCTTGATTTCAAACGTTTGTCATCCATGATAACCCTCCGATTCTATTTTGAGGTATGCTCCAGTATGAACTGAATGGCTTTGTGTGAATTCCTGGTGAGGCCGATATATTCCGCTCCTTTCGTTGCGATGAGTTTCACATGCAGGCGGTCTGCATCTTCTTTAATGTCATCGTAATAAGAGCCGACTTGCGGAGCCAAAATGATCATATCGAAGTCTTTCATGATGTCGTAATGGGATCCGTAGGCGCCTGCTGAGGCGGTGATCGGCACGTTATATTCCTCGGCGCCCTCTGTCAGTGCGTTCGCAAGCATGGCGCTCGTTCCCGCTCCGGCGCACAGCACTAACACATTGGTGCCGTGTTCCAAGGCGGATGAGGATTCCTGAAGATTTGTGCTGATGACTGAGGCCGCGTCTTCTGAGGCGCCGGCCATTGCGGGCTGTATCTCCCGGGATGTTTGCGGCGCGGTTTCAGATTCGGTGTGTTGGGCTTCTTTCGCCGCTAATACATTGTCGTAAGCTTTACAGAATGGCAGGTATATCAGGAAATCAACAATGATTAACACAGCTGTGAGGACAAAAGCCGAAAGCCCCATCCCGGTCCCCAGAATCAGGCCGACGGGAGCCGGGGCAGCCCACGGAAGAACATACATAAAACTGTTCATTCCGATGACATCCACGAAAAATTTAAACAGACAGACATTCACCATCGGCGTTACAACAAACGGAATGAAAAAATAAGGATTTAAAATGATCGGCGCAGCAAAGAGAAGAGGTTCGTTTACTGCGAAAGACACCGGAACTGCGGATGCTTTTCCGACTGCTTTCAATTGCTTGGATTTCGCGAAAAGAAGAAAGATAAACGGAACAACAAGGGTTGCGCCGGTTCCTCCCATTGTGCCGACGAAATTTCCGAGTCCGACGGTCAGCACGTTGGACGCCTGCTCACCGGCATTATGAAGCTGCAGGTTCGCCTCCACATTTGCGTAAATAATAGCCGCGATGGCAGGCTCCACAATAGAAGGCCCGTGAACGCCGACAAACCAGAACAGCGCCATCATTCCCCAAATGACAGAAATCCCAAGATAACCGTCTGCAGCGGTAAAAAACGGCGATAAGAGAGAGGAGAGAGCCTCCGCGAACGATACGTTCAGCGTATTCCTGATCAATAAATCAATGATCACCATGGCCAAAACGGAAAAGGCGAACGGGAAAACATCTTTAAATGTTTGTGAAATGGTTCCCGGAACTTCTTTCGGCATTTTAATCGTAATATTTTTCAGAGCGCAGAATCTGTATACGTTCACTGTTATGAAAGCGGATACAAAAGCGGCTAAAAGACCTTTTGTGCCGAGATATTCCGTGGAGAATCCGCCGTCGATTTGAGTGACGCTTAAAATGAGAAACCCGACGACTGAAGCAAGCATCGCTGAAACGGGATTGATCCCTTTGTTTTTCGGCATTTTCCGGTTCATTGATTCACTCAGGCATTTCGCAGTTGTTGCCGCAACAATCAGGCCGAGGGCACCCATTGAATAGTTATAAACTTTCCAAAGCCATTCAGAAACACTTTTAGGCCAAGTGAAACCCAACACTTCCGGCACAGCCGCGGTGAGGATGAAAATGCTGGCGAATAAAATAACAGGCATGGCCGTTAAGAAGCCGTCGCGGATCGCGCCTAAATAAATGTTTCTTGAGATTTTTTCAAAAAACGGTTTTCCCTTTTCGATTTGCTTGATGATACCGTTCATTTTTCCACTCCTTATCGGCGGCTTCGGTAGAGTTCTATAAAATCCTGAATAAGATCACGGAGCAGAAGGGTTGTCATTAAATGGTCCTGGCCGTGAACGAAAATAAACCCTAATTCCATGTCCTTGCCGTCAGCTTCTTCAGCTAACATTTTCGTTTGCACATTGTGGGCGAGGGTTAGATTTTCATCTGCGCTTTTTAATGCTGCTTCCGTGTTTTCGAAGTTTCCCGCACGGACTTCTTTCAAGACTTTCAATAAAGTGCTTCTGGCATCGCCGGCATAGGCGACAATTTCAAAACCGAGCATCTGCAATTCTTCCTTTGTCATGAAAAAACCTCCTAAAGATGGCACACATGATGAAAAGAGATTCTTTTCACCATGTATGATCGTTAAATGATTGTTTTTGTTTCACTTACAAGTTTGTACCAGTAGGCCGATTCTTTCGGATACCGTTTTTGGGTGTCGAAGTCGACGTAAAAAAGACCGTAACGTTTGTTGTAGCCGTTGGTCCATGAAAATAAATCCATTAAGGACCATAAGAAATATCCCTTTACGTTGACCCCGTCGCTAATCGCTTTGCTGACGGCTTCTAAATAGACTTTTAAATAGTCGATTCTTGCCTTATCCATAATGATGCCGTCTTCAAACTCATCTTTATAGCCCATGCCGTTTTCGGTAATGTAAATTTTGTTATATTGCGGATAGTCCCGTTTGATGCGCATCAGCATGTCATACATGCCTTCAGGATAAATGAGCCAGTCCCAATCGGTCCGTTTCAGGCCTTCTTTGTAAATTCTTTCGCCGATCCCTTTTACTTTATAGACCGAAGTGCCCTTATCGCCCGTTCCGTTATGGTGAATAACGGTCTCTCCGTCGTACGCTTTGACGAAATGGCATTGGTAATGATTGATGCCGAGATAATCATTGCGCGTTGACGCTTTTTTCATCACGTCAAAATCGCTGTCTGAAAACTCGTATGAAGCGCCATTCGCCTCACAGATTTCATCCAGAGCACGCATGGTTTCTTCAGAATAATAGCCGAGGTAGGTGGCATCCAGGAGGAGTCTCACTGATAACGCGTCATCGAGAAAGCAGGCATGGCGGTCTTCTTCCGAGTCACTGGCGGGGTATTTTGTTTCCAGTGAGTGGACGACACCGATTTCTCCCGGATAGCCGCCTTCTTTAAAGAGGTTGACGGTCATCGCATGCGCCACCATCATGTGATGGAGGCATTGAATGACTTTTGTGATATCACTTTTAACAGATGGCGGAAAAACGCCGAGTAAATACTGGTTGGTGGCTGTAGGATAGATTTCGTTAAACGTGCTCCAATATCGGATTTCGCTGAATTCTTTAAAGCAAAACTCCGCATACTTGACGAACGCATCTATTGCGTCGCGGTTGAGAAAATCTCCCTGATCAAATAATCCTTTCGGCGTATCGAAATGATGCAGCGTGACAAAAGGGGTGACGCTGCGTTTTTGGCACTCTGAGAAAATACGGTGATAGTAATCAACGCCTTCCTGATTGATTTCGCCTGTGCCATCAGGGAAAATTCTCGTCCATGCTATAGAAAGGCGGATGCCGTTTATTCCGAATTTCTCACATAGTTTGATATCTTCCGGAAACTGTCGGTAAAAATCACTTGCCGGATCAGGGCTGAATCTTCCCTGTTTTTCAAGAAATTCATCCCAGGCTACAGGCCCTTTGCCGCCTTCTTTTGTGGCGCCTTCCGCTTGGTATGCCGCAGTCGCCCCGCCGAAAATAAAGTCATGAGGTAATTTGAGCATTACTGAATCCTCCTTTGCCAATGTGTAAATTGAAGTTTGTTAATGTTTGTAAATGTTATCTTTTGTTTAATAGTAAACGCATACATTTTTGTTGTCAATAGCTTCATAAGGAAATAATAACTGTGTTTACAAGGGTAAAACAAGTTCTTCAATGTTTTATATGTTGATAATATTGTTTGTTATTGTTTGTTTTTGTTGACCAGATTGGCGTGGTATGTTAGATTGTGTGTAAAGTTGAGGGGATGATTGAGTATGTTAAAAAAAGAGCGTCTTTTAAAAATCATCGATATCGTAAACTCGCGGGGGTTTATTACGGTGAGTGATATTATCGATGAATTAGAAGTTTCTGATATGACGGTGAGAAGAGATCTGGATGAGCTGGATAAGGCCGGAAAAATCGTGCGTATTCATGGAGGCGCACAGAGCATTTCTTATTCCATTGACCACGAATTATCGCATAATGAAAAACTGGATGTTCAAATGGAGGAGAAGGGGAAAATCGCGGAACTCGCGGCTTCATATGTAAATGATGGCGATACCGTTTTTTTAGGACCGGGCACGACAATTGAACTTTTAGCGAAACACCTGCTGCATAAGAGAATTCGGATTATCACCAATAACTACCCCGTGTTTGATATTTTAAAGCATGGCGACACTGCGGATACCATTCTGATTGGCGGCGACTTCCGAAAAAACACCGGAGCATTCGTCGGGCCTATTGTGAACGGCAACCTGCAGAAATTCAATTTTACGAAAGCCTTCATCAGCGCAAACGGCATACATAATGATGAAATTTCTTCTTACAGCATTGAAGAAGGAGAGGCCCATCAAATCGCGCTGAACAATTCGCGGACGAAATTTTTGCTGGCGGACAATAAAAAATTCAACCGGGAAGATTTTTACGTGTTCTACAACTTACACGATATGGATTATCTGATTACGGATGATAAAGTGATGAAAGATGTTCAGATTCATTATGAGCAATATGTGGATGTCAAAATCGCAAAAAAATAAAAAGGGGAGGCGGTTCGATGAAAGGGGTTATTTTTGATTTCAACGGCACGATGTTTCAAGATTCACATCTCCACGAAAAAGCGTGGTTTTACATGGTGAAAAAATACGCTCCGAAAGCGATTTCTGATGAAGATATTTTCGTTAACATTCACGGAAGAACAAACAGTGAAATCCTGACGCATTTTATTTCCAACGATTTAACAAATGAAGACATCAAGAATATGTCTTTTGAAAAAGAAGCCTACTACAGAGAATTATGCCTTGATAACAAAGCTGAGTTAAAGCTGACGAAGGGGCTGACCGGCGTCTTAAACCATCTGAAAAAGTCCGGAATGCCGATGACCATCGCCACGGCTACGGTAAAGGAAAATGTCGAGTTTTACTTTGATGTCTTTCATTTGGGGAAGTGGTTTGATTTTGACAAAGTCACGTTTGATGACGGAAGCTTCCCCGGAAAGCCGGCGCCGGATATTTTTATCATCGCATCGGAAAAATTAGGCCTTAACCCTGAAGAGTGCCTAGTCATTGAAGATGCCTTTTCCGGGCTCACAGCGGCGAAAAAAGCAGGTGCGGGCAAGATTGTGGCCATTGACCCGTTCGGAAAAAACCGCGCGTTATTTGAAGAAAAACATCTGGCGGATGACGGGATACTGACAGATTTCACCTCGTTTTTTGAGGTGATTGCCGGACATTCTGTTTGAGAGATCAGCCGGTTCTTCATGTTGGTATGGCCTTACAGATGCGGACACCGTTCGTAACACAAGATGTTTTTGTGTTCGGGCGGTGTCTTTTTCTGATGAGACTGTGCAGAATCAGTTTCCGACAGGGGCCTTTCTTCTTTTTTTCGCACATGTTCAATTAAGCGCTCGCATGTATTCAAGTCTTATTACTGACTGCTGATATGTTTTACGATAACATCCTGAGCATATAAGAATAGCAGCCATCCTGTTAGTCCAAGCCCTGATGCGGCAATGAAAGGCAGTGAATGGCGAAGGGCGATGCCGATAATGACCAGCATAATGACTGTGGAAGGGATGCCGGAAGCCACACTGAAGGCAAAATGACTTAATGTCTCCTTCGTTTCTCCTTGGATGTACAGCCAAACCATGCTCAGCATACTGACAATTGGCAAAGCCGCTATTATACCTCCATAACTCGGGCTTCTTCTTGATATTTCAGTGATAATCCCAATAATAGCAGCAGAGACAATAATTTTAACGATCGTAAACATCTTCAGTCCGCTCCTTCATCAAACTGAATGCTTTTAAGACAAGTGTTCTTTCTTCATTATTCATGTTGTCAAAAAGAAGCTGTTTAAGCTTTTCTTCATCGAGGCCGGAATGACGGTAAAGGACATCCGCCCCCAAATTGGTAAGTTTTAAAATAACCTTCCGCTCATCCTCAACACTTCTGATTTTATAAACGTACTTTTTCTTAAGTAAACGTTTTATATGTTCGGAAGCGGTATTATGTGATACTTGAATCGCTTCGGCAATGTCTTTTATTCCGACTGCCTGCTCTTTTTGAATGACTTGCAGAATTCGCACACCTTGGTGAGTGATTTTTTCATGATGCTGATAACGGAGCCGATAGTAAATATCTGTCCAGAGGCCATTTAATTCGAGTATTTCGTTTGCCATCGTCATCAATCCTTGTCGTTTATTAAGATTATATCTTATAATACGATATAATTTAACGGATTGAAAGAAGTTTTTGGAAGATGGAAGGGAAAGTGGCCGCTGGTTCAAAGCCAAAATAGAGAAAGGAGCTTTTTGGCATAATAAAAAGGCACTGACAATAAGTTGAAGAACCTAAGAATATATTAAAATACCATGCGCTGATTGAAAAAGATACACGTAATAAAAAGCGGGTAAGAAGATAAGGAAAGGAGAGAGACGGATGGAACTTGATTTTGTGATTCGTCTGGCGGTTGCGGGGCTGCTTGGGGCCCTGATTGGATTGGAGAGAGAATTCAGGGCGAAGGAGGCCGGTTTGAGGACGCATTTTCTAGTGGCCGTCGGCAGCGCCTTGATGATGATTGTTTCCAAATATGGATTTTTTGATTTGTTATCCAACAGCCATACGTCCTTTGACCCGAGCCGGGTGGCGGCGCAGGTTGTCAGCGGTGTCGGATTTTTAGGGGCCGGCACGATTATTTTGCAGCGGCATGTCGTGCGGGGGCTTACGACAGCCGCGGGGATTTGGGCCACGTCCGGGATCGGTCTGACGATCGGGGCGGGTATGTATGTCATCGGTATTAGCGGCACGATATTGGCGTTAATCGGGCTTGAACTTTTAAATTTTCTGTTTAAACCGGCGGCGCATTCTCTGTCTGTCAGTTTCCAGATTGAGGAGAAGGCCGTTATGCATGAAATTTTAACTTCGCTTGAAGCAAAGGGAATTCTCATCACGTCCTATGAATTGAATAAGGCGGTGCTTGAAGTGAAGGGAAGGGTGAAAAGCAAAAGCGGAAAAGCCGCGGTGATGGAGAAAGTTCAATCCCTCCCGTATATCCTGTCCGTCAAAGTTGAATAGCAAAAAGGGGAAGCTCCCCTTTCTGCGGTCATTTCTTTTCAAACATTAATACCAAGGATAGAACGGGATATACGGCCGCGGATAGTATGGATACGGTCTGGGGAAATAATAAGGCGGCCGCGGATAGTATGGATATGGTGTGGGGAAATAATAAGGCGGCCGCGGATAATGATACGGCACCCGCTCGTGGCTCTCGGCTGTGTACTCATGATCAAAAGGATCGTACAAGAGGAAAACCTCCTTTGAAAGAGTTATTCCGTTTACCATATTCCTGTATGCCCGGTATGGTGTGCGTACTCCGGGCAGAAAAAAAGACGCCGGTTATCATCCGGCATCTTTTTTTACACTTTTACATCAATTGAATGTCCGGCAGTCGGGTGCTGGGCCGGCAGCATTTTCACAGTTTCTTCCGCAGCGGCCTGGGCATTCTGCATGACCGTTTTTGTTAACGCGATATTTACATTCTGCGCCAGAGATGCCTGGTGCATAGCGATTGATAACGCAGGGATATCCATAGCTTCCACCTCCTTATCCCTTCATATCGGCGGCGTGCTCCGATTATGAAGAGAGCCGGCGTTTTCTTTTGACGGCCCATTCTAAAAGTGCGGCCGCGCATACCCCGAGGGTATAGGCGAAAATGTCGCTCCAGACAAATTGCCAGCCGAGGATCAGCCCGCCGAGCGTGCTGCTTCTGATCTCGTCAATCCACGGCGCATGATACAGCTGGCTGCATTCAATCAGACAGCAAAACGAGAGGCTCAGGATAGCGGCTGTTTCCGTCCGGATGTTTCGAAATAAAAAACCGAATCCGGTAAAAATCATTGCCGCCCACAGGGCGTCTCCTAAATAAGCGGTTATCATGCCGGGCAATAGGTTGGTAATGCAGGCGGTTCTGGATAGTAAACCGAGGGCGATGATAAAAACGGTCAATGCCCCGTATGTCAATCGATGTCTGTTCACTTCACACTGTTCCCCTTTTTTGTACTCCCATGTATTGTAAGGAATGACGGAGAAGCTGTCTATGAAAAAAACGGCCCGGGAGGCCGCTTTTTCGGATTATCTTTCTTTTAGGTTGACATGGTCTGCTTTTTGATCACTGCCGATAACGAAGCGAAGCTCATACTGTCCCGTATGATAGACGTAATCTGTTTCGCCCGTTTTCGGCACTGTCAGGATTTTGTCAGCGCTGCCGATTTGTTTGCTTAAAACGTCAGGTGTGACGCTGCCGAGGTTTAAACGCCGTTCCACCCCTGTCCCGAAATAGCGGATTTCTGAGATTTTGCCGTTTTTATGATAGGAAAATCCATAACCGGGGTTTCCCATGTTCCAGCTGTATAAATCAAATGGATTGCGGCTGTCCGCTTTCTGTTCCGGCTGGCCGATTTTATCGTAAACATCCTGTCTCGTGCTTTGGTTGATTTTCAGGCCTTTCACTTGTTGCGGCATTTCTCCTTGAAACGCCGATTGATAAAGGCTGTTCACCAGTTCTTGTGCACGTTGATTTTCCGTTTTTGAAGCGGCTTCGGCATGAACGGACTGTGTATCCGAAACTGCTTCTGCGCTGAGTGCGCCGCCTGTGAGCATCACGGCCGACAATCCCGTGATGAGTGTTTTTTTCTTCAGCATATGTGAATGCCTCCTTTTTACCGCTCATACCCGTATGTTTCCTCAGTTAAACGGGATGTTTTAGTGAAAGGTGGGCTGGGAATCATAAAGGATGTATAGAGGGGAACAGAAAGGGGAAAAGAAAATGGCTGATACAAAGAAGGTTACAATCAACGGCGTTGAAATGGAAGCCGCAGACGGACAAACCGTTTTGCAGCTTTTGAACAATAGTTCAATTGACGTGCCGCACGTGTGCTATCATCCGAGTCTCGGTCCGATTGAAACGTGCGATACTTGTATCGTCAGTGTTAACGGGGAACTCGTCCGTTCGTGTTCCGCACAAATAAAGGACGGAGACGTCATTGATACGCTTTCGTCCGATGTGAAAAAAGCGCAGATTATCGGCATGGACAACATTCTGCACAACCATGAATTATACTGCACGGTTTGTGATTACAACAATGGGAGCTGCGAAGTACATAATACCGTAAAGGAAATGAAAATCAATCATCAAAGCATTCCGTTCGATCAAAAACCGTATCCTAAAGATGAATCAAATCCGTTTTACCGGTATGATCCCGATCAGTGCATCTTATGCGGACGCTGCGTCGAAGCCTGTCAGGACGTACAGGTAACCGAGACGTTAAGTATCGATTGGGAGCGCAAACGTCCGCGGGTCATTTGGGATCAGGATGTGCCGATTAATGAATCATCATGTGTTTCCTGCGGACATTGTTCAACCGTATGTCCGTGCAATGCCATGATGGAAAAAGGCATGGAAGGCGAAGCGGGCTATTTAACAGGCATCAATGAAGAGACGCTTCGGCCGATGATTGACATCACAAAAGGCGTCGAAACCGGCTACGGATCGATTTTGACCATATCGGATATGGAATCAGCCATGCGTGATGAAAGAATCAAAAAGACGAAAACCGTATGCACATACTGCGGTGTCGGCTGCAGTTTTGATATATGGACGAAAGGAAGAGACATTTTAAAGGTAGAACCTCAGGCCGAGGCGCCCGCAAACGGAATTTCGACGTGTGTAAAAGGGAAATTCGGCTGGGATTTCGTCAATAGTGAAAAGCGCCTTACCAAACCGCTTATACGGGAAGGGGATTCGTTTCGGGAGGCAGAATGGGATGAAGCGCTGCAGCTGATCGCCGATAAATTTACCGATATAAAAGAACATTTCGGCCCGGACGCGCTTGCTTTTATCACATCTTCCAAATGCACGAATGAAGAATCATACGTGATGCAGAAGCTTGCCAGAGCCGTGATCGGCACAAATAATGTCGACAACTGCTCACGCTACTGTCAGTCTCCAGCTACGGCCGGTTTGTTCAGAACGGTCGGCTACGGCGGCGATTCAGGATCGATTACAGATATAGAAAAAGCTGAGCTCGTACTGATTATCGGCTCAAATACGTCTGAGTCTCACCCCGTTCTGTCTACACGTATTAAACGTTCCCATAAGCTGCACGGACAGAAGCTCGTCGTGGCGGACTTGCGAAAGCATGAAATGGCCGAGCGCTCCGACGTGTTTTTCCAGCCGCGTGCCGGATCGGATATTGTCTGGCTGAACGCCGTATCGAAGTATCTGCTTGATCACGATTTGGCGGATACTGCATTTCTGAATGAAAGAGTGAACGGATTAGATGAATTCGTGAAAAGCCTTGAACCTTACACGATGGAATATGCTGAAAAACATACCGGTGTGGACAAGGAGACCTTAATCAAAGTAGCGCGGATGATTCATGAAGCCGGCAGTGTGTGTGCGCTGTGGGCAATGGGGGTTACCCAGCATATCGGAGGAAGTGATACGAGCACGGCCATTTCCAACCTGCTGCTTGTGACCGGAAATTACGGCAAGCCCGGGGCAGGCTCATATCCGCTTCGGGGCCATAATAACGTGCAAGGTGCCAGTGATTTCGGCAGCATGCCTGACAGCTTCCCCGGTTATGAAAAAGTAACGGATGAAAAAGCCCGCAAAAAGTATGAACAGGGCTGGGGAGCAGACCTGCCGAAAGAAATCGGAATGACAAATCATGAAATGATCGAAGGCATCCACTCAGGAAAACTGAAGTCGATGTACTTAAAAGGAGAAGAAATGGGGCTTGTCGACTCCAACATCAACCATGTTCATGCCGCCTTTGAAAAGCTTGATTTCTTCGTTGTGCAGGATATTTTTCTCTCGCGGACGGCCGAGTTCGCCGATGTGGTGCTCCCAGCAAGCCCGAGCCTTGAAAAAGAAGGCACATTTACGAATACGGAACGGAGGGTGCAGCGCCTTTACCAAGTGTTTGAACCGCTGGGCGATTCAAAGCCTGACTGGCAGATTATTACGGACATCGCCAACCGGCTGGGCGCTGATTGGCGCTATGAACATCCGGCAGACATTATGGAAGAAGCGGCGATGCTTTCACCGCTCTACGCAGGCGTCACTTACGAACGTCTCGAAGGCTACAATTCACTGCAATGGCCCGTTGCAGCGGATGGAACCGATTCACCGCTTTTATTTACGGAGAAGTTCCCGTTTTCAGACGGCAAAGCGGTTCTTTATCCCGTTCAGTGGACCGAGCCGAAAGAATTTGATGAAGAGTATGATCTCCATGTGAATAACGGGCGGCTGCTTGAGCATTTTCACGAAGGAAACCTGACTTACCGGTCAAAAGGAATTTCCGAAAAAACACCGAGTGTGTTTCTGGAGGTCTCACCCGAACTCGCTGAAGAAAGAGGGCTTGAAGACGGGACGCTTGTCCGCCTGACATCACCGTACGGAAATGTGAAAGTCAAATGCGTCATTACAGACCGGGTAAAAGGCAAACAGGTTTATCTGCCGATGAACGATTCAAAAGATGCCGCCATTAACCTTTTAACAAGCAGCTATGCGGATAAGGATACGGATACACCAGCCTATAAAGAAACCTCAGCGAAGATGGAGATTTTGAAAAAAGAAGGCATTAATCCGCTTCCGAAAATCAATTTCCGTTACGGAAACCCGCAGCCGCAGATCGGTGTCCAGGTTGAGCGGAAATGGGCGCGAAAAGATTATGTATTTCCGGGAGACGCGGTAAAAAGGGGGAAACAGCAAAATGGCTAAAGCAACCCGCACCATCCGAAAACAGACCGTCACGGAAGAAGACAAACGAAGAAAGGATTTAGAAGAGATTGAGACGGCTCTTCTGCAAAATAAAGACGCGATTTTGGAGTCTTTGCACATTCTTCAGCACATGAATGAGCGCGGCGTTTTGGCGCTTTTGCGCGGACTTTTCGGCCAGGGCGACAAAGTGATGGATATCCTCGTGAAGAAGGCGAATACGCCGGAAACGGCCAATATGCTGAAAAATCTCCTGCTGTTAACCGGCGTCCTCGGCATGCTTGATGTAAAACAGCTTGAGCCGTTTATCGTCAAAATCAACGCGGGCGTCACAAAGGCTGTTGAGGAGAAGGACAGCAGCAAAAAGACGGGTTATTTTGATATCGTCCGCGCTTTAAAAGACCCGGAAATCAACAAGGCCGTCACGCTGCTGTTTTCTTTCCTGAAAGGCATGGGTGCTGATACAAGCGACATGGAGAGAAATACGCGGCCTCCTGAAGACCAAAAGCACCATCAGGAACCGCAGACGAATGAGTGAACATCACCCCCCGAGCCTCTCATACGGCTCGGGTTTTTTGTGCGTTCATGCTGCTTTCTTGGGAAAAATTTCACCTCGGGATTCATGACTTTTGTTGTGTTATGTTAATAGTTAAGGTTATGAATAGAAAAAAATTGAAAATATGTGCTAGGATAAAATTCAAAGTAGGTCAACTGTTCAAATATGAAACAATCAGGAGTGATAAAACATGAGTAAGCTGAGGAGCCCGAGACAAGCCATCCAAAGAACCCTGATGAAAGGAAAAAACGGTCTGGACGTATACAATCCTTTTCCTTGGTACGAAAAAATGAGACGGGAAAGCCCCATTCAATTTGATGAAGAAACTAAGGTATGGAGTGTGTTTTTATATGATGATGTCAAAAGGGTCATCAGTGATAAAGAGACTTTCTCAAGCCTTATGCCAGACGTGAAAAGCTCGATTGCAAAGTCCATGCTGAATATGGACCCGCCGAAGCATACCCAAATCAGATCGGCCGTCAATCGCGCTTTCACTCCGCGCGTACTGAAGGAATGGGAGCCGAGAATTGAAGACATTACAGAAAATCTGCTGAAACAGGCAAAGAACAAAGGGCGGATTGATATCGTGAAAGATCTTTCCTATCCTTTGCCGGTCACGGTGATTTCAGAATTATTAGGCGTCCCGTCCGAATACATGGAGCAGTTTAAAAAATGGTCGGACATTCTCGTCAGCATGCCGAAAGATGCGAGTCCTGAAGCGGCGGAGAAAAATCAGCAGGAGCGTGACCAATGTGAGGCGGAGCTGGCGGCGTTTTTTGCGGAAATAATAGAACGCAAACGAAAACAGCCCGGCCAAGACATTATTTCTATTTTGATCAAAGAGGAAGAAGAGGGGGAGAAGCTATCGGCAGAAGACCTAATTCCGTTTTGCAATTTGCTTTTAGTAGCGGGAAATGAAACAACGACTAATCTCATTTCAAATGCGGTTTACAGTATATTAGAGACGCCCGGCCTTTATAAAGAACTGAGACAGGACCCTTCTCTCATCGCGCAAACGGTGGAGGAAACACTGCGTTTTCGCGCTCCCGCTCCATTTGTCAGAAGAACGGTCCGGCATGATACTGAATTGTGCGGCCGCCGTCTGAAAACCGGGGATATCGTTCTTTGCTATATTGCATCTGCCAACCGTGATGAAAACAAATTTGAGCAGGCTGACGTATTTGATATTCATCGCGAGTCAAATCCGCACCTCTCCTTCGGGTTCGGTATACACTTCTGCTTAGGAGCCCCGCTTGCCAGACTTGAAGCGGAAGTTGCGCTGAAAGGAATTGTAAAGTCCTTTCCACACCTGGAGCCCGTCCGGATTGAGCCGATCCGAAACAGTGTCATGTACGGGCTGGAGTCTTTAGAAGCGGAGATAAACGAAAATAAGGGAGAGAAACAAAGATGAGACAAACACACATCGCCATTATTAATGTGGGCGCTCACGGCCATGTCAATCCCACGCTGCCCGTAGCCGAAGAGCTTGTCAATCGCGGGCACAGAGTGACATTCGCTACGACTGAGGAATTCGAGGCTTCCGTTGCCAAAACGGGTGCCGTTCCTCTTTTATACCGCACAAGCATTAAGGCGGATCCGAAGACGATAAAAGAACGGGTAAATAAAAATGACGCGTTTGTGATGTTTCTGGAAGAAGCGGTTGAAGTGCTTCCGCAGCTGGAAGAGCTGTACAAAGATGACCTTCCCGACATCGTCCTGTTTGATTTTTTAGCGCTTGCCGGAAAGTTGTTTGCGGATAATGGCGGCATCCCGGCCGTAAAGTTCTGCCCAAGCTATGCAATGAATGAGTATTTTCAATTAGGAAGAGACGAAGAAACGATGGAAGCCGCCAAACAGGCGATAGAAGAATATCAGGAGAAAATTGAAAATGAACAACTGAAACGGATGACGATGGAAGAGTTTTTCATGCCTGAAAAACTGAATATCGTCTTTATGCCAAGAGCCTTTCAGCCGAAACAGGAAACCTTTGATGAACGGTTTTGTTTTGCCGGTCCGTCCCTTGGGAAACGCACAAATACGGGAAGTTTGGAAATTGATGCGGCTGATGACCGTCCGCTTATGCTCATCTCACTGGGAACTGCGTTTAACGCTTGGCCTGAATTTTACCAAATGTGTATCGATGCGTTTCGGGACTCAGACTGGCGGGTTATTATGTCAGTCGGCACAACAATTGATCCGGACAGTTTTTCGGATGTGCCCGATCACTTTATTATCCGCCAGCACGTTCCGCAGCTTGATGTACTGGAGAAAGCAAAGCTGTTCGTATCTCACGGCGGGATGAACAGTACAATGGAGGCGATGAATGCGGGTGTTCCCCTCGTTGTCGTTCCGCAAATGCACGAACAAGAGGTCACTGCAAAGCGCGTGGATGAATTGGGGCTCGGCGTGCATCTGCCGCTGAAGGAAGTCACTGCGGCGCGTCTCCAAAAAGATGTTCAGAAAGTTTACGGTGATAAAAACATCCTCAGCCGTGTGAAAAGCATGCAGCAGAAAATAGAAGAAACCGGCGGCGCCAAACAGGCTGTTTGTGCCATTGAAGAATTTCTGAAAGAGGCGTCCCTCGAAAATTGATTGAAAAAACAGGCAGCGCCGGACGGCTGCCTGTTTTGTTATATATTTTTCTTCATGCCGCATCTCCGGCATTCCCGCAAAAATTTTCCGCCCTTCACTGAGCTTTTAAACAGCGTATAGTCGCAATTATCACATCGGCCGCTGTGAACATCAGGATATTCATTGAACTCATAAATGACCGAAGTATCGTAACCTTTTGTTTCGAACTCTTTTTTTGTTTCCATGATTGAAAGTCCCTCCGCGAATCAAATCATTCTGCCCGGTTAATGATACAGCAACTGCACGGGGGATTCAACGGAGCATATCTTGATTTTCCCGGCTGATTGCGTAACAATAATAGAAATAAATGACGGCCTGCCATGGGGCGCCCGGCATCTGAAGGGAAGAAAAAACAGCGATGGGAAAAGGATTGAAAGGTAAACGGATTGCCATCGGCGGTTCGCGGAAAACAGAAGAGATCACAAGATTAATAGAAAAGCAGGGCGGAACGGCAGTCACCCGTTCCCTCCAAGGAACCGTATACTTGGCGGAGGATCAGATAGAACCTGATGTAAGAATATTTGCTGAGCAAAAAGCCGACTGGGTGATATTCACCACAGGCATCGGGACGGAAACGTTATTGTCCATATCAGAAAAAATAGGTCTGAAAGAAGAATTTCTAGCGGCCGTACACGAAGCGAAAATCGGCTGCAGAGGCTATAAAACATATGCGGCCTTAAAAAAGCTCGGCATCACGCCGCATGCCTCTGACGAAGACGGTACAACAAGAGGGCTGATCCGCTCCTTGGAACGGTTTGACTTTAAAGACAAAAAAGTCATGATACAGCTTCATGGCGAAAAAGCGCCCGTTTTAACGGAATTCTTCGAGAAAAACGGAGCGGAGGTATTCCCCGTTCTGCCTTATCAGCATATTCCGCCTGAAAGGGAGACGGTTGATAAACTGCTGGGAGAGCTGTTAAACGGCGAGGTTGACGCCGTATGTTTTACGACAGCCATTCAAGTGCGTTCTCTCTTTGATTATGCAAAAGAAAAAGGGTCCGCTAAAGAACTGCAGCAAGCTTTCGAAAACCATGTTCTTGCCGCCGCAGTCGGCAAAGTGACGGCAGAAGCGATCAAGGATGAAGGGGTGGAGAGGGTCCTTGCTCCGGACATTGAGCGGATGGGAGCGATGATTATTGAATTATCCCGTTACTATGAATCTCTGACCTTGTCATAAACAATCATTCAGCAGGGAAAATCCTAAGCTTCCCTGCTGAATTTTTTTAATTGCCAGTGTTCCGTGAAAAGGGATGGATACGTTAAGGCGCTGAGTATGATACATGTAAGAAGAGCGGAGGCCATCGTTGTAAAAACGATCAACAGCTGAAAGCGCACCGCCTGTATCGGATCAGCCCCCGCTAAAATCTGTCCCGTCATCATGCCGGGAAGCTGAACAAGACCTAATGTTTTCTGGCTTTCCAGTGTCGGTATCATACTGAGTTTCATACTGGACGTCAATATATGGCGGACTGCCTGCTTAGGCGTTCCGCCGAGAGAGAGAATCAGCTGAATTTCTTCCTTCCGCAGATCCGCTTCCGAACTGAGCCGGTTTAAAAACAGGCTTGAAAGCACCATGGAATTTCCGATGACCATGCCGCTTATCGGAATGACATATCTTGAAGTGAACGGAATGATATGAAGAGCCAGTAAAATTCCCTGTGTCACGATTTCCACAATAGCCAGTGTCAGAAAAACGCGCCAAAATGAACCGATCCGCATTTTTTTCCGTTTGGCGACATTATGCGAAGCGGCCGTGAGCATAAGAAGCACCATGAGTAGGATAAACACCGGGTGATCACCGTGGAAAATCAGCGACAGCACATAGCCGATGATGAGAAGCTGAATGACGGCTCTGACGGTTGCGATGATCATATCTTTTTCTACGCCGGCTTTAAAAGATTTAGACAGGAATAAAGCGATAATGACAAATACACTTGTAAATAACAGAGAAAGATAATCCATATCAGCACCCGCTCCCTTGTAAAAGCGCCCGGGCCTTTTCGTGTTTCGGTTCTTTAAAGAACGTTTTCGTTTCCGCGATCTCTAAAAGCCTGCCCTCGGCCATAAACCACACCGTATCGGATATCCGTTCCGCTTGTTCAAGGTTATGAGTGATCCACAGGATCGTCAGCTGTTTTTGCCGATGGAGCTTTGTAATCAGCTTTTCGATGATGAGAACAGATGTGGGGTCCAGGGCCGATGTAATTTCATCGAGAAGCAGGATGGACGGCAGGCTGGCGAGGGTTCTCGCCAACGAGAGCTTCTGCCGCTGTCCGCCAGATAATTCTTTTGCATCCTGATCCAGAAGCCCGTGCGGAAGATCAGTGAAGTCTGCGAGCTCTTCAGGCGTATAGTGCTGTGTCCCGTGAAGTTTTTCTGCGAGTAGAAGGTTGTCCCGCACCGTGCCGTCGATGACGGGAGCTGACTGGAATGCAAGGCCCGCGGTTTTCCTGAGCTCTCTGATGTCCCAGCGCCTTATTTCTTTTCCGAATACAAGCACTTCGCCTTCATCAGGTGTATTCATCAGGTTGCACAGTGACAGCAGCGTGCTTTTCCCCGCGCCGGACGGCCCTATCACCGCCGTAATAGAGCCTTTTGGGATATGTCCGGTTACCTGGTTTAGGACATCAAAGGACGTATTGTTTTGTTTGAAACGTTTGCCGGCCGACAGAAAAGATATTGCCGGAATTTCTTCTTTCATACAGGATGACACCTTTCGTAAAAAAATCAGGAACCGGTGAGATCGGCTGCCGTTTGTTCTTCTGTTTTCGGGTCTGTCTGCCGTGAAGCGAATGTATGCATGACCATTCCCGCAATAATAATGAACAGTCCGGCAAACGAAAGAAGTGACGGAAACGCTGCGGATAAAAAGACGATCTCGCCGATCAGCGCAAACAGAACCTCTCCGGATTGCGTCGCTTCAACAGCAGCGAGCTTCTGCGGCTCATTCCTCACCATATCGGTGGCGCGGAAAAATAACACTGTCGCGATAACACCCGAGCTGAGCGCGACGATAAAAGATTGAAATGTCTGCCCCATTGACGGAAGCCCGTCTCTTTGCCAGCCGAAAGCGGCGATCAGAAGCCAAAACGGAAGGCTTGCAAGCGTCATGCCAAGCACGCGCTGAAACGTGTCGAGTTTACCGCCGTATTGCTCCAGCATTTTTCGATTGCCGAGCGGATAGGCAAATGCGGCGATGACGACCGGCACAACACTGAATAGTATCGTGCGCCCGGACAGAGAGCCCGCATGCTGAAGCTGAATCAGGCCTGCTCCGATCAGGATGATGACGGAAGTAACCAGCGAAATCAGCGGGATCTTTTGTCTGACGGGAACCGGGCCCGCCGGTGAATCTTTTGTTTCATAGAAAAACGGCGACAGGAGCACACCCGCGACAATTGTAACCTGCCACGTGCCGGCGATCAGCCAGCCCGGCCCGTATGCCGCCGCAAAGGTAATCGGGGCATAAAAAAGCACGAAGCCGGTAAAGCTCCACTTCAGCCAAAAAAACGGTTTTTTCCGGATTTCATGCCAGAGCGGCACCCATTTTCCTTTCGCATAAACGATCAGAAATAAAAACGGAACCATAAAAAGAAAACGCAGGGAAGAGCTCCACATCCAGTTTCCGCCGGAAAGCTCCATCGCCCTGTTTAAAATAAATGTGACTGCAAAAAACAGAGATGCCAATATTCCGAATATGATGGCTTTCATGAAATCCCTCATTTTGACACATATTTTTTTATACTATACTATTCACCGGCAGGCTTCGCAATGGAATATGTGAAAATAGCGTTTTAACAACTGATGAATGGGAAACAGACATATACGGAGGTGAACACAATGCAGAAAGAGGATATTGAAGTTCTTTATTTTGAAGATGACGGCCGCATTCCGAATAATCCGAAGCTCCCGCTTGTCATTATAAAGCGGTATTTAATGAAGAAACGGTACAGAAAGAGGAATCCGTCCTCCGCCGGCACGATTGGTCGAACAGCTGGAGGGGCGGAGTATTTCCGTATCACCATTTTCACAGCACCACCCACGAAGTTCTCGTCGCGGTAAAAGGAAACGCGGTTTTGAGGTTCGGCGGGGAACAAGGTGCAGACGCCGTTCTTCAAACTGGAGACGCAGCGGTCATTCCGGCCGGCACCGGACATAAAAAACTGTCGGCCAGTTCTGATTTCACCGTGATCGGGGCTTATCCGGGCGGCCGGCAGTACGATACAAAAACGGAGAAAAATGATAGAACTTCAGAAGAAATCAGCCGTGTCCCGCTCCCGGAATATGATCCCTTTAGGGGAAAAACGGGCCCGCTTATAAAATTGTGGGAGAAATGACAGGGGAAAAGCGGATGGTCTGTAAAAAAATAGCCTAAAAGAAACGTTATTACACCCCCGCCATATAAATAATTTCATAAACGAAACAATTCACGTTCAAATTTTGTTCAAAAAGTGTTATTATATAAGAGTAATTCAAATTGGGGTTTTTTATGTTTGCTATTTTCAGAGAGGAAAAAGAAATTTTGACTTATTCAATTGTTTTTGTTGATATAAAAATAATACTGAATATGGCAAAGTGAAAAACTGGGTAGTAAACATTTATTTTTGCAACTGATTGTGCACGGATTCACAATCTTGCTTTTTCATGCTTTTCTGCATGAGAGGGGAAAGGCTACCCTTTCCAAAAAAATCAGCACACTGCTTATAGTAAAGGAGAATCGGATATGCCAGAAACAATCGATCAAACAAATGCATCTGTCAGCCAAGGCCAACGCGATCTTATTGATCAGCTGCTAAAACCTGAAGTTCAAGAATCACTGACTGTTTTAGTGGATCAGCTACCAAAACTGACTGAGTTAGTAAATATTTTAACGAAGTCTTATGATTTTGCACAGTCTGTAGCGACAGACGAAGTATTGAAGAGCGATACAGTGGGTGCGCTTACAGAAATTCTTGAGCCTGTGAAAGAAACAGCGAAAGACATTGCGGCTACTGCGATCGAAGCAAAAGACCGCGCGGATGCAAGCAATGACACGATCGGACTTTTCGGCCTGCTGCGCATGCTGAAAGATCCTCAAGCGCAAAAGCTGTTCCGTTTTGCTAACAGCTATCTTGAAATCATGAACGAAAAACAAAAATAATCTCAGATTCAAATTGATATAAAGGACGGAGGATATACGATGTCAAAACATATTGTCATTTTAGGCGCTGGTTACGGCGGAGTTCTTTCTGCTTTAACCGTTCGCAAACATTACAGTAAAGATGAAGCACGCGTAACCGTTGTGAACAAATACCCGACTCACCAAATTATTACGGAACTGCACCGCCTTGCAGCCGGCAACGTGTCTGAACAGGCTGTTGCTATGCCGCTTGAAAAACTTCTTAAAGGAAAAGACGTAGACATTAAAATCGCAGAAGTCAATTCTTTCTCAGTTGATAAAAAAGAAGTCGCCCTTTCTGACGGTTCTAAGCTGACTTATGACGCGCTTGTTGTCGGACTTGGTTCAGTTACGGCTTATTTCGGCATTCCTGGACTCGAAGAAAACAGCATGGTGCTCAAATCTGCTGCGGATGCCAACAAAGTATACAAACACGTGGAAGACCGTGTGCGTGAATACTCTAAAACGAAAAACGAAGCTGATGCAACGATTCTTATCGGCGGCGGCGGCTTAACAGGCGTTGAGCTTGTCGGTGAGCTTGCTGACATCATGCCGAACCTTACGAAAAAATACGGCGTAGACCATAAAGAAATCAAACTGAAACTAGTTGAAGCAGGTCCGAAAATTCTTCCTGTTCTTCCTGATGATCTTATCGAACGCGCGACAAAAAGCCTTGAAAAACGCGGTGTTGAGTTCTTAACAGGTCTTCCTGTTACAAACGTGGAAGGAAACGTCATTGATCTGAAAGACGGTTCAAAAGTCGTTGCCAACACATTTGTATGGACAGGCGGCGTACAAGGCAACCCGTTAGTCGGCGAATCAGGTCTTGAAGTGAACCGCGGCCGCGCGACTGTTAATGATTTCTTACAATCTACTTCTCACGAAGATGTATTTGTTGTTGGAGACAGCGCAGTATACTTTGCGCCGGACGGCCGTCCATACCCGCCTACTGCGCAAATCGCATGGCAGATGGGTGAACTTGTCGGTTACAACCTGTTCGCTTACTTAGAAGGAAAAACGCTTGAAACATTCAAGCCTGTAAACTCTGGTACGCTTGCAAGTCTCGGACGTAAAGACGCGGTTGCCATCATCGGAGCGAACTCTACTCCGCTGAAAGGTCTTCCGGCATCTTTAATGAAAGAAGCAAGTAACGTACGTTATTTAACACATATCAAAGGATTATTCAGCCTGGCTTACTAATCCTTCAAATGACACTGCCGACTTTCTTGGCAGTGTTTTTTTATGTCTGAATGTTAACGTGAACAGCACCGCGGCTGATGCGCTGAATTTCTGTCTTCCGTCATCAGGATTTCTTTCAGGCATCGGACTGATCAATACCGGCTATATCCCGAATACATCTCGACGAAAGGCACGTTAATCGGGATTATAGGCTCCTTTTGCTGTGCGCCATGCTGATTATCGGTATGATGGATAAGCTGATAGACAGGCAGCATGCCGAGCCCGTTCAGGACTTACATCATGCAAAACCTCAACTTTAGTGATTTTAGAGACTGTCCGTTAATGGTACAATAGAAATAAATGACAGTATACAGGGAGAAAGGAAAACCGATGGTAACCATAAAAGATATCGCAAAACTCGCCAACGTATCCCACACAACGGTATCCCGGGCACTGAACGGCAGCCCCTACATTAAAGAGCATACAAAACAGAAGATATTAGAGCTCGCTTCACAGCTGAATTACACACCGAATGTAAATGCAAAAAGCCTTGCCATGCAAAAGTCCCATACGATCGGACTGTTTTTTACAAGCATCACAAACGGAACTTCACACAGCTTTTTTTCCGATACCATCAAAGGGGTAAACCGCACAATCAGCGAGGATTACAATTTGTTCGTCCGCGCTATTGACGACCTGAAAAGCTTTGAAACCATTACGCCCATGAGATATGACGGAATCATCTTAATGAGCCAAAGCGACAGTGATAATTCCTTTATTTATCATATCCGTGAGAAAAACATCCCGCTCGTCGTGCTGAACCGGGACATTGATGACCGGAGCATCACGAATATCCTGTCAAACGATAAAGAAGGCTCCAGACAGGCGGTCAACTGCCTGATCGCAAACGGACACAGAGATATCGCGATCATTGAGGGAAAAGAAGGATTCAGGTCAACTTCTCAGCGGAAAGAAGGCTATTTGTCATCTTTAATTGATCATTCTATTCCGATTAAGCAAGAATACAGTGTAAAAGGCAACTACGATATGGAGAGCGGCAGTCAGGCGATGGAAAAACTCTTGGCGCTTCAATCACCGCCTACCGCTGTTTTTTGTTCAAATGATGATATGGCGATCGGAGCGATGAACGCCATTTTCGCCAAAGGTCTGAACGTTCCCGAAGACATATCCGTCATTGGGTTTGATGACATCGGCATTTCACAGTACATGACACCGAGGCTTTCGACCGTAAAACGCCCGGTTGAAAAAATCAGTATCCTCGGCGCAGAGAAGATTCTGGCGCTTATCGCTGATCCGAATACGGCGGCTGAAAAAATATATGAAAACACTGAGGTGATGATAAGAGATTCAATCAAAAAACTCACATAAACTGCCCGTCTGAATATCCGGGTTTTTTGCACAAAAAAATGTTAACGTGTGCACAAATACAGCAGGAGGCGGACAGCTTGCGGCAGATACATTCAATATCCTGAAAAAGTCCTTCAGTTCGGTGAAGGCCATTTCTTGCGGGCTTTATCAGTCCGGCAGATCGATTTTTAAGTCCGGTGTGACGTTATAAGAGAAAAGGCGATCCGTGAAAGGGTTGCTTTTTTATTTTGGAAATGAATTGTGAAAGTGGGATGTGCGAAAATGCAGGCAGAGGAAAAATGTTACTGCATACTTGATTAAGTTATAATTTGGAATGACGCTGTAAAGAGCAATCAAAACGGAATGGTTTTTAATAGCGACATTTTTTCTGCTGCAATGAACCTCGTAACGTTTCATTTCTGGTAATGAAAATGTCCGGTCGCAATCGTCTTATCTTTTTCCCAGACTAATCGGCATATTTGAAAAAATAGAATGTAAATGGAGGATGATTTGACATGGAGCAGGTTATTTTTGTGATTTCAATGCTCGCTTTAGGAGTTACACTGGTGACATTTTTCGGAATGATTTTGAATGACGGATTAAGAGGAGTATTAAACTTCTCAAGAAAACCCGTAAAATTTATGACCGGATCATTTCTGGTATACATTGTCGCGTTTGCTGTTTATATTTTAATAAGTGTAAGGTGATATCGAAAAATAAAAAAGCGTTCCTGTAAAGGACGCTTTTTTTATATTAATTTTATTCCGCTGATCAAAATAATCGCCGCCATCACAAACTGCAGCGGGCGCGGAGAGAATTTCGGCGAAAAGAAGCTGCCGAGGAGCACACCCGGTACGGAGCCGAGCAGAAGATTCAATACGAGCAGGTAATCGACGCTGCCGAAGCTTGCGTTTAACAGACCTGCGGCCGTTACGAGCAAAAAGGCATGTGCGATATCCGTTCCCACCACTTCTGCAGTTTTCATTCTGAACAGGTACAGCATGGCGATCGCGAATAATGAGCCGGACCCGATAGATGTCAAACCGACGATGAAACCGAAAATGACGCCGATCAGTATCATAAGTGCCCGTTTTTCTTCAAGCGTTTTTTGCTGCCAGCGGTTCGGCCGCAGTTTTTTATCGAAAAAAAGGCGGGCGATAATGGAAATGGCGACAAGAGTCAGCACGTAGCCGAGCGCGTGTTTGATAATCTGCTCCTGATGCTGGTGAAAAGCGGGAAACAGGTGAAGAATGCCGATGGCGGCTGTTGCGCTGGGAATACTTCCGAGCGCCAAGTAGCCGACAAGTTTAAAATGAACGGTGCGCTGTTTCCAATGAGAAACGACACCGAACAGTTTGGTGATCGAGTTATATAAAAGGTCCGTGCCGACGGCAATTGACGGGTTGATTCCCAAAACGATCAGTAAAGGAGTCAAAAGCGCCGCTCCTCCAACACCCGTCAATCCGACCAGCGTTCCGACAATGAACCCCATAAACACAATGCTTACAGTCATCTGTGTGCCTCCTGAATAATCCTACTATTTTTATCAGATTATATATGATTAAGGGGCTATTATCAATTAAATTTTCGGAAAATTTTATACAGAACAAAAAAATCCGCCGGCCTGCTGTTATTTCGCAGACCGGCGGATGGCCGGATTATGATTTTTGCTGGTAAAACGGAAGTTCCGTGTGGCCCATTTCTCTTACATACACGAAAAGATTGCCTTTATGATGAATTTCATGTTCCATCGCAAGCTGAAGGAGAGCGGAGCCGGTAATTTTTCTGCCGAAAGAGGCAGTCAGGTCAATTTCGCGGTTCAGCTGCTCTTCAGTCAGCTGTGACAGGATGTCTGTCGTTTTTTCAGTACATGCTTCCGCCAGTTTGACGAGGTCTGTTTCCGCTTCTTCTTTCGGCTTGTTCTGGATGGCTGATCCGTCTCCGTCTTTAATGACGTTTGCAAACATGAGAAAAGAATAAACGATGTGTTTTACAAGTTCCTGAGCGGACATTGATGTCTCTGCCGGCTTGTAATCGTAATGTTCGCGGCTGATTTTTTCCGCCAGCTCAATCGTCACGTTTCGATGTGACAGAAAGTGGCTGACCAATTGATTTTGTGCTGTCATGTGAAAACCCCCATTTGATCAAGAATTAAAATGATGCAAGGATATGCTATATCAACGGCACGGAAGAAACAAGCAATAAGCTCTTGATGAAGATAAATCGTTGCGGATTTCCGAAATTCGACAATTGCGGTCTTTTTGCGTTCTTCTTTTTCTAGCAAATATGATAAAATATGACATATCTCGGTCATTCCAAAAGGGGGGATTAATTGAGGATGAAGCAGACTATTCCGTCCTCTTTTGTCGGGCTCAAAATTAATGAATGGTATACCCATATCCGGCAGTTTCACGTCCTTGAGGCGGAGCGCGTCAAACGTGAAGTAGAGAGAGAGATCGAGGATATGGAAGAAGATCAGGATCTGCTGCTGTATTATTCATTAATGGAATTCAGACACCGCGTCATGCTGGATTACATTAAGCCCTTAAAGGAGGACCCTTCTCAGCCTGAGTTTTCAGAATTATTGGAAGACATTGAAGGCAGCCAGTATAAGCTGACAGGACTGCTTGATTACTATTTTAATTTTTTTCGAGGAATGTATGAATTTAAACAGAAAATGTTCCTAAACGCCATGATGTATTACAAACGGGCTGAAAAAAACCTTGCACTCGTTTCTGATGACATCGAGAAAGCTGAGTTTGCTTTTAAAATGGCCGAGATATTTTACAACCTGAAACAAACCTACGTCTCCATGAGTTATGCCGTACAAGCCCTTGAAACGTACCAATCGTATGAGACGTACAACGTCCGCAGAATCCAATGTGAATTCGTTATTGCAGGGAATTATGATGACATGCAGTATCCAGAAAGAGCATTGCCCCACTTAGAACTTGCTTTAGATCTTGCGAAACAAGAAGGCAATCCCCGTCTTATTAGTTCAGCCTTATATAATCTCGGAAACTGCTATGAAAAAATGGGAGACCTCTCTAAAGCAGCCGAATATTTTGAGACATCTGTTTCCATTTGCAAGTCAGAAAAGTTCGATAATCTTCCGCATTCTATTTACTCATTAACACAGGTCCTTTATAAACAGAACACCACTGCTGAAGCAGAGAAGCAATACCGCCTCGGGCTTAGTATCGCCCGCGAATACAATGATGAATTGTTTGTCAAGCTGTTTCAATTTTTACATGCGTTATACGGTAAGATGGATAACGCATGCGTCAGGCACACCTTTGAGTTTCTGGAAGAACACATGCTGTATCCGTATGTTGAAGAATTGGCGCATGACGCAGCTAAATTTTACATGGAGCATGGACAGCCTGAAAAAGCGCTCACGTTTTATGAAAAAATGGTGCACGCCCAAAAACAAATCCAGAGAGGAGATTGTCTATATGAAATCTAAACTGTTGTCAGGATTGCTGCTTGTTGCTGTCGGGTTCAGCTTTACACAGGGAATCGGCCATGAAAGCCATTTGGAAAACCAAGCGGACGGCACATTTCATATTGCCGCGCGCAACCAAACATAAGTAAAGACCCTTCTTAGGAAGGGTCTTTTTTTTGCCTAAGCACAAACATTCCACTTTTATCCGATTGCAGGGTCTATATACTCAAGGCGTCTGTCCTACGAATGCCACCTATTTATGAAAAAGGCATAAGGAGAGATGAAGAGTGGGGATTGAAGTGAAAAAACGGCTCGTATCGGCTGATAAATATGCGTTAAAATGTCCGAATCCAATGACGCCGGAGTATATTACCATCCATAACACGGCAAACGACGCATCCGCCGCCAATGAAATCAGCTATATGACGGGGAACAGCGAATCAACGAGCTATCATTTTGCAGTCGATGACAAAGAAGTGATTCAGGGCATTCCGCTGGACCGGAATGCCTGGCATTCGGGAGACGGCACAAACGGCACCGGAAACCGGAAGTCGATTGCTATAGAAATCTGTTACAGCAAGTCAGGCGGCGAACGGTACAGAGCCGCAGAAGAACTGGCGATTGAGTTTGCCGCTCAGCTTCTGAAGGAGCGGGGCTGGGGGATTGACAGAATCAGAAAGCACCAGGATTGGAACGGAAAGTACTGCCCGCACCGCATTTTGTCTGAAGGCCGCTGGGATGAAGTGAAGGCGAAAATTGAAAAGAAATTAAACGGCAGTACGCCTGCAAAAAAGGCCGCCGTTTCTTCGTCGGTATCTGAATATCATGTAAAAAAAGGCGACACCTTGTCGGAGATTGCCGCATCACACGGTGTCAGTGTAAAATCGCTGCAAAGCTTAAACCATATCACCGACCCGAATCACATTACAGTCGGGCAGGTGATCAAGCTGTCTCAGACGGGATCTTCCTCGAAAAGTCAGGCTGCGTCTTCCTATCCGCTCCCGTCCGGAGTGATTAAAGTGACAAACCCGCTGACGAAAGGGACAAACGTGAAACAAGTGCAAAACGCTTTATCCGCCCTTTATTTTTATCCTGATAAAGGCGCAAAACATCACGGGATTGACGGCGTTTACGGTCCGAAAACGGCAAATGCCGTAAAACGTTTTCAATCTGTCAGCGGATTAACGGCAGACGGAATTTACGGCCCGAAAACGAAGGCAAAAATCGAGGAAAAGCTGTAATCAATAAAACGGAAGCTCACCGGGCTTCCGTTTTTCTTACATACAAACTGCGGCAAGAGCCTTTTGAATATCATAAATGCTTTCATCTTTTTTAAACTGCTTTGAGACAGCGGGAATGTCCGCGCCGGAAATCCAAATTTTCAGCTCTGAATCTAAGTCAAAGCGGCCGGCGGTTTCTACGCTGAATCTGGAAATGCTTTTGTACGGAATGGATTGAATCTCTGTTTTCTTACCCGTAAGCCCCTGTTTATCAACAAGAATAAGACGCTTATCCGTAAAGACAATGATATCGCGGACGAGTTTAAACGCGGCGTTGACATTCTCACCTTCCAGCAGAATACGGGCCAGTTCTTCTTTTGCTTCAGCCGTCGATATTGTCGACGCGTTACCCAGCAATCTATTGATAAACCCCATGATAGATCCCCCCTGATACGTATTCTTTCAAATCATACTATAAAAAGGTTTTCATTCCTAGACGAGTAGAGTAAACTGGTGCTGACTGAAAAAGGAGAGCATGTTAAACATGAAAGATCGATATGACAGTTTCGCAGCTCTTTCCGCTGCTGAATCGGAATACAGAATTATCTATGAAGAAAATGAGGGAAGTGAACATATCGTCCTCGCTCCCCACGGCGGCAGAATTGAGCCCGGTGTCAGTGAACTGGTGCGGGCATTTTCTGACCAAAGCTCAATTTACTTATTTGAAGGCACAAAGCAATGCGGCAATCGCTCCCTCCACTTGACAAGCACACGCTTTGATGAACCGCTGGCTTTAGAAAAAGTGACCGCTCATCATTATGCATTGGCTTTTCATGGGTACCATGATCGGGAAACGGCAAATACGCTCGTCGGGGGCGCGGATCTGGAAAAGGCCAGACTGATTTGTGATCTGCTGCGTGAAGCGGGTTTTAGCGCCGAGCTGACGGACATGAACGACCGGCTGGCAGGTGTAAACCCCGGGAACATTGTGAATCGGACAAAAAGGAAAATGGGGCTGCAATTGGAAGTAAGCACGGCACAGAGAAACGTGCTGTTCAGCAATTTTGGCTGCCGGGGAGAAGAATACACGCCAACGGATCTGTTTTTTCGGTATGTAGATGCCGTCAAACTCGGTTTTTATGATAAATGAACAGGGTTCACTGGGTCTGTGGGGAGCAAGAAGTGCTTGGCTGGCAGCACGGTGAGAACAGCTTCATAATGCAAAAACCTTTCCTCCGATGTCAAAATGATGACATTCTGCCGGCTGCGTTTTCAGCCGGCAGAGAATCGCTAGTTTTCAATAAAATACGGCGATTTTTCTTCAGCGGCATGCAAGTGTGTCTGCCTGCCTTCGTAATACACATTCGGCCGCTTGTCGGATAGCAGACAAGTGAGCCGCTTCTGAAATTGAATACCTGCTTTACGCCGTTCAAACAGCTCAAGCCTTTTTTCCGCAAATGATGCCGTCACCCGGAAAGCGGCTGCGATTAAAATAACGGCGTGGTTCCTCCGCTGAGGAAGCTCCATGTTTAACAGCATAAAGGTCGGTACACAGAAGTGGTACATAAAATGGTTGGCCTGGAATTCCTGCAGTTCCCTGAACAGCTTGTTCATGTGGAAATGGTTCCCGGTATGCTTCAGCACATGGCACAGTTCGTGTGCAAAATCCTCCCATTGCTCCTCAGGTGACTTTTTTTGGTTCAGGACGATGCTGTACATGCCGTCCCGCTTCAGCATCATGCTGTGCGTATCTTCAAAATGAATCCAAATGTCAAGCTCCTTGGCAATCGTTTGCATATCAATATGGAGGGGGGCGGTCATTCCCATGCGGCAATATAAGTTTTTGACGTATTCCTCAAGATGTGTTAAAAAATCGCCCAATTGAATACACCCTTTCGAACATATGTTCTTTTTTAGCGAGAAAGAAAAGCCCTGATCGGACTTTGAATCAATTCCCTTTTCTTTCAAAAATAAACATTCAGATATTATATCGGCTGAACGTTAAGCATTTTAAGGAAAAGAGCGAATTATTTATGTTTCGGCCTGCGGTTTTTCTCTTTTTCTTTTAAATAATTAATGAATTCAATGGCCTGCTGTTTGCTTTCCGGTGAAAAGTCCTGCATGTCCCGATATGCGATCTGCAGGTCGGGATCGGCAAACATGTCTTCATCTGAAGGTTCTTTTCCGGTTAACAAATAATCCGTCGACACTTTGAAATAATCCGCAAGCTTTTGCAGCGTTTCATAATCGGGTTCAGATCGGCCGTTTTCATAATGAGAATATCTGGCGCGCGAGACACCGATATGATTTGCGACTTCTTCCTGCGTTTTTTTTCCTCTGAGACTTTTCAATCTTCCGCCTATCATCCGAACGACCTCTCTTTTTTCAACACCCTAAGTTACTTATCATTATAGATACAAAATGTATCAAAATAAAGCGATGATAAAAAAAGTATCAAAAAGGTCTTGATGATACGAAAGGTATCGTTTATAATCAACATCATAGGGATACGAAAAGTATCGAAATATGATAAGAAATTGATCAGGAGGGTGAGAGATGCATCCGATTATCATCCGTTTCAGCAGCAATCCGGCTGACCAAAGAAGTTTAGGAAAAGCAGGCGGGTCGATATCTTTTACCGCTTGCGGACTTCCGGTGTTCCGATTTGATAACCGATTGCAGTATGAACACTATATAAGTTTGAAGAAAAACGGAGATGTCCGTTATGAATCGTAAAAGCTACCCGTTTTTTATCTATTCCGGATTATTGAATTCTGAACATTATGACAAAATAGGTTCCGCTTTATGGCTGTTTTTATGGTTCATCAGTTCAACGACAAAGGAACACGTAAAAGACGGCGTCAAGTGGGGGCTCGTCCTCGGACATAAGCCAATAAAAGCAAGAGAAATGGCCGATGTATTCGCAGTCAGTGAAAAAACCGTCAGGCGGTGGCTCGAGAGCTTGGAACAGCATGAATATATCAAAACCGTCCGCGCGCCTTACGGACTTATAATCTCCGTAAAACACTCGAAAAGATTCACGCAAAAAGGGACATTGCCCCGCCCGGAAGCAACTGACCGGACAATATCGGCAGATCACCGGGACAAAAATGTCCAGAGAGAAATAGATATAACAAAAAATCATACTGCTGAAGAAGCGATTACCGAAATTGCCGCCCAATTTATCAGATTAAGGTCTGCACAGGAGGGGCGGAGCGTATACCCGTCGCCAAGAGATTATCAGGCCATCGCCCGTATTGTTTCCCTCGGTGCGTCAGCACAAGAAGCAATCAAATGGCTCGGCGAATGCTTTACCGCTTTTGAACAGCGGCGCACCTCTTCAGCTGAAACGATCAAGGCTTTCAGCTATTGCGCTAAGTTTATGGAAGACCGCTTGAATGCACGAATTGCGGGAAGGACAATCACAACAAAAAAAGAGAGGAATACGATACATGACAAAACGAACGATCGAGCAGATACTGGCCGACCTGAAAAACGGAAAACGTCCATTACTGGCGGACAGACCGGAAGAATCAGACGAAAGCCGCTTTGACTGTCCGCTCTGTAAAGATCAGGGCGGTTATCTCGAAAAACAGCTGGGAATGGATGTGTGGGTCAAGTGCCGCTGCGCCGCGGAACGAAAAGCAGAGCGCATCCTCAGCGCAAGTGAGATTACAGGCGCTTTTCGGAAGCTGGATTTCAAAGGATTTATTACGCAGGGCAAGCCTCAGGCGATCGTTGACGCATATGAATGCGCCCTTGAATTTGCTGACAACTTCGACAAGATTAAAAACTGCCGGAAAAACAGCATTGCCCTATTAGGGCGTCCGGGATCGGGGAAAACCCACCTTCTGACTGCTCTCAGCAATCATGTCATGAGACAGAAGCAGACACCGGTGCTGTATTTTCCTTTTGTGGAGGGATTTACAGATTTAAAAAATGATTTTGATCTGCTCGATACAAAACTGACCCGTATGAAACGGGCGGATGTGCTCTTTATTGACGATCTGTTCAAACCGCTGAACGGAAAACCCCGGGCGACCGATTGGCAGATTGAACAAATGTACGCCGTCGTGAATTACCGCTATTTAAATCATAAACCGCTTCTTATCTCGAGTGAGCTGGCGTGTGACGAGCTGGTGCAGGTTGATGAAGCATTGGGCACAAGAATGTATGAGATGTGCAGCGATTATTTAGTCATCATTAATGGAAACCCATACGAAGTCAACCACAGATTAGAGGGGGCGAGATAATGTGTAAACTGTGCGGGCCAAAGAGGGTCGTTGTGACGGAAACAAGTTTCGGCGCTGTCTTTCACCCTTGCCCGAACTGCAAAACAGGAACTGATTTAACGCCGGTCATTAAACGTCTTGAGCGAATGGTTCAAGACGCAAAAGCGAGGCTTGATGCACGTGTATAAATATATCAAATGGCTTTTTTGCCTGCTGTTCAGGGCGAAACGGATCGAAAAGCAAATTGAAGCATGGCATGAGGCTGATGGAAAGTGAGGATAAACATTGCAAGTAAACAACAGCCCCGCTCCATGGCGGGCCGTACACAGCGGAGAAGAAAAACCCATTTACATTTATTCTGCTTACAGCGAAGCGGAAAAAGAGAAATTTCCTTATTCAAACGGAAGGCTTATCGCGGCCGTTTTCAACTTAAGTTCATACTCACAGCGGATCAACGCGGCAATGATGGCGAAAGCCCCGGAACTTTTTGAGGCGGCCGAAACGGCTCTCCGCCTGCTCCGGGGAGAAAGCGCTGAAGAAAAAGAAGCATTCATAAATAATCTCGAAAGCCTCATACATGAAGTAAATATCCTGAAAAAGACGGAGGGCGTAAAACATGAATCCTAAAAAACTGTCAGACATTGAACATACAACATTAAAAAGCCAGCTGGAAGAAGGCAAGGTGCGGGTGATTATTGTAGACGGGCTGAAGAATGAAGCCTGGCTCGCCGAGGCGCCGGAGCACGGCAAAACGCTTGTCGAAACGAGAAAAGGCGACCTGGCCCGTGTCGAATATGAAATCGGCTTTAAATTGAATTAATCGAAAAAACAGAATACGTCCAAGACGGAAAGCCTGCGGACACTGATCAATCGCGCATATGCTGCGCATTGGTTGGTGTCCTTTTTTTGTCCGAAAAAGAGGAGGATCTATGATGGAAGACTTACTATTTGAATATAAACGCACGCTGAAAGAGACGAAAAAATGGTACAAGCAGCTGGGGGAAGCCGATGAATCGGCTCTGACTTCAGAAGAACTGAAAGATAAAAAAATCATCAGAACGATCATTACAGATTTGGAATATGTCACCGAATGGCTTGAAAAAGGCCGGCAGCCCGGCATAAGAAGAGCAATAGACCGCAGAGACGCTTATCAAAGGATGCTGATTAAAGATCCTAGAATCATAGATACCTATTCACAGGCGCTGATGTTCGAACCTTCCGGGAATGTGACTGAAGAAGACAGAATCAGACTGCGGGAAGCATTAGCCGTTTTAACGGAAAGAGAAAAAGAAATACTGCTGCTCCACAAAGCGGAATGCTTTTCGTATGAACGGATCGCCGCATTGCTGAATGTGAAAAAATCAACCGTACAGACGACGGTCAAACGGGCGCTTCTAAAAATTCAAAAACAGCAGGAACAAAGAAATCAGTCGCCTGCTTAAAATGTTGTCATACGTTTGCCACTTAGAAGTGAACAGACAAATTACAAAAAAGCGGCCCGAAAGAAGCCGCTTTTTATTATAGACATCCATGTCGGAGGTGGCGGTGATGCCGTAGCATGAAAAACGCAAAAAGAGAACAGGCATTTACAATCTATCAGTCTCATAAAGGCCGCATCACAAACCGCGCCCTTGCCGGCAAATCAGGCGTATCCGCAAGAACGATCGGCAGATGGAAAAAAGAAGGGCGCTGGGACGAGGCGCTCGATAAGAACGCGGAAAGCGGCGGAAAAATCGCCCCGGCCGAAAGTGATGAGTTAAACGAACGGCAGCGGCTGTTTTGTCTTTATTATGTGAAAAGCTTTAACGCCACCCAATCTGCGATAAAAGCCGGGTATTCACCGGAAAGCGCGCATGTCACGGGAAGCAGGCTGTTAAAAAACGAAAAAGTCGCCAAAGAAATCAGCCGCATGAAAAAGGAAATGGTCAATAAAGTGTTTGTCGAAGCGATGGACGTTCTTCAAGTCTATGTGAAAATCGCTTTTGCCGACATTACCGATTATGTAACCTTCGGAAAAAAAGAGGTTCAGGCCTTCGGAAAATCAGGGCCGCTCTTTGACGAAAATGATAATCCGATTATGCAGGAGATCAGCTACGTTGACGTTAAAGATTCGAATCTGCTGGACGGAACGATCGTTACGGAGGCAAAACTCGGGAAAGAAGGCATTGCAATCAAACTTGCCGACAAAATGAAGGCTCTTGAAAAGCTGTCGTTGTACTTTGACCTTTTCCCCGATCAATTTAAACAAAAAATTGAAAATGAAAAATTAAAGCTGGCGCAGCAGAAGCTGGAAAAATCAGAAGACAGCCAAAAGCCGATTGACATTGTCATTACGCGGAAAGAGGAACGGCCATGATTGAAAAAGCGGTCAACCCGCGCTTTGAAGATTATTTATTCAATTGGAATGAAACGTACCAATTTCTCGTCGGAGGCTATGGGTCGTCAAAAAGCTATCATACCGCGCTGAAAATCATCTTGAAGCTGCTTCGTGAAAAGCGGACGGCGCTTGTGGTGCGGGAAGTTTTCGATACGCACAGAGATTCTACCTTTGCCTTGTTTGAGGACATTATCGAGGAGCTTGAGCTGGGACATGCCGTAAAGGCCGTGTCTTCACCGATGCAGCTGAGATTTTCAAACGGAAGCCGGATTATGTTTAAGGGGATGGACAACCCGGCCAAATTGAAATCTATTCATCATATTTCTCTGATTTGGATTGAAGAATGCTCAGAAGTGAAATATGAAGGCTTTAAGGAGCTGATCGGCCGTCTGCGCCATCCCGAGCTTTCGCTTCATATGATATGCACCACAAATCCCGTCGGCACTTCCAATTGGACGTACCGGCATTTTTTTCGTGATGAGCAAAAAAAACGGTTCGTTTTGGATGATCAGATGCTGTATGAAAAAGGCACCGTCGTTAAGGGAGATACGTATTACCATCATTCCACAGCGTGCGACAATCTGTTTTTGCCGAAAAGCTATATTAAGCAGCTGGACAGCTTACGGCAATACGATCCCGATTTGTACCGGATCGCCCGCAAAGGACAGTTCGGCGTGAACGGCATCCGTGTATTTCCGCAATTTCAGGTCCTGGAGCACAACGAAGTAACAGAGAGGATTGCCGCCATCAGGCGCCCTCTGTTTCGGACGGGCATGGATTTCGGTTTTGAAGAGTCATACAATGCGGTCATCCGGCTTGCCGTCGATCCCGATCAAAAAGAGCTTTATATTTTCTGGGAGTATTACAAAAACAAAATGACCGATGACCAGACAGCTGAAGAGCTTCAGGAATTGGCGGATCAAAAAGAGCTGATCAAAGCGGATTCGGCCGAGCCGAAAAGCATCCAATATTTCCGCAGGCAGGGCTTTTGCATGGTCGCGGCCAAAAAATTTCCCGGCTCAAGGCTCCAGTATACGAAAAAGCTGAAACGGTTCAGACACATCTATTGCTCAGACAGCTGTGAAAATACGATCCGCGAATTGCAGAACTTAACATATGCGAAAAACAAAAACGGCGCTCTGTCGGAAGATGAGTTTTCAATTGATCCCCACACACTTTCAGCCATTTGGTACGCGCTGGATGATTATGACGCGGCGGATCTGAAAGAGTCATCGCAAAAACGGATGCGTCCGAATCGGGAAAGGAGGAGGTAAACGTTGCCCAACAATCAAAACGTTAGAGCCACCGTCATTAAATCAAAAATGGCCGCGCCGCAGGCAAGGCAGATGCACGAAGATCAATTTGCCGATCTGTACGGAGAAGATATCATTTCACCGCCCTATAATCTGATCGAGCTGAAAACGATCGCCGAATATTCGACCATTCTTCAGCAGTGCATTGACGCATACCGGGTTAATATTACGGGTTTTGGATTCGATGTGGAATATACCTTTGACGTAAATAGTTCAGATTGCTCCCCGGGCAAAAAGGCGCGGGCCGAAAAAAACTGGATGAAGCTGGAGAGCTTTTACAAATGTCTTCATTTTGATGAATCAGCTGAGACGATCCTTGGATATGCGATAGAAGACCGTGAAAAAACAGGCAACGGTTTTCTCGAGGTGCTCCGGGACGGGCTGGGAAAACCGGCGGGGATTGAATATCTGGATGTAAAGCATATGCGGGTATGCGGTGTGACTGATCCTGTTGAGGTCACGTTTTCCTATGAAGAAAACGGCGCATCCAAAACGATTAAAAGGCAAAAACGGTTCCGTAAATATGTTCAGATGCTGAACGGACGGAAAGTGTTTTTCAAGGAATACGGCGATCCCCGCATGATGGACATGAGAACCGGCGAATACGTAAAAACCCTGCCTGAAAAGTTCAGGGCAAATGAAGCCGTTCACTTGAAAATCGGAAGCGGCACGTACGGTATTCCGCGCTGGGTCGGCAATATCGTCAACCTGTACGGCGCCCGGAAAGCGGAAGAACTGAATTTTATGTATTTCAAACAGGGCCGTCACGTGCCGGCCGCCATTACGGTTGAAAACGGCATGCTGTCAGAAGCATCGTACAAAGAGCTTCACGATTATATGAATGACCTTGAAGGGGTGGAAAACGCCCACAAATTTCTGCTGATTGAGGCGGAAGGCATTGCGAAGGAAAAAGACCTTCACGGAGGCGAAGACATTACGCCTGTGTCTGTGGAAATTAAATCACTTGCGGAAATTCTGCAGGAGGATGCGCTGTTTCTTGAATATGACGACAAAAGCAGAAATAAACTCCGCTCCGCGTTTCGTCTCCCGCCGCTTTATACGGGCGAGGCGCAGGAATACAACAAAGCCACAGCCGATACGGCACGCAAAATCACGGAGGAGCAGGTGTTTCAGCCGGAGCGGAAAACGCTGATTAATAAGCTCAATACGTTATTTTTGCCTGAACTGGGGCTTCACGATGTACAGCTCACATTAAAAGGGCCTGATTTTCGCGATCCGCTTGAAATTGCGAAGGTGCTTACGCCATTTATCTCCGCCGGCGCGGTTTCTCCTAATGACCTCCGTGATCTGGCCGGAAGAGTGCTCGGCAAAACGCTTGAGGAATGGCCGGAAGAGTACTACAGCCGGCCGGTGCTGAAAGGGAAAAAAGAGCAATCCTGAAAGGGGGTGAAAACATCTCGTGCCGAGAGAATTAAGAAATGCCGTCATCAGTTTTGTGAGCTATGTCGATAAAGCGGCGAACCAAACTGAATTCTTTTTCACAAAAGCAGCCGGCCTTCCGTCATTTGAAAAAAAGGTGCAGGTGTTTACAAAAAGCGAACCCGATGAGCAGAAGCTTGTCTACGGCATCGTTTACGAGCCGGATGTCCCGGATGCCCATGGCGATTATATGACGGCCGAAGAGATTGAAAAGGCCGCTCACGGTTTTTTGGCGGACGCCCGCAACATTGATACAAATCATAATTTTGAAGGCGGAACCGGCGAGGTGGTGGAGTCGTACGTCGCCCCGGATGACTTTGAAATCGGGAATGCTGTGATCCGGAAAGGATCTTGGGTGCTTGTCACCAAAGCCTCCGATGAAGTATGGGATCAGATTAAAGCAGGTGTCATTACAGGCTACAGCATGGCGGGAACCGCTGATGTTTACGAGGAGCCGGCGGAAAAGCAAGCCGGCTTAATCGGCGCGGTCAAGCAATTTCTCGACCGTGACCGCAAATCAAGATACCGCAAGGGAGAGGACTTGAACAAGATGAGAAAAGATGATTTAAGAGAATCGATTGAACACGCGCTGCACCCGCTCTTAAAGCGGCTTGACAATATGGAGCAAAACACGGAAGACAAAGACGGGGCGCCTGCACAGTCTGATGAAGAAAAACTGAAAACGCTTGTCGAGGACATGCTGGCGCCGATTATTAAACGCATCGAAGCGCTTGAAAAAGCAAGAGGCGCTTCAAAGCAGCCGGAAGAAGAGACGGGCGGCCAAGAACCTGTTAAAAAATCCATTTGGAGCGGACTGCTTTAAGCCCAGTCAGAAGGAGGAACTGTTAGTGAGAAATCAAGATATCATCAGAAAGGCGGAAATGTCACTTTCCGCATTAAAAAGCGGCGGTTTAATGAATCCCGCACAAGCTTCAGCATTTATCCGCATGGTGCAGAACACGCCGACCATTTTCAGCGAATCACGTGTGATTCAAATGGAAAACGACTCGCAGAAATTTGAAAAAATCGGTTTCGGCCAGCGTATTCTGCGTGCCGCTGAGGAAGGAAAAGCCTTAACGGACGATCAGCTGACCGTCCCGGCAACAAGTACGGTGCAGCTGAATACGAAAGAAGTCATTGCGGAAATTAACATCACCTATGACACGCTTGAAAACAACATTGAAAAAGACGGTCTGCAGCAGACAATCATGCAGATTTTAGCGGAGCGGGCGGCAGTTGATATTGAAGAGCTTGTCGTAAACGGCGATACATCTTCTTCTGATCCGTATTTGGCACAGCTTGACGGAATCCGTAAACAGACTGTGTCTCACGTCATCGACGGAAATGGGGAAGAGCTGACCAGAGCTACATTTAAAAAAGGTTTAAAAGCCATTCCGGCAAAATATTTACGCCTGCCTCAGGAATTCAGATTCTACACGTCTCAGGGCATGGAGATTGAATGGAAAGACCGTGTGGCTGACCGTCAGACCAATCTGGGGGATCTTGCGGTGCAGGGCGGTTTATCCTCAGCATTCGGTGTTCCGGTCAAGGGGGTTTCCAACCTGCAGCCGTACTCAGTCGGGGAAGGTGATTCCCAGTACGATGCGTCTGACATCATTTTGACTCATCCGAAAAATATCATTCTCGGTTTTTCACGGAATATCCGAATCGAAGTAGATAAAGATATCCGCAGCCGAAAATTTATTATCGTACTGACGGCTAAACTTGACAGCAAATTTGAAGAAGAAGATGCAAGCGCCAAAATCGTAAACGTTAAAGAATAAGCCGGGGGTGGCAGTTATGTTAATTCAGCCGTCTGACGTTGTCTCATATTCAGTTTATGATGAAGTCAAAAACAGGCCGGAGCCGCTGCTTATACAGGACATTCTGGAGGCGGAAGCGGAAGCGGCCAGAATGGCGGGACACTCGTTCACTGATCCTGTTTACTCACCGCTTCCCGAGAAGGTTAAGCTTGCGTTATTAAAGCTTTCTCAATATTTTGCGCTGATCAATCAGAATGAAGCCGCCGCTTCCGCCTATCAATCTGAAAAGATAGGCGACTATTCCTATACAGTGTCAGGTGAAAGCGGAATCCGAAAACCGGCGGTATACCATCTGCTCTGTGAATATATCGCGCCGGGCTATTCCCCGGTTTCTATAAGTGCTAAGGTGAGACCGTTATGAGCTATGAACGGCTGCTCACTGACAGATGCGATATTTATCATGAGACGGTGTCAGTTCCGAAGGCCGGGCGCTTCGGCATTCCCGCTGAAAAGCTCCAGCCTGTTTTTACTTATCCGGACGTTCCCGACGCTGAAGACGTGCCGTGCCTGTTTGTTGAAAAACAGCAGCGGCTTATTCAGCTTGCGCCTGATCATAAAGTATATCAGCGGTTTCTCGTTCATTTTCCGAAAGAGGCCGTTGTGCGTGTCAATGACAAAATCATTTGGGAAGGACAGGCGTATATTCTGGAAATGCCGAAGAAAGCAAGACAGCACCATTGGGAGGCCATCGCTGTGAGAGATGACAGACTATGAGCATAAAGAGCCTGGAAAAATGGAATCGGTCGCTGCAAAAGGCATCATCCGGAGAATTTGCCCGTCAGGCTGGCCGATGGCTGGAACAATCAGGGGAGGATTTTCTCGACCTGGTACGGGAGGAGCTTATGCATTCGGGAGGGATTGATACAGAAAACCTGCTGTCTTCCTTCCGAAAAGGAGCGCAGGATCATGTATGGATCATTGAAAACGGGGGACTGACCCTTGAAATCGGCACCAATGTAGAGTATGCCTCATTCATAAATGACGGACATTGGACCGTCTCAGATGAAAATGTCAGATGGGTGCCCGGGTATTGTCAAGGCTCCCGGTTCATCTATGATCCGTCAGCTTCAACAGGAATGGCCCTTAAAAAACAGTGGATCAGCGGGAATGGGTTTTGGGACAAAGCCCTTCTTATGTATGAAACAATCTTCGCCGGTTCGCTGGACAAGCGCTTCAATCAGTGGCTTAACACGTTAGGGGGAGATAACGGATGAATCGCGAGACCGGTTCAATCGCCGCTTTTTTGTATCAGCAGTGCGGCGTGCCCGTATATGAAAATGAACTGCCTGAACAATTTCAGGTGCCGTCCCTTTACATCCCGCCCCCGTATGTTTTTGACGAGAATGACACAGTCTCCACCTTTAAGAAGACATACAGTCTGAATGTGAAGCTGTTTCATGCTGACTCGGTGCAGGCGCTCTCTGCAGCCGACCGGATCGCTGATGCGGTGAGAGAATCAAGACAGATCATTCCGCTGCTTACGGAATCAGGAGAGGATACGGGTGATTTCGTCCGTATCAGCCGTATCGAAACAAGAGTCGGAGACAAAGGCGAGGCAGTGATCACCATCCGCTGGACGAGCCGCTACTACTATCAGAAACAAACATCTCCCGCACTGCGGGATGTGGACATTAACAGCGGGGTGAAACAAAAGTGAAAGAACATAAAAAGAAAAATGCCGCAACGGCAGAACGAGCGATTCTTTTTGACACGGCGGACTTAACAAAGCACGCAAAGGAGCTTTTCGGCGTAAAACCTGAGATTCTCCAGGGGGCTTTATTCGGCGTGAAGCAGAAACAAATGACAAAAGCGCAAGCCCAGACTTACATTCAAGCATTTTTAACCAAGGAGGTCATGCAATAATGAACGGCGGAACATTTACGCAAGGAAAAGAAAAAGAACGTGCCGGGATCTATTTTAACTTTAAGACAACAGCCCAGGAGCGGGTCACAATCGGTGAACGGGGGATTGTCGCCCTGCCCGTCGCATCTAACTGGGGGGAAGCGAAAACATTCGTCTCTATTTCAAGCATTGAAGATTTGAATAAAAAAGTAGGGCTCAGTATTGAAGATCCGTCACTGATTCTGCTGCGCGAGGCGAAAAAGAAAGCAAAAACCGTTTTGATGTACCGTCTGACAGAGGGAATCAGAGCGAGCGCCGATCTTTCGCAAGGTGTAAAAGCAACCGCTTTGTACGGCGGTTCAAAAGGAAATGACATCATCATCCGCATCAGTGAGAACGTCCTTGACCAGACTGCTTTCGATGTGACCACATACATGGATGAAGCGGAAGTTGACAAACAAACGGTGAAAAAGGCCGAGGAGTTAAAAGCGAACGGCTATGTCACATTCACAGGAACGGGCGAGCTGTCGGCTTCCATCCCGCTGACAGGCACTGACGAAGAGTCCGGAGAAACGTTAAATCCTCAGGCAGGCATCCGTCTTGCGGGAGGAACTGATAAAGCGCCGGTCAACTCAGACTATACGGATTTTTTAGCTGCGGCTGAAACGGAGAATTTCGATGTCATCGCTCTTCCTGTCGCGGATAACGATCAGCTGAAAGCGACATTTGCCGCATTCATTAAACGCCTTCGCGATGCGCAGGGACAGAAAGTGCAAGGGGTGACTGCCCATTACAACGGAGATTACGAAGGTATCATCAATGTGACTGAGGGCGTCTTGCTTGAAGACGGAACCGAAATTAAAGCTGAAGATGCGACCGCGTGGGTGGCAGGCGCAAGTGCCGGCGCTGCATTTAACCAATCCTTAACTTTCGTTGAATATGAAGGCGCGGTCGATGTGCTGCATCGTCTGACTCATGATGAAGTGATCGAACGCCTTTCCAAAGGTGAATTCCTTTTCTCTTATGACGCCCGTGATAAGTCAGTCAGCGTAGAAAAAGATATCAACTCATTGGTGACATTTACGGCAGAGAAAAACAAAAAGTTCGCGAAAAACAAAATCGTCCGTGTGCTTGATGCGGTGAATAACGATTTGACACGTGAACTGAAAGCTTTAATTAAATCGAAAAAAGGCACCGGAAGCGATCTTCCTGCGACAAACGACGGCCTTCAATTCGTCAAAACGATGATTATTCAATATTTGACAACGCTTCAGGATGCGGGCGGCATCGCTAACTTTGATTCAGACAAAGACATTACAATCGGCCTTAATGAAGACCGCGACGGCTTTTTAATTGACCTCGCCGTGCAGCCTGTGGATGCAGCAGAAAAATTCTACTTTAATGTGGAGGTAAACTAAGATGGCATTAAAAGCGCAAAACACAATTTCAGGAAAAGAAGGCCGTTTATTTCTCGATGGAGAAGAGATGGCGCATATTAAAACCTTTGAAGCAAACGTAGAAAAAAATAAATCAGAAGTAAACATCATGGGACGCCGCATGACGGGGCATAAAACGACTGGCGCCAACGGAACGGGCACAGCGACGTTCTATAAAGTCACATCCAAATTCGCCGTGCTTATGATGGATTACGTGAAAAAAGGCAGCGACCCGTATTTTACGCTGCAAGCCGTTCTTGACGACAAATCATCAGGCCGCGGAACAGAACGCGTCACCCTGTATGACGTCAACTTTGATTCTGCAAAAATCGCCGGACTGGACGTAGACTCAGAGGCGCTTGAAGAAGAAGTGCCGTTTACCTTTGAAGATTTCGATGTGCCGGAAAAGCTTTCTGAAACGTTTTAAGAAAATGAAAAAGTATTGAAACCATCGCAAAAGCGATGGTTTTTCTAAATAAAAGGAGCATGCTGTATGAGTGAAAAACAACAAAATGTATATGATCTTTCATTTTTTATGCCTGGACAAACAATAGAAGCTGAAGAAATAAAAATTGCAATTTCAAAACGATTTGTAGATAAAAAAGGGAATGTCATTCCATTTGTATTAAAGCCGATTACAACTGAACGGATTGATGAGCTGGAGAAAGAAAACACGACTTTTAAAAATGTGAAAGGCCGAGGCCGTATTAAAGATTTAGACACTCAGCGTTTCTATGCAAGAATCGCCATTGAATCAACAATTTATCCTGATTTTCGTTCCAAGGAATTGCGTGAAGCATATAAAACAGCAGACCCGGTTGAGGTGGCCAAACGTGTACTCTCTGTCGGCGGTGAATATGCAAATTGGCTGAATAAAGCGATTGAAATTAACGGCTTTGAAGATGATCTTGAAGATCTGGAAGAAGAAGCAAAAAACTAATTAAGGATGGTAATAAAGAAGCCGTGTATCTTTATTACGCGATGCACGAGCTTCATTATTCACCGTCCCAGATTTTGGAATTATACGAAGCGGAGAAATCTTTTAAAGCTCTCTTATACGGGATGATCGGCTATAAACTGGATCTGCTTGAAAAAGAATCGCAGAAAGGGGGGGCATAACTTGGCAAAGCTGACTGCACGTTTTGATTTAGAGGACAAGGTATCCAAAAAACTGAAAAGGATACATAAAGGCTTTAAAGAAGTTGAAAAGAAAGCGAAGACAATTAATCGGCAGATCAAAATCAGTATTAGAGCTGAAGATCAAGCTTTCTACAAACTGAGAAAAATCAATGATTATATTATTCTGAAATTCGCAAAATCCCTTCAGATCAAAGTGGCTGTTGATGATCAAGCTACCGGCACACTGGAAGCTTTAGAAAAAAAAATGAGGCTTCTCCCCAAAAAAATGAATATTTCTGTTTCTTTAACCGAACATGTGACACCTGTTTATAAAAAACTGAAAAAAATGTTATCAAATCATGCATTTTCCTTTCTTCTGACGGCTGATGATCAAATTACATTGAAAGTCAAAAAAATAATAGGCTATATCAAGCGGAATCTGAAAAAGGGCTACACTGTAAAATTAAAAGTGATTGACGAGATCACAAAAACCGTCAATCGGTTAACATCTGTTCTGAGGCAATTTGAAAAGACCTACTATGTCAAACTGGAAGTAAAGGATAAGGTAACTGACAAAGTCAAGAACCAGGGAAGTCCTCTTGAATATAAGGAAGATAAGCCTAAAAAAGGTGAAAGTGAGAATTTCAAAAAAACCTCAGAAAATGAGTCTGACAAAAAGCCTGGATGGGCTGGTAAAATAAAAGGCTGGCTTAAAGACTGGTGGACAAAATCAGCATGGCCTTGGATAAAGGATACACTGAAAGAAATCGGCAAGGCGTTTGTGGATCGATTTAAGGAAAGGCTGATGGAAAAGCTGAAGGATGACGTTTTTGATAAAATCATTGACAAAATCCTTGGTCCTCAAAAAAAGAAAGATGCTGAAGGCAAAGAGGAAACAGAAAGCAAAATTAAAAACCGTAATACAGGAGGATGCTGCTGCGATTGCGGAGGAAGCAGCGCTCCGGGAAGAAAGAGAAATAAAAATCCCCGTAAAAAAAGAAAAGGTCCGGGTACAAGGAAAACGCCTGGAAAGACCCCTTCAAGAACAATCAGAGTGCCTGGTAAAGTTATAAAGAATCGTCAGGAGAAATCTTCAGGAAACAAAACGGCTGGTTCAAAGATGAAAAAATGGTTCGGAGATTTAACCTCAGCCGGTGAAGAATCCTCTAAATTAGGAAAAGCACTAAAAGGATTGGGAAAATTCCGTAAAGCAATCCCTTATATCGGGAATTTGTTATCTTTATCAGACCTGCAAGGAACAAATAAAGATAATGTCGGAGAAAAGGTTGGTACGGTCGGAGGGCGTATTGTCGGTATGGAGGCCGGAGGTATTGCCGGGGCAGAAGCTGGTGCGGCAATTGGCAGTTTCGCAGGACCCGCAGGCACTGTGATAGGCGGAGCTGCAGGCGGTTTGGCAGGTGGAGCTATAGGCGCATTCGGCGGAGAAGAAGCTGGGAAATCAATCGGTAAGATGTTTGATACTTCTAAGTTAAAAGAAGATATATCCAAAACGCTGTTTAATGGGAGCTGGTGGAACGAGAAATGGACCGGGGTAAAAACATCTGCCGGCAATACATTAGGCGGTCTTGGGGGTACTTGGGACAACATTAAGAGTACTGCGTCTACGTCATTTTTTAATAATTCGAATTGGTGGGCTGAAAAAGCGGGTTATGCATATGGAGCTATGGAATCTACTCTTTTTAACAGTGATTGGTGGAAAGGAAAATGGGAAGGAGTAAAAGGCTGGACATCTGAAAAATGGGAAGAAGCCTCTTCTATATGGAATGACGTACAATCAAATGTAAAGAAAACGGTCTTTAATAAAGATTGGTGGAATGGAAAATGGAAAAACGTACAAAGCTGGGGTAAAGATACTTGGGAAAATAGCCAGGAATTATGGGGTAAATTTCAAAGTAAAATTAAGGAAACTTTGTTTAACAAAGATTGGTGGTCTGAAAAATGGAATTCGGTTAAACAATGGGGCGAAAATATATTAGGAGATTCAATGGATGCTATTAAAAGTGCTGGCGGGAAAGTGGTTAGCACTGCTAAAAATATAGGCGGAAAGGTAAAAGAAACTGCAGGGAATATTGGGAATGGTGTGAAAGACTGGCTTTCTGGAGTATCTTCAAGTTTCCAGAAAGGGAAAAATAAAGCTTACAAAGACTTTCATTATGACAAAAACGCCACAGGCGGCTTCATTACAAAGCCGACCATTTCGTGGATCGGTGAAGCCGGTAAAGAATTTGTTATTCCCGTTGACAACAACCGCGGCCGAGGGAAAATGCTGCTTTCACAAGCTGCGTCTAAGCTTGGCATGCGTGTCGTCGACGATATGGGAGCGGCTTCGGCTCAGTCTTCCGCTGCACCGGCGGGAGCGGGCGGTGTTTCTTCTTCGGCGTCTGTATCGGCAGCTGCGTCTGTGGATGCTTCCGGATTTGCCGGGACGGCTTCATCACTCGGCAAACAGTTTACAGAAGGCTTTGACAGCGGGATCAGCAATAAAGCAGTGGATATGGACGGCTGGAAAGAGAAAAACATCGGTACGCCGTTTAACGCCCTCATTTCGTCTTCGCCCGATTACGGAAAGCAAGTCGTTGCGGGCTATGCGAAAGGTCAGAATACGTCACAGACGGGCACCGATTCGTTTTTAAAAACAAAGGTGAAAACACCTTATCAATCGGCGGTCAATCAATCGTCCTCGTGGGGAACCGCCACAGTTAAAGGATTTTCGGCCGGACAGAATGCAAAAGATACGGGAACCGCGCAATACGTGAGCACACACATCAATAAACCGTTTGTGCAATCAAGAGATTCTGCGAACGGCTGGGGGTCAGGCCTGATCGGACACTTCGTATCAGGGATGAATGCGAAGGGAAGCGAAGTCAAACAGGCGGCCAAAGATTTGGCCAAAAAAGTCGAGGACGCATTCAGGGAAGAGCTTGATATTCACTCTCCTTCCCGTGTCATGATGAGTCTCGGACGCTTTGCTTCAGTCGGCGTCGTCAAAGGGCTCAGCTCAGTTGACGTGAAAAAATACGCCGAAAAACAGGCAGGCTCGCTTGCAGCGGCCTTTTCCGGCATGGGTGCAGCGGGAGGAAGCGTCAAAGAGTGGCTATTGGCCGCAATGAAAGCAACCAATACTCCGATCAGCTGGCTTCCCGGATTAATGACGATCGCACAGAATGAATCAGGCGGAAACCCTAATTCCATTAACTTATGGGACAGCAACGCCAAAGCCGGACACCCGTCACAGGGCTTAATGCAGACAATTCCGAGCACCTTTGAATCTCACAAAGCGCCGGGAATGAATGATATCAGAAATCCAATCCACAACGCCGCTGCCGCCATCGGCTATATTAAAAGCAGATACGGCTCGATCAACAATGTGCCGGGGATTAAGAGTATGGCGCACGGCGGCCCATACGTCGGTTATGCCAACGGAGGTCTGATTACGAAGGAGCAGATTGCCCGTGTCGGCGAAGGGAACAAACGGGAGTGGATCATCCCTGAAGAACGGGGCATCCGCGGCCGTTATCTGCTTCAAAAAGCGGCTCAAGCGCTCGGCATGGAAGTGTCCGATCCGTCCCAGACGGAACCCGCAGCGCTTTCAGCCGGCACGGTTTCCGCAGCCGTTAAAGGCGGCGGACAAACCGTGCAAAAAACGGGAACAAAAGAGATCAAAATCGAATTCAGCGGCGATCAGCATTTCCATAACGGACAGGACGCCGACAGCCTCGCCGCCAAAATCAAACAGGCGCTGATTGATGAACTGCAAAAAGACATTTATACCGGAGCAAAGGGGGCCGTTGCTTTTGACTAAATCTGTTTACGAATTTTGGCTGTCACAGGGGAAGGACAAGCTCCGGCTTCCCGTTCTCCCTGAAGCGATTGATATCGCAAACAGCGTGCAGAATGATTCCGTGAAAGTCACGGGTCTTGGAGAGGTGACGTTTATTGAAGAACCGGGAGCGAAAGAAATTTCGTTCTCTTCTTTTTTTCCGAAACGATACACCCCGATTGCTGAATATCAAAGCATCCCTTCGCCGGAAAAAGCCATTTCAGCCATTGAAACATGGATGAAAGCGAAAAAACCCGTTCAGTTTTTAATTACAGGAACAAAAATCAATGTCACATGCAGTATTGAAAGTTTCAATTACAGCGAAGGTGACAATGAAATCGGCGACCGGAATTTTGATATCGTACTGAAAGAATATAAAACCGCTTCGCCAAGAAAAATCAAACAAAAGAAAAAAACGAAAGCGAAGCGCCCATCCAAAGCTTCACCCAAAACATATACCGTCAAAAAAGGGGATACGCTTTGGGACATCGCCGGCAAGTTTTACGGAAACCACACGGAGTGGCGGAAAATCTGGAACGCGAATAAAACCGCCATGATTAAGCGCAGCAAACGGAATATCCGGCAGCCGGGGCATTGGATCTTCCCGGGGCAGAAGCTGAAGATACCGCAATGAAACGGGTGAGAAGATGATTGAACTATTTGTCATAAAAGAAACGGAGTGGCTCGAGCTTGTCACAGAAAGCGTAACGCTGGAAGGACACAGATATCAGGCGCCCCGCTCCATCGAAGCGACAATTATCGTAAAGCAGGGCAGCCAGACGTATTACGGCGTATCAGAAGGGGATACGGTTTTGTTCAAATGGAACGGAAAAGAGCTGTTCCGCGGCATTGTCTTTGCAAGAACGCCGGATGAGCATACCGTCGCCTTCACCGCATACGATATGCTCCAATACCTTGTGAAAAACCAGGACGTTTATGTGTTTTCCAACAAGCGCGCCGATCAAATATTAAAAAGGATCGCCAGCGATTTTCAAATTCCCGTGACATCCATTGCCAACACAGGGCATACCATTAAATCACTCGTTTTCAAAAATGATACAAGTCTTTACGATATGATGTTAAAAGCGTTAAAACAGACAAAAAGCCAGACGGGCCGCAATTATCAGCTCTATTCAGAAAAAGGCAGACTCGGCTTGCGTGAATGGCCGGACCCGTCTGATATTTGGGTGCTGGAAACAGGAGTTAATATTACAGGGTATCAATACAGCACTTCAATTGATGATACCGCAACCCGTGTCGTCATGCGGCTGCAAAAAGACGATAAAACCGTGAAAGCTTCCGCGTCAGATAGCGCGGGCATGAAAACATTCGGCGTTTTACAGTATACCGAAACGGTTTCTGACGACATTAACGAAGCCCAGCTGAAACAGCGTGCAAAAGTGAAGCAGGCTGAGAAAAAAGGCGTAAAGAAAGAGCTGAAAAATATACAGGCGATCGGCATTCCGGGGTTGGAAAGCGGATTGCCGGTCTATATCTCAATTTCGGAAATCGGGCTGAAGAAAACTTATTATGTAGATACGGACCGCCATGAATTCCAAGGAACAAAACATATCATGACGATTGATGTCACGGAGAAAAACTCACTTCCGGAGGGGACATCCTGATGAGATTAAGCGATGCTATTAAACATTTAGCCGTCGGGGCGGTTGACGCCGAAGCGCCGGTGGAGCTGATGACGGCGGAAGTGACCTCGGTTTCGCCGCTCGAGCTGAAGCTGAAAGATCACGACAAACTTTTGATTCCGTCTGATGCACTCATTGTGCCGAAGCGGCTGAAATCCGGCGGAGATGATCAGCTCCAGGCAGGAGACCGGGTGATGACCGCCGCATTAACAGGAGGACAGTCCTTTTTTGTGCTGGATAAAATCTAACCGCATTCGATGAATGCCGGGAGTGTGACTTTGAAAATTCATCCGTCTGGACAGAAATGTATTAAAGATATCAGCCTGTTAAAGCCGCTTCTTTTTCTGAAGAGGGCTTTTTTACATGAATAAATCAAAAAGGAGCGGGTGCCAATGGCACTGACACAGGAAATCGAATTTGAAGATTTGGAGGATGCGAGTGAGGCCATTGAAACTTCACAAACCTACCGAATTGATTTTGAAAACAACCGGATTACCAATGAACTGATAAACGGACTGGACGCTATCAGACAATTCGTCTATATCGCTCTTCACACAGAACGGTATTCATATTCGGTTTTCAGCCATGATATCGGGAATGAACTGCAGGAAGTGCTTTCTGATCAGAGCACGACGGATGCTTATAAAAAAATGGAGATTCCAAGACTGATAGAAGAAGCCTTGCTGTATGATGACCGGATTTTGGCTGTTGCCAATTTTGAGATTGAGAAAAAAGATGATGCCTTCATCGTCTCTTTTACCGTTGAAGCGGATGAGGGCATGCTTGAGATAGAGGAGGTGCTGGGAGAGAATGTTTGAAGCTCAGACGTTTGACGGCATTATGGACAGAATGCTGGCGCGCATTACGGCGGATATTGATACGAGAGAAGGAAGCGTCATTTACAATGCGCTCGCGCCTGCGGCCGCTGAGCTCGCAAAGTCTTATATTTGGCTTGATACCGTGCTGGAGCTTGTTTTTTCCGATACGGCTCAAGGAGAATTTCTGGACAGGCGGGCTGCCGAAGCGGGAATTGAACGAACACCTGCCACAAAAGCGGTCAGAGCCGGAGAATTCACAGCGGGCATCACCATTCCGACAGGCTCCCGTTTTTTCGTCGACAACCTGTATTTTCAATATACGGAGGATGGAACGCTCGAATGTGAAACGGCCGGAGAAGCGGGGAATGCCGGCATTACAGGTCAAAATCTGCTGCCGCTTGATACGATTCCCGGGCTTGAGAAAGCGGTCATGGGTGATATATTAATTCCCGGCCGTGAGGAAGAAGATGACAGCAGCTTAAGGACACGATATTTTACCCGAGTCCGCCGGGAGGCAGTCAGCGCAAATAAACAGCATTATAAACAGTGGGCTGAAGAAGTGGACGGTGTCGGCAGAGCGAAAATCTTCCCGCTTTGGAACGGAGACGGAACGGTGAAAGTTGTCATCACAAATGCGAATTTGGAACCGGCATCAGATATTCTGATCAAGAAAGTAAAGGATTATATTGATCCCGATGAAGGCCAGGGAGAAGGCCAGGCGCCGATCGGAGCTGCAGTAACAGTGGAAAGCGCGGTATGGAAAGAGATTGAAATCTCCGCTTCCGTGCTGCCTGAGCTGAACAGCTCGATCGATGACGTAAAAGCGGAGATTGAAAAAGGCATCCTGAATTTATTTAAGAAAATGGCCTTCGAAGAAAACACCGTCCGCTTATCACAAATTAACAACATCGTTTATAACGCGGCATCCGTCAGTGACTACGCAGATATCAAAATGAACGGTGCGGCGGAAAACCTTGTGCTCAGTGATGTGGAAATTCCTAAACTCAAAGGGGTGACAATCCTTGAGCAGACTCGATGAGATGACGGCATATCTCCCGCCGTTTTTAACTCAATTAAAAGAGATGGCGGAAATTCTTGAGGCGGAAGCTCCCGAATTTGAGCGGCAGAATAACGATATTTTCGATTTGACAGACCAGCTTTTTATTACGACGGCGACGTGGGGGCTTGACCGCTGGGAAAAAATATTAAAAATACCGCGGGAGTCAGGTGACACAGAAGACATGAGACGGCTCAGGCTGATCTCGAAGATGTCGAATATTCCGCCCATCACCCATCAAGCGATTGAGCAGGCGCTAAACCGTTTTTTAAAACATCCGTCAGCTTACGTTCGGATGTTTCCGGGGGAATATCGTTTTTATGCCGATATGGAGCTTGATGACCTGCAGTACATGAACGACCTGATTGAAACGCTTGAAAAAATCAAACCCGCTCATTTGGCGTATACACTGAGAGCTGCATTAAACGAAACACTGGAAATCAAAGACCGGGTCATTCTCAACAATCGGAGATACCGAAAAGTCAGTGAACTGAAGGTCGGTTATTCCGTCACACTCAACAATAACGAGGTGGTCTTACCATGATATCAGCCGCTTACAGACAGCGTGCTGCAGCCGATTTGAAAAACAGGATCACAAAAGTGCTGTTAAACGGCAAAGAAACATTGATTGCGGACATTTCTGTAAAAGATGCCGCAGTCACCGTTCTCACACGCAGGGAAGAAGACATTAAACATATTGAAACCGTGCAGATGCTTGACGAAACAGGGAGCATCATCACAGAACGAAAAACAAATTTGGACCTCAGCAATAACAGAACGCTTGATTTAAGATTTACTTTTGAGGTGGTGTAACGATGGCTTACGAAGAAAAAACAGACTGGCTTCCAGACGACCCGATTAACGAAGATGACGTCAACCGCTGGGAAAAAGGCATAAAAGACGCACACACGGATCTGGCGGCCCATAAAAATGACATGAACAACCCGCACAAAACGACAAAGGCCCAAATCGGCCTCGGAAACGTGGACAACGTCCAGCAGGCAGCAAAAAAAGATTTCGACCAGCACAATCAAGATCAGAACCGGCATGTGACAAAGGAAGAGCGCCAGAAGTGGGATAATGGGCAATTGACAAAGCTGACGGATGATTCAGGGAAATATTTAATAAGTATACAAGATGGCTTGGATTTTCATCAAATTGTAGATCAGCTTAATCAATCTTTTTTCTTTTACACAAATAACACGGGAGTTCATACTCCTCCGCTATCCACCAGAGGTTTATATATCGGATTCAAGTCTTATGGTGAGGCTCTGGCAATGGATTATGAAGGAGGCACATGGAGAAAAACCCTTAAAGCTTCCGGCTGGACTGATTGGGTTCAGTTAGAAACTTCAGAAGCCGCCCAAAAAAAAGTCGATACCCACGCAAAGCAGACTGATATCCATGTAACGAAAGCTGAGAAGGATACATGGAATGCAGGACAGTTGTTTAAAATCACTGCCGATAATGGCACTCAGAAAATCAATTTAACTTCCGGCTCGTTTTATGACTCGTTAAAAGACGTTGGTTCTGTAACTTTTTATGGAACCAATGCAGTAACAGACAACCCGTCAAATACGAGCCTGCGCGGTATGCAGTTAGTGGGGCAGCCTGGAATAGGTAATGGTTATGCCGTAGACGTGAAAGGTAATGCATGGTGGTTTTACTATAACTCTAATCAAACAGCAATCAATTGGTATCCAATTGAATCCATAGCTGGAGCGCAGTCAAAGGTCGATGCACATGCGATAGATTCATCAATTCATATAAGCCCTATCGAAAGAGACAAATGGAACGGCGGCCAGTTGGCGAAGTTGACAAAGGATGATGGGAGACGGACACGATTAGAAAACGGATCAGACATACTGGCGCTGAGCTCGGGGTTTTATTGTGGAATGGGTGCTCAGCTTAAAAACAATCCGGTTGAAAATGATAATTCCTGGTTTAACTATGATGTGGTTGAGGGGGAGTCAGGGAGGAAGTCGATTTTAGCTTGGAGAAGTTACGATAACAATGTATGGATTGCAACTGTTCATACAGACGGTGTTTTTAAGGGGTGGAAACGTCTATTTACTGAAGAAGATTTTAATAAAATAACTTGGTATGATTTAACGCTAATTAATGGACATAAGGTTGGCGGAAGAAAACCTCAGTATGCAGTGTGGGGCAACCAAGTATTCACCCGTGGTGAAGTGGTTCCTCCAGACTTCGATAGTGTTTTTGCTGTACTCCCTGCTGAAGCTCATCCTTCAACACAGAAAGCAATGGCTGCCACTTTCTTTGGAACAACGGGGGTAACAAAATATTATGCCGAACCAACGGGTGAACTGAGATTTAGCGGAAAATTCGCTAAAATAGAGGAAAATATTACAGGGATTTCAATAGATAATAATTTCACTTTGTAATGAGGGATGAATATGCAAGTCTTTTTGTATGATGAGAATTTTTATTTTCAAAGGCCTGAAATCTTAGACAGTACATCAAGTACAATGCCGCAAAACTCAACAACCATAAAACCTCCGGACGGCTTATGGAGACCGCAGTTTGATGAAGTAAATAAAATTTGGAACGAATCTGCTGATCAAGAATATAAGGAAAATCAAAAAAACAAGTATCAGGATGTGGTGGAGCCGGATCCCATTGTGGAACAGTTGAAAGAAATCGGACAGCAACTGGCAGATGAAAAACTAGCGAGAAAACAAGCAGAACAAGCTCAAAATGCTTTAGGTGTACAATTGTCTGTCGAAGTGGTGGCAAGGGAGAAAACAGAGATTTTGAATAAAGCTTTAGGTGAACAAATAGCATCTTTAAAACTGGAACTCTTAAACGTAAAAGGAGAATGAAAAATGAAGAGACTTAACTTTTGGGTTTACGCTTTGTTTTATAAGTGGGCCTCAACAGAAATGGTCAAACAGGCTATGGGCTATAATGACTGTTCTGCCGAAGATCTGGCTGAAGGGGTGGCCGCGCACTATATCACGCCTGAGGAATTTCAAGAAATAACGGGTGAAACATACGAAAACTATAAAAATGCTGTGTCATAAGCCAAACGGCTTTTTTTATTTGTCATTTTTAAAAAAGGAGGATGGCCAATGATAAAGCATTCATTTGAATTTCCCGCTGATCAACTTGGCAGGCCAGGCGCCGTAAAAGCTTATCGCGGTAGCAAAAACGATTATGCCACACCGGTTGCTGATTTGTCCGGAATGGCAGAGCTGCTTACCAACACGTCGCTGCAGGCAATTGAAGTTTACAGCCAATTCGGACAAGACCGTTTAGGGGCCGTCTTAATAGACAGAGCACAGGGGTGGGCTTATTCGGACCGCAGCGGGACTCTTTTTATCGAAGAGAGCGAAGATAACAATTCGTGGACAGCTTCACATTCTGTCACAGTCAAAGGCGGAGTGCTGACCGCTTCGGGGTGGGTCTGCCTGACAAAAAGATATTACCGGTTCCGTTTTGAAAATGGAAATCAAAAGCAGTCCGAATTTGTTTTATACCAATCCGTCGGTACGGGCGGTGATATGGCGTTTTCATATACAGACGTGATTTTTCATGAAGATGCAGCAGAGGCGGGCGAGGGGGTCATCTTCTCAGCGGGCGCCTGGAAAAAACTTCTCGTCGAAATCACCGGCACGGCTGAGTCGGGCCATGTCGCGTTTTGGGGAAGGTCTATCTCGGGGAAAAATGTGCCGATCAGGGGAATCAGATCTGACGACGGAACCTCAGCCGCCGGCACGTCAGGCACAGGAGAAGTGTGGTTATTTGATATTGCCGGCTTTAAAGAAATCGTCATGGAAATCAAGAGCATTTCCGGCGGCAGCCTGTCTGTCAAAGGCACGGCATTTTCTTAAGAATGAAGCTTCCGAAGGGAGGTGAGAACAATGTAAGAGGGGGGAGCGGAAGTGCTTCTGGATGAACAAGCGGTGCAAAAAGAATTCGCAGGCATTAAAGGTGAACAAAAGGTGCTTGAACAGCGGGTGGCCGCATTAGAGCGGGTATCCGACCGGCAGGATCAGCAAATCATGACGCTGAATGAAAAACTGAACAAAATTGACGAAAACACAACATGGATTAAGCGGACCATTACAGGAGCGATCGTGACAGCAATCTGCACGGGCGTCATTGGCGGAGCCATCGCCATCATGTACAATCTGCTGCAAAAGTAAGGGGGAAAACCGATATGAAATTCGCGGACAAAGGCACGGTCGTCAGGACGGTGCTTCTTTTGCTTGCTTTATTAAACCAGACTTTGCTGATGTTCGGCAAATCGCCGCTTGATATTCAGGAGGACCAGGTCAGCCAGCTTGCAGATACACTGTATGCCGCCGGTTCGGCCGTTTTTACGATCGTAACGACAGCCGCAGCCTGGTTTAAAAACAATTACGTCACAGCAAAAGGGAAAAAACAGCAAGCTTTATTAAAAATAAACAATTTATCGAAATAGGAGAGATGAGAACATGGTAAAAATCACACAGGATTTTATCCCGGCAGGAAACAATAACCGCCCCGGCTATGCAATGACACCGATTTACATTACGGTGCACAATACGGCCAATACCGCAGCCGGCGCTAACGCCAAAAGTCACGCAAACTATGTGAAAAACCCCGATACGCCGACAAGCTGGCATTTCACAGTTGATGATACGGAAATTTATCAGCATCTTCCGCTCAACGAAAGCGGATGGCATGCCGGAGACGGAAACGGGGACGGCAACCGCAAATCTATCGGTATTGAAATTTGTGAAAACGCCGACGGCAACTTTTCACAGGCCGTGGCAAACGCCCAATGGCTCATCCGCACATTAATGACGTCGCACGGCATCCCGCTTTCAAATGTTGTTGCGCACAAGCATTGGTCAGGAAAGCTTTGTCCGAGAAGACTGTTGGATACATGGGACGAGTTTAAAGCGGGAATCGGTTCTGAGGAAAGACAGACGTATACTGTTCAAAAAGGAGATACGCTGTCGGCCATCGCGCGAAAATTCGGCGTCAGTGTGGCTGATCTTCAGAAATGGAATAACATCGCAGACCCGAATTTGATTAAAGTCGGACAAGTGCTGTTTGTCAGCGCGCCGCTTGAAGCACTGTATCCTCTTCCTGATGAGGTGATTCAGCTGACAGAGCCGTACACGTCCGGTGAAAAAGTATACCAGGTGCAAAACGCGCTCGCCGCGCTTTATTTTTATCCTGAAAAAGGAGCTGTCAATAACGGCATTGACGGCATCTACGGACCGAAAACCGCAAATGCCGTGGCCCGATTCCAATCTGTAAACGGACTGCCGTCTGACGGCATCTACGGTCCCGCTGTAAAAGCGAAAATTCTGATGCAGCTTTAAAAAATAAAAGGCTGGGTCCCGATCACATTACGGGATTCAGCCTTTCTTCTTTTTTAATCGGTTCAATAGCCCAAGACTCCTCGCCCGCATCCTCAGCGAATAAGCGGAAAGCCCGAACCGTCCGTAATCCACAAACTTTACACGCCTTACAATTTTCTTCACATCATCACCTGTCGCATCTCTTTGTTGATTTTATTATATGAAATATAAGGAAAAAAGGAATAAGGACAAGAGCCGTGTCTCCTGTCCTTAGTGTAATCAAGCTTTTTTTTGTTTATACTTGTCAATCAGCCGTTCGTTTTCTTTGAAAATTCTGGCGGTATGAGGGCTGACCTGGTAACTTGCGATACTTGTCATTGAGCGTTTTTTAAACATTTTGAACGGTTTCGCTCTTTGTTCCGGCTGCCCGTTTTGAAATGCCTGCTCCATTATTCGTCACCTTCCTCTTCTATTGGCAGCATTAAATCATAAATGCTCGTGAGCGATGTGAAAAGCAAATAATCGAATTCCGTCAACAGGTTTTCTGACGTCAGTTTGATCACATAATGGCGGTCCTGGACTGTAAACGGAATAAGCACAAGCCTGCCCTTTTGATCATAGTAGACGTCTTTTCGGTTAAGGCGGGACTGAACGTCTGCCGCATCAGGCATATGCTCCGTCAAGCGGTCCTTATCCGACTGTGCCGAATAGTCGCACAATGAAGCCGTGACATTCATTTTTTCTGCATAAGCGGCCAGCAGTCTGCTGATGCCTTCTGCATAAGCTTCTGTACTTCCATAATATACATGGATCGGTTCATTTTTCAACAGATATTGATAGGTTTTCAGTTTTTCAAGGTAGGAGTGAAGCATTTCATTGTTTTCTTCCAAAATCTCCCTCGTATCCGTCTCTAATTCATTGCCGGCGAGCTTTTTGATATATGCGCTCAAAAAGATAAACGCATCAATAAGAGCAAAGCAGACGGCAACAATCAAATATTGTCTCCATGCGGAAAAGAGCGATTCAGGATCATATGTCCAATAGACCATGGAGCCCAGTACAAATAGTAAATACCACGTTTTACGGATGGCAAACATTTTTTCTTTTACCTTTGCCTCATACCGCCAGGATGCGTACACATATAAAATGAGTGCGGCGGCCATCGTCCACACCATGATCTGAAAAAACATAAGCATGAGCATCCCTCACAATTCGAAAAATGGTCTGCTATGTTCATTCTATGTCATGACATCATTTTCCTGTCACAAAAAAAACCGCTTCTGTAAAGAAGCGGATGCCGTCATTAGAAAAAGAGATCTAAGATGAAAAAGGCGATGGCGCCGAGTGTGCCTGCAATCGGCAGGGTGATGACCCATGTAATGAGCATCCGTTTAGCCGTTCCCCAGTTTACGCCTTTTACGCGGTGGGAAGCGCCCACACCGAGAATGGAAGACGAAATGACGTGCGTCGTGCTGACAGGGAGATGAATAAACGTGGCCCCGAAAATAATGGCTGCGCCGGTTAAGTCGGCAGATACGCCGTTTACCGGACGGATTTTCATAATTTTACCGCCGACGGTTTTAATGATTTTCCAGCCGCCGATGGATGTGCCGAGACCCATTGCCAGGGCACAGGAGAGCTGCACCCAGAAAGGAATCGTATCACTTTTATGTAAATTGGCCGTCATAAGCGCCATCGTAATGATACCCATCGCTTTTTGCGCGTCGTTTGTTCCGTGTGTATAGGACTGAATGGCAGCCGTCAAAATCTGCACTCTGCGGAAGCGTTTATTTGTTTTCGCCAGATTGCTGTCTTTAAAAATCAGCTTCACGATCGAATATACGATAAAGCCGAGAACAAAGGCGATGATCGGTGATAAAATAAGTGCTTCGATAATTTTAATGAACCCTTTATAATTAAGCGTCGCAAAACCTGATGCTGCAATAGCCGCACCGGCGATCGCTCCGATAATCGCATGTGAAGAGCTGCTCGGAATGCCGAAATACCATGTGATCAAGTTCCAGGCGATTGCGGCGAGTAAAGCAGCAAGAATGACAACCGATCCGTTGTCTAATGTATAAGGATTCACAATATCTTTCGTAATGGTTTTCGCCACACCGGTAAACGTCATGGCTCCGAGAAAGTTCATGATGGCGGCCATGATAATCGCGTGCCGCGGCTTCAGCGCTTTTGTCGAAACTGAGGTGGCGATTGCGTTGGCGGTATCGTGAAATCCGTTAATGAAGTCAAATACCAAAGCGCAAATGACAATTAATATCGTTAAAAGTAATAGAGTATCCATTATAACCCCTCGTTACGCGTTTTTCATAATGATGGTTTCAAGATTATTGGCAACGCTTTGGCAAGAGTCAGCAATTTCTTCAAGCGTTTCGTAAATCTCGCGGTACTGAATCACTTTAATCGGATCGGTTTCTGTGCCGAACAGATTTTTTAATGATTTTCTGTGCAGGTTGTCACAGTTGTGCTCATACTCTTTAATTTTGATGGCGTGAGGCTGAATGTCCTTTAAGCGGTTTTCTGCCAACAGCTCAGTTGCAATTAAAATTTCTTTCGCACATTCTCTAATGTATCCGCTGAATTTGTCGATATGCTCGTCTGATGAAGTAATTGAGAAAATCTCCATCATGGCAGAGAAATGTTCAATTCCGTCAAGCACATCATCCAGGCTGTTTGTCAGCTGAAGGATATCTTCGCGTTCAATAGGAGTGATGAATGCTTTGTTAAGCTCTTTAATCATGACATGAACATGATTGTCACCTTTTGTTTCGTATTCTTTTAACGTATCTGCAAATTCTTTAAGTGTTGTTTGGTTTGTGACTTTAAAGTTCACAAAATACTCTGCAGTTTCATCTATATTTTTTGCGATTTCTGTTAAAAGGAGTGAGAACTTATCTTTTTTTCTTTTTATCATTAAAAACCCTCCATTGTTTGAATGAGACAATGCACACATCAAATTATTATATAGCCTTTTGTCGAAAAAAAACAGATAAAGTCGAAAAAAACGCTTCTTGATTTTTTCGTAAAAACGTGTCTCATCCTGTTTTCTTATGTTACCCATCTTTGCCAAAAAAACGTAACATACTTCGAATTCAGACATCTTGCTTAAAAAGTATAACAAAAGATGTGAATTTGCTGTCAACTTTTGCACGTGATTTTGCCGAAAAAAAACGGCTCCCGTAAAAGGAACCGTTTTTGTCAGTCATTTCTGCGGTTTTTCAGCCAAAAATAAAGCGGGAGTCCGGCAAGGCCGATCAAGATGGAAAGCCCGCAGCTCAGTGTATCTGTAATGATCGTGCTGATCAGCACAAACAGTGAACCCGCTATCGCCAAAACAGGAATGACCGGATACAGAGGCACGCTGTAGGCGCGCGGCTTTCCGCCGCTTTTTTTTCTTAGGATGAAAACGGCGAAAAAGGCCATGACGTAAAAAATATAAATCATGAAAATAGAGATTTCAGACAGCTTATCAGGGTTGCTGATGATCATAAAAATAATAGCCAGCGCGATCTGAAATGACACGGCAATCCAAGGAGTGCGGAACGTCGGATGCACCCGTGAAATCTGTCCGGCAAACGGCAGCTGTTTCCGTTCCGCCATTGCAAACGAGACACGCGGAAAAGCGAGAATCTTTCCGTTTAAACAGCCGAAAATGCTGACGATGATCCCGACGCTGATCAATTTTCCCCCGATGTCGCCAAACAGCATTCCGGCAGCGGTGCCTGTGGCGTTTTCACCGAGTTTGACAATGTCGGTCGCGGGAAGAATGTGCAGCAGTGCGAAGTTAATGAAAAGATAAATGGCGGTGACAACCAAGAGTCCGCCCGTCATCGCTCTCGGGAGAAGCTTTTCCGGGTTTTTCATTTCACCGCCGAGAGCCGCAAGCAGAATCCAGCCGTCATAGGCAAACAAGGTAGCCAGTATGGCAGCGCCGAAATTCATTTCTGACATGCTGCTTGTAACGGCTGTAAAAATATGCTGATCGCCTTTCCAAAGGCCGAACACAATCATGCAGATAATCGGAATCAATTTGCCGACCGTCGTAATTCCCTGGACGATGCCGCCATATTTCGTTCCGATAATATTAATGATGCTTAAAAACAAAACGGCTGCAATTCCGATCAATTTAGACCAGCCGGAATCCCAATTGAACAAGTGCGCCATCAAAGAGCCGAAATACAAGCCGATTGCTCCGATAATCGCGGGGCCGTAAATGATGATTTGCACCCAGCCGCACAAAAAGCCCCAAAATTCGCCGTACACTTCTTCAAGGTATGTATAAAGTCCGCCCGTTTTCGGAATCTGAGTGCCGATTTCCGCAACGGTCAAGCCGCCTGCAAGCGTCAAAATGCCTCCTAACAGCCACGCGATAAGCGCGGTTTTTGCATCACCGGAGTAGGCAAGCACGGCGCCTGGTTTCATAAATACGCCGGAACCGATGATGGTGCCGATAACAAGTGAGAGGGCGATGGTAAGGCCGATCTCTTTTTTTAGTCCGTTTTCTTCAATCTGCATATCCTTTCCCTCCAGATGTAAAATCGTCATGCTGAAAAAACTATTTTCCATATTGTAAACCCTAATTGCTGAAACGCGAATAAAATAAATTTTCTGATTTCGGATTTTGGCTTAAAAACAAAGGTTTTCGCTTTTGGTAAGGAAAATATCTTATTTTAAAAACGAACATTAAGAGTTTTAAAATTCCTATAGTTCGTTATTTTGAAGACGGAAATCTGCGGACCGTCGGCAAAGCAGATGTGTTGACTTTATGCTCCGGATAACATAAATTGTATATATAAAATATCTCGAAATCGAGATAATTGAGTGGAGGATAACATAATGAAAGTTAACGGAATACACCATGTATCAGCAATGACGGCTGATGCGCAGAAAAATTTAGATTTCTATCGGGACATCCTGGGACTGAAACTTGTGAAAAAGTCCGTAAACCAAGATGAACCGACGATGTATCATTTGTTTTACGGTGATGAAACAGCAAATCCGGGATCTGAATTGACGTTTTTCGAAATTCCGCGGATTGCGCCGTTTCATGCGGGAACAAACAGTATTTCTTCAATCGGCCTGCGTGTCCCGGATGCACAAGCGCTGCAATATTGGAAAAAAAGATTCGAAGAGCATCAGGTCGCTCATGGCGACATCGTGACAATAGCGGGCAGAGAGACACTCGCTTTTCAGGATCATGAAGGACAGCGGCTTGTACTGACGGCTGACGAAAAAGGAAAAGACATCGGTGAAGCGGTGAAACAAAGCGGCATTCCGGAAGAATATTCTTTCCGCGGTCTTGGTCCCGTTGAATTGACCGTCCCATATGCGGAGCCGACGCTGCGTGTGTTAACCGATGTGCTCGGCTTCACTGAAATCGGAAAAGAAACCCATGAAGACCGGGGCACAGTTACAGTGCTGGAATCAGGAAACGGAGGCGCGCGCACGGAAGTCCATCTGATTGAAAGAAACGATCTTCCGCGAGAGCGTCCGGGGAAAGGCAGCGTCCACCATGTGGCCTTCCGCGTTCAGAATGAAGAGGAGCTTGCTTTATGGCACCGCATCATTACAAAAGAAGGTTTCAGCAACTCAGGCATCGTAGAGCGTTATTATTTCAAAGCGCTGTACTTCCGGGAACCGAACGGAATTCTGTTTGAATTGTCAACGGACGGTCCGGGATTTATGGTTGATGAAAAACCTGAGGAGCTCGGCAAAACGGTGGCGCTTCCGCCTTATCTCGAACACCGCCGTTCTGAAATAGAAGCGCGGCTGAAACCGATTCAATAAATCAGGAATAATGACAGATGCCTCCCGCGGCTTGAGGGAGGCATCTTTTTTTGCTTTCTAAAACCGTTTTGTCATTCTTTTTACCCATTTGTCAACGGCAAAATAATTGTCTTTGTTTATTAATAAATTTTTCACATTTGGTTGTTACACTTGTTCAAAGTTCAACCAAAGGAGTGAAAATACAGGTGAAAATGAAAAAACGCGAGATAGACGCAGTCTTAATCCTCATTTTACTCGTTTCCGCATTCTTGAATATGTACAACATCTGGAATGACGATACGGTGAACCCTTATTACACCGCAGCGGTAACGAGTATGCTACAAAGCTTTCATAATTTCTTTTACGCTTCATTTGACGCAGCCGGATTTATCACGGTAGATAAACCGGCTGTTACATACCAGATTCAAACGATCAGCGCGCTGATATTCGGTATGCACGGGTGGAGTGTCATCCTGCCTCAAGCATTGGCGGGTGTAGGCTCGGTTCTGTTCATGTACTTATTAATAAAGCCGACGTTCGGAAAAACGGCGGCCCGCATCGCCTCATTTGTCATGGCATGCACCCCGATCGCTGCAGCGGTCGCGCGGACAAACAATGTCGATGCTTTACTGGTCTTTTTCCTGCTGTTCGCCACATGGCTCCTCTTTAAAGCGATTCGAAAAGGAAAACTGATTTGGCTTCTGGCGGCGTTCTTTGTCGTCGGGGTAGGTTTTAATACAAAAATGCTTCAGGCTTATATGATTTTACCGGCTTTCTTGCTGTTCTATATGATTGCGGCAAACACAACCATAAAGAAAAAAATCATTTCATTGGTAAGCGCGCTGGCCGTATTAGCGGCTGTTTCGTTATCGTGGCCGCTCATTGTTGACAATATCCCTGCCGGCAAACGGCCATATGTCGGAAGCAGCCAGACCAACTCCGTATTGGAACTGGCTTTCGGATATAACGGCATTCAGCGGCTGACAGGCCAAAGTTCGGGCGGCGGTCAGGGCATGCCGCACGGAGACGCTTCGAAAGAAAAGGCTTCTTCCGCCGGTTCTTCACAACTGCAGGCGCCGCCCGGACAGTCTTCAAACGAAGGCAAATCTCAAAACGGCAACATGACGGCACCTCCATCTAACGGGCAAATGCCAAGCGGCGGAGGAAAAGGAGGCGCAGGCACCAGCTCAAAAATGCAATCAGGTTCAGGAATGTTCGGTACGGGAACCCCCGGTCCGCTGCGACTCTTCCAACAAGAATTATCTGATCAGATCAGCTGGCTCCTGCCGTTTGCGATTTTTGGAATGGCCGGTTTACTGATCGCCGGAGCGAGAGAAAGAAGAAGATTGTCAGAAGAACAGAAGGAAACGATCTTTTGGGCAGCATGGCTAGTGCCGATTGCCGGATTCTTCAGTGTGGCGGAATTTTTCCACCATTATTATCTCATTATGCTGGCGCCTCCGATTGCTGCTCTTGCCGGTGCGGGATGGGTCGCCCTCGTTCATCTGTACCGCACGGAGACAGGCTGGAAGTCTTGGCTTCTGCCGGCCGCTATTTTTGTGACAACCGGATTTGAGCTGTTTATCCTCAGAAACTGGATTGATCAAATCGGCGCAGGCTGGAGCATCGGTGTTGGCGTTTTCGGAGCTTTGTCTGCAATCGCTCTGTCCGTGTTCAAACAGCGCCAAAAACCGCTCAGTTATTATCTGTCACTTGCAGCTCTTCTCGTCTTGCTGGTGATGCCGATATATTGGGCGAGCACACCGCTTCTGTACGGGGGCAACAGCTCATTGCCTGAAACAGGCCCCCAGCTTGCGTCAACAAGCGGGAAAGGCATGGGAATGAATAACGCCTCTGTAAATAAAAAACTGATCAGCTATTTAGAGAAACATAACGCCGGAGCGGACTATCTATTTGCAACAACCGATTCCAACACAGCGGCGCCTTACATTATCAAAACGAAAAAAGCGGTCATGGCGATCGGCGGATTCAGCGGATCTGATCCGGCCATCACGCTGACTCAATTTAAAAAGCTCGTAAAAGAAGGGAAAGTAAAATACTTCTTAACATCCGGAATGGGCAAAGGCGGAAACAACGAAATTGTTGAATGGGTTGAGAAAAACGGTAAGAAAGTATCTTCAGATAAATGGCAAACAAGCACAGATCAGAAAACGAAAAATCATGATGCAGCTGATACAAAGCGCAGCAAGACCTCAGGTGAAAACAGCCGGATGGGCGGCGGCCCCGGCGGAATGAATCAGTCAGCTTCATTATACGAACTGCAATCTGATGAATAGGAGGAAAAAATATGAGCAGACATATTCAATATTCAATTGTCGTCCCGGTGTATAACGAAGAACCCGTCATTCAGACAACCTATCAGCGTCTGAAAGAAGTCATGGATCAAACAAAAGACCATTATGAATTAATCTTTGTCAATGACGGAAGCAAAGACCGCAGTATTGAAATATTACGAGAACACAGTCTGATTGATCCGAGAGTGAAAATTATTGATTTTTCCAGAAACTTCGGACACCAGATCGCGATCACCGCGGGCATGGATTACGCAGAGGGAAATGCAATCGTCGTCATTGACGCCGATTTGCAGGACCCTCCCGAACTAATCCTTGATATGATTGAACAGTGGAAAGAAGGCTACGATGTCGTGTACGCCGTCAGAACAAAACGAAAGGGAGAAACCTTTTTCAAGAAACAGACGGCTTCTATGTTTTACCGGCTGCTTCGGAGCGTGACTGATATTGATATTCCGCTCGATACCGGAGATTTCCGCCTGCTGGACCGAAAAGTCTGTGACGAAATGAAAAGATTAAAAGAGAAAAATCCTTTTGTCAGAGGGCTCGTCAGCTGGGTCGGCTTCAAGCAGACTGCTGTTGAATATGAACGTGATGAGAGGCTTGCGGGAGAAACAAAATACCCGCTTAAAAAAATGCTGAAGCTTTCCATGGACGGTATCACAACGTTCTCCCATAAACCGCTCAAGGCGGCAAGCTACGCGGGAATGATGATGTCCGGGGCGGGTTTTCTCTATATGTTTATCGTTTTATATATGAAACTCTTTACAGACAGCACCATAACGGGCTGGTCCTCTCTGATTGTGATACAGCTGTTATTCAGCGGCATCGTTCTTTTAATGCTCGGAATAATCGGCGAATATATCGGAAGGATTTATGATGAAACAAAAGACCGTCCGCTCTATATCGTGCAAAAAGCGTACGGTATTAAAAACGAAAAGGTTTATCGGGATCAGCATATGTCTTAACCGAAACACCCTGTCCGGCCACCCGGGCAGGGTGCTTTTATGTCAAAAATAAAAACCGCAAGAACACACCGTGTCCCGCGGTTTTTTTCATTCATCTGCGGCCGGTCTGGATGTGCAGAGAGCGCATGATCAAGCCGGTTCCCGTCAGGTTCAATAAAATGCTTGCACCCAGCGTCATGCCCCAAGCAACGTTTTGCTGAGGAAGCTGAATGCTCAGCTGCAATAAGATAAGGCCGGTAACGACCAGCAAAAGTCCGGTTTGTTTCATGTGTATGTATCCTCCTTTGTACACTAAGTCATATGGCTGATCCAGGCCTAAAGTTTCAGCTGTATATAAAAAAATCCAAGGCCGCTGCCTTGGATTTTTGTTAAGACGAAGTTTCTTCTTTTTGAGTCAGTTTCATTTTTTTCGTCATTTCCTTGCCGTTTCTGATAATCTTCACGTCAACGGTGCTGCCGACTTTCGTATTCTTATAGAGAATATTGCGAAGTTCGCTGCCCGTGTCAGTTTCTTTCCCTTTCAAGCTGATAATGATGTCTTCTGCTTTTAATCCGGCTTTGGCTGCAGGGGATCCCTGCGCCACTTCGCGAATGTAAACCCCTTTATTCAGCTGTTTGCCGAAAAGGCCGAGTGTGCCTTCCTGATAGTTTTGCGGCACTTGCTCCAAGTCGATCATGCTCACCCCGATATAAGGGCGCTCCACCTGTCCTTTCGTGAGAAGCTCTTCGGCAATCGGTTTGACATCGTTGCTCGGAATCGCAAAGCCGATGCCTTCTACATCATTTTCACTGATTTTCATGCTGTTGATGCCGATGATTTTGCCGTCTGTATTCAAGAGCGGTCCGCCGCTGTTTCCGGGATTGATGGCGGCATCGGTTTGAATGACGTTGATGCTTGACTCGCCGGCTGACGTGGAAATCGAGACCGTTCTGTTTAAGCCGCTCACAATCCCCTGTGTGACGGTGCGGGAAAGGTCTTTGCCGAGGGGATCACCGATGGCGATCACGGATTCACCCGTTCTGAGAGCGGATGAGCTGCCGAAGCTTGCCGTTTTTGTTACGTGTTTATCACTGATTTCTAATACGGCCAAGTCTGTCAGCGAATCACGGCCGACGAGTTTAGCTGTTACATCGGTGCCGTCATATAATGACACTTTAAGGGAAGAGGCGCCTTCAACCACGTGATTATTCGTAATAATATACGCTTTGCCGTTTGCTTTCTTAAAGATAACGCCTGAACCTGAGCCTGTTTCCGCATCTTCACCCGATGAATTTGAGTTCGAATCTGAACCGAATCCGAATAAATCTGAACTGCTTTGCTGCTTTTGCAGATTGGTGATTCCGACGATCGCCGGTGAAATGTCTTCCACCATATTCGAAATGCTGCTTGAATTTGCGGATGAGCTGTTTGCCGATTTGCCGCTGCCGGAATCAGAAGATGTCTGCTTAGCGGTTACTGAAGACGTTTCCTGAGCGGGAGCCGGATTTGAAGTATCTTGAGTCTGATGGTCTCCAAGCGGCGTAAATGTATAGATGCCGAGGGCGAGCCCTCCGCCGATCACCCCGCCGAGAAGCGGTCTGAACCAGCCGAAGCTTCGTTTTTTCTTGTCATCGTCCGGCGCCGAATATCTCGCCGGCTGCTGATTTTCTTTTACTAAAAGGACTTCCTGTTCTTTTTGGTCTGTCCGATTTTCATCACGATAGTTATCCATCATGTTCACTCCGTTTCTCTATTTCATCATAGCATGATTTGCCTATTATTACTGACTCCATCTTAAACAAAAAATGTGGGATAATAATGAAAAGATTGTGGGAAATTGTGAAAAAGACGCAATCGGACGGCGCGCTCTATATTGACAATTTCCATCGGATTTGAAATAATAAATAAGATATTATGTTCAATCCTTCACATGAAAAGATATGAAAATTCTGTCAAGCTAATGGGGGAAATCTGTTAGCTTTTTCACTTTGTCAAATTTTAGAAAGGGGCTGCCAAATGAAAGAAAAACATCACTGGATTATTTCTCTGCTTGCTGTGCTGGCGGTCGGGCCGGGACTGATGTCGAACACCGCTCTTGCGGCTGTCCAAAGCCTTGTCCGGCAGACGGTCGGCGGGGAAAACTTTGACTCTTTTCATCCGATTATTATCGGTAATATGGCATTCGCCTTATTTGTGCCGGCTGGGCCGTATTTAAGAAAAAGGTTCGGCTCCCGGCCTGTCTATATGATTTCGATGGCCGCGGGTGTCATCGGTGCGCTGCTCGCTGCTGTGACGAATGATATTTACCTGCTCGCTGCGGGCCGTTTGCTGCAGGGAGCTGCGGCGGGCACTATGCTGATGATTATGATTCCGATGCTGGTGCTTTCGTTTCCGATTGAGCGGCGCAATTACGCATTATTTGTATTAATCGGCGGATTTTACGGAGCCGTCATAATGGGGACCGTATTAGGCACGGCGGCGGCAAGCGCCGGCCATTGGCATTGGCTGTTTATCATTTTTGGCCTGCTGTCTCTATTCGGCTTGATTTTCAGTTATATGTGGCTGCGGGATGATGCTCATAAAAATGCTGAAAAATCTCCATTTGACGGCATCGGTTTTCTTTTGGCCGGTATATCAGCCGTGCTGACCGCTTATACGTTTATTCATCTGCCGAAATGGGGCTTTTCGTCTTGGCATACATTGGCGGGATTTGGCGGAAGCTTCGTCATTCTGCTGATCCTGCTGATTATGCAGTACAGAAACGAACATGCGCTGATTTCGATTAAACTTATGCTGATTCCAAAGCCGATTCTGGGTGTTTTCATGATCGCTGCGGGCAGCATTTCCATAGCGGTCAGTCTTTCTGCATTTCACGGGGAGCTTCAGACCGCATACCATTTGTCACAAACCCAGTTAATATTCTTATATGCGAGCCTTTTGGGAGGCGTGGCCGTTGCCGCTGTCATCAGTGCTTTAGCATATGATAAAGTCGGCCCGGGCATGCTCGGCATAACAGGCTCTGTGATATTGGTGTTCGTGAATTTTCAATGGATGACGACGGATCATCATCTGCCGCTTATTCTATTTGCGGGTCTTTTCGTGATGCTGGCGGCAGGGACAGGGCTTATCGTGGCGGCCGGACTGATGGGCGCCGCGTTGGGCGGACCGCTTCCGGAACTGGTGAAACGCATGACGGCCGTTCAGTTTTTACGGCTGTTCATTTATATGGGCGCGCCTGTATTAATCGGGTATTTTACGAAAAGAGATGCTTCGGGCACGCTTTGGGGCGCGCGCAGCACACAATCGCCGCATGACCAGCTGATGGGGACATACAGCGATCTGTTTCTAATTGCTTTTATCTTTAGCCTGCTTTTAGTGTGTTTATCATTTGTTATGAATGCGACCGGCATGGGACATAAGCTGGCGCATAAACCGCATGCCGTACGCAGGCAGGCGGCTGAAGAGCCTTCGCCGCAGGCTCCTGAACCGATCAGGCATCAGGTCATTCCCGATCGCGAATACAGAAGTGCGGTCAGACAGTTTCAGGGTCACCCTATAAACAAAAACAGTATGTAACTTTTTCTATCAACAAACCCTTTTCCCTGTGAAAAGGGTTTGTTTTTTCCTATAAAGGCATAATGGTATATTGCATGTTTCATCCTTTTTTAATATAATTTGTTAGAATATTCATAATTTAATATCGGAATTTAAATAAAAAAGGAGGCATTATATGAAACTGTATCTATCTGTAGACATGGAGGGGATTTCCGGACTGCCGGATGAAACATTTGTCAATTCCCGCATGCACAATTATGAGCGCGGCAGGGTTCTGATGACTGAAGAAGCAAACTGGTGCATCGCTGAAGCGTTTAATAATGGATGCACGGAAGTGACTGTGAATGACAGCCACTCTAAGATGAATAATCTGCTTGCAGAAAAACTTCATCCTGAGGCAGAGCTGATCACGGGGGATGTCAAGCCGTTTTCTATGATGCAGGGGCTTGATGAATCATATTCGGGCGTGATGTTTATCGGCTATCATGCAAGAGCCTCGATGCCGGGCGTCATGTCACACAGCATGATTTTCGGCGTGCGCCATTTTTACATAAATGATCAGCCGGTCGGTGAACTGGGGCTGAATGCCTACCTCGCCGGATTTTACGGCGTCCCGGTTATCATGGCAGCCGGAGACGATTGCGCCGCAAAAGAAGCGGAGGAGCTGATACCGAATGTGACGACTGCCGCCGTCAAACAATCCATTTCAAGAACCGCTGTCAAATGCCTGTCTCCTCAAAAAGCCGGGCGGCTCCTGACGGAAAAAACAGCTTATGCGCTCAAAAATAAAGATAAGGTCAAGCCGCTGACACCGCCTGATCGACCTGTATTAGGCATTGAATTTGCCAACTACGGACAGGCTGAATGGGCTCATTTAATGCCGGGCACAGAAATTGTACCGGGAACGACAACCGTTCAATTTCAGGCAAAAGACATGCCGGAAGCTTATCAGGCCATGCTCGTCATGACAGAACTCGCCATGAGAACAACATTCTGTTAAAGGGGTGAACGGCATGCTGCGGTATTTTATCAAACGTTTTATCGCCATGATTGTGACCGTGCTCGTCATCACCACTCTGACATTTGTCATGATGAAAGTGATACCCGGCTCGCCTTTTAACGAGGAGCGGGGCACAAACGAAGCGGTCCAGCGAAATCTCGAATCCTACTACCATCTGAACGAACCTCTTATCACTCAATACGCCATTTATCTAAAATCCATTCTCGCCTTTGATTTCGGTCCTTCAATCAAAAAACCGTCAGACAGTGTAAACGCCATGCTTGAACGCGGATTTCCCGTTTCCTTTGAGCTTGGGATTACGGCGATCATTGTCGCTGTTATTTCAGGACTTGCGCTCGGCATAACGGCCGCTCTCAGACGCGGCGGCTTTCTCGATTATGCAGCCATGAGCCTTGCGGTGCTGGGGATTTCCATTCCGAATTTTATTATGGCGACACTGCTGATTCAGCAATTTGCGGTTCATCTGAAATGGTTTCCGGCAGCCACCTGGACGAGCCCCATTCATATGGTGCTGCCGACTGTTGCGCTTGCTGTCGGCCCTATGGCCATTATCGCGAGGCTGACAAGGTCAAGCATGGCCGAAGTGCTGACTCAGGATTATATCCGCACGGCAAAAGCAAAAGGTCTTTCCCCTGTCAAAATTATCATCAAACACGCCTTGAAAAATGCTCTTATGCCCGTTGTGACAGTACTCGGCACGCTTGCCGCAAGTATCCTGACGGGCAGTTTCGTCATCGAGAAAATCTTTGCCATTCCGGGGATGGGCAAATATTTCGTGGAAAGCATCAATCAGCGTGACTACCCGGTGATTATGGGAACGACCGTTTTTTACAGTGTGATTCTGATCGTCATGCTGTTTCTGGTTGATTTGGCATACGGCCTGCTGGATCCGCGCATAAAACTTCATAAGAAAGGGTGAGCCTGATGAGTCTCCCGCAAGAAACGGTAAAACACACAGAAGTGCCAGATGACTGGTTTCAGCCGGGCATGGAAAGAAAGGGTGAAACCGAGTCGGTGAAGCGTCCGAGCCTGTCTTACACTCAGGATGCGTGGCGGCGGCTTAAAAAGAACAAATTGGCGATGGCCGGCCTTGTGATTTTATGCTGCCTGTTTCTTTCAGCAGTGTTCGGTCCGCTGATATCACCGCACAGTGTGACGAGGCAGACGCTCGCCGAGCAGAATCTTCCGCCGTCTTTTTCACATTGGTTCGGAACCGACGAGCTTGGGCGGGACGTGTTTACAAGAACATGGTACGGAGCGAGGATCTCTTTATTTGTCGGTGTGATGGCGGCGTTGATCGACTTTTTGATCGGCGTCATTTACGGAGGCGTCGCCGGCTACAAAGGTGGGCGGACAGACAGCGCCATGATGAGAATCATCGAAGTTCTCTACGGCTTGCCGTATCTGCTCGTTGTCATTTTGTTAATGGTGCTGATGGGACCGGGGCTCGGTTCCATCATCGTCGCTCTGACCGTGACGGGATGGGTCGGCATGGCGCGGATTGTCAGAGGGCAGGTACTGAGGATGAAGCATGATGAACACGTGCTTGCTTCGAAAACGTTTGGAGCGAAAACATTTCGGATCATTAAGAAAAATCTGCTGCCGAATACGATGGGAGCCATTATTGTCCAAATGACGCTGACGGTGCCGGCGGCGATTTTTGCGGAATCATTTCTAAGTTTTCTCGGACTCGGCATTCAGGCGCCGTTTGCAAGCTGGGGCGTCATGGCAAACGACGGGCTTCCGGCGATTTTATCAGGCCATTGGTGGCGGCTGTTTTTCCCCGCCTTTTTCATTTCCTTAACGATGTACGCGTTTAACGTGCTTGGAGACGGCTTGCAGGACGCGTTAGATCCGAAACTGAGGAGGTAGGAAAAATGACGCAGCCAATTCTTTCAGTTCAAAATCTGCATGTTACTTTTTCGACATACGGCGGCACCGTAAAAGCCGTCAGAGGCGTCGGCTTTGATTTATATAAAGGTGAAACGTTTGCGATCGTCGGTGAATCGGGCTGCGGAAAAAGCGTGACGTCACAAGCCGTGATGGGTCTTCTTCCGAAACATTCGGCAAAGATTGAATCCGGAAGCATACAATTTAAACAGAAAGACCTTTGCCAAATGACGGAGCGGGAAATGCGGGCAATTCGGGGGCGCGACATTTCTATGATTTTTCAGGACCCGATGACGGCGCTCAATCCGACGTTGACCATAGGGGATCAGCTTTCGGAAGCGCTGTTGGAACACCGCGCCATGACGAGAAAAAAAGCTGAATCCGAGGTTCTCGCTATGCTGGATCTGGTCGGAATCCCTGACTCGAAATCCCGCCTGAAGCAGTATCCTCACCAATTAAGCGGGGGCATGCGGCAGCGGATCGTGATCGCGATGGCGCTGATCTGTGAGCCGGAAATCATGATCGCCGATGAACCGACAACGGCTCTTGATGTGACGATTCAAGCGCAAATCCTTGAATTATTTAAGAAGATTCAAAGAAAAACAGGCGTATCTATTATTCTGATCACACATGACCTCGGTGTTGTCGCTCAAACCGCTGACAGGGTCGCCGTCATGTATGCGGGAAAAATCGCCGAAATCGGCACGAGGCATGATATTTTTTACCGGCCGGCTCATCCCTACACAAAGGGGCTGCTCCGCTCAGTGCCGCGGCTGGATATGGAGGACAGTGAGCTTTCGCCGATTGACGGGACTCCGCCTGATTTATTCGATCCGCCGCCGGGCTGTCCGTTTGCCGCCCGCTGTCCGGACAGGATGATCGTCTGTGAAAAGGTATATCCGGAAACAACCGTGAAATCCAAAAGCCATTTCGTCAATTGCTGGCTTCAGGATCACCGTGCAGAGCGGCTGAAGCACAAACAGCTGACGGCAGCAGAGGAAAAAGGGGGATTTAAATGAAAAAGAGATGGGCGATCGGAGTGATTGCTGTTGTTTCGTTTGCTTTGATGGGCTGTACGGCCAATGAGCAGGCGGGGACAGAACCCGGCAAAGCAAAAGAACAGGGGGGCGAAACGGTGCTCCGGCTCAATAACGAAAATGAGCCGACCTCACTTGATCCGCCGATCGGATTTAATAATGCTTCCTGGCAGCCGCTGAATAACATCATGGAAGGCTTAACGAGGCTTGGAAAAGATAATAAGCCCGAACCGGCCATGGCGGAAAGCTGGAAGGTGTCCGCTGATAAGCTGACATATACCTTCAATATCCGTGATAATGCCAAATGGACAAATGGCGATCCAGTCACGGCGGAGGACTTCGTCTACGCCTGGAAACGGATGCTTGATCCGAAAACGGGCGCATCTTCCGCGTTTCTCGGCTACATGATCAAAGGCGGGGAAGAATTTAACAGCGGAAAAGGCAAAAAAGAAGACGTGAAAGTTGAGGCAAAAGATAAAAAAACACTGGTCGTCACATTGGCGGCACCGCAGGATTATTTTCTGAGCGTCGTGTCCAATCCGGCGTATTTCCCGATTAATGAAAGGGCCGCCAAGGCTGATCCGAAATGGTTCACTGAAGCGAAAACCTTTGTCGGCAACGGACCGTTCAAGCTGACGGAATGGAAGCATGATGACAGCATGACGATGGTCAAAAACGAGACGTACTGGGATAAAAAGACGGTGAAACTGGATCAAGTCACATGGGCGATGGTCAGTGACCGGAATACAGACTATCAAATGTTCCAGTCGGGGGATTTGGATACCGCTTTCGTGCCGGCAGAACTGAGTGAGCAGCTGATGGGCGGAAAAAACGTCCACACGTGGGATCAGGCCGGACTTTATTTCTATCGCTTTAACGTAAAAATGGAGCCGTTCCAAAATGAAAAGATCAGAAAAGCGTTTGCTGCAGCCATTGATCAAAAAGAAATCACGGATTATGTGACCAAAAACAGGGAAAAGCCGGCGCATGCTTTCGTATCTCCCGGATTTACGCAGCCTGACGGGAAAGATTTCCGCGAAGCGGGCGGCAGTTTATTAACCCCGAATGAATCAGAAGCCAAAAAACTGCTGGAAAAGGGCATGGCAGAAGAGCATTATGACAAGCTGCCTGATGTCACACTGACATACAGCACAAAACCGGAGCATAAGAAAATAGCGGAAGCGATACAGCAGAAGCTCAAAAGTGTGCTCGGTATAGACATTAAGCTCGCCAATATGGAATGGAACGTCTTTTTAGAGGAGCAGAAAGGACTGAAGTTCCAGTTTTCTCAAAGCTCATTTTTACCGGATTACGCAGATCCGATCAGTTTTCTTGAAGCTTTCCAGACGGGGAATTCCATGAACCGCACAGGCTGGGGCAGCGCGGATTACGACGAATATATTAAGCAGGCAAAACAGGAAGCCGATGCAAAAAAACGTTTTGCGCTCATGCATAAAGCGGAAAAGCTGCTCATGAACGAGGCACCGATCATTCCGATTTATTTTTACAATCAGGTGCATCTGCAGAACAGCGGTGTGAAAGGCATTGTCCGGCATCCCGTCGGTTACATTGATCTGAAATGGGCGGAAAAGTCCTGATATCACAACGGAAACAAATACCGCTCTTTTGACGGTAAAGGAGCGGTCTGTTTCACTTTTCAATCCATGGAAAAGGAGATTGAAAAAGCCATGAACCATAAACCGAAAGCACTGCAAAAAGGCGACACGGTCGGTGTGATTGCCCCTGCGAGCCCGCCTGAGAGCGGGACGCTGCAAAATGCGCTGCTTTTTTTAGAAGATGAGCTTGGTCTTCAAGTGAAACTCGGCCGGGCGCTGAAAGCCCGTCACGGCTATTTGGCGGGAGAGGACCGCGCGCGTCTCGATGATCTTCATGACATGTTTAGCGATCAGAAAGTCAAAGCAGTGATATGCGCGTGCGGAGGATTCGGCACGGGCCGCATTGCCGCTGATATGGACTTCGGCTTAATCCGCCGCAATCCGAAAATTTTCTGGGGATACAGCGATATTACGTTTTTACATACCGCCATTCATCAAAATACGGGGCTCGTCACATTTCACGGCCCGATGCTGAGTACGGATGTCGGGCTTGATGATGCTGATCCGCTGACAAAGGCGTCATATCACCAGCTTTTCGCAGAAACGGAATTCACCTATACGGAGGACATTTCCCCATTAGAGGTGCTGACAGACGGAAGAGCCGAGGGAGAGCTTGCGGGCGGCAATCTGTCCCTCATTACATCGACACTCGGCACGCCGTTTGAAATTGATACAAAAAACAAATTGCTGTTTATCGAGGATATTGATGAGGAGCCGTATCAAATCGACAAAATGCTGAATCAATTAAAAATGGCCGGAAAACTGTCAGACGCGGCAGGAATTCTGGTCTGTGATTTTCACCAATGCGAACCGAAGAATAAAGAAAAATCTCTTACTTTAGAGCAAGTGCTGAACGATTACATTGTCAAATCAGGAAAGCCTGCGCTTAAAGGCTTTAAAATCGGTCATTGTTCACCGAGCTTCGCCGTTCCGATCGGAGCCCGCGCGGTTATGGATACGGCGGCCAAAGCGGTAACGATTGAATCGGGGGTTTCCGGAAAGGAGTGATCAGGCGTGAGGATAACAGATATTCAAACGGGGCGGGTATCCGTCCCGCTGAAAAAGCCGTTTAAGACCGCTTTGCGCACGGTTTACTATGCTGAATCTGTCATTGTGAAGCTCACATTTGACAACGGTCTGACCGGATGGGGCGAGGCACCGCCGACGGTTGTGATTACAGGCGACAGCGCGGCCGGTATTGAAAGCGCAGTCTGCGATGTGCTGAAGCCCGCTCTCTTGGGGCGGAGCCTTTCCGGCATGGAAGCTGTGCTGTATGATATCAGCCGGCTGTTGGAAAGAAATCAAAGCGCAAAAGCCGCTGTAGATATGGCTGTATATGACGGATGGGCGCAAATGCACGGGCAGCCGCTTTACCGGCTGCTCGGCGGCTATCGGAATACACTGGAAACGGATTTTACCGTCAGCGTCAATTCTCCAGAGGAGATGGCGGGGGACGCGGACCATTATGTAAATAAAGGGTTTCGTATTTTAAAAATAAAAGTCGGCATAGGTGACATATCAGACGATGTGGCGCGGATTCAGGCGGTCAGATCACGTGTCGGCGCAAACGTCAAACTGAGACTGGACGCGAATCAAGGCTGGACGCCGAAAGAAGCCGTGACCGCGATCCGAAAGATGGAAGACGCCGGACTCGGCATTGAGCTTGTCGAACAGCCTGTTCACAAAGACGATATCGGCGGGCTGAAGCAGGTCACCGATGCCGTAGACACGCCGATTATGGCGGATGAGAGCGTGTTTACGCCCCGTCAGGCCTTTCACGTGCTGCAGACAAGAAGCGCCGATTTAATCAATATTAAGCTGATGAAAGCGGGCGGCATCAAGCAGGCGGAAACAATCAATGCGATGGCGGAAACGTGCGGGGTGGAATGCATGGTCGGCAGCATGATTGAGACCAAGCTCGGCATCACCGCCGCAGCCCATTTTGCAGCGGGCAAACGCAATGTGACAAAGTTTGATTTTGATGCGCCGCTTATGCTGAAAAATGATCTCATTAAAGGCGGCATCATATACAGCGGCAGCCAGATTACGATCCCCGATGAACCGGGTCTCGGCATTACCGGTGTGTCGGTGCAAGAGGAGGCGAAACAATGAGAGCAGCCGTAACAGCGGCGGCAGCCAACATATGGACGCTGCCGTCATCTCCCCGTTCGCATGATGCGCCGATGCTCGAAAACCCGCCCAAGATCAGAAAATGGCTGGCGGCTATGGGATATGAAGAGCGGCTCCGATTATGCACGGACAATCTTGTCCAAACGCAAGTGCTCTTCGGGGAAGAGGTGATCATTCTCAAAGAAGAAGGAGAATGGGCTTTTGTTGCCGTTCCCGGTCAGCCTTCAAAAAAGGACGCGCGCGGATATCCGGGCTGGATGAAGAAAAGCCAGCTTTCAGCATCCGGCTTTCAAACATCTTCTCCCGCCGTCTGGATTACCAAACCGACAGCTTTTTTATATCACACAAACGGCGAACCGGACTTTGAAGTGAGTTTCTTAACGCGTCTTCCGGCATCAGGACGTGAAAAAGGCTTTTTTCGTGTGATGACGCCGCTCGGGGAACGGCTCATAAATGAAGCTGACGCAGACGAATTTCGGCATACGGAAGGGCGGGCCGCAGATGTCATTGAAACGGGCATGATGTTTCTTGGACTTCCGTATTTATGGGGAGGACTGAGCGGTTTCGGGTTTGACTGCTCCGGATTGATGTATTCGATATTTAAAGCAAACGGCTATACCCTTCCCCGAGATGCCCGGGACCAGGCAAAAGCGGGATGCGGTGCAGAAGTAAACGATATCCGGCCGGCTGACCTTTTGTTTTTCGCCTATGAAGAAGGGAAAGGCGCGATCCACCATGTCGGTTTGGCGCTTGGAGACGGCAGGATGCTGCACTCCCCGAAAACGGGAAAAGCCATCGAAGTGCTGCGTTTGAAAGGAACCGTCTATGAAAAAGAATTATGCACCGTACGCCGCTGTATAAGCGAAAAGGGGGAATGAATATGACGGCATCTCCGCTCCTTGAAGTCAGCGGGCTGAAAATGCATTTTGACGCCGGAAGAAAGAAAGCCGTCAAAGCAGTCGACGGTGTCAGTTTTCACATTCAAAGAGGAGAAACATTCGGACTCGTCGGAGAATCGGGATGCGGTAAATCGACGCTCGGAAGAGTTATTCTCCGTCTGTATGACCCGACGGCCGGTTCGGTATCATATGAAGGAACGGACATACACCGTGCCGCGGCAGAACAGCGGTCCGTCCTCTTCCGTAAGCTGCAGATGATTTTCCAAGACCCGTACGCCTCGTTAAATCCGCGTTTGACCGTACGTGAAATTATTATGGAGCCGATGGAAATCCATAATCTTTACAATACCCGTAAAGCCCGGCTGATGATGGCCGATGAACTGCTTGAATCTGTCGGGCTTCATCCGGATTTCGGCAGCCGGTATCCCCACGAATTCAGCGGCGGACAGAGGCAGAGAATCGGGATTGCCAGAGCGCTTTCTCTGCACCCCGAGTTTATTGTGGCGGATGAGCCGATTTCCGCGCTTGATGTGTCCGTACAGGCCCAGGTCGTCAACCTTTTAAAAAGGCTTCAGAAAGAGAAAGGGCTGACATTTTTATTTATAGCCCACGATTTATCAATGGTTAAGCACATCAGCGACCGGATCGGCGTGATGTATTTGGGGCGCATGATGGAAATCACAGAAAGCGCTGCGCTTTATAAGGAACCGCTTCACCCTTACACGAAGGCGCTTTTATCCTCAATCCCGATTCCTGATCCGCTTCTTGAGGACAAGCGTGAACGGATCATTCTGAAAGGGGAGCTGCCGAGTCCCCTTAACCCGCCGAGCGGCTGTGTGTTCAGGACGCGATGTCCTGAAGCGATGGAGATCTGCGGCAGAATCACGCCTGAGCTTGAGGAAGTGAAGACAGGGCGTTTTGTCGCCTGCCACTTATACAAAAAAGAAAGCTGACCTTATGCCGTCAGCTTTCTTTTTGATTAAACCTGATGGAGAAATGACACGCAGACCGGATACGGAACCGGTACGTCGGATTGAAGCAGAGTCAGTCCGCCCGTTTCGGAGTCGCGTTCAAACAAAACCAGATTTCCCGTTTCTTCATTAGACGCGACAAGGAATGTTTCGGACGGATCAAACGCGAAATCACGCGGCCAGTTTCCTTCTGTCGGCACCCATTCAAGAAGAGACAATTCACCGGAATACTGGTTGACCTTAAAGATGGCGATGCTGTCATGTCCGCGGTTGGCGGCATAAAGAAATCTGCCGTCTTTAGATATGCGGATCGCGCTGCCCTGCGATTTGTCCGTAAATCCTTCTGGCAAAGCGGAAATGACCTGCAGCTCTCTGAATTCACCTAAGGTCGGGTTGTATTCAAGCACAATGACTTCATTGCTGATTTCCGTCATGACATAGGCATATTTCTCCGCCGGATGGAAAACGATGTGGCGCGGCCCTGAACCGGGTGCGAAAGAATGGGTTTTCACCTCAGTGAGCGCACCGTTTTTCATTTGGTACGTATACAGCGTATCCGTCCCTAAATCGAGGGCTGCAATGTAGTTATGCTCAGGTGTATAGCCCGCGAAATGGGCATGCGGTTTCTCTTGTCTTTCATGAGGGCCAGTCCCCGTATGAGCGGCTTCGGCTCCCGGCTCCCGCAGGCTTCCGTCCTTATTGACCGGAAAGGCGTGCACTTTTCCGCTGTGATAATTCGCGGTTAAAACATATTCATGTTTCTCATCAATGCTGACGTGGCACGGTGACGGGCCTTCAATCAGCTGATGGTTCACAAAAGTTAATTCCCCGCTGTTCTGATGAATCTGATAGGCTGCCACGCCGCCTTTACCGTCTGCTTTTTCAATGGAATACAGCATGCTGTTATCAGAGTTCGGTGTGACGTACGTCGGGTTGCCGAGCTTTGCAGCCAGCTTCGGCCGGCTGAGCCGTTTCGCTTCTGTATCAAGTTCAAAACAATAAATGCCTTCGCTTCCGCCTTTTGTATATGTTCCCGCATATCCTATGTACTTAGCCATTCGGTTTCCCCCTTTAAGTCTTGTCTTCTCTATATTAACGTATCTTGAAGGAAACTGCCTTGTAAATGTTTAAGATGTTCTGACAAGCGGAAGGGTGCAGCAGCGGAAGGAACCGCCTGATTTAATAATTTCGGAAAACTCGGTTTCAATGACTTTATATCCTCTTTTTCTGAGCTCGCGGTTCGTATGACGGTGCTGGGGCAGGCTGATAATTGTCTGATTCCCGATGGACAGGATATTCGGGCCGAGCGTAAATTGCTCTTCTTCAGGCACTTCTATCAGCTCAAAACGTTCGGCGAGAAGATCAATTTCTTTTTGTCCCAAGCCATTTTTGCAGTATAGCGCCTCCGTTTCCGAGATCATATTAAATACACAGTCCAAATGTAAGAAATCCTCCTTGAGAGGGATCGGCACAACGGTCATCTCCGGCAGCGCTTCCTGCAGCTCCCGGACAGCCGTTTTATCCGTGCGCTCGCTCAGCCCGGCATAAACGGTGCCGTCTGCGATCATGACGTCGCCGCCTTCAATGTTCGCTTTTCTGAGCCGCGTATAAGGGATGTTCTCCTCGTCAAGCAGGTTTTGAAAGACTTTTTCTTCTCCCTGCCTGACTGAAGCCGCCATGCTTGAAATAAACGCCGTCTCTCCTAAGACAAATCCGATATCCCGGGTGAATATCTGCTCGGGCAAACCGGGATCGGCGGGAAGCAGGGCGACTTCAATCTGATGGGATTTTAAAATGTCAATAAATGCATCATGCTGTTTGAGGGCGGCGGGGATGTCAATATTTTCTTGTTTGAAATGTTTTTGTGTTCCGTTAATAATATCTTTGATGGCCATGTGTTCCGGCCGGCATAAGATAACGGTCTTCAAAGCATCATATTCACTTCGGCATGCCGGTTTCTGTGTGGATTTGGGAATGGATACGTCCATGTGACAGCCTCCTATCAGTAATCAATGTGCGTTTATTATTCCCGGATGCGATGAATAATGAAACATTTCTGATAGAATATCTAACCAACTTAACATTTAAAATTTTAGACAAAATGGTCAAATTATTGTTTAATAAGGTACAGATGCAGTACGACCAGACACAAAGGGGAGTTTAAATCATATGAAGTTGCCAGAATCAAGGTTTTGCAAAGAAACAAGGGTTGTCAAGACAAGCAGGGTTTTTCCGCTCGATACGAATAATCACAATACACTGTTTGGCGGAAAGCTGATGAGCTACATAGATGACATCGCCTCAATTTCCGCGGCCCGTCACTGCCGATGTGAAACAGTCACGGCCTCAATGGACTCTGTAGATTTTTTGCGCCCTATCGGCCAACAGGATTCCGTATGTCTTGAATCCTACGTCACATGGGTCGGCACATCGTCTATGGAGGTGTTTGTCAAAGTCATTAAAGAGCATCTGATGACGGGTGAACGCGAGCTTGCGGCAACGTCGTTTCTGACATTTGTCGCGCTCGATTCAAACGGGAAATCGGTGCCCGTTCCGCGAATCGTGCCGGAAACCGAGGAAGAAATCATGCTTCACAAGACGGCCGTTCAGCGCGCCGGAGAACGAAAAAACCGCTTAAAACACAGCAAGGCCCTGGCTGAGGCGCTCGGAACAGATAAGCCTTGGTAATCAATCGCCAAACCGCTTTTTTTTAAAAGCGGTTTTTTTACGCTGAAAAAGGACTTTTCCCGCCGGATCCATAATCTATTACAGGGAAAGGAGCGTGGCGTGTATGATGAAACATAAATCTTCCGGCACCATCCTGACAACCGGGCGTATCCGCCTGCGGACCATGCGGGATGACGATGAAGAAAATTTGTACGGGCTGTTTACCGACAAAGAGGTCATGAAATATTATCCTTCTCTTAAAAGCAGGCGTGAAACAAAGGAATGGATCGCCTGGAACAAACGGCTGGCCAAAGGATACGGCGTCAGTCTTTGGATCGCAGAGGATAAAGAGACGGGCGCATTTCTCGGTCAATGCGGAATCGTTCCGCAGACGGTAAACGGAAACACATTGATGGAAATCGGCTATATGGTTGCCCGCAGCCGTTGGGGATGCGGTTATGCGACAGAGGCTGCGAAAGCCTGTCTGAAGTATGGTTTTCACACGAAACAATACGGACGCATCGCGGCGCTGATTGACCTGGATAATCTTGCTTCCGTCCGCGTCGCGGAAAAAATCGGCATGGTGCCGGGCGAGACCGTTAACAAATGGGAAAGGCAGCTGACGGTTTTTGATATTACATCTGACATTGAACGTTTCAGCGAAGTGTAGTATGATACGAACAGACATGTTTTCTAGGGTTCCGCATGTTCATACATGGCCTGGTCCGAGAGAAAACACATATGCGGACATCTTCCCGCATATGCACACGGAGGGAAAAAAGCCCGGGAGAGTCAATCTCATGTGAGACGACTATCCGGGCTTTTTTGTATTGTCCGGAACAAGAAAGGGTGAAGAACATGAAATGGGGTTTAGTGGTCATAGCCGCCGTATTTGAAGTGGTATGGGTCACCGGACTGAAACATGCTGATTCGGCACTGGCGTGGAGCGCCACGATTACGGGAATCATCATCAGTTTTTATCTATTAATCAAGGCGACAGACAGCCTGCCCGTAGGAACGGTATATGCGGTCTTTACAGGGCTCGGAACAGCCGGCACCGTGCTCAGTGAAATTCTGCTTTTCAAAGAGCAGGCCGATCCGGTGAAAATCGTGCTGATCGGCGTTTTGCTGATCGGTGTTATCGGATTAAAGCTGGTGACGCAGGATAAGCCTGAGACGAAGGAGGAGAAGGCGTAATGCATTGGATCAGCCTGATAGCCGCGGGCCTTTGTGAAATGCTCGGGGTCATTTTGATGAATCAATTTCAAAAAGAAAAGAAAGTCAAATGGATTCTTTTCATTATCGCAGGCTTTGCGGCTTCTTTTTCCTTGCTTTCTTATGCGATGGAGACGATTGCGATGGGAACGGCCTATGCGATCTGGACCGGTATCGGCACGGCGGGCGGCGCTTTAGCCGGCATTCTTTTCTACGGCGAGCAGAAGGATGCGAAGCGCATCTTTTTCATTGCGCTTATTTTGTGCGCAGCCGCAGGGCTGAAAATTCTTTCGTAAATTGATTTTTATCAAATTTTCAGTATAATCTATAATAAGTTACGAATTATGAAGATACGAGGGATTAAAGCATATGAATTCATATATGACACAGCGGCTGAAAGAATACCGCGACGGGAATGAGGAAAAAGGGCGCCTGCTTGTCAGCTGCCCCGATCAGCCGGGAATTGTATCGGCTGTGTCCGCGTTTTTGTTTGACCACGGTGCAAATATTATTGAATCAAATCAATATACGACTGACCCTGAAGGCGGACGTTTTTTTCTCAGGATTGAATTCGACTGCAAGGGCATTCGTGAGAAAAAAGAGGATTTAAAGCAGGCGTTCGCTTCAATCGCCCAGACATTCGGCATGACATGGAGCCTCTCTCTGGCAAGTGAGCTGAAGCGCGTGGCGATCTTTGTATCCAAAGAGCTGCACTGCCTTCATGAACTCATTTGGGAGTGGCAAAGCGGCAATATGATGGCCGAAATTGCGGTCGTCATCAGCAACCATGAAGAGGCGAAAGAAGTGGTCGAGCCGCTGAATATTCCGTTCCATTACATGAAAGCTAACAAAGACATCCGCGCCGAAGTGGAGCGGCGCCAGCTTGAGCTGCTGGAGCGATATGAGATTGATGTGATCGTTCTTGCCCGCTACATGCAGATTTTGACGTCTGATTTTGTATCTGCCCATCCGAATCGGATTATTAATATCCACCATTCATTCCTGCCGGCCTTTATCGGCGCCAATCCGTATAAACGGGCTTATGAGCGCGGAGTGAAATTAATCGGGGCGACATCTCACTATGTGACGGACGATCTTGACGAAGGTCCGATTATTGAACAGGATATCGAACGCGTCGATCACAGAGATCACGCGGAGGATCTGAAGAATATCGGCAGAACCATTGAGCGCAGCGTGTTGGCGAGAGCCGTAAAATGGCACTTGGAAGACCGTGTCATCGTTCACGGAAACAAAACCATCGTATTTAATTAATGACGGTCCGCCGGGGAGGCGGGCTGTTTTTATGGATAAAAATGTCTTGACAAGAACCTTTTTTCTTTGCATAATATAAAAAAATCATTGAGCGTTGAAGAGGATCAGTACGCAGAAATTTCTGTGACAGAGAGCAAAATGGCCCGCTGAAACATTTTGCCGCATGAAACCTGCCGAACCTGCCTTGGAGTCCTGAGGGGAAAACTCAGGCGCGATAACCTGGCGTTACAGGAAAGCGGGACGCGTGCAAAACGCGTTCAAACAAGGTGGTACCACGGAAAGCCCATTTCGTCCTTATTTTTCAGGACGGAATGGGCTTTTTTTATTGAAGAAAGCCGGTTTGGATTGATTGCCACGGAGGAGAAACGATGAAAAAGCAAAGAATTGTTGTGAAAATCGGGAGCAGCTCGCTCACCAACAGTAACGGAAGCATTGATGAAACCAAAATCAAAGAGCATACGGAAGCCATTTCATTATTAAAAGAAGACGGGCATGAAGTCATTCTCATTACCTCAGGCGCTGTGGCCGCGGGTTTTTCCGCTCTCGGCTATCCGTCGCGCCCCGTTACGATAAAAGGAAAGCAGGCGGCTGCCGCGGTCGGCCAGACGCTTTTAATGCAGCAATACATGGACCATTTAAAAAGATACGGACTGACGCCGGCGCAAATTTTATTAACAAGAAATGATTTCTCAAAAAGAGAGCGGTACAGAAATGCGTACGCTACGGTAATGGAGCTGCTGGAGCGGGGAGTCGTGCCGATTATCAATGAAAATGATTCCACATCTGTTGAAGAGCTGACGTTCGGTGATAACGACATGCTGTCGGCGCTTGTGAGCGGTTTGATTCATGCAGACCAATTAGTGATTCTCACAGACATTAACGGCCTGTACGATGCCAATCCGAATGAAAACCCGGACGCAAAGCGGTTTGACTATCTGAATGACATCACACCTGAATTGCTCGGGTATGCCGGATCAACAGGCTCAAAGGTCGGCACCGGCGGCATGAAGTCAAAACTTCTCGCCGCCCAGACCGCATTGTCGCTCGGAGTGAAGGTGTTTATCGGCACCGGCTTCGGGCGGGAAAAACTGAGGGTGATTTTAGACGGAAAAGGTGACGGCACATATATCGGCGATAAAGAGCTGTCCTCAGTGAATAATACACGGCAATGGATCATGTTTCATTCTCCGATATCAGGGGAAATCATCATTGATGGGGGAGCGGAGCAGGCGATGATCCATAACGGGTCAAGTCTGCTCCCGGCCGGTGTCGCCGATGTCTGCGGCAGTTTTCCGAAAGGGGCTGTGGTGGAAGTCAGAGGGCCCGGCGGCATCATCGGAAAAGGCCAGACGCTTTACTCATCCGATGAGATTTTAGAAGCTAAAGGGAAGCGGAGCGATCAGCTTCCGGGCACGAAGCAGGTGGAAGTGATTCACAGAGATGATTGGGTGAATTTATTTGACGAGGGGGAAAACAAATGAGTGAAGTATTGCAAAAAGCAGCCTTGGCAAAAGAAGCCGCTGCCGAAATGGTCATGAAAACGACGGCTGAAAAAAACGAAGCGCTCCAATGTATCGCAGACGGACTCAGAAATGAACGGCAGCTGATTTTAACAGAGAATCAGAAAGACATTGAAGCAGGACAGAAAAGAGGATTGACAGCTGACATTATTGACAGGCTGACTCTTGATGAAAAACGCCTGCTCGATATAGCGGACGCTGTGGAACTGTTAATCGGTCTTGAAGATCCCGTCGGTGAATCATTGGAGACCATTCAAAAAGAGAATGGATTATTCATTGAAAAAATCCGTGTGCCCCTCGGAGTAGTGGGTATGATCTATGAAGCCAGACCGAATGTTACCGTAGATGCTGCTACACTCTGCCTGAAAACCGGAAACGCGGTTGTCCTCAGAGGAAGTTCTTCAGCCATCCACAGCAACATAGCGCTTGTCAGTGTGATGAAACGCGCACTCGGGCTGTCAAAGCTTCCGATTGATGCCATTCAGCTCATAGAAGATACAAGCAAAGAAACCGCGAAACAGCTCTTTACATTAAATGACGGTCTGGATGTATTGATCCCGCGCGGCGGCAAAAATTTAATTGATCTTGTGGTCAGGGAATCCACCGTACCCGTGTTAGAAACCGGAGCGGGAAACTGCCACGTGTACATAGATGAGTCAGCAGATCCAGATATGGCAAGAGAAGTCGTCATCAACGCCAAAACACAGCGTCCTTCCGTTTGCAATGCGATTGAATCTCTTTTGATTCATGAAAAATGGGCGGAAGAACACGGGCGAAAACTGTTGCGCCAGCTGACAGAAAAAGGGGTGGAGCTTCGCGGAGATCAGGTGATTTGCGGACTGGAGCCTGCAGCGAAACAAGCCGAAGAGGCCGATTGGGGAGCGGAATACCTGGCGCCGATTCTCAGTGTAAAAACGGTGCAGGACGTACAGGAGGCGGTCCGCCATATTCAGCAGTACGGCACAAACCATTCAGAAGCCATTCTGACGGAAAACGGCGAGCATGCCGCATACTTCCAGACGGCCGTAGACGCCGCTGCCGTGTATCATAATGCTTCAACCCGGTTTACAGACGGCTTTGAATTCGGATACGGAGCCGAAATCGGCATCAGCACGCAAAAGCTTCACGCGAGAGGGCCGATGGGGCTTCCGGCGTTAACCTCTACAAAAATCATCATCAAAGGAAACGGACAAATCCGAGTATAGTCTATTAAGCTTATCCTGAAAAAAAGGGTAGGCTTTTTTTTATACAGAAAGATTGACGAGTTAATTTGTATTGTGTAGAATTAAATTGCACAAAATATAAAAGAGGTGAATTCACATGACAAAACCATTATTTACAGCAACAGTATCAGCCGCCGGCGGACGGGAGGGAAAAGTCACGTCTTCTGACGGTGTGCTGAATCTTGATGTTGCCATGCCGGGAACGCCAAGAGCGAAACGTCTCGAACACGCCACAAACCCTGAACAGCTGTTTGCTGCAGGGTACTCAGCCTGCTTTGACAGCGCCCTTCAGCTCGTAGCGAGAAAAGAGCGCCTGAGTATTGAAACAGAAGTCACTGCGCATGTCAGTCTGCTGAAAGATGAAGCAGATCAAGGATATAAACTCGGCGTTACGCTTGAGGTTAACGCATCCGGCATTGAGAAACAGGAGCTGGAAGCACTTATCCAAAAAGCGCACGGTGTCTGCCCGTATTCAAAAGCGACGGCGGGAAATATAGAAGTAAAGCTTCTGGCAGCAGAATAAAAATAAGGATGCCCATTCGGGGCATCCTTATTTTTCGCCGTGCAGCGTTCTTAAAACCTCATAAAGCGACTGCTTTACCTGCTTTAATTCCTCTTTTGACAGTCCCGTCTGTTCCAGCATGGCAATGGGAATATCCGCCGCCGTTTTCTGCATGGCCCATCCTTCATCTGTCAGCCTGATCGTCACGGAGCGCTCATCTTCAGGCGACCGCCTTCTTATAATGATTCCGCGCTGCTCCATCCGTTTCAGCATCGGTGTCAGCGTTCCTGAATCCAGGTGCAAAAGCTCACCCATCCGTTTTACATTCAGTTCTTCATGCTCCCATAATAAAAGAAGCGCCAAATATTGCGGATAGGTCACATTGAGCTTATCAAGCAGCGGCTTGTACCGTTTCGTCATTTCCCTTGAGCTTGCATACAGCAAAAAGCAAAGCTGATTCTCCAGTTTCATATGTTCAAATTCTTTTTCTGCCATAACTTCTTCACCAACTCTTTGTTTGTTAACGTTACCCCTATTGTAGCCGAAAAACGGCCCATTTCCTATTCTAATATGTTTAAAAATATGAGTATGGGTAATATAAACAATAAGTACAATGAGGAGGCTGATAATTATGGCATTATTTACTGCAAAAGCGACCGCAGTCGGCGGACGGTCAGGACATATTAAATCCGAAGACGGAGTGCTGGATTTTGACATCATCATGCCGAATGCAAAAAAAGACGGAGAAACGGGCACAAACCCTGAACAGCTTTTTGCGGCAGGATATGCTGCCTGCTTCGGGGGAGCGCTTGAGCTCGCTGCCAAAAAACAGAATATCGACCTGACTTCTGAAATTGAAGGGCAGGTCAGCCTTTTAAAAGATGAGGGTGACGGGGGATACAAAATTGGCGTAACGCTCGTCATTGATACAAAAGACCTTGATAAAGAAACGGCGGAGAAGCTTGTACAGGCCGCTCACGAGTTCTGCCCGTATTCAAAAGCAACAAGAGGAAATGTTGACGTCAAACTTGAACTCAAATAAATAAATGAACGAATATCCCGGATATATAAGATCCGGGATATTTTATTAACGAAACATCAGTAATGAACTCTTCTCTCCTGGAATAAGAATACGATATAGCACTTTTGCATAATGACACCAAGAGAAACGAGGGAGAAATCGATGTCTCTTCCAAATATTCCGAACATCACCCCCGACATTACACTCTCCAAATGTGAGACTTTGAACTTCCTTCTTTCATCTGTGGCTATGGAAGAAATCGGACTATCCCATATTCTGCAGGCGGAAGCAGATCGAATTCAAACGTTTCTCAGCGCTTCCGGCGATCCTTCTCTGGGGGAATTGTCAGCAATCAATCGAAGCACCGAACGGCTTCTGCGCACAGTCATGAAATCCCAGCTCCTTTTGCAGACAAAGCTTGAGGACATTATCTACTTACAGGATTCTGAAGCCTGCATGGATCCTGATGACCGAAGCGATCCGAGTGACCCGGACGATCCTGATGACCCGTGGGACCCAGATGAACCCTGCGATCGTGATGATCCGGATGACCGGTGCGACAATCCAAGCGACTCATGTGATCCGCGCTTTCCGAATCCTCCGCCTGAAGATCCGTGCGACGGTCTGTTTTACGGCCGCATTGGCTGCTGTGAGTGCGAGGATTGTGAGGAATGCGAATGGAGGAGAAAAGGCGGGGAGCGTTCATAAAGGAAGAGATGGGTGAAGCATATGCCGTATCCAAGCCTCTCAAAAGCGAAACAGACATCTTTTGAAGCGATGCATTGTCTCACGATTGCGCTGTTACATATATTAGCTGTGACCGTTGATAAAAGAAAGGATTCAAATTACAAAGAAGAAATCAGGCTGTTTTCCGCATTGTGCCGCTGGCAGGCGGAAACAGGCGGGCGGCTGTTTTTAATGATCAGCATGGAAAGAGAGCAGAAGCGGATGTATGAGCGGCACTTTCATGAAATGAAGACAGTGACGGAACGAACGAAAAAATTCATTTCTGAAAGCCCGCCAGAATTCCGGACGCATCCCATTACGAAACGGGCGGTCAGGCAGCTTCGGGAATGGGATCCGGAATCATCATCTGCCGAACCTGCCGTCAGATGGGTGCGGCCAGTCTTCGTAACGATGAACGGCACTCCTGAAAAGCCTTGGTTCAATCAACAACTCCAAAAGCGGGAAAGGTGAGAACATGAGCGGAAATGCTGAATGTAAACTGACGCTTTGCATGATTGTAAAAAACGAGGAGAGATATATCTCCCGGTGTTTATCAAGTGTACAAGATATTGCGGACGAGATCGTCATTGTAGACACCGGGTCACAAGATAATACAAAAGATATCTGCAAAAGTTTTCAGGCCAGAGTGTTTGATTTAGAATGGGAGAATAATTTCGCCAAGGCGAGAAATTACGGCCTGCAGCATGCCAATGGGGATTGGATTTTAATGCTTGACGCTGATGAAGAGCTCGATCAGGAGAGCGGCCGCTTTATCACTTCGCTGCTTCATGATGAATTACCGAGCCGGGGTCTTTTAAAAATCATCAATTACACTGGGAAGCAGCTGGATGAAAATGAAGCGTTTGAAAGCATGCAGCCGAGACTGTTCCGCAATCATGAAGGCCTTCTGTACCAAGGCAGAATTCACGAAAATATTACCTCTTCCAATGAGGAAGAAAACAATACTTTTTTTACGCTTCCTTGTGTGATTCATCACTACGGTTATTTGGAGCAGGAAGAAAAGATCAAACAAAAACATAAACGGAATATCAGCATTTTAAATGAAGAGCTTTCAGAAGAAAATCCGGATCCGTGGCTTATTTATCATTTGGCAAGCGAATGCTGCAGAATAAAAGACTATGAAAAAGCATTACATCTTGTCAACGGATCAATTTTTCAATTTTTAAGCGAAAAACGAATGCCCCCGTCTCTCTTGTATCATTTAAAATATACAATGTTGCTTGAACTCAAACGGTATGAAGAAGCGGAGCAAGGGATTGAAAAGGTGCTCAGGCTTTATCCTGATTACAGCAATCTTCATTATTATAAGGGCCTTATATTATATCATTTGGGAAAGTACAGAGCGGCTATCAAAGCATTTGAAAACGGAACGAAGATTGAAGAAGAAAATGCTGGCCACTTAAAATTAAAAGGTGCCGGCGATTTCAGAGCTTTTTATCATATGGCGAAATGCCATGCTGCATTAAACCATGATATGACGGCTGTCGCTTACGCCAAAAAATCCGTGAAATCTAATCCTCAATTTAAACCTGCACAAGAACTTCTGACACAATTAAAAAAGGATCAGCGGACAAACGCCTGATCCTTTTTTTTGTTCCTGTTAAGATAATCGAATAATGTTCAACGCCGCACCGGCACTTCCCCCAAGCAATGCCGCCTCACCTAATAATCCGAACAGCTGAAGCTGGATGGTGCTGCCTGCTGACAAATTCACAATGAAGGAGTTGTTGAAGTTTGCCAATGACACGGCAGGTGCAATAATTGAACTTGCAGGCGGGGTGCCGTTAATCAGGACCCGTGAACTTACAAGCTGGCCCGCTGCTAAATTAATCTGGTAGGAGATATAGTACCGTCCTGCCGGCGCAACGGTAAACACAGTATTAGCAGCATTAGCCGTAATATCTGCGGAAAGGTTTTGATCATTCGGCAAGGAAATGGCTGTGCCGCCGATAACAACAGCGACAACACCGCCGCCCGTATTACTTGCAAATCCGGAAGTCGCCGTTAAACTTGTTCCGGTGACACCCGCAGCGCCGGTGGCTCCAGTGATACCAGTGGGTCCAGTCGGCCCTGCCACTCCAGTGGCCCCAGTAGTACCTGTGCCTCCGGGCGGTCCGATGGCTCCGGCAGCACCAGTGATGCCTGTGGGCCCGGAGACCCCTGTAGCTCCGGTAATTCCTATCGGTCCATTTTCTCCAGCAGCGCCAGTGGCCCCAGTAATCCCGGTCGGTCCAGTCGGCCCCGCCAGTGCAGGAATATTTGAGATACTGTCCAATTTTGAACCGAGAAGAAGCTCCTGTTTCATTAAGCTGTCAAGCGTATGACGGACGCTCTCATTCAAGTTCGAAATATCCGCAAGACTTGACGGCGGTCCTGTTAATCCGGGAATCGTCCCGAGCGCGTATTGGATTTTTTCTCCTTCCGCATTCAGAATATGGGCCATTCCCAGCTCTTCCATCGCAATTGATGAAAGAAGAAGGTCAATGGTATCGTCTCTGGAATGGGTCACGACAGGGGTGATGTTAGGTAAATTAGGCTGTGACACAATGTCCCTCCTTATGAGTTGACAGAAAATGTCTTCATTACGTATAAAGTCCCCGAAAAAAAGCGTAAAGCAGTACTGTATCAATATATTCACTTATGCTGTCCATTTTTCTGAATGAATGACCTTAATTACTCAATTGCGTTCACGAAAAATAAACCTGCGTTGTAAGCAGGTTATTCTGGATTAATATACTTTTTTGCGGGCGGAAGTTTTCCAGGCGTCAAAGGGGGCGGTATGATCGGAGAAGCTGAGATGATAAAAAGGAATTGATCTCTCCGTCCGCTGTTTCTTGATTTCATCATATATGAAGGTGTCATCAAAGCCTGCATCAGAGGCATCTGAGTGGCTGGATGCGTAATATACCGCTTTTGGCCTCGCCCAATAAATGGAGCCTAAACACATAGGGCAGGGTTCACAGCTTGTGTAAATCACACAATCGTCAAGCTGATATGTTTGAAGCGTCCGGCACGCATTCCGGATCGCCGTTACTTCAGCATGGGCTGTCGGATCGTTGCTGGATGTCACATTGTTCTGCCCTTCGGCGATAATGACGCCGTTTTTAACGATGACGCAGCCAAAAGGCCCTCCGCCTTCATCCACGCTCTCAACTCCAAGCGTGACCGCCCGCTTTAAAAATGAAGTGTGCTGATTCATCTCAAGTCCCCCTCGGTTGATCGAATACTTTAACTATAGCTGAAGATACATCGCAAAACATTGGCAAATCGGTCAAAATAACAGCTGGAAATGGGATCATATATATAAAGAAAGCTTTGTCTATATATCTTGTGCATGTCCTGCAAAAACTCTCTTTTTCATTTCCAGTTTTCTGTATAAAAGGGCAAGAAGCATAGAGGGGATCGTACAAACAACCATTCCGATAAAGGCATACCGGGGTTCAATTTCATATAAAAAACCTCCGAAAATAGTAAATACCGCAGTGCTCCAGCTGAGCGCAAGCGCTGAATACATGCCTTGGGCTTTCGGGACTTGCGCAGGGGAAATATGTTTAATTAAGTATTTCATAAATGCATAGTGTCCCATCGCGAATGAACAGGCATGCAGCGTCTGCGCGAGGCAGAAAATGATGACATGCGGAAAGGCAAAGACGAGTACCCAGCGTACGGTAGCACCAAGCGCCGCCAAAGCAAGCAAAGCGCCAGCCGTAAATTGATGAAAGCATCGGTCAGCGATTGCAAAGAAAATGATCTCCGCAATAACGGCGATGTTGATGATGATTCCGATTGCATATGCGGGTGCATGGATTTCCTGCAAAAAGAGATAACCGTAATTGTAGTAAGACGCATGTGCCGCCTGCAGCAAGATAACGATTGCGAGCACCAGACCGAAATGTTTGATGCGGAATAAGGCAAGCATGCCCTCTTTTTTTGTACAATCTGTTTCCGGCCGTTTTGAAAGAACAGCGGGCGCATGCATAAAGCTGAGGCATACGAATATCAGAGTGCCCAAAAGCAGTGCCCATAAAATCACTTGATCTCCAAATATACCTGTAAAGACGGACAGGATGACGCCGGCTGAAACAAATCCGGCGGACCCCCATTGCCGGCTGGTCCCGTAATCTCTTAATTCGTTATGCTGTACCAAAACGCCGCAAGCGCTGTCCAAAGCAGGCATCAAAGCCGGATAAAACACATGCAGCCCTAATGTGACAAGAAGCAGGCTTAGAAAAGAGTCAGCCGGAATATAACATAAAAGCGCAAGAAATGTACCGATTCTGGCTCCGTTCAATATGGCTCTGCTGCTGAATTTTCCGGATAAATAAGGAAAGAAAAGCAATGTGGAAATTCCTCTTGCCGCCAGACCTAAGCTCATAATGAAACTGGCTTCGGATACGGAAACTCCTTTTATATGGACCATCCATCCCGTCCAATAGGGCAGAAAAATCCCCCATGTCATAAAAAAGCTAAAAAAATGCAGACTCATCCAGCGATATGCGTTCATTCCCGTTCCTCCTTTTCATTGGCATGTTATCATGTAAAACGTAAAGATAATATGAGATATCTCATATATTTCGGGGTGGACGATGGAAATTTATAAAGGTGAGAAAAAACGGCATCAGATAGAAAAACACTCAATCGCGCATTTATTTTCTTTTCCCGCTGAAGAGTATATGGAAGTGCGGGAATATCAGCGGGATGAATGGATTATTCAAGAGGGCATGAGGCCGGACTTCCTATTTTACGTGATTGAAGGAAAAGCGAAAATATATGTAACCCATCAAAACGGAAAAGTATCGTTAATTAATTTTATCAACAAAAATGATTACATCGGAGAGATGGAACTATTACATGAAGTATATTACACAAAAGGCATTCAGGCCTCAGCGAAGACTGTGTGTTTCGCTCTGCCGATTTGCCGCTGCCGCGCGCAATTGCTGCAGGATGCGAATTTTCTGCGTGAATTGGCTAAGTTTTTAAGTGATAAAGCAACGCTTATGGCTTCAAAGTATTCACAAAGTCTGGCGTTCCCGGTTGAAAACCGGCTTGCTGATTTCATTTTGCAGACGGCTTATGAAGGATTTTATAAAGAGAAGCACGTAACGGTTTGTGATTATTTAGGTGTATCTTACCGTCATCTCTTGCATGTGCTGACGCAATTCTGCCAAAAAGGGTATTTGCAGAAAGAAGGGCGGGGCTATCAAATTAAGCAGCATGATTCACTAAGTGAACTTGCAGAGGCGCTGAAGAATAAGTAGCAAGCCCAAAAAAACAGCCATCCGCACATTAGGGATGGCTGTTTTTTTATTATACAAGCTGAGCTTGTTTTTTTCGCGCCTGTTTCGCAGCGTCGACCATATTTTTTAATGCCGCAACGGTTTCTTCCTGCTGTCTTGTTTTCAGCCCGCAATCCGGGTTTACCCAGAAGCGGTCTGTCGGACACACTTCAAGCGCATCATCGATAATTTGATAGATTTCTTCAGTAGCCGGCACGCGCGGGCTGTGAATGTCGTATACACCGAGTCCGAGGCCTTTCACGTAAGGATGATCTTTCAGATATTCTAAAAATCCTCCGTGGCTTCGGCTGTGTTCGATTGTGATGACATCCGCATCAAGGTCATTGATCGTATCGACAATATCTTCAAAGTTGCTGTAACACATATGCGTATGAATCTGCGTCTCATTTTTCACAGAAGACGTCGTTAATCGGAAAGCTTCTGCGGCCCAAGTTAAATATTCATTCCAATCCTGCGTTTTTAACGGCAGTCCTTCGCGGAGCGCGGGTTCATCCACTTGGATAATCTGAATACCGGCATCTTCAAGCGCTTTTACTTCTTTTCTGAGGGCAAGCCCGATCTGGAAGGCGATTTCTTTTCTTGAAATATCCACGCGCGGGAATGACCAGTTTAAAATGGTGACAGGTCCCGTCAGCATGCCTTTCATGTGCTTTTCTGTCAGCGATTGGGCATAGACCGTATCTTTTACCGTCATCGGTTCGATAAATTCGACATCTCCGAAAATGACAGGCGGACGTACGCAGCGTGAACCGTAAGACTGCACCCATGCATATTTCGTAAAGGCGAACCCGGCCAGTTTTTCACCAAAGTATTCGACCATGTCCGTCCGTTCAAATTCTCCGTGAACGAGCACGTCTAAGCCGATTTCTTCCTGAATGTCAACCCAGCGCTTCGTTTCCGCATTAATAAACGCTTGATACTGTTCATCCGTCCAATCTTTTTTCCGCCATTTTTGCCGTGCGCTCCGCACTTCTGCAGATTGAGGGAAGCTTCCGATCGTCGTCGTCGGCAGAAGGGGAAGACCGAGTGATTCATTTTGCAGCGCCAATCGTTCTTCAAAGCTTGCAGGGCGGGAGAAATCTTTTTCTGTCAGCTGATTCAATTCTTCTTTTTGAGCTGAGTTCGCTCCTGTTGCGAATGCTTTCAAAGCTTTAAGTGCCGCTTTTGACTCTTCGATCTGCTCACTGACAGCCGCTTTGCCGGACAGAAGCCCTTCTTTTAAGACGCCGAGTTCCGCCAGTTTTTCTTTAGCGTATGACAGGCCGTTCAGCAAATCCTTTTCAAGATGCTCGTCAGGGTGTTTCGCCACGGGCACGTGCAGAAGGCTGCTTGAAGGCTGAATCCATAACTCCTCAACATCAGCGTGGCTGAGGATATCCAAAGCCGCATCAAGGTGTTCTTCAACATCGATTTTCCAAATGTTTCGGCCGTCGATCACACCGGCTGCCAGCACTTTATCTTTCGGGAAGCCGTGCTTTTTCAATTGCTCGAGGTTTCTGCCTTTATCATGCACGAAATCAAGCCCGATTCCCTGTACAGGATACGAAACGAGTTCTTCATATGCATCAACCGAATCGAAGTATGTCTGCAGGAGGACATTCAGCCCTGAAAGCTCTTTTGCAATAGATTCATAGAGTTCTTTTGCGGCGCGGACATCTTCAGCAGAGGCTGTCACAAGGGCTGGCTCATCAATCTGAACCCATTTGACGCCTTCAGCTTCAAGCTCTTTCAGCAGCTGCACATAAAGAGGAACAAGGCGCTTTTGAATCGCTTTCGCCTCTGATTCTTCGTATCCTTTCGCAAGCGTGACGAATGTGTACGGACCGACGATGACAGGTTTCGTTTCCGCTCCGAATTCTTCTTTGATCCGGCGGTAGTCGTCAAGCTGTTTGTTTTTCGTCAGACGGAATTCAATGCTTTCGTCATATTCAGGAACGATGTAATGGTAGTTGGTGTTGAACCATTTTGTCATTTCACTGGAAACGGCGTCTTTAACACCGCGGGCAATCGCGAAATATGTATCAACGGGATCCGTGATGCTGCGGAATCTTTCCGGAATCCAGTTAAAGCTGACGGCGGTATCAAGCACATGATCATAATGAGTAAAATCAGAGACCGGCACGATATCGATATGTTGGTCAAGCTGCGTTTTGACAGCTGATAAGAATAAACCGTCAAGCTCTTTAAGAAACGTTTCTTTATCAATGTTTCCTTTCCAATAAGCCTCAAGCGCTTTTTTCCATTCTCTGTTCAAGCCGATTCTCGGAAAACCGAGATTTGAAGTTTTGATTGTAGTCATTAAGTCTCCTCCTTTAAGTGAGATGTAACAAAAAAGCCTCTTTCTCATGAGAGAAAGAGGCTTTAACATCAAAATTTAAGCCTCTCTTATCTCTCAGATCACGTCTGATGGAATTAGCACCGTGCCTTAGGAGACAATCGTCTCGGCGCAAAAATCACGCGCCCCATTTCACAATGGAATTACGGTCGGTTGCTGTTGGGGTCAAAAGGCCAATCCCTCGCCCAACTCTCGATAAGAGAAAATATTTCAATTTTTTTGAAAAGTTACATCATTTGTTGGTTATCTTATCAGCTTATTCAGATCACTGTCAATAGAAAATCTCACATTTTAAAAATTGGTGATTTTGACAAGCGGATCAATCATTATATGAGAAAAATATCAGAAAGACAGCAGCTGTGCCTGTTCGGCTCTTTCCAGGAGCACATCAGGCGCGTCTAAATACAGAAACCCGTTCCCGGCCAATGTTTTAGAGATGTTCAAAGGAAGAGTACGCCGCACAAGCTGGGCATAAATTTCGGCTTCAGAAAGCGTCCGCTGAAACGAGTCCTGTTCAAGCCCTTTTATTAAGGCCAGCGCTCCGCTCACGTGCGGGGCGGCCATTGAAGTGCCCGTCAGCTTCCCGTATTTATGGTTGGGAAGGGTGGAGAGAATGTTTTCTCCGGGCGCCACGAGGTCAATTTCTTTATTTGCGTTTGAAAATTCTGACGATTTACGGGCGATTGAGACTGATCCGACGGCGATCACTTCGTTGTAAGCGGCCGGATACGACAGTTCTTCTGTCCGCTCGTCTCCGTCACCTTCATTTCCTGCTGCGCAAACGACCAGTACACCGCTTTTTACCGCATTTGAGACGGCTTCTTTCAGTTCAGGCACATCGTTCGGTCCGCCGAGTGACATGGAAATAATGTCCGCCTTTTGTTCAACGGCGTAGTTGATGCCGTTAATGATCCATTCGTATTTACCGCTGCCGTTTTGACCGCCGAGAACTTTAACGATTAAAAGGCTCGCTTCCGGCGCAACACCTGAAATTCCGCCGTTTGAATCATTGGCGGCAATCGTTCCGGAAACATGTGTCCCGTGGCCGTTGTAATCGGAAATCGCGTCTTCTTTGCCTTCGTCATCATCGGTGAAGTTTTTTCCGCCGATAACCCGGTCTTTCAAATCAGGATGATTAATGTCGCAGCCTGTATCAAGCACCGCGATTTTAATATCCTTTCCTTTAAACCCTTTTGCCCACAATTCTGGCGCCTTAATCACTTTAATACCCTCAGGAAGCTCGTTCACATCCATGATCTGCTCATCCGTGACATAAGGAATCAACCGCATTTCACCATTCATAAAAAAGCCCTCCTTTTTTATGCTTGCGAGTGGATTCAAGGGTGTTGCTACTATTTTATGGCAGATTATGCCGTTCGGAAAGAGTCATTTGAAGCATTTTCATAAAAAAGGCGCAATCTATTGCACTAAATAATTTCAAATAATTGGATGGTTCAACGGCTTTTATTTTGATTCGGCACCAGCTGACGCTATAATTGGAAATGGGAAAGGAGAAGAGGTATGAAGATAAGTGAAGCATTGTACGACTATTTTTCCGAACGGGTGGATCAAATTGCGAAAGAATGGATTGAAACGATGGAAGATTCGGATCCGAATTCGATTTACTCTTTGACAAATCCCGTCATCATAGAAGAACTGATGGAGCAAGATAAAGAATTTTACCGGCATATTAATAAAATGTATATCATGCCGGAAAAAGAATTTTTAGAAGAGTTTGAGCGATGGGTGATTGAGCTTGCGAAAGACCAGAAGCATCTGGATACCCCGGTCCAGTATGTGGTCCGTGAATTCATGAGAAACCGGAGACTGTACATCAGTTATTATGATGCGTTTGCCGATAAACATGAATCTTCGTTTGCCGAGGGAGAAAGGAAGAGATGGGAGAATTTAATCGTTCAAGTATTTGATTTTACGATTTACACCTTTGTCGATCACGCCGAATATAATTCGAAAATGCAGCTGAATGCGCAAAGAGAAATGATTTTAGAATTAAGCTCGCCGGTTATTACGCTGAGCAATCGGACTGGTCTTCTGCCGCTTGTCGGCAATATTGACACGCAACGCGCCAAATACATTCTTGAAAATACGCTGAGTACATGTGCAAACCGGCTGATTGAGCATCTGTTAATCGACTTGTCGGGCGTAGTGGTTGTCGATACAATGGTGGCGCACCAGATTTTTAAATTAATTGAGGCGCTGAACCTGATCGGCGTTTCGTCCACTTTATCCGGGATCAGGCCGGAAATTGCCCAAACCGCCGTACAGCTCGGTATTAATTTCTCGGATATTACGATTAAATCCAACCTCGCCCAGGCTCTCAATTATCATCAGTAACATACATATAAGAACAGGCTGCCGAATCACTCCGGCGGCCTGTTTTTATACAAACAACAGTGAAATGAGACAGCTTGCGCCGAATAAAAGGAGCACGAGCATGAAAAAGAACCAGTCGGCGCGGCGCACAGTAACCGTTCTGTAAAACGTGCGGTTTCGGCTCCCTGTAAAGCCTTTAGATTCCATTGCGATCGCTGTGCGTTCCGCCTTTCTGATGGCGCCTGCCAAAAGCGGGATGGTAAAGCGCCTGAAGGCAAAGAGCTTTCCTTTCAGCCCGGAATCAGATGCCGCGCCTCTGATTCTGTGCGCCTGTCTGATAATCAGGATTTCATCTTTCAGAAGAGGAAGAAACCGGAACCCGGCGATCACGCCGTAAGCAAGCTTCGGCGGGAGCTTACATTGCTGAATCAGACTGAGCATAAACAGAATCGGATCGGTTGTGAAAAGAAACATCATCGACAAAGCGGAAAAACATAAAATACGAAACGCGATAGAAATCCCGAGCGCCGCATTATCACTGTTGACGGCAATCGGTCCGAGCTTAAACAGCAGATTGCTTTCGGTTGTCGGGACGTTTCCGAATACGGCGGCTGTCCATAAAGAACCGAAGGCAAGAATGACAAACGGAACCGTAAACAGCAGCCATTTTTTCAGCGGCACACGTCCCGCCAAAAGGACGCCTCCGGCAATGATAATATAAAACAAAGCAGGCGTGTACGGGTTATAAATAAACGAAAGCATAATGACGCATAACAAAACAGCCGCCGCCTTAATTGACGGGTTAACAGCCTCCAGCCGCAGGTTCATTTCTCCGCCTCCTGTCGTGTTTCATCCATTCATACCGCAGGGGCAAAGCTAAATGCGTCCGCTCCGCGATTCCGATATGATCAGAAAACAATGAGTCGGGCGTTCCGCGGTACACAAGCTTCGTGCCGCAGAGCACAACGATCGTATCGGCATAATCTGAGACGAGCTCCATATCATGTGTCACCATTAAAACGGCCGTTCCTTCCTTTTGGATCTCCTGAAGCATCAGCATGCACTCACGCGCCGTTTTTGCGTCCTGCCCGAAAGTCGGTTCATCAAGCAGCAAAACTTTCACCTGATGCATAAGCATCGTGGCGACGCTGAGCCTGCGTTTTTGTCCTTGGCTTAAAGAGAACGGATGCTGTGAGGCATAGCGTCTCAGGCCGAACCGGGTTAAGAGCTGAAGAGCTTTCTCCTTTGCGGCTTGACCGTTTTCAAAGCCGAACAGCAGCTCTTGAATGACGGAATCTGTGACAAACTGGTGTTCAGGATTTTGGAAAACATACCCCACCAGCCGCCGAAGCTCTTTTTCCGAATAGGAATCTACCGGTCTGCCGTCTATTTTGATGTCTCCGCTCACAGGACGGATGAGCTTGGCCGCGGCGGACAGGAGCGTTGATTTTCCGGTTCCGTTAGGGCCGGCAATCGCGGTGATTGACCCTTTTTTTACGGAAAAGCTCACGTCCTGAAAAATGATGTCCGTTCCTCTTATGAATGACAGCCCGTGAACACTCAGCGCGTCCTCTGCCGAAAGCGCGGCGGGCCGGGGGCCGGGAAAGGGCGGTACAGGTTCTTGAAACAGTCTTTCTTTGCACAATGTAAAAGGGATGCTGACGTGCTTCTGCAATGAGATCACCCGCGGAATCGGAATGCCGAGCTGCGTCAGCTCTTCAAGTTTTGTTTCAAAGATCGAGCCCGTCTCTCCGTCCATCACCTTCTGACCCGTTCCGTCAAGGACAATCGTCCTGTCCATCCACGGCGCCCAATGATCAAGCTGATGCTCAATAACGAGAAGTCCGAAGCCTTTTTCGGCCTGCAGTTCTTTGATCAGCCGCACCAATTCACGCACGGAATATGGATCAAGCTGTGCCGTCGGTTCGTCTAAAATAATGAGTTCCGGTTCCATCGCAATGATACAGGCGAGCGCGACCTTTTGTTTTGAACCGCCTGACAGCGAGGCGATCGTCCGTGTTTTCAGATGAGTGATTTCTAATTTTTCCAAAACGTCCTCAATAATTGAGTCCATCTCTTCTTTTGTATATTGCAAATTTTCCAGACCGAAGGCTATTTCATCTTCAACCGTCAGCATGCAAAACTGCTGATCCGGATCTTGAAACACGACCCCGATGGATCGGGCGGCGGGTTCTGACAGGTCCGAAAGAGGTGTTCCGTATAAGGAAACGGTTCCCGTTTGAACCGCATCGCAGGCTTCCGGGTACAGACCGTTTAAACAAAGTGCGAGCGAGCTTTTGCCGCATCCGCTCGGCCCGAGCAATAAAACCCGTTCTCCTTTGCGGAGCTGAAATGACACGTCTTGAAAAACCGGCTTCTCATCCTGCTCATAAGAAAAGGTAAGACGGCGGGCCGATAGAAGGGGTTCAGATGCCTGCATCTTGATTCACCTGTTTCTTTTTCTTCTTGAATTCTTTTCCGAGCGCCATGACGTTCAGCACCCCTGTGTAAGCCAGCGCATCACTGATTGCTTTGCCGAGAAGGCCGGCAAGAAGCGCACCTGAGACCAGGCGGATGAGAAGCATGACGGCTAATAAACCCGGATTCAAAACAGAGTATCCGGAAATGAACAAGTCATAAATGAAGCTCGCAACAGAAGACCCCATACCGGATAAAAGGAGCACGGGCAGGGTATACACCCGCCAGCGTGTCGCAAAAAAGACCGCTTCCGCACCGATTCCCTGCGCGATGCCGATCAGAATTACCATCGGCCCTGACGGATTTCCGAGTAAACACTCCACAAATGCGGCGATGATTTCAGAAATGAGCGCCGCTCCCGGTTTTTGAATAATGTAGGCGGCAATCACCGAGACGATAAACCAAATACCGTAAATCGGTTCGTAGCTCATCCGGCCGAAAAACCCTGCCGCTATATTGCTTGCATGAGTTGATAATAAATAAACGACAGCAAATACAACACTGATGACGGACATGACGACAATTTCTCTCATTTTCCAATTTTTCATTGTGATCTCCTGCTTTCTTATCGGATAGTCGTATGTATGAAAGAGTTGATTTTACGAAAGACGATTGATCGTAAGTTTCATATTGCAGTGTCCTCCCCCGTTTTTTAATGAAAAATAAAAAACTGCATATCCGAGGGAATATGCAGCAGCAGAACGAAAACGCATGGAAAAAACCCTGCGCTCCGGTCAATCTGCACTTCCCCACGCTGGTATTATCCAGATCGGGTTATAAGGGATCAAAACACGCCTGCCGCATGTTTTATCTCAGCCAATAACAGCACCCCTAGTGCGTTTCCTATACAGTTTTTTATGATGACATCATCATAGTTGATCATGTGTGATTTGTAAACAGCCTTTCTCTAAACAGAGTTTGGAATCGGACCGGAAGATCATTCATAAAGATAAGAAGAGCCCTTTTGATCAAAAGGAAACGGAGGACATCTATGTTTGTTCATACAGTGCAGTCTGGCGACTCGTTATTTTCCATCAGCAGAAAGTACGGATACCCTGTTGACAGCATCAGAAGCGTCAACGGGCTTGAGGAAACGAATATCGTTCCGGGGCAGGCGCTTTTGATCCCTCTTAATGAATATACGGTTCAGCCGAATGATACGTATGCCGTTATCGCAAGTAAAACTTATGTGCCGCAGATGCAGCTGATGCAGGCAAACCCGGATATTCCGCCGAACCGGCTGCGGCCGGGTTTGAAAGTGAGAATTCCGGATATCTCCAACTATCTGGCGGGAACCCTGCAATTTTATGTCATTCGGACACCTGAAGCGGACAGAGAGCTCATTAATGATTTTGCACCCTATTCATCGGCGATTTCTTTGTTTGAATATCATTTTGGCCCGAACGGAGATATCATGAATGATTTAAACGACAGAACCGCGATAGAAACTACATGGCAAAACAGGGTGCGGCCGCTTGCGGTTATCACGAATCTGACAGAAGGAGGGTTCAGCCCGGAATTAGCCCATCAAGTCCTGCAGAACCCGACGGCGAGAACGAACCTCGTCAATAATATCGTCTACCTGACCGTAAGAAAGGGATACGGCGGTGTCAATATTGATTTTGAACGGATCAGGGAAGCCGACCGGGACCTGTTTACAGGATTTCTCCGGCAGTTAAAAACCAGGCTCTCAGAGCACCAGCTCGCGCTAACGATATCGGTTCCGGCGAAAACAAATGAAGCGGTGCCGTGGCTGAGGGGATATGATTACGGCGGAATCGGAGCCGTCGTCGATTATATGTTCATCATGGCGTACGACTGGCACCATGCCGGCAGTGAGCCGGGACCCGTAGCGCCTTTGACGGAGGTCAGAGAAACCATCCATTTTGCCATCAGCAGGGTGCCGAGAAGAAAGGTGATTCTCGGTGTGCCGCTGTACGGATATGATTGGGTGATTCCGTACCGCCCCGGGACGATCGGATCGGCGATCTCCAATCAGCGCGCCATGGAAACCGCCATGAAATATCAATCAGTGATCCGCTACTCTCAGAGGGATCGTTCCCCTTACTTCCGGTATACGGATGAAAATGGAAGAACGCATGAAGTATGGTTCGAGGATGTGCGGAGCATGAGTGAAAAAATGGTTCTCGTGCGGGAATTCGGACTGCAGGCGATCGGCGCGTGGCAATTAACGCTCGGCTTCAAACCGGGTCCGTGGCTGTTGCGGAACTTTTTCACAATCCGAAAGATATAGCTGCATTGTCCCGCTTTTGCGGAAGTTTTTCTTTCTTATGATAACGGATCTTCTTTTGGACAATCTAAAGTTGAAAAGGAGGTCTGTTCTGTGAAGAAAAGGGAAGAGCAGTATATCAACGAGGCTGAGTATGTACCGCACCCGACAAAAGAAGGGGAATACGCGCTCATGCTGCATGAATCATATCATTTACTTTCAGAAGAAGATGAAAGCGATTTGCCGGAATAAGGGCTTTATGCCTTTATTCCGTTTATTTTATAGGCATATGCTGAAATAACAATTTAAAGGTTGACACATTCCTTTTTTTTCTGTAATCTCAGTGTGTCAATTCAAATAACAACTTCGTTAGGTGAGGCTCCTGTATGGAGATACGCTGCTGCCCAAAAATGTCCAAAGACGCCAATGGGTCAACAGGAATCATCGACATAAGGTGATTCTTAACGCAGCTGGATGATTGTCCTATGCCATACAGTGCTAAAGCTCTACGAATGAAGGCCCCGCACGTTTATTTGCCGTGCTTGTTTTCGCCTTCATTTCGGAAGGTTTTTTTTATGCCTCAAAACGTACATGACTGAGCATGATAAGGAGGTGCGGAGTATGGATTCTCCCCATTCGAGTATGTCAGAAGAAGTACCCATATACAGCCAGATAACCAGTGACGACATGATGAGGAGACAAACCGCCGCACTTCCCTTGACGGACGGCGCGTCTCCGTAAAGGAGGTACGAGTCCCGATGGTCCAAAACATGACCTATGACGAACTCATATTACGCATTATCATTTTATTGCGGGACGGAAAAATAAAAGAATTCCGAAACATGATAGACGAGCTTCAGCCCTATGATATGGCCTTTTTATTTAAAGAAATGCCGGAAAAGCACCGGGCCCGCTATCTGTCATATATGACGGTTGATGACATCACCGATATGATCGGAGAGCTGGAGCGGGAATTTCAGCTTGCCGTTCTCCATAAAGTCGGTAAAACGAAAGCCACTCTCGCAATGAATAAAATGGATAACGACGATCTCGCCGCTTTGCTGGAAGAGATGGATGAAGAGCTGAAAGAGCAGCTTTTGTCCAGCATGGAGGCCGAGGAATCAAAGGCCGTACAGCTTTTGATGAACTATCCGCAAGAATCCGCGGGCCGGATGATGACGAACCGCTTTGTCTGGATTCCGCAGCATTATACAGTAAAAGATGCGGTCGTGAAGCTGAAAAGCTTTGCGGAAATCGCAGAATCAATTAACTACTTGTACGTGATTAATGACAGCAAGCAGCTTGTCGGGGTGCTGTCTTACAGAGATTTAATTCTCGGCGAGCCTGACGATAAAGTGCAGGATCTCATGTTTACGCGTGTCATCTCGGCCGGGGTGCTCCAGGATCAGGAAGAAGTCGCCCGGCTGATCCAGCGGTATGACTTTTTAGCCATTCCCATCGTTGAAGAAAATAATGTGCTTGTCGGCATCGTCACTGTCGATGATATTATCGACGTCGTGATTAAAGAGGCTGATGAAGATTACGAAAAATTCGCCGCCTCCGGTAAGGCGATTACATTTGATACGAAAGCGTACGTGGCGGCGTACCGCCGCTTGCCGTGGCTCATTCTCCTTTTGTTTATCGGATTGATTTCCGGAAGCATCCTGAATTATTTTGAAGATACATTGCAAAAAGTGGTCGCCCTCGCATTTTTCATGCCGATGATCGCGGGAACGACGGGAAATACAGGCACACAGTCGCTCGCTGTCGTTATCAGAGGATTGGCTAAAGAAGAAATGAATAAAAAAACCATCTTTAAGCTGATTTTCCGGGAATTAAGAGCCGGCATCTACATCGGTATTGTCTGTGCGATTGCGATTACAATTGTCGCAACCGTCTGGCAGAAAGACTTAACGCTCGGTTTCGTCGTCGGTTCATCGCTGCTTGCAACGCTGATTATCGGTACGATGGCCGGAACGATCGTCCCTATTATTCTTCATAAACTGAACATAGACCCGGCGATTGCATCCGGGCCGCTGATTACGACGCTGAACGATATTTTGTCCTTATTAATTTATTTCGGCATTGCAACTGCATTTCTTCATGCTTTATAAAAAAAGGTCCGTCTCATTAGGAGGCGGACTTTTTTTGTCAGCGGTTTTTATATTTAAAATGAGCATTAAGTTGTCCTTCCAACATTTTCTTGCGGAGCTGCGGGTCGTTTTTGAGGGCCTGCTCTTTTTTGCGCATGTCTTTTAAAATCTCAGCCGTCTGTACGCCGTCCTCACGCTTGTTGGCAATATCCATCAGCCGCTCAACGTCCGCGAAGGAATATTTTCTCGTTCCCCGCGATGAGCGCTGCGGGTAAATTAATTTCCGTTCTTCATAGTATCTGATCTGCCTGACTGACAATCCGGTTAATTCGCTTACAATGCCGATCGAGATTACTTTTTTATCTTTGTAAGATTGTTCGTCTGTCGTCATTTTTCCACCCCTGGATGTCTTTTACTCATATTATATAAGAAAAAAAGAGAAAAAACCTGACGCTTGTCAGGTTTTCTGACGTGAAATAGAAGATTTTAGAAAAAAAGCGTCAGAAAAATTAACAAGGTTAATGCATGGCTCTGTATCCCGTTTTATGCTTACTTTACAGATACAATGAGAGGAAGGATATGAATGGAGAAAGAAAAAGCGGTTTCGCTGGCAAAAGAAATCATTGAATTAGATATGAAACGCGATGAAATGCTCGAGACGTTTATGCAGATTGCCGGGGAACATGCTTTTCCGCTGCTCAGAGCCGTCCAGAACGGACTTTACCGAAAAACATCATAATTCCACATAAGTTTTACAATGGCTTCATACGTCATTGAAATAAAAGCGGTATTCTGATCATAGAATAACGGAAAACAAAGGAGGGCGTCATGAGTCATTTGTTTCAAAATGCACTGGACAAAGAGAGAAACCATTATTCCAAAAAGCTTCTTCAGATCGGAGTCTATACGAAAGAAATACTGAACTCCATGACAATCACGGAGCTGAGAAAGGAATACGCGTATTTTTTTCGGAACATTCCCTATAAAGAACGAAACCCTTATACAAATTAAATGATGTATAAGGGTATTTTTTTATATAAAAAAGAAGGAATTCTGAAAAACGGCACGAATAGAATATAAAACAAAGAACGACTCTTATGAATTGTAAGGGTTTACATTATTTTTTTATAAAAATCTTAAATACGGGGTAGATATGATGAGATTATCATTTAATGAAGAAGAAGTGATGCGTTCGATGAATTTGTACAAAGTTTTTGCAAGGGCTTTCAAAAGTGTGTCTGAACACAGCATCCGCGACAGTAAAGAACACGGTTTTAATCCGACTGAATTTGCCGTTTTGGAGCTGCTGTATACGAGAGGCCCGCAAAAGCTCCAGCAAATCGGGTCGCGTCTTTTGCTTGTCAGCGGGAATGTCACCTATGTCATCGACAAGCTTGAAAGAAACGGGTTTTTGGTCAGAGAACAAGACCCGAAGGACAAACGGTCTGTTTACGCCCATTTAACTGATAAAGGAAATGAGTATTTAGACAAAATTTATCCGATTCATTCATTGAGAATTGCGAGAGCGTTTTCAGGACTTATGCCTGAGGAACAGGAACAGCTGATCGCCTTATTGAAAAAAGCGGGGATTCACAGCCAGCACTTGCTTTTCCGTTAAAAGAAAGCGGATACAAACACTCTTCTTCAAGGAGAGTGTTTTTTTCTGTCCGACGGTAGAGCCTGAAGCCGATTTTGCATATGCTGATACAGGGCGGCATCATTATTTACCAATCATAATGTGACATGCCCCATGCCAAAATATGAAAGTGCTTTGAATATAAAGAAGGTGAACGTGTGAGAAGCTGTCTGCTGACTATATGGTACTTACTTGATCCGCTTTATTTCTTCTTTACCCGGCTGACGCTGATTGATAAACGGCAATCGAATGTATTCCGCGTTCGTTTGACAAGATATAGAGGGAAAGAGGTCATCCTGAGCGACGGAACCAGAATTAAAAAAAACGACGTGTTAGTCAAGATTCATCTTCATAACGTCAAACTCCTGAAAGAGCTGCAGCCTATTGAAAGCGCGGTCAGAAGGGGGATTATGCTATATCAGAAGGTTTATCAATCCATGCCTCATTTAGCTGATTATATTAACCAGCATAAACGGAAAGACGAGATTAAAGGCGTCGTCGGCATTACAATGCTTCATAAAGGGGCGGCAAGACTCGGATTTGATGTGATAAAGCCGTCCAGCTGCTGCTACAGGCTGTTTAAAAAAGCGGCACATATTCCGATTTTATATTTTACTGAAAAACAGCTCACCCTCAAAAACATTCCTTATTCCTGCTATTTATTCATTTCCAAAGAAAAACTGATGTGCACGTATCAGACTGAAAAGAGCTGACGAAAAGCGTCAGCTCTTTCTCTTGATTTGCTCAAGCACGTTTGAAATCGGGTCGTCCTGCGGATTCCGGTAAAAATCATAAAACGGATCTCCCTCTGTCCTGACCCGATTCACCACTGTATCAATCGTATAATCATCGGGTGTTAAAGAGGAGTTGACTTCGTTCCAATAAAGAGGGGCGGCAACCGTTCCTAGTTCATTGCCCCGGGTCGAATAAGGAGCGATGATCGTTTTTCCTTCGGCATGCTGCAAATAATCAAGGTAGAGCCTGCCGTTTCGGTTTTTGATAAACCGCTCTGTCGTAAAAAGATCCGGACGCGTCCTGACGCAATAATCGGCGATGAGCATTGTGAACGCACGGGTCTCCTCATAGGTGAATGCTTCCGGTGAAAGCGGGATGTAGAGCTGAATGCCTTTATTCCCGGAGAGCTTCGGGAATGATGTAATGCTGAATGAGTCAAACAGCTGTTTCAGCACATGCGCCGCCTCCACGGCCATAGGAAAATCGTTCCTTGACGGAGGATCAAGGTCAATGACGATTTCTGCGGGCCTTTTGGAATGCACGGTCTGAAACGGAACGTGAAATTCCAGCGCCAGCTGATTGGCGAGCCATAAAAGAGACGGTACGCTGCTGCATACGATGTGTTCGTGGCTCCCGTCCAATACGCTTGAGACAAAGTCAGGCGTGTAATCCGGTTTGTTTTTTTGAGCAAAAGATTCGCCCGGCGCCCCATGCGGATAACGGATCACCGTGACGGCCCGATCTTTAAGAAAGGGCATAAGAAAATCGCTCATCTTCACCATATAGCAAAGGAAATCCTCTTTCTTTTTTTCAGACTTCTTAAAAACGGTCTTGTCCAGGCTTGTGAACTGCAGTTTCGGCGGCAGCGTTTTAGAACGGAGGATAAGCTGCTGATACGTACATTCAGTCCAATCCATTTCAAACTGAAAAGAAACAAAAGATACTTCACGCAGCGTGTCCTGCAATATGGTTAAATACTGCACGGTCATACAGATGGAAGGCTCAAGTGTATACTCGCCGCTTTTTTGTTTTTTGCCGTGAGTCTCCATAATGGTTCTGACGGCGTTTTTTTCTTCCGCCTGCATGCCGTGGGAAACGGAAGCGATCGGGACAATGGTGCCGTCTTTTAATACCGAGGCCGTCACATACCCGTTCTTCGGATTAAACCCGGTTAATAGCACATGAGCCGTTTTCATATGTTTATACTTCTGCCAGTCGGGAGACCGTTTATTTTCCGCCCAGCCGCTTGCTGCTCTTTTTGCTACTATTCCTTCTCCGTCATGCCGGACGACCTTGTCCCAGAGCGCTTTAAAGTCAGTGTGCTCCGGAATGTACTGAATCGCTTCCTCCGCTAAGTGATGGGGGCTTTTCGGAAGATTTGCTTCTTCAAACAGTTTGAAAAGGGCGCACTTCCGCTTCACATACGGCAATGAGACGGTGCCGGCACCTTCCAGAACCAGGAGATCAAATGCCAGAAAGCGGCACGGCCGTCTATGGGCGGTGGTTTCAATGGCTTCTGCCCGTTTTAAACGCCCGCGGATTTGAATATGTTCAAAGTCCGCTCTGTACGGATTGATTAAATAGACAAGCTCTCCGTCAAGCGTAATGGGGAACCGGTCTTTCATGTGCTGAAAACACCGTGCCGCAAAAGCCGTGATTTCCGGAAATTGATTCGTCAGCGTCTGGCCGTTTCTGCTGGTCAATGTGACGCCGCTTTCGTCTATGCGGAGAAGACAGCGGAATCCGTCATACTTTACCTCATAGCGCCACTCACTGCCTATGGGCGGTGAAGAGGTCAAAATCGGCTGCATCGTCAGCACCATGATTAAGACGTTCCGGCTTTTTGTCTGGTCGTCTTCCGCTTTTTGCCTTCGCCGCCTGCAGGTGCGGCGTCTTTTGTCCGTGCCGGTGCAGCCTGCTCGCGATTCGGCCGCTTCGTCCGGTCGATGCTTGCCTGAAGGGCGCTGACAAGATCAATGACATCTTCGCGCGGGCCGGCAGCAGCCGGTGTTACGCCCGCTTCTTCATGTTCAAGCTTATCATTAATTTTGGCGAGAAGGGCTTTCCGGTATGTGTCTTCGTATTGCTCTGGCTCAAACTCGGTTGTCAGCTCATTAATTAACGTAATCGCCGTCTGCAGCTCTTTTTCATTAACGGCTGTCTGCTCCGGAACGCCCGGCACATGTCCGGCGTTTCGGACTTCATCCGGATAATGAATGGATTCCATCACGATGCAGTTGTCATACACCCGAAGAATCGCAAGCTGCTGCTTAGAACGGATCGTAATAGAGGCAATCCCGATTTTACCGGTCGTCCTCAGCGCTTCCCGCAAAAGTGTATAGGCTTTTGTGCCGTTGTCTCCAGGGCCGACATAATAAGACCGGTTAAAATAAATCGGATCAATCTCTTGCAGCTGGACAAAGTCAACAATCTCAACCGCTTTTTCTTCGTGTTCCTGTTTTACGTCTTTCAGGTCTTCGTCTGTCAAAATGACGTATTTTCCCTTTACATACTCATAGCCTTTAGCGATTTCATCCGGCTCCAGACTCTTTTCACACCCGGTACAGATCTTTTCGTATTTAATCGGCGCATGATCTTCTTTATGAAGACTGCGGAATTTTATATCTTTATCTTCAGTGGCCGCAAAGAGCTTGACCGGGATATTGACGAGGCCGAAACTGATCGAACCCTTCCACATCGTGTGCATGAATAAAAACTCCTTTTTTCTTTATTGTGGATAATCGGGTCCGTTCCATGTGTAGAAACTTATGGGTGGCGCGGCGCTTCATTGAGGAGCCGTTCAATCTCCTCAGGAGGCAATGGCCTGCTGAAATAGTATCCCTGAAGAAAATCGCATCCTTTTTCATCTAAAATCTTTTTTTGCATCGCCGTTTCAACCCCTTCAGCAACGACTAGAAGAGAAAGCTGATGGCCCATGGCAATAATGGCGCCGGTGATCTGCGCAGATTTAGGATGTGTCTGGAGATCATCTATAAATGATTTATCTATTTTCAATCTGTGAATCGGAAAGTCCTTCAAGTAGCTGAGAGAACTGTGACCCGTTCCGAAATCATCGATGCTTACACTGATTCCCAGCTCAGTTAGTGCGGTAAGCACTTTTTTGCTGTGCTCGTGATCCTCCATTGTCATGCTTTCGGTCACTTCTGCTTCAAGCAGCCGGGGAGGAAGCTTGTAATGGGAAAGTGTTTTCTGAATAAACGGAACCAGTTCTTCTGATTGAAACTGTTTGGCCGAAATATTAATGGCGACTGGAAGGTGGTATCCTTTTTCATGCCACTCCTTCGCCTGCCGGCACGCCTCGGTAATGATCCATTTGCCGAGGTCAATAATCAGCCCGGTTTCTTCGGCGGCCTGAATAAAGTCTCCGGGATTCTTCAGTTTCCCATCCGCGCCGGCCACTCTCAGAAGCGCTTCAGCTCCCGTGATGAGCTGATCAGAAGAGCTGTATTGAGGCTGATAATGAAGGACGAACCTTTTTTTCTCAATCGCTTCTCTCAGCTCCATCTCAAGCCGAAGCTTTTTCGCTTCTTTTTCTCCGATTCGGGCAGAGTAATATTTGTATTTGCTTTTGTTTCGGTCTTTACAGGCGTACATCGCCATATCGGCTTTTTTCATCAGTTCCATCCCGTCCGATCCGTCTTTTGGAGAGACAGCGATGCCGATGCTGACGGAGGTGATCAGCTCATGCTCCTGAATGGTAAACGGTTTTTCGAACTGCAGGATGATCTGTTTTGCTAAATCATCAATGTCATCGTTCTCAGAAGGGACATCAGTTAAAATAATAATAAATTCATCACCGCCAAGACGGGCGATAAAACCATTATCCGGGATGATGGAGGAGAGTCTCTGAGCCGCTGATTGAAGAAGTCCGTCTCCAGCATTGTGCCCGAGCGCATCGTTAATAATTTTAAACCGATTTAAATCGAGAAAGAACACAACGGTCAAGCGTCCGAATGAATGATCTCTTGCCAGAACTTCTGTCAACCGCTGAACGGCATGCCGGCGGTTCGGCAGGTCTGTCAAAGAATCATAATGCGCCATACGGTGAATGTCCTTCTCGGCTTTCCGCTGTTTGGTCATGTCTTTGCAGATGACATATACACTGTCCAGTCCGTTATCGACCAAAACGGGGATAAAGGTAACATTAATATAAAATAAGCCGACGTCTGTTTTCAGATCAGCATCAATATGCAGGGCCTGCTGTTCTTTTTTTACCTGTTTAAAATAGGCTTTCAGCTGTCTACTGATATGCCGGCGCCAATTTTGGCTGTCCAGTCCGAAATTGTGTTTCATCTCGGCTCCTGCTTCATTAGAGTAAAGAATTTTACCGTCAGGAGATAGGATGAAAATAGGGTCAATATTATGATTGATTAATGATTGGAACCGCTGTTCATGGTCTTTCATCCGTTCATTGTAGCGGAAAAATTGACGATCGAAATGTGAGCTGAAAAACAATAACATCTGAAAACAAAAGATGATCAGCGTAATAAAAACAGACCAATGAAACGAATGAATTTCCATATCGTTTTCCGGCTTGCTCATGTCTTCATAAAATGAGGCAGCCATCATTCCGGTATAATGCATCCCTGAGACGGCCGCGCCCATGAAAACAGAACCGATGATTTTGTGAAAAGTAAAAGGTTCCGTCGGTTTCTTCGCTGCCAAACCGAAAAATACTTTCAGCGAAATGAAAGAAGAAGCCATGGCAATTAGAATAGACATACAGAACAAAAAGGGATTATACATAATCATTACCCGGGAAATGGCCGACATTCCCATGTAATGCATGAGAGAAATTCCCGCTCCCATAAAAACAGATCCGGTAATCAGCCGGCTGAATGTTAAGATTCTCCGGCTGACGATGTATAAAGCTGCAAAAGATCCGGAAATCGCGGCGGCTGCAGAAAAGAACATCGGCACAGCTTCATAATTCATATGCATGTTCATATAAACGGCAAGCATTCCGACAAAGTGCATTGACCATATGCCGAAACCCATGATAACTGAACCCGCAAACAGCCACAGCTTACTGTGAATCCCCGTTTTGAGCGTTATTTTTCTGGAAATTTCAAGTGAAGTAAACGCCGCCAGACAAGCAATCAGGATGGATAGCCCGACAAGCGGGACATTGTATTGTACATGTAATTCCAAAAGATGATTCCTCCTACTACTACCGATCTGAAACGATCCTCATTTATATCGGCGCGGCATAAAAATATTTCAGTTTCGAGGTTTTGTGTTAAAATGCTTCTTAAGATTCAGAATACAAATGCCTGGAGTGATAAATCATCGAAGGTTTTATCATAACAATAATAGAAGCGTTTAAAAGCTTATCCTACGCCGGAATTTTTTTGGCGCTGAGTATAGAATTTATCCCGGCGGAAATTGTACTTCCGCTTGCGGGCTACTGGGTGTCAAAAGGGGATATGACGCTTGCCGGAGCCGTGATTGCCGGATCGCTCGGCGGTGTTTCGGGTCCGCTGGTCTTATATGGAATCGGAAGGCTGGGGGGCCGGCCGTTTTTGCTGAAGTATGGAAAGTATATATGGATAAAGCCCGAATCGCTTCAGAAATCAGACCATTTCTTTCAGAAACACGGAGGTTTGGTAGCGTTCAGCGGCCGTTTTATACCGGGGGTCAGGACGCTGATTTCTCTGCCGTGCGGAATTGCGAAAATGAATGTCTGGGTGTTTTCTCTTTATACATATGCAGCGATGCTTCCGATTACGTTTGTTTACGTATACCTCGGAATGAAGCTCGGGGAAAATTGGAAAAGCGTCGGTTCCATTCTTGATCAATATATACTGCCGCTCGGTATATTCATTGTCTTGCTTCTTGTCTTTTATCTGCTTTTAAAGAGAGGAAAGCATCGGGATAAAACAGAAAAAATTTCTCAATTTGTTAAAAAAGTTAAGCGTTGACAAATGATAAAACAGGCTTTATCATGAGCGTATAAACAAAATATTTCTTGAAATCCCAAAGGGGAGTAGCGTCCGGATGTTCCGGAAACAAAGTCGTCAATTCATGGATCATATCCATCGGCTTTGTTGGCATGCCAATCATTCATGTCTAGCAAGACCTTTGCCTTATATCGGCAAAGGTCTTTTTTGCGTAAAAAAACGCCGGTATAAGCTCGGATGATAGAAATGAAACGGAGGGAATGGATTGGACTTTGCATTATTATTGGAGTATGGATGGGTTCTTCTCGTTTTAATCGGGCTGGAAGGGATTTTAGCGGCGGATAATGCGCTGGTGATGGCTGTGATGGTGAAGCATCTTCCGGAAAAACAAAGGAAGAAGGCTTTATTTTACGGATTGGCGGGCGCATTTATTTTGCGTTTCGGGTCGCTGTTCGCCATTTCTTTTCTGGTGAATGTCTGGCAGGTTCAGGCCCTGGGCGCCTTATATCTGCTTTACATCGCGGTCAGTCATTTGCTGAAGCGGTATGTATTCAAACATGGCACAGGGCAGAAAACACAGAAAGAGAGCGGATTTTGGCAGACTGTATTGAAAGTGGAGCTGGCTGACATCGCTTTTGCCGTTGACTCCATTTTAGCGGCGGTCGCGCTTGCCGTAACGCTTCCGGAAACGCCGCTTCCTGCCATCGGCGGCTTGGATGGCGGTCAGTTTCTCGTTATTTTAGCCGGCGGTGTTATCGGTTTAATCATCATGCGCTTTGCAGCGTCAATGTTTGTTTCCTTATTAAAAACCAGGCCGGGCCTTGAAACGGCGGCATTTGTTATTGTCGGGTGGGTAGGCGTGAAGCTCGCTCTTTATACTCTGGCTCATGAGGAACTCGGCGCCATTCCGGCGGATGTTATTCATTCTGCGGCTTGGAAAATCATTTTCTGGACGGTTTTGGCAGCCATTGCGGTTTGCGGATGGTTTATGTCAGGAAGAAAACAAATAGAGCAGGACGCGGCAACGGCGGAAAGAGAACATGCATAAAAGGAATCTTAAAGGGACTGTTTTTTCAAAAAACAGGTTCCCTTTTTTATTTGAAACGCTTACATTTAAGACATATGATAACAATTTTATAACAGCCTTGTTACAAAAAACATAGAGAAAACCCCCTTAATTCTGCCCGAGCGCACGAAATCATGTATAGTACGTCTTATTGGCTTGTCATAATTGAGACAAATGAAATCGATTTCTCTTTTTCTTCCTTTGCGAATCCCTACTAAATTAGCTATGATTATGAGTAGTTATAGGGAGGAACTGAGGTGAAACCAGTGCTTAGCCTTTTGTTTAAATTGGGAAAAAAGAAGCAAACGCTTGAAACATCTGTTGAAAAAATACAAAAAGGCGACAAAGATCTGCAGAATGATTTAATACAGCAATATAAGCCTTTTATCGCGAAGACGGTTTCATCCGTTTGTAAACGATATATAGATGAAAAAGACGACGAATTCAGCATCGGGCTGATCGCGTTTAACGAAGCCATTGAAAAATATTCGGCTGAAAAAGGTAATTCGCTGCTTGCATTTGCAGAGCTGATTATAAAAAGAAAAGTAATAGATTATATCAGAAAAGAAGCAAGAGCCGCCCAGCATATCAATATGGATGTGCAGGAAGGCGACGACCAGGAGTCTTCGCAAAGCCTTATTGAAGCGGAGCTTTCCATTGATGAATACCGCAAACAGATAGAACAGGAGCAGCGCCGGGAGGAAATTCTTTTTTTTCAGAAGCAGCTGCAACAATACGGTCTGTCTTTTAAAGAGCTGCTGGAACAATCGCCGAAGCATACAGATGCGAGGCAAAATGCGATTAAGGTAGCCTACACGCTTGTGGAAAATGAAGAGCTGGCGTCTATTTTGCACCAGAAGAAACAGCTTCCGGTCAAACAGCTGGAGCAGCTCGTGTCGGTCAGCAGAAAAACGATCGAACGGAACCGAAAATATATCATCGCCATGAGTATTATTATTTCCGGTGATTATATTTATTTAAAAGATTATCTTAAAGGGGTGTTGCACTCATGAGAAGAGGGATCATAGTAGAGAAAAATAAAAAATTCGTCACGTTGCTAACCCCTGACGGACAATTTTTGAAAACAAAAAATGATCACCGTGCTTGTGAAATTGGAGAGGAAATTACGTTTGAAGGCGAAACGCGTATGGGAAGAAGGGCCAGCTTTTTTGATTTTCTGAAACTGCGCCCTTTTAAATTGGGAGTGTTTACAATGACTGCTATTATCCTATTTATTTTAATCATGCTCCCGGTTTTTTCTGATAACAAAGCTTACGCGTATATGACGCTTGACATTAATCCAAGCATTGAAATGGCTTTAAACAGCAAATACGAAGTCATTGAACTCACACCGCTGAACCATGACGCCCAAAAGGTCATAAGTGACATCGGAGACTGGAAAAGCAGCGATTTTAAGGAAGTCATCAGTAATATTATTACCGATTGCAGCAAGCATGGATATGTAAAGGAATCAAAAGAGATTTTAATTTCCACGGTTTACGAAAATACAGATGACAATACATATAAAAAAGGCGTTAAAAAACAGCTGGCTGACATGACTGAAAAATATAAGGGCACCTACCAGCTTCAATCTCTTGAATCGGATATGGAAACAAGGGAAAAAGCAAAACAGGAAGGGATGTCAACAGGCAGCTACATAAGAAGAAACGAAAAGAAAACAGAAGATAAACAGCCTGAAAAGAAAACCGACGATAGTGAGAAAGATCAGAAAAACACTGAAACAGATACCGATCAAAATAAGCAGCCGGACACAGAAAAACCGGCGGCTGATGACAACACGGCTCCTGATGAAGAAAAGGCAGCAGAGCAGCCGGAAAACAATGAAACAACGCCCGGCACGGAAGATGCGAAGCCGGACAGTCAAGACGGCAATCAGCAAAACGAAAAAAATGCAGTTTCCGGATCAGAGGAAAATACTCAGAAGGAACAAGATGGGGAAACAGAGCAGCCCCCAACACAAAATCCTCAGGAAAACGGAAATGACAAAGAGCCTCAGCAGAGGTATAACAATCATTACTGGAATCATGAACGAAATGAACATTGGGAATCCTATCGGCGCCATGAAGATCCGTCAGACCGAAGGAACCCGAACGGCTACCGGCACGGAAGGGAGAATGCCGATAAACATCAAAATTCGCCGAGAAATCCCGGCGAATAAGCTGCATTATTGAGTTTTGCCGTTTAATTGTGATTGGGCCTGCTGTACAAGCCGCTTTGTCATTTCCCCGCCTACAGAGCCGTTTGCGCGTGCTGCTGTATCAGAGCTAAGGTTCACGCCGAATTCTTGAGCCACTTCGTATTTAAATTGGTCAAGTGCCTGCTCAGCCCCTGGAACTAAGAGTTTATTTCTGCTCGCCATCTTTTTCATCTCCTTTTCTCTGGCAAGATGTTTTTACGCGTTTTAGTTTCAAACGGAACGGTATTGATTATGCTGGCAATTGTTGTGCACCTGAAAAAACCCCGGCGCAGACACCGGGGCAAAAAAACGTATGAATTATAATAAATGGCTGGTCATTTTGTAGGCGGAGGCTTGGATATGGAAAGTCAAAACGGAGAGCACGGTAACCGCGAGTATGGCCCTGATATTGTTCCATTGCCCGCTTTCGAGTTCTTGAAAGCAGCCTCTGAGCTTGTCCGTCTGCTGTTCAACGAGCTCCTGCAGGCTCGTTTCCTTCATCGGCGGGTTTGTCTTATGATGAAGATAATCAATCACCTGGGCGCAGCTCTCATAATAGCTGATCGGGCTGATGACGTCATCTGATCTGTCGGTGATCGTGTTAAAAGCGATTTTTAATATGGCGCGTATATGTTCGAAGTCATAAATTGATTTTAAATCACGTACAATGAGAAGGATGACAGCTTGTTCAATTGTATATTTTTTTCCGAGTAAAGGGTGTCCGATTAAATCTTTAATATCGCGCTTCACCCAGTTTTGAACAGCGGTTGATTTTAAAGACGTCAGCTCGCACAGGTTTCCCAGCTCGACAATCTCGTTTGTTGAAAGCCCGTATTCCTTTTTCTCTTTTTTTCGTTCGAATCTCGTCAGAAATTCAGGGATGTGCAGCCGGCTTTCCGCTTCATCCAATGTCATGTCCGCTGATTGCAGTAAGATTTGGAGAGGGGTTGCGTCTCCTTGGCCTTTTAACGCGTAAAGAAGCCGCACCATATCGGTTCGGGTCAGTTTAAACGTGTTCATGATTCACCTCTGATTGATTACGTGTTCACTTTCTTATATCACTGAGAATTACATTAACATCATACGTCGAAATTGTTGCATTTTCAAACAGATCATTTATAATTTAATTAAATAAGTTCTTTTGATCTTAAAAAAGACGGAGGTAATTATGGCGAAAAGAATATTTCTGTTTATTTTAACGAACCTTTTGGTCATTACGACAATCGGAATTGTGCTTACGATTATTACAAGCGTTACCGGTGTCGGCTCGTATATACAAAATGGCCGCGTCGATCTGATGGCATTGCTCGTGTTCAGTCTTGTCGTCGGTTTTGTCGGTTCTTTTATTTCTCTCGGTATGTCCAGATGGATGGCAAAAACGATGATGGGCGTCCGGGTGTTAAATCCGAAGAAGCAGTCACTCAGCTATGAAGAGCAGCAATTGGTTGACCGTGTGCACAGATTGTCCCGTGCAGCGGGGATGACGAAAATGCCTGAAGTCGGCATTTATCATTCATCTGAGGTCAATGCCTTTGCGACCGGGCCTTCTAAGCGCCGCTCGCTTGTCGCGGTTTCCTCAGGTTTATTGCAGCAGATGGATGATGCTGCGGTGGAAGGGGTTCTTGCCCATGAAGTCGCACACATTACAAACGGTGACATGGTCACGATGACGCTGCTTCAGGGAATCGTCAATACGTTCGTCGTATTCCTTTCCCGTATCGCGGCATGGATCGCGAGCCGCTTTGTCAAAGAAGATCTCGCGCCGGTCGTGCATTTTATCGCGATGATCGTGTTTCAGATTATTTTTTCCATTCTCGGCAGTCTTGTCGTCTTCGCATACTCGCGTCACAGAGAGTTCCACGCTGACCGCGGCGGTGCGGACCTTGCCGGAAAGGATAAAATGATTCACGCCCTGCGTACGCTGAAGTCTTATACGGGACATGTGAATGAAGAGGACCAGACGGCGGTGCAGACGTTAAAAATTAACGGCAAAAAGCATTCGTCACTGTTCTCCACACACCCTGATCTGGATGAGCGCATCCGCAGGCTGGAAGCCAAATAATCAACAAAACCTCTGACAATCATTTCAGAGGTTTTTTGTTTAAAGATCGGCAAATTACATAAGGTAATGAAAAATCTTTCTAAAAAGCCCTTTAAAAAATCTCCCAATATCATTAGAATAATTACGTACTACATTTGAGAGGCAGAAGGAACTATCTTATGAAATTAAAGCTGAAGAAATTCATACAGGTTTTGTCGCCTGCACAGCTGATCGCGTTATATTATTTTCTTGCTGTGACGGTGGCATTTATTTTGTTAAGTCTGCCGGCCGCCCACAAACAAGGGGCCAGCTGGTCGTTTATAGACGCGCTGTTTACGGCGGTCAGCTCAGTCAGTGTCACCGGTTTAACGGTCGTCAGCACGGCTGACACGTTCAGTACGGCCGGAATTGTCATTTTGGCTTTCGTGCTGCAATTCGGCGGCATCGGCATTATGACGCTCGGAACATTCGTCTGGCTCATTATGGGCAAACGGATCGGTTTGCGGGAACGGAAGCTCATTATGGTGGACCAGAATCAATCGCAGTTTTCCGGTATCGTCAACTTGATGAAGCAAGTGCTGTTTTTGATTTTATTAATCGAGTTTTTAGGCGGCATCATTTTAGGAACATATTTTTTAACGTACTATAATTCGTTTGAACAGGCGTACTTGCACGGCTTCTTTGCGAGCGTCAGCGCCACGACAAACGGCGGTTTTGATATTACGGGAAATTCACTCGTTCCGTTCAGGCATGACTATTTCGTGCAGTTTATTACGATGCTTCTGATTGTTTTCGGTGCGATCGGGTTTCCGGTGCTCGTAGAAGTGAAGGACTTTTTGTTTTCAAAACAGCGCAGATACTCATTTACGCTGTTCACGAAAATTACGACCGTAACGTTCGGACTGCTCGTTTTGTTCGGGGCTGTCGGAATATACGCGCTTGAAGCCAGCCATGTCATGAAGGGAAAAAGCTGGCATGATGTTTTATTTTTATGTCTCTTTCAATCAACCGCTACGAGAAGCGGCGGGCTTGCGACGATCGATATCAGCCAGCTGTCCGCGCCGACATTATTTTTCATTTGCGCCCTTATGTTCATCGGCGCATCGCCGAGCTCGGTCGGCGGCGGAATCCGTACGACGACATTTGCGCTCAACCTTCTTGCCTTGTTTCATTTTGCCCGCGGAAATAAAGCGGTCAAGGTCTTTAAGCGTGAGCTTCATCAGGCTGATGTCATAAAGTCGCTGGTCGTTACGATGATGGCGATTCTGCTCGTATTTGGGTCAACGCTGATTCTGGCAGTGACGGAGAAAAATCAGACGCTGCTAGGGCTGCTGTTTGAAGTTTGTTCCGCTTTCGGAACGACCGGGCTTTCGCTGGGAATCACTCCGCATTTAAGCGACATCGGAAAATGCGTGATCATGGTGGTCATGTTTATCGGCCGAATCGGTATTTTGACGTTCCTTTATTTAATCGGCAGAAAAGAAATCGAAGCAAATTATCACTATCCGAAGGAAAGAATCATTATCGGCTGACACCGCTTTTTGAAAAGCGGTGTTTTTTTATTACCGGAAAATGGATGGGTGGAAACCGTTTATTTGGAGATTCTAATTCGTAAAGAGGTGACGTCATTGCTTGCCGTTTTTTGGAAATCTTTGATTATGATAGCTGTCGGTACCTTTTTATTGCGAATTGCCGGACGGAAATCGATCAGCCAGCTGTCGGTAACTCAGACGGTCATCATGATTTCCATCGGCTCGATTATTATTCAGCCGTTTATTGAACATAATTTATGGGAAACCATTTTCGCAGCGTCGATTTTTATCGCGGTACTGATTCTGATGGAATATTTAGAAATCAAATCAAACTTTTTTGAGTTTTTGTTTTCGGGGAAAACCGTCGCCGTTGTCAGAGACGGAAAAGTCATCCCGGAAAATTTAAAAAAGATGCGCTTCACCGAGGCGCAGCTCTCCATGCGGATCAGGCAGGAAGGCCTCGGGGACATAGAGGATTTTAAATATGTGCTGCTTGAGCCGAACGGACAAATCGGCTATGAGCTCATTGATGATGCCAAAAATGTGACAGTGCGCGACCTTAAAAAAATGTTTGATGAATTCAAAACAGATCTGCAGACAGAAGGAGGAAATCAAATGAAACGAAAAGCAGCAAAGAATGAAGCTTTGACCAACAACAATACACCCACTGAGAGCATGGATAAAGATGCATACACAACACAATATGACGGCGATCCCGGACTGAGAGGGGCAAACCGCAAATCAAAGCACGGCAGACAAGGGGGCGAATAATGTGACGAAAACAAACCGGCACAGCAAAGACATGCAAAATCATAAAAAGCCGATGGACCCTAAATTGCTTGAAGAAGAATTTTCAAGTGAGCTCGGAGATTATAACGCCGGAAAATGGATTGAAACGCTTGAACAGACGAAGCCAAAGAAAAAAGAAGACGGCAAAAAATAAAAAATACCTCTTAGGCGATAACGCTTAAGAGGTATTTCACATTATTTCGAATAAGCCCCGTTCCTTGTTCCTTTAATCGCTTGAAGCCAGCCGGTAATCCGCAATTCAATAAACGGCTGTGCGGCCGTTTTCACCGCATTGCTGGAGAGAATGGACGTTAGGGCGGCCGTTAACATCAAGAGAATGACTAAATTCTGGTAATCAGACAGATGATCTTCAAGCCCGATCTGCCGCAGCGTTTTTATAATGAATCCATGCAGCAGATAGACGTAAAACGTTCTCGTACCCCACTTCGTAAAGAAATAACGCTTTTGCGGAACGAGCGCCAAAAAGCTGAAGGTGGCGGCAAAGGCCAATACATACCAGCCGATCCGCGACAGACCGCTCAAAAGCGTCACTGTGCCGAATGTAGAATAAGGCTCCGATCCGAACAGCCACGAGTAATCAAAATCAATGCACCAGCATAAGAGGAAAACAATGCCCAGTACGCCCGCGGCAATCTGCCTGCCCCTTTTAGCCCGAAGTAAATCAAAGTGCTGTTTTTTTAAATAAAACCCGACGAGGAACATCGGAAGAAAAACAAACGTCCGTGAAAGACTCAGCGTGCTGCTGACGAAATCAAGATACCCGATCATGACGGCAAGCCCGCAGCTTGCCCCAAGCGCCCACATTTTCGGCAGCTTCGTAAAGGGATACAGCAGCAGATTCCAAAAGAATAAGCTGACTAAAAACCAGAGAGACCACTGCGGATCAATCGGATTGACGCTTGTCATGCTTTCATCCTGAATCAAATAGTAAAAAACCGAGTAGATGCCCTGAAAAATCAGGTACGGAATAATCAGCTTCACAGCCAGCTTTTTTACATAACCTTTCCGCTTAAAGTTTTTTGCGAAATAGCCGGAAACCAGGATAAAGGCCGGCATATGAAAAGTATAAATGAATTTGTAGAGATGGAGCATAAACTCATTTCCGTTAATAAATGACCGGAGGATATGGCCGAACACCACCAGAAAAATCAAGATAAACTTGGCGTTGTCAAAATAACTGTCTCGCGATTTTGTCATAGCATCACCTTCTCTTCAAAAATCATCCACTGCATGATTATTTCCTGATGATGTTCATTTTAAAATAAAAAACAAAAAATTGAAGGAGGAAAAAAGGGATTGTTAGGATGATGTAACGGGGAGGTAAGGATCGTAGAAAAAGACTCTAACTTGTCATATCATTGAAATTTTCTGAAATGTATAGGGCGAATGAAGGAAGATGAGGTATTTTGTAGAAATATTGAAGGATAGGTTTTTGAAGAAGGAGTGTACTGAATGGCTGAAACTCTGGATTTGCAGACAAAGGAGTCGCTGAAAGAGCAGCTGAAGCGGCTGAAGGAGGAAAATGACCGCCTGAAGAGTGATTTGAACCGGTATCATGTGATTATGAATAACACGCTTGATGCCATTTTTATATGCCATAAGGAAATGAAAATCGTCCAGGCGAACGAGGCCGCGGCCCGGATGATGCAGATTGAGGCAGAGAGCCTCATGAACCGCTCCGTTCTGGACTTTTTATATTCCGTGCCTCAGGAAGAACTGAATAAGGCCGTGAAAAAATTTTTGAAAAAGGGCTATCTGTGGAAAGAGGTGCCGATTAAGCTTGACAGCGGCGCGACGAAATACATTGAATTCCTCGCCAGAGACGGAATTGGGGAGGATTATTTTTTTGTGGTAATGAGGGATATCTCCTCTAAAAAAATCTTAGAGCGTGAATTCTCCATGAACGAGCAGCTGTTCAAAGATTTGTTTGACAGAGCTGTCGACGGCATCGTGCTGTTTGATAAGGACGGCGGTTTTATTGATGCGAACCTCTCTTTTTGCAAAAGCTTTGAGATCGGCCAGAATGAACTGTCCCATCTGTCGCTCCGCCATTTTACCGATGGAGAAAACAAAAAGCACCTGAAAGAAATCTGGGACACCCTCCGGAGAAAAGGAAACGCCAAAGGAGAACTGCCGGTCAAGCTTCGGTCGGGCGAGGAGAAGCTGTTTGAGTTTACGATTACGTCCAACTTAATCAGCGGGTTTTACATGTCTATTATGAGAGACATAACGGAGAAACGGTCGATGGAATTGAAACTTTTTAAAAGCGAAGAGCGCTTCCGCGAAATCTTTGAAAACGCCATGGACGCGATTGTCATTTGGTCTGATGACGGAAAAATTGCCAAAGCAAACGAGTCGGCGTGCCGTATTTTCGAGCTGCCGATGGATAAGCTGGTGGAGACGAATTTATGTACGTTTATTGTTGATCCGCAGAAAAAATACAAGCAGATTAAGAAGAAATATGAAAAATACGGGGAAATCCGGGAAGAGATGCTGTTTCAAATGGCAAACGGCCAGTACAAAGAGCTTGAGTTCACATCAAAACGAACCATACTCGAAGGTCAGCATTTAACCATTTTAAGAAATGTCAGCGATCGTAAGCGGATGGAAAAAGAATTGCGGGAAAGCGAGCTGAAATTCAGAAAAGTATTCAACGGCTCAATGGACGGAAAAGTCTTGTTTGACAACCAATTCCGCATAATTGACGCGAATCCTCTTGCAAGCCGTATACTCGGCATGCCCGATGATGAGCTGAGAGCGCATACCGTTCCGGATATTCTTTCTTTATTTGAAATTGAAAACGCGGGTGTACCCGCCAAAAAGATCGATCTGGAAGGAATGGATAATGAAATCCCCTTCCTGTTAAGCAGCAGTGACAGCCGCAAATTGGAATTTTCCTTCAAAAGGAATATCATTCAAAATATGAACCTGGCCATCTTTAAAGATGTCACCGAGGCCAAAGAGCTTGAGGAGAGGCTGCGGAAATCTGACACTCTTCACGTCGTAGGGGAGCTGGCGGCCGGCATCGCCCACGAAATCAGAAATCCGATGACTGCGCTGAAAGGGTTCATTCAGCTTCTGCAAGGAAGCATTGAAGGCGAATATTCCCTGTACTTTAACGTCATTACCTCAGAATTAAAACGCATCGAGTCTATCATTACCGAATTTTTAATTTTAGCGAAACCTCAGGCAATATTATATGAAGAAAAAGACGTGACGCAGATTATGAAAGACACGGCTGATCTCTTGAATGCTCAGGCCAATCTTGTCAATGTGCAGATCCATTTGAACCAGACCGGGAACATCCCGCCGATTTACTGTGAGCCGAATCAATTAAAACAGGTGTTTATCAATATTTTAAAAAACGCGATTGAAGTCATGCCGGGCGGAGGCAATATCTACGTGACGATCCAGCCTTCTGATAAAGACCACATTCTGATATCCCTTCAAGATGAAGGAACAGGCATTTCTGAAGACAAATTAAAACGTTTGGGCGAGCCATTCTACACGACAAAAGACAGGGGGACGGGTCTCGGTCTCATGGTCAGTTATAAAATCATCGAAGAGCATCAGGGCCGCATTCATGTGGAAAGTGAAGAAGGGAAGGGAACGGTTTTTCATTTGACGCTTCCGATCCGGCAGAATACTGAAGAAAGAAGGAGCGGCGAATGATCTGCTTTACAAGTGTGAAAGCACCGTTTGGAACGGTCAGCCTGACGGAGGAAGATGGCTTTATTACCGGCCTGTTTCTCACCGGGGAAGATTTTGAGGAATGGCGGAAAGATACGCCCGGCGTGAAATTTTGCGAAACCGATCTGCTGTCGGAGGCGAAACAGCAGCTGACATCATATTTTTCCGGAGAGAGAAAGCATTTCTCTCTGCCTCTGAAACAACAAGGCACACTCTTTCAGGAAAAGGTATGGACCGCGCTGGCGATGATTCCTTATGGTGAATCACGAAGCTATGGTGATGTAGCTGAAGCTATCGGCAAGCCGAAAGCGGTGCGCGCCATCGGACAGGCCAATAAACGCAACCGGCTGCCGATTTTTGTCCCGTGCCATCGGGTAATCGGCAAAAACAGCGCCTTAACGGGATACGCAGGCACGAAGACGGATGTGAAAGCGGCGCTGCTGAACATCGAACAAATATCCTATAAAGAAAAATAAAGCATATGGCACGTTCCGTTTTTTTACGCCCGACATATCATTTTATTAAGTGAAAAAAGTTGGTCTGATGAAAAAGGAGGACGAAGCCTGATGAAAATGAGCCGTCCGCAAAAGATAGCCGGTTATGCAGAGCTGTTTTTTAAAATGCATCTGATTTCAGCCGCCCAAAAAGATGAAGTGCTGACATTATGCAGACAAAAAAACCGCTGACATTGCCTGAGGCAACATCATCAGCGGTTTTTCAGCTCAGCTGGCAGTCTGCGAATAATTGTTCAATTTCTTCCGTGTAAGAACCCGTCACAATTCCTTTCTCGGTGATAATGCCTGAAATCAGGCTGCCCGGTGTGATGTCAAAGGACGGATTGAAGACCGGCACATCTTCGGGAGCGGTGCGTATGCCGGAGATTTGTCTGACTTCATCCGGATCTCTTTCTTCAATCGGAATCTGATCGCCGTTTTCAATCTGCAAGTCAAAGGTCGAAAGCGGTGCGGCCACAAAAAACGGAATCTGAAAGGCGTTTGCCAAGATCGCGAGGCCGTACGTTCCGATTTTGTTGGCCGTATCTCCGTTTTTAGCAATTCTGTCAGCGCCGACAATGACTGCTGAAATATGTTTTTCCTTCATTGTATGGGCGGCCATGCTGTCAGTAATGAGCGTGACATCAATCCCGCCCTGCATCAGCTCCCACGCCGTCAGCCGCGATCCTTGGAGAACGGGCCTTGTTTCACATGCGTAAATATGAAGGCCGAGGTCTTTTTGTTTCGCTAAGTAAAAGGGAGCAAGCGCCGTACCGTACCGGCTTGTGGCAATTGAACCCGCATTGCAGATGGTCATGATCTGGTCGCCTTTTTTAAAAAGGTGCAGCGCATTTTGGCCGATCATCCGGCATGTTTCTTCATCTTCAACCTGAATTTGAATGGCTTCATGAACGAGCGTTGTCTTCGCTTCATTGATTGAGATTGCATTCCTGATGGAATCCGTCAGTCTGTCAAGCGCCCAAGCGAGATTGACGGCAGTCGGTCTTGAGCTGTTTAAATATGCTTTGACATCGGCGAGCTGACGGCGGAAATCAGAAAGATCGCGGGTTTCAAACGATTTGGCGGCAAGCGCGAGTCCGAACGCCGCAGTTATACCGATGGCCGGAGCGCCCCTTACTTTCAGTGTGACAATCGCGTCGAATACATCTTCCTTTGTTTCAAGATCCGCATACTCAGTGACATCAGGGAGCTTTTGCTGATTTAAAATGCGGATGTGTGTTTCTTTCCATTCCACGGAACGGGGGATGGCAAATTCATTTGTCATGCTGCATCATTCCTTTACACGGAGCTTAAATTGATCCAGAACCTCAGTGATATGCTTTAGTTCTTTTCTGTTTTCGATATAATAGGCGCCGATTTCAAGCGCCTGCTTCTTCCGTTCAATTCGTTTATCAAACGGAGTGATTTCATCCAAGTCAGCCACATGGGCGAGCCCGATCGTGCGCCGGATCAGTTCGCATCCCGCAAAACCGACTGCTTCCTCAAACGCGTTTTTCAGTGTATTTTCCAGCAGGTGTCTGCAGGAAGGCAGGCAGTCTTTCTCCCATGCTTCACTGAATGTTTTTACAAATGTGTCCCATACGGCGGCGGTGTGGTCATATAATGGCTGTCTGTCGTCACCGTCCCGGCTGAGGGCGTTTAACAGCAGATTTGCAATAAATTGGCCGATGTCAAAGCCGATCGGTCCGAAGAAAGCAAACTCGGGATCAATGACCTTTGTTTCATGTTCATTGGCGAAGATGCTTCCCGTATGCAGATCGCCGTGAACCAATGTTTCCGCGGAATTCAGAAAGACGGCTTTCAATTCATCAGCGCCTTCTTTCAGCCGGGAATTGTTCCAAATTTTTTCTGCGTATGGGCGCAGCTCCTCTTCAAAATCGTTTGTTTCATGGTCGAGAAACGGTTCTGTAAACACAAGCCTTTCTGTAATATTGCAAAGTTCGGGATTTGTAAACTGCTTTGCGAGCTGCTGTTTTACTTTCGCATCAAGCGCATAATCGGATGAGTAAAAGAGCGTTTTTCCCAGAAATTCACCGATATGGGCTGATAAATTCGGATAATGTTTTCCTTCCATCAGTCCTTTTCTTGAGATCTTCAGATGCGAAAGGTCTTCCATTACCGTGACCGCCATTTCAGTATCGGAATAGTAAACGGCCGGAACGAGATGGGGCACGTGTTCGCCCTGGCGGATGAGGGCGCTGCTTTCGATTCTCGCCCGGTCAATCGTAAGCGGCCAGCTTTCCCCGACGATTTTCGCATAAGGAATCGCCTGTTTGATAATCAGTCCCTTTTTGTTTTCTTTATCGAAAACGTGAAAGACGTAATTTAAATTGCCGTCGCCGATTTCACGGCATGTGAGAGTGCTTTTGCTTTGAAATAAGCCGAGCTTCACAGCTAACGCTGCGGCAGAGCTTTCCGTTAATTGTTCATAAAGACTTGTTTTAGTTGCAGACATGGATTTACCCTCCAATTATGTAGTGGCAGTAAGAGATCGTGACGGAGAATACGCCCGAAAAAAAGCCTCCTTCTCTGAAAGAGAAGGAGGCCGAAACAGTGCAGTCCGCCTCTTATCTCTCAGATAACATCTGATGGAATTAGCACCGTGCCCTATGAGACAATCGTCTCGGCGCAAAATGTACGCGCCCCATTTCACAATGGAATTACGGTCGGTTGCTGTTGGGGTCAAAAGGCCAATCCCTCGCCCAACTCTCGATAAGAGAAAAATATATTGATTTGTATCACAATTCGGATTAATCAGTTGATGAAAATATTAGCAGGTGCCGGATATTCTTGTCAACATTTTTTTGAAAATTAATATAAATCACGCCGCAAATCTTTGAAAACCGGGATGGTCTCGCGTACGGACGCGCTTTCTGAAACATCGATTTCCGCCCGGACTGCGCCTTCCGTCCGATCTCCTTCGGCTAAAATCCGGCCCCACGGGTCAATAATCAGGCTGTGGCCGGCAAATTCATTATCGGGATTTGACCCCGTGCAGTTAGAGGCTGCGACAAAACATTGGTTTTCAATGGCTCTGGCGACAAGCAGACTCCGCCAATGATCGAGGCGGGGCAGAGGCCATTCCGCAGAGATAAACAGGACATTCGCTCCTTGGGACGTATGCTTTCTGATCCATTCGGGGAAACGGATATCATAGCAGATCAGCCCGGCGCACTTGACACCGTCAAGCTCAAAGGAACCGTCACTGTTTCCTGCTGTCAGATACAGATGTTCATCCATCAGCTGAAACAGATGGGCTTTCTGATAGCGCTTCACGATCTGCCCGCTGTTATCGGCGATGTACATAGTGTTATAGACATTTTCGCCTTCTTTGACTGCAAAAGATCCGGCAACGAGGTGTACGTTGTATGCCTTGGCCGTTTTTTTAAGCCATTGTTCCGAAACTTCGCCGTTTTCATCCGCCAGCTGGTCAAGCCGTGTGAGATCATAGCCGGTCGTCCACAGCTCAGGAAGCACGATGACATCAGCATGACGGCTTTCTTGCTCAATCAAAGATTCTGCTTTTTTGAAGTTTTCTGAAGGATTTCCGTATGAAATATCAAATTGCAAACAGGAAACGGTCCATTTCATTTTTTATACACCTCAAGTTTCTCTTTACTTTTTTTATTTAACCATATATGATGATGGACTATCATTTCAAGACATTTTTAGAAGGTGAAAATATGAACTTTGAAGTCTCAGATGTACTCAAACAGCTGCCGGAACAATTTTTTGCATCTTTGGTGCAAAAGGTCAATCAAAAGCTGAAAGAAGGCAAAGACATCATCAATTTAGGACAGGGGAACCCTGATCAGCCGACACCTCAGCATATCGTTGAAGAAATGAAGCGCGCCGTCGAAAAGCCGGAAAATCATAAATACTCATCATTCCGGGGCGCTTACAGCTTCAAAAAAGCTGCGGCTGAATTTTATGAAAGGGAGTACGGGGTGACGCTTGACCCGGAAACGGAAGTAGCCGTGCTGTTCGGAGGCAAGGCGGGGCTTGTTGAGCTTCCGCAATGTCTTTTGAACCCGGGAGATACCATTCTTGTGCCTGATCCCGGATATCCTGACTACTGGTCGGGGGTCGCCCTTGCGAAAGCGAAAATGGAAATGATGCCGCTGACGGAAGATAGAGGGTTTCTCCCCGATTACAGCGCAATTCCTGAAACGGTGCAGAACGAGGCAAAGCTGCTGTATCTCAATTATCCGAATAATCCGACCGGTGCTGTGGCAACAGAGGCGTTTTTCGAGGAGACGGTCAGCTTTGCGGAACAAAACGGCATTTGTGTCGTTCATGATTTCGCATACGGGGCTGTCGGTTTTGACGGGCATAAACCGCTGAGCTTTTTGCAGACAGAAGGCGCAAAAGAAACGGGGATTGAAATCTATACTTTGTCCAAAACGTATAACATGGCGGGCTGGCGGGTCGGATTTGCGGTAGGAAACGCGTCTGTCATCGAAGCGATCAATCTTTATCAAGATCATATGTTTGTCAGCTTGTTTCCCGCGTCGCAGCAGGCTGCAGCCGCCGCTCTTTTGGCGGATCAGACGTGCGTCGCAGCGCAAAATGACAGATATGAGTCGAGACGCAATGCCTGGATTGCAGCCTGCCGTGATATCGGCTGGGATGTGAAGGCTCCGGCGGGTTCCTTTTTTGCATGGCTTCCGGTGCCGGACGGTTATACGTCGCAGTCGTTTTCAGATCTGCTTTTGGAAAAAGCGGATGTCGCGGTCGCAGCCGGAAACGGGTTCGGAAAATTCGGAGAAGGCTATATAAGAGTCGGTCTTCTGACAAGTGAAGAAAGACTTAAAGAAGCTGCGGAACGGATCGGGAAGCTGAATCTTTTCACCCGAAAAAGCATTGACATATCAGGATAACAATGCGATAATTCAAAATACTTTATAAAATCATTATTCTTATCAAGAGCAGGCAGAGGGACGAGCCCGATGAAGCCCGGCAACCGACTGATAAAGCACGGTGCTAATTCTTGCAGCAGGAGCTGAGAGATAAGATTCGGACATAACACGAAGCCTCTTTCTGCTCTTAAGGAAGAGGCTTTTTTATGTTTTGCGAAAGAAAGAGAGGCGTTCACGCATGAGCGAAGTATTGGCAACATATCTTCTGACAGACACAACGGACAGTGAAAAGCGGGCGGAACAGATTGCGGCGGGGCTGACGGTAGGCTCCTGGACGGATCTGCCCCTGGTGAAACAGGAACAGCTCAGAAAGCATAAAGGCCGGGTCGTGAAAGTTGAGGAAAAAGAAGGGGCCAAAGAAAACGAAACACAATCCGTCATCACCATCGCCTATCCTGAGGCGAACTTTTCAAGAGATATTCCGGCCGTCCTGACGACGGTATTCGGAAAGCTGTCACTGGACGGAAAAATAAAATTGACTGATCTGGAATTTTCCGAAGGGTTTAAACGCTCCCTTCCCGGGCCGAAATTCGGTATATACGGCATCCGCAAACTGCTGGGCGAATTTGAAAGACCGCTTCTGATGAGCATCTTTAAAGGCGTGATCGGACGGGATCTTGCCGACATTAAAGAGCAGCTCAGACAGCAGGCGCTCGGCGGCGTAGATCTTATTAAAGATGACGAAATTTTCTTTGAAAATGAACTGACTCCGTTTGAAACCCGCATTATCGAAGGAAAACAAGTCCTGAAGGAAACGCGGGAGGAGACGGGGCATAAGACGCTGTACGCCGTAAACCTGACGGGGAGGACTTCTGAATTGCGGGATAAAGCGAGACGCGCGGCAGAACTCGGGGCAGACGCCCTTTTACTGAATGTATTCGCCTACGGCTTAGACGTCATGCAAAGTCTTGCTGAAGATGGGGAAATCCCGCTTCCGATTATGGCGCATCCGGCGGTCAGCGGCGCGTTTACATCATCTCCCGTTTACGGTTTATCGCACGCACTTTTGCTCGGCAAGCTGAACCGCTATTGCGGCGCCGATTTCAGCTTATTTCCGTCACCATACGGATCCGTCGCTCTTCCGAAGGAGTCCGCACTTGCGATCCATCATGAATGTGTAAAGGAAGACGTCTTTCAACCGACGTTTGCCGTCCCGTCAGCAGGCATTCATCCCGGCATGGTGCCATTGTTAATGCGTGATTTCGGTATTGATCACATCATCAATGCAGGCGGAGGCATTCACGGCCATCCGAAAGGAGCCGAGGGCGGCGGAAGAGCGTTTCGCGCCATTATTGATGCAGTGCTTGAAGCACAGCCGATTGAAGAAAAAGCCGCGTCGTGCAAAGATCTTCAGCTCGCATTAGACAAATGGGGAAAGGCGGAATCCGTATGACCCGCACACCGCTGATTATTTGTGATTTCGACGGAACAGTCACCATGAACGACAACATTGTCAGCATGATGAAAGAATTCGCGCCCCCTGAGTGGCTTGAATTAAAAGACGGTGTTCTGTCTAAAAGCATATCAATTCAGGAAGGGGTCGGCCGGATGTTCGGGCTGCTGCCGAGCAGCTTAAAAGATGAGCTGACGGACTTTATTCTGGAGGATGCGAAAATACGGGACGGCTTTTTGGATTTTGTTTCGTTTGTCCGGTCAAACGATCTCCCGTTTTATATCGTAAGCGGGGGGATGGACTTTTTTGTGCATCCGCTTTTAGAAGGCATCGTAGAAAAAGAGCGGATCTTCTGCAATCATGCATCCTTTGACAATGAATATATTCATATCAATTGGCCGCAAGCCTGTGACGAAGCCTGCACGAATCAGTGCGGCTGCTGCAAACCGTCAGTCATCAGGAAGTTATCCGACCGGCAGAAATTTCTCATTATGATCGGTGATTCGGTGACGGATGTCGAGGCTGCAAAGTTATCCGATATGTGTTTTGCGAGAGATTATCTTTTGACTGAATGCAAAGAGCTCGGTCTTCGGCATCAGCCTTTTCAAGATTTTCATGAAGTGAAAGCAGGCATCGAAAATATCGGGGAGGTGCAGGCATGGCTGCAAAAGAAGAACGCTGGCGCGAACTTGCCGAAGTAAAGCGCGAGCTGGCTGAAAGAGACTGGTTCCCGGCAACAAGCGGGAATCTTTCCATCAAAGTATCCGACGGGCCGCTGACGTTTCTCGTTACGGCAAGCGGAAAAGACAAACGAAAAGAAACAGACGAAGATTTTCTCTTAGTCGATGAGAACGGGGAGCCCGCGGAGACCGGCCATTCCTTAAAACCCTCGGCAGAGACGCTTCTCCATACGTACTTATACCAAAAGACAGACGCAGGCTGCTGTCTGCATGTCCATACCGTTAATAATAATGTCATCTCAGAGCTCTACGGGGATGAAAAACAAATTACCTTTCAGGGGCAGGAAATGATTAAGGCGCTCGGATTGTGGGAGGAAAACGCGTCGGTGACCGTCCCGATCATTGACAATCCGGCGCACATCCCGGCATTGGCCGAAAGCTTCGCGCGCCATGCAGACGCCGGATCAGGCGCGGTATTAATCCGCAATCACGGCATTACAGCATGGGGGCGGACCGCGTTTGAGGCGAAAAGGGTGCTGGAAGCCTATGAATTTTTATTCAGCTGTCATATCAAGCTTCTGTCACTTCGGCCGCAGCTTGTAAAATAAAAGGAGGAACGCAAAATGGCGACAATCAGAATTCATGACGAAAAGAATACGATCATTGAACATCAGGAAGAAGTAGCGCGCTTTTTAGACGAACAAGAGGTGATCTATGAGCAGTGGAACATTGAAAAACTTCCGCCTGAGCTTTCGGAGAAATACGATCTAACCGAAGATGAAAAAAACCGGATTCTCACGGTGTTTGACAAGGAGATTCAGGATATTTCAGCCCGGCGCGGCTATCGGTCTCAGGATGTCATTTCTTTATCAGATACAACACCCAATCTTGATGAGCTGTTGAACAATTTTCAAAGAGAACATCACCACACGGATGATGAAGTCCGCTTTATCGTCAGCGGGCACGGCATCTTCGTCATTCAGGGCAAAGACGGCACTTTTTTTGATGTCCGTTTAAATCCGGGGGATTTGATTTCGGTTCCGGAGAACATCCGCCACTACTTTACGCTTCAGGAGGACCGCCGGGTCGTCGCAATCCGAATCTTCGTGACGACTGAAGGATGGGTGCCGATTTATGAAAATGAAAGTGTGCAAAACGGATAGATGTCCGAACCTCTCATGCGGTCAGCCGCATGAGAGGTTTTTTATTGTAATATAAAATCTCTGTTTTTTTATGCATTAAATGGGCGCATTTTGTTTATATCATTACCTGAATGGGTATTATTCTCGTAATCATACTAAAGATTCCAATATGAAATGAAAAATTAAGTTATTTAGTAAAAAAATGTTTACAAATAAAGTATAATCTGTAATAATGCTCAATAACCCAATCAAACTTGTTTCCTATTCTTTTAGCGGTGAGGGGTGAAGTGAATGGGCAGTTATTCTGAACAAGAAAAATTGCTAGTATCTATTGATGAAAAGAGGAAAATGATGATAGATGCGGCTAACAGGCAGGGGTTTACAGGATATGACACGATCAGACACAGCCAGGAACTGGACAGTCTGATGAACGCGTATCAGCAGCTGATAAACCGTGAACGCACACATCACCAAGGAATACAGGGCCTTGTGAAGAAAATAGGCTTGTTCTCCCGCGGTGACGTCATGCCTGCATATGAAGCAAACAAATGATTGATGATAAACAGATAACGAAGACTGAATGCGCTTCATGATTAACCGCCGGATCCGAAAGATGACCGCGTGCAGTCAGCGGGTTTTTCCGCTGGCACAGCTCACGAAGCGCCTCGTATCTATCTGCCGGCTATGTTGCCGTTCCCCGGTATATCCTCTTACACATATTCTTCTTATATAAAAAACACCCTGTTTCAGGGTGTTTTTTCATCGTGAAGCGGCAGGGAGGGTAATGGTGACCTCTGTGCCTTTATCGACTTCACTTTGAATGTCAATCGAACCGCCGTACATCAGCACGATCCGTTTACATACGACAAGACCGAGGCCGGTGCCTTTTTCCTTTGATGTGACAAACGGAAGGAAAATGTGCTCAAGCATATCTTCAGAAATACCCATTCCGTTGTCGGCCACCTTAATGACTGCTTTATGGTCGAGGGCCTCTAAATAGATGGACAGCCTGCCGCCTTCCTGCATTGATTCGAGCGCGTTTTTCGCGACATTTAAGATCACCTGTTTAATATGGTCTTTCGTGCAGTTGACCTTGAGCGGCCGATTGACGAGAATCTCCACATTCACTTCCACATTATAAAGATTCCCTTCCGAATAAATAATCGGCATAATCTCATCAAGAATATCCTGCAGCGAGTTCACTTCCAATCGTTCCGCGGTCGGTTTGCCGAGCACTAAAAACTCACTGACAATCTGATTGATCCGTTTAACCTCCTGCTCAATAATTGAGAAATACAGCTGATCTTCCTCCGTTTTATATTTTTTCTGCAAAAGCTGAATGAAGCCGCTGATCCCTGTAAGCGGGTTGCGTATTTCATGAGCGGTGCTTGCGGCAAGCGTTCCGATCAGCTCCAATTTTTGCGCCTCGTTTTGAGCGCGCTCCAGCTCGGTCTTGCGCTTAAGCAGATAATATTGAACGAGGATGAACAGAATATTCAGCAGCACGGCAATACTGGACATCGGCAGCAGCACGCTTTTGGTCAGCTCGTTCAGCTCTACCGGTTTCGGGTAAACATTGATATTCCAATTAATATCATCCAGATAGCCGCTGACCGGTTTCACGCCTTCTGACTGATCAGCCCGTCCGCTGGCAAATATCACTTTATCCTCATGGGTTGCCTTGACATAAACGTCAGGGCTCAGCATATTGATCATATTTCTCAAATAATCGACTTGTATGGCGGCCACGAAATAATCCGTGACCTCCCGGTTTGCGTCTAACACCGGGACGCAGATCGTAAAGATACGCTGGCCTGTAATTCTGCTGGAGTAGTCGTTTGTGATGACCGTTTTTTTCGTCTTTTTTGCCTTCGTAAAATACGGTCTGTCGGCCAAATTCACCTTTGTTTTCAGATCGGTCGTGCTTGCGATGACGTCACCTTTGGAATTCAGCATATACAATCCGCTGAATCTGGGTTCATCCTCAAAAGCCTGATCGAGAATTTCATTTATCTTTTCTTCATTGACAGGCTTATCGACAGCGATCGCAAGTGTTGTCATCCGGGCTTTTGTTTCACCGATTAAATAATTGAGCTTATTGCGGTGAAGATTGAGCATCATACTGGCTTCCTGTATGTGTTTATCGGCTATTTTCTGCTTTTCTTTTTCATATATGAAAAAGCTGATAATAAGTGCCGGGATGATCACCAATATGAGATAAAGTTTGATCTTTCCCCGGGCACCTTTAAATGTATTCACTCTGCATCGCTCCAACATTACACTTGAATAGAGGTATTATATCATTGTTTATACTTCTTTAATAAGAAAAAATAACCAAAATGCTATAAAAACAAATTATTTTATTAAGGTCCGTCAAAAAGAAGAGAAATTTTGGAAAGATTTTTGTTGACATTTTTCATTTTGTTTATTAATGTTTCTCTGTAACGGTTTCTTTTGCAAAAAGGATGATTGAATGTATGACGGATAAAACAGAAAACTCATTGAAATTATTTATTGTACTGTCGCGTGCATACCGGTCCATAAACGACCATATGAATAAACATATTCATAAGCACGGCCTGAATCCGACAGAATTTGCTGTGCTTGAACTGCTGTATCATAAAGGCAACCAGCCGCTGCAGCAGATCGGCGACAAAATTTTATTAGCGAGCGGAAGTATTACATACGTTGTTGACAAATTAGAGAAAAAAGAACTTCTCATCAGAAAAGCCTCGCCGACTGACAGGAGGGTGACTTTCGCACAGATTTCCGAAAAGGGAATCCGTCTTTTGGACGATATTTTCCCTGATCATGCAGCCGAAATTAAAGAAATGATCAGTGTGCTGAGTGATGAAGAGATAGAAATGTGTACGGAAATGCTGAAAAGAGTGGGATTAAACGCTAAACATTTTCATCAGAAATAAAAAAGGAAGCCATTTGAAAGGCTTCCTTTTTTATATTACTGATTTTGGTCAGTCGCGGCGTTTCTAGGCTGTATCAATACCTCGACACGCCTGTTTTTGCTGCGTCCTTCCGCGGTTTTGTTCGACGCAGCCGGCTTATACTCACCGAAACCTTTGGCGCTGAATACTTTTGCATCAAGTTTCGGGTTTTCTGTAAGAATAGCCATGAAGTTGACGGCCCGCATGACGCTTAAATGCCAGTTTGATTGAAATTGTGAGTTTTTAATCGGCACATTGTCCGTATGCCCGCTGATGATAATGTTCCTTGGCGGATTCAGCACAAGGAGATTCGAGATTTCCTTCGCAAGCGGAATATCTTCCTGGCGGATATCCGCCCGTCCTGAGTCAAAAAAGATACTGTCTTTAATGGTAATTAAGAGGCCTTCTTTTGTCAGCTTTGTTTCCAGCTGATGTTCAAGCTTTTTGTTTTTTATAAATTGTTTGACTTGCTTTTGCACACCTTCAAGCTCTTCGCGGTCGGCTGCTTCTCTTTCTTTCTTTTTCTGTTCTTTATCTTTTTCCTTGTCTTTTTTTAACTGATCAACGCCGTCTTTTTCATTTTCGGGAGGGGTGACGCTTGAATATTCAAGGACCCCCGTGCCTCCTGTGAAAACGGCGTTAAATGATTTAGACAGCATTTGAAATTTCGCCGCGTCGACAGAACTCATGGCGAACAATACAATGAACAGAGCCAAAAGAAGGGTGAGAAGGTCCGCGTACGGGATCAGCCAAGACTCATCCACATGCTCGTCATCATGCTTCTTCTTCTTTTTTCTCGCCATTGGTTGCCTCTCCTTCTTGTTCAATGACTTTTGCTCGTTCGTTCGCAGGGAGATACATGAGAAGTTTTTGTTCGATCACTTTCGGCGCCTGTCCTTCAAGCACCGACAGAACGCCTTCGATCATGATTTCACGCAGTTTGACTTCCTGTTTTGATTTACGTTTCAGCTTGTTGGCGAAAGGATGCCATAGTACATATCCCGTAAAGATCCCGAGAAGGGTGGCGACAAACGCCGCACTGATGGCATGTCCGAGCGCCTCGGTATTGTTCATATTGGAAAGAGCGGCGATAAGGCCGATGACCGCACCCAAAACGCCGAGTGTCGGCGCATATGTGCCGGCTTGGGTAAAGATAGCCGCGCCGGCCTGGTGTCTGTCCTCCATCGCTTCAACTTCCTCAGTCATAATATCTCTGATAAATTCTGCGCTTTGTCCGTCAACCGCCATGCTCAGTCCGTTTTTCAAAAACGCGTCATCCACGTCTTCGATGCTTGCTTCCAATGCGAGCAGACCTTCCCGTCTGGCGATTTGCGCCCATTGAGAGAACATGGGAATTAATTGCGCAATGGTCAGCTGTTTGTTTTCTTTAAACAGCACTTTAAAAAGGGCAGGCACTTTTTTGATTTCTTTTCCGGGGAATGCGATGATCACCGCTGAAATCGTACCGAACAAAATAATCAGAATAGCTGCCGGGTTAGCGAGTGCGCTTAAGCTGACCCCTTTCAGCACCATGCCCACGCTTAAAGCAATCAGGGCGAGGATGATACCGATAATCGATGTTTTATCCATAGTTTTCACCAAATCCTTTATACTAGCTTTCTATGGTTAATATCGGTGGCAGTGGATGGAACTTTAGGGTGAATGTGAAATTGTTGCCGAATTCTTCACAGTTTCTGCCCTCCGGCATGGAAAAAGATACAAAAAAGCGGCTCCCCGGACAGGGAACCGCTTTTTCTTATTGTGCACGGACTTTGATGCCGTCTTCTTCCATTACGACATGGAAGGCTTTTATTTCATTGTCATCCAATAAGAGATCTGTCATTTCGTCTTCGATCAATTCCTGGATGGTTCTTCTGAGCGGGCGCGCTCCGAAAGCAGGGTGATAGCCGATTTCAGCGATTTTTTCTTTCGCATCATCGGTGACGCTCAGGCTGATGCCGCGCTCTTTTAATGTGTCTTCAAGCTCTGCGAGAAGCAGGCTGACGATTTTCACGAGATGTTCTTTTTTCAGGGATTGGAATTCAATAATGCTGTCAAACCGGTTTAAAAACTCCGGTTTGAAGAACGCGCTCAGTGAATCAATCAGCGTTTGTTCTTCCATGACGCTTTCTTCAGACTGGAACCCGACCTTTGCTTGTTTTTCGCCGGTTCCCGCGTTGCTTGTCATAATCAGAACGGTATCTTTGAAGCTGACCGTTCTGCCTTGGCTGTCTGTCAGACGGCCGTCCTCCATAATCTGCAGGAACATATGCTGGACGTCAGGGTGCGCTTTTTCAATCTCATCAAGCAGCACGATGCTGTACGGATTGCGTCGCACTTTTTCCGTTAATTGCCCGGCTTCATCATGTCCGACATATCCCGGCGGTGAACCGATGATTTTAGAAACGGCGTGTTTTTCCATGTATTCACTCATATCGAGCCGGATAATGGAATCTTTTGTACCGAACAGTTCATCTGCGAGTGTTTTTGATAACTCGGTTTTTCCGACCCCGGTCGGTCCGACAAAGAGGAAGGAGCCGACAGGTCTGTTTTTTGATTTTAAGCCGGCGCGGCTTCGTCTGACTGCTTTCGCCACTTTTTTCACGGCTTTTTCCTGACCGATGACGCGCTCATGAAGGCGCTCTTCAAGTTCCTTCATTTTGACTTGTTCATCAGCCTGAAGTTTTCCGACCGGAATGCCTGTTTTCTGTTCAATGATGGCTTGAATATGCTCCGCCCCGATTTCTGAAGAAGCGGCCGGTGTTTCATGCGCCAGCTGCTTTTCCAACGCCGCTTCTTCATCGCGCAGTTTCGCGGCAAGCTCATAATTTTCTTCCTGAAGCGCTTTTGTTTTCTCCGCGTCAATTGCTTTAAGTCTCTCAGCCGCATCTTCTTCATTTACGGTATCAAGCTCCAGGTTTGCCTTAGAACCGGCTTCATCTAACAAGTCGATCGCTTTATCCGGCAGATGGCGGTCCTGAATGTAGCGGGAAGAAAGTGTAACACACGCTTTGATCGCTTCATCGCTGAATGTGACGCCGTGGTATTTCTCGTATTTATCTTTTATGCCTTCAAGAATGCTGATGGCTTGTTCGATAGAAGGCTCGTGAACCATGACAGGCTGGAAGCGTCTTTCAAGCGCTGCATCTTTTTCAATCTGGCGGTACTCTTTCAGCGTTGTCGCCCCGATGACCTGCAGTTCGCCTCTGGCCAGCGCCGGTTTCAGGATGTTTCCAGCATCCATTGATCCCTCGGCAGAGCCGGCGCCTACGAGAAGATGAATCTCGTCAATGAACAAAATGACGTTTTTCCGCTCTTTTAATTCGTTCATTAATTGTTTCATTCTTTCTTCAAACTGACCTCTGATTCCTGTGTTGGCGACGAGGGAAGCGACATCAAGCAGATAAAGTTCTTTGTTTTTCAGTTTGTTCGGCACATCGCCCTCAGCGATTTTAAGCGCCAAACCTTCTGCAATAGCCGTTTTGCCGACACCGGGTTCACCGATAAGCACCGGGTTGTTTTTATTCCGGCGGTTCAAAATTTCAATTACGCGCGCCACCTCATCATCGCGTCCGATCACAGGGTCAATCAGACCTGCTTTTGCGCCGTTTGTGACGTTTTGAGCGAGCTCATCGAGCAGACCCTTTTTACGGCTGTCCTGTTTATTTTGACCGGGAGCGAAGCTTTGCTCAAACGGGAATCCGAAAGATTGCGGACCCATGCTCATAGCCGGTTTGCGGGTTAATTCTGTATAACATGTTTCACATAAAACGAATTGTCTTTGAATGGAATTGACTTGCATGTTCAGGCGAATCGTCGCCTCGTTTTTCTGACAGTGTTGACAACGCATTTGCCAAAACCTCCTTGTTTGATCTTCTTTGACCAAATGAATTAGAAAATAAGGTCTTAACTTTGACCTTCTTTGATTAATAGTATACTCTGACCTTCTTTGACTTTCAAGTGTTTTGTTTTAAACCTTGAAAAATCAAAGTTTACAGCATGAAAAGCGGCATTTGAAATGTTTGACCTTTCTTGATGAAGAGTATACGCCGGTCCTTTTTTTCTTTCAATATTTTTGCTTAAAGGGGAGAGCTGAATTCGTTTTTGGGGAAGGATGATTTGTTCTTCTTTTCAGGCGACTTGTCTCATAAGCTGATAAAAAGGCCTGGACAAATCTGAGCTTAGCCGGAGGGTGAAATGGGACAAAGAAAAGGTTCTGCAAGTCAGCTTGCATTCGTATACGTAGGAACGGTTGTAGGAGCCGGTTTTGCCACGGGACGGGAAATCGTTGAGTTTTTTCTGAGGTTTGGCTGGATCGGTCTGTTCGGTATTATGGTAAGCGGTCTGATGTTTACATATTTAGGCGCCAAAATCATGATTATTTCCAAACGGATTCATGCAGCATCTTATCAGGAATTGAACACATATTTATTCGGCCGGTCCATCGGCCGCGCCGTGAACATATTTATGATGTTTATCTTGCTTGGAGTGACCTCCGTCATGCTGTCCGGAGCTGGAGCGCTGTTTCATGAGCAGCTTGGCTGGCCCGCACAAGCGGGGATCCTTCTGACGATCGTACTGAGCTTTGCCGTCATGACAAGCGGTGTTAAAGGTGTGTTCGGCGTCAATATATTGGTTGTGCCGCTTTTAATTTCTTTCTCTTTTATCGTGGTACATATCAACAAAGACTAAACCACATCCCCTCTCAACTCTTTCTCCATTTACATTCCCATTCCCTATCCCATTCAAAATACCTCCGACAAAACCTTCTCTAAACCCAAACACTCAATACCCCCTCTACCAATATCCTCATCTACCTACCACAATAAACACTCTCCACTATCACCTCATTTTATCAAAAAAATTCTTCTCACAAAATCCCATTATAATCCTCTCTCCCAACAAAACCAACACTTATCATCCTTCATATCATTCTTAAATCCCACCTCATTCACCCTAATATACAATTCACAACTCTACTCAACCAACAACACATATAAACAACATAATTTCTATAAACCTTACCTAACACTTCCAAAACACATTCAATTCCCCCCCAACCCCCTACAAACCAACCACACCCCATACCCAAACAAACTTCTTCAAAATATAAATTAAACAATACCTACCAACTCACTTTCCATCATCAAACCCAACTAAAAACCTTTTAAATTCAAATATCTACATTCCAAAAACTTCTCAAATTAAATCCCCCTACCCTCCACTCCCCACCCCCTACCACTTTCCCACATACATACAAATTTCCAACCCCCGAAAAAAACCATACCAAACAACACCATCAAATTTCCCATCATTTTCTTCTACCTTTCATCCTCCACTCTATACAACAATTTCAAACAAAAAAAATACACTTCCAATCTAAAAAAACCCTCCTTCTTTCTAAACCCACAAACATCCTTAACTTCTATTCCTAAACAAAAACAACACCATCTCTTTTAAACCCTCTCAAATAAAAAACTCCCACCCCTCATCCCCTCCTTGCCATCACTAACCTTCCTTACAAAAACAATATCATTTCAAATAAAATAAAATCTACTTCCCCTTCATTTCTACAACTTTATCCTATTATAAAAAAACATTTCTCCATTCACACCTTACATAAATCACCATCCCCCCCCCCCAACCCCCAAACCCCCTCCCCCCCCCCACACACACCCCCCTGTGGTATTCGGCGGGAGAAAGGTCGGCGTATTGATTCCTGCTTTGATTTTGGCAGGGACGGGTGCCCTATGCTTTGCCGGTATGCTGTTGACAGGGCTGTGGCCGCTTTTGATCATTGCAGTAGCGCTTCTGTTTCACGCCGCTGCCTTCATGCAGCCGAAAAAAAGAACGGGCCTTCTCATTCCGGGCGGAACATTGCTTGTGATTGGCGGGTTATTATGGTTTGAAACTCTGACGGATTGGACATACGCAACTATGACATCGCCTGTCTACCTCTTTGCCGTCGCGTTCGGCCTGTTTGAAGCCTGGCTGTTCGGAAGAAAGAAAAGGGGGCTTTTGACTGCTGCGGCGGTTCTGTGCGCCGCGGGCATTTTCGGCATATTCACCAATGCAAATGAAGTCATCAGCGAACGCGGCTGGCCCGCGCTCATTCTTTTGCTTGCAGCCGCTTTTCACATTCCGATTTTCGGTCCGAAACCGGTCAAAAACGCAGGACTTCTTGTACCGGGCGGCATTTTATTGGTTACGGGGATCTTGTTTGTTTTTGAAACGGCGACCCAATGGACCTATTCCGGTGTGACATGGCCTGTTTACCTGTTGGCAGCGGCATTCGGTTTATTTGAACTGTGGCTGTTCGGCGGGAAACAAAAGGCGCTGCTCATTCCGGTTGCGGTTCTGACCTTGACCGCGCTATGCTTTACGATGATGTATCAGCCGATCATCCCGGTTTCTGTTTTCTGGCCTGCCTTATTTGTGCTGATCGGGATTGCACTGATGGCATTTCCGAAAAAGAAAAGCCGGGCTTAAATCGGTTTTTGCAGCCTGACACAGGTTTCAGGCTGTTTTTTTTATTGTCACGGGAAGCGGCATTATGGTATGATAGCAAAAGTGAAAAAAAGAAGAAAATCCGTATTGATGCGGGAGAGGTTCTAGCTACACCCTCTATAAAAAACTAAGGACGAGCTGTATCCTTGGATACGGTTTTTTTATGTTTTTTAGGGCGCCTTCTCCGAGAAAGGCGCTTTTTTTATTGAATGATAGATAAGGGAGAGAAAGACATGAAAAAAGAAAAAGCGGTTGTGGTATTCAGCGGAGGCCAAGACAGCACGACGTGTTTATTATGGGCTTTGCAAAACTTTGAAGAAGTAGAAACCGTTACATTCCATTACAATCAGCGTCATCAAGAAGAAATTGATGTAGCTAAATCGATTGCCGAAAAGCTCGGTGTCAAAAATCATCTGCTTGATATGTCTCTTTTAAACCAGCTTGCGCCAAACGCGCTGACACGAGATGATATTGAAATTGAAGCTAAGGACGGGGAACTGCCGACAACGTTTGTGCCGGGGCGCAACCTTGTATTTTTATCCTTTGCATCGATTCTTGCATATCAAATCGGCGCACGCCACATCATCACCGGTGTATGCGAGACTGATTTCAGCGGCTATCCGGACTGCCGGGACGAGTTTGTCAAGTCCTGCAATGTCACCGTCAACTTGGCGATGGAAAAGCCGTTCGTCATTCATACGCCGCTTATGTGGCTGAACAAAGCGGAAACATGGAAACTTGCTGATGAGCTCGGCGCGCTTGATTTTGTAAAGAATAACACATTGACTTGCTATAACGGCATCATTGCGGACGGATGCGGAGAATGCCCGGCATGCCTGCTCCGCAATAAAGGATACGATGAATATATGAAAATGAAAGGGGAGCGGAACTAATTGCTTTCTCAAATTTACCCGCAGGTTCAGCATCCTTATTCGTTTGAGCTGAATAAGGACATGCACATTTCAGCCGCGCACTTTATTCCCCGTGAAAGTGCCGGAGCGTGCAGCAGAGTCCACGGCCACACGTATACAGTAAATATTACAGTTGCAGGGGATGAACTGGATGATTCAGGCTTTCTCGTGAATTTCAGCGTGCTGAAGAAATTGGTGCACGGCGCTTACGATCATACATTGCTGAATGACCATGACGAATTTTCCGATGATGACCGATATTCGCTGCCGACAACCGAAGTCGTAGCCAAAACGATTTACGATAAAGTTCAGTCCTACCTCGAAACACTGGAGAATCAGCCGGTCTGCGTCCAGGTTTTTGTCAGGGAAACCCCCACAAGCTATTGCATATACCGCCCGAAAAAAGGTGATTTGAATGGCTAAAGGAATCCCGGTTTTAGAAATTTTCGGACCGACGATACAAGGAGAGGGCATGGTCATCGGCCAGAAAACCATGTTCGTCCGCACGGCAGGCTGCGACTACTCCTGCAGCTGGTGCGACTCCGCCTTTACATGGGACGGCTCAGCCAAAAAAGATATCCGCTGGATGACGGCGGAAGACATTTACCGCGAGCTGAGAGAAATCGGCGGAGACGCCTTTTCCCATGTTACCATCTCAGGAGGAAACCCGGCGCTGTTAAAGCAGCTTGACGCGCTGATTCTGCTGCTGAAAGAACATGGTGTGCGCGCCGCTTTAGAAACGCAGGGAACGATCTATCAGGATTGGTTTACAATGATTAACGACCTGACGATTTCACCGAAGCCGCCGAGTTCAGGGATGACAACCGACTTTGCAAAGCTCGATCACATCGTGTCTTCGCTTGATGCGGCTGAAAGGCTTAGCGCAGTCAGCTTAAAGGTCGTCATTTTTAATGATGAAGATCTGCAATTCGCGAAAACCGTGCATAAGCGGTATCCGAATATCCCGTTTTATCTTCAGGTCGGAAACGATAATGTCCACACGACAGATGACCGGGCATTAATTGCGCATCTGCTCGAAAAATATGAAAAACTCGTTGATAAGGTTTCTGCTGATTCAGATCTGAATCTCGTCAGAGTCCTGCCTCAGCTTCATACATTGCTTTGGGGCAATAAACGGGGAGTTTAATAGAAAGGGAGAATTTACATGACAAGAAAAGAATCAGAATTAGAAGGAGTTACGCTCCTGGGGAATCAAGGGACAAACTATTTATTTGAATATGCGCCGGAGGTTTTGGAATCATTTCCGAATAAACACGTGAACCGTGATTATTTCGTTAAATTCAACTGCCCGGAATTTACGTCGCTATGCCCGAAAACGGGACAGCCGGATTTTGCAACTATCTACATCAGCTATATTCCGGACGAAAAAATGGTGGAAAGCAAATCGTTAAAGCTGTATCTTTTCAGCTTCCGCAACCATGGAGACTTCCACGAGGACTGCATGAACATCATCATGAATGACTTGATCGAATTAATGGACCCCCGCTACATTGAAGTATGGGGCAAATTCACGCCAAGAGGCGGAATCTCCATTGACCCGTATACAAACTACGGCAGACCGGGAACAAAATATGAAAAAATGGCCGAACATCGGATGATGAATCATGATATGTATCCGGAGACGATTGACAACCGTTAATGTTCCCGGCGCAGCCTAAATACTTCCGGTTATGATCCGAAGTATGAAACGGAGTGAGGTCACGGTAAAACCCGAACATTCAACGTCAGTTTTAGGCGGAAATGTGACCGATCGTGACCTGAAGCAGCCGCAGTGTGACCACGATCCCTGTCTTTTTAGGCGGGGATTTTTCAATACGATCCATTTATTCAGCGTCCTCAATTTCAAATAGCTCATCGACTCCTACGCCGAGCGCTTTCGCAATCGAAAAACGTGCCAGTCTTCGTGGCGACTATTCTTATCGAAGCGCGATATCGAACCTTGTGGCACACCTGATGCTTCCGAAAGTCTTACCTGCGTCCACCCTTTCGCCTTCATAATGGCGTTTAGTTTCATTTCGACCACCTCTGAGACCATTATAATCTCTTTTTAAAAGAGCAAGTATAGTCTATTCAGTTGTTTATTTCTAATATTGTTTAATGTGTTATAATTTACCTATACAATGAGAATAAACACGAAAGGCAGTGAAAATGGAGGGGGAAAATTACGAAACTAAAGGATACGATTCGAGCATAACGTTCGACTACAAAGAAATGCCGGACGTACGCTTAACAATACTATAATAAAATAATTAGAGGATAATATGTTTGATATATACATACATCCTCTTTTTTAATACATATAAATTTTAAACCGGACCAAACAAAGTTAGTTTAATATGTAGACATTAACTTTAACAGTGTAGCCAATGAGGCTGGAGTATCTAAGGCTACTCTATATCATACTATGATACTAAGAGAACAAATTGAAACGTTCCGTTAACAGCAGCAGCAGATAAAGAGACCAGCTGCGAAGCGTAATGAAAATAATAAAGACTAGATTATTGAATCTCTAAAACGGAAAATTAAGCGGATAGAAAAAGAACTACGAGAACAATTAAAGATTGCTTACGCTCAGGTATATAAAATGCTATTCACCTAAATGGTGAAAACGAAAGCAATTGTGATAAGAGCAGTTGCTTTTTTTGCCGGGCAGCATTCCTGTAATAAATAAAAATTTAACTTATGGAAGAAACATGGCAGTTTGGCACAACAGAAAATTAAAAAAAGATATAATAGTTCTAGATAATATTAACTTGGAGGACAAAAATGAATTTAGAAATACGATTAGCAAGTGCAGAAGAATATCAGATTGTGCATAAAATTATGTTAGAAGCATTTGAAGAATATAGATTTCTTGAAGTTCCCTCTAGTGCATTAAATGAACCATTAGATAATCTATTAAATGCAATGAAACAAGGATTAGAAAAAGCATTGTTGTGCTTTGTAGATGGGGAACCAGTAGCTTCTTCTAGGATTACATTAAAAGATACCTCGATATATTTTTCAAGATTATCCGTTACATCACATGCAAGAGGAAAAGGGATTGCGAAGGCAATGTTATTATGGATTGAGAATTATGCTATTGAAAATAACAGAAAGAAAATAGAATGTCGTGTTCGTGCATCATTACCAAAAAATATAAGCTTGTACGAAAGAATGGGTTACATAGTTTCTAAAGAAGAAACTGTTACCAACCCAAATGGTTACGAAGTTAAAACAGTAGTAATGGAAAAACCTATACTAGAAACTAGGAACTAGGAACGGCAAATTGGATAGTTTGTGAAGTAATACACTTAAACAATCGGGTGCATTTGTTGAATAAAGGGGTCATACATATTATTTCTGTCTTATATGAATGACCCCTTATTTTATCTGTATTATTATTTTAAATTTAGTCTTGATAATTTAACAGCAGGACAATGTGATAACTGCGACTATACGCTAGTCAAAAGCTCGGTGAAGAACGAGAAGTTTCTTCGGGAGTGCCGGCGGTCTCGGAATATAACCTAAATCCCCCCGCCTTTTAAGCGGGGGTATTTTTCGTCTGTGGCGCGCCGCCGGAAAGGTGCATGATATCCGCACAGACCTTGTATAATGAAAAGAGAAATCATCTGGACAAAAGAAAAAGACGAGTAAACCCGGGGGGAGTATACTCGCCGCTTCATTACGTGACGGGTGCTGGATGGCAGCTCGTCTGTTTCATTATAAAATGGGGAACGTATGTTTGTAAAGGCCTGCGCCGTTTTTTTCTTATCCGGAGCGGAACAATTGTAAATGAATGATCAGCATGATAGCATGTCCTGTAAAAAGAAGGAGTGTTCGTCATGGAGCCGTTAGAGTTAAACGGTGTAAGGCTTGAAATGTATGACTGTAAAGAAAGTGCGGGCAAAAACGGCCGCGTCATCTCATTTATATTGAAGGTGACCTCTGAAACGTATCATGACATCGCCGTCCTTTTGTATGAAAAAACATTTGAAATTAAGGCGCCCGATCGGGGTCTTGAATTCCGCGGCAAAATAACCAACTACCATACATCCATCACAAATCTTTACAATAAAGATGAGACCGGAGATTTTTTCATTGAAATGACGGAAATCTGAAATCATTTGAAAAAGCTGCCGGGCGGCAGCTTTTGTGCGGGATATGTAAATGGTTCGGATTGTTCAGTGGGGGTTAATAGGAGTCTCTGATGATTTTATAATTTTTATGGTTGACGACAGTGAGGGAATCTAATTCAAGATCACGATAATTATCCATGATGGTTACATCAACGATGACGGAGTTTTCATTTACCTTTTCAACAACACCGGTTAATCCGTTTTTAAATTCAATGACGTTTCCAACCTTAGCAATTTTCACGAGCTTCCTCTCCTTTATCATAAATCCTGTTTGAAAATATTTTGCAGTATTTTCTTTAAGAAGTAAAGCGATATGGGTATCGGCCTGCTCAATCATTGTCCCGGCGGGGGAAAGATGGTATATTGATTTTCGGGAAAAAGCCGAGAAAAGGAGGCTGTGTTCGTTGCTGCCTGAAGAAATATCAGAACGTATCAACCAAATGCGCACCGGTGAAATCAAAGAATTCAGGGTGCAGAAAGAACATTTTCTTGCATTTCGAGCGGTTTTATCGAAGCAGGAAGATTTTAAGCATTTCCGCGGTATTGCACAGCAGGGCGGAGATGTTGTTTTCCAGTATTTAGAACAGCCAAGAAGCTGACGGCTCCTCACATATGAGGAGTCTTTTTTTTGTTTTCGCTGCTCATTTCATCTTGCTGTAACAGATGTAAACAAAATGTAAAATCCCTCCGATGGATACTTTTACTGTAATTTGGTTAATGTTGTGAAAATGACGGCCGTTTTTCTGCCAATAATAAGGCCGTTAACGAACTTCTTCCATCATAAAAGCTGATTGGGAGTGTTGGAAAATCTTTAACCGTGAATTTGCGCACTGCTCTTGTTAAGGTAGTGAAGTATTTAAGGAGGAAAGCGTATGACGACAAAATTTGCTGCCTTGGCTGTCTTTTTTCTTTGTTTTATGCCTGCAACAAAAATTGAACATACAGAAGCTCTGTTTACTTTAGCGAAGAAGCCAAAGCAAGAATCCAGCACACTGGTTGCTGATTTAAATAGAAATAGTTCGGTTCCGAAGTTTTCAAAAACTGACCAGAAGCATTCGATCCATCTGATAAAGCTGTCATCTCATCTTGAGCAGAAAGCCAAACCGGAGAAAACGGCTTATCAGCCGCCGAAAAAGACGTATTCCAGTGCCGACAGGGAACTTCTGTCACGTCTCGTTCACGCAGAAGCGAAGGGTGAGTCTTATAAAGGAAAGGTCGCGGTAGCCAGCGTCGTGCTGAACCGGACTGAAAAGAAAGGCTTCCCGGATACCATTCGGGGTGTGATTTATCAAAGGAATGCATTTGAACCGGTAGCAAACGGAAGCATTAATCAAAAGCCGGATAAGGATTCCATCGCCGCCGCAAATGAGGCGCTTAACCATCCGGGCAGAGAAACGAACGCATTGTTTTTCTACAATCCGAAAACAGCTTCTGACCATTGGATCCGTTCCCGAAAAATTATCGAACGGATCGGCAGACACGTATTTGCTATGTAAGCATAGCGGGACAAATATCCCGGCTATGCTTTTTTCAATTTTAAGAAATCGAAAATATTTTCAGAACTTGTCTCATATGATGATGAAAGAACGAGAGACAAGGAGAGACACCATGAATCGATTTGTGAAAGGGATCATTCTTTTATCCATCGCCGCCTTTTTCGCTGAATGTCTGGAATTTGTCGTGAATATGATACTGGCGCGGGAGCTTGGCGAGCATGGGATGGGGCTTTACATGAGCATTCTGCCCACCATTTTTCTCATTATCGTGATCGCCAGTCTGGAGCTTCCGATCTCCATCTCAAAATTCATCGCGGAATCCAATCAGAAGCTGCATGAAAGCATGCTCCGGCATGCCTTCAGAATGACCGCCGTATTTACCGCGTTTTCAACTGTTGCCGCAAGCATCGCGCTGCCGTTCATTCCTGTATTCGATACGTATCACCCTTTTATTAAAGGGATTGTCATCGGACTGATTCCCGTCGTCGCTTTTACATCCATCGCCAGAGGCTATTTCATGGGTGTGCAGCAGATGGGGAAAATCGCGGTTGCGAATGTTTTGAAAAAAATCATTCAAGTGCTTTGTCTGTTTATCTTTTTTCAATGGTACTCTTTTGAAATTGATATGGCCGTGCTCATTTCGTTATTTGTGCTGGTCGCAAGTGATGTCGTGGTGTTCGTATACTTGTATACGCAGTTTATTTTGGCGAGGAGGACGCTTTCCGGCCATCAGCACATTCATCTCCGCGGTAAGGATGTGCGGAAACGTCTTCTGGCGGTATCCATTCCGACAACGGGACTTCGTATTTTTCACGCGGTGACAAATGCCATTGAACCTTTTTTAGTAAAAGGAGCGCTGCTGGCGTCAGGGGCGGCCGGGGCAGCCGCGATTGATCAATATGGCATGCTCGCCGGTGTAGCGGTGACGATCGGTTCGTTTCCCGCATTTATCGCTCATTCGCTGATGGTTGTCATGATTCCGAGCATTTCAGAAGCGTACGCGCTGTCTCAATATGACATTGTACTGAAACGGCTGAGACAAGCGATTTTTATTACATTCGGCTATGGCATTCCGGCAGTCTGGATCATGTTTCAGTTCGCCGGCCCGCTGACCCATTTATTTTTTCAGTCTCCGGAAGCGCAGTATTTTTTGCAGCTTTTGTGGCCGTATTTTCTTTTTCAGCTGTTTGTGATGCCACTTCAGGCCTGTCTGATCGGCATCGGTCATGTGAAAACGGCGTTTTATCATAATGTATGGAGCAGCATTGTGGGTCTTTCGATGATGTATGTGCTTGGTTCTATGCCGAATCTGCAAATGCTCGGCATTATACTCGGTATGAATACCGGCATGATTCTTCTGACAAGTTTACATTACGCGACGATCTGCAAAGACCTGGGTGTCTCCGTGTTCCTGACCGGCGGCGGAAGAACAGCGCCCCGGATCGAGAGCTGAAAGACTGATACATTTCAGTAAGGAGGGGCAAGCTATCCGAAACGCGTGAAAGGAAGATCTTATGCATAAAAACCGTCTTATTGCATGCGCAGTCCTTTTGATAGCTGCCGCTCTCTGGATGCCTGAAGCAAAAGCCTCATCAGAAAAACAGGCAGTTCCCGCCGTGTTTCTGATGAAGACGATTGAAGGAGACGAGATATCGGTCCCGAATAAAGGGCAGAAAACCATTTTGCATTTTTGGACATCGTGGTGTCCGCCGTGTAAAAAAGAACTGCCGCAGTTTCAAACGTATTATGAACAGCATCAATCCGATGATGTAAGTCTTGTAACGGTAAATCTCATGAATGCTGAGCGAAACAAAGAGGCCGTTCAAAACTTTGTCAATCAGCACCATCTCACATTCCCGGTCGTTCTTGACTCTAAGGGCGAGCTTATGAAGGAATACGGGATCATGACGATTCCCACGTCATTTCTGCTGAATGAAAAAGGAGAAATCGAAAAAAAGATCGTCGGTCCGATGACCGCTTCACAATTAAAAGAATGGTCTGAGAAATAAAAAGGTGCGGGGGATTACCTCCCGCTCCTTTTTTGCATATCATGAACAGCTGAAGGGATTCTAATGATAATTATTATCAAAAAGAAATTAAAACAATTATAATTGAAATCTTTCGCCGGCGTGCTATAATAAAGAAAAACACCGCGATATTACTGTGAAAATGCTGCCTGTAAGGCGGCAGTTTTGCTTTTATCAGGGAAATGAAGATGATTTGCGTTCTCAATTAGAGAGGAGAATTCATAATGAATGAACAAGTGGTGACTCAAACCCATTCACAACAGCAGACTCAAGAAGAGCGGTCCGGAAAAAAGTGGCTCCAGCATGCGGAACTCATTGCGGCTCTCGTATCGGGCGCCCTTATTCTTGCAGCCTGGTTTTTCACCGAAGCAAAAGGCCTGTCCGTTACTTTGTATATCCTGGCCTTTGTGATCGGCGGATTTGCAAAAGCGAAAGAAGGAATTGAAGATACGCTGGAGACGAAGGCTTTAAATGTTGAACTGCTGATGATTTTTGCGGCTGTCGGCTCTGCCCTTATCGGGTATTGGGCGGAAGGCGCTGTTCTTATCTTTATTTTTTCGTTAAGCGGCGCGCTGGAAACGTATACGATGAATAAAAGCAGCCGTGATTTAACCTCCTTGATGAAACTGGAACCGGAGGAAGCGACCCTGCTTAAAGACGGACAGGAAAAGCGGGTGCCGGCCGCTGAACTCAAGATCGGCGACATGATCGTCATTAAGCCGGGCGAACGCGTAGCGGCAGACGGGATCATCGAGTCAGGCGCGACGAGTCTTGATGAATCGGCGCTGACGGGTGAATCGATGCCGGCGGAAAAAACAGCCGGAGATTCTGTGTTTACAGGAACGGTAAACGGAAACGGCTCTTTAACGGTCCGAGTTACGAAAACAAATGAGCAGTCTCTATTCAGAAAAATCATCCGTCTGGTGGAATCGGCTCAAAACAGCGTGTCACCGGCTCAGGCATTTATTGAGCGTTTCGAAAGTGTCTATGTAAAAGGCGTGCTTTTAGCCGTGGCTTTGCTTTTATTCGTTCCTCATTTTGCTTTAGGCTGGAGCTGGAGTGAAACCTTTTATCGGGCGATGGTGTTTATGGTGGTCGCCTCCCCGTGCGCTCTTGTCGCTTCCATTATGCCCGCTGCGCTTTCTCTTATTTCAAATGGAGCCCGCAACGGATTGTTGGTTAAAGGAAGTGTGTTTTTAGAGCAGCTGGGAAGCGTCCGGATGATTGCTTTTGACAAAACCGGCACGGTCACAAAGGGACAGCCTGCAGTTGCTGCATTCCAAGCGGCGGAATATGTGAATGAGGATGAGATCATGCAAGCGGTGTATGCGATTGAAAAGCAATCAAGCCACCCGCTTGCAAAGGCGATAGCTGAATTTGCCGAAAGCCGGGGCGCTGTGCCTGCAGGCCATACATCGATTGACGAGACGTCCGGATTCGGTGTTCAGGCCGATATAGAAGGCGCCAAATGGATGATCGGAAAAGCTGGATTTGCAGGGAAAGAGGATGCAGACGCTTTTTTGAAAACATCGGGAAATGAGTTGAAAGATAAAGGCTGTACGCTGGTTTTTGTTAAGAAAGATGACAGGATAGCGGGCTGTTTTGCGTTAAAGGATCAAATCCGGCCAGAAGCAAAAGCCGTAATGGCTGAGCTTGAATCACTCGGGATTAAAACGGCCATGCTTACCGGAGATCAGCCTGAAACAGCGGCTGCCATCGCAAAAGAGGCTGGCATGACGACGGTTGTTGCCGATTGTCTGCCTGACCAAAAGGCAGAGGAAGTAAAGAAACTGAAAGAAACGTACGGCACAATCGCCATGGTCGGAGACGGCATTAATGACGCGCCCGCTCTGAAAACCGCTGACGTCGGTATTGCGATGGGAGGGGGAACGGACGTGGCTTTAGAGACGGCTGACTTGGTCCTGATGAAAAATGATCTTCATAAGCTTGTGAAAATGTGCAGGCTCTCACGGAAAATGAACCGGATTATTAAGCAGAACATCGTTTTTTCGCTCTCGGTCATCTGCCTGTTGATCTGCGCCAACTTCCTGCAGGTGATGGAACTGCCGTTTGGCGTTATCGGGCATGAAGGAAGCACGATTCTGGTCATACTGAACGGACTCAGGTTATTAAAATAAACAAAACAGCCGCACATCGGGCGGCTGTTTTTTTAAATGTTCGTTCACAGCATAAACGCCGGAAAACTGATAGAATGAATAAAGAGCCACTTTGGTAAGGAGGAAAAACAAAAATGAACAGATTACAACGTGTTTCAGATTGGCTGAAAAAAGAAGGACACGATGCGGCGTTTATACATACAAAGGAAAATGTATTTTATTTGACTGATTTTTATACGGATCCGCATGAGCGGTTAATGGGATTGTTCCTGTTTCAAGAACAGGAGCCGTTTTTCGTCTGCCCGGGAATGGAAGCCGGACAAGCCCGCAGTGCCGGGTGGGAGCATGAAATTATCGGCTACGGCGATCACGAAGACCCGTGGGAGCTGATCAAAGCCGAGCTCACAAAACGAAATGTGCGCCTTGATTCCATCGCGGTTGAAAAGGATTCGATCTCGCTTTCACGTTCAGAACAACTCAAGCATGCTTCAGGGGGCGCCGCGTTCGCTTCGGCAGAAGAAACGCTCAACCAATTCCGTCTCGTAAAAGATGAGAAAGAAATCAGCATTCTCAGGGAAGTGGCAAAACTTGCGGATTTCGGAGTTGAAGTCGGTGTCGCAGCGCTTAAAGAGGGCGTGAGTGAAACTGAAGTGCTGGCGCAGATTGAGTTTGAGCTGAAGAAAAAAGGCGTGCAGGGCATGTCGTTTTCAACGATGGTGCTGTTCGGAGAAAAATCAGGCCAGCCTCATGGCAATCCGGGTACAGACCGTCTGAAAAAAGGCGATTTCGTTCTGTTTGACCTGGGTGTTATTCTTGACGGCTACTGCTCAGACATTACGAGAACATTTGCATACCAATCAATCAGCCCAAAACAGGAAGAGATTTACGAAACGGTGCTTAAAGCAGAAAAGGCGGCGCTTCAATTAAGCAAACCCGGTGTGAGAATCGGCGATCTTGATTTAAAAGCCCGCGGCATTATTGAAAAAGCCGGATACGGAGACTATTTCCCCCACCGCCTCGGCCACGGACTCGGGATTTCGGTTCATGAATATCCATCAATGAGCAGCGCGAACGACACGCTCCTCAAAGAAGGTATGGTGTACACGATAGAACCGGGGATTTACGTGCCGGATGTAGGCGGCGTGCGCATTGAAGACGATGTGTTTGTCACAAAAGACGGCGCCGAAGCATTAACGCAATATCCGAAAGAATTAACGATCCTGAAATAGAAAGCTTTGTGATAAAAAAGGACGGTTCTGGAACGCAGCGTCCTTTTTTATCACCTTGTTAAATGAAAAAGTCATCAAAATGCTGAAATGGTTTGATATCATGCTTTTCCCGCAGCGGCCGCATAGCAAGATAACTGCCGCCGAGTATGGCCAGACACAAACCGATTAAGCAAAGAATCCCCATCACTGTAATTCTCCTTTCAAATGAATAGGCTGTATTTGTTTTTAGCTTACTGTATGAAACGCATTCCAGATCAAGGAAAAAAAGAAAGGGGGGACGCCATGGCTACGATCAGAGACATTGCCGGCGCTGCCGGGGTTTCTGTTACAACAGTATCAAGAGTATTAAATGATCATCCTTATGTAAGCGAAGACAAAAGAGAAAGAGTGAAAAAAGCGGTACAATCGCTCGGCTATACGCGCAACATCCATGCTGTGCATTTATCCAAAGGCTTTTCCGATATGATCGGCGTTGTGCTGCCGTCGGTGAATCTTCCGTATTTTGCAGACCTTGTCGCGGGTATTGCCGAGGCTGCCGAAGCGTCAGGCGTGCATCTTTCTTTATACCAGACGGATTATCAGCAGAAAAGAGAACGCTTTGCTTTATCACAATTACAGGAGCGCCAGGTGGACGGCCTGATTATCTGCTCCAAAGCAATTTCCGATGAGCAGCTGCTTACCGTGAAAGAACCCATTATTCTCTGCCAGCACACTGATGCCGCTGAGCTGTCCTCAATCAGTAATCCGCATGGGGAAGCATTTCGGCACGGCCTGGATTATCTGATAGAAAAGGGTCACCGAAAAATAGCGATCAGCCTGGCCAGAAAAAAGGGAAAAAACAGTCAAGTCCGCATTGCCGCATACAAAGAGGCGCTGAAGAAGATCGGCCGGCCTTACAGGGAAGAGCTGGTTGTGGAAAAGGCGCTGACGCTGCTTGACGGGAAAGCCCTTTTTCACAGATGGAAGAGCTGGGATGACAAACCGACTGCGCTGTTTGCGGCGAATGATCAAGTATCCGCCGGTCTTTACCTTGAAGCCAAGGCAAACGGGACGCGCATTCCGGAAGAGCTGGCGATTTTGAGCATCGACAATCATGATATCAGCAAGATGTTAGGTATTTCCACAATAGATATACAAACGAAAGAAATGGGAAAGCAGGCTTTTCACATGCTTAAGAACCGGATCAGCGGCGGGCCTCCGGCAAGGAAGATTCTTGATTACCGTCTTATTGAACGATCAACCGTCTAAAAAAAGAATTGACGCGCTTTCTGTTCGTTTTGTACGATATGAGGTATTGAATGACAAAGGAGCTGAGGATCATGAAGGGGTCCTTTACAGTTGAGAAGGTATTAAATAACAATGTGCTGATCGCAACACATGATAGATACAGTGAGGTCGTCTTGATCGGAAAAGGAATCGGCTTTGGAAAAAAACAAGCGGATGTCATTGAAGATAAAGGGTATGACAAGATGTTCATCTTAAAGGATGAAAAAGAACAAAAACAATTTAAAAAGCTCCTCGGTTATGTGGACGAGACACTTGTCGACATCTCCAATGACGTCATTTATCATATCAGGAACCGAACAAGCCAACCGTTAAATGAACATATCCATATTGCGCTGACGGATCATATCGCCTTTGCGGTAAAGCGGCTGCAGCAGGGCTTTGACATTAAAAACCCTTTTCTTATGGAAACCGAAACGCTTTATCCGGAAGAATTTCAGATTGCCCGTGAAGTCGTCGGCATGATTAATGAAAAGACTGGAATCTGCCTTCCGGAAGGGGAGATTGGCTTTATCGCTCTTCATATCCACTCCGCTCTGACGAATCGGTCCCTTTCAGAGGTCAACCAGCATTCGCAGCTGATGTCCCGGCTCGTTCAGGTGATAGAGGAATCTTTCCAAATGAAAGTCAATAAAGAAAGCGTCCACTATTTGCGGCTGATCCGGCATATCAGATTTACCATAGATAGGATTAAACGGGAAGAGCAGACAAAAGAACCAGAAAAGTTAATGTTATTATTGAAAAATGAATACCCGCTATGCTACAATACTGCTTGGAAACTGATAAAAATCTTACAGCAAATGCTGAAAAAACCAGTTCATGAGGCGGAAGCGGTTTATCTCACGCTTCATCTGTACCGATTAACCAATAAAATTTCATAATTTCAGTTGAGACCTTTAAAAACGTGTCACTGATTCGATCAGGCATGAGTGATTGAGGGTAAAAAACGGGAAGAACGGCCCCGTTATTTTGCACACCCTTTTTTACTCATGCTTTTTGTTGTGTAAAAGGGCAAATGTAAACGGTTAAACTGAAGACTTGCGCCTGTGAATTCGTTGTCATGAATTTTCGCTGTAAGGTCACACTAGCTAACAGGGGAGGTACATTCTTTATGTTTAAAGCATTATTCGGCGTTCTCCAAAAAATCGGCCGTGCTCTTATGCTTCCGGTTGCGATTTTACCGGCTGCGGGGATCTTGCTTGCGTTAGGGAATGCCATGCAGAACAAAGATATGATCCAAGTCATGCATTTCTTAAGCAATGATAACGTTCAGCTTGTGGCAAACGTTATGGAAAGCGCCGGCCAAATCGTATTTGACAACCTGCCGCTTCTTTTTGCAGTAGGGGTTGCGATCGGTCTTGCGAACGGAGACGGCGTTGCCGGAATCGCGGCCATTATCGGATACTTGGTCATGAACGTATCCATGAGCGCCGTGCTTATGGCAAACGGCAGCATTCCGTCTGACAAAATTGAACGCGCTAAGTTTTTTGCGGAAAACCATCCGGCCTATATTAACATGCTGGGGATACCGACTTTGGCGACGGGCGTGTTCGGCGGTATTATCGTCGGGGTTCTGGCCGCGTTATTGTTCAACAAGTTTTATAAAATTGAACTTCCGCAGTACCTCGGATTCTTTGCGGGTAAGCGGTTCGTCCCGATTATTACATCAATTTCCGCATTAATTCTTGGTCTTATTATGTTAGTAATCTGGCCTCCGATCCAGCATGGTCTGAATTCCTTCTCAACGGGACTTGTGGAAGCGAATCCAACCTTGGCGGCCTTTATTTTCGGAATGATTGAACGGTCATTGATTCCGTTCGGTCTTCATCACATTTTCTACTCGCCGTTCTGGTATGAATTTTTCAGCTATAAAGATGCCGCTGGAGACATTATCCGCGGAGATCAGCGGATTTTCATGGCTCAGATTAAAGACGGCGTACAGCTGACGGCAGGTACATTTATGACGGGGAAATATCCGTTTATGATGTTCGGCCTTCCGGCGGCAGCGCTTGCAATCTATCATGAAGCGAAGCCTGAAAAGAAAAAACTTGTAGCCGGAATCATGGGTTCTGCCGCTCTGACAAGTTTCTTAACGGGAATCACCGAGCCGCTTGAATTCTCATTCTTGTTTGTGGCTCCTATCCTGTTTGCGATTCACTGCGTATTCGCGGGGCTTTCCTTTATGGTCATGCAGCTGCTGCATGTAAAAATCGGCATGACCTTCTCAGGGGGTCTGATTGACTACTTCCTGTTCGGAATTCTGCCTAACCGGACGGCTTGGTGGCTTGTCATTCCGGTCGGCTTAGGATTAGCCCTTATTTACTACTTCGGTTTCCGGTTTGCGATCAGGAAGTTCAACTTGAAAACGCCGGGCCGTGAAGAAGAAGCTGCAGATGAAGGGGCAGGCGCATCAGGCGAAGCCGGCGACCTTCCTTATGAAATCCTTCAGGCGATGGGTGATCAGCAAAACATTAAACACCTTGATGCTTGTATCACGAGACTTCGTGTGACGGTCAACGACCAGAAGAAAGTGGATAAGGCCCGCCTGAAACAGCTTGGCGCATCAGGCGTCCTTGAAGTCGGAAACAACATTCAGGCCATTTTCGGCCCGCGCTCTGACGGTTTGAAAACTCAGATGCAGGATATCATCGCTGGACGCACGCCGCGCCCTGAACCGAAAGTATCCGCACAAGAAGAAGTCAGCCAGCAGGTTGAAGAGGTTATCGCGGATCCGCTCCAAAACGAGCAGGGTGAAGAAGTGTTCGCTTCTCCGATCACCGGCGAAATCCATCCGATTACGGATGTGCCTGACCAGGTGTTCTCAGGGAAAATGATGGGTGACGGTTTTGCGATTCTTCCGGAAGAAGGAATCGTCGTATCGCCTGTCCGAGGAAAAGTGCTGAATGTTTTCCCGACAAAACATGCGATCGGCCTCCAGTCTGACGGCGGAAGAGAGATTCTGATTCATTTCGGAATCGATACAGTCAGCCTGAAAGGTGAAGGATTCACTTCTTTTGTTTCTGAGGGTGACCGGGTTGAACCGGGGCAAAAGCTGCTTGAAGTTGATCTTGAGGCGGTTAAACCTCATGTTCCTTCATTAATGACACCGATTGTCTTTACAAATCTTGCTGAGGGTGAAACGATTTCCCTTTCGGCCGAAGGTACTGTAAAACGGGAACAAAAAGATATTGTGAAAATCGGAAAATAAGCATATAAATACGCCGTGCTTGTCAGATGACAAGTACGGCTGTATGATATAATATTGTGTAGTAAAATAGCTTTAATTTAAAGGAGAATGATAATCATGGCACAAAAAACATTTAAAGTAACAGCAGATTCCGGAATCCACGCTCGTCCTGCGACAGTTCTTGTACAGACTGCAAGCAAATATGATGCTGACGTAAACTTAGAATATAACGGCAAAACAGTAAACCTTAAGTCTATCATGGGCGTTATGTCTCTAGGTATCGCTAAAGGCGCTGAAATCACAATTTCCGCTGCAGGCGCTGACGAAAACGACGCTCTTAACGCTTTAGAAGAAACAATGAAAAGCGAAGGACTCGGCGAGTAATGCAAGAATTAAAAGGAATAGGCGCTTCAGCCGGAATTGCGATTGCAAAAGCATACCGGCTTGAAGAGCCGGACTTAACGGTTGAAAAGAAAAACATTGCTGATGCTGCGGCTGAAGTAAGCCGTTTTGATGAAGCGATTGTACGTTCTAAAGAAGAGCTTGAGAAAATTAAAGAGCATGCTTTAAAAGAACTGGGACAAGACAAAGCTGATATTTTCTCCGCGCACCTTTTGGTTCTGAGTGATCCTGAGCTGTTAAACCCGGTAAAGGAAAAAATCAGCACAGATTCAGTTAATGCGGAATTCGCTTTGAAAGAAACGGCTTCCATGTTCGTGACCATGTTTGAATCAATGGATAACGAATACATGAAAGAGCGTGCGGCGGATATCCGTGACGTAACAAAACGTGTGACAGGCCACCTGCTGGGCGTGGAAATTCCGAACCCGAGCATGATCTCAGAAGAGGTTGTCATCGTGGCTGAAGATTTGACACCGTCTGATACGGCGCAATTAAACCGTCAGTTTGTAAAAGGTTTTACAACTGATATCGGCGGACGCACTTCACACTCCGCAATCATGGCCCGTTCGCTTGAAATCCCGGCTGTTGTCGGAACAAAAGCGGCTACAGGCACAATTGAAAACGGTGTTATGGTGATCGTAGACGGCATCGATGGTGATGTGATCATCGATCCTTCCAGTGAAACATTAAAGAAATATGAAGAAAAGCACAGTGCCTACCTGGCGCAAAAAGCTGAATGGGCTAAGCTCGTCAATGAACCGACTGTTTCAAAAGACGGCCATCATGTAGAGCTTGCCGCAAACATCGGCACCCCTGATGATGTAAAAGGCGTTCTTGAAAACGGAGGAGAAGCTGTAGGGCTTTACCGTACGGAATTCCTTTACATGGGACGCGACCAGCTTCCGACAGAAGACGAGCAATTCGACGCTTATAAGACGGTTCTTGAGCGTATGGAAGGAAAATCAGTAGTCGTGCGGACATTGGATATCGGCGGCGACAAAGAGCTTCCTTACCTGCAGCTTCCTAAAGAAATGAACCCGTTTTTGGGCTACAGAGCCATCCGCCTTTGCCTTGAAGAACAAGAAATCTTCAGAACTCAGCTGCGTGCGCTGCTTCGTGCAAGTACATACGGAAACTTAAAAATCATGTTCCCGATGATTGCGACAGTAAACGAGTTTAAACAGGCGAAAGCGATTCTTCTTGAAGAAAAAGAAAAACTCGTCAAAGCCGGCGTAACGGTTTCTGACGATATTGAAGTCGGTATGATGGTAGAGATTCCGTCTACAGCCGTTATCGCAGATCAGTTTGCCACAGAAGTTGACTTCTTCAGTATCGGAACAAATGACTTGATCCAATACACAATGGCTGCTGACCGCATGAACGAGCGCGTGGCTTATCTGTATCAGCCATACAATCCGGCGATTCTCCGTCTTATTACGCTTGTCATTGAAGCCGCTCACAAAGAGGGCAAATGGGTCGGCATGTGCGGAGAAATGGCAGGAGACGAAATTGCGATTCCGATTCTTCTCGGCTTAGGCTTAGATGAGTTCTCAATGAGCGCTACATCCATCCTTCCGGCAAGAACGCAGATCAGCAAGCTTTCTAAAAAAGAAGCTGAATCATTCAAAGAAACAATCTTGTCTATGAGCACGACTGAAGAGGTTGTCGCATTCGTTAAAGAAACTTTCAATAAGTAATACAACAGCCAGACGGTGTAAGCCGTCTGGTTTTTTTCATATTCGGAAAAAAGGGGGGAACAATAACTTTCAACAGGAGGGATTATCATGACAAAATCATTTGGAGCGGGGGATACGGTCTACGTCATTTACCGTAATCCGCATGCCGCCAATGTTGCCCATATTAAAGAGGCGGAGATCGTTCATCACCCATACCATGAGGGGGAACTGTCTCTTTTTTTACACGAAACCTATCATCCGCTGGCCGAAGATGATGCGGTCTTTTCGACATATGAAGAAGCGGAAGCGCTTTACAGCGAGCTTTTTGAAGAAGATCGGCACCACTGATCAAAGGAAATGTTTACAACGCATATTCACTCTCTTTTGGACGGAAAGTAACAACATGAGACTATGTAAAGGGAGTGTCTGTCTATGCTGAAGCCATTTGTTCCCCAGCTTGTTTATATTGAACCGCGAGCGCTTGAATACCCGCTAGGACAAGAGCTTAAAAATAAGTTTGAAAACATGGGGCTTGAAATCAGAGAAACGACATCGCATAATCAAGTCCGGAATATTCCGGGGAAAAATCATTTGCAGCAATACCGGAACGCGAAATCAACCTTGGTGATCGGCGTCCGGAAAACATTGAAATTCGATTCTTCAAAGCCATCCGCCGAATATGCCATTCCGTTTGCGACGGGCTGTATGGGGCATTGCCACTATTGCTATCTGCAGACGACGATGGGGTCAAAGCCTTACATCCGGACATATGTCAATGTGGAAGAGATTCTGGATCAGGCCGATGAGTATATGAAAGAACGGGCGCCGGACTTTACAAGATTTGAAGCCTCTTGTACGTCTGATATCGTCGGAATTGATCATTTGACACATACATTAAAAAGAGCCATTGAGCATTTCGGACAAAGCGAATTGGGAAAGCTCAGATTTGTGACCAAATTTCATCATGTCGATCACTTGCTTGATGCGAAGCATAACGGAAAGACAAGATTCAGATTCAGCATCAATGCGGATTATGTCATTAAAAACTTTGAACCGGGAACTTCTCCGCTCGACAAACGGATTGAAGCCGCCGTTAAAGTCGCTAAAGCGGGCTATCCCCTCGGTTTCATCGTGGCGCCCATTTATATTCATGATGGCTGGGAGGAAGGCTATAAGGAACTGTTTGAGAAGCTGGATGCGGCACTTGATGAAGATGTTCGGCATGACATTACATTTGAACTGATCCAGCACCGTTTTACAAAACCGGCCAAACGGGTGATCGAGAAGAACTATCCGAAAACAAAGCTTGAACTGGATGAAGAAAAGCGAAGATACAAATGGGGACGTTACGGAATCGGCAAATATATATACCAAAAGGACGAAGAACATGCCTTAAGGGAAACGCTCGAGTCTTATATCGAAACCTATTTTCCGAAAGCGAAAATCGAATATTTTACGTAAGGCGGAGCTGTCGGCATGACGGCTCTTTTTTTTGCTGCGCCAAATGACGGAAATTTTTGATATTTATTTCAAGGTTTATTCATTTTCTTGGCCGAAAGACCGATATAACTCTCAGGAGGGGATGGTTATGTTTAAAAAAATGCATATCAAAATTGCTGTGTTTGTATCGGCAATGCTTATCGTAACGGTTGTTTTTTTAACGGTATCTTCATATTTGACATTAAAGCCGATGATGACAGATGAAGCAAAACGCACGACAGAAAATGTCACCAATTCACTCGGTCAGAACATTGAGCTTCAGCTGAAAAATGATGAGACTGTATTATTGAGATTAGCAGGCGGTGAATTGTCCCGCACGTTTTTAACAGATGGGAATAAAGAAACCGCGCGGCTCTTTAACGATGAGTTAAAGCAGATCGGGCAGAATGACAAATATGTCGCGCTTGCATACGTCGGAACCGCAGACAAACAAATGTTTACATATCCGAAGGCTGACTTTGCCAAAGACTATGATCCGACAAATAGAACGTGGTATAAAATGGCGGCCGAAAAACCCGATACGGTTGTCTGGACTGAGCCTTATAAAGATGCTGTGACAGGAGATATGATCGTGACGGCTTCAAAAGCCATTCAAAACAGCGGAACCGTCATCGGAGTGGCGAGCTTAGATTTGAAGCTGTCATCCATTCAGAGCATGGTCAATCAGCAAAAGGTTCCGTATAAAGGATTTGCGTTTTTAGCGGATGAAAACGGTTCTCTTCTGGCGCATCCGTCAAAACAGGGGAAAAATATTTCGGAAGATCAGGCGTTAAAAGACATCAGCTCAGACAAAGAAGGCATCAAAGAGCTGCAGGGGAATATGGTCGTCTATCAAACGATAAAAGAAACAGGATGGAAAGTCGGAACGCAGTTTGAAAAAGATCAGCTGATGGGAGTAGCCGACAAAATGAATACAGTGAGTATTTTTATGTCACTGATCGCCCTTGTGATTACGATCGGGCTCAGTTATTTCCTTGCGAAAACGATAACCGGGCCGATTCAGCAGCTGATCGCCAAAACAAATTCGGTCTCAGCGGGAGATTTAACCGTCCGCGCCCAGACTAAATCAAAAGATGAAGTAGGCGAATTAACAAAAGACTTTAACCAAATGGTTGAAAATATGAAAGAAATGGTCGAACAGGTCAAGACTTCTTCAGAAAAAGTGTCCGATACATCAAACCAATTAACCGTCATTTCACAAGAGACAAATGAAACGAGCGGACAAATCGCAAAAGCGATAGAGGAAGTCGCCGCCGGAGCGACAGAGCAAGCGTCAGAGGTTGAGACGATCAATGAAAAATCTGAAAATCTCTCAGTCAAAATAAGAGGAATCGCTGATCGCGCGGGGAGCATAAAACAACTCTCAAAATCTTCAGAGGACGCCAGCTACAAAGGCCTGGATGCGCTCGGCCAGCTGCTGATGAAGTCAAATGAAGCCAATTCAGAAACGAAAAAAGTAGAGGCCATGCTGACTGACCTGGAAAACCAAACGAAAAACATAGAGGAAGTCGTAACGGCAATATCCGCCATTTCGGACCAGACGAATCTCTTGGCGCTGAATGCGAGTATTGAAGCCGCAAGAGCGGGAGAAAGCGGACGGGGTTTTGCCGTCGTCGCTGAAGAAGTCCGCAAGCTTGCTGAACAATCAGCTCTTTCCTCCGGCCATATCAGTGAGACGGTCCGGCTGATTCAATCAGAGACGAAAGAAGCGTCGCACGCAATGATCGAGGCAAGCAGAATGAATGATGAACAAAACAGCGCCATTCATGAAACGGGCGAAGTGCTCAATCTGATTACGACGGAAATGCAGTCTCTCGTTCAAGGAATAGATCATATTTACAATGACATTCAAAAAATGAGTGAAGAACAAGCCGCGATCCAAGAAGCGATTCAAAGCATCTCCGCCATTTCTCAAGAATCAGCGGCAGCCGCGGAAGAAGTGAATGCTTCAACTGATGAACAGCTCGTTACGCTTGAAAAAGTGAAGCAATCGACCGACATGTTAAAGAGCGCGAGCGAAGATCTGATCAGCGCCATTTCTAAATTCACCTTGTAACGCGGACTCTATCAGCCTGTCATATGGTAATATAGACATAAAAGAGTGATATATGAATCGCAGCAGGGGAGGAAAGCGCAGTGAACAAAACGGTCGGATTTATCGGTTTAGGTGTCATGGGAAACAGTATGGCATCGCACATTTTAGAAGCGGGCTATCCTGTTTTAGTCTACACGCGGACGAAACAAAAAGCGGAAGAGATTGTGAATAAGGGAGCGGTCTGGCAGGAGACGGTCAAAGACCTTTCGGAGAAAGCTGACATCGTTATTACCATGGTCGGCTATCCGAGTGATGTCGAGGAAATCTATCTCGGTGAAAACGGCATTCTCCGTCATGCAAAAGAAGGGGCGTTTGTCATTGACATGACGACATCAAAACCGTCTCTGGCGAAGAAGATTGCGGAGAAAGCCAAAGAAAAATCGATTCACGCCCTGGATGCACCCGTTTCCGGCGGTGACATCGGCGCCCAAAACGGAACGCTTGCCATTATGGCCGGAGGAGAAAAAGAAGCGTTTGAAGCATGTCTGCCGCTTTTCTCCGTAATGGGGGAAAATATTCAGTATCAAGGGCCGGCAGGGAGCGGCCAGCATACGAAAATGTGCAACCAGATCGCGATTGCAGCGGGAATGGTCGGAGTGGCTGAAGCGATGGCTTACGCTGAAAAATCCGGTCTGAACCCGGAACAAGTGCTGAAAAGCATTACAACCGGAGCTGCCGGAAGCTGGTCATTGTCCAACCTCGCTCCCCGTATGCTGAAAGGCGATTTTGCACCCGGATTCTACGTGAAACACTTTATTAAAGACATGGGAATTGCTCTTGAAGAAGCGGAGCTCATGGGAGAAGAAATGCCCGGATTGGCGCTGGCCAAATCATTATACGACAAGCTTTCCGCGCAAGGAGAAGAAAACAGCGGGACTCAAAGCATTTATAAGCTTTGGGTGAAATAAAAAAGATTGCCCGCAGGGGCAATCTTTTTTATTTATTTTCCGATGAATTGCTGTGTCCAGATGTTTCCTGATTCTACATAACCGACACCGATTTGAGTGAACTCAGGGTTCAGGATGTTCTTTCTGTGGCCTTCACTGTTCATCCAAGCTTTGACGACAGCTTCAGGAGTCGGCTGCCCTTTGGCGATGTTTTCACCGGCAGTTTTATAAGTGATTCCGAAAGATTTCATCATATCGAAAGGTGAACCGTAAGTCGGGCTTTGGTGATCGAAATAGTTTTTGTCTTTCATATCTTGTGATTTTGCGTGAGCTGATTTGCTTAGTTTATCATCAATCTGCAGAGGTTTTAAGCCTTGCTTTTGTCTCTCTGCGTTTGTCAATTCAACGACTTTCTTTTCATACGCACTGACAGATGAAGGAGTTTTCTCGCTGCTGTTGTTTGTGTTATCTGTCTGTTTTGCATTGTCAGCCGTCTGGTTTTGATCGGCTTTCGGTTTTTCAGCAGCTGCCGGAGCCGTTTTTGCAGGTGTTTCTTTTTGAACGTCTTTAACTGTCATATCAGAATGCTTTGCGTGTTTTTGCAGCTGCTGTTTCAGTTCTTTCTCATTTTTAAAGCTCAGCTGTTTCGCGCTCTTTTTCATATGTAGTTTTTCAACAGCCTCTTGAAGAGTCAGATGCTGTACGGTGTTTCCTTTTTTCACAGTAACGACGTGCTGGCATGACAGCTCTTTGGCAGATGCCTGCTGAATGCCTCCGAATGTTATCAAACTGACTGCCGCGGCGGCAGATAAGAGAAATGCTTTCTTCATAAGTTTATAGCCTCCCAGAGAAGTTGTTTTTTTCTACATGAAAAATCTTATCACAGCTTTTTTGTCATAATGCAGGCATTCATTTCCTTTGACAACAATCTCTTGTCATAATTGTAATTGAGCATAGAAAAATGGCTTTATATCAGGAGAAACGATCTGTATTTATATTTTAAAATCCGTTACATTACTTCAAGTTATTTGAAGTGTTAGATATTTTTTAAGATAATTTGATCTTGACAGTTTTTTTTACCCGTTTTCGCTGTAACAACTTTTACAAAAATGTTACAATTAAAATCTGTTTATGTAAATATATTCAATGATTTGAGAGGTGTAACAGAAAGTGGCTGAAGTCGCGCGTGAACCAAAGAAAAAAACGAAACGTTACAGAGCGCTGAGAATGAATCTCTATTTTTTAGTTGTTTTCCTTCTCTTTACGGCACTGATTTTTAAACTCGGCATCGTCCAGATTGTCGAAGGGGATAAACACCGCCAGGATGCGGAGAAGGCAAATGCAAAAACCGCCTATTACCCGACACCGCGGGGAAAGATGTATGACAAGCGGAACAGAGTGGCGGTTGATAACCAGGCTGTGCCTGAAATTGTATACGTTTCTACCTCCAAAACCTCGGCAAAGGACAAATTGAAAACGGCAAAAAATCTCGCCGCACTGATCCATATTGATACTGAATTTATGAAGGATCGAAATATCATTGATTACTGGCTTGCCGCACATCCGAAGAAGGCGGAAAAGCTTATGAAGGATTCGGAAAACAGCCTGAAATCCCAAGAAGTGTACAAACGCCAGATTGAACGCGTCCCGAAACAGGAGATTGATGCGATTAAAAAAGATAAAAAAGAGCTGCAAATCGCGGCGATTTATACGCGTTTTTCAAGCGGCAACGCCTATCAGCCGCAAGTCGTCAAATCAATGGACCCGAATAAGCTGAACGGAAACGGAAACAGCGGTTCACTGCTTGACGAACATGAAAACAACAAACAGAAACCGAAAAGCGACCTGACATATGAAGAAGTTTCCGTCGTATCCGAGCACTTGAAAGAGCTCCCCGGCATTGACGTAATCAATGACTGGACGCGGAAATATCCGTACGACAAAACGCTGTACTCTCTGTTCGGCGGTGTGACGACACCGGAACAGGGATTGTTGGGCGAACGGAAAGATTATTATGTCACAAGAGGTTATTCACTGAATGACCGGGTGGGAAAAAGCTACATTGAATATCAGTATGAAGACTATTTAAACGCACATAAAGAAAAAGTAGAGTATGTGGAAAACAGCAAAGGTGAAGTCGTCAGCCAAAAGCCCGTCGATGAAGGCAGCAGAGGCTACGATCTGCAGCTCTCGCTCGATATGGAATTACAGTCGAAAGTTGAAAAAGTCATTGAAAAAGAGCTGAGAAGAAGCCGCGCCGCCGGCAACTATATGGTTGACAGAGGATTTGCCGTCATGATGGACCCGAACAACGGGGATATTCTCTCAATGGCGGGGAAACGCATTGATCTCGAAACAAATAAAACACAGGATTTTGCGATCGGAGCATTTACGACCCAATATGAGATGGGCTCCTCCGTTAAAGGAGCGACTGTTCTTGCTGGTTACCAAAGCGGCCTCCCGCATTATAAAACGTTTGTCGATGCACCGCTTGTATTTAAAGGCGACACGAAAAAACAATCGTGGACACAAATGGGAGCCATTACTGAGCTGACCGCGCTGCAAAGAAGTTCAAACGTATATATGTTTCATGTGGCCATGCATATAGCCGGCATACCCTACGTTCCGCACGGCACACTGCCTGCCGGATTAGACGATATTAAAAAAATGCGCAACTACTACGCCCAATTCGGCCTGGGTGTCAAAACCGGGATTGATCTTCCTCAGGAATCAGCGGGAATGCAGTCAAATCCGCAATTGGTCGGGGGATTGCTGCTGGATTTTGCGATCGGACAGTTTGATACATATACGCCGCTTCAAATGGCTCAATATATTTCGGCCATCGCAAACGGCGGATATCGCGTCCAGCCTCGGATTGTCACAAGCATTCATGAACCGGACAGCAAAAACAAGCTTGGAAAAGCGATTGAACAGCGCGATATTAAAGTTTTGAACAAAGTAAATAACAGCCCGAGCGATTTTGATCAAGTTCATAAAGGAATGAAATTGGTCACAAGTTCACCTCAAGGAACGGCTTATTCAACATTCCAAGGTTCCGGCGCTGATGTTTCCGGAAAAACGGGAACCGCGCAGACGCACTATTACGGCACGAACAAAAACTGGTGGGGGAAAGAAACGTATAACCTGACTTTTGTCGGCTATTATCCGTCAGAACATCCACGAGTGGCATTCAGTGTCGTCGTACCGACTGTTCAGGATGATCACGATCCCGTCAGTAAAAACATTGCCAAAGGAGCAGTTGACGCTTACAAGGAGCTTGAAAAGAAATACAATAAAAAATAACAAATGAAAGGGCGGCCGAACATATTCGTGCGCCCTTTCTTTCATACAGGAAAATTGACGTTCACAATAAGAATAGAAGGAGAATGCTCATTTTTTAGCGAATCAATCTAGTGGAAATTCTTTTTATATCAGTCCGTGACCAGCCTGCAGTGCGAGTAAAATGCAAAGGAGGGATTCTGTGGAACAGGATACTCAGCATGTCAGACAGCTTCAATCGAAAACCGATCTTCATGCCGTTTTGACGTCTAATGGGCGTATTATGTATATTTCTGCAAACTGCAAATCGTATTTCAGTTATTCCCAGGAAGAAATGATCGGATCGTTTCTCAAAACGTTCCTGCATGAGGAAGATCAATTTTTGGTTGAAAGTTACTTCTACAATGAGCATCATTTAATGCCTTGCACCTTTCGCCTTATTAAAAAAGATCATACCATCGTTTGGCTTGAAGCAGGTGTGGAAATTGTCACACCGCAAATGGAGGGGACAGATCGGGAAATTATCCTTAAAATCAAGGTGCTTGAGGAGAAGACACCGTGCAGGTCTTATATGTATGAACAAAAGAAGCAAAAGGCGGAACAACAGTCAGCAGAAGCGGCTGGAAACGGCGAATTTGAGCGTCTTGTTGAAACGCTGCCGAATCCTCTATACGTCAGTATCAACGGCACAATCGCCTACGCCAATAACGCGATGCTTGCCATGCTGGGAGCCGACAGCAAAGATGAGGTGATCGGCAGACGCTCTTATGAGTTTATCGAAGAAGAGTATCATGACATTGTGAAAAACCGAATTGTGCGGATGCAAAAAGGGATGGAAGTCGGAATGATTGAACAGACGTGGAGAAGGCTTGACGGCACGCCCATTCATTTAGAAGTGAAGGCGGCGCCGACGACATATAAAAATCAGCGGGCGGAATTACTGCTTCTGATTGATATTTCTTCACGGAAAAAATTCCAGACGATCCTTCAAAAAAGCAGAGAGCGTTATCAGCTCCTCATTCAGAATTCAATTGATACGATCGCCGTGATTCACAATGACAAATGGGTATTCATGAATGAGTCGGGCATTTCGCTTTTTGAAGCCGAAACCTATGAAGATTTAATCGGAAAAAACATCTATGATCAGCTTCATCCCTGTGATCATGACGACGTGAAACAGCGGATTCAACATATTATCGACCGAAAGACCGAGTCCGAAATCATTAAACAATCGTGGTTTACTTTTAAAAACCGGCTGATCTATACGGAAATGGTCTGCATTCCGACGACGTTTTTCGGAGAAACGGCCGTGCAGGTCATTTTGCGTGACATTTCTGAGCGGAAGCAGACGGAGGAATTAATGCTGAAGTCGGAAAAGCTGTCTATCGCAGGGCAGCTGGCGGCGGGAATCGCTCACGAAATCCGCAACCCGCTGACGGCGATCAAAGGATTTTTACAGCTCATGAAGCCGACGATGGAAGAAAACGAACATTATTTTGACATTGTGTTTTCTGAACTGAGCAGAATCGAATTAATTTTAAGTGAACTTTTAATGCTTGCCAAACCTCAGCATAACGCAGTGAAAGAGCGTGTAAACTTAAAGAAAATTATAAGTGAGGTAACCGCTCTTTTAGAGACGCAGGCAAATCTTAAAGGGATTTTCATCAAAACGGATTACGAACGGGACAGCATGTTTATTAACGGTGATCAAAATCAGCTGAAGCAGGTGTTTATCAATCTGATAAAAAATGCCGTTGAGTCGATGCCTGATGGGGGAACGGTCCACATTCTCATGACAGAAGATGAGTATTCCGTCAATGTGACGATCAAAGACGAGGGTGACGGGATACCGGAAAACGTGCTGAAACGAATAGGCGAACCGTTTCTGACAACGAAAGAAAAAGGAACCGGCCTGGGGCTGATGGTCACATTCAACCTTATTAAAAACCATCAGGGAGCCATCCAAGTAGACAGCAAACCGGATAAAGGCACTGCTTTTCACATTACATTCCCGAAACAATAAAAAACAACGGCGTAATGCCGTTGTTTAAATAGTCTGCATGGATTCTCTCGTTTTTAAAATAAATGCTTCCAGCCGGTCCAAACCTTCTCTCAATGTATCCAGTGAATATGCGAATGACAGCCTCACATACCCTTCACCCAACTTTGAAAACGAGCTGCCGGGCACTAGAGCCACACCTGCATCCTCTAAAAGAGCCATACTAAAATCAAACGATGACATTCCGAATGACTTAATGGAAGGGAAGATATAAAATGCGCCTGACGGCTTTACGACGTCAAGCCCCATTGACACAAGACGGTCATATACATAATCAAGCCGCTTTTTATACTGTTCTCTCATAATAAGCGCATCATCAACGCCGTTTGTCACCGCTTCAAGCGCCGCTTTCTGGGAGATCGAGGACGCGCAGGTCACACTGTACTGGTGAACTTTTAAGATGTGCTTGGCAATGTCTTTCGGTGCGAAAATGAAACCGATTCTCCAGCCCGTCATGCTGTGTGATTTTGACAGCCCGTTGATCACGATCGTCTGGTCTCTCAAAAAAGACGCGATTGAGTAATGCGGTCTGTCATAGGTTAATTCGCTGTAAATCTCATCCGACAGTACAAAAACATTTCTGCCTTTCAGCACGGCCGCGATGTTTTTCAGCTCTTCTTCTGACAATGTCACTCCGGTCGGATTTGACGGATAAGGAAGAATGACGCATTTTGTTTTAGGCGTCAGCGATTCTTCAATGAGCCGCGCCGTCAGCTTAAATCCGTGTGTCGTCGTATCCACATGAACGGGAACGGCGCCGGACATGCGGATAATCGGTTCATAGCCGGGATAAATCGGTCCGGGCAGAATGACTTCATCGCCGGGAGATAAAATCGTCCGCAAAGACGCGTCAATCGCTTGGCTCGCCCCGGTTGTGACGATGATTTCTGTTTCGGCTTCATAATTCAGATCCGCTTTTTTCTTCATATAAAGCTGTACGGCCTGTCTCAGCTCAAGACCGCCCGCATTCGGAGTATACGCCGTAGCGTTCTCGTCGATTGCTTTTTTGGCCGCCGCTTTGACATGGTGCGGCGTGAAGAAATCCGGCTGGCCGATCGTAAGCGAAATCACATTATCATGCTGAGCTACAAGATTTGAGAATTTGCGAATTCCTGAAATTTCAATTTCTTTTACATTCGGATTAAGCAAATGTTCCATAATTCATCACCTTATACTATATATTGAGTTTATCCTATTTTACCACTAGCTGAGCATTTGTCATCTATTTAAGTGAACTATCCCGAGTATATGTCCGATATGTGAAAACATACCTTCTTTCAGAAAAAAATAAGACAACCAGCTGAAATGATTGTCTTCATTGTATCATGATCTATCTATTGTGATATGTGGCGAATGTCATTAATACCCGTATTCAAAGCTGATGTTTTCCCGCCATACGATATACGGAGCGGGCTTATCGGAACACTCATTCGCTTCTTTTTTCATTTGCAGGTAAGCCGTTTTGCTGATATCTTCTAACACCGTCATTTGATCTTGGTCGAATATAACTACTGTACCCATTTATTACACCCTTCTTCCTGAAAAATCCTTGACTATTTTACCACTCGATGTCAAAAAGTCAATGGGATATCGGAAAAAAGAATCTTTTTATAAAGAGTTAATGGCCAGTTGGCCTGAATACATTCACTTTTTCCGTTTACAGCCGATATAAACAGTACAATACTGAATGCGGATAGCGAGGGATTGAATTGTCTTTACAACAATACGATATTTTATTGGATTCAGGCACAAATGAATTAGAAATCGTCAAATTTGAAGTAGGCGTCAATACATTTGGCATAAATGTGATGAAAGTCCGGGAAATCATTCAGCCGGTAGATGTCACATCTGTGCCCCAGTCTCACAAAGACGTAGAAGGGATGATTAAGCTGAGAGGCGAAATTCTTCCCGTCATCAGCCTGTATACCTTTTTCGGCGTTGATGCCGAAGGGGCAAAAGACGATAAATATATCGTGACGGAATTCAACAAGCGGAAAATCGTCTTTCACGTCGGTTCCGTATCACAGATCCACAGGGTGTCCTGGGAGGCGATTGAAAAGCCGACTTCGCTGAATCAGGGCATGGAGCGGCACTTAACGGGTATCATTAAACTGGAAGACACGATGATCTTTTTACCTGATTATGAAAAGATCATTTACGACATTGAATCGGCATCCGGAGTTGAGACTTACCATGTCCATCAGGAAGGATTTGATGAAAGACGGGCGGGTAAAAAACTGATTATCGTAGAAGATTCGCCGCTTCTGATGCGCCTTTTGACGGATGAACTGACTGAAGCGGGGTACAGTGAAATCGTTACGTTTGAAAATGGAAAAGAAGCGTATGATTATGTCGTGGAATTGACGGATAAAGGAGCAAATCTGTCAGACCATATTGACATGATCATCAGTGACATTGAGATGCCGAAAATGGACGGGCACCGTTTGACGAAGCTCCTTAAGGATAACCCGCAAAGCTCTGACGTGCCGATTATGATCTTTTCGTCCCTGATTACGGATGACCTGCGCCACCGGGGCGAAGTCGTCGGAGCGGATGAACAGATCAGCAAGCCTGAAATCAGCGAGTTAATTAAAAAAGTGGATACGTACGTGATTGAATAGAAAAAAGCCGATGCGTCATGCATCGGCTTTTTTGCGGCGGAATTAAAAATAACTCTCACCAAGTTTTTTAAACACGGGTTTATGATAAGCGGGCTGCTGCCTGTTGGCGGCTAGCGGTTTTTCCTTTAAGCCCACATATTTTTGCAATAAGTTTTTCGCTTTTGTCAAAGACATTTGTGCTTTAGGATTGCGGTACGATTGATTTAACGTACCTAAATGCGGAAGATGCTGGAAGTCTTCTTTTGTTGGAGGCATGTGAAAATAGTAGTCTCCGATAGAGATAAGTACGTCTGACTGCTGTTGGCTAAACCTGGGATTATTTGAAAAGTGAAGCCCTATTTTTTTCCCTTTGCCTTCTTTCACAAGCTTTTGTAATGCCCGTTTTTTCAGCAGATAAAGGTATTTAGGGTTGGGGGCGGTTTTGGCATGGCGGTTCACAGTATAAACAGCTTTTGAAAGATTCTCGATGGTTGGCTGCAGCTCTTTCGAATAAGCGTGGTCGTCCATTATTTCTCTCCTTTGCATTGATCAAGTTCATATATAGATTATACTTTTTTAGCGTTGAAATGCAAATATTGAATATAAAAATACGCCTTTTTCTGATGAAAAGGGCGCATTTTTTTCCTTTATTAGACAGGATTCGCATTTTTTTCAGAATCAGCTTTTAATGATTGCTGCACATCGATTTCCGCCGCCTCGGCGCTGTACTTCGGAAGGGCGATAAAATAGAACACAAATACCGCCAAAATCACGATTCCCATGCCGTAATAAAGGTAATCAATATTGGCAACGAATTTCGGAAATAACAGGGCCACAAGTCCGAGTGTAATCGATTGGGCAAACATCATAAAGGGATCCTGCCAGCCGCTGACCCGGCCCATTATTTTCGGATGAACGATTTTCGGCATCCAGCCGCCGATGGCGATATTGACAGGGCCGATGCACATGCCGAGGACAAAAGCCGCCGCATAATAAATCCACAGCTGATCCGTATAGCCGAGGACAAAAATGAGCAGTCCGGCAGCCAAAATCGGAAGCGACATCAAATGATGCGGTTTGACTTTTTTCGCGATCATCGTTCCGATCACACTTCCGGCAAGTAAACCGAAGCCGAGTGCGACGGTGAAGATGGAAGTGTGTGATTCGTAATGATCGGGCGCAAGTCCGTATTTCATCGTAAACATCGGAAGTACGGCAAAGCCGCCATTGACAAATCCAAAAATAAAAAATCCGAAAATAAGAGAAGCAAGCAATTTGTTTTTAATAATATATACGATCCCTTCTTTAAAATCAGCGACCGAGTCTTTCAGAAACGAATCTCCCCATTTAAAAGGGCCGTTCGGCTGACGGGCTGCTATCGGAATGCGGCAGGCGCGGATCAGAAAGCCTGACACAATAAAGCTGACAAAATCAAGGATAATGGCTCCGTGAACACCGATCGTTTTATACATAAACGCACCCATACCGACGCCGAATACCATAAAGATGCTGAACAGGATCTGGTTAAGTCCCGCTGCTTTCGCATAATGCTCCTTAGGCAGAATAGCTTGTACAAGGCTGGCTTCCGCCGGGAAAAAGAACTTGGTCACGGCGCTTCTGATGAACAAAATACAGAACACGAGAGGAATATTCCCGCTGTATAATGCCGCAAACAATACGATCGTCAGTCCCGCCCTGATCCAGTCACAATTTTCTGCGACCTTTTTCCTGTCAAGCCGGTCAGCTGCGACACCGACAATCAGAAATACGAAAACTGTCGGCAGCGAATACATCAGCTCTGCCAAAGTCGTGTATGCCGGCTGGTTGGCAAAGCGATCGAGCAAGTAAAAAGCGAAAGCCATATTACCTACAGTCGTTCCCATTTGAGAAGCGAGTGCTGCGAAAAATAAACGGACAAAATTGCGATTTTTAAATATATCCATAAACACGCTCCTTACCCTAAAGGTCCCACTGTAATATATTATCATCAGCTCGTTCCATAAACAAATGAGATCTTTCTATCTCATAATCGTCACCCTTGTTCCATTAGGGACGGTAGCGGCAAGTTCAGTGACGTCCTGATTATACATGCGGATGCATCCTTTTGATACCGCTTTGCCGATGGAGGAAGGATTATTTGTCCCGTGAATGCCGTAATGGAGCTTAGAGAGGCTGAGCCAATAAGCGCCGAACGGACCTCCGGGCTTAGGCTGGCGATTCACGATGTAAAATTCCCCGGTCGGCGTGGTCGTCAATATTTTTCCGACTGCGATCGGATACGTACGGATAAGCCTGCCAAGGCGGTATAACTCCAGTTTCTTCGCTCCGATATACACGACAATGGAATAGGGAATAGTGGATGGGTCGGGAAGATTCGGTATGATAATATGCTGTCCCGCATAAATGACCGATTGGATTGAGGGATTTGCCTGAAGGAGAGCGGCCGTGCTTATTCTGAAGTCTTGTGCAATGCTTGAGATGGTTTCTCCTTGTTTCACTTGATAGGTCAGCAGTTTCATCACCCTCCTTTTTGTTCTTTTCCATATACATATTAAGGAGGGGCTGTTTGTGCATCGGGATAAAAGTCTTATTTTTGTACAGTTTTTAATGTGAACAGCGTGATTTCCGGTCTTGCTAAAAATCGATACGGCAGCCTTGTCGTACCGAGCCCGCGATTGACATAAACGGTTGTGTCATGCAGTGTATACATGCCGTCGGTATACGTTTTTCCGTAAGGGGGCGTAATGAGAGGCCCGAAAAACGGAAGCTGCACCTGACCGCCGTGAGTATGTCCCGACAGCTGCAAGTTTACGGGATGTCCGCCGATCTTGAGTGCGGCATCAGGCTCGTGAACGAGTAAAATGGAAAACGCATCTTCGGAAAGACGGGATAGAGTGCCTTCATAATCAGGCTTTCCGAGCATTAAATCATCCAAAGACGCAAGTTCAATCCGGCTCCCATCTGCCAGCTGCACCTGACGATAGCCGTTGCGAAGCACTTGAAAATCAGCCGCTTCCATCAGGGTCTTGTACGTGTTCGTGCCATAGCCTCCGTGGTCATGGTTCCCGTATACACAAAGTTTGCCGAAAGGAGCTTCAAGCCTTTGCAGCACGGCGAGCGCATGCTGATAATCATGATATAAATGCGGCTTATCAATCAAATCTCCCGTAAAGATAAGCAGATCAGGTTTCAGCTGATTGATCTTTTCCGCTGTTTTATTCAAGTCTTCGGTTGTAAACACGTCACTGAGATGCGTATCGCTGAATTGAACGATTTTAAAATTGTCAAAGCCGCGTGGAATCAGGCGGCTGGTAATTGTATGCCGGGTGATTTCAATCATACGCGGTTCAATATATCGGGCATAGCCGTAGCCTCCGCAAGCCGTCGCAAGAGCCGCGCCAAAAATGCTGAATCCTCTTTTTAAAAATGTTCTTCTCGTCATTTTCTCCATATGTAAAACCAACCTTTGTAAGAGTTTTTCTATTATATCATCAGCTTGGCCGGAAAATCCCTTCTCAGCATGTAATGACGGGCAGAGACATCTGTGATAGAATTATGAATGATTATTCATTCAATAAAAGGGGTGGGGTTATTATGGATAAGAAAGCGGTAATCATTACAGGCGGTTCAAGTGGCATGGGAAAAGCAATGGCGAAAAAACAGGCTGAACTGGGATGGCACGTCATGGTGACAGGGAGGAACCAGGAAGCACTTGAGGAAACTAGAAAAGAAATTGAGACCTTTGAGGGACAGGTTGCCTGTTTTCAAATGGATGTCCGTTCAGAATCCGCCGCTTCAGACATGATGACAGAAGCGGTAAAGGTCTTTGGCCGGCTTGATGCGCTGATTAACAATGCGGCCGGTAATTTTATTTGCCCGGCAGAAAAGCTGACGCCCAACGGATGGAAAGCGGTTATTGAGATTGTTTTAAACGGCACTTTTTTTTGCAGCCAAGCCGCGGCAAGGTATTGGATCGAGCAAAAGCAGAAGGGTGTCATATTGAATATGGCCGCCACATACGCATGGGGAGCGGGAGCAGGGGTCGTTCATTCCGCTGCAGCCAAAGCGGGGGTATTGTCACTGACAAGAACGCTGGCCGTTGAATGGGGGAGCAAATACGGCATCCGCACAAACGCGATAGCCCCAGGCCCGATTGAACGAACAGGCGGTGCGGAGAAGCTGTTTGAATCGGAAAAAGCAATGTCCCGCACTATGAACAGTGTCCCGCTTGGCCGGCTGGGCACACCGGAAGAAATCGCCGCGTTGGCAGCGTTTTTGCTATCCGATGAAGCGTCCTACATAAACGGGGATTGTATCACAATGGACGGCGGGCAGTGGCTGAATCCTTATCCGTTTTAATTTTTCATATATTGACTATTTTGCAAAACAAGCGAACGTCAAAGCCGGCCGTTCGCTTGTTTTATTTTCTATTCAAAATTATGATATAATTTTGAAAGATTAAGGGGCCATTAATTGAAGAAATTATTAAAATGGTTCGTTGTACTATTTTTAAGCAGTTTAGTTATCATCTTTAATATTTGGTACTTTATGATTTGTGCTTTTACTCCAGAGTATTATCAAAATACCCATCTTACATCTGATGAAATAATCAGATTTGAAAAGCTATATCACATCGATTTTCCTGATGAAACGAAATTTATTAAAGCCAGGGAGTATTTGAGCGGGCTCGGAGGCGATACATCGGCTGTATTATATGTGTCTCTCCCGACCAAGCTGGCGGAAACAAATTTATCTGATTATACGTATATGCCAATAAATCATACTGATCATGCCGGTTCAATGTATGGAGTTGACGTTTCCAAGAGTGTTGGCGGGTTCACAACCCTTACATTTGGCACGTTAGATAAAAAAGGAACTTTCTTTCAGTTGAAACATGAGGATGATTGGATATATAACAGAACTGATTGGAGCCATTATTTTTGGACAGCTGCCGGTTATAATGCTCTTATATTTATACTTTTATTTGTGATTGTGAAACAAATGAACAACGTCCTTAATGAACCGGTCTAAAGAGTGATCTTAAAAATGTCCCCCTTTTACTTTAAGCTGCTGCCATACTGCCTCCTTTTCCCCTAATCTAAACATTTGTGGTGCTGATATAATTGTGTATAATCAGACAAAGATAGAGAAGCAGGTGATAACATGTTGGACCCACTTGATATACTGACGAATATTGATGATGTCATTCCGTATTACCAAGCGATTTTTAACGCTGAGGAACAAAGAGTCGTAGGCTACGAAGTGCTTGGCCGGATTTTGGCAGATGCGGAGATTGAGAGCCTAGGGCCGTTTTTCTTAGATTCCGGCATTCCGGAAGAATATAAGCTTGAGGTCGATGACAGAGTCATCAGGCAGGCGCTGGAGAGGTTTAAAGAAGCTGATCGTGATCTGTTGATTTTTATCAATCAGGATGCGAATGTATTAATGCTTGACCACGGCGAAAGCTTTCTTGAGCTTTTGAAAGAATACGAAGAGCAGGGCATTGAATTGAACCGTATTGTGCTTGAGATCACCGAGCACAATTTCGAAGGCGACATTGAACAGCTGTACCATATGCTTGCCTACTATCGTACATACGGCATTAAAATCGCGGTGGACAATATAGGTAAGGAGAGCAGCAACCTGGACAGAATCGCGCTCCTTTCACCGGACCTTCTGAAAATAGATTTGCAGGCGCTGAAGGTATCTCAGCCGTCACCATCCTATGAGCATGTGCTGTACAGCATTTCATTGCTGGCGAGAAAAATCGGCGCCGCGCTGCTGTATGAAGATATAGAAGCTGATTTCCAGCTCCAGTACGCATGGAGAAACGGAGGCCGATTTTTTCAAGGCTATTATCTGCAGGCGCCGAGCGGCGATTTTATAGACCGCAGCCTGTTAAAAGCACGCTTGAAAACAGAGTTTCAGCAATTTATCACGAGAGAAAAAAAGAAGCTGGAGACAGTATACGAACACTCTGAGAATTTTTATAAGCGGGTCAATCAGGCAGTTTCCGAGCTGAAGAAAACCCATCAGGCGGATGATGAGTTTATTAAGAAACTGGCGGAAAACCTGACGGACTGCTGCTTCAGAATTTATATGTGTGATGAAGAAGGCTATCAGCTGACGGGAAATGTGTTCAAGCAATCCGGCGAATGGCTTTATCAGCCTGAATACATGGAGAAAAACTGGAGCTGGCGTCCGTACTTTCTAGAAAACATCATGAAGATGCGTAATTCAAGAAAAGGCTTTTTCAGTGACCTGTACAGTGATATTGAAACGGGTGAGATGATCAGAACCTTTTCATACCCGATGGATGACAATATGTATTTATTTATCGATCTGCCTTACTCTTATTTATATGAACAGGACGGATTACTATAAAGCGGCTGCTGTAAGCCGCTTTTTTTTATAAATGTGAAAAAGTTTAAAAAAACGATTGACAATGATACTGATAATCATTATCATTTAGTTATAGAGAGAAGTTACTCTCTGTTCCCCAACCCCTCTATCAGATCAAGATCCGAAAAAGCTTGGCGCTACCCCCGCCAAGTTTTTTTATGCCTTCCAGCGCATAAAAAGGCTTCTTCTCACATACATCTGACAATGGCGGCTCAAAAAGCGAAAAATCATTTATAAAAGGTGTATGACATTCCGAAAAAAGCTTCAAACTATTCGAAAACACGGTTTTCCCGTTTATTTTCTTATTGAAAATCCAGCGGGAAAATGCCATCCCGGTCTACTTTATGGTATGATGCTCTGTAGAACTTGTATTATAATAAATACTTGTTGATTTGAAGTTGTTTTTTGAAAGGAGTCTTTTTTTAGAATGTCACAATTAATGGGTATCATCACACGGCTGCAAAGTCTGCAAGAAACAGCCGAAGCGGCTAATGAGCCGATGCAGCGTTACTTCGAAGTAAATGGTGAGAAAATATGCAGTGTTAAATATTTTGAAAAGAATCAAACGTTTGAGCTGACGGTTTTCCAAAAAGGTGAAAAACCTAACACATATCCGTTTGATAACATTGACATGATTTCTATTGAAATTTTTGAGCTCCTTCAGTAATTTGGTTTGATTTTTCAGGCTGACCAAGCTTCCCGTCTTCCGCAAGCGGAGCTTTATTAAATCATGCAAAGGAACCGTGCTCGTTCGTTTGGTTGTAGATTTTGGAAAGAGGAGTGTCCGTACATGGCTGATTCTTTTCTGTTTTATAATCTTTCTGAGGCACAGATGACCTTTCAAGACGTGATGGAGCGGCTGAAACGCTTTGTCAATAAAGACCCCCGATCAGCATACGTGCTGTCTGTGGGGACTGATTCACAAGTTTACCGCGACTTCACGAAGTTTATTACGGCTATACACTTGCACCGTACAGGCAAGGGAGCTTGGGGCTGTTTGAAAAATCACGATCTCGCCAGACCGATACATAGCCTTCGCGAAAAAATTTCGCTGGAAACCGCATTCAGCCAGGAGATGGCTGCGCATATCCTCGACGGACGTTTCATGGAAATTACCGATTTGCTCCTGCCTTTCGCTGATGAAGGAGCGGATCTTACATTTGAAGTGCACTTAGATATCGGCCAAAAAGGGCTGACAAAAGAATTGATACAAGAAATGACCGGCCGTATTACCTCGATGGGCATTGAAGCGAAAATCAAGCCCGATTCCTGCACAGCATTCAGTTATGCCAATCGTTACACAAAATAATATGTCATACAGAATCCGCAAATTGTCGAATTATGCGGTTGACGATTTTTTTCTGTTTACTTATCCTAGCGGTAGAGCTGAAAGCAAATATCATCTTGCTTTCAGAGGTATTCAGTTAAAAATAGGGGGCCTGATTACGTATGAGTCTTATCGGTGAACGATTTACGGAAGAAGAACAAAAACTTCTGCTGAATATCCTGATCAATCATGAATATGCCATTGAGCTTTTGACCAGCGAAATCAACGATATAGAAGCAGGGTCAAAAAGCGTTGATGGAACCACTTATAAAAAACTCGTAACGCTTTATGACCGTTTCCGGAACGAAAATTAATCAGCGGCCTATAAATTGATACTCGATTGCAAAGAGTATCTTTTTTATTGACGGAAACTTTTCGACAAAAAATGATAATGTTTATATTATTGCGATATAGGGAATACATGTCTTGATGAAAAATGTAAAGGGGTCGAAGTGACATGATTAGCTTACAATCAGATCAGCTTCTTGATGCAACAGTCGGACAATTTATGATCGAGGCGGATAAAGTGGCGCACGTACAAGTCGGAAACAACCTTGAGCATGCTCTTTTAGTGCTGACGAAAACCGGCTATACCGCTATTCCAGTCCTTGACGCTTCGTACCGTCTGCACGGTTTGATCGGCACAAATATGATTATGAACAGCATTTTCGGACTTGAGCGGATTGAGTTTGAGAAGCTGGATCAAATTACGGTTGAGGAGGTCATGCTGAAAGACATTCCCCGTCTCCACATCAATGATCCGATTATCAAAGGGTTCAGCATGGTCATTAACAACGGCTTTGTCTGCGTTGAAAATGATGAAGGTGTCTTTGAAGGCATCTTTACGAGAAGAGTCGTATTAAAGCAGCTGAGCAGTCATATCAGGTCATTGAATAAGTAGGCTCGCACGATCAGCCTATTTGTTCTTTGCATGCCAGAAAAAGAAAACGTATACATATTGGTCGCACTTGCTTCGGCAGCCTTTAATTTATTAGAATGGTAGATAAGAAATACGAGAAGGCATTGAAAAGGAGGACGACATGCAGCTTCATGAGCTTCATATGCTCGTAATTTTAGCTGAGGAATTAAACATGAGGAAGGCTGCCGAACGGTTATTCGTGTCACAGCCGGCTCTGTCCCAGCGATTGCAGACCATTGAAAAAGCCTGGGGAACAAAGATCTTTCTAAGATCTCAAAAAGGACTCACGGTAACGCCGGCAGGAGAAAAAATCATACAATTTGCAAATGATGTCACGGACCGGCAAGAGAGAATAAGAGAAAATATTGATGAACTTGAAGGGGAAATTCACGGCACATTGAAGCTTGCCGTCGCCTCCATTATCGGGCAGCACTGGCTTCCGAAAGTGTTAAAAACATATGTGGAGCGATATCCGAATGCAAAGGTTTCCCTCATTACAGGATGGAGCAGCGAAATGCTGAAAAGTCTGTATGAAGATCAGGTACATATCGGCATCATCCGGGGAAACCCGGAATGGAAAGGCCGAAAAGAATATCTAATGACCGATCATTTATATTTGGTCGATACGGAAATTTCCTGCATTGATGATATAGCCCATACCGACCGGCCGTTTATCCAGTTCAAAAGTGACAGTACATATTTTCAGGAAATTCAGCATTGGTGGCATCAAAAATTCAAAACCTCGCCGAAACAGACGATCCTCGTCGATCAGATTGAAACGTGCAAGCAGATGGCGCTGCACGGAATCGGTTATGCCATTTTGCCGTCAGTCACCTTAGATGAGGAAGACAAAGTAAATAAAATGCCCCTGCTTGATGCAAAGGATCATCCGATCGGCCGCGACACATGGCTGCTCGGTTATGAGCCGGCATTTGAATTAAAACAGGTGCAGGCTTTCGTTTCTGTCATCAAAGATATGCTGAAGCAGGAGAGCCCTTTTTAGAAAGACAGCAATAGGCTGTCTTTTTTTATTTTTTATTGACAATGAAAATCATTATCATTTAAAGTAGTGTATATGTTATTGAAAATCATTATCAATTACGGGGTGATCATATGCAGAAAGCATTAATGATATACGCAAGCATGTCGGGGAATACGGAGGATATTGCCGGCATTATAAAAGAAACACTGAGCGAGCATCAGATTGCAATTGACTGCCTTGACATGGATGAGGCAGATGCGGATTGTCTCGAAGCATATGATTATGTTTTTGTCGGCACATACACATGGGGAGATGGTGATCTTCCTTACGAAGCGGAAGATTTTTATGAAGATATTCTGCACCGTCAGCTCAACGGACTGAAAACGGCTTGTTTCGGTTCAGGCGATCACGCCTATCCGAAGTTTTGTGAAGCGGTTACGCTGTTTTGCGATGCGTTTGAACAGGCCGGAGCCAATTTATATCCGGAAACGCTGAAAATCGAATTGGCGCCTGAGACGGCTGAGGATCAGGAATGCTGCAAAGAATTTGTCCGCGGTTTTCTTGCATGGGCCGCTCACCAAGGAGACCGGTGCCATGTTTCATAAAGGCGCGACGGCTGTCATGGCATCAGTGTCTTCAGGCTTTTTTGTCGCAGTAAAAGACGAAGGCATTTTTCATTTTTCTGCAGAAGAAGGCTGGAAAAGGCTGTACCGGATGAAAAGCAAGATTCATGTGCTGACCTACATCGGGCCTTACATATTCGCGGCGGGGGAAAAAGGCGCCGTCCTCAGATCGGCCGATCAGGGAAAGACCTGGACGGCATCCCGATTTCCGACCAGCGCCTCCGTTTGGGCCGTTGCCGGGCGGAATGACGGGTTCGTCTGTGCACACGGCACGCACTGCCTCTACTTATCTGATGATTTCGGCGTCACTTGGCATGTGGCTAAGCCCTTTGCACATTTAAAGGAACCGCCTGTCATCCGCTCGCTTTGTTTGCACGGTCAGACGATTTATATCGGCACCCGGATTCATATGAATTATGGCGGCATTTGGGCGTACGATCTGACAGAAGGCCGCATCCGGCGTATAAGCCGTGAAAGACAGCGCATGACGGCTTCCATGCTTATGTACAAGAAGGACTGGCTCATTGCCGCAAAGGGTGCGGCAAAGGGAGAACGGGGCGAGGTTGCCGTCCGAAACGTACGGACGGACGAGGCGTTTGTCATTACAGCCGCGCCTGCCGTACGGGAAAAATCATTTCTCGACGTTTCTGAGGATGACGGTATTATTTATGTCACTTCGGCACAGGACGAAAACGGATTTTCGCGCATTTACCAAGCTGATTTCGCCGCCGGAGAATTAAAATGGTTTGATACGATCCGCGGTCACGGATGGCGGGTGGCCAATCAGAAAGAAAGCTTTTTTTGCGCGGGCCTTTACGAATGTAAGTTTGTCAGACCGTATGAGGCGGACCGGCTCGCACATTAGTTTCTATACATAAAGGAGAGACGGAGATGGGGAAAGTATTGCTTGTTTATGCGACAATGTCAGGAAACACCGAGGCAATGGCGGATTTGATTGAAAAAGGGCTGATCGAAGCACAAGCATCCGTAGACAGATATGAAGCGATGGATATCGATGCCGAACTTTTTAATGACTATGAGTATATTTTATTAGGCACATATACGTGGGGAGACGGGGATCTTCCTGATGAAATGCTCGATATCGCTGAGGATATGGAAAACCTGGATTTTGCAGGAAAAACATTTGCTCTGTTCGGTTCCGGAGATACGTCCTACGCGTTTTTTTGCGGAGCGGTTGACGAATTGGAAAAAGTGATCACAGCCCGGGGAGGATGGGTGGTGCTGCCACCGGTCAAAATTGAAAACAATCCTGAAGGCAGCGAGGAAGAAGAGCTCAGGGAATTCGGAAGACAGTTTGCCGCATTGTGCAGACAGCCGGCAGAATAAAGGCTTGTTCCTTTTTTTCTTGTTTTTGCATCCTTCCTTTGTTACAGTAATGAGGTAGAAAATCAGAGGAGGACAATACATATGAAAATGATGGATGCAAATGAAATTATTTCATTTATTCAAAATAGTACAAAATCAACGCCTGTAAAAGTGTATGTAAAAGGCGATCTTGAGGGAATCAGCTTTGGCGATTCCGCTAAAACATTCCTGAACGGCCAATCCGGCGTTGTTTTTGGCGAATGGGCTGACATTAAAGCGGCAATTGAAGAAAACAAAGAAAAAATTGAGGATTACGTCGTTGAAAATGACCGTCGCAACTCTGCGATTCCGATGCTTGACTTGAAAGATGTAAAAGCGCGCATCGAGCCCGGCGCTATTATCCGCGACCAAGTCGAAATCGGCGACAATGCCGTTATCATGATGGGGGCGTCCATTAATATCGGTTCAGTCATCGGCGAAGGCACAATGATTGATATGAACGTTGTGCTCGGAGGACGCGCGACTGTCGGAAAAAACTGTCACATCGGAGCGGGTTCTGTATTAGCGGGCGTTATTGAGCCGCCAAGCGCTAAGCCTGTTGTCGTGGAAGATGACGTTGTAATCGGCGCAAATGCGGTTGTGCTTGAAGGCGTAACAATCGGAAAAGGCGCGGTTGTCGCTGCGGGAGCCATCGTAGTAAATGACGTTGAGCCATATACCGTTGTAGCAGGAACACCAGCGAAAAAAATCAAAGATATCGATGAAAAAACAAAAGGCAAAACAGAAATCAAACAGGAATTACGCCAGCTGTAAGGAATGGTTTGATAGAATGGGCGTGGATGATAAAATCCACGCCTTATTCTTATCTTAAGGAGGAATACATATGGAAAAAGAGCGGCTCATAGCGATCCGGAGAGATCTGCACCGCATCCCGGAAATCGGCTTTCAGGAATATAAAACACAGCAGTACCTGCTGAATATATTGAAACAATATCCAGAAGAACGAATTGAAATCGAAACGTGGAGAACCGGTATCTTTGTCAAAGTCAACGGCACGGCTCCGGAAAAAATGCTCGCCTACAGAGCGGATATAGACGCTTTGTCGATTGAAGAACAGACGGGGCTTCCATTTGCATCTGAACATCCCGGTTTTATGCACGCATGCGGCCACGATATGCACATGACCATCGCGCTCGGCATTATTGATCACTTTGTCCATCACCCGGTCAAGCATGATCTGCTCTTTTTATTCCAGCCGGCTGAAGAAGGACCGGGCGGAGCGGAACCGATGCTTGAAAGCGATGTGCTGAAAAAATGGACGCCGGATTTGATCACGGCTCTCCATATAGCACCTGAGCTGCCGGTCGGCACAATCTCTACCAAAAGCGGTTTGCTGTTTGCCAATACGAGCGAGCTTGTCATCGACCTTGAGGGGAAAGGCGGACATGCGGCATATCCGCATACAGCAGACGACATGGTCGTCGCCGCAAGTACACTTGTCACGCAGCTGCAGACGGTCATATCCAGAAATACGGACCCGCTTGACAGCGCGGTAATTACTGTCGGAACGATTACCGGAGGCACGGCGCAAAATATCATCGCAGAGCATGCTCATCTGGAAGGAACGATCCGGACGCTTTCTGAAGAATCAATGCGTATGGTGAAAAAGCGGATTGAAGAACTCGTCAAAGGAATTGAAATCGGCTTCCGCTGCAAAGGGAAGGTCACGTACCCGTCCGTTTATCATCAGGTTTATAATACAAGCGGCCTGACCGAAGAATTTATGCAATTTGTCAGTGAGCATCATCTTGCAGAAGTGAAAACGGCGAAAGAAGCGATGACCGGAGAAGATTTCGGGTATATGCTGAAAAAATACCCCGGCTTCATGTTCTGGCTCGGTGCCGATTCTTCCCACGGGCTTCATCACGCAAAGCTGAATCCGGATGAAGATGCGATGGAAACCGCAGTAAATGTCATGGTCGGATATTTTTCGGAGTATGCCAATTAAATCCGAAAAGAAGAATAATCTAACAAAAATTGAGCATTCTACGTAACGGAGGTGTTCAATATGACGAAAAAAATTGGAATTGAACAATCTTTATCGGATGTAGAACAGGCGTTAAAACAAAAGGGATATGACGTAGTGATGATGAAGACTCCTGAGGATGCGAAGGATTGTGACTGCTGTGTCGTAACCGGACTTGACAGCAATGTCCAAGGCATTGCCGATACGTCAACTCAGGCTCCCGTCATTACGGCTTCCGGAATGACAGCTGACGAAATCTGCAGCGAAGTAGAAAAAAAATTTCATTAAAAAGAAAAAACCGAAGCTTATGCTTCGGTTTTTCTATTCGGCAGAAGCGGCGTTTTTCAAACGGTCGAGCGCGATTTTCATTTCTCTCCGCAGCACGCGTTCAACCCGCCATTGCTCCATATTTTCTGTTTTGGCGATGATTCTGATGACCATTTCTGATGTGCTTAAATCCTGAACCCCGATGACGTCCGGTCCTTCCTTAATCTGCGGAAGCTCAAGGGCTGCTTTGTCACAGGCGTTTTGCAGGACTTGAATGGTTTCATCAAGATTTTTTTCAAGCGGCACCTTAATATCGACAAGCGCCTGCATCGTTCCGCGAGAATGGTTGCTCACATTTGTGATCCCCCGGTTGGGAAGATAGTGAAGCGTGCCGTCAAAGCTCCGGATTTGCGTCGTACGCAGACCGACCTGCTCGACAATGCCGCTGTAGCTGGCAACCGTAATATAATCACCGACATCGATCTGTTTTTCCAAAAGGATAAAAAATCCGGTGACAATGTCACTGACAAGTCCCTGAGCGCCAAAGCCGACTGCAAGACCGACCACGCCGGCGCCTGCAATGAGAGCGCTCGGATTGTAGTGAAATAAATCCAATATCATGACGATAAAAACGAAAATCAGTATGTATCCGTACACATTCAGCGCGAGACTCCGCAAAGTATAAGCGCGGCCCGTAGAAAGGTTATTTTGCTGCTCGAATTTCTGAAACAGATGTTTAATCAGCTTTTTGCCTGCCGTCCGGAAAATAAAATACGCTAAAATAATAAGTGCCAGCTTTACGATAAAAATCCCCGCAGAAGTGATGAGCCCGGCCCAATCAAAGTGTTTTAAATCAATCATAGTGATGTCTTCCTTTCAAGTCTATTGCAGAAAAAGCTAAAAGTTACTTACCCGTTTTACAATAGGATAAACCTTTTAATAGAAATCAGTTTTTTACAGTTATGATTTATTCTATTGAACGGTTTCAATCTCATTATTTTCGTGAAGATACTAACTAAAGAATCTCCGCTCTCATTTTAACATGTCGGTTCAGCCAAATCATTTACTTTGGAGGGAAAACACCCGGATGTTGCCCGAGCGAAATGAGAGTGCGGACGAAAGATCACAAATCTTTTTCATAAGGAGGGACATCAGATGAAATTACATCAGCAAATGCCTGAATTGACAGGCGCCAAAGCCTGGATTAACGGAGAAGTCACGAAGGAACAGCTGATCGGTGAAAAGCCGGCATTGATTCACTTCTGGTCCGTCAGCTGCGGCATGTGTAAAGAAGCGATGCCTGAGGTGAACGGGCTTCGTAATAAATATAAAGATCAGCTGAATGTGGTAGCCGTTCATATGCCCCGTTCCGAAGATGATCTTGACCTTGAGAAAATCAAGGAAACAGCGGCTGAACACGATATCTCTCAGCCGATTTACGTGGACAGCGATCATACGCTGACTGAAGCATTTGAGAATCAATATGTGCCGGCTTATTACGTTTTTGATAAAACCGGACAGCTTCGTCATTTTCAAGCGGGAGGAGCCGGGATGACAATGCTTGAAAAACGCGTCAGCCGCGTACTTTCAGAAATGGAGCAGGCTTCTGAATAATTGGGACAATCTCCGTCGGACTATTGTCTCGGTTCTGCAAACCCTTTGCCGTTAGGTAATAGGGTTTTTTGTGCTGATTAGATAAAAAATTCCAAAAGGACATGTGTGATTGTTGAGCTGGAGTGAAAACGAAAATGAAGAAAAACGGGAGAAAACACGCTGTATCGCATGTTTTCTCCATATCTTTAGCTTTTACATATTATAGTCGAAAATTGTAGATATTACGCTAATTTTCATTAAACAAGTAATTTCAAGTTATATTTTGAAGGGTTTGAACAAAATGGAACATCGCCCAGAATCCCCTATATGACGAGGGTTTTTGTATAGAAAGTACCATTTTCAGAAAATAAGCAATTTTTCATAGAGTAAATAAAATAGTAAAATGCTAAAATAATAGTTGATAAAATTACTTTTGTAATCTAATATCTAAATAAAAGCGTTTAAATTTTTGACAGGGGGTTTTACACATGTTTAATGAAAGAGAAGCGCTGCGCTTACGTTTAGAACAATTGAACGAGGCAGAGGTAAAAGTCATTCGTGAATATCAAATAGAACGAGATAAAATATATGCAAAACTGAGAGAATTAGACAATACGGGCAGCCTGTCTGATACAAAAAAAGAGTTTCGTCCGGAGAAAAAAAGCGACTCTCTCCCAGTGCTTGCAGAGCTTGCGGCACAGGAAATGAGAAGCTACCAAAAGCCGCAGACACAGCCTCAATCCTCCCAGCCGCAAATGCAGTCTATTACGTCCCTTCCCGCCGGCATTCCGGATGGTTCTACAAGAAGAAGAAGAGGGACGGCAAGACCGGGTTCAAAAGCGGCAAAACTGCGCGAAGCAGCCATTAAAACGTTGAAGCGCCACAATGCGGCGATCAAAAGTTCGGAGCTGCAAAAGGAAATTGAGAAGGAAAGCGGCCTTGAAATTCCTAATATGACAACGTTTATGCAAAGTTTAATTAAAATGTATCCGGAAGTGAAAAAACCATACCGCGGCCAATATATTCTTGAGGGAGAAATTTCTCAGGAAACAGAAGAAACGGCAAATGATACGGCTGCTGAATAAAACAGTAAAAAACTGCTTGCGTTACTCAAGCAGTTTTTTTGTGCTGTCCCGCGTATCTTTTAACGCCTTTTTTTCAAGCTTGACGACATATTTCTGGAACGGTTTTTCTTCATCAGCCCGTTCTTTCACCGCGTCCAGCTTTTCTTCAAACGACTGATCACGGGACTCTGATTGTGCAAACTGTTTTTGCAGGGAGATGACTTGTTCGGTGACCGCTTTAAGCAAGTCTTCTGCCTGAACAGTCCCGGCCGCAGCAGAAGGAAGTTCCAGCTCTTTTTCTGCCGGTTCCGCCGTCCGGCTGTCAATATCAGCAAAATGACCGGCAATCCAAGCATCACTTTCGTCCAGCTGTCTTTTGTACGAGAGAATGGTTTCTTGAAATAACTTTTCTTTCGTTTTTTCTATTTCTACAAGCCGTTCTTTTGTTTCTAGTATTCGATCTCTCATATGATTAATTTCTATTTTAATATGTTTGAGCTGGTATTCTTTTTCTGTCATTTGTGTTTGGAGCCGGATATTTTCTTCTGCAGCAGCCTGAAAACGCCGTTTCGTATCTTCGTGAGAAGTCTGTTCGGTTTCCATGGCGGTCTCAAGTGAGCGGATACGGGTATGTAAGTTTTTATTTTCTTCTTCAAATTTTACATTCGTAAGATGGAGACGGTGTTTTTCTTCCATCTCATTTTTCCGCCGAAACGTTTCCTTCTGCAGCAGTTCTTGCAGAATGACGATTTTATCGAGCAGCCCGGCCCTGATTTCATGCAGAGACCGTTCCGTGTTACTTGTCTGTTTGTGTTTTTGAGCCATTGCTTCCAGTTCGTCAGTAAGCTTGTGAAGCCGCTCTTTAATATTGGCGTTTTCCTCCTGAAGCTTATTGTTTTTTTGATGAAAGTAGCTTGCTTCAAACTCCGAAATCAGTTTTCTGCATCTCGAAAGTTCTGACTTCAAATAAAGGTTCTCTTGAGAAGTGTCGTGGAAAAACGGACCTGATATTTTCATAAGAACCATCTCCCTCATGATGTTAACACTACAATATGGAATAGGACAGACGGCTATTCCTCTTAATTAAATTGACAAGCACTGTAATATTGTATTTCGGCTGAGGCGTTTGCTATGCTTTTATATAGAATGGGGAGAGATGACATGAAACAGGTGAATGTAATATTAGCAGGGGGAGCTTCCCGAAGGTTCGGGGAACCGAAAGCTTTTGCAAAGTGGAAGGGCGGCATGTTTTATGAGCAGGCGAAAAAAGCCTTCGGCTGCGGAGAGACGGTGATTATCAGCCGCCCTGAACATATAAAAAAGTTCTTAGCAAACAAAGAGAGACATGTTTTCTCCGATGTGCCGCAGTTTCGGGGAATGGGGCCGCTGGCCGGCATATATACGGCAATGAAACAAACGGAAGGCGAAACATACACGGTCATATCCTGTGACACGCCGCTCGTGACTAGAAAGACCATGGCAGCGCTTGAAATGAAGCTGACCGGAAATGTGGACGCTGTCATTCCGATTTGTGAAAACAGAGCGCAGCCTCTCTTGGCTGTTTATCATAAACGGGTGCAAGAGGTGCTTTTTGATCAGCTGGCACAAAACAAGCTGAAAATGGCAGACACGCTGAAACATCTGTCTGTCTGTTATGTGCAGGCTGAAGACATCAGCGCCGGGCCGGAAGAGTTCGTCAATATCAACACCCGGGATGATTACGCCAGACTTTTGGCGCTTATCGAGTCTTCACATCAGGACTGATGGTGAGGAAACATGGTATGATGGAAATAAAAATGCAAGGGGACAACACAGATGGAAGAGCGCTATTCGCGGCAGACAAGATTTAAGCCGATAGGGGAAAAAGGGCAGAAGGCGCTGGCTGACAGCAGTGTCCTGATTGTCGGGGCCGGGGCCCTCGGAACAGCCGCAGCAGAGGGGCTGGCAAGAGCCGGAGCAGGCCGTATGGCGATTATTGACCGGGATTATGTGGAATGGAGCAATTTACAAAGACAGCAGCTGTATACAGAAGAAGACGCGAGAGGACGCCTGCCGAAAGCCGTGGCGGCTAAGACGCGTCTTTTGGCGATAAACAGTGACATACATATAGATGCTTATGCGGCTGAAGGTACGGCGGAAACGCTCGAACCGCTGATCGAACAAGCGGATTGCATCGTGGATGCGACAGATAATTTTGAAACGAGAATGGTCATCAATGATCTGGCGCTGAAAACGAAAACGCCTTGGATTTACGGTGCCTGTGTCAGCAGTCAGGGGATGTGTATGACGATTATCCCGGGGGTTACGCCGTGTTTATCCTGTCTGTTTGAGCAAATACCCGTGGGCGGAGCGACATGTGATACAGCAGGGATCATACCTCCGGCGGTTCATATCGTCTCTGCTTATCAGCAGGCTGAGGCGCTGAAATTGCTGACAGGTAACCATGAAGCGGTAAATCGGCGCTTTTTTACGTTTGATGTGTGGAATAACACCAATATGAGCGTAAATGTGGATCAGACCAAACGGGATCATTGCCCTTCCTGCGGCGCGGAGCCCGTATACCCGTACCTGCAGCCTGAAAATAGGCCAAAAGCAAGCGTGCTGTGCGGAAGAGACACCGTTCAAATCAGATCGGAAGCGTTAAAGAGGCTGGACAAAGAAGAGCTCGTCAAACGTCTGAAGCAGATCGGCAAAGTCGAAGCAAATGAATTTCTGCTGCACATGGCATACGAACGCTTCAGGATCGTTATTTTTCAAGACGGACGGGCTCTGATTCACGGTACAAACGACATCAAAGAAGCAAATTCAGTTCTGGCCAGAGTGATCGGACTGTAGTAAGGGGAGGTATTGCTATGCTTGAAAAAAGAACGCCGATTCAGGTGGGCGAAGCAGTCCGCCGGGTGAGCCGATATAAAAAACAGGGGGATACCGAATGGGTGCCGCTGGAGGACAGCCTTCACCGCTATTTGGCAGAAGATGTTAAGGCGGACCATGATGTGCCTGCCTTTGACCGTTCTCCGTATGACGGTTTTGCCATCAGGGCGTGCGATTCAAAGACGGCTTCCCGTGATAATGCCGTCACGTTTGAAGTCATTGACCATATCGGAGCCGGCGCCGTGTCAGAAAAAGAGCTCGGACCGTATGAAGCGGTCCGCATTATGACAGGGGCGCAGATTCCAAAAGGCGCGGATGCCGTAGTGATGCTTGAGCTGACAAAAACGTATTCTGAAAACGGCACGGATTACATGTCGGTGAAACGCCCTTTCCATGCGGGTGATAATATTTCATACCAAGGAGAAGATGCAAAAAAGGGCAGCTCGCTTTTAAAAAAAGGAACGAAAATCACGCCGGGCGTCACCGCTCTTTTGGCAACCTTCGGCTACGCTTCCGTACCTGTGGTGAGAAAGCCGGTGGTCGGGATAATCGCCACGGGAACCGAACTTCTTCATGTAAGCGATCCGCTTGAACCCGGGAAAATCCGCAACAGCAACGCGGCCATGGTGTATGCCCAGATCATTGAAGCGGGTGCGGTGCCGCTGAACTTAGGCAAAATTTCCGATGATTTTGATGACAGTTATGCGGCGGTGAAGGAAGCCATGAAAAAAACCGATTTTCTGATCACGACCGGCGGCGTGTCAGTCGGTGATTTTGATTTTCTTCCTGACATTTATGCTAAGCTTGGAGCGGAAGTTTTATTTAACAAAGTGGCAATGCGCCCGGGGAGTGTGACAACTGTCGCACGGGCTGATGACATGCTGCTGTTCGGCCTTTCAGGCAATCCGTCGGCATGTTACGTCGGTTTCACTCTGTTTGTCAAACCGATGATTCAGTCTTGGCTTCTGAATGAAAAACCTCACGCCGGATGGGCGGAAGCCGTGTTAACAAACGACTTTCCGAAGCCGAATCCGTTTGCGAGATTTGTGAGGGCGTTTGTTTATCATAAGGACGGAAAGATGATGGCGTCACCGGTCGGTCTCGACAAATCAAGCTCAGTCACATCTCTTGCCGAAGCAAACGCGTTTATCCTTCTGCCGGGAGGAACGAGAGGATATGAAGCGGGACGGACGGTTCACGTGCTTCTCATCCGCGATGAGAATGGAAGTGAGTGGCCGTGGTCAATTCTTTCCCGATCGTCCAGATCGTAGGGTTTCAAAACAGCGGTAAAACAACGTTTATCGAACGTATACTGAAAGCGGCGCCGAAAGAATGCACGGTTGGATGTTTAAAGCATCACGGACATGGCGGAGAGCCGGAACCTTTTTCTGACGGAAAGGATTCAGAGCGCTTATCAAAAGCCGGTGCCGCGGTTACGGCAGTAGAAGGGGACGGGGTCTTGCAGCTTACGGCGCGAAAAAAATGGGATCTGGCTGGTTTGATCGGCCTGTATGAATATTTGGGAATCGATTGTCTTCTCATTGAGGGTTTTAAACATGCGCCGCATCCGAAAATCATTATGATTAAAAGCAGCGAAGATTGGCAAAAGCTGAAGCATTTGGAGCGCGTGTTCGCGGTTGTCAGCAGAAGTACGGAGCATATGCCTGCAGATGCGGGCATACCCGTATTCCATGCGGATGATCCGGCTGCCATTATGTTTGTGCTTTCGCAGCTGAAAGGGGGATCTGCATAAATGGAACGTTTTCAAATTACAAGGGAACCTATCATTGCGGAAAATATCGTAAAAAAAGTTGAAAAGCGCGAAGCCGGGGCCATCACAACGTTTATCGGCACGGTCAGAGAGTGGACTGCCGGACGGCGGACGGTGCGTCTTGAATATGAAGCATATGAACCGATGGCTGTTCAAATGCTTTCTCAAATCGGCGATGAAATCAGCGCGAAATGGGAGGGAGCCGAAGCTGCGATCACTCACCGCGTCGGCGTCCTTGATATCGGAGAAGCAGCGGTCGTAATCGCCGTGTCTTCTCCGCACAGAAAGGCGGCATATGAGGCGAATGAATATGCCATTGAACGGATAAAACAGATTGTTCCGATTTGGAAAAAAGAGATCTGGGAAGACGGCGAAGAATGGATAGGCGATCAGCTGGAAACGAGGCCTTATCCGAACGGAAAACCGGATTTAAATAAAGGGGAATCACGATGATTAAAGTACTTTTGTTTGCCGGACTTGCGGAGCAGGCGGGAACGCCGGTCATTGAACTTGACGAAAAGGAGGCGGCAGCGTCTGCTGTAAAAACGCTGTTAAAAGAACGGTACGGCCTTCAGACGATAGACAATGCCATGATCGCAATCAATGAAACTTACGTAAAAGACAACAGCATCGTAACAGAAGGCGATACCATTGCCTTTATCCCGCCTGTAAGCGGAGGGTGAATAAAAGCCGGATGTGCATCATTGCCATCCGGCTTTTTTGCACAGTACGCCGATAACATCGGCAAGAAAGGCTGAATTCCCGGGGGAGACCAAATGGAATTTAAAGGGGATTTTTTATTGTGCCGTTTTCTTTACATACACAGGCTTAAAACGGCGTCACCACAAGATTTTGAGCCTGCTTTCATATCAGTCCGGCGCTGGTCATTTTTTACATAATTATGGAACGTACATTTAAGATTTTGTGTTACAATTTAGCATAAATACGCAAACGGCAAAAAAATTGAAACTTTTATAAGCCGGATGCGTACGTATAAACAGAATAATACATAGGAGGCATCAGCAATATGGAACCAAATCTGGAAAAAAACAATACGGCAGTAACGGAAAAGCCGTCAATTTTCGGCGTCATTACAAGTCCAGTTGTGCAGTTTAAAAGATTAAGAGAACACCCGGTCATCGGCCTTCCTCTCCTGATTGTCATCATTCTCATTGCGGCGGGGAGTATTTTGCGCGGGCTGGGGATGAATTATGAAGAATTACTGACCAGCTCATCTCTTGACGGATTGACCGATGATCAGATTGAAATGACCAAAACCATTGCGAAATTCGGCTCGATTTTCGGAGGGATTTTCGGAGGCATTATCGCTCTCTTTATCGTTCCGCTTATTTATTGGCTGTGCGTCAAAATTTCAGGCGGCGTGACAACTTATAAAAAAATGCTCTCACTCGGCCTCTTTACTGCATTTATTACTAACATCGGCTTAGTCATTAACGGACTTGTCATTTATTTTACCGATGCGGGCTCACTGTACCCTGTCACATCTTTGGCGAGTGTCATACCGGCCGGAGACGGCGTATCGGTCTTTTTAAGCGCGATCGATATTTTCAGCATCTGGAGCTATATTCTGCTCGCTTTAGGTCTGCGCTATACCGGCGGCATTTCTAAAAAAGCAGGCTGGATTTCCGCAATTGTCCTGTTTGTTATTATGCTTTTGGTATCGGCAGTCGGAGGACTGTTAAATTCAGTGGCAGCAGGTGTATAACATGAAAAAACTTTGGATCGGAATCGGCATCGCAGTCATTGTAGCAGTATTCATCAGTATCAATATTTATAAGTCGGCCGCTCCCGCGGGCGGCAGCGCCGGGGAAAAAGTGGATACCGGGACTATGGAAAAAAGAGAAATCTCATCTGCGGTCATGGTTCCGGGAACACTTAAATTCTCCAAAGAACAGTATGTTTTTTATGAAGCGGACAAAGGAACCCTTGATAAAGTAAAAGTAAAAGAAGGCGACAAAGTAAAAAAGGGATCGTCGCTAGTCACTTATACAAACGAACAGCTCAACCTTGATAAAGAGCAAAATGAGTTGACAGAACAATCAAAACGGCTGCAAATGGAACAAATTCAAGAAAAACTGCAAGCCTTAAACAGTAAAGAAACAGATCTGGCAAAACAAGCGGGAGAAGCGGAAGCCAAAAAACAAATTGAATCCGAACGGACTGATCTGCAGCTTCAGCAAAAAACAGCTGAAATTGAATTAAAGCAATCTGACCTGCAAAAGCAATCTCTTGAAAACCAGGTGGCGAACCTCAATGTCAAGAGTGAGATGGACGGGACGGTTATCTCAGTAAATCAAGAAGCCGCTTCTAAAAAATCGGATATTCAAGAACCGGTAATACATATAGGCGACCCGGAACACCTGATCGTTGCCGGCAATTTGTCTGAATACGACACACTGAAAGTGAAAAAGGGACAAAGCGTTACAATAACCTCAGACGCCATTCCGGATAAAACATGGAAGGGAAGAGTGACGGCTGTCGGTCTCGTTCCGGAACAAAAGTCAGGAGCTGCTTCTGGTGAAAGCACGGAACAAGCCGTGCAGTATCCGTTTCAGGTCAAGCTGATCGGAAAGCTTCCGGAGGGCAAACCGGGGTTTAAACTCATTATGAACATTGAAACCGACAAGCGGAAAGCCGATACGCTGCCGTCCTCCGCAGTCAAAAAAGACGGAGATGAGCACTGGGTCTTTACGGTAAAAGACGGGAAGGCCAAACGCGTGAAAGTCAAAGTGGGCGACACCTCGAATCAGTTAACGGAGATAAAAGAGGGACTTTCAAAGAATGATAAAGTCATTCTGAATCCGGCTGACGGTTTGACTGACGGAACGGATGTGAAAGCATAGATGATTCAGCTTTCAAAGGTGAAAAAAAGCTATCAGATCGGCAAGGAAACGTTTGATGTCCTCCGTTCAATCGACCTGACGATTGAAGAAGGGGAATATGTATCCATTATGGGACCGTCGGGATCAGGTAAATCTACGATTATGAATATCATCGGCTGTCTGGACAGACCGACATCAGGCAGTTACAGACTTGCGGGAGAAGATGTATCTTCATGCACGGAAAAAGAGCTTGCGGCGGTCCGGAACAAATCAATCGGATTTGTCTTTCAGCAATTTCAGCTGCTGCCGCGATTGAATGCAAGAAAAAATGTCGAACTTCCCATGATTTACGCAGGTATCGGCAAAAAAGAGCGTGAGGAACGGGCCGAATATGCGCTGGAAAAAGTCGGCTTAGCGGATCGGATGCTTCACATGCCGAATGAGCTGTCCGGCGGCCAAAAGCAGCGTGTCGCGATTGCAAGAGCCATCGTTAACGAGCCGAAGCTCATTTTGGCTGATGAGCCGACCGGCGCGCTGGATACGAAAACAAGCATTTCCATTATGGAGCAGTTCACAGAGCTTAATGCAGAGGGCGTGACCGTGGTGCTTGTCACACATGAGCGTGAAGTGGCGGATTGTACAAACAGAGTGATTTTCGTCCGTGACGGCAGTATCGTTCCCCGCGATTCTGAGCAGAGGAGAGTGGGGGAATGAGCCTGTTAGAAAATCTCCGGATGGCTCTCAGTTCCGTCAGAGCTCACAAGATGAGATCGATTCTGACGATGCTCGGCATCATTATCGGCGTCGGTTCAGTAATCGTTGTTGTGGCTGTCGGGCAGGGCGGAGAGCAAATGCTGAAGCAATCCATCAGCGGGCCGGGCAATACAATTGAATTGTATTATCTGCCGAGCGATGAAGAATTAACAGCCAATCCAAACGCTTTGCAGCAAGCGAGTTTTACAGAAGAAGATATTAATGGATTAAAAGGAGTGGACGGCGTAAAGCAGGTTGTCGCTTCCGCTGTAAAATCAATGACGGCCCGTTATCATGAAGAAGAAACGGACATTACGCTGAATGGCATTAACAGCGGCTACACGGACGTAAAAAAGCTGGACGTTCAGGATGGGCGGACATTTACGGATAACGATTTCCTTTCCGGGAAAAGAGCGGGCATCATCTCGAAAAAAATGGCTGAAAAGCTGTTCGGGAAAACATCTCCGCTCGGAAAAATCGTCTGGGCCGGCGGACAGCCCATAGAAGTAATCGGTGTATTAAAAGAAGAGAGCGGATTTTTATCATTAGGGCTCAGTGAAATGTATGTTCCGTTCAACATGCTGAAAACGTCTTTCGGTACAAATGACTACAGCAACGTTTCGATTCAGACGGAATCCGCTGATCAAATCAAAACGACAGGAAAAGAAGCGGCCCGCCTCTTAAATGACAATCACGGCACAAAAGAGGCCTACCAAGTCATGAATATGGAAGAAATCGCCGCGGGCATCGGTCAGGTCACGACCGTCATGACAACAATCATCGGTTCGATCGCCGGCATTTCTCTCGTTGTCGGCGGAATCGGGGTCATGAATATTATGCTCGTATCAGTAACGGAACGGACAAGAGAAATCGGCGTCCGCAAATCGCTCGGTGCCACGAGAGGACAGATTCTGACACAATTCTTAATTGAATCCGTTGTGCTTACTTTAATCGGCGGCTTAATCGGAATCGGTCTCGGCTACGGGGGAGCATCACTCGTTTCCCTTATCGCGGGCTGGCCGTCGCTCGTTTCCTGGCAGGTGGTTTGTATCGGCGTGCTGTTCAGTATGCTGATCGGTGTCATCTTCGGCATGCTGCCGGCCAACAAAGCATCCCGCTTAGATCCGATTGAAGCGTTACGGTATGAATAGTGAAACCTCCCCATGCAGTCCGCATGGGGTTTTTTCTGTGTTTTAAAGATTGAATGAATATAATAGACTTTTTTCATTTATGATAAAAAGAAATGTCATACAATTGTCCCCCTTTTTGTCGAATTTACAGTTTACAAACCCTATGTACATACGTTAATATGAACAAATGTGAAAGATTTTGATAGTTATTGAATGAATTTGAGTGATTTTAGTTGCTCGAAGTAAAAAAAGCGTTTACAATAATCTTGTAGGTGAAATGAATACGTTTTCAAAGGAGGCGGAATATGCTCACTCCTGAAAGGTATCAGCTGATCCTTGATCAGATTGAAAAGCGTGACGTGGTAAAGATTCAAGAGCTGATAAGCATGACAAACGCTTCTGAATCAACAATCAGAAGGGATTTATCAACGCTTGAAGAGCGCGGGTTTTTAAAGCGCGTTCACGGCGGGGCATCTAAGCTTTCCAACAGCCGGCAAGAACCCGATATGCTTGAAAAATCCTCCAAAAACCTTCAAGATAAGCTGAAGATTGCAGAAAAAGCGGCATCTTTATTAGAAGAAGGTGACTGTATTTATCTTGATGCGGGAACAACTGCATTGCATATGATTGATTTTATAGATCAAACAAAGGACATTGTGGTTGTCACAAACGGAGTTATGCATATCGACGCTTTAATAAGGAAAGGGATCCCCTTTTATCTTCTCGGAGGATATGTGAAGCATCGAACAGGTGCGATGATCGGCGGCGCCTCATTATCGGCGGTCAGCCAGTACCGGTTTGACAAAAGCTTTCTCGGAGTGAACGGCGTGCACATTGAAGCCGGTTTTACAACACCCGATCCGGATGAGGCTCTTCTGAAGACAAAGGCTGTGAGACAGGCGAAAAACGCGTATGTTTTAGCCGACCCTTCCAAATTCGGCGAGATTTCTTTCGCAGCGTTCGCCGCTTTGGGCGATGCCGTTATCATTACCACTGAATCTGAAGAACTTGCATTCGATAATTACCAAGAAAAAACTGTCGTAAAGGTAGTGAAATCATGATTTACACTGTAACCCTCAATCCGTCTGTTGACTATATCGTTCACGTTGAAGATTTTGCCGTAGGCGGTTTAAACCGTTCCAGCTATGACACGAAGTACCCCGGCGGGAAAGGCATTAACGTTTCGAGATTACTGAAAAGACACCATGTGCCGTCAAAAGCATTGGGGTTTGTCGGCGGATTTACCGGAAATTATATCACGTCATTTTTGCAGCAGGAAGGTCTGGAAACGGCTTTTTCTGAGGTGGATGAAGACACGCGTATAAATGTAAAACTGAAAACGGGCGATGAAACGGAAATTAACGGTCAGGGCCCGACGATTTCAGACGAAGTGTTCAGTGCCTTTTTAGAACAGTTCTCCGCTCTGAAAGAAGGAGACATCGTCGTTTTAGCGGGAAGCATCCCATCTTCTCTTCCGCATAACACGTATGAAAAAATTGCTGAGGCATGCAGAAAGCAGAATGCCCGGGTGGTGGTAGACATCTCTGGTGAAGCGCTTATGAAAGCGACAGAAATGAAACCGTTTTTGATGAAGCCGAACCATCACGAGCTTGGCGAAATGTTCAATACGGTTATTGACTCAGCCGAAGCAGCCGTTCCGTACGGCAAAAAATTAATTGAACAAGGCGCTGAACATGCGATAGTTTCGATGGCTGGCGACGGTGCGCTTTTATTTACGAAAGAGGCGGTTTTCCTCGCTAATGTTCCTAAAGGAAAGCTGGTCAATTCCGTAGGCGCGGGTGATTCCGTTGTCGCGGGATTCCTTGCGGGAATCTCAAAACAGCTGCCTTTGGAAGATGCGTTCCGTTTAGGTGTTGCTTCCGGAAGCGCGACGGCGTTTTCTGAGGAGCTCGGAACTGAAGAGTTTGTACAGCAGCTTCTTCCTGAAGTTAAAGTCACACGTCTATAGAGGAGGAAAGAAAAGTGAAGATAACTGAGCTGTTAACAAGAGATACAATTCATCTCAATATAGAAAGCAAAGAGAAAGAAAACGTTATCGATGAAATGGTGACAGTGCTTGACAAAGCCGGCAGATTAAATGACAGAGAGGCTTACAAAGCAGCCATTTTAAATCGTGAAAGCCAAAGCTCGACGGGAATCGGCGAAGGCATTGCCATTCCTCATGCGAAGACGGCGAGCGTCATTAACCCGGCCATCGCATTCGGACGTTCAAAAGAAGGTGTGGACTATGAATCATTAGACGGTCAGCCGGCACACCTGGTCTTTATGATTGCGGCAACTGAAGGAGCGAACAATACGCACCTTGAAGCATTATCAAGACTTTCAACGCTTCTCATGCGTGAAGAAATCCGCAAACAGCTTCTTGAGGCTGAAACAGAAGATGCGATCATTGACATCATCAATCAGCATGACAAAGATGACGATGAGGAAGAAGAAGAGCAGGAAGAACAGGCAGCGCCGTCAGGAAAGGGCAAAATTCTTGCGGTTACTGCATGTCCGACAGGTATCGCCCATACATTCATGGCTGCTGACGCACTGAAAGAAAAAGCGAAAGAGCTCGGCGTCGACATTAAAGTAGAGACAAACGGCTCAAGCGGAATCAAGCATAAGCTGACGGCTCAGGAAATTGAAGATGCGCCTGCGATTATCGTAGCGGCTGATAAACAGGTTGAAATGGAGCGCTTTAAAGGCAAACATGTTCTTCAAGTGCCCGTAACGGCCGGTATCAGACGTCCTCAAGAACTGATTGAAAAAGCCGTTAATCAAGATGCGCCGATTTACGAAGGCAGCGGCGGAGGATCTGCCTCTTCTAATGAAGACGGCCCGAAACAGAAATCAGGCACAAGCATCGGAAGCACTTTCTATAAACACTTAATGAGCGGTGTCAGCAACATGCTGCCATTTGTCGTCGGCGGCGGAATCCTCGTGGCGATTTCATTCTTCTGGGGAATTCATTCAGCTGAGCCGAAAGATCCGACATACAATACGTTTGCTGCAGCGCTGAACTTTATCGGCGGCGATAATGCGTTAAAACTGATCGTTGCCGTTCTTGCCGGATTCATCGCAATGAGTATTGCGGACCGTCCGGGATTTGCGCCGGGTATGGTCGGCGGATTTATGGCTACGCAGGCGAATGCCGGATTCTTGGGCGGACTGATTGCCGGATTCTTAGCCGGTTATGTCGTAGTCCTGCTGAAAAAGCTGTTTGTCTTTATTCCTCAGACTCTTGACGGATTAAAACCTGTATTGATTTATCCGCTGCTCGGTATTTTTATCACTGGTGTCCTGATGCAGTTTGTCATTAACACACCTGTAGCAGCGTTTATGAATTTCTTAACAAATTGGCTTGAAAGCCTTGGAACCGGAAACCTTGTCTTAATGGGGATTATTTTAGGCGGTATGATGGCTATCGACATGGGCGGCCCGCTCAATAAAGCGGCGTTCACTTTCGGTATTGCGATGATCGGCGCCGGAAACTATGCCCCGCACGCAGCCATCATGGCGGGCGGAATGGCTCCGCCGCTTGGAATTGCACTGGCGACAACATTCTTTAAACATAAATTCTCTAAACGTGACCGTGAAGCCGGTATTACGTGCTACTTCATGGGAGCTGCTTTCGTTACAGAAGGCGCCATCCCGTTTGCGGCGGCTGATCCGCTTCGCGTCATCCCTGCAGCCGTTATCGGTTCTGCGGTAGCGGGCGGACTGACAGAGTTTTTCCGGGTAACGCTCCCTGCACCGCACGGAGGAATATTCGTTGCATTCATTACGAACCATCCGCTGCTTTACTTAATGAGCATCGTGATCGGAGCGGTTGTAACGGCGGTTATCTTGGGAATCGTCAAAAAACCGGTAGTAGAGAAATAAGCAAAAAGCGTCCTTTACGGGCGCTTTTTTCAATCATATGCGCATAGAAGCGTTATGTATTTTGTGATGAGTTGTGATAAAGTAAAGATAGTACATGAACCGTAACAGTGATCGTCTAGGAGGAACCACGTTGACTGAAGAACAAAAACCTACTTCTGAAAAATCGGTAAAAAGAAAATCCAACACGTATTGGGAATGGGGAAAGGCCATCATTATAGCGGTCGCTCTTGCGCTTTTAATCCGCCATTTCCTGTTTGAACCGTACTTAGTGGAAGGATCATCAATGTACCCGACATTACATGACGGTGAAAGGCTGTTTGTCAACAAAAGCGTCAATTATATCGGAGAAATCGAGCGGGGGGACATCGTCATTATTAACGGCGATACATCGAAAGTCCATTATGTAAAGCGGCTCATCGGAAAACCCGGAGAAACGGTGGAAATGAAAAATGACACGCTTTATATAAACGGCAAAAAAATCGATGAACCGTACCTCGCGAGCAATAAAAAAGAAGCGAAAAAACTGGGAGTCAACCTGACGGGAGATTTCGGCCCCGTAAAGGTTCCGAAAGGCAAATACTTCGTCATGGGCGACAATCGGCTGAACTCAATGGACAGCCGGAACGGACTCGGTTTAATTGCCGAAAAACGGATCGTCGGCACCTCGAAGTTTGTGTTCTTCCCGTTTCATGATATGCGTCAGACAAAATAAAAACGCCGCGCTGCCCGATTCGGACGGCCGGCGTTTTTTATTTGGCAAACGAGGCGGCGATGGCGATGAACATTACCGTGGCCAGCACTGATCCGACAATGGCCAGAACGCTGAAAAAAAGATTCACCTGCTGCTTCTCTTTGCCGCGTTTTTCAAGCATCCGTTTTGAAAAGAGATGCGAAAACGTGTAAATGAGGGCGATTCCGACGTACAAGCCGATGTCACGTGCGGTAAAGCCTGTGACGGCCAGAAAAACCCCGGTAAAGAAAATCATAAGACAATATTCTGTAAGTGTTAAAAGCTTCAACTTGTTCCTCCGTGATGAATATGTATATATATCTATTGTATCACAGGGCTTCGGGTTTGGCGCTTGCGTCTTTTCAAAACCCTTATATTCGCAGGGAAACATTTCTCTTCCCCTTTATTCATGGTATACTTTTAATGATGTTAGACACGATGGAGGATTATAAATGATTGCTGTAAATAATGTGAGCTTGCGTTTTGCGGATCGCAAGTTATTTGAAGATGTCAATATTAAATTTACGCCGGGCAATTGCTACGGATTAATAGGCGCAAACGGTGCCGGAAAATCAACATTCTTGAAAATTTTATCCGGTGAACTGGAGCCTCAGACCGGCGATGTTCATATGAGCCCGGGCGAACGCCTTGCCATCCTGAAGCAGAACCATTTTGAATATGAAGATTACGAAGTTCTGAAAGTCGTCATTATGGGACATAAACGTTTATACGAAGTCATGCAGGAAAAAGACGCGATTTATATGAAACCGGATTTTTCTGATGAGGACGGCATCCGCGCCGCTGAGCTTGAAGGAGAGTTTGCGGAATTAAACGGATGGGAAGCTGAAAGTGAAGCCGCTATTTTGTTAAAGGGTCTGGGCATCTCTGAAGACCTGCATACGAAGAAAATGGCGGACTTAGGCGGTTCAGAAAAGGTGAAAGTGCTTTTGGCACAGGCGCTGTTCGGCAAGCCGGACGTTCTGCTGCTTGATGAACCGACGAACCACTTGGATCTGAAAGCGATTCAGTGGCTGGAAGAGTTTCTGATCAACTTTGAGAACACAGTCATCGTCGTATCCCACGACCGTCACTTTTTAAATAAAGTGTGCACGCACATCGCCGATCTTGATTTTAATAAAATTCAAGTGTATGTCGGCAACTATGATTTCTGGTATGAATCCAGCCAGCTTGCATTAAAGCTTTCTCAGGAAGCCAATAAGAAAAAAGAAGAGCAGATTAAACAGCTTCAGGAGTTCGTGGCCAGATTCAGCGCCAACGCCTCTAAATCAAAGCAGGCGACATCAAGAAAGAAACTCCTTGATAAAATTACGCTGGATGATATCAAACCGTCATCACGCCGTTATCCTTATGTCAATTTCACGCCGGAACGCGAGATCGGAAATGACGTGCTGCGGGTAGAAGGCTTAACGAAAACGATTGACGGCGTTAAGGTGCTTGATAACGTCAGCTTTATTATGAACAGAGAAGACAAAATCGCGTTTACGGGCCGCAATGAGCTTGCCGTTACGACATTGTTCAAAATCATTTCCGGGGAAATGGAAGCTGACAGCGGCACATTCAAATGGGGCGTCACCACTTCTCAGGCGTACTTCCCTAAAGACAACAGCGAATATTTCGACGGCAGCGATGCGAACCTTGTAGACTGGCTCCGCCAATACTCGCCGCATGACCAAAGCGAAAGCTTTCTGCGCGGCTTCTTAGGACGCATGCTGTTCTCTGGGGAAGAAGTCAACAAAAAATCAAACGTTCTTTCCGGAGGAGAAAAAGTGCGCTGCATGCTTTCAAAAGCGATGCTTTCCGGCGCGAACATTTTAATTCTGGATGAACCGACAAACCACTTAGACTTAGAATCCATTACCGCGCTTAACAATGGTTTAATCAGCTTTAAAGGCGCTATGCTGTTTTCATCTCATGACCATCAGTTTGTACAGACAATTGCCAACCGCATCATTGAATTAACGCCTAAAGGCATCGTTGACAAACAAATGTCTTATGACGAATTCCTTGAAAATGCGGATGTGCAGAAAAAGCTTGAAGAGCTATACGCGTAATAAAAAAGCAGAGGAGACTCTGCTTTTTATTTGTGAAAAAAGTTTTCAATCTTCTGACTTCCCGTTACAATAAAGGAACATATGAATTGAAAAGAGACGGAGGAATGCATCATGAAGTTTTTAGTTGTCGGAGCAGGGGGAGTGGGCGGTTATATCGGCGCACGTCTTGCAGAGAAGGGAAATGACGTTACGTTTCTCGTCCGTCAGAAGCGGGCGGAACAATTAAAAGAGACGGGATTGACCGTCAAAAGTGCAAATGGTGATGTTTCAATCAAGCCGAAAATAATCATGGCGGGCGAAGAAGGAGAGTTTGACGCCATTATCATCGCATCAAAAGCGTATTCTTTGCAGGACGTCATTGGGGATGTCAAACCGTTTGTCAAACCTTCGTCGGTCATTATTCCTTTTTTAAACGGGTACAGGCACTATAACGAGCTGTTCGAAGCTTTTTCAAAACGGCAGGTGCTAGGAGGCCTCTGCTTTATTGAGAGCGCCCTTAACGAAAAAGGGGACATTCTTCATACGAGCGCTGCCCACCGCTTTGTGTTCGGTGAATGGAGCGGGGAACGCACGGAACGTATAAATGAGCTGGAAAAAGCGTTTGCGGGTGTGAAAGCGGATGTCATCATCAGCCGGGATATTGAAAAGGATATTTGGAAAAAGTACATGTTCATTGCCGCGCAGGCGGGAGTGACCACTTTGTTTCAACAGCCGGTCGGACCTATTTTAGATACAGAAGGCGGCCGCAATACGGCAAAGCGTCTTTTTGCAGAAATCGGAGCCATTTTCAAGGCTGCGGGCATTCCGAAGGCCGCTGACCTTGAAGAAGAGAGTTATCGTACGTTGACAAGCATGTCTTATCACATGAAATCGTCGATGCTGAGAGACATGGAAAATGGCCGGGTGACAGAAGGTGATCATTTACACGGTTTTCTGCTTGAGAAAGCGAAAGGCTTGTCAGTTGATACCCCTGTTTTGGAAACTGTCTTTGCCAACCTGCAAATGTATGAAGCAAAATAAAAAAGGAGGCCGAAGCGCCTCCTTTTTTATTAAAATGCCCAGTTTCCGTTTCTGAAGATTGGTTCTCTTTTGCCGTCAGCAGTAATCCCGTCGATATTCATATCTTTGGAGCCGACCATGAAATCTACGTGCGTAATGCTTTCATTTAAGCCCTCTTTGACAAGCTCTTCCCGTGTCATTTGTTTGCCGCCTTCGATATTAAAGGCATACGCGCTGCCGATCGCCAAGTGGTTTGATGCGTTTTCATCGTACAGTGTGTTGTAAAATAAAATATTTGATTGTGAAATCGGTGAATCGTACGGCACTAAGGCCACTTCTCCAAGATAATGCGAGCCTTCATCGGTTTCGACGATGCCTTTTAAAATCTCCTCGCCTTTTTCAGCTTTCACATCAACGATGCGGCCGTTTTCAAAGGTAAGTGTAAAGTTATCAATAATGTTGCCGCCGTAGCTCAGCGGTTTCGTGCTGGAAACCGTGCCGTTCACCCCATCACGCTGCGGAAGAGTGAAAACCTCTTCTGTCGGCATGTTGGCCATGAATTCGTGCCCGCTCTCATTCACGCTTCCTGCGCCCGCCCATACATGTTTTTTCGGCAATTCAATGGTTAAGTCTGTTCCTTCAGCTTGATAATGCAGGGCGCTGTAATGTTTTTTGTTCAGGTGTTCCACTTTCTCATGAAGGTTTTGATCATGTTTTTTCCATGCTTCCACTGGGTTTTCTTCATTTACTCGGGTCGTTTTGAAAATTTCTTCCCATAAAAGCTGAACAGCTGTTTCTTCCGGCTGATCCGGGAACACTTTTTTCGCCCAGCCTGTTGAAGCGGCTCCGATCACCGTCCAGCTGACCTTATCTGATTGAATATATTGTCTGTATGTATGCAATGCTTTTCCGGCGGCTTTTTGGAACGCTGCAACCCGTTTCCCGTCAGTGCCTTTTAACAGGTCGGGGTCGGATGAGACGACAGAAATAAACGCAGCTCCTTTTTTCGCGAGCTCTTCTTTGCCTTTCGCTTCCCATTCAGGATATTCTTCAAACGCTTCAAACGGAGCCATTTCGTATTTTAATCTGGACAATTCATCGTCCTGCCAATTTACGGTGACGTTTTTTGCGCCTTTTTCATACGAATGTTTAGCCAGCAGTCTGACAAGTTCCCGGACATCGGTTGAGGCATTGATTACGACATGCTGTCCTTTTTGGACATTGACGCCGACTTCTACCGCCAGCCGAGCATATGTATTTAACTTTTCAGTAAACGAACTCATCGTTCATTCCTCCTCATCGGTTTTTCTCATCATATCAAATATCGCCTCATAAAGAAAAGAAAGGAGCGCAAATGAAAAAGACACAGCCTTTGCTGCGTCTTTACGGATGATTCAGTTTTACGGTGCTGCCGGCCGGAGAATGGGGCATATTGGCCAGCGAAATGCTCATACCCCCCAAAATAATTCCGCTTAAAATGACAGCTACCGCTACGCGTCTTCCCACATCTCTAAGCATATGCTTCCTCCTTAATGTTTCTCCAGTTCTCACAATATGAGCCGGCCGGAGAAAAAAGAAGCACAATCTTATTATTTAATCGCTTTTTGCAGCTTGTCGATGACGTCTAACGAACGCCCCGTGCCGATAGCCACTGATTCAAGCGGATTTGCGGCCAAATGAACGGGAACGACGATTTCTTCTGTCAGCCATTCTTTCATCCCGTTTAAAAGCGAGCCCCCGCCAGTTAACACGACGCCGCGGTCAACGATGTCCCCGCTGAGTTCCGGCGGACAATCTTCAAGAGTCGCTCTGATGGCTTCAAGAATATGTAGGAGCGATTCACGCATCGCGTGCTGAATTTCATTAGACTGCAGTCTGATCGTTTTCGGCAGACCGGTTACGAGGTCACGGCCGCGAATTTCCATCGTTTCCGGCACATGTTCAATCAATGCAAAACCGATTTCCATTTTCACTTGTTCTGCCGTACGTTCTCCGATCAGCAGGTTGTATTTTTTTCTGACGAACGAAGCGATATCTTCATCAAGCTGGTCGCCGCCGATTCTGATAGAGTGGCAGGACACGACGCCTCCGAATGAGATGATGGCGACTTCAGTCGTACCGCCTCCGATATCCACGACGACGTTTGCGACCGGCTCGTCAACCGGCAGGTCGGCTCCGATTGCAGCTGCTACGGGTTCTTCAATTAAGTGAACGTTTTTTGCTCCGCAGTTTTTGACAGCGTCACTGATGGCGCGGCGTTCAACGGCTGTTGATCCTGAAGGCGTGCAGACGACGACATTCGGTTTGCGGAAGGTCATCCCGATTTTTTTCCCGGCTTTTTTCATAATGTGTTTTAATAAGTCAGTTGTCATATCATAATCAGCAATGACACCGTCTTTCATCGGCCGTACGGCGACGATTTTCCCCGGCGTCTTTCCGATCATGTTTTTGGCATCTGTTCCGATGGCAAGCACCGCTTTCGTTGTTGTATCTACAGCGACAACGGAAGGCTCGTTTAAAATAATTCCTTTATTTTTACTGTAAACAAGTATATTAGCGGTTCCTAAGTCGATTCCGATCTCAGTTGATTGAAACATATTTTCACCCAATCCCTATCCTGATTTAATTGATTCTACATTTAAAGTTTCTGAGAAAAACCACGATTTTTGGGGGTTTCCGCCGGGAATGAAATGTTTTTGTAAAAAAGGAGGGAAAGTCTGTATCCCGTATTTCAAAAAGGCTTTCTTCTGTAAAAAAACATTCATTACCGGATGCGGAGAAACTTTTGCTCCGTTACTTTCGTCTACGTTTATGAAGGATTTTCCTTGGACATATATAAGAGACATTAAAGGAAGTAGGGGATTTCTATGAAATCAATTGGTGTAGTAAGAAAAGTAGACGAACTAGGGCGTATTGTCATGCCGATTGAATTGAGAAGAGCATTGGATATCGCTATTAAAGATAGTATTGAATTTTTTGTTGACGGAGACAAAATTGTCTTGAAAAAATACAAACCGCACGGCATTTGCTTAATGACCGGAGAAATTACTCCCGACAATCAGGAATACGGCAACGGTAAAATCATTTTAAGCCCTGAAGGAGCGAAAATGCTGCTTGAGGAAATCGAGGAAGCGTTAAAAGATAAATCATAATGATAAAAAGGGCGGAGCGTCATTCCGCCCTTTTATTATGAACTTGTGCAAAAACTCACGGTAAAATCAAGCAAACCTGCTCAAATAATTGGGAATAGTTATCATTTTTTAGTCAATAATGCGGTCAACAATGTTACAATATATGTAGAAATGCTAGCGGCAGGTGGGACTATGGGAAAATATCAAGCGCGTATCATTTCATTAATCTTGGCAATGATTTTTATTATGTTTTGGGATTATTTATTTTATATAATTGAGCGGAATCCGATTAACTGGCCTGTTGATATCACTTTTACCGCCGTCACGTTAATCAGCGTCTGGCTGCTGGCTTATTATGTAGATCATAAAAAGCAGCTGCTGGCGGAGCTGAAGGACAGCGAGCAGAAAGCAAAGGCGCTTTCAGATGAGAAAAACCGGATCATGGACAATCTGCAGGAAATTGTTTTTCAGACGGATTCACAAGGGAATATTACATATTTGAATCAAGCTTGGACGGCGATTACGGGCTATTCCATCAGCGAATGTATGGGCACGATGTATAATGATTATTTTATAAAAGAGAAACATATCATTGATTATATTATCTCCCAAATTAAGCAGCAGTCCCCGTCAGGAATGTTCACGGCTAAATATATTAAAAAAGACGGCACTATCTTTTGGGGAGAAGTTCATTATAAGCTGTATTATGACCGCAGACAGAAATTTGTCGGAAGCCTGGGGACGATGTCTGATATCAGTGAACGGAAAAAAGCGGTTGATGAGCTTCTGGAAACGAACGAACGGCTTGCCATGCAATCTCAAAAGCTGGCTATCGCCGGTGAACTTGCGGCAGGAATCGCCCACGAAGTAAGAAATCCTTTAACGTCAGTCAGCGGCTTTCTCCAGCTGATGAAAGCTCAGTATCCGGAACGAACGGATTATTTCGATATTATTTTTTCGGAAATTAAAAGGATAGATCTTGTGCTGGGAGAGCTGCTTCTGCTCGCCAAGCCGCAGACCGTGACGTTTACCGCCCATCATCTCAACCATATTTTAAGGCAGGTGGCGACGCTTCTTGACACAAACGCGGTGCTGTCAAACACTGTGATTGAGAAGGATTTCAGGCAGACTGAGTCCTGTATGGTCAACGGTGACGAAAACCAGCTGAAACAGGTATTTATCAATATTATTAAAAATGCGATTGAGGCGATGCCTGACGGCGGGAATATTCATATATACACAAAACGGGATGAAGAATACGCGGTGATCAGCATACAGGATGAAGGAAACGGCATGTCGAAAGAAAAGCTTAAAAACATCGGGAAACCGTTTTTCTCGACAAAAGATCAGGGAACAGGCCTCGGTCTTCCGATTTGTTTACGAATTCTCAAGGAGCATAATGGTAAACTTAACATTAAGAGCAAAAATGGAGAAGGCAGTACGTTTCAGGTATTTCTGCCTTTAGAAGCGGATGCTGTCCAAAAGGAGGAAAAATAACTTGCTTCTTTTTGTATACGGTTTGTTACGGAAGCGTGAAGAAAACCATGAGCTGCTGAAAGGCGCTCCGTGTGTGTGCGAGCAGGCCGCGATAAACGGCGTGCTGTATAAAACAGAAAAAGGTCAGCCCGCGGCGTCTTTAGCAGAAACAGCTTTTGTATACGGAGAATTGTATGAAACAGATCATCAGATGATCCGTAAGCTGGATGCGCATTATGCCGATTTTGACCGGGAGGAAGTTGCCGTGACGACGGATCTCGGGAATAAAACCGCCTTCGCATATGTCGTAAAGCCCGAGCAGTGTGCTTCATTCAGCCGGATCAAAAGCGGAGACTGGAAAGAATATCGTTTTATGAAAAGGGAGGATGACAGCCCGGTTTATTATTTCGCTTACGGTTCATGTATGGATAATGCCCGTTTTAAACAGGCGGGGGTCGATCACTTTTTTGCCGAGCCGGTCGGAGGGGCGGTTGTTGAAGGGTATTCTACGAGATTCACGTTAAGGCGTCCTGACGGTTCCAGAGCCGATCTTGTTGAAGACGGCGGCCGTACTGAAGGCGTGCTGTACAAGCTCCCGTTTGAAGCGGCAACCTATCTGTATAAAAGGGAAGGTGTTGATAGCCATACATATCGTCCCGCGTTCATAGAAGTGAATGCCGGCGGCCGTATATACAGGGGCTGCCTGACGTTTCTTGTGCTTGATAAAGCTGAGGAAATTGCGCCTCCGGGTCACTATCAGGAAGAAATCGAACGCGGAGCAGACCTGTATTTATCGCCCGCCTTTTCAGAAAAGCTCAAACGCCATATGAACTCATTGCCCAAAATGTGATACTATTCCTATTAGAGATATTGTTTAAAGGAGTACTGTTATGAGAAAAGAGTTTGCCGTTATCGGTCTCGGACGCTTCGGCGGGAGTATTTGCAAAGCATTAAGTGAAGAAGGCCTTGAGGTCATGGCGATGGATATTGATGAAGATAAAGTAAATGAATATGCCAAAATCGCATCACACGCCGTCATCGGCGATTCAACCGATGAATCGGTGCTGAAAAATCTGGGGCTGCGCAATTTTGACCACGTTATTGTGGCAATCGGCGAAAATATACAGGCGAGCATTTTAACGACGCTGATCTTAAAGGAACTCGGCGTGAACACGATCACGGTCAAAGCGCAGAACGACTATCATGAAAAAGTGCTTGCGAAAATCGGGGCCGACCACATCGTCCACCCTGAACGTGACATGGCAAAACGCATCGCCCACAACATCGTATCAAATAATGTGCTTGATTATTTAGAGCTGTCTGACGAACACAGCATCGTGGAGATCGTAGCCAACAGCAGGCTTGCGGGCAACACACTGCTTGATCTGGACATACGCGCGAAGTACGGCATTAACATCGTGGCCATCAAGAGAGAAAAAGAAGTAATCGTATCTCCGCTGGCGACTGAAATGATCCAAAAAGAAGATATTCTCATCGTTATCGGCTCTCTTACGGACATTTCCCGATTTGAAAAAAGAGTGCTTCATACAAAGTGAAAAGCCGTCCGTAAAAGGACGGTCTTTTTTATATGTCAGAATAGAAAGACATTTATCGTGTAAGCGGTATATTCTGCAGTTTTTATTGACTATGATCAGGCGATCCGATAGCATATTGTACCATATAAAGAAAAAGAGGAGGCCTCATTTTGAACAAAGAAACACTGGCTGAACGGCTGAATGCATCGGCCGGCCGACAAAAAGCCGATACCGTCATTAAAAACGGAAAAATCATGGATGTATTTAACCAGGAATGGATTTCTGCAGATATCGCCATTACGGACGGAGTGATCGTCGGGTTGGGTGAGTATGAAGGGGAAGAAGTCATTGATGCAGAAGGCCAAATGATCGTTCCGGGCTTTATTGACGGACATGTTCATATCGAGTCCTCTATGGTTACTCCGATTGAATTTGCAAAAGCAGTCCTCCCTCACGGAGTGACGACTGTCATTACTGATCCTCACGAAATCGCGAACGTTTCGGGGGCAAAAGGCATTTCATTTATGATAGAGCAGGCGAAAAAAGCGCCGCTGAACATCCGTTTCATGCTTCCTTCCTGTGTTCCGGCCGCAAGCTTTGAACGCTCGGGAGCCGTATTAAAAGCCAAAGATTTAAAGCCTTTTTATCAGGAAAAAGAGGTGCTGGGACTGGCGGAAGTAATGGACTATGTGTCTGTTGCGGAAGGTGAAGAGGATATGCTTCAGAAACTGCTTGATGCCAAGCATTATGGGAAACGGATTGACGGGCATTTAGCCGGACTGTCTTCAGATATCATCAATATATACAGAACCGCGCTAGTGTCAAATGATCATGAAGTGACGACGAAAGAAGAGGCGCTGGACAGAATCAGGCGGGGAATGTATGTCATGCTGCGCGAAGGATCGGTGGCCAAAAATACGCTCAATGTGCTGCCGGCGGTGAACGAAAAAAATGCGCGCCGCTTCTTCTTTTGTACGGATGATAAACATGTAGACGATCTGCTTTCAGAAGGAAGTGTGAACCACCAAGTCAAAATGGCAATAAAAGCGGGACTTGATCCATTCCTTGCGTATCAGCTCGCCAGCTTAAATGCGGCCGAGTGTTACGGCCTTGAAACAAAAGGCGCGGTGGCACCGGGTTTTGATGCAGATCTCTTGTTTATTTCAGATTTGCGGGAGGCTTCCGTCACAAAGACCTTGGTCGCCGGCCGGACCGTTGCCGAGAACGGCTGCCCGGTTTATGAGCAGTCCGCCGGCTCTTATTCTCCGGATCAGGCGCTGTTGGATACAGTACGGCTGAAAGCGCCGCTGACTGAATCAGATTTTCATATGCCGATTCAAGAGGACAGGCTAATGAATGTAATCGAAATCATACCAAATCATTTAGAGACGAGGAAAAGAGAAGTCCCTGCACCGTCTGCCAGCACATTTTGTCCTGATACAGAAAATGATTTATTAAAAATCGCCGTCGCTGAACGCCACAGCGGAGAAAAAATGATAGGTCTCGGGATTGTACAAGGGTTCGGGTTAAAAGAAGGCGCCATTGCCACAACCATTTCTCACGATTCCCACAACATCATCGCTGTCGGTACAAACGATGCCGATTTGGCAAAAGCAATCAACAGACTGCGTGACACCGGAGGAGGGCTGACAGCCGTGAAAAACGGAGAATTGCTTCACTCTGTCCCGCTTCCGATCGCCGGACTTTTGTCTGATAAGTCTGCGGAATGGGTGAATGACAGCCTGGGCGTGCTTCATGAAAAGCTTCCTCTGCTCGGATTCACCGGTAATTTCAATCCGTTTCTTACATTATCGTTTTTAGCGCTTCCGGTGATTCCGGATATTAAAATGACGGCAACCGGTCTGTTTGATGTCAAAGCCTTTCAGCATATTCCGCTGCAATAAAAAAACTGCACTCATCACGAGTGCAGTTTTTTTTTAGACCTCCATAATGATCGGAAGGATCATCGGACGGCGTTTTGTTTTTTCATATAGGAACGGAGCGAGCGTGTCGGTAATTTCGTTTTTAATTTCGGACCACTGCGTTGTTTTCCGATCCATTACTTTCTCAAGATGGTTCGAAATGAGCTGCTGTGCGTCGTTGATTAAATCACCGGATTCTCTCATGTATACAAAACCTCTTGAAATTAAATCAGGTCCTGCCGATACTTTAAAGTCGTCCATGTTGATGCTGACAACAACGATAACAAGGCCTTCTTCTGAAAGAATGCGGCGGTCGCGGAGCACGATATTGCCGATGTCACCGATTCCGCTTCCGTCAATGTAAACGGAGCCGGACGGGATTTTGCCTGCCACAGCGGCTTCTTCGCCTTTGAGCGCCAGCACTTCGCCATTGTCCATAATAAAGCAGTTTTCTTCAGGTATGCCGCAATCAGTCGCGAGTTTGACATGCATTTTCTGCATTCTGTATTCCCCGTGAATCGGCATGAAGAACTTTGGTTTAATCAGGCGGAGCATTAATTTTTGTTCTTCCTGTCCGCCGTGTCCGGATGTATGGATGTCATTCAGCGAACCGTGAATGACTTCTGCGCCCGCACGGTACAACTGGTTGATGGTGCGGCTTACGCTGATTGTGTTTCCGGGAATCGGAGAAGAAGAAAAGACAACCGTATCTCCGGGATTAATGGATATCTGACGGTGCGTGCCGTTAGCGATGCGTGATAGCGCCGCCATCGGTTCGCCTTGGCTGCCCGTACATAAAATCGTTACTTTATTGGCAGGTATACGATTGATTTCGTTATGCTCAATAAACGTATTTTTAGGGCAGCTGATGTAACCGAGAGTCTGTCCAATTTCAATAGCCGATTCCATACTGCGTCCGAATACGGCCACTTTTCTGCCGTTTAAAACGGCAGCTTCAATCACTTGCTGAAGACGGTGTATGTTCGAAGCGAATGTCGCAAATATAATTCTGCCGTCCACTTTTCGGAAAATATCGTGAATGCTTTCGCCTACACGGCGTTCTGACATGGTGAAATCGGGCACCTCACTGTTCGTGCTGTCAGAAAGCAGGCACAAAACGCCTTCTTTCCCGATTTCGGCCATCTTTGTCAAGTTTGCCGGTTCGCCTACCGGTGTGAAATCGAACTTAAAGTCTCCGGTATGTACGATATTGCCCGGCGGTGTTTTGACGACGATTCCGTATGAATCCGGAATGCTGTGTGTCGTTCTGAAGAAGGATACAGACGTCTTCCGGAACTTAACGATGTCGTCTTCACCGATGATGTTTAATTTTGTCTGTCTTAACAGTCCGTGCTCTTCAAGTTTATTCCGAAGTAAGCCGATCGCGAGTTTACCGCCGTAAACGGGAATATTTACTTGTCTGAGCAGGTACGGAATACCGCCGATATGGTCTTCGTGACCGTGGGTGATAAACAGACCTTTAATTTTGTCTTCATTTTTTACTAAATACGTGTAATCGGGGATTACGTAATCAATGCCGAGAAGTTCATCTTCAGGAAACTTAATTCCCGCATCAATCAGTACAATCTCATCCTGAAACTGCACCCCGTACGTATTTTTCCCGATCTCGCCCAATCCGCCGAGGGCAAAAACGGCAGTCTGGTCATTTTTTACAAATTTCATTCCGCTCATAACTCCAATACTTTAAAATTTTCGCTCTGCTTCTCATATTCTAAAAAAGCACCGTCCACAGGCTGAACAAATTCAATGTTGTATTTCTTATCTTTCAGTTTTGTTCTGACGTCCCGTTCTGAAACGCCCTCAATGTAAAGTGAATCTGTATTTTCCCGTACAGGTACTTCGTCAGCCTTCTCTTGATAAAATACCTTATAAATCATCCAAATCTCTCCTTAAATGCCGTATGTTAGACTCGCTTATTCTATTATATTCGAAAACGGATTATAAGGAAAGTCTCGAGCAAAAAAGGGACTTTCAAAAACCGAAAGATCCCTTCTACGCGATGACTTTTTTCCGGAGCATTCCGCCCCACTGTCTTCTGAGTTTCTTCCGTAACCGGCGCAGCATCATATACCTCCTTTAAAGCCCTTTATAGCAGTAGTATGCGGCAAAACCGGATTTGTTTTCGTGGGTAAAATTGGAATTTCATCAAGGCTGTTTGCCGGAAGAAAAACTTTCTGTATGATGATATTGAACAAGACACGACTGATAAACGGGATAAAGGAGAAATTGACATGAAACCAAAACTGATCTTTTTTGATATTGACGGCACGATCTATGATCATGATAAACATATCCCCGATAGCGCAAGAAACGCCGTGGCGGCGCTTCAAGAGGCCGGCCATCACGTTTTTATCGCCAGCGGGCGGTCTCCGTTTATGGTAAAACCGATTCTGGAAGAGCTGGAGATTGAATCATTTATTTCATACAACGGCCAATATGTCGTGTTTGAAGGCGATGTGATTTATAAAAATCCGCTGCCGGAAGATGCAGTCGCGCGTTTATTAAAGCAGGCGGCAGAAGGGGAGCACCCCGTCGTATTCATGGCGGAAGACACGATGAAAACGACCGTTCCGGGACATCCGCACGTCTCGGAAGGAATCGGCAGTCTGAAAGCGCCTTATCCCGAAGTTGATGAAACATTTTATAAAGGAAAAGATATTTATCAGCTGCTTTTATTCTGCCGCGGACATGAAGAAAAAGCATACGCCGCTTTTCCGGAGTTTGATTATGTCCGCTGGCATGAACTGTCAACGGATGTGCTTCCAAAGGGCGGTTCAAAAGCGGAAGGCATTAAAAGAGTGCTTGAGCGCCTTCCGTACAGCATAAGCGACACTTATGCCTTCGGCGACGGACTAAATGATCTTGAGATGATCCGTTTTGTCGGCACCGGGGTGGCGATGGGAAATGCAGTTCCGGAATTAAAGGCTGCTGCTGATTTCGTCACAAAGCCGGTGGATGAAGAGGGAATCAGCTGGGCTGTCAAAGAACTGGGGCTTTTGAAATGAAGAAAACCGGCACTTAAAGAAGTGCCGGTTCTTTTTAACGGTCAATAGCAATGGCGTTTTCAGGTTCTTTTAACGGATTTTCTTGATCGATATGATCGTAAAACATCACACCGTTCAAATGGTCGATCTCATGCTGAAACACGATGGCCGGAAAACCTTTGAGGCGGATGTCAATCTGTTCCCCTTCAAGCGTCGTCGCCTTTACTCGGATGCGTGCGTAGCGCGGCACATAGCCGGGAATGGGTTCGTCTACTGACAGGCAGCCTTCTCCGCTCGTCAAGTAGCTTTTTTCCACTGAGTGGCTGACGATTTTAGGGTTGAAAAGGGCATAGCTGTATAAAGTGCCTTTCGCATCTTCAGCATGAACGGCGATCATCCGTTTTTTTACGTTTATTTGAGGAGCGGCAAGACCGACTCCGGGACGAAGGTTGTATTTCTCGGCTAATTCAGGATTTTGGCTGTTTTTCACAAACTCAATCATATCAGCAAGTTGCTGTTTTTCTTCGTCAGAAGCGGGAAGCCGGACCTCTTCAGCGATCTCTCTGAGCACGGGATGTCCGTCGCGGACAATATTTTCCATAGTAATCAAGAAACTTCACTCCTAAAGCTTAATATGTAAATTATAGCGAACTTCCTTATCGCGGCGCAACGAAACAATTGGCCGGCCATAGCAGGCCGGCCGATGTTCATGGTGTATAAGGTCAGCAGCCGCAGCCTAAATAAGCGGCACCGACGATGATTAATAAGATAAACAATACGACGATTAATGCGAATGTGCGGCCGTAACCGCCTCCGCAGCCGTATCCGTATCCGCCGCCATAACCGTATCCGCCGCAGCAACCGCCGCCAAATCCATATCCGTACATAAAAAAACCTCCTCTTTTAATTACGCTGACCCTTTTCAGCAGGGCCGGCGTCTACTATAAACTATGTAAAAGCCAAAAAGATGTATGGTCATCCGCCCTGTTTTCTCAATTTTTTACGCAAGTACGCTCTCACGGCGCCATAAATGTCTTTGCCCGAAATTTCCGGGAATACCAATTACAGCTCAGCTATTGTCAAAAGGCGTTCTGGCTTCTATAGTGGAAATTGTCAAGATTGGGGGATTTTAAGTGAATATGTTACAAAAAAAGATGCTGGCGGGAATCGGAGCGCTCGCCGCCGCAAGTATGCTGCTTGCAGGCTGCGGGGAGAAAGACCCGGTTGAAACAATTCATGATTCGATGGAAAAAGCCGTACAGGCGGAAAAACCGTTTCAAAAAGAGCAGAAAACATTAGAAAAATTAGAGAAAAAGGAAGATGAGCTGTATAACGAAGTCATTCAGCTGAATATGAATGATTACGAAAAAATCGTCTCACTTTCGGATGAGGCCCTTAAAAACGCGGAACAGCGCAAGCAGCATCTGAAAACGGAAAAAGACAGCATGGACAGTTCGAAAAAAGAATTTGAAACCGTCACACAAACAGCCGGATCGATTAAAGACCGGTCCATTAAGAAAAAGGCGCAAGCAGCAGCCTCACATATGGAAAAACGCTATGATTTATACGGCGGACTCTATAAAGACTATATGAAAGCCATTCAATATGATAAAGAATTGTACAGCGCCATTAAGAAAAAAGACCTGACTGCAGAAGACCTCGACAAGAAGATCGGCAAAGTGAACGATTCCTACAAAAAGGTATTAAAGCAGGGCGGGGCGTTTAACAAGCAGACAAAAGAGTATAATCAGGCCAGAGAAGAGCTGTATAAAGAGGCCGGCTTTCATGTCAATGAAAGCTGAAAACGATGAAAGGTGCCGGATGTCCGGCCCTTTTTTTATGCGGAAAAAAGGATTCTGAATTCTATTGTAGTACAGCAGATGTATGTATACTAGTACAGTTTCGGCGGATGAACAGCTTGTCCCGCCGGAAAAATATAAAGCGAATACATTTATTTAAAATCAACATTTAAAACGATTGACGGGTCTTCTTTATTTAGTGTAAACTTATCCATGTTAAGCGGTGTTGTATCAGTCTTTTACAACTCCGAAATAATACAGTTCAGATCAGATAGTGATGATCCTACATAAAGGTTTCGGCAAACTGGGGATAGGCTAAATATATACGACTTGCTGCTAATACTTTAGGGTATCCTAAGTTTGTATGTATACAGGAATGCACGTCTAATGACTGTTTAAAAGAAAGGAAGAGGTGACTTTAGTATGGCTGCAAAAACGAAAAAAACAATCGTTGACAGTAAGAAGCAATTTGATGCCATTAAGAAGCAGTTCGAAACGTTCCAAATTTTAAATGAAAAGGGAGAAGTCGTGAATGAAGCGGCGATGCCTGATTTAACAGATGATCAATTAAAAGAGCTTATGCGCCGCATGGTATACACACGCGTGCTTGATCAGCGCTCTATCTCATTAAACCGTCAGGGACGTCTCGGTTTCTACGCTCCTACTGCCGGCCAGGAAGCTTCACAAATCGCAACGCATTTCGCGCTTGAAAAAGAAGATTTCGTTCTTCCGGGCTACCGCGATGTGCCTCAATTAATCTGGCACGGTCTGCCGCTTTACCAAGCGTTCTTATTCTCCCGCGGACACTTCCGCGGAAACCAAATGCCAGATGATGTGAACGCCCTTTCTCCGCAAATCATTATCGGTGCTCAATACATCCAAACTGCCGGTGTAGCGCTCGGTCTTAAAAAACGGGGTAAAAAAGCCGTAGCTATCACGTACACAGGTGACGGCGGCGCCTCTCAAGGGGACTTCTACGAAGGAATCAACTTTGCCGGAGCTTACAAAGCGCCAGCGATCTTCGTAGTGCAAAATAACCGCTATGCGATTTCAACTCCTGTTGAAAAACAATCAGCGGCTCAAACAATCGCTCAAAAAGCGGCTGCAGCAGGTATTGTCGGCGTTCAGGTTGACGGTATGGATGCCCTTGCGGTGTACGCTGCAACTGCTGAAGCGCGCGAACGCGCAATTAACGGCGAAGGCCCGACACTGATCGAAACACTTACGTTCCGTTACGGTCCGCATACAATGGCCGGTGACGATCCGACTAAATACCGCACAAAAGAAATCGAAAACGAATGGGAGCAGAAAGATCCGCTCGTCCGTTTCCGCGCTTTCCTTGAAAACAAAGGCCTGTGGTCTGAAGAAGAAGAAAGCAAAGTCATTGAGGCTGCAAAAGAAGAAATTAAGCAGGCCATCAAAAAAGCAGATGCTGAACCGAAACAAAAAGTGACTGATTTAATCAAAATCATGCACGAAGAATTGCCTTACAACCTAAAAGAGCAATTAGAAACTTATACACAGAAGGAGTCGAAGTAAGCCATGGCGCAAATGACAATGATTCAAGCAATCACGGATGCGTTACGCACAGAACTGAAAAATGACGAAAATGTCTTAGTTTTCGGAGAAGACGTTGGTGTTAACGGCGGCGTATTCCGTGCGACTGAAGGATTGCAAAAAGAATTCGGTGAAGACCGTGTATTTGATACGCCGCTTGCTGAATCCGGTATCGGCGGTCTCGCTCTTGGTTTAGGGTTAAACGGTTTCCGTCCGGTTATGGAAATCCAATTCTTCGGATTCGTATATGAGGTAATGGATTCAGTTTCAGGCCAAATGGCCCGTATGCGCTACCGTTCAGGCGGCCGCTGGAGTTCTCCGGTGACAATCCGTTCTCCATTCGGCGGCGGGGTTCACACTCCTGAACTTCACGCTGACAGCTTAGAAGGCCTTGTGGCTCAGCAGCCGGGTATTAAAGTTGTTATTCCGTCTACTCCGTATGACGCAAAAGGACTTTTAATTTCTGCAATCCGTGACAACGACCCAGTCGTTTTCTTAGAACATATGAAACTTTACCGTTCTTTCCGCCAGGAAGTTCCTGAGGAAGAATACACAATTGAGCTTGGAAAAGCTGACGTGAAACGCGAAGGTGCTGACCTTTCTATCATCACATACGGCGCAATGGTTCATGAGTCGCTTAAAGCTGCTGAAGAGCTTGAAAAAGAAGGCGTTTCTGCTGAAGTTATCGATCTTCGCACTGTAAGCCCGCTTGATATCGATACGATTATCGCTTCTGTTGAAAAAACAGGCCGCGCAATTGTCGTGCAAGAGGCTCAAAAACAAGCAGGTGTCGGCGCCAACGTTGTAGCTGAAATCAATGACCGCGCGATCCTGAGCCTGGAAGCTCCGGTACTGCGTGTCGCAGCGCCTGATACAGTATTTCCTTTCTCGCAAGCTGAGAGCGTATGGCTTCCAAACCATAAAGACGTTCTTGAAACTGCGAAAAAAGTTCTTGAATTTTAATCAGGCTTCATAACAGGAGGGAAAGACACACGTTCTTTTCCTCTATTATAAACCTGTTTTTAAAGGTTCAATGCTTGCGTATGCATAACTAAAATTTGCTTAATCAACTAGGAGGTCGAAAACTGTGGCATTTGAATTTAAACTTCCGGATATCGGGGAAGGTATCCACGAAGGCGAAATCGTAAAATGGTTTGTTAAGCCAAACGACGAGGTAGAAGAAGACGATGTACTGGCTGAAGTGCAAAATGATAAAGCAGTGGTAGAAATTCCTTCACCTGTTAAAGGAAAAGTATTAGAATTAAAAGTTGAAGAGGGAACGGTTGCAACTGTTGGACAAACGATTATTACGTTTGACGCACCTGGTTACGAAGATCTTCAATTTAAAGGAAGCGACGAATCCGGCGATGCGAAAACTGAAGCGCAAGTTCAGTCTTCCGCTGAGGCAGGACAGGACGTAGCGAAAGAAGAACGCGCAGCAGAGCCTGCAAAAGAAACTGGCGCAGGACAGCAGGACCAAGCGGAAGCTGATCCGAACAAACGCGTGATCGCTATGCCTTCTGTACGCAAATATGCACGTGAAAAAGGCGTTGATATCCGAAAAGTAACAGGTTCAGGAAATAACGGACGTGTTGTAAAAGAAGATATCGACAGCTTTGTAAACGGCGGAGCTCAAGAAGCGGCACCGCAAGAAACAGCGGCGCCTCAGGAAACGGCTAAACCTGCAGCGGCTCAGGCTCCTGAAGGCGAGTTCCCTGAAACACGCGAAAAAATGAGCGGTATCCGTAAAGCGATTGCTAAAGCAATGGTGAACTCTAAGCATACTGCACCGCACGTAACTCTTATGGATGAAGTTGACGTAACAAATCTTGTTGCTCACCGCAAACAGTTCAAACAAGTTGCTGCTGATCAAGGCATCAAGCTGACTTACCTGCCTTACGTCGTAAAAGCCTTAACATCTGCTCTGAAAAAATTCCCTGTTTTAAACACATCTATTGATGATAAAACAGATGAAGTGATCCAAAAACATTACTTCAACATCGGAATTGCAGCGGATACTGAAAAAGGCCTGCTTGTGCCGGTAGTAAAAAATGCCGACCGTAAAGCCATTTTCGAAATCTCTGATGAAATTAACAGCCTTGCTACAAAAGCGCGTGAAGGCAAGCTTGCGCCTGCGGAAATGAAAGGCGCTTCTTGCACAATCACAAATATCGGTTCTGCCGGAGGCCAATGGTTCACACCGGTTATCAACCACCCAGAGGTTGCGATTCTCGGTATCGGCCGCATCGCTGAAAAGGCGATCGTCCGCGACGGTGAAATTGTAGCTGCTCCTGTCTTAGCTCTTTCTCTCAGCTTTGACCACCGTATGATTGACGGAGCAACTGCACAAAATGCGTTAAACCACATCAAGCGTTTACTGAACGATCCACAACTTATTTTAATGGAGGCGTAATGTTATGGTAGTAGGAGATTTCCCTATTGAAACAGATACTCTTGTGATTGGTGCGGGACCTGGCGGCTATGTAGCTGCCATCCGCGCTGCTCAGCTTGGACAAAAAGTAACAGTCGTTGAAAAAGGAACTCTTGGAGGCGTTTGTCTGAACGTCGGCTGTATTCCTTCAAAAGCGCTTATCAATGCAGGCCATCGTTACGAGAATGCAAAACACTCAGATGACATGGGGATCACTGCTGAGAACGTAAAAGTTGACTTTACAAAAGTCCAAGAATGGAAAGCTTCTGTTGTAAATAAGCTTACCGGCGGTGTTGCAGGTCTTTTAAAAGGAAATAAAGTGGACGTTGTAAAAGGCGAAGCTTATTTCGTAGACAGCAACTCTGTACGTGTAATGGATGAGAACTCTGCGCAAACATACACATTTAAAAACGCGATCATTGCTACCGGTTCTCGCCCTATCGAATTGCCAAACTTCAAATATAGCGAACGTGTTCTGAACTCTACAGGCGCACTGGCGCTTAAAGAAATTCCGAAAAAACTCGTTGTTATCGGCGGCGGATATATCGGTACCGAGCTTGGAACAGCGTATGCAAACTTCGGAACTGAATTGGTGATTTTAGAAGGCGGAGATGAAATTCTTCCTGGCTTCGAAAAACAAATGAGTTCTCTCGTTACCCGCAGACTGAAGAAAAAAGGCAACGTTGAAATCCATACAAGCGCTATGGCTAAAGGCGTTGAAGAAAGACCTGACGGCGTAACAGTTACGTTCGAAGTAAAAGGCGAAGAAAAAACGGTTGATGCTGATTACGTATTAATCACTGTCGGACGCCGTCCGAACACTGATGAGCTCGGCCTTGAGCAAGTCGGTATCGAAATGACTGACCGCGGTGTCATTAAAACGGACAAGCAGTGCCGAACAAACGTATCGAATATTTACGCAATCGGTGACATCATTGACGGCCCTCCATTGGCTCACAAAGCGTCTTACGAAGGTAAAATCGCTGCGGAAGCTATTGCGGGAGAGCCTGCTGAAATCGATTACCTCGGTATTCCGGCGGTTGTATTCTCTGAGCCTGAACTGGCTTCTGTCGGTTACACTGAAGCACAGGCGAAAGAAGAAGGCATTGAAGTCGTTGCTGCTAAGTTCCCGTTTGCTGCAAACGGACGCGCGCTGTCTCTTAACGAAACTGACGGCTTCATGAAGCTGATCACTCGTAAAGAAGACGGTCTTGTGATCGGTGCGCAAATTGCCGGCGCGAGCGCTTCTGACATGATTTCTGAATTGAGCCTGGCGATCGAAGGCGGAATGACTGCTGAAGATATCGCAATGACAATTCACGCTCACCCGACATTGGGCGAAATCACAATGGAAGCTGCCGAAGTGGCAATCGGAAGCCCGATCCATATCGTAAAATAATCATTGCAAGAAAATGAACAGCCCCCGCTTTTAAAAGCGAGGGCTGTTTTTATTGTGCAAGCACATGCTGCATAGGCTTGATAATATCCTCTTTTTTCTTTACCGCGCCTTCAATCTTCATGACGACATGCCGGTGATTGACTACCATCAGTGCCGGGAATGTGTTGATTTCTTCTTCCCAGCCCTTTCTGTTGTCATAAACTTTCATTTGATCAACATGATGGGGGTATTTCTTTTCTAAATCAAGAATCGCATCGTAGTAAGGAACTTCTTTATCTATATGATTTTCATCGGAAAAAAACAAGATTTGAGTGTGATGAATGCTGTCGATCCGGTTATTTTTGAACGGACTGACAGTAGAAACCGAACAGCTTGACAGAACGAACAGCATCAAAAAAAAGGGAATCACCGTACGGTAGCGCATCTATCTTACTCCTCTGTTTTATATAATATATTGGTTCATCCATTTATAAGGACTATATCAAGTGTATCACGAGAGGTGAAAAACCTAAGGCTTGTTACTTAATTGTTATATAATTGAAACCGTTTTTAATGAAGAAATAATACGTGTGACAACTTGTGAAGCCGATGTGTAAAAAAGGCACATTATTTTTCGTGAGAGCGCTGTTTTTTCGTTATACTGTGGGCAAACCATATCAGGAGGGATTGTCATGTATAAAGCCGCTGCCGCCGTCATATGGATATGCTTGCTCGTCGGCTGCCAATCAACTGAAAAAACGCAAACAAATAAACAACCCCATTCTCAAGCTGCGGTCAATCATGCTAAACAGGAAAACACTCATACAAAAGAGGAAAAACGGAAAAAACAGAAGGCAGAGCCCCGTTACTATATCAATCCGAAAACCTTTGCCGTGGAAAAACTGGATGACCAGAAAGACAAAAAACCGATTGCATTGTTAACGATAGATGATGCGCCCGATCAGCATGCCGCTGAGATTGCGGACAAACTGCATGATCTCCATGCGTCAGCGATCTTTTTTGTGAACGGCCAATTTTTGAAAAAAGATGAAAATAAGAAAGCGCTTCAGCATATTCATGAGTTAGGCTTTATGATCGGAAATCATACAATGACTCATCAAAATTTAAAAGAACTTTCCGAACAAAAACAACGGGAAGAAATCATCGGCGTCAATAAAACCGTTGAAAAGATAACCGGGGAGAAACCGGCGTTTTTCAGGGCGCCTTTCGGAAGCAATACGGACTACAGTGACAAACTTATAAAACAAGAAGGTATGGTGAAAATGAACTGGACCTTCGGCTACGATTGGGATCAGAAATATCAATCCAAAAAAGCGCTTACCGATATCACGCTGAGCAGCCCTTATCTGCGGGACGGCGCCAACATATTGATGCATGACCGGAAGTGGACGGCCGAAGCCATGCCGGACATTGTAAAAGGATTGCGTAATAAAGGATATACCGTGATTGATCCTCGAGCTATAAAAAGACCGTAAAAAATAAATGTGTTATACAATTTATCGGTTGACATATTAAATGTGACATAATAATATAATAACAACAAGTAAGAATTAAGCGTTTTCAAATTCTGAGAAATGGGGAATGAGAGATGGGTACGATTGTTTGCCAAGACTGTAACGAAGCGATTCATTACTTTGAGGATGAGAAGGTAACGACGTTATACGGAACATGCTGCGGACAATGCCGGTGTCATCTTGAAGAAGAGTAAAAAGCGTAAAAATGCCCGAAACGATTTGGTTTCGGGCTTCTTTATGTTTATTGGATGGCTTTTTGTTCTTTGATGACTCTGATCATTTCAAGCGTCGCATCTTCCGGACCCTGCACGGGAAGGCCGGCGTCCAGGTTTTTGAAAATGTAGCTGATGTTTTCTTCAGTAATGATTTCGCCCGGAATAAAGATTGGAATTCCCGGCGGATACACCATGACAAACTCTGCAATGATCCGTCCCGCGGATTCTTTTAACGGAATGACTTCCGTATTTGCGTAAAACGCGTCTCTTGGCGTCATCGCTAACAGAGGAATTTCAGGAAGCAGAACTTCCGTTTGCTGATGAGCATATTCATTGGCAGCAGCCTGCTTTGAAATGTCTGTAAGCGCGTTTACAAGGCGGTCGGCATCTCCTGCTCTGTCTCCGGGAGTGAAAATACATAATATGTTATACAAATCGGACAGCTCGACTTCGATATTATATGATTCGCGCAGCCATTTTTCAATGTCATGCCCCGTCAAGCCAAGGTTTTTGACCGAAATGATTAATTTAGTCGGATCATAACTGAAGGCGGCTTTAGATCCTGTGATTTCTTCGCCGACACAGCGGATGCCTTCAATTTGATTGAGGCGTTCCCGTGTCTGATTCGCCAGCAGAATCGTATCTTCAAGAAGGCCGCGGCCTTCTGTAGCGAGCCGCTTTCTTGCGACAATGTGTGTGTGATATATATTATAAAAGGTGGGGTATATAAAAAAAAATAAGGGGGGAAAGGGGGGGTGGGGGATATAAAAAAAAAAGGGGGGGGGGTGGGGGGGGGGGGGGGGGGGGGGGGGGGGGGGGGGGGGGGTGGTGGTGGTTTGGGGGGGGGGGGGGTGGGGGGGGGGGGGGGGGGGGGGGGGGGGTGGTGTGGTGTTTTTTTTTTTTTGGGTTTTTGTTTTTTTTTTTTGGGTTGTTTGGGGGGGGGGGGGGGGGGGGGGGGGGGGGGTGTGTTTGTGTGGTGGTGTGGTGGTGTGTTTTTTTGGTGTTGTGGGGGGGGGGGGGGGGGGGGGGGGGTGGTGGGGGGGGGGGGGGGGGGGGGGGGGGGGGGGGGGGGGGGGGGGGGGGGGGGGGGGGGGGGTGTGGGGGGGGGGGGGGGGGGGGGGGGGGGGGGGGGGGGGGGGGGGGGGGGGGGGGGGGGGGGGGGGGGGGGGGGGGGGGGGGGGGGGGGGGGGGGGGGGGGGGGGGGGGGGGGGGGGGGGGGGGGGGGGGGGGGGGGGGGGGGGGGGGGGGGTGGTTGGGGTGGTGGGGGGGGGGGTGTGTGGGTGGGGGTTGTGTGTGGTGGGTGTGGGTTGGTGTGTGTTGGGGGGGGTTGTTGGGTTTTGGGTGGGGGTTGGGTGTTGGGTGTTTTTTGTGTGTGGGGGTGGGTGGGGGGGGGGTGTTTGTTGGTGGTGTGGGGTGTTGGGGGGTTGTTGGTGGGTGGGTGTGTTGGTGTTTTGTGTGGGGTGTTGGGGGTGGTGTTGGGGGTGTGTGGTGGTGGGTTTTGTGTGGTGTGGGTGGGGTTGGGGTGTTTGTGTTGTGTGGGGGTTGGTGGTTTTTTTGTTTGGGGGGGGGGGGGGGGGGTGTTTGGGTTGGTTTTGGGGGTTGTTGTGGTGGTTGGGGTGGGGGGGGGTGGTGGGTGGGAGTAGGGAGGATGTAGGAATGGTAATGAGGATGTGGAGAAGAGAGAAAGGGTAGTTTTTTGGGGGGGAGAGAAGGTTGGAGGAGTGATGAAGAAGGAAGAGGAGGTAATGATGCCCTTTGGCGCATGTAAATCATCCAAAGGTTCAATATTAATTAAATCTATGCTTAACGCGTTTTCTCCGATAAATTGTCTGAATTCCGGATCCATTCCCGCGCCTTTTTTATGGCCCGGAATGTGGAATTGGACAGGCTGTCTGTCCGCGTGCTTTTTCAGTCCGCTGTACAGGGGTGTTTCATGTTGCGGCAATTGTTTTCCCACCTTTATCATAATACCTACGGATTAGTTTGTATTACATTCAGTATGATTACCCGTTTTTTAAACGTAAAACAAATGAATTATATTATGAACTTGAAAGAAAGTAAAGAACAATTTATGATCTATGGAAGATGCTTATTTTGAGCATGATTATAAAGGAGTGAAGACATTTGGAATATCAATATCCGATGAATGAAGACTGGACGACAGAGGAGGCCGTGGATGTCATTGCGTTTTTTCAGCAGGTGGAAAACGCCTATGAAAAAGGAACTGACCGCAACAGACTTTTGGATGCGTACCGCCGCTTTAAAGAAATCGTTCCCGGAAAGGCGGAGGAAAAGAAAATCTGCAGCCAATTTGAAGCGGACAGCAGCTATTCCCCGTATCGGACTGTGAAAGAGGCGAAACAATCAGATCAAGCGGTTATCAAAATGTAAACAAAGCGAGCCGGAAACCGGCCCGCTTTTTTATGTTATGAGACTTTCTGAGTCAGCGTGTATAAAAAGGAAAGCTTCTTAAAAGTATCTTCAATGGTTTGCAGGAATTCATTGTTGTTCATGTTGATCACGTCTTCTTTTTGAAGCTGGATGCCGCACAAAAGCTCTGCTTTCTTTACGGTCTGCAGACGTTCAAATAGTGTTTTCAGCTGTTCCCGATCCATCTCCGACTGCTTGTACGCTCCTGGCTTCGTGTGATCCGGCGACCACACAAAATGACCGGGAATCTGTTTTGTGATGTCATCCTGCTTCGCTTCCAGCAATCTGCCGTATTCCTCTTTTATCGGAGACTCATAAATGATGGCAAACCATACAAACATGTGAGTGTCCCATAGTCCGATCTGAAAGTGGGGGAGCTTCTTATAGCCGCGTTTGCTGTTTGCAAAGGCAACCCAGCTGTCAGCCGGCGGGTTGACAGATCTTCTCGCGTGCTTGGCGACATGCGGGAACATTTCATCTCCGGTCAATGCCGACAATGTCGGTGCGAAATGTTCTCCTAACAGAGTCAGCTTCGGACGCACCTGTTCTTTTAACACCTCCATGCGCGGATCTAATCCTTCTATTGTAAATGTGTCAAAGTCTTCTTTTGTAAAACGCATCTGAGTCATCTTTTTCCTCCTTATCGTAAGTATTCATATTTTACCACAGCCCCTGCCGGCCGCAAAAACATTGAGAACGTTTGAGTGGAGAGGAGTGGTGGTAAAAAATGAATAGGTAAACACACAATTTTAAGAATGTTGTTACAGCCGAATATAAGTTTCCATAGGATATAAGAAGTATCATTAATAATGAATTGGAAAATGGGATGCTTTTTTAACAAATGATCTCTGGAAGGGGCGAAAGACAATGAGGCAAGTGGTGAAGGAAGGATTCAGGGAGGAAAAAAATAACCGTGTAGCTGTCTGGAGACTAGAGGTTGATTATGAATTGGCAACCCTTTATGAGGCCATGCAAAAAGAGAATGAAGATCAAATCGATCTCAGTAAAAGAAAACTGGAACGTCTCAGAAAAGAATGGATTCGTCTTAACGGATAAAGAATAGTAAAAACGAACCGCAGGAAATGGTTCGTTTTTACGTGAGAAGGCATTTTTTTCATTTTCCTTGCTTTTTAATTGTTTTTATCAGTATGCTATAGAGTAAGCTATACATAGAAAAGAGGTACACGGTATGACAAATTGGACGGAAATTGATGATATCGCAAAACAATGGGTAAAAGAAGCCGGAACGAGAATCAGACAATCCATGCAGGAAAGCTTGACGATTGAAACAAAATCAAATCCGAATGATTTAGTCACAAATATGGATAAAGAGACGGAACGCTTTTTCATTGACCGTATACAGGGAACTTTTCCTGGACACCGCATCCTCGGCGAAGAAGGGCAGGGAGATAAGCTCCGCTCCCTTGACGGAATCGTCTGGATCATTGATCCGATTGACGGGACGATGAATTTTGTCCATCAAAAGCGGCATTTCGCAATCTCCATCGGTATTTTTGAAGACGGAAAAGGCAAAATCGGCTTAATTTATGATGTGATGCAGGACGAGCTGTATCATGCATTCAGCGGAAAAGGGGCATATCTGAACGACACGCCGCTTGCTCCTTTAAAAGAGGTTTCTATTGAAGAATCGATTATTGCAATCAATGCCACATGGGTGACGGAAAACAGAAGAATCGACCCGAGTATTTTGGCGCCGCTCGTAAAACGGGTAAGAGGAACGCGTTCCTACGGCTCGGCGGCACTTGAACTGGCCAGTGTTGCGGCCGGCCGCATTGACGCATACATCACAATGAGGCTCGCGCCGTGGGATTACGCTGCCGGCTGCGTGCTGCTGAACGAAGTCGGCGGCATTTACACGACAACAGACGGCGAACCGTTTACGTTTTTAGATAACCACAGCGTGCTTGCGGGGAATCCGGCGATACATAAAATCATCTTTGACGACTATTTACATGCTGACAGATAGGGAGTTTGAAGAAGAAGATCTGGAATTTCTGGAGCAGCTGGCGGCGGCACACCCGGTGTGGAGAGCCGAAGAATTCGGAACAAAAAATGCGGCGGAGTTTATGCTTGCATACTCCATGTACAATGGAACGTGGCTCGTATGGGAGCTTGACGGCGCTCCTGCCGCCGTCAGCTTTCACTTAGAATGGGCGCCCTCAAACGGAAAACCGTGGCTCGGGACTGTGGCCGTCGCTCCAGAGGCAAAAGAGAAAGGCATCGGCCGGGCGGTCATTGAAGAGATTGCCGGCCGGCTGAGAGCGGCGCATAAAGCGATGTTTGCAGCCGTTCCCCTGGACAGGCAGGAATGGTTGCTGTTTTTAAGCAAATGCGGTTTTGAACAGCTGAAGCTTGAAAAAGACGATCGGGAAAAGACATATATGATCATGGTGAAGCCGTTGTGAAATGTATCAGATATAAAAAAAGAGACCGGACATCCGGTCTCTTTTCTTGTTTACAAGCCGACTGAATTCCAGGCCGCTTCTACGCTTGCAGCATCCTGAGAGCCGTAAAGGTCCCGCGCTGATTGAATCAAAGCTGCTTTTGCATCTTTAAAGGTTGATGACGGAGTGAGGTATACCGTCAGGGCGCGATAGTAAATCTGCTCCGCTTTGTTCACGCCGATTTTTGTAATCGTATTGTAAGCGGCTTTGTTCGGAATTCCGCTGTTTGTATGCACACCGCCGTAGTCGCCGGCATCAGTGTTCGGAAGGTTTTTGTAATTTTTGTAGTTGTCAGGCTGTCCGTATTTTGTCGGATTTGATAAGCTGCGGAGAGCCGGCTGGCTGACCGTAATATCTTCACCGATATCCCAGTCCTCAGTATCGTTGAAGTACCCGAATACATCAGAGAAGGATTCATTTAAAGCGCCCGGCTGATTTTCATAGTTCAGGTTGGCTGTTTCCTGTGTAACGCCATGTGTCATTTCATGGGCCGTTACGTCCATTGAACCGGAAAGAGGCGAGAAGAATGAACCGTCACCGTCTCCGTAAATCATTTGGTCGCCGATCCAGGCTGCGTTATTGTATCTGCTGCCGTAATGAACGGAGGATACGATCTTGCCGCCTCTATTGTCGTAGCTGTTGCGTTTAAACTTCTGATAGAAATAATCATACACTTTGCCGAGGTTGTAATGCGCATCAACGGCAGCGCGCTGAGAAGAAGTTGTAAACTGGTTTGTGGTGCTGGATACGAGTGTGCCCGGCAGGTTATACTCGCGGTTTTGCAGATCGTACGTAATAATTTGTGTTCCGGTAGGTTTAGAAAGATCGCGCAGCACATATTTGCCGCTTTCAGAAGAAATATTTAATGAGACCGTTTTTCCTTTAAGAGTCGTACCTGTTCCGGTTGCAGCCGCATGTTCCACTTTGTTTTGCTTTTTCAGGATTTTCCCAGTTTCTGCATCAACGGTTACTTCCCAGTTTGCAGGTTCCGGTTCGATATAGCGGATCGTTACATCATAGGCGAGGCGGTATTTTCCGTCTTTTGTAGCTGCTGCTTTGAGCTCGGCTTTATTTTTGTTTGCGACGTTTCCGTTAGAAACGGCTTCAGGTGATTTGCCGATTGCTTTAAAAGCATGGTCCAGCGCCTGATTTGCAGATAATTTTTTGCTGTTTGCCGTTTTGGCAGAAGCATCGTTGTTTAATTCACCGTTAATCGCATAGACGTTGTTGGATTTATCAACGTGAATAATGACTTGAGAGTCTTTCACAGGCACACCGTTCACGACAGGCACATAACGGAAGTGTTTATAGCCGAGATCATCGGTTGTTTGGTCAATCAGCTTCAGCCTTTCAGAAGGATTGCCTTTAAAGACTTTGCCGTTTTGTTTCAAATATTGCTTGATTGCTTTGTCACTGACAGAAGGCAATTCAGATTGCACCAAAGAATGCTTCGGCACAAAATTTGTCATGTTTTCTTTAAGCTGAGGATTCTCAGCGGCCTGAACACCCGGCAGACTGATCGTTAAACCTATAAAAGAAGCGGCGACAGCAACAGACAATTTCTTACCTAAACCCACAATAAATCCCCCTTTTTGAAAATAATGAAAACTTATATTGTTATAATAAACCAGCAATCTCTCATTCTGCAATATAAAACTAGACTCCGCAGCTGAATTGATAGAATCGTCCCGTACAGGCTCCTGGGAGGCGGTGTCAGGGGATAAGCCGAGAGGCACGTGTCGGAATAGACATGAGTCGAATGACGCGATTTCTTCTGAAAAAAATGACAGATGAAGACGGGAAAAATGATAGGGGAAAAATGTTAGGATCTTTAAAACTTTTTTTAATGCCGGTTGTCTAAACGGGTGAGGCCTTAATAAACGTAAAGGATTGTTACAGATGTCAGAGATTTTCAGTCATTTTATTCAGCATTTCGACAGATATTTCTTCATCAATTGGTACAGACGGGACAGAAAATACCAATTTTTAGATATCACCTTGAATGAAGGGCTTCAGCAAACAATATATGAACTGCCGGAGCATTACGTTGACCGGACAGACACAAAGAACGCGCTGGCCGGGCAGATTCAGCGCCTGAAAAATGATCAGCAGACCGTTTTAATTTTAAGGGAATTTCAAGAGCTGTCATACGAAGAGATTGCTGATATTTTGGGTTGGAGCCTGCCGAAGGTGAAGAGCACCTTATACAGGGCGAGAATGCAGCTGAAACAGCACTTGGCGGAAAAAAGGAAGGACGGACACATATGACTTGCTGTTTAGTGAGAGATTTACTCCCTTTATATATTGAAGGCGATTGTGAAACAGAAACAGAGCGGTATATTTCCCGCCATCTTGATACATGCGGTGAGTGCAAAAGGGTATATCATATGATGAAGGAGCCGCTTGACTTTGGCGAAGCTGAGATGAAGGCGCCAGACGGTTATGAAGACGAGGAGAGGCGGTTTCAGGAAAGATATTACGGGAGGCTGCTGACAAATGCCGCCTGTATGTTCGGAGCTGTATTTCTCATCATGCTTGCGCTTAAACTGCTGAATTAAAAAAACGCCCGGCTGGATGACCGGGCGTTTTTTTCGTTTACTCAGCCGGGTGAAAGGCTGTATAAATGCCTTCAAGTAATTCCTGCGGCAGTGAATTAAAGAATCCAGCACACAGCTTCGCTTCTTTTTTACCTGCACCTGCTTTTTCAGCAAGCTCCTGATCAAACGTATACACGCCGTTTTCTTCAACCAGCGCAGATTGAAGAATATGAAGACTCTGGGAGAAAGCGGTGAACAGCTGATCAACGATAAGAGCTTCTTTTTCCGTAAAGCCGAGCTCCACTGCTTTTTCTTTATTAAATGTATATTCGCCGTCCGTTTTCTCGATACATTGGGAAAGGACCGTTAAAAATTCCGTTGAGCTGTCCCACAGCTTTTGAATGGTCTGTGCGGCTTCTTTATCTAATCCCAATTCAACCGCTTTTTCACCGTCAAAATAATAGACGCCGTCTTTTTCGTAAATGGATTGGCGGATGATGTCTAAAAGCTTTGCCGCATCTCCCGGTGTTTTCTCGGCAAAAGCCTGCAAGACAGGCGATTCATTTGCCTGAATTGTTTTTGCACTGGCAGACTCAAGCGGACTGAATGCAAGCAAGGCGGCTGAAGCAGTTGCAACGGCAGTTACAGCGGTTTTCTTCAAAAAAGATGTTTTCATTTTGTTCTCTCCTTGTCATGTGTATTTGCTTACAGCCACAAGTATAAAAATCCAGTGATGGAATTGAAATAGGAAGTTTGGTATTTTCTTCATAACAATACCGGACTAATTCCGGCTGCCTTTTCTGAGGGACTCTGCTGTTGTCACTAGGATGCATGCTGCTGTTTCCGGCTTCTTGACTAGGCGGCGGGGGAGATAAGCCTTACATCCCACCGGTTTTGAGGATGCAAAAAAGCCTGAATTTTTCATTCAGGCTTCATACAATATTGTGCTTTTCATGTTTACGGAATTTTGCAAAGGGTCATGCTTTTAATCAAGCAGTCCCTGTTCGCGCATTTTTTTCTTTACAGTGAAACCGCTTCCCATCATGGCGATAACGAGAACAATGCTTCCGATGACACCCCATGCGCTTTTCTCAGCGATTGATACGCCGATCAGCATCATGCTGAAGACTGCTGCGAATGCAAATAATAATAAGAGCCAATTGAATTTTTTCATATTTCCATCCCCTTTAACGTCATACTTTCAGTTTACAGAAAAACGTGACGCTTTTAAAGAGGATGTGTGGTATAATATGAAAGTTATCTAATTTTTTTAGGAGATGAAAATGTGAAACTTCGAAACGATCTTCGCAATATCGCGATTATTGCCCACGTTGACCATGGGAAAACGACTTTGGTAGACCAATTGCTTCACCAAGCCGGAACATTCCGTGCCAACGAAAATATTGCCGAACGCGCAATGGATTCAAACGATCTTGAACGTGAACGCGGTATTACAATTCTCGCGAAAAATACTGCGATTAACTATAAAGATACACGCATTAATATTTTGGACACTCCGGGACACGCCGACTTCGGCGGAGAGGTTGAACGGATTATGAAAATGGTTGACGGCGTTCTGTTAGTCGTTGACGCATATGAAGGCTGCATGCCGCAAACCCGTTTCGTACTGAAGAAAGCCCTTGAGCAGAACTTAAATCCGGTTGTCGTCGTAAACAAAATCGACCGTGATTTCGCCCGCCCGGAAGAAGTTATCGATGAAGTGCTTGATCTGTTCATCGAGCTGGATGCAAACGAAGAACAGCTTGAGTTCCCTGTCGTCTACGCTTCTGCGATTAACGGAACGGCAAGTCTTGATCCGAAAAAGCAGGACGAAAACATGGAATCACTGTATGAAACGATTCTTGAACATGTCCCTGCGCCGGTTGATAACGCCGAAGAGCCTCTTCAATTCCAAGTGGCGCTTCTTGATTACAATGACTATGTCGGCCGTATCGGTATCGGACGCGTTTTCCGCGGCACGATGAAAGTCGGCCAGCAGGTTTCATTGATGAAACTTGACGGAACGGTCAAATCATTCCGTGTAACGAAAATCTTCGGTTTCCAAGGATTGAAACGCGTGGAAATTGAAGAAGCGAGAGCGGGAGACCTCGTTGCCGTTTCCGGTATGGAAGACATCAACGTCGGTGAAACGGTTTGTCCGGCTGACCACCATGAGCCGCTGCCGGTTCTGCGTATTGATGAGCCTACGCTTCAAATGACATTTGTCGTAAACAACAGCCCGTTTGCAGGCCGTGAAGGCAAATATGTCACAGCCCGTAAAATTGAAGAGCGTCTGAACGCACAGCTTCAAACAGACGTCAGTCTTCGTGTCGAACCGACGGCATCGCCTGACGCATGGGTTGTTTCAGGACGCGGTGAGCTTCACCTGTCTATTTTAATTGAAAACATGCGCCGCGAAGGCTATGAGCTTCAAGTGTCTAAACCTGAAGTTATCATTAAGGAAATCGACGGCGTAAGCTGCGAGCCTGTTGAGCGCGTGCAGATTGACGTGCCTGAAGAGCATACCGGTTCTGTTATGGAATCAATGGGTGCGAGAAAAGGCGAAATGCTCGATATGATTAATAACGGAAACGGCCAGGTCCGCCTGATCTTTACCGTACCTTCACGCGGGCTCATCGGCTATTCTACTGAGTTTCTGTCACTGACACGCGGTTTCGGTATCCTGAACCACACGTTTGACAGCTATCAGCCGATGCAAAAAGGCCAAGTCGGAGGCCGTCGTCAGGGTGTGCTCGTTTCCATGGAAAATGGAAAAGCGACATCTTACGGAATTCAAGGTATTGAAGACCGCGGCGTCATCTTCGTTGAGCCGGGCACAGAAGTATATGAAGGCATGATTGTCGGCGAACATAATCGTGACAATGACCTTGTCGTCAATGTCAGCAAAATGAAACAGCAGACAAACGTCCGTTCCGCAACGAAGGATCAAACGACTACGATTAAGAAAGCGCGCATTATGTCGCTTGAAGAATCACTCGAGTACTTAAACGATGATGAATACTGTGAAGTAACACCGGAATCCATCCGTTTAAGAAAGAAAATCCTGAACAAAAACGAACGTGAAAAAGCGGCGAAAAAGAAAAAAACAGCAGGAATGTCTTAATCACTTGCAGAATTTGAAAAGATAGAACCCGAACGGAAAAGGGGAGGGGATCTTTTTGAATGAAGTAAGTGAACGGCTGTCGTTCTTTGCTGCGCTTTACCAAGTGGATGAGCATCCGCTGACGGGAATGTGGCTGTTATACGGAACGATCGTCGTGCTCTCGGTGATTGTATTTAAACTCGGCTTTGCCAAAAGGCTGCCGGTTTTAAAGGCTGCGGCAGTTTATCTCTTTCTCGTACTCGGCTGCACCGTGCTGACTTTTTTCGGTGTGTTTCTGCCGGTCGGAGAAGGGCTTGTTGTCGCCGCCTTGATTTTGATCATTTACAAAATCCGTCTGCACCAGTCCAAAAAAAGCCAGTCAGCTAAACCGCAATAAAAAAATGACCCTGCCTTTCGGCGGGTCATTTTTTTATTGGTTTATTTTTTCACTTTATCTTTTTTCGTTTTTTGCCCTGGATGAAAGGAGAAGTGTCCGGTATTCAGCCGCGCCTCTGTTTTGACTTTGATTCGGTCATGGCATTCCTGGCACATATATGTATGAATCGGACGGTTGCGGAGGCGTTTGGCTGTCAGTGTTTCATCATCAATTTGTTCAATTTTGTCGCAAATGGAACATTTAACTCTCATTGATTTTTCACCTCTTTCACTATGACAAGCATTATATCATGGATGACCCGCGTGCCAAAGGGAAAGAAAGCAGCGCCCTTCCTTTGTAGCGGGCGCTGCTTTTTACCGGCGGTTATTCATGTGATGATCCGATTGATCATTCTGCTCGTTTTGCAGCTTGTTCTGATCTCTTTGATTCAGCTGGTCATCATTCGATTTAGTCGGTGATTCTTTTTCATTGTCGGTCACATCATTCGGAACTTCCGGCATGACACGTCCGACGATGGCGGCGAGTTCGTCCAAAATGCCTGAAACCGGACGTCCGGCCTTAATATCGCTGCCCATGCCTCTCAGGCGGGAGACTGTATCAGGATCAGCGACGACAACGGCATTGGCGCCGTAAGGATCGTTTTTTAATGCTTGGGCAACGGTGTATTTAATGCTTTCCACTTTGCTCCGTTCTAAATTGTCATCCACATCGATTCCGACGACTGAGTAGCGCCCGAGTACGACCGCGGTGGCGTCTGTAATGCCTGGGATTTTTTCAGTCACTTCGACTAGATGCTTAGCAATGTCTGTCCGGCCGGGATTCGCAGCTGTTTCAGGAGCTGTATCACTCACATGAATCGGTTTTGCTCCGCCCTGATCGGTTGATTCGTTTTGGATATTGCTGCGTCCGCGGCTATCCTGTACAGCTGTGCAGCCGGTCAGAATAAATAAAGCTTGTATGATAATGAAAAGAATTCGCACGTCAGATTCCCTCCTTAATGCTTTCATTTCTTTTATTGTTGAATTAACCTTCTATCTTTATTCACCAAATCATATATTTTAGCAGGCATCCCCGTTTTTTACGAAAAGAGAAGCACACGCTGGGTTTTGATCCTTATTTTTCAGGAGGCTGAGACTTGAGTAAAATTTATGTGTTAGATACGAATGTACTTTTGCAGGATCCTAACGCCATTTTTTCTTTTGAAGAAAACGAAGTTGTCATCCCCGCCGTCGTGCTGGAAGAGGTCGATTCAAAAAAGCGGTATATGGACGAGGTCGGGAGGAATGCGAGGCACGTATCTAAGCTGATAGACGGGCTCAGGGAGAAAGGAAGGCTGCACGAAAAGGTTCCGCTTGAAAGCGGAGGAACGCTCAGAATTGAACTGAACCACCGGTCATTTCATCAGCTTCAGGAAATTTTTATCGAAAAAACGAATGATAACCGCATTTTGGCGGTGGCAAAAAATTTAAGCCTTGAGGAGGAAACGAAAGAAAACGGCCGCCCCGTCATTCTGGTCAGCAAGGATGTGCTGGTCAGGGTAAAGGCGGATGCCATCGGGCTTTTGGCGGAGGACTTTTTAAACGACAGAGTCGTTGACCATGATGAGATATACAGTGGGTACAAAGATATATTTATGAATAAAGAGCGGTTTGACTCGTTTTATAAAAACAAACAAATTTCAGTCAAGGAGCTTCAGCAGCATCAGGTTTATCCGAATCAATTTGTGCTGATGAAAGATGAATTGGGAGGATCTTCTTCTGCGGTCGGCATGACAGATAAGAAAGGGGAGACCGTAAAAAGACTCGTTTTCGATGATGAGCACGTATGGGGTATCAGGCCGAAAAACGTCCAGCAGACAATGGCGCTTGAACTCCTGCTGAGAGAAGATATCCCGCTTGTCACCCTGATCGGAAAAGCGGGAACAGGAAAAACCTTGCTAGCTCTCGCAGCGGGGCTTCTGCAGACTGAGGATCTCGGTATTTATAAAAAACTGATCGTCGCACGTCCCATCGTCCCGGTGGGCAAGGATATCGGATATTTGCCGGGTGAAAAAGAGGAGAAGCTCAAGCCGTGGATGCAGCCGATCTTTGATAATCTTGAATTTTTGTTCAATGCGAAAAAGCCGGGTGAACTTGAAGCGATTTTAGCGGGCATCGGATCAATTCAGGTCGAGGCGCTGACATACATTCGGGGAAGAAGCATTCCGGATCAGTTTATTATTATCGATGAGGCTCAGAATTTGACGAGGCACGAGGTCAAGACGCTTTTGACACGGGTGGGAGAAGGCAGCAAAATTGTCCTGATGGGTGACCCGGAGCAAATAGATCACCCATATTTAGACAGTTTAAATAACGGACTTGCTTATGTCGTAGAGCGGTTTAAAGGACAAACCGTCTCCGGCAGCGTGAAGCTTATGAAAGGCGAAAGATCCGGCCTTGCACAGCTTGCGGCCGATTTGTTATAGAACTTCGATTTCTGTGACGCCTGTTATCGGTTTTTCAAAGTTTCCGTTCACGTAAAAATGGACCGGACCGCCGTCTTGAAGAGGCTTCCCTGACTCACAGAAATGGGCGATTGCGTCCATCGCCTTTTCAAGCGGCACCTCGGTTCTTTCAGATCCTGAAATAAATACGCAAAGGACAGCGCTTTCTTTCGGCTCGGCATTTGCTAAGACAGCACCGAGCTTCATGGCGAAACTGCCGTTCATTAATCTTTCTTTTTCAAAACGTTTTTCGCTTTTTAAAGTCGGCGGCGAAATGCGCCCTTCTCTGATCACCCGTTCCGGATCGAGTGTATGCTCCTTAGTTTCTGCCGAGCCGTCTGAGTGAACGGGCTGATTGTTTTCAAACGGAAACTTGCGGTCATCGAAAATCCAGACACTCGGATCAATTGTAATCGGGTATGTAACATTGCCTTTAACTTGAATAACGCTCATGGTGAAGCCCCCCTTTACTTAAAGTATAAAAGTTTTCGCATGAATTGTCACTTTGCGTCGCAAATTAGACGTAACGAACGGCAGCAAAGTGAGGGGATCGAAATGGTATGCCGGCATTACCAGGAGCTGGACGCACTCGTTCAAGAAGCGAAAAAAAAGACCGGAGAAGGCAAAGTGGCAGACTATATTCCGGCTTTGGCAGAATCGGGTCAAGACAGCCTTTCAGTCACGATTTATCATGCGGAAAATACATGTCTGACGGCAGGAGACGCCGACCGGACATTTACGCTGCAGAGCATTTCGAAGGTGCTTTCTCTGGCGCTCGTCCTGATGGATTACGGAAAGGAAAAGATATTCAGCTGCGTAGGGCAGGAGCCGACCGGCGACCCGTTTAATTCCATTGTGAAGCTTGAGACGGTGAACCCGGGCAAGCCTTTAAATCCGATGATTAATGCGGGCGCTCTCGTCGTTACAAGTTTTATTAAAGGGCATACGCCGAAAGACCGTCTGGATTATCTGCTCGGATTTATCAGAAGGCTTGCGAATAATCAGGAAATTACATATTGCAGACATGTCGCAGCATCAGAATTCGGTTCCTCCATGATCAATCGGGCAATGTGTTATTACATGAAGCAGTATGACATTTTTAAAGGCGATGTTGAAGAGGTCATGGATTTGTATACAAAGCAGTGCGCGATTAAGATGAGCAGTCTGGATTTAGCCAAAATCGGCTGCGTATTCGCACTTGACGGCAAGCATCCGGAGACCGGGGAACAGGTCATAAAAAAAGATGTGGCGAGAATCTGCAAGACGTTTATGGTGACATGCGGCATGTACAATGCGAGCGGGGAATTCGCGATCAAGGTCGGCATTCCCGCCAAAAGCGGGGTTTCGGGAGGAATCATGGGCATTTCGCCATACAATTTCGGAATCGGTATATTCGGCCCGGCGCTTGATGAAAAAGGCAACAGCATCGCGGGTGTGAAGCTTTTGGAAATCATGTCTGAGAAATACAGGCTGAGTATTTTTTGAAACATTTTTTATCATGACATCTGCTTAAATCCTCTTGCAATTTCACCTGATACCCTTTATGATAAATAGAAGAATTAGGTACTCGCCTGGGGAACGGAGGGATACTTTTGGCTTCAGAGATTATAGTTGACCATCAGCAGAAAGCATTCGAACTGTTGAAGTCAGATGCTGAGAAGATTTTGAAGCTGATCCGAGTACAAATGGATAACTTAACGATGCCTCAATGTCCTCTGTACGAAGAGGTCTTGGATACTCAGATGTTCGGACTGTCGAGGGAAATCGATTTTGCTGTCCGCCTGGGATTAGTTGATGAAAACGACGGAAAAGAGCTGCTGGACAGACTTGAAAGAGAACTGTCTGCTCTGCATGACGCGTTTACAGGAAAATAAATGATCAAACTCAAACTATTCAACGGTTTGGGTTTTTTTATAACCGTAAACCGTTTTTTGCATCTTCTTTTTGTGAGACGGTCTATTAATCTGCATTTCATCCGAAAAACTATAAAGAAACTGCGTAAATTGTTTATGAATTATAGTAAAATATAATACGCAATAGGTATTAAACGTAAGCTTTAAGCAGGAAAGAGGATGTTATGTTTAAAAGAATGTTAAAATCTTACGATTATTCATTGATAAGCGCTATTATTCTGCTGTGCAGTTTCGGATTGGTAATGGTATACAGTTCAAGTATGATTACCGCCGTTATGCGTTACGGGGTGAGCAGCGACTATTTTTTTAAACGGCAGCTGTTCGCCGTCATTGCAGGGCTCGTGCTGTTTATCATCGCGGCCGTTTTCCCGTACAAAGTGCTCGCCCATCAAAAGGTCCAGAAAATATTACTGCTTGCGTCAGTGGCTGCGCTTTGCGCGCTGTTTGTTTTCGGACATGTTGCCGGAAACGCGCAAAGCTGGTTTAAAATCGGCGGAATGGCCATTCAGCCGGGGGAATTTGTCAAGCTGACCCTGATTCTGTATCTTGCCGCGGTGTACGCGAAAAAACAAAGCTATATCGATCAGCTTTTGACAGGAGTTGCTCCGCCGGTGATCGTCACCGTAGTCATTTGTGCGCTTATCGCCATTCAGCCTGACTTCGGAACGGCGATGATTATCGGTCTGATCGCGTTTTGCGTCATTATGTGTTCGGGATTCAGCGGAAAGACGCTGCTCAGGCTGGTGATCATGGCGGGAATCGTATTACTTCTTGTCAGCCCGATCATTTATTTGAAATGGGACGATATTTTAACGCCCGGGCGCATGAGCCGGTTTGAAAGCCTTGAAAATCCGTTTAAATATGCCGGCACATCAGGCCTGCAGATTATAAATTCGTATTATGCGATCGGCTCAGGCGGTTTTTTCGGCCTCGGTCTCGGAGAAAGCATTCAAAAATACGGATATCTGCCGGAATCGCATACAGACTTTATCATGGCGGTGATTTCAGAGGAGCTCGGCATTTTCGGCGTCCTGTTCGTCATTGTGCTGCTTGCTTTTGTTGTGTTAAAAGGTTTTTATATTGCGAGAAAATGTGAAGATCCGTTCGGCAGTCTTCTGGCAATCGGGATATCCAGTATGATTGCGATTCAGACCTTCATCAACCTCGGCGGTGTCAGCGGTTTAATTCCAATTACGGGTGTTCCGCTGCCGTTTATCAGCTACGGAGGCTCATCAATGTTTTTATTATTGACAAGCGCCGGTATATTGGTGAACGTCAGTATGCATGTCAAGTACTCAGAAAAGAAGAAAAAGAGGGAACCCGTTCCGTCTAAGGGGATAAAAAGACGGCAGACGGAAAAAACTGTGTATCTGTAAAAAACAAGTGTATACACAGGGCGGATATTCCTTTATTATAAACTACATATTTACTAGGCCAAGGGGGAGAGAAATTTGTCACAACAATCCATCCAAAAAGTGTTAGTAGCAAACAGGGGAGAAATTGCGATCCGGATTTTCCGGGCGTGCACAGAATTGAACATCAGAACGGTAGCCGTTTATTCAAAAGAAGATTCGGGTTCCTACCACCGCTATAAAGCGGATGAAGCCTATCTTGTCGGAGAAGGCAAAAAACCGATAGACGCGTATCTTGATATTGAAGGGATTATTGAGATTGCGAAAAGAAACGGCGTTGACGCCATCCATCCGGGTTACGGATTTCTGTCTGAAAATATCCAATTTGCGAGACGCTGTGAAGAAGAGGGCATCGTATTTATCGGACCGACGTCAGCGCATTTGGATATGTTCGGAGACAAGGTCAAGGCCAGAGAGCAGGCAGAAAAAGCCGGCATCCCCGTTATCCCGGGGAGTGACGGGCCTGCTGAAACATTAAAAGATGTCGAACAATTCGCAAAAGTTCACGGGTATCCGTTTATTATTAAAGCGTCGCTCGGAGGCGGCGGCCGGGGGATGAGAATCGTCAGAAGCGAGGGCGAATTGAAAGATTCGTTTGAGCGGGCCAAATCAGAAGCGAAAGCCGCATTCGGAAACGACGAAGTGTATGTTGAAAAACTGATCGAAAATCCTAAGCATATTGAAGTTCAGGTGATCGGAGATAAAGAAGGCAATGTCGTCCATCTGTATGAGCGGGACTGTTCCGTTCAGAGACGCCATCAAAAGGTCATTGAGGTGGCGCCGAGTGTATCCTTAAAGCCTGAATTAAGGGACGAGATCTGTGAAGCGGCTGTCGCCCTTGCGAAAAATGTCGGCTATATCAACGCGGGAACCGTGGAATTTCTCGTAGCGGACGGTGAGTTTTACTTTATTGAAGTGAATCCCCGCGTACAAGTGGAGCATACGATTACGGAAATGATTACGGGGGTTGATATCGTTCAGACGCAGATTCTCGTTGCGCAGGGCCACGGACTCCACAGCCGTGCCGTCAATATTCCTCAGCAAAAAGACATTTTTACAATCGGGTATGCGATACAATCACGTGTGACCACTGAAGATCCGCTGAATGACTTTATGCCTGACACGGGTAAAATTATGGCTTACCGCTCAGGCGGCGGCTTCGGCGTCCGCCTTGATACAGGGAACAGCTTCCAGGGCGCGGTTATCACGCCTTATTACGATTCACTGCTCGTCAAACTGTCGACATGGGCGCTGACGTTTGAGCAGGCATCGGCAAAAATGGTCCGCAACCTGCAGGAATTCAGAATCAGGGGCATTAAGACCAATATCCCGTTTCTTGAAAACGTGGCAAAGCATGAAAAATTCCTGACCGGGCAATATGATACATCGTTTATCGACACAACGCCCGAACTGTTTGTTTTTCCTAAACAGAAGGACCGCGGAACAAAAATGCTTTCTTACATCGGCAATGTAACGGTAAACGGTTTTCCGGGAATCGGGAAAAAAGAAAAACCTGCGTTTGATAAGCCTCAGGCCATTACGTTAGGTATCGGAGAAAAGCCGGTAAACGGCACGAAACAGATTCTCGATGAAAGAGGCGCTGAAGGGCTTGCTGACTGGGTGAAAGAGCAAAAGTCCGTACTCCTGACCGATACAACGTTCAGGGATGCCCATCAGTCTCTGCTTGCGACCAGAATCAGAACAAATGATTTGAAAAAAATCGCGAACCCCACGGCTGTCCTGTGGCCTGAACTGTTCAGCCTTGAAATGTGGGGAGGCGCGACATTTGATGTAGCGTACCGTTTCTTAAAAGAAGATCCTTGGAAACGCCTTGAAGATCTCCGCAAGGAAGTGCCGAACACATTGTTCCAGATGCTGCTTCGTTCATCAAATGCCGTCGGTTATACCAACTATCCGGACAATGTCATCCAAAAATTTGTCCGGCAGTCAGCAGAGTCAGGTATTGATGTATTCCGGATCTTTGACAGCCTGAACTGGGTGAAAGGGATGACGCTGGCCATCGATGCCGTCCGTGAAACCGGAAAAGTGGCAGAGGCTGCGATTTGTTATACGGGAGATATTCTTGATAAGAGCCGGACGAAGTATGATTTGAAATATTATCTTTCCATGGCGAAAGAACTTGAGGCGTCTGGTGCGCACATTCTCGGCATTAAAGACATGGCAGGTCTTTTGAAACCGCAAGCCGCATATGATCTTGTCTCCGCGCTGAAGGAAACGATTGATATTCCCGTTCATCTTCACACGCATGATACGAGCGGCAACGGCGTCTTTCTCTATGCCAAAGCTGTTGAAGCGGGTGTGGATATCGTGGATGTCGCCGTCAGCTCAATGGCGGGGCTGACTTCACAGCCGAGCGCAAGCGGATTTTACCATGCGCTTGAAGGGAACAGCCGCCGTCCTGAAATGGATGTCCGGCAGGTTGAAAGACTGTCACAATACTGGGAATCCGTCCGTCAATATTACAGTGAATTTGAAAGCGGGATGAAGTCTCCGCACACTGAGATTTATAATCACGAAATGCCGGGCGGGCAGTACAGCAATTTGCAGCAGCAGGCAAAAGGCGTCGGCCTGGGTGACCGCTGGAATGAGGTGAAAGAGATGTACAGCGTCGTCAACCGCATGTTCGGCGACGTCGTTAAAGTAACACCTTCTTCCAAAGTCGTCGGAGATATGGCGCTTTACATGGTGCAAAACAATTTAACAGAACAAGATGTTTATGATAAAGGCGAAACGCTTGATTTTCCGGATTCTGTCGTTGAGCTTTTTAAAGGGCAGATCGGCCAGCCGCACGGCGGATTTCCGGAAAAACTGCAAAAGCTCGTGCTGAAAGGGCAGACGCCGATTACGGTAAGACCCGGTGAGCTGCTCGAACCGGTATCTTTCGAAGGCATTAAAGAAGAATGGAAAGAAACGCATCAGATGGAATTGGGTGACCAGGACGCAATCGCATATGCGCTTTATCCGAAGGTTTTCACTGAATATGTACAAACGGCTGAACGCTTCGGTGATATTTCCGTATTGGACACACCGACTTTCTTCTACGGCATGACGCTCGGTGAAGAAATCGAAGTGGAAATCGAGCGCGGAAAAACGCTGATCGTGAAACTTGTATCTATCGGTGAACCGCAGCCGGACGCGACACGGGTCGTTTATTTCGAATTGAACGGCCAGCCGCGTGAGGTAGTCATTAAAGATGAAAGCATTAAATCGTCCGTACAGGAAAAATTAAAAGCCGATCGGACAAACCCAAGCCACATTGCGGCATCAATGCCGGGAACCGTTATTAAATTGTTAACTGAAACCGGCGCGAAGGTGAACAAAGGCGATCATCTGATGATTAATGAAGCGATGAAAATGGAGACGACGGTGCAGGCGCCGTTCTCCGGGACGATTCAGCAGATCCATGTGAAAAACGGAGAACCGATTCAGACAGGCGATTTACTGATCGAGATTGAAAAAGCGTAAAAGAATGAACATTAAAAAACCTGATCCATGTGCGATCAGGTTTTTTGTATGTAAAAAGACCGAAGCTCTGATGCTTCGGTCTTTTCATGCGCCTCAAATGTTCCGCTGTTTTGATTCATAACGGAAGCGGGCGATTAATAATAAGAAATAGCATAGGACACCGAACAGCCCGGCAATAAAGAGTGAATGGGCAAGTGCAAAACCGGTGGCCATTTCTGAATAAACAACCATGATTCCGGAGAGCGCCTGTAATAAAACAAAGACTAGAGCTGCCGTCCAGCCACCAAGAATCTGTTTTTGGTCTTTGTAGGAGCGCACCGCATGCGTAAAAGCGATAAGGATCCATACGAACAGAAGCAGTGCAGCCGTTCTGTGGCCCATCTGCACCCACTCCTGAAATTGGGACGGAAGCCCGTGGTTCAGTCTGCTGCAAAGCGGAACATCAGGACAGGCAAGGCTTGATTGCGTATGGCGCACATAAGCCCCCGTATAAACGACGATATACGTGTAAATCGAAAGGCCGATCATATGAAACTGCATTTTCCTGCCGATTCTGAGCGGCTTGACGAGCTTTTTGTCTGATTTATCCGCTTCAAATATGAGCAGCGTCAAAATCAGAACAGAAGCGAAAGAAATCAGCGATATGCCGAAATGAAGCGCCATAACGAGCGCATTTGATCCGAAAACAACCGCTAATGCGCCGAGAAGCGCCTGTAAAAATAAAAAGATAATGGACATAATGGCGAGAAAGGTTGTTTCACGGAAAACAGGCGTGACTTTTCTCCATGCCCAAAACGCGAGGCTCAGCACGAGAACGATTGAGACACCGCTTGCGAGTCTGTGGCTCCATTCAATGATAGAAGCGGCATTAAGCTCCGGGAAAAAGCGGCCGTGGCAAAGCGGCCACTGTCTTCCGCATCCTAGACCCGACCCTGTCTTTGTGACAAGAGCGCCGCCGATCAGCACGACGAGCATGACGAATGTCGTCAGCACACCGAGTGCTTTTAAAGCTTTATTCATTTTACATTCACCTTCTTAACAAACTGGACAAAATGATATACGTACCAAGTGTAAGCGAATATGTGTTTTGTGGCAATTCTCAATTCTGTTTGTTCACAAAAATATAATAGAATCAGGACTTCTTAGATAATGGGGTTGATTATTCCAGATGGGTCTGATAGAAATAAAGTAACCGCTTTATTATGCAATCGGCGGATGTGGTAAAATTCATAAAACGTTCACAAATAAATTCCTGTTTCTCGTTTAATATTTAAGAGGATGTTTTTTTACAGGTCATTATCTTGTATGATAGAGTTGCAGGTCTTAAAAAACCTGCTTTAGGTTTGTAAGGGAGGTTTACGTTATGGCTAATTCCAGAATTTTAAACGATACAGCTATAGACGGACAGATTGAAGAGACGACGGCATGGAAGGATTTCCTTTCGCTTATTAAAATAGGAATCGTCAATTCGAATTTAATTACGACTTTTACCGGCATGTGGCTTGCGTTACATATATCCGGTCTGAGTTTTTTAGGCAATTTAAACACCGTGCTTCTTACATTAATAGGATCTTCACTGATCATCGCCGGTTCTTGTGCGGTTAATAACTATTATGACCGTGATATTGATCATTTAATGGAACGCACGAAAGTAAGACCGACGGTTACCGGAAAGATTCAGCCGAATCAAGCGCTGTGGTCAGGAATTTTACTCATTGCTTTAGGACTTATCATGCTTTTAATGACCACCGTAATGGCGGCAGTCATCGGTTTTATCGGGGTGTTTACGTACGTTGTTCTTTATACAATGTGGACGAAACGCCGCTATACGATTAATACGGTTGTCGGAAGTGTATCGGGCGCCGTTCCGCCGTTAATCGGCTGGACAGCGGTTGAAGGGCACATCGGTGTTGTCGCATGGGTATTATTCATGATTTTATTCATCTGGCAGATTCCGCACTTTTTAGCGCTTGCGATTAAGAAGACGGAAGATTACAGAGCAGCGAACATTCCGATGCTTCCGGTAGTGCACGGCTTTGAGGTGACGAAAAGACAGATTATCGTCTGGGTCGCATGCCTGCTGCCGCTTCCGTTTTTCCTCGGCAGTCTCGGTCTTCCGCTCGTCATTCTCGGCACTCTGCTGAATATAGGATGGCTTGTTCTCGGATTGATGGGTTTCCGTATGAAAAACATTATGAAGTGGGCAACTCTTATGTTTGTCTATTCGCTTAATTACATGACCATTTATTTCGTAGCAATGGTGGTCTTCACGCTGTTTTAATTGAATAATGAGCTTGTTTGATCGCCAAAACAAACAATGACAACTAGTAAACGCCGCCTTGACCTTTTGTTTAATCAGGCGGCTTTGCTTTTATACATAGATGGAATTTTAAGTAAAAAATCTCATATTTTAAGAAATGAGGAAATGAAGTATTTCAGCTGGAAGCAGATTTACTGCTCGTGCATTTTGTACTGATTCAAAAAAGGGGTTGGGTGAAATGTTAAAGCGTTGGCGTCTTTTATCATTATTAGCCTTAGTGCCGCTTTTATTGAGCGGCTGTGGAAAACCGTTTCTGTCCACACTCAAGCCTGCCGGCGAAGTGGCTGATAAACAGTATGATCTGACGGTGCTCAGCACACTTATCATGGTTGTCGTCGTTGCGGTCGTAGCAGTTATTTTCTTTTACGTCATTGTGAGATTCAGACGGTCGCGTGTAGGGGAAGACACGATACCGAAACAGGTGGAGGGGAACCGTTTTTTAGAAATCACCTGGACCGTTATTCCGATCCTGCTTCTGATTATTCTTGTCATCCCGGTTGTCATCCAGACACTGGCGCTGGCGGATACGTCGCCGATGGATAAGAAAAACCGTAAAGCAGAGGATGCGCTCGTGATTAATGTAAGGGCGAATTTATACTGGTGGGAATTCGAGTATCCTGATTACGGGTTTGTGACCAGTCAGGAGCTGATCGTTCCCACAGATGAACGCGTTTATTTCAAGCTGAAGTCCTCAGATGTGAAACACTCTTTCTGGATTCCGTCAGCCGGGGGGAAAATCGATACGAATACGGATAACGACAATACTTTCTTTCTGACCTTCGATTCTAAACGCAGCAAAGAAGCGGGCAAATATTTCTTCGGGAAATGCGCGGAGCTGTGCGGACCTTCACATGCGCTGATGGATTTCAAAGTGAAACCGCTGCCGTCAAAAGAATTTAAACAATGGACGAAAGCGATGAAAAATTATAAGCATACAACAGATTCCGATTTAGCCGCGCAAGGAGAAGAGCTGTTTAAGGAAAAAAACTGCCTGAGCTGTCATGCGGTTGAGCCTAATGATAAACGGGCTGAAGCGGCAAGAACGGCTCCGAACCTGGCTACCTTCGGCGAACGTGTCAAAGTGGCCGGCATCAAGGATGCGAATAAAGAGAACATAAAAGCTTGGCTGAAAGATCCGGACAGCATTAAACCGGGCAATAAGATGACAGGCACTTATCCGAAGCTTTCGGACTCTGAAACGGATGCGCTGTATGAATATTTAAAAGGGCTGAAAGCGGAGAACAAGTGAGGACAGGGAGATATCAGGGGGGAGGTCGCAAATGATGAATACGCTTACAGGGCAGCAAAGAAAAGGCTCTATGCTTTGGGACTATTTGACGACGGTTGACCATAAGAAAATCGCGATTTTATATATGATCGCCGGGGGATTTTTCTTCGTCGTCGGCGGACTTGAGGCCATGCTTATCAGGATTCAGCTCTTGAGACCGGGAAACGATTTTGTGAATGCGCAGCAGTTTAATGAAATTATGACGATGCACGGCACGACAATGATCTTCCTGGCGGCAATGCCGCTGTTATTCGGGCTGATGAACGCGGTTGTGCCGCTTCAGATCGGGGCGCGTGACGTATCATTTCCATTTCTGAATGCGCTTGGGTTCTGGCTGTTTTTCTTCGGGGGAATCTTCTTGAATCTGAGCTGGTTTTTAGGAGGCGCTCCAGATGCAGGCTGGACGGCGTATGCGTCGCTTGCGCTGAATTCGAAAGGGCACGGCGTTGACTTTTTCGTGCTTGGCCTGCAGATATCAGGCTTAGGGACGCTGATTGCGGGGATCAACTTTCTGGCAACCATTATTAATATGAGGGCGCCAGGTTTGACGTATATGAGACTGCCGCTGTTTACGTGGACGACATTTGTGGCGTCGGCACTCATTTTATTCGCATTTCCTCCGCTCACCGTCGGTTTGGCGCTGATGATGCTGGATCGTCTGTTCGGGACGAATTTCTTTAATCCTGAATTGGGCGGAAATACGATTATCTGGGAGCACTTGTTTTGGATTTTCGGGCATCCGGAAGTATACATTTTAATTCTTCCTGCGTTCGGGATTTTTTCAGAAATCATTCCTGTGTTTGCGAGAAAGCGTCTGTTTGGTTATTCGTCTATGGTTTTTGCGATCGTGCTGATCGGCTTTCTCGGATTCATGGTATGGGTTCACCACATGTTTACGACCGGACTCGGACCGATTGCCAATGCAATATTTGCGGTTGCAACGATGGCGATCGCGGTGCCTACGGGCATTAAGATTTTCAACTGGCTTTTGACGATTTGGGGAGGAAACGTCAAATTCACGACGCCTATGCTGTATGCCGTCGCTTTTATTCCGTCTTTCGTGCTTGGAGGTGTGACGGGTGTCATGCTGGCGGCTGCAGCGGCAGATTATCAGTTCCATGATACGTATTTTGTCGTAGCGCATTTCCACTACGTCATCATCGGCGGCGTTGTGTTCGGCATCCTGGCGGGCGTGCATTTCTGGTGGCCGAAAATGTTCGGGAAGGTGCTTCATGAAACGATGGGGAAAATTTCCTTTGTCTTGTTTTTTATCGGGTTTCATCTTACCTTCTTCATTCAGCATTTCCTCGGCTTGATGGGAATGCCGCGGCGCGTTTACACATATCTGCCCGGCCAGGGGCTTGATACCGGAAACCTGATCAGTTCAATCGGCGCGTTTTTCATGGCGGGCGCGGCTGTATTGCTCGTCGTCAATATTATTTATACTTCTGTAAAAGGGAAATACGTCGGGAATGACCCATGGATGGACGGACGTACACTCGAATGGGCGGTCTCTTCGCCGCCGCCTGAATATAATTTTAAACAGCTTCCGTTTGTGCGGGGACTTGATCCGCTGTGGATTGAAAAGCAGGCCGGAAATGAAGGGATGTCGCCTGCAGAGCCTGTAGAGGACATTCATATGCCGAACGGCTCCATCATGCCGTTTATCATGTCCTTCGGGCTGTTTGTCGCAGCGTTCGGGTTTTTATACCACTCCGACTATTCATGGGGGCTTCCGGTTATCTTTATAGGCCTCGGCATCACATTCTTTACCATGCTGCTTCGGTCCTTGGTCGATGATTACGGCTATCATATTCACAAAGAAGATCTGCCGAATGATGATAAAGGGGTGAAGGCGTAATGCAGCTACAGGAAAAAATGACGGCTGAAACCTTTCCGGCTTCTCCTGAAAAAGCAACGCTTGAAGGGAAAAATAAGTTTTTAGGATTTTGGCTGTTTCTCGGCGGGGAAACGGTTCTGTTCGCCTCGCTTTTTGCGACATTCCTCGCTTTGCGGGAATCTAAAGCGGGCGGGCCGTCAACGGCTGACATGTTCGAGCTGCCGATCGTGTTTATCGCCACGATGCTTCTGTTAACGAGCAGCTTAACGAGTGTGTATGCAATGTATCATATGAAAAATTTCTCCTTTAAAAAAATGCAGGTGTGGCTTTTGATTACCGTTTTATTGGGAGCGGGATTTTTAGGGGTGGAAATTTATGAATTTAAGCATTACACTCATGAGTTCGGCTTTACCATTACTAGCTCTGCGCTCGGCTCGGCGTTTTACACGCTGGTCGGCACACACGGAGCACACGTGGCGTTCGGGTTATTATGGATCAGCGCACTGATGATCCGGAATGCTAAAAGAGGGCTCAGCCTTTATAATGCGCCGAAATATTATGTGGCCAGTCTATATTGGCATTTCATTGATGTCGTGTGGGTCTTTATCTTTACCGTTGTATATTTGATGGGGATGGTGGGATAACGATGGACGATAACAAAAACAGAGGGACTGTCAGTACGGATCTCGAATATCGGAAAAAGAAAAATGCCGAGGAGATGAAATATCAGGTCATCTCCTTCGGTTTGATGATCGGCCTTACGCTTGTCGCGTTTTTGACGGTGGCTGCAGACGGTATTGCCGGATGGTTTACGATGCCGTTTCTTATCCTGCTTGCGGTCATCCAGGTCATCTTTCAGCTGTTTTACTTTATGCATATGAGCCAGAAAGGGCATGAAGCGCCGTCACTATTTCTGTATTCGGGAATATTTGTCGCGTTTATCACCGTGCTTGCATTTGTCACGATTATTTGGTGGTAATCGGGGCGGCGGGGAGTGAGAGATTTGATTAATTTGGAAATGTTCGGGTTTCGCGCCATGTGGAGCCCGTATCTGTTTTGTATAACTGCCGTGATAACAGGTGTTTACTTTTACTGGTGCAGCCGGCATAAAGGACGTGTGTCGGCTAAAGAGAAGGTGCTGTTTGTGCTTTCTGCGCTGTTTTTTTACGCGGCTGCGGGAAGTCCCGTTGATTTATTGGGCCACGTGATGTTCAGCGCTCATATGGTGCAGATGGCGGTTCTGTTTTTAGTCGTGCCGCCGCTCTTGATTTCCGGAATTCCCGGCTGGGCATGGAAAAAACTGATTTTCCGTCCCGTCGTAAAGCGGCTGTTTTCATTTTTTTCACAGCCGCTTATCGCTTTGCTGCTGTTTAACGGCATTTTTTCACTGTATCACATTCCGTTTATATTTGATTTCGTCAAAACGGATTCGCTGTATCACGCGCTGATGAACGGACTCATCTTCGTAACGGCGTTTTTTATGTGGTGGCCGCTTGTGCATCAGGTGGACGGTCTGCCCCGGCTCAGCGGTTTAATGAAGCTTGGGTACATTATGGCGGACGGGATTCTGTTAACGCCGGCGTGTGCGCTCATTATGTTCAGCGGGGCGCCCATGTATGCCACGTACACAGATCCGGCGGCTTGGGCCGAGGCTATGAAGCTTTGTGTCCCTTTAGACTTGGCGGAGAAGATCCCTTTATCCGGTCCGGAGATATTTAACACGCTTCCTCCTCTGGAAGATCAGCAGCTCGGGGCAGTACTGATGAAAATCATACAAGAGATTGTTTACGGAACATATTTGGCTGTCGTCTTTTTTCAGTGGGTCAGAACGGAACGGGAAAAAGATACGCTCTCAGAGCCGCCGTATATCGAGCATACAGTCTCATAAAAAAAGTACAGCATATTCTGCTGTACTTTTTTATTACATTTGCACTGTTTTTAAAGACTCTGCCAATTCAAGCAGTAATGCCTTGCTTTTTGCGACGACATGTTCCGGAAATTCTTCATCGCTGCCGTATTCTACGCCGTGCGGATAATAATGCTTTCCTAAAAGAGGGGCCTTCAGCTGAATCACGGCACGGCTGCCGCCTACATCGCCCTCTTTTGCCGTTCCTTGAATCCGCAGATAAAATGTCCCCTCAGCAACTGAAAACTTTTTGTCGTAAGTCACTCTTTCATAATCCCATTGTCCGGCCAGAATGAGCCCTTTGCTTTCCATCAGATCATTCAAGCGGCTGAGCTCCGCAGTTACCCCTTCAAGACCGCTGTTTTCAAACTTCAAACCTTCCCCCTCCTTTTAAAATTTACCTTTCCTGACAATCATAGTATGAAAGCGTTGCACATTCAATGATTCATACGGTGAAAGTATGCAAAAAGAAAAATTTGACGACAATAGTAGCAGAAAAAAGGAGGAATTCCGCAATGACAAAGATCAATAAGCTCATGACGTCAGACTTGCAATATTGTACAGTATTAGATAATGTATATGAAGCTGCGGTGAAGATGAAAGACGCGGATGTCGGCGCTATTCCGATAGTGGATGAGGACGGAGCGACCCTTGTCGGGATCGTGACAGACAGAGATCTCGTATTACGGGGAATTGCTTCCAAAAAGCCGAACTCTCAAAAAATAACCGACGCAATGACAGAGCGGGTTATCAGTGCAGAAGAAGACGCTTCTGTGGAAGAAGTGCTCCATATGATGGCTGAACATCAGCTCAGAAGAATCCCCGTCACAAGGGATAAAAAACTGGTCGGCATTGTCACGCTCGGCGACCTTTCCTTGGCTGAGCAATCAAATGAGCAAGCAGGCCGGGCGCTGTCTGACATTTCTGAAGACGAAGGGCCGGAAGGGTTTATCCATTAAACATAAATGACGGACGCTGCAAATAGGCTGTACTGTATAAGAAAAACAATAATAGAACGGTTTGATTTCATGGGGGTGAGAGGTTGAAAAATATCGCCAGGGCTCTCGTTATCCTTTTGCTTATTTACGGAGCGTATGTTCTGTTTATACAATATGGATCGGCTCCTCAGAAAAAAACGAATCAGGAGGAGCCTCAGGTTTCCAATGAGGAGGCGAGCGGAAAACGGCTGAAAATACCGTCATCCGGACTGCTTTCTCTCATGGGGAAATCTGCTGCCGATGTGAAAAAGAAACTCGGGGAACCGTCCCGGAAAGATCCTTCTGCCTATGATTATGAATGGTGGGTGTACAACCAGGGGAAAGACCAATATGTACAAGTCGGTATTCTGAATGATAAAGCCGTGACTTTATACGCTTCAGGAAGCGGCATCAACGCAAAACCGTTTAAGATCGGCGAATCGACGGGCGAAGTCTTTAAAACGACGCAGGTTGCTCCGTTTGTCAATGTGACGGATAAGGGTAACACGTACCGGTTTGAGTTTTCTGAAGAAGATATCAATACCCGTCCAACTGTCAAGATCGGCGGTATGTATGTTCAGCTGTACATGGACAAATTTGACGGAAATCTGTCAAGCATCAGGGCATTTGATGCGGAAACGCTAGTAAAACAAAGGCCGTACGAGGTTATGTACAGAGGAAGACTGACAGAACCCGAGCCTGTTTCCGATAAAAAATGGGACAGCATTGAACGGGCGAGCGAACAGCAGATTCTCGATATTACAAATGTCATCCGCGTGAAACACGGACTTGCAAGGCTGAAATGGGACGAAGGCGCTGCAAAAGTGGCATTCGGCCACAGCCAGGACATGAAGGACAACAAGTATTTCTCCCATGTCTCAAAGAAATACGGGACTTTGAAGGACCGCTTGGAAAAAGGCGATGTGAAATACCGTGAGGCCGGTGAAAATATTGCCTACAACTATGTGGACGGTCCGGCGGCAGTGGAGGGCTGGCTGAACAGCGAAGGACACAGAAAAGCGCTGTTAAGTCCTGATTACACCCACCTCGGGGTCGGCGTGGACCGGAAATATTATACGCAAAACTTCATTAAGCCTTGGCAGTAAAAACCGCAGAGGGGCGCAGCCCCCCGCGGTTTTTTTATGTTTTTTCGCGAGCGGGCTCCTGCCGGGAAAAATTATTTTTGCATATACCTGCTTTTTTTCGCAATTTAGGCGAACATTAAGGCGCCTGAACCGATACATTATAGCAGGCAAAACTTTTCAGAGGGGGTGAGAATTGTGGCGAATCAGCAATCACGGCAATCAATCGATGATTTTAAACAATTCGTAAAAAAGCATCCCAAACTGATCCAAAATGTTCGCAAGGAACAAAGAAGCTGGCAGGAAGTCTATGAAAATTGGGTTCTCCTCGGCGAGGACGATTCGATGTGGGACCCTTTTAAAGACGAGGCCGTTCAGCCTGCTTCTGAAGCGGAAACCAAACAGGAACCAGCTGAAAAGAACGATTTCGTTTCAAAAATGGTCACTGCCGTCAAAAAAATGGATATCAACCAAATGAATGAGCAGATCAATAAAATGAGCCAGTCTATTTCATCATTGCAAAGCCTTTTAAGCCAATTTTCGAGCAGCGATACGAAGCAGCCCCGGCAAGGCTCCGGACAACATCCTTTTTCGTTCAGGAAGGATTAAAGAAGGGGATCGTGTATGCGAAAAGAGGTTCAGGAATTCATATCTGCAGATGAGGAACGGAAACAGTTTATACGGCAGCGCCCCGTCTGGTACCGAAGACTCGCGAGAAAGCCGGACGATCTCAATTCATTTCAGCTGGACATGATGAATTTTTATGAAAAAACGATACCGCACCGGGTAAGCCAATTCTCAAACGGGATTCAGATGGCGCAGATGATGATGCAGATGGTTCACGCCATGCGTTCGCAGGATTAAAAAAGCATTTAAACGCCGCATTTTCCAATTGGCAGGTTTCGTGGTAAACTAACAACTGGAGGTGCGTATTAATGTATGCAACAATTGAGTCCGTCCGGCTTCAAAGTGAAGCGGAGCAGCTTGCCGGCATGATTCTGCAGTCTGAGACGGCTGAAAATTACCGTGATTGTTACAAGCGTCTCCATGAAGATGAAGAGGCAGGGCGGATTATTCGTTCTTTTTTGAGCATTAAAGAGCAGTATGAGGATGTGCAGCGCTTTGGCAAATACCATCCTGATTATAGAGAAATTTCCCGCAAAATGAGAGAGTTGAAGCGGGAGCTGGATTTAAATGATAAGGTGGCCGAATTCAAAAAAGCGGAGACTGAGCTTCAGTCGCTGCTTGACGAGATCAGCATCGAACTCGGCACGGCCGTTTCGGAGCATGTAAAAGTTCCGACGGGGAATCCTTATTTTGACGGCCTGTCATCCTGCGGCGGCGGCTGCGGTTCCGGCGGCGGCTGCGGATGCAAAGTTTCCTGACGAGACGGCCGTCTCGTCTTTTACATAAAATGAACAGAGAGTCAGGCGGTGATCATGATGGAAAGCAAGCGCCAAGGCATAATCGTATATCTGCATTCTTTAAAACACAGTAAAATGCTGAGAAAATTCGGCAACGTTCATTATGTTTCCAAGCGGCTGAAATACGCAGTGCTGTATTGCGATATGGGCCAAATCGAAAAAACGATGGAAAAGATTTCTTCTTATTCATATGTGAAGAAAGTAGAGCCTTCATATAAGCCCTTTTTAAAGCTGGAATTTGAATCAAAGCTTGATAAAGCGAAAGAGTACGATTATAAGATCGGCATATAAAAAAATCCCCGCAGAAACCTGCGGGGTCCTTCTATTCCTTAACAAGTTAAGGAGAAGGCAAAGGGAGAGGAGAAACCGGAGGAAGAACTTATGGGGAAACGTAAGTCTTCTCCGCGGTTGGCAACAACATCATTTATTGATGCTGTTACACGTAGTTTTGACAAGAATGTGAGCATGTATACATGATTTCACGCTCATTGTTTGAAAGAATGCTTTATGATAAGATAGGGATTGTTTTTGTACATAACGGCTCAGCCGATGCGAAACATCAAAGTTTTCAGAAAAAGTGGTGTGAAAAATGAGAGTAATTTCCGGTTCAAGAAAAGGACGAGCCTTAAAGGCTGTGCCGGGCACATCAACAAGGCCGACGACGGATAAAGTAAAAGAGTCTATTTTTAATATGATCGGCCCGTATTTTGACGGAGGAACGGGGCTGGATTTGTTTGCGGGGAGCGGCGGTCTTGGAATTGAAGCGCTGTCGCGCGGATTTGACCGCTGTATCTTTGTGGATCGTGATTTCAAAGCCATCCAAACGGTAAAAGCGAATTTAAAAGCGCTGGATCTGCTGTCTTCAACGGAAGTATACCGCAATGATGCAGAGCGGGCCCTCTATGCCGCGGCGAAACGGGAAAAAGGTTTTGACGGAATTTTCTTAGATCCTCCGTATAAGGAACAAAAGCTGAAAGCGCTTATCGAAATGATTGATGAAGAGAACATGCTGAATGAAGGCGGTTTTGTCGTAGCCGAGCATGATAAAGCGGTTGCGCTTCCTGAAGCCGTCGGCACGCTTACTGTAACAAGAAGGGAAATTTACGGGCTTACAGGAGTGACGATATACCGAAATAGGGGGTAATGATGTGGCAAGTATAGCTGTATGTCCCGGAAGTTTTGATCCCGTCACCTACGGACACATGGACATTATCAGGCGGGGAGCAAACGTGTTTGAGCATGTGTACGTATGCGTGCTTAACAATTCTTCAAAGCAGCCGCTGTTTACAGTCGAAGAACGCTGTGAGCTATTGCGGGAAGTGACAAAAGACATACCGAATATTACGGTCGAGACGTCAGGGGGACTGTTGATCGACTACGCGAAAAAAAAGCAGGCGAATGCGATTATCAGGGGGCTCAGAGCTGTTTCTGACTTCGAATATGAGATGCAGGGAACCTCTGTCAACCGCGTGCTTGACGAGTCAATAGAAACCTTTTTTATGATGACGAACAATCAGTACTCTTTTTTAAGTTCAAGCATTGTAAAAGAGGTCGCAAAATATAACGGGCCTGTTTCAGAGTTTGTTCCTCCGGAAGTCGAACAGGCGCTGCAGCAGAAATTTAAAGGATGAGAAGCGCGTTTGGCGTCTCATCCTTTTTTTATCCGTGCTGACAGCCTGTAACAATAAATCAGTGCGTATACGGTGAGGGCAGCCAGGGTTACGGCGGGGCCGGCTTCAACAAGTGTGTTCCATCCGCTGACGGCAGCCGAGGCCGCACTCTGATCGCGGAGCGGAAGGAATACGGACTGGTAAGGTTCGTCCAATGCAAGATAAAGCGGCTTCCATAATAAAAGAATAAAAAGGGCGGCATAAATGCCTTGAAGGATACGCGAAACAAAAAACGGTTTAAAGCGGATGTCTGTTTCCGATAAAATGCCGGCCACTTGGGCCTGTACGGAAAGGCCGCTGAAACCGAGAATAAAACTCACAATCATCGCTTTCGGCAGCAAGGCGGCATCCGCTTCACTGACCAGCTTGCTCCCAAGCGTAATCTCAAACATTCCGCTGATAAGAGGAATGTCCAGACTTACGGGAAGATGGAAGAGCGAAAGAAGCGCGTTCGTAAATACAGAAAGCACATCCATGACTTGTACGATTGATAATAACCGGCTGAAAACCGAAAACAATATAATAAAACCGCCCACCATCAGCAAGGTTTGTACAGAAGACGTGACGGCGTCGCTTAAAATTTTTCCGAGCGGCCGCTTCTCCGAAAGCCGCGCTTTGTGCAGCGCCAGAAATGCTTCTTTCAGTGAAGGAAGAGCGATCGTCTTTTTACCGCTATACGCCGTTTCTTCTTTCCGTCCGTATGAACGCATCGTCAGGCCGACGGCGATGTTTCCGAGATAGTGAGCCGATGCTAAAAGAATGCCGAGAGAGGCGTTATGAAAAAAGCCGACCGCCACAGCCGCGAATATAAATAACGGATTGGATGAATTGGTAAAAGAGACGAGGCGTTCAGCCTCCACTCTGGAGATCTGTTTCTCCTGGCGCAGCCGTGCAGTCAGTTTCGCGCCGGCCGGATTACCTGAAGCCATGCCCATAGCCAGTACAAATCCGCCGACCCCCGGCACTCTGAAAATGGGGCGCATAAAGGGTTCGAGTAAAAGGCCGACAAACCTGACAATGCCGAATCCGATTAAAAGCTCAGATAAAATAAAAAACGGAAGCAGCGAAGGAAAAACTACCTCCCACCACATGGAAAGACCGGTTTTGGAGGCTTCGAATGAGGCCTGCGGGTGTGAAATAACCGTCGCCGTCAAAAAAATAAAAAACAATGAAATCAAAAATGTATGAAACTTAGACAAGTTCATTCTTACCTCCCCGATGCTAAAATTGCACACTGACATTTATATCATGATAAAATATAGAACAGACCTTAAGGACGGCCGGGCAAGTACCTATTTGTCATCCTGTACTAATATACGAGCATAGGGGTTCAATTTAGACCATAGAATTCATGTATAGGATGTCTATAGGGGGTTCGTCGCGTTGGCCAAACCTACAATCGGGTTAGCGTTAGGATCGGGAGGGGCAAGAGGCATTGCCCACCTCGGAGTGTTATCCAGTTTACATAAGCATCAGATTCCAATTGATATGATTGCCGGCAGCAGCATGGGAGCGTTAGTCGGAAGCTTTTATGCGGCCGGGCATGACGTGGCCACGATGAAAAAAGTCGCCAAAGCATTTAAGCGGCGGCTGTATGCGGATTATACGATGCCGCGTCTCGGATTTTTAAAAGGGGACCGCATCAGGCAGCTCGTACATGCGTATACGTACGGCAAGCCGATAGAAGAACTGCGGATCCCGCTCGGCATCGTGGCATGCGACCTCCAGACCGGAGAAAAACTCGTTTTTACAAAAGGCTCCGTATCCGAAGCCGTCCGCGCGAGCATCAGCATACCCGGCGTTTTCGTCCCGCAAAAAATGAACGGGCGCATGTTGGTGGACGGCGCGGTAGTCGACAGAATCCCGGTTTCCGCAGTAAAGGATATGGGCGCTGATATCGTTATCGCCTCTGACGTATCGCGGGTGAAAAAAACGGAAAAAGCGGCACATATTTTTGATGTAATCATGCAAAGTATGGATATACTGCAAAATGAATTGGTCCGTCACCAGACCATTGCCGCAGACGTCATGATCCGCCCTTCTCTTGAATCATTCAGTTCAAGCTCTTTTGCCAACATTGATCATATGATCACAGCGGGCGAAGAAGCCGCAGACCGCATGATCGGCCGGATTAAACAAGAAATAGAGAACTGGGAGGGCTAACTCATATGAAAGCAAAACATTTTCGCTGGGTGTTTATCATCCTGATCTTATTAATCGCTGTTACATTTATTAAGCTTCCGTTTTACATCACACAGCCGGGAGAAGCATCAGAGCTGAGGCCGCTGATTAAGGTGGACGGAGGATATCCTGAAAAAGGAAGCCTTTCCTTGATGACTGTCAAAGTAGGCCCAGCCAATCCGTATACATATCTTTGGGCGAAAGTGCATCCTTACGATGAAATCGTCCCGGATGAAAGCATAAAAGAAGAGGGCGAAACAGATTCAGACTATATGAAGCGCCAGCTGCAGATGATGAAAAGCTCTCAAGAAAACGCGGTCATTGCCGCTTATCAAAAAGCCGGCAAACAGGTAAAATACTCATTTAACGGCATTTACGCCAGCTCAGTCGTTTCCGGCATGCCGGCAAAAGGAAAAATAGAGGTCGGTGATAAAATCATCAGCGCGGACGGAAAGAAATACGAATCCGCTGAAAAGCTGATTGATTATATCAGCAGCAAAAAAGCGGGGGAGAAAGTCACGTTTCACATTGAACGGGACACGAAAGAAAAGACCGTTGACATTGGGCTGAAATCATTCCCGGATGACCCGAAAAGAGCGGGTATCGGTGTCGCGTTATATACGGATCGGAACGTGAAAGTGAAGCCCGATCTTCATTTCAGCATTGAAAACATCGGCGGGCCTTCTGCAGGTCTCATGATGTCTTTAGAAATTTACAACCAGCTGACAAAACCTGACGAAACAAAAGGCTACAATATAGCCGGAACGGGAACAATCGACGTTGACGGCAAAGTCGGGCCGATCGGCGGAATCGATCAGAAAGTCGTCGCCGCAGACAAAGCGGGGAAAGATATTTTCTTTGCGCCGAACCAAAACGGTGCTGAAAACTCTGATTATAAAAATGCGGTAAAAACGGCAAAAGCTATCAAGTCCGATATGAAGATCGTTCCGGTCGACACCATGCAGGACGCACTTGATTATTTGGATAAGCTGAAAGTAAAAAGCACCTGATACAGTCAGGTGCTTTATTTACGCATTCAAAAAACGTTTTTCGTCTTCATCATAGCGGATCGGCGCTTGTGAAAATTCCTTTTTCTCAAACCATGTGCGTTCAGGTTCTTTTATCGGCAGGCTGTAAACCCGTCCCGCCGATATGTCCAGATCCAGAGCGGGATGGGAGAAAGAGGAGAGCTTGCTGACGAGCGGCGCGGTAAGCTCTTTTTTCTTTGCCGACAGGTATGCCTGTCCTTTTTTCGTCATTCCGAGAAGACGGATATAAGGTGCGCTTGCAGGCTTTAAAAGCCGGTGCATGTCTTCTTTCTTCGTCCGTGTCAGAATGTGCGTATTCATCCGCTGCAGCCTCGTCCACGTGTAGCGTTTTGTTTTCAATAGTTCCATCATTTCCTGGTAGGATCGGGCTTGTCTGATGGTGCGCAGAATTCTGTGCTCAAGGCCTTCTTCCACTTCATAGATTCGGCTTAATTCTTCAGCAGACAGAGTGCTGAGACTGTATTTTATATATGAAAAATAGTCTTCCGTGCTATGCCATAATCCGTATGAGTTTCTGTATGCGTCCAGCTCGCGCACAGACGCTTCCGGGAGAAAGCTCTTTGCGGCCTCCGTTCCCTCTTCTATCAGCGCTTTTCTGATGCTTGTGGCGCTGGCTATCCGGCTGTCATCCCCGGGAAGCTCGGCGTCATGATACCCGGAAGCGACCCTGGCTGTCGTATAAGGCTTCATGGCGGAACCGGAGGCATGTATTGCTTTGACATAGTGAAAACCGAGAATATTATTCGGCTTAGACAAATCAAGCATGTCCTGTCCTTTGAATATGTGTGAAAAAGCTTTTGAGGCGGCGGCCGGATAGCTGAGCCCCTTTTTCAGCTCCTCTTTCAGAATCTGGCTGCAGTCAGATTCCTTTCGGCTGAACACTTCAGCGGCTTCAATAAAGGGGTCAATCCGTCCGTTCTCACTGCCGAAAAATAAGCTGCTGCATCCTAATTGGTGAAGAAGTGAAACACTGCCGCGCGCGAATAATTCCGCTTTTTGTACGGCATATATATAAGGGAGCTCAATGACGATATCTACGCCGTTTTCCAGCGCCATTTTTGTCCGGGCCCACTTTGAGACGGCGGCCGGTTCCCCGCGCTGCAAAAAAGGGCCGCTCATTACCGCTGCCGCGACGCTGCTGTCTGTCTTGATTTTTGCTTGTTCCGCATGATAGCGGTGTCCGTTATGAAAGGGATTATATTCAACAACCAGGCCGACTGCTTTCATATTTGTTCCGCCTTTCTTGCTATGTTTTGCTTCGTATGGTACATTTGCAAATGAAGTGCATATTTTCGTCCGTTTCGTTTAGTGTATGATTAGCCTATCCGGCTGTCAACGATTGCATGACGGCGGCATTATGCTGTAAAGAAAAAATATTGACAAAAACATTCTGAAAAGCTATAATCATGTTTGTTGCTTTCCTGAGGTGATACAAATGAAATGGACGATTTATCAGCTTCATCAAATGGCGAAAAAGAGCTTTGAATTTGATGAAACAGTTGAGTTGAATGAGCTGACAAAATTGAATTCTGATATCCGCCGCATTTCTCCCGTCCGGGTGAAGGGCCGCGCGGAGATTGAATCCAAGCAGGTTTCGTTTGACTTTACGATTTCAGGCGAAATGGTTTTGCCGTGCTCAAGAACTTTAGTTGATGTGCCGTATCCATTTACAATCGCGACAAAAGAACTGTTTAGATTTCATAAGACGGATGATATAGAAGATGAGGACGTTCATATTGCTGAAGACGATACCGTCGACTTGACTCCGATCGTAAAAGAAGAGATTCTTTTAGAAATTCCTATGCAAATCTTTTGTGAAACTGAACAAAAAGAAGGGGCCGCTCCCCAAGTGGGAAAGGATTGGCAAGTGATTTCTGAGGAAGAGAAGAAAAATCAGATCGACCCCAGACTTGCGGATCTGAAAAAGCTCTTAACACAAGATGATGAATCTTAACTCTTTAAGGAGGTGGGAATAATGGCTGTACCTTTTAGAAGAACTTCTAAAATGAAAAAAAGATTGCGCCGTACACATTTCAAACTAAATGTACCTGGTATGACAGAATGCCCGTCATGCGGAGAGATGAAATTGTCTCACCGTGTATGTAAAGCATGCGGATCATACAACGGCAAAGACATAAATGTAAAAAGCAATTAATGTATGAAGAAAAGCGCGGGAATTTCGGTTCCTGCGCTTTTCTTTTTTTCTCCCTCCGGCCTGCTGCCGCCGAAAAAAATTGTGAGCGCCAATAGTCTATCTAATCTATCAGCGGCATATGTATGAGGTAAATGAGCAAATATGGAGGGAGATACGATTGACGATTACGAGACAAGATGCGTGGACGCAAGATGAAGATTTGCTGCTGGCCGAGGTGGTGCTCAGGCACATACGGGAAGGCGGGACCCAGCTATCCGCTTTTGAAGAAGTCGGCAGAGCGCTGACGAGAACGGCTGCCGCCTGCGGGTTCAGGTGGAATTCTTACGTCAGGAAACAATATCAGTCAGGGATAGAACTGGCGAAAAAACAGCGGAAGGAATTAAGAAAGCAAATCGGGGTGCATTCCGCCAATCTGCCGGGAACCGTCAAGCAGCCCCCGATCCGCAGGGCGGAAGGAGAAAAAGAGCTGTCCATTGATGATGTGATTTTGTTTCTGCAGCAATTTAAAGAGTCGCCGGCCGCAGCGGATGTGCGTCATGAAAAAGAAAAACTCACAGAACAGCTGACCGCGCTGCAAAAAGAAGTCGAGGATCTGCGTGAGGAAAACGAAAGCTTGAGAAACAAGCTGGAGATGACGGAAGAAGATTACAAAGCGTTAATTGATATTATGGACAGGGCGAGAAGGATGGTCAATTTGAAAGATGATGAAAGAAAATCGGCGCAGAGCCTGTAAAATCAACCGGCCTGAGGGCATTGTCCCGGCCGGTTTTTTATTATGCCGTTTCCCCGGATGTCATTTCACCATCCATATCAGGATGCCAGATGTAAGGGTTTTCTCCTTTGTCACGCGCCATATCATATTTAACGGGCTCGAAATTCATCTTATCCCAGAATTCTGCTGATTTCATGCGTGAATTCGTCCTGATCGGCATTCTGAAGGATTTTGCAAAATCGACAAGCGCTTTGCCGTATCCGTTGTTTTGATAGCCAGGAAGAACCTCAAGCTTCCATAGTTCCAAAAAGTCCTGACGCTGATCAAAATACGGATTCGCACTTCCGCTTACCTGATATAAACTCATTCTCGCCACTAGTTTATCCCCGAAGTAAATCCCGTAAAAAGGCGAGGTGCTGTCATTTTCAATGATATTATCCTGCAGATCTTCAAGCATGGACAGCTCCTGCATCCCGTATTCTTTAAACCTTTTAAATTCTTCGAGTGTCTTAAAGTTGATGAGCAGGCGCTCTATTTTCAACACAAACTCCCCCTTTGTTGTGTTCTATTTATTATTGTAAACGCTTTAATTGAAAATTCCAACTATAATATGTTTGTCTGTCATTTTGTTCAAAACGAAATTGAAGTAATTTGCGGCGGCTTCTGCTATGATAATATGGAAAAAAGCAGATATAGGGTGTGAAAGTGTGAAAATCGGAATTATCGGCGGCGGAGCGGTGGGCCTTTTATGTGCTTACTACTTATCGTCCCGCCATCAGGTAACGGTCATCACGCGGCGGACGGAGCAGGCTGATGCGATTAACTCAGGCGGTATACGGCTGGTGAAAGACGGAAAAGAATTTACGGCGTCATGCAGAGCGCAAACAGGCATCACTTCCGGATTCGATCTCTTAATCGCAGCTGTTAAACAGCACCAGCTCAGCGGTGTTTTGCCGGATCTTGAGACAATAAAAGGGACGAATGTGCTGTTTTTGCAAAACGGCATGGGACACATACACGACATCAAAGATTGGCATACAGATCATTCGCTTTATGCCGGCACGGTTGAGCACGGGGCAAAAAGGATATCAGATCATGCCGTTGAACATACTGGGACCGGAGCCGTAAGATGGAGTGTATTCCGCGCATCCCGGCCGGAAACGCTCAACACCATCTTTTCCGGCATGCACCGGGATTTTCCCGTATATGATGAAAACGACTGGTATCAACTGTTGACGGGAAAACTGATCATAAATGTATGCATCAACCCGTTAACTGCATTGCTGCGCGTGAAAAACGGAGAGCTGTTAACAAATGCCGCTTACAAAAAATATATGAGAAACGTGTTTGAAGAAGCGGAGACAATTCTTGGCCTCGCGGATAGAGAGGAAGCGTGGAACAGGGTTTGCGACGTTTGCAGCCGGACGGAAAAAAATCATTCTTCCATGCTTGTCGATATCTTGGCGGGAAGACGGACGGAGGCCGATGCGATTATCGGCTACCTTGTGAAAGAAGCGGAGAGCCGGGGATTGCCGGCCGTTCATCTCCCGTTTTTATACCGCAGCATAAAAGCGTTAGAAAGAAACTGAAACAAAGTCTTTTGAGGTTTTCCGGTAACATGCTATACTCATTTCGGAAACCTAACTATTTATTGGAGAAAGGAAGTTCCAGACAGATGCAGCTAACTGAACTTTCCATCAAAAGTCAAAATACGTTTGTGCAGCACTATATAGATGGAGAAAACATGTCTTCATTTTTTGATTATGATATTCATTCTGAGGATGTATGGCAAAAGCGGCTTCAAGACCTGTCTTCAAGGCCGTTTGCCAGAGAGGAATTAGCCGATTACCTATCCTCCTATCACGAAAAATTTAACTCCGCCGCCATGCAGGCCTCCATCAAAAAACTGAGAGATCCAAAAAGCGCAGCAGTTGTAGGCGGACAGCAGGCCGGTCTTTTAACAGGACCCCTTTACACCATACATAAGATTATCTCCATTATCGTACTTGCCAGACAGCAGGAAGAGGCACTCCAGATTCCTGTCGTTCCGATTTTCTGGGTGGCGGGTGAAGATCACGATCTGGAAGAAATCAATTATGTGCATACGTCAACAGAGAAAAAAGGCCCGGTGAAACAGAAGCTGCCGCAGTCTTACTGGAAAAAAACATCGGCGGCCAATACCTCTCTTGATCAAGAAAAATGTGCGGCGTGGATTGATGAAGTGTTCGCTTCTTTTGAGGAAACGGATCACACAAACGCACTCCTTCAAAATGTGAAGCGATGTTTACGCTCATCAGAGACATTTACGGACTTTTTTGAACTGTTAATCGCCGGTTTGTTTCAAGAAGAAGGACTTATTCTGATCAATTCCGGAGATCCCGGGATTAAAAAGCTGGAAACGGTAATGTTTCAGCAGATTTTAAAGCACAATAATGAACTTGCCGAAGCAGTGTCAAATCAGCAGCGTCTTATGCGGGAAGCCGGTTATCACCCGATTATTGAATCGGACAAAGAACAGGCCAACTTATTTTACGAGTATGAGGGAGAGCGCTTCTTAATTGAAAAAGAAAATGGCGTTTTTGTCATTAAAGAGCTTGACCTCGAGTGGACGGACGACGAACTTCATACCCATATGGAAGAAAAACCGGAATGTTTCAGCAATAACGTTGTGACAAGGCCGCTGATGCAGGAGTTTCTCATCCCGACTCTTGCGTTTATCGCAGGGCCGGGGGAAGTCAATTATTGGGGCGAGCTGAAGCAGGCTTTCTCATTAATGGGCTTTTCTATGACTCCGGTAGTGCCGAGATTAAACATTACGATTCTTGAGCGCCATATTGAAAAGAAGCTTTCGGAACGGAATATCCCGCTTCAGGAAGCGATCGAACACGGCACCGGGCATCTGAAGGAGACTTATTTTAACGAGCAGATTCCTGAAGAATTTTCTTCTGTGATGGAACAGGCGAAGTCACAGATTGAAGCTGCCCATAAAAAAGCAAGGGACGAAGCGCTTAAAGTCGATTCAAGCCTTGAGCCGCTCTTACAGAAGAATGCCGCCTTCATTCAAGATCAGCTCTTGTTTCTAGAACGGACGGTAACAAAAAGAATTGAAGAAAAAGAAGGTTTTGTGCTTCGTGACTATGAAAGAATCCAAAACAGCATCAGACCGCTCGGCGCTCCGCAGGAACGGATCTGGAATGTAATGTATTATTTGAACCGTTACGGTCCAAAATTCTTCACAACCTTCAAACATCTGCCATTTTCTTTTCAAAACCAACATCAGATTGTCAAACTTTGAAATAAAGTTTTAAAGAACCCTGAATAGTTCAGGGTTTTTTTTTATGTTTAAACAGTGTAAAATGAGGTTGTGGAGAGAAGTGGCGGATAGTGGTGAGTTTAGGGGAGAAAGTGGGGGTCCTTATCATGTTTATGGGTGAATACCAGCATACAATTGATGCAAAGGGCCGCATGATCGTACCCGCAAAATTCAGAGAAGGCCTCGGTGAGCAGTTTGTGCTGACAAGAGGACTTGACCAATGTCTTTTCGGCTACCCGATGAATGAATGGAAGCTGATCGAAGAAAAGCTGAAGGCGCTGCCGCTCACCAAAAAAGACGCCCGCGCATTTACCCGTTTCTTTTTTTCCGGTGCGACCGAATGCGAACTGGACAAGCAGGGAAGGGTTAATATTGCGTCATCTCTTCTGAATTACGCAAAACTGGAAAAAGAATGTGTTGTCATCGGGGTTTCCAATCGAATTGAATTGTGGAGTAAGGTAATCTGGGAACAATACACAGAAGAGCAAGAAGATTCATTCGCTGAAATTGCTGAAAACATGATTGGATTTGATATATAATGGATCTTCGTGCATCACAGCAACTGACAATTCAATTCATTCCTGATAAAGGTGGGACCGACACAAATGTTTCAGCATAAGACAGTACTTCTACGTGAAACCGTCGACGGTTTAAATATCAAACCGGACGGAACCTATGTGGACTGCACCCTGGGAGGCGCCGGGCACAGTACATATTTATTGCAGCAATTATCGGAAAAAGGGCGTTTAATCGCCTTTGACCAAGATGACACGGCGCTTGAAAACGCAAAGCAAACATTGTCTGAGTACAAAGGACAGCTCATTTTGGTGAAAAGCAACTTTCGTTATTTAAAAGAATGTTTACACGAACACGGCATTACGAGTGTCGACGGAATTTTATTTGATTTAGGAGTATCCTCACCGCAGCTTGATACACCGGAACGGGGATTCAGCTATCATCATGACGCACCGCTGGACATGAGGATGGACCAGTCGGCCGCCCTTACGGCGAAAGAGGTCGTAAATGAATGGCGGTATGAGGATCTTGTGCGGATTTTCTTTAAATACGGAGAAGAAAAATTCAGCAAGCAAATCGCCAGAAAAATTGAAGAGGCGAGAGAGAAATCGCCTATTCAAACAACCGGCCAACTGGTCGATCTAATAAAGGACGCGATACCGGCTCCGGCGAGAAGAAGCGGCGGTCATCCGGCCAAACGCGTATTTCAGGCGATTCGAATTGCCGTAAACGATGAGCTTCAAGTATTTGAAGAGGCTCTCTTGCAGGCGATAGAGATGCTGAAGCCGGGCGGAAGGGTATCTGTGATCACTTTTCACTCACTGGAAGACAGAATGTGCAAGACGACATTCAAGGAAAAATCATCACTTCCCGAACTGCCTCCGGGTCTTCCTGTGATACCGGAAGAATTTGAACCGGAATTAAAACTGATTACGAGAAAACCCATTACGGCATCAAAAGAGGAGCTTGAAGAAAATAACCGCGCCCGCTCAGCGAAGCTCCGCATTGCGGAGAAACGAAAATAACGGGCAGCAAATGACAACATAAAGGAGGTCATCAGCCTATGAGCAACTTAGCTTACCAGCAGGAAAAACAACAACGGCCAGTGATAAGTCCCGAAAAAAAGGTGATTGTCAAAAAAAGGGCTTCCATTACACTCGGGGAAAAGGTGCTGCTCGTCCTGTTTGCCATTGCCGTTCTCTCCACTTCAATGTTTATCGTATCAAAGGCATACGCGGCGTACCAATCCAATATTGAGGTGCAAAAACTGGAGGAGAAAGTATCAGAGAAGAATAAGCAGATCGGTGATCTCCAAAAAACGGCGGGTGATTTAAGCCAGCCGCAGCGATTGATGGATATCGCCAAAAAGCACGGTTTGAACCTGAAAGATAAAAAAGTGAAAAACATACAGGAATGATAACCCATGCCTAAAAAAAATAAGTTTATGAACAGAGGAGCAGCGATACTGAGTATTTGTTTCGCTCTCTTTTTCTTTGTCATTCTCGGGAGAATGGCGTACATTCAATTAACCGGTAAAGCTAACGGGGTGGAACTTGCAACAAAAGCGACCGAGCAGCACGAAAAAAAGCGGACGATAGAAGCGAGCCGTGGCTCCATTCTTGACCGGAACGGCAAAGTGCTCGCTGAGGACACGGCGACCTATAAGCTCATTGCCATACTTGATAAAAAGATGAAGCCTCAGTATGTCAAGGATAAAGAGAAAACAGCGGAAAAGCTTGCGAGTGTTATTAAACTTGACAAAAGCGAGATTCTGGACATCTTAAACAGGAATGGCGCGAAGCAGGTGGAATTCGGTTCAGCCGGCCGCGATATCTCTTATGCGAAAAAGCAAAAGATCGAAAAAATGAAGCTTCCAGGTATTTCTTTCTTAAGAGATACGAAGCGCTACTATCCGAACGGCGTGTTTTTATCAAATGTTCTCGGCTATGCCGATGTAAATGAAAAAACAAACCAGATACAAGGATCTTTAGGGCTGGAAAAAATACTGAACAGCTATCTGACGGAACGCGACGGATCTGTCACATATGAAAGTGATAAATCCGGCTGGAAACTTCCGAACAGCAAAGAAAAAATCACCGCACCTAAAAACGGTGACAATGTATATTTAACCATTGATCAGAAAATTCAAACTTTTTTAGAAGACAGCATGACGAAAGTGGCGGAAAAATATAAACCGAAAAAAATCATGGCGGCTGTCGTAGAACCGAAAACAGGCAAAGTGCTTGCGATGGGGCAGCGTCCGAGTTTTGACCCGAATCTCAGAAACGTCACCAATTATTACAACGACTTAGTGTCGTACGCGTATGAACCGGGATCGACGATGAAGATCTTTACGCTTGCCGCAGCGATTCAGGAAAACGCGTTCTCTGCAAACGAGAAATATAAATCCGGAACATATAAAGTAGGCGGAAAACCAGTTAAAGATTGGAACGACGGAGCCGGCTGGGGCATGACAAGCTTCCATGACGGCCTCATGAGGTCGTCAAATGTTGCTTTCGCCAAGCTGGCAAACGAAAAACTCGGGTTTGACCGGTTTAATGAGTATCTGCACAAATTCGGGCTCTATCAAAAAACAGGGATTGATCTGCCCGGTGAAGTATCAAGTAAAATTAACTTCAAATATGATTTTGACAAAGCGTCCACGGCTTACGGCCAAGCATCGGCGATAACGCCGATTCAGCAGCTTCAGGCAGTCACGGCGATTGCCAATAACGGCAAAATGATGAAGCCTTACGTCATTGACCATATCGTCGACCCTGATACGAAAAAAGTCGTCAAGCAGACAAAGCCCGAACAAGCAGGCACGCCGATTTCGGCTGATACGGCCAAACAAGTCCGGGACCTGCTCGGAGAAGTTGTGACGTCAGACATCGGAACGGGAAAACCTTATAAAATTGAAGGTTTTGATGTTGCGGGGAAAACGGGAACCGCGCAAATCGCGGGGACGGGCGGATATTTAAAAGGAACGAGCAACTATGTGTTTTCATTCATGGGCATGGCACCGAAAAATGATCCTAAGCTCGTCATCTATGTAGCCGTGCAGCAGCCGCAATTAAAAGCGGGCCAAAGCAGTTCCGATCCTGTCGCGGAAATCTTTAACCCGACGATGAAAAACAGTTTGCATTATTTGAACATCGAGCCGACGGAAAAGTCAGATTCCGGCCAGGAAGAAACGAAAAGCCAAAAGATGCCTGACCTGACAGACAAGACGGTTACGAATGCTGAGAAGGAAGCGAAAAATGAACATCTCACACCGATTGTCATCGGCAGTGATGTTGCCGTAAAAGAACAGTATCCAAAAGCCGGGGAAGATGTGATTACCAATCAGAAAATCTTCTTAAAAACAGACGGAAAGATGACGATGCCGGATATGTCCGGATGGTCGAGACGGGAAGTGCTTCAATTCAGCAAGGTATCAGGCATTCACATTGATGTGAGCGGCGAAGGTTACGCTGCCAGCCAAAGTGTCAAAAAAGGCAAAGAACTGAAGGGAAATACCGTGATCAAGGTGAAATTTAAAAATCCTGATTAACGGGACAAAGAAGTCCGCGGATGCCCGCGGGCTTCTTTTTTATGCGCGCCGTTCTATGTGACCAAGCTGAGGCATAAAATGAAACAAGCCTAAATAAGGAGTGGACGGTCCCTTGCGCGTTTCAAATGTAACGGTTCGAAAACGTTTATTACTGGTTTTGCTTTTTGGCGTGATCATTTTTTTGATCATTGACAGCAGATTAGGCTATGTCCAATTTGTAATGGGGGAAAAGCTGACTTCGCTGGCTAAGGATTCCTGGAGCCGGAATTTGCCGTTTGAGCCTGAGCGGGGAGAGATCCTTGACCGGAACGGCGTGAAGCTGGCTACTAATAAAAGCGCGCCGACCGTCTTTGTCGTACCGCGCCAGATTCAAAATCCCATAAAAACGGGCAAGCTTCTCGCGTCAGTTTTAAATATGTCGGAAGAGAAGGTCTATAAACACATTACAAAGAAAACTTCCATAGAAAAAATCTCACCCGAGGGCCGGAAAATTTCAAATAAAAAAGCGAAAGAAATCAAAGCGCTCGATTTAAAAGGGGTTTATGTAGCTGAAGACAGCATCCGTCATTATCCGTACGGAAGTTTTTTATCCCATGTTCTCGGTTTTGCCGGTATTGATAACCAGGGCCTTCTCGGACTGGAGGCTTATTATGATGATGACTTGAAAGGTGTAAAGGGCTCCGTGAAATTTTATACGGATGCCAAGGGGAAGAAAATGCCTGATGAAGCGGATGATTACACCCCTCCGAAAGACGGACTTGATATGAAATTGACGATTGACGCCAAGGTTCAGACGATTATAGAACGAGAGCTCGACAATGCAGCGGCGAAATACAACCCGGACGGAATGATTGCGGTCGCAATGAATCCGAAAAACGGGGAAGTGCTGGGAATGTCAAGCCGTCCTGATTTTGATCCGGCTGACTATCAATCAGTGGATCCGTCCGTTTACAACCGGAATCTGCCGGTATGGAGCACGTATGAACCGGGTTCGACCTTTAAGATTATTACGCTTGCGGCGGCGCTCCAAGAGCAAAAAGTAAACTTGCAAAGAGATCATTTTTATGACAAAGGATTTGCCGAGGTGGACGGCGCCCGCCTCAGATGCTGGAAAAAGGGCGGCCACGGTTCGCAGTCTTACCTTGAAGTCGTTCAAAATTCCTGCAACCCTGGGTTTGTACAGCTTGGGGAACGGCTCGGAAAACATAAGCTGTTTCAATATATTAAGGACTTCGGATTTGGAAAGAAAACAGGCATCGATCTGCAGGGGGAAGGAACGGGGATCTTATTTCCGCTTGACAGAGTCGGCCCGGTCGAACAGGCGACAACCGCTTTCGGACAAGGGGTTTCCGTCACGCCGATTCAGCAGGTGGCAGCCGTATCCGCAGCAATAAACGGCGGAACGCTTTATACTCCGTTTATCGCCAAAGAGTGGGTTGATCCCGTCACGAAAAAAACCGTTAAGAAACAATCGCCGATTGCGAAAAGACAAGTTATTTCCCAGGAAACGTCAAAGCAGATCAGATACGCTTTAGAAAGCGTCGTCGCTCAGGGAACGGGACGGAATGCCTTTGTAGAAGGATATCGCGTCGGCGGAAAAACAGGAACGGCACAAAAGGTCAAAGACGGCAAATATCTCGAAAACAACCATATCGTCTCCTTTATCGGTTTTGCGCCGGCTGATGACCCGAGCCTTGTCGTATATGTCGCGGTTGATAATCCGAAAGGCACGATTCAATTCGGGGGAACCGTCGCCGCGCCGATTGTCGGAAATATTATGAGAGACAGTCTGCCGGAGCTCGGCGTCAAACCGCGAAAAAATCAAATCGAGAAAAAATATCAATGGAACGACACAAAAACAATAGAGGTTCCGAATGTTGTAGGGATGTCTGTCTCTGATCTTGAGTCGCTGCTTGTCAATTTGAATATAGACTCCTCAGGAAAAGGAAGCAAAATTGTGAAACAATCACCTGCAGCCGGAACGAAAGTAAAAGAAGGCTCAAAGATCCGTGTTTACTTGAGTGAAGAATGAGTCTTTTTGAGGCAGCCGATTGTTTTCGGCTGCCTTTTATCATAAAGAGAAAAAAAGAAGATAACTTTTAAGATTAACTGGATGTATCCTTTTATTTACGCTAAAATATGAACTGTATGTTTAAAAGCCATTCTGACTTTTATAAACAATTATCATGATAAAAGAATGAATAGAATTTCTGAGAGGTTTGATACAATGAAACTTACAAAGCTGCTTACATATTTAATGGCCGAACCTGTTCAAAATGACTTTCATGACCCTGATATAACTTCAATTGAGATGGACTCCAGGGAAGTGAGAAAAGGGAGTCTTTTTGTGTGTATAAAAGGGTATACGGTGGACGGACATGATTTCGCCCAAAAAGCCGCAGAAAACGGCGCAGCGGCCATCGTCGCCGAGAAAGAGCTTGACGTCGATATTCCTGTCATTATCGTCCGCCGGTCACAGCGGGCGCTCAGCGTTCTTTCTGATGCGTTTTACGGGCAGCCGACAAAGAAACTTAAGCTTATCGGCATCACCGGCACAAACGGCAAGACATCAACGACGCATATGGTGGATGAGATTTTCAAAAAAGCGGGAAGACAGACCGGTTTAATCGGAACGATGTACATTAAAATCGGTGATGAGACATTCCCGGTCAAAAATACAACACCCGAAAGTGTCACACTGCAAAAAACGTTCAAGAAAATGAATGACGAGCATGTGGATACAGCCATTATGGAAGTGTCTTCTCACGCTCTGTCACTCGGCAGGGTTCACGGCTGCGATTATGATATCGCCGTGTTCACGAATCTGACGCAGGACCATTTAGACTATCACAAGACGATGGAAGACTACAGACAGGCTAAAAGCCTCCTGTTTTCGCAGCTGGGCGGCTCTTTCAACCATGAAAAGCCGAAGCGGGCCGTTTTAAACGCAGATGACAAAGCCAGCGCTTATTTTGAAAGAGTGACGGCGGCGCACATCCTTACATACGGAATCGAAAATGATGCCGATGTCATGGCGAAACAAATTGAGATCTCTGCGCAAGGCACAAGCTTTGAACTCGTTACGCCAAAAGGAACAAAGCAGATCACGGTTTCACTCGTCGGCCGGTTCAACGTGTATAACGTACTGGCTGCAGCGGCGACAGCGATCGCAGCGGGTCTCCCGTTCGATACGATCACAAGCGCTCTTGAAGAGCTGCAAGGTGTCAGAGGCCGGTTTGAACTGGTGAATCACAATCAGCCGTTTCCTGTCGTCGTCGATTACGCGCACACGCCTGACAGTCTGGAAAACGTCCTGAATACATGCAAAGACATGACAGAAGGCAAGCTTTTCGTCGTCGTAGGCTGCGGCGGTGACCGGGACAAAACAAAACGCCCGAAAATGGCGGAAATTGCGGTGCGGATCGCCGACGAACCGATCTTTACCTCAGATAACCCTAGAAGCGAGGACCCGCTGGCCATATTAAGAGATATGGAAAGAGGAGTAGAAGGAACTTACTATCACAGTATCGCCAACCGCGAGCAGGCCATCTTTTTTGCCATTGCCAACGCAAAAAAGGGTGATGTGGTCCTGATTGCCGGAAAAGGGCATGAAACCTATCAGCAGATCGGCAATGAAACATTCGACTTTGATGACGCCGAAGTAGCGGGAAGAGCTATCGTTGAGCTGAATAAAAAGTAAAACAGGAAAGAGTGTTAGAATGAGGGAAATGAAAAGAATTACGGGGAAACAATGTGAATATGATAAATACGTATGTCGTTTGAACGAAACGGGAGGAGAAAAGAGCAATGCTTGAGCAAGTGATTTTATTTACAATAATAATGGGATTTTTAATCAGTGTTCTGATATCTCCGATTCTTATCCCGTTTTTAAGACGTTTAAAATTCGGCCAGAGCATCAGGGAAGAAGGGCCGAAATCACATATGAAAAAATCAGGGACGCCGACGATGGGCGGGGTCATGATTATCGTATCCATCGCCATTACGGCGATTGTCATGACGCAGAAATTTTCGCATTTGAGCGCGGAAATGTTTCTTCTGCTGTTTGTCACGATCGGATACGGCCTGCTCGGCTTTTTGGATGATTATATTAAAGTGGTGATGAAACGGAATCTCGGATTAACGTCGAAGCAGAAATTGATCGGCCAGATCATTATCGCCATTGTATTCTACGGAGTATATCATTACTGCCATTTTTCAACCGGCATCAGGGTGCCGGGAACACATCTGTCAATCGATCTCGGCTGGGGATACTTTATCCTCGTTCTCTTTATGCTTGTCGGAGGTTCAAACGCCGTCAACCTGACAGACGGTCTGGACGGTCTCTTGTCCGGTACTGCTGCTATTGCATTCGGCGCTTTCGCGATCCTTGCGTGGAACCAGTCACAATATGACGTTGCGATTTTCTCGGTTGCCGTTGTCGGCGCCGTTCTCGGTTTTCTTGTATTCAACGCCCATCCCGCCAAAGTATTTATGGGGGATACCGGGTCGCTTGCGCTTGGAGGAGCGATCGTGACCGTTGCCATTCTGACGAAGCTTGAAATTCTGCTCGTCATTATCGGCGGAGTTTTTGTGATTGAGACCTTATCTGTTATCTTACAAGTCATCAGCTTTAAAACGACAGGAAAACGAATCTTTAAAATGAGTCCGCTTCACCACCATTACGAATTGGTCGGATGGTCTGAATGGAGAGTTGTCGTCACATTCTGGACTGCTGGACTGCTGCTTGCCGTTTTAGGAATTTACATCGAGGTGTGGTTATAAGTGGAAAACGAACTTTTTTTGCAAAAACAAAACTTTCTGGTCCTCGGACTGGCGAAAAGCGGATATGCGGCTGCGTCGATTCTTCATGAAAAAGGCATTAACGTCGTCGTAAATGATCAAAAAGTCTTTGAAGAAAACGAACCTGCCCAAAGGCTTTTAGAAAGAGGAATTGAGGTTATCTGCGGTGAACATCCGACATCACTTTTTGATCAGCATGATATAACCATTCTGATCAAAAATCCCGGAATCCCGTATGAAAATATCATGGTGGAGGAAGCGCAAAGAAGAGGCATCCCGGTTTGGACGGAAATCGAGCTTGCGTATTATATCACCAATGCAAAATTCATCGGCATTACAGGCTCGAATGGGAAAACGACAACGACGACCCTGGTCTACGAAATGCTGAAGGCTGACTCGATAAAGGCGCTGATCGCGGGGAATATCGGCACTGTCGCCAGTGAAGTGGCTTATCATGCTGACGGTGATGAATGGATCGTCACGGAGCTTTCTTCGTTCCAGCTGATGGGGACTCATGCGTTCAGACCTGAAATCGGCCTGATTTTAAATGTATTTGACGCTCATTTGGATTATCACCACAGCCGTGAAAATTACGAAAAAGCCAAGCAGAAGGTGTATCTGCATCAGCTTGAGAGCGATACGGCCATCGTGAACCAAAGCGATGAAACAGTCGTGCGGCTTGCCGAAGGCGGAAAAGCCGGCACCGTTCCGTTTTCAGTTCATCAGGAACTGTCCAGCGGCGCATTCATTAAAGACGGAATGCTGATGTTCGGAGATGAAGCGATTCTGCCTGTTGATGACATCGTACTGCCGGGCGCGCACAATTTAGAAAATATTCTAGCCGCTGTAGCCGCGGCAAAAACGGCGGGCGCATCCAATAAAGCGATTCAGAAGGTGCTGACAAGCTTTACCGGTGTTAAACACCGTCTGCAGTATGTGACTGCGATTCAGAATCGTAAATTTTATAATGACAGCAAAGCGACGAATATTTTGGCCACAAGCAAAGCGCTCTCCGCGTTCAAAGCTCCGGTTATACTGCTTGCAGGCGGACTTGACCGCGGCAACGGCTTTGACGATCTGAAACCGTATATGGACAATGTCAAAGCGGTCCTTACGTTCGGCCAGACGGCGCCGAAGATAGAAAAACTGGGCAATGAGCTGGGAATACAACATGTCAAACGTGTCGATAATGTTGAACAAGCAGTATCTGCGGCGTTTGCGCTCTCAAATGAAGGAGACGTCATCCTCTTGTCACCTGCGTGTGCAAGCTGGGATCAGTTCAAAACATTTGAAGAACGCGGTGACATGTTTATAGATGCCGTGCATATGCTTAAGTAAGGGCTTGTCTCTGTTCATCGGCAGCCCTAAATGACTTATGCTTGGGGTGTCGATTGCTTTGACTACTAAAAAAACAGCGCCTGATTTGTTATTAGTTATCATTACGTTATTGCTTTTAACAATAGGATTAATTATGGTTTACAGTGCAAGTGCGGTTTGGGCGGATTATAAATTTGACGACTCGTTTTTCTTTGCGAAACGGCAGCTGCTGTTTGCGGGAATCGGCGTCATTGCCATGTTTTTCATTATGAATGTGGATTATTGGACATGGCGCACATGGTCGAAGCTGCTTCTGATCATTTGTTTTTTCCTGCTTGTGCTTGTACTGATTCCGGGAGTCGGAATGGTGCGGAACGGTTCAAGAAGCTGGATCGGAGTGGGCGCGTTCAGCATTCAGCCTTCGGAGTTTATGAAACTCGCGATGATTGCGTTTCTGGCTAAATTTCTTTCTGAAAAACAGAAGAACATTACGTCATTCAGACGCGGATTCGTTCCCGCGCTCGGAATCGTGTTTTCTGCATTTATTATTATCATGTGCCAGCCCGACCTTGGAACGGGGACGGTGATGGTGGGCACGTGCATCGTGATGATATTTGTTTCCGGTGCGCGAATCGCTCATTTCGCGTTTCTGGGACTCATCGGTTTAAGCGGATTTGCGGCGCTTGTTCTGTCCGCTCCTTATCGGATTAAACGGATCACCTCCTACTTAAACCCGTGGGAGGACCCGCTTGGAAGCGGATTTCAGATCATTCAGTCGCTCTATGCCGTAGGTCCGGGCGGTCTGTTCGGAATGGGGCTCGGCCAAAGCCGGCAAAAGTTTTTTTACCTGCCGGAGCCGCAAACCGATTTCATTTTTGCTATTTTATCTGAGGAACTCGGCTTTATCGGCGGCTCGCTCATATTGCTGCTGTTCAGTATTTTATTATGGCGGGGCGTCAGGATTGCGCTCGGCGCTCCGGATTTATACGGAAGCTTTGTCGCCATCGGTATTATTTCTATGATTGCTATTCAAGTCATGATTAATATCGGTGTTGTGACGGGGCTGATCCCGGTAACAGGAATTACGCTGCCGTTTTTAAGCTACGGGGGGTCATCATTGACGCTGATGCTTGCAGCGGTCGGCGTGCTTTTAAATGTCAGCCGGTACTCGAGGTATTGATCTGTATCTTGCCTCATCACTCATGATATATTCGTCATTTATAAAAAAACAGACAACATCAATAACCCTGTCCTAAAAAACAGGGTTATCGCTATGTGATTAAGGGGGACATACGAATGCGTATTGCAGTAAGCGGGGGCGGAACCGGAGGACATATTTATCCGGCTTTGGCCTTTATTAAAGAAGTTCAGCGCCGGCACCCGGACGTGGAATTTTTATATATCGGAACAGAGAACGGTCTTGAGAAAAAAATTGTTGAAAGGGAAAATATTCCGTTTCGCGCCATTGAAATTACAGGTTTCAAACGAAAACTTTCTTTTGAAAATGTAAAAACCGTCATGCGTTTCTTAAAAGGCGTAAAGAAAAGCAAATCGTATTTAAAAGAATTTAAACCAGATGCCGTTATCGGCACAGGCGGCTATGTATGCGGTCCGGTTGTATACGCGGCGGCAAAAATGGGAATTCCGACGATCATTCATGAGCAAAACAGCCTTCCGGGCATCACGAATAAGTTTCTCTCGAAATATGTTAATAAGGTGGCGATTTGCTTTGAGGAGGCAAAATCGCATTTTCCTGCTGAAAAAGTTGTTTTTACGGGAAACCCGAGAGCCTCTGAAGTCGTCTCAATTAAGACAGGCCGCTCGTTAACTGAATTCGGGCTGAAAGAAGATCAAAAAACGGTGCTCATTTTCGGTGGAAGCAGAGGTGCGGCTCCTATTAACCGTGCCGTTATTGATATGCAGGAAGAATTGAAAACGAGACCTTACCAAGTGCTTTATATTACCGGGGAAGTGCATTATGAGAAGGTAACGGCTGAGCTGAAAGGCGGAAAAGCCGCTGATAATATGGTGACAAAACCGTTTTTGCACCAAATGCCGGAGTACTTAAAATCAATCGATGTCATTGTGGCCAGAGCCGGGGCGACAACGATTGCGGAAATCACCGCACTCGGCATTCCGAGTGTGCTCATTCCGAGCCCGTACGTGACAGCCAATCACCAGGAAGTCAATGCGAAGGCGCTCAGCCAGCATGACGCTGCAATCGTACTGAAAGAAACCGAGCTCAGCGGAGAAAAACTGATCGCTGCGCTGGACAAAATCGTAATGAATGACGAAACGTTAAAAGACATGAGTGAGCGGACAAAATCACTCGGTGTTCCCGATGCGGCAGCCAGACTGTACAGTATCATGGAAGACATTAAAAAATAGAGCAAATGGAATGCGGAGGTTTACGATGGAGAACGTAATTCAGGAATTAAGAGACCGCGAAGTCGGCAAAGTGCTGGAACAAGAACCGCTCGCGAATCATACAACGATGAAAATCGGCGGTCCGGCGGACATTTTAATCATCCCCAACCGTGTGGAAGCGGTCAAAGATATTATGGATATTGTGAAAAAACATGACCTGCCATGGACGGTTATCGGCCGCGGTTCAAATCTGCTCGTGCTTGATGAAGGCATAAGGGGAGTTGTTATTAAGCTGGGAGCGGGTCTCGATCATTTGGAGATTGACGGCGATCAGGTGACAGTCGGAGGCGGTTATTCAGTCGTCCGTCTTGCGACTTCGATGAGTAAAAAAGGAATGTCCGGACTCGAATTTGCAGCAGGCATTCCGGGATCAATCGGCGGAGCCGTCTATATGAATGCGGGGGCGCATGGATCTGATATGAGTGAGATTCTTGTGAAAGCCCGTATCTTATTTGAAGACGGCACGATCGAATGGCTGACGAACGAAGAGATGGACTTCAGCTACAGAACGTCTGTATTGCAGAAAAAACGTCCCGGCGTGTGTCTTGAGGCAGTTCTAAAGCTTGAGCAAAAGGAACGGGAAGCCATCACGGCGCAAATGCAGCAAAACAAAGATTACAGAAAAAATACTCAGCCGTACTCAAGCCCCTGCGCCGGAAGCATATTCAGAAATCCGCTGCCGGATCATGCCGGAAACCTCGTTGAAAAAGCGGGATTAAAAGGATATCAGATCGGCGGAGCGAAAGTGTCCGAAATGCACGGGAATTTTATCGTCAATGCCGGCGGGGCGACTGCTAAGGACGTCCTTGACCTGATTGAGTATGTGAAAAAGACCATCCGTGAGCAGTATGATGTTGACATGCATACAGAAGTTGAAATCATCGGCGGGAATCGCTAAAAGGTTCTCTGATTTCCGTGAGCTCATGTGATATACTTTTAACAAATGTCAAACGGCATCACAGCATGCCGTTTGTTTTTCAATCAGACGAATGTCAAGCTGTTTCATTCTTAGCGAGGTGGACAGGCAGTGAACCCGAATCATGAAAGAGAAAAAATCGTAAATATTGAAGAACGGATTCCGAAAATCAAAGAGCAGCGGAAACAAAAAGCAAACCGCCGGCTGATTTCATTCATTGTGCTCTTTTTTATGATGGTTTTAATCATCGTGTATTTGCAGATGCCGATCAGCAAAGTCTCTTCTGTCACCGTATCCGGAAACGAAAACGTGTCTGTAAAAGAGATCAGCGCGCTTTCTGATATACATAACGGACAGACCGAGTTCTGGAGTCTGAACAAGAAAAAAACAGAAGAAAAGATTGAGCAGAATAAGCTGGTGAAAAAGGCGGAGCTTTCAAAAGCATTTCCTAACAAAGTCAGAATTCACATTGAAGAATATAAGACCATCGCGTATCTGCAGCGGAATGATGTGTATTATGAAGTGCTGGAGAACGGCACCGTGCTGCCGAATGAAGTCACGCCTGATGACGCGGGTCCGATTTTGGTAGACTGGACAAACGCGAAAAAGCGGGTCAAAATGGCAGATCAGCTTGATAAGCTTTCAGGTTCGTTAAAGCAGTCGATTTCTGAAATCTACTACACGCCGGTAAAAATGGATCAGGACCGGATTAAGCTGTATATGAACGACGGATATGTGGTGACCGCTTCGATTAAAACGTTTGCCGCCCGGATGAAGACCTATCCTTCTATCGTTTCTCAGCTGGACGGCGGAAAAAAGGGAATTATCCACTTAGAAGTCGCTACATATTTTGAAGAATTTAAAAAAGGTAAATCCGGCAAGAAAAAAGAAACCGATCAATAGTTCTAAAGAACTAATTTTAAGGTGATTCAAAAGGGACTGTTACAATTAGCATGGCAGCCGATATAACCGATAGCGGAATAGTTATGACTATGTTTGTTTTTTGCTGGGGATGCGGCTGCCGGACAAGCGGAAAATTCTTAATACAATGGGCGTGTCTTCTGCAGTGATCATTGCATTTGGAATTTTCCTCCTGTTCCTTCTTTTTTCGGATGTTTCTGGCAATATCTATCGCTTTTCTGAAGGTTCATCTTAGTGTAGACTAGTGGAAAGCGGGTATATTTGCATCTGGATTGCACAGGATGACCCCGTGACAAGAAATCTTACGGTAAGGTGGGCCATCTCCAAAAAAAATAAAAAAAATGCGATATAAAAGAGGATATACATAGAATATAACGAATAGTTTCATTAAACATAAATTGTGAGAAATCAGATGAAAATTTGTTGATGCTGTTGTTTTTGTTACACACTTGTAAAGCCACATCCATTGTATTGTTGTTCCGCAAATAATAGAATAGAATTTGATCGAAATGTGAGGAGGTGCCATAGAATGAACAACAATGAACTTTACGTCAGTCTTGACATCGGTACGTCCAATACAAAAGTGATCGTCGGAGAAATGACAGATGATTCCCTTAACATTATCGGAGTGGGAAATGTACCGTCTGAAGGGTTGAAAAAAGGCTCAATCGTTGATATAGATGAAACCGTTCATTCTATAAGAAAAGCGTTTGACCAAGCTGAAAGAATGGTAGGTTTTCCGCTGAAAAAAGCCATTGTCGGCGTTAATGGAAATTATATTCATATTCAAGATACGAACGGCGTTGTCGCTGTTTCCAGTGAAAACAAAGAAATTCACGTTGAAGACGTCCGCAGGGTAATGGAAGCGGCACAGGTCGTGTCAGTTCCGCACGAGCAGCTGATCGTTGACGTCGTTCCGAAACAGTTTATCGTTGACGGAAGAGACGAAATTACCGATCCGAAAAAAATGCTCGGCGTGCGCCTGGAAGTAGAAGGCACGCTGATTACCGGCTCCAAAACGATCTTACATAATTTGCTTCGCTGTGTGGAGAGAGCGGGCGTCGAAATTACAGATATCTGCCTGCAGCCGCTTGCGGCCGGTTCAGCGGCTTTGTCAAAAGACGAAAAAAACCTCGGAGTCGCCATGATTGATATCGGCGGCGGCTCGACGACGGTGGCGGTATTTGAACAGGGGCACCTGAAGGAGACAGCCGTCATTCCGCTCGGAGGCGAAAACATCACGAAAGATGTATCGATCGGATTGCGCACTTCCACCGAAGAGGCTGAAAGAGTAAAAAAACAATTCGGACATGCATTCTACGATGAGGCTTCAGAAGATGAAGTATTTGAAGTCACCGTCATAGGAACGAATCAAAAGCAATCTTTTACACAGCAGGAAATTGCCAATATTATTGAAGCAAGAGTGGAAGAGATTCTTGAGATTGCCGCAGCCGAAATTGAGCATATGGGAATTACAGATCTGCCCGGCGGCTTTGTGCTGACCGGCGGACAGGCCGCAATGCCCGGCGTGCTTTCATTGGCACAGGAAGTGCTGAGGCACAATGTCAGGGTCGCAAGCCCGAATTATATCGGTGTAAGAGACCCTCAATATATGACGGGTGTCGGCTTGATACAATTTGCCTGCCGAAATGCCAGAATTCAGGGAAGAAAAATAGGCTTTCATATGCCGGAAGAAGCCGTGCAGGAAATCGCGGTCTCTCACGAAGAAGAACATCATCAGCGGCCTGAGGCGCAGCAGCGTCCAAAAGCAAAACAAAAAACACAAGCCGAACACAACAAACCGAGCAAAATGAAAAAACTATTAAGCATGTTTTGGGAATAGATTGATAGTCATTCGGCAGATTAGGAGGATTTAGCATGTTGGATTTCGAAACAAACATAGACGGCTTAGCATCAATTAAAGTAATCGGAGTAGGAGGCGGCGGTAATAACGCGGTCAACCGAATGATTGAAAACGAAGTACAGGGTGTAGAGTACATCGCGGTAAATACGGACGCGCAAGCTCTTAACCTGTCAAAAGCAGAAGTGAAAATGCAGATCGGAGAAAAGCTGACCCGCGGTCTCGGAGCGGGAGCAAATCCGGAAGTCGGCAAAAAAGCCGCTGAAGAAAGTAAAGAACAAATCGAAGAAGCGTTAAAAGGCGCTGACATGGTGTTCGTTACAGCCGGAATGGGAGGCGGTACCGGAACGGGAGCCGCACCGGTTATTGCGCAAATCGCAAAAGACTTAGGCGCTTTGACTGTCGGAGTCGTAACAAGACCGTTTACATTTGAAGGACGAAAACGCCAGCTGCAGGCTGCAGGCGGTATCACGGCGATGAAAGAAGCCGTTGACACGCTGATCGTTATTCCGAATGACCGGATTTTAGAAATTGTCGATAAAAACACACCGATGCTTGAAGCATTCCGTGAAGCTGATAACGTGCTTCGCCAAGGGGTGCAAGGTATCTCAGACCTTATCGCGACGCCCGGTTTAATCAACTTGGATTTTGCCGATGTTAAAACCATCATGTCCAACAAAGGTTCAGCATTGATGGGTATCGGGATCGCTACAGGCGAAAGCCGTGCTGCCGAAGCCGCTAAAAAGGCCATCTCCAGCCCGCTCCTTGAAGCGGCAATCGACGGAGCGCAAGGTGTTTTAATGAACATTACGGGAGGTACAAATCTGAGCCTCTACGAAGTGCAGGAAGCAGCCGATATCGTCGCTTCTGCGTCTGATCCTGATGTGAATATGATTTTCGGTTCAGTTATCAATGAAAATCTGAAAGATGAAATCGTCGTTACCGTCATCGCGACCGGTTTTATCGAACAGGAGAAAGACGACTCAAAACCGCAGCGTCCGAGTTTAAACCAAGGCTTGAAGTCTCAAAGCCAGCCTGCTGCGAAACGTGAGCCGAAACGAGAAGAAACACAGCATCAAAACACGGTAAACCGCCATACTTCACAGCCGGCGGATGATGCCCTTGATATTCCTACATTTTTAAGAAACCGCAACAAACGCGGCTGATGCAAAAAGGACAAAACCACATGGTTTTGTCCTTTTTCTTTTTTCGCTCAGTCTTCCTGCCTATCCCCATGATCTATACAATGAAAATAGAATCTTTATACCTATGACCAATTGATTGTTTTCTAGTTTCGTCCGGCTTTCTGACAGAATGTGACAATATCTGAATAGAAGATTGTCTACATTTAACGTACAGCATCGAAATGACAAACCATTCCAATTGAGAGGGGAGGAATACAAATTTATATTGCGTTTCCAAATAAGGGGGGATACGATTGAAGAAAAAAATGAGAAACAGATGGACAGGCTCCGTTTTAAGCGCGATTGTCGTCAGTTCACTGCTGTTTCCGGGTGCAGCCATAGCGGAGACCACACTGGGAACAGTTTCTGCCACCAAAGATCTTTCTTCCTCTAAGAGCATTCAGCATAAGATTTCCGGTTCGGTCAAGAAGCATTTTGAGAAAAATGATAAAGTCACATTTCTCATCAAATTTAAAGAGAAAGCCGATACGAAAAAAGCGGTTAAAGAAGCAGAGAAAAATGCCAAGTCCCAATCGCTTTCGGCAGCAAAAACAGAATATCAAAAGCGGTCAGCGGTCGTCTCTTCTTTAAAACTGGCGGCTCATGATGCCCAGCAGAATATAAAAACATATTTGGAAAAACAAAAAAAGAAAGGCAAGGCGGACCGCATCCATTCCTATTATATTGTCAACGGAATGGCAGTCACGGCTTCGAAAGAGGTGATGGAGAAAGTTGCTTCATTTCCTGAAGTAGAAAAAGTTCTCCCGAATGAAAAGCGTCAGCTTACTCAATCAAAAGCTCCTTTTCAATTGAAGAAAAAACAAAAAGAGATCAAGGCAAAGGGAGGCGTTGAATGGAACATCAGCCAAATTGATGCGCCGAAGGCCTGGGCCTCTGGTTACGACGGCACCGGTACGGTTGTCGCCTCGATTGATACAGGGGTTCAGTGGGATCACCCGGCGCTTAAGGAAAAATACCGGGGGTACGATCCTGAAAATCCCGCAGCGCCGAACCATGAAATGAACTGGTATGATGCCGTGTCTAAAAAAGACGCGCCCTACGATGATCTTGAACACGGCACTCATGTAACAGGCACGATGACGGGTTCAGAACCTGACGGCTCAAATCAAATCGGTGTCGCTCCGGGCGCGAAATGGATCGCAGTAAAAGCATTTTCAGATGACGGAGGAACCGATGCCGATATTTTGGATGCTGGTGAGTGGGTGCTCGCGCCAAAAGATAAAAACGGCACTCCGCATCCCGAGATGGCGCCGGATGTTGTCAATAATTCCTGGGCAGGCGGTTCAGGAATGGACGAGTGGTACCGCGATATGGTGAATGCATGGAGAGCAGCCGAGATTTTTCCGGAATTCTCTGCGGGGAATGAAGACTTATTTACACCGGGAGGACCTGGTTCAATCGCAAATCCGGCCAATTATCCGGAAGCATTTGCGACAGGTGCGACTGACATCGACAAGAAACTTGCTGATTTCTCACTTCAAGGCCCCTCACCGTATCATGAAACTAAGCCGGATATTTCGGCTCCGGGAGTGAATATCCGTTCCTCTATTCCTGGGGGGACATATGAAGGCGGCTGGAACGGAACTTCAATGGCCGGGCCGCATGTGGCGGCGACGGCAGCTTTGTTAAGGCAGGCAAACGCTTCTATTACGGTTGATGAAATGGAAGACGTTTTGACGCGCACCGCTGAAAAGCTGACAGACTCCGTTTTTCCGGAATCACCGAATAACGGCTACGGCCACGGTTTAGTCAATGCTTTTGACGCCGTTTCTGCCGTAACAGACGGAATCGGAAGCGTAGAAGGCAAAGTATCTTCTGCGGGCGAAGATCACAATCCGCCCAGCTGGCATCATGAACCCGTCCAAGAAGCTTACAAAGGGGCAAATCTGCCGTTAACGGTTACAGCAGAAGACGATGTAAGCGTGACTGAGGTGTTACTTTCCTATCAATTTGATAAAGGAGAATGGAAAACGATCGCCGCCGTTCAAAAAAGCGGTGATGAAAAAAAGGGGCTCTACCAGGCAGAAATTCCGCACGTAACGGGCAGCACGGTAAGTTATAAATGGACAATAAAAGATTTCGGGGGTCATTATGCAGAATCTGATACGTACCGGGCTGACGTAAAACCGAGCATTACGGCGGGGTACAAAGAAGATTTTGAATCACAGCCGGCCGGCTGGTCCAGTTACGGGACACATGACCAATGGGAATGGGGGATTCCGAGTTCAGGCCCCGGCGCTGCATTTTCCGGAGATAAAGTGTATGCGACGAACCTGTCCGGACCGTATGCCGATTCGGCCAATATGAATTTAGCGATGCCTCCGATCCAGGTTCCGGATTCAGGACGGTTGTTTTTGCAATTTAAAAGCTGGCACAAGCTCGAAGAATTTTTTGATTACGGGTACGTGTTCGTTCTGCCGGAAGGAAAATCGAATTGGGAGCAGGCAGGTGTTTACAATGGTGACTCCGCAGGATGGAATGATGAAGAAGCAGACTTATCCGCGTATAAAGGCCAAAATATAAAGCTTATGTTTAATATGCAGTCAGACGAAGTACTCAATGAAGACGGATGGTATATTGATGACGTCCGGCTTTCAAGCAGTCCTCTCGGCAAGGCGGCCAAAAAAAGTAAACACAATAGACAAACACCGCCCGGCCATCTGAAGAAAAAAGCCGTCAGTCCGAAACTGGCCAAACCGGCGGTAAAATCATCCGGAAAACCGGTGAAACATGAAACGAATCTCCTGCCGCTCAGAGCGCAAATCAGTGTCGCCGAGACGGGGAAATCCGTGTATTCCGACCCCGCAACCGGAAGCTACAGCCTGTCTCATAAAGCGGGAAACTATACGCTGAAAGCCGAGGCATACGGATTTAAACCCGCTGCAAAACAAGTTTCTGTTCAAGCAGACAAAACCGCACAGGCAGACTTTACACTGGAACAAATGCCGTCCGGCACGCTAAAAGGAACAATCACCAATCAGTCGACAGGCGAACCGGTGGAAGGGGCCGCGCTTTATGTAGTGGAGGACGCTGCAATTGAGCCTGCGGTGACAAATGATAAAGGGGAATATTCGCTTCAGGCGTACGAAGGCTCATACACCATTAAAGTAGCCGCAAAAGGCTTTTACAACAGCGAATTTTCTGTTGACATCAAAGGGGATGCTGAAAAAAACGCCAAGCTTAAGCCATATATCGGCTATGAAGGGGAAATTGCCTATGATAACGGGACTGAAGAAGCCGGACTGTCCTATTTTAAAGCAGGCAGCAAATCTGCCGTTAAGATGACGCTTAAAGACGGAAAAGAACACGGTATGCTGACAGGAGGCCTCTTTAAATTTTGGGGCGCGGACTGGCCTGATCCGGGCGGTACCGAATTTCAAGCAGAAGTATATGATGCATCCGGCCCTGACGGGAGCCCGGGCAGCAAAATTGCCGGCCCGTTCCAAGCTGAAGCGCTTCGAAACGGAGAATGGACCAAAGTGGATCTCAGCTCAAAAGGAATCGAGGTCGGAAAGGATTTTTATCTTGTGCTCCGCCAGACGAAACCTGATCCTTATTCACCTGCCCTGTCATCTGACGACGGCAGTCCATATTCGAACAGAAACTGGCAATACCTTGACGGCAGCTGGTCAAAAGCTGATAAATCAGACGGAAATTTTATGATCAGGGCTTTAGTCGACTACGAAGCTTCCGTGCCTGAGATCACGTCGCCTGTTGACCGGTCATTTACAAACAAGAAGTCAATCACGGTGCAAGGAACGGCTTCGCCAAGAACCGCAGTCCGCCTGACCAATAACGGTAAAACCGCCGCTGAAACGAAAGCGGATGCAGACGGCCATTTCCAGGCTGATGTTACGCTGCGTAAAGATGCCAATCGGCTGACGGCGGCATCTGTGACGGACAAGGGATCAACCGATGAGTCACGCCCTGTCACGGTCATACTCGATCAGGATAAGCCGGATGTGACGATTGAGAGTCCGGCAAACGGAGATAAAACAAATAAAGAAGCGGTGACTGTAAAAGGAAAAGCTTACGACGCCCATTTAAAATGGGTGAAGGTGAACGGCAAAAAGGCCGAGGTGAGTGACGGCTCTTATCAAGCAAGAATCCTTCTGGAAAACGGCAGCAACGAAATCAAAGTCACGGCCTCAGACGAAGCGGGTAACAAAACAACGAAAAAGACGGTGATTGATGTCAATTATCACGCTCCCGTCATCTCCGGATTGGTTCCCGGAGCGGATAAAGAATTAAAAGCCGGAGAATCAGTGAAAATCGCTTTTTCAAGCGGGAAGAAATTAGACGCCTCATTCGTGATCCGTATGCCTCTGACAAACGCCCGGGCAGGGACCCAAAACGCGACGGAGCTTCCGCTGAGAGAAATTTCTCCGGGACGATATGAGGGTTACTGGACGGCGACTTCTTCCATCAAAGCAAGCGGAGCAAAAATTGACGTTATTGTAAGAGATGACTATGGAAATGAAACGAGACAGACAGCAAAAGGAAAACTTTATATCAATGAGTAAAACAGAGCGCTGCCGGGACACGGCAGCGCTTTTTTGGCTGAGACGTCAATAGGAAATCAATCTCTTCGACCCTCGACAAATAAAACGGTTATCCCTTAAAAATTGTACTTTCCCCTCAACATTAATTGACAGACTTTCCCACAGAGCTTGCTTTATACTTATGAAACAAGAGAGAGAAACAGATATGTAAGACAAAAGAGGAAAGGGGTCAGATGTGAAAATCTATCTGGATGTCATTTGGCTGTTGAACTTTTGTTTTGATTCTCTTTTGCTTTTATTAACCGCCTTTATTTTAAAACGCCAGGTAAAAAAAAGAAGAGTGGCCGCCGGCGGTTTCATCGGATCAGCCATTGTGCTTCTGATGTTTACGCCTGTTTCTCCCTTTGTGGAGCATCCGGCGGGAAAAATGGCATTTTCAGTTGTCATCGTGCTTACGGCTTTTGGCTTTAAACGGTTTCGGTACTTTTTTCAAAATTTGTTCGCCTTTTATTTCGCGACCTTTCTCGTCGGCGGGGGAATGATCGGCGTACATTCCCTGCTGCAGACAGAATCAATTGTAAAACATGGCGCCATGGTTACGAGCCAGACCGGCTTCGGCGATCCGATCAGCTGGATATTTGTTGTCATCGGATTTCCGGCCGTATGGTTTTTTTCGAAAAAGAGAATCGAAGACATCGAGACGAAGTCCATTCAGTACGATGAACTTGTCATGGTTCAGGCAGAATTCAGCGGACAGACAATCCGCGCAAAAGGCCTGGTGGATTCCGGGAATCAGCTGTATGACCCGCTGACAAAAACGCCGGTCATGATCCTTCACATTGACAAATTCGCTCCGATTCTCAGTGAAAAGGAAACGGACATCATCAAATCTGCCAGTCCGCTTGAAGTGATAGAGCAGCTTGATGATTCGTTCCGTCATGCGGATAAGCTGAGGCTGATTCCATACAGGGGCGTCGGCCAGGACAATCAATTTTTACTCTGTTTAAAGCCGGATTACGTCACGATTATAACGAAAGACGAGATGATCGCATGTGAAAAATGTCTGATCGGCATCAGCGCGAAACAATTATCAGCGGACGGTGAATTTGACGGAATCGTTCACCCGAAGATGCTGACCGGGAAGGCTGTGAAGCATGTATCCTGACGAAAAGTCTGTTATTCATCATACTCAAAACGCATTGTATTTAGAAGGGGGAGGAAGATGAAAAAACTTAAGCTGCGTCTGACATATTTGTGGTATAAATGGCTGATGAAACTCGGACTGAAAAGTGATGAAGTATATTACATAGGAGGAAGCGAAGCGCTGCCGCCGCCTTTGTCTAAAGAAGAGGAGCAGGTGCTCTTATTAAAGCTGCCGAGCGGGGATCAGGCGGCGCGGGCCATCCTGATTGAGAGAAACTTACGCCTTGTCGTTTACATTGCCCGCAAATTCGAAAACACCGGCATCAATATCGAGGACTTAATCAGCATCGGCACAATCGGTTTGATCAAAGCGGTAAATACGTTTAATCCGGAAAAGAAAATCAAACTCGCAACCTACGCGTCGCGATGTATTGAAAACGAAATTTTAATGTACTTGCGCCGAAACAATAAAATCCGTTCAGAGGTGTCCTTTGATGAACCGCTGAACATTGATTGGGACGGAAATGAACTGCTGCTTTCGGATGTGCTCGGCACAGATGATGATATTATTACAAAAGACATTGAAGCCAATGTGGATAAAAAACTTTTGAAAAAAGCGCTTGAGCAATTAAATGATAGAGAAAAGCAGATCATGGAACTGCGATTCGGGCTTGTCGGTGAAGAAGAAAAAACACAAAAAGATGTAGCCGACATGATGGGGATTTCACAATCTTATATCTCCCGGCTCGAAAAGCGGATTATTAAAAGACTGAGAAAAGAGTTTAACAAAATGGTGTAAAATTTTTTCCATCTGACGGTCCTTACTGCTGCAAGGATTGCCGGCGCCGGATGTTTATTTCTGTAAAATAGCGGTGCATATTTTTCCCACCCGAGGAGATACTTAACGTTGTACAGCAGCTCCTAGTGGGAGGGAAAAACGTGTCAAGAAATAAAGTCGAAATTTGCGGGGTGGATACCTCCAAATTACCGGTGCTCAAGAATGAAGAGATGAGAAAGCTGTTTAAGCAATTGCAGGATGAGGGCGATGATTCAGCGAGGGAAAAGCTTGTAAACGGCAATCTGCGCCTTGTCTTAAGCGTCATTCAGAGGTTTAACAATAGAGGAGAGTATGTTGATGACTTATTTCAGGTCGGCTGCATCGGACTAATGAAATCCATTGATAATTTTGACCTAAGCCATAATGTTAAGTTTTCAACATACGCTGTACCGATGATTATCGGAGAAATCCGCAGATATTTGCGGGATAACAATCCGATCCGCGTCTCGAGGTCGCTTCGCGATATCGCATATAAAGCGCTTCAAGTAAGGGAGCGGTTAATCAGTGAGACAAGCAGGGAGCCGACAGCAGAGGAAATCGCCAAAGTTCTTGAAGTGCCCCATGAAGAAATTGTGTTTGCCCTTGACGCCATCCAAGATCCGGTATCACTGTTTGAGCCGATTTATAATGACGGCGGCGATCCGATTTACGTGATGGACCAGATCAGCGATGAGCGCAATAAGGATACACAATGGATTGAGGAGCTCGCTCTGAAAGAAGGCATGAGAAGACTGAACGAACGGGAAAAAATGATTTTGCGAAAGCGCTTTTTCCAGGGGAAAACCCAAATGGAAGTCGCAGAAGAAATCGGCATATCACAAGCTCAGGTCTCAAGGCTTGAAAAGGCAGCCATTAAACAAATGAATAAGAATATCCATCAATAACGGAGAAAGCCTTTAAACATTGTTTTAAAGGCTTTTTTCGTGCGCCGGTTTACGTTTGCGAAAAAGTGATGTATTCTAATGTGTAAAAGTTTTAAGAAAATTGAAACAAATAAACGGGGGAACTGCAATGATTTTACAGCTGGACAATGTGTCATTAAAAAGAAACGGCCAATGGATTTTGAAAGATATCAACTGGCGCGTTGAGAAAAACGAAAATTGGGTGCTGTTCGGACTGAACGGAGCCGGAAAAACAGCCTTGCTGAATATGTTATGCTCTTATTACTTTCCCACTTCAGGAGAGATGCAGGTGCTCGGCCATCAATTCGGCAAAACAGAGCTCGGTGACAGGCTCAGAAAAAAAATCGGTCTTGTTTCAGCGGGTCTGCAGCACAAATTATATGCCGCGGATTCCGCTTTTGAAATCGCCCTCAGCGGCGCGTACGCTTCAATCGGGCTTTATGAAACACCGAGTGAACAAGTGAGGGAAAAAGCGATCGGTCTTCTGAAGGATTTAGGCGCCATTAGTTTCGCGGACAGACGGTATGAAACGTTGTCTCAGGGGGAAAGGCAAAGAGCGCTGATTGCGCGGGCGCTTATGGCTGATCCGGAACTGCTGATTTTGGATGAGCCCGTGACGGGTCTCGATTTTATGGCAAGAGAGCAGCTGCTGGACACGATAACGTCGATCGCTGAAAAAGAAAATGCGCCGTCCATCCTTTATGTCACTCATCATGCTGAAGAAATTCTGCCGGTATTTGATCAGGCGCTGCTTTTAAAACAAGGCGAGGTGTTCGCTGCCGGGAAAATCAAGGACATGCTTTCAGACGAGCGGCTTACAGCGTTTTTCGATATGCCTGTCAATGTCTTATGGAACAACGGCCGTCCATTTTTAACGCGTGCAAAAGCGGCATCATCCGTCAAATAAAATCAATTCACCCTGGGGGTGCTGCTTACATGCAGCTGAGAGAGACGTTGGTCTCAACCCTTAACGGACCTGATCCGGATCATGCCGGCGGAGGGAAGCGGTGAAAAAAAGCGGAGGAAAATCCGTTTTTACCCGTTTCATTTGATGAAACGGGTTTTTTTAATACAGCAAAAGGAGAGATGTTCAATGAACCAGCTTGACATGCTGCTGCAGCAGGCGGATAAACGGCGGGACGATTTAATACATATTGCTGAAAGGTTGATTGCCTTTCCGACACCGGCTCCGCCTGCAAGAAATACAGCAGAAGCTCAGAATTGGGTGGCCGGATTTTTAAAAGAAATGGGCTGCTCGGTCGATATGTGGGATGTGTACCCGGAAGACCCGAACGTAGTCGGTGTTTTAAAAGGGACAGATTCAAGCGGGCATCAAAGCCTGATTTTAAACGGACACATTGACGTAGCCGAAGTCAGGGATGAAGACTGGGACTCTGACCCGTTTCAGCCGCTCGTTAAAGCCGGCATGCTGATCGGAAGAGGCGCCGCTGATATGAAAGGCGGATTGGCGTGTGTTCTTTTTTCTCTGAAGCTGATACATGATGCCGGCATTGAGCTTGCGGGCGACCTCATTGTACAGTCTGTGATCGGAGAAGAAGTCGGCGAGGCGGGGACGCTGGAATGCTGCAAACGCGGCTATCACGCGGATTTTGCGGTTGTCGCGGATACGAGCAGCCTGCATATTCAAGGGCAGGGCGGAGTCATCACCGGCTGGATAGAATTGAAAAGCAAACAAACATTTCATGACGGCATGAGGCGCAATATGATTCATGCGGGCGGAGGCACATTCGGAGCGAGCGCAATCGAAAAAATGGCGAAAATCATCACTGCCTTGGGAGAGCTGGAACGCCACTGGGCGGTAACGAAAAGCTATCCCGGCTTTGCGCCAGGCACCAATACGATCAACCCCGCCGTTATTGAAGGGGGAAGACACGCAGCGTTTGTCGCCGATGAATGCCGATTATGGATTACTGTCCACTTTTACCCGAACGAAACGCACGAACAAGCTGCGGCAGAAATCGAAGACTATATCAATCGTGTCTCTGACGGTGATCTGTGGCTCAGGGAAAACAGGCCGGTATTCAAATGGGGCGGGTCTTCCATGATTGAAGACAGAGGAGAGGTGTTCCCGGCGCTGGAAATCGACCCGGACCATCCGGCCGTTTCTGTTCTGGCGGAATCGCACTCAGCCGTCAAACAACAGGAGCCCGTCATTGATGTTTCCCAAACCGTAACAGACGGAGGATGGCTTTATCATGCCGGGATTCCGAGCGTCATTTACGGACCCGGCGATTTAAAAAACGCCCATTCCGTAAACGAAGAAGTATCCGTCGATGAGCTGATGGACTATACGAAAATCATGCTGAGATTTATCCACACCTGGTGCAGCCGCAAAAAAGATTGCCCGATGTGACAAGGTTCAGCCCGGCCGCTCATATAATAGGAAAAAGAACGGGCAAAGGGCGTGATACAAATGATCAGCATATCTGAATTTCAAATAAAAGATGTAGTCAACGTGTCGAACGGAAAAAAACTTGGAAGCATCGGTGATATTGATATTAATGTGACAACGGGAAAAATTCAGGCGATTATTTTAGGCGGCAGCGGAAAAGTTCTCGGTTTTTTCGGAAAAGAAGAGGAAATGATCATTCCTTGGCGAAATATAGTTAAAATTGGGGAAGATGTCATCTTAGTGCGTGTAAACGAACCAAAGGGGGGAGCATAATCCTCCCTTTACTTGTAAAAAGCCGGAAATCTCAATGTTTCCGGCACATTTATTTATCTCATTTTTCAATCAGCCGCTAAACGTATGCTTAAAATTGTGTTAAAATGAGTGGGAAATTCGCTTTTTAATGTTTGTCGAAAGGTTGGATCTTCATGAATACATATCACCCGTTTAGTTTTACCACCCCCTCGGCACTCATGATAGAAGACTGGAACCGTGTGAATCAGCATAACACAAAGGTCATCGCCGGATTCACAACGAAAAACGGCGGTGTCAGCAATCCTCCGTATGAGTCATTAAATACCGGATTGCACGTCCGGGACGAAGCTCATGATGTTGTGAAAAACCGTGAAATCATAGCGTCCTTATGCGGTACTGATCTGGATTCCTGGGTATTCGCCGATCAGACACATGAAAACCGCGTCCGATGCGTGACAGCGGGAGATAAAGGAAAAGGGGCGAGAGACTATTCCTCCGCATTCCGCGGGACGGACGGGCTCTATACGAAAGATACGGATCTTTTTTTGGCCCTGTGTTTTGCAGACTGTGTGCCTTTGTATTTTTATGACCCGGTGAAATCTATGATCGGCGCTGCCCATGCCGGATGGAAGGGGACGGTCAGACAAATCGGGCGCATCATGACGGATCGCTGGGTAAACGAAGAAGGCTCACGCTTAACAGATATTCAGGCCGTCATCGGTCCGTCCATCAGCGCGGACAGCTATACCGTCGACGACCGCGTCATCAATGAAGTCCGGGCGCTGCCGTTTTCCGCAGAATCCGCCATACGCGAAACGGAAAAAGGCCGGTATCAGCTTGATTTAAAAGAGGTCAACCGCCTTCTTCTGATACATTGCGGCATTCCGGAAGAAAACATTTCAGTCAGCGGTTTATGCACCGAACAAGAGCGTGAACTATTCTTTTCACATCGCCGCGACAAAGGAAAAACGGGACGCATGATGTCCTTTATCGGAATGAAGGAGGCATAAGTTATCTTGCGTGTTGCTGATCAATTACGACATATAAACGAAAGAATAAACGAAGCATGTAACAGATCGGGCCGAAGCCCCGAAGATGTAACTGTCATCGCGGTTACAAAATACGTATCATCCGAAAGGGCTCAAGAGGCCGTGGATGCCGGTATTACAAGTCTGGGAGAAAACCGGGATGCCGAGCTTATCCGTAAACAGGATGTCATCAAAGGCAGCCCCGTGTGGCACTTTATCGGCAGTCTTCAGTCCAGAAAGGTGAAGGCTGTCGTAGACCGTGTATCTTATATACATTCCTTAGACAGACTGTCATTGGCTAAAGAAATTGAAAAACGGGCGCAGCATCCGGTTCGCTGTTTTGTGCAGGTGAATACTTCGCTTGAGCCGTCTAAGCACGGTTTGAAAACAGAGGAGGTCATCCCCTTTATCAGAGAGCTTTCTGAGTTTAGAAACATTTCTGTAGAGGGCCTGATGACGATGGCTCCCCTGACAGACGATACAGAAACGATCAGAGCCTGTTTCCGGCAATTGCGTGATCTGAGGGACCAGGTGCAGGAGCTGGACCAGACAAACGCACCGTGCCGGGAACTGTCAATGGGCATGTCAAATGATTATGAAATCGCTGTTGAAGAGGGCGCTACTTTTATCAGAATCGGCTCTTCATTAGTCGGAAATGAAACGGGGGGTGTAAACAAATGAGCATGAAAAATAAACTGAAAAACTTTTTCTCGATGGATGAGGAGGAGTACGAATACGAATACATTGAAACGGAGCAGGATCGTCCGGAAGAGCATGAACAGCAGAAAGATAAACAGAATGCCTACGCTCAGAAGCCTGCGGGCAAACAGAACGTAGTAAGCTTGCAAAGTGTTCAGAAATCCTCTAAAGTGGTGTTGAGTGAACCGCGTGTATATGCGGAAGCGCAGGAAATCGCCGATCATTTAAAGAACAGGCGGGCGGTTGTCGTCAACCTTCAGCGCATCCAGCATGATCAGGCGAAAAGAATCGTCGACTTTTTAAGCGGAACCGTCTATGCCATCGGCGGCGACATTCAAAGAATCGGTTCGGATATTTTTCTGTGCACGCCTGATAATGTCGATGTTTCCGGCACGATTTCGGAGCTTATAAATGAAGACGAACATCAGAGGTGGTAAAGCAGGATGATTCTTTATCAAATTTTTTCCGTTCTGAGTTATTTAATTTACATCTACTCGTTTGCCCTGATTATCTACATCTTTATGTCATGGGTGCCGAGTACGAGAGAAACGGCGGTCGGACGGTTTCTCGCATCGATTTGCGAGCCGTATTTAGAGCCGTTCAGAAGGATCATTCCGCCCATTGCCATGCTGGATATATCCCCGATTGTAGCGATTATCGTGCTTCGGTTTGCCACGACGGGACTTTGGGGCCTATACCGCATGATCGCAATGTATACTTGAATGCGACAGTTTGATACGGGCTTGGCACCAGCCAAGCCTCTTTACATAGAAAGGAAAGAACATGAGCGATATTTACCAGCACTTCAGACACGACGAGCGGCCTTTTATCGACCAGGCGCTTGAATGGAAAGAGATTGTCCTGGACCAATATCGGATGAAGCTGACCGATTTCTTAGATCCGCGGGAACAGGTGATTGTAAAAGCCGTCATCGGCGATGCGTGCGGTCTTGCCTTTTTCGGGGGATATGACAGAGCTGAGCGCAAACGCGCGATTTTATATCCTGAATATATGGAACCTGGACAAGATGATTTTGAGCTTCAGGCCTTTGATGTTCAATACGCTGAAAAATTCGTCAGCATCGATCACCGCTCTCTTCTCGGATCATTAATGGGGATCGGCTTAAAGCGGCAGAAATACGGCGATCTGATTTTCTCAGAGGAGGCCGTGCAGCTTATCGTTTCCGGTGAAATCGCCGATTTTGTCGGCACTCAGCTGACCAAAGCGGGCAAAGCGCCGGTAAAGCTTGAGAAAATCGAGCTTTCGGCCCTTCACATTCCCGCTTCAGATGTCGAAATAAGGGATGACACGGTTTCTTCATTGCGCCTCGACGCTGTCTGCGCTTCGATGAGCAGGCAATCCCGGCAGAAAGCGCAGACCCTTGTGAAGAACGGGCTCGTTAAGGTGAATTGGAAAGCCGTTGAGGATCCGTCCTATCAGGTTGCTGAAGGGGACATGCTCTCGATTCGGGGCTTCGGACGATGCAGTTTGACAAAAGTAGACGGAAAAACGAAAAAAGACAAATGGAAAGTCACATTCGAACGGCAAAAATGAGTCGTTTTTTCAGATTTTTTCTCCATCTATGGCCGTATTTGTTTTATAATGTGAACTAGATAACCGTACTGAAATGTAAAAATGGAGGTGGCAATATGCCATTAACACCGAATGATATCCATAACAAAACGTTTACAAAAGGTTTTCGCGGATATGATGAAGATGAAGTAAATGAATTTTTAATGCAGGTCAGAAAAGATTACGAAATCGCACTCCGTAAAAAAACGGAGCTTGAGGCGAAAGTGAACGAGCTGGATGAAAAAATCGGCCACTTTGCCAATATTGAAGAAACGCTGAATAAGTCAATTCTCGTAGCTCAAGAAGCGGCAGAAGACGTAAAGCGCAATTCGCAGAAAGAGGCGAAGCTGATCGTCCGTGAAGCAGAAAAAAATGCTGATCGAATCATCAATGAGTCGCTTTCTAAATCAAGAAAAATCGCAATGGAAATTGAAGAGCTGAAAAAACAGTCTAAAGTGTTCAGAACGCGTTTCCAAATGCTGATTGAGGCGCAGCTCGACCTGCTGAAAAACGATGATTGGGATCATCTGTTAGAATACGAAGTCGACGCGGTATTTGAGGAAAAAGAATAATTTTCAGATTTTCTTGACATTCTCCGGCCCGTTCGAATATAATACGTTCATAAATTCAGATGAAAAGACGATGAAAGGGACCGGCATGACTCAAAGCAGGCCATAAAGCGAACCGGGGAAGGTGAAAGCCCGGGATGGCCGGAATCATGCAGATCAGCCCTTTAGTTTCCTTTCTGAACCGAGAGTAGGAAAGGACGTTCCATCACGTTACGATGTTCGAGAGGAAAAGACGAATGATCGTTTTTTCTAAAAGGGTGGTACCGCGAGATAAGCTTTCTCGTCCCTTATGGGATGAGAGGGCTTTTTTTATTTTCTGAAAAATGTTGTGGAGGAATGAAAATGGATTACAAAGATACGCTGTTAATGCCGAAAACAGATTTTCCGATGCGCGGAAATCTGCCGAACCGTGAGCCGGACATGCAGAAAGAATGGGAGGAGCAGGATATTTACCGTCTTGTTCAAGAACGGACGAAAGACCGCCCGAAATTCGTACTGCATGACGGACCTCCTTATGCAAACGGAGACATCCACATGGGTCATGCCCTGAATAAAATCCTGAAAGATTTTATCGTCCGCTATAAATCAATGAGCGGCTACAATGCCCCGTATGTGCCGGGGTGGGACACGCACGGTCTGCCGATTGAAACGGCACTGACAAAAAACAAAAAAGTGAACCGGAAAGAAATGTCCGTAGCCGATTTCCGCAAGCTTTGCGAAGAATATGCATGGCAGCAGATCGAAAGACAGCGCGAACAATTCAAGCGTCTCGGCGTCAGAGGCGATTGGGAAAACCCTTATGTTACGCTTCAGCCTGAATTTGAAGCGCAGCAGATCCGCGTTTTCGGCGAAATGGCGAAAAGAGGCTATATTTATAAAGGCCTGAAGCCTGTCAACTGGTCGCCTTCAAGTGAATCTGCCTTAGCAGAAGCGGAAATTGAATATCAGGACAAACGTTCGGCATCCATTTATGTTGCATTTAAGGTGAAAGACGGTAAAGGCGTTCTCGAGAACGGAGAAAGCTTTATTATCTGGACGACGACACCGTGGACAATGCCTGCCAACCTCGGAATTTCCGTTCATCCTGATCTTGAATACAATGTCATCAAGGTTGGAGACAAGCGTTATGTAGTAGCGGCTGAATTAATCGAAAGCGTAGCGGAGGCATGCGGCTTTGAAAATCCTGAAGTTGTCGCATCGTATAAAGGCAGAGAGTTAGAATACATCACTGCAGAACATCCGCTGTACGGCAGAGATTCACTCGTCATGCTCGGTGACCATGTTACAACCGATGCCGGAACAGGCTGTGTTCATACTGCTCCGGGCCACGGGGAAGATGACTTTATCGTCGGCCAAAAGTACGGCTTAGAAGTACTTTGCCCTGTCGATGAAAAAGGCAACATGACCGACGAAGCGCCGGGCTTTGAAGGAATGTTTTACGATAAAGCCAATAAACCGATCACGGAGAAGCTTGAAGAAAACGGCGCGCTCTTAAAGCTCGAGTTTATTACACACTCTTATCCGCATGACTGGAGAACAAAAAAACCGACTATCTTCAGAGCGACCGCGCAATGGTTTGCGTCAATTAAAGATTTCAGACCGGAGCTGCTTGATGCCATCAAACAAACGAAGTGGGTGCCGGAGTGGGGCGAACAGCGCCTTTACAACATGGTGCGCGACCGCGGCGACTGGTGTATTTCAAGACAGCGCGTCTGGGGCGTTCCGATCCCGGTATTTTATGCTGAAAACGGTGAGCCGATCATCACCGACGAAACGATTGAACACGTTTCTGAGCTGTTCAAACAGCACGGCTCAAACGTCTGGTTTGAAAGAGAGGCAAAAGACCTTCTGCCGGAAGGATTTACACATCCGGGAAGCCCGAACGGAATCTTCACGAAAGAGCAAGACATTATGGATGTATGGTTTGATTCAGGTTCTTCTCATCAGGCCGTTCTTGAGGAACGTGATGATCTCGTCCGCCCGGCTGATTTATACCTTGAAGGCTCTGACCAATACCGCGGCTGGTTTAACTCATCTCTTTCAACCGCCGTTGCAGTCACCGGCAAAGCGCCGTATAAAGGCGTATTAAGCCACGGATTTACACTTGATGCAAACGGCCGTAAAATGAGTAAATCACTCGGCAATACGATTGAGCCGACAAAAATCGCAAAACAGCTTGGAGCTGAAATTCTGCGTTTATGGGTTTCTTCCGTAAACTATCAGGCCGATCACCCGGTTTCTGAAGATATTCTGAAGCAGGTCGCGGAAGTATACCGGAAAGTCCGCAACACGTTCCGTTTCCTTCACGGCAACCTGTTCGATTTCGATCCAAGCGTCAATGCCGTTGATGTAAAAGATCTTCGTGAAGTGGATCAATATATGCTGATCAAGCTGAATAAGCTGATCGATAAAGTGAAAAAAGCGTACGATGAATACGAATTTGCGGTTGTTTATCACAGCATTCATAATTTCTGTACGATCGAGCTCAGCTCTTTCTATCTTGATTTCGCAAAAGATGTCGTGTACATCGAGCATGCGGATCATCCGGACCGCCGCAGCATGCAGACCGTCTTTTATGAAACGCTGCTGGCGTTAGTGAAGCTGACAGCACCGATTCTCCCTCATACGGCGGATGAAATGTGGTCTCACTTATCATTTGTTGAAGAGGCGAGCGTGCAGCTGACAGATATGCCGGAAACCATCTCTGTTCCGGACAGTCAGGCGACAGAAGAAAAATTCGACCGCTTCATGGAGCTTCGCAATGACGTGCTGAAAGCTTTGGAAATGGCCCGTAACGAAAAAATTATCGGAAGATCATTGGAAGCGAGCCTGACTTTGTATCCGAACAAAGAAAACCGCGACCTCTTGTCATCCATTAAAGAAAACATCGCACAGCTGTTTATCGTCTCGGAACTGACAGTAAAAGACGAAAGCGAAGCGCCGGAAAACGCGCAAAGCTTCACAACAGGAAAAATGACCGTAGAAAAAGCGGAAGGTCAGATGTGTGAGCGGTCCCGCGTGATTTCTAAAGATGTCGGCGCCAATCCGAAGTATCCGACATTATCACTGCGCAATGCGGAAATCGTTGAAAAATATTATCAAAATTAATGAATGAGAAAGCGCCCGGCTGACAGCCGGGCGTTTTTTACATGCCACTAATGTCATCGATTAGAACGATAGGAAAAATCTTATGGGCTTCAAATGGCGCTCTGGTGGCAACAATAAAGCTATAACATCAAGAGCAGGAGTTGTGATGAATGAATGATCAACTGACCGCAATCCACACGGAGCTTCTCATGATGAAAGAAGAACTTCAATCAAGATTATTTGAATATTCTTGCTTTCAAATGTCAGCATCTGTTGAACCTTCAATGAACGACCAAGAAGCAACTCTGATCTATCATATAAAAGAAGAACTGCAGGATGTTCTTCTTGCCCTGTCTAAGTTTGAAAACAATACGTACGGTTATTGTGAAAAAACAGGCGACCCCATTCCGATTGACAAGCTTGCGGTATTGCCGACGGCCAGAACCGCTGATGATTTTTATTATCCCGCTCAATTTGAAAAGAAAACCCTTCCATACTGGGTATCCGGAGATTATGCATATGATCAGGCGCTGTATGAGTGACAGCGTCTGTCTTCATGCCCTTATGATCTGCCTTTACTCCGGCATCTTTTACTGATAAAATTCATAAAGGATAAAAGTAACTGTATACTGGAGGAACGTGTGTGCTTTATTATCTTATCGCTCTTTTTATTATTATTGCCGACCAATTAACCAAATGGCTTGTCGTCAGCCATATGGAATTGGGACAAAGCATACCTGTCATCGATCAGGTGCTTTATATCACCTCTCATCGCAACACGGGAGCGGCATGGGGAATTTTAGCCGGCCAAATGTGGTTTTTCTACGTCATTACCATCGCCGTGATTATCGGAATCGTTTATTACATACAGCGTTATGCAAAAGGGCAGATGTTACTCGGAATTTCTCTCGGCTTAATGCTGGGAGGTGCAGCCGGAAACTTTATCGACCGGGCGGCACGCCAGGAAGTAGTCGATTTTATTCACGTCATCATCGTGAATTATCACTATCCGATTTTTAATATCGCGGACTCCTCACTGTGCGTCGGCGTCATACTTTTATTTATTCATATGCTGTTTGACAGCGGGAAAAAGAAGGAGCAATAACATGAATCAATTTGAGATAACCGTTCAGCCTGAACAAAAAAGCGAACGGATTGATAAATTTTTGGCCGCAGCAGGAGAAAACTGGTCACGCACCCAGGTGCAGCAATGGGTGAAAGAGGGACTGGTAACCGTTAACGGCAAATCCGTCAAAGCCAACTACAAAATGCAGCCCGGCGATCAGGTAACCGTCACCATTCCTGAACCGGAAGAACTGGACGTGCTTGCAGAGCCGATGGATCTGGATATTTACTATGAGGATCAGGACGTCTTGGTTGTGAACAAACCGCGGGGCATGGTCGTACATCCGGCGCCCGGCCATGTGACAGGGACGCTCGTAAACGGACTGATGGCTCACTGCAATGATCTTTCAGGCATTAACGGCGTCATGCGCCCGGGAATCGTCCATCGCATTGATAAAGATACCTCCGGCCTGTTAATGGTCGCCAAAAACGATATGGCGCATGAATCACTCGTTAATCAGCTCGTCAATAAAACCGTGACGAGAAAGTACACAGCGGTTGTCCACGGGTTGATTTCACATGATGACGGAACGATTGACGCTCCGATCGGAAGAGATAAGAAAGACCGTCAAAGCATGACCGTAACAAGAGAAGGCAGCAAAAACGCCGTCACGCATTTCCACGTGCTTGAGCGGTTTCAAGACTTCACGCTCGTAGAGTGCCGTCTTGAAACCGGAAGAACGCATCAGATCCGCGTTCATATGAAATATATCGGGTTTCCTTTGGCAGGCGACCCGAAGTACGGACCGAGAAAAACCATCGATTTCAACGGCCAGGCGCTTCATGCCGGAATATTAGGTTTTGATCATCCGCGGACGGGCGAATACATGGAGTTTGAAGCGCCCCTACCTGAAGATATGAAAAAACTCATTGAACATTTGAGAAATAGCCATTGACAGCGACTTTCTTTTCTGAAATAATAAAAACAAGCTGAATAGATTCTTTAACACAGTCCAGAGAGGCTGAGAAGGATAACGGAAAGGACAGAAGAGATACGTGTGTGTCTTCGTCCTGGAAAGGAACCCCTCTATGCTCTGGCAGGAGGGGTTTTTTCTTCTTATATACGAATGGAGAGGTGTCACGAGTGAATCAAAAAGCTGTTATTCTCGACGAACAGGCCATCAGAAGGGCGCTCACAAGGATAGCCCATGAAATGATCGAACGGAATAAAGGAATGAATGACTGCATTCTTGTAGGGATTAAAACAAGAGGCATTTATTTAGCAAAGCGGCTGGCTGAACGGATCGAACAGATTGAAGGAAATCCGGTCACCGTCGGAGAAATTGATATTACCCTTTACCGTGACGATCTCACAAAAAAAACGAGCAATGAAGAACCGCTTGTAAAAGGCGCGGACATTCCGGCTGATATCACAGACCAAAAGGTCATTGTGGTCGATGATGTGCTTTATACCGGCCGGACGGTGAGAGCGGCGATGGATGCACTCGTTGATGTCGGACGGCCGTCATCGATACAGCTTGCCGTGCTTGTTGACAGAGGGCACCGGGAGCTGCCGATCAGAGCGGACTATATCGGGAAAAACATCCCGACTTCAAAAGCTGAAAAAGTGATGGTTCAGCTGAGTGAAGTTGATCAGACTGATATGGTCGCCATATACGAAAATGAATAATCACCCTTTTTAAATGCATTCCAGAGAGTCTGCAAAGAGGATTTTAAAACACAAAGCCGGGCGGATCGACGCGGCCGGGTTTTGTATGCCTCTTTGCGTATAAGCAAAGAGGTTTTTTTATACCATTTGAAAGTCAACCGGGAGGAAAACGCCATGAGTAAGAAAAAAGTAAACCTGGGAGTCAGGGACGTCCCCAATCCATTGTCCTGGCTGTCATTCAGCCTGCAGCATTTATTCGCCATGTTCGGCTCAACCATACTCGTGCCGAAACTGGTCGGAATGAGCCCGGCAGTGGCGCTTGTCACGAGCGGAATCGGGACACTCGCCTATCTCTTGGTGACAAAAGGCCGGATTCCCGCTTATCTCGGCTCATCATTCGCTTTTATTTCACCGATTATCTTGGTGAAAGCGGCGGGAGGGCCGGGGGCTGCCATGGTCGGCGCCTTCCTGGCGGGAATTGTGTACGGCCTGATCGCACTGCTCATCAGGCAGCTTGGAACGGGGTGGCTGATGAAGCTGCTGCCGCCGGTGGTCGTCGGACCGGTCATCATCGTCATCGGCCTCGGATTGGCGAGTACAGCCGTCAATATGGCAATGTATGCCGATCCGAATGCGAAGGAACTCGTCTACAGCCTGAAACATTTCAGTGTAGCCGGCGTCACTTTGGCCATCACCATTATCTGCGCCATCTTTTTACGGGGATTTTTAAGCCTGATTCCGGTATTGATCGGCATTATAGGCGGCTATCTGTTTGCGCTGACGCAGGGCATCGTCAATTTCCAGCCGGTCATTGATGCAAAATGGTTCGCCGCCCCTGAATTTATCATCCCTTTCAAAGACTATACGCCGTCAGTGACGTTGGGCATTGCGGCTGCGATGGTGCCGGTCGCTTTCGTGACGATGTCAGAACATATCGGCCATCAAATGGTGCTGAGTAAAGTTGTCGGACAGGATTTCATTAAAAAGCCGGGACTGCACCGCTCCATAATTGGGGACAGTGTTGCGACGATCATCGCTTCGTTAATCGGCGGCCCGCCGACGACTACATACGGCGAGAACATCGGAGTACTGGCAATTACGAGAGTGTTCAGCGTCTTTGTCATCGGCGGCGCCGGCGTGATTGCGCTGTGCTTCGGATTTATCGGCAAAGTTTCAGCGCTGATCAGCTCTGTTCCCTCAGCGGTTATGGGAGGCGTTTCCTTCCTGCTCTTCGGAATCATCGCCTCCAGCGGCTTGAGAATGCTGATTGACAACAACATTGATTATGAAAACAAGCGAAATTTAATTATCACATCCGTCATCCTCGTGATCGGCGTCGGCGGTGCGTTCATTCAAGTATCAAAAGGCGGGTTTCAAATATCCGGCATGGCGCTTGCGGCAATCGTCGGAGTTATTCTGAACCTTGTCCTGCCGCACACAAATGACGAAGAAACGGACGTAACGGAAAAACAAAATCATATGTAAACCTTTTAAAGAAAGTCCAGAGAGGCTTGGAAGGGTTATAACGGGAAGAAGCTGTACGCCGCTTCTCTCTTTAACCGCACCCCGAGTCTATAGACCGGGGTGTTTTTTACGGCCTTCAAGCGGAAACGGAGGAGAAAAAACATGAATCATTTAACGGCGATGTCTGAACTGAGCGCGGCTGAAATTACAGAACTGCTGCGTGAGGCAAAAGCGATAAAAGAGGGTTCAGTCCGCCCTGATCTCGCGGGAAAATTCGTTGCGAATCTGTTTTTTGAACCGAGCACGAGAACGCGGTTCAGCTTTGAAGTGGCGGAAAAGAAACTCGGAATGAACGTGCTCAGCTTAGACGGCACGAGCACAAGCGTTCAAAAAGGCGAGTCCTTATACGACACGGTCAGAACACTGGAATCAATCGGAGCGGACGCCTGCGTCATCAGGCACAGCACGGATGAATATTACAAAGATCTGACAGACAGAGTCAATATTCCGATCTTAAACGCAGGCGACGGCTGCGGCCAGCATCCGACTCAGTCATTGCTCGATTTAATGACGATTCAAGAGGAATTTGAGACCTTTCAAGGCCTGACGGTTTCTATTCATGGCGATATCAAACACAGCAGGGTGGCAAGGTCAAATGCCGAGGTGCTGACAAGGCTCGGCGCACGCGTGCTGTTTTCAGGGCCGCCGCAATGGCAGGATGAGAAAAACGCCTTCGGCACCTGTGTACAGACGGATGAATCCATACAAGCTTCAGATGTCGTCATGCTGCTCCGCATTCAAAATGAAAGGCATCAGACAGAAGCCGACCAAAAAGGCTACCTGGAAGCATACGGGCTGACCGCAAAGCGGGCGGAAAGCATGAAGCGGCATGCCATTATCATGCATCCCGCACCGGTGAACAGAGGAGTCGAAATTGACACAACATTAGTAGAATGCGAAAAATCAAGAATCTTTAAACAAATGGAAAATGGTGTGTATATCAGAATGGCAGTCTTAAAAAGAGCACTGCAAACCAATGCGAAAAGGGGAGAAGCGGCTTATGTCTTATCTCATTAAAAACGGCTGGATGTTAAATGAACAGGGAGAAAAAGTGAAACAGGATATCCGGGTAACAGGAGAAATCATTGCGGAAACCGGCATTCTGACCGCGCAAGACGGAGAAACGGTGATTGACGCTGACGGACTGTTCATCTCACCGGGACTCGTGGACCTTCATGTGCACTTCAGAGAACCGGGCGGCGAGAAAAAAGAAACCATTGAAACTGGCTCTAAAGCTGCGGCGCGCGGCGGTTTTACCACAGTCGCCGCCATGCCGAATACAAGACCCGTGCCGGATACGAAAGAGCAGATGGAATGGCTGCAAAACCGGATCAAAGAAACCTCATCTGTCAGGGTTCTTCCTTACGCATCCATTACGATCAGACAAACCGGCCAAGAAATGACAGATTTTAAGGCGCTTCATGAAGCGGGCGCATTCGCCTTCACCGATGACGGCGTCGGCGTTCAGACGGCCGGAATGATGTATGAAGCCATGAAACGGGCGGCTTCAATAAACAAAGCGATTGTCGCTCATTGTGAGGATAACTCACTTATTTACGGCGGAAGCGTGCATGAAGGCTCTTTTTCAAAAGCGAACGGCCTGAACGGCATACCTTCCATTTGTGAAGCGGTACATATCGCCCGTGACGTGCTTCTGGCGGAAGCGGCGGGCTGCCATTACCATGTGTGTCATATCAGCACGAAAGAATCCGTCAGAACCGTAAGAGACGCAAAAAAAGCGGGAATCCGCGTGACAGCCGAAGTGTCGCCGCACCACCTGCTGCTTTGTGACGAAGATATCCCGGGACTTGATACCAATTTTAAAATGAATCCGCCGCTTCGAAGCAAAGAGGACAGAGCGGCGCTGATCGAAGGGCTTTTAGACGGCACGATTGATTTCATCGCCACTGACCATGCGCCGCATACAGAACAAGAGAAAAACACGGACATGAAGCTTGCGCCTTTCGGTATCGTCGGTTTAGAAACAGCCTTTCCGCTTCTGTACACACATTTTGTGAAAAACGGGACGTGGACGCTGAAGCAGCTGGTTGATTTCATGACAACAAAACCTTGCGAAGCGTTCGGTCTTCCGTACGGAACGCTCGCACAGGGGGCGCCGGCTGACATCACCCTGATTGATCTGGAAAAAGAAGCGGCCATTGACAAAGATACATTTTTATCTAAAGGAAAAAATACGCCATTCAACAAGATGAAGTGCTTCGGCTGGCCTGTTGCAACGATGGCTGCCGGTAAGCTTGCATATGAAGAAGGGAGACTCGTCAAATGAAAAGAAGACTAGTGCTGGAAAATGGAGCGGTATTTGAGGGTGAAGCATTCGGGAGCCTGGAGCATACCGCGGGTGAAGTTGTATTCAACACGGGAATGACCGGTTATCAGGAAATTTTATCAGACCCCTCCTACTGCGGGCAGATCGTGACGCTGACGTATCCTCTGATCGGCAACTACGGGATTAACAGAGATGACTTTGAATCCATCACTCCTTTTGTAAAAGGGCTGATCGTAAAAGAACTGTGCGAGCTGCCTTCCAACTGGAGATCTGCTTACACGCTTGACGAGTATTTAAAAATGAAAAATATCCCCGGCTTACAAGGGATTGACACGCGAAAGCTCACAAGAATGATCCGCACGGCCGGTGCATTAAAAGGAACATTTGTATCTTGTAAGGAGAATGTCGGAGAGGTTCTGGCACGTCTGAAAGAAACGGAACTGCCGAGAAATCAAGTCGCTCAAGTATCGGCGAAAACGGCTTATCCGAGTCCGGGCCGCGGCAAACGCATCGTACTCGTTGATTTCGGCATGAAGCACGGCATTTTAAGAGAATTAAACAAACGAAAATGTGATGTCATCGTTGTGCCGTACAATGTAACGGCGGAAGAAGTGCTCCAGCTGAAGCCGGACGGCATCATGCTATCTAACGGACCCGGAGATCCGAAAGATGTGCCGGAAGCGATTGAGATGATAAAAGGCATACTCGGGAAGGTGCCGTTATTCGGAATCTGTCTCGGCCATCAATTATTTGCGCTGGCATCAGGAGCGGATACGGAAAAAATGAAATTCGGACACAGGGGCTCCAACCACCCGGTTAAAGAGCTTGCGACAGGGAAAGTCGCTTTAACCGCTCAAAACCACGGATATACAGTTTCTTCTATAGATGAGACGGAGCTTGAAGTGACGCATATTGCGATCAATGACCAAACGATCGAAGGCCTCAAGCATAAAACATTGCCGGCATTTACGGTTCAGTACCACCCTGAAGCTTCACCGGGGCCGGAAGATGCCAATCATTTATTTGACAGATTCATTGACTTGATCGAAACAACTGAGAAAGAAGGGGAAGCGGTATGCCAAAACGCGTAGATATTAAAAAGATTTTAGTGATCGGATCAGGCCCGATTATTATCGGACAGGCGGCGGAATTTGATTATGCGGGCACACAGGCGTGTCTCGCTTTAAAGGAAGAAGGCTATGAAGTCATTCTTGTCAACTCAAATCCGGCAACGATTATGACGGATACGGAAATGGCCGACCGGGTATACATCGAACCGCTGACGACAGAATTTCTCACGCGTATCATCAGAAAAGAACGGCCGGATGCCATCCTGCCGACCCTCGGAGGGCAGACCGGACTGAATCTTGCCGTCGAGCTGTCTGAACTCGGGGTTCTCGAGGAATGCGGAGTGGAAGTGCTCGGCACAAAACTGTCCGCCATCCAGCAGGCGGAAGATCGCGATTTATTCCGTACGTTGATGAATGAGCTGAATGAACCGGTGCCGGAAAGCGAGATCATCCGCACTTTGCAGGAAGCCGAGGAATTTGTCGGCCGGATCGGGTTTCCGGTTATCGTGCGCCCTGCTTACACTTTAGGCGGAACGGGAGGAGGCATCTGCTCGAATGAAGCGGAGCTGAAAGAGATCGTCGAAAACGGATTAAAACTAAGCCCCGTCCATCAATGCCTATTGGAAAAAAGCATCGCCGGCTACAAAGAGATCGAATATGAAGTCATGAGAGACAGCAGAGATCATGCGATCGTCGTCTGCAATATGGAAAATATCGACCCGGTCGGCATCCATACGGGCGACAGCATCGTCGTTGCTCCGAGCCAGACGCTGAGCGACCGGGAATACCAGCTTTTGCGCAATGTTTCATTAAAGCTGATCCGCGCGCTCGGCATAGAAGGCGGCTGTAATGTTCAGCTCGCGCTTGATCCCGACAGCTTCCAATATTACATTATCGAAGTGAATCCGCGGGTGAGCCGCTCATCAGCACTCGCCTCAAAAGCGACAGGTTACCCGATCGCAAAGCTTGCGGCGAAAATCGCAGTCGGGCTTTCTCTTGATGAAATGATGAACCCCGTAACGGGAAAAACATATGCGGCTTTTGAGCCTGCGCTTGACTATGTCGTGTCAAAAATCCCGCGCTGGCCGTTTGATAAATTTGAGTCGGCAAACCGCAGACTCGGAACGCAGATGAAAGCCACCGGAGAGGTCATGGCTATCGGACGCACCCTTGAAGAATCGCTGTTAAAGGCGGTCCGCTCATTGGAAGCCGATGTCTATCACCTGGAACTGAAGGATGCGGAAGAAATTTCTAACGGACTTTTGGAAAAACGGATCAGAAAGGCCGGAGATGAACGGCTGTTTTACCTTGCAGAAGCGTTCAGAAGAGGCTACACAGTCGAGCAGCTTCATGAGTTTTCCGCAATTGACGTCTTCTTTTTGCACAAGCTCTGTAAGCTGGTCGCTTTTGAAACCGAGCTGAAAGCGGAAAAAGGCAGCCTCACCGCCCTGCAGACAGCGAAGGAACTCGGTTTCTCTGACAAATACATCAGCCGGGAATGGAATATGCCGGAACAAGAGCTGTACCAAATGAGAAAAGAAGCAGCTATCAAGCCTGTATATAAAATGGTGGATACGTGCGCGGCGGAATTCGAATCAGAAACCCCGTACTTCTACAGCACATATGAGGAAGAAAATGAATCTGAAGTGACATCAAGAAAAAGCGTCATCGTCCTCGGCTCCGGCCCGATCCGCATCGGACAGGGAGTCGAATTTGACTATGCGACCGTTCACTCTGTCTGGGCGATCAAGCAGGCAGGCTATGAAGCGATTATTATCAACAACAACCCTGAAACAGTGTCAACTGATTTCAGCATTTCAGACAAGCTGTATTTTGAACCGCTGACGGTTGAAGATGTCATGCATATCATTGATTTGGAACAGCCGGAAGGCGTCGTCGTCCAATTCGGCGGCCAGACGGCGATCAATCTTGCGGAAGAATTGAGCGCCCGCGGCGTCAAGATCCTTGGCACATCACTTGAGGATTTAGACCGTGCGGAAGACCGGGATAAGTTCGAGCAGGCGCTTGAGGCGCTGAACGTGCCGCAGCCGCTCGGAAAAACCGCTGTGTCGGTGAATGAAGCGGTCAAAATTGCCGCATCCATCGGCTATCCGGTACTTGTCCGCCCTTCATATGTGCTCGGCGGCCGGGCGATGGAGATCGTCTATCACGAAGAAGAGCTGCTTCACTATATGAAAAATGCGGTCAAAATCAACCCGCAGCATCCGGTGTTAATCGACCGTTATCTGACGGGGAAAGAAATCGAAGTCGACGCCGTATCTGACGGCGAAACAGTCGTCATCCCGGGAATTATGGAGCATATCGAGCGGGCCGGCGTCCATTCAGGGGATTCAATCGCCGTCTATCCGCCTCAGTCTTTAAGCGGAGACATTAAGAAAAAAATCGAACAATACACTGTAGCCTTGGCAAAAGGCCTCAACATCGTCGGTTTGCTGAACATCCAATTCGTCCTGTCGCAAGGTGAAGTGTATGTGCTTGAAGTAAATCCGCGGTCAAGCAGAACCGTGCCGTTCTTAAGCAAAATCACAAAAATTCCGATGGCGAATCTGGCGACAAAGGTCATTCTCGGCCAAAAGCTTGCTGATTTCGGCTATCAAGAGGGACTGCAGCCTGAACAGCAGGGGGTATATGTGAAAGCGCCTGTCTTCTCATTCGCGAAGCTGAGAAGAGTGGATATTACATTAGGGCCTGAAATGAAGTCGACGGGAGAGGTCATGGGCAAAGATTCAACTCTTGAAAAAGCGCTCTATAAAGCACTGATTGCCTCTGGCATTCAAATTCCGAATTACGGCTCGGTGCTGTTGACCGTTGCTGATAAAGATAAAGAAGAAGGACTTCTGATCGCGAAGCGGTTCCATGCTATCGGCTATAACATCATGGCGACGGAAGGAACGGCCGCTTATTTGAAAGACGCTCAGATTCCGGCTCAGGTTGTCGGGAAAATCGGCGAAGAAGGGAAGAATCTCATCGACGTCATCAGAAACGGAGAAGCGCAATTTGTCATCAATACGCTGACAAAAGGGAAACAGCCGGCCAGAGACGGCTTCAGAATCCGCCGTGAATCCGTTGAGAACGGAGTCGCCTGCCTGACATCTTTAGATACGGCCGAAGCCATTTTGCGGGTGTTGGAAAGCATGACATTCCGGGCGGATCATATGCCTGCATCTGAAACCAATCAAAAGGCGGCCGTTACGGTATGAAGAAAGCGCACTTGACTGTTCAATCCAACTCAGAAATTGCCGACCGGATTTATAAGATGGTGCTGAAAGGAGAGGTTGTCCGGCACTTTACCGAGCCGGGACAATTTCTTCATCTGAAGGTAAGTGACGCGGTCACGCCGCTATTAAGAAGGCCGCTCAGCATTGCGGACGTCAATTTCGCCGCGGATGAAGTATCCGTTATCTACAGAGCTGACGGTGAGGGGACGCGTCTTTTGTCTGAGAAAAAAGAGGGCGGCAGGATCGACGTTCTCGGACCTCTCGGCAACGGATTCCCCGTCCGGCGGATAGAACCCGGCAAAACCGCGCTGTTAGTCGGAGGCGGAGTCGGGGTTCCGCCTTTGCAGGAACTGTCAAAGCGCCTGACGGAAAAAGGCGTAAGTGTTATTCACGTGCTTGGGTTTCAATCAGCAAAGGATGTTTTTTATGAACAGGAATGTCTCGCGTACGGAGATACCTACGTGGCGACGGCTGACGGAACATATGGAGAAAAAGGATTTGTCACCGATGTCATCCGCGAAAAGCAGCTCGAATTCGATGTCCTGCTCAGCTGCGGGCCGACACCGATGCTGAAAGCGCTGAAGCAGCAGTACGGCCATAAAGAGGTTTACCTTTCGATGGAAGAGCGGATGGGCTGCGGAATAGGGGCTTGCTTCGCCTGCGTGTGCCGTACGGGCGAAAGCGATACGTCGTATGTAAAAGTCTGCCTTGACGGGCCGGTATTTAAAGCTGAGGAGGTGGCGCTGTAATGTTAGAGGTGAATCTGCCGGGTCTCCAATTGAAAAACCCGATCATCCCCGCTTCCGGATGTTTCGGTTTCGGGAAGGAATATGCCGGATTTTACGATTTATCATGCCTCGGAGGCATCATGATTAAAGCCACCACGAACGAAGCCCGCTTCGGAAATCCGACACCGAGAGTGGCGGAGACAAGCGCGGGAATGCTGAATGCCATCGGACTGCAAAATCCCGGTCTGGAGCATGTGCTCAATCATGAGCTGCCTTGGCTCGAACAGTTTGACACGCCGATTATCGCAAACGTCGCGGGTTCTCAGGTAGAAGACTATAAAGAAGTAGCCGAACGCATCAGCCAAGCGCCGAATGTGCATGCGCTTGAGCTGAACATTTCGTGTCCGAATGTCAAAACGGGCGGGATTGCTTTTGGAACTGATCCCGTCATGGCGGCCGATCTGACAAAAGCGGTGAAAGAAGTTTCCTCAGTGCCTGTGTATGTGAAGCTTTCTCCTAATGTCGCAAACATAACCGAAATTGCGAAAGCGATTGAAGCGGCCGGTGCTGACGGGCTGACGATGATTAATACACTCGTCGGGATGAGGCTCGATCTTAAGACGGGCCGGCCGATTTTAGCAAATAAAACGGGGGGACTGTCAGGCCCGGCGATCAAACCGGTCGCCATCCGGATGGTATACGAAGTCAGCCAGGCCGTTGAAATTCCGATTATCGGGATGGGCGGCGTCCAGACCGCAGAAGATGCATTAGAATTTCTTCTCGCCGGAGCGAGTGCGGTTGCCGTCGGGACGGCCAACTTCGTCAATCCGTTCGTCTGCCCGGAAATCATTGAACAGCTCCCTCATGTGCTGCGCCAATACGGTTATCAATCTGTAAGTGAATGCATCGGAAGGAGCTGGAAACATGCAGAACAACCTGCCCATCATCGCGCTTGATTTTGCATCTGGAGAAGAAACTTTAGCGTTTCTAGATTTGTTTAAAAAGGAAAGGCTGTTTGTCAAAACAGGGATGGAACTTTTTTATCAGGAAGGACCCGCCATCATTCACCAATTAAAAGAACGGAACTGTGATATATTTTTAGATTTGAAGCTTCATGATATTCCGACTACAGTTAATAAAGCGATGAAGCGGCTTGCGGGCCTCGGCATTGATCTCGTCAATGTGCATGCCGCAGGGGGCGGACGCATGATGCGCGCAGCTCTTGAGGGGCTTGAAGAAGGCACGCCGGCAGGCAAAAAACGCCCGTCATTAATCGCAGTCACCCAGCTGACGAGCACTTCAGAGCAGATGGCGAAGGAAGAGCTTCTGCTGCAAAAACCGCTGTTAGAAACGGTTGTGCATTACGGCAAAATGGCTGAAGAGTGCGGGCTGGACGGAGTGGTATGTTCGGTTCATGAAACAAAAGCCATTTATGAAGCGGTCCGGACGTCATTTCTGACAGTCACGCCGGGCATCCGCACGGCCAATGACGCCGCTGATGATCAAGTCCGGACGGCGACTCCGTCATTTGCGAAAGAAAACGGTTCGTCAGCCATTGTCGTGGGCCGTTCAATTACAAAAGCGGAAAACCCCGTTAAAGCATACGAAGCCATTAAACTGGAATGGGAGGGCGTTCGCCGATGAAACAGGCTATCGCAAAACATCTATTACACATTGAAGCTGTCTTTTTACGCCCGAATGAGCCGTTTACGTGGGCGAGCGGCATTTTATCGCCGATCTATTGTGACAACCGTCTGACATTGTCGTATCCAAAAGTGAGAAATGATGTGGCGGACGGGCTCGGCAGACTGCTGAAAGAGCATTTCCCCGAGGCGGAGATGATCGCGGGCACTGCAACGGCAGGCATTCCGCATGCTGCGCTTCTCGCAGACCGTACAGGCGCTCCGATGTGCTACGTCAGAAGCAAACCGAAAGCGCACGGCAAAGGAAATCAAATAGAAGGCGCCGTTAAAAAAGGACAAAAAACAGTCGTGATTGAAGACTTGATTTCTACCGGTGGCAGCGTGCTTGAAGCTGCGGCGGCCCTTCAAAGAGAGGGCGCGGAAGTTCTCGGCGTCCTTTCAATTTTTACATACGGACTGCCGAAAGCAAGGGAAGCCTTTAAAAAAGCGGGTCTGCCGTACTACTCGTTAACAGATTATGACACGCTGATTGAAGTAGCGCTTGAAAACGGAACGATACATTCAGATGACATTGAGAAACTGAAATCATGGAAACAAAATCCCGAGTCAAAAGATTGGTTTAAAAAATAATGACAATAAAAACAGGCCTCAGGGCCTGTTTTATTATTCCTATCAAAAAACTCGGGTTGACTTCTGTTAGAATTGTGCTAAAATTTAGTACAAATCTAAAAAGCTTATCAAGAGCGGCTGAGGGACTGGACCGATGACGCCCGGCAACCTGCGTATCATGCAAGGTGCCGCATCCAGAAAAATGCACAGCATTTTGAAGATAAGGGCTATAACGGGTCACTGTCTTTCATTCCGCTGGATTGAAAGTTTTTTATATGAAAAAAGATTGAGGGATAAGACAACCGGCAGAAAACAACAGCTGTTTGATTGTCTCCGGGAGGAGGAAAGAAAAAATGCTAACGTATGACACATGGGAGGAACCGGCGATTACATTTCCGGAAGACGATTCCTATAAAGGCGCGCTGTCCGTTTTAAAATGGGCATACGGCCACTACGGAGACCAGCTTGTTTACGCGTGCAGCTTCGGGATTGAGGGAATCGTCCTGATCGATTTAATTTCTAAAGTGAAAAAAGACGCGGAAATCGTGTTTCTCGATACAGGACTTCACTTTAAAGAAACATATGAAACGATCGAAAAAGTGAAAGAACGTTACCCGGGACTGAACATCATCCTGAAAAAGCCCAGCCTTACTCTTGAGGAACAGGCCGAGGCTCATGGAGATAAACTGTGGGAAAGAGAACCGAACCAGTGCTGCTTCATCAGAAAAATTCTGCCGTTAAGAGAAGCGCTCGCCGGGCGTCCGGCATGGCTGTCCGGCCTCCGACGCGATCAAGGGCCGAGCCGGGCGAATACGAATTTCCTGAATAAAGACGATAAGTTTCATTCCATTAAAGTATGCCCGCTGATCCACTGGACGTGGAAAGACATCTGGAGATATACATCCAAGCATGAGCTGGATTACAACATTCTTCATGATCAGGGCTATCCGAGCATCGGCTGTGAACCGTGCACTTCACCTGCGTTTACCGCAGAAGACTTGCGGAGCGGCAGATGGAACGGAATGGCGAAAACAGAATGCGGACTGCATGAATAAAGGAGCTGCACAATGGAATTAGCCGCTATTTTATTCTGCCTGTTTTTCGCCATGAATATCGGAGCCAGCGGAGCCGCGGCTTCAATGGGAGTCGCTTACGGGTCCGGCGCCGTTAAAAAGAAAACGTATGCGCTGATCATCTGCGCGGCCGGCGTTCTGTCAGGGGCGGTTATCGGCGGCGGAGAAGTCGTTAAGACGATCAGCGGCGGAATCATTCCCGAACATACCATTACGCTCACCATTGTCTGCATTATAATCGGAGCGGCGGCGCTATCGTTATTCACGGCGAATGTGCTCGGCATTCCGCTGTCGACGAGTGAGGTCACTGTCGGGGCGATTGTCGGTGTCGGCGTCGCGTACAAAGTATTGTTTCTGCAGCATCTTTTGGTCATCGTGATTTTTTGGGTGCTCGTTCCGTTTGTCGCGTTCTGTTTCACGTTTCTCGTATCGAAGGTATCCAGTTCTCTGAATATTCGAGTCATTTCGAGCCGGAAACAGAAGGTTTTGGGGTTGTCCTGCTTATTGCGGGGTTTTGGGAAGCTTTTTCAGCCGGAATGAACAACGTCGCAAATGCGGTAGGGCCTTTAGTTGCGGCCGGCGTGCTCAGCGTGTCCAAAGGGACGCTGTACGGAGGCATCTTTGTCGCTCTCGGCGCTCTGCTTTTAGGACGCAGAGTGCTTGAAACCAACGGGAAAAAGATTACGAGATTTTCCGCCGGCGAAGGCATACTGCTTTCCGGAACCGGGGCCGGGCTTGTCATTATCAGTTCCGTGTTCGGTCTGCCGGTTCCTTTGGCGCAGGTGACATCATCATCAATCATCGGTATCGGAATGGCCAAAAACGGGCCGAACGTTTTTCATAAAGAAGTCGTGAAAACGATGCTCAAAGTATGGGTCGTCTCGCCGTTTTTGTCACTGTCGATTTCGTATCTGCTTGTCTCTCTGCTGTTAAAAGGAGATTACTATTCCATCTTTATGATGGCCAGCGTGCTTTTGGCAGCTGGCGGAGCCGCCAGTCTGATGAAAGCCATCCGAAAAGAGAAACGCTCTGTCCATGAACAAGGCGGGGGCATTTAACTATTAATCTGAGTTTATTTATCTGTTAACTGGGAGGAAAATGTACTATGAGTCTAGCACCGCACGGAGGAACATTAGTTAATCGGGTGAATGAGCAGTATGATCTTACATCCGTCCAAAAAGAAATTGAGCTGGATTTGATTTCGTTTGCTGATTTAGAGCTGATCGGAATCGGTGCCTACAGCCCGATTGAAGGATTTTTCACAGAAAAAGATTACGTGTCAGTCGTTGAAAATATGCGTCTGGCATCCGGGGCCGTCTGGTCTTTGCCGATTACGCTTCCGGTCGATTCAGAAAAAGCGGCTGAGCTTGCTGTCGGAGACACCGTAAAACTGACTTACGGCGGAGAAACATACGGCGCAGTGGACATCGAAGATATTTATACGCCGGATAAACAAAAAGAAGCCGTTCACGTATATAAAACCGATGATGACGCTCATCCAGGAGTGAAAAAACTATTTTCACGCGGCGATACGTATGTCGGCGGGCCGATCACGTTAATTAAAAAAGCGTCAAAGCAGTTTCCTGAGTTTACATTTGAACCTGCTGAAACGAGACGAAGCTTTGAAGAAAAAGGCTGGAAAACCATCGTCGGTTTCCAAACGAGAAATCCGGTTCACCGCGCTCACGAATATATCCAGAAAACCGCGCTTGAGACGGTTGACGGCCTGTTTTTGAACCCGCTCGTCGGTGAAACAAAATCAGATGACATTCCGGCGGATGTCAGAATGGAAAGCTATCAGGTGCTGCTCGATCATTATTATCCGAAAGACCGCGTTTTCCTCGGCGTATTTTTGGCGGCAATGCGGTACGCGGGACCGAGAGAAGCCATTTTCCACGCGCTTGTCCGCAAAAACTACGGATGCACGCATTTTATCGTCGGCCGCGATCATGCCGGCGTCGGTGATTACTACGGCACATACGAAGCGCAAGAGCTGTTTGATCAATTTACAGCGGATGAGCTCGGGATTACACCGATGAAATTCGAGCACAGCTTCTTCTGCCAAAAATGCGGCAACATGGGAACGGCCAAAACATGTCCGCATGACAGAGAAGACCACGTCATTCTGTCGGGAACAAAGGTCAGAGAAATGCTGCGAAGCGGCGTCATGCCGCCGGCGGAATTCAGCCGTCCTGAAGTTGTCGATGTGCTGATTAAAGGGCTTAAAACGAAAGAAGAAGCAGGCGTTTCTTAAGGAGGAAAAAAGAGTGACAAATCGTGATATCGTATGGCATGAAGCCTCAATAACGAAAGAAGAATACCAGCAGAAAAACAAGCATAAAAGCTCTATCCTCTGGCTGACGGGTTTAAGCGGTTCAGGGAAATCTACGATTGCAAACGCCGCAGCCCGCGAGCTGTTTGAACAGGGCTATCAAGTCATTGTGCTTGATGGAGATAACATCCGTCACGGCTTAAACAAGGACTTAGGATTTTCTGATGATGACCGCAAGGAAAATATACGCCGAATCGGGGAAGTGGCAAAGCTTTTCGTTCAGCAGGGCACCATCGTCATTACGGCCTTTATTTCTCCGTTCCGTGAGGACAGAGATCAGGTGAGAGAGCTCGTGGCAGAAGGCGAATTTAATGAAATCTATGTGAAATGCGACCTCGATATATGTGAAAAGCGCGATCCGAAAGGTTTGTATAAAAAAGCCAGAAACGGCGAAATTCCGTTCTTTACGGGAATCGACTCACCGTATGAAGAGCCGAATGCGCCTGAGCTCGTACTTGATTCAGGAAAATATGAACGCGAAGAATGCACCGGCAGACTGATTGATTTTGTGAAAAACAGCTTAGCATAATAAGTCCGAAAAGGCCGCGCAATCAGCCGGATATCCTCCCTAATGGCGGGATATGGTAAAATAGCTGAGGTGCGGCCTCGCGGCTGTTCTGTGAAGATGTCAAAACGGATCGGGGAGACATGCTATGGGGAAAGTATTTATCGTTGGAGCCGGTCCGGGAGATCCGGACTTATTAACGGTCAAGGCAATGAAAGCCATACAGAAAGCGGACGTTATACTATATGACAGATTGGTAAACAAAGAGATTTTACAGTATGCAAGAGAAGAAGCGGATCTGATTTACTGCGGAAAGCTCCCGGATTTTCATATTATGAAGCAGGATACGATCAACCGTTTCCTTGTGAAGTATGCGAAAAAGGGAAAAACCGTGGTCAGGCTCAAGGGGGGCGACCCGTTTGTTTTTGGCCGCGGGGGCGAAGAAGCGGAGGCTCTCGCGCAAAACGCCATTCCGTTTGAGATCGTTCCCGGCATTACATCGGGAATCGCGGCAGCTGCTTACGCCGGCATTCCCGTGACGCACAGGGAGGCGAGCTCCAATGTCGCATTTGTTACAGGGCATTATAAACAAGAAGACGACTTTGAAGAAAAATGGAAAGCACTGGCGACGGGCATTGATACGCTGGTGATTTATATGGGGATTAAAAATATCCGGCAGATTGAAAGAATGCTGCTGGAAAACGGCAGAGACGGCGGCACTCCGGCGGCCTTTATTCATTGGGGAACGACGGACAGGCAAAAAACAGTCGTCTGCACCGTCAGCACACTTTCAGACACAGTGATAAAAGAAGAAATCAAAAATCCGAGCTTAATCGTCATCGGTGATGTCGTTAATTATCACTGCAAGCTGGACTGGTTTGAATCTGAACTGAAAAATCCGGATCTGAGCGAGGCGTTGTAAATGAAGCAGGCGATTTTATACATCGGGCACGGAAGCCGGCTGAAAAAAGCGCAGGCAGAATCGGCGGCGTTTTTAAAAGGGTGCATGCCGCACGCTGACGCTCCCATTCAGGAAATCTGTTTTTTAGAACTGCAGGAACCGTCTATTGAAGCGGGCTTTGAAGCATGTGTCAAACAAGGCGCCACTCATATCGCGGCTGTGCCGCTGTTGCTCTTGACCGCTGCCCACGCAAAGCATGACATTCCGGCTGAAATCGCCCGTGCAGCGGCCCGGCATCCCGATATAAAAGTAACATACGGTGTCCCGATCGGAGTGGATGATGAAGTCGTCAAAGCGGTGCATCATCGCATTGAGGACACCGGAGTGCCGATTGAGCAGGCGAAAGTAGTGCTGATCGGCAGAGGAAGCACAGATCCGGCGGTTAAAAATGCCGTCAGTGAGATTGCCGGAAAACTTGAGGCGATCACACCTGTTAAAGAAGTCATCCCTTGTTTTTTAACAGCCTGTGATCCCCACTATAAAGAAGTGTTTGCAGGCCTTGAAGAAGATGGCGGAGCACCCGTTTTTATCGTCCCGTATCTTCTGTTTACAGGGCTTTTAATGACTGAAATTCAACGGGAAGTCCAAAAGCTTCAGACGGTCAATCGAAATGTGCATCTCGCTTCATACTTAGGTTTTCACCCGCATATTAAGCAGGCGTTTTTGAACCGTGTGACAGAGGCTGTTCGAAACCCCGGCGGGCAGTTTGATTTTAAGGGGGGACAGTATGCTGCCTCTTCACATTAATCTCAGCGGAAAAAGAATTGTCATCGCGGGCGGGGGCAATGTTGCCTTAAGAAGGCTGAAAACAGTGCTTCCGGAAGGCGCGGAGATTACTGTAATCAGTCCCGATGTCCTGCCTGAAATTAAACAGCTTGCGGATGAAGGACACATCCGCTGGATTGCCCGGAAAATTGAGATGAAGGATCTCACGCCCGCTTTTTTCATTATTGCCGCGACAAATGACCGAGGCGTGAATCAGAAGATAGCCGCAAGCGCTTCTGAAACGCAGCTGGTCAACTGTGTAAGCAACGCTGAACAGGGCACAGTGTATATGCCGAAGATCATCCGCAAAGGACGCATTGAAGTATCAGTATCAACAAGCGGCGCAAGCCCGGTACATACGAAAAGACTGGCTGAAAACATTGAGCCCTTGATTACTGATGATTTGGCTGAAGAAGTGGATCGATTGTTTGAGAAAAGAAGAAGACGATAAAAACTATACCTTGTCTGTCATTAGGCAGGGTATTTTTTATGCTTTCCTGACTGTCTTGCTGCTTTCGAGACGAGGAGAAATGATTCAAAAAAAGGAAGCGGGCTGTTTCGTTCAGAATTTGCTTATGTGAACGCTGACACGGGGGTCACCGCCGTCCGGATACAAAGGACCAAGCCGATCTTTACTTGACGGGAAACCGTTCACATCCTTTAAAGATCGGTTCTGACGGCTGAGAGAGTGTCTCCATTTATGTTCAGAAATGAGGTAATAAAAAAACACCACCAAGCTGAGTGCGGTATCAGCTTGATGGTGCGTTTATTTTTTCAGCCGTATGACAAGATCGGCATCAGGTGTGACAAATACAGTATGCTGGCTGTCATAGGTGACGAAGCCGGGCTTTGCGCCGTTTGGCTTTTTCACATGTCTGATTTTTGTATAATCAACCGGTACGGAGCCGGAATCTTTCGCCTTGGAAAAATAAGCGGCGATCGCAGCTGCTTCCAATATGGATTGTTCATCCGGATCGCTGCTTTTAATCACAACGTGGGAACCTGGAATGTCTTTCGTGTGGAACCATACATCATCCCTTGCGGCAGCTTTTGTCGTTAAGTACTCATTTTGTTTATTATTTTTGCCGACAAGGATCGTCAATCCCTGCGAAGATTCATATTGCTCTAAAACAGGAACGTGCTGTTTCTGTTTTTTCTGTCCTCTTTGCTGTTTCGGACGCAGGTATTTGCCTTCGACAAGCTCCTCCCTTATTTCGTGAATATCCTTTGTGGAAGCGGAGGAAAGCTGCTGGATCAGCTGATCAAAATAAGCGATTTCCTCCTCGGCCAGGCGGATCTGTTCTTTTACAACCTCAACGGAATTCTTCGCTTTTTGATATTTTGTAAAATACATCTGCGCGTTTTCGGACGGTGTTTTGTTCGGATTTAAAGGGATGGTCACCGTCGGACTCTCTTCATCATAGTAATTGATGACGTTCGCTTCTTTGTCGCCTTTTTTCAGCATATACAAATTCGCCGTCAGCAGCTCGCCGTATAGCTGGAATTCTTTCGCGTTCTCTGAGTAGTCCAGCGTCTTTTCCAGTTTTTTGATCTTGTTGGCGTTCTTTTTTCGTTCATTTGCGACAAACCGCTCAAGATCCTGGGCCTGCTGTTTAACGCGGTCGCGCTCTGCTTTTCCGAAATAAAACCGGTCTAACAGTTCACTCAGTGATTGAAAGGTTCGCTCTTCTCCGTTTACATGCGTGAGAGACAGGAGATAAAAGTATTCCTTTCCGCCTGCTGTCGTGATGTTCGGTGTAAACCTGCAGTCCTTCACGCTGCGGAACATCTCTGTCAGCGTCTTCGGCAGCGTTATTTTGTTAGCGAGGCCCGCTCTGTGAACGGCTTCTTTTGCAAACAGCGGAGAAACCCCGGAGAAATGTCTGACGATCTGCTGGTCAAGCCGCCCTTCCTGAAAACTGAGATGACGCAAAATGTCCTCTTCATCCGCAGCAAGCGGCGAAATTTTTTCCTGAGCGGGAGGGAGTTTGTAATCATAGCCCGGCAGAACGGTCCGGTAGCTGTTCATTGACGGAGATAAATGCTTCAGTCCGTCAATGATGGCACCTTCTCCGTCAGTGAGAATAATATTGCTGTGGCGACCCATAATTTCAACATACAGTGTTCTGATGGTTTCGTCGCCGATTTCATTTCTGCTTTTTATGCGGAATATCATAATCCGGTCTAATCCGGCCTGTTCTATTTTCTCAATAAAGCCGCCTTCTATATGCTTTCTGAGCAGCATACAAAACATCGGGGGCTCGCTCGGATTTTCATAGGCCTGGTTTGTCACGTGCACCCGTGAATAGCTCGGATGCGCCGATAATAATAATTTATGGTTTTTTCCGTTAGCGCGGATATGGAATATTACATCGTGCTTAAAAGGCTGATGGACTCTCGTAATCCGGCCTCCGGCGATCCGGCTGTTTAATTCATGTGTCATTCCGTATGTAAACATGCCATCAAAAGACATATAAAACACCCTTTCCTTCTTCCTGCATTCGATAATTATAGCATGAAAAGGGACGAGTCAGAATAAGCTTGTTTACAGAGTGACATCTCTAAAGCGAGGCAGGGGAGTGGACGAGAAGAATGAAGTTTCATGAAATGGGTCAAACCGATTTGCTGAAAGCAACAAATACGTCCATTAAACAGGGATTGACCGAAAAAGAGGTGAAAAAACGCCTTGAAAAGCACGGACCGAACGAGCTTCAGGAGGGCAAGAGGACACCGGCGATCGTCGTGTTTTTCGCCCAATTTAAAGATTTTATGGTGCTCGTGCTGCTTGTGGCAACCTTAATTTCCGGGTTTTTAGGCGAATATGTAGATGCCGTGGCGATTATGGCGATTGTATTTGTCAATGGGGTGCTCGGTTTTTTTCAGGAGAGACGGGCGGAGAAGTCTTTACATGCATTAAAAGAGTTGTCAACGCCGTATGTGTCAGCATTGCGGGACGGGAGCTGGAAGAAAATTCAGTCCAAGGAGCTCGTTCCCGGCGATATCGTGAAATTTTCAAGCGGCGACCGGATCGGCGCTGATGTCCGGATCGTTGAAGCGAAGAGCCTTGAAATCGAAGAATCGGCGCTGACCGGGGAATCGATCCCGGTTGTCAAACAAGCTGATAAGCTGAGAAAGCCGGATGTTTCTTTAGGCGATATCAACAATATGGCGTTTATGGGGACGATCGTAACACGCGGCAGCGGTGTCGGCGTCGTCGTCGGTACAGGAATGAATACGGCAATGGGGAAAATCGCCGATATGCTGGAATCCGCCGGCAACCTTTCAACACCGCTGCAGCGAAGACTTGAAGAGCTCGGCAAAATCTTGATTATCGTCGCGCTGCTTTTGACGGTATTGGTCGTTGCAGTCGGCGTCTTACAGGGACATGAGCTTTACAGCATGTTTTTGGCCGGGGTGTCATTGGCCGTCGCCGCGATTCCGGAAGGGCTTCCCGCCATTGTTACGGTGGCATTATCAATCGGCGTTCAGCGCATGATCAAACAAAAATCAATTGTCAGAAAGCTCCCGGCAGTTGAAACATTGGGCTGCGCCTCTGTCATTTGTTCTGATAAAACCGGCACGCTGACACAAAACAAAATGACCGTCACCCATATGTGGTCAGGGGGAAAAACATTTAAAGTGTCAGGTATCGGCTATGAGCCGGCGGGAGTTTTTACACGCGATGAGCGGGAAATCAAGCCGAAAGATGAGAAGATGCTTGAACAGATGCTGGTTTTCGGCGCATTATGCAATACGTCCGAAATTGAACTGAAAGACGGCCATTATGTGCTTGACGGCGATCCGACAGAAGGAGCGCTGCTGACGGCTGCGAGAAAAGGCGGCTATTCAAACGACTGGCTCAGTGAACAATACCGGGTTGTTGCCGAGTTTCCGTTTGACTCCGTCCGCAAAATGATGACCGTCATCGCCGAAGATAAGGAAAAAAAGCGGTTCGTCATCACCAAAGGAGCGCCTGATGTGCTGATTGACCGCTCGTCACATATGATGCACGGCGGCAGAAGTGCGCCATTTTCAGAAGAAAAGAAAGCTGAGACAGAAGCGGTCTTGAAAGAACTGGCGTCGCAAGCCCTCCGGACGATCGCGATTGCTTATAAACCGTTAAATCCGGGTGAAAAGCCGACAATGGAGCAGGCGGAAAAGAACCTGACGATACTCGGCCTGTCCGGCATGATTGATCCGCCCCGTCCGGAGGTCAGACAGGCCATTAAAGAATGCCGTGAAGCAGGCATTAAAACGGTGATGATTACCGGTGATCACGTCGAAACGGCAAAGGCGATCGCGAAAGATTTGCGGCTTCTTCCGAAAAAAGGGCGTGTGATGGACGGAAAAACGCTGAATAAGCTTTCTGAAAAAGAGCTTACGGAAACGGTCGATGATATTTACGTATTCGCACGCGTATCACCTGAACACAAATTGAAAATCGTCAAAGCGTTTCAGGAAAACGGACACGTCGTCGCCATGACAGGAGACGGAGTAAATGACGCCCCGGCCATAAAGCAGGCTGATATCGGCGTTGCCATGGGCGTGACGGGAACGGATGTGGCAAAGGAAGCGTCCTCTCTCATTCTGGTAGATGATAACTTCGCTACGATTAAATCAGCCATAAAAGAGGGGAGAAATATCTATGAAAATATAAGAAAATTCGTCCGGTATTTACTCGCCTCCAACGTCGGTGAGATTTTAGTCATGCTGTTTGCGATGCTTCTCGCTCTGCCGCTGCCGCTCGTTCCGATTCAGATATTGTGGGTGAACTTAGTCACTGACGGGCTGCCGGCTATGGCGCTCGGTATGGATCAGCCGGAAGATGACCTGATGAGGCGGAAGCCGCGGCATCAGAAAGAAGGGGTATTTGCGAGAAAACTGGGCTGGAAAGTCATCTCAAGAGGATTTTTAATCGGAGCCGCAACCATTTTAGCGTTTATCGTCGTGTATCACCGCAACCCTGAAAATCTCCCGTATGCACAGACCGTCGCATTCGCGACTCTTGTTCTGGCTCAGCTTATACACGTATTTGACTGCCGGAGCGAAACGTCTGTTTTCTCCCGTAATCCGTTTGAAAATATCTATCTGCTCGGCGCCATCGTTTCTTCTGTTTTCCTGATGGCCATCGTCATCTATTATCCGCCGCTGCAGCCTATTTTCAAAACTGTGCCGATTACGCCGGGCGATTGGATGCTGATTCTCGGCATGTCGGGCATACCTACTTTTTTGCTGGCGGGTTCACTTTTGACAAGAAAAAAATAATTCCATATGATATAATCTTAGGGGTAATAGCATGTCTATTGCCCTTTTATTTTGATAATGGGAAAGAATTGGGTGTTTCATATGATACGGAGTATGACAGGCTTCGGCAGCGCAAGCAGCACAAAAGGCGATCTTTCGGCAACCGTTGAGTTGAAATCCGTCAATTACCGGTTCAAAGAAGTGACCGCCCGTCTGCCAAGGCCTTTGCTATATGTAGAGGATAAGCTGAAACAAATCATATTGCAGCATATACAGCGCGGAAGAGTAGAACTGTTTCTTACTGTAAACAGTGACGCGCTCATAAAAAGAAGCCTGAAAATCGATTGGGAGCTCCTTGATGAATATGTGAGCGCCGCCCGCGTCATGAAAGATCGCTACAGCCTGGCCGCTGAACCCGACGCAATGGATTTCTTTGCTTTTGAACACATTGCACAGATTCATGAAGAGCAGATGCGTGATGACAAGCTTGAAGAAGTCATCAGGGAGGCTGCTGAGCTGGCGGTAAAGGAACTTTGTGACATGAGGGAAAAAGAAGGCCGGCTTTTGGCGGAAGACTGCTTTCTGCACATTGAGCGGCTTGAGACGCTGTCCGAACGGGTGAAAGACCGCGCTTCGGCCGTTGTTACCCATTACCGCGAGCGTCTTTACGCCCGAATGAAGGAATGGACGGAGGACGCGATTGACGAAAGCAGGCTGATCACGGAATGCGCCATTTTCGCCGACCGTTCTGATATAACGGAAGAAATTACCAGATTAAAGAGCCATTTTGTTCAATTCCGTGATATATTAAAAGAAGGCGGTGCAGTCGGCCGCAAACTTGATTTCCTCGTTCAGGAACTTAACCGCGAAGCGAACACGATCGGCTCAAAAGCCAATGATCATCAAATCACAAAGCTTGTCGTGGAAATGAAAAGTTCTATTGAAAAATTGAAGGAACAAGTGCAAAATATAGAATAGCGACTGTGCGTATTGTTTACAGACGGTCTCTTCAGGTTACACTAGAGACGTCTATTTTACAGGGGGAACGTAGAAGATGACGATTAAACTGATTAATATCGGATTTGGCAATATCATCTCCGCCAATCGGATGATTTCGATTGTCAGCCCGGAGTCTGCGCCAATAAAGCGAATGATCCAGGATGCAAGAGACCGCGGAATGCTAATAGACGCTACATACGGACGAAGAACCCGTGCAGTTGTCGTCATGGATAGTGATCACATTATCCTATCTGCCGTCCAGCCTGAGACAGTTGCACACAGACTTTCTGTGAAAGAAGAAATTATGGATGAAGGGCAGGGGTAATTGCCGCATGAAAGAAAGAGGGTTATTAATCGTTCTCTCAGGTCCCTCCGGAGTTGGAAAAGGAACGGTTCGGCAAGCAATATTTTCACAAGAAGATACAAAATTTGAATACTCAATTTCAGTCACGACGAGAAACCCGAGAGAGGGCGAAGTCGACGGCGTCGATTATTTCTTTAAATCAAGAGATGAATTCGAACGCATGATTGAAAACAACAAACTGCTTGAATGGGCAGAATATGTCGGCAACTATTACGGAACGCCCGTTGATTATGTCGAACAGACGCTTCAAGAAGGAAAAGACGTCTTCTTAGAGATTGAAGTGCAGGGCGCGCTCCAAGTGCGGAATGCATTTCCGGAAGGCCTGTTTATCTTCTTAGCGCCGCCGAGTCTTTCTGAGCTGAAAAACAGAATCGTGACAAGAGGGACAGAAACAGACGATTTAATTGAAAACAGAATGAAGGCCGCCAAAGCTGAAATCGAAATGATGGACGCGTATGATTATGTCGTGGAAAACGACAATATCCAAACGGCTTGTGATAAAATTAACGCAATTGTTCTCGCCGAGCACTTAAAGCGTGAACGCGTTGCTCCGAGATATAAGAAAATGCTGGAGGTAGAATAACTTATGTTAGATCCGTCAATTGACTCTTTAATGAATAAATTAGATTCTAAATACACTTTGGTGACTGTGTCTGCAAGACGCGCGCGTGAAATGCAGATCAAAAAAGACCAGCAGATTGAACATACCATTTCTCACAAATATGTAGGCAAAGCTTTAGAAGAAATTGACGCGGGCCTGCTTTCGTTTGAAAGAGAAGACAGCGAATAACAAGCACACGTAGCAACCTATCTCTACATAGGTTGTTATTTTTTTCCGTTTGGGATTTGTCCAATGCTTTCATAAAGGAGAGAGACTTCATGAAAAACCGAAACATTCTGCTATGCGTAAGCGGAGGGATTGCCGTTTATAAAGCTTCCGCGCTCACGAGCAAGCTGGTCCAGGCCGGTGCGAACGTAAAAGTGATTATGACTGAGTCCGCGCGTGAGTTTGTTTCTCCGCTGACATTTCAGGCGCTGAGCCGGAATGAAGTGTATACAAATACTTTTAAAGAACAAAATCCGAAGGTGATTTCTCATATTGACGCCGCTGACTGGGCGGATTTAATTATCGTCGCACCCGCTACGGCAAATGTCATCGGCAAGCTTGCCAACGGAATTGCTGACGATATGCTCACAACGACGGTGCTGGCGGCGGAGGCTCCGGTGTGGGTGGCGCCTGCGATGAATGTCCATATGTATGATCATCCGGCGGTGAAACGGAACATTTCCGTGCTTTATCAGGACGGCGTCCGTTTTATTGAGCCGAGTGAAGGCTATTTGGCATGCGGATATGTAGGCAAAGGAAGGTTAGAAGAGCCGGAGCTTATTGTTGAGCGTGTGAGAGAGCACTTTAAGGAGCCTGAAGATGATGCGCCGCTGAAAGGAAAACATATTGTCATTACGGCGGGTCCGACGCGCGAAGCCGTGGACCCCGTCCGCTTTTTCACAAATAAATCCACCGGCAAAATGGGCTATGCCGCTGCCGAAGCTGCCGTCCGGCTGGGTGCGCGGGTGACGCTGATTTCAGGTCCGGTGTCAATAGAACCTCCTGAGGGGCTGTATCAGTTCCTTCCCGTGCAATCAGCAGCAGATATGAGAGAAGCCGTGCTATCTGTGTTTGATTCATGTGACATCGTCATTAAGACGGCGGCCGTGGCCGATTTTACGCCGGCGGCTGTTTCTGAACATAAAATGAAGAAGAAAGACGGTTCACTCGTGATCGAATTCAACCGTACGGCAGATATCCTGAAAGAACTTGGCGAACGGAAAACACACCAGATTCTGATCGGCTTTGCGGCTGAAACACAAGACATCGAACGCTATGCGCGCAGAAAACTTGAACAGAAAAACCTTGATATGATCGTGGCGAATGACGTGAAAGCGGAAGGAGCCGGGTTTGGCACAGATACGAATCTCGTCACCTTCTATTTCCGGGACGGAAGAAAGCGGGAGCTTGCGCTTATGTCTAAACTTGATGTTTCCTTTGAAATGCTGAAGGAAATAACAGCTTTGAAAGACGAGGACCGAAAACCCGTATGAATGTAGCTGAAGTCATTGTCGATGTCAGCTCCAAAAACATTGACAGACCCTTTGATTACAAAATCCCCGATCATTTAAAGGGAATGATCGAAGTGGGCATGCGGGTGATTGTCCCGTTCGGCCCGCGCAAGCTTCAAGGGTTTGTGACTGGTTTGAAAGATTCGTCTGAATTAAACGGCGGATCAATGAAGGAAGTGGAGAAGCTTCTTGATTTGACGCCCGTTCTGACTGAAGAACTGATGCAGCTGTCTTCATGGCTTTCTGACAAAACGCTGTCGTTTAAAATCACGGCGCTTCAGGCCATGCTGCCGGCAGCGCTGAAGGCGAAGTACGAAAAAGAGCTGAAAGTCGTTGACGAAGAAGCGCTGACACCGGACATCAAACAGCTTTTCAGGAATCAAAAAAGTCTTCTGTACTCGGATATTACCGATGAACACCTTCTTTCGTCACTTCAAAAATTCGTGCGCAAAGGAAGCATTGATGTCACGTATAAGGTCGCCCAGAAAACGAATAAAAAAATGATCCGCATGATCGAAGCGGGGGTAGACAAAGAAGAACTCGCCCGGCACGCAGATTCATTGACAAAGCAGGCTGCTAAACAGCTCGCCGTGCTTACTTATTTTATCGGCGGGGGAGAAAAGATTTCCGCGGCTGAACTTTGCAAAAAGACCGATTCCAGTTCCGCGACGCTGAAAACGCTTCTTAAAAAGGGCCTTCTTACGGAAAGCTTTGAGGAGGTTTACCGCGATCCTTATCAGGACAGAATGTTCAAAAAAACAGAGCCGCTCTCTCTTACAGAAGAGCAGCAGGCCGCTTTTGAGCCGATTAAACAAGCCGTAGCCGATCATGTCCACCACGTCTTTCTGCTTCACGGCGTCACGGGAAGCGGCAAAACAGAAATTTACCTGCAGTCCATTGAAAAGGTGCTGGCAAAAGGAAAAGAAGCGATCGTGCTCGTTCCGGAAATCTCATTGACACCGCAAATGGTGAACCGATTTAAAGGCCGTTTCGGCTCTCAGGTTGCGGTCATGCACAGCGGTTTATCCACAGGTGAAAAATACGATGAATGGCGGAAGATTCAGCGCAAGGAAGTCCGGCTTGTCGTCGGAGCCAGGTCGGCCATCTTTGCTCCGTTTGAAAATCTCGGCATGATCATTATTGATGAAGAACACGAATCTTCCTATAAGCAGGAGGAAATGCCGCGGTATCATGCAAAGGACGTAGCCATCCGCCGTGCCGAGCATCACAGCTGTCCGGTCGTCCTCGGGAGCGCCACGCCGACATTGGAGTCATTTGCGCGGGCGAAAAAAGGCGTTTATGAGCTGCTTCCGTTAAAACACCGCGTAAATCGCCAGCTCATGCCGGATGTTTCTCTCGTTGATATGAGAGAAGAGCTGAGAAACGGCAACAGGTCGATGTTTTCAATAGAGCTGATGGAACAGCTGGAAGAGAAGCTTGCGAAAAAAGAGCAGGCCGTTCTCTTTCTGAATAAACGGGGGTATTCTTCGTTTGTCATGTGCCGGGACTGCGGCTATGTACCACAATGTCCGCATTGCGACATTTCAATGACGTATCACCGCTACGGGCAAAGGCTGAAATGCCACTACTGCGGTCATGAGGAGTCTGTTCCGGGAACATGTCCGGAATGCGGCAGTGAACATATCCGCTTTTTCGGCACGGGAACGCAGCGTGTGGAGGAAGAGCTTACCAAAGTGCTGCCACAGGCGCGCGTCATCAGGATGGATGTGGACACGACTTCAAGAAAAGGCGCCCACGAAAAGCTATTGTCCGCGTTCGGTGAAGGAAAAGCGGATATCCTGCTCGGCACGCAAATGATCGCAAAAGGGCTTGATTTTCCGAACGTGACACTCGTCGGAGTATTAAGCGCAGATACGACGCTTCACATCCCTGATTTCAGGGCGGCTGAGAAGACATTTCAGCTGTTGACCCAAGTAAGCGGACGGGCCGGGCGGCATGAAAAGCCGGGAACGGTGGTCATTCAAACGTATACACCGTCTCATTACAGCATTCAGCTGACGAAAACGCATGACTATGAAACTTTCTTTCAGCAGGAGATGGCGCACAGGCGGGCTCAGTCATATCCGCCTTATTATTACGTGGCGCTGGTGACCGTTTCTCATGAAGAAGCGGCAAAAGCCGCGGTCACCGCAGAAAAGATTACAAACTATTTAAGAGCGGGGTGCGGGCCCGACACGAAAATTCTTGGGCCGGCGGCTTCCCCGATTGCCAGGATCAAAGATAGATATCGCTATCAATGCGTGATAAAATACAGACAGGAAAACGAGTTGCAGATTCAGTTAAAAAAAATACTGGAGCACTATAAACGCGACATTGCACAAAAGCATGTGATGATTTCAATCGATATGAATCCGTACATGCTGATGTAACATTAGTTTTTGGAGGGCAAAATTTTGGCTGTGAAAAAAATCGTCACACACCCCGCGGAAGTTCTGGAGACACCCGCTGAAGAAGTGACAGTGTTTGATAAAAAATTAAAAAAACTGCTTGATGATATGTACGATACGATGCTTGAAATGGATGGCGTCGGCCTCGCCGCGCCGCAAATCGGCATTTTAAAAAGAGCGGCCGTCGTTGATATCGGTGAAGAAAGCGGCCGGATCGACCTTGTAAATCCGGTTATTCTTGAAAAGAGCGGTGAGCAGACCGGAGTTGAAGGCTGCTTAAGCTTTCCCGGGGTTTACGGCGACGTCACCCGCCCGGATTACGTAAAGGTAAAAGCTTACGACCGTAAAGGAAAACCGTTTGTTTTAGAAGCGGAAGGCTTTTTGGCCAGAGCCGTCCAGCATGAAATGGATCATTTAGACGGCATTTTATTCACATCAAAAATTACGGCTTACTACACTGAAGAAGAACTGGCAGAAATGGAAGGATGATTGGATGACAAGGATCGTTTTTATGGGAACGCCCGACTTTTCAGTTCCCGTGCTGCGCACGCTTATTGAAGACGGATATGAAGTGGTTGGGGTCGTTACGCAGCCTGACCGCCCCAAAGGCAGAAAAAAAATCATGACGCCGCCTCCCGTAAAGGCTGAAGCTGAACGTCACGGCATCCCCGTGCTTCAGCCCGAAAAAGTAAGGCTTGAAGAAGAAATAGAAAAAGTGCTCAGCCTGAAGCCGGACCTGATTGTTACCGCGGCATTCGGACAGATCCTGCCCAAGCAGCTGCTTGACGGCCCGAAATACGGCTGCATTAACGTGCACGCGTCACTATTGCCTGAATTAAGAGGCGGAGCGCCGATACATTATTCGATTCTCCAAGGCAAGAAGAAAACGGGCGTGACGATCATGTATATGGTAGAAAAGCTTGATGCGGGTGATATGATTTCTAAAATCGAAGTGGAAATTGATGAAATGGATAATGTCGGCACGCTTCACGACAAATTAAGCATAGCGGGGGCGAAGCTTTTGTCAGAGACCGTTCCGAACGTCATTTCCGGAAATATTAAACCGATCAGGCAGGACGAATCAAAAGCGACTTACGCGCCTAACATTAAGCGTGAGCAGGAGCGGATCGACTGGACAAGGCCCGGGGAAGACATTTACAACCAGATCAGAGGCTTAAACCCTTGGCCTGTCGCCTATACAACATTGAACGGTCAAAATATTAAAGTGTGGGCGTCTGAAAAAGTTGCGGCAAAAACTGAAGCAGCGCCCGGAACAGTCATCCGCACGGAGCAAAACGGCATTGTCGTCGCATCGGGAAACGGCACCGCTCTTTTGATCACAGAGCTGCAGCCGTCAGGTAAAAAACGGATGAAGGGCGAGGATTTTGTAAGAGGAAAAAATGTTCAGTCAGGTGACGTGTTAGGAGCAGCAGATGAAAAAAATTAATGTCCGTGAGCTTGCCCTTGAAGCGCTTGAGAAGCTTGAGCAAAATCAGGCATACAGCAACCTGCTTCTTACATCGGTTATCAAAACGAACACGCTCAGCGACCAGGACAGGGGACTGCTGACAGAGCTTGTCTACGGAACGCTGCAAAATAAAATCGCTCTAGACTATATACTGAAGCCTTTTATCCGCAAGCCGAATAAGGTGAAGCCATGGGTGATTCAGCTGCTGCGTCTGTCCGCATATCAAATGGAATATTTAGAGAAAATTCCGGATCGCGCCGCCATCCATGAAGCGGTTGAAATCGCCAAAAAACGCGGGCATAAGGGAATCGCGTCCTTTGTCAACGGCATCCTGCGCTCCCTGCAGCGTGAGGGCGCGCCGTCATTCGCTGAAATTGAAGACCCGGTTCTCCGCCTTTCAACAGAGACGAGCCATCCCGAATGGCTTGTAAAGGAGTGGGTTGAGGCGTACGGCTTTGAGGCGGCCGAAAAGATCTGCCGGATTCATCTCGTTCCGCCGAAACAGACGCTCCGTGTCAATCACATCAAGGCCGACAGGGAAAAGCTGCTGGATAAGATGGAAAATGCAGGTCTGGAAGCGGAAGCCGGAGACCTTTCTCCTGATGCGATTAAGCTTTTAAAAGGAAGCATCGCAAACACGGAATTTTTCCAAAACGGGCAAGTATCCATCCAGGATGAAAGCTCAATGCTCGTCGCGCGGGCGCTGAACCCGAAGCCGGGGGAAACCGTGTTAGACGCATGCGCCGCACCCGGAGGAAAGTCGGCTCACATCGCGGAATTGATGGAGAATGAGGGGAGCCTCACATCGCTTGATCTTCACCGCCATAAAGTGAAGCTGATTAAAGAAGGCGCGGAACGGCTCGGACTTACGATCATCGACGCGCAAACGATGGATGCCAGAAAAGCTGGGGACGCTTTTGGCGCAGAACGGTTTGACCGGGTTCTCGTTGATGCCCCGTGCTCAGGTTTCGGCGTCATCAGAAGAAAGCCTGATATGAAATATACAAAGACGCCGGATGACAGCAGACGGCTGTCAGAGATCCAGCTCGGTATTTTAAGGGAAATCGCCCCATTAGTAAAAAAAGGTGGCACACTCGTATACAGTACGTGTACAATGGACCGGACAGAAAATGATGAAGTTATGCATGCGTTTATACAAGAACACCCTGAGTTTGAACCCGATTTGTCTCTTGAAAAGCGGCTGCCTGAAAAGGCGAGACCCTTTGTTCAGGATGGAAGCCTTCAAATTCTTCCGCATTATTTCGGAACAGACGGTTTCTTTATTAGCAGCATGAGAAAGAAGGGATAAAAAATGACACAATTAAAAAAGACAAGCATACGGAAAGAGCTGCGGACTGAACAGCCGTCCATTTACTCTTTTGAATTAGATGAAATCAAACAATGGCTGACCGAGAATGGCGAAAAGCCGTTCCGCGCAGCACAGATTTTTGAATGGCTTTATGAAAAACGGGTTTCTTCTTTCGAGGAAATGACAAACCTTTCAAAAAGCCTGCGTGAAAAACTTGAGAGCAATTTTGTGCTGACAACGCTGAAAACGGCTGTAAAACAGACGTCACAAGACGGCACGATGAAATTTTTATTCGAGCTTCACGACGGTTATACAATTGAAACGGTTTTAATGAGACACGAGTATGGCAATTCTGTATGTGTAACGACACAGGTCGGCTGCCGGATCGGCTGCACATTTTGCGCGTCAACACTTGGCGGACTGAAACGGAATCTTGAAGCGGGAGAAATCGTCGCTCAAGTCGTGAAAGTGCAAAAGGCGCTTGATGAAACGGATGAACGCGTCAGCTCAGTCGTCATCATGGGAATCGGAGAGCCGTTTGATAATTTCAATGAAATGCTCGCTTTCTTAAAAATCATTAACCATGATAAAGGACTGAACATCGGAGCGCGTCATATCACGGTTTCCACAAGCGGCATCATTCCGAAGATTTACGATTTCGCCGATCAAAAAATGCAGATCAATTTCGCGATTTCTCTGCATGCCCCGAATACGGAGATCAGAAGCCGTCTGATGCCGATTAACAAAGCCTATAAGCTTCCTGACCTTATGGAAGCCGTCAAATATTACATCGAGAAAACAGGCAGACGGATCAGCTTTGAATACGGCTTGTTCGGAGGCGTAAATGATCAGGTCGAACACGCGGAAGAGCTTGCAGAACTGTTAAAAGACGTGAAATGCCATGTCAACTTAATTCCGGTAAACTATGTGCCTGAACGGGATTACGTCCGCACACCGAGAGATCAGATTTTCGCATTCGAAAAAACGTTAAAATCCCGCGGTGTAAATGTCACGATCAGAAGAGAGCAAGGCCATGACATTGACGCGGCCTGCGGTCAGCTTCGCGCGAAGGAGCGTCAAGACGAGACGAGGTGAAGAGGTTGATTACAGCCTTGAAAACAGATACAGGTAAAGTCCGCCAGCATAATGAAGATGCGGCGGGCATTTTCACAAAAGAAGAAGCGGTGCTTGCGGTTGTCGCTGACGGCATGGGCGGTCATCTTGCCGGAGATGTGGCGAGCAGGATGGCGGTTGCAGCGATGGAAGAGCAGTGGAACCGGGCCGAATCCGTTCCGTCTCTTCCGTCTGATTGTGAGGTTTGGCTCAAAGATCGGATTCATGAGGCGAATGCCAAGGTGTATGAACACGCAAAAGCGAATGAAGAATGCCGGGGAATGGGCACCACCGTTGTCTGCGCTTTATTCACGGAGAAGTTTGTCACTGTGGCCCATATCGGAGACAGCCGGTGCTACCTGCTTCAAGAGGGTGAATTCGTTCAGCTGACTGAAGACCACTCGCTTGTGAATGAGCTGGTCAAGACGGGAGAAATTTCGAAAGAGGACGCCGAGCATCATCCGCGGAAAAATATATTGACGAGAGCGCTGGGGACAGATGAATCCATCAGCCCCGACGCCCGTTCTTTTGAGCTGTCTGACGGCGATCAGCTGCTTTTATGCTCTGACGGACTTTCAAATAAAATAGAAGATCACGAGATCAAACAAATGCTTCAAGCCGAATCTGCTCCTCAGGAAAAAGTAGACCTTCTCATCAGCAAAGCGAATCAAAACGGCGGCGAAGATAATATCACGGCTGTATTGATTGAGTTTTCCGCAGAGGCAAAAGAGGGTGAAGACAAGTGCTAACCGGCAAGCGGATCAGCGGGCGTTATCATATTCTCCGGCCCATTGGCGGCGGCGGAATGGCGAACGTTTTTTTAGCTGAGGACATCATTCTCGAACGTGAAGTCGCAATTAAAATTCTGCGGTTTGACTTTGTGAATGACATTGAGTTTATCAGGCGTTTCAGAAGAGAAGCACAGTCGGCATCAAGCCTTGACCATCCGAATATCGTCAGTATTTACGATATCGGGGAGGAAGGCGATATTTATTACATTGTCATGGAATATGTGGAAGGCATGACATTAAAGGAATACATAACCGCACACGGACCGCTTCATCCGAAAGAAGCGCTGTCCGTTATGGAGCAGATCGTCTCAGCCATCGCCCATGCCCATCAAAATCATATTGTGCACCGGGATATTAAACCGCACAATATTTTGATAGATCATTCAGGGCATATTAAGGTGACGGATTTCGGCATCGCCACAGCTCTCACTTCGACGACAATCACACATACGAATTCTGTGCTGGGCTCAGTTCATTATTTGTCTCCGGAGCAGGCGAGAGGCGGCCTGGCAACGAAAAAATCAGATATTTACGCGCTCGGCATCGTGCTGTTTGAGCTTTTAACAGGCAAAATCCCTTTTGACGGAGAATCAGCCGTAAGCATAGCATTAAAGCACTTGCAGACAGAAACGCCTTCCGCCAGAAAGTGGAACCCTTCGATTCCGCAGAGCGTTGAAAACATTATTTTAAAGGCAACCGCCAAAGATCCGTTTCACCGCTATGACAGCGCAGAGGACATGGAAGCGGATATCAGAACGGCTTTTGACGCCAGCAGGCTGAATGAACAAAAATTTTCCGTGCAGGATGATGAGGAAATGACGAAAGCAATTCCCGTTATTACTGACGGTGCAAAAACCGCGCCTCATGCGGAAACGCCGGAGGAGACGGACGATAAGGAACAGCAGCCCGCCAAAAAGAAAAAACGGAAATGGCCGTGGATTCTGCTGGCTGTCTGCTTCATTTTCATTATGGCGGCTGTTCTTGCAGTCACCGTGTTCCCGTCTCTGTTTATGCCCAAAGATGTAAGCGTCCCCGACGTACGGGGCATGAAGTATGAAAAAGCGGAAGCCCTGCTGGAAAAGAACGGTCTCGAAGCCGACCCAGATATGGCGGACATTGAAGATGAAAAAATCGAAGAGGGTTTAATGGTCAAAACTGATCCGAAAGCGGGATCTGCCGTTAAAGAAGGCTCTTCTGTAAAACTGTACAAAAGTATCGGGAAACCGAAAACCCAGCTGATCGACGTGAAGAGCCGGCAGATCGACGACGCGAAAAAAGCGCTGAAGGATAAAGGCTTCAAACATGTCAATGTAAAAGAAGAGAATGATGACAGTGCGGCAGGCACCGTAATTGATCAAAGCCCGTCAGCCGGCACCGACATGGTCGCAAGCGATGATGAAGTCAGCTTAACGGTCAGCCTCGGGCCGGCGGATGTTACGCTGAGGGACTTAAAAACTTACAGCAAAGAAGCGGCTTCGGGGTATCTTGAAGATAACGGCCTGCAGCTTGTTGAAAAAGAAGCGCATTCAGATGACGTGCCAAAAGGACAAGTCATGAAGCAAGAGCCGTCAGCCGGCACAGCGGTTAAGCCGGGAAGTAATGTTGCAGTGACATTTTCGCTCGGACCTGAAGAAAAACCGGCGAAAACGGTAAAAGAAAAAATCAGCATTCCCTACGAACCCGAACATGAAGGGGACGAGCTTGAAGTGCAAATCGCCATCGATGATAAAGACCACAGCATCTCTGATACGTATGACTCCTTTAAAATTAAAGAGCCGACTGAAAAAACGATTGAACTGAAGATTGATCAGGGACAAAAAGGGTATTATCAAGTGATGGTCGATCATAAAGTCGTCAGCTATAAGACGATTGAATACCCTGAAGATAAAGACTGACCAAGGAGGGACCGTATGCCTGAGGGCAAAATTATTAAAGCATTAAGCGGATTCTATTATGTCTTGGATGAATCACAGAACAAGATCATTCAATGCAGGGGCCGGGGCATTTTCAGAAAAAATAAAATAACGCCTCTTGTCGGCGATTATGCCGTTTATCAGGCTGAAAATGATAAAGAAGGCTACCTGCTGGAAATCAAAGAACGAACAAACGAGCTGATCAGGCCGCCGATTTCAAACGTCGATCAGGCCGTTCTCGTCTTTTCCGCCGTTCAGCCGGCGTTCAGCACGTCATTATTGGACCGTTTTCTCGTCCTTGTGGAAGCCAACGGCATTCACCCGATCATCTGCATAACCAAAATGGACTTAGCTTCAGATGCGGAAACGAAAGAGAAGATCCTTTCTTATGTGAAAGACTATCAGGCGATCGGTTATGACGTATATGTGACGTCATCAAAAGAAAACAGCGGTTTAACAGACATTGTGAAACACTTTGAGAACAAAACCACGGTGTTTGCCGGCCAGTCCGGAGTCGGAAAATCTTCGCTTTTAAATGCGATCAGCCCGGAGCTTGAACTGAAAACAAACGAGATTTCCGCACATTTAGGACGCGGGAAACATACGACGCGACATGTGGAGCTCATTCATACATCAGGCGGTCTTGTGGCGGATACTCCCGGGTTCAGTTCGCTTGAGTTTACCGATATTGAAGAAGAAGAGCTCGGCAGCACGTTCCCTGAGATCAGAGACATAAGCGCTTCGTGCAAATTCAGAGGCTGTCTGCATCTTAAGGAGCCGAAATGCGCGGTAAAGCAAGCGGTGGAAGAAGGAGACATCCGGACGTACCGCTATGAGCATTACAAAGAATTTATGCAGGAAATAAAAGAGAGAAAGCCGAGGTATTAATATGATTAAGGTTGCGCCATCAATTCTTTCCGCCGATTTTGCTTCACTGGGCGAGGAAATTAAAGACGTGGAAAAAGGAGGGGCGGACTATATCCATATTGATGTCATGGATGGCCATTTCGTCCCTAACATTACAATCGGACCGCTTATCGTTGAAGCCGTCCGTCCGGTGACTGATCTGCCGCTGGATGTCCATCTTATGATTGAAAACCCGGACCGCTACATCCCGGCATTCGCAAAAGCCGGAGCGGACATCCTTTCCGTCCACGCCGAGGCGTGTCCGCATCTTCACCGGACCATTCAATTGATAAAAGAGCAGGGGGTAAAAGCGGGAGTTGTGCTCAATCCGCATACGCCCGTTCAAATCATTGAACATGTCATCGATGAGCTGGATCTTGTGCTGTTAATGACGGTTAACCCGGGTTTTGGAGGACAGCGCTTCATTCATTCGGTCCTGCCGAAAATCCGTCAGGTCAAACAGCTGGCTGAGGAGAAAGGCCTTTCTGAACTTTTAATCGAGGTGGACGGCGGCGTTAATAAAGAAACAGCTCCTTTATGCGCTGAAGCGGGCGCCAACCTGCTTGTTGCCGGGTCTGCCGTATATAATCAGCCGGATCGGAAAAAAGCCATCGCTGACATCCGAAACGCAGAATAAACATACTGAAAAAGAGCCCGGTGAAAGCCGCCGGCTCTTTTCGTATTTAAGAGAGAAAGGATAATATATGAAGACAATCAATATTGTTGCGGGCGGCCCCCGGGAGTTTATTCCCGAGCTGTCCGCGTACACAGACGGAGATACGACGTGGGTCGGAGTGGATAAAGGGACGGTCGCTCTTTTGGAGGCCGGGTTCATTCCGCAGGAAGCTTTCGGTGATTTTGACAGCATTACGGAAGAAGAACTCCTGCAGATTCAAGAAGCTGCGCCGTCCCTCCATGTGTATCAGGCGGAAAAAGATTATACCGATCTGGAACTCGCTCTTGACTGGGCTTTACAAAAAGAACCGGAGCACATTCGGATATTCGGTGTGACGGGCGGAAGAGCCGATCATTTTTTAGGGAACATTCAGCTGCTGTATAAAGCTGTAAATAAGGACACTGATGTTAAACTGATCGACAGGCAGAATGAGATTCAGATGTTCGGACCCGGCCGTTATACAATTGAAGAAAAAAGCAGCAGACGCTATGTTTCTTTTATTCCGTTTGCGGAAGCGGCAGAGGGCCTGACGCTCGACGGTTTTAAATATCCTCTGGATAATTGTCATATTCCCATGGGTTCCACACTATGTATTAGTAACGAACTCATTCATTCACGAGGTACTTTTTCGTTTGCAAAAGGCATATTAATAATGGTAAGGAGCGCGGATTAAAAAAGCGGCTTCTGCCATATGCGGAAAAAACCATGAATCCTAAAGTGATGAACGCAGCGGATACGGAACTTATAGGAGGGGACAAAATGAAATTTTATACCATTAAATTGCCGAAGTTTTTAGGAGGAATTGTCCGGGCGATGCTGGGCTCATTTAGAAAAGAGTAGGCCCTAGGAGCTGAAATCGCCCTCTTTGAACGCATAAAAAACGCCTGCCGCATAAAAGGGCAGGCGTTCATTTTTGCTTATACACGCTCAACTTTTCCGGATTTTAAAGCCCGGGCAGATACATATACTTTTTTAGGTTTGCCGTCAACGAGGATGCGGACCTTTTGAAGGTTGGCGCCCCAAGTACGTTTAGAAGCGTTCATTGCGTGAGAACGGTTGTTTCCGGCTTTTGTTTTTTTACCTGTAATAAAACATTTACGTGCCATTTGTTTCCCTCCTAACTGCGCGAAACATCTTTTCAAACATAGTGTCTCAGATGCTTTCGTTATACAATACTTTAAATAATTTACCACAGCTAAAAACCGTTTGCAACTATTGTTTACCTTACTTTCAAGAAAAATCACTTGACATGTAAAACCAATCACATTTCCGCGCTGGAGCGCCGCTGTCTGTATCTTTTCTTTTCATAATGGGATACATATAGTAGAATAATGATAACTCTATGCACCTGAAGGAGGAACCTGTGTGTCCATTGAAATGAAGACAAAATACGGACAGATTGATATATCCAACGAAGTCATCGCAATGGTTGCCGGAGGCGCTGCCATTGACTGTTACGGAATAGTGGGGATGGCCTCTAAAAACCAGATTAAAGACGGTTTGTCTGAAATCCTCCGGAAAGAGAACTTTGCAAAAGGCGTACATGTCCGTCAGGAAGCAGAACAAATACATATCGACATGTACATTATTGTCAGCTACGGCACTAAAATATCCGAAGTAGCCCACAATGTTCAGACGAAGGTAAAATACACAGTAAATCAAACAATCGGACTTGCAGTTGATTCTGTAAATATTTATGTCCAAGGCGTACGAGTAACGAACCCGTAGTGAGGAGGATGAGTATTGTCTAGACGAAACTTAGATGGGAGAGCTTTTGCGGCAATGATTCTGGCGGGGGCTGAGACATTGTCTCAAAACGCATCCGCGGTGGATGCGCTGAACGTGTTTCCCGTGCCGGACGGCGATACCGGAACAAACATGAATTTATCGATGTCATCCGGTGCAAGAGAGGTAGAACACCTTGACTCACCTGACATCGGCAAAGTCGGCATCGCCCTGTCAAAAGGCCTGCTTATGGGAGCAAGAGGAAACTCAGGGGTGATCCTGTCCCAATTATTCAGAGGTTTCACAAAGAGCATTGAAAACAAAAAAGAAATAAACGCCCAAGAATTTGCCGCCGCACTCCAAGCGGGAGTGGATATGGCATATAAGGCAGTCATGAAACCGGTTGAAGGAACGATTTTAACCGTGGCCAAGGACGCGGCTAAAAAAGCGGTCGCCTCGGCCAAAGAAGAAACCGATATCATTGCTCTCATGGAGGCCGTTATTGAAGAAGCGGAAGCGTCGCTCAACCGCACGCCGGATCTGCTTCCTGTTTTAAAGGACGTCGGTGTCGTTGACAGCGGCGGAAAAGGTCTGCTTTGTGTATATGAAGGCTTTTTGGCTTCCTTAAAAGGAGAATCCGTACCGAAAAAAGCTGTTCTTCCGGCACTCGATGATATGGTGAATGCCGAACATCATAAAAGCGCGCAGAGCATGCTGAGTACAGAAGACATTGAATTCGGATTTTGTACGGAAGTGATGGTAAGGCTGGATCGAGATAAACAGACGTTCAAAGAAGAGACATTCAGAAATGAACTGAGCCGTTTCGGTGACTCATTGCTGGTCGTGGCTGATGATACGCTGGCGAAAGTTCACATTCATGCCGAAGAGCCAGGGAACGTGCTCAATCTCGCGCAGCGTTACGGCGATTTGATTAAAATCAAAATTGAAAACATGAGAGAGCAGCATACGTCCATCATCAGCCAAGAACATGATGAAAAAAAGCCGGCCGGTGTAATGAAAGAAGCCCGTAAACCTTTTGGGATCGTGACTGTGGCAATGGGCGAAGGCATTTCTGAACTGTTTGCGAGCATCGGCGCCTCACACGTTATCGAAGGCGGCCAAACAATGAATCCGAGCACGGAAGATATTGTTGAAGCCGTTCAGTCTGTGAATGCGGAAACGGTTTTCATTCTTCCGAACAATTCCAATATTGTGATGGCTGCCAATCAGGCGGCGAGCGTGGCTGAAGAAAATGTCATTGTCATTCCGGCAAAAACGGTGCCTCAAGGCATGACCGCCCTGCTTGCGTTTAACCCTGATCAGCCGGCTGATGTAAATGAAGCCAATATGCTTGAAGCCATCCGAAATGTGAAAAGCGGACAGGTGACATATTCAGTCAGAGACACCCATATCGACGGCAAGGATATAAAAAAAGGTGATTTTATCGGCATTTTAAACAGTTCGATTATCGGCAGTGCCGAAGACCGGATAAATGCGGCGAAATTACTGCTGGATGAGATGATCGGGGAAGAAGATGAAATCGTCACCATTCTGTACGGAGAAGACGCGCCGGAAGAAGAAGCTGAGAAACTCGCTGAGTATATTACAAGCGTCTGTGAAGATATCGAAGTTGAAATCCATAACGGCAGACAGCCTCTTTATCCATATATATTTGCGGCAGAATAGAAGGGCTTATCAGGCCCTTCTATTCTTATGCCTTAATTTACCTGCGGCAGTGCGGCAGTGTGCCTGCTTGCCAATTGATAAATGTTCAATTAGTCTAAAGAAAAGCGCTGAATGAAGTGATGTTAAGGAGGAACAAACCAGCATGAAATATAGAAGCGTTTTTGATATTATCGGCCCGGTAATGATCGGCCCGTCCAGTTCACACACCGCAGGCGCAGCCCGGATCGGCAGAGTGGCCAGAAGCTTATTCAGACGGGAGCCCCGCCGGATCGTTGTGTCTTTTTACGGATCATTTGCAGAGACGTATAAGGGCCACGGCACTGATGTCGCGATTATCGGCGGCCTGCTTGATTTTGATACATTTGATGAACGGATTAAAACAGCGATTCAAATTGCTGAAGAGAAGGGCATAGATATAGAGTTCCGCACAGAGGATGCCGTGCCCGTTCATCCGAATACGGCGCGTATCATCATTTCTGATGATGAGGGTGAGCTTGCCTTAACCGGTATTTCAATCGGCGGCGGGAAAATAGAAATCACGGAGCTTAACGGCTTTGAGCTGCGACTTTCCGGAAACCACCCGGCTATTTTAGTCGTTCATAATGATAAATTCGGCACAATTGCAGGTGTTGCCAATGTGCTTGCGAAATTTTCAATCAACGTCGGACATATGGAAGTGGCGCGTAAGGACGTCGGCCAGCTTGCGCTGATGACGATTGAGGTCGATCAGAATATTGAAGAAGAAGTGCTGGACGAACTATCAACACTTCCTAATATTATACAGGTTACTAAGATAGCTGACTAAAAAGTCAGGAGGAAAATGATATGTTTCGTAATGTGAAAGAATTAATAGAAATCACTCAAGAAAAACAAATTCCGATCTCAGAAGTGATGATCACCCAAGAGATGGAAGTGACAAAAAAAACGCGGGAAGAGATCTTTCAAGGAATGGAACGCAATCTTTCCGTCATGGAAGCGGCGGTTGAAAAAGGGCTGAACGGCGTCACGAGCCAGACCGGTTTAACAGGAGGAGATGCCGTGAAGCTGCAGGCGTACATCCAATCGGGAAAAAGCCTGTCAGGCAATCTGATTTTAGACGCCGTGTCTAAAGCTGTAGCCACAAATGAAGTCAATGCGGCGATGGGAACGATCTGCGCTACACCGACCGCCGGCTCTGCCGGGGTTGTGCCGGGAACGTTATTCGCCGTAAAGCATAAGCTGAACCCTACGACGGAACAAATGATCCGTTTTCTGTTTACAGCCGGCGCGTTCGGTTTTGTCGTAGCAAATAACGCGAGTATTTCGGGAGCGGCTGGAGGCTGTCAGGCGGAAGTCGGATCGGCATCCGGTATGGCTGCCGCTGCGATTGTGGAAATGGCGGGCGGAACGCCTCAGCAATCAGCGGAAGCAATGGCGATTACGCTGAAAAATATGCTCGGTCTCGTATGTGATCCGGTCGCCGGCTTGGTAGAAGTGCCGTGTGTCAAACGGAACGCAATGGGAGCCTCCAATGCGATGATCGCGGCGGATATGGCGCTGGCAGGGATTACGAGCCGCATTCCTTGCGATGAGGTAATAGACGCGATGTACAAAATCGGCCAGACGATGCCGACAGCACTGCGTGAAACGGGACAAGGCGGTTTAGCCGCGACACCGACGGGAAGAGAATTAGAGAAAAAAATTTTCGGAGGAGCGCTGAAATCAAGTGAAACACCATCAGCAAACTAGTATAGCGGAGATTAAGGGCATTGGGCCGGAAACAGAAAAAACATTGCACGAACTGGGTATCTATGACATTTCTGATCTTCTGAATTATTTCCCTTACCGTTATGACGACTATGAGCTGAGGGATTTAGAGGAAGTAAAACATGAAGAAAGAGTGACGGTAGAAGGGAAGGTTCATTCAGAACCTTCTCTTACCTATTACGGCAAAAAACGAAACAGGCTGACATTCAGAGTGCTTGTCGGCAATTATTTAATTACCGCGGTTTGTTTTAACCGTCCGTACTTAAAAAAGAAACTGACGCTCGGTTCTGTCGTCACGATATCCGGTAAATGGGATAAACACAAGCAGACCGTATCCGTGCAGGAACTAAAAAACGGTCCTCATCAAGAAGATAAAAGCATTGAGCCTGTTTATTCCGTTAAAGAAAACGTCACCGTTAAAATGATGAGACGATTTATTAAGGATGCGCTGCAGCATCATTTGGACAGTGCAGCCGATCCGCTTCCTGAAAAATTGAGAATCCGCTACAAGCTGCCTGATTATAAACAAGCCCTGCAGACGATGCATCAGCCGGAGACGAGGGAATCGCTGCAGCAGGCAAGACGCCGGTTTGTGTACGAAGAATTCTTATTGTTTCAGCTGAAGATGCAGGCGTTCCGTAAAGCGGAAAGAGAACAGTCAAAAGGCATCAGCCACGTGTTTCCTGCTGAAAAGCTCGCCGCTTTCACAGACAGCCTTCCGTTTTCGCTCACGAACGCACAGATGCGCGTGCTCCGTGAAATTACCGCTGATATGACATCGCCTTACAGAATGAACCGTCTGCTGCAAGGTGATGTCGGTTCAGGAAAAACGGCGGTCGCCGCCATCGCTTTGTACGCTGCGATTCTGTCGGGGTATCAGGGGGCATTAATGGTGCCGACAGAAATTCTGGCTGAACAGCATGCTGACTCTCTCGTATCGTTATTTGCAAATGAAGACGTGAATATCGCGCTTTTGACGAGTTCTGTAAAAGGAAAGCGGCGCAGGGAGCTTTTGGAGCGGCTTGCTCTCGGAGAGATTGATATTTTAGTAGGGACCCATGCTTTAATCCAAGATGAAGTGGAATTTAAAGCGCTGAGCCTTGTTATTACGGACGAGCAGCACCGGTTCGGGGTCGAACAGCGCAAAAAACTCAAGAATAAAGGCCAGGATCCGGATGTGCTGTTTATGACAGCCACTCCGATTCCGAGAACGCTGGCCATTACCGTCTTCGGAGAAATGGATGTTTCCGTGATAGATGAAATGCCCGCGGGACGAAAGCAAATCGAAACGTATTGGGTGAAACACGACATGCTGGAGCGGATTTTGGCTTTTATTGAAAAAGAGCTGAAACAGGGCAGACAAGCCTATATAATCTGTCCGCTCATTGAAGAATCGGATAAGCTGGATGTGCAGAATGCGATTGACGTATATAACATGCTGTCTGATGTGTACCGCGGCAAATGGAATGTCGGTCTGATGCACGGGAAACTCCATTCTGATGAAAAAGATCAGGTGATGAGAGAATTCAGCGCCAATCAATGTCAGGTTCTCGTGTCAACAACCGTCGTAGAAGTCGGGGTGAACGTGCCGAATGCGACAATTATGGTCATCTATGACGCCGACCGTTTCGGATTATCTCAGCTCCATCAGCTCCGCGGCCGGGTCGGACGGGGAGACCACCAATCTTTCTGCATCTTGATGGCCGATCCAAAATCCGAAACCGGGAAAGAGCGGATGAGAATCATGTCGGAGACAAATGACGGGTTTGAACTGTCTGAAAAGGATCTTGAACTGCGCGGTCCCGGCGATTTCTTCGGAAAAAAACAAAGCGGTATGCCCGAGTTCAAGGTGGCGGATATGGTTCATGACTACAGAGCTTTGGAGACGGCCCGTCAGGATGCGGCCAATCTTGTGTCTTCAGAAGCTTTTTGGAAAGATGACGAGTACAGCATGCTTCGTGCTCAATTGCTTTCAAGCGGTGTCTTAGAAGGGGAGAAATTAAGCTGATTCTGCAAAATTCGGCGGCTTTCAAAAAACAATCATTGCATTCCAATCTATGAAATTATATACTACTATTAGTACCTAGTCTTAATTGTCCGGATGGTGTTTATAGATGAGAAGAAGCAAGAAAGAACGCCAAAAATTATTGCAGCAGACGATCAAATCGACACCCTTCATCACAGATGAAGAATTAGCGGGGAAATTCGGCGTCAGCATTCAGACGATCCGTTTAGACCGCTTAGAGCTCTCAATACCGGAGCTGAGGGAAAGAATTAAAAACGTGGCAGAGCAAACGCTTGAAGATGAAGTGAAATCACTGCCTTTAGACGAAGTGATCGGTGAAATCATTGATCTGGAGCTTGACGGCCAGGCCATTTCTATATTAGAAGTAAGACGCGAACATGTTTTCAGCCGCAATCAGATTGCGCGGGGGCATCATTTGTTTGCGCAGGCGAACTCACTCGCCGTAGCCGTCATAGATGATGAGCTGGCGCTGACCGCAAGCGCAAATATCCGCTTTACAAGACAGGTGAAAGAGGGCGAGCGCGTCGTTGCGAAAGCCAAAGTGACGGCAGTCGAAAAAGAAAAAGGCAGAACGGTAGTGGAAGTAAACAGTTATGTGGGAGAAGAAGTCGTATTCTCCGGCAACTTTGACATGTACCGTTCAAAACAATCATAAAGGTGGAGCATGCATGAGAATAGCTGTAGATGCAATGGGAGGCGACAACGCACCCAAAGCTGTTATTGACGGAGTAATGAAGAGTATTGAGGCATTTGAAGATCTTCATATTACGCTGGTCGGTGACAAGACAACGATAGAATCACACTTGCCAACAACATCAGACCGCATCACCGTATTGCACGCCGATGAAGTGATTGAACCGACGGATGAACCGGTCCGCGCCGTACGCAGAAAGAAAAACTCTTCTATGGTGCTGATGGCGCAGGAAGTGGCTGAAAACAGAGCGGACGCCTGCATTTCAGCGGGGAATACGGGTGCATTGATGACAGCGGGGCTGTTTATTGTCGGCAGAATTAAAGGAATCGACCGGCCGGCCCTTGCGCCGACGCTTCCGACCGTATCAGGCGACGGTTTCCTTCTTTTAGACGTGGGTGCCAATGTCGATGCCAAGCCGGAGCACCTTGTCCAGTACGGAATAATGGGATCTGTATATGCCCGGCAGGTTCTCGGAATCAGCTCGCCGCGCGTCGGCTTGTTAAATGTCGGCACGGAAGAAAAGAAGGGAAACGACCTGACAAAAAAGACGTTTGAATTATTAAAAGAAACAAACGTGAATTTTGTCGGAAACGTAGAGGCGAGAGACTTGCTGGAAGGCGCTGCTGACGTTATCGTTACAGACGGCTTTACGGGCAACGTCACGTTGAAAACATTGGAAGGTTCAGCGTTATCAATTTTCAAAATGCTGAAAGATACACTGACTTCAAGTTTTGTTTCTAAGCTGGCAGCAGGAGTGCTGAAGCCGAAGCTGATGGAAATGAAACTGAAAATGGACTATTCTGAGTACGGCGGGGCGAGTCTTTTCGGTTTAAAGGCGCCTGTTATTAAAGCGCACGGCTCTTCTGATGCACGCGCTGTTTATCACGCGCTGCGCCAGGCGAGAGAAATGGTCAGCCAAAACGTGGCCGCATTTATAGAAGAAGAAGTAAAAGAAGAAAAAACAGATGAGTAGTCTGGAGGTTATCACACCATGAGTAAGATTGCATTTTTATTTCCCGGACAGGGATCACAATATATCGGTATGGGAAAAGACCTGTACGAACGCGAAGAAGCGTCAAAACGTATTTTTGATGAAGCGGATGAAACGCTTGAAACAAAGCTGAGCTCGCTCATTTTTGAAGGCGATGCTGAAGAATTAACCCTTACATACAATGCGCAGCCTGCGCTCTTAACAACAAGCATTGCCGTATTGGAAAAGTTTAAAGAATCCGGCATCACGCCGGATTTCACAGCCGGCCACAGCCTCGGAGAATATTCGGCGCTCGTTGCGGCGGGAGCGATGACATTTAAAGATGCCGTTTACACGGTAAGAAAACGGGGAGAATTCATGAATGAAGCCGTGCCGGCGGGAGAAGGCGCAATGGCCGCTATTCTCGGAATGGATGCGGAATCCTTGAAAAAGGTGACGGATCAAGTGACAGAAAACGGCCACCTCGTACAGCTTGCAAACCTGAACTGCCCCGGCCAGATCGTGATTTCCGGAACGGCAAAAGGCGTGGAGCTTGCTTCAGAAGAAGCGAAAAACAACGGGGCAAAACGGGCGATCCCGCTAGAAGTAAGCGGACCGTTCCATTCTGAATTAATGAAGCCAGCGGCGGAAAAACTCGAAGAAGTGCTCAGCGCATGTGAGCTGAAAAGTGCGGCTGTTCCCGTTATATCAAACGTTTCGGCTGACATCATGACAGAAAAAGACGATATCAAGAAAAAGCTGATCGAACAGCTTTATTCACCTGTACGCTTTGAAGAAACAATTAACAAACTGATTGACGAAGGCGTTACGACGTTTGTTGAAATCGGTCCCGGAAAAGTGCTTTCAGGCCTTGTGAAAAAAGTGAACCGCCGTCTGAAAACAATCGCGGTTTCTGACCATGAAACCATTGAATTGGCGATTCAAACGCTGAAGGAGGAGAATCAGGATGCTTAATGAAAAAACAGCAGTCGTAACGGGAGCGTCCCGCGGAATCGGGCGGGCGATCGCGCTTGATCTTGCGAAAAACGGATGTAACGTAGTTGTCAACTACTCCGGAAGTGAAGCGAAAGCGAACGAGGTCGTAGATGAAATCAAATCTTTGGGCCGAAATGCGATCGCGGTAAAAGCCGATGTATCAAATTCCGAAGAAGTACAAAACATGATGAAAGAGGCTGTCGCCGAATTCTCTTCAATCGACATTCTTGTGAACAATGCGGGAATCACAAAGGACAATCTCCTGATGAGAATGAAAGAAAATGAATGGGATGACGTCATCAACATTAACCTGAAAGGTGTTTTCAACTGCACGAAAGCCGTGACTAGACAGATGATGAAACAGCGCTCAGGCCGGATTATCAACGTATCATCAATCGTCGGCGTCAGCGGAAACCCGGGCCAGGCGAACTATGTGGCGGCAAAAGCCGGTGTGATCGGCTTGACAAAGTCATCTGCCAAAGAGCTTGCGAGCCGTAATATTACGGTCAACGCCATCGCTCCGGGCTTTATTTCCACGGATATGACGGACAAGCTTTCTAAAGAAGTCCAAGATGAAATGCTGAAGCAGATTCCGCTCGCGCGTTTCGGTGATCCTTCCGATATCAGCAGCGTTGTCACGTTCCTTGCTTCTGAAGGATCGCGTTATATGACGGGCCAGACCCTCCATATTGACGGCGGAATGGTGATGTAAAGATTTGTTTTTAAAATTTCATCCTAGTTTCTCTAGTTTTTTAAAAACGAATCCTCTATAATACTTGAGGGGAGGTGAATTGCTATGGCAGATACATTAGAGCGTGTAACGAAAATCATCGTAGACCGCCTTGGCGTTGATGAAGCTGACGTCAAACTTGAAGCTTCTTTCAAGGAAGACTTAGGTGCTGATTCCCTAGATGTAGTTGAGCTTGTTATGGAACTTGAAGACGAGTTTGATATGGAGATTTCTGACGAAGATGCTGAAAAGATTGCAACAGTCGGCGACGCTGTGAACTACATACAAAACCAGCAATAAGCTGATGCTAAAAGTCCCGCCTGACAGCGGGGCTTTAGCCCTTTAACCGTTCGGTTACCGGCGTCTGACGCTGTACGCGCTGCCGATTCCGTTTACGGCGGGAAGCGCGGTGAACCTGATGTGCCTATGGAGGTTACTATGTCAAAACACTCACATTTTAAAGATAAAAAAAAGTTCTATAAAAAAATAGAGCAATTTAAAGAGTTCCAAGAACGGATTTCGGTTCATTTTCAAAACGAGAAACTTTTGTATCAAGCATTTACACATTCATCTTATGTGAATGAGCATCGGAAAAAGCCGTATGAAGACAATGAAAGGCTTGAATTTTTAGGTGACGCTGTTTTGGAACTGACGATCTCCCAATTCTTATTTGCCAAATATCCGGCCATGAGTGAAGGAGATTTGACGAAGCTGAGAGCCGCTATCGTATGCGAGCCGTCACTCGTCTCCCTTGCCCACGAATTGTCATTCGGCGATCTTGTTCTTTTGGGTAAAGGAGAAGAAATGACGGGCGGCAGAAAGCGTCCTGCGCTTTTAGCGGATGTGTTTGAAGCGTTTATCGGCGCACTGTATCTGGATCAGGGCCTTGAGCCGGTTCAGCAATTCCTGAAAGAGTACGTGTTCCCTAAAATAAACGATGGTGCTTTTTCTCATGTGATGGATTTCAAAAGCCAGCTTCAAGAATTTGTGCAGCGGGACGGAAAAGGATCGCTTGAGTACAAAATTCTCAATGAAAAAGGACCTGCCCACAACCGGGAATTCGAGGCGCTTGTCTCTCTTAAAGGTGAGGCGCTCGGCATCGGGAACGGACGTTCCAAAAAAGAAGCCGAGCAGCACGCGGCACAGGAAGCTCTTGCAAAATTGCAAAAACACCATACGAAACAATAAAATCCCCCTGTATCCCTAGGGGGATTTCAATATGTCTGCGCCTGATATAAGCGGGGGATTATGATAATATTGAGATACTTATACGATAAGGAGGATCTGGGATGTTCCTCAAACGTTTAGACGTTATAGGATTTAAATCATTTGCAGAACGGATATCCGTTGACTTTGTAAAAGGCGTCACTGCCGTTGTCGGTCCGAACGGCAGCGGAAAGAGCAACATAACCGAAGCCATCCGCTGGGTGCTCGGCGAACAATCAGCCCGCTCGCTTCGGGGCGGGAAAATGGAAGATATCATTTTTGCCGGAAGTGATTCACGCAAGCGGCTTAACCTTGCGGAAGTCACGTTAACGCTTGATAATGAAGATCATTTTCTCCCGATCGATTATCACGAAGTCAGCGTGACGAGACGGGTTTACCGTTCCGGAGAAAGTGAATTTCTCATCAATAATCAGCATTGCCGCCTGAAAGACATCATTGACTTATTTATGGACTCCGGGCTCGGGAAAGAAGCGTTTTCCATTATCAGCCAGGGGAAAGTCGAAGAGATTTTAAGCAGCAAAGCGGAAGACCGCCGCAGTATTTTTGAAGAAGCTGCCGGCGTGCTGAAATATAAAACACGAAAGAAAAAAGCGGAAAACAAACTGTTTGAGACGCAGGATAACTTAAACAGGGTGGAAGATATTCTTCACGAGCTCGAAGATCAGGTCGAACCGCTGAAAATCCAGGCATCAATCGCCAAAGACTACTTAGAAAAAAAGAAAGAGCTTGAGCACGTCGAAATCGCCCTTACCGCCTTTGATATCGAAGAACTGCATGGCAAATGGTCGGGTTTAAAAGACAAGGTGCAGGCTGCTAAAGAAGAAGAATTGGCGGAATCGTCGGCGATCTCCGCTAAAGAAGCGGCGATAGAAGAGACGAGAGATAAAATCCACGCGCTCGACGAATCCGTCAACGAGCTGCAGCAGGTTCTGCTCGTGACAAGTGAAGAGCTTGAAAAGCTGGAAGGCCGGAAAGAAGTGCTGAAAGAGCGCAAAAAAAACGCCGCGCAAAACCGGGAACAGCTTGAGGAATCGGTCACACATTACACAAAGAAGGAAGCAGAACTGAAATCGGCTATTGAAAAACAGTCTGCCGTCTTTGATAAGCTGCGTGCCGAAGTGAAGCGGTTAAATGCCCAGGTGAAAGAAAAGCAGCAGGCGCTCAGCCTTCATAATGAAAACGTCGAAGAGAAAATCGAACAATTAAAAAGCGATTACTTCGAATTGTTAAACAGTCAGGCGTCGATCCGCAACGAGCTGCAGCTTTTAGATGACCAGATGTCCCAATCTGCCGTCCAGCAGGCGAGACTGACCGCAAACAATGAAAAATATCTTCAGGAACGAAATGATATTTCCGTCCGCAAAGCGGCATGCGAAGAAGAACTGGCCGCAGTTGAAGCTGATATTGACAATCAGGTCGGCCGCTTTCGCGAAGTCCAGACCGCATATGAACAGAAAAAACGCCAGTATGAAAAGAAAGAATCAGCCCTGTATCAGGCGTATCAATTTGTACAGCAGGCCAGATCCAAAAAAGATATGCTTGAAACGATGCAAGGCGATTTTTCAGGGTTTTACCAAGGCGTAAAAGAAGTACTGAAGCAGAAGGAGCAGCTTGGCGGCATCCGCGGCGCCGTTCTCGAACTGATTTCCACTGAACAAAAATATGAAACGGCGATCGAGATTGCACTCGGCGCGGCGGCGCAGCACGTTGTCACAGACGATGAGCAGGCGGCGCGGAAAGCGATTCAATATTTAAAACAGAATTCCTTCGGCCGCGCGACGTTTCTGCCGCTTACGGTCATGAAACCGCGCCAGCTCCAAACCCGTGATGAACAGACGGCTTCGAAGCATCCGTCTTTTCTCGGCGCAGCGAGCGGGCTTGTCACGTATGATGCGGCGTATCGGAATGTCATTGAAAACCTTCTCGGCACCGTGCTGATCACTGAAGATTTAAAAGGTGCGAATGAACTTGCCAAGCTTGTCGGGCACCGCTACCGCATCGTGACGCTTGAAGGCGATGTCGTCAATCCAGGCGGATCAATGACAGGCGGCGCAGTCAAAAAGAAAAACAATTCTCTGCTCGGCAGAAGCCGTGAGCTTGAGACGGTGACTGCGCGGCTCGCCGAAATGGAAGAAAAAACAGCTAGCCTCGAAAAAGAGGTCAAATCGCTGAAACAAGCCATTCAAGAGCTTGAACATACGCTGAACGGTCTCCGTGAAGACGGTGAGGCTTTCAGAACAAAGCAGCAGGATGTAAAAGGCAGGCTGTATGAACTCGAAGTCGCCGAAAAGAACATCAATACCCATCTGGAGCTTTACGATCAGGAGAAAGCATCACTGACGGAAAGCAGCCGGGAAAAAGAGGCGCGAAAATCAGCATTGGAAGAACAGCTGAGTGAGGCATCCGGCCAGCTGAAAGAGCTTGAGGAAGAGATGGACAGGCTGACAAAACAAAAGCAGACCCTATCCTCAACAAAAGAAACGCTATCTCATGAACTGACGGAATGTAAAGTGGCCGCGGCGAAAAAAGAACAGGCGTGCTCGAGTGAGGAAGACAACCTCAAAAGGCTGAAAAAAGAGCTTGAAGAAACGCAGCTCGCCCTGAAAGAAACACGGGAAGATTTAAGCCTCCTGACCTCAGAGATGACGTCCAGCACAAGCGGTGAGGAGCAGCTTGAAGAAGCAGCCCATCATAAGCTTCACGATAAAACGAGAACGATCGAATTGATCGCCAGCCGGCGCGATCAGCGTGTGAAACTTCAGAGGGCGCTTGATACGAACGAGCTTGAGCTGAAAGAGATGAAGCGTCTGTACAGGCAAAAAACAGAAATTCTGAAAGATGAAGAGGTAAAACTCGGCCGGATGGAAGTTGAGCTTGATAACCTCTTGCAATATTTACGTGAGGAGTACAGCTTATCCTTTGAAGGGGCAAAAGAACAATATCACCTCGAACTCGAGCCTGAAGAGGCGAGAAAACGGGTCAAACTGATCAAGCTTTCAATTGAAGAGCTCGGAACGGTCAATCTCGGCAGCATCGATGAATTTGAAAGAGTGAACGAACGGTATCAGTTTTTAACGGAGCAGAAAAATGATCTGACGGATGCGAAAAATACACTGTTCCAAGTCATTGAAGAAATGGATTCCGAAATGACGAAGCGGTTCCATGAAACATTTATCCAGATCCGTTCTCAATTCAACGACGTGTTCCGTTCCTTGTTCGGAGGAGGGCGCGCTGAACTGAAGCTGACCGATCCGAATGACCTTCTCAACTCAGGGGTGGACATTATCGCCCAGCCTCCGGGCAAAAAACTGCAAAACTTAAATCTTTTGTCAGGGGGAGAACGGGCGCTGACCGCCATTGCCCTTTTATTCTCCATTTTGAAAGTAAGGCCCGTTCCGTTCTGCGTGCTTGATGAAGTGGAAGCTGCGCTTGATGAAGCCAATGTATTCAGGTTTGCGCAATACTTAAAAAAATACAGCGGCGACAGCCAGTTTATCGTCATCACCCACAGAAAAGGCACCATGGAAGAAGCGGATGTCCTCTACGGTGTGACGATGCAGGAATCCGGCGTTTCCCGAATGGTTTCAGTCAAACTGGAAGAAACAAAAGAATTCGTTCAGTAACGAGGAAAGAGGTTGAAAGATGAGCTTTTTTAAAAAATTAAAAGAGAAAATCACGAAACAGACAGACTCCGTCTCTGAAAAATTTAAAGACGGTCTCGAAAAAACAAGAAATTCCTTCTCAAATAAAGTGAACGAGCTCGTCTCACGCTACCGGAAAGTCGACGAAGATTTCTTCGAAGAGCTTGAGGAAGTGCTGATTAGCGCTGACGTCGGTTTCACAACGGTCATGGAACTGATCGACGAGCTCAAAAAAGAAGTGAAGCTGAAAAACATCCAGGACCCTCAGGAAGTGCAGTCCGTCATTTCTGAAAAACTCGTCGACATTTATAACAGTGGCGACGAACAGATTTCTGAACTGAATATTCAGGACGGGCGCTTAAACGTTATTCTGCTTGTCGGCGTAAACGGCGTCGGAAAAACGACAACGATCGGAAAGCTTGCCCATAAGCTGAAGAATGAAGGCAAATCGGTTGTGCTCGCTGCCGGAGACACCTTCAGAGCCGGGGCGATTGAACAGCTTGAAGTGTGGGGGGAGCGTACAGGCGTGCCTGTCATTAAGCAGGCTGCCGGAAGCGACCCTGCGGCGGTTATTTATGATGCTGTACACGCGGCTAAAGCAAGAGGCGCGGATGTGCTGATTTGTGATACGGCCGGCCGCCTTCAGAATAAAGTAAACTTAATGAAAGAGCTTGAAAAAGTCAAACGCGTCATCGAACGCGAAGTGCCTGAGGCTCCGCATGAGGTTCTCCTTGCGCTTGACGCGACGACAGGTCAGAATGCGATGGCGCAGGCGAAAGAATTCTCCAAAGCGACGAATGTGACGGGTATCGCATTAACGAAGCTTGACGGCACCGCAAAAGGCGGTATCGTCCTGGCGATCCGCAATGAGCTTCATATCCCCGTGAAATTGGTCGGCCTCGGAGAAAAGGTTGACGATCTCCAGCGGTTTGATGCAGAATCTTACGTATACGGTCTCTTTTCTGATTTAGTTGAAAAAGCCGAGGATTAATGAATAAAAAACGAGTATAAAACTTTCCATTTTATACTCGTTTTTTTATACGCATTGATAGATCGGAATGGAGGGGGCAGTTGTTGGACAAATGGCTGAAAGCTGAATTGGAAAGGAAGATCGGCGCGATAAACCATATGTCGCTGCTGGATGAACAGGGAGGCACTTCAACCGTTCGGAAAATAGTGACCGGCCAAGACGCATTTTTGCTGAAAAGTTCTTTTCAACAGAAGTATCGGGAATGGTTAATGAGAGAAGCCTTCGTTTTACAACAACTGACGGAAACTCGTCGTCTGCCTGTTCCTATTTATTATGGGATGATACAGGAACAGCATGCCAGCCATATCGTCATGTCATTTGAGGATGGAATCACCCTCACTTCTGCTTTAAGAAAAGCAAAAGGGGATACTGAAAAGAAAAAGCTGATCAAAAGTTTCGGCCAGTTTCTGCAGCGGCTGCATGAAACCGAAATGGTCCCTGGTTTACAGCCGGAAACAGACTGGCTCGATCTGCAAATCAAACGAGCCGGGGAATATGTCAAAAAAGGACAGGCTGAAGGAAGTGCAGAGCTTTTGAAGGACTTGGACCGGTACAGACCTGTTCCTGTTCAGCAGACAATGATTCACGGTGACTGCACGACTGATAATGTGCTGGTGAAAGACGGAGAGGTCTGTCTGTTTATCGATGCTGCGGGAATATCGGCGGGAGATCCGCGATATGATGAATCATTAGCGATCCGTCATTTTGTCACAAATGAAGCATGGCTCAATGCTTTTTACGAAGGCTATTGCCGCTATCGTGTATCAAAACAAGAATTCGAGTATTTTAACGGCGGTCTATACGAATTTTTTTAAAAACTGATTATGTAAAAAGAGCCTCATGCTTTGACAAGATAAAAACTTGACACACGCTCTGAAACCATGTAAACTATGTTTTTGTAAAGGGATTTGACTTAACAAAGGGGAGAGCTCAAATGTCGCTCGAAAAAACGACGAGAATGAACTATTTGTTTGACTTCTATCAGTCGTTGCTGACGTCAAAACAAAAGAGCTATATGTCGCTTTATTATCTGGACGATTTCTCCCTTGGTGAAATAGCCGAAGAGTATGACGTTTCAAGGCAAGCCGTTTACGATAACATCAAACGGACTGAAGCGATGCTTGAACAATATGAAGAAAAACTGCTCCTTTTTAAAAAGTTTCAGGAGCGTAAAGAAATGTTTACAAAGCTGAAAGAGCTTGCTTCCGGCTTGCAGGAAGAGGAAAAAATGACGGCTCTGATTGAAGCGCTTGAGAAATTAGATTAGGAGGCGGCAAACAATGGCATTTGAAGGATTAGCCGACCGACTGCAAAAGACGATTTCAAAAATCCGCGGAAAAGGAAAAGTCAGCGAACAAGACGTAAAAGAGATGATGCGTGAAGTTCGTCTTGCGCTTCTTGAGGCTGACGTTAACTTTAAAGTCGTAAAGGATTTTGTGAAAAAAGTAAGTGAACGGGCTGTCGGACAGGACGTCATGCAGAGTCTGACACCCGGTCAGCAGGTTATTAAAGTCGTAAAAGAAGAGCTTACCGAGCTGATGGGCGGCGAAGAAAGCAAAATTGCCGTCGCCAAACGCCCGCCGACCGTTATTATGATGGTCGGGCTCCAAGGTGCCGGTAAAACGACAACCACGGGGAAGCTCGCCAACCTGCTGCGCAAAAAACATAACCGCAAACCGCTGCTCGTGGCTGCAGATATTTACCGTCCCGCTGCGATTAAGCAGCTGGAAACACTGGGGAAACAGCTTGATATGCCGGTCTTTTCGCTTGGCGATCAGGTCAGCCCGGTGGAAATTGCCAGACAGGCGATTGAAAAAGCGAAGGAAGAGCATCATGATTATGTGATTTTAGATACCGCCGGACGGCTGCACATCGATCACGAACTGATGGATGAGCTCTCCGGCGTAAAGGAAGTCGCAAACCCTGAAGAAATTTTCCTTGTCGTCGACTCAATGACCGGTCAGGATGCGGTGAACGTCGCCAAAAGCTTTAATGACCAGCTCGGTTTAACGGGCGTCGTTTTAACAAAGCTTGACGGGGATACCCGCGGAGGTGCGGCGCTTTCTATCCGTGCAGTCACTGAAACGCCGATTAAATTCGCCGGAATGGGAGAAAAACTCGACGCTTTAGAAGCGTTCCATCCCGAGCGTATGGCATCCCGGATTCTCGGAATGGGTGACGTGTTAACCCTGATTGAAAAAGCTCAGGCGACAGTTGATGAAGACAAAGCCAAAGAGCTTGAGCAGAAAATGAGAACGATGAGCTTCACATTGGATGATTTTCTTGAGCAGCTCGGCCAGGTCCGAAACATGGGGCCTCTTGACGAACTGCTGCAAATGATGCCCGGCGCAGGCAAAATGAAAGGCTTAAAAAACATCCAAGTCGATGAAAAACAGCTGAATCATGTGGAAGCGATCATTAAATCAATGACCGTTCTTGAAAAAGAACAACCGGATATCATTAACGCCAGCCGGCGGAAGCGGATTGCCAAAGGAAGCGGAACATCCGTTCAGGAAGTCAACCGTCTTTTAAAGCAGTTTGAGGAAATGAAAAAAATGATGAAGCAGATGACCAACATGTCAAAAGGGAAGAAAAAAGGCTTTAAACTACCTTTTATGTAATCGGTTATACATGATAAAACCGTTGTTAAGAAAAAACACTTTACAAACACTTTTATCATTGTTAATATACTATCTTGTTGAAATATTTTCGGAGGTGCTAGTAAAATGGCAGTAAAAATTCGTTTAAAACGTATGGGAGCAAAAAAATCTCCTTTCTATCGTATTGTTGTAGCAGATTCTCGTTCACCGCGTGACGGCCGTTTCATCGAAACAGTCGGAACATACAACCCGGTTGCAAAGCCGGCTGAAGTGAAAATCAACGAAGAGCTTGCTCTTAAATGGCTGCAAACAGGAGCTAAACCTTCTGATACAGTCCGCAACTTGTTCTCAAGCCAAGGAATTATGGAAAAATTCCACAACGCTAAACAAGGCAAGTAATGACTGATCAGAACTTGGAAGATTTGATTGTCAGCATTGTGGCTCCGCTTGTCGACCATCCGGAAGACATAACGGTCACAAAAGAAGAGACCGATCAAAAGATTGCGCTGCGCTTATCTGTCAATAAGTCAGATACCGGTAAAATTATCGGAAAGCAAGGCCGGACTGCAAGAGCGATTCGAACCGTCGTTTTTGCAGCTGGCGCACAGTCTTCTAAGAAAGTTCAATTTGAAATATTTGACTGAAAGGGAGAGGGCCGGCACCTCCCCTTTTTTTACACGTAAAAAAGGCAAATGAACAGAAATATGTTGGAAGAGTGGGGAGTCTGGTCCTATGCAGATTATTCACAGGGTAACCGTTATGCAGGTTCTGACCGAGCAAAGCAAGGAAAAGCTTTTGGCCTCTTTTGCAGAAAAAAAGCAAACGCTTGAACGAGAATGCAGCCAGCTCTATTTTCAGCTTAGAAAACATGAAAAAGATCCGCAGAATCCCGATGTGGCGGAATCTTTTAAAAAAGCCATTGAAAAAAGACAAGACAAAATCAAAATGATCGATTTCCAAATAAGCCAGACACATTCGCTCCCGCTCGGAAGCGAAGTGAAGGAAAAGGAGATCGATGCGCTGCTTTCAATCAACGTCGGTGATAACTGGCATGAAAAAACAGCGGCAAATACCATCGTCATAAAAGACGGGGTAGTAATTGAAATTCGCCCGAGGTGATAATATGACAAACAGATGGTTTAATGTAGGCAAAATTGTAAATACCCACGGCATTAAAGGCGAAGTGCGGGTCATTTCTAAAACGGACTTTGCCGAAGAACGGTACAAGCCCGGCAATACGCTCTATTTGTTTGCGGAAGGAGCTGCTGAGCCAATCAAAGTAACGGTCAGCACCCACAGGCTTCACAAGCAGTTTCATCTGCTGCAATTCAAAGAAATGCCGAGTCTCAATGAAGTCGAACACCTAAGAAACATGGTAATCAAAGTCCCTGAAGAAGACTTGGGAGAGCTTGAAGAAGATGAATTTTATTTTCATGAAATCATCGGCTGCGAAGTGGTATCAGAGGACGGAGAACTGATCGGCACAGTGAAGGAAATCTTGACGCCCGGAGCTAATGACGTATGGGTGGTTGCAAGAAAAGGGAAAAAAGATGCGCTCATTCCGTATATCGCTTCTGTGGTCAAGGATATTAATATAAATGAGAAGAAAATTAAGATTCATGTAATGGAAGGGTTAATAGACGAATGAAAATCGACTTTTTAACACTGTTTCCCGAGATGTTTCAAGGGGTTCTCGGCTCATCCATCCTGCAAAAAGCACAGGAAAAAGAGGCTGTCCGTTTTGACGTCATCAATTTCCGGGCTTTTTCGGATAATAAACACCAAACGGTTGATGATTACCCGTACGGCGGGGGAGCCGGGATGGTGTTAAAGCCGCAGCCTGTGTTTGATGCTGTTGAAAAGCTGACAGCCGGTACGGATGCCAAGCCGCGCATTATTCTCGTCTGCCCGCAAGGTGAACGTTATACGCAGAAGAAAGCCGAGGAGCTGGCGGAAGAGGAACATCTGATGTTTATTTGCGGACATTATGAAGGGTATGATGAACGAATCCGGGAACACCTTGTCACGGATGAAATCTCCATCGGGGATTTTGTGCTGACAGGTGGAGAGCTCCCTGCCATGATGATTGCCGACAGTGTTGTCAGGCTTTTGCCGGGCGTCCTCGGAAAAGAAGCATCCCACGTGGAGGATTCCTTCAGCACGGGGCTTTTAGAGCATCCGCATTATACAAGGCCTGCAGATTATAAAGGCTTAAAAGTGCCTCAGACGCTTCTGTCCGGCAACCATGCCAAAATAAAAGAATGGCGCAATAAAGAATCAATCAGAAGAACCTTTTTAAGACGTCCGGATCTTCTTGAAAACTATCCTCTCACCGATGAGCAAAGAAAATGGATTTCCGAGTGGGAAAACGAATAGATTCTATTGCGCAGGCAATGAAGATATGATAAGATACTACTTGTGGCTTAAGAAGGCTTATCCTTCAAAAGCTTGAAAACGATGTTCCGCTGTGCCTTGCAGTTGTGGCTAAGAGCATCTGTTGGAAGGAGTTGAAAACGATGCAAAAACTAATTCAAGATATCACAAAAGAACAGCTTCGCACTGATCTTCCTGCGTTCCGTCCTGGTGACACTTTACGTGTACACGTAAAAGTTGTTGAGGGTAACCGTGAGCGTATCCAGATCTTCGAAGGTGTTGTGATCAAGCGTCGTGGTGGTGGAATCAGCGAAACGTTCACAGTTCGTAAGATTTCTTACGGTGTTGGCGTTGAACGTACATTCCCTGTACACACACCAAAAATCGCGAAAATCGAAGTTGTACGTTACGGTAAAGTACGTCGCGCTAAGCTTTACTACCTGCGTGAACTTCGCGGAAAAGCGGCTCGTATTAAAGAAATCAGACGATAATGATAACGAACGAAAAGAGCTTGTTACCCGTAACAGGCTCTTTTTTTATATGACATTTGTAAAAGCGGAACAAGCAACGTAAAATACATAAGAGATCACCGGGACATACAGTTCCGGCAAATAAGGCAGGTGTCGAAGTCACATGACCATTCAATGGTTCCCGGGCCATATGGCTAAAGCGAGACGGGAAGTAACAGAAAAACTGAAGTTAATTGATATCGTCTACGAATTGGTGGATGCGAGAATACCGATGTCATCGAGAAACCCGATGATTGAGGAAATTTTAAAAAATAAGCCGCGCATTATGCTTTTAAATAAAGCCGATAAGGCCGATGCGGCTGTAACGGCCCAATGGAAGGATCACTTTCAGGGACAGGGGATTCCCTCTCTTTCAATAAACTCCGTTAACGGACAGGGGCTGCATCAAATCGTGCCGTCCTCGAAAGAACTGCTGAAAGATAAGTTCGATAAAATGAAAGCAAAAGGCATTAAGCCAAGAGCGATCCGCGCATTAATCATCGGCATTCCGAACGTCGGGAAATCTACGCTCATCAACCGTCTGGCCAAAAAAAACATTGCCAAGACGGGAGACAGGCCCGGCATTACCACTTCCCAGCAGTGGGTAAAGGTAGGCAAGGAATTAGAGCTGCTCGATACACCGGGGATTTTATGGCCTAAATTTGAAGACGAGCTTGTCGGTTTGCGCCTGGCGATCACCGGGGCGATTAAAGATTCCATTATCAACCTGCAGGATGTGGCCGTTTTCGGGCTGCGCTTTCTGGAAGAGCATTATCCAGACCGCCTAAAGGAGCGTTACGGACTTCAGGAAATCCCTGAGGATATCGCCGCTCTTTTTGACGCGATCGGTGAAAAACGCGGCTGTTTAATGGGCGGCGGACTGATTGACTACGATAAAACGACAGAAGTCATCATCCGGGACATCCGGACGGAAAAGTTCGGCAGGCTTTCATTTGAAACACCATCAGAATAAAGACGCGCAGCGATGCGGGTCTTTATTTTTTCCGCAGAATACCGATATACATAATGTAAGGGAGAAGAGAACGTGAATACATTAACCGTAAAAAGCGTAAAAGAACGCCTGCAAGAGGTCAAAGATGAAAGAGACCCCTTCCTTGCCCAATGTGAAAAAGATCCGAGAAAAAGCGTACAGACGCTTTTAGAGCAATGGCTGAAGAAACACGCGAAGGAAAAAGCCCTTAAAGAGCAGTGGCTGAACATGACGGCATACGAAAGGCTCTCATACAAAAAAGGTTTCCGCCTGATTGCAGGCGTTGACGAAGCGGGAAGAGGGCCGCTTGCCGGACCGGTTGTCGCAGGTGCTGTCATTTTGCCGGCAGAATGCGAGATTCTCGGGCTCACGGACTCGAAGAAACTGTCGGAAAAGAAGCTCGGGGAGTATTACGATCGGATTACGGAAGAAGCCACAGCGATAGGAGTAGGCATTGTCCATGCGGATGTCATTGACCGGATCAACATTTATGAGGCCGCGAGACTCGCGATGGTAAAAGCGGTCAATGCTTTAACGGAAACACCTGATTATCTGCTTGCAGATGCCATGACGCTTCCGCTTGACATTCCGCAGTCATCTGTTATAAAAGGGGATGCCAAAAGCGTGTCAATTGCCGCCGGAGCCTGCATTGCTAAAGTAACGCGGGACCGTCTCATGGCGGAATACGCCAAAACCTATCCCATGTACGGCTTTGAAAAAAATAAGGGCTACGGAACGAAAGAACATCTTGAAGCTCTTCAGGCATACGGACCGACAACTATTCACCGAAAAACATTCGCTCCCGTTCAATCTTATTGTTAGAAAAGAGGCTTAAGACATGAACATAAGCGGCGAAATCCAAGCGGCTTTCAGACAGCTGACGGCGGAAATCTCTCAGGATCGGCAAGACGGCGGTAAAGACAGCGGCGAAAAAAGACTGCTGTTAGGGAAGGTTCTCCGTTTGCTGGACGATCAAAGCGCGCTTATCCAAATCGGCGGCCGGACGATGCAGGGAAAGCTTGAAACCGCCCTCCGTCCTCAGGCATATTACTGGTTTTCTTATGACAGACAGCCGGCGGAAAAAATAGGCCGGCTTCATGTTGTTGACCAATTTGATGGAAGCCCGAAAACCGTTCAGGAAGCGGCGGGAAGACTGTTAAACGCTCTTTTCGTCAAACCGAACCCGGTATCTCTGCAGATTGCCGAAACGTTTATGCAGCAGAAGCTGCCAATGACGGAAAACAGCCTCAAAGCCTGCATCCGCTGGGCTGAATCGCTTCCGGCCGCCGAAGCGAAAAAGGCGGCAGAAACAATCGTATTTGCGCTGAAAAGGGAACTGCCCGCGCACCCTGAAGTCTTGTCAGCCATTCATGCCGTTAAATATCCGGTTCCGACCCGCCGCCTTCTTTCCGGACTGCTTCAGGCAATCAATCAGGCTCCGCAATCGGCAAAAGAGCTGTCCGCGCTTCAAGAGGCGGTTTCTGACGTGTTAGACGCGGAAACGGATCTTCATGCAGAGCGCCTCTTGAAGAAGCTTGCCGAGGCCGCACGCATGCCGATTTCAGAAACCGGGCCGATGGATAAAGGGGAACGGACGGAATTAAAACAATCACCAATTGTCCGAGAGACTCGTGAAAACGTAAAGGCAGCCACAAGCCGCCCTTCTCCTCCGCGTGCCCGGACAGATACGGAGCTGCCTGAAAAAGCGGCAAGACAGCTTATCGAAAAATTAATGACATCAGCCGAAAAGAATGAAAACCGTCCCGTAAAAGAAACGGCGGACATCATCAAGGCTTTCATTTCTCAAGATAAAACATCCAAAACAGCATCTGTTCTCCAAAACGTACATCTGACAGAACAGGAGGCGGCTGTTTTCGAAAAAGCCGTTCAGCTTACTGAACTGAAATATGCGGAAAAACATGACGTATTAAGCCTTTTGCAAAGAATCAAAAAAGGGCTGGGCACCCGTGATGAATTATCATTCATTACAGCGCTTGAAAAAGGCGCGGCTCCGCAGCCGGAGAAACAAGCGCTGAAAACGGCTCTCCAAGCCGTCCGGACGCTTCAAGACGCGCCCCAATCCGTTAAACAAGAGGCAGAACCGCTCATTCATAAATTAAACGGACAGCTGTTTATTGAGCAGCAGAATCCATCTTTTACGCAGATGGTGCTGTCATTTCCGCTGGGAGCGTCCGCGTATGAGAATGACATCACAGTTCTCTTTAAAGGACGGAAGGAGCCGGACGGAAAACTCGATCCCTCACATTGCAGGCTCCTGTTTTTGCTGCACCTTGAAACGCTGCAAGAAACCGTCGTGGACTGTATGATTCAGCAAAATGTAATGACGATTACGGTTGAGACCGATTTTGAGCTTCAGGCGGCCATCGACCCTCTCGTACCGGCTTTAAAAGAGGCTGTAAAAGAAACGGGATTCAGTCTGTCGGGCGTTACGGCTAAAAAGCGGCGACCGAAAGACCAGAGCGCTCTTGTGGAAGAGTTTATAGAAAAAGACGGCGGACGAAAAGTGGATGTGAAAATATGAAAGAGCAAACGCCGTTAAGAAGAGCTGTCGCCCTGCATTACGACCGGCAGAAAGACCAAGCCCCAAAGGTTGTCGCAACAGGCAGGGGGCATGTCGCAGAAAATATCATAAAAGAAGCTGAGAAGGCGGGGGTTCCTATTCAGGAAGACAGAACCCTTGTCGAATTAATGCGCCATTTAACGGTCGACGATCAGATACCGGAAGCGCTTTATGAGACCGTTGCTGAAATTTTTTCATTTGTTTACCGACTGGATGAAAGCCTGAAAAACGAAAAATAAGGAACATTCATTTCCCGGACTCCGTATAAATTTATATTTTCAATAAAATAAAAGTTAGAATGTTCGGAAGGATATAAAGATTTTGTTTTGAACCCTAGACAATTCTTCCAGTATTATATAGAATGAAAGCGCAGTCTATTTTTAGTTTTGCTACATAAGTTAGGAGGATGGGAAATGAATATCCATGAGTACCAGGGAAAAGAAGTCCTCAGAAAATACGGGGTGTCTGTTCCTGAAGGTAAAGTGGCTTTTACAGCAGAGGAAGCAGTTGAAAAAGCAGAGAGCCTGTCAAGCTCGGTTTATGTCGTAAAGGCGCAAATCCATGCTGGCGGCCGCGGCAAAGCTGGTGGGGTAAAGATTGCAAAAACAATAGATGAAGTGAAGGGGTATGCAGAAGAACTGTTAGGCAAGACGCTCGTCACCCATCAAACGGGTCCGGACGGACAAGTAATAAAACGCTTACTTATTGAAGAAGGCTGCGATATTAAAAAGGAATACTATGTCGGGCTTGTACTTGACCGCGCCACTTCAAGAATCGTTTTAATGGCGTCTGAAGAAGGCGGAACGGAGATTGAAGAAGTAGCGGAAAAAACACCTGAAAAAATTAAAAAAGCGGTTATTGATCCGGCTGTCGGCCTTCAAGGCTATCAGGCAAGGGAAATTGCATTCGCAATTAACATCCCGAAAGAGCTTGTCGGCAAAGCCGCTAAATTTATGCTCGGTTTATATAAAGCATTTGTTGAGAAGGACTGCTCCATCGCCGAGATCAACCCTCTCGTCGTCACGGGAGACGGAAACGTCATGGCGCTTGATGCTAAGCTGAACTTTGACAGCAATGCGTTATACAGACAAAAAGATATTATGGAATACAGAGATTTAGACGAAGAAGATCCGAAAGAAATCGAAGCGTCAAAATACGATCTGAGCTACATTTCCCTTGATGGAAATATCGGCTGTATGGTAAACGGCGCGGGTCTTGCGATGTCTACAATGGATATCATTAAACACTACGGCGGAGAACCTGCAAACTTCCTGGATGTCGGGGGCGGCGCAACCGCTGAAAAAGTAACGGAAGCTTTTAAAATCATTCTTTCCGATCAAAACGTAAAAGGAATTTTCGTAAATATTTTCGGAGGCATCATGAAGTGTGATGTCATCGCCGAGGGCGTTGTTGAAGCGACGAGACAAGTCGGATTGACATTGCCGCTGGTCGTGCGCCTTGAAGGGACAAACGTAGATTTAGGAAAGAAAATCCTGAATGAATCAGGCTTAAACATTACATCTGCGGAATCAATGGCAGACGGCGCGCAGAAAATCGTATCCTTAGTTTAGGAAAGAATGAAAGGCAGGGGACCAGATAATGAGTGTTTTTATCAATAAAGATACGAGAGTTATTGTACAGGGGATTACAGGTTCTACCGCTTTATTTCATACAAAGCAGATGCTGGAATACGGCACGAATATCGTTGGCGGTGTAACACCTGGTAAAGGCGGAACGGAGGCGGAAGGCGTACCGGTATTCAATACGGTCGCAGAAGCGGTTCATACAACGGGCGCTGATGCGTCAGTCATTTACGTGCCGGCTCCATTTGCCGCGGACGCAATTATGGAAGCGGTTGACGCGGAAATTGATCTTGTCATTTGTATCACTGAGCACATCCCGGTTTTGGACATGGTGAAAGTGAAGCGCTTTATGGAAGGCAAGAAAACGAGATTAATAGGGCCGAACTGCCCTGGTGTTATTACGCCTGAAGAATGCAAAATCGGCATTATGCCGGGATACATTCATAAGAAGGGGCATGTAGGCGTTGTATCCCGTTCGGGAACATTGACATACGAGGCCGTCCATCAGCTTTCAGAAGCCGGCGTAGGCCAATCTACCGCTGTAGGAATCGGCGGTGACCCGGTCAACGGCACGAACTTTATTGACGTGTTAAAAGCGTTCAATGAAGATCCTGAAACACATGCCGTCATCATGATCGGAGAAATCGGCGGCACAGCTGAAGAGGAAGCGGCTGAGTGGGTGAAAGCAAACATGACGAAGCCTGTTGTCGGCTTTATCGGCGGTAAAACCGCTCCTCCGGGAAAACGCATGGGCCATGCGGGCGCCATCATCTCCGGAGGAAAAGGCACGGCAGAAGAAAAAGTCAAAACGATGAACGCCTGCGGGATTGAAGTGGCGGAAACCCCTTCTGTAATGGGCGAAACGCTGATTAAGGTGTTAAAAGAAAAAGGCTTATTTGAAACGTGCAAAACGCACTGACCGAAGCAGGGGCAGCCGTAACGGCTGTTCCTGTTTTTACTGTGAAAAAAAGAGGAGGTTGCCAGATTTGGATCAAGCATCGCGCTGTTTAATGGTCTGCAGTATCAATCAAATTATTTCCCCGTCTCTTCTATTAAAATGGTGGAAAGCTGATCACTCCCTGTCTTTTTTACGGGATCCGCATCCATTAACCGTTTTATCAGAAGGGAAAACAGCACCGAAAGCCATTTTTCGAGAAATAGAGCGCAAGGATTCGGAACTCGATGAAGTTCTGTCCGATTACCGCCGCGAAGGCATTACAGTCATCCCGATTTCATCAAGCCGCTATCCTTCATGGCTTAAAACGATTTATGATCCGCCGGCTGTCTTGTTTGCAAAAGGGAACACGCAGCTTCTTGGAAAAGGCCGAAAAATTGGGATTGTAGGCACGCGGAAACCGACGGACGACGGAATAAAAGCGGTTGGGCATCTTACCGCCGAACTCTCAAAAAAAGGCTGGGTCATCGTAAGCGGGCTTGCATCCGGCATAGACGGATTGTCTCATAAGGCGAGCATCAGGGCAAAAGGGCTTACGATCGGCGTGATAGCCGGCGGATTCCATCACATTTATCCCCGGGAAAATCTCCTGTTAGCAGAATACATGGCTGAACACCACCTCCTACTCTCAGAACATCCTCCTGAAACAAAGCCGAAAAAGTGGCACTTTCCGATGAGAAACCGTATAATCAGCGGATTAAGTGAAGGAATTGTAGTCGTGCAGGGAAAAGAAAAAAGCGGTTCATTAATCACAGCTTATCAGGCCCTCGATCAAGGGAGAGAGGTATTTGCCGTTCCCGGTTCCATATTTAATCCATATTCCGGAGGACCTATAAAACTCATTCAAGAAGGGGCGAAAGCTGTATTGTGCGCAGAGGATATTGACGGAGAGCTGACCGCCCGAGGCGTTCAGTATACGGAACCCTTTTGAAATATCGTTTGACAAACGGTATTGTAATATTTAATAATAGTGAGGATTTAAAGTTGCACATTATTTTCATGTATAAAATGACGTTCATCATAAAGAATGAAATGTTGAAAGCCATAAAAAGGCAGCTCTAAAATGAATTGATACTTGAAAAGAGAGAGAACACCTCTTGAGGGGGATGAAAATGTCTGATTATCTAGTCATCGTGGAATCGCCGGCAAAGGCGAAAACGATTGAACGTTATTTAGGAAAGAAATATAAAGTTAAAGCTTCAATGGGACATGTCCGGGATCTTCCAAAAAGTCAAATGGGAGTTGACATCGAACAGAACTTTGAACCGAAATATATTACGATCCGCGGAAAAGGCCCTGTTTTAAAAGAATTAAAAACAGCGGCAAAGAAAGCAAAAAAAGTCTATCTCGCGGCCGACCCCGACAGAGAAGGGGAAGCGATTGCATGGCATCTCGCGCACAGTCTTGATCTGGATCTCAACTCTGACTGCCGGGTCGTCTTTAATGAAATAACAAAAGACGCCATTAAAGAATCATTTAAACATCCGCGCATGATTAACATGGATCTTGTGGATGCGCAGCAGGCGCGCCGCATATTAGATCGGCTCGTCGGATACAAAATCAGCCCGATTCTTTGGAAAAAAGTAAAAAAAGGCCTCAGTGCGGGCCGCGTGCAATCCGTTGCGCTCCGGATCATCATTGACCGGGAAAAGGAAATCAACGACTTTAAACCTGAAGAGTACTGGACGATTACCGGCTCATTTCTAAAAGGAAAAGAGACGTTTGAAGCCGGCTTTTTCGGAAAAAACGGCAAAAAGCTTCCTTTAAAAAGTGAAGAAGACGTAAAAGCCGTTCTTGCTGAGCTGAAAGGCAATAAGTATACAGTAGACAAGGTTACGAAAAAAGAGCGGAAACGAAATCCCGCTCTGCCGTTTACAACGTCCACCCTGCAGCAGGAGGCTGCAAGAAAGCTGAATTTCAGAGCGAAGAAAACGATGATGATCGCTCAGCAATTATATGAAGGAATTGATCTCGGTAAAGAAGGTACAGTCGGACTCATCACGTATATGAGAACGGACTCAACGAGGATTTCCAACACAGCCGTTGAAGAGGCGTCAGCTTTTATTGATCAGGCGTACGGAAAAGAGTACTTAGCGGGAAAACGGAAACCGGCAAAGAAAAATGAAAACGCTCAAGATGCTCACGAAGCGATCCGCCCGACTTCAGTACTCAGAAAACCTGCCGATTTAAAAGCGGTGCTTGGCAGAGACCAGCTCAGATTATACAAGCTGATTTGGGAGCGCTTTGTTGCAAGTCAGATGGCGCCAGCCGTTCTGGATACGATGAGTGTCGATCTCAGCAATAACGGATTGACATTCCGGGCAAACGGAAGTAAAGTCAAATTCGCCGGCTTCATGAAAGTCTATGTAGAGGGTAAAGACGATCAGCTGGAAGAAAAAGACCGCATGCTTCCGGACCTTAAAGAGGGAGACACGGTTTTGTCGAAAGATATTGAGCCCGAGCAGCACTTTACTCAGCCGCCGCCGCGTTACACAGAGGCGCGCTTGGTTAAAACGCTTGAAGAACTCGGTATCGGCCGTCCTTCCACATATGCGCCGACTCTTGACACCATCCAGCGGCGCGGTTACGTGGCATTAGACAATAAACGGTTTGTGCCGACTGAGCTCGGACAGATTGTACTGGATCTCATCATGGAGTTTTTCCCGGAAATCATTAACGTTGAATTCACGGCAAAAATGGAAAGAGACCTTGACCATGTTGAAGACGGTCAGACAGAATGGGTTCAAATCATTGACAGCTTCTATTCCGATTTCGAAAAGCGTGTGAAAAAAGCGGAAGCCGAAATGAAAGAAGTGGAAATTGAACCTGAATACGCCGACGAAGATTGCGAGTTATGCGGCTCCCGGATGGTTTATAAAATGGGCCGGTACGGCAAATTCATGGCGTGCTCCAACTTCCCTGACTGCCGGAATACAAAACCGATTGTTAAACAAATCGGCGTGAAATGTCCTAAGTGTCATGAAGGAAACATTGTCGAACGAAAATCAAAAAAGAAACGCGTCTTTTACGGCTGTGACCGTTATCCTGACTGTGACTTCGTATCTTGGGATAAACCGATTGAACGAAAATGCCCGAAATGTGAAAATATGCTCGTAGAGAAAAAGCTTAAAAAAGGCATACAAGTCCAATGCGTCGAATGCGATTATAAGGAAGAACCACAGAAGTAGCGGTGAGCAGAGCCTTGCTCACCTTCTTTGTGTGGAAGCAACAAACAACAGGAGATGAAAAGAAATGAACCAGCAAACAGTTAATGTAATCGGAGCAGGCCTTGCCGGAAGTGAAGCGGCATGGCAGCTTGCAAAACGAGGAATTCAAGTAAAACTATATGAAATGCGGCCCGTAAAGCAGACGGCAGCCCATCATACTGATAAATTTGCCGAACTGGTATGCAGCAACTCCCTCCGTTCAAATACGCTTGCCAATGCGGTAGGCGTATTAAAGGAAGAAATGCGGGCGCTTGACTCAGCAATCATTCAATCTGCTGATAAATGTTCGGTTCCGGCAGGGGGAGCGCTTGCCGTTGACCGTCATGAATTTGCGCAAAGCGTGACGGATCTCGTGAAAAACCATCCGAACGTAACGGTACTTACTGAGGAAGTAACAGAGATTCCGGAAGGCCCGACAGTTATTGCGACCGGACCGCTTACGTCAGAATCGCTTTCACAGCAGCTGAAAGAACTCACCGGAGAAGAGTACCTGTATTTTTATGACGCGGCGGCGCCGATTGTTGAAAAAGACAGCCTTGATATGGATAAAGTGTACTTAAAATCCCGTTATGACAAGGGAGAAGCGGCATACTTAAACTGCCCGATGACAGAAGAAGAGTTTGACCGTTTCTATGAAGCGCTGACGACGGCTGAGACGGTTCCGTTAAAAGAATTCGAGAAAGAAATTTTCTTTGAAGGCTGCATGCCGATTGAAGTCATGGCGAAAAGAGGCAAGAAAACGATGCTGTTCGGACCGATGAAACCGGTCGGGCTGGAAGATCCTAAAACAGGCAAGCGGCCTTATGCAGTCGTGCAGCTCAGACAGGATGACGCGGCCGGAACGCTATATAATATTGTAGGTTTTCAGACACATTTAAAATGGGGAGACCAAAAAGAAGTGCTTAAACTGATCCCCGGACTTGAAAATGTTGACATCGTCAGATACGGCGTCATGCACAGAAACACATTTATCAACTCGCCTAGCCTCTTGAATCCGACATATCAATTTAAACAGCGGAACGACCTGTTTTTCGCAGGCCAAATGACCGGCGTAGAAGGTTATGTTGAATCTGCTGCTTCAGGCCTTGTGGCGGGAATCAATGCGGCCAAACTTGTGCTCGGTCAGGACCTTGTGACATTCCCTCAGGAGACGGCGATCGGAAGCATGGCTCATTACATTACGACGACGAACCAGAAGAACTTCCAGCCGATGAATGCAAACTTTGGGCTGTTAAAAGAACTGCCTGTTAAAATTAAAAACAAAAAAGAACGAAATGAAGAATACGCTAAACGCGCAATTGAAACTATTCAAACTATTTCGAAAACGATATAGCTTTTCATTGCAACTTCAATGCATTATATGATACCATTTAAAAGCCCTTCGGAGAGGAAGGTCATAATAATGGCGGAGAATGTTAACTTTTTTTTAAAGTTATTCGTTGAATATTTACAAATTGAAAAAAATTATTCACAATATACTATTGTGAATTATGTTAATTCGATTGAAGAATTTGGGATGTTTCTGCATGCTCAAAATATAAATGGATTGAAAGAAGCTGCATATCATGATGTGAGAATATTTTTGACAGAAGCTTATGAAAAAGGCCTGTCAAGAAAAACAATCAGCAAGAAGATTTCAGCTTTGAGAAGCTTCTATAAATTTTTGATGAGGGAAAAGCTTGTTGAAGAGAATCCGTTTCAGCTTGTTCATCTGCCGAAACAAGAAAAACGGATTCCGAAGTTTCTTTATGAAAAAGAACTTGAGGAACTATTCGCTGTTTCAGACAGAAGCAAGCCGTCAGGGATGCGCGATCAGGCCTTGCTTGAGCTTCTATATGCGACCGGAATGAGGGTCAGTGAGTGCTGTACGCTCACTGTCGGCGATCTTGACTTATCTATGGATACGGTGCTCGTTCACGGGAAAGGCAGGAAGCAGCGCTACATCCCGTTCGGCTCATATGCCCGTGATGCGCTGGAGCTGTATATCAATAGCGGAAGGCAGTGCCTGCTTGAAAAAGCAAAAGAGCCTCATGATTTGCTGTTTGTCAATCAAAGAGGCGGTCCGCTTACCGCCAGAGGCATCCGGTATATTTTAAGCGGGCTTGTAAAAAAGGCATCCGGCACTTTACATATACACCCGCATATGCTTCGGCATACGTTTGCGACTCATCTGCTGAATGAAGGGGCTGACTTAAGAAGCGTCCAGGAGCTTTTGGGCCATTCTAATCTGTCTTCCACGCAGATATACACGCATGTATCGAAGGAAATGCTGAGAAACACATATATGTCCCACCATCCGAGAGCTTTTAAAGAAAATTAAAAGGAGGCCCTTCTCATGTCATCTTTTCATGCGACAACGATTTTTGCCGTCCAGCATAAAGGAAAAAGCGCTATGTCAGGAGACGGCCAGGTCACATTCGGTCAGGCTGTAGTCATGAAACATACTGCGAGAAAAGTGAGAAAGCTGTTTAACGGAAAGGTTCTGGCCGGCTTCGCGGGATCTGTTGCAGACGCTTTCACACTTTTTGAAATGTTTGAGGCGAAGCTTGAAGAATACAACGGCAATTTAAAACGTGCGTCGGTTGAGCTTGCGAAAGAATGGCGCAGCGATAAAGTGCTGCGCAAGCTGGAAGCGATGCTGATTGTCATGAACCAGGATACCTTGCTTCTCGTATCGGGAACAGGTGAAGTGATTGAGCCGGATGACGGCGTTTTGGCAATCGGCTCCGGCGGAAACTACGCCCTGTCAGCAGGAAGAGCGCTGAAAACTTATGCCGGAGAAAACCTGTCCGCCAAAGAAATTGCAAAAGCCGCTTTGAAAATCGCAGGCGAGATTTGTGTGTACACAAACGATCAGATCATTTTGGAAGAACTTGAATAGAAAGGACTTGAGGCGCATGGAAAACAAACCGTTAACACCGAGACAAATCGTAGATCGGTTGGATCAATACATTGTAGGACAGCAGGATGCAAAAAAAGCTGTCGCCGTGGCATTAAGAAACCGCTATCGCAGAAGTCTTCTTGATGAAAAACTGAGAGATGAGATCGTTCCCAAAAACATCCTGATGATGGGTCCGACAGGGGTGGGGAAAACAGAAATCGCCAGACGGATCGCCAAGCTTACCGGTGCGCCATTTATAAAAATTGAAGCGACAAAATTTACAGAAGTCGGCTATGTAGGCAGAGATGTCGAATCAATGGTCAGAGACCTTGTTGAGACATCCGTGCGGCTCATTAAAGAAGAAAAAATCAGCGAAGTGAAAGAACAGGCTGAAGAAAATGCAAACAAACGCATTGTGCGGCTTCTCGTTCCGGGAAAGAAAAAACAAGCGGGTGTGAAAAATCCGTTTGAAATGCTTTTCGGAGGAAGCCAGCCGTCAAGCGATGATGAAAGCGATCAGCAGGAAGAAGCGAGCCTAGAAGAGAAAAGAAAGCGCATGGCGCATCAGCTCACATTGGGAGAGCTCGAAGACCATTACGTCTCCGTAGAGGTGGAAGAGCAGCAGCCGTCGATGTTTGACATGCTGCAAGGCTCCGGCATGGAGCAGATGGGCATGAATATGCAGGATGCGCTGAGCAATCTGATGCCTAAAAAGAAGAAACGCCGCAAAATGACGGTCAGAGAGGCAAGAAAGGTTCTGACCAATGAAGAGGCAAGCAAATTAATCGATATGGATGAAGTCAGCCAAGAGGCCGTGTTAAGAGCTGAAGAGGGCGGCATCATCTTTATTGACGAAATAGATAAAATCGCAAAAAACGGAGGAGCTTCTTCCTCGGCCGATGTCTCGAGAGAGGGCGTCCAAAGGGATATCCTTCCGATTGTCGAAGGCTCGACCGTCGTCACGAAATATGGCTCCGTCAAAACCGACCACGTGCTGTTTATAGCCGCCGGGGCATTCCATATGGCCAAACCGTCTGATCTGATTCCGGAGCTGCAGGGGCGCTTTCCGATTCGTGTAGAACTGAGCAAGCTGACGGTGGATGATTTTGTGAAAATTCTCGTCGAACCTGATAATGCGCTGTTAAAACAATATCAGGCTTTATTGCAGACAGAAGGTATATCTCTTGAATTTTCTGACGAAGCTATTCGTAAGATCGCCGAAGTGGCTTATCATGTGAATCAGGATACGGACAACATCGGAGCAAGAAGGCTTCACACGATATTGGAACGTCTCTTGGAGGACCTGTCGTTTGAAGCGCCGGACGTGACGATGGAAAAAGTCGCCATCACGCCGCAATACGTTGAAGAAAAGCTCGGATCGATTGCAAACAACAAAGATCTAAGTCAATTTATATTGTGAAAATTTAATAACAGGAATTCTAGGAGGATTATTTAACATGGCTTTACTACAAAAAACACGAATTATTAACAGCATGCTGCAGGCTGCGGCAGGCAAACCCGTAAACTTTAAAGAAATGGCAGAAACGCTTCGCGACGTCATTGATTCTAATATTTTCGTCGTCAGCCGCAGAGGAAAGCTTTTGGGCTACTCTATTAATCAGCAGATCGAAAATGACCGCATGAAAAAAATGCTTGAAGACCGCCAGTTCCCGGAAGAGTACACGAAAAACCTTTTCAACGTTCCGGAGACATCTTCAAACCTTGATATCAACAGCGAATATACGGCTTTTCCTGTTGAAAACAGAGACCTGTTCCAAGCGGGCTTAACGACGATTGTGCCGATTATCGGCGGAGGAGAGCGTCTGGGCACATTGATTCTGTCCCGTCTGCAGGACCAATTTGAAGATGATGATCTCATTCTTGCTGAATACGGAGCAACCGTTGTAGGAATGGAGATTTTAAGAGAAAAAGCAGAAGAAATCGAAGAAGAAGCGCGAAGCAAAGCAGTTGTTCAAATGGCGATCAGTTCTTTGTCTTACAGTGAACTTGAAGCGATTGAGCATATCTTTGAAGAGCTTGACGGAAACGAAGGCTTGCTTGTGGCAAGTAAGATTGCCGACCGTGTAGGCATTACCCGTTCAGTCATCGTTAACGCGCTGAGAAAGCTCGAAAGCGCCGGCGTTATTGAATCCAGATCACTGGGAATGAAGGGGACTTACATTAAAGTTCTGAACAATAAATTCCTTATTGAATTGGAAAACCTAAAATCTCATTAATCCAAAAGCAGGATCCCTAAAAGCGGGGATCCTGCTTTTTTTATGGACAATAGGTGAAAAGTTGGAGTTTAAAGTTGATTATTGGAATCTGATCTGAGATAATCCATCTTGCTGTGTGAGAAAAAGGGGAAGATACAGAAATTCAGCTATTTTCAGTCTTATATTAACCAAATGCTTGTAGTCCAAATACTCTAGGACTTAATACCTATGCGTAAAATAGATACAAATGAGCACTTTTTTTTAGCCTAACTTCATAGACTTTAAGCCTGTTATTTCTTACAATAAGCATATGGTTTTACAATTCTCGACAAGGATTTTTAGGAGAAAAATATCTGAAATGGAGGTAAGTGGATTTGGACTTATTTTCTGGAACTATACAAAATCTTGAGAATGCCTTGGGGAGAGCGGACATTAAGCAAAAAGTCTTAACTAATAATATCGCCAATATAGATACACCGAACTATAAGGCAAAAAAAGTCTCTTTCCGAAATTTGTTAGATCAGGAAACATCCAATCTTGAGGCTGTAAAAACCGACTATCGACACGTTGACTTTACGGATTCGGGGGACGATTATTCCATCGTGTCCAGCGGTGACACATCGTACCAGCAAAACGGAAACAATGTCGATATCGACAAAGAAATGACAGATTTAGCCGAAAACCAAATTAATTATCAGGCTTTGGTTGAAAGAATGAGCGGCAAATTCAATTCCCTGAAAACAGTCTTGACAGGAGGAAAATAATGAGTGGCTTTCAAAGCTTAAACATTTCTGGGTCTGCTTTAACTGCACAGCGTGTCCGGATGGACGTCGTATCGTCCAACCTGGCCAATATGGACACAACGAGAGCGAAGCAGGTCAATGGCGAGTGGGTGCCTTACAGAAGAAAGCTGGTTTCTCTCCAATCCGGAGGCGAATCATTTTCGTCCCTTTTAAATTCCAAGATGAACGGAATCGGAAACGCCGGAAATGGCGTAAAGGTATCTTCGATTACGGAAGACCCATCCGCTTTTAATCTCGTTTACGATCCGGAAAATCCCGATGCGAATAAAGACGGATATGTACAAAAACCTAATGTAGACCCATTAAAGGAAATGGTGGATCTTGTCAGCAGCACGAGATCATATGAAGCAAACGTGACGGCATTGAACGCCTCCAAAGGCATGCTTTTAAAGGCTTTAGAAATCGGAAAGTAAGGTGATGTAAGTGGTTAACGCTATTACTCCTTTTCAGCTTCAACAAACCCAAAACACTCAAAACGTAACGAATCAATTAAATCAAGCTCAAAAAACTGATTCTTCAAATCAAACAAGCTTTTCGGAGCTTTTAAAAAACTCAATTGATTCGTTAAATGAGTCGCAAGTGCAATCTGACCAAATAACGAACGAACTGGCTGCAGGAAAGGATGTAAACCTTGACGAGGTCATGATCGCTGCCCAAAAAGCAAATATTTCTCTGACGGCCGCTACCGAATTCCGCAATAAAGCCGTGGAAGCCTATCAGGAAATCATGAGAATGCAGATGTAGTGGTCAGATGAAAGAGAATGACTGGAATGACCGGGGGTTAACATGAATCGTACTCTAACGCAAATGAAAACCAAAACGGCAGCGTTTTGGAATAACAGATCAAAAACACAGAAGATACTCATGGTAAGCGGCTTGGCCGCATTCATTATTTTACTCATCGTCGTTATTATTTTTACTTCGTCTGAAAAGATGGTGCCTCTTTATAAAGACTTGTCCGCGGAAGAAGCGGGGAAGATTAAAGAAGAGCTCGATACGAAAAAGGTGTCTTCTGAACTTGCTGACGGCGGCACGGTCATTAAGGTTCCTGAGAGCCAAGTGGATTCGCTTAAAGTCCAGCTTGCCGCGGAAGGCCTGCCGAAAACGGGTTCAATTGATTATTCGTTTTTCGGACAGAATGCGGGCTTCGGCCTGACAGATAATGAGTTTGACGTTTTAAAAGTTGAGGCGACTCAGACTGAATTGTCAAACCTGATAAATGAAATGGACGGTATTAAAAGCTCGAAGGTCATGATCAATATGCCGAAAGAAGCCGTGTTTGTCGGTGAAGATCAGCCGGAAGCATCCGCATCGATCGTTTTGCAGATTAAACCGGGCTACTCGCTTGATCAAAGCCAGATCAACGGGCTGTACCATCTCGTTTCTAAAAGCGTCCCGAACTTAAAAGAAGATAATATCGTCATAATGGATCAAAATTCTACATATTATGACAAAAGTGACAGCGGCGCAGGGTCCGTTTCTGACAGTTATGCTTCTCAGCAAGGGATTAAGTCGCAGGTCGAAAAGGATATTCAAAAACATGTCCAATCACTGCTCGGCACAATGATGGGGCAGGATAAAGTTGTGGTTTCGGTTACGGCAGATATTGACTTCACGAAAGAAAAACGCACTGAAGACATTGTCGAGCCTGTCGATAAAGATAACATGGAAGGCATAGCGGTAAGCGCCGAAAAAGTTGCGGAAACGTATAAAGGCGACGGCGCGGCCAACGGCGGAACAGCCGGAACGGGCAGCAATGACACCGCGAACACTAAATATGCAGGAGCAAATGACGGTTCAAACAGCGGAGACTACGAAAAAAGCAGCAATAAAATCAACTATGAAGTCAACCGCATTCATAAAGAAATCGCAGAAAGCCCGTATAAAGTGCGTGATTTAGGCATTCAGGTCATGGTGGAACCGCCGAATCCGAAAAATGCCGCCTCATTATCAGCGCAGAGACAGGCTGATATACAGAAGATTTTAGGAACGGTTGTCAGAACGTCCCTTGATAAAAATGAAACGCAAAATCAAAACCTGACGGCCAATGATATTAACAATAAAATCGTTGTCTCCGTACAGCCGTTTGACGGGAAAACAAGCCTGAACACAAATTCGGCACAATCTTCGGGTCTCCCGATCTGGGTATACATTACAGGCGGGGTGCTGCTTGCAGCCATTATTCTGCTTATTATTCTCCTCATCAGAAAGAAACGCTCTCAAGAGGATGAGTATGAAGAATATGAATATGAAACGGCGCCGGAGCCGGTTCGATTGCCTGATATCAACGAAGAGAAAAATGAAACGGAAGAAACAGTCAGACGAAAACAGCTTGAAAAAATGGCTAAAGAAAAACCGGAAGACTTTGCAAAATTGCTTCGAAGCTGGCTGGACGAGGATTAGGGGGAATGGAAAATGGCGAAACGTGATCAGAACAAGCTTACAGGAAAACAAAAAGCAGCCATCCTCATGATTTCCTTAGGTCTTGATGTATCAGCCTCTGTGTACAAGCATTTGTCTGAAGAAGAAATTGAAAGATTGACTCTCGAGATTTCGGGAGTCAGAAGCGTCGATCATCAGAGAAAAGATGAAATCATTGAAGAATTTCATAATATCGCAATCGCTCAGGATTATATTTCTCAAGGCGGTTTAAATTACGCCCGCCAAGTGCTTGAAAAAGCGCTCGGAGAAGACAAAGCGGTAAGCATTTTAAACAGGCTGACCTCTTCATTGCAGGTAAAGCCGTTTGACTTCGCAAGAAAAGCGGAGCCCGAACAGATTTTGAATTTCATTCAGCAGGAACATCCGCAAACGATGGCGCTGATTTTATCCTACCTTGACCCGGTGCAGGCCGGACAGATTTTGTCTGAGCTGAACCCGGACGTTCAGGCTGAGGTGGCGAGAAGGATTGCGGTTATGGACAGGACGTCTCCTGAAATCATAAATGAAGTGGAGCGGGTTCTTGAACAAAAGCTGTCCTCCTCCTTTACGCAGGATTATACGCAGACAGGCGGCATAGAAGCCGTTGTTGAAGTGTTGAACGGCGTAGACAGAGGAACGGAAAAAACGATCCTTGATTCATTAGAAATACAAGATCCTGAATTGGCGGATGAAATCAAAAAACGGATGTTTGTCTTTGAAGATATTGTCACCCTTGATAACCGTGCGATTCAGCGCGTGATCAGGGATGTTGAAAATGACGACCTCCTGCTGTCATTGAAGGTTGCGAGCGAGGAAGTCAAAGAGATCGTCTTCAGCAATATGTCACAGCGTATGGTTGAAACGTTTAAAGAAGAAATGGAAATTATGGGGCCTGTGCGTTTGCGTGATGTGGAAGAGGCGCAATCAAGAATCGTGGGCGTCGTCCGCAAGCTTGAAGAAGCCGGTGAAATTGTAATCGCGCGAGGCGGAGGAGACGATATTATTGTCTAATATCATTAAACAGCAATCATCATTTTCTCCTGAACAAAAACGGCGCAAGCTTTCCTTGCAGGAAGTCAGGAAAACGCATCCCCAGCTCGACCTGGAGGAAGAAAATCCTGAAGCTCTCATGGCTTTTGCCAAAGCAGAAGCCGACAGGGTATCTGAAGAAGCGAAAAATCAGCTGGATTACACCCTCCGGCAGATTGAGGAAGAGAAAAGCCGCTGGGCGGATGAAAAACAAAGACTGATAGAAGAGGCAAAGGCAGAAGGATATAACGAAGGCATGGCATTGGGAAAAGCCGAGGCTCAGGCCGAATACGCAGACCTCATCAGCCGGGCCAATGCCGTTATGGAAATGGCCAGACAGTCAGTCGAGGAAAAGCTGGAAAGCGCTGAGGAAGAAATCATTGAGCTTTCCGTTGCGCTCGCTAAAAAAGTTTGGCGGCAAAAAAGTGATGATAAAGAAGCTTTTCTTCTGTTAGTCAAACAGGTAATAGCCGAAGTGAAAGATTATGATGACATTTCCATTTATGTGGACCCGGAATATTATGAGACGGTTCATCAGCATATGGATGAAATTCAGCAGCTGTTATACAAAGAATGCAGGTTAAGCTTGTATGCCGATGAAAAAGCTGCAAAGGGAACGTGCTCCATAGAAACACCGTTCGGACGGGTTGATGCAGGAATAGACACCCAGCTGATGCAATTAAAGCAAAAGCTTTTAACGGCGCTTGAGGCGGGAGTGGAGCAATGAAGACACAGTATTTAATAGACTCGATTGAAACAGCGGATCCGTACAAACGCTACGGTAAGGTTAAACGTGTCATCGGGCTGATGATTGAATCAAAAGGGCCCGAAAGCTCGATCGGAGATGTTTGTCTCATTTATCCGAAAGGTCATTCAAAAAAAGCGATTAAAGCTGAGGTTGTAGGCTTCCAGGATGAAAACATACTGTTAATGCCTTATCTGGAAGCGGCAAGCATTGCGCCGGGCAGCATTGTGGAGGCTACCGGCGAGTCTCTCCGTATCAAAGTAGGCGCAGGTTTAATCGGACAGGTTGTTGATGCGTTCGGTGAGCCTCTTGACGGCAGGGCGCTTCCGAAAGGATTGTCTCCCGTTTCGACGGAACAGCCGCCGCCAAACCCGATGAAACGGCCGCCGATACGGGAAAAGATGGGTGTCGGTGTCAGGTCGATTGACAGTCTGCTGACAGTAGGAAAAGGGCAGAGAATCGGAATTTTTGCCGGAAGCGGAGTCGGAAAAAGCACTTTGATGGGAATGATCGCAAAGCAGACCGAAGCCGATCTAAACATCATCGCACTCGTCGGTGAACGGGGGCGCGAGGTGCGGGAATTCATTGAGAAGGATTTAGGCGAAGAAGGCTTGAAACGCTCGATTGTCGTAGTCGCGACTTCTGATCAGCCTGCATTAATGCGTTTGAAAGCGGCATATACAGCGACCGCCATTGCGGAATATTTCCGTGATAAAGGCCGGAATGTCATGTTCATGATGGACTCCGTCACGAGGGTTGCCATGGCTCAGCGTGAAATCGGGCTGGCAGCGGGGGAACCGCCGACAACAAAAGGATATACACCTTCCGTGTTCGCTATTCTGCCCCGTTTACTGGAAAGAACGGGTGCGAATGAACAAGGGACGATAACCGCTTTTTATACGGTTCTCGTTGACGGAGACGACATGAATGAACCGATTGCCGATACAGTGCGCGGTATATTAGACGGGCATATCGTTCTCGATCGGGCGCTTGCCAACAAAGGGCAGTTCCCGGCCGTGAATATCCTGAAGAGCATCAGCAGGGTTATGTCTAATATTTCAGACGCTGCGCATATAGAGGCGGCCAACAAATTCCGCGATCTTCTGTCAACTTATCAAAACTCTGAAGACCTCATTAATATCGGAGCTTACAAAAGAGGGTCATCGAGAGAAATTGATGAAGCGATTCAGTTTTATCCGCAGCTCATTCAATTTTTAAAACAAGGAACTGAAGAACCTGCTCAATTGGAAGACAGTATTGCGGTATTGACGAGTATGACAGGAAAAGAGGAATAAACATCGTGGCGTACCAATTCAGATTTCAAAAGCTGCTGGAATTAAAAGAGAATGAAAAAGACCAAACATTGTCTGAATACAGACAATCGGTTTCTGAATTTGAAACAGTGGCTGAAAAACTATATGAAAATATGAGCAAAAAAGAATCGCTCGAAAAAGACAAAGAATCAAAGCTGAAATGCGGGATGAGCGTTCAGGAAATGAGACATTATCAGCAATTTGTCTCCAATCTTGAGAACACCATCTATCATTATCAAAAACTTGTCATTATGAAACGAAATGAAATGAATGAGAAGCAGGAACAGCTCACCGAAAAAAACATTGAAGTAAAGAAATTTGAAAAAATGCGGGAAAAACAATTTAATATGTTTGCTCTTGAAGACAAAGCTGCAGAAATGAGGGAAATGGACGATATTTCAATCAAGCAGTTTATGATTCAGGGGCATTAGGAGCGAATAAAATGGCCGATAAAGAAAAGGGATCTGGAAAGTTCGGTTCAATCCTGCTTTTTATCATTATCCCGCTGATTTTTCTGATCATCGTTGCAAGCATCGTCCTTTGGGCTGCCGGCGTAGATGTGATGAAGCCGATTCAGGAAACAGCCGCAAAAACGCCTGTTTTAAAAGAATTGGTTCCCGAAACGAAAGAAACGAAAAGCGCAGCGGAAAAGCAGAAGGAAGACCGAACGGCTTCTCTTGAAAAGACCATAAAGGAACAAAAAAGTGAAATCAACATTTTAAATAAAGATTTGGACACAAGCAAATCCGAAATCGACAATCTGAACCAGAAAATCCGTTCATTGAAACAGGAAGCTGAACAGCAGCAGAAAACGGAACAGCAGCAGAAAACGGATGAAACGAAAAAAGACGCTGCGGGTTCAGCGGGAAAAGATAAAATGATCAACATCTATAAAAGTATGGACAGCGGTAAAGCGGCAAGCATTATCGTAAAGCTGAAAGAAAAAGAAGCCCTCGATATTTTAAACGGACTAAGTAAAAAGCAGCTTGCTGAAATCTTGACGAAAATGACTCCTGAACAAGCGGCTAAATATACAGAAAAACTATCCGCTGACGGAAATAAGGAGTGATGTAAGTTGAAGCTGCTTGAAATAACGGGGAATCGCACGCAGACTGCGCAAAACAGCAATGTGAAGATGAATGTAAACAGCTTAGGCCTATTTCAGAACCGGCTTCTGTCGGAAATCACTTCTCAACAGAAGCCCGGAGATGAGGCGAAAACAAGTGATGCAGAGCTGAATGATGCTCTCTCGAAAATCGGTGATTGGCTGAAAGCCGGCCCGGAAGATAAAGAACTTCAGCTGAAACAGCTGCTTGAGGCGGTCAAAGCCCTTGAAGGAAAGCAAACGGATGAAACGTCTCTTCCTTTATTGAAGCAGCTTGCTGAATCTGTTGAAGACATGTTAGCCGGCAAACGGCATGGGGTGAAGCCTGAAAAGATTGAGCCGGGTTCGCCCGCTAATGACGGGGATTCCGGGCGGGACGCGCTTGAAACAGGCCTCCTTTTCATTCAAGAAGCCGCAGCCCAGCTATTTGCGCATCAAGAGAATCAGCCGGACAGCGCACAGGCAAAGGCGGTTTATCAGGAAGGCGACCGTTTATTAGCAGCGTTGAAAAAACAAGGCGTACCGGACCGCGTAATTCAAGACCTGCGGCAGACGCTGTTTCCGAAAAATGAATCTGCATCTAAGCTTTATTCTATGTCGGCCGCTGAGCTGAAGAGCTTTCAAAGCGTCGCTGAGCAGCTTGCGGGCCTTTCTCAGAAAGGAACAAAGGAATGGAATATGGCTGAAACTGAGCTGAAAGCTTTTGTGTTATCTCAATCATCTGAATCATCTCAAGAGTCTGCCGGGAAAACGGAACAGCAAAACGGCGGCACGATTTCTCACGTGAAAGCATTTGACAGCAAATTGTCTGCGCATATACTGTTTTCGGGAACGAGAAGTCTTGCCGGCATTCAGCAAGCGTCCGCAGGAGCCGAACAGCCGCCGGCAGAAAATAAACCGTTAACGGACCAGGTCATCAGCGGCTGGAAACAGATGAAATACACGCCTTTCGGGAAAACGACCGGAAGCTTTACGATTCGTCTTAATCCTGAGAACCTCGGCTTTGTCACGATTAAGGTGACAAACGAAAACGGGATGTTTCAAAGCAAAATAATCGCATCAAGCCAGTCTGCGAAAGAGCTGCTGGAACAGCATCTTCCTCAGCTGAAACAGTCGCTTCCGAATATGTCGGTCCAAATCGACCGTTTTACCGTCCCGCTTCAAAGCGGGGATCAGCAGCCGGTTTACGGTCAGACAGCCGATCACAATAAACAGCAGCAGGGACAGAGAGAGCAGAAAAACCAGCAGCAGTCAGGCGATTTCGGAGATATGCTGGAGGAGCTTTCTCTCAATGAAATGGAGGAAGAATAGTTGACATCTGTAAACTCGGATTATGTTGCAGCGGGCGCTTCTAATACGAAGAGCACCGCCGCCGTAAACAGCAGCACGAATTTAGGGAAAGACGAATTTCTGAAGATCTTAATGACACAGGTTCAAAACCAGGACCCGCTCAATCCGGTTGATGACAAAGAATTCATCAGTCAGATGGCGACATTTTCTTCATTGGAGCAAATGATGAATATGAATACGACGATGACTAAATTTGTAGAAAATCAAGATCCGTTTACGATGTATGTGAACTGGATCGGCAAAAATGTCACATTCAGCGACAGCGACGGGAAGGACCAGACAAGCCCTGTCAATTCAGTCAAACACTCAAACGGCAATTACGTGCTCGTGCTTGAAAATGGCAAAGAGGTCAGCCCGTGGGATGTCACGGCAGTCAGCGATACATCTAAATAAAAAGAAACCCAGGGGGAATTTAACATGTTACGTTCATTATATTCCGGTATCAGCGGCATGAAAAACTTTCAGACAAAACTAGACGTAATCGGCAATAACATCGCCAACGTCAACACAGTGGGATTTAAGAAAAGCCGCGTTACATTTAAAGATTTGATCAGCCAGACAGTCTCCGGCGGTTCAAACGTGACCAATTCAAAACAAATCGGCTTGGGTGCTGCGACTTCTTCCATTGATGTCGTTCATTCAACCGGCGCCCCGCAGGCTACACAGAATAAAACCGACCTAGCCATTGACGGAGACGGCTACTTTCAGATTAATACAGGTGCGGGAATCGTTTACACACGTGCAGGGAATTTCGGGAAGGACAATAAAGGCAACCTTGTTACGACTGACGGCTACTACCTTGAAAAAATCGGCGGGGGCAAAATCAATATTCCGACTGACGCGAAAGATTACAGTATCGGTGCAGACGGAACCGTTACATACACTGATGCAGGGGATGCGGTTCATGATGCCGGACAAATCGGTCTGGTCACGTTCCCTAACAGCGCCGGTCTGGAAAAAATCGGAGGAAACCTTTACAGACAATCATTAAGTTCAGGAGCTGCGAGTGCTGTCACCGCTCCGGGCGAAAACGGCTCAGGTAAGCTTTTGGCAGGCTATCTTGAAATGTCAAACGTTGATCTGACAGATGAATTTACCGAAATGATCGTTGCTCAGCGAGGTTTCCAATCAAACTCAAAAATCATTACGACTTCAGATGAAATCCTTCAGGAGCTGGTTAATCTGAAACGGTAAGGAGGGAGGGGAGGCGGTAAGGCCGCTTCTCCGGATTGAATGATTCAAGTCACCCGTTTAAACGGCCAGCCTTTTACGCTGAACGCGCTGTTTATCGAACAGATTGAGTGCTTCCCCGACACGACGATTACGCTGTCCAACGGCAAAAAGTTCGTAGTGAAAGAACCGGAAGAAGCAGTTCTTAAAAAAGTCATTTCGTTTTACCATAGCATACAAATATTTTCACTGGATCAGGGAATAGAGGAAGAAGAATGAAAAAAAAATTAGTCATTATTATGCTGATTATTTTAATTGTCGTTGCCGGCCTCGGAACGGCAGCATATTTTGTCGTCAGCGGACATTCAGACAAAGACAAAAAGCCTACAATCGATGAAGTCGTTGCAGCCACTGTGTCTGTCGACGATATCACGACGAACTTAAAGTCCGACAGCATCATCCGCATCGGCATCAAGCTTGAAACCGACTCGGAAAAAGCGAAGGAAGAACTTGAAAAACGCGATTTTCAGGTGAAAGACAACATCATTTCCATTTTAGCCGATACAAGCGCCGGAGAGATTGAGGGAGATAAAGGAAGAGAAGCGTTTAAACAATCCTTAAAAGAAAAAGTAAACAGCTATCTCCAAGAAGGAAAAGTTCAGAAAGTGTACATTACCTCCTTTAATCTGCAATAAAAACAAATTTGACAGAATACGGAGGTGAAGAAAATGTCTGGAGAAGTTCTCTCTCAAAATGAAATAGACGCACTGCTTTCAGCCATTTCGACGGGTGAGGCGGATGCGGAAGAGCTGAAAAAGGAAGTTAAAGAGAAAAAAGTAAAGGTATATGATTTTAAACGGGCGCTCAGGTTTTCGAAAGATCAGATACGGAGTTTAACCCGGATACATGATAACTTTGCGAGGCTTCTCACAACACACTTTTCCGCCAAGCTCAGAACATATATCCATATATCTGTCAGCTCAGTTGACCAGGTGCCGTATGAAGAATTTATCCGTTCCATACCGAACATGACGATCCTGAATTTGTTCGATGTTCATCCGATGGAAGGCAGGATCATGATGGAGGTTAATCCCACCATCGCATACGCCATGCTCGACCGCGTCATGGGAGGCATCGGCATCACCCATAACAAAGCTGACAATCTTACGGAAATAGAAACGAACATTATTTCTAACTTATTTGAAAATGCACTGGGCAATTACAAAGAAGCTTGGCAATCCATTGCTGATATTGATCCTGAAATGACTGAATTTGAAGTGAATCCTCAGTTTGTACAGATGGTTTCGCCAAATGAAACCGTCGTGGTCATTTCTCTCAATACGCAGATCGGTGAAATCAGCGGTGTCATTAATCTTTGTATTCCCCATGTCGTACTTGAGCCGATAATCCCTAAGCTTTCCGTACATTATTGGATGCAATCAGATCGGAATGAAGCGAAGCCCGAAGAAACGAAGTCGCTTGAAAAGCGCATCATGACGGCACAAATTCCCGTAGTAGCTCTCTTGGGAGCTTCTGAACTGACAATAGAAGAATTTTTAAGTTTGGAAGCCGGGGACTGTATAACTCTGGACAAATCAGTGACTGATCCTCTTACTGTATTGGTCGGAAACAAACCGAAGTTTTTAGGGCAGGCCGGCCGGGTGAATCGAAGACAGGCAGTGCAAATTTTAGATCACGACATAAGAGGTGAACAAGATGAACAATAGATTATCTCAAGATGAAATCGATGCTCTTCTTAATGGCACAGGAAGTCAAGAGGATACAGAACAGCCTCAAAAGGCGACCTTGTCTGAACTTGAGCGCGATACGATCGGAGAAATCGGGAATATTTCATTCGGCAGCTCGGCTACGGCGCTGTCCACTCTTTTAAATCAAAAAGTGGACATCACGACACCGAGTGTGACCGTCATTTCAAAAAGCAAAATCAGTGATGAATTTCCTCATCCGTATGTTGCCATTGAAGTGAACTACACAGAAGGATTTGACGGCAGCAACTTGCTCGTCGTAGAACAAAGCGACGCAGCCATCATCGCGGATTTGATGATCGGCGGAGACGGCCAAGGCGCCGATCCGTCCCTCGGAGAAATCCACCTGAGCGCCGTGCAGGAAGCAATGAATCAAATGATGGGCTCAGCTGCTACATCAATGTCGACCGTATTCAGTAAAAAGATCGACATTTCTCCGCCGCGGGTTGAACTTCTGGATGTGACGGAAGAAAAAGGGACGGACAGAATACCGGAGGATGACCTGCTCGTAAAAGTTTCATTCCGCCTGAAAGTCGGTGAATTAATCGATTCGAGCATTATGCAGCTTTATCCGCTTACATTTGCGAAAGATCTGATCGCGGAGCTGATGAATACAGATCAGCCTGTGGCAGAAGCCGCAGAAGCCGTATCCCAGCCGCAGGAAACATACGAAACGCCGCAGCCGGAACCGGCCGTTCAGCAGGAACCTCAGGCAAAACCCGAGCTTCCGAAGAGACAGGGAACCGCTAAAAAAGCTGCTCCCGTTCAAGTCGCTCCGGTGGAATTCCAGGCGTTTGACCAAAATGCATCGGCGGCGCACGGTTCAAGAAACAACCTTGATATGCTGATGGATATCCCGCTTTCCGTTACGGTCGAGCTCGGCAGAACGAAGAGAAGCGTCAAAGAAATCCTTGAACTTTCTGCGGGAAGCATTATTGAGCTTGACAAGCTGGCGGGTGAACCCGTTGACATCCTGGTCAATCAGCGGATCGTAGCAAAGGGCGAGGTCGTTGTCATAGAAGAAAACTTCGGCGTGAGAGTTACTGACATTTTAAGTCAGGCAGACCGCCTTAACAATTTAAAATAAGCGAACATAGAGGAGAGAAACAGATTATGGCACACAGAATTTTAATTGTAGACGATGCAGCATTTATGAGAATGATGATCAAGGATATTTTGGTGAAGAACGGTTTTGACGTTGTAGCTGAAGCTTCAGACGGAGCACAGGCGGTCGAAAAATTCAAAGAGCATTCACCCGACCTTGTGACAATGGATATTACAATGCCTGAAATGGACGGAATTACCGCACTAAAGGAAATTAAACAAATCGATCCGCAGGCGAAAATCATCATGTGTTCGGCAATGGGCCAGCAGTCAATGGTCATTGACGCGATTCAAGCCGGCGCAAAAGACTTTATCGTGAAGCCGTTCCAAGCGGACCGCGTGCTTGAAGCCATTAATAAAACATTAAGCTAAAGGGTGTACGACTGTTGAAAAAGAGTCATGGTTTACTAGCTTTGATTTGTTGTTTCGTTTTACTCAATGTACATCCGTTTCCTGCATTTGCGGCGGAGTCTGATAATTCCACCGTCAACGAATGGTTTGACAAACAATCAACAAACAAAACAGAGAAAAAAAACGATACATCGAAACAAACGGCTGATCAAGAGATAGGGGATGCTTCTGCATCTTCTGTCTCCGCTTTTGATTTTGTAAAGATGATTGGGGCGTTATTATTTGTCATTCTGCTGATCTATGGATTTGTCAAACTGATGAATAAAAGAAACCGTCTGCTGAAGCCGTTTCAATATGTAGAAAATATCGGCGGAACGTCAGTCGGCCAAAACCGTTCCGTGCAGCTGATAAAAGTGGGAAACAGCGTACTTGTAGTCGGTGTCGGCGAGACGATACAGCTTTTAAAAGAAATTGAAGATGAAAAAGAGCGAGAGGCGATTCTGAGCCAATACGAAGAGGCGATGTCCTCAAAAGTGGAATGGACCAAACTCGTAAATCCGCGTAAGGATGGAGAAAAAAAGCCGCAAACGATACTTCCGTCGTTTTCAAAAGCGCTGAAAGAACAGCTGAGCGAGCTGAAACAAAGCCGTTCTGAAGGAAAAAAGAAAGGCCCGTATCATCATGAATGAATTTATTAATCTTTTTAATTCAAGCAGTCCGACCGAAGTCAGCTCTACTGTTAAGTTACTGCTGCTTTTGACCGTCTTTTCAGTGGCGCCGGGTATTTTGATTTTAATGACCTGCTTTACGAGAATCGTCATCGTCCTGTCTTTTGTGAGAACCTCACTGGCGACGCAGAACATGCCTCCGAATCAGGTATTAATCGGTCTTGCGCTGTTCTTGACGTTTTTTATTATGGCTCCGACTTTTTCAGAGATTAATAAGGATGCCTTAACGCCGCTGATGAACAACAAAATCAGTCTCGATGAAGCATATACAAAAGCCGAGAAGCCGATTAAAGAATACATGAGCAAGCATACAAGGCAAAAGGATCTGGCGCTGTTTATGAACTACGCCAAAATGAAAAAGCCCGAATCGATTCAGGATATTCCTTTGACGACGATGGTGCCCGCTTATGCGATCTCGGAACTCAAGACCGCTTTTCAAATGGGCTTTATGATTTTTATTCCGTTTTTAATTATCGATATGGTCGTGGCGAGCGTCTTGATGTCAATGGGAATGATGATGCTTCCGCCGGTCATGATCTCTCTGCCCTTTAAAATATTGCTTTTCGTTTTGGTTGATGGATGGTATTTAATCGTGAAATCTTTGCTTGACAGCTTTTAGGGTAGGTGCTAATTGTGAGTTCAGAATTTGTAATTTCCATGGCGGAAAAAGCCGTATACGTAACACTGATGATCTGCGGGCCGCTGCTGGCGATCGCGCTGATCGTCGGTTTGCTCGTCAGTATCTTTCAAGCGACAACTCAAATCCAGGAACAGACGCTTGCGTTCATTCCGAAAATCGTGGCGGTAATGCTCGGACTGATCTTTTTCGGTCCTTGGATGCTGTCGACGATTCTTTCGTTTACAACTGATCTGTTCTCTCATCTGAACCGATTTGCAGGGTAGAATCAAATGAATTCCATCATTGATTTATTTCCCGCTTTTTTATTGGTTTTTATTAGAATTTCTGCTTTTTTTGTAACGGTGCCGATATTCGGGCACCGGAACCTGCCGGCGGTTCACCGAATCGGGTTTGCTTTCTTTCTTTCGGTGATCTGCTTCAGTACGCTGAAACATGCGCCGTCAGTTGACATAGGGGAACAGTATATGCTGCTTGTCATAAAAGAGGCCGTTGTAGGCTTGAGCCTCGGGCTGATTGCTTTCATGATGCTGGCAGCCATTCAGATCGCGGGTTCCTTTATTGATTTTCAGATGGGTTTTTCTATCGCGAATGTCATTGATCCGCAATCAGGAACGCAAAGCCCGCTGATCGGCCAATTCGTTTATACGCTGGCGCTGTTATTTATGCTCAGCGTAAACGCCCATTATCTATTATTGGACGGGATTTATTACAGCTTTCAGTATATTCCGCTTGATCAGGCATTTCCGTCGTTTGGAAATGAGCACTTTGGACTTTTTATCGCAAAAAGCTTCAATGCCATGTTTATTATCGCTTTTCAAATGTCTGCGCCGGTTGTGGCCAGTCTGTTTTTAGTTGATTTGGCGCTTGGCATTGTGGCGAGAACGGTGCCGCAGCTGAACGTTTTCGTTGTCGGGCTTCCTCTGAAAATAGCCGTGAGTTTTATTATGCTGATCGTTTGTATGGCGGTGATGTTTGTCCTCGTCCGCAATATCTTCAGCCTTACCGTTGAAACAATGCGAAATTTATTGGCATTGGTCGGTGTGACGTGATGAGACTCAGACTGAATCTGCAATTCTTTGCCGGTGAAAAAACGGAGAAAGCCACCCCGAAAAAACGAAAAGATACAAGAAAGAAAGGTCAGGTCCCGAAAAGTACGGATGTGAATACAGCCGTTTCTTTACTGATTATCTTTCTTTCGTTGATCGCGCTCGGCCCTTACATGCGGGACAGGCTGCTGTCCTTTATTAAAACGTTTTATACGAAATCGATAGCATTAGATCTGTCAGCGTCTAACGTGCATGAGCTTTTTGTGGATACAGTGAAAGATATCAGCCTCATCCTTGCGCCGATTATGCTGGTCGCGCTTTTGGCAGGTGTCGTGAGCAACTACATGCAGGTGGGTTTTCTGTTTTCTGCAGAAGTTCTCAAACCTGACCTGAACAAGCTCAGCCCGCTGAAAGGATTTAAGCGGATATACAGCATGAGGGCGATTGTTGAACTGGTTAAATCGATTTTGAAGATTGCCGTAGTCGGTTTTGCCGCCTTTATGGTGCTCTGGCTGCATTATGGCGATATTCTCCGCCTTCCGCTTTTAACGCCTGCGGAAGTGCTCACATTTGTATCTAAGCTCACTCTTTGGATGGGGCTTGCGGGCTCAGGGGCTTTAATGCTGCTGGCCGGGCTCGATTACTTATATCAGCGTTTTGACTATGAGAAAAACATCAGAATGTCAAAGCAGGATATAAAAGATGAATACAAAAAATCGGAGGGCGACCCGATTATCAAGTCCAAAATTAAGCAGAAGCAGCGGGAAATGGCGATGAGGCGAATGATGCAGGAAGTGCCGAAAGCTGACGTCATCATTACCAACCCGACCCACTATGCGATCGCTCTAAAATATGATGAAAAGAAAATGGATGCCCCTTATATTGTTGCCAAAGGGGTCGATCATCTCGCATTAAAAATCAGGCAGATTGCCAAAGAACATGATGTCATGACGATTGAAAACAGGCCGCTCGCGCGTGCGTTATATGATCAGGTTGACATCGACCAGGCCGTGCCGGAAGAGTTTTTCAAAGTCATTGCGGAAATTTTGGCTTATGTCTATAAAACAAAACAAAAAGTATAGTGAATTTCAGATTCAAAAGGAGAGAAAAACAGCATGTCAACAAGAGATTTATCGGTTTTAATAAGTGTTGTCCTCATTGTGGCAATGCTGGTGATTCCATTCCCTCCATGGTTGTTAAGTATATTGATCATCATTAATATCTCTCTTGCGTTGATCGTGCTTCTCACCACAATGAATATGCAAGAACCGCTGCAATTTTCGATATTCCCGTCATTGCTGCTGTTATTGACGCTGTTTCGGCTTGCGCTCAATGTGTCGACGACTCGTTCGATTCTTTCTCATGGAGAAGGGGGAAAGGTTGTTGAGACATTCGGGAATTTCGTTGTCGGCGGAAATGTGCTGGTAGGGCTTGTTGTCTTCATTATCTTGATTATTATTCAGTTTATCGTCATTACAAAAGGCGCCGAGCGGGTATCGGAAGTGGCGGCGAGATTTACGCTCGATGCGATGCCCGGAAAACAAATGAGTATTGACGCGGATTTAAACGCCGGCATGATTACGGAGCAGGACGCGAAACACAGACGTGAAAAAGTCGCGCGGGAAGCGGATTTTTACGGCGCGATGGATGGTGCGAGCAAATTTGTCAAAGGGGATGCGATCGCGGGTATCATCATCGTGATGATCAATATTATTTTCGGGATCGTAATCGGCATGCTGCAGCAGGGGATGAGCATACAAGAAGCTGCTTCTCACTTTACAATGCTGACGGTCGGTGACGGTATCGTTTCTCAAATGCCGGCCTTGCTTATTTCAACGGCTACGGGGATTGTCGTGACGAGAGCGGCATCTGAAGGGAACCTCGGTCATGATATTACAGGCCAGCTGTTCGCTTATCCGAAGCTCTTATATGTAGCCGCGGGAACTGTTCTTTTGCTTGGTCTTCTCACGCCGATCGGCATTCTGCTGACGGGGCCGATTGCCGGTCTGCTTGCATTCGGCGCTTATAAGCTGTCCAAAACGGATAAGCCGAGCGAAGAAGAGGAAGAAATTCTTGAAGAAGAGGCTCAGGCGGATGAACTGAAAAGCCCGGAAAGCGTTGTGCAGCTTTTACATATTGATCCGATTGAATTTGAGTTCGGATACGGATTGGTGCCGCTCGCAGACGCGGGGCAGGGCGGTGATCTTCTTGACCGCATCGTCATGATCAGACGACAGCTGGCGCTTGAATTAGGGCTTGTCATTCCGGTTGTGCGCATCAGGGATAATATCGCGCTTCAGCCGAATGAATACAGATTGAAAATTAAAGGCAATGAAGTCGCTAAAGGAGAGCTCCTGCTTGATCATTACTTAGCGATGTCACCGACGCCTGAAGATGACGTGATTGAAGGAATTGAAACGATTGAACCGTCATTCGGGCTTCCCGCAAAATGGATCAGCGAAGCTGCGAAAGATGAAGCGGACATGCTGGGGTATACAGTTGTTGATCCGGCGTCAGTCGTATCTACGCATATTACGGAAAAAATTAAGCAGTATGCCCATGAACTGGTCGGCAGACAGGAAACAAAGCAGCTGATCGATCATCTGAAGGAAAATTATCCCGTGCTTGTTGAGGAAGTCACGCCAAATCCTCTTTCTGTCGGCGATATTCAAAAGGTGCTTGCTAAATTGCTGAGAGAAAAAGTTTCAATCAGAAACTTGGTGACCATTTTTGAAACACTTGCCGATTACGGAAGATTAACGACCGATTCAGATCTTTTGACGGAATACGCGAGACAGTCGCTTGCCAAACAAATCACGGCCCAATATGCGAGAGAGCATGAAACGCTGAAAGTCATCACATGCTCAGGCCGGGTCGAAAAAGCAATTGCAGACGGCGTGCAGCAGACTGAACAGGGCAATTACCTGTCGCTTGATCCTGAGGTTTCAGACAGTATCATCCGTTCTGTCGCTAAAGAGGCCGAGCAGCTTTCCATCCGGCAGGAGACGGCGATTCTTCTCTGTTCGCCTGCTGTCAGAATGTATGTAAAACAGCTGTTAGAACGCTATTTCCCTGATCTTCCGGTTCTTTCTTATAATGAGCTGGAAGCAAACGTTGAAGTACAGAGCATTGGAGTGGTGGATATTTAATGAAAATAAAAAAATTTACAGCCGCTTCAATGCAGGATGCCGCGAAGCAAATTAAAAAGGAACTCGGCAACGATGCCGTCATTTTACATTCCAAACAAGTAAAGAAGCGAAAATGGCTGGGGCTGCGGTCGCAGCCGGCTGTTGAAGTAGTCGCCGTTTTAGATCGTGACGTCAGGGAAACGAGAAAAACGCCGCCGGCTCCCGGTGAAGACATGAAAAAGACGGAAACGGTGAAAAAAGCCGAGCCTGTTCAGCCGCCGCGTCTTCCGGATCATGCTACATCTGGTGATCTGGCACGTTATAAAGAAGTGCTCCCCGAACCAATAAAAAAAGCCGAGAGACTATTGAAGCAAGCAGGTCTTCCGGATCATACGCAAAACGCCGTTTTGAGTGAATTGCTACGTTCTTCGATTGCCGCCGGTGATTTAACTGAAGACAATGTCAGCCTGAAACTGCAGGATTTGTTAGTGAAAAAACTCCCCTCAGCAGACAGGTGGCAGGAAGGGATTCAATCAAAATACGTCGTGCTTTTCGGTTCAACCGGGGCCGGCAAAACGACCACACTTGCAAAACTTGCAGCCGCATCAACGCTGACAGAGCACAAAAAAATTGCATTTATGACGACGGATACTTACCGGATTGCCGCAGTCGAACAGCTGAAGACATATGCGGAACTGCTTCAGGCTCCTCTTGAAGTATGTTATTCAAAGGAAGACTGTCTGAAAGCGCAGGAAAAATTCGCTGAATATGACCATGTTTTCATTGATACAGCCGGAAGAAACTTTAAAGAAGAGCAGTATATTACGGAATTGCAAGAGATGATTCCGTTTGAAGCAGGCTTACAATCCTTTCTCGTATTATCTTCATCTGCAAAATATGAAGATATGAAACAGGTGCTGAAACAATTTTCCGGTGTGCCGGTCAATCAATTCATTTTTACGAAAACGGATGAAACCGCCTCACTTGGCTCCGTGTTTCAAGTGCTGTCGGAATCAAGAATCGGCGCCGCCTATTTGACAAATGGACAGGATGTGCCTGAAGACATCCTATCGGCTTCACCAAAAGAGTTTGTAAGGATGCTTTTGGCATGAAACCCGATCAGGCAGAGTCATTAAGAAGGAAAATGAGACAGCGGCAAATGATCAAGCCGGAGCTTTATGAGAAAAAAGCGAAGACATTAGCCGTCATCAGCGGTAAAGGCGGCGTCGGAAAATCTAATTTAACATTAAACATGGCTGTTGCCCTGCAGGAAAAAGGAAAAAAAGCACTCATCATTGATCTTGACATCGGGATGGGCAACATTGATGTGCTGATCGGTGCGTCATCTCCCCGCACTATTATTGATGTGATGGAGAATCGGTACGCGTTGGCTCAATCACTGTCCTCTGGTCCGAAAGGCCTTCGGTACATATCCGGAGGAACGGGGCTTGAGGCGATCTATCAAGCTGACAGAGAGAAGTGGTCGGCTTTTATGAATGGTCTTTCCGCTGTATTAAGCGATTTTGATTACGTTCTGTTTGATATGGGAGCGGGACTTTCAAAAGAACAGCTGCCGTTTATTTTATCGGCTGAAGACATTCTCGCCGTGACAACGCCTGAGCCGACGGCAATTATGGATGCCTACAGCGCGATCAAACATCTCACCCTCGCGGATGAGCGGCTGACCATAAACATTGCCGTCAATCGCGCCCGGGCCCAAAAACAGGCGCTGGACACATACAGCCGCCTTTCTTACGCGATTCACACGTTTTTAGGCGCGGAGGTGCGTTTCGCCGGCTCCATCCCGGATGATCCGCTGGTAAGTCAAGCTGTCATTGACCAGGTGCCTTTTTTAATAAAAAGTCCTCAAGCAAAAGCCAGCAGGTCCGTCCGTCTTTTGACGGATGTCTTGTTTCAAACGGAAGAAAACAAACCAAGAGAAGAGAAACCGGCATTTATTGAGAGATTATCTTCTTTTTTAATGAGGAGGACTTTACAGTGATTCGTGTGCTTGTCGTTGATGACTCAGCTTTTATGAGAAAAATGATTACCGATTTTCTGGCTGCGGAAGTGCAGATAGAAGTCATCGGGACAGCCAGAAACGGAGAAGAGGCGCTGAAAAAAATAGAGCTTCTCAAGCCGGATGTTGTCACGCTTGATATTGAAATGCCGGTCATGAACGGAACGGATACATTGCGGAAAATCATCAGCATATATAAACTTCCCGTAATCATGGTATCAAGTCAGACGCAGCAAGGAAAAGACCGAACGATCAACTGCCTGGAAATGGGTGCCTTTGATTTTATCACCAAGCCTTCCGGGGCGATTTCACTTGATCTTTATAAAATTAAAGAACAGCTGATTGAAAGGGTGATTGCCGCGGGACTGTCCCTCGCAAAAGAAACTGAGCCGACGGTGAAAGAGCCCCTCACCCCGGAACGTCCGGCTGCTGTGGGATTTGAGAGGCCGAAAGCAAAATCTGCTAAGCAGGCCGTGTTCATTGCGACCTCTACAGGCGGACCGCGGGCTTTGCAAAAGGTGATTCCGAAGCTGCCGAAGGATTTACAGGCGCCTGTATTTGTCGTGCAGCACATGCCTGAAGGCTTTACCGCTTCACTTGCAGACAGACTCAACCATTTGTCAGATATTCAGGTCAAAGAAGCGGAAAACGGTGAAGAGGCGAAAGACGGATGGGTGTACATCGCGCCCGGCGGAAAAAATATGACGGTTGCCGAGGAAGGCGGAAGGCTCCGCATCATTCTTGACGTTCATGATACGGAAAGCCGGCATAAACCGTCGGCCGATTATTTGTTTCGTTCGGCAAGCCGATTGTCCGATTATGAAAAGGTAGCCGTTATTATGACCGGTATGGGCAGCGACGGAACCGAAGGCGTAAAAGAAATGCTCAGAACAGGCGGCGTTAAAACGATTGCGGAATCCGACGAATCCTGTGTTGTGTTCGGGATGCCGAAGTCAGCGATAAAAGCGGGCCTCATTCATGAAATTAAACATGTGGAAGAAATCGCGGCATCCATCACCGGATGTGTGAAAAAAGAGAGGGTGTGAATCAATTGGATATGAATCAATATTTAGATGTCTTTATTGATGAAAGTAAAGAGCACTTACAGACATGTAACGAAAAGCTGCTGCTGTTGGAAAAAGATCCGTCAGACCTTCAGATTGTGCATGACATCTTCAGAGCTGCCCATACGCTGAAAGGCATGAGCGCAACGATGGGATATACAGATCTGGCGCATTTAACTCACTTGATGGAAAATGTGCTGGACGCCATCCGCAACGGAGAGATGCCGGTCACATCAGATTGGCTGGATGTGCTGTTTGAAGCGCTGGATCATCTTGAAGAGATGGTACAGTCCATTATTGACGGAGGAGACGGCAAACGTGATATTTCTGAAGTGAGCGCAAAGCTCGATGTAAACGCGGTGCATGAGACTGCCGCTTCTGCTGAAACAGCAGAACCGCCGGCTTCAACGAAACAGGCTTCAGCTGAATGGAATTATGATGAGTTCGAACGGACTGTCATCGAAGAGGCAGAAGAGCAAGGATTCAGCCGCTATGAAATAACGGTTTCCCTGAATGAAAACTGCATGCTCAAAGCCGTTCGCGTGTACATGATATTTGAAAAGCTGAATGAAGCGGGTGAAGTCGCAAAAACGATACCAGCTGCGGAAGTGCTTGAGACGGAAGATTTCGGAACGGATTTTCAGGTGTGCTTCTTGACAAAGCAGTCTGCTGAGGAAATTAAAGACCTCATCAGCGGCATTTCAGAAGTGGAGAACGTCGAAGTTTCTGCCGGCGCGCCGTTAAAAACGGCCGAAAAACCGCAAGCAGCTGAACCGGTGAAGGACGTTCCGGTTAAAAAGGCTGAAAAGCAGCCGAACCCGCAAGCGAAAACGGAAGAACAGCCGAAGCATCACAGCGGCTCGAAAACGATTCGTGTCAACATTGAAAGACTGGATTCTTCAATGAACCTTTTTGAAGAGCTTGTCATTGACCGCGGACGTCTTGAGCAGATCGCCAAAGAGCTTGATCACAATGAATTGACTGAAACCGTTGAACGCCTGACCAGAATCTCAGGAGACCTTCAATCTATTATTCTGAATATGCGGATGGTTCCGGTAGAAACCGTCTTTAACCGTTTCCCAAGAATGATCCGCCAGCTTCAAAAGGAATTAAATAAGAAAATTGAATTGTCCATCATCGGCGCTGAAACAGAGCTTGACCGCACGGTGATTGATGAAATCGGCGATCCGCTTGTCCATTTAATCAGAAACAGCATCGATCACGGCATCGAAGCGCCTGAAGTGCGGGTGAATAAAGGAAAACCGGAATCTGGCCATGTCGTGCTTAAGGCATATCACAGCGGAAACCATGTCTTTATTGAGGTTGAAGATGACGGGGCCGGCCTGAACAGAAAGAAAATTCTCGAAAAAGCGCTCGAACGAAATGTCATCACCGAACGTGATGCTGAAACGCTTGAAGATAATGAGATTTACGAGCTTATTTTTGCTCCGGGCTTCTCGACTGCCGATCAAATTTCTGATATTTCGGGCCGGGGTGTCGGCCTGGACGTTGTGAAAAACAAACTTGAATCACTCGGCGGCTCGGTCAGTGTCAAATCCGCTGAAGGCCAGGGTTCTCTTTTCAGTATTCAGCTTCCGCTGACACTTTCAATTATCTCCGTCCTTCTCATTAAACTTGAAGAAGAGACATTTGCGATACCGATCTCTTCTATTATAGAGACGGCTGTGATCGAAAAGAAAGATATCCTGCAGACGCATGACAGAGAAGTGATTGATTTCAGAGGACAGATTGTTCCGATTGTCTACCTGAAAAAAGAATTCGGCATTACGGATTCAAAACAGGATGCGGATCAGTTCCATGTGATCGTCGTGAAAAAGGGCGATAAATCTACTGCTTTTGTCGTGGACTCTTTTATCGGCCAGCAGGAAGTCGTACTGAAATCACTCGGAGACTATTTAACGAACGTCTTTGCGATTTCCGGCGCTACGATTCTCGGAAACGGAGAAGTGGCGCTGATTATTGATTGCAATGCGCTGATCTACTAAAACGACACGAGGAGGTGCCCTTATGACTGCTGAAATCAAAACAGGTGAAAAAATGATTGTGTTTATGATAAACGGGAAAGAATACGCTATCTCAGTTTCCCAGGTGAAATCAATTGAAAAGTGGCAAAAACCGACGAGAGTCCCGGGTGTGGAACCTTATATCCGCGGTGTTATCAATCTGCGCGGGGTGATTACGCCGGTTCTTGATTTAAGAAAACGTCTGAACCAGCCTGAACAGGACATCACAGAAGAGACGCGGATTATCATTATTTCTTACCGCGACGCCGATGTCGGGTGGGTTGTGGATGAGGCTAATGACGTCATCACCGTGCATGAAAATGAAATTGAATCCGCGCCTGAAAGCCAGACAAAGGAAGCGGATGTGTGGATTAAACAGATCGTCAAGCAAGATAACAGGCTCCTCAATATTATCGATGCGCATGCGGTGCTGGATAAAGGTGCTTCTGCATCTGCATCCGGAGAGCCGAATGCTTAAAGGGGATAAGACAACATGAGTAAGTTTGAAGCGATCAAAGAAGAGCAGATGGATATTTTGCGGGAAGTCGGAAATATCGGGGCGGGTCACTCAGCCTCTGCCATGGCTCAGCTGCTGAACAGAAAGATAGACATGGAAGTGCCGTTTGCGACCTTATTGACATTTGATGAGCTCGCTGATTTTTTCGGAGGTGCCGAAACGCCGGTCGCCAGTATCTTTTTAAGAATGGAAGGCGACATGACCGGTTCTATCTTTCTCATCATGCCTTTTGATCAAGCGGAACAGTTTATCAGAGAGCTGATCGGAAATCCGGATTTTGATATTGACCAGTTGGGTGAAGATCATTTGAGTTCTTCTGCTTTACATGAGTTCGGCAATATTTTAGCAGGTTCCTATTTAACGGCATTGGCTGATTTGACGAAGCTCGAGATTTATCCGAGTGTGCCGGAAATCTCACTGGATATGTTCGGTGCGGTTATCAGTGAAGGACTGATGGAGCTCAGTCAAGTCGGGGAACATGCCATTGTCGTGGATACTTCTATTTTTGACCAAGGCAGCAGGCAGGAGCTCAAAGCCCATATGTTTATGCTTCCGGACTATGATTCTTTTGAACAGCTCTTCGTCTCATTGGGTGCGGCTTTATGAGCCGTGCGGAAGCCGCAGTTGTTAAAGTGGGGATTGCGGATGTTCAAATCGCGCGTTATCCGGATAAAATCCGGACTTCGGGACTCGGTTCATGCGTAGGACTGGTTTTATACGATAAAGACAAACAAACGGCGGGACTCGTTCACGTGATGCTGCCGGACTCCGGTTTATCGAAAACGGCGGAACTGAACCGCGCAAAATATGCAGACACCGCCGTAAAGACGACGATTGACATGCTTTTGAAAGCCGGATGCCGCAAGTTTGCCCTGAAGGCAAAGCTCGCAGGGGGAGCGGAGATGTTTAAGTTTAAAATGACAAACGATCTGATGAAAATCGGCCCAAGGAACGTAGCGGCCATTAAAGAACAGCTTTCATTGTATAACATTCCGGTCATCAGTGAAGATACCGGCGGCTCAAGCGGCCGGACGATTGAATTTGAGCCAAAGTCCTGCATGCTGCACATCCGAACTGTTAAACAAGGTGAAACAACGATTTAATTAAGGTATGAGGTAGGGGGATAACAATGCAATCCTTGAATTATGAAGATCAGGTGCTTTGGTCGCGCTGGAAAGAGTGGAAAGATCCTAAAGCCGGTGATGATTTAATGCGCCGTTACATGCCGCTGGTCACATATCATGTCGGCAGAATTTCCGTCGGACTGCCGAAGTCGGTGCATAAAGACGATCTAATGAGCCTTGGTATGCTTGGTTTATATGATGCCCTAGAAAAATTTGACCCCGGCCGGGATTTAAAATTTGATACCTATGCCTCGTTTAGAATTCGCGGTGCAATCATCGACGGGCTGCGTAAAGAAGATTGGCTGCCCAGAACTTCACGGGAGAAGACAAAAAAAGTCGAAGCGGCGATCGAAAAACTTGAACAGCGCTACCTTCGGAATGTGACGTCTTCAGAGATCGCAGAAGAACTGGGGATGACGGAGCAGGACGTAGTATCAACGATGAATGAAGGGTTTTTTGCCAATCTCTTATCAATTGATGAAAAGCTTCACGACCAGGATGACGGTGAGAATATTCAAGTCATGATCAGAGATGACAAAAATGTGCCGCCGGAAGAAAAAATCATGAAGGACGAGCTGATCGCTCAGCTTGCGGGCAAAATTCACGAGCTCTCTGAAAAAGAACAGCTTGTCGTCAGCTTATTTTATAAAGAAGAACTGACACTGACCGAAATCGGACAAGTCCTGAATCTTTCGACCTCCCGGATTTCGCAGATTCATTCAAAGGCGCTGTTTAAATTAAAGCACCTGCTTGAAAAAGTAATTCAATAATGAACTCATGGTTAGCGAGTGAAAAACATGTCAACACTATTATGGCTTTTAAGCTTTATGCTTCACGGCATACTGCTTTATGCCGTCATTATTCTGTACACGAGGTTTTCAGCCCTCAAGGAGACGGAGCGTCAGCAGAAGAAGATTCTTGAAGAGACGGAAAACACCCTTGCTGCGTTTCTGCTTGAGTTAAAAGAAGAAAATGAAAGACTCGAAGATGCCAAAAACCGGGCTGATCAAGCGCCGGACGCAGAAGACACGGAATCCCGGCCCGTCAAACCGCAAAAAGAGCCTGATATTCCGGATCACATGGAAAAACTCATCAGTGCAACGGAACAGGCCGAAAGTGAGGAAAACAGCGGCGCGCATTCGTTTGAAGAACGCGTTGCAGAATTATATGAACAGGGGCTCACTCCCGCGGAAATTGCCAAACGGATGAAGAGCGGTAAGACAGAAATCGAGCTGTTTTTAAAATTTCGCGGCAAAGCTGTAAAGGATTCTTGATTGTCGCATAAAGCTGTGTTATATTATGTCTTGGTGTTAAATACACACGCTTAACGATTTATGCAGAGGGTGCTGCAGGCGGCAGTTCTGTACAAAAATGACTTAAGCGGAGGAAAAAAAACCATTATATTAGGAGGAAATAACATGTCAGTCATTTCTATGAAGCAATTGCTTGAAGCTGGTGTTCACTTCGGTCACCAAACACGCCGTTGGAACCCAAAAATGAAGCGTTACATTTTCACGGAGCGTAACGGAATCTACATCATTGACCTTCAAAAAACAGTCAAAAAAGTAGAGGAAGCTTACAACTTCACGAAAAATCTTGCTGCTGAAGGCGGAAAAATCCTTTTCGTCGGAACAAAAAAACAAGCTCAAGATTCTGTTAAAGAAGAAGCTGTACGCTCTGGCATGTACTTTGTCAACCAACGCTGGTTGGGCGGTACATTAACAAACTTTGAAACAATCCAAAAACGTATTAAACGTCTTAAAGACATTGAAAAAATGCAAGAAAACGGTACGTTTGAAGTACTTCCGAAAAAAGAAGTTGTTCAATTGAAAAAAGAATTAGAGCGTCTTGAAAAATTCCTCGGCGGAATTAAAGACATGAAGGATCTTCCTGATGCATTATTCATCATCGATCCTCGCAAAGAGCGCATTGCTGTTGCGGAAGCTCGCAAATTGAACATTCCTATCATCGGAATCGTAGATACAAACTGTGATCCTGATGAAATTGATGTCGTAATCCCTGCAAACGATGACGCAATCCGCGCTGTCAAACTTCTTACTTCTAAAATGGCAGATGCAATCTTAGAAGCGAAGCAAGGCGAAGAAGAAGCGGAAGCTGCTGAAGAGTCTGCACCTGAAACAGAAACGACAACTGCGTAACCTAATCAAAAGGTGATAAGAGGGACTGCCTTTTATCACCTTTTTTCAAGAAAAATGTATCTATACATATCTTGTTTACACATATAAGGAGGAATTTAAATGGCTATTACTGCACAGCAGGTAAAAGAACTGCGTCAAAAAACAGGCGCTGGTATGATGGACTGTAAAAAAGCGTTGACTGAAACTGACGGAGATATGGACAAAGCAATCGACCTTCTGAGAGAAAAAGGAATTGCGAAAGCAGCTAAAAAAGCTGACCGTATCGCTGCTGAAGGTTCTACTCTTATTAAAACTGACGGCAACAAAGGCGTTATCTTAGAAGTAAACTCTGAAACTGACTTCGTTGCAAAAAACGAAGGCTTCAAAGAGCTTCTGGACACGCTTGCTGACCACCTTCTTACAAACGCTCCTGCTGATCTTGAAGAAGCAATGGGACAAAAGATGGAAAACGGTTCTACTGTTGAAGAATACATCACAAGCAACGTTGCTAAAATCGGAGAGAAAATCACTCTTCGCCGTTTTGCTGTTCTTACAAAAGAAGACAGCGAAGCGTTCGGTGCTTACCTTCACATGGGTGGCCGCATCGGCGTATTATCTGTTCTTAGCGGAACAACTGACGAAGATCTTGCAAAAGACATCGCAATGCATGTTGCGGCGGTAAATCCTCGTTACATTTCACGCGACCAAGTGTCTGAAGAAGAAGCAAACCACGAGCGTCAGATCCTGACTCAGCAAGCTCTTCAAGAAGGCAAACCGGAAAACATCGTAGCTAAAATGGTTGAAGGCCGTCTGAACAAATTCTTCGAAGAAATTTGCTTATTAGACCAAGCTTTCGTTAAAAACCCAGACGAAAAAGTGAAACAAGTTGTCGCTGCGAAAAACGCATCTGTTAAAACTTACGTCCGCTACGAAGTTGGAGAAGGTATTGAAAAACGCCAAGAAAACTTTGCTGAAGAAGTTATGAATCAAGTGAAAAAATAATGGCGGAAAGCCTCGGCGAATCTTTCGCGGCTTTTCAGGCAGTATAGGGGACACTACTTGTGTTCCCTATTTTTAAAACTATATTTACAAACTTTTTTTTCTCTTGCATAATAGGAAACGGCAATGTTTACACTTGGAGGTTATTATGGAAAAACCAAAATACAATCGTATCGTTTTAAAGCTTAGCGGAGAAGCGTTGGCAGGAGAACAGGGAAACGGGATTAATCCGACTGTCATCCAATCCATAGCTAAACAGGTAAAAGAAATCGCTGAGCTTGACGTCGAAGTGGCCGTAGTCGTAGGCGGCGGCAACTTATGGCGCGGAAAAACAGGCAGTGACTTAGGAATGGACCGTGCGACTGCCGATTATATGGGCATGCTTGCCACTGTCATGAACTCACTTGCCCTGCAGGACAGTCTTGAAACTCTCGGAATCCAGTCCAGAGTGCAGACATCAATTGAAATGCGTCAGGTCGCTGAGCCTTACATCAGAAGAAAAGCCATCCGCCACCTGGAGAAAAAACGCGTTGTGATTTTTGCCGCGGGAACAGGAAACCCTTATTTCTCTACGGACACAACCGCAGCGCTGCGTGCCGCTGAAATCGAAGCGGATGTGATCTTAATGGCGAAAAATAATGTCGACGGTGTGTATAATGCTGATCCGAGAAAAGATGAGTCAGCCGTTAAATACGAACAATTATCTTATCTCGATGTGTTAAAAGACGGGCTGGAAGTCATGGATTCTACGGCTTCTTCACTATGTATGGATAATGATATTCCGCTGATCGTCTTTTCTATTATGGAAGAAGGAAATATTAAGCGTGCCGTAATCGGCGAATCAATCGGAACGATCGTAAGGGGGAAATAACGTTGTCAAACGAAGTATTAACACAAACAAAAGAACGCATGGAAAAAGCGGTTGCCGCTTATTCACGGGAATTGGCGTCAGTCCGCGCAGGACGTGCCAACCCGTCTCTATTGGATAAAGTGACAGTAGAATACTACGGTGCCCAAACACCTTTAAACCAGCTGTCTTCCATCAATGTGCCTGAAGCGCGTATGCTTGTTGTCACACCGTATGACAAAACAGCAATCGGCGATATTGAAAAAGCGATCCTGAAAGCTGATCTTGGCGTAACTCCGACAAGTGACGGCACAATTATCCGCATCGCGATCCCGGCTCTGACGGAAGAAAGACGTAAAGAACTTGTCAAAGTCGTGAAAAAATATGCGGAAGAAGCGAAAGTAGCAGTCCGTAATGTCCGCCGTGACAGCAATGATGAACTCAAGAAGCTTGAGAAAAACGGAGACATTACAGAAGACGAGCTTCGTGCTTCCAGTGAAGATGTTCAAAAGCTGACAGATGAATATGTGTCAAAAATTGACAGCGTCACAAAGGACAAAGAAAAAGAAATCATGGAAGTTTAATGAAAAACTATGTACAATAGATAATGTGAAAAGACCCTCTCATGTTTACAGGGGGTTTTTTTGTTAATACTGTTGATTACATTGATCATCAGCAATGCAACCTTTTTGGGTGACGGAGGAATCTCATGCTCAACATACTCAAAAATTGGAAGAATCAGCAGAATGCGGCTTCCAACTTAGAACGGTATACAAAAGAAGACATACTGAAGGGTGAAATTCCCGCACACATCGCCATTATTATGGACGGAAACGGGCGCTGGGCGAAGAAACGCTCACTTCCGCGGATTGCCGGACATCATGAAGGAATGAAAGTGGTAAAAAGGGTGACAAAGCTCGCAAATCAGCTCGGCGTCAAAGTTTTGACGCTTTATGCGTTTTCCACGGAGAACTGGAAGCGCCCGAAGATGGAAGTCGACTTTTTAATGAAGCTTCCGGAAGAGTTCCTGAATACGTACCTTCCTGAATTAATAGAGGAAAATGTACAGGTGAAAATTATCGGAGATGAATCTGCGCTCCCTTCTCATACGTACAGGGCGATTGAGAAGGCTGTAAAAGATACAGAACAAAATGACGGGCTGATTCTCAATTTCGCTTTGAACTACGGCGGGCGCACGGAAATCGTCAATGCGGCAAAAGCATTGGCCGAACAGGTGAAAAGCGGCACGCTGAATATCGAAGACATTGATGAAGCGCTCTTTTCCGGGCATTTAATGACAGAATCACTTCAGGATCCGGAGCTCCTTATCAGAACGAGCGGAGAAATCAGACTGAGCAATTTTATGCTTTGGCAGGTGGCTTACAGTGAATTTGTTTTTACAGATGTCCTGTGGCCCGATTTTAAAGAAGATCACTTTCTGCAGGCAGTGGGAGAATTTCAGCAGCGGGGCCGGAGGTTTGGCGGAATTTAGAGGATGGTGGAAATGAAACAAAGATTGTTAACGGGTGTTCTGGCAGCGGCACTATTTTTATTTTTGGTTATTTTCGGAGGATTGCCGTTCACCGTATTTGTTTACGTGATGGGAAGTATAGCGCTTTTTGAGCTTTTGCGGATGAAAAAGCTCAGATTTTTTTCTTTTCCGGGGCTGATCAGCCTCTTGCTGTTATGGCTGTATATGATGCCGGATGAGTATCATTTTTTTGACGCGAAAATGGAAGTGACGATTTTCGCCGTACTGATACTTCTCAGCTATACGGTGCTTGTGAAAAACACCTTTACGTTTGACGAAGTCGGGTTCATCGTCCTCGCGACGGTATATATCGGACTGTGTTTTCATTATTTTATTGAAATCAGAAACATTGAAACAAACGGGCTTTTGTATATCTTTTATGCCTGCGTTGTCATATGGTCAACAGACTCGGGCGCATATTTCGTCGGAAAGTCGCTCGGGAAGCGGAAGCTGTGGCCTGAAATCAGTCCGAACAAAACGGTGGAAGGGTTTCTTGGCGGTATTGCGATCGCTCTTATTTTTACGGCTGTTTTCCAGCTGTTTGCGCACCTTCCGATTTCATACCCGATTCTTTTGGTCATCACACTTGTTCTGTCTGTTTTCGGACAGATCGGGGATTTGGTTGAATCAGCGCTTAAGCGGCACTATGATGTGAAGGATTCGGGAAAAATCCTTCCCGGGCACGGCGGCATTTTAGATCGATTTGACAGCTTTTTGTTTGTCATGCCGTTCTTATACTTTCTGCTTGCGCTTTTTTCATGAGAAAGGCTAATATGAAAACAAGACCGATCTGGACGCATAGAATGGGAGTGGCATTTTGAAGAATATTTGTCTTTTAGGAGCAACAGGATCAATAGGAGAGCAGACGTTAGACGTATTGCGCATGCATCAAGATCAATTCCGTCTCGTCTCGATGACTTTCGGTAAAAATGCCGAGAAAGCGATACCGTTGATCAGAACGTTTCAGCCGAAATATGTAGCAGTCGGCGACATGGATACATATCAAAAAGTGAAAGAGGTGTCTTTTTCTCATGAATGTCAAATCGGCATCGGAGAAGAAGGCCTGATTGAAGCGGCAGTCATGGATGAAGTGGATATCGTGGTCAATGCGCTGCTCGGAAGCGTCGGTTTAATTCCGACTTTGAAAGCGATTGAACAGAAAAAAACAATTGCGCTTGCAAATAAGGAAACTCTCGTCACTGCCGGGCATATAGTGAAAGGACACGCAAAACAATACGGCGTTCCTCTTCTTCCGGTCGACAGCGAACATTCCGCTATTTTTCAGGCGCTGCAAGGCGAACAGAGCAAAAATATCGAGCGTCTGATCATTACAGCATCCGGCGGCAGTTTCAGAGATAAAACGCGGCAGGAGCTTGAGTCTGTAACGATTGCCGACGCCCTTAATCACCCGAACTGGTCGATGGGCGCAAAGATTACGATTGACTCGGCTACAATGATGAATAAAGGGCTTGAAGTCATTGAAGCGCATTGGCTGTTTGACATTCCGTATGAACAGATTGACGTTGTTTTACATAAGGAGAGCATCATTCATTCGATGGTTGAATTTCACGACAGAAGCGTCATCGCCCAGCTCGGAAATCCGGACATGAGGGTGCCGATTCAATACGCGCTGACATATCCGGACCGGCTGCCTCTGCCTGAAACAAAAAGGCTTGAATTATGGGAGATCGGAAGCCTCCATTTTGCGAAAGCTGACTTTGAAAGGTTCCGCTGCTTACAATTTGCCTTTGAATCAGGTAAAATAGGGGGAACGATGCCGACGGTTTTAAATGCGGCTAATGAAGAAGCAGTTGCCGCTTTTCTTGGCGGACGGATTTCGTTCTTAACGATTGAAGATCTGATTGAAAAAGCATTGAACCGCCACAGCGTAATTCAGGATCCGAGTCTTGCGGATATCCAAGAAGTGGACAAAGACACCCGGGGATACGTTAATTCAATACTCACATAAGGTGGTATGTTCGTGAATACAGTTATCGCGTTTATTATTATTTTCGGAACGCTCGTTTTCTTCCATGAGCTGGGGCATTTACTGCTCGCCCAAAGAGCGGGAATCCTTTGCCGTGAGTTTGCGATCGGCTTTGGGCCCAAAATCTTCTCATTTAAAAAGAATGAAACCGTGTATACGATCAGGCTCCTTCCGGTCGGCGGGTTCGTCCGCATGGCCGGTGAAGATCCGGAGATGATTGAAGTCAAACCGGGTTATACCGTCGGTCTTCTTTTTAATAAAGACGACGAAGTGGAAAAAGTCATCATTAATCAAAAGGAAAAATACCCCGACGCTTTAATTATCGAGGTAGAGACGGCTGATCTTGAGCACGAAATGAAGATTACCGGGTACGAGCAGGGGAAAGAAGATGAGCTGGCGGCCTTTACTGTCAGCCAGACCTCTTTTTTCATCGTAGACGGAGAAGAAGTGCAGATTGCGCCTTACAACCGTCAATTCGGTTCAAAACCCGTATGGCAGCGGATTAAGGCGATTGCTGCCGGTCCGATTATGAACTTCATCTTAGCGTATGTCATTCTCGTCATGCTTGGATTTATTCAGGGTGTGCCTTCGAATCAGCCTGAGCTCGGGAAGCTGACAGACAATGGACGTGCTGCGGCTGCCGGTTTACAAGAAGGCGACTATATCCAGAGCATTAACGGTGAAAAAATGCGGTCATGGACTGACATCGTGACAGCGGTAAAAGACAATCCCGGGAAAAAAATCGATGTCGCCGTCAAACGGGACGGCAAATCGTTTCATATCTCGGTTACCCCTGAAGCCGTAAAAGATGAAAACAAAAAAACAATCGGCCGCTTCGGCTCTTATGCGCCGACTGAAAAAGGCGCGCTCGCAGCGATCGCTTACGGCGCGACATCTACTGTTGATGTCACAAAGGCGATCCTGACCAACTTAAGCAAAATCGTGACAGGCCAGTTTAAGCTTGATATGCTTTCGGGTCCTGTGGGGATTTATGATATGACGGATCAGGTTGCAAAAACCGGCATCATCAATCTATTCCAGTTTGCGGCATTTTTAAGCATCAACCTTGGAATCGTCAACCTGCTGCCGATCCCGGCGCTTGACGGCGGACGGCTGCTGTTTTTATTCATTGAAGCAATCCGCGGTAAGCCGATTAACCGTGACAAGGAAGCATTTGTCGTATTTATCGGCGTAGCTTTCTTAATGCTTCTTATGCTGGTTGTCACATGGAACGATATCCAGCGTTTATTCTTATAATTGACTAGTAAAAAATCAGAGGTGCGAAGACATGAGACAAAGTTTGACGCTTATTCCGACCCTGAGAGAAGTGCCGGCTGATGCTGAAGCAAAAAGCCATAAGCTTCTGCTGAGAGCGGGATTTATCAGACAAAATACGAGCGGGGTTTACAGCTACATGCCCCTTGCTTACAGGGTCATTCAAAACATTCAGAAGATCGTGCGTGAAGAAATGGAAAAAATCAACGCGGTGGAAATGCTGATGCCGGCCCTTCAGCAGGCTGAAACATGGCAGGAATCAGGCAGATGGTATACGTACGGGCCTGAATTGATGCGTCTGAAAGACCGTCACGGCCGCGAATTTGCTTTAGGCGCGACGCATGAAGAAGTCATTACTTCTCTCGTGCGCGATGAGGTGAAATCTTATAAGCGTCTGCCGCTCACTCTTTACCAGATCCAGTCTAAATTCAGAGATGAAAAACGCCCGCGTTTCGGGTTATTGCGGGGACGCGAATTCATCATGAAAGATGCGTATTCTTTCCATGCCTCTGAAGAAAGTCTGGAGGAAACATACCAAAACATGTACGGCGCATACAGCAGCATTTTCGCACGGTGCGAATTAAACGTCCGTCCCGTTATCGCTGACTCAGGCGCAATGGGCGGAAAAGACACGCATGAATTTATGGCTCTTTCCGAAATAGGGGAAGACACCATCGCTTATTCCGATGAATCCTCTTACGCAGCCAACACGGAAATGGCCGAAGTTGTCATGAAAAGCGAGCCTTCCAATGAAAAACCCGAGGCGCTGGAGAAAATTGATACGCCGAATGTTAAAAGCATTGAAGAGCTGGCTTCTTTCCTTCAGATTGAACCGAGCGCCTGCATCAAATCCATGCTGTTTAAAGCGGATGACCGGTTTGTTCTCGTGTTAGTAAGAGGCGATCATGAGGTCAATGACGTAAAAGTGAAAAACCTTCTAAACGCGGAAGTGGTTGAGCTTGCGTCTCATGAAGAGGTAGCGGAGAAGCTTGGCACGGAGCCGGGATTTGCGGGGCCGATCGGCGCTGCCGGCGACATTGAGATTTATGCCGACCAGGCTGTGAAAGTCATGGTAAACGCCGTAAGCGGCGCGAATGAAAAAGACCGCCATTACAGAAACGTAAACATCGAACGCGATGCGTCTGTAAAAGCATATGCCGATCTTCGAATCATTCAGGAAGGCGATCCGTCACCTGACGGAAAAGGCAAGATCCGCTTCGCTGAAGGAATTGAGGTCGGACAAGTCTTTAAGCTCGGTACGCGTTACTCTGAAGCGATGAATGCGACATACCTTGATGAAAACGGGCGTGCGCAGCCGATGCTGATGGGATGTTACGGAATCGGCGTATCAAGAACGCTTTCAGCAATCGCCGAACAGCACCACGACGAAAAAGGCCTGATCTGGCCGAAAAGCGTTGCTCCGTATGATCTTCATATTTTGGCGCTGAATATGAAAAACGAAGCGCAAAAAGAGCTTGCCGAGCAGCTATACGGTAAACTCCAAGCCGAAGGTTATGAGGTGTTATACGATGACCGCGCTGAACGCGCAGGCGTGAAATTTGCTGACTCTGACCTGATCGGCCTTCCGATCCGCATCACTGTCGGTAAACGTGCAGATGAAGGCATCGTAGAAGTAAAAATCCGCAAAACCGGTGAATCTGCCGAAGTTTCAGTGGATGAGCTTTCTGAATTTATCAAGACGAAGTAATCACCATAACGAATCGTACAAAATCATGTTAAAATAGAGAAAAAAGAAGGTACCTCATCACCTGCGGAGGTACCTTCACTTATGATGTTTTAAGGGAGGGATACTGTCTGAATGGAACAGTTATCAGTAAACAGAAGACAGTTTCAGATTCTTCTTCAGCAGCTTAATATGACAGATGATACCTTCATGACATACTTTGAAGACGGAGAGATTGATAAACTGACAATCCATAAAGCAGAAAAGGCCTGGCATTTTCAATTTCGCTTTAAGGCTCTTTTGCCGTATCAAATATATGACTCATTCATGATGAGATTAACACAATCGTTTGCTCACATTGCCCGGGTCACGTCGTCCATTCAAGTCATTGATCCTAGAGTCTCAGAGAAGCTTGTACAGGATTATTGGACACGCTGTATCGAAGAGCTTGAAGGAACCTCGCCGCCGATGGTGGCACTTTTGAATCAGCAGAAACCGAAGCTCAAGGGAAACAAGCTGATCGTGAAAACAAAAACAGATACAGAAGCATCGGCGCTCAAAAATAAATACAGCGCTCTGATTCAGCACAGCTATCGCCAATTCGGTTTTCCGGAACTGCAGCTGGATACCGAAACTTTCGTGTCTGACCAAGAAGTCCAGAAATTCCGCGAGCAAAAGCTTGCTGAAGATCAGGAGCGGGCGATGCAGGCGCTTATCGAAATGGAGAAGAAGGAAAAAGAGGGCGATGAGGATCAAGCGCCATCCGGCCCGCTTGTCATCGGCTATCAAATTAAAGAGAACGAAGAAATCCGGACGCTTGACAGCATCATGGATGAAGAAAGAAGAATTACGGTGCAGGGCTATGTGTTTGATGCTGAAACACGCGAGCTGAAAAGCGGACGCACGCTCTGCATTTTCAAAATCACGGACTATACAAACAGTATTTTAGTAAAAATGTTTGCAAGAGAAAAAGAAGACGCCGCTTTGATGAAAACACTGAAAAAGGGCATGTGGGTGAAAGCGCGGGGAAGCATCCAAAACGATACATTCGTCAGAGACCTCGTCATGATTGCAAATGACGTGAATGAAATTAAAGCGGAAACCCGTGAAGACACGGCTCCTGAAGGCGAAAAGCGGGTAGAGCTTCATCTGCATTCCCCGATGAGTCAAATGGACGCTGTAACGGGAATCGGAAAGCTTGTCGAACAGGCGAAAAAATGGGGGCATGAAGCGATTGCCTTAACTGATCATGCCGTCGTGCAGTCCTTCCCGGATGCCTATTCTGCCGCGAAAAAACACGGCATTAAAATGATTTACGGAATGGAAGCCAACATCGTAGATGACGGCGTTCCGATCGCATACAATCCAGCTCACCGTCTCCTGGAAGAAGACACATACGTCGTCTTTGACGTTGAAACGACAGGTCTGTCCGCAGTGTATGACACGATCATTGAGCTGGCCGCAGTCAAAATAAGAGGCGGAGAAATCATTGATAAATTTGAAGCGTTCGCCAATCCGCATCATCCGCTGTCAGCAACGACGATAGAGCTTACCGGGATTACGGATGACATGGTCCGCGACGCTCCCGATGTCGTTGACGTCGTCCGGGATTTTAAAGAATGGATTGGCGATGATGTGCTTGTGGCTCATAACGCCAGCTTTGATATGGGATTTTTAAATGTAGCGTACAAGCGCCTTCTGAAAACGGAAAAAGCGAAAAATCCGGTCATTGATACGCTGGAACTCGCGCGTTTCCTGTATCCTGAATTTAAAAATCACCGCTTAAATACGTTATGTAAAAAGTTTGATATTGAATTAACCCAGCATCACCGTGCGGTCTTTGACGCTGAAGCAACGGGATACCTGCTGTTGAAAATGCTCAAAGACGCGGCTGAAAAAGATATTTTTTATCATGATCAGCTGAATGAGAATATGGGACAATCCAATGCTTACCAAAGATCGAGACCTTATCACGCAACATTGCTTGCCGTAAATGAGACCGGCCTGAAAAATCTGTTTAAGCTCGTGTCGATTTCTCATATTCAATATTTCTACAGAGTGCCGCGCATTCCGAGGTCACAGCTTAATAAATACAGAGAAGGCCTGTTAATCGGCTCTGCCTGTGACAGGGGAGAGGTTTTTGAAGGCATGATGCAAAAATCACCTGAAGAGGTTGAAGATATCGCATCCTTCTATGACTACCTTGAAGTGCAGCCGCCGGAAGTATACAGACACCTGCTGCAGCTTGAGCTCGTCCGGGATGAAAAAGCGCTGAAAGAAATCATCGCCAACATTACGAAGCTCGGGGAAAAATTGAATAAGCCGGTCGTTGCTACGGGAAATGTCCACTATTTAAACGATGAGGATAAAATTTACCGAAAGATCTTAATTTCTTCCCAAGGCGGCGCCAACCCGTTAAACAGGCATGAACTGCCAAAAGTGCACTTCAGAACGACAGATGAAATGCTGGAGGCTTTCTCTTTTCTGGGTGCGGAAAAAGCGAAAGAAATCGTAGTTCATAATACGCAGAAAGTCGCTTCGATGATCGAAGAGATCAAGCCGATTAAAGACGATCTGTATACGCCGAAAATTGAGGGTGCTGATGAAGAAATCCGTGAAATGAGCTATCAGCGCGCGAGAAGCATTTACGGTGAGGAGCTTCCCGAAATTGTTGAAGCGAGAATAGAAAAAGAATTAAAAAGCATCATCGGCCACGGATTCGCCGTTATTTATCTCATTTCACATAAGCTTGTCAAACGGTCTTTGGATGACGGCTATCTCGTCGGCTCCCGTGGGTCCGTCGGTTCATCACTTGTGGCGACCTTAACGGAAATTACTGAAGTGAACCCGCTTGCTCCGCATTATGTGTGCCCGAGCTGCCGGTATTCCGAATTCTTTAATGACGGATCAGTCGGTTCCGGTTTTGACCTTCCGGATAAAAGCTGCCCGTCTTGCGGCACTCCTTTGAAAAAGGACGGACATGATATTCCGTTTGAAACGTTCTTAGGCTTTAAAGGTGATAAAGTACCCGATATCGACTTGAACTTCTCAGGTGAGTATCAGCCGCATGCCCATAACTACACGAAAGTGCTGTTCGGGGAAGATAATGTTTATCGCGCGGGAACGATCGGCACCGTTGCGGAAAAGACGGCTTACGGATATGTGAAAGGCTATGCGGGCGACCACAACCTTCATATGCGCGGCGCGGAGATCGACCGCCTTGTACAGGGCTGCACCGGCGTTAAGAGAACGACCGGCCAGCACCCGGGGGGCATTATCGTTGTGCCGGATTACATGGATATTTACGATTTTTCACCGATTCAATTCCCTGCTGATGCGACGGGGTCTGAATGGAAAACGACTCACTTTGACTTCCACTCCATTCATGACAACCTGCTGAAGCTTGATATATTGGGACACGATGATCCGACAGTCATCCGGATGCTTCAGGATTTAAGCGGAATTGATCCGAAGACGATTCCGACAGATGATCCGGAAGTCATGAAGATTTTCCAAGGCACAGAATCGCTCGGCGTCACTGAAGAACAGATCGGCTGTAAAACGGGGACGCTCGGCATTCCTGAATTCGGGACGCGATTTGTGCGGCAGATGCTTGAGGATACGAAGCCGACGACGTTCTCTGAGCTTGTCCAGATTTCCGGGCTTTCCCACGGAACGGACGTATGGCTCGGCAATGCGCAGGAACTGATACACAACAATACGTGTGAACTGAGCGAAGTGATCGGCTGCCGTGATGACATTATGGTTTACCTGATTTATCAGGGCCTTGAGCCTTCACTGGCCTTTAAGATCATGGAATTTGTCCGTAAAGGCAAAGGCCTGACGCCGGAATGGGAAGAAGAAATGAAAAAGAACAATGTGCCGAACTGGTATATTGATTCATGCAAAAAAATCAAATACATGTTCCCGAAAGCCCACGCCGCCGCATACGTATTAATGGCGGTGCGGATTGCATACTTTAAAGTGCATCACGCGCTTTTATATTATGCTGCGTATTTTACCGTGCGCGCAGATGACTTTGACATTGATACGATGATTAAGGGCTCGACTGCCATCAGAGCGGTTATGGATGATATCAGCTCTAAAGGGCTTGATGCTTCGCCGAAGGAAAAAAACCTCCTGACCGTGTTAGAGCTTGCGCTTGAAATGTGTGAACGCGGCTATTCTTTCCAGAAGGTCGATCTATACCGTTCCAGCGCTTCGGAATTTATCATTGACGGCAACAGTCTGATTCCGCCGTTCAACTCGATTCCGGGGCTTGGAACCAATGCCGCTCTCAATATTGTAAAAGCGCGGGAAGAAGGAGAGTTCCTTTCAAAAGAGGACCTTCAAAAACGCGGAAAAGTGTCAAAAACCATTTTAGAGTATTTAGACCGCCACGGCTGTCTGGAGTCGCTCCCGGATCAAAATCAGCTGTCTCTGTTTTAAGCTTTGAGGACAGCCGTCTGAGCGGAGTTTGATTTGCATTAAATATATGGTTATGGTATAGTTTTATTGGAAATGCTAACGATTACCGAGGCAAAGAGTGGGGAAACCCGCTCTTTTGTATTGAACAGGCAATTTTGCCTCGACATGTCCATCGTTTTCTCAAAGCCCCTGCTCTTTAGAAGCAGGGTTTTTATGCAGAGGAACGGCTGATATGATATCGACAGCACAAGGAGGAAAAACATGAGCAAAAAAGTGACTGATACCGTTCAAGGAATGGCTCAGCCCATACTGGATGACCTTCAGCTTGAACTCGTAGACATTGAATTTGTCAAAGAGGGTCAAAACTGGTTCCTTCGCGTGTTTATTGATTCCGATAACGGTGTTGATATTGAGGAGTGCGCCAAAGTCAGCGAAGCGTTAAGCGAAAAGCTGGATGAGGCCGATCCGATCACTCAGAACTACTTTCTTGAAGTATCTTCTCCTGGAGCCGAGCGTCCATTAAAGAAAAAAGCCGACTTCGAAAAATCACTGGGTAAAAATGTGTACATGAAAACGTACGAACCGATTGACGGTTTAAAAGTGTTTGAAGGCAAATTGGCTGAATTTGATGGACAAACTGCTACAATAGAGATGACAATTAAAACAAGAAAGAAACGGGTCAATATTCCGTATGAAAAAATAGCTAACGCAAGATTAGCTGTAACATTTTAATCAATGAAGTATTAGTGTTTAAGGGGGGAGACCGCTAACATGAGCAGTGAACTATTAGATGCCCTCACGATTCTTGAAAAAGAAAAAGGCATCAGTAAAGACATTATCATCGAAGCAATTGAAGCTGCCTTAATTTCTGCGTATAAGCGAAATTTTAACCAGGCGCAAAACGTACGGGTCGATCTGAACCGTGAAACGGGCACCATCCGCGTGTTCGCAAGAAAAGACGTCGTAGACGAGGTATACGATTCAAGGCTTGAAATCTCGCTTGACGACGCTCAGCACATCCATCCGAACTACCTTGTCGGAGATGTCGTTGAAATAGAAGTAACGCCGAAAGACTTCGGCCGCATTGCCGCGCAGACGGCGAAACAAGTTGTGACGCAGCGTGTCCGTGAGGCTGAGCGCGGCGTGATTTACTCGGAATTTATCGATCGTGAAGAAGACATCATGACGGGAATTGTACAGCGCTTAGACAGCAAGTTTATTTACGTGTCTCTCGGCAAGATTGAAGCGCTGCTGCCCGTTAATGAACAAATGCCGAATGAGAGCTATAAACCTCACGATCGGATTAAAGTATTTATCACAAAAGTCGAAAAAACGACAAAAGGGCCGCAGATCTACGTATCAAGAACGCATCCCGGTCTTTTGAAGCGTCTTTTTGAAATCGAAGTGCCGGAAATTTATGACGGAACGGTCGAGCTGAAATCCGTTGCCAGAGAAGCGGGCGACCGCTCCAAAATCTCTGTCCGCACTGATGATGCTGACGTTGATCCCGTCGGTTCATGCGTCGGGCCTAAAGGCCAGCGCGTGCAGGCGATCGTCAATGAACTGAAAGGCGAAAAAATTGATATCGTCAACTGGTCTGATGATCCGGTTGAATTTGTTGCCAATGCGCTCAGCCCATCTAAAGTGCTGGATGTCATCGTCAACGAAGAAGAAAAAGCCACGACTGTCGTTGTTCCTGATTACCAGCTTTCTCTGGCGATCGGAAAAAGAGGGCAAAACGCCCGCTTAGCTGCGAAACTGACAGGCTGGAAAATTGATATCAAAAGTGAAACGGATGCAAGAGAACTTGGCATCTTTCCGAGAGAGCATGAAGAAGATGACGATTTAGAGCCGCTCTTTATGGAGCCTGAAACAGCCGAATCGGATGAATAAGAGGTGACTTTAGGTGAATAAGCGAAAAAAAATTCCTCTGCGTAAATGTGTGGTAACGGGGGAAATGAAGCCTAAAAAGGAACTGATCCGAATTGTCCGTTCAAAAGAAGGAGAGATTTCAGTCGATCCGACAGGCAAGAAGAACGGGCGGGGTGCCTATATCACCCTGGAGAAAGAATGCATCTTAGCTGCGAAAAAGAAAAACACATTGCAAAATCAATTTCAATCACAAATCGATGACCAGATTTTCGAAGAATTGCTGGAACTGGCGGAAAAGGTGAAAAAATAACATGTCTGGAATGGAATGGTTTCCCTTGCTGGGTCTGGCCAATCGAGCTCGTAAGGTCGTGTCGGGCGAGGACTTGGTTATAAAAGAAATTAGAAATGCGCGTGCAAAACTTGTTCTGCTGACAGAAGATGCATCTGCGAATACTGCAAAAAAAGTATCCGATAAATGCAATTATTATAAAGTACCTTATAAAAAAGTCGAAAGCCGCGCGGATCTCGGCCGCTCTATCGGCAAGGAATCACGTGTCGTTGTCGCCGTCACTGACCAAGGTTTTGCGAATAAGCTGATCAGCTTGCTCGATTAATATTTTTGGGGGTGAACGAATGGCTAAAATGAGAGTATACGAATATGCAAAAGCCATCAATGTTTCAAGTAAGGAAATTTTGACTGCGCTGAAAAACATGGATATAGTAGTAAATAACCATATGGCAACGCTTGAAGAAAAGACCATTAAGCAGCTTGATGCGAAATTTAAAAAAGGCGGCGCCGGCGTTAAATCTCAAAAGCCTGCGGAAACGAACAAAAACAAGCAGCCGCAAGGGGTTAATCAGCAGCCTGCTGGGAATCAACCAAACAAAATTCGAGACGGAAAGAAGAATGACGTGCAGAATAATCAATTTAACAAAAACAAGAAGAATAACAACAACAACAAAAACAAAAACAAACGCAATCATAACAACAAAAATCAGCATCAGCAAAAACCGCTGAAGCCGAAAAAAGAGCTTCCTGAGAAAATTACGTTTTCCGGCTCTTTAACAGTCGGAGCTTTAGCCGAGGAACTGGGCAAAGAGCCGTCTGAACTCATTAAAAAACTGATGCTTCTGGGCGTAATGGCTACGATTAACCAGGAGCTTGACAAAGACACAATCGAACTGATCGCATCTGAATACGGTGTGGAAACAGAAGAAGTGATTGTGCTCGAAGAAACTGAGCTTGAAAAGTATGAAGAGGCTGACAAAGAAGAAGATCTTCAAATCCGTCCGCCTGTCGTGACAATCATGGGCCACGTTGACCACGGGAAAACGACCCTTCTTGACAGCATCAGAAAAACAAAGGTTGTTGAAGGAGAAGCGGGCGGAATCACCCAGCATATCGGGGCTTACCAGATCGAAGAAAACGGCAAAAAAATCACGTTCTTGGATACACCGGGACACGCGGCGTTCACAACGATGCGCGCGCGCGGAGCGGAAGTAACCGATATTACCATTTTAGTCGTAGCGGCCGATGACGGCGTTATGCCGCAAACGGTCGAAGCCATCAACCATGCGAAAGCGGCTGAGGTTCCGATTATCGTTGCCGTGAATAAAGTGGATAAAGAGAGCGCGAACCCTGACCGTGTCATGCAGGAGCTGACTGAATACGGACTCGTTCCTGAAGCATGGGGAGGAGAAACGATTTTCGTTCCTCTGTCCGCGCTTACAGGCAAGGGAATTGACGAGCTTGTCGAAATGATTCTGCTTGTCAGTGAAGTGGAAGAGCTGAAAGCCAATCCGAACCGTCAGGCAAAAGGAACGGTTATTGAAGCTGAGCTCGATAAAGGAAGAGGATCTGTCGCGACACTTCTCGTTCAAACGGGAACATTGCATGTCGGAGATCCGATCGTTGTCGGAAACACATTCGGCCGCGTGCGGGCCATGGTCAATGATCTCGGCCGCCGCGTGAAAACAGCCGGACCGTCCACACCTGTAGAGATCACGGGGTTAAACGACGTACCGCAGGCTGGCGATCAATTCCTCGTCTTTAAAGACGAAAAAACAGCCCGTTCTGTCGGTGAAGCGCGCGCTTCCAAACAATTGGACGAACAGCGCAGCGACAAGGCGAAGCTGAGCCTCGATGATCTGTTTGAACAAATTAAACAAGGTGATGTCAAAGACATCAACTTAATCGTAAAAGCGGACGTTCAAGGTTCTGCAGAAGCGTTAACGGCCGCTCTTCAAAAAATTGAAGTAGAAGGCGTAAAAGTGAAAATCATTCACACAGGCGTCGGTGCGATTACGGAATCAGACATCATTCTCGCATCTGCTTCAAATGCAATCGTTATCGGGTTTAATGTGCGCCCAGACGGAAATGCTAAGAGCACGGCTGAAGCAGAAAATGTAGATATCCGCCTTCACCGTATCATTTACAAAGTCATCGAAGAAATTGAAGCGGCGATGAAAGGAATGCTTGATCCTGAATACGAAGAAAAAGTCATCGGCCAGGTTGAAGTGCGCCAAACATTCAAAGTGTCGAAAATCGGCACGATTGCCGGCGGATATGTAACAGACGGCCACATTACACGTGACAGCGGACTCCGCTTGATCCGTGACGGCGTCGTTATCTTCGAAGGCGAAGTAGACGTTCTGAAACGCTTCAAAGATGATGTGAAAGAAGTTTCACAAGGATATGAATGTGGTATTACAATTAAGAAATACAATGACATTCGCGAAGGTGATATCCTTGAAGCGTATGTCATGCAGGAAATCGAAAGAAAGTGATCGGATTTGCGGAATGTGAATGCATCATTTACGATGCGGGATCATTAAAGGAGAAACGGGCCGTTCTGAAGCGGATTATAACGAGGGTCCGGAATAAGTTCAACGTGTCGGCCGCAGAAATCGGCTATCAGGACACTTGGCAGAGGACCAGCTTCGGAATCGCCGTCGTCTCCTCCTCTCACGTTCAGGCGGAAAAGGAGATTCAGCGCGTACTCGCGTTTATTGACTCCTTTCCCGAAATAGAACGGACGATCACTAGAACAGAGTGGTTTTAACTTAGAGGTGATTGAATTGAGTATGAGAGCAAACCGTGTCGGCGAACAGATGAAAAAAGAGCTCGGAGATATTATCAGCCGAAAGCTGAAAGATCCGAGAATCGGATTTCTGACTGTAACAGACGTACGTGTTTCAGGTGATTTGCAAATAGCGAAGGTGTATATCTCCGTTCTCGGCGGAGAGAAAAAGAAAGAGGAGGCGCTGAAAGGGCTTGAGAAAGCGAAGGGATTTATCCGTTCTGAAATCGGCAGCCGAATCAGACTCCGCAAAACGCCAGAGCTTGAATTTGAATTTGATGAATCAATTGAATACGGCAACCGTATTGAAACACTGATTCACGAACTGCATTCAGATAAACCGTCTGAATAACGGGAAAAGAGGATGGGCGTTGTCGTCTGTCCTCTTTTCTGCGTTTTACAGGGATACAATGATAACAAAGGAGCGAAAGACAGATGGTTAACGGAGTTCTCCTTTTACATAAACCGGTCGGCATGACTTCTCACGACTGTGTAATGAAAATAAGAAAACTGTTAAAAACAAAGAAAGTCGGGCATACGGGAACGCTTGATCCGGAAGTGTCAGGCGTACTGCCGATCTGTGTCGGACGGGCCACAAAGATTGTTGAGTACGTCACCGACAAATCAAAAACGTACGATGCTGAGATCACTCTCGGTTTCTCCACATCGACTGAAGACCAGACGGGGGAAACCGTCAGCGTAAAACCTGTCAAGGAGCCGATAAAAGAAGCGGATATCAAAGCCGTTTTAGACGAACTGAAGGGGCCGCAGGAACAAGTGCCGCCGATGTATTCCGCGGTCAAGATCAACGGGAAAAAGCTCTACGAATATGCCAGAGCCGGTATTGAAGTGGAACGGCCGAAGCGGAATATCACGATTGAGGATATCGCGCTTACTTCACCTGTCACTTATAAGGATGATACAGCGTCATTCCGTTTCACAGTCACGTGCTCAAAAGGCACTTACGTCAGAACATTGGCGGTGACAATCGGTGAAAAGCTTGGCTATCCCGCTCATATGTCCCACCTCATCCGCACCGCTTCCGGCGATTTCAGCCTGGATGAGTGTTTTACATTTGAAGAGCTTGAGCAGCAGGTTTCAGCCGGCACGGTTGCAGAGCATGCGGTGCCTATCGAAAGAGCGCTCAATCATTTGCCGAAATGGGTCATAAGTGATACATTAGCTAAGAAAGCTGAAAACGGGTCAGTGTTTGACATACCGGCGGAATTTTCTGCAATGACAGCTGACGCCCGTATAGCTGTCTGTACCGAAGCCGGAGAATGTGTGGCCATTTATATGCCGCACCCTTCAAAACATGGACTGCTGAAACCGGCTAAAGTGCTGATGCAAAAAAGCGAACAATAAGAAAAAAGGTGACCGTTCTGTGAAGACGATACATATTTCTCATCCGCATCATTTACAAAAAGAAGAGCAGCCGGCGTCTGTCATGGCCCTCGGCTACTTTGACGGCGTTCATTTGGGACACCGGAAAGTAATCGGAACAGCCAGACAAATTGCCGAAGAAAAAAACCTGTCGCTTGCCGTCATGACGTTTCATCCGCACCCCTCCCATGTTCTGGGCAGAGACAAAGAGCCAAAGGATCTGATTACGCCGCTTGAAGATAAAATCAGCCAGATCAGCCGTTTAGGCGCTGATGTGCTGTATATCGTAAAGTTTGATGAATCGTTTGCGGCTCTTTCTCCAAAACAGTTTGCCGAGGAGTATATTTTAGGATTGAACGCCCGGCACGCGGTGGGAGGCTTTGATTTTACGTACGGAAAATACGGAAAAGGCACGATGGCTACGCTGCCGGACGATTTAGACGGCAAGGCCGAATGCACGACTGTCGAAAAACAGACCGAGCAGGACAGAAAGATCAGCTCAACTTATATCCGGTCAGCGCTGCAGGATGGCGACGTGGAGCTGGCACACACGCTCCTCGGCCAGCCGTATTTTATCAGGGGCACTGTGATCCACGGAGACAAAAGAGGCCGCACCATCGGCTTTCCGACGGCGAATATCGGTCTGCACAACAGTTATATCGTGCCGCCGACAGGCGTGTATGCCGTGAAGGCCGAAATAAAAGGCAGGGTGTATGAAGGCGTCTGCAATATCGGCTACAAACCGACCTTTTATGAAAAGCGTCCCGATCAGCCGTCAATTGAAGTTCATTTATTTGATTTTCAACAGGATGTATACGGAGAAGACGTTAAAATCGAGTGGTATAAACGCATCCGGAGCGAACGGAAGTTTAACGGCATCGACGAACTGACGGCTCAGATTGAGAAAGACAAACAAGAAGCGATCCGTTTTTTCAGCAAATAACGGAAAAAACATCAAAAGTACACAAATTTTATTCTAAAAGATTTGCATATGGGCGCGATTTTTAGTATCATATGTTTCGTAGTCTTAAAACCATTGCTTGGCAATCCGAAGTCACCGACGGTTGCTAGGTAACTGGGGCTAATTATAATATGGAGGTGAAACAGGATGGCAATTACTCAAGAGCGTAAAAATCAACTCATCAGTGAGTTCAAAACACACGAATCTGATACTGGATCTCCAGAAGTTCAGATCGCTATCCTAACAGACTCAATTAACAACTTGAACGAGCATTTGCGTACTCATAAGAAAGATCACCACTCACGTCGCGGTCTTCTTAAAATGGTAGGTAAACGTCGTAATCTTCTTACGTATCTGCGTAATAAAGACGTAACTCGTTACCGTGAGTTAATTAACAAACTAGGCTTACGTCGATAATCGTAAAAAGCGGGAGGATTCCCGCTTTTTTATCGTATTAAAGCGAAAAAAATAATAATAAAAAAACAATGAAATCCTTTTACATACTACTTTGACATTGATATGTTCAATTCATTTCGTTCATAATAGGAGTAATTGATTATTTCACACATTAAGAGAGGAGCTCGTAATCGAATGGGACAAGAGAAACATGTCTTTACCATAGATTGGGCCGGCAGACAGCTTACAGTAGAAGCCGGCCAGCTTGCCAAACAGGCAAACGGCGCTGTTATGGTCCGCTACGGCGATACCGCAGTGCTCAGCACAGCAACCGCATCAAAAGAACCGAAACCGCTAGATTTTTTCCCGCTTACCGTTAATTATGAAGAAAGATTATACGCAGTCGGTAAAATTCCGGGCGGCTTTATTAAAAGAGAAGGCCGTCCGAGTGAAAAGGCCGTTTTAGCCAGCCGTCTGATTGACCGCCCGATCCGCCCGCTTTTCGCAGACGGATTCCGTAACGAAGTACAGGTCATCAGCATTGTCATGAGTGTCGATCAAAACTGCTCATCTGAAATGGCTGCAATGTTCGGTTCATCACTCGCTCTTTGCGTTTCCGATATTCCGTTTGAAGGCCCGATTGCGGGTGTGACGGTAGGCCGCATTGACGGGGAGTTCATCATCAATCCGACGGTTGACCAGCTTGAAAAAAGTGATATTAACCTTATCGTTGCAGGCACAAAAGACGCCATCAACATGGTGGAAGCGGGAGCGGATGAAGTTCCTGAGGAAATCATGCTTGAAGCGATTATGTTCGGCCACGAAGAAATTAAGCGCCTGATCGCTTTCCAAGAAGAAATTGTTGCGGCAGTCGGCAAAGAAAAAACGGAAATCGCACTGTATGAAATTGATGCAGAGCTCAGCGAGAAAGTGAAAAGTCTTGCGGAGCCGGATCTGCTCAGCGCCATTCAAGTTCATGAAAAGCATGCGCGCGAAGATGCGATCAGTAAAGTGAAAGATGCAGTCGTCGCGAAATTTGAAGAAGAAGAGCACGATGAAGATACGATCAAAAAAGTGAAACAGACACTGTCTAAACTTGTGAAAAACGAAGTGCGCCGTTTGATCACAGAAGAAAAAGTCCGTCCTGACGGCCGCGGCGTCGATCAAATCCGCCCGCTTTCTTCAGAAGTCGGCCTTCTGCCGAGAACGCATGGCTCAGGGCTGTTTACGAGAGGACAGACCCAGGCGCTCAGCGTATGTACATTAGGCGCTCTTGGCGACGTTCAGATTCTTGACGGTTTAGGCGTGGAAGAATCAAAACGGTTTATGCATCATTATAACTTCCCGCAATTCAGCGTAGGGGAGACAGGCCCGATGCGCGGACCGGGACGCCGTGAGATCGGTCACGGGGCTCTTGGAGAGCGTGCGCTTGAGCCGGTCATTCCGAATGAAAAAGACTTCCCGTATACGGTTCGCCTCGTATCCGAAGTGCTTGAATCAAACGGTTCCACTTCACAGGCCAGCATTTGCGCGAGCACGCTTGCCATGATGGACGCCGGTGTTCCGATTAAAGCGCCTGTTGCAGGTATCGCTATGGGACTTGTGAAATCAGGCGAGTACTACACAGTATTAACGGATATTCAAGGAATGGAAGATGCCCTCGGTGACATGGACTTTAAAGTAGCCGGCACGGAAAAAGGCGTAACAGCGCTGCAAATGGACATTAAAATCGAAGGCCTTTCAAGAGAAATCCTTGAAGAAGCGCTTCAGCAGGCGAAAAAAGGAAGAATGGAAATCCTGAACAGCATGCTCAGCACGCTTGGTGAATCAAGAAAAGAACTTTCTCAATATGCACCGAAAATTTTAACGATGACAATCAATCCGGATAAAATCCGTGACGTTATCGGGCCGAGCGGCAAACAAATCAACAAAATCATTGAAGATACCGGTGTTAAAATTGACATTGAACAAGACGGCACCATCTTTATTTCTTCTACTGATGAAAGCAGCAACCAAAAAGCGAAAAAAATCATCGAAGATCTTGTCAGAGAAGTCGAAGTCGGCCAGCTTTACCTCGGTAAAGTCAAACGGATTGAAAAATTCGGCGCTTTCGTTGAAATCTTCAGCGGAAAAGACGGTCTCGTTCACATCTCTGAACTTGCGCTCGAACGGGTAGGCAAGGTTGAGGATGTTGTGAAAATCGGTGACGAAATCCTTGTGAAGGTAACGGAAATTGACAAACAGGGACGTGTCAACCTGTCGCGTAAAGCAGTGCTGCGCGAAGAGAAAGAAAAAGAGCAGGAACAACAACAATCTTAAATGAAAACCTAACAAGGAGCCTGGGAGACCCGGCTTCTTTATTTTGAGAAAGACAACAGCGGGTTCTACCTTGTCCTCTTTATACATAATGTGTGATGAGGGGGGAAGGACATGTTGAAAAAATTCGTGCCGTTTGCCGTTTTTTTATTTCTTTTTTTTGTTTCGTTTGAAATGATAAAAAACCCGTATACAGTTGATTACATAGACGCAATGAAAAAAGACGCAGTGACTGTGTCAGCATCAAAAGATCCGCTTTATGAGGAATTGCTGCAAAAAGCGCCGGAGTATGAAGTGAAGCCGCAAGATGCGAGGATTGATAAAATATGGAAGAGTATACCGGGATATAACGGTTTAAAGGTCAATGTGGAAAAATCCTATAAACAAATGAAAAAGGACGGAGAATTTCATGAAGATGATCTTGTCTATGAGCAGGTAAAACCGAAAGTCCATCTCGATTCTCTTGCGCCCGAACCCATTTATAAAGGAAATCCCGATAAACCGATGGTCGCTTTCCTGATAAATGTCGCCTGGGGAAATGAATACGTGGAGCAAATGCTGCCTATTCTGAAACAGCATCAGGTCAAAGCAACTTTCTTTCTTGAAGGGAAATGGCTGAAAAACAATCAGGAACTTGGGAAAAAAATAGCGGCAGACGGACACGAAATCGGAAATCATTCATACAATCACCCTGATATGAGCAAACTGACTTCAGGAAGCATTTCCGAACAGCTTGACAAAACCAATGCACAAATCAGCGAGACGCTCGGCATGAAGCCGAAATGGTTTGCGCCGCCAAGCGGCAGCTTCAGAAAAGCTGTGGTCGACCTTGCGGCGGAAAAAGGAATGGGCACTATCATGTGGACCGTTGACACCATAGACTGGCAAAAACCGTCTCCGGCTGTTTTACAAACAAGGGTGTTGAGCAAAATACATAACGGAGCCATGATTTTAATGCATCCGACTGATCCGACTGCGAAAAGCCTGGAAACACTGATTACAAAAATCAAAGAAAAAGGCTATGCGCTCGGCTCGGTGTCTGACTTAATGGATGAAAACAGGCTGATGAAGTAGCAGGCGGCAGTTTGCCTGTCTTTGAATAGGAGGAACAAACTTGATAAAACGCTATACATGCCAAAACGGTGTAAGAGTTGTGCTTGAAAATAATCCAACGGTGCGGTCTGTGGCAATCGGCGTCTGGATCGGAACGGGATCACGCCATGAGACACCGGATACAAACGGTATTTCGCACTTTCTCGAGCATATGTTTTTTAAAGGAACAAATACCAGGTCAGCACGGGAAATCGCAGAATCCTTCGATCGGATAGGCGGCCAAGTGAATGCCTTCACTTCAAAAGAATATACGTGTTATTACGCAAAAGTGCTGGATGAGCATGCCAACTACGCACTTGATGTGCTGGCTGATATGTTCTTTCATTCTGCTTTTGACGAGGATGAACTCAAAAAAGAAAAGAACGTCGTATATGAAGAAATCAAAATGTACGAAGACGCGCCGGACGACATTGTCCACGATCTGCTAAGCAAAGCGACATACGGCAATCATTCGCTCGGCTACCCGATTCTCGGGACGGAGGAAACCCTTTCATCGTTTAACGGCGATTCTCTCAGACAGCATATGGATGACTTTTACACACCGGACCGCGTCGTCATTTCTGTCGCCGGAAATGTTACGGAACAATTCATTAAAGACGTGGAGAAATGGTTCGGTACATACGAAGCGAAGGGCAAAGCAAGCGGCATCAGCGAGCCTGAGTTTCATTATGAAAAGCTGACCAGAAAAAAAGACACGGAACAGGCGCACCTCTGCCTTGGTTTCAAAGGTCTGAAAGTCGGGGATCCGGATGTTTACGATTTAATCGTTTTAAACAACGTGCTGGGCGGAAGCATGAGCAGCCGTCTTTTCCAGGATGTGCGTGAAGATAAAGGACTGGCTTATTCTGTATACAGCTATCACAGTTCTTATGAAGACAGCGGTATGCTGACGATTTACGGAGGCACCGGCGCCAATCAGCTCGATCTTCTGTCTGAAACCATTCAAGAAACGTTATCGGTGTTAAAACGTGACGGCATTACCCCGAAAGAACTGGAAAACAGCAAAGAGCAAATGAAGGGAAGTTTAATGCTCAGCTTAGAAAGCACAAACAGCAAAATGAGCCGGAACGGGAAAAACGAACTTCTGCTCAGAAAGCATAAGACGATGGATGAAATTATCGCTGAATTAAATGCAGTCAGCCTGGAAAGCGTCAACGGTCTCAGCCGCCGATTATTTACGGATGATTACGCATTATCGCTCATCAGTCCGACCGGAAATATGCCGGCCTCATCTTAAACGGGAAGTCTGCCTCTCTAGGGGGCAGGCATTTTTTTTTGCCCGGAATCATATAGTACAAGGGGGTGGCTATCATGAGGCTCAGTGAACTGTCAGGTAAAGAAATTGTAGACATTAAACGGGCGGAGCGGCTCGGCGTGCTCGGCCAGACTGATTTGGAAATTAATGAACAGGACGGGCAAATTACCGCGCTGTTAATCCCGACGGTAAAATGGTTTGGATTGCGAAAACAAGGCCACGACATCCGTGTCCCCTGGAACCATATTCAAAAAATCGGGTCAGACATGATCATTTTAGACGTTCCCGGGGAGATCACTCCTCCTGAAGAGTAGACTGTATTCATTTTTCGCAAGCACCGGCTCAAAGAGCCGGTGCTTTTTTTATGAAAAAGACGCTGTACATTCACCGCCCTTTCTCTTTGCACATACGATGAAGAGGAGGATGACACTTAAAAGATCCAGTAACTGTAAAGAAGGTGAACGTTTCAAATGTTAACCGGATTGACAATTGCGATTATTGGCGGTGACGCAAGACAGCTTGAGATTATAAGGAAGCTGACAGAACAGCATGCCGATATTTATCTTGCAGGATTTGACCAATTGGATGACGGTTTTACAGGAACCGTCAAATGTAAAATTGATGAGATTCCATTTCCGAAAATAGACAGTATCATCCTGCCTGTATCGGCAACGACCGAAGAAGGCATTGTCTCAACGGTTTTTTCAAATGAAGAAGTGGTATTAAAGCAGAGCTATCTTGAGCAGACACCGGAGCATTGCGTGATTTATTCAGGCATCTCTAATGCATACCTTGAGGGCATCGCCAGCGAAGCCGGCCGCAAGCTTGTTAAATTATTTGAGCGGGATGACATCGCGATATTCAACTCGATTCCCACAGTTGAAGGGACAATCATGATGGCGATTCAGCATACGGATTATACCATTCACGGGTCAAATGTCGCCGTTCTCGGCATGGGGCGCACCGGTATGACGATCGCCCGGACGTTTGCAGCGTTGGGAGCGAAGGTAAAAGTGGGCGCACGGAGTTCGGCTCATTTGGCCCGTATATCGGAAATGGGGCTTTCCCCTTTTCAAATTGAAGAACTTACTGATCATGTAAATGATATTGATATTTGTATTAACACCGTACCGAGTCTGATTCTGAATCAAAGCGTTTTATCGCGCATGACGCCGAAGACCTTGATTTTGGATTTAGCATCCCGTCCGGGCGGAACGGATTTCAAATATGCTGAAAAACAGGGCATTAAAGCGCTGCTTGCTCCGGGTCTTCCGGGAATTGTGGCTCCGAAAACAGCCGGACAGATTATTGCGAACGTATTGAGCAAGCTTTTGGCAGACTTAAAGAAAGAGGGGAATTAGCCATGTCTCTGAATGGGAAAAGAATCGGATTCGGATTAACCGGCTCACATTGCACATATGAGGAGGTTTTTCCGCAAATAGAAGCACTTGTCAGACAAGGGGCTGAAGTCCGGCCGATTGTGACGTCGACCGTCCAATCGACCGATACGCGCTTTGGAGGGGGGGGAGATTGGGTCAGAAAAATTGAAGAAACAACAGGTTTTGAGGTAATTGATTCCATCGTAAAAGCGGAGCCTCTCGGGCCGAAACTTCCGCTCGACTGCATGGTCATCGCCCCCTTAACCGGAAACTCAATGAGCAAACTCGCAAATGCGATGACTGACAGCCCCGTCCTTATGGCTGCGAAAGCCACGATCCGCAACAGCCGCCCGGTCGTGCTCGGCATTTCGACAAATGACGGCCTCGGTTTAAACGGAACGAATTTAATGAGGCTGATGTCCGCAAAAAACATATTTTTCATCCCGTTCGGCCAGGATGACCACGTGAGAAAACCGACATCTCTTGTCGCCAGAATGGATCTCCTTCCGATTACGGTAGAAAAAGCGCTTTTGCATCAGCAGGTTCAGCCTGTGCTTGTACAGCATCAGTCATAAAAAATCAAGACACATAAAATCATTCCGGAATAAAAAAATTCGGTCAATCCGTGACTATTCTATGGTAAAATAAAACGTAAAATGCAAAGTCAATTCAACAAATGATGCTTAATTGGCGGAAGGAGTTTTACAGATGGGAAGAGGATTACACGTAGCAGTTGTCGGAGCGACGGGAGCCGTAGGGCAGCAAATGCTGAAAACATTGGAAGACAGAAACTTTGAAATCGAAACACTCACACTACTATCCTCAAAGCGTTCTGCTGGTACGAAAGTAACGTTTAAAGGCGAAGAGTATACAGTGCAGGAAGCTGTTCCGGAAAGCTTTGAAGGCGTTCATATCGCGCTATTCAGCGCCGGCGGAAGCGTATCACAAAGCCTGGCGCCTGAGGCTGTAAAACGGGGAGCCATCGTAATTGACAATACCAGCGCATTCCGCATGGATGAAAATACACCGCTTGTAGTGCCTGAGGTGAACGAAGGTGATCTGCATAAACATAACGGCATTATCGCCAACCCTAACTGTTCAACGATTCAGATGGTGGCGGCGCTTGAACCGATCCGCAAAGCATACGGCTTGCAAAAAGTCATTGTATCTACTTACCAAGCTGTGTCCGGAGCCGGCAATGAAGCGGCGAAAGAACTGTACAGCCAGACGAAGGCGATTTTAAACAATGAGCCTGCAGAACCGTCCATTATGCCGGTTAAAGGGGACAAAAAGCATTATCAAATCGCTTTTAACGCCATTCCGCAAATTGATAAATTCCAAGATAACGGCTACACGTTTGAGGAAATGAAAATGATTAATGAAACGAAAAAAATCATGCATATGCCGAAGCTGGAAGTGGCTGCGACATGTGTCAGACTGCCGATTGAAACAGGCCACTCAGAATCTGTTTACATTGAGCTTGACCGTGATGACGCAACCGTGGAAGACATTAAACAGCTTTTAAAAGAGGCTCCGGGTGTTACGCTTCAGGATGATCCTGCGGAGCAGCTTTACCCGATGCCTGCTGATTGCGTCGGCAAACGGGATGTATTTGTAGGAAGAATCCGTAAAGATTTGGATAGAGCAAACGGTTTTCATTTGTGGGTTGTTTCTGATAACCTGTTAAAAGGCGCCGCTTGGAACTCAGTTCAAATTGCGGAAAGCCTGCAAAAACTGAACCTCGTATAAAACAAACGTATTTTCTATAGGCGAACAGAAGAGAGTAAGGCTCTGCCTGCTCTCTTCTGTTACGTCAGACTAATTTGGAGTGAAAATAGTGAAAATCATTGTTCAAAAATTCGGCGGAACATCCGTAAAAGATGACAAAGGCCGCAAGCTTGCGTTAGAACACATTAAAGATGCCATCAGTGAAGGATATAAAGTTGTCGTTGTCGTATCGGCGATGGGAAGAAAAGGAGACCCGTACGCGACGGATTCTTTGATCGGGCTTCTTTACGGCAGCCAGTCCGACATTTCTCCGAGAGAGCAGGATATGCTTCTGTCTTGCGGAGAAACGATTTCGTCTGTTGTTTTTACCAGCATGCTGAAGGAAAACGGCATAAAAGCCGCAGCTTTAACAGGAGCCCAGGCCGGCTTTTTAACCAATGCCCAGCATACTGACGCTAAAATTTTAGAAATGAAAACAGAGCGGCTGTTCGCGACACTCGCCAGCCATGATGCCGTCGTTGTGGCAGGATTTCAGGGAGCGACTGAAAAAGGCGACACGACGACGATCGGCAGAGGAGGAAGCGATACATCAGCAGCGGCGCTCGGCGCGGCGGTTGATGCTGAGTTTATCGACATTTTTACGGACGTGGAAGGCGTCATGACAGCTGATCCGAGAATCGTGGAAAATGCTAAGCCGCTTCCGAATGTCACATATACGGAAATCTGCAACCTTGCCTATCAGGGCGCGAAAGTCATTCATCCGCGCGCGGTGGAAATCGCCATGCAGGCAAAGGTGCCGATCCGCGTGCGCTCGACTTATTCAAAAGAAAAAGGAACTCTGGTGACGTCCCATCATTCGTCTAACGTCGGCAGCGATGTGTTCGAACGGCTGATCACGGGGATTGCTCATGTAAAAGACGTAACGCAATTTAAAGTTCCCGCCAAAATGGGGCAATACAATGTACAGACAGAAGTCTTTAAAGCAATGGCGAACGCCGGCATCAGCGTAGATTTCTTTAACATTACGCCGAGTGAAATCGTTTATACCGTAGCCGGCAGTAAAACGGAAGCCGCGCGCAGCATTTTGGCCGAATTAGGCTATGAACCGACAGTGACGGAAAGCTGTGCGAAAGTGTCAGCGGTCGGTGCCGGAATAATGGGTGTGCCGGGTGTTACGTCAAAAATCGTCTCCGCACTTTCAGATAAAGGTATTCCGATTCTGCAATCCGCCGACAGCCATACGACGATCTGGGTGCTCGTTCATGAAAAAGATATGGTAACGGCCGTAAATGCGCTGCATGAAGTGTTTGAACTTTCAAAGTAAATGTGATTGAATCATGATGAGGTGAAAAAAATGAATGTCGGAAATATTTCTACAGCGATGATTACCCCTTTTGACAGTAAAGGGAATGTAGACTTTCAAAAACTGTCTACATTAATCGACTATTTGTTGAAAAACGGCACGGATTCTTTAGTCGTCGCAGGGACGACCGGCGAATCTCCGACACTTTCAACGGAAGAAAAAATTGCACTCTTTGAATTTACAGTCAAAGAAGTGAACGGACGCGTGCCTGTTATTGCGGGTACGGGAAGCAACAATACGAAAGACTCCATCAAACTGACAAAAAAAGCTGAAGAAGCCGGCGTCGATTGCGTTATGCTTGTCACGCCTTATTATAATAAGCCTTCCCAAGAGGGCATGTACCGTCATTTTAAAGCTATAGCTGAAGAAACATCTCTTCCTGTTATGCTTTACAACGTGCCGGGCAGAACGGTCGCTTCGCTTGCGCCGGAAACGGCCATCAGACTTGCGGAGATTCCGAATATCTCTGCGATTAAAGAAGCGAGCGGTGATCTTGACGCGATTACGAAAATCATCGCCGAAACACCGGAAGATTTTTACGTCTATTCAGGTGATGACGGGTTAACTCTTCCTATTCTCGCAGTCGGCGGAAGAGGAGTCGTGTCAGTGGCCAGCCATATTGTAGGTTCTGACATGCAGCAAATGATTAAAAACTATACAAACGGGCAGACGGCAACCGCGGCACTGATTCATCAGAAACTTCTCCCGATCATGAAGGAGCTCTTTAAAGCGCCTAATCCGGCTCCGGTTAAAACGGCGCTTCAGCTGAAAGGCCTTGATGTCGGATCTGTGCGTCTTCCTCTTATTCCGCTGAATGAAGATGAACGCCTGAGCCTGAGCAGCGTCATCAGCGAACTGTAAGAAAAAATTTATACAGTTAAAATACGCGGTCATTCTCATTTTTATCGTGAGTTTGACCGTTTTGTCTACATATTGGTTTTCCCTAAACCTTCCGCTTCTTCTTGTTTTCTAAAATTGATATCAGTTATAATAGGAACAAGTGATGATGGACGGGTATGAGACTAGGAGGATACAGATTTTGAAAAAGAAAAATACAGAAAACGTCAGAATTATCGCCCTTGGCGGTGTCGGAGAAATTGGGAAGAACCTATATGTCATTGAAATTGACTCGGACATATTTGTAGTAGATGCGGGGCTCATGCACCCTGAAAATGAAATGCTCGGTATTGATGTCGTGATTCCGGATATTTCTTACTTGGTAGAACGGGCTGACCGCGTGAAGGCCATTTTTCTGACACACGGACACGATGAAAACATCGGAGGCGTCTTTTATTTATTGAACAAGCTGTCGGTGCCGGTATACGGAACGAAGCTAACGCTTGCTTTGCTGAGAGAAAAACTCAAGCAGTACGGGCATAATCGAAAAGCTGATTTACGTGAAGTTCACTCCAAATCAGTCATTACATTTGAATCAACAAAAGTATCGTTCTTTAAAACGATCCACAGCATCCCGGATTCAGTGGGAGTCAGCTTTAAAACATCACTTGGCTCTATTGTATGCACGGGAGACTTCAAATTTGACCAGACGCCTGCTTATCACCAATCATGTGATATCGGCGAAATCGCCAAAATTGGAAACGGCGGTGTGCTTGCCCTGCTTTCTGACAGCGCCAATGCGGAGCGCCCGGGATATACTCCGTCAGAAGCACATGTAAGCGGTGAAATTTCCGATGCGATGTACAATTCAGACAACCGCGTCATCGTTGCCGTATTCGCGTCTAATATCAACCGGATTCAGCAAGTGATTCAAGCTGCCGCCCAGAACGGCCGCAAACTTGCAATCGCCGGAAAAAACCTGCAGAACGTGCTTCAGCTTGCGCGCAAGCTCGGCTATATTGAAGCAGAAGATGAATTGTTCATTCCGGTGCAGGATGTGAAAAAATATCCGAAACGGGAAGTGGCAATTGTTACAGCCGGAAGCCATGGTGAGCCGTTAGCCGCTCTTACGCGGATGGCCAAGCAGGCGCACAAGCAGCTTAACATTGAAGAAGGAGATACCGTTGTCATTGCATCAACACCGATTCCGGGACATGAATTGGTATATTCCAAAACCGTCAACCAGCTTGTCCGCGCCGGGGCTCAAGTCATTTTCGCCCAAAAACGCGTGCATGTGTCCGGTCACGGTTCGCAGGAAGAATTAAAACTCATGCTTAATTTGTTAAAACCGAAATATTTAATTCCGGTTAACGGTGAATTCAGAATGCAAAAAGCGCATTCCAAAATCGCTGAAGAAATCGGCATGAAACGCAGCGACATTTTCTTAATTGAAAAAGGCGACGTCGTTGAATTCCGCGGCCAGAATGTGAAAATCGGGGATAAAGTCACGTACGGAAACGTTCTGATTGACGGCCTAGGTGTCGGCGACATCGGCAACATCGTGCTGCGAGACCGCCGCTTATTGTCACAAGACGGCATTCTCATTGTCGTGATTACGCTTGATAAGCAGAAAAAGAACCTCGTATCGGGTCCTGAAATCATTACGCGCGGTTTCGTATATGTCAGAGAATCAGAAGGCTTAATTGTACAAGCTACTGAGCTCGTCCGCTCAATCGTGACAGAAGCGACGGAAACATCAGCCGTAGAATGGTCCACGCTGAAACAAGCCATGCGCGATGCGCTGAACCAATTCCTTTATGAAAAAACAAAACGCAAGCCGATGATCATTCCGATCATTATGGAAGTATAATGTACACAAAAGCCGGAGCGCATGATGCTCCGGCTTTGTTTTTGTTCATCTCCCGGATGGAAACCCGCTTCTTTGTTCATAATACAAAGAGACATTCGGAAAGGGTGAAGATAAAATGGATCATCGTATGGAAAACACCGAAGAACAGCAGCCCGAAAAATCAGATGCGAAAGACAGCATTATGAGCAAAATTCAGCAGCTGGGAGAGACATCTCTGCCGCAAATGTCTCAAGATACCAATATTCACTGTCTGACAATCATCGGCCAAATTGAGGGGCATGTCCAGCTGCCGCCGCAAAATAAAACAACCAAATATGAACACGTCATTCCGCAAATCGTCGCCATTGAGCAAAATCCGAAAATTGAAGGACTTCTGATTATCTTAAACACCGTCGGCGGTGATGTGGAAGCGGGGCTTGCGATTGCAGAGATGCTCGCATCTTTGTCAAAACCGACCGTTTCAATCGTACTCGGCGGGGGACACTCGATAGGTGTGCCGATCGCCGTGTCATGTGATCATAGTTTTATCGCGGAAACAGCGACTATGACCATTCACCCCGTTCGGCTTACAGGTCTGGTTATCGGGGTTCCGCAAACATTTGAATACTTGGACAAAATGCAGGAGCGGGTCGTCAACTTTGTGACCCATCATTCAAATATTTCCGAAGAAAAATTCAAAGAACTGATGTTTTCAAAGGGAAACCTGACCAGGGACATCGGAACGAACGTAGTCGGAAAAGATGCGGCTGATTACGGATTAATTGATGCCGTCGGCGGCGTCGGACAGGCGATAAAAAAGCTGAATCAGCTGATTGAAGAACGAAAGGGCAAGGAAGGAATGATGATTCAATGATCCTTTATACCGTCATGCCTCAAGAAGTCGTTTACGGTCAGGAAAGAGAGCAAAGCGCGCATGAACAGGTAGACTATGCCGGTGTGCCGCTGTTAGTCGAAATGAAGGGAAATGAAGCTGAAGTCGTACAGATTTTAAGTACGAACCCGATGGATTTTCTGAATCCGGACATCGCTCCGGGGCAAAAAATCAAGTTGAAAATCTAACCGGCATTCAGTCCGTTTCTCGGGGGCAAAATATGCTATAATAGGGGAATCCTACAGAAAAACGCAGCCGGTAAAAGGCTGCTTTTCTTCATGATGTATGATTTTACATTTTTTAACGCAGTAAGGTGATGAGTGTGGCAAAGAAAAAACGGAAATCTAAAAAGAAACAAGAGAGTAAGCTCAATCTAAAATACGAACTAAGCGGACTGCTCTGCGTTGCAATCTCGATTATTGCTGTTTTGCAGCTCGGCGTTGTGGGACAGACATTTGTGTACTTGTTCCGTTTTTTTGCCGGAGAGTGGTTTATTTTATGCTTAATTGCGCTCTTCCTTCTGGGAATTTCGCTGTTTTGGAAAAAGAAGAGTCCAAGTCTTTTAACGAGAAGGAAAGCCGGATTGTACTGTATTATCGCCAGTATTTTGCTGCTGTCTCACGTACAGCTCTTTAAAAATCTGTCTCATCACGGGTCGATTCGGTCCGCAAGTGTCATCGGCAACACGTGGGAGCTGTTTATGATGGATATGAAACAGCAGGCCGCCTCGCCTGATTTGGGCGGCGGTATGATCGGCGCGGTACTGTTTGCAGCTTCCCACTTTTTATTTGCATCAACGGGTTCACAGATCATGGCGATCGTGCTGATCTTAATGGGGCTGATTCTTGTAACGGGGCGTTCACTGCAGGAAACGCTCAAAAAATGGACGAGCCCCGTCGGCCGGTTTATCCGCGGTCAATGGCAGGCGTTTCTTGAGGATATGAAAACGGTCAGAACGAATATGTCTTCGCCGAAAACAAAAACCAAATCGGGCAAAAAACAAAAACGGGTTCAAAAGAAAAAAGAAGTGCCTGAGCAAGAAGAAGAGGATGAGGAAATCATTACGCCGCTCATCCATTCAGAGCCGATTATTTCAAGCTTCTCAGACCGTCAGGAGAAGCGTGACGAACCGGTGATTTCTGAAGAGACGCAGGAGACGGCTCAAATGGTAAAAGAAGAGCCCTCCGGCGGCGCTCAGGACAGCGACGAACCGGCGGCTGCGGCTCCGCCCATGACGTTTACAGAGCTTGAAAATAAGGATTACCAAATGCCTTCATTGGACATTCTGGCTGACCCGAAACATACAGGCCAGCAGACCGATAAGAAAAACATTTACGAGAATGCAAGAAAACTCGAACGGACTTTTCAAAGCTTCGGCGTAAAGGCGAAAGTGACGCAGGTTCATCTCGGTCCGGCGGTCACAAAATATGAGGTCTATCCGGACGTTGGGGTCAAAGTCAGTAAAATCGTGAATCTGAGTGATGACCTCGCACTCGCGCTTGCCGCGAAGGATATCCGGATAGAAGCGCCGATTCCGGGGAAATCAGCAATCGGCATCGAGGTGCCGAACGCTGAAGTTGCGATGGTTTCGTTAAAAGAAGTGCTTGAATCCAAGCTCAACGACAAGCCGGATGCGAAACTTCTGATCGGGTTGGGGCGAAACATTTCCGGAGAGGCAGTGCTTGCCGAACTGAACAAAATGCCCCATCTGCTCGTTGCTGGGGCCACGGGAAGCGGGAAAAGCGTCTGTGTCAACGGTATTATTACGAGTATCCTGATGCGAGCCAAACCGCATGAAGTGAAAATGATGATGATTGACCCGAAAATGGTTGAGCTGAATGTGTATAACGGCATTCCTCATCTGCTTGCGCCGGTCGTGACAGATCCGAAAAAGGCCTCACAGGCTTTGAAAAAGGTCGTCAATGAGATGGAGCGCCGCTATGAACTGTTCTCCCATACGGGCACGAGAAATATAGAAGGCTATAACGACCATATCAAGCGGTCAAATGCCGAAGAAGAAGTAAAGCAGCCCGAACTGCCGTACATCGTCGTCATCGTTGACGAGCTTGCCGATCTGATGATGGTCGCTTCTTCCGACGTGGAAGATTCGATTACGAGACTTTCACAGATGGCTCGGGCGGCAGGCATTCATTTGATTATCGCGACACAGCGGCCTTCAGTCGATGTCATTACCGGAGTGATTAAAGCCAACATCCCGTCGAGAATTGCCTTCAGCGTCTCATCTCAGACCGATTCACGGACGATTTTAGATATGGGCGGCGCTGAAAAGCTTCTCGGCCGCGGAGATATGCTGTTTTTGCCTGTAGGCGCGAATAAGCCGGTGCGGGTCCAAGGAGCATTTTTATCGGATGAAGAGGTTGAGCATGTCGTAGATCATGTCATCACACAGCAAAAAGCGCAGTACCAAGAAGAAATGATTCCGGAAGAAACCGCGGAAACACACAGTGAAGTGACGGATGATCTGTATGACGAAGCGGTCGATTTGATTATCGGCATGCAGACGGCATCTGTCTCCATGCTTCAAAGACGGTTCAGGATCGGATACACGAGGGCCGCGCGTCTGATCGACGCAATGGAGGAACGGGGCGTCGTCGGCCCGTATGAAGGAAGCAAACCGAGGGAAGTACTATTATCAAAAGAACAATATGATGAGCTCTCTTCTTAAAAAGGAGAGAGCTTTCGCTTAAAATGATACCGCCAAAATCATTCCTATTTATTTTTTTATCAAAACATGATATAGTTGTCCCAATTGTTCAATAATTTATGAAAGTGGTTTACGGAGGGGAAACATGTCTACAAAAGCTGACAATCGTCACTTGTATTTAAAAGTGATTGAGCGAATCAAAGAGGATATACAAAACGGAATTTACACCGAAAAGGAAAAGCTTCCTTCTGAATTTGAGCTTTCAAAATCGATGGGTGTCAGCCGGGCAACTCTGCGTGAAGCTTTACGTATCCTTGAAGAGGAGCATGTGATTATCAGAAGGCACGGGGTGGGCACTTTCGTCCATACAAAACCGCTGTTTCTTTCAGGTATTGAACAGCTCAACAGTGTGACGAAAATGATTCAGCAAGCGAACATGGTGCCGGGTACGATTTTTTTGTCGTCTCAGGTTATTACACCGTCTGATGAAGATATCGCAAGATTCCGGCTTGAGCCTGAGCAGGAGCTTTTTTATTTGGAGCGCGTGAGAACGGCAAGCGGCACTCCGGTCGTTTACTGTCTGGATACGATTCCGATGGATATTCTGCCGAATTCTTTCTGTCATGAACAGGAATCCATTTTTGATCTCTTGGAAAAAAACTCCGAATCTGTGATCAGCTATGCCGTTGCTGATATTGAACCGATCGGATACCACGATACGATTTCACCGGTTTTGGAGTGCGAACCGGAGACGGCGCTTTTATTGCTGAAACAAACCCACTATAATCAGCATGATGAGCCTGTGCTGTATTCATTAAATTATTTCCGGGCTGATAAGTTCAGCTTTCATGTTGTCAGAAAACGTTTTTAAGACAGACGCGTCATGTGTCTGTTTTTTTATTTGCGCCGTTCGTACATACTTTGTTTGCCGCAAGACACAATAAAACAGGAAACAACCAAGTATAGTGAATGGGTGAATAAGTTGAGTAAGAAGAAAAATGGAACGAAAAATATCATTGCTTTGGCTTCTGTACCGCTCGTCATGACACTCGGGAATTCGATGCTGATTCCCGTCCTTCAGATGATTGAAAAGAAGCTGTCCATATCGTCTTTTCAAGTATCGTTAATTATAACGGTATATTCGATTGTGGCGATTATTTGTATTCCGATTGCCGGATATCTGTCCGATAAATTCGGAAGAAAAAAGGTCCTTCTGCCTTGTCTTCTCATAGCCGGTGCGGGCGGCGCGATTGCCGCGATAGCTTCGACCGCGTTCAAGCATCCATATCCCATTATCTTGGCGGGACGGGTGCTTCAGGGAATCGGTTCGGCAGGGGCGGCTCCTGTTGTGATGCCGTTTATCGGTGATTTGTTCAAGGGTGATGATGAGCGGATTACCGCGGGGCTCGGCGACATTGAAACGTCAAACACAGCCGGGAAAGTACTAAGTCCGATTCTCGGATCGCTCTTGGCTGCTTGGTTCTGGTTTATGCCGTTTTGGTTCATTCCGTTTTTTTCGCTCATCAGTTTTTTTCTCGTTTTGTTTATGGTGGATAAGCCGGAAAAAAAGCAAAAAGAAGTGCCTTCTATTTCCGAATTCGTGAAAAATGTGGGTCACATATTTAAGCGTGACGGCCGCTGGCTCTTTACGGTATTTATCATCGGCTGCGTGATTATGTTTTTGCTGTTCGGGGTTCTGTTTTATTTATCAGACTCGCTGGAGAAGAAGTACGGAATTGACGGTGTGGCGAAAGGAGCGCTTTTGGCAATCCCGCTTTTATTTTTATCCGTCAGTTCGTATATAGCAGGCAGAAAAATCGGGAAAGACCAAGGCAAAATGAAGTTTTGCATCGTTTTCGGAATGAGTGCCGTGACACTGTCATTTATCGGCCTGTGGTGGAATCACAGTTTTTATTTATTATTTATCTTCTTGTGTGTCAGCGGTATCGGTATCGGAATGGCATTGCCGGCTTTAGACGCTGTCATCACAGAAGGCGTAGACAACGAGGAATCGGGAACCATCACCTCATTTTATAACAGCATGCGGTTTATCGGAGTAGCGGCGGGACCGCCGATATTTGCCGCACTGATGTCAAATGCGGGCTGGCTGATTTTCATTTTATCTGCTTTTTGCGGCATTGTATCAGTATTTTTAGCGCTGTTAAATATCTCTTCACAAGCAAAAGAAAAAAAGGAATCATTAAAGACGGTGTAATCTGCACTGTCTTTTTTTATTTGATTCTGAATATTGACATGATACCGTCAGCTCGTTATTCTTTAATAGTTAAACATATTAACTATTAAAGGAGGGGGAAAAGGTGCATGAAGAAAAAGTAAAACAGCTCATTCAGCGTTATGCCGATGTATACCTGCACGTCTTAAAAAAAATTGACAGCATTATCGCCGAAAAAGTGAACAAAGAGCTGACATTGGATCAATATTACATACTCCGCTATATTATGCTCAATCCCGATTGCAAATCAATTGAACTGGCAGCGGTATGCCACGTCAATAAAAGCGCCATTACATCCATGACGAACCGCCTGTATGAAAAAGGATACATCAAAAGAGAACGGAGCCAAAGCGACCGCCGGAGCATTCTGTTAAACGTTACGGAAAAGGGGACGGAAGTATTTCACCGGGTGGAGCGGCGGATTGAGGATCTCGTCCGTTCATACATTATGCATTTTGATGAAGACGAGGCGGAAATGTTCGTTAATACATACGAAAAATTATATCGACTGATGATGACAGAGGAGGATCGGCAGACATAATGAAAAAGATTATCCAAGCCCGCTGGATCATCGCCGCGGCATGGATCGCCGCAACGGTGATATTTATGCTTACAGCGCCTGATATGGCTGAATTGACACGGGAGAAAGGCCAGATTTCCGTACCGGACGGATATTCCTCTTCTTACGCCCATAAACTGCTTGATGAAATGTCTGATTCAGACGCACCGTCTTCTTCAGCCGTCATCGTATTTCACGAGAAAGGCTTAATGACAGACAAAAAAGCTCGTTTGCAGGAGGCTGTGGACACCTTATCTGAACATAAAAAAGCGCTTCATATTAAAACGGTGACCTCATATTTCGGGGAAAAAAATGAAGACGTCAAAAAACAGCTTCTGTCAAAAGACAGACAAACGATGCTCGTTCAGCTGCAGCTTGATACATCGAAAAATGACATCCTCAAAATAAAAAACAAAATTGATAAAGAACTGAAACCGTACGGTGTATCATACGGCATCACAGGCCAGTCGCTGATTGACGAAGATGTGTTGAAAAGCTCGCAGGACGGCTTAAAAAAGACTGAATATATAACGGTTGCTTTTATCCTGATCGTGCTGATTCTTGTATTCCGGTCAGTGGTTGCTCCGTTTGTGCCGCTTTTATCTGTATTAATTTCTTATTTAGTCAGCCAGTCCATTGTCGCATTTTTAGTCGATCAGCTGGATTTCCCGCTCTCAACCTTTACGCAGATTTTTATGGTTGCGATTATGTTCGGAATCGGCACAGACTATTGCATCCTGCTTCTCAGCCGCTTTAAAGAAGAACTGTCTCACGGCGCTGATATAAAAGAAGCGATCGTCGTGACCTATAAAACGGCCGGAAAGACGGTTTTATATAGCGGCGGAGCGGTATTGATCGGATTTGCCTGCATCGGATTTGCGACATTTAAACTGTATCAGTCGGCAGCCGCCGTTGCGGTCGGCGTCGCAGTGCTGCTGCTTGCACTCATGACGATCGTGCCGTTTTTTATGGCTGTTTTAGGAAAAAGACTGTTTTGGCCTGTTAAGGGCGATATTTCCCATCCGCAAAGCAAAGCATGGGAAACGGCAGGGCGGTTTTCATTTAAAAGGCCGCTTATCAGTCTTGCAATCGTGGCGGTATTCACCGTCCCGCCTATCCTTCTTTACAAAGGCGCTCTATCTTACAACAGCCTTGACGAAATCGGGGATAAATATGAATCCGTCCGCGCCTTTAATACGATTTCAGACGCATTCGGCCCCGGAGAACTTCTTCCGGCGACAGTTGTCATCAAAAATGACGACAAATTAAATACCGAAAAACACCTGATTGATATCGAAAAAATCAGCAGAGAACTTGAAAAGACAGAAGGTGTGAAAACGGTCAGAAGCGCCACGCGCCCTGCGGGAAACGGATTGAATCAATTATTTGTCACAAATCAGGCAAAACAGCTTCAAGAAGGGCTTGATAAAGGCAATACAGGACTTGAAAAAATAACGGACGGTTTAGGGCATGCCGCAAAGTCGTTAGCTGATTCACAGCCGCAGATTGAAGAGTCGGGAAAAAGCGTCAATCAGCTTATTGACGGAACACTGTCTCTGAAATCCGGGCTTTCTGATATAGGAGAAAACCTGAATAAACTGCAGGCGGGCGTCAATAAGAATAAAGCCGGCGTCGCTCAAATGAGAAAGCAGATTGAAGAACAGAAACAAATGCTCTCTATGCAGCTCAGCCAAAACAGCGGTCTCGCTTCAGAAACGCAAAACGCTTTAAAGCTGGTCAAAACCGTTCTGCCGATGAAAAATGAAGCGAGCAGGCAGCTTGCTGATTTGAACAAACAGCTTAACCGGCTGCCGTTTGCAAAACTGGAAGCATCGATACCGGCAGTGAAAGCTGATCCGTCCTATCAAGTGATCAAATCTGCTTTTACAGATGTACAGTCAGCCGTTTCCAAAGCAAATAGAGACGCCGAAGCGTTTTCTAAAGAGGTTGACAGTCAAAAGGATCATCTGCAGCAAGCGGAAAAACAATTTTCCCTACTGTCAGCCGCCCAGAAAAAGATTGACACCCAAATTAACGCAATGATTAACGGTCTGACCCAAATTGAAAACGGCCTTCAGCAAGTGTCAGACGGCCAGGGGGCTCTCGCCGGACAAATGCCGCGCCTTGAATCGGCGGCAGATCAGCTCGCGGAGGGGCAGAAAAAAATGCAGAGCGGTCTCGGTGATTTTTCTTCCCAGCTCAGCGATCTTTCTTCCGGCCTTAACGATAGTGTAAAAGGGCTTAAGAAAGTGTCAAGCGGCATGATGGGGGCGAATGATTATCTGGGTGAACTTCATAAGGCGTCAGACAAAGAAATGGCCGGCTGGTTTGTGCCGAAAGACGCCTTGGAAAATAGCGATTTCACAAGCGTGTTTAATACGTACATGTCAGATGACAGAAAAACGACAGAATTAACAGTTGTTCTTGATAACAACCCTTATTCAAATACGGCTATTCAAGATATTGAAGCGATCAAAGCGAGCGTTAAAAGGATCATTCCGAACACGGATCTGAAAAATGCCTCTTTCGGCGTCTCCGGGGTTTCCAGCATGAATGCCGATTTAAAAGAAGTATCGGATTCAGATTTCAAACGGACGGCAATGTTTATGCTGGCGGGCATTTTTCTGATTCTCATCGTGATGCTGCGCTCCCTTATTATGCCGGTTTATTTAGTGGCTTCGCTCGTCCTGACGTATTTCGCATCCATCGGGGTGACGGAATACATCTTTACACACTTCTTCGGGTATCCGGGCGTAAACTGGGCCGTGCCGTTTTTCGGCTTTGTCATTCTGATGGCTCTTGGTGTGGATTATTCCATCTTTTTAATGGACCGCTTTAATGAGCTGAAAAAAGAAGGAACGGAAGCCGCGATGATCAGCAGTATGAAAAATATGGGCTCGGTCATCATTTCGGCGGCAATTATTTTAGCGGGAACCTTTGCGGCCATGCTGCCGTCAGGCGTTCTTTCCCTTTTGGAAATTGCAACCGTGGTATTAACCGGCCTCCTCATGTATGCAATTGTTGTCCTTCCGTTTTTTGTACCGGTTATGGTGAAAATATTCGGAAGAGCCAACTGGTGGCCTTTCAATTTGAAAAAATAACGTACAATGCCTCTGCCTGTTTTTGGGCAGAGGTTTTTTGTTTCCTTATAAATCCTCCAGTTGATATAATTACATCTGCGCACTCTTTTTTGCGAATGCTGAATTTTGGTCATAATACATACTATTAAAGAATGAACGAAGGAGGTTTCACATGACTTACGTAAATGAAATGAAGTCAAAGCACGGCGGAATCACCGCCCACATCGTAAAGACTGAGAAATTTAAAACCGTTTCACTGACGTTTAAAATGCTGGCTCCTTTAACGAAAGAGCTCGTAACAAAAAGGGCGCTGTTTCCTCATGTGCTTCTCCGCGGTACAGAAAGCCGGCCGAAAACCGCTGATTTGCGTTCTTATTTCGATGAGCTGTACGGGACATCCGTTTCCGCTGATCTGACAAAAAAGGGAGAACGTCATGTTATTACGTTCCGGCTTGAGATTCCCAATGAAAAATATCTGAAGGACCGCACACCATTATTGGAAAAAGGGCTTCAGCTTTTATCAGAGCTTGTCTTTTCGCCTGCTTTGGAAAACGGCGCCTTCCTGCCCCTTTATGTCACGCAGGAAAAACGGACGCTGAAACAGCGGATTCAAGCCGTATATGACGATAAAATGAGATATTCTAATCTCCGTCTCGTTCAGGAAATGTGCAAAAGCGAACCGTATGCCCTTCACGTCAACGGCGAGATCGATGATGTCGAACACATTACGCCGCAAGATCTGTATGAAGCCTATCAAAAAGCCATACGCGAAGATCAGCTGGACTTGTATGTCATCGGTGATGTTGACACAGATCAAGTGAAAACGGCTGTTGATACGTATTTTAAAACGGACGAACGGGCGCAGCAGCCTTTAGAAAGAAGCACGGCGAATGAACAGCCTGACCCGAAGGAAGTCATTGATGAAGAGGACGTCAAACAAGGCAAACTGAATATCGGATTCCGGACCAATACGACATACACAGACCCGGACTATCCGGCATTGCAAGTGTTTAACGGGCTGTTCGGAGGTTTTTCTCATTCAAAGCTGTTTATAAATGTCCGTGAAAAAGCGAGTCTCGCCTATTATGCAGCCTCAAGGGTGGAAAGCTTCAAAGGGCTCCTGATGGTCATGTCAGGCATTGAAGTGAAAAATTATAAGCAGGCCGTCACCATTATTGAAGAACAATTTCAGGCTATGCAAAACGGTGATTTTTCAGAGGACGATATCGCCCAAACGAAAGCCGTTATTAAAAACCAAGTGTTAGAAACGATTGATACGGCATACGGCTTAGCGGAATTTCTGTATCAGCAGGCTTCAGCCCAAGTGGAGATACCGATCGAAACTTTCCTTGACAATATCGAGAAAGTGACGAAAGAGGACATTATCAATGTCGGAAAGAACATCAAGCTGGATACGACTTATTTCTTAAAAGGGACGGGGGGAGCATCTTGACTAAACCGATAAACTACGAACAGCTGCAAGAAACGCTGTATCATGAAAAAATGGCAAACGGCCTTGATGTCTATGTGCTGCCGAAACAGGGCTTTAATAAAACATACGCCGTGTTTACGACAAAGTACGGTTCCATTGACAATCAGTTCGTTCCTTTAAATAAGGAAGAAATGGTTCACGTCCCTGACGGAATCGCGCATTTTCTTGAGCATAAACTGTTTGAAAAAGCGGACGGCGACGTGTTTCAGGACTTCAGTAAGCAGGGGGCGTCGGCAAATGCCTTTACTTCATTTACACGAACCGCTTATCTGTTCTCCAGCACTTCAAATGTAGAGAAAAACCTGGAAACACTCGTGGATTTTGTTCAGGATCCGTATTTCACGGAAAAATCAGTGGAAAAAGAAAAAGGCATCATCGGCCAAGAAATTAACATGTATGATGATAATCCGGATTGGCGGCTGTTTTTCGGTCTTATCGAAAATATGTATAAAGACCACCCTGTGAAAATTGACATTGCCGGAACGGTAGAAAGCATTTCACACATTACGAAAGATCTGCTGTATGAGTGCTATGAAACATTTTATCACCCGAGCAATATGCTGCTCTTTATCGTCGGGCCCGTTGATCCTGAAGCGATCATCAGCCAGGTGCGGAAAAACCAGGAGAAAAAGCCGTTTACAGATCAGCCTGAAATCAAACGTGAAGAAGTTCAGGAGCAGGAAGCGGTTTTCCGCCGGGAGCAGGAATTAAAAATGAACGTCCAAGGCTCAAAATGTCTTGTCGGCTTAAAGGCGAAAAACCCTTATAAAACGGGGCGGGAGCTGTTGAAGCACGAGCTCAGCATGAACCTCATGCTTGAATGTCTCTTCGGAAAAAGCTCACCGCATTACGGCGACTTGTACGACAAAGGCTACATTGATGAAACCTTCAGCTTTGATTATACGGCTGAATACGGATTCGGTTTTGCCTCTGTCGGAGGAGATACACCGGAGCCGGATAAGCTTGCTGACGAATTAAAACAGATGCTGCTTGATGCGGGATCAGCCGTGACTGCGGAAAAACTTGACCTGGCGAGAAAAAAGAAAATCGGGTCATTTTTAAAAGCGCTCAATTCGCCTGAATATATCGCCAACCAATTCACGCGCTACGCCTTTTTAGATATGAGTCTGTTTGATGTCGTAACCGTACTGGAGCAGATCACCCTGGAAGACGTAGAGCGGGTCATTAAAGAAGAAGTGTCAGAAGACAGGCTGACAGTCTGCAAAGTCGTGCCAAAATCATAAAAAAACATCCCTCACGCCCTGAGGGATGTTTTTCTGGGGAAAGAAGGAATGTTGATTGATGAAACAGACAGCGCTCGTCACCGGAGCAAGCGGCGGAATCGGACAAAGTATAAGTGAAGTCCTCGCAAAAAACGGATATGACGTGCTTTTGCATTATCATTCTAATAAAGAAGCCGCACACAGGCTTGCGGAAAGATTGAGCGCATCATTCGGTGTAAAAGCTTCCGTTATTCAGGCGGATCTGTCCTCACCGGAAGGCGCGGAGACACTCAGCCGCTCCGTTAAACAGCCTGTGGACGCTCTGATATTAAACAGCGGCAAAAGTCATTTCGGCCTGATTACGGACGTGACGGATGACACGGCGCGGGAGATGGTGCAGCTGCATGTGACGAGCCCGTTTTTGTTGGCGCGTAATCTGGTGCCCGGCATGATCCGGAAAAAAAGCGGAGGCATCGTCGCGATCGGTTCCGTATGGGGAGAAACAGGCGCATCGTGCGAAGTGTTATACAGCATGGTCAAAGGAGCGCAGCATTCGTTCGTCAAAGCGCTTGCCAAAGAGCTCGCTCCGAGCGGCGTCCGCGTGAACGCAGTCTCACCGGGCGCCGTTGATACGAATATGCTTGATCAGTTTACGTCTGATGAAAAAGAAGCATTGGCAGAGGAAATACCCGCGGGCCGGCTGGCAAATCCCGAGGAAATCGCCGAAGCGGCAGCGTTTTTATTATCGGAGAAGGCTTCCTATATTACCGGACATATATTATCGGTAAACGGCGGCTGGCACTGCTGAAAAAAATGTGTGTATAGTTTGCATCTGCACGGACAAAATAATTTTGTAACAACAGATGAAATGGAGGAAGCCAACATGTCAGTATTAGAAAACTGGGATAATTGGAAGAATTTCCTTGGTGACAGATTGAACTATGCACAGGAAAAAGGGATGAGTGATGAAACGATCACTGACCTCGCTACAGAAATCGGCGGTTACCTTGCGAACGAAGTCGACTCGAAAAACCATCAGGAAAAAGTGCTTGCTGATCTTTGGAGCGTTGCTTCTGAAGATGAACAGCGCGCCATTGCAAATATGATGGTGAAGCTTGTTGAAAATAACAGCACTCATTAAGAGGGGAGGATTTCTCCTCTCTTTTTTTATGTTTTCCTCTATAGAGCAACATTCTTCTTTCTAATTAGAGAAAAATGTTTTATGATAAAGGAAGGTAAAAATTTGCCACAATGGAGGGGGTATATCATTTGGCAAAGCTCGAATGGTATTTTGAATATGAAATTCAAGTGAACCGCCCCGGCCTGCTCGGGGATATTTCATCTCTTCTCGGGATGCTGTCAATTAATATTGTCACAATTAACGGTGTCGACCTTTCCAGAAGGGGAATGCTGCTCAGATGCCGGCATATAGATCAAATTAAACGATTGGAATCAATTTTAAAAACAATGGAGACCATTAAAGTAACGAAGCTGAGAGAACCGAGGCTTCGCGACCGTCTCGCAGTCCGTCACGGAAGATACATTCAGCGTGATGCCGATGATAAAAAAACCTTCCGTTTTGAAAGGGACGAGCTTGGCCTTTTGGTTGACTTTATGGCTGAGCTGTTTAAAAAAGAAGGACACAAACTGATCGGAATCCGGGGAATGCCGCGGGTCGGAAAAACGGAGTCCATCGTTGCCTCAAGCGTCTGCGCCAGCAAAAGGTGGCTTTTCGTATCTTCAACGCTGTTAAAACAAACGATCCGCAGCCAGCTGGTTGCCGATGAATACAGCACGGAAAACGTGTTTATCCTTGATGGCATCGTTTCGACAAGACGGGGCTCTGAGCGCCATCTTCAGCTCGTCAGTGAAATTATGAGGCTCCCGGCGACAAAGGTCGTGGAGCACCCGGATATTTTTGTTCAAAATTCGGAGTATACGCTCGATGATTTCGATTATATTATCGAACTCAGAAATGATCCTGACGAAGTCATTACATATGAACATGCAGAAGAACCGCAAATATTTGATCAGACCGGTTTTTCAAGCTTTGATTTTTAATATTGGAAGGTGTTTGTTGTGACAGAATTAGCAATCCGGCTTAAAGAAGCCAGAGAGGAAAAAGGGATGTCATTGGATGAACTCCAGGCGGCGACGAAAATTCAGAAAAGATACTTAACCGCTCTGGAAGAAGGCTCCTATGATGTCATTCCCGGCAATTTTTATGTGCGGGCGTTTATCAAGCAATACGCAGAAGCTGTCGGGCTTGATTCAGACCAATTATTTGAAGAATATAAAAAAGACATCCCGAACACGTATCATGACGATGTGTCGGAGAAAATCTCCGGTCTCGCCATGCAAAGGGAGCTGCCTAAGTCTTCAAAGGCGGCGGAATGGCTTCCGACCGTTCTTATTGTCATCGGTGTGATTATCGTCATTGCGATCGTGTATGCGATTATTCAGTTTGGAATAAGCAAGTCCGGGCAGACTGACAGCAATAAGGCCGTCACCCAAAGTGAGAGCAAGTATGAGATTCCTAAGGATTCTGCGCTGAAAAACGACGGCAATACAAATGACGGAGCGCAGACTGACAGCAAAAAAGACAAAAAAGCGCCAGAGCAGAAAAAGAAAGAAAAGAGCAGTGAAAAGACAGAGATCAAAGCGGCCGGAACAGAAGGCTCCGCTTCTTCATACAACGTTTCCGGAGCTGATAAGTACAAGCTTGAACTGATTGCTTCCGACAACGCTTGGATCCGCGTCCGTGATGACAGCGGCGGTTCATTAAAAGAAGGGACGCTGCAAAAAGGCGAAACCTACAAAAAAGACATCACAGATCAAAAGCAGATTGAAATACGCACGGGCTATGCCCCTAACCTGAAAATTAAAATCAACGGAGAGGTTCTGTCCTATGAACTCAATCCGCATGATGTGATGGCGCAGACCATAACAATCAAGATGAAAAAATAAAAGGGGAAAAGTCATCTGAACGATTAAGATGACTTTTTCTTCACGTCCGAGTACATATTATTGGAGGGGCTTTATGTTTAACTTACCGAATAAAATCACACTGGCAAGAATCGCTTTAATTCCTGTATTTATGATTATCATGCTTGTTCCTTTTCAGTGGGGCAGCCTTCATATAGGGGATGAATCGATTCCGGTCGCACATCTTACGGGAGCTGTTTTATTCATTATCGCATCAACGACTGACTGGGTGGATGGCTACTATGCCAGAAAGCTGAACCTCGTGACAAACTTCGGGAAATTTTTAGATCCGCTGGCTGACAAGCTGCTTGTGTCTGCGGCATTAATTACGCTTGTACAGTTTGACCTTGCGCCGGCGTGGATGGTCATCGTCATCATCAGCCGCGAATTTGCCGTAACGGGACTAAGACTTGTGCTGGCGGGAACGGGGGAAGTCGTAGCCGCCAATATGCTGGGAAAAATTAAAACATGGGCTCAGATCATCGCTGTTGCAGCGCTTTTACTTCATAATCTCCCGTTTGAGCTCGTTTCTTTCCCGTTCGGCGATATCGCTTTATGGGTGGCTGTGCTCTTCACAGTCATTTCCGGCTGGGATTATTTTGCGAAGAACTGGGATGCGTTAAAAACATCTAACTAAGAAAGAAGGACTTGAACATGGAAATAGCAAAAAAAGCGGAAATCATTGCAGTCGGCTCAGAGCTTCTGCTCGGACAGATCGCCAATACGAACGCTCAGTTTATCAGTAAAGAGCTGGCGGAAATCGGCGTAAACGTGTTTTACCACACCGCTGTCGGTGACAATCCGGAGCGGCTTAAGCAAGTCATCCGCATTGCCGAAGAGCGCTCGGACCTGATTATTTTTTCAGGCGGCCTCGGACCGACCAAGGACGATTTAACAAAAGAAACCATTGCAAACACGTTGGGACGCCCGCTCGTTCTGAATGACGAAGCGTTCCGGTCGATTGAAGAGTATTTCGCGAAAACAAAACGGACCATGTCGCCGAATAACCGCAAACAGGCGCTCGTTATTGAGGGCTCGGACGTTTTGGCGAATCATTTCGGCATGGCGCCGGGAATGCTTGCAGAGCACGGATCAAGGCTTTATATGCTGCTTCCCGGACCGCCGAGCGAGCTGCGTCCGATGTTTGAAAATGAAGCGAAGCCGCTGCTTCTTAAAAAGCTCGGTTCAAATGAGAAAATCGTTTCAACCGTGCTGCGGTTTTTCGGAATCGGTGAATCTCAGCTTGAAGCTGATTTAGAAGATATCATTGACGCGCAGACGAATCCGACGATTGCGCCGCTTGCCGCTGACGGCGAGGTTACGCTTCGTTTAACGGCGAAACATGCCGATGAAAAAGAAACAGAACGGCTTTTAAAAGAAACGGAAGCCGCCATTTTAGAACGTGTCGGTGAATTTTTCTACGGATATGATGATACGTCCCTGGTGAAGGAGCTTTCAAAAGCATGCAGACAGAACGGAATCACGATCTCCTCTGCCGAAAGCTTTACAGGCGGACTGTTTTCAGAGTGGGTGACTGATTTAAGCGGCGCGTCTCAACTTTTTGCAGGGGGCGTGGTCTGTTATTCCGACAGCGTGAAACAGCATGTGCTCGGTGTGAAAGCCGAGACGCTCACAGATAGCGGAGCGGTCAGCAAAGAGTGCGCGCGCGAGCTTGCCGCCGGTGTCAGAAAGCTGACCGGAAGTGATATCGGTATCAGCTTTACAGGAGTTGCGGGTCCGGATCCGCAGGAAGGGCATGCCCCGGGCCGCGTCTTTATCGGCATTTCCGCGGAAGGAAAAGAAGAGGTGCATGAATTTAACTTTGCCGGATCAAGAACCGGCATCAGAAAGCGTGCCGCTAAATACGGCTGCCATCTCATTTTAAAAATGCTGGATCAAAAATAAAGTTTTAAAAGGGCGTTTTCTCTGATTTTTAATTTTTACGAAGGGAATTATGTTCTTTTGAAGAAAAGCGAACGCGGAAAAAATCCGAATATGCGTTCGCTTTTTTCTTGGCAAATGTCAGTAAACAAGGTATAGTATATGTAGTGGCAAGATAAAGGAGGAAAAAAATAAATGAGTGATCGTCAGGCAGCCTTAGATATGGCTCTTAAGCAAATAGAAAAACAATTCGGCAAAGGTTCCATCATGAAGCTCGGGGAAAAAACGGATACAAGAATTTCAACGGTGCCGAGCGGCTCCCTTGCACTTGATACCGCTCTCGGAATAGGCGGATACCCGCGCGGACGGATTATTGAAGTGTACGGACCTGAAAGCTCAGGTAAAACGACCGTAGCGCTTCACGCAATCGCTGAGGTTCAGGAAAAAGGCGGACAGGCAGCATTTATTGATGCTGAGCATGCCCTTGATCCTGTTTATGCGCAAAAGCTCGGTGTCAATATCGAAGAGCTGCTTCTGTCTCAGCCGGATACGGGAGAGCAGGCGCTGGAGATTGCTGAAGCGCTGGTGCGAAGCGGAGCTGTTGATATCGTAGTCATTGACTCTGTTGCGGCGCTTGTTCCAAAAGCTGAAATTGAAGGTGACATGGGTGACTCACACGTCGGTTTACAGGCGCGTCTCATGTCTCAGGCGCTCCGTAAGCTTTCCGGGGCCATCAATAAATCTAAAACAATCGCAATCTTTATTAACCAGATTCGTGAAAAAGTCGGCGTTATGTTCGGAAATCCGGAGACGACACCGGGCGGACGCGCGCTGAAATTCTATTCTTCCGTGCGTCTTGAAGTGCGCCGTGCCGAGCAATTAAAGCAGGGTAACGACGTGATGGGGAATAAAACGAGAATTAAAGTCGTAAAAAACAAAGTCGCTCCTCCGTTCCGTACGGCTGAAGTGGACATCATGTACGGTGAAGGAATCTCCAAAGAAGGGGAAATCATCGACCTTGGAACTGAACTTGATATCGTGCAAAAAAGCGGCTCGTGGTATTCTTATGAAGAAGAACGCCTCGGACAGGGCCGTGAAAATGCCAAGCAGTTCTTAAAAGAAAATAAAGACATCATGCTGATGATTCAAGAACAAATCCGTGAACATTACGGTTTGGACAATAACGGTGTTACGGAAAAATCGGAAGAAACTCAGGAAGAGCTTGAATTTGAAGAATAAAAGCACGATCAAAAGGGCGGAATAAGCAATTTCCGCTCTTTTTTTGTGTGTTTAAAAAAACACTGGCTGTTTCGGAAAATTTTATCTGAAATGTTACAACTTTTTTCACCCTTCACTCGTCTAACATCATGGCGAAAGTTGAAATTATATCTGAGGAGGAAAAAAGATGACGAGCCCCCGCCGCACAAGAATTAACAAAAAAAGAAAGAAGAAATTGATGAAAACGGGAGGGCTGTTTCTTTTTCTGCTGCTTGTCACTGTTTTTATTATGATCTGGACCGTCACAGCGCATCACCGGGAGAAGGATTCTGTTAAAAGTGCTCCCGCCGCTCAATCTGATTCTTCAAATGACCAGACTCAACAAAAAAAAGAAAAGACGCAAAAAGAGAAAACACCTAAATCAATCGATCACAATAAACGAATCAGCAATTACTTGCAACAGATCGGGTTCAGCGGCACAGCAATGGTCGTAAAAGATGGAAAAGTTGTGCTGAAAAAAGGTTTTGGCTATGCGGACCGAAAACAAAAAATCAAAAACAATCCGGAAACATCATATTATATCGGTTCTTCACAAAAGGCGTTAATCGCAACGGCTGTCCTGCAGCTTGAAGAAAAAGGGCTGCTTCAGACGAGTGACCCCGTCAGTACATACTTGCCGAATTTTCCTAACGGCACGCGCATCAAACTGAAAAACCTGCTCAATCATACGTCCGGCATAAACGGACATATTGAGGGTCAGGGACCGATTTCTCCCATTGATTTAATTAAGGATATAGAATACCGCGGAATTAAACGGCAGCCTGGGGTTTGGGATTATAGAGATTCCAATTATTCAGTGCTCGCCTATATCGTATCTCAGGTCAGCGGGGAGTCATACGAACAATATATAAAAGACCACGTATTCAAACCGGCCGGAATGAAACATGCCGGATTTTACAAAACATTTGCTGAAGCCAAATATCCTGCCGTCGGCTACAAAGTTGATGAGAGCGGACAGCTTGTAACGCCTCACATTTTGGACTTATCGCAGCTGTATGGGGCGGGCGACATGTATATGAGTGCTGAAGATCTTTATAAATTTGATAAAGCGGTCGTCAACGGTACGCTTCTTTCAAAACAAAGCTTTACAAAAATGTTCACAGCCGGAAGCAGTGCCGCTTACGGCATGGGATTTTACATTGATCCGGGAAGCTATTCCAATCACGGTGTAATGCCCGGTTACAACATTTTGAACAGCTTCAGCCATTCGGCAGGCAAATATGTCATTTTACTGTCAAATATTCAGAATAACGCCAAATTAGGGCAGGTAAACAATAGAATTTACCAATTGCTTAACCAGCCGGACTAAACGAGCCTTCATTTGCGAAAAGCAGATGAAGGTGTGGTATGATATATACATGGCGAAGATTCTGAGCCGAAGGCGAATCGTTAAGCTGGCAAGCTTGACAAGTATTTCCGACACAATTACAATGAAGTTGTAACATTTGTTTTTTTAACATGATTGTTAAACCATTTAAACTTGACAAGGGCATGAGAGATTCATTCCCTGTGAAGGTTCTGTATGTTGAGAAAATCTGACAATGTACATGCCGGCACTTATTTAAGCAACAACCAAGTTCATAGCAAGAGGAGGTGAAAGTATGACCCTAATGACGGTTCTCATCTCCATTTTGCTGACTCTGCTCGGTTTAGTTGTTGGCTACTATGTTCGTAAAACCATTGCCGAAGCAAAGATTGCGGGCGCACGCGGTGCTGCCGAGCAAATCCTTGAAGATGCAAAGCGTGATGCTGAAGCACTGAAAAAAGAAGCTCTGCTTGAAGCAAAGGACGAAATCCATACACTTCGAATAGATGCTGAACAGGAAGTTCGTGAAAGACGAAATGAGCTTCAAAAACAAGAAAACCGTTTACTTCAAAAAGAAGAAAATCTTGACCGTAAACATGAAGGAATTGATAAACGGGAAGCGATGTTGGAGAAGAAAGATCATTCTCTGAATGAACGACAACAACATATTGAAGAGATGGAAAGCAAAGTGGATGAGATGATTCGTATGCAGCAGTCAGAACTCGAACGCATTTCGAGCCTGACACGGGATGAAGCGAAACAAATCATTCTTGACCGGGTTGAAAATGAGCTTTCACATGATATCGCCATCATGACAAAAGAAACCGAAAACCGTGCGAAAGAAGAGGCGGACAAAAAGGCGAAAAACATTCTGTCGCTTGCTTTGCAGCGCTGTGCAGCAGATCATGTTGCCGAAACGACGGTATCGGTCGTCAATCTTCCGAATGATGAGATGAAAGGACGTATCATCGGCCGTGAAGGGCGTAACATCCGTACGCTTGAAACGCTTACAGGTATCGACCTGATTATTGATGACACCCCTGAAGCAGTCATTCTTTCCGGATTTGATCCGATCAGACGGGAGACGGCAAGAATCGCTCTTGATAAACTCGTGCAGGATGGCCGTATTCACCCGGCGCGCATTGAAGAAATGGTTGAAAAATCCCGCCGCGAGGTTGATGACTATATCCGGGAAATGGGTGAACAGACGACGTTTGAAGTCGGCGTTCACGGACTTCATCCGGACCTGATCAAGATTCTCGGCCGATTGAAATTCCGTACAAGCTACGGGCAAAACGTACTGAAACATTCCATGGAAGTGGCGTTTTTAGCCGGTTTAATGGCTTCCGAACTTGGAGAAGATGCAAAGCTTGCCAAGCGGGCCGGTCTTCTGCATGACATCGGAAAAGCAATTGACCATGAAGTGGAAGGAAGCCACGTGGAAATCGGAGTGGAGCTTGCGACCAAATATAAAGAGCATCCAGTCGTCATTAACAGTATTGCGTCACACCACGGAGACGAAGAGCCGACTTCCATTATCGCCGTTCTGGTCGCTGCCGCTGATGCACTGTCAGCCGCAAGACCGGGTGCGAGAAGTGAAACGCTCGAAAACTATATCCGCAGACTTGAAAAGCTTGAAGAAATCTCCGAGTCTTACGAAGGTGTTGAAAAATCATTTGCGATTCAGGCAGGCCGTGAAGTTCGCATCATGGTGAAACCGGACTCCATTAATGATTTAGAAGCCCATCGTTTGGCGCGTGATATCCGTAAACGAATTGAGGACGAGCTTGATTATCCGGGCCACATTAAAGTGACCGTGATCAGAGAAACTCGAGCCGTAGAGTATGCAAAATAAAGTGATGCTTAGCGCATCACTTTATTTTTTTGAGCCCCAGAAAAGAAAGGAATGGAATTTATGAGAATTTTATTTATCGGGGATGTTGTCGGTTCTCCGGGCCGCGACATGGTAAAAGAATATGTCCCGAAACTGAAAGCGAAACATAAACCGCATTTTACGATTATTAACGGAGAAAATGCAGCACACGGAAAAGGACTGACGGAAAAGATCTACCACAGCCTGATGGAAGCCGGAGCCGATGCCATTACAATGGGAAACCATACGTGGGATAAAAGAGAGATCTTCGACTTTATTGATGATGTGCCGCATCTTGTCCGGCCGGCGAACTTCCCGGAAGGTACGCCGGGCAAAGGCATTACCTATATTAAATCGAACGGAAAAGAGCTTGCCGTCATGAATTTACAGGGGCGGACGTTTCTTCCGCCGCTTGATGATCCGTTTGCTAAAGCGGATGAGTTAATAGAAGAAGCGAAAAAGCGCACGCCGTACATTTTTATTGATTTTCACGCCGAAGCGACAAGCGAAAAAATTGCGATCGGCTGGTACACAGACGGAAGAGCCTCTGCCGTGGTTGGCACACATACACACGTACAAACGGCAGATAACCGCATTTTGCCGAAAGGAACGGCATATATTACTGATGTAGGTATGACGGGTCCGTACGACGGAATCCTCGGTATGGACAGAGAAACGGTCATCAAGCGGTTTAAAACCAATCTTCCTGTCCGGTTTACCGTTGCGGAAGGGAAAACAACGCTGAGCGGAGTGCTCATCGACATCGATGAGCAAACGAAAAAAGCCGTAAATATCGAACGGATTTTAATCAACGATGACCATATGTTCTTTGAATAGGTGATCATGTGTTTATTTTATAAAAATATTAAAAGGAAAAGCAGGAATATAGCAACTTCTTAGTGAATATAGTAGAAATGGAAGGTAGCCCGCTATTTTTGAAAAGCATTGTGGGGGATGGCTTTTTGGATAGCAACATCTAATAATGATTGTTCTAATGAACACTCACTTATCCATTGTAAAACTAAGGGGGAGCAGAAATGGAAATCTTAAAAGTTTCAGCGAAATCAAGTCCAAATTCAGTGGCAGGCGCGCTTGCCGGCGTATTAAGGGAACGCGGAGCTGCCGAAATTCAAGCAATTGGGGCGGGTGCCTTAAATCAGGCTGTTAAAGCGGTTGCGATTGCCAGAGGCTTTGTCGCGCCAAGCGGCGTAGATTTGATTTGTATTCCGGCTTTTACAGATATACAGATTGACGGAGAAGAAAGAACGGCGATTAAGTTAATCGTCGAACCCCGTTAAACCAAAACCTGTTCATTCTCAACCTGCTTGCATAAGGCGAGCAGGTTGTTTTTATTGCTGTCATATTTTCTCACAATATTATATTGATAGTACGAAGAGATGATAAATGGCTTTATTCATATAATATTCAAAAAAAATCCCGCCCATTTTTCCGGACGGAAGCAATTGTATTTACTGAATAGACACTGCTGTTTACCTCCTTCTTAAGCCATGTTACAATCCAGTTATTACAGTGTTTTTTTGAGGGGGAGTGTACATGTTGGAAGGAAAGATGAAAGCTGTCGTCAAAAATGAAAACGCTTTCGGAGCAACTTTGAAAGAAATTTCCATACCTTCCATTAATGAGAATGAAGTTCTCATTAAAGTACAGGCCGCATCTATATGCGGTACAGATGTGCATATTTATAATTGGGATCAATGGGCGCAGGAACGAATCAAAACACCTCAAGTATTCGGACATGAATTCAGCGGTATCGTAGCAGAAACAGGCAAGCACGTCACAAATGTCAAAACAGGTGACTATGTATCGGCGGAAACCCACTTCGTCTGCGGAACTTGTGTCCCCTGTTTAACAGGAAAACATCATGTGTGCACTCATACAAAGATCCTTGGCGTGGATACAGCCGGATCCTTCGCTGAATATGTCAAAGTGCCGGCTCAAAACATTTGGAAAAACCCTGCTGACATGGATCCTGCCGTCGCCTCAGTTCAAGAGCCGCTTGGCAACGCGGTGCACACGGTGCTGGAAAGCGGCCATCTGGCGGGCGGCACCGCTGCAATTATCGGCTGCGGGCCGATCGGACTCATGGCGGTGGCTGTGGCTAAAGCGGCCGGCGCGTCCCGCATTGCAGCAATTGATAAAAATGATTACAGACTGGCTCTTGCAAAAAAATTGGGAGCCGAAATCACGATTTCAGCTGACAAGGAAGACCCGCTTAAGGTCATTGATGCCTTAACGGGCGGAGAAGGAATAGACCTTGTCTGCGAAATGTCAGGGCACCCTGCAGCAATAATACAAGGATTAAAGATGGCGGCCAACGGAGGAAGATTTCATATGCTGAGTCTGCCGGAACACCCGGTGACGATTGACCTGACAAATGACGTGGTGTTTAAAGGGCTGACCGTTCAGGGCATCACCGGCAGAAAAATGTTTGAAACATGGCGTCAGGTATCGCATTTGCTTGAATCCGGCCTTGTTGATCTGACTCCGGTGATTACCCATCAGTTTCCGCTTGAAGAATTTGAAAAAGGGTTTGACCTGATGAGAAAGGGCCAGTGCGGCAAAGTCATTTTGATTCCATAAAGGGAGGGTTCTATCATGAAAGAATTTGAATATCTAAAAGCAGAGCTTGATAAAATGAAAGAAAATAACACATGGCAGCAAATGAAACAAATTGAAACGAAGCAGGGGCCGTCGGTGGCAGTCAAAGGGGAGAACGTTATTCAGCTTTCATCGAACAATTATCTCGGTCTGACGTCGCACCCAAGGCTTGTCGAAGCGGCCAAACGCGCTGCGGAGGAATTCGGAGCGGGTACGGGGTCCGTCCGGACAATCGCGGGAACATTTACGATGCACAATGAGCTGGAGAAGAAACTGGCAAACTTTAAAAAAACAGAAGCGGCACTTGTTTTTCAATCAGGATTTACAACGAATCAAGGCGTTTTATCAAGCATTCTTACAAAAGAGGATATCGTGATATCTGACGAATTGAACCACGCTTCCATTATCGACGGGATCAGGCTGACGAAAGCAGATAAAAAGGTGTACCGCCATGTCGATATGGGCGATTTGGAAAGGGTGCTGAAAAAATCAATGAATTACCGCATGCGCCTCATCGTCACGGACGGCGTATTCTCAATGGACGGCAACATCGCTCCATTGCCTGACATTGTCAAACTTGCAGAGGCGTACGATGCTTTTGTCATGGTTGACGATGCGCATGCTTCCGGCGTGCTCGGAAAAAACGGAAGGGGAACGGTTAATCATTTTGGGCTTGACGGAAGAGTCCACATTCAGGTAGGCACATTAAGCAAAGCCATCGGAGTTCTTGGCGGATATGCCGCAGGGTCGCAGGTTCTGATCGATTATCTGCGCCATAAAGGCCGTCCTTTCTTATTCAGCACTTCTCATCCGCCTGCGGTAACGGCCGCATGCATAGAAGCCATTGACGTCCTGCTGGAAGAGCCGGAGCATATGGAAAAGCTATGGGAGAACACGGCGTATTTCAAAGACAAACTGGTTCAAATGGGGCTGACCCTTACAAAAAGCGAAACACCGATCGTGCCGATATTAATAGGTGAGGAAGAAAAAGCCCAGGCATTATCAGACCTTTTATTGACCCGCGGCGTCTTTGCACAAAGCATCGTATATCCGACGGTCGCTCAGGGAAAAGCGAGAATCCGCACCATTATTACGGCGGAGCATACAAAAGAGGAGCTTGACCGGGCGCTTGAAGTGATCCGTTCAGCGGCAAAAGAGCTTCAGCTTGTATAAGAGGGAGATGATTCCCTCTTTTTATTTCTTATTGATTCTTATTCTCAATAAGGTGTACAATAATAGGCTGGCGGTTGTGCCAAACGCTTTTAACCAGTATACTTGAGGGTGGAAGTTTCGGTTGAAAGGAGACATTCGAACATGAATGAAAAGCAAAAGCAGGAAAGCGGACAAGTAAATCCAGCGGACAAAAAATCCGAAAAGGATTACAGTAAGTATTTTGAAGCCGTATATATTCCGCCTTCTTTAAAAGATGCGAAAAAACGGGGCAAAGAATCCGTTCAATATCATAACGATTTTAAAATCTCAGAAGAATTTAAAGGTCTCGGTGAAGGCAGGAAATTTTATATCCGCACGTACGGATGCCAAATGAACGAACATGATACGGAAGTCATGGCGGGTATTTTTATGGCGCTCGGTTATGAAGCGACAAATTCGGTCGATGATGCGAATGTCATTTTATTAAACACCTGCGCCATCCGGGAAAACGCTGAAAACAAAGTGTTCGGTGAGCTCGGCCATTTAAAAGCGCTCAAAAAAAATAACCCGGATCTGATTCTGGGTGTATGCGGCTGTATGTCACAGGAAGAATCAGTCGTAAACCGCATCCTTAAAAAGCACCCGTTTGTCGATATGATTTTCGGGACGCACAATATTCACCGCCTGCCGGAATTGTTATCAGAAGCCTATTTATCAAAAGAGATGGTTATTGAAGTGTGGTCGAAGGAAGGGGATGTTATTGAAAACCTTCCGAAGGTCCGCAACGGAAAAATTAAAGGCTGGGTCAACATTATGTACGGCTGCGATAAGTTCTGCACATACTGCATCGTGCCGTATACCCGCGGAAAAGAGCGGAGCCGCCGTCCTGAAGAAATAATCCAGGAAGTCAGAAGACTTGCAAGCGAAGGCTATAAAGAAATCACGCTGCTCGGTCAAAACGTTAATGCGTACGGAAAAGATTTTGAGGACATGACGTACGGACTCGGTGATTTAATGGACGAACTGCGTAAAATTGATATTCCGAGAATCCGGTTTACGACGAGCCACCCGCGTGACTTTGATGACCATCTGATCGAAGTGCTCGCCAAAGGCGGCAACCTGCTTGACCATATCCATCTTCCGGTTCAATCAGGAAGCTCGGCGATGTTAAAAATGATGGCGCGCAAATATGACAGAGAACGCTATCTGGAGCTTGTCGGAAAAATTAAAGCGGCGATGCCGAACGCTTCACTCACTACCGATATCATTGTCGGTTTCCCGAATGAAACGGATGAACAGTTTGAAGAAACACTTTCGTTATATCGCGAAGTGGAATTTGACAGTGCATATACGTTTATCTACTCTCCCCGTGAAGGCACGCCTGCAGCGAAGATGAAAGACAACGTTCCGATGAGGGTCAAAAAAGAACGTCTTCAGCGCCTCAATGATTTGGTGAAAGAAATTTCAGCCAAAAAAATGAAGGAATATGAAGGCAGGACTGTCGAAGTATTAGTTGAGGGAGAAAGCAAAAATAACCCTGACATTCTTGCCGGCTATACAGAAAAAAGCAAGCTCGTCAACTTCAAAGGGCCGAAAGACGCCATCGGCAAGATTGTACGCGTCAAAATCGAACAGGCGAAAACATGGTCGCTTGACGGTGTGATGGCAGGAGAAGCAATCGAGGTGAAATAATAATGACGCTTTACTCTAAGAAAGACATTGTCCAGCAGGCAAGAAACCTTGCGAAAATGATTTCTGAAACAGAAGAAGTTGATTTTTTCAAACGCGCCGAGGCGCAGATTAATGAAAATGAAAAAGTCTCTGCGATTATCAATCAGATTAAAGCTCTGCAAAAGCAAGCCGTTAACCTGAAGCATTATGAAAAGCTTGAAGCTTTGAAACAAGTGGAAAGTAAAATTGACGCCCTGCAGGAAGAGCTTGAAGGAATTCCGATCATTCAGGAATTCAGAGATTCCCAGATTGAGGTCAATGATCTTCTTCAGCTTGTCGCCCATACGATTTCCAATCAGGTGACAAATGAAATCATTACGTCTACCGGCGGCAACCTGCTGACAGGAGAAACCGGTTCAAAAGTAAAACATTCGAACAACAGCTGTTCTCTTTAAACACGGGGCCATCATCGGCCCGTGTTTTTTTGTCTTTCAAGAACTAATTGTTATATGTACTAAATATTCATCTTATCTGTTGTTTCGGCCCATTTTCCCTCAAAAAGTTTTATCAGACTTAAAAGTAAAGTTTCTGGGCGAGGCTGCATACAATGAAACAGAAACTTTGTATTTTTATATTTTTATTATAAAAATGCACATGAGACAAATGCCCAGCATAAGATAACACGAAGAAGAACAAGGAGGCCTATCGGAATGTCTGAATACAGGGAAATTATTACGAAAGCGGTAGTTGCGAAAGGCAGAAAATTCACCCAGTGCACAAATACAATCTCACCTGATGAAAAACCGTCAAGTATATTGGGCGGCTGGATTATCAATCACAAATATGATGCCGAAAAGATCGGGAAGACTGTAGAAATTGAAGGGTATTATGATATAAACGTCTGGTACTCTTACGCTGATAATACAAAAACGGAAGTTGTAACCGAGAGAGTGAAATATGTTGATGTGATTAAACTCAGATACAGAGATACTAATTACTTAGATGACGAACACGAAGTCATCGCCAAAGTGCTGCAGCAGCCGAATTGTCTTGAGGTCACCATTTCTCCTAACGGAAATAAAATCGTCGTTCAGGCCGAGCGGGAGTTTTTAGCGGAAGTGGTCGGGGAAACGAAAGTAGTCGTAGAAGTAAATCCAGACTGGGAAGAAGACGATGATGATGATTGGGAAGACGATCTTGACGAAGAATTAGAGGACATTAACCCTGAATTTTTAGTCGGAGATCCTGAAGAATAAGCAGAGGCTAGGGGAGTCAGCACCCCAAGTCTCTTTTTTATATATAAAGATATCACTCTTTTGTTTATGTTATAATGGGATGCGGAAAACAGAAGATACATAGTGAGGGATTAAATGATGGCTAGTTATACGCCTATGATACAGCAATACTTGAAAATAAAGGCAGAGCACCAGGATGCCTTTTTATTTTTTCGGCTAGGTGACTTTTATGAAATGTTTTTTGAAGATGCAAAAAAAGCGTCACAAGAGCTTGAAATTACACTGACGAGCAGAGACGGAGGTTCAGCTGACAAAATTCCGATGTGCGGCGTGCCTTATCATTCTGCGGCGGCTTATATTGAACAGCTGATTAAAAAGGGCTATAAAGTCGCGATCTGTGAGCAGACGGAAGATCCGAAGGCGGCTAAAGGCGTTGTGAAACGGGAAGTCGTCCAGCTGATCACGCCGGGAACCGTGATGGACGGAAAAGGCATTCATGAGTCGGAAAACAACTTTATCGCTTCCGTTTCCGAATTTCGTGACGGATACGGCCTTGCTTTATCGGATTTAACGACCGGAGAAAACCTGGCCGTATTTATTGAGCGGATTGAAGATGTCATGTCAGAGATTTATTCAGTCGGCGCAAAGGAGATTGTCGTCTCAAGCAATTTTAATGAAAAGACAGCAGCCCAGCTGAAAGAACGGTGCGGCGCAACGATCTCCATCGAAGACGGAGAAATGACAGAACAGATCGAAATCGCAAAGCACTTGCCGGGCGAAGAGCTGACAAAGACGTTTATGCGTTTATATACGTATTTGCAGAAAACGCAAAAACGGAGTCTGGATCATCTGCAGCCGGTTCAAGTGTATGAATTGGAAGAAGCGATGAAAATTGACCTGTATTCCAAGAGGAATCTTGAACTGACGGAAACGATCCGTTCAAAAAGTAAAAAAGGCTCGCTGCTCTGGCTTTTGGACGAAACGAAGACAGCAATGGGCGGCCGGCTTCTCAAACAATGGATTGACCGTCCGCTGATCAGAGCATCCCAAATCGAAGAACGCCAGGAAATGGTGGAGACGCTGATCAATCATCTGTTTGAGCGTGAAGATCTGCGCGAGCGCCTTAAAGAAGTGTATGATTTAGAGCGTCTTGCGGGCCGGGTCGCATTCGGAAACGTCAATGCAAGGGATTTAATCCAGCTGAAAGAATCATTAAAACAGGTGCCGAGCATTAAAGAGCTTGTAGGGTCTCTGAACCATAAAAAAGCAAAAGAACGCGCCGGCTTGATTGATCCGTGCAATGATCTGCTTGATCTGTTAGAGGATGCGCTTCATGAAAACCCGCCGTTATCTTTAAAAGAAGGCAACTTAATAAAAGACGGCTATCACCAGAAGCTTGATGAGTACCGTGACGCCAGCAAAAACGGCAAAGACTGGATTGCCAGACTGGAGCAGCAGGAACGCGCTTATACGGGCATCCGTTCATTAAAAGTCGGCTTTAATAAAGTGTTCGGCTATTATATTGAAGTCACAAAAGCAAACCTTCATCTGCTTGAGGACGGGCGGTATGAGCGGAAGCAGACGCTCACAAACGCCGAACGGTACATTACGCCGGAATTAAAGGAAAAAGAAGCGCTTATTTTAGAGGCGGAAAACAACATTTGCGAGCTGGAATATGAGCTTTTTGCCGAACTGCGGGAAAAAGTTAAGAAATTTATTCCGCGTCTGCAGCGTCTTGCTAAGCAAATGAGTGAGCTGGACGCGCTGCAATGCTTTGCCACGATCAGTGAAAACAGGCATTACACAAAACCCGTCTTTTCTGATAACGAGGTCAAAGTCATTGAGGGGAGACATCCTGTCGTTGAAAAAGTGATGGACAGTCAAGAATACGTGCCGAACAATTGCCTGATGGGCGATTCACGGGAAATGCTCCTGATTACGGGTCCGAATATGTCAGGTAAAAGTACGTATATGAGACAGATCGCACTCTTGTCCATCATGGCCCAGATCGGCTGTTTTGTGCCCGCAAAAGAAGCGGTTCTGCCGATTTTTGATCAAATCTTTACGAGAATCGGGGCTGCGGATGATTTGATTTCCGGACAAAGCACCTTTATGGTGGAAATGCTGGAAGCGAAAAACGCGATTGTAAACGCCACAAAAGACAGCCTGATTCTGTTCGATGAAATCGGACGCGGGACATCAACGTACGACGGAATGGCGCTGGCACAGGCAATTATTGAATATGTTCATGATCATATCGGCGCTAAAACACTGTTCAGCACGCATTATCATGAACTGACGGTGCTTGAAGATAAGCTCCCTCAGCTGAAAAACGTTCATGTGCGCGCCGAGGAATATAACGGCACGGTCGTGTTTCTCCATCAAATTAAAGAAGGAGCCGCAGATAAAAGTTACGGCATTCATGTCGCCCAGCTTGCCGAGCTCCCGGATGATCTGATCAGCCGCGCGCAGGAGATCTTAAAACAGCTTGAGCAGACAGGAGATAAACCGGAGCTTCCGGCGGCACCTGAGAAAAAGCCTGCCGTCAAAGAAGAACCGGCACAACTGTCCTTTTTTGCTGACAGTGATAAAAAACAGAAGGCACCGGCTGTTTCTCAAAAAGAAAAACAAGTGCTTGAAGCTTTCAAGTCAATCAATATTCTTGATATGACGCCGCTTGAGGCAATGAATGAAATGTACAAGCTGCAAAAAAAATTAAAATAGAAAGAGGTGACGGACTTGGCAAAAGTCATCCAGCTGTCAGATGAACTTTCAAATAAAATAGCGGCCGGTGAGGTGGTGGAACGGCCTGCATCTGTCGTTAAAGAATTGGTGGAAAACGCCATCGACGCAAACAGCACAGTCATTGAAATCGATATAGAGGAAGCGGGACTTTCGTCGATTCGGGTGCTTGACAACGGCGAAGGTATGGAAGCCGATGATTGCAAACGGGCTTTCCGCCGCCACGCGACCAGTAAAATCAAAGATGAAAACGACCTGTTCCGGGTGAGAACACTCGGTTTCCGCGGAGAAGCTTTGCCAAGTATCGCGTCTGTTTCTCATCTGGAAATCAAAACGAGCATCGGCGAGGGAGCGGGAACTCATCTCATTCTTCAAGGCGGGAATATCATTTCTGAACAGAAATCCTCCAGCAGAAAAGGAACGGAGATCATCGTTACCAACCTGTTTTTCAATACACCCGCCAGATTAAAATATATGAAAACCGTGCATACGGAACTCGGCAATATTACGGATGTCGTCAACCGGATCGCCCTTGCGCATCCGGAAGTATCCATCCGCCTCCGCCACCAGGGGAAAAATCTTCTGCAGACAAACGGCAACGGAGACGTGCGCCATGTGCTGGCCGCGATTTACGGGACGGCGGTTGCGAAAAAAATGATACCGCTCCATGTCAGCTCGCTTGATTTTGAAGTCAAGGGCTACATTGCGCTGCCGGAAATCACGCGTGCATCCAGAAACTATATGTCATCTGTCATTAACGGAAGATACATTAAGAATTTCCCGCTTGTAAAAGCGGTGCATGAGGGCTATCACACACTTCTGCCGATTGGCCGCCATCCGATTACGTTTATCGAAATTACGATGGACCCGATTTTAGTCGATGTCAATGTCCATCCGTCGAAGCTTGAAGTCCGCCTCAGCAAAGAGACGGAACTGCATGAGCTGATCCGTGACGGGATAAAGGAAGTATTTCAAAAGCAGCGGCTTATTCCGAGCGCCCAGCTTCCGAAAAAATCAGCGCCGGCGCCGGTCAAAAACGAACAGCAATTCATAACGTTCGAGGAAAGTGCCCCTGAGCGGAAACTGCCGGAAAAAATGCCGGAACCGTCGTACTCGCCGATGAAGCTGAGTTCGGTCGTAAAAGAGCCGGCTTCGGTAATAATAGAAGAAGAGTTCCTCCCGAAGGAAGCGGATGATGACGTGCCGTCGGAGATCAGCATGCCGGAACCGGAAGCGCCTGTTTCCGATATTCCGGAGCCTGAAGAGGAGGCTGTCTCTGAAGAGATACGGGAAGAAAGGGTGCCGGTGATGTATCCGATCGGCCAAATGCACGGGACCTATATTTTAGCCCAAAACGAAAACGGGTTATATATCATTGACCAGCATGCGGCTCAAGAGCGGATTAAATACGAATATTTCCGGGAAAAAGTCGGGCAGGTTGAGCCTGAAGTGCAGGATATGATCGTGCCGCTCACCTTTCATTATGCGGCAAATGAAGCGCTGATTATTGAACAGCACCAGCAGGAGCTTGAAAGCGTCGGGGTATTTTTAGAAGCATTCGGCACGAACAGTTATATCGTCCGCTGTCATCCGGCCTGGTTTCCAAAAGGAGAAGAGGCTGAATTGATTGAAGAAATCATTCAGCAGGTGCTTGACGCCAAACGGATCGACATTAAAAAGCTGCGGGAGGAAGCGGCCATTATGATGAGCTGTAAAGGCTCGATCAAAGCGAACCGCCATTTGCGCAACGATGAAATCAAAGCGCTCTTGGACGATCTGCGCCGAACGACAGACCCGTTCACATGCCCGCACGGCCGGCCGATTATTATTCATCACAGCACGTATGAGATGGAGAAGATGTTTAAGCGTGTGATGTAGAAGGGTTCCGTGTGGGATGTATCCCTCGTGCTCACATTTTGCCCACTGATTTTTAACTGTTTAGGTATTCATCAAACCGGTTAATGCTGAATATCTTTTCAAAAGCCGCGAAGGGATCAACAAGCCCATTTCCCGGTCGATGGCCGATAAGATTTTAAGGAATGTCACTGAGCGTGTCGGTTTGGATGATATAGGCACACACACGCTGAGGAAAAGATTCGGATACCATTTTTATAAGCGAACAAAAGACGTTGCCATGCTGCAGGAGATTTTCAATCACTCTGACCAGCGGACAACCCTTTGATACATTGGAATTAACCAGGATGCCATGAACAACGCCATGAAGAAATTTAAAATATAAGCAGGCTCATCTCATAAACAAGATGAGTCTTTTTTTCTGCGTATTTTTATTGATTCCCTTCAAAAAGCAAACGTGGAATTCATTTTAGGGATATTGCTTGAAAACAGAGGGGGAAAGGGCTGAAACATCAGGGGAAACCAAGATTTAAACTTGTTTTAATGTTTAAAGGGTCAAATGATTATAAAAATAATCGGAAAGCTACATGATTATCATGAGTTTTATGAGTACCTCCTTTTACAAATTCACAGGGAGATGGGTGGAAATTTAAATCAAATTGGAACTTGGTGAGCTGACAATTTAAAAAAGTCAAAGGGGACTAGTAATTAGCCCCCCCAAATTTAGTTCTTCCTGCGTTTTTTTCTGTTTTTGATTAAACTGAAAACCACTAAGAGAACGACACCGACAGCAACGACATAAAATGAAATTTCTGCTGCTGGGGTGTTAATATTCTTAAGAACAAGGATAAGCCCTATTAAAACTATAGGAATAATGTAAGTTAGAATTTTTATCGCTTTTGGGCTCGGTTCAGCGTTTCTTTTATTTTCCATAATTACCTCCGTCTAAAGCTTAACACAGATTAAATTTGATCATCACCAACAATAGTCCTGTTTAAAGGGAAAATATAAGAGTTTAAGTCATCCAGCAAGCGGCGTACGTGCCGTTTGGTTCAGAAGATGCTTTATCTTTCTGGCATAAAAGATTACTCAGGAGAGAATGCACCGGCTGTTCCAAGTTTTGGACTGTACTCTGGCAAAAGAAAGTAAAGAAACAACATCTTGTGTATGAATTACGTCGTATTTTTTCTGATTCGAATTGTGGATTAATTCCAGCTCATAAGCATAACATTGAAATTCGGTGTAAGGAACTAAGGTATTCTGATATATTTTGTGGAAGCCGTATGGGTTTAGTTTAGCTTGAAGAAAAGGATTGAAATAAGAATCAAGATTGAGAGCGATTTAAAGACTGACCATACTCTCTGGCTATTTCGGCAATTCCTTTTCCAAATAAAAACTCGATTTGTTTTTATTCTTTTTATCCGGAAATTATACCATTCTTCATTTTCTGAATAAAATCTCCTAAAGTATTCATGTAAATGAATATTCTTATTTACTTATATATTACGATAATAAATGTTAAATACCGACGGCTGGTTCTTTTGGTTGATTTGAACAGTTTTTTATCTTTACCGGAAAATCCATGGAAAAACGTGTTGTCATCTGGTAAAGTGGTTACAGCCGGCTGGGCGGCGGCAGCAGTCTGCCCGGATCTTTTGAATGGGAATGGTGACAATGGATCATACATATGAAGTGCATCAAATTAAAACCTATCACCAGATGTGGTCCAACTATTGTTATATTATCGCAGACCGTTCAAAAAAATCTGCGATAGCGGTGGACCCGTCCTGGGAAATCGACAAAATAACCGATAAACTGCATGAATTGGATGTTGATTTATCAGCTGTTTTATTAACACATTCACATTATGACCATGTAAACTTGGCGGAGCCGCTTCAGCAAATCTATCACTCTGATGTATACATGTCGTCAGCTGAAATCGATTACTATCAATTCCGGTGCAAAAACTTAATAGCGCTTGAAGACGGTCAGACCTTTGCAGCGGGGGGATTTATCATCAAGAGCATACTGACTCCGGGACATACGGCCGGAGGGATGTGCTATTTGCTTTCTGATCACCTTTTTACCGGTGACACCGTGTTTACCGAAGGTTGCGGAATATGTCAGGACAGAGGCAGTTCTGCGGAAGATATGTTTAACAGTATACAGCGGATCAAAGCCTCCATTCCGCCGCATGTGCGAGTATATCCTGGGCATTCTTTCGGGGAGAAACCGGGTCAAAAAATGGAGAGTCTTTTGAAAAACAATATTTACTTTCAAATTGACAAAAAAGAACATTTCGTGAATTTTCGCACTAGAAAAAATCAAAAAGGGCTGTTTCATTTTAAGTAGCGTGTAATTTAGTTCTATTTAACTGCTTTTTCTTTCGGGATTAGAAATGTCTGAAATGAAATGATAGTAATTGCTTTCTTTTTGTCGATTTATGCCTGAGTAACAAGGGTTTGCGGGAAGGAGCGCAGGGTAGGCTGGGTGGGACATTCTGCTTATATCCGTTCCGAAAGACCTAAACACTCCTTCCCTTGGGAAAAAATAGGCATTATTCAGGAGTCCGCATAGGATAAATTAACTTGACATGGTATTTTTGTGAAGTTACTATCAATTTGAACATGCTTCTTAACTGAATCCGAGAAAGGATGGCTGAGAAAATGATTACATACTTATTCCCAGGACAAGGTTCTCAAAAACAGGGAATGGGAAGTTCATTGTTTGATGAATTTAAAGACTTAACTGAGCAGGCTGATGACACACTCGGATATTCTATGAAACGGCTTTGCCTTGAGAATCCGTATTCCAACCTTCACAAGACGCAGTTCACTCAGCCCGCTTTATATGTAGTCAACGCGTTAAGCTATTTGAAAAAAATCCAAGACAATGACATAAAGCCGGATTATGTGGCCGGCCACAGTTTGGGAGAATATAATGCGCTGTTTGCCGCAGGCGCTTTTGATTTTATTACGGGCTTGCAGCTTGTCCGTAAAAGAGGCGAATTAATGAGTATGGCCACTGACGGAAAAATGGCCGCCGTTATGGGATTAACTGCACCTCAAGCGGCAGATGTCCTTCAAACGAACGGATTACATACGATTGATATTGCCAATATGAATTCTCCTCATCAAGTTGTCATCTCCGGACGAAAAGAAGACATTGAAAGAGCCAAAAGCGTATTCGAAGGAATAAAAGATGTGACGATGTTTCATCCGTTAAACGTAAGCGGCGCTTTTCACTCGAGATATATGAGTGAAGCAAAACAAGAGTTCGAAAAATTTTTACAGTCATTTCATTTTTCTGCTATATCAATTCCTGTCATTTCTAACGTCCATGCCAGACCTTATGAACAAGACGAAATCCCCTCCGTTCTGGCTGATCAGATCGACCATTCAGTACGATGGCACGACAGCATCCGCTATCTCCTGAACATCGGGCGGATGGAATTTGAAGAAGTAGGCCCGGGCCATGTGCTGACAGGACTTATTCACCGCATCAAAAAAGAAACTGAAACTTTACCCGCGATGTAGCGGATCATAAGACAAAATTCTTTTCTCACACAACATTGCCCAGTCATACAACATCACGATCACTTCACTTCACGACATCACGAAACACTCACAAATCAATATTTTAAAAAAATATGCAGCGAAAAGGAGAACAAATGAGCCAGCCAATTGTTTTCATGTTTTCCGGACAGGGTTCCCAATATTATCACATGGGAAAAGAGCTGTTTGCACATAACGCCGTTTTTCGGCAGAAAATGCTCGACTTGGACGATTTTGCCGCCAGCCGTTTCGGTGTTTCTGTCCTTAAAGAGATTTATCATACAGCCAATCGTCTGTCCGATCCATTTGACCGCCTTCTTTTCAGCCATCCCGCCATTTTTATGGCTGAGTACGCACTCGCGTATGCTTTGGAACAAAAAGGCATACGTCCCGATTGTGTAATCGGAGCGAGCCTCGGAGAATATGCGGCGGCCGCTGTGTCAGGTGTGCTCAGCCCCGAAGACGCTTTAGATTGCGTGCTGGAGCAGGCCGAAATCATTACGGAAACATGCCGAAACGGCAGCATGCTTGCGGTACTGGGGAATCCGAAATTATACCAAGATGATCCGCTGCTCCATGAAAATAGTGAATTGGCCGCTGTTAACTATCAATCTCACTTTGTCATCTCTGGAGAGCAGGGACACATCAGAAAAATCATGGACGAGCTGAGAGAAAAGCAGATTCCTCATCAGCTGCTGCCGGTATCATACGGGTTTCACTCAGCGATGGTTGATCAGGTGGAGCATCCGTACAAGCGCTTTTTGGCTCAGAAATCAATCCGGACTCCGTTTATTCCGTTCATTTCCAGTGCGACTGGAGAGGCTGAGACGGATATTCAAGCGGACTTTTTCTGGAATGCCGTCAGAAAGCCGATTCGATTCCGCGAAGCGCTTCAATTTGCTGAAAGCCGCGAAAAGGGATTGTATATCGATGCCGGGCCTTCCGGAACATTGGCCGCATTTGCCAAACAGATTCTTCCCGCAGGATCGGCTGAACGCATCCGTACCATTATGACGCCGTTCCATAAAGAACAAACCCATTTGCAGCAAATCGAAGACATCATTTTATCATCGCCCGGAAGGAGACTGTAAGATGATCAGCTTTGTTTTTCCCGGCCAAGGTTCGCAAAGAGTAGAGATGGGAGAGGAGCTGTTCGGCCGCTACCCTGAATTAACCGCTAAGGCCGATCATATTCTCGGATATTCCGTTCAGGAGCTGTGCAGGGACGGAGAACGTCTCAATCAGACTCAATTCACTCAGCCGGCACTCTATGTCGTCAATGCCCTGAGTTATTTGAAAAAAACAGAAGAAACCGGCTTGAAACCGGATTTTACCGCCGGACACAGTTTAGGAGAATATAACGCGTTATACGCCTCGGGAGCCTTTGATTTTGAAGAAGGCTTGCAGCTGGTCAAAAAGAGGGGCGAACTGATGAGCCGCGCAAAAGGAGGCGGCATGGCAGCGGTGATCGGCCTGACTCATGAGCAGGTGACGGACGTTTTAAGAGAATATCAATTACATATGGTTGATATCGCCAACATGAACACACCGCAGCAAATTGTCCTTTCCGGATATAAAGAAGATATTGAAAAAGCGGCATCCGTATTTGAATCTATAAATGGCGTGAAAATGGTTCACCGCTTAAATGTCAGCGGCGCTTTTCATTCCAGATACATGCTCGAGGCGAAGGAGGAGTTTTCACGGTTTATTGAATCTTTCCATTTTAAGCCGCTGTCCATTCCGGTCATTTCAAATGTGACGGCAAGGCCTTATGAGCAGAGTGAGCTGAAAGAGACACTCGCCGCGCAAATAACGGGATCTGTGAACTGGACAGACAGCATCCGTTTCTTAATGGGACGAAAGAACATGAGCTTTGAAGAAATCGGTCCCGGAAAAGTGCTGACCGGGCTGATACAAAGAATTACAGCTGAAGCGAAGCCGATAACAGATGAAATCAAAGCTCCGGCTGCGGCTGAAAAAAGCTCAATTACGGCGGCATCTTTAGGAAATGAAGAGTTTAAACGTGATTATCAGCTGAAATACGCCTATCTGGCCGGCGGCATGTACCGCGGAATCGCTTCGAAGGAGATGGTCGTCAGGCTGGCCAAAAAAGGAATGATGGGCTTTTTCGGAACAGGCGGATTAAGCATCGGACAGACGGAGGACGCCATTTTGTCAATTCAGCATGAGCTTCGTGACGGCGGTTCCTTCGGCATAAATGTTGTACATAATATGAAGCATGCAGATTCTGAAGAAAAAATGGTTGATCTTTTACTGAAGCATGGGGTGCAGAATTTGGAAGCATCAGCATTTTTAACGGTTACTCCCGCTTTAGTCAGGTTTCGCGCTAAGGGGTTAAAGCGAGGTGCTGACGGACAAGTGACAGCGCGTCAGCGGATTATTGCCAAACTGTCCCGTCCGGAAGTAGCGGAAGCGTTTCTCAGCCCGGCGCCTGATCATATGTTGCAAAAGCTTGCAGCCGAAAACAAGATTACCGCTGAGGAAGCGAATCTGATGAGAGAAATACCCGTTGCGCATGACATCTGCGTGGAGGCCGATTCGGGCGGCCATACTGACGGCGGAGCTGCTTACAGCCTCATGCCGGCGATCGTCCGTTTAAGAGATGACATGATGAAAAAATATCGATACGGCAAAACCGTCCGTATCGGAGCCGCAGGGGGAATCGGAACGCCTGAGGCTGCCATGGCCGCATTTATGCTCGGCGCTGATTTTATTGTGACCGGGTCCATTAACCAATGCACCGTTGAAGCGGCGACAAGCATTCCCGTCAAGGATCTGCTTCAGCAGATGAATGTACAGGACACGGCTTACGCGCCGGCCGGCGATATGTTTGAATCAGGCAGCAAAGTGCAGGTGTTAAAGAAAGGACTGTTCTTCCCGACCCGCGCCGCTAAACTGCATGAACTGTATCAGCGTCACGGCTCAATTGAAGAAATTGATGAAAAGACAATCAGACAAATAGAAGAGAAGTATTTTAAGGCAAGTGTAAGCAGTGTTTATGAAAAAGTGAAGGCGCACTATTCGAGAGAAGACATTTCAAAAGCCGAACGGAATCCGAAACAGAAAATGGCGCTCATATTCAAATGGTATTTCAGGCAAAGCTCCGCCTCGGCAATTAAAGGAGATCCCGATGCCAAGGTAGATTACCAGATTCATTGCGGGCCGGCATTGGGAGCCTTTAATCAATGGGTGAAAGGTACGGAGCTGGAATCCTGGAAAAACCGCCATGCCGATGGAATCGGCCTGCGGCTGATGGAAGAGACGGCCTCGCTTTTGAATCAGAAGTTACGTTCATTTTTGCAAACGTGTTGACAAGACGAAATGATAGATTGAAAACATGGAATATTCATAAAAAGGATGAAACAGGGAGGAACTGACAATGAGTAAAGATAGAATCTTTGAATTGCTGCAGAACACAATTTACGAGGTTTTGCCTGATTTAGAAGGCGAACGGCTCTCACATGAAGACCGTTTAGTTGATTTGGGGGCGGATTCAGTGGATCGTGCAGAAATTATCACGATGATGCTGGAGGAATTATCTTTGCAGATCCCGCGTGTGGAGCTGACAGGAGTCTCAAACATCGGCGAATTGGCTGAAAAGCTTTATGAAAAGGTACAGGCCGTCTGATAAAACGGCGCAAAAATCGGAAGCTCAAAATTCATATTGGAGGCGAAGTTCATGACTGCTGCCGGAATAGAAGCGATAAATGTGTTTGGCGGGACGGCATACCTCGATGTCATGCAGCTGGCGGAGTACAGAAACTTAGACTCTGCCAGATTTGAGAATTTACTGATGAAAGAAAAAGCGGTGGCGCTTCCCTATGAAGACCCCGTTACATTCGGCGTTAACGCGGCAAAGCCGATTATCGACCGATTGACAGAGGCTGAAAAAGACAGAATCGAGCTGCTGATTACCTGCTCGGAGTCCGGCATCGACTTCGGAAAATCACTCAGTACATATATTCATGATTACTTAGGTCTCAACCGGAACTGCCGTTTATTTGAACTGAAGCAAGCCTGCTATTCAGGAACGGCGGGCCTGCAGATGGCGCTTAACTTTATTTTGTCCCAGACGTCCCCAGGAGCGAAAGCGCTTGTCGTTGCGACGGATATTTCCCGGTTTTTAATTGCCGAAGGCGGCGATGCGTTAAGCGAAGATTGGTCTTACGCAGAACCGAGCGCCGGAGCGGGTGCCGTCGCCTTATTGATCGGTGAAAATCCGATCGTATTTCAGGCGGATGCGGGCGCAAACGGCTACTACGGCTATGAGGTGATGGATACATGCCGGCCGATCCCTGACAGTGAAGCCGGTGACGCCGACTTGTCATTGATGTCTTACCTTGATTGCTGTGAACAGACATTTCGCGAGTACAAAAACCGTGTGCCGGGCGCTGACTACAAAGAGACGTTTCACTACCTTGCCTTCCATACACCGTTTGGCGGCATGGTAAAAGGAGCCCACCGGACGATGATGCGCAAGCTTGCAAAAGCGAAAAACGCTGAGATCGAACAGGATTTTCAAACAAGGGTAGAGCCGGGGCTCCGCTACTGCCAACGTGTCGGCAACATTATGGGCGCAGCCTCTTTATTGGCTCTTGCCAGTACGATTGACCAAGGGGCATTCGGCACTTCTAAACGGATCGGCTGTTTCTCCTACGGGTCAGGATGCTGTTCGGAATTTTACAGCGGTGTTGTAACGCCTGAGGGACAGGCGCGGCAGCATTCTTTCAAGATAGAAGAGCATCTGAACGACAGATACAGGCTGTCCATGGAGGAGTATGAAGAACTGTTTAAAGGCAGCGGTTTGGTCAAATTCGGAACCCGGAATGTCAAATTGGACATGAATATGCTTCCGAACATCTTAGACCATCATACCGGAAGCCCCCGTTTATATTTGGAAGAAATCACGGAATTTCACCGGAAATACAGGTGGATCCCGTGACCTATGAGACGATAAAGGTCCGTTTTCAGCAAAATGTCTGTTTCATCACCTTTTATCGGCCTGAAGCCAACAATACGATTAATGAGCGTTTAGTGGAGGAATGTCTGCATGTTCTTTCTGAATGTGGGGACTCCATTACCTCCGTAGTGCTTGAAGGGCTGCCGGAGGTATTTTGTTTCGGGGCGGATTTCGATGAGATGTACGAGAAAATGAGACAGGGCATGCAGCATGCGGAATCACAGGAGCCGCTTTACCGTTTGTGGCTGGCATTAAAATCCGGGCCGTACATCACCATCGCCCGCGTGCGCGGAAAAGTAAATGCGGGAGGTGTCGGATTTGCTGCCGCGTGCGATATCGTCATCGCAGACGAGAGTGCTTCATTCAGTTTATCTGAGCTGTTATTCGGGCTGTATCCCGCCTGCGTTCTGCCGTTTTTAATTCAAAGAATCGGATTTCAAAAGGCGCATTATATGACGATTATGACAAAGCCCGTGCCGGCAAGGCAGGCGCTTGAATGGGGGCTTTGTGACGTATGCGTTTCGGACAGCGCAACAGAGCTGAGAAAGCATTTGCTGCGCCTTCGTCCGCTGTCGAAAAAAGCAGTCATCCGCTACAAACGATACATGGATTCCTTAAACGACCTTGTTCATCGTTCGAAATCCGCTGCTTTAGCCGAAAATCAAGCGATGTTTTCAGATCAGGATAACCAATCAGCCATCATCCGTTATGCAGAAACGGGGCGGCTTCCTTGGGAAACGGAGAACAGTTAGGAGGATATCATGCCGAACGCCGCAGTTGAACTGCTCGAAATTGAATCGGAAATTATCCAAGTGACAATGCAGGATAAAACCCACAAAAATGCCTTCTCCAAAGAGCTGACGGATGGATTGATGGAGGCTTTCGCCCGTATTAAAAAATCGTCCGTCTATAAAGCTGTGATTTTAACAGGCTACGGTCATTACTTTGCTTCCGGAGGCACACAGGAAGGCTTACTCAGGATTCAGCAGGGCATCACGAAATTTACGGAAGACCGGATGTACTCTTTGGCGCTGGAATGTGATATCCCCGTCATTTCCGCGATGCAGGGTCACGGAATCGGAGGCGGGTTTGTCATGGGGCTTTTCAGTGATTTTGTCATTTTAAGCAAAGAAAGCGTGTATACCGCAAACTTTATGAAATACGGCTTCACCCCCGGAATGGGCGCTACCTTCATCGTTCCGCAGAAGCTTGGGCCAAGCCTCGGACATGAAATGCTGTTAAACGGAGGCCATTACCGCGGCGGTGATCTGGAGAAAAGAGGGGTGCCTTTTCCAGTGCTTCCGAGGCAGGAAGTATTGGGATACGCACAGGAACTGGCCCGTGAGCTTGCGGAAAAACCGAGAAACTCGTTAATCACATTGAAAAGGCACTTGGTGACGCCGTTTCGCGAGCAGCTTCCGGCCGTCATTGAGAAAGAGTTAATCATGCATGACCAGACGTTTCATGATGATGAAGTGAAAAAACGAATCACGACGATGTACGGAGTATAAGACATACAGATGAAATGGAGGCAGCTCTATGAAAAGTGATATGAAGGCAAGCGGGTTACTCAAGCCATCTGTCAGCTATGGAAAATCATTGCGGCTTTCAGCGGATCAGCCGATGACGATTCCTGAAGTCCTGCATAAAACCGCCGCCGCAGCGAATGATCAAAAGGGCATCACATATATACAGCCTGACGGCACCGAAGTGTATCAGACTTACAGCGGTTTGAAAAAGATCGCTCTTTCGATTGTGAAAGGACTCCGCCAATCAGGCGTGAAAGCCCATGATGAAGTCATTTTACAGCTCAGTGACAATTCTCAGCTGATTCCTGCCTTTTGGGGCTGTGTTTTTTTAGGAGCGATCCCGGTTCCGCTTGCGGCCGCTCCGGCTTATACAGAAATGAACAGCGGGACGCAAAAACTGAAAGACGCTTGGACGCTTTTGAATCAGCCGTATGTCATCACAAGCCGTGAAGTGCTGACGGAGATGACTGAATGGGCGAAGGATCAGGAGCTTTCTGGGTTCTGCGCTTTGGCGGCAGAAGATCTTTCCGCGCATGAAATGGATACAGACTGCCATTATCCCCGTCCGGAAGATCTGGCGATGCTGCTGTTGACCTCGGGAAGCACGGGCACGCCGAAAGCCGTGATGCTCAGCCATGAAAACGTCGTCTGCATGGTCAAAGGAAATATTCAGATGCAAGGCTATACAAGTGAGGATGTCACGTTTAACTGGATGCCTTTTGACCATGTCGGCGGCATCGGAATGCTTCATCTGCGTGATGTTTATCTCGGGTGTGAAGAAATCAACATACCGAGTGAATCCATTTTGATGGACCCTTTAAAATGGCTCGATCTGATTGATCATTACCGTGCTTCGGTCACGTGGGCGCCCAATTTTGCCTTCGGACTCCTCGCCGATTTCGCAGAAGAGATTCAAACGCGGAAATGGGACTTATCCTCCATGCGTTATATGCTGAACGGAGGGGAGGCCGCGGTTGCGAAAGTCGGACGCAGAATTATGGAACTTTTAGAGCCGCACGGTCTGCCGGCTAATGCCATCCGTCCCGCATGGGGAATGTCTGAAACGTCTTCAGGGGTTATTTTCTCAGATGAATTCACGCTGGAAAACACGAGTGATGACGACCGCTTCGTGGAGATCGGTCTGCCGATTCCGGGGTTTAATATGAGAATTGCGGATGACCGCAATCAGGTGGTGGAAGAAGGAGAAATCGGCCGCTTCCAAGTGTCGGGTCTGACTGTGACGAGCGGATATTATGAGCGGCCGGACTTAAATGAGACTGTCTTTACAGAAGACGGCTGGTTTGAAACGGGAGATCTCGGATTTCTGCGGGAAGGCCGTCTGACGATAACGGGCCGCACGAAAGATGCCATCATTATCAACGGTGTGAATTATTACAGCCACGCCATTGAATCAGCCGTTGAGGAATTACCGGAAATCGAAACATCATATACAGCGGCATGCGCCGTCCGGCCGAATCAAAGCACGACAGATGAGCTGGCGATTTTCTTTGTGACATCCGTTCCGTTGGATGAGAGCCGCATGACGAAGCTTCTTCATCACATTCACCAGCATGTGACACAGAGAATCGGCGTCACCCCTGATTATCTGCTTCCGGTCGCAAAAGAAGACATTCCTAAGACGGCGATCGGGAAAATCCAGCGCACCCAGCTGAAACATTCATTCGAACAAGGGCAATTTGCTTCATTACATAATAACGGGCAAGAAGACGGCACTTCGGAATCAGCTTCTAAAGAGAAAGAAATTGAACGGGATTTTATCCGCTTTCTGAAAGAGGAACTTTCCATCGCGGATGAACTTGTTGATTCAAATACACCGCTTCAAAGTCTTGGCGTCAATTCGATTAAGATGATGAAACTCGCCAGATCAATCGAAAAAATGTATCATATCCGGCTGACGGCAAGAGAGCTGCACAAAAACCCGACGATTGGCGCTTTAGCCGCTTATACTGCTGAAAAATCGGCAAGCATGTCCGCTGACCAACACCCGGCAAAAGCCGAACCGCCGGCAGAACGGGAGAGCAAACAAACGGCGCCAGCGCTTTCAGAAGTTCAAAAAGGGCTGTGGACATTGCAGAAAATGTCGCCGGAATCGGCTGCATACCATGTCCCGCTCTGTTTCCGATTCACATCAGAAATCGACAAAGAGAAACTGAAACAGGCGTTTCAGCTTGTATTAAAACAGCACCCGATACTCAAAAGCGCCGTAAAGGAAACAGACGGCGGGTTTTATTTCGCAGAAGCGGCTGATCCTTTTGTATTTTCGGAAGAAGATATTTCTGACGTCAATGAATCACAAATATCAACTCTGATACGAAAAAAAGTGAAAGAGCCGTTTGTCAAAGAAGGCGGGCCTTTGCTGCGTGTGCAGCTGCTTTCAAAATCCATCTCGGAACATTATCTTTTAACGGTCATTCACCATATCGTGTTTGACGGTATTTCATCCATTACATTTATTCACAGTCTGCTGGATCACTATCAGGCGCTGCTGCAGGGAGAAGAATTTACAGCTGGTGCTTCCGTACATTCAGATTACGCGGTTTGGGAAAAGCGGTACTTGGCAAGTGAGGAAAGCAAGAAAGCCCGCGCTTACTGGATGAAACAGCTCGGAGGCGACCTGCCCGATCTTCAGCTTCCGCCGATGCGCACGGACAGCAGTGCTCCGGAGTTTACAGAAGACACGCTGACACGCAGGCTTCCTGAACGGCTGCTGAAGAACGTCACGGCATTTGCCGCAACGCGTTCGATTCATTTGTCCACCGTCATGCTGAGCTGCTACATGGTGCTTTTAAGCAGGTATACGGATAAGGAAGATATTGTGACAGGCATGCCTGCAATGGTCAGACCGGAAGAACGCTTTGACGGGGTGATCGGCCATTTCCTCAACATGCTTCCTATACGGAGCAGAGCCGGACGGAAAGAAACATTTGCTGACTTTGTTCAAAAGGTGCAGGATGCGGTTTTGGATGGACTGGATCACTCATTTTATCCGTTTCCGAAAATGGTGCGTGATGTTCATGCGACACCTCGGCAGAACGGTTCGCCTATTTTCACTAATGCTTTTTTCTATCAGAATTTTTTGCAGCATTCAAGCTATCAATCGATGCTTGATGAATACAAGGAATTCTCCTGTGAGTTTGTAAAAGGTATTCATCAGGAAGGGGAATATGATCTTGTATTTGAGATGTGGGAAGAAGCATCGGGCATGAATCTTACAATTAAATACAGCACTGAATTATTTGATGAAGCCGGGGCAGCCAGACTTTTCAACCAATTTGTACAGGCAGCAGAATCTTTGACTGCAAACGCGGATATGCCGCTTGAGAATGTTTCTCTCATGACAAAAAGAGAGGAGCAAAAGATTTTTAAGACTTGGAATGAGACAAGCCGCGAGTATCCGGATGCCTGCTTCCATGAATTATTCGAACGTCAGGCGGCAGAAACCCCTGATGCCTGTGCAGTTGTGTATGAAAAGCAAAAACTGACATACCGTGAACTTGATGAAAAAAGCACGAAACTGGCGCTCTATTTGCAGGCGCACGGCGCGGGGCCTGATGATCTCATCGGCATTTATACAGATCGTTCATTGCATATGGCTGTCGGCCTTCTCGGCATTTTAAAAGCCGGGGGAGCGTATGTGCCGCTTGATCCTTCTTACCCCGCTGACAGATTGGAATATATGATTGCTGACAGCAGGATTTCAATGTGCCTGACGACAGCTGATTTAGAGCACTCTTTGAACTGGGGAGGCGTGCAGACAGCAGCCATTGATCGGGATTGGTCTGATATTGAAGAGACCGCGGGGGAAAGAATGGCGCTGAAACGGCTGGTGACGCCTGAAGACCTGGCGTATGTCATTTACACGTCGGGCAGCACGGGCAAACCGAAAGGCGTTATGATTCCGCATCGGGCGCTGACCAATTTCTTGATCTCGATGGCGCATGAACCGGGGCTTTCGTCCGAAGATAAACTGCTTGCCGTCACGACATATTGCTTTGACATCGCGGCATTGGAGCTGTACCTTCCCTTAATCACAGGAGCGGAATGCCATATCTGTAAGACAGAAGTCACAAAAGATGCCCGGAAGCTGAAAGAACTGATTAAGGAGTACAAACCGACGATCATGCAGGCGACGCCGTTTACGTGGAAAATGCTCTTTCATTCCGGATGGACAAATGAAGAAAAGGTGAAAATCCTTTGCGGCGGTGAGGCGCTTAGCGAGCAATTGAAGCAGCAGTTTCTCGATACGAAAAGTGAGGCTTGGAATATGTTCGGGCCGACAGAGACGACAATCTGGTCCGGGGTGCAGCGTATAACGGAAAATGAGAGCGCGCTTACGATCGGGCGCCCGATCGCCAACACCCGTGTGTATATGATGGATTCCAACCTCAACCCTGTTTTAGAAGGGGTGCCGGGAGAGCTTTGTATTGCGGGAGACGGATTGGCAAGAGGGTATTTCAACAAGCCTGAGCTGACGGACAAAGCCTTTGTCAGCCACCGGCTGGAACAGGGATCAAAACTTTATAAAACAGGCGATATGGCGCGTTTTCTTCCCGGCGGCCGCATTGAATACATGGGACGGATGGACAGCCAAGTCAAAATTCGCGGCTACCGGATTGAACCCGGAGATATTGAGAGCCGGCTGAATGCCCATCCGGCCGTACAGGAAAGCGTTGTTGTTGTAAACAATCACTCCGGAAATGAAAAGCTTTGCGCATTTTATATCCTGAAAAACGGAGAGAAGCTTCCGTCTTCAAAGGAATTGCGCAGGCATTTGAAACAAGCGCTGCCGGCCTATATGGCGCCAGCTTCCTTTGTCCGTCTTGAAGAGCTGCCGCTTACGCCGAACGGAAAAGTTGACCGTAAGCTTCTTGCAGCGCGCGATTTGACAGAGAAAAAGCCGGAAACAAAAACATTTTCTTCATCTCATATTCAGCAGGCGGTGCTTGCGATTTGGCAGGACGTATTAAAAAGCAGTGACATAGCGCTTGATGACCGCTTTTTTGATGCGGGAGGGGATTCGCTCCTTGCCGTAACTGTCACTGACCGGATGTCGCGGGAACTGGATTGTGATTTCAGTGTGACGGAGCTGTTTGAATACGCGACGGTAAAAGACATCAGCCGGTATATCGCTGAACAAAAACCGCAAGAAACCGTTTTTGCATCTGTATCAGAAAAGAAAATGAATGCAGAAAACCGCGAAAACCTGACGGGAAAATTTCCCGATTATTATGAAGAAAGCGTCGCGGTTATCGGTATATCCTGTGAGTTTCCGGGAGCGAAAGACCATTATGAGTTTTGGAATAACATCAAAGAAGGCAAAGAAAGCATCACCTTCTTTTCAAAAGAGGAGCTCCGCCGTTTCGGTGTTTCTGAAGAACTGGCTGATCATCCCGGCTTCGTCCCGGCTAAAGCCGTTTTAGAAGGAAAAGAAATGTTTGATCCGGGTTTCTTCGGCTTTTCACCGAAAGATGCGGAATATATGGATCCTCAGCTGAGAATGCTTTTGCTCCATTCATGGAAGGCGATTGAGGATGCGGGATATGTCTCAACAGACATTCCGGAAACAAGCGTGTATATGTCTGCAAGCGCCAACTCTTACCGCAGCCTGCTGCCGGAGGAGACGACAGCACAGCTGGAAACGCCTGATGGATATGTGTCATGGGTTCTTGCCCAAAGCGGGACGATTCCGACGATGATTTCTCATAAACTCGGATTGAAAGGGCCGAGCTATTTTGTCCATGCCAACTGCTCATCTTCTTTAATCGGCCTGCATTCGGCTTTTCAAAGCCTGCAGTCCGGCGAAGCCAAGTACGCCCTTGTCGGCGGTGCGACCCTTCATACGGAATCAAGTGCCGGGTATGTTCATCAGCCTGGGCTGAATTTTTCAAGCGACGGGCATATTAAAGCGTTTGACGCGGCTGCTGACGGAATGATCGGCGGTGAAGGGGCCGGTGCCGTGCTTTTGAAAAAAGCGTCCGATGCCGTTAGGGACGGCGACCATATTTATGCGCTGCTGCGCGGAATCGGCGTCAATAACGACGGAGCGGATAAGGTCGGATTTTACGCGCCGAGCGTCAAAGGACAGGCTGAGGTCATTCAGAAGGTCATCGATCAGACGGGCATCCATCCTGAAACGATCGCGTACGTTGAAGCTCACGGCACGGGAACAAAACTCGGCGACCCGATCGAACTGTCCGCGCTTCAATCTGTGTACGGCCGATACACAGATAAAAAACAATACTGCGGCATCGGTTCAGTCAAAACAAATCTTGGGCATTTAGATACAGCCGCCGGAATGGCGGGCTGCATCAAGGTTGTCATGAGTTTATATCATCAGGAAATCGCGCCGAGCATCAATTACAAAGAGCCGAATCCTCATCTTCATTTAGAAGACTCTCCGTTTTACGTTGCGGAAGGGAAAAAAGAGTTAACCCGTGAGAACACAGCACACCGCATGGCTTTAAGCTCTTTCGGGCTTGGCGGAACAAATACACATGCGATTTTTGAAGAATACCCCGAGGTGTCTGAAGCAGCAGAATGGACCGGTCCGTACATTATTCCGCTGTCTGCCAGAAAACAAGACCGTCTGAAGGAGTACGCAAAACGGCTGCTGGCTTTTCTCGATGCAAAAACGGACGCCGATCTTGCGGATATTTCCTACACTTTCCAAGTCGGAAGGGAAGCGATGGAGGAGCGTGCGGCCTTTATCACAAGCAGCGCTGCGGAGCTGAAGCGGCAGCTTGCCGAGTTTATCAATGATAAGCCGGCTGTAACAGGCTGCTTCAGAGGAGAAAAACAGCAGGCAAAAGACATCGCCTGGCTTTCTGATGATGATGACAGCGCTGAACTCATTGAGAAATGGCTTGCGAAAGGAAAAGGTTCGAAGCTATGTGAAATGTGGAGTAAAGGTGTCGCTATCAATTGGCACAAGCTTTACAAAGACAAGCATCCGAAGCGGATCAGTGTGCCGGTCTACCCGTTTGCAAAGGAACCGTACTGGCCGAAAAAAGCTGAAACGAAAACATCTGCCGCACACACCGGAATCTCTGTTTTACACCCGCTCGTGCAGCAAAACACGTCAGACTTGGCCGTTCAGCGGTTCAGCTCACGGTTTACAGGCTCTGAATTTTTCCTGAAGGATCATGTGGTCAGAGAAAAAGCGGTGCTGCCGGGAGCGGCGTATTTGGAAATGTCTTATGAAGCGGTAAAACGGGCGCTTGGCGGCTTATTAAAGGACCAAGACAGAATAACGCTCCATCATACGGTCTGGATGAAACCGATCGTCGTTCACGAACAAGAGCGCCAAGTCCATATTGCGCTGTTTCCTGAAGAAGACGGCATCATCTCGTATGACATTTACAGCGTAAACGCTGACGATGAAGAAGTGTTGCACAGCCAAGGGCGGGCTGAAATCATAAAGGCAGACCGAGAGCCTGAGGCAGACCTTTCTGCCATACAAAGCAGGTGCACAGCGAACATTCTTGATCCGGCGGCCTTTTATCGGGAAGGCAGGAGCAGGGGGATGTTCCACGGAAAAGCCTTCCAAGGCATTAAGTCCGCCTTTATCGGTGAAAGAGAAGTGCTTTCTGCCATACAGCTTCCGGATTCTGTTTTTCATACGAACGGACAATTTACGCTTCATCCGAGCATCATTGATTCGGCTATTCAGACGGCCACGATCTGCATTATGCAGGAGTTTTCCGGACAAAAGCTGATTCTGCCGTTTGCGCTGGAATATCTTGAAGTCATCAAAGCGTGCACGCCGACTATGCGGGCGCATGCACGCTTCAGCGAAGGATATCAAACCGGTGATTCCGTGCAGAAAGCCGACATTGACCTGTACGACGAAACAGGAGCGCTTTGCGTGAAGGTGAGAGGCTTCTCTACGAGAGTGCTTGAAGGCGATGCAGAATCGGCTCAGCCATCCGGCTCGGAAAAGGTCTTGTTTACACCGGTGTGGAAAGAAGCTGCGGCATCCGAGAAAGCTTCTGTCCATGCTGATGAGCATTTGATCATTCTTTGTGAAGATGCAGTTCATCTAAAAGATGAAGCGGCATCCGGCCTGAAAGACGCCGAACTGCTGATTGCGGAAGGTGAGGGCGGAACAGCCGCTGAACGCTTCCAAACCGATGCGCAGATGATCGCTGAACACATCCGGCGGATTATGAGCGAAAAAAGGCAGGGCCGCATTCTGATCCAGACCGTTATTTCAGCAGACGGCAGCCAGCAATTGTTTGCCGGATTAACAGGTTTGTTAAAAACAGCCGAGCTGGAATACGGAAAACTTGACTGTCAGCTCATCGAAATAGATTCAATCGGCAAAATACCTGCTGTCGCTCAAAAACTGAAAAACGACAGTCATCGGCCGCATGATAAACACATCCGTTATAAAGGAGAAAAAAGGTATGTGAAGGCCTGGGAAGAAATGCATCCTGCAGGAAGCGGACCCGTCTGGAAGGACGAAGGCGTATACCTGATTACCGGAGGCGCCGGAAGCTTAGGTTTGATGTTTGCAAAAGAAATCACTGATCGCGTAAAACACCCGAAGATCATTCTGACCGGCCGCTCAAATGTGACAGAAGCCAAACAGCGTGAAATCGCCATGCTTCAACATGAAGGCGCACATGTCGTCTGGAAAAAGCTGAATGCGGCAGAACGGCGGGAAAATGAGGCGCTGATAAAAGAGATTACGGCGGAATTCGGGGAGCTTAACGGAATTATTCACGCTGCGGGCGTGATACAAGACCGCTTCCTGCTGCAAAAAACGAAGGAAGAATTCCGGGAAGTGCTGGATCCGAAAGTGATCGGCACCGCTTATTTAGATGAAGCCAGCAAAGACTGCAGCCTTGACTTTTTCGTATTGTTCTCCAGTGTTTCCGGCGTTCTGGGCAATGTCGGGCAGGCTGATTATGCCGCCGGCAACGCGTTTATGGATGCGTACGCCGCTTTCAGGCAGTCCCTTACGGAGAATGGCCTGCGGCACGGAAAAACGGTCGCCTTTAACTGGACGCTGTGGAAAGACGGCGGTATGCAGGCGGGAGACGAGACGGAGAGAATGATGAAAAAAGCTTTCGGCATGGTTCCGCTTCAAAAGGCGGCCGGCCTGTCTGCATTCTATGAAGGTCTGGCTCAGGAAAAGCCGCAAATTTTAGCAGCTGAAGGCTACAAGGCAAAATTGAAACAGACGTTTCTATCCATTTCTGAAGCTGACAAACAGCAGGAGAAGACGGCAGAGCCTGTATCAGCCGTTTCATCAGGCAAATGGCGCGATTCGCTTATCCGAATGGTCAGTTCGATTTTAAAAGTCAGCCAAGACGAGATTGATATCGATACGGAGCTGAGTGAATACGGCTTTGATTCTGTATCATTTACCGTTTTTACAAATCAATTAAATGAGGCGTATCAGCTGGAGCTGGCGCCGACGATTTTCTTTGAGCACGGCACGGTCCGCAGTTTAGCGGAATATTTGACAGATGAGGATGCCGGCTCTCCTTCTCAGCCGGAAGAAAAACAAGATGAAGAGGAAGCTCTTCCGATGCTTCATACCGCTTTGACAGACATGGTAAGCGGAATTTTAAAAGTCGGCCGTGAGGATATTGAGATTGAGACGGAATTGAGTGAATACGGTTTTGATTCGGTAACGTTCACCGTCTTTACAAATCAATTAAATGAAGCGTATCAGCTGGAGCTGGCGCCGACGATTTTCTTTGAGCACGGGACGATCAGCGGCCTGGCCGGATATTTGGCAAAAGAGCACCCGGGCCGTTTCGGCGAAAAGAAGAAAGAGACGCCGAAAAAAGAGCAGCCAAAAGCCCATAAGCCGAAAACGCAGCGAAGAACGCGTTTCGCGACGGTAATGCACGCTGCGGCAGAGACAAATGAACCGCGCCGCTTTGACCCGGTTGCGATTGTCGGAATCAGCGGCCGATTCCCGGGCGCAAAAGATATAGAGGAATTTTGGCGCAATCTGAAAGAAGGAAAAGATTCTATCACAACGATTCCGAAAGACCGCTGGGATTGGGAAGTGTTTAGTGGCGACCCGAATCTTGAAGGGAATAAAACGAATATCAAGTGGGGCGGCTTTATCGACGGAATAGCTGAATTTGATCCGCTGTTCTTTGGAATTTCACCGCGGGAAGCCCAATATTTAGATCCGCAGCAGCGGCTGTTATTGACTTATGCGTGGCGGGCGATAGAAGATGCGGGCTGTAAGCCGGAGAGCCTTTCCGGCACAAATACGGGCGTCTTTATCGGAACCGGAAATACCGGTTATAAAGATTTGTTCACAAGAGCAGGTCTTGCGCCGGAAGGACATGCAGCGACAGGCAGCATGATTCCTTCCATAGGTCCGAACCGTCTGAGTTATCTGTTAAATCTTCACGGGCCGAGCGAGCCGATTGAAACAGCATGCTCAAGCTCGCTTGTCGCGATCCATCGGGCGGTATCCGCCATAGAAAACGGAGAATGTGACATGGCGATTGCCGGAGGGATCAATACGATTTTGACGGAAGAAGCGCATATCAGCTACAGCAAAGCAGGCATGCTCAGCAAAGACGGAAAATGCAAAACCTTTTCCAAAGACGCCAACGGGTATGTCAGAGGAGAAGGCGCGGGCATTCTGATGCTGAAGAAATTGACAGATGCCGAACGGGACGGAAATCCGATTTACGGCGTCATCCGCGGGACGGCTGAAAACCACGGCGGCCGGGCGAATACGTTAACCTCGCCGAATCCGAAACTGCAGGCTGACTTATTGGTGAAAGCATACCGGAAAGCGGGAGTAGACCCGAGCACCGTCACTTATATTGAAGCGCACGGTACAGGAACGGAATTGGGTGATCCGATTGAAATAAACGGTTTGAAAGCGGCGTTTCACGAGCTGGCGAAAACAAATCAAGAGCCTGAAGTCTCCGGTCACCGCTGCGGCATCGGTTCGGTCAAAAGCAATATCGGCCATTTAGAGCTTGCCGCGGGAGTATCAGGCGTCATGAAAGTGCTTTTGCAAATGAAGCACAAAACGCTGGTGAAAAGCCTTCATTGCGAGACGATCAATCCCTACATTCAGCTGGATGACAGTCCTTTCTACATTGTGCGGGAAAATCAGGAGTGGACCGCTGCGGAAGATAGAAACGGAAATGCGATTCCGCGCCGGGCCGGGGTCAGCTCATTTGGCATCGGCGGGGTCAACGCCCATATTGTCATTGAAGAGTATGTTCCGAAAGAAACCGCTCAGCCTGAGCACGGTCCGGAAAACCCGGCGATCATCCTTCTGTCCGCCAAATCAAAAGAAAAACTGTTTGAACAGGCGCAGCAGCTGCAAAAAGCGATCCGCCAAACGCCGTACACAGATCAAGACTTGGCGGCTGTCGCTTATACGCTGCAAACCGGAAGAGACGAAATGGAAGAGCGTCTGGCCATTCTTGCAGCGACGATGGCGGAATTGGAAACAAAGCTGGAAGCTTTTACGGAAAATGAGAAAAACATCGCCGGACTGTATACCGGCCAGTCCCACCGCAATAAAGATACGTTTGCACTGTTTACGGCGGATGAAGATATGGACATCGTCATTGACGCCTGGATCAGAAAAGGAAAATTCGCCAAGCTGGCAGAGGTATGGGTGAAAGGCGGCGTGTTGAATTGGAACCGGCTGTATGAAAAAGGCACGCCGCGTTTACTCAGTCTACCGTCTTATCCATTCGCAAAAGACACGTATTGGGTGCCTGAGAATCCTGATAAAAATAAGGTCCATACAGAGGAACGGATCAAACGTATTCTGACGAAACAATGGGAACAGAGCCCGCTTGAACTGCGTGCACCGTATACACGCCCCGTTGCGATTTTGACAGGCGGGGACACAATCAATCTCGCAGAAGAAATCGCAGCGCATATACCGAATCACCGTATCATCACCGCATCAGGCTTTACCGGTGAATATGACTGGCAGGCGTTTGACGGAGTCATCGACCTCCTCGGTGCAGCGAAAGAAGATTCTGAAGACATGACCGGTATCAATTGGCTTCAGCAATTGATTGAGCATGGGCATAAAGAAGGAATGACACTGCTTTGTGTCACGAAAGACCTTGAGTCAATAGAAAAAGAGGCCAATCAAATAACAGGAGCAAAACGGGCCGGTCTGTACAGAATGCTGGCGTACGAGTACAGCCATCTGTCATCAAGGCATCTCGACCTTGAAGGAGCGCTTTCGGACGACATATTGGCGAAGCAAATTGCCGATGAGTTTCATGCCCGTACTGATGATGCGGAAGTTTGCCGAAGAGGCGGCGTGCGTTACCGTGCCGTATTGAGAGCCTCAGAAAACATAGAGATGAAAGGCGGGAGAATTGATTTTCCGCACGGCCATGCGCTGCTGATCAGCGGGGGCACGAGGGGGATCGGTCTTTTATGCGCACGCCATTTTGCCGAACATTACGGAGTGAAAAAACTGGTGCTTACCGGCCGTGAGACCCTTCCGCCGCGACATGAGTGGACGGGCGGCCTGAATGGGGTGCAGGATTCTGTAAAAGCGAAAATTGATGCCGTTCTCGACTTGGAATCCAAAGGTGTACAAGTGAAGGTATTGTCCGTCCCATTAGCGGATGAAGCCGGACTGAGACAAGAACTGGATCAGATCAAACAGACGCTCGGACCAATCGGCGGGGTTATCCACTGCGCGGGTGTGACTGATAAAGAGACGCTCGCATTCATCAGAAAAACCGATGAGGATATACAGCGTGTGCTCGAGCCGAAAGTAGACGGGCTTCAGGCGTTATACAATGTTCTCAGCAGTGAACCGCTCAAGTTTTTCGTCCTGTTTTCTTCCGTGTCAGCTGCGATACCGGCGCTTTCAGCAGGACAGGCCGACTATGCCATGGCCAATGCGTATATGGATTATTTTGCAAACTCATACAAAGAGCAGCTGCCGATCGTAAGCATTCAGTGGCCGAACTGGAAAGAAACCGGAATGGGCGAAGTAACGAACAAAGCTTATAAAGAGAGCGGGTTATACAGCATCACGAATGCAGAAGGATTACAGCTTCTTGACGGCATACTTCTTGCATCAGCAAGAGGCCCTGTGCTGCCGGCCGTTTTGAATCCTAAGCTGTGGAAACCGGAGCAGTTCATGCGGCAAAGCAGCCAGGATAAGCCGATAAGTCCGGCTGCGGTAAAACCGAATAAAACAGCTGATTCGGCTGCGGACAACGAACAATTAACAAAGAAAACAGAAGAGTGGCTGACGGGATTATTTTCTGAAGAGCTGCGGATTGACCAGGATCAGCTTGAGACAGACGTATTATTCCAAGATTACGGAGTGGACTCCATTATCCTTGCCCAGCTTTTGCAGCGGATCAATCGGAATCTCTCAGCATCGCTTGACCCGTCCATTCTGTATGAATATCCGACGATTCAATCTTTCGCAAATTGGCTTCTCGATGGATATACAGAAGTTTTGTCAGATCTGTTTGATATGGCGGCGGGGCCTGTTATGAAGGCGCCGGCTGAGCCGGTAATTGAAACACAAGCCGTTAAGGCCGAAGAAGAGCCGGCCGGAAAACAGATTCACGGGGAAGATATCGCGGTCGTCGGCATGTCCTGCCGGTTTCCGGGGGCGGCTTCCTTAGAGGCGTACTGGTCGCTTTTGGCTGAAGGCCGTTCGGCCGTCCGTCCTGTTCCGGCTGAGCGTTGGGGTTTGAAGACACCTTATTACGCGGGAATGCTTGATGGAATTCATCAATTTGATCCGGATTTCTTTCTGCTGGCTGAAGAGGATGTGAAGGCAATGGACCCTCAAGCTTTGGCCGTTCTGGAAGAATGTCTTAACCTGTGGTATCACGCGGGCTATACGCCGGATGAGATAAAAGGAGAGGCAATAGGTGTGTATCTTGGCGGACGGAGCCGGCACAGACCGGGTGAAGAGAAACTGCTGGACGCGAAAAATCCGATCGTCGCGCTGGGCCAGAACTATTTGGCCGCAAATCTCTCTCAATATTTTGATATGCGCGGCCCGAGTGTTGTCCTCGATACGGCTTGCTCTTCTGCTTTAGTCGGAATGAATATGGCCGTGCAGGCCCTTGCAACAGGAGAAATAAAAGCGGCCGTTGTCGGCGGTGTAAGCCTGTTTGAATCTGAAGAAACCCATAAATTGTTTGAACAGCGCGGCATTTTAAGTGCATCGCAGTCGTTCCATGTATTTGACGAACGCGCCGATGGAGTCGTACTGGGCGAGGGTGTCGGAATGGTTCTTTTAAAAACCGTGTCTCAGGCCGTTAAAGACGGAGATTCCATTTATGCCGTGGTGAAGGCGGCCTCTGTCAATAATGACGGAAGAACGGCGGGTCCGGCTACGCCGAGCCTTGAAGCGCAAAAGGCCGTCATGAAGACAGCTCTTGAAAAAAGCGGAAAACGGCCGGAAGACATCACTCATATTGAAGCGAACGGTTCAGGTACGGTCGTCACTGATCTATTAGAACTGAAGGCCATTCAATCCGTCTACCGCACAACAGATGGCGGACCGCTCGGAATCGGATCTGTGAAACCAAACATCGGGCACCCGCTTTGTGCGGAAGGAATTGCAAGTTTCATAAAAGTTGTGCTCATGCTGAAAGAAAAGAGCTTTATCCCGTTTTTATCAGGTGAGCATGAACTTGCACATTTCGACAGAGAAAAGGCCAATATCCAGTTTAGCCGCACTCTGACAGACTGGCCGTCACCAATACCGGCGGCAGGAATAAACTGCTTTGCCGACGGCGGAACAAACGCCCATGTCATTGTAGAAGCGTGGCAGGAAGACGAAGGACGCCGAATCAAGCGCCATCCTTTAACACCGCCTGCATTAAATAAGCGGCTGATTTCGCAGGGCAAAGAAGAAACGAACGAAAAAGCTGCGGCAAACATCTGGGATACCTATGAAGTGGAGGTTTAACGTGAAGAACTTCAATAAGCAAATCACTTTATCGCTGAAAAATCCGTTTATTTTACATCATGACGTTTACGGACAAAAAGTCCTTCCGGGATTGGCTTATATTGATATGTTTTATCAGATTTTCAAAGAGCGCGGGTATTCATATGACGGGCTTCAGCTGCGCCATTTATCCATATATCAGCCGCTTATTGCGAAAGAAGACAGCGCCGTCAAGCTTACGGTTGAATGTACAAAGGTAAAAGAAGGGCGCTGGAAACTGACCGCAAAAGGGGCTGAGGTCAGCGGCGGACGAGTGCAGCCGGACGAACGTATTTACGTCAAAGCGGAAATGCATGAGACGGCTCCCGCAGTATTCAGTGACACGCTTGATCTTGACTCTGTCAAACGCGAGGCGGAACGCACCATCGATTTAAATGAGCTGTATGCACAATGCAGAAGCCAGGAATTGGTTCACAGCGGATATATGAAAGCAGAAGGAGAAGTGTTTGAGGAGCGGGACGGGGTCACCTTTGATTTATCGCTCGGAAAAGACGCGATGGGACAGGCCGAAGGGTTTTTGTTCCATCCGACCCTTCTTGACGGAAGCGGCGTCGGCGCAAACCTATTAATTTCATCGCTGTTAAATGGGGAAAAGAGGCTGTTTCTGCCTCTTTTCTATGAATCTTTTACAGCTTCCGAACCTTTGCAGGCTGGATGCATCACGAGAATCAAACGTTCGTCGCTCCGGCAGGAAAAGGAGCTCATTTACATTACACTGGAGTTTTTTAACGCATCCGGCCGGAAAGTAGCCGAGCTGAAAGATTTCACAAGCAAGCTCGTGCGGGATGCCGAGCTGATCAATACAGACCGAAAGGCTGCTGAGAAGTCTCCTGAAAAAGCCGGTTTACCGGAAGTTGCGGCATCGCTTGAAGGCGGACACCCGCATGAGGAAGCAGAACGGTATGTCATGAATCTGATGGCGGAAAAAATCGGCAAGCCGCTTGAACAGATTGATTCTCAAGTCGGCTACTATGAAATGGGGCTGACATCGTCCGGACTGCTTGACGTCGTCGAAACGATCAGCGAAAAAATCGGCGAAACCCTTTCACCGACTTTGCTGTTTGAATATACGACGGCAGCAGAGCTGGCGGCTTTCCTGACTGAGCAGCACGGGAGCCATTTCAGCGCGCCTCCGGCAAAAATGGAGAAGCAGCCGCAAACAGAAAAAAGGCGGAAAAGCAGTGTGCCGCAAGATGAAGATATCGCCATTATCGGGATGGCCGGACGCTATCCGCAAGCCGAAAATATTCACGAATTCTGGGAAAACCTGAAAGAAGGAAAAAACTGTGTCACCGAAATTCCAGAGTCTCGCTGGGACTGGCGCCGATTTGAAAATGTAAAGTCGCCTTCGGGAAAGAGCATTTCAAAATGGGGCGGATTTATTGATGATCCGGATTGCTTTGATCCTCAATTTTTCCGGATTACGCCGCGGGAAGCTGAAACAATGGACCCTCAGGAACGGCTGTTTTTACAAACATGCTGGGAAACGATTGAGGATGCCGGATATACGCCGAAGTCGCTCGCGGAGGCGCGCGGACAAAATAAGAGACAGCGCGTCGGCGTCTTTGCCGGGGTGATGCACAAGGACTATACGTTGGTCGGAGCTGAGGCTTCTTCTGAAGATCATGTATTCCCGCTGTCTCTTAATTATGCGCAGATCGCAAACAGAGTTTCATATTTTTGTAATTTTCACGGGCCGAGCATGGCGGTCGATACGGTCTGTTCATCTTCGCTGACTGCGGTTCACCTTGCTGTGGAGAGCATTCGGCGCGGGGAATGTGAATCGGCTGTTGCCGGAGGCGTCAACTTGTCACTGCATCCGAATAAATATCTGACATACGGTTTATGGGACATGTTTTCAACAGACGGGGTTTGTCATACGTTCGGGAAAGACGGAGACGGCTATGTACCGGCTGAAGGAATCGGTGCCGTTTTATTAAAACCGCTGCAAGAAGCGGTAAAAGACGGAGACCGGATTTACGCGGTAGTAAAGGGCAGTGCCGTCAATCACGTGGGAACAGTAAGCGGGATTTCTGTGCCGAGCCCGGTCGCGCAGGCCGATTTAATTGAGGAATGTCTGGATAAAGCGGGAATCGATCCGCGCACGGTCAGTTATATTGAGGCGCACGGGACCGGAACGTCTCTCGGCGATCCGATTGAGGTTCAAGGCCTTGTCAAGGCGTTCCGCCAGTACACACAGGACAAACAGTTCTGTGCCATCGGATCAGTGAAGTCCAATATCGGCCATGCTGAATCGGCGGCGGGCATCAGCGGGTTAAGCAAGGTCGCCCTGCAGCTTCACTATAAAACGCTGGTGCCGTCTCTGCATTCCGAGGAGCTGAATCCGTATTTAGATTTTGAACAATCACCGTTTTATGTCCAGCATCAAACAGAAGCATGGCAGCAGCCTTCCGTGACGGAAGACGGAAACGAAACAGTATATCCGCGGCGTGCCGGGATCAGTTCTTTCGGGGCGACAGGTTCAAATGTGCATCTCATTCTGGAAGAATTTATTCCGGAAGAATCACACAGAACAAATGCTGAACCTGCGGAAGGACAGACATTCATTTTCCCGGTTTCCGCCCGAAATGAAGAGCGGCTTAAAGCGTATGTTGCGAAGCTGTCTGCATTTATTCATCCCGGCGTGCCGCTTGAGGATGCGGCATATACACTTCAGGTCGGCCGTGAGCAAATGGAGGAGCGGGTTGTTTTCACCGCACAGAATATAACACAGCTTAAAGAACGGCTGGGAGATTTTCTGGCGGGTCAAACGGCCGGCGGATGCTGGCGGAACAGAGCTGATAAAACGAAACAGGCAGAGCTTGCTCCTGACTTGATACATAAATGGCTTTCTTCCGGGAATCTGGAGATGATTGCTGAGAAGTGGGCCGGCGGAGGAACGATGGATTGGAATCTCTTATACGGTGAAAACAAACCGAATCGGATCAGCCTGCCGACATATCCGTTTGAAAAAACACGGTATTGGGTGCCCGAGGCGTCGAAAAAAGATTTGTTACCGCAAAAAAATGCAGGCATGCTGCACCCGCTCCTGCATGAAAATGTATCAAACATGTCAGGCGTCCGTTTTCGGTCCTCTTTTAGCGGCGGAGAATTTTTCCTCAAAGATCACGTCGTCAAAAACGAGCGGACGTTACCGGGCGCGGCTTATCTGGAAATGGTCCGGGCGGCCGTTGAACACGCGGCAGAAACGAAAGAAGAAGGAACAGTCCGCCTGAAGCATGTCGTATGGATACGTCCGTTTACAGCGGCGGATGAGTCCGCAGAATTGTATCTCCGTCTTTATGACGAAGAAAATGGGGACATGGGATTTACGGTTTATCGTGAATCGGCTTCATCAGAACAAGAGCCCGTTCTCTATGCGCAAGGAAGCGCGGCGTTTGTCCGGGCGGGCGAACCGGCGAAAATCGAGATTGACAAATTGAGAGAATCACGCCGTCTGATCACACCTGACGCTTGCTATCAAGCTTATAAACAGATGGGGATTGAATACGGGGATGCTCACAAAGCGGTCACGGCAATCTATGCAAAAGACAGCGAAGTGCTTGCGAAACTCTCACTCCCGTCATCTGTTTCTCATACAAAAGATCAGTTTGTCCTCCATCCGAGCCTCTTGGATGCGGCATTCCACGCGACAATCGGGTTGATGCTTGATAGAGACGAAACTGACATAAGGCCGATGCTGCCGTTTGCTCTGGAGCAGATTGATGTGCTGAAAAGCTGTAAAAGCAATATGTGGGTTTCCATTGCGTACAGCGGCGATAGCAATCCTGAAGATGCCGTGCAAAAGCTGGATATTGATATATGTGACGAACAAGGCGATGTATGTGTGAAAATGACTGGTTATTCCGCACGGGAAATTGAAACGGATAAAACAGATACACTATTTTTTAAACACGTATGGGAAGAGAAGGCGGCTGTACATGAAAAAGCGCCAGTCCATTTCAAAACCCGTCACGTGATGATATCTGACCGGTTTACAGATCAAATGAACAGCATACAGACAGACTTCAGCTGTCATGTGCTCCGTGATTGGCATAAGAATGAAGACGAACGGTTTGAAGACTGTGCAGTTCAGGCTTTTGAAGAAGTGAAGAAAATCCTCGCTTCAAATTCCGGCGGGCGCGAGCTTATTCAGATTGTCGTGCCTCAAGAAGCGGATACGCAGCTCCTTTGCGGCTTAACGGGGCTTTTGAAAACAGCGGCGCTTGAAAACCCGAACCTGACCGGCCAGCTGATTGAAGCGGAGCCGGACGTCAAGGCAGACACGCTGTCACGATATGTAAAAGAATGCAGCGCTCACCCTGATGACAAGCATATTCGCTATGAAAACGGCAGGCGCTATACTGCGCAATGGCAGGAAACGGGTCTTGAACAGTTTGGCGCCGAAAAGCCGTGGAAGGATAAAGGTGTTTATCTGATCACTGGCGGTGCGGGCGGTCTCGGATTTTTGTTCGCCAAAGAAATCGCCCGGCATGCAAAAGGCGCCGTTCTTATTTTAACGGGGCGTTCTGCGCTGGATAACCGTAAAAAAGCCCAGCTGCAAGAGCTGTCCGGCCTTGGCGTACAAGCCGTGTACAAACAAACGGACATGACAGATAAACAAGAAGTTCAATTGCTCATAGCGGATATCTGCCGGCAGTACGGCGGCTTAAACGGTATCATTCACAGCGCCGGAACGATAAAAGACAACTATATTCTGAAAAAGAACAAAGATGAACTCCGTGATGTACTGGCGCCGAAAGTCTCCGGGCTGGTTCATCTTGATGAAGCATGTAAGGACATAGAACTTGATTTTCTGATTCTTTTCTCTTCCGGAGCGGGAAGCGCCGGAAGCGCGGGCCAAGCAGATTATGCGATGGCCAATGCGTTTATGAACGCTTTCAGTGAAAAAAGAAACCGGCAAAAGGCCCGAAATGAACGCCATGGACACACTCTTTCAATCTGCTGGCCGCTTTGGAAAGACGGCGGGATGACGGTTGACGCCGAAACGGAAGCCATGCTGACAAAAGAAAGCGGCATGGTCCCTATGAAAACAGAAAACGGCATTCAAGCTTTGTACCGCGGGTGGGCAAAAAAGACATCCCAGATCATGGTGACGGAAGGCTACGCCGCAAAAATCCGGGCGTTTCTGAAAAAATCAGCGGAAGATCAAGAAGATACGGAAAGCGAAACAGAAGCATCGGCAGGCTTTTCATCAGGCGGAGAAAACATGCTTGCGGAAAAAACGGAGCATTTCTTGAAACATGTGCTTTCGGAAGTAACCAAACTTCCTGTCGGCAGCATTGACGCCAAGGCGCCTATGGAAGATTACGGAATTGATTCGATTATGATTATGCATTTGACGGGACAGCTGGAAAAGAGCTTCGGTTCATTATCAAAAACATTGTTTTTTGAGTACCAGAATATTGAATCGCTGGCGCAATATTTTATGAAAGCTCACCGCGGCACGCTGCTGGAAGTGACCGGAATGAAAATGGAGGAACCCCCTGCAGCCAAACCGGATCTGCCGGAGAAAACAGAAGAAAAGCCTGTATCCTATCGCAGTGAAGGCAAAAAAGGCTTTGCGCAAGTCCGTACAGACACGCGGGAAAATCCAGTGCCGGAGCGTGAAGATATCGCGATTATCGGTATATCAGGACGATATCCGCAGGCCGAAAATCTCCAGGAATTTTGGAAGAACTTAAGAGAAGGCGTTGACTGCATAACCGAAATTCCAAGCGGCCGCTGGGATCACAGCCTTTATTACGACGCTGATAAAGATCAAGAAGGCAAGACGTACGGAAAATGGGGAGGATTTTTGAAAGACGTGGACAAATTTGATCCGCAATTCTTCTCTATTTCGCCCCGGGATGCAAAATTGATGGACCCGCAGGAGCGGTTATTTCTGCAATGTGTCTACGAAACGATGGAGGATGCCGGTTATACGCGCAAAAAGCTGACCGGAAAATCGAGTGACCTGCAGGGTGCCAATGTCGGTGTTTACGTCGGCGTCATGTATGAGGAATATCAGCTTTACGGAGCCGAAGAACAGGCGCGCGGAAAATCGCTCGCCTTGACTGGAAATCCGTCATCCATCGCGAACCGGGCTTCCTATGTATTCGGTTTTAACGGTCCGAGTATGGCTCTTGATACGATGTGCTCTTCTTCTTTAACAGCCATTCACCTGGCGTGTCAAAGCTTGCGGAACGGGGAATGCGAGGCGGCATTTGCCGGGGGCGTCAATGTATCCATCCATCCGAATAAATATTTGATGCTCGGCCAGAACAGATTTTTATCAAGCAAAGGGAGATGTGAAAGTTTTGGAGAAGGCGGAGACGGTTATGTGCCCGGTGAAGGAGTGGGCGCCGTACTCCTCAAGCCGCTTTCTAAAGCAAAAGCGGACGGTGATCATATTTACGGCCTGATCAAAGGCACGGCCGTGAACCATGATGGAAAAACAAACGGGTATTCCGTCCCGAATCCGAACGCCCAAGCCGCGGTAATCAAACAGGCGTTAAAAGACGCGGGAACCGATCCGAGGGCGGTCAGCTACATCGAAGCCCACGGTACTGGAACTTCACTCGGCGATCCGATTGAAATCACGGGTCTGACAAAAGTCTTTTCAGAACAAACACAAGATAAACAGTTTTGCGCCATCGGCTCAGCAAAATCCAATATCGGGCACTGTGAAAGCGCAGCAGGCATCGCGGGGCTGACAAAGGTGCTGCTGCAAATGAAATACAAGAAGCTTGCGCCGTCACTGCATTCCCGGACGCTTAACCCGAATATTGATTTTCCAAGTACGCCGTTTAAAGTGCAGCAGACGCTTGAAGAGTGGAAAAGACCGGTCATAAATGATAAGGAACTGCCGAGAACCGCGGGGCTTTCCTCTTTCGGAGCCGGCGGCGTCAACGCTCACATCGTCATCGAAGAATATACCGCTGATGAGGATAAAGAGACGGCTTTTGCCGCACCTCATCCGTCGATGATCGTCCTTTCCGCAAAAAATGAGAAACGGCTTCAAGAACGGGCGAAACGGCTTCTTGATGCAATGCGGAGCGGGTGTTACAAGGAAGCGGATCTGGGCCGGATCGCCTATACGCTTCAAACCGGCCGTGAAGCGATGGAAGAGCGTCTCGGTCTGATTGTCAGCAATTTGCGCGAGCTTGAAGAAAAGCTTGACGGATTTACGGGCGGCAAAGATTCAATTGATCAGCTCTACCGCGGACAAGTCAGACAGAATAAAGACACGATGGCGCTGTTTGCGGCTGATGAGGACATGGAAAAAACCATTGAGGCATGGCTTGAAAAAGGCAAAGCCGCAAAGATATTAGAGCTTTGGGTAAAGGGCCTTCCGCTCAATTGGGATAAGCTGTATCAAATGGGCAGACCGCAAAAAATCAGTCTCCCGGCTTACCCGTTTGCAAAAGACCGTTATTGGGTCGACACATCAGCTGATGCAGCTGTCAAAAAACCGGTGGAAACAAAGCCTGCACCGATCGCACCGGCGGCCGTCCCGGAACCGGTCATTGAAGCAGCACCTCTTTGCGAGGAGACTGCGAAAGAAAAACCGTCCAACATTACATTGCAGCCTTTGAGCGGCGCGGAATCAAAAAGAACCGCACAGCCCGCTGACCGTCCGGCGGTTTCCGCTGAAAAAGTAAGTGCCGAATTAACGGAAAGTTTGGCGGACGTTTTATATATGGATCCCGGCGATATCGACGCAGACGACACTTTTATTGATATCGGTATGGATTCAATCACCGGTCTTGAATGGATAAAGGCGGTTAATAAAACGTACGGCACGTCTCTTACGGTGACGAAAGTATATGATTATCCGACCATCAGCCAGTTTGCGTCCTTCTTGCAAAAGGAGCTCGGGACAGAACCGATCCTTGAGGAAGTAACCGAACCGCAGAAAACGGAGGCCGTGAACAAACCGTCCAACATACTTCTGCAGCCTTTAACCGCTCATAAGCAGCCGGTGATACAGGCAGAAGCGGATATTCTCGAGGCGATGTCTGAAACGGCAGCTTCCGCCGAACCGGAAGAACCGATTGAAGCGGTGCATGACGAGTTATCGAAAGCACTTGCTGATGTATTGTACATGGAGCGGCATGAAGTAGATATTGATGAGGCCTTTATTGACCTGGGCATGGATTCGATTACCGGTCTTGAATGGATAAAAGCCGTCAATAAACGGTACGGCACGGACTGTAACGTAACGAAAGTGTATGATTATCCGACCATCCGTCAATTTGCCGATTTTCTGCGCACGCAGCCGTCCGTCCGCGGCAGAAAAAAACAGGCGGTTCCCGTGCGTCCAAAGCCGCTTACGCAGGAGAAAACACCTGCCGAGCCGGAGAGATTAACGGTTCAAAAGGAACCTGAACCTGTGCAGGCCAAACAGGAGCCTAATGACGAGATGGCGGACGCGATAGCCATCGTCGGCATGTCGGGCAAATACCCCGACGCACCGGATCTTAAGACGTATTGGGACAATTTAGTGCGTGCGAAAAACGCCATTCGCGACATCCCGCTTTCCCGCTGGGATGTAAACCAATACTATGATCCGGCCTTAAACAAGAAGGGCAAAGTATACTGCAAATCAATCGGTATGCTTGACGGCATTGAAGAATTTGATCCGCTGTTTTTTAATATTTCTCCGTCTGAAGCTGAACTTATGGACCCGCAGCACCGGATATTTTTACAGGAAGGCTTTAAAGCCTTTGAAGATGCGGGCTACAGCTCAAAAGAATTAAGCGGGAAAAATTGCGGTGTTTATTTAGGGATTATGAACAATGAATACGGCATGATGTTAAATAAACATCAGACAGGAGGAAGCGCAACGGGCAACAGTTTCAGCATCGCGGCGGCCCGCCTGGCGTATTATCTCAACTTGAAAGGGCCGGCGATTCCGATCGATACGGCATGCTCATCGTCTCTTGTCGGGACTCATTTGGCGCGTCAGGCGCTGTTGAATCATGAAATTGACATGGCGCTTGTCGGCGGCGTCACCTTGTATATAACGCCTGAATCATATATCAGCATGTGTGAAGCCGGAATGCTGTCTCCTGATGGCCAATGCAAAGCATTTGATAACAGCGCAAACGGATTTGTGCCTGGCGAAGGCGCGGGGGCGCTCGTTCTGAAGAGGCTGAAAGATGCGGAAGCCGATCAAGACCATATTTACGGAGTCATTATCGGATCCGGAATTAACCAGGACGGAAAAACAAACGGCATTACCGCCCCGAGCGCGAAAAGCCAAATGGATTTAGAGCGCCAAGTGTATGAAACGCACAACATCCACCCTGAGAGCATTACCTATGCGGAAATGCACGGCACCGGCACAAAGCAGGGGGATCCGATTGAATTAGAAGCTTTATCTTCTGTATTTAAGGAAAAAACGGACCGAAAACAATTTTGCGCCATCGGTTCGGTTAAATCGAATATCGGACATACGTCGGCGGCGGCAGGCGTAGCAAGCGTCCAGAAAGTCCTGCTGTCGATGAAGCATCAAAAGCTTGTGCCGAGTCTTCATTTCAGCACGCCGAATGAACATTTTGATTTCGATGACTCGCCTTTATTTGTCAATACCGAACTCAAACCTTGGGAAACAGGCGGAGCACCGCGTCGGGCCTGTGTCAGCTCATTCGGCTACAGCGGCACAAACGCTCATCTCGTCATTGAAGAGTACCAGCCGAAAGACCGGGGCAGCCGAAAACCTGATGAGACAAACATTTTTGTACTGTCGGCGAAAAAAGCGCCGCAGCTAAAAGCCTATGCCGAGTCGATGATCGAATTTACAAAAGCCAATCAGGATATCCATCTTTCAGATATGGCGTACACGCTTCAAACCGGGCGTGACGCAATGGACTACCGTCTTGCGGTTACAGCCGGTTCGAGAGAAGAACTGATCAGCCGTTTAACCGATTTTATATACAGCAATACGGGTGAAGGGATATATGAAGCCCACATCAAAACGGCAAAAAAAGAAATCAAAGCATTTGAAACGGACGATGATATGAAGCAGCTTGTCAGGTCATGGTTCGATAAGAAAAAATATGGCAATATAGCGGAATTGTGGGCAAAAGGGCTTCACGTGGACTGGAACAGACTCTATCAAGGCGAAAAAACCACGCAGAATCAGTCTGCCGGCTTACCCGTTTGCCAAGGAGCCGTACTGGCTGCCTCAAGTGAAATCTGCATCGGAGGAAACGGAAGACCGGCGCGAAGCTGTACTTTTAGAAAAGCAGTGGGTTCCGTGTGAGATCGAGTCTGCCGATGAAAAAAGCGTTCAGAAGGTCATGATTCTGGCTGATGCAAGGACAAGGGGACTTGCCGAAGAGACTGCAAAGCATTTCGATGACTCGTTCATTCACCCGGTCGATTCGGCTGACACGTCAGCTGCCGCTTGGAGCCGCATAGATGGCGCAATCGATCTGACGGGCTGCGGAGACGAAGACCTTTCACTGGAAGGGATCAGCCGGCTCCAGTCTCTGATTGATACGAGCCGCCGTCAAGCGCGGCCGCTGACCCTGCTGTATGTAACAAAAGGCTTGGAGCCGTTTCAGCAGAAAACGATTCATCTCGCAGGAGCGGCAAAAAGCGGCTTGTACAGAATGCTGCAAAGTGAGTATCAAAACGTGACGTCAAGACACCTGGATGCCGATACCGATACAAATCAGCAGACACTTGCCAAACAGGTTGCGGATGAATTTTCAGCGGACAGCACAGAACCGGAAGTCTGCCTCCGAAACGGACAGAGATACCGCGCTGTATTCAGGGAGATTCCAAAATGGGAGCGATCAGAACAACAGCCCGCATCGTTCCCGGAAGATCATGTGCTTTTCATTACCGGAGGGACGAGAGGGCTCGGTCTTTTATGCGCACGCCATTTCACAGAAAAACACGGCGTGAAAAAAGTGGTGCTGACAGGCAGGGAGCCGATTCCTCCCCGCCATGAACGGTCAGCTGTGAATACACGGCTGAAAGAGAAAATACGGGCGATTGAAGCGCTAGAAGCAAAAGGTGTGCAAGTAGCGGTCATCAGTCTGAAATTGTCTGACCGTGATGCGGCGGCAGCGGAAATTGAAACGATCCGGCGCACGATGGGACCGATCGGCGGGGTCATTCACTGTGCAGGCTCGGTTAATTCAGTAAATCCGGCGTTTATCAGAAAGACTGCTGACGACATACAAGAAGTGCTGGAACCGAAAGTCGCCGGGCTTCAAACTTTAAGCAGCCTTTTTACAAATGATCCTTTGCGATTCTTCGTCTTATTTTCTTCCGTATCTGCTGTCGTTCCGGCGCTTGCCGCGGGGCAGTCGGATTATGCGATGGCAAATGCGTACATGGATTATTTCGCGGCTGCTCATCAGCATCAATATCCGATGGTCAGCATTCAATGGCCGAATTGGAAGGAAACCGGATTGGGTGAAGTCCGCACAGAAAGCCTGAAGCAGACCGGACTTTTAGGACTGACGAATGCGGAAGGGATTGACTTGCTGGACCGCATTTTGTCTGAAAACATCCGCCCGGCCGTTCTGCCGGCCATCGTTGATCGAAGCGGATGGCATCCTGACAGGCTGCTCAGTCAAAAGAAAAAACAAAAAGAGGCTGAAGCAGAAATAAACGGTCAAATCGAGGAAAAACAATCAGACTCAGACCTTCTTTTTGATACGAAGGCATGGCTTGTAAAACTGTTTTCTGATGAGCTGAAAATCGCTCCGGATGAACTGGAAACAGACGAACCGTTTCAGGATTACGGGGTTGATTCGATCATTTTAGCGCAGCTTTTACAGCAAATGAATCAAGCGCTCAAAAAGGACTTAGATCCGTCTGTTTTATATGAACATCCGACGATTGACGCGTTTGCCGAATGGCTTGTATCCAACAGTCAGCCGCTGCTCACAAGGAAGGAATCTGATACAGAAACCGCGGTTCCCGCCAATGTGCAAACCGTTCAAGCTGAACAAAACCGATATGCCGAAAATGAAGACATTGCCGTCGTCGGAATGAGCTGCCGCTTTCCGGGAGCGGAATCGTTAGAACAATATTGGGATTTGCTGAGAAACGGCAGGTCCGCGATCGGCTCCGTGCCGGCCGAACGATTCGGTTACGAAAATCAGTATGTTGCGGGCTTGATTGAAAATATGGATCACTTTGATTCCGATTTCTTTTTCATACCGGAAAACGACGCGAAAGCGATGGATCCTCAGGCATTGGCGGTGCTGGAAGAAAGCGTAAGGCTTTGGTGCCATGCCGGCTATACCCGTGAAGAAATCAAGGGTATAGAAGCCGGTGTGTATATCGGAGGCCGCAGCCAGCATCAGCCTGATCGTGAAAGCCTTGCGAATGCCCGCAATCCGATCGTTGCGGGCGGGCAGAACTATTTAGCTGCAAACGTTTCGCAATTTTTTGACCTGCGGGGGCCGAGCATCGTGCTTGATACGGCTTGTTCATCGGCTTTGACAGGAATGAATATGGCCGTACAGGCACTGAGAAGCGGCGATATCAAAATAGCGGTAGTCGGCGGTGTCAGCATGCTGAACACGGATGCGGCGCACCGGATGTTCCAAGAGCGCGGGCTGTTAAACGAAAAACCGGTATTTCATGTATTTGATAAGCGTTCAGGCGGCGTTGTCCTCGGAGAAGGCGTGGGCATGGTGCTGTTAAAAACGGTAAGCCAGGCGCAAAAAGACGGCGACACGATACACGCAGTCATTAAGGCCGCCGCCATGAATAATGACGGCAGAACGGCAGGGCCGTCAGCCCCTAATGTTCAGGCGCAAAAAGACGTTATGCAAAGTGCGCTTTTAAAAAGCGGTAAGAAGCCGGAGGATATCACTTATATCGAAGCAAACGGATCGGGTTCCGCTGTGACTGATTTACTTGAGCTGAAGGCGATTCAATCCGTATACCGCTCAGGTCAGCATGTTCCGCTCGGCATCGGGTCAATCAAGCCGAACATCGGGCACCCGCTTTGTGCAGAAGGGATCGCAAGCTTCATAAAAGTCGTATTAATGCTGAAACACAGACAAACGGTTCCGTTTCTCTCAGGGGATGAACCGATGCCGCATTTTGATATAACAAAGACCGATTTGTATTTTAATAAAACAGCCGGCGAATGGGATGCAGCCAGGCCGTCTGCGGCCATCAACTGCTTTGCCGACGGCGGAACGAACGCCCACGTCATTCTGGAAGCTTGGGAAGAAAAAGATACCCGACTGAAAAGAAAGCCGCTGCCTGCACCGTCATTAAGACGTAAGGGTCTCGTAAAAGAACCTGATGCACCGGTGAAGAAACAAGAGCTTCCTGCCAAGAAAATGTTCTGGAAAGCATTTAATTAAATAGAGAGGAGTGGGAAGAAATGATATCGGAAAAAATCAATATTTCACTGGATCATCCTATCATGAAGGGCCATACGGTCTTTGGTGAGGCGGTATTGCCCGGTCTTAGTTATATCGATTTGATTTATCAGGTTTTTCAGGAGCACGGTTATTCATACAATGAGCTCGAACTGAAGCATGTCACGATTTATCAGCCTTTAACCGTCAGTGAAACGGCTGCAATCATTCTGACCATTCAATGTTCTGAAAGCGGAGATGGAAAGTGGCTCATCTCCCTTTCCGGACAGAAACAGCAAGATGACGAGCTGTCAGACAATATACAATATGCGACGGCTGAAATGGTGAAAAGAGACGCAGTCACATTTGACGAAACCATTGATTTCGGCGAGCTGAAGCAGTCAGTCCGATCTCTGGATCTCGATGACATGTATAACCGCTGCGTGGATCATGACCTGGTTCATTCCGGGATGATGAAATCGAGCGGACGATTATACGAAACAGAAGACGGCATGCTGGCTGAGCTTTCTTGCGAAGAAGGAAAGGATTTCTTTTTATTCCATCCCGCCCTTTTGGATGCGAGCGGCATCGGGGCGAGCGGCTTGCTTTCTGAAACAAACCGGCTTCACCTGCCTTTATATTATGAATCGTTCAAAGCCGCCGGCAGGCTTCAATCAGAGTGTACGGCGCGTATTTCCGCTTCCGGCGTCCGTCAGGAAAAAGAACTTACAACGATGACTATCGAGTACTTCAGCCGTTCCGGACAGAAGGTGGCTGAGCTTAAAAACATTACGGGAAAAGCGGTTCGGCTCGAAGAAGACGGGTACACAGCTGGACAGAATAGACAGGATGCAAAAGAGCCGGAAAGCGCAGATGAAAAAGACATCATGCTGTTTTTGAAGAAGCTTTTGGCTGATAAGCTTGGTCAGCCTTGGGAGACGCTGGACGTTCTTGCCGGCTACTACGAGCTCGGGCTAGATTCATCTTCTTTGCTTGAGGTTGTGCAGGATATCAGTAAAAAGGCGGGTGCGGAACTCGCGCCCACTCTTCTCTTTGAATATACGAATATAAAAGAACTGGCAGCCTATCTGAAAAAGACCGTTTCATTTGAATGTGCGGAACGTGCACCCGAATCACCGGACGCGCCAGAACATCATGAAAACACCGGTGACATTGCGATTATCGGAATGGCCGGCCGCTATCCGAAAGCGAAAAATGTGGCGGAGTTTTGGGAAAACCTTAAGGCGGGCACGGATTGCATCACTGAAGTTCCGAAGTCCCGCTGGGATTGGAAAACATATAAAAACGTAACGTCACCATCTGGAAAGACCGTATCAAAATGGGGCGGTTTCATCGACGATGCCGACTGCTTCGATCCGCAGTTTTTCAGAATCTCACCGCGTGAGGCGGAAATGATGGACCCGCAGGAACGCCTGTTTTTAGAAACCTGCTGGGAAACGATTGAAGATGCGGGGTATACGCCTGAAACGCTTGGAAATAAAGGAGCGAAACAGCATCCGATCGGCGTTTTTGCAGGGGTGATGCATAAAGATTATTCCTTAATCGGCGCAGAACAATTATCGGAAACTGATCCTTTTCCGGTTTCGCTGAATTATGCGCAGATCGCCAACAGAGTGTCTTATTATTGTGACTTCCACGGGCCGAGCATCGCGGTCGATACCGTTTGTTCCTCATCATTGACCGCCGTTCATCTGGCGATTGAAAGCATCCGCCGCGGCGAATGTGAAGCCGCACTTGCGGGCGGGGTGAACTTGTCGCTCCACCCGGCGAAATATCTGAGCTACGGAAGCGTCGGCATGCACTCAAGCGACGGCCGCTGCCGCACGTTCGGCGAGGGCGGTGACGGCTATGTTTCCGGAGAAGGAGTCGGTGCGGTATTACTCAAGCCGCTGGAAAAAGCCGAACAGGACGGCGACAGGATTTACGCGGTCATTAAAGGAAGCGCCGTGAACCACGTCGGGAAAGTAAGCGGGATTACCGTCCCGAGCCCTGCTGCACAGGCAGAAGTCATTAAGACATGTCTGAAAAAAGCAGGGATCAGCCCGCGGACCGTCAGTTATGTGGAAGCTCATGGAACGGGCACTTCGTTAGGCGACCCGATTGAAATTGAAGGTCTGTCAAAAGCGTTCAGCGAAGGGACGCAGGATCAGCAATTTTGTTCCATCGGTTCAGTCAAATCAAATATCGGCCATGCAGAATCGGCAGCGGGCATCAGCGGATTGACAAAGGCGGCGCTGCAGCTTCATCACAAAACGCTTGTCAAATCTCTGCATTCCGCGGAATTAAATCCATACGTGAAATTTGAGAAGTCTCCTTTTTACGTACAGCAGCAGACTGCTCCTTGGAACCAGCCGGCAGCAGAAGAAAACGGAAAAGTCACGTATTATCCGCGCCGGGCCGGGCTCAGTTCCTTCGGGGCATCAGGTTCGAATGCCCATATCATTTTAGAAGAATACATTCAGCCGGAACACAAAGCGCCTGCACCTGAGAACGATGCAGCCAAAATCATCCCGCTGTCCGCAAGAAATAAAGACAGGCTTCTGGCTTATGCGGAAAAACTAGCCGGGTCGCTTTCTGAAAAGACGGTGCTGTCTGAACTGGCTTACACGCTTCAGACAGGACGCGAAGCAATGGAGGAGAGAGCGGTCTTCCTTGCAAATGACACCCGCGAATTGAAGCAAAAGCTGAATGATTTCGTAAAAGGAAGCGACAACATCCCCGGATTTTGGCGCGGACAAGCCGAGATGCCGGAACTGAGCGAACCTGCTCCTGAAACAGGTGATCCGGTACAGCTTGCCGGTTTATGGGCAGAAGGGAAAACAGTAGATTGGAATAAGCTGTACGATGCGGATAAACCGCGTAAAACAAGCGTTCCGACATATTCATTTGCAAAAGAGCGCTATTGGATTCCGCAGCAGAAAAAACACGGGAAAAGCCTGTCAGGCACTGTGCTGCATCCGCTTTTACAAGAAAATACGTCAGATTTTTCACAGCAGCGTTTTACTTCTCTTTTTACGGGAGATGAATTTTTCTTGTCTGACCATGTCGTCAACGGACAAAAAATTCTGCCGGGCGTCGCCTATTTAGAAATGGCCGCAGAGGCGGTGAAAAAGGCCGCGGGCGTGACGGACAAAGGCCATAGCGTCACACTCAGACAGGTCGTGTGGGTCCGGCCGGTCATGATTGAAAACAAACCGAAGGAAATACATATTGCCCTTTATCCAGAAGATAACGGTGAGATTACCTATGAAATATACAGTGAGGCAGAAGTAAACGGCGAAGATCCGGTTATTCACAGCCAGGGTGAAGCGGTCATTACCGCACAGGGCAGTGCTCAGTTAGATATTGAGTCTGTCAAGGCTTCCTGCGATTTAGGGATCGTGACGGCGGAAGAATGTTACAGTGCTTTTGAAAAGATCGGCCTGGATTACGGAGAGGCATACAGGGGCGTACAGCAATTGCTGATCGGGGAAGACCGGTTACTGGCCCGTATTTCACTCCCGGCTTCCGTTCAAGACGATAAAGAGCTGTATACGCTTCACCCGAGTATAATGGACGCCGCTTTTCACGCCTCCGTCGGTCTGCTTGTCCGCTCGATTCATGACGATGCAGACAGCCATGAGCTTTCTTTGCCGTTTGCGATGCAGGAAGTGGAAGTGTTCGGGCCGTGTCCTGAACAGATCTGGTCATATATCCGGTATACAGAAGGCAGCAAAGCAGATGACAACGTAAGAAAATTTGACATTGATATGTGCGATGATGCCGGTACGGTTTATGTTCGGATGAAAGGCGCGTCCGTCCGGGCGCTTGAACCAAGCCAAACAGCGGTCGGTGAAACTTCAGAGGCGCCTGTCGGCCATACGATGATGATTCCGGCATGGGAGCCCGCTGCACTTATAAATACCGGGAAAACGAAAATGGCCGATAAGCAGACTGCAGTTTTCGGAGGAACTGACAGAAGCCACGCGTGCATCAAAGAGCATCTGCCGAATGCTTCTTACTATCCAATCAGAAGCACGGAAGATATCACATCTCTTACGCACTTGCTTGAAGGACAAAAAGAACTGGAGCAAATCATTTGGCTCGCGCCGCAGGCTGAGAGTGCTGACATCCTTAAGGAACAGGAGCGCAACGTTTTTCATGTGTTCAAGCTGATGAAAGCTTTGCTTGCCTTAGGATACGGAGGGAAACATCTGGATTGGTGCTTCGTCACAGCAAATGCCCAGCCGTTTTCAGATCAGGACAGCGCTGATCCGTCACAAGCAGCGGTCAGCGGACTTGCCGGGACAATGGCGAAAGAATATCCGCATTGGAATATCCGCATGATTGACACAGAAACGGACGGCATCTGGCCGATCGGCGAGGCGCTTTCTCTTTCTGCCGGGAAAAACGGAAGAGTTTGGGCATACCGCAATCAAGAGCTGTATGAGCGGCAGCTGATACCGCTTGACAATATGCCGAAAAACGGCACGCTGTACAAAACAGGCGGGGTTTATGCCGTGATCGGAGGCGCCGGATATCTTGGCGAGGCATGGAGTGAATACATGATCCGCCGCTACAAAGCACATATCATTTGGATCGGAAGAAGCACACTGAATGATTCCATACAGGCGAAACTCGACCGGCTCAGCGCATTCGGCCCGGCGCCTGAATATGTTTCCGCCGATGCCGCTGACAGTGCTTCCTTAGAGCGGGCTTATCAGTTTATAAAAGAGCGTCACACAAAAATGAACGGAATCATCCACTCGGCAATGGATCTGTCTGAGCAAAGCTTAAATAATATGAAGACAGAAGAATTCAAATCGGTGCTGCGGGCAAAAGCCGATGTAAGTGTATCTATGGCGGAGGTATTTGGACGGGAGCCGCTTGACTTTGCGCTCTTCTTCTCCTCGCTTGTGGCATTTATCCATAATGTGAAACAAAGCCATTATGCCGCAGGATGCGCCTTCAGTGACGCATTTGCGAAGGAACTTGCTCAGAAATGGAACTGCCCGGTCAAAGTCATGAATTGGGGCTACTGGGGCAGCAGCGAGGCGGCTGAAGACGGCAATTTTATTCAGCTGATGGATCAGATCGGATTGGGATTGATCGAACCGGACGCTGCGATGGAGGCGCTTGAAACCCTTATGACGCTGCGGGTTGACCAGGCCGCTTTCATTCATACGACAAAACCGGTCGCAGTAGAGGGAATGAATGAACGAGAAAAGATGTCTGTTTATCCGCCTCAGCCGCTTGTATCAGGACAACAGCTGAAGGTTGCTCCGCCGGGCGCACGTCTTGTAAGAGAGACCGAGCATCAGGAACTTGATGATTTTCTGTATCAGCTATTGATCGCCCAGCTAAAAGAGGCGGACTTGCTGACGCCGCAAAGCCTTAAAGCGTATGAGCCTGAACACGGCTATTTTAAAAAATGGCTCAATCAAACGATCGCTTTCCTTCTGGAACATGGTTATCTGGAAGGGAATGCGGATTCATATAAATTGTCGGCGCGAGCCGAAGACACAACCGCCTCGCTATGGCAAAAATGGGAGCAGGAAAAAGAGGAATGGCTCAATAACGCCGATACAAAAGCGATGACTGTTTTAGCCGAGACGATGCTTAAAGCACTGCCGGACATTCTGCGCGAAAACGTGCCGGCGACAGACATCATGTTCCCGCACTCTTCAATGGAACTCGTTGAAGGAATTTATAAACACAACCAAGTCGCGGATTACTTCAACGGCGCCCTGTCAGATACATTAACAGCCTATGTGAAAGAAAACATCAGTAAAAATCCAAAAGCCGAGATCCGCATCCTGGAAATCGGAGCGGGCACTGGCGGCACAAGCGCGGGGATATTTGAAAAGCTTAAGCCGTATCAAAACCATATCAAAGAGTACTGTTACACCGATGTATCGAAAGCTTTTCTCGTGCATGCGGAGACAGAATACGGCAAACAGAATCCTTATCTGACTTATAAACTTTTTAATGCAGAAGAACCGCTTTCCGGTCAGGACATAGAGCCGGGCGCATACGACATCGCCGTTGCCGCCAATGTGCTCCACGCGACAAAAGACATACGCCAGACGCTGAGAAACGCCAAAGCCGTTTTAAAAGACAACGGTTTGCTGCTCTTAAATGAGATGGCGGGCAACAGCCTGTTCCCGCATATTACTTTCGGTCTGCTTGAAGGCTGGTGGCTGCATGAAGATTCCGACCTTCGAATTCCGGGATGCCCGGGCTTGTATCCGGAAAGCTGGAAGCGCGTGTTAGAAAGTGAAGGCTGGCATTCTGTCTTCTTCCCGGCAGAAGCGGCACATGAATTAAGCCATCAGATTATAGCGGCAAAAAGCAATGGCATTGTGCGCCAAAAAACGCTTAAAGCTGAGACCGGAAAACGGACCGCACCACAAAAAGCGCCGGAACTTCAGCCGCAAACAACGGCCGAAAAAAGCACAGCCTTAACAGAAAAAAGCACCGAGTACTTGAAAACGTTAATCGGAGAAACGTTAAAAATTCCGCCGGCTCAAATTGATCCGAAAGCGCCGCTTGAAAAATACGGAATTGATTCTATCGTCGTCGTACAGCTGACAAATGCGTTACGAAATGTGTTAGACCAAGTCAGCAGCACTTTATTTTTTGAATACCAGACGATTGAGGCTCTCGTCGGCCACTTAATCAAAACGAAAAAAGACGAGATGATCAAACTGACGGGACAAACGCCTGTTCAGGAAGAACCGGCGGCATCAAAACCACAGGCTGTACAGCCGGATAAGCCGCTTCGCACTGACTGGCGGCGGAAAGGAAAACAGGCAGCCAAAGAGACCGTCCGGCAAAGTTCAGTTCGCGACGTGGCGATTATCGGCGTATCCGGCCGCTACCCCCAGGCCAAAACAGCGGCTGAGCTTTGGGCAAACATTAAAAAAGGAAAAAACTGCATAGAAGAAATCCCGCGGGAGCGCTGGAACTGGCAGGATTACTACGATGAAGAAAAAGGTAAAGAAGGCTCTATTTATACGAAATGGGGCGGCTTCATTGAGGATATGGACAAGTTCGATCCGCTTTTCTTTCAGATTTCTCCTTTGGAAGCGGAGCGAATGGACCCGCAGGAGCGATTATTTTTAGAAACGGCGTATGCGAGTATCGAGGATGCCGGCTATACGCCTGACAACCTGTGCCAAAGCAGAAAAATCGGCGTTTTTGCCGGAGCGATGAACAAAAACTACCCGACAGGCTACGGCTACTGGTCCATTGCCAACAGAGTATCTTACCTTTTTGATTTCCAAGGGCCGAGCATTGCCGTTGACACAGCCTGCTCCTCTTCTTTGACGGCCATTCATCTGGCACTTGAGAGCATATACAGCGGTTCAAGCGAATGCGCGATTGCAGGCGGCGTAAATCTTGTGACCGACCCGGTCCATTATATGAATCTGTCAGTCATGAACATGCTTTCTGCAAGCGACACGTGCAAATCGTTCGGAGACCGCGCGGACGGTTTTGTCGACGGAGAAGGGGTAGGCGCGGTCGTATTAAAGCCGCTGGATCAAGCGATCGCCGATAACGATCACATTTACGGTGTAATTAAAGGAAGCACCATTAACAGCGGGGGCAAAACGAACGGCTACACCGTTCCGAATCCGAATGCGCAGGCCGCCTTAATAAAAGAGGCTTTCCAAAGAGCAAACGTCCCGGCGCGCACCGTCAGTTATATTGAAGCCCACGGCACGGGGACCGCATTAGGCGATCCGATTGAAATTGCCGGATTAACGAAAGCATTTGAAGAGGATACAACAGACAAACAGTTTTGCGCCATCGGCTCTGCGAAATCAAATATCGGCCATTGTGAAAGCGCAGCAGGCATTGCGGGTCTGACAAAAATATTATTCCAGCTGAAAGACCGCCAAATTGCGCCGTCCCTGCATGCGAAAGAGCTGAATCCGAATATTGAGTTCGCGTATACGCCGTTTGCCGTTCAGCAGGAGCTCGGTGAGTGGAAGCGTCCCGTCATCGGCGGAAAAGAGCTTCCGAGAAGGGCGGGGTTAAGCAGCTTCGGCGCGGGGGGAGCAAACGCCCACCTCGTCATAGAAGAATATATGGCAGACAAAGAACCTGATGAGACGCCGGCAGATCAGCCCGCCATCATCGTCCTGTCTGCGAAGAACAGCGAACGGCTCACCAAAAAAGCAAAACAGCTTAGAGACGCCGTCCGTGAAAAAAGATACAGCGGCCGTGATCTGATGAGCATAGCCTATACTCTCCAGACGGGCCGTGTGCCGATGGAAGAGCGTCTCGGCTTTATCGTTCATTCACTGCCTGAACTTGAAGAAAAACTGAATGGATTTATCGCCGGACAAGACAGCGCCGGACTGCACCGTGACGGTACGGAAGAAAACAAACGGATGCTTGCCGTATTTGCGGCCGATGATTACATGGAAACCATCATAGATGCTTGGATCAGCAAACGGAAATATTCTAAGCTGCTTGAGCTTTGGGTAAAAGGATTGGACATCGATTGGGCGAAATTATACGGAGACCGTCCTCCGGTTCGCATCAGCCTGCCTGCTTATCCGTTTGCGAAAGAACGCTTCTGGCATCAGCCGCCTGTACAAAGTAAAACAGTGCCCGTTAAGGCGCCGGCTGATGAAAGTGATCCGGCGGAGCAGTTTGAAGTGATGGCTTTTAGAGAAGTTCTTAAAGAACAGGCTCTGCCTGCTGCCGGAGAAAAGAAAATTAAAACGGTGATTTCTTTCTTAACTGATCAGAAGAAGCAGCAGGAAGCCGTCTCTGTGATCAAATCGTATGACAGTGAAGCTGACGTTATTTTTATCGCTCAGGGAAACCGGTACGAGGGCTTATCAGCCGGACGCTGCCAAGTGGTGCGGGAAGATCCGCAATCATATGTAGACGCTTTTGCGGACATTCAAAAAGAGTACGGTGAAGTATCTGCCATTTTGTATTTATGGGCGCTTGAAGATAAAAGCTGCATCGAAGATTTTTCATGTATCGTCTATATTCTCAAGGCTATGGCCGAGACCGGTCTGCAGCCGGAAAGACTGTTACTGGCGGGTGAATATACATCCGGTCTGGAAAAATGCTACTTGGAATCATGGATCGGATTTGAGCGTTCGCTCGGCATGGTCCTCCCGAAAACGGGCATTACCGGCCTCTTCAGAAAAGCCGGCGCAGCCATGACAGACTGGATGGGAACCATTTGGGACGAGCTGAAGGCTGAAACAGACCACACCGTTTTCCTCGAAGAAGGGAAACGATATGTCTATCACACTGAACCGACCGGATTGACGAAAGAAAACAGCAGGATCAGAACCGGGGGCACATATCTCATTACGGGCGGATTAGGAGGGCTCGGCTACTTATTTGCCCGCCGCCTCGCCCGGAACTATCAGGCAAATGTCATTCTCACGGGGCGATCGCCGATCAATGAGGAAAAGAAAGAAAAAATGAAAGAGTTGGAAAATCTCGGCGCAGGTGTTCTTTACGCCGAAGCCGATGTTTGTGATCCGATCGGAATGGGCGACTGCATCAAACGCGCGAAAGAACGATTCGGAGCCATTCACGGCGTCATTCATGCGGCTGGCATCGAAAGCAGAACATCCGTCTTTGAAAATGAAATCGGGAACTTCCGTAATACGCTTGAACCGAAAATAAACGGAAGCCTGCTTCTTGACGAGTGGCTGAAAAATGAAACGCCTGATTTCATCTGCTACTTTTCATCCACATCGGCTGTTTTAGGAGATTTCGGCTGCTGTGATTACGCAGTGGCGAACAGGTTCCAAATGGCATACGCCCATTATAAAAATGAACAATCAGAAAGCGGAAACGCTTTTGTCATAAACTGGCCGGTCTGGAAAAACGGCGGAATGGCCGTCGGCGGTGAAGAGACGACGGGCATGTATCTGAAATCAAGCGGCCAGCGCCTGTTAGAAACAGATGAAGGCATTGAGCTGTTTGAGCGCATCATTTCTCAAGACAATACACAGTGCCTTGTCATTGCCGGCAAAAGAAGCCGTGCCGAGCGATTTTTAGGCATACGGCGGGACGATTCATCAAAAACGGAAGTTCTTTTGGGAACCGTGAGCCGCCGTATCCCGGAAGAAAGCACAGAAAAACGGCTCGAAGCGGATTTGAAAGAGCTGATACACAATCTGCTGAAAATATCCAAGGATAAGCTCGTTCTGCATAAAAACTGGGCGGAATTCGGATTTGATTCCATCTATTTAGCCAAATTTGCCTCGCTTTTGTCGAGCCATTACGGCATTGAAGTCACTCCGGCGTTATTTTACAGCTATGCCACGCTCGGAGACGTCATCAGCTATTACCTGACAGAACACAAAGAAACGATCGAAACGTTTTACAGAACGGAAGAAACAGAAACCGCGGCTCCGGAAAGCAAGGAGTATACGGATCAGGAGATCATCGCCATGATGAGACAGGTCTCCGAGGGGACATTGGATTTTAAAAGAGTGCAAGACATCATAGAAGGGAGTAAGACCTATGAATCATAAAGAACTTCTCGATGCCTACAGATCAGGAACGCTCACCATCGCTGAAGTAGAACAAAAGCTTCAGGCTTTCAAGCGGACGACTGCAAAACGTCCGCTTTCCGAAGGCCAGAAAGGTTTGTGGATGCTTCAGAAAATGTTTCCGGAGATGAGCGCATACAACATTCCGTTATGCTTTCGTTTTCAAAAGCTGGATATCGAGACATTCAAAACGGCCCTTTTTTCCGTGCAGCGCCAGCACCCTATTTTGACGAGTGTGATAAAAGAGGAAAACGGCCTTCCGTATCAGGCTGAAGATGCGGATCGGCACTTTCCGATTGAAGAAATAGATCTTTCCGAATTAAGCGGGCGTGATGCTCTTTCGTTTATTAAAGAAAAAGCAAAAGAACCGTTCGCGCTTGAAACAGGTCCGCTCCTGCGCGTTCAAGTGTTCCGTCAGGCGGAGCCGATTGTGTTAATCACCATTCACCATATCATCTTTGACGGCGTCTCTCTTATGACGTTTATGTCATCGCTGCTGGACGCTTATGTAAAAGCAAGCGAAGGCAAAGAACCGGAAATGCTTCAGCAGGCCGCAGATTATCATGACTTTGTGAAATGGGAAAAGGAGCTGCTGGAAAGCGAAAAGGGAAAAACGCATCTCTCTTATTGGAAAAAGCAGCTTGACGGACTGCTGCCGGTGCTTGAGCTTCCGGCGGATTACCCGAGATCATCGGTTCAAACGTGCAGGGGGCAGGCGTACCAGCGCTTGCTTCCTGATGAACTGAACCGGCAGATTAAAGTTTGCGCCCGAAAACATAATGTTAATGAATCCGTTGTGTATCTCGCTATTTTCAAAGGCTTGCTCTATCAATATACGAATCAGGAAGATGTCATCGTCGGCATGCCGACGATGGGGCGTTCTGAGGCTCAATTTGAATCTGTGATCGGATACTTTATTAATATGATCGCGGTCAGAAGCAGGGAAACGGGCGCCAAATCCTTTGCCGCGTTTTTGAAGGAGCTCCAGCTGACCCTTGCAGAAGGGCTGGACCATGCCGCGTATCCGTTTCCGGCGCTTGTCAAAGAATTGAAGACGGAACGCTCGCCTGCGGTTTCGCCTGTTTTTCAAACCGCGTTTTTCTATCAAAACTTCTTCCAGACAGAAGGAGCGGAAAAGCTGGCGGAACGATATCAATCACTCGGCATTGAAATGATAGAAGACATTCATCAGGAAGGCGAATTTGAGCTTGCGCTTGAAGTCTATAAAAAAGAAACGGGAACCGTCCTGCAATTTCTGTACAACCCGGATGTCTACAGCCCTTCTTCCATCGAACGGATGGCGGAGCATTATATGAAACTGGCAGAAAAGGTGCTTTCTGATCCGGAGATCGCTTTTGCAGCCTGTTCCGGCCTGCTCAATCAAAAACGGGAGGAAAGCCGTCCATCTCATCAGCCGAATAACTGCTGCATTCATGACGTGTTTGCAGAAAAAGCCGGGCGATACCCTGACAGAGCAGCCGTCACATTCGGTGAGACAAGCCTTACATATCGCGAATTAGATGAACGAAGCACGTCGCTCGCTGTGCATCTGCAAGAAATGGGCGTCACACCGGAATGCCCGGTCGGTATCTGTACGGAGCGTTCTTTTGAGATGGTCATCGGCATCCTCGCCATTTTAAAAGCGGGAGGTGCGTATGTCCCGCTTGACCCGGCTTTTCCAAATGAACGGATGGCACACGTATTGATTGACAGCGGCGTTTCAATTGTATTAACGCAAGCAAAAACACGCGGCGTGATTGAGCGGTTAACCATCGGCGGCGTGAGCACGGTGGAAATTGAAAACAACGGACGCCCTGTCAGCGGAGCGAAACTGATGCCGCGTTCAAAACCGCATCATCTCGCTTATATTCTTTATACGTCCGGAAGCACGGGAAAACCGAAAGGCGTCATGGTAGAGCACAGAGCCATCATGAACACACTGCAGTTTTTAGAAGCGGAGTATCCGGTCGCGCATGAGGATGCCTATTTGTTAAAAACGAATTATGTGTTTGACGTTTCAATTTCAGAATTATTCGGCTGGTTTATCGGAAACGGACGGCTTGTCATTTTGCCGCCCGGTGCAGAAAAAAATCCGCAGCTTTGCATGGAATATATCCAGACTCACCAGGTGACGCATCTGAATTTTGCCCCTGCCGTGTTTAATGTATTTTTAGAAACGGTAAAGCGGTATACGGCATTTACAGAAGGCGGTCCTTTGAAATATGTGATGGTGGCCGGAGAGGCGTTTCCGAAAGACTTGGTCAAAAAGTCGGTTTCCATCTTCAAAAAGGCCAGAATTGAAAATATATACGGCCCGACGGAAACATCCATTTATGCCGCTTACTACAGCTGCGGCGATAAGGACATTACAAGCAGGAATACACCGATCGGGAAACCGATTCAAAACACGAGGCTTTATATCCTCGATGAAAAGCTCAGCCCCGTCCCTGACGGTGTGGCCGGAGAGCTTTGCGTAGCCGGCGCCGGACTGGCCAGAGGCTATTACAATCAGCCTGAGCTGACGGCGGTATCGTTTATTGATAATCCGTTTAGTGAAGGGGAAAAGCTTTACAAAACAGGCGATTTGGCCAGATGGCTGCCTGACGGAAATATAGAATATGCCGGCCGTATTGACAGTCAAGTGAAAATCCGCGGCTTCCGCATTGAATTGGGAGCGATTGAAACAAAATTGAGCGAGCATCCGGACATTCTTGATCAGGCGGTTGTTGTGCAGGAAAAGAACGGACATAAAAAGCTGATTGCTTATTATACGGCCCGCTCCGGTCATTCGGCAGATGAAAAAGCGCTCCGCAGTCATCTTTTATCAGGTCTGCCGGATTATATGGCGCCTGCCCATTTTATCCGTCTGGATGCGCTGCCGTTAACACCGAGCGGAAAAGTGAACCGCAAGGACCTGGAACAGCGCAAGGTGATCGTTCACCGGTCTGAAAGGACGGGCAGACTGCCGTTGTCAGAAGCGGAAGCGAAAGTGACCGAAATATGGGAAGACCTGCTGAATACGGCAGGCATCAAAACCGAAGACGGCTTTTTCGATGTAGGGGGCGACTCGCTTTTGGCTGTTGCGGCGGCAGAACGCATTAAACAGGAGCTGGAGTGTGATTTTACCGTTACGGATTTATTCGAACACTCGACGATTCAGGCGATCAGCCGTTTTATTGTTGAAACAAAACAGGCGGATGAATCAGAGGCGCCCGGCCAAGATGAGAGAGAAAGGGAACAAACACCGCAAAACGGGATGCCGTCTTACCTTGAAGACAGTGTGGCAATAGTAGGGATTTCCTGTCAGTTTCCCGGCGCGAAAAATCATCATGAGTTCTGGAAGCAGTTAAGAGAAGGAAAGGAAAGCGTCCGTTTCTATTCGGAACAAGAGCTCCGGGAAGCCGGCGTCCCGGAAGATTTGATCGAAAATCCAAACTATGTGCCGGCATTATCGGCGATAGAAGGAAAAGATCTTTTTGATCCTGAATTCTTTCACATTTCTCCGAAAGATGCTGAATTTATGGATCCTCAGCTGCGGCTTCTGCTGCTTCATTCCTGGAAAGCTGTCGAGGATGCGGGATATGTATCCAAAGAGATTCCGAAGACAAGCGTTTATATGTCGGCGAGCAATAATTCGTATCGGTCGCTTTTGCCGGAAAAAACGACAGAAGGCCACGAATCACCTGACGGCTATGTGTCATGGGTGTTAGCGCAGAGCGGCACGATTCCGACGATGGTTTCCCATAAGCTCGGATTAAAAGGGCCAAGCTATTTCGTTCATTCCAATTGCTCGTCATCACTGGTCGGTCTTTATTCAGCCTGCAAAAGCATAACGAGCGGAGAATCAGAATACGCGCTCGTCGGCGGAGCAACTCTGCACGCTTCGACCAGCATCGGCTATGTGCATCAAGCCGGATTGAATTTTTCAAGCGACGGGCATGTCAAGGCATTTGACGCTTCAGCCGACGGTATGGCGGGCGGAGAAGGAGCGGCCGTCATTCTGCTGAAAAAGGCGTCACAAGCCGTACAGGACGGAGATCACATATACGCCGTGCTCAGAGGCATCGGTCTGAACAATGACGGAGCGGATAAAGTCGGTTTTTACGCACCGAGTGTAAAAGGCCAGACGGACGTCATCCAGCATGTTTTAGACAGCACGGGCGTTCACCCGGAGACCATTTCTTACATTGAAGCACACGGCACGGGAACGACATTGGGTGACCCGATTGAAATGTCTGCGCTGCAGCAAGTGTATAAACGTTACACGGATCGGGAGCAGTATTGCGGGATCGGTTCCGTAAAAACGAATATCGGCCATCTGGATACAGCAGCGGGCCTAGCCGGATGTATTAAAGTTGCGATGAGTTTATATCATCGGGAGCTGGCGCCTACCCTTAATTACACATCACCGAATCCGAATATCACATTCAGCGGTTCGCCGTTTTATGTGGCGGACAAGAGAAAACCGCTTCCGAAGAGAGACACGCCGCACCGCGCAGCGTTAAGCTCATTCGGACTCGGAGGAACAAACGCACACGCCATTTTTGAACAGTATGAAAACAAAACGATCAGCGGATCAAATGACGGACAGCCGCCTTATATCGTTCCGCTCTCAGCGAGAAATCACGAGCGTCTGACTGCCTACGCGTCTTGTCTTTCTGACTTTCTGAATGACGCCGAAAACGATGTGTCCTTGCATGATGTGGCATTTACGTATCAGACCGGACGTGAAGCGATGGAAGAGAGAGCCGTTTTTATCTGTCATGATCGTCACGATTTGAAGCGGCAGCTGCAGGATTTCATCAATGGCAATGACCAAAACATCTTACGGGGCGAAAAGGTGAGAAATAAAGAAGCGTCATCTCAGGAGCTGGATGAGCTTGCGGCATGTCAGACACGGGATGAAAAGCTGAAAGCACTTGCGGCGCTTTGGATAGAAGGGGTGCGTGTCGATTGGGGCTTATTGTATGAGGATTCCGCGCCGCAAAAAATCAGTGCGCCGACCTACCCGTTCGCAGAGGAGCGCTTCTGGCCGGAAGAAACCGTGAAGCAAACAGATGCGAAGCTTTTGCATCCGCTGGTACATCAGAATACATCCGTTTTGCAGGAGCAGCGGTTCAGTTCGGAATTCACGGGAAAAGAGTATTTTATTGCCGAGCATATCATTAAAGGAATGGCGATCGTGCCTGCTGCCGTCACCCTTGAGATGGCACGGGCCGCGGCGGAGAGAAGCATCGGCGGGGTAACAGACGAATCTCTGGGCCTGCGTTTAAAGAATATCGTATGGGTCCGCCCGGTGATAGCCGATCAGGAGGCTGTCCGTGTTCATATCGGACTTTATGAAGAAGAAGACGGGCAGATTCAATACAGAATGTACGGCGGGAATGATTCAAGCGGTGAAGCAGACCTTCTTTATAATCAGGGCATCGCTGAAATCATCCGGAAAGAACCGGAAGAAACAGCGGATCTTGATGAGCTGAAGCGCCGATGCACGCAGGGAACAATCGAATCTCAAGCGTTTTACAAAGGAATGATCGGAGCTGATTACGGGCCGGGCTACAAAGGTGTCCAGCTTGTATATAAAGGCGAAGACCGGATGCTTGCTAAATTGAAGCTTCCTGAATCCGTCTCTCATACAAAAGCTGATTATATCCTTCATCCGAGTATGATGGACGGTGCGCTTCAGGCCGCCGAATATTTGCAGAACGTGACAAGAGCGCAACTTGCAGAAAGCGGAGAACCATTCAAAGCCGCATTGCCGTTTGCTTTAGAGGAGCTGGACGTTCTGGAGCCATGCGCTGATGACATGTGGGTGCACGTCACATTCAGCGCGAACAATAAAGCCGGCGATCCTATTCAAAAAGCCGATATTGATTTATATGACAATAACGGCGTGCTTTGTGTGCGGATGAGAGGTTTCTCAACGCGGATTATGGAAGAAAACGCGGGTGCCGGCGTTTCGGTCAGCCGTACCGAGACATTGCTGGCTGAACCGGTCTGGAAAGAGCAGCCGGAACCGGCGGACCGCGAGCCGTCGTATGAACAGCATATCATTTTCCTCTGTGAGTACGATGAGGCCGTTAAACAAGCAGTCGAAGCAAAGCTTAAACATGCAAGCGTCTTGATCTTGGACGAGCGTCCCGCATCCATTGCAGAGCGGTATCATTCTTATGCGGGCCAGCTGTTTGCCTGTATGAAAACCATCATGAAAAATAAGCCGAAAGGCCGCATCCTTCTTCAGGCTGTCACGCGGTCAGCCGGCTTACAGCAGGTGTTCTCAGGCATTACCGGTCTTTTCAAAACGGCATGTCTTGAACAATCCAAGCTGATCTGCCAAATGATAGAAGCCGATGAGAAAGAAAGTGCTGAAGGCATAGCGGAAAAAGCGGCGGAAAACCGCAGGCCTGCCGAAAGCGTCCATGTGAAATATGAAAACGGCAAGCGCTTTGTCGCTGATTGGAAAGAACTGGACATTTCTGAAGCGGAGCCTGACATTCCGTGGAAAGATAAAGGCGTTTATCTCATTACAGGAGGTGCGGGAGGTTTAGGCCTGATCTTTGCAAAAGAGATTGCAACCCGCACAAAAGGCGCCGACATCATATTAACCGGCCGATCCGCTCTCGGAGAAAAGCAGAAAGACATGATGGAAACAGTGCGTTCTGCCGGTGCATCTGTCTTTTACGAGCAGACCGATGTCACAGATGAAGCAGAAGTATACCGTCTCATCCGCAATATCCGCAAACGGCACGGCAAGCTGGACGGGATTGTACACAGTGCCGGTATGATTAAAGACAACTACATGGTGAAGAAGACGGCGGAGGAATACCAAGATGTTCTCGCTCCGAAAGTGAAGGGTCTTGTCTATCTTGACGAAGCGTCACAGCACGAGAAATTAGATGTCTTTATTGTCTTTTCCTCCTTATCGGGTGTGCTTGGAAGCGTCGGCCAGTCTGACTATGCGTCCGCAAACGTCTTTATGGAGATGTATGCCGAGTACCGCCGTTCTTTGCAAGTCGCAGGACAAAGATACGGAAAGACGCTTTCTGTCAGCTGGCCGTTATGGAAAGAAGGCGGAATGCAGGCTGGAAAGCAGACGGAAGATATGCTGATGCAGGAGGCGGGAATCGCACCGCTCGGCACAGAAGCCGGCATCAAGGCCTTATATCAAGGCTTGATGAGCGGGACAGCCCGGATGACGGTTCTTGAAGGAGATGGGAAAACCATGAAAGAAAAGCTGTTCCGCAAAGAAGATGAACGTCCGGAAGCAGAGACCGGCGTACGTCATGACATTGATGCTGACAGCCTCCTTGAAAAAGTGAAGCATCTGTTAAAACAGCAGACGGCCTCACTGTTAAAAGTGAAGCTTGACAACATTGATCCTCATGAAGAAATGACAAAATACGGGCTTGACTCAATTTCGATGACCGAGTTTACGAACCGGTTAAATAAAACGTACCGGCTCACGTTAACGCCGACGATTTTCTTTGATCATCCGACGATCCATGAATTCGCCGTTCATTTAATCAGTGAATACGAAGAGGAATTTGCCGGACGGTTTGCGGTAAATACCAAAACAGTCCAATCGGCAAGATCGGTAAAAGAAGCTCAAAACACGCGCCCGTCCGTTAAGCGCCGCCGCACTCTGCCTGAGACACCGCCGCAGTCAGTGCAGCGGAACCAAAAGCCGGAGCCGATCGCAATCGTAGGCATCAGCGGAATTTTTCCGATGGCCGAAGACATTGAAGCTTACTGGCAGAACCTGAAAGAAGGCAAAGACTGCATGACCGAGATTCCGAAAGACCGCTGGGACTGGCGGGACTACTACGGGGATCCTGCAAAAGAAGCCAATAAAACAAACGTCATCCAGGGCGGATTTATTGACGGAATTGCAGAGTTTGATCCGTTATTTTTCGGAATCTCGCCCCGGGAAGCGGAACAGATGGACCCTCAGCAGCGTCTCTTGCTGACGTATGCGTGGAAAGCGATTGAAGATGCCGGATATGCGTCAAAGAGTCTATCAGGCACAAAAACAGGTGTATTTATCGGGACTGGAAATACCGGTTACGGATCTCTTTTAGCCAACGCCGATGCGACGATTGAAGGGTCGTCCGCAGCCAATACAAGCCCGTCTGTCGGCCCGAACCGTGTCAGCTATACGCTCAATCTGCACGGACCGAGCGAACCGATTGATACGGCTTGCTCAAGCTCACTCGTTGCCATACATCATGCCGTTTCTTCAATTGAAGAAGGGACGTGCGACATGGCTTTGGCGGGAGGAATCAATACAATCATTCTTCCGGATGTGTATATCAGCTTTGACAAAGCAGGGGCGCTGAGCAAAGAAGGGCGATGCAAAACATTCTCCGATCAGGCTGACGGTTTTGCCCACGGGGAAGGAGCCGGGCTCTTTTTCCTCAAAAAACTGAAAGCGGCGGAGGCGGATGGAGACCATATATACGGCGTCATTAAAGGAAGTGCGGTGAATCATGGCGGCCGCGCGGCATCTTTAACAACGCCTAACCCGAAACAGCAGGCGGAAGTCATTAAAGCCGCATACAAAAAAGCGGGCATTGATCCGAAAACGGTCTCTTATATCGAAGCGCACGGCACGGGAACAGAACTTGGAGATCCCGTTGAAATTAACGGTCTGAAGCAAGCATTCAGCTCATTTACAGACGGAAAAGAGAAAGCGTCCGGCTATTGCGGCTTAGGCTCAGTCAAAACGAATATCGGCCATTTATCCCTTGCGGCGGGAGCAGCGGGAATCATTAAAATCTTGCTGCAGATGAAGCATCGGACATTAGTAAAAAGTCTTCATTGTGAGACGGTAAATCCGTACATCCAGCTTGAAGACAGCCCGTTTTATCTGGTGCGGGAAACGATGGAATGGAAGACGCAGACGGACGAACACGGAAACGATGAGCCGCGCCGCGCGGGCATCAGCTCATTCGGCATCGGAGGGGTAAACGCCCACGTCGTCATCGAAGAATACATTCCGCAAGAAAAAGCGGAAGCAGATGATTCGCATATCAACCCATGTCTTTTCGTTCTATCCGCTAAAAATGAAAAACGCCTGAAAGAACAGGCAAAACAGCTGAAACGTGCGCTTACGGAAAAACGGTACGATCAATCCAGCCTCGTTTCTATGGCATATACCCTCCAGATCGGAAGGGACGCCATGGAAGAACGCCTGGCGGTTATTGCCGGATCTGCAGAAGAACTGCAGGAAAAACTGTCACAGTTTATCAACGGGGATAAGAACGCGGACTTGTACAGAGGAAGAATAGACAAAGGCACACTGCAAATGCTGACGGAAGATGAAGACATTCAAGAAGCCGTTGAAAAATGGATGGCACGCGGCAAATACGCGAAGCTGCTTGAATTATGGGTCAAAGGGCTGAACGTCAATTGGGCGAAGCTGTATGGAGACCGGCCGCCTAAACGCATGAGCCTGCCGTCGTATCCGTTTGCAAAAGACCGCTATTGGGCGGAAAATCGTACCGGAAAACACGAAAAAACAGCCATTGTTTCAGCGGGAAAACTAGACGTGCTGCATCCGCTTCTGCACAGAAATACATCAAACCTTGCCGAACAGCGGTTCAGCTCCATCTACACAGGGGAAGAATTTTACCTTGCGGACCATGTTGTACAAGGCGTGCCGATTTTACCGGGAGTGGCACATCTTGAAATGGCGCGCGCAGCAATGGAACAGGCATCTGAAGTGCCGGCCGGACAAGGAAGCATCAAACTTAAGAATACGGTTTGGGTGCGGCCGATCACCATTGAAGACGAGCCGGTCCATGTCAACATCCGCCTCGTTCCCGATCCTGCAAACAATGTTCAATTTGACATTTACAGCGGCCGGGAAACAGATCAGCCGTCCGTTTACAGTCAAGGTTCAGTATCAATCTGCCCTGACGCCAAGGCACCGGTCATTGATCTGCAAAAACTGAGATCACGATCCGCCGAGGCACCGTTTTCTGCAGACGAAGTGTACGATATGTACCGCAAAATCGGTTTTGATTACGGCCCGGCTTTTCGGGGTGTCAAAGCGATTTATACAGGTGCCGATTTCGTACTGGGCAGACTGTCGCTTGATCCGGCTTGTTCAGACACGGTACGGCAGTATGTCATGCATCCGGGCTTAATGGACTCTGCGTTGCAGGCATCAAGCATATTAACCGGAACAAATGATGAAAAGCTGATGCTTCCGTTTGCGGTTCAGGAGCTCGAAGTATTCAGCGCATGCGCTGCCGAGATGTGGGTTTACGCCAGACTTTCCGAAGACCACAAAGCCGGCCAGGTTGAAAAACGCGATCTTGATATTTGTGATAAAAATGGCAAGGTTTGCGTCAGGCTGAAAGGTTTGTCATTCAGAACGGCAGAAAAAGAACCTGAGAAAAAAGAAAAAGCTTCGGAAACGCTCATGCTTGAGCCGGTATGGACCCGAAGCGATGAAGCTGCCGTTCAAACGGAACCGGTTTTTGCCCGGCATATCGTGATGCTTTGTGACACAGACGCCGGATTGAAACAAGCCGTTGAAGCTGCGGGGGCCGAATGCATTGAACTGACCTCCCCGCACGGGAAAGCGGCGGCGCGCTTCCGTGATTATACAGGGCGGATATTGGAGACGCTGCAAAAACTGCTGAAGGAAGAGACGGAAGGAGACGTCCTCATCCAGACGGTTCTCACTAAAACAGATAAGCATCAGCTGCTCTCAGGGATTTCAGGTCTGTTAAAAACAGCCGGCCTGGAACATAAAAAACTGAAAACCCAGCTGATTGAAATAGAACCGGCGGAAAACGGCAGAATCACAGACATCATCATAGAAAATAAAACACGGGCTGATGACAGCCATGTCAAATATGAAAACGGCATCCGATACAGCGCAGATGTCAAAGAAACGGCCGTCTCCGGCAATAAAATACGCATTCCGTGGAATGACGGAGGCATTTATCTTATTACCGGAGGAGCCGGGGGCTTAGGTTTTATTTTTGCCAAAGAAATCGCCCGCAAAGTCAAAGAGCCGACACTCGTTCTGACAGGCCGTTCCGCGTTAAGCGAGTATCAGCGGAAGCAGCTGCAATCGCTTGAATCTCTCGGAGCAAAAGCGGAATACAGACAGGCTGATGTGACAAACGCTCAAACTGCGGCAGATCTGGTCAATACAATTGAAACGGAATACGGCGGCCTTCACGGCATCATTCACAGCGCGGGTGTGATGAAAGATCAATATATCGCAAAGAAAACAACCGAAGAGTTTTACAGTGTATTGGCGCCTAAAACCGACGGATTTGTCAACCTTGATGAAGCAACCGAGCATTTAGCGCTGGACTTTTTCATCGTTTTCTCATCCATATCCGGCGTCACCGGGAATGCGGGACAGGCGGATTATGCGGCGGCAAACGCATTTATGGACAGCTATGCGGCATACCGCAACGCGCTGGTTAAGGCAATGTACCGCCATGGACATACATTGTCGGTCAATTGGCCGCTTTGGAAAGACGGCGGAATGCAAGTCAATGAAGAAATGGCGAAGCTCACCGAAAAAAGAACCGGTGTCGTGCCGATGCGCACTGAAACCGGAATAGAAGCTCTTTACAACGCATGGAGCACGGGGAAAACAAGCGTGCTCGTCATGGAAGGAAACCGCGCCGTAATGCGGGAGAAACTGCTTCAGAAGACGCCTGCAGCCGCTTTTGCACCGGTTAAGAAAACGGAGGAAACGCCTGCACCGAAGGACTTGACGGCGAAAATTCAGGAATTGCTGGCAAAAGAGGTTTCCGCACTTCTGAAAATAAACATTGATGAAATCGATATTGAATTGGAGTTCAATCAATACGGGTTTGATTCCATTACGCTGACGGAATTCGCCAACAAGCTGAATGACACTTATAAGCTTGATTTGACACCGACCGTATTTTTTGAATATGCGACGATTCAAGCCTTGGCACATCATCTGGCTGAAGACTATCACACACAATTTGCCGGCAGCACACAGCCGAAAGAAGAGAAACAAAGCCGCATAACAGATGACGGCAGCATGAGACTGACAGGGAACAAGCGCTTTGCAAAAACTGCCGTACAGCCTGTTCAGACTGCGGTTGAACATAAACCGGAACCGATCGCCATTGTCGGTATGAGCGGAGTGTTTCCGAAGGCCGCAAATATTGATGAGTATTGGCGCAACTTAGAAGAGGGAACAGATTGCATAACAGAGGTGCCGGCGGATCGCTGGGACTGGCGGGAGTATTACGGCGACCCGCTTAATGAAGCCAACAAAACAAATGTAAAGTGGGGCGGATTTATTGACGGAGTTGCGGATTTTGATCCGCTGTTCTTCGGAATTTCGCCGCTGGAAGCCGAACAGATGGATCCGCAGCAGCGCTTGTTAATGATGTATGCGTGGCAAGCGATTGAAGATGCGGGATATTCCGCTAAAAGCCTTTCCGGCACGAAAACAGGCCTTTACATCGGCACGGGAAACACCGGATACGGCTCACTGTTTTCTGACTTGGATATCGGCGGTGCATCAGCCGCAAATATGAGTCCGTCTGCGGGACCGAACCGTGTCAGCTATATGCTCAATCTGCACGGGCCGAGTGAACCGATCGACACTGCGTGCTCCAGCTCGCTGGTCGCGATACATCACGCAGTGTGCGCCATTGAAAACGGGAACTGCGACATGGCGATCGCAGGCGGCGTGAATACCGTCGTCACACCGCAGGGCCACATCGCTTATGATAAAGCCGGCGCGCTGAGCAAAGAAGGGAAATGCAAAACATTCTCCGACAGGGCGGACGGATTTGCCGTCAGTGAAGGTGCCGGAATTCTGTTTTTGAAAAAGCTGTCAGAAGCAGAAAAAGCGGGCGATCATATCTATGGCGTCATTAAAGGCAGTGCGGTCAATCACGGCGGACGCGCGAACTCCTTGACGACGCCGAATCCGAAAGCCCAGGCGGAAGTCGTCAGAACGGCTTATGACAAAGCCGGCATTGATCCGAGAACTGTCACTTATATTGAAGCGCACGGAACCGGAACGGAGCTTGGCGACCCGGTCGAAATCAACGGACTGAAATCGGCCTTTCAAAAGCTGTACGAAAAAACCGGCGATCCCGCCGTTTACGCGAGTCACTGCGGTCTGGGCTCGGCAAAAACCAATATCGGCCATCTGTCGCTTGCAGCCGGTGTCGCGGGTGTGATCAAAGTGCTGATGCAGATGAAGCATAAAACCCTTGCAAAAAGCCTCCACAGCGAGGTCATCAACCCGTATATCAAACTGAAAGACAGCCCGTTTTACATCGTACAGGACAAAAGAGAATGGACGGCATTGAAAGACGAAAACGGCAGCGATCTGCCGCGCCGTGCGGGAATCAGTTCTTTCGGCATCGGCGGCGTAAACGCCCATGTTGTCATTGAAGAATATATCCCGAGGGAAGAAAGAAAAACAGCCATTTTCACACACCCTCAAATCTTTGTGCTGTCGGCCAAAGAAGAAGACCGTCTGCAAGAACAGGCACACCAGCTGGCACAAGCTTCTTTTACCGATGAGGATCTTACGGGTATTGCTTACACGCTTCAGCAGGGACGTGATGCCATGGAAGAGAGAGCGGCCGTTATCGCTTCCTCCGCCGAAGAACTGCGGGACAAGCTAAAGAGCTGTGCGAAAGGGAATTATGACGCAGCGGGCATCTATAAAGGAAAAGCGGGTAAAGCCGCGCTGAAATCCATTATGGCAGGCGCAAACGGCGAACCGGATACAGAAGAACTGATCAGCCGCCGGGAGAATGACAAGCTTGCGGAATTATGGGTGCAGGGTGCCGATATCAAATGGGACGGCCTATATGCTGATATCAAGCCCCAACGGATGAGTCTTCCTGCTTATCCGTTTGCGAAAGAGCGGTACTGGATCACAGACAATCGGCCGAAAGCAGAAAAACCGCAAGCTGTGCCGACGGCGCGGGTGCTGCATCCGCTGCTTCACGAAAACGTATCGGATTTAACAGAACAGCGGTACCGATCTGAATTTACGGGGCAGGAGACGATTTTCACCGATCATCTGATTAAAGGCAAACCGGTCATGCCGGGCGTCGCCTACTTGGAAATGGCTAGGGCAGCAGTTGCTCAGGCGGTCAAAGGGCAAAAAGAACGTCCGTCTGTCATCCGCCTGAAAAACATCGGTTGGGTTCGGCCGATCGAAGCGGGAAGCCGCCCGATTGAAACGCAGATCAGCCTCGTTCCGAGGGAAAACGGTGAGATCGTGTATGACATTTACACTGCTTCACAAACAGAAGCAAGCGGCAGGCAAATACACTGTCAGGGGGCTGCCGGCATTCTCGGCGCCGTTGAGACTCCGCATCGTGATATAGGTGCCCTGAAAGCTCAATGCAGCCGCAGCATGCTGACTTCTGAGCAGTGTTACGGCTTATTCGGAAAAATCGGTATTGACTACGGTCCAGGACAACAAGGAATCAAGCAGATTCATATCGGAAGCAATCAAGCATTGGCTGAGCTCCGGCTGCCTTCCTTCCTCGAAGAAACGGCAGATCAATATGTTCTTCACCCGTGTATGCTTGATTCAGCTTTGCAAGCGACAATCGGGCTGAAGCTGCACGCAGATGATAACCAGCTGTCACTGCCGTTTGCTCTCGAGGAACTGGACATTTTCAGTCCGTGCACGACAAGCATGTGGGCGTATGTCAGCTCACGGGGAACGGACGAGAAAATACAGCGGCTGGACATTGACTTATGCGATGAGACAGGCCGGGTCTGTGTCAGGATTAAAGGGATTTCTTCCAGAATGATGGAAGGCCCTGCGCCGGAAACATCATTAAATGGAGCAAACCTTCTGGCTCCGGTATGGGATCTTGCGGAATTCAGTGACCGAAGCCCGGCATATAAGACGGAAGAGGTTGTCTTTATCGCGGGGGATGAGGAGAGCGCAGCTTTTCAATTGCATCATCCTTATGCGAAAAGGCTTCATATCACCCCGGAGGATAAAATAGAGGCTGTTGCAGCAAAAATGAAAGCAAGCGGGCCATTCGGCCATATCGTATGGATCGCCCCTGTTCACAGCGCTGCTGACATGGTGAAAGCTCAGGATACCGGCGTCATCCAGATGTACAGAGTGATCAAGGCCATGCTTGCTTTAGGATATGGAGGCAAGCGAATCAGCCTGACTGCAGTCACCATAAAAACACAGTCCGTACAGCCGGCGGACATCGTTGATCCGGCTCACGCAGGCCTTCACGGTTTAATCGGCTCGCTCGCAAAAGAGTATCCGAACTGGCAGACAAGGCTGATTGATGCCGGATGTCCGGAAGATGTTTCAAAGGCGGAGCTGTTCTCGGCGCCGTTCGATGAGCAAGGCAATACATGGGCGTACCGGAACAATCTCTGGTACAAACAGCGCCTCATTCCTGTACAGCAGCCGATGTCAAGCCGGCCCGCTTACCAAAAAGGCGGCGTCTATGTCGTCATTGGCGGCGCCGGAGGTATCGGCGAGGCATGGAGCGAATATGCCGTAAAAACGTATCAGGCACGCGTCGTTTGGATCGGCAGACGAAAACATAACAGCGACATCCAGGAAAAAATCGACAGACTCAGCCAGTTCGGCCCGGCTCCGATTTATGTTGAAGCAGACGCGGCAGATCAGGATGAACTCACACGGGCGTATGAAACGATCAAACGCACGTACCCGCAAATAAACGGAATCATCCATTCCGCAATCGTTTTAGAGGATCAAAGTCTGGCGAATATGCCGGAAAGCCGTTTTAAAAGCGTGCTCGCTGCAAAGGTCAATGTCAGCGTGAATATGGCCCATGTTTTCCGAAATGAGCCGCTGGACTTTGCTTTGTTCTTCTCGTCTGTACAATCATTTGCACGAGCGGCCGGACAAAGCAATTACGCCGCCGGATGCAGTTTCAAAGATGCCTTTGCCGCTCATTTGGCTCAAACGCGGCCGTATAAGGCGGCGGTGATGAATTGGAGCTACTGGGGCAGTGTCGGAATCGTCTCATCTGCCGACTATCAAGAACGGATGAAACAGGCGGGAGTCGGATCAATTGAAGCGCCCGAAGCAATGGCGGCGCTTGAACGATTGCTCGGCGGCCCGTTGAACCAGTTCGTCATGATGAAACAGGCGGAAGAGCCTTTGGAAAAACCGGAAGAAATGATAGAAGTATACCCAGAACATCACGGCTCGGCGATGCAAAAACTGCGAAGCTATCAGCCTAAAGTAACTAGACGTGCACAACAATTGAGTTAAGGAGGGGACGGCTTTGCAAAACACTGAAGATCTTCTTTACAAACTATTGGCAGGCCAGCTGAAATCTGTCGGATTCTTTACAGAAAATGAGACACAGCCTGTATTGCAGGGGTTTTACGGCAGGTGGCTGGAAGAAAGCATCTCCATCTTGGTGCAAAAAGGCTTTTTGAAACAGTCAGGCAGTACGTATGTGTTAACAGGTCCGATAGAGCGTGCAGACGTGCTGTGGAAAGAATGGGATGAAAAGAAAGCTCCTTTACTCAAGGACAGCAGCAAACAGGCGATGATCACTTTAGTGGAGACAGCCCTCAGAGCTTTGCCGGATATTTTATCCGGCAGAGTTTCTGCCACTGATGTTCTGTTTCCTGATTCCTCAATGGAATTGGTAGAAGGAATTTATAAAAACAATGAAACGGCAGACTACTTTAATGAAGTGCTCGCTGACACATTGACGGCTTTCATTGATGAACGCCTGAAAGAAGACCCGAACGCAGAAATCCGGATACTAGAGATCGGAGCTGGGACGGGCGGGACAAGCGCGACTGTTTTCAAAAGATTAAAAGAGTACAAACATCATGTAAAAGAATATTGTTATACCGATCTGTCAAAGGCCTTTTTCATGCATGCTGAAAAAGAATACGGCCCCGACAATCCGTATTTGACTTATAAGCGCTTTAATGTGGAGGAGCCCCCGGCTTTGCAGGGTGTAGAGGTAGGTGCATATGACGCGGTGATTGCGGCAAATGTGCTTCACGCGACAAAAAATATTCGGCAGACGCTTCGCAATGCCAAAGCGGTGCTGAAAAAGAATGGGATTTTGCTATTAAATGAGATCAGCAGCCATTCGGTTTATTCTCACCTGACATTCGGTCTTTTAGAAGGCTGGTGGCTGTATGAAGACGCCGAACTGCGTATTCCCGGGTGCCCGGGGCTGTATCCTGAAGCGTGGCAGTCCGTGCTGGAAAGCGAGGGATATCGGTACGTTACATTTATGGCGGAACCGTCACATCAGCTCGGCCAGCAGATCGTGGCGGCAGAAAGCGACGGCGTCATCAGGCAAAAACAGCAGGATGCGCAGGCGGCTGAAGAAACTGCAGCTTCCAAAGAGCCGGCTGATTTCACAGAACCGGCTTTCTCAGTGACAGACCGGACCGTGCAATTCATAAAAGAAACGTTAGCCAATTCGATAAAGCTTGCTCCCGAGCGCATTCAGCCGGAAACGAGCTTTGAAAAATACGGCATTGACTCCATTTTGCAGGTGAATTTCATCCATGAACTGGAAACATTGACGGGCGAGCTGCCGAAAACGGTCTTATTTGAACACACCAATACGAAAGAACTTGCCGAGTATTTGCTGGAAACTTACCCGGATAAGCTTCAACAGGCATTTGGAGCTGAAGAAGCGCCTCCTGAAACGGAGCATCCGGAACCTGTAATGGCTGAACCGGTGCCGCTCGTCACGGAAACGCGGCGATTTATCACTGAACCAAAAGAGCCGGACGCGCCAAAGCCAGAAAAAGAAACCGCCGCCGCTGATCGATCTGAACGTGACGACATTGCCATTATCGGCATCAGCGGCCGCTACCCGGAGTCTGAAACCCTCGATGAGCTGTGGGAGCATTTAAAAGCCGGAGATAGCTGTATTTCAGAAGCCCCGGAAAACAGATGGAAATCCGGTCTTCTGAAAACAATGGCAAAAGAAACACGAAAAGAAGATCGCAAAACAAGGTACGGCGGATTTCTGCAGCATATTGACGCTTTTGACCATCACTTGTTTGACGTTAAGGAAGACCATGTGATGGAGATGACGCCTGAGCTCCGGTTAAGCCTTGAAACCGTATGGGAAACATTTGAAAACGGCGGCTACTCGTTAGAAAGATTAAACAAATGGCAGGAATCAGACAGCGGCATCGGTGTATTTATGGGCAGTATGTACAATCAATATTTCTGGAATATCCCGTCATTGGAAAAAGCAGCGCTCAGCTCTAACGGAGGGGATTGGCATATCGCCAACCGCATTTCTCACTTTTTTAATTTAACGGGTCCGAGCATGGGCGTTACGACCGCATGCTCCAGCTCACTGAGCGCCATCCATCTCGCCTGTGAGAGCCTGAAGCTTAACAGCTGTTCCATGGCGATTGCCGGAGGGGTCAATCTCACGCTTGAACCGTCTAAATACGATGCGCTTGAACGGGCGAATTTGCTTGAACAGGGAAGTGAAAGTAAAAGCTTCGGAACCGGCACAGGCCTGATGCCGGGAGAAGGGGTCGGGGCAGTGCTATTGAAGCCGCTCTCCAAAGCGGTTGCCGACAGCGATCATATTTACGGCGTCATTAAAAGCAGCGCATTGTGCCATAGCGGCGGAAGGCAGATGTACACGGCTCCGGATCCGAAACAGCAGGCGAAGCTCATGGCGGCTTCCATCAGCAAAGCCGGAATCAATCCGGAAACAATCAGTTATGTTGAATCAGCGGCAAACGGCTCTGTATTGGGAGATCCGATTGAGGTCATTGCCCTGACAAACGCGTTCTCGCAATATACCGGTAAAAAACGTTTTTGCGCGCTTGGATCCGTCAAGTCAAATCTCGGCCATTTAGAGGCGGCTTCCGGTATGTCCCAGCTCACGAAAGTGCTGCTGCAAATGGAGCGGGAAACGTTAGTTCCGACGATTAACGCAAAACCGCAAAATCCGAATATCTCGCTTGAAGAAACGGCCTTTTATCTGCAGGAGAAAACCGAGTATTGGGAGCGTCTGAAGGATACAGAGACGGGAGACATCATCCCGCGGAGAAGCATGATCAATTCCTTCGGGGCAGGCGGGGCATATGCAAACCTGATCGTAGAAGAATATATCAGTCCGAATTCCGATCATGACCGTCACGGCAATGAGGAATATATTTTCCCCGTGTCAGCGAAAACGAAATGGAGTTTTGAAGCCTATCTTGACAGGCTGGCGGCTTTTTTAGAAAAAACGCCATCTCTTCATCCGGCCGCCATTGCATCCGCTCTGCAAAAAAGAACGCATCATTCGGAGTATCGGGCGGCATTTACGGCTTCTTCCGTACAGGAACTGCTGAACGAGCTGGCCCCTTACCGCGCGGATCAGCCGGGGCGGAGCCGCTCCGATTCTGCCGTCGGCCATCGGGCGCGGCAATGGGAAAAAGGAGAGAATATCGCATTTGATCAGTTGCAGCAAGAGCACGCCGTTCATCTGCCTGCTTATGCTTTTGACCGCCGGACTTCTTTTCAGTTCGGTGAATCAGAAAACGCTGCCGGCGTTCAGGTGATATACAGTGATGATGATCCATATGTGCAGGGGCATCAATTTAGCGGAGAACCTGTCCTCGTCGGCGCAACATACAAAAGCCTGGCAGCCGAGCAGTTTTATCATCTCTTTCCTGAAGCGGAAGGAGGACAAATTAAAAAACTGAATTACGTCAATCCCATTGCCGTAAAAAAAGGCGATCGCATCGAGCTGAAAACTGAATCGAAGCAAAACGGGGATGCATTTGAACTGAGCATGATGTACCGCAGCCGCACGTCTCCTGATTGGAGCATAGCGGCGTATGCCGAGTGCAGTCCGTATCCGTTTCAGAAGCAGCACGTAGATCTGGCGGCCATTCAGCGTTCTTACCGGGAAGCGGGGATAGATAAGTTATACGGCGACGGCACGGGAACCGTCGTGTGGGGAGAAGAATTTAAAACGATCACACGCCTGTACAAAGGCACTGATGCGGTGTTAGCAAAGCTGAACGTGAATAATATCGGCTCACAACAAGCGCATCATTACGCCATAAACCCGTTAATCGCCAACAGTGCTTACTTGGCCGCGCTGTCTTTATTAGACCAAGCCGATGCGGAAAGCTATCTGCCGTTCGGCATTAATGCCGTCACCTTCAGCAGCCCGGCAGATCTCGATGATTGCTGGCTGCACATCAAGCTGGCCAAACAAACAGGGGAAATGATCCTGTTTAACGCAAATGTCATCAGCAGCCGATCTGAAGTGGTGATGTGTTATGAAGGCTATGCCCTGAAACGGTTCCGTCCGGAAGCCAAACAGATCAATCAGCCGGCCCGAACGGCTCTTAAAAGCCCGGGGGATCTGGTTTCTGCCGGCAGTCTGACAGATCATATCCGCAGCTATGTCCTTGGCAAGCTTGCCAAGATGATGAGTGAACCTGTGCCATCCCTGCGTTCTGATGTAAATATTATGGAATTGGGGCTTGATTCAGCGAGCCTGATCGGACTGACAAAAGAGATCGGCCAAGAGGCAGAAATCGATGTGAATCCGACATTGTTTTTCGAGTACCCGACGGCAGAAGAGCTGACCCGCCACTTCGCGTCAGCGTATGAGAGCAAGTTTTCTCAATTGCTTGCCGATCACAAACATACAGAAGAGGCTAAGGTCACGGAAACAGAAGAGCGCACTTTGCCGAAGGAACAGCATCGGCCTTGTGATAACGGTAATATCAAACAAGGAATCGCCATTATCGGTATGTCAGGCCAGTTTCCGCAATCTCCGGATATCCAGTCTTTTTGGGAGCACATTGTAAACGGAGATCACTGTATTTCAGAAATTCCGGCGAACCGCTGGGACTGGCGCCGTTACGCCGATGATGAGGATGACACAGGTCTCAAATGGGGCGGTTTTATTGACGGCGTCGGAGAATTTGACCCGCTCTTTTTCGGAATTTCTCCTAAAGAGGCTTCACAAATGGGGCCGGAGCAATTTCTGCTTTTGATGCATACATGGAAGGCAATGGAGGATGCGGGCCTGACGAGTAAGACGTTATCAAGCAGACCGACGGGCGTTTTCGTTGCCGCGGGCAATAGCGACCCGAACAATGGAACAGCCATTCCGTCCATTATTCCGAACAGGATATCATATGCCTTGAATTTACAAGGACCGAGTGAATATTACGAGGCGGCCTGCACGTCAACACTAGTGGCTTTGCACAGGGCGGTTCAATCAATCCGTCATAACGAATGTGAGCAGGCTGTCGTGGGCGCCGCCAATATTCTGCAATCGCCGAAGGGCTTTATCGGTTTTGATTCAATGGGATATTTAAGCAAAAACGGCCGGGCGAAATCCTTCCAAAAAGATGCCGATGGCTTTGTCAGAAGTGAAGGCGCGGGCGTCATCATTATCAAACCGCTTGAGGCGGCAATTGAAGACGGCGATCATATTCACATGGTCATAAAAGGAACCGGGGTGTCGCATGGCGGTAAAGGCATGTCGCTTCACGCGCCGAATCCGGCGGGGATGAAGGCTGCGATGAAAAAAGCGTACGAAAACACCGATGTTGACCCGCAAACCGTCACATACATTGAAGCACACGGCATCGCCTCCGAAATGGCAGATGCGCTTGAGTTCAATGCAATCCAAGCGGGTTACGGCGATTTTACGAATGAGGAGGAAAGCGCGCCTTGTTACATCAGCACCGTGAAACCTTGCATCGGTCATGGCGAACTCGCTTCCGGACTGGCCGCCCTTATAAAAGTGGCGATGGCCATGAAACATCATACCATCCCGGGGATTCCCGGTTTCACAGCCGCAAATGAGCAAATGACCAATCAGCAAAGCCGCTTCCGATTCACTGAAGACAATCAAGAATGGACACAGCTTACCGACCGTACAGGCAGTCCGATTCCGCGCAGGGCCGCAATTAACAGCTATGGATTCGGCGGCATGAATGCGCATGTCGTTTTGGAACAGTACAGTCCGAGCCCTAAAGACAAAGAATCTGTGCATGAACCGCAGCTTATCGTGCTTTCTGCTAAGAGCGAAGGCCGACTTAAGGCGGCCGCAGGTCAGCTGGCCGATTTCATACAAGCTGAACATACTCCGTCACTGCGGGATATTGCTTATACGCTCCAGACCGGCCGCGAGGCGATGCATTGCCGCCTGGCATTTGTTGCCCGCAATCAAGATGAACTGCTGGAAAAGCTGAAAGATTACAGAGAGTTTTCAGGAGAAAGCAATGGAGTGAAAAGCTTCTTTACCGGCAGTCAGCAGACTGGAGCAGGAGACATCGGCATTTTACTGGAAGGGACCCTCGGTACAGTCGTCACGGAGACGCTTTTGGCTGAAAATAATCTGGAAAAGCTGGCATTTTTCTGGGTGAAAGGTGCGGATATACCGTGGGACAGACTTCATCAAGGCAAATCTGTTCAAAGAGTGCCGCTTCCGACATATCCTTTTGAAAAACAGAAGTATTGGAACGGCAGTCAGACAGAAGACATCAGCCTTGAACCGATTCTAGAGAATCAACAGTTCCGCCGCGGGGGCGCGGCTGAAATAGTGGCTGACATTTTAGGAATGGACGCAGCGGAAATGGACCCAAATAAGCCGCTGACTGAATACGGCTTCGATTCAATGTCCTGTATTCAGCTTCTGAAAAAACTTGAAGACACAGACTGCCGAGTAAGTCTGGAAGCTCTTCAGAACTGCGGCACTCTTCAGGAGCTCAGCTTGCTGTTAAAAACGAACCAATCGCAGGATGGGGAAGGGAAATTTCCCGAACTCGTCAAGCTCAATGAAAGAGAAACAGGACGTCCTGTTTTCTGGTTTCATGGAGGAACGGGAGGCGTCGAAGCGTATCAGCCATTCGCCAAAAAAAGCCAGCGTCCTTTTTACGGCATTCAGGCAAGAGGTTTGACAGGGAAAGATCCGCTGCAAGGAATCGGAGAGATGGCCGCTTCTTATGCGAGAATCATTCAAGCGGTACAGCCGAAAGGCCCTTATGACCTCGGCGGATATTCCTTGGGCGGAATGCTCGCATATGAAACGGCGCGCCTTTTGCAGGAGGAAGGTCATACGGTGAAAAGCGCCGTCATGATTGATACCCCGTATAGTGAAAAATGGAAAGAAAGAAAACCATCTGTCAAGTCAGTCATGCTGCAAACGATCAATACGATGCTTACGGCATATCTCAAGCCTGAAAATCCTGAAGACGCATTAATCAGCAGGGAAGACATTAACGTGCAGGCTGGGGAAGAGGCTGTATTGAATGAATTGATCAGCCTTGCCAAAGAGCGCGGACTGCCAAAACCGGAAGATGCGATCCGGATGCAGCTGGAGCAAATGATGAAGACGCAGCTTGCTTACGGAATGGAAGAGTATGATATGAAGCCGCTGCCGCATCCGGAAACGCTGCAGTGCTACTATTTCCGTAATAAAAGCGGCTTGTTCCTCGGAGATCTTGAACGTTATCTGACAGCAGAGGAAGAACAAAATCTGTTAGACCATGAGGCGTATTGGGAAGAATGGGAACGGCAGATAAAACAATTTCACCTGCTGGATGTTCATTCTTCTAATCATGTTACAATGCTGTCGGAATCAAAGCCGCAAAACGCCATTAAGGCATTCTGTGAAAAACTGTACGCAAATAAAGGAACGATAAGCGCCAATTTCCTTAATTCTTTCAGAAAAAAGCTGGACGAAACAAATGAGTTGGTAAAACGGTAATATAGAAAGAGCTGCCGGAGCAATCCGGCAGCTCTTTTTGACTAATGAGAACTAAATTTACTATGTACTAAATTTTCATATTAATTTGTTGTTTCCTGTTAATAAGATATTTAAAAACCCCCAAATATGGGGGCGGATATTATAATCTGACAGGCAGTGCTTCAAGCCCTCTTAAAAACACATTCTTTCTCCATGATAAATCCTCAGGCGCTCCCTTCAGCTCTATATTCGGAAACCGTTTTAAAAGCGCTGTAAAGGCAATGGATGCTTCCATCCGGGCGAGCGGAGCTCCGAGACAGAAATGAATGCCGAAGCCGAAAGAGATATGGCGGTTCGGTGTTCTCGCTATATTTAATGTATCAGGATCATCGAAATATTCCGGGTCCCGATTGGCTGAACCGATGCCGATAAATATCATATCGCCTTTTTTAATGGAAACATCTTTATAGGTGAAATCTTCAATCGCCCAGCGATTCGCCATCATGATGACGGGAGAGGTATAACGCAAAAGCTCTTCGACCGCCGTCTGGATAGTTTCAGGCTGCCGCTTTATATTCTCCAGCTGGTCTTTGTGCAAAAGAAGCGCCAGTGTGCCGGAGCCGAGGAGGTTAACCGTTGTTTCAAGTCCGGCAACAACTAACAAAAACAGCATGGAATAAAGCTCTGATTCACTAAGCTTTTGGCCGTCCTCTTCTGCGTAAATCAGCTTGCTCGTCAAGTCTTCACCCGGATGTATTCTTTTTTCTTCGATCAGTGTTTTCATATATTGTTTAAACTCTCTGAGCGCCTGATTGGTCGCTTCTCGTCCGCTTTCTGACGTGTCGACCATCGCGTTTGTCCACACCTGAAATGAGGCGCGGTCCTCTTTCGGAATTCCGAGCAGCTCTGAAATGACGATAAACGGAAGCGGAGCGGCGAAATCTCTCATGATATCAGGATCTGTTTTTGTTTCCATTTCATCCAGCAGCTCTTCTGTAATCCGTTCTATCCCGGTGCGAAGCTGCTCAATCATCCGGGGAGTGAACCCCTGATGCACCAAAGACCGCAGGCGTGAATGATCCGGCGGGTCCTTTGCCAGCATATGCTCTGATACAAAATCTATATCTTCACTGACATTCAGCTTTGCGATCAGCTCCTTCGGCATGACCCGTTTTACATCTCTCGTAATTCTGCTGTCCTTTAAAAACGCCATACAATCATCATAACGCGTGATGAGCCAAGCCGGAAAGGTGCCTCCGAAACGCTGCAGTTCGAATTTATGTATGGGATCCTGCTCTCTGAATGTGCTTAAAACCGCAAAAGGGTTCTCGTGAAACTCGGATGAGTGTGGATGAAACATTATTTTTTCCATCGTGATTTCCCCGCCTTCATGTTTTTAAGAAAGACTTAAGACATAACAAACTGCCGGTGCCTGCCGGCCGATCGGCATTCCTCCTTTTATCCGCTGAAGACACTGATTACAACGGCGCATAAGTATGTCTAATATATAAGGAATCAGAAGCTTGTTCAATAGAAAAACCGTAAAGCCGTCATTTTCGTTGGTTATCACCAAAACAGCAAACTTTTTTTACCAATTCATCATGTGTGCCGAATCCGGCTAATATACATATTTACGCTTCATATCAACTTCTTAAGGAGGCTGTGAATGACTGCGTTTATGAAATGGGCGGCAAGTCTGCTTTTGGTGATCTCTCTTCAGTTCAGCTTTATGAGCGCCGGCACTTCGGAGAATACTGCCCGAGCCGCGTCCAGATACGATCAGGTGCTTTATTTCCCGCTGTTAAAATATCCGGAGACGGGAAATCATATAAAAGACGCCATTTCGGCAGGGCACTCTGACATTTGTACAATTGATCGCGGCGGAGCTGAGGATAGAAGGAAAGAATCATTGAAAGGAATTCCGACAAAGCCCGGATTTGACCGTGATGAATGGCCGATGGCGGTCTGTACAGAAGGCGGAGCTGGAGCTGATATCAGATATGTAACACCTTCGGACAATCGCGGGGCCGGCTCATGGGTTGGAAATCAAATGAGCAGGTATTCCGACGGCACGAAAGTATTATTTATCGTTCAGTAATCTTCTCCGGCGCGCCGGAGTTTTTTTATGCTATGAAAAGGCGGCGTACCGGCTGGACATATGAAATGGCGAAGAGTAAACTTATATGTTGGACTCAGCATGAGAAAGGATTGGATCACATTGCCGGTGACTACATACCGAAATATTGCACTTTTGCTTCTTTGTTTAACTGCGGGAATTGTGGATGTGATCGGTTATTTAAGTTTAGGACACGTCTTTACCGCCAACATGACGGGGAACATCGTTTTGTTCGGCATGGCGATCGGCAACTCATGGCACCTTGCCGTACTCAAATCTTTAACCTCGTTAATCGGATTTATTGCAGGCGTTATTGCCGCGGCTTGGCTTGTCGGCAATAAACAGAAATCATTCTGGCCCCCTGCGGTCACTGCCGCATTGATCATTGAAGGGGCTGTTTTGCTTTTGTTTGCTCTGTTCTCCTGCTTTTTTGCAGAATCCATTTCTGTTTATGTGCTGATTATGCTGCTCAGCTTCGCAATGGGAATGCAGACAACAGCCGCGAGAAAACTTGGTGTAGCCGGGATTTCCACGACTGTATTAACGGGGACGCTTGCTAATTTTTTTGAAGATCTCACCGCAAGGTTTTACAAAGCGGACAAGCGGAAGCAGTTTACGAGAGATGCGGTATTGCGCGCGCTTGCCTTGGTGCTGTATTGCTTTGGGGCGGTTATCGGCGCATTTGCCGAACCGAATTACAAATTCGCCGTGATCTGGCTCCCGATTATCATTATTTTAGGTATTATGCTTTGCGCATTTACAATGTTCCACGGTTACTCGGAAGAAAAAAAACAATAAAAAAACGCCGCTGATTCACGGCGTTTTTTTCGTTTTATTGCTCTTTTCGGGTCCCGATTGTATAAACGGCCCGATCTGTATGTACCTTTAATCCGTCTTGCTCTTTTTGGATGGTAATCTCGCCGAGCAAAGGGATTTCATACGCATCTTGAGGGAGCGGGACATTTCCTTCCTCCGTATAGGTTGTGCCGTGTCCTTTTAGGACGAGTTCTTCGTCAGCTACATAGTCATCGGGATGATTTGTCCGGCGGACGAGAACATCATCAAGGTGAAGCATGATCTGGTCCATATCAGAAATCTCGTTCCGGCTGTCTGTCAGCTCTCCTTTTCTGATATCAAGCGTTTGTCCGATCTGCTTTTGCAGCCATTCTGACAGTTCGGTGTTTGTAAGTGCCATTGATATTCCTCCTTTTATCTACACCATACTTATTCCCTATTTTTTTAGAAATACACTGCTCCGCTTAATCTTTTTTTCTGACAGCCGGTTTTAAGAGTTACTAGTTTCTTCATTATAATTGTTTACTAAAAACGGGGTCATCTTCCGGTGCAGACGACCCCGTTTACTCATCATATAAAGATTATTCTTTCGGCACGGCGTTTTCGGCGTTCACTGCACCCGCTCCGTAAATGTTCGGATCTTCATTTGTCCATTTATCCGGACTTTCCTTGATCAGTGTTTTCACTTCGTCAGGCGTAAGCTGCGGGTTCTGCTGGAGGATTAAAGCAGCAATGCCCGCACAGATCGGAGTGGCCATCGACGTGCCCGACAGACTGAAATACAATGACCCTACACGATTTGATTTTTGTAATTTGTCAAGGTATGAACGAGGTGAACGAAGGGACACGATATCGACTCCGGGCGCGAGAATATCAGGCTTTTCTTTTCCGTACACCGTCGGGCCGCGGCTTGAGAAAGAAGCAGCCGTATCGTCTTCATTCGCGGCCGTATCATTGTCATCATAGGCGCCTACCGTGATGACCTTCTCACTGACGCCGGGGCTTGAAATCGTTTGAGCTTCCGGACCGGAATTGCCCGCAGCGACGCAGACGACGATTCCTGCGTTCCATGCTTCTTCAACGGCCTTGACGAGCGGATCGTCCGTTTCTTTGTCATATCTGAGCGCTTCTCCGCCCAGTGACATGCTGATGATCCGGATCGGATTGTCAGTGTGTTTTTTATTATATTGTATGCACCATTCCACACCTTCAATGATATCAGCCAAGGTTCCCGATCCGGTTTTGTTTAAAACTTTGACACCGATCAGATTGGCTTCCGGCGCGGGTCCCTGATATTTTCCGGAAGACGATGCGCCGCTGCTCGCGATATCACCGGCGCAATGGGTGCCGTGGCCGTTGTCATCATACGGTTCCGTCCTTTGATTCACAAAGTCTGCAAATCCGGTAATTCTTCCTTTTAAATCGGGGTGCTGATAGATTCCGGTATCAATGACGGCAACGGTTACGCCTTTTCCTGTTAATACGGTTCCGTTTCGGGTCACTTCTTTTGCATGGGTTGATTCGGCTGCCGTATCGAGAAGTGCTTTTACTTCCCGGTTTAAATAGACTTTACGGATATCCCGGCATTGAGAAAGAAGCATGTGAAGGGCGGCCGGGGTGACTTCAGCGCTGCAGCAATTAATTGTGTGAAACTGCTTTTTGATCGTGCAGCGTTTCTCATTTGACAGGACCTGGCCTGTGCTGTGAAACCCGGATTCATGGCAGCCTTCCTCGAATTCAATGATGACTGACATTTTCTTTCTGTTTTTCACCTTTTTTTCGAAAAAACGATGGAGAAAGCAAGGCGTCCATTTGAAAGGTTTATATAACTGTAATACATTTTCTCTGAGCGGCCCGTCCAGCTTATGAGCATTTGACCGAACCATTTGTACCATTGAGTAACCAAACATATATATTTTTCCTCCCATTCTGGCGATTCTCTCTATACCATATGAACAGGCAGTATATTCGGTCCGTTTGTTTGTCCTTTCAGAGAGCTGGTTACTTGCGGCTTTTTCATTTGAAAAAGAACGTTTGTTCGCTTATAATGAAACCGACAGAAGGAGGTATATACATGAACATAATATTGAGACATTCCTTGGAAAAGCAGCTTCCGATTGATATTATATATATGAAAAAAGACGGCTCCATTTCAAAACGGACCATTATTATTAAAAAAGGGGATGAGCGGGCTGTAACGGCATTTTGCTGTACAAAAAGGCAGATGAGAACTTTTTTGACGGGCTCCATTCTGTCCTGCGCATTTGCTTCGGGAGACGGATATTCATTTTTAAAAGCGTATTCTTGATGCCGGATGTTTCCGGCTGTGAATCTCCCGCCCCTGAAAATTCGGGCGTTCCTCCCTTTTTTTTTGCCTCTCTCAACCTTTTTTCACTGATGCCCGGCATTTGAGCGCCTGAACCGTGACCATCAATTGATTTTTCGAAACCGGGAAGTTTTTCACTGATGATAATGTTAATAGAATGTTAAGATAAGACCTATTGACAAAAATCCAAATAATGAATATCTCATTTTTCAGAAAGGAGCAAAGAAGGAGAGCTGATGAAAAGAATTATACTTAATGTCATCATTATCGTAGCAATGGTCTTACTAATAAGATGTGCTCACTATGCGTCAGACCCTGATCCCTCGAATTCTTCAGATACATACACAGATTTTAAAGATCTGGCTGAACATGAAGACCCCGATGATTATCATATATCGTACAATAAGCGAGAGGGGAGCCCTGTATTGATCATGTCGCCGCACGGAGGGAGGATTGAGGGCGGGGTGAGCGAGATCGTCCGCTCTTTCAGAGATGATTATTCAACCTACCTGTTTGAGGGGTTAAAAGCGCATGATAACCAGACTCTTCATATTACGAGCACCAAGTTCGATGAGCCTTTAGCAGTCGAAAGCATTAAGCAGCACCATTATGTGATCGCAGTTCACGGTTATAAAGGCGACGAGAAAAATACCCTTGTCGGAGGAAGCGACCGGAAGCGGGCGGAAAAATTGGTGAGAGCTTTCAAACGAAATGGATTTCCTGCAGAATTGGCAACCTCAAAAACCGGTCTGGCCGGGGTTGACACAGAAAATATCAATAATCAGGCGCAAACAGGTCTGAGCATACAGCTTGAGATCAGCAGAGAACAGCGGGAAGCGTTTTTTGATAATTTCGACTACCGTGAAAGAGAATTCACAAAAACAGACGAATTTTACCGGTTTGTCCGTACGATAAAAAGAGTGATCAATCAAGAGTATTCATGAGCTTATCATAAGACAAACCAGTGAAAGATGAGTAAACTTGAAAAAAAGGAGGATGGTCCCTTGGCAAAACATCATTTTTATTTAAAAGCAAATTGGCCGGGAAATCGGAATGACGTCGGCGACATTAAAAGCGGCCGGCTGGAAACGGCTGTGTCCATTCCTAAGGAAATGGACGGTCCGGGAGAAGGCACAAATCCTGATGAGATGCTGCTTGGAGCGGCCGCGACCTGTTATATTATAACGCTTGCGGCAATGATGGAAAGAAGCGGTCTGGATAAAGAAGAGTTACATATGGAATCTGAAGGAATTGTAGATGTAACAAACGGTGTGTTCACGTATCAAAAAATCATTCACCGCCCGTTTATATTATTAAAGCCGGATGCAAACGAAACGGATTTTGCACTGGCCAGGAAGTTAGCGCAAAAAGCGGAATCGTCGTGTATGATTTCACGAGCGGTTCAGGGAAACGTGGAGATGGAGCTTGAGGTTGAAGTAAAAGCCGCCCGCGCATGACGAATTCAAACGGTCAGCTCCGGGCCGTTTGATTTTTTTTCGTTTTTTGAGATTTGGAACGGTTGAGCAGGATGACGCCCGTGATGACCAACACAAGACCGGCCATCATTTTGATCGTCATGGCTTCCTTAAAAACAATAAAGCCGACGATTGCAGTTAAAGCCGTGCCGACACCTGACCATGTTGCGTATGCGGTGGATAAATCAAGGCTTTTCAATGAAAAGCTCAAAAACATAAAAGAGGCTCCGATTCCGGCAATGACGCCGAGAGCGGGCCACAGGTGCGTAAAACCGTCCGACAGCTTCAGCATCGTGCTCCCGAACACTTCTGATACAATGGCTAATGCCAAGCAAAGTAATCCTTTCATCAGCATGCCTCTCCTTTCTACCAATTCATCAAAATGACACCGGCCAATAAGAAAAAGAGTCCGAAGACAGCCTGCTTGTCCAATTTTTCCTGAAACCACTTCGCTCCGATAATGGACGCAAGCACCGTTCCGGCCCCGCTCCATGTGGCATAGGATAAGCTGAGCGGAATAAGATTCAGTGTCAGTGAAAGCATATAAAAGGCCAATGAATAGCCAGCCACTACAAGCGCGCTCGGCACAAACCGCGTAAATCCGCGGGAGACCTTCAGCATGGCCGCACCCATTGACTCTGATAAAATAGCAATTGTGAGGAAGATATAACCCAGAATCATATCCAATCCCCTCTCATCATCATCTTTCATGCCTTTTGTTTAAGGCATTAAAATAAAATAATATCCGAACTTTACCCGGCAAGTCAAGACATTCGGCCTATATAAAAAGGCCCCTGAAAGGAGCCCTTTTTGATTGTCTTAGTAGTAATACGGATAACCTCCGTACGGATAGTAAGGGTAGCCGTAACCTCCGTACAAATACGGATTGAACAAAGCGCTTCCGACAAGTCCCCCGACAAGCCCTCCGACAAACGGTCCGCCGTAAAAACCAAACGGCCGTCCGAACCCGCCAAACCAAGGCCGGCCAAAACCAAAACCCGGCCGTCCGAATCCGAATCCGAATCCAGGCCGTCCGAATCCGAATCCGGGACGTCCGAACCCGAACCCTGGCCGGCCAAAACCAAATCCAGGCCGTCCAAACTGTCTCATATCACTATCTGCTGCGTATGCGTATTCTTCATTCATAATTAAGGTACCTCCAAGAATAAATTTTAGATGATAACAGAGTATTCAGCCCACCAATTTTTGATTGGGCGTTTATCAAAAAAATAAAGGAGTGAGCTTTTGTGGGCCTGTATCAGTCCGATTGGTCAAAAAAACCTCCGCACACACACGCTTACCGGGCTGTAACGGATGTTGTGCAGGGGCATTACCATTTGATCGAAGGCTTCTCACAGCCTGAGAATGGCAGCAATACAGATCAGCATACACATTTCTATACGGGCATCACCTCATTTGAAAACGGCCATTTCCACAGATATTACGGTATTTCCGGTCCTGCCATTCCGAGAGCTGACGGAACGCATTACCATGAGCTTTCAGAGACCACCTTTGCCGCCTACAATGAGCCGATTCAGATCCAGTACGGCGGCGTCGTTTACGATCCGCGGGAGGAAGGCCGGAAAACGCACCGCCACACGCTCAAGGGAAAAACGAAAGAGGTTGTCGGCAACGAGCCGATCGGGTGGTAATTGACGTTTAGCGCTCAGGAAAAAGGGCAAAATGGATAGGTGCATGGAGCAATGAATGCTATAATTAGGGGGAGATTTATAAAAGAGAGTGATACATATTGAAAAATACAAAACAGCCTGTCGTCATACTTGTCGGCCCGACGGCAGTCGGAAAAACAAAACTGAGCATCGGACTCGCAAAAATGCTGAATGCGGAAATCATCAGCGGGGATTCCATGCAGGTATATAAAGGGATGGACATCGGAACGGCCAAAGTCACCGAAGAAGAGACAGAAGGCGTGCCGCATCATCTGATTGATATTTTGGAGCCGTCCGACACGTTTTCAACGGCTGATTATCAAAAAATGGTGAGAGAAAAAATCAGCGAGATTGCCGCCAGAGGAAAGCTCCCGATGATTGTCGGAGGGACGGGTCTGTACATCCAGTCTGTGCTGTATGATTATACGTTTACGGAACACTCCGGTGATCCTTTATTCAGGGAGCGCATGGAGAAACTGGCTGCCGAAGAAGGGGCTGAGGCTCTTCATGCCAAACTTGCGGCGGCCGATCCGGAAGCGGCGGCAGCCATTCATCAAAACAATACGCGAAGAGTCATCCGCGCTCTCGAAATTCTGCACATATCGGGCAAAACAATGTCAGAACATCTTAAAACTCAAAAACGGGAGCTGCTTTACAATGCGGTGCTCATCGGTCTTACAATGGACAGAGAAGTGCTGTACGGCCGGATTAACGAGCGTGTTGACCTGATGATGGAAGCCGGCCTTCTTGAGGAAGTCAAGCGGCTGTATGATATGAATATCCGGGACAGCCAATCGATTCAGGCGATCGGCTATAAAGAGCTGTATGAATATCTTGATGGAAAAGTGCCGCTTTCTCAGGCCGTGGAGCAATTAAAACAAAATTCAAGACGTTATGCGAAACGTCAGCTGACCTGGTTTCGCAATAAAATGTCTGTTTCATGGACCGATATGACGCCGCCTGTTGATCTTGAACAGAAAAAAAAGGAAATTTTCGAGTGTATAGCAGGAAAACTGGAAATTTAATCGAAACAGTATTGTATTGAGAACCAAGGAGGACGAAACATGAAACCGATTAATATTCAGGATCAGTTTTTGAATCAAATCCGAAAAGACAATACGTTCGTCACGGTATTTTTACTCAACGGCTTTCAGCTTCGCGGCCAGGTAAAAGGCTTTGACAACTTTACCGTCTTACTCGAAACGGAGGGGAAGCAGCAGCTTATTTATAAACATGCCATCTCCACGTTCGCCCCGCAAAAAAACGTTCAGCTTGAGCTTGAATAAACTTTTGCCAAAGACCATGAACAATGGTCTTTTTCTATGCGCATCTGTATATTGCCGGCTGTATATCGGCAACATAAAAGGGGGCTTGGAAAGCGATGTTCGAAAGTGAGAATGAACTGAGAAGAATCAGGATAACGCTCGTCTGGATCGCTGTTTTTTTGCTGTTTGGAGCATGCAGCAATCATGAAACGGTGGTGACGGATGATGACGGCGGCTCGGCGGATGCCGAACCGCAGACAGAAGGCACGGTGCAGCTGGAGCATAACCATTTCGGCGTCGTCGAAGACGGTTATTTAAAAATATATCGTTACGACGAAAAAACGAATAAAGTCAAACTGAAAAAAGAAACGACGTTAGATGAGCTTGAATAAATTTCACAAGCTTTCGAATTTACAAAGCGGGCCGCACAAGCTACACTAGGTACTGACATTGATCATGCAGAGGGTGAGACGATTGAAACACAAGGTGATAATCAACCATTGGGAAGAAACCTGTGAAGATGATTCCTGCTATGAATATGGAACCAGCATCATTGTTGACGGCAAAGAACTGCTCAGAGAGGCTTCCATCACAAGCGCTCTGAAAGCTGTGCTGAAAGAAATCGGTGCTGATGCGGAAATAGAAGAGACCGTTGAAAGCGAAAAAAAATGTGATTCTTACAAAAAATAAGAATAAAAGTCTAGACTACTAAGCAGTTTTTTTTCATGTTATGATAGACATCGGCTTACACATGACACCTTGAGTAGGATGAGAGATGATTCTCGTTCTGCTCTCTTTTTTGGGCGTTAATCGGGGCAGAACCAAGGTCCGCTCTTTCAAAAATATGAACTTTTTATAAATCGATCTCAATATGTTGTGTTTTTCTGAGAGGTTAGTATACTATATATAGTGTTAAGAGATTCATTATTTTTGATAGGTCGTGATAAGGATGGTTCAAATCATATTTGATTCAAAGACAGGGAATGTTCAGCGTTTTGTGAATAAAACAGACTTTCAGCTGATCCGCAAGGTGGATGAAATGGACCACGTGGACACTCCGTTTGTTTTGGTCACCTACACGACAAACTTCGGCCAGGTACCGGCATCAACACAATCATTTCTCGAAAAATACGCCCATCTCTTATTAGGAGTCGCTGCGAGCGGCAACAAAGTATGGGGCGATAACTTTGCAAAAAGCGCCGATACCATTTCAAGACAATATCAGGTGCCGATCTTGCACAAATTTGAACTCAGCGGCACAGCGAAAGACGTTGAATTGTTTACTCAGGAGGTAGAAAAAGTTGTCACAAAACCAAGTGCCAAAATGGATTCAGTTAAATAACGAAATTATGATCCAACAAGATGGAAAATTCCAGTTTGATAAAGATAAAGAGGCTGTACATAGCTATTTTGTTGACTATATCAACCAAAACACAGTTTACTTTCACGATTTGAAAGAGAAGCTGGATTATTTAATTGAAAACCAATACTACGAAGAAGAATTCTTAAGCCTGTATTCTTTTGAAGACATTAAAGAAGTGTTTAAGACAGCTTACGCAAAGAAGTTTCGTTTTCCTTCCTTCATGAGTGCGTTTAAATTCTATAATGACTATGCTTTGAAAACGAATGACAAAAAAAGAATCCTCGAGCGTTACGAGGACCGGATCTCAATTGTTGCGCTGTTCTTCGCAAACGGCGACACTGAGAAAGCGAAAGAATATGTGAATCTGATGATCAATCAGGAATATCAGCCGAGCACACCGACATTCTTAAATGCGGGCCGCAAACGCCGCGGAGAGCTTGTCAGCTGTTTCCTCTTGGAAGTCAATGATTCCTTAAACGACATCTCAAGAGCGATCGACATCTCCATGCAGCTTTCTAAACTGGGCGGCGGGGTTTCTCTTAACCTGTCTAAGCTCCGTGCGAAAGGTGAAGCGATCAAAGATGTGGAAAACGCCACAAAAGGCGTCGTAGGCGTGATGAAGCTTCTTGATAATGCGTTCCGCTACGCTGACCAAATGGGGCAGAGACAAGGCTCAGGCGCGGCATACCTGAACATCTTCCACCGGGATATTAATGATTTTCTTGATACGAAAAAAATCTCGGCTGATGAAGATGTCCGCGTTAAAACCCTTTCCATCGGCGTCGTGATTCCGGACAAGTTTGTCGAGCTTGCGCGTGAGGATAAAGCCGCTTATGTCTTTTATCCGCATACGATTTATAAAGAATACGGCCAGCATATGGACGAAATGGACATGACGGCGATGTATGAGGAGCTTGTCGACAACCCGCGCGTCAAAAAAGAAAAAGTGAATGCGCGCAAATTGCTTGAAAAGCTTGCCGTTCTCCGTTCTGAGTCAGGCTATCCGTACATTATGTTCCAGGATAACGTAAACAAAGAGCACGCGAATAACCACGTATCAAAAGTGAAATTCTCGAACCTTTGCTCTGAGGTGCTTCAGGCGTCACAGGTTTCAGCTTACACAGATTATGACGAGGAAGACGAAATCGGCCTGGACATTTCCTGCAACCTTGGTTCTTTAAATATTTTAAATGTCATGAAACATAAATCGATTGAGCGCACGGTGAAACTCGCGACGGATTCCCTGACTCATGTATCCGAGACGACGGATATCCGCAACGCGCCGGCAGTCAGACGCGCAAACAAAGCGATGAAGTCGATCGGTCTAGGCGCGATGAACCTGCACGGCTACCTTGCCCAAAACGGCATCGCTTACGAAAGCCCGGAAGCAAGAGACTTCGCGAATACGTTCTTTATGATGGTGAACTTTTATTCCATCCAGCGTTCAGCTGAGCTTGCAAAAGAAAAAGGCGAAACGTTTGAGCATTATGAAGGCTCCACTTATGCAACGGGAGAATATTTCAATAAATATATCGAAAAAGAGTTCTCACCGGCATACGAAAAAATCGCTGCGCTCTTTGAAGGCATGCACATTCCGACAATCGAAGACTGGAAAGAGCTGAAGGCGTTTGTCGCTGAAAACGGCATGTACCACAGCTACAGACTGTGCATCGCGCCGACAGGCTCCATTTCCTACGTCCAATCCAGCACGGCATCCGTTATGCCGATTATGGAACGGATTGAAGAAAGAACATACGGAAACTCCAAAACGTATTATCCGATGCCGGGGTTAGCGTCTAATAACTGGTTCTTCTACAAAGAAGCTTATGATATGGACATGTTCAAAGTGGTGGATATGATCGCGACAATCCAGCAGCATATCGATCAGGGAATCAGCTTTACCCTGTTTTTGAAAGATACGATGACAACTCGTGATCTGAACCGTATTGATCTGTATGCCCACCATAGAGGCATCAAAACCATTTACTATGCAAGAACGAAAGATACCGGGCAGGACAGCTGTCTTTCTTGTGTCGTTTGATTAAAGGAGAGTTTACAGTGACAAAAATTTATGACGCAGCAAACTGGTCAAAGCATGAAGATGATTTTACCCAAATGTTTTACAACCAAAACGTAAAGCAGTTCTGGCTTCCCGAAGAGATCGCATTAAACGGCGATCTCCTCACTTGGAAGTACTTGGGTAAAAATGAGCAGGATACGTACATGAAGGTGCTCGCCGGCCTGACACTGCTTGATACAGAGCAGGGGAACACGGGCATGCCGATTGTGGCCGAGCACGTAGAAGGCCATCAGCGAAAAGCGGTTCTTAATTTCATGGCGATGATGGAAAACGCGGTGCACGCAAAATCATATTCAAATATTTTTATGACACTTGCTCCGACTGAAACGATCAACGAAGTGTTTGAATGGGTAAAGCAGAATAAGTACCTGCAGAAAAAAGCCCAAACCGTTGTCGGACTGTATCGTGCCATCAAAAAAGACGATGAGATTTCGCTGTTTAAAGCGATGGTTGCTTCCGTTTACTTAGAAAGCTTCCTTTTCTACAGCGGTTTCTATTATCCGTTATATTTCTACGGACAGGGAAAACTGATGCAAAGCGGTGAAATCATCAACCTGATTCTTCGTGATGAAGCGATCCACGGCGTCTATGTCGGACTGCTTGCCCAAGAAATATACAATAAACAAACAGAAGCGAAAAAGGCGGAACTTCGTGAATTTTCGATTGAGCTTTTAGAAGAGCTTTATCACAATGAGCTTGAGTATACCGAGGATCTGTACGATCAAGTCGGGCTGTCTCATGACGTAAAGAAATTCATCCGCTATAACGCCAATAAAGCTTTGATGAACTTAGGGTTCGATCCTTACTTTGAAGAAGAGGATATTAATCCGATCGTATTAAACGGATTAAACACCAAAACGAAATCACATGATTTCTTCTCCATGAAAGGGAACGGCTACAAAAAAGCGACGGTAGAACCGATTAAAGACGAGGATTTTTATTTCGGCCAAGATGAAGAGCAGATATAATATCTGCTCTTTTGGCTTGAATGGAGAGGTATGACAGGAGGAACCGACATGGATAAAATGGATGAAATCATCTTAGCTGCGCCGCGGAGTGACGTCTTCCAAAATGAAACGCTGACCTTCCAGGGAGTCAACAGCGAAGATGAGCATATCGTGAAGATTATGGCTCAAATTGAGGAGCATTTTTTAGAAATCAGAAGAGGCGACGCGGAAGAGGACCCGCGTTTTAAACAGCCGATTCCGTATGTCGTCATCCGGTGCGATGATGAAGTGTTTGTGTATGAGCGGCTCGCGGGCGGCGGAGAATCGCGCCTTCATAATAAGCTTTCCCTCGGCTTCGGCGGACACATGAATCCTATGGAGGGAGCGGCCTCATTTGCGGAGGTGCTGAAACAGAATACCGACCGGGAGTTAGCAGAAGAACTGCACATTCTTGAGGAAGACAAACAAAACATTGTCACGCTCGGTTTAATCAATGATGATGAAAACAGTGTCGGAAAGGTGCATATCGGCATCCTTTCTGCGCTCCAATTAGTGTCTGGAGCACAAGTCGAAGTGAAAGAAAAAGAGCAGATCGCCGGCCGCTGGATGAAAGTGAACGAATTAAAAGAAGAAGACGTGTATCAGCGGCTTGAAACTTGGTCTCAGTTTGTCGCCGATATTCTTCAATAACAGAAAAACCCCTGTTCCTCCTAAATAAGGGAGAACAGGGGTTTTTCATTAGTTTAACGTAATGACAGTATCAAATCCCGCTTTTTTGGCCTGCGCTGCTAAAGATTCAGCATAATCTCTGGAAGAGAATGCGCCAATCTGTACTTTAAATAAGCCGTCTTTCGGAAGCACAATCGCATCAAAACCTTTAGACACCGCATTGGCGGCAAGCGCATCAGCATTTGCTTTCACATTGAAAGCGCCGATTTGCACTTTATACAAGTCAGTCTTTTTTTTTAGCCCGAAAGCCTGCTCCAAGCCCTTGGCATGTCCTCTTGCAAGGCTTTCAATAAAACTGGCTGTTTTCAGTTTATTTGCATCAGCTGCCGTATCAACAAAACCATTCTCCGTCAAAATCGCCGGCATACTTGTCTCTCGCAGCACATGGAAGTTGGCTGTTTTTTTCCCTCGGTCATTAAAACCGGATGCTTGGATGACTTGCGTGTGAACGGCTGACTGGTAAGTCGAAGTCGGCGCTCCGACACCGGGATAAATATAGCTCTCAAATCCGGTTCCGCCGCCTGAGTTAATATGAATGGATAAAAAATAATCTGCGCCCCAGCTGTTGGCGGCATCCGTTCTTTCCGTCAGACTGACCGTCTTATCGCTTGTCCTGCTCATCGTGACAGAAACCCCTTCATACTCATTCGTCAGAATCGTACGCAAAACCAGCGCGATCTCCAGCGTGACCGCTTTTTCCTGAAGCCCATTTCCGGTTGCGCCTGAATCAGTTCCGCCATGACCAGGGTCTATAAAAATTTTAACCATTCTCCATCACCTCATTACAGCATATGATGATATTTAAAAGGTGCTTGTACGGCTGTCATTCATGAAAAAAATGAGAAATCCGCCCAGCATTTCCCGGAAAATAAAAATAAATGGTTTGTCCTTCCGTTTCAGCTGAATACAATAAGAAATGAAAAATATTTCTCGGGAAAGCGCAGGATTCAGCATCATTCCCGAAGAGAACGGAAAATGCGACAGATAAAAGGGGTAATCGGGCCTCATGATGATAGGCGGGTGTCACGGAACGCCTTTATCATGAATAAGATAAAGAGAGAACAGAGAGGTGAGCATGTTGGAGCGCGCTGTAACCTATAAAAACAACGGACAAATTAACATCATTCTTAATGGCCAAAAGCAAGTGCTGACAAATGCGGAAGCTGAGGCGGAATATCAGGCCGCCCTGCAAAAAAATGAAGCCAAGCACAGTATTCTGAAAGAAATTGAAAAAGAAATGAACACATTAGTGGGTATGGAAGAAATGAAGCGCAACATTAAAGAAATTTATGCGTGGATATTCGTCAACCAAAAACGGGCCGAACAAGGGCTGAAAGTCGGAAAACAAGCTCTTCATATGATGTTCAAAGGCAATCCCGGCACCGGAAAAACAACCGTCGCGAGACTGATCGGCAAGCTTTTCTTCGAAATGAACGTGCTTTCCAAAGGACATCTGATCGAAGCAGAACGTGCCGATCTGGTCGGTGAATACATCGGACACACGGCGCAAAAAACGAGAGATCTGATTAAAAAATCGCTCGGAGGCATTTTATTCATTGATGAAGCATACTCACTTGCAAGGGGCGGAGAAAAGGATTTCGGTAAAGAGGCGATTGATACGCTTGTCAAGCATATGGAAGACAAACAGCATGAGTTTATTCTGATCCTGGCAGGGTACTCGAGAGAAATGACACATTTCCTGTCATTAAATCCCGGCCTGCAATCGCGTTTTCCTATCAGCATCGATTTTCCGGATTACTCTGTCGCTCAGCTGATGGACATTGCAAAGCGCATGATAGCGGAGCGGGAGTATCAATTAAGCCAGGAAGCCGAGTGGAAGTTAAAAGATTACTTAATGACGGTGAAAAGCACGACAAGCCCCATTAAATTCAGTAACGGACGTTTTGTCAGAAATGTGATTGAAAAATCAATCCGCGCTCAGGCTATGAGGCTTTTAATGGGGGACCAATACTTAAAAAACGATCTGATGACGATTAAGAGTCAGGATTTATTTATAAAAGATGACACGGCAGCTCATGAATAATCCTCTCAGCCGGTTTGAGAGGCCTTTTTTTATTTCTCTCTTTAAAACCCGCCGGATGTGTGGTATACGTCCTGCGGGTTTGGTATGATAGTACTACTGCCCAATACGACACAGAAAGGAACATCCATTTGAACGAACAGGAAGAAAAAAAAGAAACGGTCATTTTAGTCGGCTGCCAGCTTCCGCACATGACCGACGAGCACTTTGAACATTCCATGGACGAGCTCGCTTCATTGACAAAAACGGCTGACGGAACGGTGCTGACCCGGATTACGCAAAAACGGAACAGAGCGGATGCCGCTACATATATAGGCAAGGGGAAAGTAGACGAGCTGAAGGCACTGTGTGAAGAGCTTGAAGCGGATCTGGTCATTTTTAATGATGAACTGTCACCGAGCCAGCTTAAATCACTCGCCACGGCAATTGAAGCGAAGATCATCGACCGCACGCAGCTTATTTTGGATATTTTCGCAAAAAGGGCGAAGACGAGGGAAGGAAAGCTTCAGATCGAATTGGCCCAGCTTCAATATGCACTGCCGCGTCTGAGCGGACAAGGAATCAATCTCTCCAGACAAGGCGGCGGAATCGGGACGAGAGGGCCCGGTGAGACAAAGCTTGAAACAGACCGGCGCCACATTAGAAACCGCATACACGAAATTAACGTGCAGCTGTCAACGGTTATCCGCCACAGAAGCCGTTATCGGGAGAGACGCAAGAAAAATGGTGTGCTTCAGGCGGCGCTCGTCGGATATACCAATGCCGGGAAATCAACGTGGTTCAATAAATTAACAAGCTCAGACAGCTATGAAGAAGATCTGCTGTTTGCAACACTTGATCCGATGACAAGAAAGATGGCGCTTCCAAGCGGTTACAGCGTCCTTTTGTCTGATACGGTCGGCTTTATTCAGGATTTGCCTACGACGCTCATTGCCGCTTTCCGTTCAACGCTTGAGGAAGTGAAGGAAGCTGACTTGATCATTCATGTCATTGATTCTTCCAATGAAGATTATGCCGGGCATGAACAGACTGTTCTCGGACTGTTAAAAGAGCTTGAAGCAGATGATATTCCGGTGTTAACCGCTTATAACAAAAGGGATGAAACACTTCCTGACTTCATTCCGACAGCAGGGGAAGGCCACATCATGATCAGCGCCAGAATCGCCGGGGATGAAGCGAAATTGAAAGCGGAAATCGAAGCTTATTTGCGCCGGGAGCTGATGACGCCGTATGAAGTTCATGTACCCGCCGCTGAAGGCAAATTGATGTCGCGCATTAAATCAGAGACTATGATCGACAGCCTTTATTTTAATGAAGAAAATGAACGCTACGAAGTCTCGGGTTATGTGCAAGAAGAACAAAGCATACTTGGAGAACTGAAGAAATTCATGTAAGGAAGGTATACACAACATGTTTGAGACACTGACACACGGCACTCTATTGCAAAAAACCGCCGAAGAAACAGAAGCGGAAATCGCCGCCGTTCATAAAAGAATAGAAGAAATCAGTGAACGGAATGAATGGAGAGTCCTGCAAAGCTACAGAAAGCATAAAGTAAGCGATACGCATTTTACACCTTCAACCGGATACGGTTATGATGACATCGGCCGGGATACTCTGGAAGAGATCTATGCTGATGTGTTCGGAGGAGAGGCGGGGCTCGTGAGACCGCAAATCATCTCGGGGACGCACGCGATCTCAATCGCGCTGTTCGGTGTGCTGAGACCCGGAGACGAATTGCTTTATATCACAGGCAAGCCGTACGACACCCTCGAAGAAATCGTCGGGGTGAGAGGCGGGGAGTATTCAGGCTCGCTTAAAGAATTTCAAATCGGGTATCATGCAGTCGATTTAACCACAGAAGGCAAAGTGGACTTCGAAGCGGTCCGTGCTGCAATCCGTCCGACTACAAAAGTAATCGGTATTCAGCGTTCAAAAGGATATGCGAACCGCCCGTCTTTCAGGATAAATGAGATTGAAGAGATGATTCGTTTCGTAAAAGAAATCAAAGAAGATGTCATTGTTTTTGTGGACAATTGCTACGGAGAATTTGCGGAAGAGCGGGAACCCTGTCACGTCGGAGCGGATCTTATGGCCGGCTCCCTGATTAAAAACCCGGGCGGCGGCCTTGCCAAAACGGGGGGATACCTTGTGGGGAAAGCCAAGTGGATTGAGGCCTGCTCTTACCGGATGACCTCACCGGGAATCGGAAGCGAGGCCGGCGCATCGCTGTATTCACTGCAGGAAATGTATCAAGGGTTTTTTCTCGCTCCGCACGTAGTGGCGCAAAGCTTGAAGGGAGCGGTATTTACCGCCCGTTTTCTTGAAAAGCTGGGATTTTCGTCAAACCCTGCATGGAATGCGCTGAGAACGGATCTGATCCAATCTGTTGAGTTTCAGGACCCTGATAAGATGATTGCTTTTTGCCAGGCGATACAATATGCGTCCCCGATTAATGCGCATGTGACGCCTTATCCGAGCTACATGCCGGGATATGAAGACGATGTCATTATGGCAGCGGGCACTTTCGTACAGGGGGCGAGCATTGAATTATCGGCAGATGGCCCTATCAGACCGCCTTACGTCGCATATGTCCAAGGAGGATTAACCTATGCGCACGTGAAAAATGCGATTTGCAGCGCAGTTAATGCTCTAATGGAAAAAGGGCTGATCTGAGCCGTTTGCAATTTTCAAAGAATTTGATGTTAAGATTCCTTACATTTTGTTGACACAAAATATAACATCACCTATAATGAGACTAAGATAAGAAAAGGAGGAAATTGAGATGAGTGATAACATTCGCCGCTCAATGCCTTTATTTCCAATAGGAATTGTCATGCAGTTAACAGAACTTTCTGCCCGGCAAATTCGATATTATGAGGAAAATGGACTGATATTTCCAGCGAGAAGCGAAGGAAATAGACGATTATTTTCATTCCATGATGTAGATAAACTGTTAGAAATCAAAAATTTGATTGAACAAGGCGTCAATATGGCGGGGATCAAACAAATTCTGGATAAGGCATCTGCCGAACCGGAAGAAAAATCCGAAAAAACTGCCAAACCGATGAAGCACAATCTGTCTGACGACGAACTCAGAAAGCTTCTGAAAAACGAACTGATGCAGGCAGGCCGATTCCAGCGGGGGAATACCTTCCGCCAAGGTGATATGTCCCGATTCTTTCATTAATCCGTTAGCAACTGTTTTGCTATATACATTTACCTTTTAGAGGAGGAGTTTTACGAAATGGCAAAGTACACAAGAGAAGACATCGTAAAATTAGTAAATGAGGAAAACGTAAAGTACATCCGCCTTCAGTTTACAGACATTCTCGGAACGATTAAAAACGTGGAAATTCCTGTGAGCCAGCTTGAAAAAGCACTTGATAATAAATGCATGTTTGACGGTTCTTCCATCGAAGGTTTTGTCCGCATCGAAGAATCTGATATGTACTTATATCCTGATCTGAACACATTTGTTATCTTCCCATGGACAGCTGAAAAAGGTAAAGTAGCACGCTTCATCTGTGATATCTACAATCCGGACGGCACCCCGTTCGAAGGTGACCCGCGTAACAACCTCAAACGGATTCTGAAAGAAATGAAAGAACTCGGTTTCAGCGATTTCAATCTTGGACCTGAGCCTGAATTCTTCCTGTTTAAATTAGATGAAAAAGGCGAACCGACACTCGAATTAAACGATAAAGGCGGATACTTCGACCTGGCTCCGACTGACTTGGGAGAAAACTGCCGCCGCGATATCGTGCTTGAGCTGGAAGAAATGGGCTTTGAAATCGAAGCATCTCACCATGAAGTGGCTCCCGGCCAGCACGAAATCGATTTTAAATACGCCGGTGCCATCCGTTCTTGTGACGACATCCAAACTTTCAAACTTGTCGTCAAAACGATTGCCCGCAAACACGGTCTGCATGCGACATTCATGCCAAAACCGCTGTTCGGCGTAAACGGTTCCGGTATGCACTGTAATCTATCACTCTTTAAAGATGGCGTTAACGCATTCTTTGATAAAGACGCTGATCTTCAGCTGAGTGAAACAGCAAAACACTTCATTGCCGGTATCGTAAAACACGCGACAAGCTTTACAGCTGTCACAAACCCGACAGTGAACTCTTATAAACGCCTTGTTCCGGGCTATGAAGCACCTTGCTACGTGGCATGGAGCGCGCAAAACAGAAGTCCGCTGATCCGTATTCCGGCTTCCCGCGGCATCAGCACGCGTGTTGAAGTCCGCAGTGTAGACCCGGCGGCAAACCCGTATTTGGCATTAAGCGTATTGCTTGCAGCAGGCCTTGACGGAATCAAAAATAAACTTGAAGCGCCGGCTCCGATTGACCGCAACATCTACGTCATGAGCAAAGAAGAGCGCATGGAAAGCGGAATCGTGGACCTTCCGGCGACACTTGCGGAAGCTCTCGACGAATTCAAATCAAACGAAGTCATGGTTGCAGCTCTCGGTGAGCATCTGTTCGAACACTTCATCGAAGCAAAAGAAATCGAATGGGATATGTTCCGCACACAGGTTCATCCGTGGGAGCGCGAACAGTATATGTCTCAGTATTAATCTCTCAATCCCTTGGCACTATTGGTGTCAGGGGATTTTTTGATTTGTTAACAAATTTAATAATTTAATATAAATCATATACCACCCACAAAACACCCACAAAAAATCAATAAAAAATTACTCCATAATTGTGGAGATATAATCCTCTATCATTTAAGTATTTCATATGGACTGTTAATTCTTTCGCTAAAAACTGCTGCAACTCTATACCTTTGGTCTTCTTCATAAGCTGCAACTTGTTTCATATGCTCAAAAAACACATCTTCAACCCCATGTTTTTGAATAAAACCTAAACACAGACCATTCCTGAAGAGCATGTTGTCATATTTTGCTTGCAAATCTTTATAACTGTTATTGTTTATGGTCTTTTTCCTCCTTATTGTTTTAGATAAAAGTCTTCTTTTATTTAGCCCTTTTTCCTGATTACTGGTATAATATACTTGTCTTAAAATTCTCAATATACGAAAAGGTGGTAATATTTAATGAGCATTACTCAACATCCTATTATTCAAGGTTCCATTAAAAATGTAGGTTTCCATAGCAAGAGCGAGTTTACCTACACATATGAAATGGACAAGGAAATTCTTCATGTTTATGACAACTTAAAACATAAAAGCACATCTGCCATCAATTGCATTGAAGAAGTTGTTTCGTTGCTAAAAGAAACACTTCAACCAAATAAAACTGGTGTTAGTAGAATTTTAGAAGTAATTAAAAATGCAATCTCACCTACTTCTTCATTTAAGAAGGTCATTATTTATACGGAGATGGATGAATTTGCATCAAACTATACCAATAAAGGTCAGCAAGTTAATATTTCCGCATATATTCCCGAGCAAAAAGACTTTAATGGCTGGGAGGATTCAGAGCTTTACCAATTGTATTGCGATAATGCCAAACAAGAAGCAAAATCTTAATCTTAATAACAGGGTAATTTATAAAGAGTCCTGACTGCGACCCTCCACTGGATAGACATACATCATTAAGACCTCAGTCAGGACTTGACTTGTATTACTTAGTTCTAGTCGATCCGTGACCACCTCGATCATCGTTGCCTAGATGATCTATCTCAATCAAATCAACTGCAGGCATCTTCTTCATAATTCTGAACTGACAGATACGATCCCCTTTTTTAATTTCTGTATCTCGTAAAGCATATGCAGGAAAGAACCAAAAATCTTTGTCTCCCTTGTATGACTCATCAATAACACCCATTGAGTTTGTTTCAATAATACCGAAGTTTTTAAATGTGCTTGAACGAGGAACGACATGAGCTTCATATCCTTCTGGCAGCTCCAATGCCACTCCTAACGGGATAAGTGTGAATTCATCCTTTTTGATGCTACATCTTCAGATGCTCGAAGATTAATCTAATCCCATTGCTCAATTTTGTTAATTCTTGTTTGTGTTTCATCTAGGTATTTGATTTTAATTTGAAATGTCATTCTGACTCCTCTTTGGTAATAGTATCTTTTACTTCTTGAACTGTATTTGAAATTTTCGTCAATCCTTCGGTAATTTGATTTCTTAAATTTTGCTCAGTTTTAACATCATTATTTTCATTCAAGAAATCAACCATTTCGTTTACTTTGTCATAGATTTGTTCCATTGTTGTTTTTGCTCCGCCTTCATCTCTAGAAAATTTAATATTAAGTTTTTCAATAGTCATTTATTCCCTCTCCTTTTAAATTGTTTTTATAATTTGGAAATTAAATCTTCTAATTCTTCAGGTTTAAAACCCGTACTGCGTTTTACTTTACCTCCCTTGCTATCAATAAGAATTGTAACTGGAACCCCATCACTCCATATTCTGCTCCGACTTCAGGATTTTCTATTACATTAATAATATTATACTCTACACCCATATCTTTCAAATAATTAGTTACCATTCTACATGGATTGCAATTAGGCTGCTCTAATTTAATCCGTCTCATGAAATAACTCCTTTTTTATCGAAAAAGAAATCAGAATCCTTTAATGGCTCAACAGTTGATTTTTTGTCCCCATTCCCTTTTAACGAGAAGAAATCAAAGGACTTGGTTTTAATGCTTAATCCATTAATAACAATAGGGTTAACGTCTTCTTCCTCGAACAGATGATCGAATCTAAGCTTGTTTAAAGCTTTATTAGCATTGTTTGTATCTGATGAATTTCTTCACAACTGGAGCTAAGCCAACCTGATCATAGACATCTTTGGTTGTAAAACATTTGGGTAAAATCATCTTCATGCCTTGATCAGTTTGCAGCTTCATAATTTTTGTCAATTAGCTATATCCTCTCTACACAAATTTATTTTCGGAAAGCCGGAGAAATATGCCGGATTTTTAAAAATCTTCGGACGAACTCCTATATTACTGTCAAACAGACCGAAAAGGTGAAAGACAGTGATTGATTTTCTACAGTCTTTATGGAATGCTACTGAACATTTGGATGGACTGAGTGGCTTGTTACAAAGAGGTAATTGCTTCAGACACTGGAGCAGTTTTTTGCAAAGGGAATGATTATGGAATACCACAGACGCATTATAAGGTTATTTAGAATAAAAATAAAATGAGGAAGATATAAACGAGGGATATAAAACAATTCAAATACTGTTCAACAAAATGGAAAGACAAATGAGTAGGGTTAAAGAAGCTATTGGGAATAAAGATTACGAAAGAGCCCACCGTAACCTAATCAACCTTTCGGATAATAATGAAGAATTGATGCAGGAAATCAGATGGACTTGAAAAGGGATTAAGATTTAACTTTTCTTCTTCCTCATGGTTCCATTTGTACAGCCCTTCAATTGAGCAACCAATGGCATCAGCAAAAGTCATGCCAGTAGCTAAGTTCATATTTGCTTTGGCTCCACTTATATAATCGTGGATACGTTGTCTCGGGTATTCTGTGCGTTTGAAAAGGTCATCAACTGTGAGGTCATATTCAAACATTAATTCATTTAAACGAGGGCGCAGGGGTGTCCATTGCTTCATTTCGTACACTTCTTTCAATGCTAATTAACATAAAACAGTGTAGCAAAGGTTTATTTTAATTTCAATTTTTGGTTTCAATATTTTAGGAGAGTGATTGATTGGGGACAAACCAAGGTAAGGTTTTTGAAGCAAATATAGAAAAATCAGCTACAGATCAAAAGCTGTTTTTCTACAGAATTAAAGATGTTAATCCAATGTTTTTAAAAAGGAGAGCTGCAGTATCAAAAAACAAATATGATTGCTTTCTACGCTTTAAAGGATATCTGTTTCCTTTTGAACTAAAATCAACAAAGAACAAGTCTGTGTCATTCAGTGAAAAGATCATAAAGTCACAGCAGATTAAACACTTAAAAGAGGCAACGCAATATCCAAATATAATTCCTGGTTGTCTCTTTCACTTTAGAGAGACAGAGAATAAGGTTTATTTCGTACATATTAATGATTTCATTACATATAAGAACATAGCTGAAAATCAGTTGCCACATACATATAAGAATAAAATAAACAAGTCCAGCATTCCGATTTCCATATGTGAAGAGATCAGCACTGAAATACGCTGAATTAAGAAAAAAGTTAACTATACATATATTTGAACAAGCTTTGCGATGATTGAATTAAGAAGGTGGAATAAGTGAGGAGGGTTATATGCTAGAAGTTAAGGTGAATGAATCGGAGATTAAAAAACTATACCTTGAAGAATTAGAAAATCATTTAAATAAGCTGGATAATGAATTGCTTTTCTGGAATACTGATGATTTAATTAAAAATACAAAAGTGTGCTGGAATACAATACAGGAGAAATTCTTCTTTGACCCAAGATTTCCAAAAAGAAAAGTGGGGAGAAAGTGGATGTTTCCTGCGAAACAAACAAAAGAATTCCTTCTTAAATGGTTATTAGAACAACCGACTGAATAGGAACGAATTTTGTTAAATCCCTCTTGGCGAATAGAGGGATTTTTTGCTTGCCTTTAGTCGAAGGCTTGACCACCATCATTGACAATCGGTACATTATAATTAATGAAATTTGATGAAAATATAACCTCTAAACAAACTTGAAAACCTTGTTAAATCTTTTTGAACCTTGATAATAAAAAAGATATGTTCCGCACACAGGTTCATCCGTGGGAGCGCGAACAATCATGTCTCAATATTAATCTCTCAATCCCTTGGCACTATTGGTGTCAGGGGATTTTTTGGTTTTGGTCATAAGATTAAAAGAACAATATTTTTGGTCCTTGACCAAAATATGACCAAAAAAATTTGAAGTTATGAATCTAACTCCGCAATTGATGACTCGTATTTCTCGTGATTCTTTATTCGGTTTTGGTCTGAGTAGACGGCTTCTAAAAATGGGGGCAGCTAACAACGGAAGTGATGGCTGTTGCGGTCTGAAAACAGTAACTGTGAAACGTATATATGGCTTGTCTGCTGACGGAGTGTCCGACCAAAAACTAAAGCGAAAATGTTGTCTCTTCTGAAATAAATGAAACAGACCTTTAATAGTACTGTCAGGGTACAGTGGAACGGTGAAATGAAAAAATGAACAAGACTTCCAATCCTTCCACCTCCTCTTTGAAACTGAAGACGCCAGGTAAGACGTTCTTTCGTAATATTTTTTTACAGCTTTCACTAAAACGATTTCACAACATTCTGATCTGAAAATTGGGGCAATTAATTTTCATTTTCCTTAATATGTTATTTTGTGCAAGCTCTATGTTAAAATTTAACTTAGTACATAGACGGAAGGGGAATGTAATTTTGCTTGGGATTAAAGTTGAAAAATCTGATGGAACGTTAATTATCAATTGGCAGCTATCTAAAATTGAAATTCCAATCAAAGAAATCAACGATGTATTTCTTGATCCAAACTATGGGGGACAGGAGAAAAATGCAGTAAGGATAGGGTTTCCTTATGGTTCTACGGATAGGATAGTAATTAAAATGGCAAAAAACACTTATATCTTGTTTACTTCTAATGCTGCTTCAATTATGAATAAAATTGTTACTGATTAACAAGTTTGTATCCTCAGTAATTATTCTGAGAAATATGGAGGCGATTTTATTGACTAACTTTGTATATAAGACTATCAATGGTTTGAAAAGTTTAGGGGATGAACGGAGGAAAAGTTAAAATGGCAGTTACTTATTGGGCAGGGGAAAGTGTTACACTACGAGCGATTAAATCTGAAGATATCGTTATATTTGAATCATTAGATGATGAAATCCTGCGGAATATGGACTCGCTTCATTTTCCTCGTTCGGATAATAAAATGAGAAAATGGTTAGAAGAACAATTGGAAAAAGATGAATTTCGCTTTATTGCAGTTGATAGAGATGATAATATCGTGGGTATGATTGAAACCTTTGAGTGTGACAGGAAAAATGGGACCTTCGATTATTATTTGGCTGTATTTGAACCACATAGGGGCAAAGGATATGCCAAAGAAATGATTTTAATGGTTCTTCGCTTTTACTTTTTGGAACTTGCTTATCAAAAAGTAAATACAACCGTTTATTCTTTTAATAATAACTCCATTCGGCTGCATGAAAAATTAGGTTTCATGAAAGAGGGACAACTAAGAAATGTCATTTTTACTAAAGGAGCCTATTATGATAACATTTGTTTTGGAATGACTAGAGAAGAATTTGAACTGAATCATGGATAGTATCACTTGTGTATGATAAAGTCCTGCGTGCCAAGTAAATAATAGTTTTATCCAGTAAACAAAAGTATTGCAAATCCTTTCAATAGTTTCATTTAATGTGTCGTAATCAAACTGTAAAATACAGACGGGTTACAGTGTTTTTCCCTTAATAAAAAGACCAGGGTGTTGGTATCACCCCGGCTCTGTAATAAAAGCTGCCCATCAAAGGGTTTGCTCGATGTGGTTTCATGATAGACCTAACCCTTCAGGTTTCCAGGCTCACGGGTGGTCTGTTTTTTTCTTATATACGTCAACAGGCCGATTATAAACGGCTCGAATAACCATTTATATTTAATGAGGATATTATATGATTTCCTTCATTTTTCATTTTCAATAGGAAGGAGCAGGTAATTCATCGATTTTTATACGAAGTAAACTATAAGGTTTCTGTCGTAAATCTTCTCCATAATGAAATCTAGCCTGCCGATGTAATTGGTTCACGATGACGTATAAGTATCCATCCGGACCAATCGAAAAAGTATCCGGCCATAAAATACGCGGATCATGTGCGATGGTTTGCATTGTGCCATTCGGCAGTATTTTTCGAATACTATTGTTCTCGTAATCTCCGGCATAAACGGCTCCTTTTGCATCTGTAATCATTCCATCAGACGCACCTTTTTCTCCCCAATACGCCACATGATAAAGTAAATCCATGTCCGGTATATTTCTATCTCTCAGGGCTTCTGTTGAGATCGAGAACAAATGGCGGCTGGTCAGTGGACAAAAAAATAATACCTTTCCGTCAGGAGAAATCGCAATACCGTCGGATGCCAGCCTAAATGGGGAAGTTGAACCATCCCTGTTACGATTCATCAAAATGTTGCCTTCTACTTTCGGTATAAAATAGAAATCCGGTGAAGTTGGATTTGCTCCATTTAACCGTCTGCATGCATTTCCGGTTTCCAAATCAACGACGATAATCGCTCCTGGTCCTTTGGAAGAAGAATCCGTTATATAGGCATAACCTGCAGTTCCAACACGAAAATCAAATCGGACATCATTCAGGTAAGTTGTTGGCAGGACAACATCTTCTGTAAAGGTATACACTCTTCTGATTGTATTGGTTTTTAAATCAACAGCGACTAATTTTGCCCCGCCTTTAATTGGTTCAGAAAAATTGGGCGCCGCTGTATCTAGTACCCAAAGCGTTCCCCTTCCATCAGCAACTACACTTTGGACACTGATGAAACTCATTTTGATAGTCTCGGGGTTAACCAAATTGGTTTGTAAATCAGGATAGGGCTGCAATTTATCCCCAACTATTTCCGCGACCGTAAAGTTAACATCGTCTCCCCATTTCGGAAAACAAATGAAAATACGACCAGTTTCCGAAACCGTAACACCGGTAGGCATAGCTCCATAAAATGCATAAACCAGTTCTAAATCACCGAAATACTTTTCAAAAGGCAGCATAGGTTTCATAATATCCTCCTCAACCAATTAAACGGGATATCACTTATATATGATTCGCATTTTTTCTAGTGCCTGTTTATTAATACGTTTTTCTAAACGAAAAGGTGATGATCAGTCAGCCACAAGGGATTTTTACTTATACGTCTGTCGAAGCAGTTGGCGATTACACTATGGTATGCCCTTGGCTGGTTTTAAATTTTCTGAAAAAGGAGTTGAAAAAGCAGATCAGATTTTATAAGATTAAATCAAGTTAGTTTGTTTACGCAACAAACTAAGGAATCCGATTAAATTACCCGTAATTTAAATGCATGATGGGAGGGGGATAAGGGGCTCGAAAGAAGAATTTAAAAAACGAAAGCACGGGGCTTTTATCCTTTCCGGGCATATAAGATGAAATTGCAGCCATCTGATCACCATTTATCTGATGAAAACGCTCTGTGAAAGTCATCGGCTATTATTTTATGAAAGCGCTTTTATGAAGTGCGCACTGCCCAATAAATTTGAAGACATGTTATATCCTTTCATACTGGTTCCTTATGAAAGATCGAAAAGGGGGAGGAAATCATGCTCAGTGAAAATGTAAAGAAGATCAGCATGGCTGAAAAAGTTGGATATGCGTCTGGGGATTTTGCATGTAATTTAATTTATGCAACGGTGTCTACTTATCTTTTGTTCTTCTATACAGATGTATTTGGTTTATCGGCAGCCGCCGCCGGTACGATGTTTTTAGTGGTCAGAATCATCGACGCCCTCGCTGATCCTTTTATCGGAACAATAGTAGACAGAACAAATAGCAGGTTTGGGCGCTTCAGACCGTATCTTTTATTCGGAGCTTTTCCATTTGTCATACTGGCCATCCTCTGTTTTACAACCCCCGATTTTTCAGATATGGGGAAATTAATATATGCCTATATAACATATGTCGGCTTGTCGCTTACATACACAGCGATAAACGTTCCGTATGGCGCGTTAACTTCTGCCATGACCAGAAATAATCAAGAAGTTGTTAGTATAACATCTGTCCGTATGTTATTTGCGAATCTTGGGGGACTTGTCGTTGCATTTTTTGTTCCCTTACTGGCTGCTTATTTAAGTGATACTTCAGGCAGCGAATCTCTTGGCTGGCAGCTAACCATGGCCATTATGGGATTCATAGGCGGGTGTCTTTTAATCTTTTGTTTTAAAAGCACAAAAGAGCGTGTCACTCTTCAAAAATCTGAAGAAAAAATTAAATTTTCGGATATATTCGAGCAATTTCGTGTTAATCGGCCGCTTGTGGTATTAAGTATTTTCTTTATTATTATTTTTGGAGTGAATTCAATAAGTAATTCGGTCGGCATCTATTACGTAACGTATAACTTAGGAAGAGAGGATTTAGTGAAGTGGTACGGTTTGTTAGGAAGTTTGCCCGCTCTGGTCATTTTACCTTTTATTCCAAAGCTTCATCAATTATTGGGGAAGAAGAAATTACTAAACTACGCATTATTACTGAATATGATCGGCCTTCTAGCTTTATTGTTTGTTCCGTCAAGTAATGTATTCCTTATCCTTTCCTTTCGATTACTGGCTGCTGCCGGAAGTCTCACTGCCGGGGGATATATGTGGGCGCTTATTCCTGAAACAATAGAATATGGAGAGTACAGAACCGGGAAAAGAATGGGCGGGCTCATATACGCTATTATCGGATTTTTCTTTAAATTCGGCATGGCCTTGGGAGGGGTTATACCTGGGCTGGTTTTAGATAAGTTTGGATATGTGGCAAATCAGGTGCAAACGGCGGAGGCATTGACGGGAATTTTAATTACAACCACCATTATTCCCGTGTTCTTACTGGTTTTAGCCATGATTGATATTAATTTCTATAACTTAGATGAGAAAAAATATAAAAACATGGTTCGAGAATTAGAGAATAGAGACAAGGTTTATTTGGATCATATTGATGATTTCAAAGCTTAAAACATGATGAGTCAACAGAAAATAGCTAAGGAGGCGTTCCGATGAAGATTATCAATCCGGTACTTAAAGGATTTAATCCCGATCCGAGTATTTGCAGGGTCGGAGAGGATTATTATATCGCCGTATCTACATTTGAGTGGTTTCCGGGAGTCCAGATACACCACTCAAAAGATTTAGTGAATTGGCACTTAGTTGCACATCCATTACAGAGAGTTTCTCAATTAGATATGAAAGGAAACCCTAATTCAGGAGGGGTCTGGGCGCCATGTTTAAGTTACAGCGACGGAAAGTTTTGGCTGATCTATACGGATGTTAAGGTAGTAGATGGCGCCTGGAAAGATTGCCACAATTATTTAGTGACTTGTGACACGATTGATGGTGATTGGGGGGAGCCGATCACATTAAATAGCTCGGGATTTGATGCTTCTTTATTCCATGATACGGATGGAAAAAAATATTTATTAAATATGTTATGGGATCAGCGTATTGATCGGCACTCTTTCGGAGGAATTGTCATGCAGGAATATTCTGATGAGGAGCAAAAATTAATTGGAAAACCGAAAGTAATATTTAAAGGAACTGAAAGAAAGCTGACGGAAGCGCCGCACCTTTATCATATCGGGAACTATTATTATTTATTAACTGCAGAAGGAGGAACGCGGTTCGAACATGCTGCTACAATTGCCCGTTCTGCAAATATTGAGGGGCCATATGAAGTTCATCCTGATAATCCTATCTTAACGTCATGGCATGATCCCGAAAATCCGCTGCAAAAATGCGGGCATGCATCCATCGTTCAAACACATACAGGTGAGTGGTATTTAGCTCATTTAACGGGACGTCCTATTCATCCGGACGATGATTCAATTTTTCAGCAGCGAGGTTATTGTCCTTTGGGCAGAGAAACAGCTATTCAAAAACTCTATTGGAAAGATGAATGGCCTTATGTAGCTGGCGGAAAAGAGGGAAGTTTGGAGGTGGAAGCGCCTTCTATTCCTGAAACCATATTTGAAGCAACGTACCCGGAAGTTGATGAATTCGAGAACTCAACATTAAATATCAATTTTCAAACGTTAAGGATTCCGTTCACGAAAGAATTAGGCTCATTGACTCAAGTGCCAAATCATTTGCGGTTATACGGCCATGAATCATTAACCTCGGCATTTACTCAGGCATTTGTAGCCAGACGCTGGCAAAGTCTCCATTTTGAAGCGGAAACAGCTGTAGCGTTTTTCCCGGAGAATTTTCAACAAGCCGCTGGATTGGTGAACTATTACAATACAGAGAACTGGACGGCTCTTCAAGTCACGCATGATGAAGAACTCGGCCGTATTCTTGAATTAACAATATGTGATAACTTTTCTTTTTCACAGCCATTAAAAAATAAAATTGTGATCCCCGGTGAAGTAAAGTATGTCTATTTAAAAGTGAATATCGAAAAGGAAAAATATTATTATTTCTATTCGTTTAACAAAGAAGACTGGCATAAAATTGACATTACATTAGAATCGAAAAAATTATCAGATGATTACATCCGCGGAGGAGGATTCTTTACAGGAGCTTTTGTAGGGATGCAGTGCCAAGATACCAGCGGTCACCATATTCCGGCTGACTTCAGATATTTTCGTTATAAAGAAAAATAATGCGCACAAGAAAAAGGAGCTTCTATTTTAGAACTCCTTTTTCATATCGTGTCCTATGTGAAAAATTCCTTCAGAAATACTCCTGTTCAGCATGTAAAAACAACGTAAAACTTAATGATTAACCATATCAAGAAAATGATCAATTACAATAGAGGACATTCCCAATGCCGATGCATTTTTTCCTAAAACAGATGGTAATAATTCATAACTATTGCCTAATTGGGAATAAACCCGGGACGACACTTCGCTTCTGATTGAATTTAAAACCATAGGATGCGATTCAATGATGCTGTTTCTTAAAATGATGGCTTGCGGATTGAATGTATTCAAAATATTGGTCAGGCCTATCCCTAAATAGAAGCCGAAATTCTGTAAGGCACGTAAAGTTCCAACATCATTCAGATGGGCGAGGTCTATGATATCTTGATTGGATACTTTTTTTTCTTTCGTCTGAAGAGATTTTAATAAAGCCTTCTCTGAAGCATACAATTCCCAGCAGCCCCGGTTTCCGCAGCTGCATTTCGGACCATTAAAGTCTATTGTCATATGTCCCATTTCTCCAGAGAATCCGCCAACCCCTCTATATAAATCATTATTGATTATAACGCCGATCCCTATCCCTGTACCGATACTTGCATAAATCATGTTATCGTGATTTTTTGCAGCGCCGAATACTTTTTCTCCATATGCGCCGGCATTTGCCTCATTTTCAATAAAAACAGGCACATTGAACTTCTCTTGGATGATAGGTTTTAAGTCAATATTTCTCCAGTTGGAGTTCGGAGTAAAAACAATTTTTTGATTTTTATCAATTAATCCGGGAACGCATATGCCTATACCGATAAGCCCGTACGGAGATTGCGGCATATTCGCAATAAAGTGATGAATCATCTCAATTAAAATATCTTTCGTTATTTCAGGAGAGCTGCATTCCAAATGATGGTGTTGATCAAGGACGATCGTCCCTTCAAGGTCTGTTAAAATGCCGTTAATATAATCCACTCCGACATCTATTCCTACGGAATATCCTGCTTTTTTATTAAAAACAAGCATGACAGGTCTTCTGCCGCCGCTTGATTGTCCCTGACCGATTTCAAATACAAGGTTTTCTTTCATTAATGTGTTTACCTGTGATGAAACAGTAGATTTATTTAATCCGGTCATTTCAGATAATTTTGCTCTTGAAATAGGTGAGTTTTTAAGGATTTCTTTTAATAATAACTTTTGGTTTACTTTTTTGACAAAGGCTTGATCAGCGATATCCACTTCATCCACTCCATTTGTATAATCTTTAAATTAAGTTGAGTTTTCTGTGTTATCATGCGAAGCGTCACACATAGCGAATCCAACCTTATTATATCTAATGTATTCGTGAAAAACTAAAAAAAATATTGAAAATACTGATGAGGTTATATAAGATGAAAATATGTTAGTTTGTTTAAGCAACAAACTAACATGCGAATATGACATAAAATGCGCTTGAATTTATTTTTAAGGGGGAAATGTCATGGCTCAGTCTCATTCCGGTACAGCCGGCTATTTTGAAAGCGTAAACAAAGTGATTTATGAAGGGAAAGATTCCACGAATCCTTTAGCATTTAAATATTATAATCCTCAAGAAGTAATCGGCGGAAAGACAATGAAAGAGCACCTGCGGTTTTCTATTGCTTATTGGCATACATTTACCGCTGACGGTACAGACATGTTTGGAGCAGCTACGATGCAAAGACCGTGGGATCATTATAAAAGCATGGATCTGGCGAGAGCGAGGGTAGAAGCAGCATTTGAGATGTTTGAAAAACTGGATGCGCCATTTTTTGCTTTCCATGACCGGGATATCGCACCTGAAGGAAGTACGTTAAAAGAGACAAATCAAAATTTAGATATTATCGTGAGCATGATGAAAGAATACATGAGAACGAGCGGCGTGAAGCTATTATGGAATACTGCAAACATGTTCACGAATCCCCGTTTCGTCCATGGTGCCGCGACTTCTTGCAATGCAGATGTGTTTGCGTATGCCGCAGCACAAGTAAAAAAAGGGCTGGAAACAGCAAAAGAGCTTGGCGCCGAAAACTATGTATTTTGGGGCGGACGTGAAGGATACGAAACATTGTTAAATACGGATTTAAAATTTGAGCTTGATAATTTGGCCAGATTCATGCATATGGCAGTGGATTATGCGAAGGAAATCGAGTATACGGGGCAATTTTTGATTGAACCAAAACCAAAAGAGCCGACCACTCATCAATATGATACAGATGCGGCAACAACTATTGCCTTTTTGAAGCAATATGGCTTAGACAGTCATTTTAAATTAAATCTCGAAGCCAATCATGCCACATTAGCCGGGCATACATTCGAACATGAATTACGAATGGCGAGAGTGCATGGCCTTCTTGGATCTGTTGATGCGAACCAAGGTGATCCGCTGTTAGGCTGGGACACAGATGAATTTCCGACAGATTTATATTCTGCGACATTAGCCATGTACGAAATCCTGCAAAATGGCGGCCTTGGAAGCGGCGGATTAAACTTTGACGCAAAGGTCAGAAGATCTTCTTTTGAGCCTGATGATTTACTTTATGCCCATGTTGCTGGGATGGATGCATTTGCAAGGGGATTGAAAGTCGCTCACAAATTAATCGAAGACCGTGTGTTTGAAGATGTGATTCAGCATCGTTACCGCAGCTTTACCGAAGGGATCGGTCTTGAAATTGCAGAAGGAAGAGCTGATTTTAAGACACTTGAGCAATATGCGCTAAACAATCAGCCAATTAAAAACGAATCAGGGAGACAGGAGCGGTTAAAAGCGATATTGAACCAATACATTTTAGAGGTATAACAAAGAAGCTTGATCCGCTAAAAAGTTTTAGCAGGGAAAGCCGAGCTGCCCCGGAACTTCCCGTTCTGGCGGGGAGTTTCAATGGGGATCTATTGAGAGGGAAAGGAGTGAAAAAATGAAGTATGTCATTGGGATAGATCTTGGAACGAGCGCCGTTAAAACCATTTTAGTCAATCAAAACGGCAAGGTTTGTGCAGAAACGTCCAAAAGATATCCGCTTATTCAAGAGAAGGCGGGGTATAGTGAGCAAAATCCCGAAGACTGGGTGCAGCAAACAATTGATGCCTTGGCTGAATTGGTTTATGAATCCGGTGTTCAAGCCGAAGATATAGACGGGATAAGCTATTCAGGACAAATGCATGGGTTAGTCCTGCTTGACCAAGATGGGCAGGTGCTGCGTCATGCGATTCTTTGGAATGATACCCGAACGACGCCTCAATGTATGAGGATGACCGAGACATCTGGCGATCATCTGCTTGATATCACAAAAAACTGTGTCCTGGAAGGGTTTACATTGCCTAAAATGTTATGGGTGAAGGAACATGAGCCTGAACTTTTTAAAAAAACTGCTGTTTTTTTGCTTCCGAAAGACTATGTGAGATTCCGTATGACCGGTGCCATTCACACTGAATACTCCGATGCAGCGGGAACGTTACTTTTAGATATTACCCGCAAGGAGTGGAGCGATGATATTTGCAATCAATTTGGTATTTCTGCAGATATTTGTCCTCCGCTTGTTGAATCCCATGATTGTGCAGGATCGCTGCTTCCGAACGTCGCGGCGGAGACAGGGCTGATGGAACAAACAAAAGTGTATGCCGGGGGAGCAGATAATGCTTGCGGTGCAATTGGAGCCGGTATTCTTTCATCCGGAAAAACATTATGCAGTATTGGGACGTCAGGGGTCATACTTTCCTGTGAAGAAGACAAAGAAAGGGACTTTAAAGGGAAAGTGCACTTTTTTAATCATGGAAAAAAGGATTCTTTTTATACGATGGGAGTCACACTCGCTGCTGGATACAGCTTAGACTGGTTTAAAAGAACGTTTGCGCCAAACGAATCGTTTGAACAATTATTGGATGGGGTGGAAGCTATTCCGATAGGAGCAAATGGACTGCTGTATACTCCTTATTTGGTTGGTGAAAGAACGCCGCATGCTGATTCATCTATTCGGGGAAGCTTGATCGGAATGGATGCGGCCCATAAAAGAGAGCATGTTATGAGGGCGGTAATGGAAGGCATCACATTCTCTTTGAATGAATCAATTGAGCTATTCCGCGAAGCGGGAAAATCAGTTGATTCAGTTGTCTCTATTGGCGGGGGAGCTAAAAATGTAACGTGGCTTCAAATGCAAGCTGATATTTTCAATACGCGGGTGATTAAGTTAGAAAACGAACAAGGTCCCGCCATGGGAGCTGCTATGTTAGCTGCCTTCGGGAGCGGGTGGTTTGAATCCCTTGAAGAATGTGCAGAGCAATTCATACGTGAGGCTGCTGTATTCTATCCGGAAGAACAAAATGTTCAAAAATATAAAATACTATTCGATTTGTATAAGAACATTTACACTCACACAAAGGATCTCAATACAGCATTGAAGAGTTTTCGGGAAAATGAATGATAAGTGCGGTTCGTCAAGAGAGTGTTTTTGCCGGGAGATCAATGAAAAACAATTAACAGCTAAAAAGCTTTGATGGCAAAGCTGCTTATAAATAATGTCATTTGTCGGAGGAAACAGATAATCATTCGGACTCCGTGGGGATACCTTTTTGCAATGGATTCACAGCTATCATTCAACTTCAGGAGTTCCTTAGGAAATTAAAAAAGAACCCCGCCAAATTGGCCAGGTTCTTTTTATATTGCACAAAAACAGACACGGTGATATAATCAGATCACGCGTGCTTTCTGTGTGAAAAGTCATAGTCACCCATCTTATATTATGATTATATCATGCTGAAAAGCTCTTGTCAATTTTTTTTGAAGGGGAGATATAGAATGAGTTCTTTGGTTCTCGGTATTCACGAAATTGAAAAAACACAGCCTTTGCTCGTTGGAGGAAAAGGGTTGCATTTAGGGGGATTATCAAAAATTCAAGGAATACAAGTACCAGAAGGCTTTTGTGTCACAACAGCAGGATATCAAAAAGCCATTGAACAAAACGAAACGTTACAAGCGCTGTTGGATCAACTGACCATGCTGAAAGTGGAGAATCGGGATCAAATCGGTAAAATCAGCAGGGAAATTCGGCAAACCATTATGGAAGCAGAAATTCCTTCCGATGTAGTTAAAGCAGTTGCTTGCTATCTCTCCCGGTATGGCGAAGAACATGCCTATGCCGTGCGTTCTAGTGCGACTGCTGAAGATTTACCGCACGCCTCTTTTGCCGGTCAGCAAGACACCTATTTAAATATTACCGGTGTCGATGCAATCTTGCAGCATATCAGTAAATGTTGGGCGTCCCTATTTACTGATCGCGCGGTCATTTACCGTATGCAAAATGGATTTGATCACAGCCAAGTTTATTTATCCGTTATCATCCAAAGGATGGTTTTCCCTCAGGCTTCGGGGATCTTATTTACCGCTGATCCGGTGACCGGAAACCGAAAGCTGCTATCCATTGATGCCGGTTTTGGACTTGGTGAAGCACTGGTCTCTGGCTTGGTATCCGCCGATTGTTATAAAGTACAGGACGGGCAAATCGTCGATAAGAGAATAGAAACTAAAAAAAAGGCTGTCTATGGACGAAAAGAAGGCGGAACGGAAACACAAGCGATTGATCTTGATCAGCAAAAGATTCAAACACTGACTGATGAACAAATTTTACAGCTGGCACGTATCGGGAGGCAGATCGAAGCTCATTTCGGCCAGCCGCAAGATATCGAATGGTGTTTGGACCGCGATACTTTTTATATTGTCCAGAGTCGTCCGATCACAACGTTATACCCCGTTCCTGAAGCGAACGATCAAGAAAATCACGTCTATATCTCTGTTGGTCATCAACAAATGATGACGGATCCCATAAAACCCCTTGGATTATCTTTTTTTCTATTGACGACTTCTGCACCCATGCGTAAAGCCGGCGGTAGGCTATTTGTTGATGTCACACATCATCTGGCATCCCCTAAAGTCAGAGAAGTTTTCTTAAAAGGCATGGGGCAGCACGATCCGCTCTTAAAAGACGCACTTATGACCATAATAGAGCGACGTGATTTCATTAAGCCGATACCTGATAAAACGGCACCGATTCCCGGAAAAGGCAATGCCGATATGCCGGATCAAACTGAAAACGATCCGGCAATTGTTTCTGATTTGATTAAGAGCAGTGAAACATCGATAGAAGCTTTAAAACAAAACATCCAGACGAAATCAGGATCTGATTTATTTCGTTTTATTTTGGATGATATCCAGGAATTAAAGAAGATTTTATTTAACCCAAAAAGTTCGGTGTTAATTCGAACTGCAATGGATGCTTCATCATGGATTAACGAAAAAATGAACGAGTGGTTAGGTGAAAAAAACGCAGCAGACACGCTTTCTCAATCTGTACCCCATAATATTACTTCAGAAATGGGGCTTGCGCTATTGGACGTCGCCGATGTGATCCGTCCTTATCCAGAAATAATTGCTTATTTAGAGGATGTAAAAGATGATTCCTTTTTGGATGAGCTGGTGAAATTTGAAGGCGGACAGGAAATCCATGACGCCATCTATGCTTTCCTCAACAAGTACGGAATGCGATGTGCCGGAGAAATTGATATGACAAGAACTCGATGGAGCGAAAAACCAACTGCACTTGTCCCTATGATTCTTAATAATCTCAAAAACTTTGAGCCAAATGCCAGCCGGCAGAAATTTGAGCAAGGGCGGCAGGAGGCATTGAAGAAAGAACAAGAGTTATTAGATCGATTGAAGCAATTACCGGATGGTGAACAAAAAGCCAAAGAAACCGAACGAATGATCCGCATCATCCGGAACTTCAGCGGCTTCAGAGAATATCCAAAATACGGAATGGTCAGCCGCTATTTTGTTTATAAGCAGGCTTTACTGAAAGAAGCCGAACAACTCGCTGAACCGGGTATTATTCAAGAAAAAGAAGACATATACTATCTTACTTTTGAAGAACTTCAAGAAGTCGTACGCACAAATATATTGGATTACCAAATCATCAGTACACGAAAAGACGAGTACAAAGTATATGAAAGACTATCTCCGCCGCGTGTTATCACGTCTGACGGCGAAATCGTTACAGGCGAGTACAAACGAGACAATCTCCCGGCCGGAGCGATTGCAGGGCTTCCTGTTTCCTCGGGAGTCATAGAGGGGCGGGCACGTGTTATTTTAAACATGGAAGATGCCAATTTGGAAGAAGGAGATATATTAGTTACCACCTTTACCGATCCCAGCTGGACACCATTGTTTGTATCCATAAAAGGCCTGGTCACTGAAGTTGGCGGACTGATGACCCATGGAGCGGTTATAGCGCGTGAATACGGCTTACCTGCAGTTGTTGGAGTTGAAAATGCAACCCAATTGATAAAAGATGGGCAACGAATCCGCGTACATGGAACAGAAGGCTGTATTGAAATATTATAATAGCGGGTGTTTGCAGCGGGACATCAAGTATTCCCCGCATTTGTACCAATGGTAATAACAAAGGTCGAACAATAAGAAAAGCCGGAACCTCTTAAATGAGGAGTCCGGCTTTTTTTATGCGAAAATGACTTAATGTCAAAAGTGAAAACGCCATAAAAAGATCTTATGGCGTCTGTCCGAACTGTGAGATGCAATTTTCTTGGGAGACGAATATGGTTCGTCAATGTGCTATTAAAGGAAAGCAGCACCTACAATGATTAACAAAATGAAAAGCACAACGATCAAGACGAAAGTGCTTCCGCCATAATTTCCACCGTAGTATCCCATATTGCCACCTCCTCTTGTTAGGATAGTATATACTATGCCGCACGATAAATTTCGACATGGATTTTAGTCTAAAGGAGAAAAAATGAAGTTTTTGTCTAAATGAAGGGCTGATGAATGAAATATCATTTTCGGTTCTCCTTAGGCTATGGCATGTTTAGTTGAGAGTAAGAACCTTTAGGATATGCCGTTTTACTTCACGATGGAAGCGAAGTTATCCTCGCACGAAATGAATTAGATAATGAGAAATAATCCAAGAAAGAATGATTCATCATTTCCCGGGCAAGCGCAGTATACGACAAATAACAAGTATTTTCCTTTTTCCGTTTTGGAAGGGGACGCATTAAAGTGAACGAACAAGATTGGACACAGGGGAAGGTGATGCCTGTTGGGCGGGCACAGATCAACCGGAACGAAGTGAAACTTTTATAAAGCAGTAACGTATTACTTTTATAAAGATAAATAAGGGGGCTTCTGAATGGGATTAAAACATTTCTTTAATATAGAGTTAAAATGCTCCATCTGCGGGAAAACATTAAAATCTGGTGATGGGCTGACAGCTCATATTACCCTTCCGAGTGAGAAGATGATGCCTGTGGGGAGAATGGACAAAGTGTTAAGTAAATTCGCTGATAAGGTTTACTGTAAAAAGTGTAGTGAGTAGATCGTCAGTGTCATGAGGAAGCTCTGGCGGGTTTCCTCATGATATATATCTGTCAATTCAAATTAGAAAAAAGCGAAATTGTAATGACTAAAGTAGACAAAGAACCCAAGGATACCAAAGAGATCATTTTTCGTTTACTTTGCTTTTTGGAAGGTTTGCTTAGTTCGTGGATCACTGCACCCCATAAAAGCATGGATGCTAGAATAATAAGACTCATATGTAACAGTGCTCCTTTGCTTGTTTTAAGAAATTTTACCATCTATAAGGCGGAAATGTCGATGAAATGAACAAAACAAGATCTTAATAACTATTACCGCTGATCTTAATCAATGATGAGGAAAGGAATTGAGAGTTGAAATTAGAACGTTTATTATCAATCATATTCAAGCTCTTACATAATGAAATTTTATCTGCTTCCAGTTTAGCTGATGAATTTCAAGTATCATCGCGGACAATTTATAGAGATATCGAAGCGATTTGTGCTGCTGGAATACCGATCGTTTCATATCAAGGTGCTAACGGCGGTTTCGGGATTATGAAAGGATACAAATTTGATAAAAGTTTAATCGGATCTCACGATGTATTAAATCTTATCACTGTATTAAGCAGTTTATCGAGTCTTTTTGAAGATAGGGAAGTTGAACATACGATAGATAGATTAAAATCTCTGGATACTAGCGGCAACAACAGAACGTTGTATGTTGAGTTGGAAAGCCTTAGAACAGAACCGAATTCCTTAAGGCATCTGCGAAAAGCTATACATGAAAAAAAGGTGGTACGCTTTGATTATGTCAGCAATAAAAATGAATTTACCTCACGTGAAGCAGAACCAATCCATCTCCATTATAAGTTCCGTAATTGGTATGTATATGGTTACTGCAGAGAACGTCAAGATGTTAGAGAATTTAAAGTATCACGTATGATGAATATAACGCTGACTCAAGAGGAGTTTATGCACAGTCACAAAGTGAAAGATGATTCATCTTATTCAGACTCCAATGCGGAAGGGTTTGAGGATGTTGTCATTTGGGTTAATCCCAATTCTCTGGCAAAAGCTTTAGATCAATTTCAGAACGCGTCTAAAGTTATGAACAGTGATGGAAGTATGACGTTTACCATTTCTGTTTATCAGCCTCTGCATGCCGGATGGCTTATATCAATTCTCTTAAGCTTTGGCAGCGGAGCTAAAATGATAAAACCGGTGCAGCTGCAATCAAAATTAATCGCTGAAGCCAAAAAAATAATGAGAGTTTATCAAGATGTATGACGATCTGCTGTCATATATCTTTTTTTATAATCATAAGTATCAACTTTAAAGGAGAAGATGTTAAATGAACCATGCAAAAAATATGTATCATTACCATGTTTGGGCGAATAAAGCGTTATTAGAAAGAATAAAGGAATTACCAAGTAACGTTCTTTATGAAGAAGTTCGCGGTTCATATCCTACAATTGCTCAAACGTTCAGTCACATCTGCGCGGTGGATGCTATGTGGCTGCAAGTACTTAAAGGAATAGACATGCAGGAAGCAGTGGAAGGTTCTGCGGCTTATGCAGAAAGGACTCATTTATATTCTGCAGATGAATTTGCGGCGTCTTATGATGAACTGGCTTCACAGTTTGAAGAATGGATGAATAACCAAACAGATTTAGAACAAAAAATGAACTTACATAATCCTTGGTTAGGTTCCAGAGAAACTGCTTACTCAGAAATTTTATTCCATGTTGCCAATCATGGCACTTATCATCGGGGCAGCATAACAGCTATGTTAAGACAGCAGGGTTACGCTTCAGCAATGAATGACCTTGTATTATATTGGTATCAGGATTAGTTCAGTACTTGCAAAATGCCCGCCGATTGGTCAGAACTAAAATGACAAAGGTGAGGGCGCTGTGCAAGAATAGAGCTCAAAGGCTGCCGTATCATTCCCGGCAGCCTTAATCATTAGGAAGTAAAATCTATAACCATACGGCCGGTCACTTTCCCTTGCTCCATTTCTTCAAATATATCATTCACGTCTTCAATCGGGCGTTTTGTCACTTTAGGTACAACTTTACCGTCTGCAGCAAATTGAAAAGCTTCCCTCAGGTCTTCTCTGGTTCCTACTAATGAACCTACTACTTGAATACCATCTAACACAAGACGGGGAATATCTAATTCCATCTTGTCGACCGGTAAACCGACAGCCACTACACGCGCACCGGCTTTTACAACATCAATCGCTTGATTGAAAGGGATTTTTGAGACAGCAGTAATGACCGCGGCATCCAGACCTAAATCGCCGGTCACTTCTTTAGCCTTCTTGACAGGGTCTTCGTTTAAACTGTTTACAACCGCGTCAGCGCCTAAGCTCTTAGCAAAGTTCAGTTTTTCATCGCTAATGTCGAAAGCAATCACTTTAGCGTTAAAGACATTTTTTGCATATTGAACAGCCAAGTTGCCCAAACCGCCGACTCCAAATACACCGATCCACTGACCGGGTTTAATTTCACTGACTTTTACTGCTTTATAAGTTGTGACACCTGCGCAGCTAATGCTGCTTGCGGCTGCCGGATCTAAATGTTCAGGCACTTTCACTGCATAATCAACCGCCACAATTGCTTCTTCAGCCATTGCGCCATCAACTGTATAGCCGGCATTTTTCACATCCCGGCACAAGGTTTCACGGCCTGTTAAGCAATATTCACAGCGGCCGCAGCTTTCAAACATCCACGCAATGGAGACGCGGTCTCCTTTTTTCAGGTTTGTTACGCCTTCACCAATCTCGGTTACAATGCCTACTCCCTCATGACCTAAAGTGACGCCTGTCACATCCCCGAAATCAGCATTTTTAACATGCAAGTCAGTATGACATACACCGCAGTATTCCATCTTAACTTTGGCTTCACCGTGTCGCAAAGGACGCAATTCTTTTTGTACGATCGCTATATTTTTGTCCTTCGTTGCTACTACTGCTTTCACAACATACACCCCTTTCAAATATTTGCAGAAAATTGGTACTTATCGTACAATTTAGCACAATACTCTTCTTTTGAAAACCCTTACATAACTTTGCAGACAAGTATCTCTAAAAATTTATTGAGGGCGCACGCTATAAAGATACTAGAAATTATTTGTTATCCGAATAGTGTTTAAATAGGAGTTTGTCGTCTCTCTATGAACGGAATTTACATAGTATATATAATAGTACGTTTTCAAAGGAGGTCTTTTTTTTGAGTGATAGAAAGCTGACGGAAGAAAACCTTGATAATCACCAGCCCGCTAACTTTGCGCCATTTATCAGCCCTAATCCTGTTACATCATTTAATCCGGTTCGGAGATACCCTAAAATTGACAAAACATCATTCATCAGTCCATTTTCCAGTGTGATAGGAGACGTGAGAATAAAGGACAATGTTTATGTCGGGCCGAATGCTGCTGTTCGCGCAGATGAAGGGACGCCCTTTTATATTGGGTCAAATACAAACCTTCAAGATGGGGTCATTTTACATGGTTTGTTAAAACAATTTGTTTCAGTCAAAGATAGGGCATATTCCATTTATATCGGAAACAATGTAAGTGTCGGACATGATGCCCTTATTCATGGCCCTTGTTATCTTGGAAATTACACGTTCGTCGGTTTTAAAGCCATCGTGTTCAATGCGATTGTAGGCAAAGGATCATTTATTTCATACAATGCTGCCATAACAAATGGTGTACGGATTGCACCGAATCGGTTCGTTCCTCCCGGTGCCGACATAGATACACAAGAAAAAGCTAACAGACTCAGAAGAGTGACAGAAGAGGAACGTGAATTTGCACGGGAAGTGCAACGCGTCAATCAAGAATTTCCCGCTTCTTATCATGCGTTATTTAGTTGAAGCAAAAACTGATAACTCCCCATCTCGGAAGGAGGGGATTTTTTATGAAGTGCGGTTATTGGGTGTGATGGGCTGATTGATAAGGAGAATTTATAGGCAAAGGTTATCTTTGAAAGCCTTAATTCAAAGCGATTGTCTGAAGCTTCTTTTTAAGAAAATCCACCGAATAGTGTATGAATATAATTCCCATAGACACAATAAGAACGGTCTATATTCTATTTGAAAGGGAGTGAGAACCAGTGAGCAAAAAAGGAATCCAAAATTCAAGCATTGAACAATTAAAAAAAGACCATGAGACCGAAACCGCTTTTAAAGCAGATGATCCCAAAAAAGTTCAAACCAAAAACAAATGAAAACACTTAGTTACACCCGTCAAACAAAATTGATCAATATGGAGTGAACAACATGGCTGAACAACATGGCGCAGACAGACCGGACGATTACAAAAGATTTTCTTCTTTGGACAAGGACTTTGATTTTCAGCAGCAATCTTTAGCCGGCGATACCAAAGCAAACCAGGCAGACACGGAAACACAAACTCATCATAAAAAAACTGACACAACAAATACGGAAGGGAAATATTTTGACACATCAGATTATGAGGGAAATACGCAACTGGAAAAAGGATTGGCTGAAACACATGAACAGGTCAGCGATGACTATTTTGAAGGAACGATTGATCAAAATTTGGAATAGTCATATAACGGAACTTTCTTGCAGAAGTCAGTTCCGTTATATTGATACTTACCGGTAAGCTGGTACGGTGATGCAATTAAAGATTACAAAAAAAGCCGGCTGCGGTGACATGTGATTAAGGGCTTTGGATTTGAATATGATGAATCGGATGAAGATTATAGTCAAGGTATCTCCTTGACCTTTTTTATGGGCAAAAAAAGATTTCAAAAAATATAGATCTTTTAAAGTGATCAATATATACTGATTTAAATAACAGGAAGAAAATGAAAAATTAGAGAACTGAATTTTAAAAAGCGGGTGAAATAAATGGAAGGGGCAGCGCGGAGCAGCTTAAAATGTTATGCTTTCACATTGGCGTTTTCAAGCATGTCTTTTGGTCTTGTTTTTGGATTGTATATGTTTGTATACTCGGGTTTTGTGCCATTCGCATTAGTCACTGTAGTTATCATTGCTTTTTACGCTTTCGTCACTTACTTTTTATTTGCTGTTCCTGTGCAATTTTGGTTAAGAAAGAAGCCGAAAAAGTGTAGTTTGATTCATCTTTTCATTTATACAGCAGTCGCTTTTTTAGCTGTGTTCTTGTTCTGGTGCATGGGTAGTCAGTCCATTGATGTTAGAGTTTTCGAGAATTTCATTTATTACATGATGAGCATTACTGCTGCGTTAATCTATTGGTTTTGGGACTCTATATTTCTGCGAAAGCAGTTTTTTATAGAAAAATCATGAGCTTAACAATTTCGGGTTAAACGCTGATCTTGGAATGGGGAGATCATAATGGAATACATTGAATTGAAAAAGGACAATATTGATGACAATCATATTTGCTGCGCACTAGGTGCGAAACAATATGAGAAGGCCGTAACGGAAAAGAAAAGCTGGCTTAAAGATCGAATGGCTGATGGTTTGGTGTTTTATCGATTAAACGAGCGGGCAAAAGTTTTTATTGAATATTTACCTGCAGAAAAAGCGTGGGTTCCGATAAGCGCTCCTAATTTTATGTATATTAATTGTCTTTGGGTCTCGGGGAGATATAAGAACAGCGGACATGCGAAACACTTGTTAGATAAATGTGCGGAAGATGCCAAATCCCGCCGTATGGATGGAATTGTTCATATAGTTGGTAAGAAAAAACTTCCCTATTTAAGTGATAAGCATTTCTTCGAGCATATGGGATTTACTTTGTAAGATGAAGCAAAACCCTATTTTCAGTTAATGTCATTGATCTGGAATGAGCATGCAGCTCCTCCTGTATTTAAAAAACAGGTTAAAAGTTGTTCTTTTAATGATGAGGGGATCACAATATTTTATACAGCTCAATGTCCATTCGCAGTCGGAGTGTTAGAGGATTTGAAGGAACTGACTGAAAAGAAAGGGCTTCATTTTCAGGCTCATCGATTATCCTCCAAAGATAAGGCCCAAACATCACCGGCAATCTGGACAACTTTCAGCGTGTTTTATAATGGAGAATTTCTCACTCATGAAATGATGAGCGTGAATAAGTTTGAAAAGTTACTCAATAAGCTTTTAATGGCTTAACTGGTTCTTCTCCCTATTCTGGGTAATGAGGTTCATTAAAAAAAACCGTCAGCATTAAACATTATTGATTTGGACAAAAATGATAACATATATAGTACAAATAGATTGAGATCGTTCTTTAACAAACGGGCGAGGCCTGTTGAAGAAACATTTCAAAAAAAGGAGACTAACAAATGCAAAAAATTGAAACCCCACGCTTAGTTTTAAGAAATTTTAGCGAGGAAGATTCGCACGGCCTTTTGGAATATTCGGCACATCCGAGAGTGAACTGCTTTCTTGATGACAGAATTTCTACGATAGAAGAAGCAGTCTTAAACGTTCAAAAAAGAAGCAGAGATGATTCTTATATTGCTGTTTGTTTAAAAGAGAGTAATGATCTGATCGGGGAACTATTTTATTTAAAAGAAGAGCCTGATACATATTCCGTTTGTTGGAATTTCAATGCTCGATTTGAAGGGGTGGGATACGCCAGTGAAAGTGCAAAGGCTTTCTTTGAGTATCTCTTTATGCAAAAAGAAGCAAGAAGACTTTATGCATATGTTGAAGATGATAATGACAAGTCACAAAAATTATGTGAAAGATTAGGTATGCGTAAAGAAGGTTATTTTATTGAGTTTATTTCATTTACAAAATATGAGGATGGAACACCCAAATATGAAAACACTTTCCAATACGCCCTGCTAAAGAAAGAATGGTTAAAGCAAAAACATAGTTAACGCAAAAAAACTCGCCGAGGGCAGTTTTTTTGCGTTTAAGTTAAATCCTTCAATAAATTTACCGATATTACCAATAGATTACGGAATTGAAAAATGCTTAGTTTAGTAACGATCAAATGAGATTCAGGTTTGGAAAAGCAGTGAAAATCATTTATCGTAAAGTTGTTAAATTCGAGAGAGGGTGAATGTGATGGAAAGCCTAAATAACTCTTACAATATCACGAAAGATCCAAAGTTTTTAGCATTTTGCAGTTTAGCGACAGAAGGTGCAGGAAGTCGTTCGAATCAGTTTTTTCTCGATTTTCTAAATTGATCCGGATCCATAAAAGAGCCACTGCTGCTTATGTATAAGAAAGTAATACCCTGGAAATGTGTAAAAATTAATGAGCAGCTTCGGAAATGGAAGGATCCGCAGTGGAGGTGAGCTTGTGAAAAAAGGATCAGGATGGATGTGACCAGCATCCACCTTGATCAATGGGGTTCACAGTGTTCTATTTCATTGTATTCCAATCGGAATAATATTACAAGGGCGAAAAAGTAAAAAGTGGGTCGATCATTAACAGAAAGTGAGAATGTTTTGAATGAAAATAAAGGATTACCTGAAGGAAAGGTTTCCGGCTTTAAAATTAGTGCCCGGCATTTATCATCAATGGGACGTGGGAATTCATTTTTCTCTCGGCGGCAATATGTATCAATTTAATGAAAGCGGTGAGCTGAATCTTGAGTATTTTCAGTGTGTCCATCATCAAATCATCGAAATTTTTAATGAGCTGTTTGAACAAAACGATGACTTATTCCTTGTTGCAAACATATATAAGCACAAAACTCTAGGTGATGACGCCAGAAAATTAAAAATTTATCAGCCGTTTCTGAAGTGCAAGGATGATTTATATCGGATTCAAGTGGAGACCTGTCCGTATCCGTTTGAAGAAGATGATGCAGAAGAATACGAGATGCAGCAGTTTTCTTTATTATGTAAACGGAAGGATTTACATATTACCCAATTACTTAAGGCAGCTGCTCACGAAGATTTTCCGTTGAAGCCAAGATTCGGGGGTTGCACCGTTGATTATCCCGATGTTTTCTTTGTGAATATTGCAAAAGACATTATTTTCTTTGTATATGATGACAGAGGGTGTGAAGTTATCGCCCTTGATGCCGGAAGATTACGTGCGCTTTATGACCAATATCACGATTGGATTGAAAGTGAACGCATGCATTCGAATTAGCTTTTTCGAGGTGTGTTCTTACTTGCGCGGTTTCGCATTTGTACGTGAGGAATGTAACGGAACTTCTGGGTGCTAAGATGCTGTATTTATTTGGATGAATTCCATTTTGCAAAACGGCTGAATAGAATAACAGCATAAAAGTTTTTTTACACAGTGCAGGAGGAGAGATACGTGAGGGCTGAACATCATGATGGTATGGAAATTGGAATTTATTCATTTGCAGAATTATACCCCGATCCTCTGACAGGGAAAACAGTCAGCGCAAAGCAGCGGGTAGAGGAATTGATAAAGCTGGCGAAATTGGCTGACGACGCAGGGCTTGATGTATTCGGCGTAGGCGAGCATCATCGTCTTGATTATGCAGTGTCGTCGCCGCCGGTCATCTTATCAGCGATTTCACAGCTCACCGAAAACATTAAGCTTACGAGTGCCACGACTGTATTATCCACCGCAGATCCAGTCCGTTTATTTGAGGATTTTGCAACGCTTGATCTGATATCAAACGGAAGGGCGGAGATCATAGCGGGACGCGGTGCATTTTTAGACTCGTTTCCTCTTTTCGGTTATGATGTGGGTTATTATAAAGAACTGTTTGAAGAACACGTTGAGCTTTTTTTGAAAATAAATTCGGGGGAAGAATCGGTCACCTGGAAAGGACGTTACCGGCCGCCGCTGAATGACGCAGAAATTTCCCCTCAGCCTTTTCACGGAAGCATTCCGCTGTGGTTAGGTGTTTCAGGAACTCCAGAAAGTGCGGAGCGGGCCGGAAGAGCAGGCGCCGGTCTGGCATTAGCTGTATTGAGCGGTGATCCGAAATCATCTAAACCGCTTGTTGACAAATACCGAGAAGAGGCTTCTAAAGCCGGTCATCCGCCGGAACATGTGAAGGTTGCCGTAACCGGGCATACGTTCATTTCAAAAACGAATGAACAGGCAATACAAGAATTTTACCCGTATCATTCTAATTATTGGTCTCATGTTCATTCATACCACGGGATTCATGAACCTTTAACGAGGGAAGATTTTGAGCGGGCGTCCGGTAAAGAAACAGCCTTATTTGTCGGAAGCTCACAGCAGATCATTGAAAAAATCATGCACCAATACGAGCTGTTTGGCCATCAGCGGTTTCTTGCGCAAATCGATATAGGCGGTATGCCGTTTAAAAAAGCTGCGGAAAACATCGAACGATTAGCATCAGAAGTAGCACCGGTGATCCGAAGAGAAACCGGCAAATCAAGCGATTAAATGGAGTCAGGCGGAGCGGGCCGGTTTTTGAACATTGCGGACTCGACATCAGAAACGGTCCGGCTTTTTTTATGATTATAAAAAACAAAGGGAAGAGCGCGAACCTCATTGCTTTTTCCTATCAAGAAAAGGAAGGTCATTTCATCCTCCATCGTGAAGTGTATATACTGAAAGGTTGTTATTTACAAAAGAGGGAGGATGATGTAGAGGTGAAGGGTTTAGTCAAAGCTGCAGTTTTAACTGTTACTCTCGGTATTGGAGGCGCTTTCTATTCAAGTGATGCATCTGCACACGGGTATATAAAAGATCCCGTCAGCAGAGCGTACATGGGAGCATTAGAGAAACAGACAATGGGCTGGACGGCCGCTGCTCAGAAATATGGCTCCGTCATTGATAATCCTCAGTCTGTTGAAGGGCCGAAAGGATTTCCGGCTGCAGGTCCGCCGGATGGAAGAATTGCATCTGCAAACGGAGGATCGGGACAAATTGATTTCGGTCTGGACAAGCAGACTGCAGATCATTGGGTAAAACAGAATATACGCGGCGGCTTTAATTCTTTTACTTGGCACTATACCGCACCCCATGCGACATCAAAGTGGCACTATTATATCACCAAGAAAAATTGGAATCCGAATAAACCTTTGTCGAGGGATGAGTTCGAATTAATCGGAACGGTAAACCACGATGGCTCCAAGGCAGATACGAATCTGACTCATAGGATTTTTGTGCCGACTGATCGAAGCGGTTATCATATCATTTTAGGGGTATGGGATGTCGCGGATACTTCTAATGCCTTCTATAACGTCATTGACGTAAACCTTACACAGTAATCTATGAAATGACTGATCGGCTGCATTCATGCATTGCCGATCTTTTTCGTTTGAAAGAGTTAGTTAAATGAGGAAACAGCAAAGCGCCATAATGAATTCATTATGGCGCCTTACGATCATAGAGGTAATGCTGACATGGATGCGGAGGTAAGGGAGACTCTTAATAACCGCCGAGGAAAGAAGCACCGACGATGATTAATAAAATGAATAGCACCACGATTAACGCAAAGGAGCTACCATAACCGCCCATATGATCTCACCTCCCTTAAGAGGATTAATACATATTATGCTGAATGTAAAAGTTTGATAGGGATGCTAGTTTATTTTTGAAAAAAAGTTCGTCTGCATATATTTTCTTCTCACATTTCCATCTTTTAAAGGGGGGGTCGTAAATGCTTCCTGTAATAGAAACGGACAGACTTATTCTTAGAGAAGTTGAAAAGAAAGATGCAAAGCAAATATTTGCTTGTTTTCAGGATGAAAATGTAACACGCTATTACGGTTTGGAACCTTTTGATTCAATGGAACAGGCTGAAAAAATGATTGGCTGGTTTAAAGATCAATATCATGATAAAAAGGGAAGCCGTTGGGGGAATTGAGAGAAAAGATGCGAAGGGAATAATCGGAACTATTGGTTTCAACTCTTGGGTGCCCAAGCATAAGCGGGCAGAGGTCGGTTATGAGATTCATCCGAATTATTGGAGGAATGGCTATACTGTCGAAGCGTTGGAGAATGTTCTTTCTTTTGGGTTTGAAAAGCTTGGGCTGAATCGTATAGGCGCTGTTGTTTTCATTGAGAATGCAGCGTCTCATCAATTATTGATAAAGGCGGGGTTTCAATCAGAAGGAATTTTGAGAGGATATATGTATCAAAACGGACTGCCCCATGATACACGTGTATATTCTATACTGAATGAGGACGTTGATGAGACGCTATAAAGCAATCTTTCAGCTGCGCCTCCTGCAGAAGGAGTTTGATTGTAAGAAACGATTCCAATAATCACCAACAAGATAATCAACACAAATATGCTCCACAGAGTTATTTTTAGACATTTTGACATGACATACCCTCACTTTGAAAGACTTTACCGGATCTGTGATCGAAGACTATTTCAAGTATATTCATTATAAAGGAGAAAAATGAGCAGTATCTCGGTGCAAAAATAAAAAAACTTGCGGTGCGCTGCCGCAAGTTTTTTCACATTATGGTCTGTGGAATTCAATAAGCTGATTATCACGATCAAAATCTTATTTAGAAATGCACATTAACAAAAACACCCGGAGTTCACCGGGTGTAAAAAGCGTTGATATGTCATGTCAGCAACATTTTTTGCATTTTCTTTTATAGACAACGATGTAATCATAATCAAGATGCTTTTTGTCTTGTTTCTTCTTCTTTTTTTGTTTAGGCTGCTTTTCTTCCTTTTTACCGTGATCATAATGTCCGTCCATATCCATTTCCATATCCATATCCATATCCATTTCCATATTCATATCCATGTCCATATCCATACTCATATCCCTCCTTTTTCATCTGACGGTAGTATTCTATGACAGAAGGAACAGATGGCTTGGACAAATGAAACGATATGCTGCAAAAGAGGCGTCTCATCCGGTATAAAAAAACAGGATCATACCCGTCCGATAGATAGGAAAGGAAATGATCCTGATATGAAAACACTATTTGATAACCGCTATTGCAATGCCGTACCCTTTTTCCGGACTGTATAAGGCGGTCAGTTTCAATACCTTCCAGCCTTCCGCGGCTTTTGTACCGATTCCGTTATGGGCCGTGATATAATCTCCCGGGTTTACCGTACTGTCGACCCGTACGTAGTGCCGGCCGCTAAGTCCGACAATATGCCATTCGTCTCTGGCGGCGCGTGCTTCATAGTCAGCTTCAAGAGCCGGACTGCAGTCTGGGTTTTGTTTCGGCACGCGTATCGTTTCCCCTGTTTCTTCGTCAGTCACATTTTCATAAATGAAACCGCCGAACTCGTTTGTCAAAAAACGGCTTTGCCATCCGAAGCTTGCGGCTCCTGATATAAAAGCGGCTGTTTCTGAAATGACGCCGAGCATATAATCACCAACGTGAGCCGGCTCGATTTTTTCTTCCCGCACTGTGACGATCGTCCCGGCGGGAATCGTCTGGCCGTTTACACTTTCAAAATATTCTCCGTACCCTGACAGGGAAGAGGTGACGGCTCCGGCGAAAGTTCCGTGGCCGCCCGCTGAGTCCAGTTTCCACTTAATGGACTGATGCCCTCCGGCAACGGTGTACGGTTCTTCCAATGTAATGCTTTCTGATGACAGAATAGTTCTGGAGACTTTGCTGCCCGTAACATGGACATTGTTTGAAGCAGCGATAAATGCCCTTGAACCTTCAGAACTTGAACCTCCGGAAGAGCTGATGATCGCATTTCTGTCACCCCTTGCCGTAATATCGCCTGTGCCCGCAATAACGGCGCTTGTCGGGTTAAATGCAAAACCCGAGCTTGTCGCAAGCTGTGCGCCGCCTTTTAAATTGACGGGGACCTGCTCGTAAGTCTGTCCTTTTATAGAAGCGGCAGCGCTGTAGCCTTCCGCCTGCACGCCGAGAATGACAGCCTGGCTGTTAGGGGACGTAATTCCGACAGCACCGCCATCTCCGATCATCGTTCCATTCATAATATTTACGTTATATTGCCCTCCGCCAATTGAGATGCCTTTGGGGGAAGACTTGTAAATATCAAAATTTGAAATTTTAACATGATCGGTTTTATTTGATCCGCCGGATATATTGATGTCAACACCGGCTTGTGTAAAACCGCGTATTTTAATGCCGCTGATCGTAATATTTTGACTGCGGTATTGAAGGGCTACGACAGGATTCCCGCCATAATCATATGAAGGATCGCCAATAGCTGTGAATCCGTTTACATTTACATTTTTATAGGCAGAGATAACCAGCGCCCTTGGAGTCACGCTGTCATAGAGAGCGTTGAAGACCGGTTCAATCGCGGTGCAGTCGGTTAAAGTAACATCATAAGCCGTCGTGCTTTCGGGGTCTGAGGCCTGATGGTGTCCAATATGACGAATATCAAACGAACGTACATCACGATACGAAACATGGCCGATAATATGAACATTTTGGGAAGCCGGCCACAGACTGTGCGCCTTTACTTCAATTCCGCGGATATTTCCGCTCGTATAGTTATTCAAAAGCCACACATGTTTAGAGCCGTCATCAATTTCAATGCCATTCGAATTTGCGCTGCCCTCGGCATGCTCTGTGCCGCGCGGGTTCCCTGAATGACAGTTTGAAATGAAAATATATTCGCTGTAATGGGTGGTAATGCCGTCGTCTCCGGCTCCGTATGCCACACAGTTATCTATCCATATATAACGGCAGCCGTCTTTCGTCCATTCTGTTTCAGGCAAATGATCATAAGCCGGGGATGTGATATCGATACCATGCAGACCTGCGTTAACCGCTTCAACATTCTTGACCCAGCCGTATTGTACATTGGCAAACGTTAAACAGCTGGAAAATTGTCCCCCGGGGTTTCGGACTCCGCATTGACGATCAGGATTCCAGTCTAAAGTCATGCCCTGGACAAAAATATTACGATTTCCATTTTCGTAGTTATCATTGGTTATAACCCATTCATATGCGGGAGTGTCCTCATGGAGTTTAATTACGGTAATCCCTTGTCCCTCACCGGAGATGGTAGTCCACGACGGAAGTTTTATCCCTTGAACTAAAAATTCTCCTGCGGGAACATTTACTTTGACGCGGCCGTTCCCGATCGCTCTCCGAAAGGCTTCCGTATTGTCCCGGCCGTCAGGGACCGCTCCGTAATCCTCTACATTCACTTCCCGGGTGATTTTATTCATAAGCATTTCGTATTCTGTATCAAGCCGTTCTTTTAAAAGTGAGGTGACCATTCCTTCCGCCGTCACTCGGGCATCTGCGATCTCAAGATTATCATCTGTTGCGGAATGCTTAATAAAATTTTGCATCCTTGCTTTGAGATGTTTCAATTCAGAGGAATGCGAAGGGTGAGACTGCAATGCGGCGTTTAAAGACGGATCAGGAAAGTTTTTAAATTGAACCATTCTAAAGACACCTCTTTCTTTTGATATAAGCGCTTGACGCAGGGGAGAAGAAAAAAGCCGCGCGCCTTATGCGCTTATTCATCAAATTCTTTGTTGAGAACGAAATCCCTTTTAAAATCAGATTGAATTTCAAAAAAACGCCAATATTTCAGGTGAAAGATCAAAACGAAGAAAGTTTTTGAAAACTAGTATAAAATTTACCTTTATATAGAGTGTGTATTATAAGTGGAGCTGTCCTGTGAAAACGATGGAAAAAGTTTGTTGGGAGAACGTTATGATAAGTAAGAAAAGCAGAATTGCGGCTGCAATATTAGCATTTTTTCTAGGCGGTTTCGGCATTCATAAGCATTTATTGAATGTATTATTTATCTCTGAGGAAAGTATTTGATCAAAAGTATAATGATTATTACGACCAACAGTAATCAAAAGCCTGAGTGGGATATCCCGCTTATCGGTTTCTTCTCAATTAAGCGTTTTCTTTTCTTCGCATTAAATCCTTTCCTCAGCTGCTCAGTTAAAATGGTATAATGGTGCACGGATTGGTCATTAATACGACTAAAATAGGGAATCAAAAGGAGCGGCGAACATGACTTTACAAATTAAAATTAAATATTCAGATGATACACAAACGAGAATCAGTAAAATTGAACAGGGCGATTGGATCGATCTGCGGGCTGCAGAGGATATAACACTCAAAAAAGGTGAGTTCAAACTTATCCCGCTCGGAGTTGCGATGGAGCTGCCGGAAGGATATGAGGCCCATGTCGTTCCGCGTTCAAGTACATATAAGCATTTCGGTATTATTCAGACAAATTCAATGGGTGTCATCGATGAATCTTATAAAGGTGACAATGATTTCTGGTTTTTCCCGGCATATGCACTTCGGGATACCGATATTTCCAAGGGAGAGCGGATCTGCCAATTCAGAATCATGAAGAAAATGCCTCAAGTGGAATTGATCGAAGTGGACAAGCTCGGAAACAATGACCGCGGCGGTCTGGGATCAACAGGCACAAAATAAAACTAAGACTGCTGTTAAGCAGTCTTTTTATTGATTTCGAAGCGCCAGCCGCGCTAGCATATTGATAAATGATTTCCCGATATTCCCTCTTCAGCATTCCGTCTATCTAGAAGATGCTCTGATGTTTTTATTCTTTAAGATGAACGGAGGTCTTGTCCAGCGTATATAATATTGTGACAAAAGTGTAAACAAAAGAAAGGATGATGTTATGAAAAAAAGGGTTAGAAGAGAAGACCGTAAAGCTGCTGACAAAGAGGCAGAGCAGAAGAAACCGTCCAAAGTCACCCTGTTCTGCCGTTCGCTTCAAAGGCTGAAGCATTTGTATTGTAACATAAACATACAATTGCCATCAATAACCAGAAAAGGAATTTTAGTTTTAATTTTATCGTTTTTGTTTCTGCCGTTTTTACGGGCTGATGCCGCTTCAGATACTTACGGCAGTTTCGAGGAATTAAAACTGCATGAGGCCCCCTCCGTTTTTTCTATTTCATCGAAAGAACATGACCCTTCTGTTCTCATATTAGCTATACACGGCGGAGGCATAGAGCCGGGTACCAGTGAGTTGGCCAGAAAAATTGCCGAAAACCGGAGCCTGTATTTATTTGAAGGGCTAAAATCAGCCGGCAATGCTGAGCTGCATTTGACCAGTTCGCATTTCGACGAACCTAAAGCCGTTCAAATGGTGAAAGAGCACTCAAATGTCATTTCATTGCACGGTTACGGCAGCGACGATAAAAAGATAAAAATCGGCGGTACAGACAGAGAACGGGCCGAACTTTTGACAGGTGTGCTGAAACGAAACGGGTATCCTGCCGTTCTTCTTGGCATAAATGATAAATACGCAGGTGTCAGTCCGAACAATCTTGCCAATCAATCTTCATCCGGATTAAGTATTCAAATCGAAATGAGCACCGGTTTTAGAAAATCACTGTTTGATACTTTTACGCTTAAAAGCAGAGCGTCCACACAAAACGATACCTTTCTCCAATTCACAAAAACGATTTCTGATTTTATCAATGACAATTATAAATAAGCACGCCGCTTTTTGCCGGCGGAGCTTTTTCTTTTGAAATTTATGAAACTTTAAGTTCTTAAGATCGTATACATAACTGACAGGATGAAAGAAAAGAGGTGGGCGAATGAAAGTGATGATTGGGTCTGTCATTCTTCTTGCCATCATCGGATTCGGTTTATGGCTGATGCTGAGTCCAATCTTTAAACAAGTGGGAAGCGGAGCCAAAAAATTTAAAAAGTCATGGGAGGAAGAAGATCAGCATGAGCGAAAATAAGCGGAGAAACACAAACACAAAAAAAATACTCGGCGGTGTGATTATAGGCGCAGCCCTTTTAATTGCGGGCGTTACGGCATCATTATTTATTGAAAAAATACCGAATGGTTATGTCGGAGTCGTATACTCACCGAACGGCGGGGTAAAATCCGAAACTTTGGATCAAGGCTGGCACTTAGTCGGTTTGTTTAATAAAGTAACGGAATATCCGGTGCGTATGCAGACCGTGAATAATGAAAATATAAAAGTGGCAACCTCAGACGGTAAAAATATTGAAATGGATATCGCTTACAACTATGTTGTGCAGCCTGATAAAGTAGTCGATCTGTTTAACAAATTCGGGGCGGTAGACGTTGAAACGATTGAAAATACATATTTAAAAACAAGACTGTGGGACGCGGCGCGAAAATCAATCAGCAAATACTCGGTTATTGACACATACGGGCAAAAATCTGCAGAAGCCGCTGCCGATGTTCAAAAAAGGTTTGCTGAGGATATGAAGAACCTTGGATTTTTAATTGATGATCTGACGCTTGGCGTACCGAAGCCGGATAAAGCCACACAGGAAGCCATTGATGCAAGAGTGAAGTCTTCACAGGAGCTTGAACGGACGCAGACTGAAATTAAAATAGCTGAAGCAGAAGCGAAAAAGAAAAAAATTGAAGCGGAAGGGATCGCTGATTATAACCAAATCATAAAAAAATCAATGTCTGATGAAATGATCAAATATAAATGGATTGAAAAATGGGACGGAAAAACACCGAAAGCGACAGGCACAGACTCACTGCTGCAGCTGCCGCTGGACGATCAGAAGCAAAAATAAAAAGGAAGGAGGCGGATGCCTCCTTTTTATGTTTTTTCTTCAGAATCTTTTTCCGGCATTAATTCTTCAGACGCCTCGGTTTGATATCTCAATTGTGTGCTGTCTGTCCCTGTTTCGCCCTGATAATCTTCAGGCAACACAAATTGCTGCAGATACCGGTGGAAAAATGCTTCAAAAACAGAAAGGCAAAATGCAGAAATAACCGCTGCCGCTGCAGGGGAGACATTAAACCCGCCAATGTTCATTAGAAATATCCATAATATAATGAATGAAATTCCGAAATCAGCTGCAACGGCTGTAAAATTGCTTGTTCTCGGCAGAATCATGCAATCACCCAAAAAGTAAGTGATCAAACTTAAAATCAAGGTAATAAAAAGAACGTTTAAAAAAGTTACTTGGTACATCAGATCCAGGACAATGTACAGCAAAGCAAGTGTGAGCGCCGTTTTAGAAGCGAAAGCAATTACATGTTTCATTTGAACCACCTTCGTTATTTCGTTTAGTCTTCATTGTAGGCAATCAGCAAATTTTTAAACTGGTATATAGTGGTTATGAAGTGTGTGTTTTAATAAAATGTAAATAGACATCACCATATTCACAAGTTAAAATATGTAAAAAAGGAGGATGCAAAATTGAAAAAATGGTGGATATGTATTGCTGTTTTTTTATTATGTTTTTGCGGAGTACACTCAGCTGAAGCGGCTACCACTGAATTCGGATCAAAAACAAGCTTCATTATGGAGGGAGATGTAAAAGAGTTTTTTATTGAAAACCCAGGGGCTGTATCAGCTGATGATTACCTATTAGGATACAAGTTCACCATTGTGAACAATTCTTCATGCAATTTAAACGTAAAACTCCAGCGGATGGCGCTGAACGGAAACTTTTATACATTAAGTTCTAAAAGCTACAGCGGCAGCTGGTTAAACCTAAGTGCCCAGGACAAAAAATCAATTGATCCGTATCACAAATACAGGATTCTGATTGAAAGCTCTTCAAACGTCTGTGAACCTGTCCATATTAAAGGGTTATACGGCGTGGAATATTATCATTTTGATTGAAAATAGATACCCGCAAAGGCAGCGGGTTTTTTTTACACCTCATCAAAACTTATTGTACTATGTACTAAATTTTCACAAATACAATGTAATCCGCCCGCTCCAGATAAAAGTAGATGTATATCAAAATCAGCCCGCACAAATACAAAAGTTGAAAAATGGATAAAAAGTTTCCTTTAGGAAACATTATTTGTTGACTTCAAAAGTGAGGTGTCGGATAATAAAGATGTAAGTTTTTCCTCCTTAGCAGGTTCGTTTCTTAAGCCAGGACGAATCTGCTCTTTTTTATGCAAAAGAAAAACCCCTTTCAGAGGGGTTTTACAATAAATAAAGTTTAATAGAATTAATGAACGGCTCTGAATACGCCGATCACTTTCCCTAAAATACTTACGTTTTGCAGGATAATCGGTTCCATCGTCGGATTTTCCGGCTGCAGCCGCACATAATTGTCTTCTTTATAGAAGCGCTTGACCGTGGCTTCATCATCTTCGGTCATAGCCACCACGATTTCCCCGTTATTGGCCGTGTTCTGCTGTTTGACAATGACGTAATCTTTGTCAAAAATGCCGGCGTCAATCATACTTTCTCCCATGATTTCTAACATGAATACGTGTTCTCCCGGAGGAACCATCCGGTCAGGAAGCGGAAAATACTCGTCGATATTTTCAACAGCTGTAATCGGAATACCCGCCGTCACTTTTCCGATGACCGGGACATTGACAACCTGGCTTTTCGGAATTTGGACTTCTTCTTCATCCAATACCTCAATGGCTCTCGGTTTAGTAGGGTCCCGTCTGATCAGGCCTTTTGTCTCCAGCCGCGCCAAATGTCCGTGCACGGTTGAACTGGAAGCCAGTCCTACTGCTTCGCCTATCTCTCTTACAGAAGGCGGATATCCTTTCGTTTTTACCTCTTCTTTAATAAAACGCAGGATATCAAGCTGCCTTTTTGATAGCTTCGTCATATTTCGCACCTCAAAACGTCGATTTTAAGTAGATTATAGCATGATTTTCCTGACAGTACAAACATAGGTTCGAAAAAAACGATTGACAGAAACATTTGTTCGTATATACTGAAAGGTATAAAAAGCGAACAAACATTCTGGAGGTTGTTTAAATGGCGAAGGAATCTATCATATTTGTCGGACTGTTTACTGCGATTTTAAGTGCCGTTATTTTACTTGTTTCATGTGCGGGAAATGATCAGGCGCTCAGCCAATATGTTAAAATAAAGGTTCAGGACGGAGATACTCTGTGGTCACTTGCGGATCAAGTAGCAGAGAAGAAAAATATTAACAAAGAAGATTTCATTGAGTGGGTGACGGAGAATAATCATCTCCAAACTGCTGATATAAAGCCCGGAGACGAACTTATTCTTCCGGTTAAGAAGGAGCATCCGGCCGTATATCAGCTGGCCATTGTCAATTAGAGAGGAAAGAGAGAAATGAAGGCGCTCATTTATGCCCGGGTAAGCACAAACAAAGAACAGCAGCAGACGTCTTTAAAAAGACAGGAAGAGGAGCTCAGTGAGATCGCTGCGGCAAACGGCATGGAAGTCGTAAAAGTCATTTCAGAGAAAGCCAGCGGTTACGAAATGGACCGCGACGGAGTATTTGAAATGCTTGATGAAATTAAAAAGTCACATATTGACGCGATATTGGTGCAGGATGAAACAAGACTGGGAAGAGGAAACGCCAAGATCGCGCTTTTGCATTGTATTTACAGGGAGAACGTAAAGATATATACGACGGCTCATAAAGGCGAGCTGGAGCTTTCCGAAGCTGATACGATGGTACTCGAAATCGTCAGTATTGTTGAGGAATATCAAAGGAAAATTCACAATATGAAAATCCGGCGGGGAATGAAAAGAGCCGTAAAAAACGGTTATAAACCTGAACGGAATCTGAAAAACAGACATGAAAACAGCGGAAAAGAAAAAAAAGAGGTTCCTGTTTCGGAAATTATCAGGCTGAGAGCCAACAAGCTTACCTTTGCAGAAATCGCCGCCACCTTAAGAGGATTCGGCTATGATGTATCCAAAGCCACGGTTCACCGGCGTTTTCAGGAATATATCGCAGACAGTGAAGGCAGCTGACATGCTTCAGTTGTAAAAAAGACTATGTTTTAGTAGTATATAATCAACACGCACCAAAGGAGCTTATTATGATTTCTAAAGAAAAAATCGCAAGAATTAACGAATTGGCTCAAAAAGCTAAATCAAACACGATAACCGATGAGGAAAAAGCCGAACAGCAAAAGCTTCGCCAGGAGTATTTGAAAGGGTTCCGCTCCTCAATGAAAAATACGTTAAAGAGCGTAAAAGTTATTGATCCAGAGGGTAATGATGTCACTCCTGAAAAATTAAAAAGGGAACAACAGAAAAATAATCTTCATTAAACAGAAAGAATACGGCAATACGTATTCTTTTTTGTATATACTAATATCAGGGTGTGATTTGCGACAATTTTCAACAAGTTTATCTCAAATTTAAGCTGAAAGAGTTGAGAAAAAGTCAGCATCGCTTTATGATGAAAAGGTACAACAATAAGGAAGGGGATTATAATGGATACAATTGAAAAGAAATCAGTTGCCACCATACGTACACTATCTATAGACGCAATTGAAAAAGCTAATTCCGGACACCCAGGGATGCCGATGGGAGCTGCTCCGATGGCTTACACGCTGTGGACGAAGTTTATGAATGTAAATCCGCAAAATCCGGGATGGTTTAACCGCGACCGCTTTGTTTTATCAGCAGGACACGGTTCAATGCTTTTGTACAGCATGCTGCATTTAAGCGGGTATGACCTCAGCATTGAAGATCTGAAACAGTTCCGCCAATGGGGAAGCAAAACACCGGGACATCCGGAGTTCGGGCATACAGCCGGAGTCGACGCAACAACCGGGCCTTTGGGACAGGGTATCGCTATGGCAGTGGGAATGGCAATTGCAGAACGCCATTTGGCTGAAACATATAACCGTGATTCATTCAACGTAGTTGATCATTATACATATAGTATTTGCGGAGACGGCGATTTGATGGAAGGTATTTCTTCTGAAGCCGCTTCTCTTGCAGGCCATCTGGAATTAGGCCGCCTGATCGTATTATACGATTCTAATGATATTTCTTTAGACGGCGATTTAAACCGCTCTTTCTCTGAAAATGTAAAACAGCGTTTTGAAGCCATGAACTGGGAAGTCCTTTATGTTGAGGACGGAAATAACATCGCTGAATTGACGGCTGCAATTGAGAAAGCGCGCCAGAATGATAAAAAACCAACATTAATTGAAGTGAAAACGACAATCGGTTTCGGTTCTCCAAACCGCGCGGGCACATCCGGTGTTCACGGCGCTCCGCTGGGACTAGAAGAGAGCAAGCTGACTAAAGAAGCGTACGCTTGGACGTTTGAAGAAGATTTTTATGTTCCAGAAGAAGTATACGCGCATTTCAACGAAGCTGTAAAAGAAGCCGGCGCGAAAAAAGAACAGGAATGGAATGAACAGTTCGCGGCTTATAAGGAAAAATACCCTGAGCTTGCTGAACAGCTGTCACTCGGAATGAAAGGCGAACTGCCGAATGACTGGGATCAGGAAGTTCCTGTCTATGAAAAAGGCAGCAGCCTTGCTTCCCGCGCATCTTCAGGTGAGGTGCTGAACGGCATCGCCAAGAAAATTCCTTTCTTTGTCGGAGGATCTGCTGACCTTGCGGGTTCAAACAAAACGACAATCAAAAACGCAGGGGACTTCACGGCCAAAGACTACGCCGGGAAAAACTTCTGGTTCGGTGTCCGTGAATTTGCGATGGGCGCTGCTTTAAACGGAATGGCGCTTCACGGCGGCCTCCGCGTATTCGGCGGCACATTCTTTGTGTTCTCAGATTATTTAAGACCTGCTATTCGTCTGGCGTCATTAATGGGGCTTCCTGTCACTTATGTATTTACGCATGACAGCATTGCCGTAGGAGAAGACGGACCGACTCACGAACCGATTGAGCAGCTTGCATCTTTACGCGCGCTTCCTAATCTTTCTGTGATCAGACCTGCTGACGGAAATGAAACCGCAGCTGCGTGGAAGCTAGCCGTTCAAAGCCAGGATCATCCGACAGCTCTTGTGTTGACACGCCAAAACCTGCCGACAATTGATCAGCAGGCTGAAGAAGCGTATGCCGGAGTAGAAAAAGGGGCTTATACCGTTTCCAAAGCAAAAACCGATTCACCGGACGCCCTTCTTTTAGCGACAGGTTCTGAAGTCGGACTTGCAATTGAAGCACAGGCGAAGCTTGCTGACGAAAACATTCATGTATCTGTAGTCAGCATGCCGAGCTGGGACCGTTTCGAAAAACAATCGGCCGAGTACAAAAACAGCGTACTTCCTCCGAATGTGACGAAACGTCTTGCAATTGAAATGGGATCAAGCTTCGGATGGGGCAAATTTACCGGTCTTGAAGGAGACGTTCTCGCAATTGACCGTTTCGGTGCTTCAGCTCCGGGAGAAACAATTATGAAAGAATACGGGTTTACTGCAGAAAACGTGGCTGACCGCGTGAAGAAACTGCTAAACAAATAAAGAAACAAAAAGAGGATGAGTCAAATCATCCTCTTTTTCCTGTTTATACGACAAAAATAGAAGGGGCGCCGTAACAGTAATAGACAATTCTTTCTTTTCTCCTTTTGTATAATAGAAAGCAATACGCAGCGCTGTAAAAGGGGATGAGGAAATGGAACGTCATTACTATACGCATCTGATTAAGGATGAGTTTGCGAACCACTACTTCGGGCGGGAAACCGCTATGTTTGAATTGTTTCGAGACTATCATTGGACAAATCTGACACCCCAAGAATATCAACTGACAAAAAAGCAAGTTCACTATATAACAGAACCGATTCCGGTGATACATATGCATCAGCGTCTCCAGCTTCATTTAAACCGAATGAGTTACAGCCGTTTAGATTCAATTTATCAGCTTACACTGCCCGGAGAAAAGGGACGCGCCACCTTCATGATGAAAGACAGCTTGATTGAGATTGCAGCTTCGGGAGATTATGAGGCGGAAACGATTTTCTTTGAGATTCTCCGTAAAATCAGCCCCTGTTTTCTTGCGATGGATTTTAAGACAAGGCGTTATGGGTGGTTAAATCCGGTCAGAGAAAGAAATTTTGTCTAAAAACGAGCAAAAAGAGATGTAAATGTTGTATAATAGCCTTTGGTTTAGTACACTTTAAACTAGACAACATGAAGGAGGAAATAAAATGACTTTATGGGTTGGCATCCTAGTGGGCGTTGTCGCATTGCTCATAGGTGTTGCACTCGGGTTTTTTATTGCTCGTAAATATATGATGAGCTATTTGAAAAAGAATCCGCCTATTAATGAACAAATGTTACGCATGATGATGATGCAAATGGGAATGAAACCTTCTCAAAAGAAAATTAATCAAATGATGAAAGCCATGAATAATCAAGCGAAATAATACGTAAAGATTATGATATAGAGATACATGGTTATAAAAATAAAAAACCCGGAGAGGGTTTTTTATTTTGGCGTCATGTTTCACCCCAACTGCCGGTGTGCAGTTCCTTTTGATATTGTATGAGAAGGTGGTCAAGCTCCTGGCTGAGTTCTATCGTAATGTTTGATGTCATTCCGTTTGTCATGACGATTTTAAGCAGCTCTGCCCGTTTTTTTTCAATTTCATTTAATAGATGCTCTCTAATCACAGGGATATATCCTTTCATACATAAATCTTTCACTTGAATCGCTATTATTATATCCACATTTATACTGTTTTTCAAATAAGAAGGAGTATAATATCTTGATGTCAAATTAAATTATATAAGCTTTTTCTATAAAAAGTAATCCTTCATAGGAAAGTGTTAAAAAAATGAAATGATTTTGTCATAACTCGAAAGGAGTGTGTCATGGTGAGTTTTAATTACTTTCTGACGTTCGGGGCCGGGTTTCTGTCTTTCATTTCTCCCTGCTGTCTGCCGCTGTACCCCGCTTTTTTGTCATACATAACCGGTGTCAGCATGGACGAGGTGAAAACGGAAAAGGTGATGCTGCAAAAACGGGGGCTCGTGCATACACTTTGTTTTTTGCTTGGTTTCTCCGTGATTTTTATTGCACTTGGATACGGCACCTCGTTCATCGGCAGTTTTTTTACCCGTTATCATGAAGCGATCCGCCAGTTTGGCGCTATCATGCTGGTGCTTTTCGGGCTCATTACGGCGGGTGTGTTTCAGCCGAAAATCATGATGAAAGAGCGGCGCATTCATTTTAAGCACCGGCCCGAGGGGTTTATCGGCTCTGTTCTGATCGGCCTGGCGTTTGCAGCCGGCTGGTCGCCGTGCAGCGGGCCTATTTTAGGCGCCGTGTTTTCACTGGCCGGTACAAATCCTTCTTCAGCGGTGCCGTATATGTTTTTATATGTTTTGGGATTCGCCATTCCTTTTCTAGTTCTTTCATTTTTTATTACCAGAATGAATTGGATTCGAAAGCACCAGCTGCTTATCATGAGAACCGGCGGCATTGTTATGATTGTCATCGGAATTATGCTGTTTTTTAACTGGATGAGTTATATTCTGATCGTTCTGTCAAATCTTTTCGGAGGGTTCAAGGGGCTGTAAGAGATTGATAGCTTTTGAACTATTATATACCCTTTCTTTTTTGGTACAATAAGACTAGTTAATGTTAAATATGTGGAGGGGAATATGACACGAGTTTTAGTTGTAGATGACGCCAAGTTCATGAGAGTGAAAATCAGAGAGATTCTGGAATCGGCGAATTATACAGTGGCCGGAGAAGCGGCTGACGGCGAGGAAGCTCTGGCCGTTTATCAAAAAATCCGCCCCGATCTGGTGACAATGGATATTACCATGCCGGTTAAAAACGGAATACAGGCGCTGCAGGAGATTTTAGCTTTTGACCCGAAAGCCCATGTCATTATGTGCACCGCCATGCGGCAGCAGCGGATCGTTCTGGAAGCGATTGAACTGGGCGCTAAAGATTTTATCGTTAAACCGTTTGAAGGGTCTAAAGTGCTGGAGGCCGTAGGCAGGGTAACGGGAACATAAACGTATTTTCTTTTCACATTGGTTTTTTTATGTTTTTGGAGTATAGTATATAGTATCAAACTCCGTGCAAGCAAAGGAATGATAAAGATGATGATTATAATTTCATCCGTTATTGCAGCGGCCATGGCAATCTCTGTAATGATCGTGAGGATTAAATCCTCCGATAAGCCCGCTTCACCAAAAAAAATAATTCTCCCGCCGATTTTCATGAGTACGGGAGCGCTGATGTTTCTTTTTCCGATTTTCAGAGTGACGGGCGAAGAATTTTTGGAGGCCATTACGCTGGGCGTGATCTTCTCTATTTTTCTGATAAAAACATCTAAATTTGAGATTAAAAATAATGAAATCTATTTAAAACGGTCAAAAGCATTTGTGTTTATCCTAATTGGTTTGCTGGTTATCAGAATCGCTATGAAATCCATTTTGAGCACGACGATTGATTACGGAGCTTTAAGCGGAATGTTTTGGATTCTGGCTTTCGGAATGATTGTCCCGTGGCGCATCGCGATGTTTATGTCGTACCGCAAACTAGCCAATGAACTGAAGACCGCTGATATTCAGATGAATTAAAACCTTTCCGTCCGCCGGAAAGGTTTTTTATTTGAGCAGGGTTTGATAAGGAGTAAGGTCAATCTGTTTTTCGCGGAGATGTTTTTTCAAAAACTGGTGATCCCGCTTAGGAGTGGCCAGTATGTAACCCCTGATGATTAAATCCCGGTTTATTTGTTCTGCTTCCTCTTGTAAAGAGATTTCACCGATTTTTCCGGCGATTTTAGCTTTGGCTACATCCCGAAAGAGCTCTGGCACGGGGGCGACCAGTTCATCCAAAAACGCCTTGTCGCCTTCATTCCATAGGTGTCTGCTTTTTTCAATATAATAATCCTGCCAATCCAGTTCTGACCGGCCGTCTTCTTTCGGTAAGCGTTTTAAAAATTTTCGGAACATAAAGAACCCGCCGATGGACAGCAATCCGATCATTACGATGACCCAAAATAAAATAAACCACATAAACCAGCCTTCAAGCATTGTTTTATCTCCTCCTTACTTTAACCATATTGTAAACGAAGACAGAATAGAAGAACACATGAAAAAAGAATAGAAAAAATGATAGATGTCCAGTCAATCCGGTTGCTAGAACATATTCTATCGTATAGTGATTCTGCTATTTGGCCATGGGAGATTCACTTCGAGGGTATATGACTGATATGAACGGACAAAAAAGCCGCTTTCATTGAGGGATGAAAACGGCTTTTTTATGTTATAGAGGAAATTGAAAGGAAAAAGAGGCAGGGGTTTCATTTGACTCCTTGTTCATGGAGACGGTCAGAATATGGTTTGTGAAATCAGTGAAAATATGTTTGTCATTCAGATAAAAAGGCAGCATCATTTGTTTGTTTAACGTCTGTTCAAGCGTTTTAACAGAGAGAATGAACTCATTTCCCGAAAGAGTGACGGTCATCGCCTGCACTGGCTTCAGCGCCGTCAGGTCAGCTTCAATGATGTATTGACGGCTTGTTTCATATAGATCGATCGGAAGCGCCTCGTCATACCAAGCATACGGGTCCTCGTAAAACTGCCGCAGCCATTCTTCGATATCATCAAATTCTTCAGCGTGATTTGAATGATTCATGGAAGCATCCCTCCATATTAAAAAAGCCTTGCTATAACGTATGCAGAAGCTTTGAATGGGTGAAAGCACAAAAAAACAGACACCGAGGTCTGTTTTACATATCGTGGCTTGTATTATGTTTTTGTCTTGTATGGTTGCGGTTTTTCACTTTTTTGCTTCCGCTTAACGGTTCCGGCTGGCCGGGATTATGGCCCTTCGGAGCATTTTTATGCATATCTTTGCTCGTATTTTTATTTGTCATGTTAAAGCCTCCTTTTTTAAGGGGTGACGGCTATTGGTTTGTTTTTCTTTTTTTATTGTTCTGCCGTTCTGCTTCGGTCAGGACAAGCTGGTCATTTTCAATATAACCCGCGCCTTTACCTTGGCTTTTTGCATCATTCATGCCGTTTATCACATGATTGGCTTTTCGTTTTACCATGATCATCACCTCAACTTTAATATGGCTCTTTACAGCCCGTTGTATGAGACATAAAACAGGACAAAATTTACCGGAAATTATTCTGATAAGACGATCTTATTGTATTTAATAAAAACATTGATATTTACTTATGTATGATTTTATACTAAGATGAAATTGTGAGAAAATTGTGATGGAATGTGAACATTCATCTAAAGAACGATCTTGATCTTTGAAGGGGGATTTTGGAGAATGACAAATCAGCAAAAAGTCGCAACACAAGACGTTTTCCAAGCAAGAAAAACATTTTCTTCAAACGGGAAAACATACCACTACTATTCATTAAAAGCATTGGAAGACGCAGGAGTCGGCAATGTTTCAAAACTTCCTTATTCTATTAAGGTTCTTTTGGAATCCGTTTTGCGTCAGGTAGACGGACGCGTCATTACGAAAGAACATGTTGAAAATTTAGCAAGATGGGGTACTGCTGAATTAAAAGATATCGATGTGCCGTTTAAACCGTCACGGGTTATCCTTCAGGACTTTACCGGCGTTCCGGCCGTAGTTGACCTGGCATCTTTAAGAAAAGCCATGGCTTCTGTCGGCGGAGACCCTGATAAAATCAATCCTGAAATTCCGGTTGACCTGGTCATTGACCACTCCGTACAAGTCGACAAAGCGGGTACGGAAGACGCGTTAGCCATTAATATGGACTTAGAATTCAAAAGAAATGCAGAACGTTATAAATTTTTAAGCTGGGCAAAGAAAGCGTTTAACAACTATCAGGCCGTTCCGCCTGCAACAGGTATCGTCCACCAGGTAAACCTTGAGTTTTTGGCAAGTGTCGTTCATACGAAAGATGAAGACGGAGAGCTTGTGACATATCCTGATACTTTGGTGGGAACAGATTCCCATACCACGATGATTAACGGAATCGGCGTTCTCGGCTGGGGTGTCGGCGGTATTGAGGCGGAAGCGGGAATGCTCGGCCAGCCTTCATATTTCCCTGTTCCTGAGGTCATCGGCGCGAAACTTGTCGGAAAATTGCCTAACGGAACGACGGCAACTGACTTAGCGCTGAAAGTCACTCAAGTGCTGCGAGAAAAAGGCGTAGTCAATAAATTTGTTGAATTCTTCGGCCCTGGTGTTGCTGAGCTTCCGCTTGCGGATCGGGCGACTATTGCCAATATGGCGCCGGAATACGGAGCGACTTGCGGATTCTTCCCGGTTGACGAGGAAGCACTTTCTTACATGCGTCTGACCGGCCGTGAAGAAGAGCAGATCGATGTCGTGGAAGCATATTGCCGCAACAACGGTTTATTCTATACGCCTGACGCAGAAGAGCCGATTTTTACAGACATTGTAGAAATTGATCTGTCAAAAATTGAAGCGAACCTATCAGGCCCGAAACGTCCGCAGGATTTAATCCCGCTTTCTGTCATGCAGGAAACGTTTAAAAAACATCTCGTCAGCCCGGCCGGCAACCAAGGATTCGGAATGGATGCTGCTGAAGAGAACAAAGAAATCTCATTTAAACTTAACAGCGGCGAAGATGCGGTCATGAAAACAGGGGCAATTGCAATTGCCGCCATTACAAGCTGCACAAACACATCTAATCCTTTTGTATTAATCGGTGCCGGATTGGTAGCCAAAAAAGCGGTAGAATTGGGATTGAAAGTGCCGAATTATGTGAAAACATCACTCGCGCCGGGATCTAAGGTTGTTACTGGATACTTAGTCAACTCAGGCCTTCTTCCTTATATGAAGGAGCTCGGCTTTAATCTTGTCGGTTACGGCTGTACGACATGTATCGGAAACTCCGGACCGCTTTCTCCAGAGATTGAAGAAGCGGTTGCTAAAAATGATCTTCTGATCACTTCTGTCCTGTCAGGCAACAGAAACTTTGAAGGCCGGATCCATCCGCTTGTCAAAGGAAACTACCTTGCTTCACCGCCGCTTGTCGTCGCGTACGCATTGGCAGGCACTGTGAATATTAACTTGAAATCTGACCCGATCGGTGTCGGAAAAGACGGGCAAAACGTTTACTTCGATGACATCTGGCCGTCAATGGATGAAATCAATTCCCTCGTCAAACAGACTGTGACGCCGGAATTATTCCGTAAAGAATATGAAACGGTATTTGACGACAACCAGCGCTGGAATGAAATCGAAACGACGGATGAAGCACTTTACAAGTGGGATAAGGATTCTACTTACATCCAAAACCCGCCGTTCTTTGAAGAAATGTCTGTAGAACCGGGAAAAGTTGAGCCATTAAGAGGGCTTCGCGTTGTCGGCAAATTCGGAGATTCCGTGACGACTGACCATATTTCTCCGGCCGGAGCGATCGGAAAAGACACGCCGGCGGGCAAATACCTGCAGGAAAAAGGCGTTTCTCCTCGGGACTTTAACTCTTATGGCTCACGCCGCGGAAACCATGAAGTCATGATGAGAGGAACATTCGCCAATATCCGCATTAAAAACCAAATTGCGCCTGGCACAGAAGGCGGATACACTACACACTGGCCTACCGGTGACGTGACATCTATTTATGATGCATGCATGCGGTATAAAGAAGATAAAACGGGTCTTGTCGTCCTGGCCGGCAAAGATTACGGAATGGGCTCTTCACGTGACTGGGCTGCAAAAGGAACAAACCTGCTAGGCATCAGAACAGTCATTGCGGAAAGCTTTGAAAGAATTCACAGAAGCAACCTCGTCTTCATGGGTGTGCTGCCGCTCCAGTTCAAACAGGGTGAAAACGCGGATACACTCGGTTTAACCGGTAAGGAAGTTATCGAGGTGGATGTTGATGAAACTGTACGTCCACGCGACTTGCTGACTGTCAGAGCTATCAGTGAAGACGGTACGGTAAAAACATTTGAAGTCGTTGTCCGTTTCGACAGTGAAGTGGAAATTGATTACTATCGTCACGGCGGCATTTTACAAATGGTGCTTCGCGATAAAATGAAACAGTAGCAGAAAGACAAAAGAGAGAAAGCGGACTGCTTTCTCTCTTTTTATACGGGAGGCCTTGAGATGCTTGCAAAATGGCTGGGCGTATTGTTACTTATCGGGTTGTTAGTGTATGCGGGCTGGAACATTTATTCTGCACAAACAAGTCCGAAAGAAGGGACAGAAGAAGGGATGAAGGCTCCTGACTTTACACTCGGCACACTGTCAGGAAAAAGCAGCTCCCTTTCTGATTATAAAGGTAAAAAAGTGCTTCTTAATTTCTGGGCGACGTGGTGCAAGCCATGCCGGATGGAAATGCCCGATATGCAGGAGCTGCAGAAAGAAAATCCTGATATTGCGGTAGTAGCCGTTAATTTCACGTCCTCTGAAAAAAATATACAGGCTGTGAAATCATTCGCTGATACTTATCAGCTGACCTTTCCAATTCTGATTGACAAAAGCGGGATTAACGGAGATTTCAACGTGCTTTCCTATCCGACATCATACATATTAGACGAAAAAGGAACCATTCAGCACATCCGAGTAGGCACGATGACAAAAAAAGAAATGAAAGAAAAACTGGATCTCAAGTAGAGGTTCAGTTTTTTTTATGCGAAAGGCTTATCTTTTAAAAAATTGGAAAAAATGAATGAAAATACGGAGGTGAGAAGATTGAAAAAAATGAGAAAACGTTCTTTTCATGAATTGGTTATGGAGAATAAACGTGAGCTGATGACCAATACGGAATATTTGAATCAGCTTGAAGAAAAGCTGGAGCAGCGGTTCAAACAAAAATAACCTTTAATTTGCAGTCATGTTTGCGCCTCCTTTTGCGAAATATACTCTTAAGGAGGGATGAACATGGGCACAAACAAGAAAGACGGCCAGCCGCAGTACGCTCCGAGCCACTTAGGGACAAAACCCGTTAAATATAAACGAAACAAAGGGGAAAAGTTTCATGACAAGTCAAACGGACATCCGATTGTCATGCAGACGAAAGGCGAATAATATCATTAAAGGAGAGCTGACATGATGACAAATCATAACCAAAGACCGAACCCGGACGACCGTTCTGATAACGTTGAAAAGCTTCAGGATATGGTACAGAATACAATCGAAAATATAGAAGAAGCGAAAGAATCAATGGAGTTTGCGACAGAAGAGGAAAAACAGCGCATTCAGGAGAAGAATGCCAGACGCAATGAAAGCATTGAATCATTCCGAAGTGAAATTCAGGATGAATCGGCTGCGAGAGAAAACGGCTATCAATCGTAATAAAAACCAGGGAAACCTGGTTTTTTCTCTTTCCGCCTCGTTGTGATAAAATAGGGCTAATCTGATAATAAGGGAGCAGAGAACGTTGCATGTGTCAAAAAAAGAAATAGAAGTGCGTTATGCGGAAACAGATCAAATGGGCATTGTCTATCATGCCAATTACTTAGTCTGGATGGAGGTCGGGAGAACGGCGCTCATTAAGGACCTCGGATTTCTGTACAAGGACATGGAAGAAAGAGGGGTGCTGTCACCTGTAGTGGATATCAGCATTTCTTATAAAAAGCCGCTCCGCTACGGAGAAACAGCAGAAGTACATACGTGGATTGAAGAATATAACGGATTTAAAATCATTTACGGCTACCGCATCTATAATCCGGATCAAGAACTTGCGATCGAAGCGTCATCCTCTCACATATGCGTCGATAAACAGAGCTTCAAACCGATCCAGTTCCGCAAGGCCTTTCCTGATTGGCATGCCGCTTACGAAAAGGCAAAAAAATAAGGAGCGGCTCAGTTATGGCATTTGGAATTACACGCAGAGAACTGGAAAGATGGAAGCGGGATGTATCGGAAGGAAAAATCGCTTTTTTAACGCATTATTGGCTGGACGACCGCTTTCCGGAGGCTAAGACCGTGACGAAGGCCGGGTCAAGCGATCTCAATAAGCTGATCCGATGGGGATCGGAATACGGGCTGAAGTCTGAGTGGATTCATCATAAAAATGCATTTCCCCACTTTGACCTGCTCGGTGAAACGCAGAAACGCATATTAGAAAAAGAACATCTGACTGATCATATCAGAAGGTTCAAACTGTAAAAAAAAGAACGCAGCGGATGCGTTCTTTTTTCTTACACGTAATCAAATACCGGCTCTTCTGACTGATCTGAATATGTGACGGACAGATCGTGATTATCAAAGTACCATAAGTCGCTTTCTTCAATAAAAAAGGTAATGCCTTCAACTTCCGTGCTGATTCCGACGTTCATCGGCTGGTCTTTTGAAACACCGAGAGAAAAGCCTTTCTGGACGCTGCTGCATCCTCCGTAACGGACAAAGAAACGGACTTGATCGCCTGTTTCCAGTTCAAGCTCTTCTTTGTACCAATCCAGCGCGCCTTTCGTTACTTTCATGTTCATCCGGTACACTCCCTTTTTGTTTCTCATAAAGAAATTATCTCTATTATAAACGCATATGGCATTTTGATGTCAAAATTGAAGTTTCATCAAAACCATTTGATTTTCGGTTCTGTTTTGTTCATAATCCGTTTGATGTTTGCCCTGTGTCTGTAGATAACAAACGCGGTCAAGAGCGTCACTACGATTAATAAATAAGGGTCTTTTACAAACAGACAGTAAATAATCGTATAAATCCCTGTTAACATTGAAGACAGAGAAACAAATTTCGTAAGGAATAAAAATACGAAAAACACTGCAACCATCGTTACGAATAACAGCGGAGCATAAAACAGCAGGACGCCTCCTGAAGTGGCTACGGCTTTTCCGCCCTTGAATTTTGCGAACACGGGGAATACATGGCCGATCACTGCCGCCACTCCTGCGAGAAGAGGGTGAATGGGAACGTGCAATAAATACGGCAGCGCCGCGGCCAAGGTGCCTTTTAAAATATCGGCTGCAACGACGACAGATCCCGCTTTAACGCCAAGCGTGCGAAAAGCATTTGTGGCGCCCAAATTACCGCTTCCATGTTCTCTAATATCAATCCCTTTCGCAAGTTTGCCTACGACTAAACCTGACGGGATGCTGCCTATTACATAAGCCAAAATAATCAATAAAGCAATCAACATCTACATTTCTCCTTTTCAATGTCCCTTCACTTTATTTTAACACGAGTTGTTATTGTCTGATGACAAGTTTTTTGAGAATTAAGCTGACAAACCGCTTTTTTTGAATCCGGTGAAGCTGTCGTGTACAATAATACAAAAGGAGATGGTAAAGATGCAAAATCCTTCAAAGTCAGAGATTAAAGAAATTCTTGACCGAAGCAAACGTATCGCCGTCGTCGGGCTGTCAGACCGTCCCGACCGGACTTCTTACATGGTTTCCAAAGCGATGCAGGATGAAGGGTACGAGATTATTCCTGTCAATCCGACGATTGATGAAGCGCTTGGCGTTAAAGCCGTCGCTTCATTAAAAGACGTTGAGGGACCGATTGATATCGTCAATGTGTTCAGACGATCTGAGCAGCTTCCCGGCGTCGCTGAAGAGTTTTTACAGACGGATGCTCCCGTTTTTTGGGCGCAGCAGGGCCTGGCAAATGAAGAAGCGTACCGCATGATTACAGAGAAAGGGCGGACGGCTATTATGGATTTATGTATAAAAGTCGCCCGCGCTGTTATAAAATAGGAACAAAAAAGGCAAAAATCCTTGGCAAATCAGGGGTTTTTGTTTTTTTATTGAAAGAATACTCTTTGCGTATGATGTTGAAACAGATACAATAAAGCATGAACAGCTTTTTTAGAAACCCCTGCATTAAAGGGGGCTGCAGTCTGTTTGCGATGGACGGCATAAATCTATATAATAGAAAGCGAACATAAGTTCTCGTCTTCAGAAAAGAGCACCAAAAAGATGAAAAGCCGTTCGAATGTATGTCTTGCGGCCTAAAAAACGAGCCATTCGCTTAAAGATGTTGCGAAATCAAGCATATTGGTTATAATTGTGAGTCCGAGGAGAATTGGACCGAAGCTTGCGCATACTGAAAAACAAAGACATGAAAACATTTAAAAAGAGAATGATTAAGAGCAGGTTTATTGAAAGGGGTTTGTACGTTTGGCTAGAAAACAGCAATTTGATTACAACGAAGATGCCATACAGGTGCTTGAAGGCCTGGAAGCCGTCAGAAAAAGACCGGGAATGTATATCGGTTCGACGGACGCACGCGGCCTGCATCATCTGGTATATGAGATCGTCGACAATTCCGTCGATGAAGTCCTTGCCGGCTACGGAGATCATATTATCGTAACGATACATAAGGACAACAGCATCTCCGTGCAGGACAGAGGGCGTGGAATGCCGACCGGAATGCATAAGCTCGGAAAGCCGACACCGGAAGTTATTTTCACCGTGCTGCATGCGGGAGGGAAATTCGGCCAGGGCGGCTATAAAACAAGCGGCGGTCTGCATGGTGTCGGCGCATCTGTCGTAAACGCTTTATCAGAGTGGCTGACAGTTACCATTGAGCGTGACGGCTATGTTTATAAACAACGGTTTGAAAACGGCGGCAAGCCTGTGACTTCACTTGAAAAAATCGGTACGACCAAGAAAACGGGAACGCTTACCCATTTTAAACCTGATCCGTCAATGTTCAGCGCAACGGTTTATAATTTTGACACGCTGTCGGAACGCCTGCGCGAATCCGCCTTCTTATTAAAAGGCTTAAAAATAGAATTAATTGATGAGCGGAACAACGTAAAAGAAGTATTTTATTATGAGAACGGAATTGAAGCATTTGTCGCCTATTTAAACGAAGAAAAAGACGCTTTATGCGAAGTGGTTTCTTTTGAAGGCGAGCACCACGACATTGAAGTCGATTTTGCTTTCCAATTTAATGACGGATACTCAGAAAATATGCTGTCATTCGTTAATAACGTCAGAACAAAGGACGGCGGCACCCACGAATCAGGAGCCAAAACGGCAATGACAAGAGCGTTTAATGAATATGCGCGAAAGGTCGCGCTTTTAAAAGAGAAAGACAAAAACCTTGAAGGCGCCGATATCAGAGAAGGGTTGTCCGCGATTATTTCCGTGCGTATCCCGGAGGAACTGCTGCAATTTGAAGGCCAGACAAAAGGGAAACTTGGCACAAGTGAGGCGAGATCCGCCGCAGACGCAGTCATTTCTGAGAATCTTGCTTATTTCTTGGAAGAAAACCGCGATACAGCGACCCTGCTCGTCAAAAAAGCGATTAAAGCAAGCCAGGCCCGCGAAGCTGCCCGTAAAGCGAGAGAAGAAGCGAGAAGCGGCAAAAAGCGCAAAAAATCAGAAGCGACGCTGAGCGGAAAACTCACACCGGCAGGCTCCAGAAATCCGGCGAAGAATGAATTGTATCTCGTGGAGGGAGACTCTGCCGGAGGTTCTGCAAAACAGGGAAGAGACCGGAAATTCCAAGCCGTGCTGCCCCTTCGCGGAAAGGTCATCAACACAGAGAAAGCAAAGCTTGCAGACATTTTCAAAAATGAAGAGATCAATACAATTATTCATGCGATCGGCGGGGGAGTCGGCGCAGATTTTGAGATAGACGACATTAACTATGACAAGATCGTCATCATGACCGATGCGGATACCGACGGCGCACATATTCAAGTCTTGCTGTTAACGTTTTTCTACCGCTATATGAAACCTTTAATTGAGCACGGAAAAGTCTTCATCGCGCTTCCGCCTCTTTACAAAGTCAGCAAAGGGAGCGGCAAGAAAGAGATTATTGAATATGCTTGGTCCGACGAAGAAATGGACGGCGTTTTAAAGAAAGTCGGCAAAGGCTATACCATTCAGCGTTATAAAGGTCTGGGAGAAATGAACGCAGACCAGCTCTGGGAAACAACGATGAATCCCGAGTCGCGAACGCTCGTCAGAGTCAAGATTGACGATGCGGCCCGCGTAGAGCGCCGCGTAACGACATTAATGGGAGACAAAGTAGAACCGAGAAGAAAATGGATTGAAAAGAATGTTGCCTTCGGATTAGACGAGGAAAGCAATATTTTAGAAAATGAAAACTTGTCGGTCGCTGAGGAGGTTTAATAGTGGCACAGCCAGAATTATTTCATGATTTACCGTTAGAAGAAGTAATCGGCGACCGTTTCGGACGCTACAGTAAATATATTATCCAGGACAGGGCGCTGCCCGATGCACGTGACGGGTTAAAGCCGGTGCAGCGGAGAATTTTATACGCCATGCACGCAGACGGAAATACATTCGATAAAAATTTCCGGAAAGCGGCAAAAACGGTCGGGAACGTTATCGGTAATTATCATCCGCACGGAGACAGCTCCGTTTATGAAGCGATGGTGCGGATGAGCCAGGATTGGAAAGTGCGGAATGTGCTGATTGAGATGCACGGCAACAACGGAAGCATTGACGGTGATCCGCCTGCTGCCATGCGTTATACGGAAGCGAGATTATCTTCTATCGCATCAGAGCTTTTACGGGACATCGATAAAAATACGGTTGAATTCGTTCCGAACTTTGATGACACAAGTAAAGAACCGGTTGTTTTGCCCGCTATGTTTCCGAACTTGCTGGTCAATGGATCTACCGGGATTTCCGCAGGCTATGCGACTGACATTCCCCCTCATCATCTGGGTGAGGTCATTGATGCTGTCATTAAGCGGATTGAATCGCCCGATTGCACCGTCGATGACTTGATGCAGGTGATTAAAGGGCCTGACTTTCCGACAGGAGGCATCATCCAAGGTGTCGACGGCATTCGGAAGGCCTATGAAACCGGTAAAGGCAAAATTATTATCCGCGGCAAGGCTGAAGTGGAAGCCGTAAGAGGCGGACGGGAGCAGATCGTCATTACAGAAATCCCGTTTGAAGTAAACAAAGCCAATCTCGTGAAGAAAATGGACGAATACCGCATTGACAAAAAAGTTGAAGGTATTTCTGAGGTCCGGGATGAAACGGACCGCACGGGACTGCGGGTGGTCGTTGAGTTAAAGAAAGAAGCCGATGCAAAAGGCATCTTGAATTTCTTATATAAAAACACTGACCTGCAGACAACGTATAACTTTAATATGGTCGCCATACATAACCGCCGGCCGATGCTGATGAGTCTTACGGCCATTCTGGATGCGTATATTTCCCACCAGAAGGAAGTGGTGACAAACCGCTCCGTCTTTGAATTGCAAAAAGCAAAAGAGCGGCATCATATTGTTGAAGGACTGATGAAGGCACTGTCTGTGCTAGATGAGGTCATTGCCGTCATCCGGGCAAGCAGCGACAAGAAAGATGCGAAACAAAACTTAATTTCTAAATTCGCATTTACGGAGCCTCAGGCGGAAGCGATCGTATCTTTGCAGCTGTATCGTCTGACAAATACGGATATTACGGCATTAAAAGAGGAAGCGGAAGAGCTCAGCAAGAAAATTCAGGAGCTTGAAGCCATTTTAAGTCATGATAAAAAGCTGTTAAAAGTCATTACCAGCAGCCTGAAAAAAGTGAAAAAGACTTATGCCGACAGCAGACGGTCGGTCATTGAAGAGAAGATTGAAGAAATTAAAATCAATCTCGAAGTCATGGTTGCCTCTGAGGACGTCTATGTGACAGTCACGAAAGACGGCTATGTAAAGCGAACAAGCCAGCGGTCATTTGCCGCTTCTAACGGCCAGGATTTCGGGATGAAGGACACGGACAGGCTGATTCACCAATTTGAAATGAATACAACGGATGTGCTCTTGCTCTTTACCAATAAGGGAAGCTATATATATTGTCCGGTTCACCAGCTTCCTGATATCAGGTGGAAAGACATGGGGCAGCACGTCACGAACATCACCACGATGGACCGTGACGAAACCATCGTGAAAGCTATACCGGTAAAAGAATTTGATCCATCTTCATATTTATTGTTTATGACGAAAAACGGTATGGTGAAAAGAACTGAAATGACGCATTACAAAGCGCAGCGTTACTCAAAAGCGCTTGTTGCTCTTAACCTTAAAGGGGACGATGAGCTGATTGATGTTCATGTCACAGACGGCGGCTGCCAGCTGTTTATCGCCACCCGCCTCGGGTACGGCTTATGGTTCGGTGAAGATGAAGTAAATGTAGTCGGAGCCCGTGCGGCCGGCGTAAAGGGCATTAATTTAAAAGACGGCGATACCGTCGTATCAGGACAAATCCTGCATGAAACAGATTCGCTTGTCCTCGTCACACAGCGGGGAGCCATCAAACGGATGAATCTCTCTGAATTCGAACGAACATCCAGGGCTAAGCGCGGTGTCATCATGCTCCGTGAGCTTAAAAAGAACCCGCATCGTGTAGTCGGAGTATTCGCGTGCGCTTTAGCCGACATGATCGCTGCTGAAACCGAAAAAGGCGAGAGAATTGAAACCTCCGTGAAATCCTTGCGGGCTAATGACCGATACAGCAACGGCTCCTTCTTTACAGATGAAAATGAGACAGGGCCGGTCACAGATGTATGGCGTATCCCCGCGTCTGATGTTTAAGAGTAAAAATAAAATAAAGTAAAAAAAACCTCCGCTCAATTGGTCCTAAAGCGGAGGTTTTGCTATTTATTAGCTCTCGTGGCTGCCGAATAAGTCCGTGATAGCGTGAACGACTTCAATTCCCTGCCACACAAATAAATTTAATGCAGTGAATGAAAATAAGCCTAAAATCACCATTCGTAAGATAAACAACATGTTGAACAACCTCCTCATTTTATGTTACATAGATAGGCGATGTTGAACATGAAGCTCATCGAAATACGAGGACTGATAAAATTTAGCGATTAAAAAGCTTTTCTTCCGCTGTCTTCTCCGGGAAGCGGGGCGTTTTCTGTCTGATATCACGATCAGTGAGACAGAAGCGGCAAAAAGCGCCGTCAAAATAAATGAGCCCGTCAGCGATTTTTTCTCATCGTCAGCATTTTGGCCGGCCTTCATTTCGTGCATTTCCTGCTGATCGGCTACGGCTTTAAAATGATGAGCAGTATCAAACGCATGGGGAATGGAGAGCAAATGAAAGCTTGCAATCGCTAAAAATAAAATAGAAGCTTTTAAAAACAAGATTTTTTTCAAATGTTCTCCCCCCTTCATAAGTCTGAATATTTTTATTATAATACCCTAATTTAAATTGAAAGTAAACACATTTATTAAATTTAAAAAATTATTATGTTGGTTAAGTATATACCATTCCGTCCGTCATTTCATCTCTTTTATTCTTAAAGGCCTATTTGTTATGATATGCACGCAACCCTTCTGATGTGACAACATTTTTCAGGTTACAGGATAAAGAAACGGGGCATACCAGCAATAAGCATGATGAAGAAACCGAAACATTTTCTTAAAAAAACTTCTCAACATCTGTTGTTGTGATATAATAATACCCGTTGTGTTAAAAGATCTAACATATGCAGCGAAAATGACAGTAAAAGATATGTAAAAGGGAGGTTAAACATGGAGGCTTTCATCAGTGAAATCATAAATGTTCCAAATGATTTTATTTGGAAGTATCTTGTTTATATTTTAGTAGGAATCGGATTGTATTTCACATTCCGTTTTCGCTTCATTCAATTCCAATACTTTATTGAAATGTTTAGAATTGTCGGGGAGAAGCCGCAAGGAAATAAAGGAGTGTCTTCAATGCAGGCATTCTTTATCTCGGCCGCTTCACGTGTCGGTACCGGAAACTTGACCGGTGTTGCGCTGGCGATTGCAACAGGCGGTCCCGGCGCAGTATTTTGGATGTGGATCGTAGCAATTGTCGGTATGGCTTCAAGCTTTGTGGAAAGTACCTTAGCGCAGCTGTATAAAGTGCGCTCCGGCGATGAATTCCGCGGCGGTCCGGCATATTACATGGCGAAGGGTCTCGGCGCCCGCTGGCTCGGTATTTTATTTGCCGTATTGATTACCGTTTCTTTCGGACTTATCTTTAATGCCGTGCAGTCAAATACGATTTCTGTCGCGTTTGACGAAGCTTTCCATGTGAATAAAACAATTATCGCCATCATCTTAGCTGTATTAACGGCTTTCATTATATTCGGCGGGCTGAAACGTGTTGTTTCCGTCTCGCAATTAATCGTTCCGGTCATGGCGGGTATGTATATTTTGATCGCGCTGTATGTTGTGATTGTGAATATTACCGCAGTACCTGAATTGCTTGCGACGATTGTGAAAAATGCGTTTGGTTTTGAGCAGATCGTCGGCGGAAGCTTAGGAAGCATCATTATTATCGGTGCGCAGCGCGGCCTGTTTTCAAACGAAGCAGGTATGGGGAGCGCGCCGAATGCCGCAGCAGCTGCACACGTATCGCATCCGGCTAAGCAGGGATTAATCCAGACGCTAGGCGTGTTTTTCGATACATTTATCGTTTGTACATCGACTGCCTTTATCATTTTATTGTACAGCTTTACACCTAAAGGCGACGGCATCCAAGTGACACAAGCCGCACTGCAGCACCATCTTGGAGACTGGGCCCCGACGTTTATTGCAATTGCGATGTTCTTATTCGCATTCAGCTCAGTCGTCGGCAACTATTACTATGGTGAAACGAATATCGAATTTATTAAAACAAGCAAAACATGGCTTAATATTTACCGCGTATTCGTCGTAGTGATGGTGGTATACGGATGTTTGGCTGACTTCCAGATTGTCTGGGACATGGCAAACTTGTTCATGGGTCTCTTAGCTCTCATTAACTTAGTGGCAATCTTGCTGCTGAGTAATGTAGCCTATAAAATCTATAAAGATTATGCCGCTCAGCGCAAAAAAGGACTTGATCCCGTATTTAAAGCAGAGAATACTCCGGAACTCAAGCATATTGAAACATGGGCGGAAGAAGAAAGTACAAGCCCTGAACACAAGGCTGCCTACTGAGGAATATGCATATCATTTACGAAACCCTTCACGTTTAATGTGAAGGGTTTTTTATGTTAAAAACCGGCTTCATATTCCTGAAATCTTATTGCGGCATTTCATACATCCCTATGATAATATAGGAATTGTTTACAAAAGAAGGGAAGAGGAGGGGGCATGAAACAGAAGCCGATATATGTCGAAATCAATATGGCGTCTGATATAGAAACGCTTTGGGAATATACGCAAAATCCGGTTCTTCATAAGGAATGGGACCTGCGCTTTTCTGACATTACATATCTTCATAAGTTACCAGATGAACCGCAGAGATTCCTATATGAAACGCGAATCGGTTTTGGGCTGAAGGTGTCCGGCACGGGTGAATCAATGGGTGACATACGGCCTCAATCGTCAGAAAGGGTGTCGGCGCTTGCTTTTGCATCGGATCATCCGCTGTCTCTGATAAAAGACGGCCGGGGCTACTGGAGGTATATAGAGCGGGATAACGGGGACATCACATTTTTGACTCAATATCAATATGAAACGGCCTGGGGTCTGCCGGGAAGATGGATAGACCGGTTTTTATTTCGTCCGCTGCTCGGCTGGGCTACCGCATGGAGCTTTGATGCGTTGCGGCTTTGGATAGAACAAAGCCGACATCCGAAGATATCAGTCCGTTTCGGGTTTGTCTATGTCCTGATGTGCCTCGTATTCAGTCTGTATTGGTTTTTTCAAGGCTTTCATGATAGCTGTGCCGATGCAGAGATCGTGAAAGGAGCGCTGAAGACAGGATTAGGGATATTATGGCTGCTGCCTATGCGGAGAAAGCGGCTGATCCACGCTGGACAGTCAGCCTTCTTTTGTATAACGGCAATGCAGTATTCCGGCGGCGGATTCGCTATTCCATTAGGATTACTTACGGTAGCGGGTATGATTCTTACATTCCTGCTGCCGAGCGCCGCGCATACAAAACGAAAGAGAGAGAAGTGAAATGACGGATTCAATGTATGAAAAAGCGATTATTCATTATCAATTCCTGCATCCGATGCTGCAGAAACGGTACAAGCTTGCCGGATCACGCACGTTTTGCGGAGAAGGGGTTATGTCAGAAATTAAGGGAGGTTCGTTGTTTGTCAGAATGCTTTTAAAGACAGGCGTTTTTTTCAGATGTTTTTTCTCAGAGAGGGGAACAGATATCCCTTTTACCATTGAGAACAAAAACAGGAAAAATGGTGTGGAGTGGAACCGAACCTTTTTCTTTAAAGGCAAAACACGGTTTTTTGATGCGGTCATGGAATATGACGAGCGGGAAAACAGAATTCTTGATTACTTCGGCAAACCTCATATCCTGCTGTCTGAAATGCATTTAGAAGCGTCTTCAGACGGAGGGCTTGTTATTACATCCGGAAAGCAGTGGCTCCTGATAGACGGAAAGAAAATCCCGCTTCCGGCTTGGCTGTGCGGCAGTTCAACCGTTTATGAGGCTTATGATGCGGAATTGAATTGCTTCAGCATAAAGGTTCATGTGAAAAACCGGGTACTCGGCACAATTTTCTCTTACCGGGGGACTTTCCGGGAAACAGAGGGAGAAACATGCTAAAGCGTCATCTCATGGTAGGCGCGGTTTGCTTTTTGGGATTTGCGGCGGCTGAAGCACCGCATATATCAGCTGCTGAGACGTTTGTTTTATTATCCGTACTATTTTTCGTCCCTGCTGTATTCCGCTTTGCGTTTCGGCCGTCAAAGACCTTAGAGAATGTGCTATTACGGTGTTATCCCATTGCCGCTTTATGTGCAGTGCTTGCGCTGATTACAGACTTCAGCTTTTTTGCCTTTGTCTGGCTCATTTATACGCTTGGACTTGCACTGTATGCAGTATGGCGGCTGATGAAAACAAATATCCACAGAGCGGAAGAGATGTCTGTTATGATGGGTTTCGTTTATTTGGCCGGCGGCGGATTTTGGTTTTTTGCATATATCCTTAAGATTCCTATCATGGATTTTGGTCCGCTTATCGTGCTGCTGACGGCGGTGCACTTTCACTATTCGGCTTTTCTCATCCCGATCTTTAACGGATTGCTCGGCAGGATCCTGCGGGAGAACCGCGTTCTTTACAGGCTGAGCACGGCCATCATCCTGATTTCGCCGATCCTTATCGCCCTGGGGATTACATTTTCAAAGACACTTGATGTGATTGCTGTCGCTCTGTATCTGACGGGTCTGTATGTTAATGCGTATCTCGTCTTTAAGGCGCCGTTTGCTGTGAAAACAGCCAGGTTCTTGATCAGGAGTTCTTCGGCTGTGTTAATGATTACAATTGCTTTTTCTTTGATATATTCGTTCGGTGTCTACCGCGAGGCGGCAACGCTCACGATCAGTCAGATGATTTGGATTCACGGGGCTGTCAATGCATTCGGCGTTATTATGCCGGCTTTGGCGGGATGGAGAATAGAAAATCCGAGACCGTTTGATGAGGGCAGTGAAAGAACGTTCAGCCGAATTTACGGGAAGGGAACGATAGGCAAAAATTTTTTGACTGACATTCATGCAGCAAATGAAATCCATTATACCGGCCTTCAGGATCAGATGAGAGAACTGCATTCTGAAGACTTTTCAACTGAAAAACTGGCTCCGGCCGTTATTTCCTTTTATGAAGAGACAATCGATTATGACATCAAGGCAAAAGTGACGTGGAGCGGATGGTTTCGTCCGTTCGCGCGCATATACGAGCCGTTCAGCAGAAGAGCGGGGCAGATCCACCTGTCAATGAATCCGGAGTGGTATACCATGCACACTAGCATGAAAGGAGTCGATTCTGACAGAGACGGCAGAAAAAATGTCCGGGCGTGGATCAGGACAAATGACAAGCAGGAAACCGTTTTTACTGCGCTGTATTCAGCGTACAGGTCAAAAGGGGAGGGATACATGAATATTTCTCTCCCGCTGCCGTATGGCCAAATGACGGGCATTTTAAAACCTTATGCGCATAAGCAGAATCTTGTTTTGACGAGCAGACGCCGAAAAAGCGGAGCGGGTGATGAAGGGATTTATCTGCAGACGAAATGGGGGGCATGCCATCTTCCTCTGGCAGAGACATTTCATATTGCGGCCCAGAGCGAAACAAGCTTGAAGGCCGTTCATCATATGTGGCTGTTCGGCCTGAAGTTTTTAACTGTGCAGTATCGGATCACTCACACTTCCGCAGGTAAGCAAAGCAAATAACAAGCTGTAAAGCCGTCTGTTCAAGACGGCTTATTTATCATGTAAATATAGAGAAGCATCCTGAAATTATGAAATGGAAGCGTTTTTGTAACAGTGTTGTACTTAACATTCGTCATTTGCCGACTTATTTGAAATCGCTGTGCGCAGCCAGTGTAAAAAATCTTCGAAAATGAGCAAGGAAAGAGCAGAAAAGTATTACCAGACATGAATTTTTCATTTGTGTGTTGATTGGATAAATAAAATGAAGAAAAAAAGCCATTCTTTGATCATTGTGCTGTAACCGGGATTAAATTTGTGCGTGACAGATGAATAATAATAAGCGCAAACGGAATATATGCGGTTATTTTGCTATACATTTCTTTTTCGTCTCATTGACTAAAGTATACTTAGTTTATGAGACAGGAAATTCATTCCCTCATTTAACTTCCTAGAATATATATTATGTAAACTAGAAATTATGAAGAGAATATAAAAATGGATTCTAACAGCACTCCCTTTTTGCAGTGTACTATTAAAAAAACTCTATGTCCTTACTCTATGTCCTTAATAAATTAAATTGGTCATAAAGGTTTTTCGGTTTGAGTATTTTAATCGGTTATGTCACTTGATGCCGGTCTTCTTGACCAAGTCCACGCCATCGTATGCCAGACTTTCCACACTTGCAGCCTTCTGCAGTATGTAATGATCAAAAAAGTTCTTCGTATAGTTTGTAACAAGATTCCGCATCTCCATAGCATCCCGTTCGCCTCTGAGTTCCGCATTCACATTAGTAAACACGATGTCGCAGTAATCTAAATGCGCAGCACGATCAACAGAGAAATAATAGGTTTCCATGCTATTGTTAGCGCCAATGATCGCATTCATGTTATAGTTCGGTTCACAAAACAGCAGCAAAAAGGGTTTTTTAAGGTCGCTGCCCTGAAGGCCGAACGCACCGCTATCCAGGCCAATCCCGCAGGCGAATCGGTCGTCATCCCGGCAAACAATCGCTGTCGTAGGCCCTCCGTAAGAATGTCCGACTATGCCCATGCCGATGTCAAGCAACAATCTATCTTTAAAGATAGAATTCAGCTCTCCAGAGTCCAGTTTGTAAAGATAATCGGCTGCATACCTTACATCTTCCGCCTGTAATTCACTATACACTGTTAACTTGTCAAGTATCGGCAGTGTAAGCACGTTACGGCACATCTCAATGGCAGTTTCATCGTTAGGCCGCATCTCCATCTTATCAGCCAACGCCAGCATCTCCGGATCTTCAGAAAACGCCAAAATGGCATCCGAAAAATCCTTTGATACATTAAACATGCGCCCATCTTTACGCTTATACATTGTGCTATTCTGATGGCCGATGCTTACCACAACATACCCCATGCTTGCCAAGTCTGTACAGATCACTGTACCCCATTCCGGAGAACCGCCTCCGCCGCAAACATAGAATAACACCGGATAGCGTTTTTCCTTCCCGGAGAGAGCAAGGTCGTCGTAACATTGGGTCTTGATATCTATAGAGTAAGCATCCTTCAACGCAGTGAGAAGCGGCTGCTCATTAAGCATTTCGGAGACTTCAGGAAACATGTACGTTGATGTAGTCTTCCCTTCGCTGCTGTCGGACGGATAGTACACAAACGCTGTCAGTTCTCTTTTTGAGTGATCTGATGCCGTGTAATCAAAATCCATCTGGGTTCGGCCGACAGTATAGCCGCCAATTGGTTTTGGAAATGTGTCATAAGTTTTCATTCTCTTGTTCCCCCTTAATGAATAAAAGTGGCGGGCGTGAAATACATATTTTGAATACTACATCCTATGTTCAGTGAGTCATATTTACTCCCTTGCTTTCTTGAGATTGCTAAAAATTTCAGAATATTTGTGATATTAAAGCAGCACGTGATCCATAAAGTCAGCAAAGTACTTGCTAATCTTATAGTATAGCCTAGAGTCCTTAATTCAGAAGTTTCATCCGCCACGTAAACTTCTTTGTATTGCTGTTTTTAAGATCATAAAAGCGGACATCGTGTTGCTGATGTCCGCCTAAAGCTTAACTAATTGGGTTCTGTTCCCCAAATCAGTTTTCCTTGATGATATAATGTGATTTTTTTCGTTGTTTTAAACGTATTTGATTGGAAAAAGGAATAATCGCCGCTTTGTGCATAATTGCTCCAGTCATCGTTGTGAAGCCGAAGCTGAATATTCCCTGTGCTTGCTCCCGGTGACAGCGTTCCTTTTTTAAACCCCAGTTCCAGATAGGTATCTGCACCTTGCTTAGGTTTATGCAGCGTCACAAACTTGTGGGTCAGATTGCCGCATCCAATCTGCGCGTAGTCACAGTCAAAGTTTTGGCCTTTGTTTTTCGCGTTATACCAGTAGCGGGCAGTGACATCTTTTAAATCAACCTTGGTATTCCCGTTATTTTTTATGTGAAGCTGAGGGCGGATTTGGTTGCTGTTCACACCCCCATCCCCTGCTTTGTATTGTACAGAAATGCCGTTTTCCTGAGCGGGGTTATCTTGTGCTGGCGTTTCAGGGCGTTCTTTCGTTGAATCTTTGTTGCCGAGAATGTTTTCTCTTACGAATGTTCCTGAAGCAGTTAAATCTGTAAGCGGCCAGCCGCCTGTTTTAGATGCTCCCGGCTTTAACGCCGAGGATGATTCCTGCTTATCAGAAAGATTCCAGTTCACCCAGCTGATTTTCTTGCTGTCGAGATAATTCAGCCATTCCCGCGACTGGTCAAGGAATACACCGCCATTTCCAGACGCGTCGCTTGTTCCCCATTCCGTCACGAAAATAGGCGCTCCTTTACTGAGTGCATAGTTTGCTTTATCCCGTAAAGATTGGCCGTGTGTGCCGGCATAAAAATGAAGCGCGTACATGACGTTTGCATCTTTTAACTGATCATCGGCTGCATCATTCACATCCTGGCTCCATGTACCGGTACCTACAATGATGGGATTGTCTGGGTCATTTTTGCGGATAACGGAAATCACTTCTTCCGCATACGGTTTAATATCCCGCTTCCAGTTCACATCACCGTTTGGTTCATTTGCAATTTCATAAATGACGTTTGGCGTGTTTCCGTAAAGACTTGACATTTCCTTGAAAAATTCTTTCGCCTTCTCTTTATTTTGGTTTGGATTGCCGTCATTTAAGATATGCCAGTCAATGATGACATATATCCCAAGCTCTTTTGCTGCTTCAACCGCTTCTTTCACTTTATTTTTCACAGACGGGTTGTCAATATAACCGCCATCTGCTGTATACATCGCCGCGCGGAAAACGGTGATGCCCCAATCGTCTCTCAGCCATTTTAAGCTGTCTTTATTGACGAAATCGCCATACCATTGCAATCCGTGTGAACTGATCCCTTTCAGCTGTACCGCTTTGCCGTCTCGGTTTACGAGCTGTGTCCCTTTTATGCTAAGCTGACCATTCTTTGCTACTGGCGTTTTTGTCCCTGCTGCAGATGCCGGCGAAGCCAGCATGCCGCCCATTGTCAATACCGCAATCAATAAACACGTAATAAAAATAGAGATTGACCGTTTCATATCTGTCTTTTCCTCCTTCACATCATTTTGGCTCTCACTTCTTATGAGCACGAACTCATTGTAAAAATCTTTCTCATGATTGTCTATCAACCTAATTTCTTGTTTTTGGGAGGTTTAAAAGCCTGTCAATTTGCTCTATCTCTATTGAATAAGATACACCTGACACATATAGAACAAAGAAAACTGGACGGAATCGGGACTTTACACGTCATTTTTCAATCGAATCGAAAAATTAAATTTATTTCCAACGTAGATATGCTAAATGTGATGAGTCTCAATATAGCATTGAATCTTATGATTGCTGTAAGAGGACAAGCCCTTATTCTGTACTGGTTAATTTAAGGTTGATGTAAGGTTCGGATTAATACGGGTTAAGGTTGGAGTTGTACAATGAGATTGTACTTCAGTGAGGGATGCAGTCAGACCCACAGAAAATAAGCCAATTTTCTTTTTGGAGTCAGAAAATTGGCTTATTGCTATGATCTAATTGAACAATCAGGTACCTTTAACGCTTTACAACAAATGTTGTCACGCTTTGAGCCGGCAGATGGGCCCAAAAGTGATTGTCCGTTACTTTGAGATCCGTTCCAGGCTGAAGATTGCTGTTGCTGCTCGTGATCCATCTGGATACTTGCGAAGCAGATCCGTTCTGCAACACAAAGTTTTGGTTGACCCCTGTATTGGTTTTGTTAATGGCGACAATCACGACTTTGTTGTCACCTTTATAGGCTGACACGTAAACATTCGGATTAGGGTTTTTCGTTGCATCAATCCTTACATATCCAGGGCGCACAAATTTAGAGAAATGGGCCATATTGTAGCCGCGTTTGCTGATCGTGCCATCTTCTTTCATAGGACCATATGATCTTCGGATGTACCACCAAACATAAGCTTGAAAATCCCCTTCTACCATCGAACTGTGAATATGTTGTGAAACATCCAAGGCCTCGGGCCATCGATCCGCCGAGTTGTTATCACTGTTTGGATAGTATACTTCCGTCATCCAAAGGTCTTTCCCCGCTCCTTTTTGTTTAAAAAGAGGATAAGGGAATTGACTGACTTGAGTCCCGTACAGGTGGGTTCCGAGAATATCCATATTGGCAAGAGCCTGAGGATCGTTCAAAATCGGGTCCGACAAATTCTTTAAGTATTGAAATGATTCAGGCGCAATGACGCGGGCATTGATCGAGCCGGCGTTTTCTCTCATAAAGCGAAGTATTTCTTGCGGCGTCCACCACGTCCACTCGTGAGCGTAATCAGGCTCGTTTTGGATGGAAATCGCATACAGATTCACACCATTACTCTTCATGAAGTTAACGAAATCGTTAAGATGCTGCGCATATGCGGCGTACTTATCGTATCTCAGCCGCTTAGCTGATGTGTCACCATTATGATTGAAAGTCTCGACCATATCGTTTGGCGGATTCCAGGGAGAAGCGAAAACGATTGCTCCATGTTTGATCGCACTCTTTGCAGTCTCTACTTCTTTGTACCAGTTATTTCTATTTTCATCTACATGAATTCTTAAGATCGAAAAGCCTAACTGGTTCTGCCCATTCCCAAAAGCAGTTTCTCTTTGAGCAGCTGTTAAATCTCCAACCCAAGCCGGGTGGTTCATCCCTCCAAAACCGCGAATCACTTGTCTTTCTGCGGAAATGTTAACTGTTACATCATTTGCCGCCAAGACCTCAGCAGCGCCTGGGCCCATTAACATTACTGACAGCGTAGTGAAACATACCAATAATAGACAAATTGTTTTTTTTACGCTCGACATCATTTTTTCTCTCCTTTATCTGTCTTTTACCGTATTAGAAAAATGTGTTCTGTCCTGCTTTTATATCACAAAACTGATGTTATCTTTGCGTAAATTGCCAATAATCAAAATTAAACAAGTTTCCTGAACCTGTTCCGGTAAATACAAAGAATACGTTGTGCACACCGGCTGCGCCGCTTACCGCAGTTTCTATTTCTCTCCAATTTTGTGTTCCGCCTGTGGAAGGGACATTCAGTGTTCCCGCAAGTTTACCGGTTGGACTATCGAGACGCACTTCTATTTTCCCGCCAAGAGCGGATGCTACATTTGCTTTAAACGTCTTGGCACCGCCTGACCCGAAGTCTGCATTTCCTACAGCAACCCAGTCTCCGTTCTGAATGTTTGTTATATGTTGATTATTTACCGGCCCGCCGGGTGCAGAGGAATTCTCGGTCAAAATCCGTCCATTCCAGGCAAACGTTTCAGCTTCTACCCGGTGATATGGATTCAAGTTAGAAAGCTGTTTTACGCCTGTATAATTTGCCGCTACCTCTTGAATGGATCCGTCTGAATTATGCACAAGCTTATTAATATGGGGAGAACGGTATCCTTTGCCGGCCCCGAACAGAGCGGAGCTGACAGTTTGAGTATGATACACCGTGTACCACTCGTTTTTAAAATTGAAAACAGCATGATGGTTGTTTCCGCCGCCTCCGAAAAATGCACCCGGGTTTTTCAGGAAGTGCCCTCTATATGTAAAGGGACCCATGGGACTTGAGCTGGTCATGTAGCCGATCTCACCTGGGGGTTTATCGGCCGGGTGCGCGCCGCTGAAATTGATGCAATAGGAATAGTAATATGTCCCGTTATATTTGTGCATTCCCGAATCTTCAAACATGAAAGGCGCATCGATCGTAGATGCACTTCCGGCAACACTGGTCATATCAGGCCCTAATTTCATGACTCTTGCTGTTTTAGGGTTTGCCCATTGCTCCTGTGTCGGATTTGAACCTCCGGGGATGCCTCCGCCGGCATACAGGTAACCAGTACCGTCGTCATCTACGAATACTGCCGGATCAAAAAGCCATACAACACCGGACATTCCTGGTGTACTTGGCGTCACCAGCGGTTTTCCGATCGGATCTGTCCACGGACCGGTCGGGCTGTCTGCAGTGAGAACCCCGATACCGCCGCCGCTGTTTGCGAAATAAAGGAAGAATTTGTCCTTGCCATTTATCTTTTTAACGGCGACTGACGGGGCCCAGGACGCACCTGCCCACTTTGCGATCCCCCGGCCGCCATTAGCACCATAGGCACCTGCTACCGGAATGGCTCCGTGGTCTGTCCAGTTCACCATATCCGCTGAAGATATGACGAATACTCTATTCAAATTGGCAAATGAATTATCCTTAATCGTTCCGTTGCTGTTATATTCATAATCATCACTTGACATATAGATGTAGACTCTTCCGTTATAAGTCAGCGCAAACGGATCTGCGCCCAGATGATGATCTATAAGCGGATTTGAATTCCCTGCATGTTTTGCAATTGGAGTGCTTACAGCATTCGCATATTCCCCAGGTAAACAACTCAATAATAAAGCAAGAATCAATAAACATAAGCTACATTTTTTCCTCATTACTTAATATCCCCCTTTTCCTAAAATAAGGGTCCTTTTGGGAAATTGCAGTGTTGGCAGCATACGACGACTTCCCAGATAAGCAACTCAATCATAAAGCAAGAACCCCTAAACATAAGCTACACTTTTTTGTCATGACTGAATATCCTTCTTTTTCCTTAAAATGAGAATTTTCTTTTAACATTTGATGACAAATAGTCATGGAGAACGCATTCGAGGAAACCGTTTCAAATGCATGAGTTTACTCTCTTCTTTTTCGTACAAAATGCCGCTGACTGTCATCCAGCGGCATTTTACACTGGATCATTTACATTTTGTCAAACTTCGTATTTCCCGCAAATGATCCCAATGACAGTTGTTCTTCAAGAACAAGTCCGTGATGATGCCGTTCTTCAATCCTTTTAATAATAGATCGAATTGTATCTGTATTTTCTTCAATATTGTGAGGGTCAAAGATCGTCACATGGTCTCCTTTTAATTTGTACTCAAGGTAATGCTGTGCGGTTGATTGCGTCCATCCTCTATCGGTCAACTCGCCACACAACAAATGATGGATGTTGGCGTTCACCGCGCCGGAATTGATCAGTTTATTGTGATACGTAAGGAAGCTTCTGATTTTATCCTTAATGGAAGGAATGGTTAATAATTCTCTATAATAATCCGGAATGATATCCAGATTCCGATGAATGATCTCTTCGGTTTCCTCTTCCGAAAAAGCATTCACCGAAACGGCTCTTTTTGAATCAAGCATCATAATGTCCGATACGATGCGCCCGCGCTTTTCTAAGGCTTTGGCAACCTCAAAAGCCAAATTCGATCCCGAAGAGTAACCAAGTAAAACAAAAGGTCCTTGTTCCTGAATGTCTATCATGCTTTCTGCATACCGGTCAACGATCTCTTTCTCATAAGACGTCTCTTCTAAGAAATCAGCGGCATAGACAGTGCAGCGGCCGTCAAGTCTTTTCGCCATTTCATTATAGACCAGCCCGTACCCGATTAAAGGCGGGAAACAGAACACAGGGGTGGAACCGTTCTGATTCATCTTGACGAATACGTTATCCGTCTTGGACTCGAAAACTGCCGCTTGAATGGCGCGTGCCATTGTTTCGATGGTAGGAAAATCGTATACGGCTTGATAATGCATTTTGATTCCCATACGGTCGTTAATTTGATGAATAACTTGCAATACTTTGAGCGAATGGCCGCCAACGTCAAAGAAGTTATCTTTAATCCCCGGGTCACTGATAGCTAAAATATCTTTCCATATATCGGCCAGCTGCTTTTCAATTAACGTTCCGGGCGCTGCGTATTCGGTTCCGGTGAGCCTATTTCCCTCAGGAGCCGGCAAAGCTTTTCGATCGATTTTTCCATTTGCGGTTATCGGCATCTTCTCCATTTGGACAAAGTAAGCCGGTATCATATAAGCGGGCAGTTTGTTCAGTAAATGACGCTTCAGCTCCGCTGTATTTAATGGCTCGTCTCCGGACAAGTAGGCGCACAGCTGCTTTGAGCCCTCTTCTTCAATCGCGATGACGACCGCTTCTTTGACAGATTCCAGTTGCAATAAAGCCGCTTCGACTTCGCCAATTTCAATCCGGTAGCCCCGGATTTTCACCTGATGATCAATTCTTCCCAAATACTCGATATTGCCGTCGGGAAGCCATCGGGCGACATCTCCCGTTTTGTACATTTTTTCGCCTGCGGCAAACGGGTGTTCAACAAATTTCTCGGCCGTTAATTCCGGGCGGTTCAAATATCCTCTGGCCAGTCCCTCTCCTGCAACATAAAGCTCGCCCGGTATGCCCATTACCTGAATGCGTTGATATTCGTCCAAAATATACGCTTGCAGAGTAGGAATAGGTTGTCCGATGTTGCTTTTGCCCTCGTTGATTTCCCGTTCCGTGATTTCTTTATATGTGACATGAACGGTGGTTTCGGTGATGCCGTACATATTGATTAGTTGCGTGAAAGGATATTTAAGCTTCCAGTCTTTCAAGAAGGATGGATTTAACGCCTCTCCGCCAAATATGATTTTTCGGATGTTTAAATTGGACTTGGGATCTGCTCTCTCCTCCTGCATCAGTTGATAGAAATAACTTGGCGTTTGATTTAAAATGGTCACAGCTTCCGATTTTAACAATTGCAAATACCTTTCCGGGTTTTTTGCTATTTGTTTCGGAACAATCACTAATTTGCCCCCATACAGCAGCGCTCCGTACATTTCCCACACTGAAAAATCAAAGCAGAAGGAATGAAACAAAGTCCAAGTGTCTGATGCATTAAAATCAAAAACATTTTTGTTGTTAAATAACAGACGAACCACGTTTTTATGTTCAATGAGCGTGCCTTTCGGATTCCCCGTTGTTCCTGATGTATAAATAACGTAGGCTAATTGATTTGGCATCACGCTTAGATTGAGATTAGATGCTTCTGCGCCGTATGATGACGGATCGTCAAGGAAGACAGTATGACTTTGATAATCGGTACCTTCCAGAAGATGATGTTGCAATAATAAGATAGAGACGTTAGAATCCTCAAGCATATAATGGATGCGTTCTTTCGGATAATCCGGATCGATCGGTACGTAAACGCCTCCCGCTTTCAAAACAGCGAGGATGCCTATCACCATCTCCGGTGAACGTTCCGCCATAATGCCAACAAGCTCCTCAGCCTGAAGTCCTTTAGCAACCAAGGTTCGGGCCAGCTGATTGGCGCGTTCATTCAATAGCCGATACGTCAGCTCCTTATCTTCAAAAACAATCGCCGTGTGCTCCGGCGTCCGCTCCGCTTGTTCTTCAAATAATTGATGAATCGTCTTATCCTTTGGATACTCAGCCGCCGTATCGTTGAACTTGTCTATCACAAGCGATCGCTCATCCGCTGTTACTATATCAAGGTCTTGAACGCGAATTTCCTGATCGTCCGCCATTTGCTTCATGATTTGCATGAAATGCATCTGCATCCGTTCGACACTTGGTTGATCGTAAACATCGCGATTGTATACAAAACGAATTTCAATTTCTCCATCCGGCATCACGATGAAAGTAAAATCATAATGAGTATGTTCTTCCATATGAAAATCGAGAATGTCTAATGCATTGTCATCCTGCTTCATATGTTCTATTTGTTTCTCGACCGGGTAATTCTCAAATACCATAATATGATTGATCAACTGCTGCTTTTGCTCAGTTTGAGCCTGAATGTCATACAATGGAAATGTATCATATGCTTGAGAAGCCAGTGCCCGCTCCTGGTTCATTTTCAATACTTGTGCAGCTGTCATTTCAGGCTGCGTATGAATACGTACGGGAATGGTATTGATAAATAAACCGACCATGGTTTCAATTCCCGGAATTTCTGCCGGCCTGCCGGATACGACCGTGCCGAAGACGACATCCTGACTCTCGTTATATCTTTGCAGCAATAAGCCCCATGCGGTTTGTATCCATGTATTGACGGTGACTTGCTGGCGGCTTGCGGCCCGTTTGATTTCGTCTGTGAGCCGCTTTCCTAAACGAAACGCATGTTCACCTTTTTCGTATCCTTTCGCCTGGCCGGAAGATTGTTCTTGTAACAAAACAGTTTGCCCTTCATAACCTTCTAAATAGTTACGCCAATAGGCTGACGCCTGCTTGTGATCTTGTTGATCCAGCCATTCGATATATCGGCTGTATGGAGTGACGGCTCCCCGCTTCGGCTGCCTTTGCTCGAGTATCGCATAATAGGTTTCAAACACTTCTTTCGTAACAAGAGGCAAACACCAGCCATCCATCAAAATATGATGAAAGCTCCATATCAATCGCGCTTGGTCTTCCTCTGTCCGCAGGATCGATACGCGCATTAAAGCATCCCGGGTGAGATTGAATCCCCGCGCCTTATCTCTTCTTGCAAAATCGGCAATAAACTCGCTGCGCTGATGACTGTTCATGCTTCGAATATCTTCAACGGCCGTTTCAATCGGCTTTTGCCGGAATACAATCTGCAAAGGCTGTTCTTTCCATTCTGTATGAAAAAGAGTCCGAAGAATGTCATATTTTTCGGCCAGATGCGCCAAACTCATCCTGAATGCATCGATATCCAAGAAACCTTTCAGATCAAAAGCGGCTTGTTCAAAGTAAGCTTCGGAAGCCGAATCAATCAAGCTATGGAACAACATTCCTTTCTGCATCGGGGTTAATGGGTATATATTTTCAATGTTACCGAGATGCCGCGTTTCTTGCACAAATTGATCCAGTTCACCGATCGTTATACCTTTTAACGAAATATCGCTTGGTGTCAGGTGAATTTGATCTTGAGCATCACAATGTGCGATGACTTGCCGCAGGCTGCTTTTTAAGAGATCGGCACAGGCTTCCATTGTTTCTCTTTGATATTGTTTATCGCAATAGCTGATGGCCAGCGACAATCGGCCGTCTGAAATCATGCCGTTGATATCAAGTGTATAGGTTAAGGGACGATTGTCACTGGCTGTTTTCCCGCTTGAGTAAGGGGATACCTCCACCTTGCCGTTCCGGACATCTTGATCAAATTGACCCAAATAATTGAAACGTATTTCCGGATGTCCGGTCCATTCATGTGCCTTCGGGTGATCGGACAAATATTTGATCAGGCCGTAACCTATTCCTTTTTGGGGGATCTGACGCAAATTTTCTTTCACTGTTTTAATCCGCTGCGAGATATCCTGATCAGCTTTGATTTGAAGCGAAACCGGATATAGGCTTGTGAACCATCCCACCGTACGCGAAATATCGAGATCCGGAATGATAGACTCTCTGCCGTGTCCTTCAAGATGAATGAGAATGTCTTCATATCCGGTCCAACGATGAATAGCAATTCCCAGACCGGTCAGTAATAAATCGTTCATATCGGTCGAATAAGCCCGGTGAGCGTTTTTTAATAACCGTTCGGTTTCCTCAACGGTCCATTGAACGATGACCGTTTCCCGGTCTTTGGCAAGACCGGTCTCCCGTTCATTGTCCTTTGGCAATGTATGCTGCGGATTATGTTTCTGCCTGAACCAGTATTGATTTTCCGCTTCGAATTCCTGACTTTCTGCATAACGATTCAACTGTTCAGCCCATAACAGGTAAGAGTCCGTTTTCTTCGGAAGCCGGATCGCTTCGCCGTTTTGAAGCTGCTCATAAGCTGCCGCTATATCCTCAAGTAAAATCCTCCACGATACGCCGTCGATGACCAGATGGTGAACCGCAATCAGCAAATGATCTCCCTCTTGACACCGGAACAATCCCAGTTTCATGAGCGGTCCTTCAGCTAAATGAATGGATTGCTGAATCTCATTTGAAATGGTTTCTATCGTCCGGGACACATTTTTTTCTTCGCGTAATGAGATCACTTCAAGGCTGAACAGATCACCTTCATTGATCCCCCGATTTCGGGCTTCGTATCCATCTTCTGCCGGAACATAGACCATGCGCAAAGCATCGTGATGCTCTGTGACCTTCTTCATGACTTCCCGAAGCTTCGATTCATCCAGTCCCTCTTTCCAATAAAGCATAACGGCTTGATTATAATGGTGTAATTCCGGATATTTCTGGGCAAAAAACCAATGCTGAATCGGTGTCAGCAGCGCCCGGCCTTTGATTTCTCCTTGTTCTGCGATTCGGGTGACCGGCTCTACGTATGGAACAAGCTCGGAGATCGTTGGGTATTTAAACAAGTGTTTGATTTCAAACTTATACCCGGCTTGGTATAATCTTGAGGACACTTGAATCGACTTAATGGAATCGCCCCCCAATTCGAAGAAATGATCTGAGATTCCTACCCGTTCTAAGCCTAAGACTGACTCCCATACCGCGGCCAGTATTTTTTCCAGTTCTGTGCGCGGAGCTTCATAGTTCATACCTGTAAGATTCTCTCTTGGAGAAGGAAGGGCTTTTCGGTCTATTTTACCGTTGAAAGTAAGCGGCATCTCTTCCAGCTGAACGAAATAAGCAGGTATCATATAGGATGGAATCTGCCGGGACAGCTCTTCACGGAGCTCGCCTGCAGTTAAAGCGTGTTGAGCGGTATAATAGGCGCACAAGGATGTTTCCCCATCGATTTCCCGGGCGATAACGATGGCTTCTTTGATCGCCGGCAGCTGAAAAAAAGCGCCTTCGACTTCGCCGATTTCAATGCGGTAACCGCGGATTTTCACCTGGTGATCAATCCGGCCCAAATACTCGATATTGCCGTCCGGCAGCCATCTTGCCAAGTCTCCCGTCCGGTATATCCGTTTTCCTGATGCAATCGGATGGTTTACAAACTTCTCGGCCGTCAGTTCGGGACGATTCAAGTAGCCCCTTGCAAGCCCATCGCCCGCTATGCACAGTTCTCCCGCCACACCGATCGGCTGCAAATGTTCCAAATCAGCATGTAATATATACAATTGAATGTTGGAAATCGGTTTGCCTATCGGAATTGATGCATACGTTTCTTCTGTCTGGCAATCAAAGTATGATACATCAATTGTTGCCTCAGTCGGTCCGTACAAGTTGATGATTTGAGCCTGGCTCACCGACGTGATGATGCGTTTGAAGCCTGCGACATGTACAGGCTTCAAAGCCTCACCGCTTGCAAACACATGTCTTAATGACGCTAATTTTTGTTTCAACATCCCGCTTGGCTTCTGATCCATGGATTCCAGGAAGGCATGCAGCATCGCCGGTACAAAATGCATTGTGCTGACGCCTTTTTGTGCAATTGTATCTAAAATCAGCTCGGGATTCTTTTCTCCTCCGCTTGGCAGCAGCACCAGTTTAGAACCTGCCATCGTCCACCAGAACAGTTCCCACACTGAGACATCAAAGGTGATCGCAGTTTTTTGCAGAATCGCATCCCGCTCATCCAGAGGGTATTTTTCCTGCATCCACACCAGCCGATTGATGACCGACTGGTGCTCAACCATAACCCCTTTCGGCTTGCCCGTTGAACCCGATGTATAAATAACATAGGCCAGATGATCCGGACCAGCAGCCGGCTCTACATTCGACCCGTCTTCACAAAAGTTTTGAGGATTTTTCATATCCAGCACTTTTCCCGTAAAAGGTACTCTCTCTCTCGATTGATTCTGCACGAGTAACAACTTCGTATCCGAATCCTCCAATATGTATCGAACCCGTTCCTCGGGATAGCCCGGGTCAATCGGTACATACGCCCCGCCGGCTTTCAAGATCCCGAAGATCCCTACAATCATATCCAGGGAGCGTTCGACCATAATCCCGACCGGCTGATCCGGCTGCACGCCTTCAGATTGCAGCGTCCGAGCGAGTTGATTCGCCTTTTCATTCAATTCCCGGTACGTCAGCCGGCTATCATCGTATACAACAGCCGTTTGATCAGGAGTACGTTCCGCTTGTTCCTCCAAAAACTGATGAATCGTTTTTTCTCTTGGATACTCGGCAGCCGTTTGATTATAGGCGATGAGTTTATCTGTCTCTGAGTCTGACAAAATATGAAGCTGGCGGATCATAAGGTCGGGTTGGAATAACAAGCTAGAAAAAATCCGGTTTACATGTTCGATCACTTGCATCATATACTGGCGATCATAAGCTTGTTGATTATAAGTTAACTTTAATTGAATCGAATCATTTCTTATGGAAAACTGAAATAACGTATCAGCAGCAGCAGTTTCTATAAAACGAATGGGGTGAAGCTGATCTAGTGATACGATCGTATGGATCATTGGCAAATGATTTGAATCGTAGTTCAGATTTAATGGACCAGCCATTTTATCGAAAGGAACGTGCTGATTTAAGATGGCTCCGTTCAGCGTATGCTTGAATTCATTAAATATGGATTTAAATGTACTGTCCGCTTTTATGTTTTGTTTGATTAACATGACTTGATCTAAGCGAAGGTCTTCATCAGTTTCGTCTTCAAAGGTCGGTACACCTACAATAACGCCCTCTTCCCCCGTATATTTGTACAAAAGACATTCGATTCCGACCAGGAGAACCATATAAACGGCCATTGGCGATTTATTCGTCATCTTCATGATGCGCAGGGATACATCTGAGTTCAATGAACTGTGAATACAGTTGGGTGCACTCGGCGCATCTTGCTCTATTGTTGAGTCCGACATTTGAAACGAAGGGATTGCACTGGGACGATCTTCCGCATCGAACATGCTGCTCCAGAACAACTCCTGTTGCTTAAATTCTGACATTAATATCCCTCCAGTAAGTTTTAGCCGGCTGATGGCTGTCCCCGTAAAAACATCATGCCGGGGACAGCCGGTACCGGCCGTTTTTAGAAATTCAATTCGATTTCGCTTGCAAAGTGTTCATTTTTGTTTACTTTCTCACTTAATTGAATTTCTTTTAAAGGAATCGATGGGTCTTTTATGATCGCCGACATAATCATGGCGTAATCCTTGCTGAGCGTAGCGATGGTTTTCTGTTTAAACAGCTTCGTGCAGTACTCAAAGCTTCCTTGAATCTCGTGCGGATTCATCACGAAGGTCAGCTGCAAATCAAATTTGGCCGCTGTATTCGTTTGTTCATATGGTCTGACCGCGAGAGAGTCCAATTCAATATCCGTTTGTTCCGTATTTTGCAGAACAAACATCGTATCGAATAACGGATTACGGCTTAAGTCCCGTTTCACTCCCAGTTTCTCAACTAATTCTTCAAAAGGATATTCTTGATTTTCATAAGCTTTCAGCATCGTTTCTTTTGTTTCTGTTACATAGTCCATAAAGGTCTTTTCTCCAGCCGGGGCCGTACGGATGGCCAGCGTATTCACAAACATCCCGATGATATGCTGTAAATCTTCATGCATTCTTCCCGCAATAGGCGTACCGACGACGATATCTTCCTTCCCGCTGTATTTGGCCAGCAGTATGTTATAGGCTGACAGCAAGATCATGTAAGCGGTCGATCCGGTCAATTCTTCCATCTGTTTTATACCCTGGACCACAGTCTCATCGAGAGTGAAATTGTATCGCTTACCTTCAAAGCTTCGAATTCGCGGTCTGGCAAAATCTTTCGGCAGCTCAAATGGCGGGAGTTCCTCATGAAATACATTCAGCCAATAGTTCTCCTGCCTTTTGATGCGTTCCCTCTGTTCTGCCTGCTGCTGCCATACAGTGTAATCTTTGTATTGAATCCGGAGCGGGGTTAATTCTTTGCCGTCATACAATTGAATCAGTTCTTCAACAAAAATATTCATAGAAGCGCCGTCTGAAACGATATGATGCATGTCAAACATGAAAACATGTCTGTCCTGTTCTAATTCGATAAGTCCGGCCCGAAGCAATGGAGCCTGACTGAGATCGAAAGGCCGCACAAAATTGCGGAACAGCTCCTCGACCTGCTCATCAGCTGCTTTGTACCTTTCTATAGAGAATTCCGCCTGCGGCTTGATCACCTGCATCAGCTCTCCGCGAACCATTTCAAATCCGGTTCGAAGCGATTCATGGCGCTGGATCAGACTTTGGAATGCAGATTGTAAACGGTTCATGTCGATCCTGCCTTCCAATGACAAAATCCCAGGCATGTTGTAACTTAGTTCTCCGCCTTCAATTTGTGTAGACAGGTAAACCATCTTTTGTACAGAAGATACAGGATAAGCATCTTTGGCTTCTGCAACAGGGATTTCATCCGGTCCGCTGGTTTCCGCGCCTGTAATGACCCTCGCCATTTCTTCAATCGTCGGGTATTGAAACACTTCTCTCAATGAAATGCTTTTGTTGAATTGCTTATGGATCTTGGTAACGAGCGTCATCCCCCGTAACGAATGCCCGCCGAGATCGAAAAAGTTATCTTTGACGCCAACTTGTTCTAACTTCAATACTTCTTTCCAGATGTGAACCAGCTGCTCTTCCGGTTTTGTCCTTGGAGCAACATAGTCAATGCCGGTCTGCAAGCCTGCTTCAGGCAGCGGTAACGCACTGCGATTCACTTTTCCATTGGAGGTTAACGGCATTTGCTCCAATTGCATCAGGTATGAAGGAACCATGTAGCCTGGTATTTGATCGGAGAGTTTTTCTTTAAGCTGATTGATCGGCAGTGACTTCTCCCCTGTAAAATAGGCATACAAATCGCTTTGTCCCTCTGCATTTTCTCTGGCCAGGATCACCGCTTCTTGTACATGCTCGATGTTGAGAAGAGCGGCTTCCACCTCGCCAAGTTCGATCCGGTAACCGCGAATCTTGACCTGATGATCCTTTCTTCCGGCATATTCAATGTTTCCATCCGGCAGGTAACGGGCAAGATCGCCTGTTTTATACATCCGCTCTCCGATTACAAACGGATCGGCCACAAACTTTTCATCCGTTAATTCAGGCAAGTTCAGATACCCTCGTCCTACTCCGTCTCCGGCGATGCACAGCTCACCCTTTACACCTATGGGCAGCATCCGATCACTGGAATCAACAATATACACACGGTTGTTGCCCAGCGGCTTGCCGATCGGCACGTAACCGCCGTCGTCAGCAGGTGCCAATGTCTCCGGTCCGATATGAAAGACCGATGCATCCACACAGGTTTCCGTCGGACCGTATACATTGGTTATGAGCGGCATTGATGACCCGTTCGAAGCGAACAATTCCAGCAATTGCGCCACCGCCGCCTGCGGGAGCGCCTCTCCTCCAATAAGCATGTGCCGGATCGTTACCCCGTGAAGGACATCTGCAGCGATAAGCAATTGCAAATGTGACGGTGTTCCGTCTGTTACGTCAATGCGGTGGGTGCGATAATAGTTTGACAAGGCATAACCATCTGATACTGATGCTTTAGGCACGATATACAGGGCATGTCCCCCTAACAGTGCTGCGAAAATTTGCTTGACCGATGCGTCGAAATAGTACGGTGCCAACAGAGACAAACGCAATCCCGAATCATAAGCACCGTATACTTGTCCGCGGAGCCCCTCCATCAAATGAAGTACCTGGCGATGCTCAATCAGCGTGCCTTTTGGCTTGCCGGTTGTTCCTGATGTGTAGATCACATACGCCAAGTGATCCGGTCCGGCTGCCGTCACCAGATTCGAGCCATCCCCGTTGTTCATTCGTTCGTCATCAAGCAGTAAAATCTCTCCGGCAAACGATACACGATCTTGTAAATGGGGCTGTGCCAGCAGAACCTTTGCTCCTGAATCCTCCAGAATATAGCGGATGCGTTCCTGCGGGCTGTCCGGATCCATCGGCACATACGCGCCCCCGGCTTTCAGGATCGCCATAATCCCCACGATCATTTCCAGAGAACGTTCTGCCAGAATACCCACAGGCTGGTCAGGCTGCACGCCTTCGCTTCTTAAAATCCGCGCCAGGTGGTTGGCACGCTCATTCAGCTCACGGTATGTGAATCGGCTTTCCTCATAAACTGCAGCCGTATGTTCCGGCGTGCGCTCCGCCTGCTCCTCGAACAATTGGTGAATTGTTTTGTCCCTTGGGCAGTCTATCGCCGGTTGGCCCCATCTCTCCACAATCTGCTCTTTCTCCTTCGCGGTGATCATCTCCAGCGATGAAAGCGGCGCCTGCGGATCATTCGCAATCGCCTCGATCAATTGGATAAAGTGCTTTGCCATGCGTTCCGCAGTTTCCTGCTTGTACAGCGCTGCCGCGTAACTGATCATACCTGTAATTCCGTCTTCATTCTCTGCCGCTTGGAACGTCAGGTCGAACTTCGCCATCGCATGGTTGTCCGGATAAGGGGTAAAACGCACATCATCGAGGCTCAATTCTCCCCGTTCTGTGTTTTGCCATATGAACATCGTGTCAAACAGCGGATGGCGGCTGAAATCCCGGGACACATTCAGCTTGTCCACCAGTTCGTCGAATGGATACTCCTGGTTTTCGTACGCTTTTAATGTATGCTCTTTGACTTCCTGTACGTACTCCCAGAATGTTTTTTCCTCAAGCGGATTCGTTCGTATCGCCAGCGTGCCCACGAACATACCGATTAAACTTTCCAAATCCGAATGGGTCCTTCCGGCAATCGGGCTGCCTACTACGATGTCTTCTTGCCCGCTGTATTTGGCAAGCATGGTCGTATAAGCAGCCAGCAGCACCATGTACAGCGTGCTTTCACTCTTTACCGCCAAGCCTTTCAGCTGTTCTGTCAACGCCGGTCCGATGACAAACTCGATTTGTCCTCCTTCAAAGCTCCGCGCAGCCGGCCTTCCGTAGTCGGTTGGCATATCCAGCACCGGAACCTCTCCGCTGAACACATCCAGCCAGTACGCTTCCTGTTTCTTCATCCGTTCGCTTTGCATATCCGACAGCTGCCACGCCGCATAATCTTTATACTGAATCCGCAATGGCGGCAATTCTTTTCCTTCATATAATGAAACGAACTCTTCAATCAAATTCTTGATAGATACGCCGTCTGAAATGATATGATGCATGTCAAACAGCAGCAAATGGCGGTCTTTTGCAAGCTCGATCAGTCCTACCCGCAGCAGAGGCGCTTTCTCCAAGTCAAATGCCCTCACAAATTCATGAACGAGGTCTTCCGCCTGTTCTTCTTTCGCCTGAGTGAATTCCACCGCAAATTGGAGGTCGTCATAAATCCGCTGCACCGGTTCTCCATCTATCAGTTCAAAGCCGGTACGCAGCGTTTCATGGCGCTGAATCAACTTGCGGATCGCCTTCTCGACAAGTTCCCGATCCAGAGCTCCTTCGACTCTCATGACACTCGGCATGTTGTAGCTCAGCTCTCCGCCTTTCAGCTGATTCAAAATGTACAGCCGTTTTTGCGCCGAGGAGACGGCATAGTATTCTTTTGCTTCAATGGTCGGGATAGATGTATATGCTGTGTGTTTCATTCCGGTAATCGTTTCTGCCATTTCTTCAATTGTCGGCGACCGGAACACTTCCCGCAGCGGCAGGCTGACCCCCATCTCTTTGTGCAGCTTCGCCGTCAGAGTCGTTGCCCGCAGCGAGTGACCGCCGATGTCGAAGAAATTGTCTTTCACGCCGATACGCGGAAGTCCAAGCACCTCTTGCCAGATATGCGCCACCTGTGCTTCCGCCGCTGTACGGGGAGCTACGTATTCGACTCCCGTTTGCACGCCTCCTTCTGGTGCTGGCAAGGCTTTGCGGTCTACTTTTCCGTTTACTGTGAGCGGAATCGATTCAACAAAAGTCCATTTTACGGGAATCATATAGTCAGGAAGGTCTTTGGCCAGATCTGTCCGTAACGCTGAAGGATCAGTCGCTTTTGAGACGCTGCAGTAAGCGCACAATTCATTTTCACCCAAAGCGTTTTTTTGAATAAGGACGGCTGCTTCTTTCACCACCGGGTGATTGGCCAATATGACCTCGACTTCCTTCGGTTCGATCCGGTAGCCCCTTATTTTCGCCTGATCATCAATGCGGCTGATGTATTCGATTTGCCCGTCCTCACGCAGCCTTGCCAAATCTCCTGTGCGGTACATGACGGCTCCCTTTCTGAACGGATCAGACAAAAATTTCTCTTCCGTTAAAGCATGGTTATTCGCATAGCCTCTCCCAGTATTTGCTCCGGAAATATACAGTTCTCCCGCAATGCCCAAGGGCTGAAGCTGTTTGTTCTTGCTGATGATATACATATTGTTATGGCATATAGGTTTGCCGATCGGCGGATACTCAGGAATATCATCTCCCGGTTGAATCGTATACGTCGACACTACATGAGTTTCTGACGGACCGTAATGATTGTGCAAATGAAAGCCGTGTGTGCGGAGCACTTGCTGAAATAAACGGGATACGGTCAATTGTTCTCCTGCTGTAATCAAATGCTTCACACAGCGCGGAAATGAATATGCATAGCTCTCCTCGTTAAAAAGCATTTTGACAAAAGCAGTCGGGAAAAAGACAACGTCAGTCTGATGTTTATTTATAAACGAAAACAGCTGAGCCGCGTCCCGCTTTATTGATTCAGGCACGATGTGGAGTGTGCCGCCGCTGAGCAGGGCTGAAAAGAGCTCTTGATAGCAGACGTCAAATGCCGGAGATGCGTATTGAAGAACATTGGTTTTGAAATCGATGCCTGAGTTTGTAAATTGGTCATACAGCAAATTGGCCATATTTCTATGTTCTAGCAGCACACCCTTTGGTTTCCCCGTCGTTCCTGATGTATAAATGACGTAAAGCAGATCCTCCGCCGTGTTTATCGTCTGTACATTGCTCCCGTCCGGTTCTGTCTGAGCTTCTTCTATGAATGTGACAAGCTGCGTTTCTGCTTCAGGGACTGACCGGTCTTTCTCTGTTACAACATGAGCGCAGCCGCTGTTTTCAATGATATAGCGGATTCTTTCGGCAGGATGGCTTGGATCAATCGGAACAATGGCACCGCCCGCTTTTAAAATACCTAGAACAGCAACCGCTAATGATGGTGAACGCCCGGCGATTACAGCTACCGGCTCTTGAAGCTTCACGCCCCGCTTTCGCAGAATCCGCGCCAGTTTATTGGCCGTTTCGTTCAGGTCTTTGTAAGAAATCTCCGCCTCTTCGTATTGAATTGCGATTTTTTGCGGTGTTTGTGCCGCTTGGCGTTCAAACATAGTATGAATCGTTTCGTATTCAGGTTTTTCTGTTTCCCCGGAAAGCGGAGTGAGCAGCTGTTCTTTTTCTTGCTGCGTCAGAAGTTCCATTTCTTCTATTTTGACAGACGGCTGCTGCAAAATTTGGTGAATGAGCTGTTCGAAATGTCCGCGAATCCGCTCTGTTTCTGATTGTCCATATTCATTTTGGTTAAAATCAAAATGAATGGTGAGTTGTTCGCCAGGGATGACAACTACATTAAAATCGTAATGGGTATGTTCTTCTATATGGAAATTCACGATATTTAAATCCGCAGCATCATGTCCCGTCTCTTCGACCTGCTGCCCGATCGGATAGTTTTCAAAAATCATGATATGGTCAATCAGGTTCTGCTTTTGTTCCGTTTGGGCCTGAATTTCGTATAAAGGATAAGTATCATATGCTTGGGAAGTCAACGCTTTTTGTTGAACCATTTGCATCGTATCAGCAAAAGAGCTGGTCTCATCGCAGCAGACCCGAACCGGAATGGTATTGATGAACAGGCCGATCATCTGTTCCACATCAGGAATTTCCGCCGGCCTTCCCGACACGACACTGCCAAATACAACGTCTGCGGACCCGCTGTATTTCTGTAACAAAATTCCCCACAACGTTTGGATCAAGGAATTTAAAGTCACTTGATGCTGATTTGCGATCTGCTGTAATTGTTTTGTCTGTTCGTGATCAAATTGGCAGATCACATTGGCATAAGCGTATTCTTTTTGTTCATGCTGCGGTGTTTTATGAAGAAGCGCGGTTTCACCTTTATATCCTTCAAGATACTCGCTCCAGTACCGCTTTGCTTTTCCCTGATCTTGGCGGTCAAGCCACTCGATATAGTCGCTGTAAGGAGCTGCAGATGACGGTTCTGTCCCCCTTCCTTCTTGTAAGGCGCTATAATGATCAAACACTTCATTTGTGATAAGAGGCAGACACCAGCCATCCATGACAATATGATGGAAGCTCCAAATCAAATGATAGCTGCGGTCTTCCATACGGAAAATCGCTATGCGCATCAGCGGATCGCGAGCCAGGTCAAATCCTTTTGCCTTGTCTTCTCTTTGATAGGCTGCGATTACATCCTCACGCCGGTGATCCTCTATGTCACGCAAATCTGCAAAATGAATTTGCGGTTTTTGCGTTTTATAGACAATTTGCAAAGGAATATCGTTCCAGTCGCTGTAAAAACGGGTTCTGAGCACGGCGTATCTTTCAAACAATCGCTCCAAGCTTTGTTTAAACCAATCAACCTTTAACTCTCCCTGCAAATCGAACGATGCTTGTTCAAAATAAGAATGTGAGTCCTCGTCCAGCAAGCTGTGGAAGAGCATTCCTTTCTGCATCGGAGTGAGCGGATACACGTTTTCAACCTCACCTGTATGCGGCAGTTGAATGAGGAGCTGATCCAATTCGTCAATGGACATGCCTTTTAACAAAATATCGCTTGGTGTCAGTTCCGATTGTTCTTTCTGAACGCAATGCGTAATGATTGTCCGCAGGCGGCTTTGAATCGTTTCCGATAACCGCTTGATTGTTTCTTTTGCGTACTGTTTGCTGCTGTAGCTGATCGTAAGCTTGAGCCGGCCCTCGGTGATCATTCCGTTTATATTCAATACATACGGTCTTTCTTGATTTCCGCTCGAGTCTGAACCGCAAGAATAAGAAGATAATTGAACCCCATGCTGCTGTAAATCTTGGTCAAACTGTCCCAGGTAGTTAAAGCTGATCTCAGGATTGAGTTTCGATGGCAGTCCGCCGCTTAAGTACCTTGCTATTCCATATCCGATCCCTTTATGCGGAATTTGTCGCAGTCCTTCTTTGGTCGTTTTGATATAATCAGAGATTTCTTTGCCTGGCTGCGCGTGCAGCACAACCGGATACAGACTAGTAAACCAGCCGACCGTGCGGGAGATATCCATATCCTGAATGATCTGTTCTCTTCCGTGTCCCTCTAAATGAATCGGAATCCGGTCAAGCCCCGACCAATGGGATATGGAAAGACCAAGAGAAGTTAAAAGCAAATCATTTATTTCCGTGTTATAAGCGCGATTCGCTTGTTTTAATAAGAGCTCCGTTTCCTCTTTCGTCCATTCCGCAGTTGCTGTTTCACTGTCTTTTGCAGTTGTATGGGTTTCCTGAAAATCTGTAGGCAGCGGTTTTACTTCGGTTTGTTCGATCTTTGTCCAATATTCCTGTTCTTGTTTTATCGTTTCACTTTGCGCATATTCTGAAAGTCTCTTAGCCCATAATTGGAAAGAGTCTGTTTTTTGCGGCAGTTGAATCACTTGCCCGTTCTCGGCTTGCCTGTAGCCGGTCACGAGATCCTCCAGTAAAATGCGCCATGACACCCCGTCTACCATCAAATGATGGATGGCGATGAGCAAATGATCTCCATCTGCACATTGAAACAATCCGGCTTTCATTAACGGGCCATCACTTAAATGCATACTGCTTTGTATCTCATCAGCCTTGGCTTCAATGGTCTGCCCTGGGTCAGATTCTGCTTTCAGATTCAGGACTTCAAGGTTGTACAGCCTGCTTTGGGCGATCTCTGCATGATGTGCCTCGTAACCCTTTTCCGTAGTCTGGAACGTCATCCGGAGCGCATCGTGATGTTCTGTTATCTTTTGCAGGGTTTGACGAAGCGGCGTTTCCCGAAAACCTTCCGGCGCATGCAGCATGACGGCTTGATTATAATAATGCGGATCTATTGTTGTTTGTTCAAAAAACCAATGCTGAATAGGAGTCAGGCTGACTTTTCCTTTGACCTCACCTTGATCGGCTATACGCAGATTCTGCTTGATATGCGGACTCAATTCAGCAATCGTAGCATATTGAAACAAGTCTTTGATTTCCATTTTGTATCCGCTCTGTTTTAATCTGGATGACACTTGGATTGACTTAATGGAATCTCCGCCAAGTTCAAAGAAATTATCAAGAATACTGATATTCTCTGCGCCTAATACCGATTCCCAGGCAGAAACTAATATTTCTTCCGCTTTTGTTCGGGGAGCTTTATACTCTGCTCTGTCCTGCAGCTCGAAATCCGGAGCCGGCAGCCCTTTTTTGTTTATTTTTCCGTTAGACGTTAAAGGCATTTCATCAAGCTCGATAAAATAAGCCGGAACCATATAACCCGCCAGGCTGTGAGACAGTTGTTTCCGGAGCCGGGCTGCCGTTGTTTGCCCGCCGCTCACGTAATATGCACACAATTGTTTAAACCCGTGGGCATCAACTCTTGCTGTAACGACCGCTTCCTTGACCGCTTCTTCTTGAAGCAGTGCTGCCTCGATTTCGCCTAATTCGATACGGTAGCCTCTGATTTTCACTTGTTCATCTATTCTGCCCGCATATTCAATGTTCCCGTCAGCCAGCCACTTCGCCAAATCTCCGGTCTTATACATCTTGGCTCCGGGTTCAAACGGGTCATCGACGAATTTCTCTGCCGTTAATTCGAGACGGTTCAAATATCCTCTTGCTACACCGGCGCCACTGATATAGATTTCTCCCGGTACACCGATCGGCGCGGGTTTCATATTCTCATCAAGAATGTAAATGCTCGTGTTTGCCGCAGCGGTTCCGATCGGTACCGATTCCCGTCTGTCCTTTGCGGCATCGTAACGATAAATCATGCAGCCGACAACGGTTTCTGTCGGTCCGTATTCATTGCATATTTCAATCCGGCCTTCGAACTGTTCATGAATACTTTGGGCTAACCGGGTGCTTAAGTTTTCCCCGCCCACAATCATTCTTCGGACAGACGTTTGATCGGCGATGTTCATTTCCTTCAAAACCTGCAAATGGGCCGGGGTCAATTTAATAATATCCACCCTCGGGTCCTGCACAATCGATTGAAGCAGAGCTGTTTTATCCTCTCCGTCATAGACGATGATTGCATTGCCTGTGATAAGCGGTGTGAAAATAGAAGTCACCGTCAGATCAAAAGAGATGGAGGAATACAGCGGGAAGTTGGTTTTCTCGCCTTTTACATAAACTTCTTGCGCCCACCAAATATAATTGGTCAAGCCCCGGTGCTCGATTAATACGCCTTTTGGCCGCCCTGTGGAACCTGACGTATAAATGACATATGCCAAATGGCTTGCATCACTTATCGGCTCAAGGTCAGAGTCATCTTGGTGATACGACTCTTCATCATCCAGTAAAATCGTGACGCCTTCATAGGAAAGCTGTTCCTTGACATCTCGCTGCGTCAAAACGATTCTGGCTTGGGAGTCATTCAGCATATACCCGATGCGGTCTTGCGGATATTCCGGATCTATCGGGACATAGGCGCCGCCTGATTTTAGAACGGCAAGGATTCCGATCACCGATTCGATGCTGTTTCTGCTGATGATGGCTACCGGATGATCCGTCTGTACACCCATCGCTCTGATCGTCCGCGCCAGTCGGTTTGCCCGCTTATTGAGCTCTCCGTACGTGAGCTGTCTGTCCTTATCGATAACAGCCGCTTGATCGGGCGTACGCTGCGATTGCTCTTCAAATAATTGATATACCGGCGTCTGCGGAAATGGCGCGGCCGTGTCGTTAAGCGTCTGCAGAAGGGTTCTTTTTTCGCCTTCCGTCAACAAATCTACTTGATCCACCCGGATATCCGGATCTGTCACGACCTGTTGCAGGATTTGCATGAAATGTTCCCGAACCCGCTCTATGCTTGCCCGCTCATACACATTGGCATTGTATTCAAAAGAGATGTTCATCTCGTCGCCCGGTATAACGGTCATATTAAAATCATAGTTGGTCTGCTCTTCCATTTGTACGTTGGAAATGGTGATGGATGATCCGTTTTGCCGGCCAATGCTCTCCATATACTGATCAACAGGATAATTTTCGAAGATCATTAAATGTGTAATTAAATCTTGCTTTTGCGTTGTACGTGCCTGAATATCGTACAACGGGTGCGTCTCGTATTGTTGAGATGCTACAGCTCTTTCCTGCGCCTCTTTCATAAGCTCGGCAAACGTTGTCCCGGCTTCACACCTGAACCGGACGGGAATGGTGTTAATGAATAAGCCGATCATTGTTTCCACGTTTGGAATTCCAGCCGGTCTTCCGGATACGACACTCCCAAAAACAACATCTTTGCTTCGGTTATATTTCTGCAGCAAAACGGCCCATGCCGTCTGCAGCAGCGTGTTCAGCGTGACATGGCGCCTGCCGGCCATCTGCTTCATTTTTAAAGTGAGGTCGGTGCTTATGTCACACGTCACTTTCTCCGGAATGTATCGTTCTTCTGGTGCATGGTGATCCTTAGGAAGGGCGGTTTGCTCTTCATATCCTTCCAAGTATTGATCCCAATAAGCCATGGCCTCTTTTGCCTCTTGCCGGCCGAGCCATTCAATATATTGACTGTACGGAGTAATTGGCGATTGTTCAGGCTGTTTTTTGTGAAGCAAGGCAAAATAATGCTCGAATATTTCTTTTGTAATCAGCGGCAGGCACCAGCCGTCCATCAGAATATGGTGAAAACTCCATATGAAACGGTATGTCTTTTCATCTGTACGGAGAATGAGTAACCGCATTAACGCGCCTTTCTCTAAATCGAACCCCCGCATTTTATCTTCTCTGGCATACTGCTGAATCATCTCTTCTCTTTGTGATTCCTTCATCTCGCGCAAGTCAATGAATTCAAAACCGATCTTTTTCGTTTTCAATATGATTTGCAGCGGCTGATCCTTCCAGCCTCTGTAAAAATTCGTCCGGAAAATATCATATTTTTGCGATAAGCCATCCAAGCTTTTTGAAAATGCATCAATGTCTAACTCTCCGTGCAGATCAAACATCGTTTGCTGAAAATAAGCACCTGAATTCGGATCAAATAAGCTGTGAAACAGCATGCCCTTCTGCATCGGTGTTAATGGATAAATATTTTCCGCCTCGCCTAATTCACGCGTCTGCTCTAAAAGCTGTTCAAGTTCGCCGATTGAGATGTCTTTCAACAGGATGTCACTTGGTGTGAGGGAAGTCTGCTGCCGGCTTACGCAATGCGCAATGACTTCTTGCAGACTTTCTTTCAAGTTCCGGGCAAATTGCGTCATAGTCGATCTTTCGTATTGTTTGCTGCTGTAGCTCAGTGTCAGCGATAATGTCCCTTCAGAAATCATGCCGTTTAAATCAAGAACGGCTGTTCTCTCTTGGTTTTCGTTCATCGATAACCCTGTGGAAAAAGGCGACATGCGCAAAGCTTGATGATTCAGGTTTTGATCAAACTGCCCCAAGTAATTAAACGATATTTCCGGATTCAGCTGCAGGATGTCGGCTTCGGGATGTCCGGATACATATTTGATGATGCTGTAATTCATGCCTTTATCCGGGATACGGCGCAGCCCTTCTTTCACGGTCTTAATTCGCTGTGACAAGTCTTTTCCGGCTTCCATCCTCAGGACGACAGGGTACTGGCTTGTAAACCATCCTATCGTGCGGGAGATATCCGCATCCGGGATAATCGGTTCTCTCCCGTGCCCTTCCATATTCACGACAATGTCTTCCATGCCAGTCCACCTGTGAACGGCGAGACCTAACGAAGTCAGCAGCAGATCGTTGATATCCGTGTTGTAGGCGCGGTTGGCTTGTTTTAACAATTGCTCCGTTTCCTCTTTTGTCCATTGAATCGTCACTTCTTCGCTGTCTCTTAATAATGAACCTTCGCTTATTTTGTCTTTAGGCAATGGCTGCGGCTCCGTGCTTGAAAGCTCGGCCCAATAAGCAATCTCCTCTTCCATGTCGGTTTCTTTCGCATATTTGGACAATTGATCAGCCCAGAATGGAAATGAATCTGTTTTTTGCGGAAGCTGGATGGTTTGTCCGCCCTCTGCCTGCTCATAACCGCTTGCAAAATCTTCAAGTAAAATGCGCCACGATACTCCGTCAATCACCAAATGATGAATTGCAATCAGCAAATGATCTCCGTCGGGGCATTGGAACAAACCAAGCTTCATCAAAGGCCCCCGGTCTAATGCCATGCTGCTTTGAATCTCATTCGCTTTATCGGAAATTGCCTGAGCAGGATCGGTTTCGCCTTTATAATTCATCACTTCCAGATGATATAATTCACTTTCATCCGTTCCTGTAATTCGCGGAGCGTACCCGTTCGGTGTTTTTTCAAAAATCATCCTAAGGGCATCGTGATGCGACGCGATCCGTTCCATCGTCCGGCGAAGCGGAGCCTCTTTCAAGCATTCCGCCGAATATAACATGACGGCCTGATTGTAATGGTGAGCTTGCGGCATTTTTTGTTCAAAAAACCAATGCTGTATCGGGGTCAGGTTTGTGCTGCCGGTCACTTCCTCTTGATCAGCCATCCTGCCGATCGGCACGACAAATTGACTTAGTTCTGCAATCGCGGGATATTTAAACAGATGTTTCATATCAACCTTGTATCCGGCTTGATACAATCTGGAAGACACCTGAATTGATTTAATCGAATCTCCGCCATAATCAAAGAAATTATCCAGAATTCCGATACGTTCTGCCCCTAATACTTCTTGCCAGATAGACGCCAGCAGTTCTTCTGTTGTGTTCCGCGGGGCTATGTATTCGTTATCCGTCCGCGTATTTTCTTCATCAGCAGGCAAAGCTTTCAAATCAATTTTTCCATTGGAAGTGAGCGGTATGCGTTCCAAATGGATAAAGTAAGAGGGAATCATATAATCCGGCAGTTTACGGGATAATTCGGCTCTGAACTGCGCAGCCACAGAAGGCTCGCCGACATAATAGGCATACAATTGCTTGGCTCCGTCTGCGCCTTCCCGCGCAATGACTGCAGCTTCACGAACATTTTCCAGATTGAACATGGCCGCCTCTACCTCACCGATTTCGATTCGGTAGCCGCGAATTTTCACTTGATGATCGATCCGCCCTGCGTATTCGATTCTTCCATCTGGCAGCCATCTGGCGAGATCCCCCGTTCTATACATCTTTTGACCGGAGAGATGCAAATGCTGAACAAATTTTTCCTCCGTCAGCTCAGGCCGATTCAGGTAGCCGCGGGCCACCCCCGCTCCTCCGACATACAGCTCTCCCGGTACGCCGATCGGCTGGATTTGCTGGTGCGCTCCTAAAATATAGGCTTGATGGTTCGCCACCGGTTTACCGATTGTGATCTGTTCATCAGCAGACTGAACAGGGTGAAAGGTCGATACCACGCTGTTTTCTGTCGGTCCGTATTCATTATTGATCCGAATGTGAGGCTGCAGAGAATACAGCTTCTCAACTGTGTCTGTTTCCAGCTGCTCTCCGCCTACAACAACATGCTGAACATGAATGAAGTCGTCCGCGTTCATCTCTTCGATCATCGTTTTCAAAAGACGGGGAGAAGTTGAAAAATGTGTAATCCGCTCTTGTTTCAAGACATTTTGAATGGCGAAAAGGTCTTTATTTTCTTCATTCGGCAAAAGGTGCAAAGTCGCACCCGAGATAAGCGGGCCGAAGAAATTTAAAATGAACGCATCAAAAACATACGGGTACAAAACAAGCACGCGATCCGCCGGAGAATGCTTGAAAAAGGCCTTCTTCCACTGGAGCGAATTCACAATACCGCCGTGTTCAACCATGACTCCTTTCGGCTTTCCTGTTGTGCCCGAGGTGTATATAACATAGGCTAAATGGTTGTGTCCCGCTATCGGTGATAACAATGAGGCATTCGCATGGTAAGATGCTTCATCATTTAAATCAATCACCGGGCCGTCAAAGGTGAGACTGTTTTTTAAATGATGCTGAACAAGGAGAACGTCTGCATTCGCATCATGAAGCAAATATTGAAGCCGCTCGTTTGGATATTCAGGGTCCAGGGGCACATAAGCGCCCCCCGCCTTCCAAACGGCTATGATTGACACGATCATCTCTAATGAACGATCAGCCAGAATGGCGACCAATGTATCGGCTTGAACCCCGCAATTACGCAATGTTCTTGCCAAACGGTTCGCCTTTTCATTCAATTCCCTGTACGTCAAATGGTCGTTTTTAAACTTGACGGCCGCATGCTCAGGCGTTCTTTCTGCCTGTTCTTCAAATAATTGATAGACGGTTCTGCTCCCGGAGTAATCTCTGCCGGTATCATTAAAATCAAACAATAGTTTCTGCTTTTCCGCTTCGGGTATCATTTCTGCCGTATGGATCTCCGCTTGAGGGTGAAACAGGATCACAGACAGCAGCTGATCCAAATGGGCTGTCATTTGATCCATATAGCGCTCATCGTACAGATTGCCGTTATAAAAAAGCTTTAAATGAATCCCGTTGTTCTCCAAATCAAAGTGAAACAGCGTATCGGCTGCAATATCTTCTTTAAATTGCAAAGAATGAATTTCGTTAAGCGAAACGACAGTATGAATCAGCGGCAGACGCTCATCATTGTAATGCACGTTTAGATGCTGAACCATTTTTCTAAACGGCAGGTTTTGATTTTTCAGAGAATCATTAACGGCTTCTTTCAGCTGTTCAAACACGGTTTTAAATGTACTCTCGTTTGAAAGCGTATTTTTCAAAAGAACAACGGTGTTAACGGCTGACTGGCTGCTTTTTTGCTTCGATACCGTTGGAATGCCGAGAATCAGGCTCGTTCGATCGGTATATTTATACATTAAGCATTCAATACCTGCCAATAAAATCAAATAGGCCGCCATATCGGAATGATTCGCCATTGTCATGATTCTTTGAGATACTTCCGGAGATAAGGAACGGCAGATGTATTTTTCCTGGTAGCCGGTACGGGCCAATGACGCTTTGTCCGCTGCTTTAAAGTAAGGGAATGCGCTTAGGCCGTCCTCTTCGTCAAACAGGTTTTCCCAGTACGTTTCTTGATTTCTAAATACCGACATTGGAGCACCTCATTTTATATAATTTAAAGAAATAAATACTATTCCCTAAAAGTTCAATTGAATAGAATCAAGCGCGTTCTCTTCTTCCTCAATATTTCCGCTCAATCCGATTTGATCGATCAGAATGTCCGGCTGTTCCAGAATCGCTGATAGGATGTGTAAATAGTCGTTTGATAGAATCTCGATTCTGCTTTTCTTAAACAGTTTTTTTGAATATTCAAACAGCCCGTGATAGTTGTCGTGATCCGCCTGAATCGACAAGGTCAAATCGAACTTGGCAACCGGATGATGAAATGGATACGGCTTGAGCTGCAGGGAATCAAATGTCAATTCAGCCTGGTCGAGATTTTGCAGCACAAACATCGTATCGAATAAAGGATTGCGGCTTGAATCTTTCGGAAGATGTAAATGCTGTATCAATTCTTCCAACGGATAGTCTTGATTTTTATAGGCGTTCAGCATGTTTTCCTTTACTTCGTTTAAGTAGGCATCAAATGTTTTACGGCCCGCCGGGTGATTCCGAATGACTAACGTATTGACGAACATTCCCACAACTGACTCCACATCCAAATGAGTCCGCCCGGCAGACGGCGTTCCTACGATAATATCCTCTTGTCCGCTGTATTTAGATAAAAGAATCGTATAGGCCGCCAATAAAATCATATACAGTGTTGCGCCTGTTTCTTCTTCCATATGGCTTAAACGCTGTTTCAAGTGTTCCGGTATAACAAATTCGAAGGATTCGCCTTCGTAATCGCGTATGGCAGGTCTCTCATAATCCGCAGGCATATCCAGTACGGGAATGTCATCGTGAAACTGATCCAGCCAATACGCTTCCTGGCTCTTAATGTTCCGTCTCTGAATGTCCGATTGCTGCCAAACCGCATAATCTTTATATTGAACTGAAAGCGGGTCCGGTTGGTTCCCTGCGTAGAGCCGGCTCAGATCGTTCATCATAATATTGACGGACACGCCGTCAGAAATGATATGATGCATATCAACCACAAGCACATGCCGCAAAGGTTCAATTTCAATTAATCCCGCTCGCATCAGAGGCGGTTTGGCTAAATCAAACGCTTGGATGAATTCAAGCACACGGTCTTCCGCTTCTTCTTCGCTTGCTTGAATTTGTTCTATTGTAAATTCGACGCTCTGATGAATTCGCTGCGCCGGCTCACCTTCATATAATTCAAAGCTGGTCCGCAACGCTTCATGACGCTCGATTAATTTTTGGAAAGCGTCGTTTAACCGGTCGGGATCAACGTCTCCTTCCACGCTCATGGCACCCGTCATATTGTAAGTCAGTTCGCCGCCTTCTGCGTGACTTAACAAATACATCCGTCTCTGAGCTGAAGAAACCGGATAATAGGACATTTCCTTTGCGGCCGGGATCGGTACATATTGATTTTTGTCCATGTGTAACGTCTTTTCGGCCAATTGTTCAATGGTAGGAAACTTGAATATGTCTTTTAGAGACAGATTCACATCCAGCTCTTTTTGAATTCTGGCGGCTAAGGCCGCTGCGCGAATGGAGTTCCCTCCGAGATCAAAGAAATTATGTTTAATTCCTGCACGGCTTATTCCGAGCACTTCCTGCCATAAATCTGCGAGTTTGGACTCCGCCTCATTGCCCGGCGGAACATATTCAGCTGTCTGCTGAAGACTCGCTTCTGGCGCGGGCAGTGCCTTACGGTTTATTTTCCCGTTGGACGTTAACGGCATATCGTCCAGACGGACAAAATAAGAAGGAACCATATAGTCAGGAAGCTCCGATGACAGTTGTTCCCTAAGCTGCGCAGCCGCTATAGGCTTGTCGCTTACGTAATACGCGCATAATTGTTTTAAGCCGTCTTCTTCTTCTTTCACTGTAACCGCGGCTTTTTGCACCGCTTCCGCGTTATGCATCGCCGCTTCAATTTCCCCAAGCTCGATTCGGTGTCCCCTGATTTTGACTTGTTCATCAACGCGCCCAATATATACAAGATTTCCATCCTTCAATCGTTTAGCCAAATCCCCTGTTTTGTACATCTTCGCTCCCGGTATAAATGGGTTTTCAATAAATTTCTCTGCCGTTAAATCCGGGCGGTTCCAATACCCTCTGGCCACACCCGGTCCGCTGATATACATTTCGCCGATTACCCCGATCGGAACCAGGTTTCTGCTTGCATCGGCCACATAAATATCCGTATTGGCAGCCGGAGTGCCGATCGGTACAAATTCCCGCTTGTCCCGTTCTGCGTTGAAGTGATAAATCATACATCCGACGACAGCTTCCGTCGGTCCGTATTCATTGAAAATGTCCAGCCGTCCTTTAAACTGCTCGCTGACACTTTTAGCCAGACGGGTGCTTAAATTTTCTCCGCCCACAATCATTTTCCGTATTGCCGTGCCGCCTGCTATATTCATCTCCTTGATGACGTGCAAATGTGCCGGTGTTAATTTGATCATGTCTATTCTTGTGTCCCTCATAATCTCAGAAAGCACGGCGCTTTTGTCCTCTCCATCGAAGACAATGATGGTATTTCCTGTAGCCAGCGGTGTAAATATCGAAGTCACCGTCAGATCGAAAGAGATGGAAGAGTATAATGGGAAGTTGGTTTTCTCACCCTTTACATAAACCTCTTTCGCCCACCAAATATAATTAGCCAGCCCTTGGTGCTCAATGAGTACACCTTTCGGATTTCCCGTAGAACCCGACGTATAGATCATGTAGGCCAAATCATGTGCATTGCTATCCGATTCAAGATTCGAGCGGTCCTCATGATATGAACTTTCCTCATCCAAAAGCACAACGTCACCATCATACGGTAATTGATCTTGCAGGCTCTGCAGTGTCAACACAACCTCCGCTTTTGAATCTCTCAGCATATATTGAATCCGATCTTCCGGATATTCAGGGTCAATAGGCACATATGCACCGCCGGATTTCAGAACTGCCAAAATTCCAACAATCAGCTCAAGGCAATGCGGAGAAAGGATGGCAACGAATTGATCCGCTTGTACGCCTTTTATCCGTAACGTCCGCGCCAATTGGTTCGCCCGTTCATTGAGCTGTCTGTACGTATACTGCTCATTGCCAAAAATAACGGCTGCATGATCGGGCCGCTGTGCCGCCTGTTTTTCAAACCATCGGGTTACTGTTTCCTTATGCGGATACGGCGTCTTTGTGTCATTACACTCCGTCAGCAATTGATGCCGTTCGGTTTCAGACAGCATAGGAACGGCAGACAGCGTCATCTCCGGCTGCTCCACAAGGCTGTTTAAAATGCCGGTATAGTGTCTGGTGATCTGTTCAATGGTGTCTTTTTCAAACTGTCCCGATTTAAAATCAAAATGCATCTCGATTTGTTGTCCGGCATCTTCGATCGTGAGCATCAAATCATATAAAGAGACTCCGGGATTTCGCTCTTTCACCTTAAACGTACATTCATCGTGCCGGATTTCATGAAATTCAATATTTTGAAATACAAACATCGTGTTAAACAGCGATGTTCCCGTTGTTTCCCGCTGGACATTTAATTTCTCCACAAGCCTGTCGAATGGATAGTCTTGGTTTTCGAAAGCGTCAAGCGTCTGCCGCTTTACTTCTTCCAGATAATCCGAGAACTTTCGATTGGCGTGCGGCTTCGTTCGGATTCCGATGGTTTGTATGAAAATACCGATGATATTTTCAATATCCGGATGATTTCTGCCTGAAGCAGGAGTGCCTACGACAACATCTTCTTGGCCCGTATATTTATGTAGCAGCACTTTGTAGGCCGCCAGCATCACCGTATAGAGAGTCGTTCCCGCTTTTTGCGCCAGCTCTTGCAGCGAACGGATGACATCCGGCTGTAAAGAGCACGTCACGCGCTGTCCCTCAGAAGACTGCTCCGCCGCTTTTGAGCCGTCTGTCGGCAATTGAAGGACCGGGATTTCGTCTGGAAATTGTTCCAGCCAATATGCCTCCTGCCGCTTCATGGCATCCTCATTCAGCCATTGGTTTTGCCATTCGGCGAAATCTTTATATTCAAATTCAATATCCGCTAGCGGTTTTTGATGATATAAAGCCAGCAATTCATTTGTAAGGATGTTGACGGAATAACCGTCCGAAATGATATGGTGCATATCGATGAGCAGTTCGGCCTGCTCGTTTTCAATCTTGATCAGCTCCGCGCGAACCAAAGGAGCTTGTTCCAAGCGGAACGGTTTTACAAATCGGTCTGCATAAGCTTCAAATTCGTTCCGGCTCATGGTCCGGACTTTAACGTTAAAATCGACTTCGTTTTCAAGCTTCTGAACGATTTCCCCGTCTATCATTTCAAAGTATGTGCGAAACGCTTCATGCCGCTCTATGACTTGCTGAAGGGAAGAAATCAAGGCATGCTCATCGTACTTCCCTATAATTGATATTTGGCCGAACATATTTTGAGCCAGCTGATCCGGCTCCATTTGGTGGAGGAAATATACTCTTTGCTGCGCCGGCGATGTCGGGTAATACGCTTTTTTCTCAGCAGCTTTGATTGGGAGGTGAATGACTTTCGTTTCATTCTGAATGAAACGTGCTAATTCCTTAACAGTCTGGTGATTGAAAAATTGTCCGATGGAAACTTTTTGCTGAAATGTCTTCTGAACTTTGGAAAGCATAAGCGTCGCTTGGAGTGAGTTTCCTCCCAGTTCCAGAAAGCGATCTAATCTGCCAACCCGCTCAAGGCCGAAAAGCTCCTCCCAAATCTGCGCCAGCTGCCGCTCCGTTTCATTTGCCGGCGCCTCGTAGGCATCAGCAAGGTTTTCCGTATTGCTTACGATTGAAGAAACCCGCTTTTGGTGTTCAGCGTAAAGTTCTTGTAAATGATGCTGTTCTTCATCGGAAAACATCACCAAGGCGTTAAGAGGGACTGAATCCCCCTCAACCATCTTTTGTAGCAATGTCGTGAAGCCCGCTCCCCACTTTTTCATGATCTCCGGACTGACGACATTCGTATTAAAATCAAAATCAAGAATGTATTCTTGATCCACATCCGTTACGTTAAGAAACAGATCGTATGAAATGCATTTCATAGGGTAAGCAACGAGCTCAGCTTCCGCCTTTCCGAAGTGAAGCTTTCGAAAAGGCCTGTCCAAATTAAAAATAATACGCATGTCCGGCATATGATCGTGCGGAAGTTCTCTGGCCGCCAGTGTCATCGGAACGGCTTGATGGCGCATGGCTTGATTCACGTTTTCTTTCATCCGGTCCAGATAGCCGGATAAAGTACTTTCTGAAGAAGCCGTGTTTTTTACCGGAATCATATTGACGCAATTTCCCATCAGATCATGCTGTTTCATATGGGATTGACCGGCTGTCGGCATCCCGATTACAAGGCCCGTCTGTTTGGTAAGCCGGTGCAGAAAAAGGTGAAATGCACCAAGCATCGTTACAAATACGCTATTTTTCATCCGAATGCTTAAAGACTTTAAGGCCTCGCTTAAAGGCCGCCCTAGCCGGACGGTACACCGGTCTCCCTCGTATCCGTTCTGATGGCGGGCAGAAGCGGCGCCCGGCAGGACTGCCTGCTGTATCGGTTCTGAGAAATGATGCCGCCAATACCGGACTCCTTCTTCATAATGGCCGCTGTCAATTTGCGCCTGCTGCCAGTCTAAATATTGGCGAAATGAAGCAGCGGCCTCTTTTTGCTGAATTGATTTTCCTTGTACGATTGCCGCGTAGCTGGTCTCCAGCTCTTGAACAAAAACGGCGATCGACCATCCATCAGCAATGATATGATGGAACGTGAGCACAATCAGGTGTTCATTGTGGGCCGATGTAAGCACATGGATTCGAAACAAGGGCTTTTGTTCTTGGAAGTGAAACGGCCGCTTGGCATCTTCAGTCAGCCATTTCTGAATTTCTGTTTCCCGCTGCTCTTCCGGGTGACCGGTAAAATCAATGACTGGTATTTCTATAGTCATCCGTTCCTGCACTTGCTGTACTTCGTCATCGGGATGAATCACCGTACGTAAAGCTTCATGACGGTCGACGATATGCCGGACGGCTTGTTTTAATGGTGTATGCTGCAGTTCGCCCTTTATTTTCAGCATAATGGACTGGTTTAAAGCTGCAGAAGCTTCATTCCCATAATGGGATGCCATGACCAATTGTTTTTGTTCATCTGAAAGCTCGTACGCCCCGGATTTGTTATGCCCGCCGTCATCAGGAGAATCCGGGCCTTCCGGAATAAATCCGCCTCGGCGAAGATCCTTCACCGTGTCTTTAACAGCTTGAATGATGTGTTCAATATCATCCGCGGTATGCGCTGTGGATAGGAAGCAGTTGCGTCCTTCCCACACATAGATCCCTTTATAATTGAGATGGTAAAAGAACAAGTCGTTATCAAGCGATGAGACAAACCGGAATAAAGAACCGAATTGAACCATGCGGATAGGCACTTGCGATTGTTCAAAGAAGCGATTTAGCCGATCAACCAGGGAGGCTGTTTTTTGATTCAGCTGTTCATACAGGTGTTCTCCCTCGGTTTGTAAATGGCGAAGCACGGCTAACGACATTCTCATGGTAAGCGGGTGAGTATTGAATGTGCCGGCCACAAACGTGCGTTTCGCCTCATCTTGCGGATAGGAATCGTCCCCATACTGCCAGGTTCCCCCGTCGATCGCATTCATGAATTCAGCTTTTCCGGCAACAATCCCTAACGGCTGTCCGCCGCCGATGATTTTTCCGTAGGTCACTAAATCAGCCTGAATACCGAACCATTCCTGGGCGCCGCCGAGACCGATCCGAAATCCGGTAATAATTTCATCGATAATCAAAGCTGTTCCGGATTGCTGCGTGATCGCCCGCAATTCTTTCAAAAATGCCCGCGGCTGCAAATCCGGCCTGCGGCTTTGTACCGGTTCCACCAGTACGGCTGCCAATTCATCACCGAGGCTGCGAATCACATCGAGCGAATCGGGATTGTTGTAATGTAAAATAATCAAATCATCCATATAGCTCTGCAGTATACCCGGAGCCAGCGGATTCGCAGACGAGGCTCCGCCTTTAGTGCCGGCAACCCCTAATACGCCGTCAAACGTACCGTGATAAGACCCCGAGAAGGCCACAACTTTCTTTCTTCCTGTTGCCGCCCGCGCTAAACGAAGGGCAACCATGACAGCCTCTGTTCCGGAATTATAGAAAGCGACCCTTTCCACCCCAGTGCATGTGCGGATCCGATCGGCAACTTCTCCTGCGACATCCGACATCGGGCCGAGCGGAGGCAATGATGAACGGACTGAATCATCGATAACCTGTGTAATAAAGGAAGGGTGATGCCCGAAAAGGTTAACCCCGAATCCCATGGTGATATCAATGTATTCGTTGCCGTCAACATCCCACATCTTGGAACCGTCAGAACGTTCAGCGATAATCGGGTACACGATTTCCTTCCAATATGAACGGAAGCTGGACAAGTTGCGATTATTTGCATGAGCAAATCGGGTTTTGTCCGTATACTGTTTGGAACCTTTCGTTTTATCTGCATATTTCACGATGAAATCTTCTAAATATTGTTTTTGCCGTGCGGTATAGTGTCCCTGTTCATGCAGGTTCTGAGGCTGAAAAGGAACATAAGGTTTCGTTTCTCGAGTCAATGTCTTTTCTGCAGTGACAGCCGGAGGCCCCTGCTTGACAGAAGGAATTGATTTCTCTTGGGTTTTATCGTGTTCTTTCACATCGGAATGATGACCGCCGTTTCTCAGCAAATTAAAGCTATTTAACTGAGCTTGCAAGGTGTCCTGGATTAATTGATTCTGAGAAGCAATTATTTTTTCGAGCATATGTCCTTGATGATCTTCTCTGTGACCAGATTCAGGCTGTGCTTCTGGAATGACCAGTGTTTCCTGCGCCCGAACATTCTCTTTAGCCGGAGCGGATGCATGAGATGATGGAACAGTCTCAGCCAAGTAATCGATGACACTTTGAAGGTTGTTCATCGTATCAAAAAAACGATCCATCGGGATGTCTATCCCAAATTCGTCCGCGATAGCTTTTTTGACCTGAGACAGCATGATAGAATCCATTCCGAGCCCGATAAAATGGGCATTCAGATCGAGTTCCTCCGCTCTGATTCCAGAAGAATTGCTGATGACTGTTTTCAGGAAGGATTCAATATGCGCCTTCGATTGATTGATGTTCAATGCGGCTTCTCCTTTCTCTCGGCCCTCGTTTAGGCGCAATTGGTCAGCTTCAGCCCAGCAGCGGTTCCGTTCAAACGGATACAGGGGCAATGGCGTTTTTTGTACGGTTTCACCGGCGTAAATGGCGCTCCCGTCTATTACGGCTCCCTGCACAAATAATTCGGCGGCGCGATTCAGCCATGCGATCCGTTCATCATGCGTTCGTATACGCTGCTCCATCAGAGCGGCTGCTTGTTTATTCAGCTCCTCTTTATGGGCAGGCAGCATTTCCTTCAAGTTCTTATAACCAACGTATACTCCGGGAAGATGTCTGTCTCCTTGGATTACGGAAGTCAGCTTGTCACATAATTCCTGCTTACTGAATACAATCATGGCAATGCCATGATCCAAATGAGCCCTGCCCGTGCCGGCTGTATAGCAAATGGACTTCAATGAAGCTTGGCTGTCATCTGCTACATATTGACGGTACTGCTGTGCGAGTTCATAGAGTGATTTTTCAGTATGAGCAGATAAAACAAATAGGTGCGGCTCATGTTCGTCCTCGGATGCATCCTCATTTTGAGAAGTATATTCCTCCAATACCACATGAGCGTTCGTTCCGCTAAAACCGAACGAGCTGATTCCGCCTCGCAGCGGCTCATCACCGGATGTGAACTCCGCAGCTTCCTGATTCACATAAAATGGTGAAGAGTGAAAATGAATGAGCGGATTAGGTTCATTAAAGTGCGCTAAAGGCGGGTTTTTCTTATGATTCAGCATGAGGACAGATTTGATCAGTCCGACGATGCCTGCTGCTTCAAACAAATGACCGATGTTCGATTTAACAGAACCAATCGCACAAAATTGTTTTTTTGCCGTGTGTTTTTCAAACGCTTTACAAAGCCCGTTGAATTCAACCGGATCACCGAGCTTTGTTCCGGTGCCATGCGCTTCAATGAAAGACAGCGTTTCAGGAGCAATGCCCGCGTCTTTCCAGGCCGTCTCAATGACCTCAGTCTGAGCTGCCGGATTCGGTGCGGTAATCCCGGCGGTCGTTCCGTCTTGATTTATCGCGCTTCCTTTAATCACGCCGTAAATATGGTCTCCGTCGCGAACTGCATCCTGCAAAGGTTTTAACAGGACTGCCGCCGCGCCTTCACCCGAGCCCGTGCCCTCTGAATCTTTGCTGAACGTTTTCGTGTACCCGTCCGAGGATTCCATATCAAGTCCGATACGGATCGGCAAGAGCGATGTCCGGATCCCGCCGGCAAGAGCCATGTCACAATCGCCGGAAATTAAAGATTTGCATGCCATATGAACGGCGGCAAGCGATGAAGAGCAGGCTGTATCCACCGTGACCGCCGGCCCTTTTAAATTTAAGAAATAAGCAATCCGGCTGGCTAACACGGAAGGAAGATTGCCTACTATATATTGCTGAAGTTCCTCCGGATAATTCGCAGAAAGGAGGCGTTCATAATCGTAGCCCACCTTCGAGTACCCCGCATATACCCCGACCCGGCTCCCGTTTATCCCGTCCCCGGCATAGCCCGCATCTTCAATCGCATGCCATGCAGACTGCAAAAACAGTCTTTGGTTAGGATCCATAAACTGAGCGGTTTTAGGCGCTAAACCGAAAAACGAATAATCAAAACGGTCGATTTCATCTAAATAACCGCCCTTCACAAACTGATTCTCATTGAATTCACTTTGGATGGACTTTAAATAATCCGCCGCATCTTTCAGCCGGGATGCAGGGTATTCTCGAATGCTGTGCTCTCCTTTTTCTAGCAAATCCCAAAAATCACTTTTGGTCGATGCTCCCGGGACATTGAGCGACATCCCGATAATGGCAATATCTTTCGGCGTCACACGGATTGGTTTCACTGTCACGTCCTGCTTGATTTCAGCCCGGCTTTCAGACAGATATGCCGCTAAATCAGTAATAGAAGGATACGTAAAGAGGTCGGAGACGGCAAGCTCGCGTCCAAATCTCTGTTCTATACGCTCGGCAATCTGCGATAACTGTAATGAATTTGCGCCCATATCAAAATAACTGTCAGTGAGGTGAACCTTTTTCCCATCGAGCACATCGGAAAAGATAGACAGTAATTCCGTTTCGATTTCATGAATGGGAGTCTGTCCGGAAGTTTTCGGGCTGCTCTCCAAACATTCATTAATGGCGGCAGACTCTGCTGAAAAATTCCCTGCTTCATACTGTCTGGCCAGTTCATAACGTTTCACCTTCCCGCTCGTCGTTTTTGGCAGCTTTTTGATCGGGAGTACTTCTTTTATGCTCCAGCCGCCCCGCTGGTATAAATGCTTTTTGATCTCTTTAACAAGCGGGGCAAATTTTTCAGGTGATTTTTTGTAAACAACAAAGAGCACGATCTCTCCGCTTTGTATCTTTTGGTCATATACACCGCAGGCGGCAACCCTTCCTAAGTCAACCTCTTCCATTTCAATCGCAACCCGTTCAATATCGTGCGGGTAGATATTTTTTCCGTTCACGAAAATAATGTCCTTTTCTCTTCCGGTTACGACTAAGTTGCCACTTTCATTAATGAATCCGAGGTCTCCCGTTTTTACCCAGCCGTCAGAAGTCAGCGCTTTTTCCGTACTCTCGGGGTTGTTATAATACCCTTGAGTCACATTGTCTCCTTTAATCTGAATGTGACCGATGATTCCGTCTTCTGCTCTTTCATTTGCTCCATCGGAGATCCGAAGCTGACAATAGTCAATGGGTTGTCCCACTTCGACGAATGAAGCGCAATGTTGATCCTCTTTGCTGACTTTTACAGCTCGTTCACCAAGATTTAAATAGTCACGATGCAAATAAACAGGAACGAATTCTTTACCTATTTTAGAAAACGCTGCGCCAACCGAAGCTTCCGCTAAACCGTAAACATTCAAAATAGCGGATCTTTTCAGATTGAATGCTGCGCATCTTTTCAAAAATTCGTCACAGAGCTCCGGCAATATCGGTTCTGCACCGTTTGCGATGACTTTGATATGGGATAAATCCCAGTCTGGTTCGTTTTTCAGAAATTTAAGGAAGTAGTTGTACCCGAAATTAGGAGAGGATAGAATACTGGCTTTATGTTCATGAGCTTTTTTCATCCAAAGAATAGGTCTGCGAATAAATAATTCTGTAGGCATTAGATTTTGATTGATTCCGGTTATGAAGGGAACAAGGTGGCAGGCGATGAGCCCCATATCATGCGTTAAAGGCATCCATGATAAGAAAGAGTCTTTCGAATGAATGGCTAGGGCAGTCCCAATGGCGCACGTGTTATGTATTAAGTTGTGATGCGTTAACATGACTCCTTTTGGATCTCCTGTCGATCCGGAAGAAAATTGGATAAAAGCCAGTTCATTCGCATCAGGTTCATAAAACGAAGCGGGGTAATCGTAGGTTTGATCTTGAATGATGTCGGATTTTTCGTTTAATTGATGATGGAAATCCTGTAAATCGTGTTCTGCAGCGTATTTCTTTATTTTGTCCAATACTTTTTCAGAGGCAATCAGAAACGGATGATTTAATATATTCCAAATGCGCCACACCTTCAGCTTATGGTCATCATCTTCTCCGATACTGACCGGTACCGGGATCATTCCTCCTAATATACAAGCCCAAAAAGCAACGACAAATGATTTGTTTTCTTGGATTTGAAATACAATTTCCTGCTTCGGCTGAATGCCGATATGCTGTAAATAGCCAAGAAAGCCTTTCGCTTCTTCAAACAATTGGCGGTAAGAGACAACTGTCTCTTTTTTATCGGATTCGATAAAACGGATTCCGCGATCAGAGATATTGCTTCTTTCCCGAATGACATCTACTAAGGTTTGGAATTGACTGGTATACATAGGTCCCCTCCTGGGCGCTTTATTTTAAAATCCGCAATTCTTCCCATGCCGGAAGCTGTTTAGCCTCGCAAATTAATTTGCATAAATGGATCGAATGTTCGAGCTCTTGTTCTGAGAGCTCATTTTCATGTCTTTCCATTCTCTCTTTCAGCTCTTGGATTTGCGTAAATAATGGGTTCGTCAGGTTGGAATAAGCCAATGAATCCTTGTTGTAATTTCGAGCAATGATGGTTTGAATCATCAATTTATTCAGTTGTTTTTTGCGTAAACGGACAACAAGTTTATTTCTTTCCGCTGAATTGGAAAGCTGGTGAATATCAGATGTCTGTCCAAAGGGATAAGGTACAATGTGGTTCGTTATTTTTTTCAGCAGACCGGATAAGACATTGTTCGGCCCCATTTCGATGACTTCCGTGACTCCTTGTAAAAGCAAGTAATGCATTGATTCCGCCCATCTTACCGGCATCGTCATGTGCTGCTTGAGATGTTCGCTGATCGAATTTTTGCTGTAAGGGCGCGCGGTGACATTTGAAATGATCGGCCATGCGGCATCCCGGATGGAATACTGCTGTAATGCACTCTGGAATTGTTCGGATGCCGATCTTATCATTGAACTGTGAAAAGGTGCACTTACATTTAAATAAGTGTATGCCGCCCCCTTATCCTCCGCCATCCTGATGACACGCTCCACAGCTTGCCGATGTCCGGAAATGACATGCTGCCGGTCTGAATTCATGCAGGCTACATCTGCCGGAAAGTCTTCTGTCGACACTTTCGCACACATTTCTTGCAATGTTTGAAGAGAGAGCCGGGTCACAGCAGCCATTGTCCCCTGCTGCTGGGGATCCGCATTTTGCATAAGAATCCCCCGCCGCCTTACAAGTGTAACGGCATCATGAAAAGAAAGGGCGCCGGCACAGACAAGCGCCGAGTATTCTCCTAAGCTGTGACCTGCAAGAAAGCGCGGCTTAACCCCTATTTCTTGCATATACACTTGAAACGCAATCACACTGACCGTTAAAATAGCGGGCTGCGCATTCATTGTTTTTGTTAATTCATTCATATCACCGTTAAAACACAGCTTTTTTATATCCAAGGAGATCGCGTCGCCAGCTTCTTCAAATAATCTTTTTGCGACCGCAAAATCATTCCAAAATTGTTTGCCCATTCCTACAAATTGAGATCCTTGTCCAGGAAATAAAAAGGCAAGATTGTTCATGAGCTCCCTCCGATCGCATTGAACATTAATCCAATATCATACAATATATCCCTTTATATAACATCGTAGCATGATTATAACAAAGGTGTATAGAATACTTTCGGAGGAGTTATTGTTCGATTTCACAAACGAACTGGTTATAATTGTTCATAAAATATAAGATGGAGCTGACACTGAAAAATCAGTCTTAAAGAGAGGTGATGAGAGCCGGGCCGGAAGCCTGTTTCCGACTCTTCTTCACTTAGGGAGCGCCCTTAATGTTTCATATTTTTTGGGTATATAGGCATAATTGTGTCAGAAATTACATCTTTTCTGTTTATTGTAAAAGTTCATTTGTATATCTGTGAAGGATTGTAAACTGGTTGTGCAGGAATGGGATTGGAAGAGGAAAATCTGCAGTGAAATGCGGTGCAGAACATATGGATGATCCTGCTCCGATACCGATTGATGCATTCTCAATCGATTAAATTCCGGCTGTTTTTTGTTTACATTGTTTTGTAACCTTCCGTCAGCATTCACCATCTTGCTTATCAAGAACCCCAATCTTATTTGGACAGAAAAAAACAGCCGCTCAGAACGGCTGTTTTTTCATGGGTATCAGAACTATTGAGCGGTATACCCGCCGTCCATAACGACGGCCTGACCGGTGACGCCTTTTGCTTTGTCGCTGGCCAAAAATACGGCGTAATCCGCAATTTCCTTCACTGACAGCAGCCGTTTTTGGGGAACGAGCGGAAAGATGACGTCCTCCAGCACCCTTTCGTATGGTACATTCCTTGTTGCGGAAATATCCTTTAACTGATTGCGGACAAGCTGAGTGTCCACATATCCTGGGCAAAGCGCATTGACGGTAATGCCGTCAGCCGCGCCTTCAAGTGCGCCGACTTTCGTTAAGCCAATGACGCCATGCTTGGCGCTGTTATATGCCGCTTTTCCGTAAAAGCCGATCAGTCCGTTGACAGACGCCATATTGATGATCCGTCCGAACTGCTGTTTTTTCATGATGGGGAATGCATGTTTCATGGTGAGAAACGGTCCAGTCAGCATGACACGGATGAGTCTTTCAAACTGTTCCGCGGGAAATTCCTCGATGGGCGCGATATGCTGAATGCCCGCGTTATTTACGAGAATATCGAGCCGACCGAATTCTGTCAGAGCTGTTTGAATCATATCGGCCGTTTGTTTTTCATCTGTTACATCACACGTGATGCTGATGGCATGGGCGCCTTCTCCGCTGAGTTTTGCAGCAGCTTCTTTTCCCGCCTGTTCATTAACATCCGCTATGAGAACGGAGGCTCCTTCACGGGTGAATTCTTGAGCGATTTCAAATCCGATTCCTCTGGCTGCCCCTGTCACTACAGCTGTTTTGTGTTTCAGCATTGAATGCATGATGATACCTCCTTATTTCCGCCGGGACGTTAATGCTTCACTGACAGTGAACCGGCCTTCGGTTTTCTCGAGGACTTCCTCTAATGCCGCGCCTTCCTGCAATTCGGTCAGCGTCATACGGCCTTGGCGGAAATCGAATACCGCCAAATCTGTGATCAGCCGATCGACGACCTGCCTGCCGGTTAAAGGCAGCGTACATTCCGATTTCACTTTGGACTCTCCATATTTATTCACATGCTCCATGATGACAACGATCCGTTTTGCTCCGTGAACCAAGTCCATGGCGCCGCCCATTCCTTTAATCATTTTTCCGGGGATCATCCAGTTCGCCAAATCTCCCCGTTCGGACACTTCCATGCCGCCGAGGATGGCGACATCAATGTGACCCCCGCGAATCATAGCAAACGATTCGGCACTGTCAAAATACGAGGCTCCTTTGACTTCGGTAATGGTTTCTTTCCCGGCGTTAATAAGATCTGGGTCCTCCGTTCCGGCAAGGGGATAAGGGCCGATTCCGAGCAAGCCGTTTTCCGACTGAAGCATCACATTGTAATGATCCGGGATTTCATTGGCGACAAGCGTCGGCATGCCTATCCCCAAATTCACATTCATTCCGTCCTTAATTTCCTTTACTGCCCGTGCGATCATTCGTTTTCTGCCATCTTTCATGAGATCAGCTCCCTTCTTCATGCTTCCCGGACGGTGCGGCGTTCGATCCGTTTTTCTTGTGTTGTGCTTTTGAGCACATGCTGAACAAAGATACCCGGTGTATGAATGTGATCCGGATCAAGCTCTCCGATATCGACGATTTCTTCAGCCTCTGCAATTGTCACTTTGCCTGCCATGGCAGCGAGCGGATTGAAGTTTCTCGCCGTCTTTCTGAACATCAGGTTGCCCAGAGGATCAGCTTTCCAGGCCTTTACGATGGCGGCGTTCCCTGTAATTCCTTTCTCCAGAAGATAGGTGCGTCCTTCAAATGTCTTCTGTTCTTTTCCTTCGGCTACTGATGTCCCGACGCCCGCAGATGTATAAAAACCCGGGATGCCCGCCCCTCCCGCGCGAATTCGTTCCGCGAGCGTTCCTTGGGGAACCAATTCGACTTCCAGCTCCCCGCTTAAAAACTGCCGTTCAAATGTTTTGTTTTCTCCCACATAGGATGCGACCATTTTTTTGATCTGCCGATTTGCAAGCAAGAGGCCCAATCCCCAGTCATCAACACCGCAGTTATTACTGACAACGGTCATGTTTTTCACGCCGCTGTCCCTGATCGCGAGAATTAATTGTTCCGGAATGCCGCACAGGCCGAATCCTCCTGCGATGAGGGTGTCTCCGTCTTTGATCAGTTGAGCAGCTTCTTTAAACGAATCCATGATTTTCCCGTTTCCCATATTCGCTTCCCCTTTCTGTTTTGGCTACACAAGGCCCGTCAGACTGTAAATACCGATGATGACAAACACAGCGGCTGTTTTAATGACGGTAATGGCAAAGATATCTCTGTAGGATTGGCGGTGAGTCAACCCTGTGACCGCGAGCAGCGTAATGACGGCGCCATTATGCGGAAGAGTGTCCATCCCGCCAGAGGCCATCGAGATCACCCGGTGCATGACTTCCGGCGGGATGTGAAATGTATGGATTGCTTCTGTATACGCTGCGGACATCGTACTTAAAGCGATGCCCATTCCTCCTGAGGCCGACCCTGTAATCCCGGCAAGCGCAGTGGTCGTCACCGCTCCATTGACAAGCGGATCAGTAAACGTCTGCGATATGCCGCTGCTGACTGCTTTGAAGCCGGGAAGCGCTGCAATGATGCCGCCAAATCCGTATTCGGCTCCTGTATTCATTGACGCCAGCAAGGCGCCCCCGATGCCCACATTCAGTCCTTCCTTCAAATTGAAGAGCACTTTTTTCCAATCGAACAAAATCGTTGTCATGATACCGATGAACAGTGCGAGTTCTACTGACCAGATCGCAGTGACGGAGGAAAGATCAATCTTTCCGAACGCTTCTAAGCCGAGCGGCGCAAAATCAAATCCCTCGGGATACCAATGCGGGAGCCACATCGTGAAGCATTTGTTCAATACCCCGACAAGGATAAGCGGAATAAAGGCGAGCACTTGCCGCGCGGTACTGGGTTCTGCCTCCTGCGGTAAATCAGGCGTTTTTTTTTCATAAGCCAGACCTGAGGATTCCTTTGCAGCGGAAACTTCAGACGGAAACCCAGCATAGCCTTCTCCTGAATCGGCCGCTTTCTTGCGCCGGAATTCTAAATAAAGCATCCCGGCCGTAAGCACAAACGCTGCACCAATCAGTCCGAGCCAGGGAGCGGCATAAATGTTTGTTTTAAAAAATGCTGACGGAATGACATTTTGAATTTGCGGTGTGCCGGGAAGCGCATCCATTGTAAATGTAAAAGCGCCCAATGCAATCGTTCCGGGTATCAGACGTTTGGGAATATCAGCTTTCATAAATAGGTTTTTAGCAAACGGATAGACAGCAAACACCGCTACGAAGAGACTGACGCCGCTGTACGTTAAAATCGCACCCATTAAGACGATGGCAAGAATGGCTCTTTTTGCTCCCACAAGCCTGACGATTGTTTTTGCGATCGACTCGGCGAGCCCGGATATTTCAACAACCTTGCCAAAAACAGCCCCCAAAAGAAATACGGGAAAATACAGCTTAATAAAGCCAGCCATCTTCTCCATAAATATATTCGAGAAGAAAGGAAGTACGAAGCTCGGATCTGTCAGAAGCACAGCAAACAGCGCGCAAATCGGGGCAAATAAAATGACTGAAAAGCCTCGGTAAGCCGCAAACATCAGCAAGCATAATGCCAATAAAATAATGACAATGTCCACAAATCCCCCTCTTTTCTGCTTCATGATAGCAAACGCTTACAAATTGATTCGAAGGAAGAAAATGCAACAACCATGCCAAGCTTACATCATGCTTCGTTTTTTCGAAAAAAGACGCATGAATTCCGGACAATCGGAAGTTTCCATTTTGGCGGAAAGAAAAGGAAGCCCTTGTTACGTTATATTGAATGGCTGAGCGGTGAGTTTTTTTGGATATGAGAGAGAGGATTTTTGCTTTATAAATATGTATTCTTTTTTCTTTCATTTATTTCCTGCAGGAGGAACCGGTAAAATCCGACCCTCCTGCATGGTCATCAGCCGATGACAACTGGAAGCTCTGTGAGCGACCTAAAACCAATGAGCTTCCGGTATTCAAGCCTGGGTGCGGCCAGCCGAAGCTTAGGCATCCGCTCTAACAGCGTGAGAATGGCTATTTGTGCTTCAATGCGCGCTAATCGTGAACCCACGCAAAAATGGGCGTTCTTTCCGAATGCAAGATGCGGATTCGGTTTTCTTTCAATGTCCATTTTGTGAGGCTGATTGAATATGCTTGGATCGCGATTGGCTGCACCTAAAAGGATATATACCTGCTCTCCTTTTTTTATGATCTTTCCATTTATTTCGCAGTCTTCTGAAGCGGTGCGGGCCGTCAGCTGCGTAGGGCTGTCGTAGCGCAAACATTCCTCGACTGCAGTTTCAATAAGCGAGGGGTTTTCTCTCAGTGCGCTAAGCTGTTCAGGGTGTTTCAATAAAGTATACACACCGTTGCTTATGAGGTTTACCGTCGTCTCGTGTCCGGCTATGATAAGTAATACACATGTCGCGAGCACTTCCTCTTTGGATAGCTGTTCTTCCACAATCAACCTGCTGATCAAGTCTTCCTGAGGCTGGATTTTCCGCTTGTGAATCAAATCTCTGAAATATGACGTCATCCTGCCTGCGGTGCCGCTTGCTCTGACTAACATCTTTCTTGACCGGGTAAAATCAATGGCCTGAATGACGTCTGCCGTCCATTGTCTGAATTGATATCTCTCCTCTTTCGGCACTCCGAGTATCTTCGCAATGATGAGGCTTGCCAATGGAAAGGCAAACTCTGAAACAAGGTCTGCGGTTTTTTTGTTTTGGACTTGATCCAATAAGTCATGCGCCGTTTCTTTTATACAGGGGCGGAGTGATTCCGCCGTCTTTGCGGTGAATTCTTTCCCTATAACCATCCGGATCCGCTTATGGTCTGATTGATTTTTAAATAACAGCATATCGTGCTGGATATGCGATAGATTTTGATATTTCGTTGAAGCTTCCGGAAGAGGAACACGGTTTTTAAACCGGTTGTCTTTCAGAATCGCTGCCGCCTCTTTATACCCGGTGACATACCAGCCCGGATATTTTAATACGGTTCCTTTATAAACAGGATCAATGGCCCGCAGTTTGTCATAAAACGGGTAAGGGTCATTCCAAAAATCTGAATCCGCCTGGAGGGACGGATGTGAAATTGATACGCCCGCCGTCATCTTATACCTCCGTTTTGCAGGCGGATTGTAAGCCGGCTTTCATTTCTTCGACGGATTCAACTTCAAAACCTAGATCATGGAGCATTTTATGATCCTCTGTTTCATGCTGTCCTGAGGTTGTTAAGTAATCACCGACGAATATAGAGTTTGCCGCGTACAGGCCGAGCGGCTGCAGCGAACGCAGGTTGACTTCCCGTCCTCCTGAGATACGGATTTCTTTTGCCGGATTGATAAAACGGAACAAGGCGAGCACTTTCAGGCAATACACCGGATTTAATTCGCTTACTCCTTCTAACGGAGTTCCGTCAATCGCATGCAGAAAATTAACCGGGATGCTGTCGGCGTCAAGCGCTTTCAAGCTGTTCGCCATATCAATGATGTCCTGTTTCGTCTCTTTCATGCCGACGATGACACCCGAACAAGGTGACATCCCTGATTGTTTCGCCATTTGTACCGTATTGACCCTGTCGTCATACGTGTGTGAGGTCGTAATGTTTGCGTGATTCCTTTGTGACGTATTGATGTTATGATTGTACCGGTCGACTCCTGCCTGTTTCAGCCGCTCTGCCTGTTCCGGCTTCAGCAGACCGAGGCATGCGCAGATTTTCAAACCGTACGTTTCTTTTATTTCTTTGACAGCATCAACCACTTGGTCTACTTCTCTGTTTGACGGTCCCCGGCCGCTGGCGACGATGCAGTATGTTCCTATATTCAGGTCATGGGCGCGTTTTGCCCCTTTAAGCAATATATGCTTATCCACCATCCGATAAGACTCAATCGGCGCTTTTGATATTGCAGATTGTGAACAGTACCCGCAATTTTCGGGACACAGGCCTGACTTTGCATTCATAATCATATTCAGCTTTACCTTTTTTCCGTAAAATCGTTTTCTGATATGAAAAGCGGCATGCATCAGCAATAAAAGATCCCCATCAGGACAATTTAAAATGGCCAGCGCTTCCTGGTTCGTTACTTCCGCCCCGTCCAGCACTCTCTCTGCAAGATCCATCCATTGATTCATGTTTATCTCCCCATTTGTGTCAGATTCATGAAAGAGGAAACATCTACATGTTTCTCAATCATGTGTTGAATGTTTTCTGCTGAAACGTGATCCAGCTTAGGTGTCATTCCTAAAATCGGAACTTTGCATAAGGTTTCAATGATGCTCGGGTTTGTCTTTTCGTCCAGCCCCGGCCGGCTCTTTACGCCGTTGATAATGATGCCGAGAACCTCTATCCCCATGTTTTTCGCATATTCAACGGTTAAATACGTGTGGTTGATGGTTCCGAGATCAGGCCTGGCCACAATCACTGCCGGCAATTCCAAGGCTTTTATCAGATGACTGACTAAGTAATTTTCACCAAGCGGGACTGAAATGCCGCCTGCCCCTTCGACGATGAAACACTCATGACGATTTTTGATCTTTCTCCAGTGGGCCGTGACCTCTTCTATGCTCACGGATTTTCCTTCAAGCATGGCGGCTGTGTACGGTGCAAGCGGCTCTTTCCATTCAAATGGTGTAATCTCTTCATGAGACAGTGCGGTTTGTGACATGTTTTTCAACAGCGAGGTGTCACTTTCCGGATGAGTCCGCGGCACCCCGCTTAAAAACGGCTTAAACACTCCGACATCCGCACGTTTCTGCCTGAATGCCGCGGCTAGTCCGCAAGAGACGATAGTTTTTCCGACGCCCGTATCTGTTCCTGTGACAAAAAAACTTCTCATTTGTTTATATTCAGCTCTTTTCTAATGGAATCAAATGCTTCTGTAAGCCCATCTATGTCCTGTAAGCTGCGGTCCGCCGTGACGGTCAGCCTGATTCTGCTTTCACCGTCAGGAACGGATGGCGGGCGGATGGCCGGGGCGCAGATTCCCTTTTTCTCCAGCAGTGCAGCAACTGAAACCGCTGTTTTTGCATCACCGATGATGACGGCGATGATTGGTGTATCTCCGCCTCTTACGGTAAAACCCATATCGGCCAGACGGGTTTTGATCGTTTTGACAGACGACAGCAGTTCACGGCGCGTATCGTACATATCTGATATGATGTCAAATGCCGTATGGGCAGCCGCACAAATTGCCGGCGGAAGGGCCGTCTGAAAAATAAACGTCCGCGCATGATTCAGCAAAAAATCAATGATAATGTTTGACCCCGCGGCAAAACCTCCTTCCGTTCCGACCGCTTTACTTAACGTGCCGATGACAACATCAGGACAAACACCAAAATATTCACTGGTTCCCCCGCCGTTTTCCCCGAGTACTCCGGTTGCATGCGCGTCGTCTGCTATCACAAATGCCTGATACTGCTTTGCAAGCGCCATTATGCGGTCAAGAGGCGCAATGGTGCCGTCCATGCTGAAGACGCCGTCCGTGACGATAAAGCGGCGGTTCCGAGACTGGACGGAGGCAAGTTTTTCCTCAAGATCAGCCATATCAATATGGCGGTACACGATGGTTTCCGCTTTCGATAAACGGCAGCCGTCAACAATGCTCGCATGGTTCAATTGATCGCTTAAAATGACATCGCCTTTTTGCGGCAGTGAAGCAAGCACGCCTATATTCGCCAAGTAACCGCTGGAAAACAATAAAGCAGCTTCCGTCTGTTTAAAATCTGCGATTGTTTGTTCAAGTGTTTCATGCCAAAAAGTATTTCCTGTCGTTAACCGGGAACCGCTGCTTCCCGCTCCGAAGCAGTTTAGCGCCGTTTGCGCGGCTGTGATCAGGCGCTCATCTTTAGACAGGCCTAAATAGTCATTGGATGCCCAGATCTTTTCCCGCTTGTTTTTGAGAGCGGTTTCCTGTTTCCGCAGCGTCCGATACAGCCCGTCTCTTTTCACCGCATCGAGCCTTTCGAAGAGCCATCCGTCAATATCCACGGCCGGTCACCTCGGCTATCGCTTCTTTCATAATGGAGATCATGGCTTTTAACTGATCAGTCGTGCTGGCGAGCGGCGGAAGAAAGGCGATTACGTCTCCGAGCGGCCTCGTCAGCATACCGAGCTCTCTCATTTTCAAAGACACCTTATATCCAACACGCTTTTCAGGCGGATAAGGCTGTTTTGTCCCCTTATCCTGCACAAGCTCTATGCCGCACATGAAACCGAGCTGGCGGACATCGCCGACATGAGGAAGCTGCTTCAGATCATAAAGAAGCATCGCTGCCGTTTTTGATTTTTCGGCAACTTGTTCAACGATGCGCTCTGATTCAAATAAACGGAGATTTTCAATTGCCGCGGCACAGCCCAGCTGATTCCCTGTATAGGAGTGGCCGTGGAAAAATGTTTTCATGTTTTCATAGTCATCATAAAAAGCTTCATAAATCGCTTCTGCGGCAAACGTCACGGCGATCGGCAAATAGCCTCCCGTAATTCCTTTCCCTGCGGCCATCAAGTCCGGCTGGACATTTTCATGCTCACAGGCAAACATTTTTCCGGTGCGGCCGAACCCCGTCGCCACTTCGTCAACGATCATTAACACATCATATGCCGTACATAGCTTTCGTACGCCTGCCAGAAAGCCTTCAGGCATGACGATCATGCCGGATGCGCCTTGCACCATCGATTCAATCGTAAGTGCGGCAATCTCTTCGTGATGCTTTGCGAGCAGCTGTTCGAGCGCGTTCAGACATTCATCCCGGCACTGTACGGGGTCGCCGCTTTCAGATCTGTATACGTAAGGAATCGGCGCTTTGTAGCTTTCAAACATCAGCGGGCCGTATACATGGTGAAAGAGTTCAATAGAACCGACGCTGACCGCTCCGATCGTATCGCCGTGATAGCCGTTCTGCATCGAAATGAATGTCTGCTTTTTGGGCCTCCCTATGTTTTTCCAGTATTGAAAGGCCATTTTCAGAGCGATTTCCATTGCTTCCGCTCCGCTGTCAGAGTAAAAAACACGTGTCAGATTTTCAGGTGTAATGCCCGTCAGCATCTCGGCAAGTTCTGTCGCGGGAACATTCGTCATGCCCAGCAAGGTCGAATGAGCGATTTTTTTAAGCTGTTTTTGAATCGCCTCATCCATTTCTTTTTTGCGGTGGCCGTGTACATTGAGCCATACTGAGGAAAAGCCGTCATAGTATTCTTTGCCGCTTGTGTCTTTCAGCATGATTCCGTTTCCGCTTTCAATCATTAACGGATCCTCATCGTAATCTTTCATTTGTGTGAAAGGCAGCCAAAGATGCTTTTTGCTTTTTTCAATCATTGATTGTTTCATATGTTCCCCTCCCGCTGAATGAATACAGGCTGTTTCTCTAAAAAATGGATACAGCTCTCTGTATCTGTGATTCCATCTGTAAAGAAAATCCGGCAGCCGCTCTCATCGCCGTCATTCTTCATCTTGGTAATCCGCTGATAGCCCAGCTCTTTTGAGGCAACGTAGCCCGTTATGTAATCAGGGTCATCTGACCAGCACACTTCAGCTATGATTCCCGGATGCGCGCAAACCTTTGCCGCGATGGCATGTGCTTCTTTGATTCGTGAATTTTCCGGCATGTTGTGATCTAAAGCCCATTTTTGAAAATCGTGTGCCGGCCAATCCATTCGGGATACCCGCACACCTCTTTCTCTTCTGCCGTCAATGCGTTTTCCTGTCCGGATGTCAAACAGGACCGCTCCTCTTGCTTCTGCATATTCCGCGATGTTTTGATAGGCTTTCTCTATCATGCGCGGAGGAATTCCTGCTTTTTGCAAAAGCGTCCGGGCGATTGCTTGTCCTTTCTCTGCCGTATCTGTTTGATGTACGGTAATCGGCAAAGGGCGGATCGTTTTGATCGGTTCATTGACACTTTCAAGCTGGATCTGCATAAAATCAGGTGTCCCTCTTGAATGCGAGAAGCCTTTATGTAATAAGCCATTCACCGCTTCCTGTATTCCGCTGTAAGTGATAAGCCGTTCTCCGCCGGAAATGTGTTTCCCGCCCTGTTCATGAGAGGCATTTCGGGAAGCTCTCATTCTGACGCTGTAATATGTTTCTTCCTCCATTCCTTTCCCCTCCTTTCTCTTGCCTTGAAAAATAATGTTAACCAAAATAATTAAAGGTTAACACTTATACAGAATATTAGTGCCCCTCTCGAAATATGTCAACCTAATCTATCAAACTGTTAACTTAACGTTTTCATGTTTTGTTCATATTTTAGTCATTGTTTTTTCAAGGCTGTCCGCTAAAGTAATCGATATCAACAAATAGGACAGCCATCCGCATCTTATTATGAGGGGAGGTCACCGTTATGCTGAAAGGAAAAATAAAGACATTAGGCCGTTTCTGTACGGTCGGGGCCGGCAATACGCTGATCGATTTTGGGGTCTTCTTTCTGCTTACCGCCTGCCATGTTCCTTATCTGCCGGCACAGATCTGCTCCTATTCGGCTGGAATGATCAACAGCTATGTGTGGAACCGGAATTGGACGTTTCGTGTAAAGCGCAAGGCTGACGGGAAAGAGATCGTGCGCTTTCTCATCATTAATCTTGCCGCGTCGGGGATCACCTTTTTGCTGCTGTACGCGTTTCAAAAAGGCGGCTGTTCGCTTTTGGTGAGTAAGCTCGCCGCCACTATCGGCGGAATGATGATGAATTTTATCGGAAACCGAATCTGGGTATTCGGAGATTCGCTGAAAAACATACAGGATCAGGAGTGAAGATGAATGAGAAAAAAAGTGAGAAAAGCGGTCATTCCCGCAGCGGGTTTAGGAACGAGATTTCTGCCGGCGACAAAGGCGCAGCCGAAAGAAATGCTGCCGATCGTTGACAAACCGGCAATTCAATATATCGTAGAAGAGGCCGCCGAGTCAGGGATTGAAGATATTCTGATTATTACAGGAAGAAACAAGCGCTCGATTGAAGATCATTTTGACCGGTCGGCGGAATTGGAATTCAATCTGCGGGAAAAAGGCAAGACGGAGATGCTGAAGGAAATGCAGCAGATTGCCGATTTGGCCAATATTCATTACATCCGCCAAAAAGAGCCGCTCGGCTTAGGCCATGCGGTGCTGTGTGCGGAGCATTTTATCGGAGAAGAGCCTTTTGCCGTTCTCTTAGGTGATGATATTATGGTATCTGACACGCCCGCGCTCTCGCAGCTCATAGACGTCTATAACCAACACGGCACAGAAACGATCGGCGTACAGCCCGTCGATCCCGCCGATGTCAGCAAATATGGTATTATACAGACGGGGCGGCACAACGGTCATGTGTACCAGGTTGAGGATCTGATTGAAAAGCCGGCTGTTGAAAAGGCGCCCTCTCACATCGCCGTGATGGGCCGTTACATATTAACCCCTGCCATTTTTAAAGCGCTGAAGACGATCGGAAGAGGCGCAGGCAACGAAATCCAATTGACAGACGCGCTGCGCGAAGTGTGCCGCACCCAAAGTATCTACGCGCGGGAGCTTGAAGGAAGACGGTTTGATATAGGCGACAAGCTCGGCTGTTTTAAGGCTGGCACGGAGATCGGGCTGCTGCGGAAGGAAATGAGACCGAAACTCTTAGCTTATTTAGAAGAGGTGTTAAAAAGAGAATCTGAAGAAAACGTGCGTTAAAAAATAATTTGTAACCATTTTGCTTGTCAATCAGTCATATAATTGGGTAAAAAGATAAAGAGGTTGTGAACAGTGTGGGCAATTTTATTAGTGAAATATTATCCTGGCTGACAAGTATGGGCTATTTCGGGATTGCGCTCGGATTAATGATCGAAATCATTCCGAGTGAAATCGTTTTGGCCTATGGAGGCTATATGGTGTCAGAAGGCACGATCAGTTTTATCGGCGCCGTTATCGCCGGAGTGATCGGGGGAACGATCGCGCAGTGCTTTATTTACTGGATCGCCCGTTATGGGGGGCGGCCGTTTTTGGACAAGTACGGCAAGTACTTACTGCTGAAAAAGCATCATATTGATGTTGCCGAAAACTGGTTTCGCCGTTACGGCGCGGGCGTAGTATTCTCGGCCCGGTTTATCCCGGTCGTCAGACACGCGATTTCCATACCGGCCGGCCTCGCGAAAATGCCGCTTTCCAAGTTTGTCACCTTGACGACGCTTGCGATTATTCCGTGGTCTGTCATTTTCGTTTATCTCGGGTATCAGCTCGGCGGACAGTGGAAAGATGTAGACAGCTATGCCGGAATGTACACGACTCCGATCATTATATTGGCTCTTGTATTTATTGTTGTTTATTTTGTCGTGAAAAAGATGAGATCAAGACTATGAAAAAAAGACTGCATAGAAGAACGGCCGCGGGCCGGATCTATGCGGTCTTTTTTATTTATACCGGGTATACGGGGTGTTTCCGGTGTGTGAATGTCAGTTGTTTAGACATGTAAGCAGTGAGGCGTTTATTGAGTTCGTCCCGCAAGGAATCAGCGGGAACGATGCCGTCAATCACCATTTCAGAGGCAAGACGGTAAAGATTAATGTCTTCCTTGTATTCATCTCGCTTTTCCTGAATAAAAGCCGGCCTTTCTTCTGGAGCAAGTTCGCTGATTTTGTTTGCGTAGACCGCATTCACCGCTGCTTCAGGCCCCATTACGGCAATTTGCGCAGTCGGAAGCGCTAAGCAGCAGTCCGGTTCAAAAGCCGGGCCCGCCATCGCATATAATCCCGCACCGTAGGCTTTTCTGACAATAACGGAAAGCTTCGGAACAGTCGCTTCCGCCATTGCGGAGATCATTTTTGCGCCATGCCTGATAATGCCCGCCTGCTCAACCTTCGTTCCGATCATAAATCCGGGGATGTCTGCCAAAAACAGAAGCGGAATATGAAATGCATCGCACAAAGCGATGAATTTTGCGGCTTTATCCGCCGAATCGAGAAATAAAACCCCGCCTTTGACACGCGGCTGGTTGGCGATAATGCCGACCGGCTGTCCGTGAATCCGCGCAAGTCCCGTTATTAATTCCTGCGCAAATAACGGTTTAATCTCAAAAAAAGAGTCTTCATCGATGACACGTTCAATTAAATCCAGCATGTTGAACGGTGCGTTTTGATGTGCCGGGATGACATCTGAGAGCGGTTTTTCAAAATCTTTCGGGTTCTTGGATTCGCTGACAGGCGCTTTTTCCGTATAATTTGCCGGAAAGTAGCTGAGATATGTCCGCGCCATCGTGATTGCTTCCTGTTCCGTCCGGGCGAGGAGATCACCGCAGCCTGATACGGAACAATGCATACGGGCGCCGCCCATTTCTTCAAGCGAAACTTTCTCACCGATTACCATTTCCGCCATGCGCGGTGAGCCTAAGTACATGGATGCATTGCCTTCAACCATAATGACAATGTCGCAAAAGGCAGGAATGTAAGCGCCGCCCGCAGCGGAAGGGCCGAACAATAAACAGATTTGCGGTATGCGTCCCGACAGCTTTACTTGATTATAAAAAATGCGGCCGGCTCCCCTTCTGCCCGGGAACATGTCGACCTGATCGGTAATTCTTGCACCTGCTGAATCGACTAAGTACAGAAGCGGACACTGCAGCTTTTCAGCCGTTTCCTGAATGCGGATGATTTTTTCCACCGTCTTCGCGCCCCATGAGCCCGCCTTTACGGTTGAGTCGTTTGCCATCACACAAACGGTTCTGCCGCTGATGGTTCCGATCCCGGTGACAACCCCGTCGGCCGGCAGTCCGTCTGACATGCATTCGGCGAAAAAAGCGTCTTCAACGGATATGCCGTCATCGAATAGAAGCTTCAGCCTGTCTCTTACAAAAAGTTTTCCCTTTTTTTCGTTGCTTGCGTGATATTTAGCCGCTCCTCCCTTTTCAATCGTTTTGCTGCGTGTCTGCCGTTCTTTTTCGTAATCCATCCGAGTCCCTCCAAGTTTTATTTTCCTTTGTATTCAGGGGGTCTTTTTTCTTTAAAGGCGCGCAGCCCCTCTTCTCTGTCAAGTGTCGGTATGACTTGTTCATATGCTTTTCGTTCGATTTCGAGCCCTGTATTGAGATCAGTCTCCAGCCCTTTGTTTATCGCGAATTTTGCTTGTCTGACGGCGATCGGCCCATTGGCGGCGATGCGGCCGGCCAGTGCTTTTGCTTTTTCCAAAAGTTCTTCGGTTTCACATACATGCTCGACCAGCTTTATGTCTTTTCCCTCTTGGGCCGTGAGCCTCCGGCCGGTATAGATCAACTCTTTTGCCGCACCGGGTCCGATAAGCCTAGGCAGTCTCTGTGTTCCGCCCGCCCCGGGTATGATCGCAAGGCCTGTTTCAGGGAGGCCGAGGCCCGCCCGGCTGACAGCGATTCTGATATCGCAAGCGAGGGCGAGTTCAAGTCCGCCGCCGACTGCCGTTCCATTCAGCGCTGCAATGGCCGGCTGCGGGAGTGCTTCAATTGAGGCGGCGGTTTCACCGATACGCCTGACGCTTTGTTTGACTTGTTCATGATTCATCCCCGCTCTTTCTTTTAAATCAGCACCAGCGCAGAATGTGTTTCCGAAGCCGGTGAGAATGACACAGCGAATGGATGGCGAATTTTTGATGTCTGTAATCACACGCTGTAAATCATCAATCATTTCTGATGACAGTGAGTTGGCCGCATGCGGGCGGTTCAGCGTGATCAGGCCGATTGTTTCTTGACAGACGGAAAACAATACGCAATCTCCCATGGCTTCTCCTCTCTCTCATTTCGTTCTGAAGACCTGCAGGTTTCTGCTTGGCAGGTCTTTGCCGATTTTATCCCCGATCCAGCCGGCGGCTTCAAGTAGTTTATTCATGTCCGTCCCAGTATCAATTCCCATTTGTTCAAGCATATAAATGACGTCTTCTGTGGCGGCGTTTCCTGCTGATCCCGGAGCATACGGACAGCCGCCAAGCCCGCCTGAGGAGGTATCAAAGGATGTAATCCCCATATCAAGAGCGGGAATGATATTTGCAAGAGCCGTGCCTCTTGTATCATGGAAATGGAGTGCGATTTTTGAGGCGGGAACTCTCGGCAAAAGAGCTTCAAGCACGGCTATGACCTGCAAGGGGTTCGCCGCGCCGATTGTGTCGCCGAGTGATAATTCATCAACGCCCATTTCAAGAAGCGTGTCTGTGAGCCGGATGACTTGTTCGATCGGTACGTTTTGTTCATACGGGCATCCGAATACGGTGGAAAGATAAGCTCTCGTTGCCATTTTTTCAGATTTTGCTTCAGAAATGACCTGCCTGAGCTCTTGAACGGTCCGGTCAATCGGTTTGTTGACGTTTTTTTGGTTATGGGTTTCGCTTGCTGATAAAAACACACAGGCTTGATCAATTCTGCCTTCTGCCGCATGCTCCAGCCCGGTGAGGTTTGGAACGAGAGCCGCGTATACTGTATGTTCTGTTCTGGCAATTCCCTTTGCAACGTCCAGACTGTCACGCAGCGCCGGAATCCACCTCGGATTCACGAATGAAGTCACTTCGATATAGGAAAGTCCTGTTTTTGACAGCATATTGATCCACTCAATCTTATCTTCTGTATCCACCCACGCGGACTCATTCTGCAGGCCGTCACGAGGCCCTACTTCATTGATGCGGACATGCTTCGGACAGTTCATTCTGCACCTCCCGTTTTATTGGAGCTCAATCAGGACCTCTCCTTCATCGGTGAAATCACCTTCTGCTTTTCTCACTTCTTTCACCGTTCCGGATACATCAGCAATAATCGGAATTTCCATTTTCATTGATTCCAAGACAGCTACTTCCTGTCCTTCTTCGATGACATCGCCCGGTTTCACATGAATTTTCCACAGATTTCCCGCCATCTGAATTTTTATCTCACTCATTTGGACGCCTCCCCGTTCATGGTTTGTAAAAATCCGGTTGTCGCTTCACCCTTTTCAAACGCTTCTGAATGGGCAATCTTTGACAGCAGGGGAATATTGGTTTTAATCCCTTCTACATGGTATTCGCGAAGAGCGGTTTTCAGTTGTTCAATGGCTTGTTTTCTCGTATTCGCCGTGACGATCATTTTGGCAATCATCGGATCGTAAAACGGAGAAATGGTGCTTCCCTTTTCAACGGCGCATTCGTGTCTCACTGACGGATGCCGTAATACGGAGAAAGACGAGATGGTGCCGGGTGACGGATAAAAAGTGACCGGATCTTCCGCATAAATCCGCACTTCGATCGCATGCCCGTGATGTGTGATGTCTTTCTGTGAAAAAGTCAGCGGCTGACCCGCGGCAATTTTCAGCTGTTCTTCCACAAGATCCAATCCTGTAATTTCTTCTGTCACCGGATGCTCTACCTGCAGTCTTGTATTCATTTCTAAGAAATAGATTTGTTTCTTTTGGTCGACGAGAAACTCTATGGTGCCCGCATTTTGGTAGCCGATCGATTTAGCGGCTTTAACGGCGGTTTCGCCGAGTCTTTGTCTTAATTCATCATCAACAAACGGGGACGGCGCTTCTTCTATCACTTTTTGATGGCGCCTTTGCACTGAACAGTCACGTTCAAACAGATGAACGGTATTGCCGAAAGAATCTGCGAGAATCTGAATTTCAATATGACGGGCGTTTTCAATGACTTTTTCCATATACATCGCGCCGTCTCCGAAAAAGGATGCGGCCCGCTTTTGATTGCCTTCAAACGCTTTGGCCAGCTCTTCTTCTGAATGTACGATCTGCATGCCGATTCCGCCGCCTCCAGCGGACGCTTTCAGCATGACCGGAAAGCCGATGGCGCGGGCCTCGGCTAAAGCCGAGTGTACATCGGGCAACGGTTCTGAAACACCGGGAACGATCGGGACCTTTGCTTTTTGCATCGTTTTTCGGGCTTCTATCTTGCTGCCCATCTTGGCGATGATGTCACCGGGCGGGCCGATAAACGTGATTTGTGCCTTCCGGCAGCGTTCGGCGAACGAACTGTTTTCTGACAGCAGTCCGTAGCCGGGGTGAATGGCGTCTGCTCCGGCGGCTTTAGCGGCTTCTATGATTCTGTCGATATGTAAATAGCTTTCATTTACTCTCGATTTACCGATCGGATAGGCCTCATCTGCCGCTTTTACATGGAGCGCATTCTGATCGGCTTCTGAATAGACAGCTGCCGAGGGAATGCCGAGACGTTTGCAGGTGCGGATAATTCGTAAGGCGATTTCTCCTCTGTTGGCAATCAGGATTTTTGTAAACAAATGTGAAGCACTCCTTTTTCATTAAGTTAACTTGAGCTCTTCAATCGTTTTTTCCCGCAGCTTGAATTTCTGAATTTTTCCTGAGGCTGTCATGGGATATTCATCTGTGAATAACACATACCGGGGGACTTTGTAGCGGGCGATATGTTCTATGCAAAAGGTTCTGATGTCTTCTGTTGAAGCGGTTTGTCCGTCTTTGAGCCTTATCCACGCCGCGGCTTCTTCTCCGTATTTCGGATCAGGCACGCCGACAACTTGAACGTCTGCTACTGCGGGATGCCGATATAACATTTCTTCAATCTCCCGGGGATAGATATTTTCGCCGCCTCTTATCAGCATGTCTTTCAGACGGCCCGTGATTTTGCAGTACCCGTCTTCATCCATGACCGCCAAATCACCCGTATGCAGCCAGCCGTCTTTGTCTATCGCTTCTTCGGTCGCTTCTTGATTTTTATAATAGCCTTTCATGACATGATATCCGCGGGTGCAGAGCTCTCCCTGTTCGCCCCGGGCGGCCTCCTCGGATGTTCCGGGCCGAACGATTTTGATTTCGATATGAGGAAGCGCCCGCCCGGCTGTTTCCACTCTTCTTTCAAACGGATCATCCGTTCTTGTCTGCGTAATGACAGGTGATGCTTCGGTCTGTCCGTAGGCAATGGTAATGCCGGTCATCCCCATTTTGCCGATCACTTCTTTCATGACTTCCGCCGGACATGGCGAGCCGGCCATAATTCCGGTTCGGACGTGAGAAAGATCATATTCAGAAAAACGGCTGTCATTTAGGAGGGCGATAAACATCGTCGGCACACCGTGCAGAGCCGTACAGGCTTCTTGCTCCACCGTTTTCAGAACGGCCGGCGGAGAAAACTGTTCAATCGGGATCATCGCTGCACCCGCGGAAACACATGCCAGCACGCCGAGCACACACCCGAAGCAGTGGAAAAACGGCACGGGAATACATAAACGGTCACTTGGGGTAAGCTTCATGCACTCTGCGATATTGGCCGCGTTATTTACGATATTAAAATGTGAGAGCATGACGCCTTTCGGAAATCCGGTCGTACCCGATGTATATTGCATATGAATGCAATCATCCTTATCCAGGCTGTCCATCCTTCCGTCAAGCGCTGCATCCGTTACAGACTCGGCATCCTTCAGCAAAGAATCCCACCGGTGCATGCCGGGCGGTCTTTGATCCCCGATATATAACACCGTCCGTAAAAAGGGATACCGTTTCGAACGCAGCCTGCCGCGCTCACAAGTTTTCAGCTCCGGAATCAGCTTATTCACCATCTCAACATAAGATGTCTGCCTGTAGGAATCCATGATAATCAGGGACGTGACGTCTGAATGTGTCAGCAGGTAATCGAGCTCTGCGATTTGAAAATTCGTATTGATAGTGACCAGGACAGCGCCGATTTTCGCCGTTGCAAATTGCGCCGCGAGCCATTCCGGTATGTTGGATGCCCATATGGCCACATGATCTCCTTTTTCAACTCCCAGCTTCATCAGCCCTTTTGCGGTTTGCCGGCATAACCGGTCAAACTCGGCATACGTATAACGAAGGCCGCGCTCAGGGTAAACAACCGCTTCATGATCCGGAAAAAGCTCCGCGGTCCGCTCAAGCAGCTTTCCCGCTGTTAAATGGATAAGTTCAGCCATATGACCTGCTTCCTTCCATTCTTGTTTTGGTAAACGTTTTCATTTCACTTCAATAGCTGTCTTGCAATGACCATTCTTTGAATTTCTGACGTTCCTTCGCCAATCTCCATCAGCTTTGCGTCACGAAGCATGCGTTCGACACCGCACTCCTTCATATAGCCGGAACCGCCGTGAATTTGGATGGCCTGAAGGCATGTTCTGACGGCCATTTCTGAAGCATAGAGCTTGGCGAATGCCGCTTCTTTCGTAAATGGCAGGTTTTGATCCTTCAGCCAGGCCGCTTTAAGCACCATTTGTCTGGCAAGGTCAATTTCCATCGCCATGTCAGCGAGCTTAAATTGGATGGCTTGAAATGACGATATCGGGCTTCCGAACTGCTTGCGTTCCTTCGCATATGACAGCGACGCCTCCAACGCTCCTTGAGCGATACCGACAGCCAGCGCCGCAATCGAAATCCGTCCGCCATCTAATGTATATAAAAATTGCTTGAAACCTTTTTCAGGATCACCGAGCAGGTTGTCGGCAGGCACCCTGACATCTTCCAGCACAAGTTCGGCAGTATCAGATCCTCTCACACCCATCTTGTCGTACGGACTTGTGATCGTAAAACCCGGTGTGTCTGTCGGGACGATAAGAGCTGAAATGATCGGTTTTCCGGCGGAGTTCTTTCCCGTAACGGCGGTGACAATGACCGTGCGGGCATAATTGGCGTTAGTGATCCAGCATTTCTCTCCGTTTATCACATAGTCAGCACCCATTTTCTCGGCTTTTGTCTGTGTTCCGCCGGCATCTGAACCGGCATTCGGCTCCGTCAATCCGAATGATCCGAGCGCTTTTCCGGAAGCTAGCGGAGTAAGGTGTTCTTGTTTTTGCTGTTCAGTACCGAAATAGTACAATGGGCTTGCACCGAGTGACACGGCTGCCGCGTAGCTCAGCCCCGTGCTTCCGCAGGCTTTTCCGATTTCTTCAACTGCCGCTGCATAGGAAATGGTATCACCGCCCGCTCCTCCGTATTCTTCCGGAAACGGAATTCCGAGAAGGCCGAGTTCGCCCATTTTTTTAAATGTGTCTATCGGAAAGACGGCTGATTGATCAACCTCATGGGCTTTCGGGGCAATTTCATTTTTGGCGAAATCTCTGACCATTTCGCGCACCATCTGCTGTTCTTTTGTCAGTTGAAAATTCATTAACCTTCCTCCTTCTGCTGCTTTCTACATTTTATTAATGGGGGTCTTTATTCATTCCATCCAAATAAAGTCTGAACATTCGGACTCATCCGCCGCAAAAAACTGACAGCGCGGCAACTGTCAGTTTGTTTAGACATGCTATTTAACCGTCCGTTTTGCGGAAGGACGGCTTTCATGGTGAAGCCTGTCAACGGAAGTAACGATATAGGTGCAGGCGCCTTTCGCCTGGATATCAGTATCTGAAAATGTCTGCGTCCGTGGTGCTGTTTTTCTGACTGTATCAACTAAATAAGGCTGCTTTCCCTTTTCTGCGCGGTAAATGGCGTAATAAGCCGTTTTTTTACCGTTGGATTTTGCATCTTCGATAAAGAGTGTATTGCCTGAAGCGTTCTTCTCCGCCCGTTTGACAGCCGGTTTTTTTAAAGCGGAATGTCCGAGCCAAGGCATCTCGGGTATTAATGCTGGCCGGCTGTACATGTCATTGATCAAGCGGTTTTTCACATCGAGCGGATTACGGTTCAGATCCTTTAAACTGAAATGCATGCTGCCTTTAATCCAAGCTGATTCCCTGTTAAGAGCAATCTGTCTTCCGTATTCCTCCGGATCGGCCCAAGGCGGATCAGCGTTGTTGTTGATTTTATAAGCTGCCTGCCCGATATATAAATGCACGGGACGATTTTTCACTTCATTGCCCCACCAATCCGCTAAGACGTCATATGCCGCCGCTTTAAAGCCGATACTCCAGTAAATCTGCGGTGCGATGTAATCAATATATCCTTTTTGGATCCATTCTCTCGTATCAGCGTATAAGTCATCGTAGTTCCGCACTCCGGCGGCCGTTTTGGAGCCTGTCGGGTCATCTGCGGCATTTCTCCATACGCCGAATGGGCTGATTCCGAATTTGACATAAGATTTTTCTCGTTTAATGGCCTGATTGATCTCTTTTACAAGCTGGTTGACGTTATCCCTGCGCCAGTCATCAACTGATGCAAAGTGAGCTTTTCCGTACCGTTCGTATGCCGCCTGATCGGGAAATTCCTTTCCGGCGATTTTATAAGGGTAAAAATAGTCATCCATATGAACCGCATCAATGTCATATCGGCTGACCACCTCTTTGATCCCATCCGTTATAAATTGCCGTACTTCGGGAATGCCCGGATTATAATACAGCTGATTTCCGTATGCGGCGACCCAGTCCGGATGAGAACGGGCGGGATGATCATCTGAAAGCGCATTCAAATTTGTGTGATTCATCGTGATCCGGTAAGGGTTGAACCAAGCGTGGAATTCAAGATTCCGTTTATGTGTCTCTTCAACTAAAAAAGCAAGCGGATCGTAGCCCGGATTTTTGCCTTGCGTTCCTGTCAAATACTCTGACCATGGACCGTAATCTGATGGATAAAAAGCATCAGCCGTCGGTTTAATTTGAACGATCACGGCGTTCATCCCCATTGCCTGAACGTCATCCAGCAGCTTGCTGTATTCTTTTTTTTGCTCATCGGGTGACAGCCCTTTTTTAGAGGGCCAGTCGATATTGGTGACAGACGCGATCCATACGGCTCTCATTTCCCTCTTCGCCTGAGTGCCGCCAGCTTTTGCTGGTGCTGAGACTGTAAAGATGCCTGCTGTCAGTAAAACGGCCAAAAACCATATGATGCTGGAACGGCAGCCTTTCATTTTTTTCCCCCTTTCAGCTTTACGGTATTCCGAAGCATTCCGGGCGGTGAATCAAAAAGCCTGCTTTATTCTTCTCAGCCTAAAAAAAAGAAAAAAGTCCTAAAGCGGTTGAAACGCTTCAGGACTTTTTATGTTTCATGGCGGCGAGCACGTCAATGACCTTCGTTCCGACGCCGACACAGGTTTCAAGAATGGCCTGCGCTCCGGCAATGGACAAAATGAAAATAACCGGATGTGCATAGCGGGGCCAGACCAAATAGCAGATGCCGATCAATATGGCGCACCAGACACCCGCACACCAATAACATTGCAGCATATAACCGAATGCGGAGGAAGGGACTTTTTTTTGGACGGCGCGCCCGTTTTGGTCGATGGTTTTTTCTTGCTTTAAAAAGGGTTTTCTTATGAATTCGGTAATCTTATCAAATACAATTAAATGGGTCAGCCGATAGCTGGCAAGGATGATCATTACATATGTAAGCCAAGATAGGTTCGTCATGACAAAGCCTCCAAAAACCTGGTTTGATTCCCCTATCTTGCCCTCTGTCATCCTGAACCATTCTGCCGGATGCTACATATTCCGTTCCAAGCGTCTGCCGCTGTTTGCAACGATGTCCAGTATGACCTCGGCATTTTTGGGTGCAAACTCGGGTTCAAACATATCTTTATGGGCTCCCTCGCCCTGATATTCCTGATAGAGTCCCGTTGTGGCGCCTTCCCATTTCTTCGGCTCAGGCTCAGCATTGTGCTCTTCCTTTATGCCGGCCTCAATAAAATGGAGGTTTGCCGCAATTTGGCCGTCATTTATCAGTTCCGCCCAGTACGTTTGATAGCGCTCTGTTTTTCTGATGACCGCTTCCCTGACGGCTTCCGGGACATTTTCGGCTGTTGCGTTTGTTGGCTGCGGCGGCAGCGCGTCAAGCTTTCTGTACGCGTCTGCGATAATGACGTCGCTGATTTCTAAGCCGCGCTTTTCCATTGCTTTTGCCGCCTCGAATGCCGTATTGCCGCCCGCTGAATATCCGAAGAGGATATAAGGCCCTTCCGGCTGGATTTCCAGCATTTTATCAATGTATTGTTCCATTCTGCTGTCTTCTTCAATAAAGTTAAAGCCGTACACAGCAGCCCGTCCATTTAATGCCGCCGCCAGATCTTTGAAGAAAATACCGAAACCTGAGATTGGCGGAAAACAGAAAAGGTTGCGGCCTTTCGGCTGATTCAATCTGCTGATATGCTGTTCGGCGGCTTCTGACAGTTTGCTGGAATACAGCTTTTCAGCCAATTGTTCAATTGTCGGATATTCAAATATCATTTCAATCGGGACATCCATCTGCTGTCTGGTCTTCAGCTGGTGAATGACTTGCAATGCTTTCAAAGAGTGCCCGCCAAGCTCAAAAAAGTCATCCTGTATGCCCAGCTCCCCGCAGCCGAGTATCGGCGACCAAATGTCGATCAGCTCACGCTCTACCCAGTTTCGCGGGGGAACGGCTTTTGATGACGTCTTTTTCCGTTCTGGCGCAGGGAGTCTGCGGCGGTCCACTTTGCCGTTTGCGGTAAGCGGCATACGGTCAAGCTTTACCACATACTGCGGAATCATATAGTCGGGAAGCGGCCTTGCCAATAGGGAGCGAATGGTTCTTTCTTCAACATGCGCGCCTGTATAATACGCACAAAGGATGGCTTCTTGTCCTTCGTCTGACACGATGACTGCCGCTTCCCTGATTCCCTCAATTTCAGTCAGCCGCGCTTCAATTTCGGCCGGCTCGATACGCTTTCCGCGAATCTTGAATTGACGGTCGATACGGCTGATGTATCCGATGCTTCCATCCGGCAGCCAATAAGCCAAGTCGCCTGTTTTGTAAATCTTTTCTTCAGGATGAATCGGGTGGCTGACAAATGCTTCACTTGTTAAGTCAGGCCTGTTTAAGTAGCCTTTGGCAACCCCGTCACCGCCGACACAAAGCTCACCGGGCACGCCGATCGGCGCAAGTCCGCCATTTTTCTCAATGATATACGCGGTTGAATTAGTGATCGGTTTTCCGATTGGGATCGGCTGAGAAAAATCATGCCTGATTTCATAAAAGGTGGAAAATGTCGTATTTTCCGTCGGTCCGTATATGTTATAAAGGCTGAGATTCGGACAGCGGTGTCTGACCTTATTGATGAGCGCCGGGGACAAAGCTTCTCCGCCGACATATAAGGTGTGCAATCCGGAAAACATCTTCGGATCCGCCTGGGCAAACTGGTTAAAGAGCGCCGTCGTCAAAAACAGAATCGTAATACGATTGGAACAAAGATAATGGCCGAACCTCTCAGGCGCAAGCATTGTTGTGCGGTCAACTACATGAAGGCACGCTCCGTTCAAAAGCGCTCCGAAGATTTCAAACGTCACTGCGTCAAAACCGATGGACCCTGTCAGAATGAGACGGTCCGTCGTGCCGGCCGACGTGTAATTGCTGTTTGACACGAGCGATACGACGTTGCGGTTGGAAATCATCACGCCCTTCGGTTTTCCTGTGGAACCGGATGTATACATAATATAGGCAAGATCATCAGGTGACGTAACGGTATTCAGTTTTCCCGCGTCAGCGGTTTGTTTCTCAGCGGCAGCCGGGATAGAGATGATGTGAGAAAAGTCAATATCAGTCTCAATCCCTGTTTGTACCGTTAACAGCTGTGCCCCGCTCTCAGTGAGCATATCGTCGATCCTGTCGGAAGGCAGATCTGCATCGAGCGGAAGGTACGTCCCTCCCGCTTTCAAAACAGCGAGAACAGCGATGATAAATTCCGGTGAGCGTTCGGCTAAAATCCCGGCAATTCCCTTTTGCGCCAAACCGTTTTCCAGCAGGGTGCGGGCGAATGCAGTTGACCGTTCATCAAGCTCCCGGTACGTCAACGTCAGCCCGCCGGCGTGAAGCGCCTGATGATCCGGGGTTTTCTCCGCCTGACGGCTGAATAGGCTGATGATGCTTTCGTCTCTTTCATAAGTTGTTTTCGTGTTATTAAATTCGCCGATGATTCTTGATTTTTCCTTTTGTCCGAGCATCGGAAGCCGGTCAGCAGGAACATCGGGATGAAAAGCGGCGCCGCGCAGCGCTTCTTCCAAGTGGCCTTTTACGCTCTCTATCCATACTTCGTCATAAACGTTCGCATTGTAGCTGAATTTGATGAGCAGCTCATCGCCGGGCGCTATAATGAGGTTAAAGTCGTAGCCCGATTGTTCCGACACGTTGACATTCCCGATTCTAAACGGCGCATCCGATTCCTTTTCCGCGTCTTTCATCTGCTGCTGAATCGGATAATTTTCAAACACGATAATATGGTCGATTAAATCCTGTTTCAGCTCAGTCTGAGATTGGATGTCGGCAAGCGGATGATAACTGAACGCCTCTGAATCAAGCATTTCTTTCTGGCAGCGGCCCAGCAGTTCTCTAAAGCTTTCATCACCCGTTTTAATGCGTACCGGGACAGTATTGATAAACAGTCCGATCATGCTTTCCACCCCGTCAATGACAGAAGGACGCCCTGATACGACGGCTCCGAACACGGCATCGTCCGTCCGGTTGTAGCGCTGCAGCATCAGGCCCCATACGGTCTGCATAAGAACTGCAAGTGTTGTTCCTTCTTCTTTGGCGGTCGTTTTCAGCTTGTCCGTCAGGCTTTGATCTAAAGAAAACAGCAGCTCTTTCTTGTGATAGCCTTTTTCCTGGGGCCGGGCCGATATTTTCGGCAGTCCTGATGGGGTCTCAAAGCCCGCTAAATATCCTTTCCAATACTCAGAAGCTGCGTCGTTGTCCTGATCGGTCAGCCATGTAATATAAGTGCTGTACGGCTTAGCGGGCTCCAAGGTGACGGGTGAGCCTGATTCAATCGCCCGGTATATATGCATAAATTCCTGAAGGACGATGCCGAGGCACCAGCCGTCCATGAGGATGTGATGATGGCTCCAGACGCATACATATTCTTCGTCAGCTGTTTTAAACAAAGAAACACGCATCAGCATATCCTTTTGCAAATCAAAGCCCTTTAAGCGGTCACGTTCCTTAAATCGCTGTATATAGCTGTTTTGTCCCGCTTCATCCAAATGTGTAAGATCTTCGCGGTGCAGCCGGAATTCCCGCTCACGAAGCACGACTTGGCGGGGGCCGTTCAGCTGAGCGACATGAGGTAAAAATACCGTTCTGAAAATATCGTGGCGGCTGATGACAGACTGTACGCTTTGCTCAAACAATTCCGGACGAAGCCGGCCTTTTATGGTGAAGACGGATTGCTCGATATATGCAGCCCCCTCCTTTTGCAGAAAGGAATGAAAAAGCATTCCTTCCTGCATTCGGCTGAGGGGATAAATATTTTGGATATTTTTCGTTTTGTCCATGTGTTCCTCCCGCTCGGTTTAGTGGAAGCTGAGTAAGTCGGCAATATCCTGCAATGCTTCCTCGGTCAGCTCCCGATCATCAAAGTCACTGACGGTTTTCTCCGTATCGGTTTTACTGAGGCAATGTTCCGACAGTTTCAGGAGAAAATACCGGCAGCTTTCGGACAGCCGTTCGATCGTATCCTGCCGGAAGCGTCCCGTTTCATAGGAAATGCTGACGGTCATCCGGCCTTTTGCCGCAATCGCGCTGATTTCAAGTGACTGCTCCCGTTTCCATGTATCCGTCACATCATCTCCGCTGCCCAAAGGAGAAAATTGAAACGCGTCAGGCTGTTCCGTTTCTGCCGGATTCCCGCCGGGCGCATCGAATTGTCCGAGATAGTTAAAGCTGATCTCCGGTGCTTTCCCGAAAGTCATCCCGGCAAGCTTCGGCGGTGTCAAATATTTAAGGACGCCGTATCCGTTCCCTTTATCCGGAATGCGCCGCAATGTGTCTTTGACGGTTTTCAATGTGCGAATTTCATATTCTTCAAGAGGTTCATAAGCTCCCGCCCGAAAAAGCACCGGATAAATGGAAGTGAACCACCCCACCGTTCTGCTGATGTCCGCACCGCCCTGCTCCGATTGGCGTCCGTGTCCTTCAAGGGCGATTTTCAAAGCGTGCCGCGGCGACCATTTCTGAACAGCGAGCACGGCGGAAGCCAAAAGCACATCTTGCGTATCCGTATTGTAGGCGCTGTGCACATCTTTCAACAGCGCATTTGTTTCACTTTCTGTCAATGTGAAAGATACCGTGTTCCGTTTTTCCGCAGGAGTTTGAGATCGTTCTGCCTGCTCGCAAGGGAGACTTTCTGTTTCATAGTGTTCTATCTCCCGCCAATACTCCGCCTGCTGAAGCAGCTGTCGACTTTCAGCATAATCCTTCAGCTGCTCCGTATATGATTTGAATGACATGGTTTTCGGCGGAAGATTGATTTCTTTTCCGGAGACGGCTTGCTCATAGGCAGAAGCCAAGTCTTCCAATAAAATCCGCCATGACATCCCGTCGACGGCGAGATGATGGACGGTAAGAAACAAGTAATCTTCTGCTTCAGAGCGGAACAGCCCCGCCTGTACAAGCGGCCCGTTCTCCAAATCCATGTTTCTCTGAAGCTCTGCGACGCGGCGTTTTATAAAACGTTCCTTTTCATCCTCATCGCCTGCTGCTTCCAAAATAGTCAGGCTGTAGAGCTGCTCATCTGGGAGGCCAGCCGGTCTGTTGAAGAGGAAAAGGCCTTTCTCTCCGTCTTTTTTGCACACAAGACGCAAGGCATCATGATGAACGGTAATGGCTTTTAACGTCTTCCTCAAAGCCTCTTCATCAATTGCATTTGTTCTCGTCAGCATAACGGACTGGTTAAAATGGTTTGCTTCCTTCATGTCCTGTGCGAAGAACCATTTTTGAACAGGTGACCACTTCACCTCTCCTTCTGCGGGAGCTTGGCTGACCGGCTGTCGCTCTGTTCTGACATAAGGCGCCAGTTCTTTAATTGTCGGCCGGCTGAAAATATCTTTTACAGCGATCTGTTTTCCTGTCTGGTGTAATCGGGCCGAGACTTGCAGGGCTTTGATGGAATCGCCGCCAAGCTCAAAAAATGATTGATCCGCTGCAATGTTTTCAGTTCCGAGCACGTCGCTCCAAATCGCGGCCAATTCCTTTTCAATGGCGCTGGAAGGTTCTGTAAACACCCCTCCCGTTTGCATTTTTTTCCGCGGCTCAGGAAGCGCGCGGCGGTCAAGCTTCCCGTTCGGTGTGACCGGCAGGGCCTCAAGTGTTTCAAAGAGCGCCGGCACCATGTAAGCGGGCATTTCATTTCTGAGCGCCTGCTTCACCGTTTCGCTTTCTGTTCCTTCTTCTGTCACGATATAAGCGCATAATTCCGTTTGGCCTGCTGATGCGGGCAGAGCAGTGACGGCGGCTTCTTTGACACCTTTTATGCCTGTTAAGGCGGCCTCAATTTCTTGCAGCTCCACCCGGTAGCCTCTGATTTTGACTTGCTCGTCCATTCGGCCGATATATTGCAGCGTGCCGTCCGGCAGCCATTTTGCCAGATCGCCCGTGCGGTACATGCGCCGGCTCTTCCGGAACGGGTCTTGGACAAAGGCTTGAGCCGTTTGCTGAGGAAGATTGCGGTACCCTCTTGCAAGGCCGGAACCTGAGATGCAAAGTTCCCCTGTTACACCGATCGGCTGCAGATGGTCCCCGTTTAAAATATAAACGTGTGAATGATCAATCGGCCGGCCGATCGTAATCTCCTCATTTTGTTCTATATGTCTTGCCGCTGCAGTGGCGACGCTGTTTTCCGTCGGACCGTACTCGTTGGCAAGTTCCGTGTGAGGACAAACCGATAAACTACGGCTGATAATATTTTGATCGACCGCTTCTCCCGCTAATGTGACAATCCGGAGAGACTCGGCATCTCCCGGCTCCAGTACGTCAAGCAGTGTACGGTACAGCACGGGAACAATAATCATGTGAGTAATGCGACAATAAGCGAGATAGTGTTTAATGGCCAGAATATCTTTCGCTTCGTCTTCAGCTAAAACCGCCACTTTCGCGCCGGAAATCAGCGGTGTGAACATACTGGTTACAAATCCGTCAAAGGAAAATGAAAAGAGCTGAAGAACCGTATCTTTCTCATTCAGATTATAAAATCCGCTCCGCCATTGAAGGGTCTGGCTGACGGATCGATGTTCGACCATAACCCCTTTCGGCCTGCCTGTCGTCCCTGACGTATAGATGATGTAAGCCAAATCCTCCGGCGCCGACAGTGACTGAACCGGTGAAGCGTCCTGTTCCTGTATATCTTCCAATGCGAGTACTTCACCTTTAAAACGATCAGGCACTTGATCTATCGCGCCCCGTACGGTAAGAAGAATCGCTGCGCCGCTGTCTGAGGTGATATATTGCTTACGTTCCTCCGGATATTCAGGATCTATCGGGACGTAGGCGCCTCCGGCTTTCCAAACTCCGAAGACTGCCGCTATTTGTTCCGGCGATCTTGGTATCACAATGCCGACGGCTGCATCAGGTCCGATCTGCCGTTTTTGCAGAGCTCTGGCGATTTTATTCGACCATTCATCTAAATCTTTATATGTGACCAATGTTTCCCCGCTGATAAGGGCCGCAGCATCAGGTGTTTTTTGTGCCTGGGTCATGAACAGTTCATGAACTGTTTTTTCCGGCAGCTGTTTATCCGTCATGCCGTTAAAATCCGCAAGAATCCGGTTTCGTTCCGGTGCTGTCAGCATATTGATCTCCCGTAAGGAGGATTCCGGTTCACGGACAATGTGTTCAAGCATCGTTAAAAAGTGGGAAGCCCAGCGTTCCATCGTTTCTTTTCGGAATAAAGCCGCGGCATATTCAAACAGAAAATGAATCTGTCCCCCCGCCTTCAGAAGCCTGCAAAGTGAAATCAAATTTGGAAACCGGACGGGACATGTCCGCAGGCTGAATATGCAAACCGTCCAGAAGCAATTCCTCATGCTCCATATTTTGTACGACAAGCATAGCATCAAACAGTGGATTGCGGCTCATGTCCCGCTGCACGCCGAGCCGTTCCACAAGCTCTTCAAACGGATAGTCCTGATGCTCATACGCCTCAAGTGCGGCCTGACGGACTTCCGCCAAATAATCGGTAAACCGTTTGTCCCCCTTCGGCTCCGTTCTGATGGCGAGTGTATTGACGAACATTCCCAGAATCGGTTCAAGGTCTTTGTGCGGGCGCCCGGCAATCGGCGAGCCGACGATGATATCTTCCTGTCCGCTCAACCGCGCGAGCAGCGTATTGTACGCGGCGAGAAGCACCATATACAAAGTGGAGCCGTGATCGCGGGCGATGCGGTGAAGGCCGGATGCCGTTTCAGCGTCAAGCGTGCACGAGACGTTCCCGCCCGCAAAGCTTCTGACAGCCGGACGAGGCTTGTCAGCCGGAAGCTCAAGCACCGGAAGCTCACCTTCCAGCCGCTTCAGCCAATACGCTTCCTGCTTCTGATATCCTTCCTTCTCCTGAAACGACCGCTGCCAGACGGCATAGTCTTTATATTGAAGGCGCATCGGCGCAAGCGAGCGGCCTGCATACAGCTCGCCGAATTCTTTAATCAAGGTGTTGACGGACACACCGTCGGAAATAATGTGATGCATATCCGTTAATAAAAGATGGCGTTCGTCCGATTCTTTCACGAGAGCCGCGTGGAAGAGCGGCGCTTCATTCAGACAAAACGGCCGGACAAATGCGTCTGCTGACTTAGCCTCATCCAGCTGAAACGGCACGCTGTCATGGATGCGCTGCACCGGTTCGCCGTCAGGCCCCGTTTCAAAGGACGTTCTGAGCGACTCGTGCCGCTCCACAAGCTGCCGGAACGTCTCCTCCAGCCGGCCGCGGTCAAGCGGGCCCGTCAGTTCCAGCACTGCCGGCATATTGTAGCCGATACCGCCGTCTTCAAGCTGCTGGAGCACATACATCCGTTTCTGCGCTGAAGACACCGGATAAGTGTCCTGTGTTTTCGCCGGCTGAATCGCTTCATACGGGCTCTCTTCGAGGTCCTGAATGACCTTAGCGAGCTCTTCCACCGTCGGCCGGGCGAAGATGTCCTGTAACGGCACCTGAACGCCGAACTCCTTGGCGATGCGGGAGACGAGAGCCGTCGCTTTTAACGAATGGCCGCCCCGCTCAAAAAAGTGATCCCGGATGCCGACGGGGCCGTTTTTCAGCACTTCTTCCCAAAGGGCGCAAAGCTTCATTTCCGTAACGTTCCGCGGGGCGGTGTACGCCTGTCTGCCTGCCGCTCCGTCAGGAGCCGGCAGCGCGCGGCGGTCAAGCTTTCCGCTCGGTGTGACCGGCCACTCGCTCATCTCTATAAGCTGAGCCGGCATCATGTAGGCCGGAAGGCGTGTCGCAAGCTCCGTCCGCACGTCATCGCTTTCCCGTCCTTCGATATAGGCGTAAAGCGCGGTCTCGCCGTGTTCGGTCCGGGCAGTGACCGCCGCCTCACGAATGCCGTCAATGCGCCGGATCGCCGCTTCGATTTCTCCCGGTTCAATCCGGTAGCCGCGGACTTTCACCTGTCCGTCTGACCGGCCGAGCCATTCGACTAGCCCGTCTTCTGTCCAGCGTGCGATATCGCCCGTCTGATACATGCGCTCTCCCGGATAAAACGGATCATCGAGAAAACGCTCTGCCGTCAGTTCAGGCCGGTTCAAATAGCCCCGGGCCACCCCTGCCCCCGCGATGTAAAGCTCTCCGATACATCCCGGCGGGAGAAGCCGTTTCTTTTGATTTAAAACATACAGCCGCATGTTATGTCCTGGAATGCCGATCGGAACATTGTGAAATTCACTTCCTCGGCGTAAATCAAAGTACGAGGCTTCCACAGTCGCTTCTGTCGGTCCGTAGGAATTTGTCAATTCCGTTTTCGGCAGAAGGTCATAAAAACGGGAAACCAGGTGCGGGCCCAATTGTTCGCCGCCGGCAAAAACCCTTTTTAAGCTGGTCTTTTTGACGGACTGTTTTCTGGAATTTATATATTCCAAGAAAGCATGAAGCATAGAAGGCACAAAATGGGCCGCCGTTAAGCGGTTATTCTCCAGTGCGTTCAGTATTATTTCAGGGTCTTTCTCGCCGCCTTGCGGAAGAAGGAAAACAGAAGCTCCCGCGATCGGCCACCAAAACAGCTCCCAAATCGAAGCATCGAAAGAGTATGATGTTTTATGCAAAATGATGTCAGAATCACTTAATCCATAACGCGTTTGCAGCGAGTATAAAAAGTTTACGGCTGACTGATGTTCAACCTGCACGCCTTTTGGGCGTCCGGTAGAACCGGATGTGTAGATAATATAAGCCAATGAATCGGGTTTTACGGGAACATTCGGGTTGGCCGCGGCTTCCGGGTTTCCTGTTTGCCCGCTTTTCAGCGATATGATCTCTCCATCAAAAAGATCTGCGGCCGAAAGTTCCGGTTCTGCAAGTAAAAACCTTACGCCGCTGTCTTTCAGTAAAAAGCGAATCCGCTCTTTCGGGTAATCCGGATCAATCGGCAGATATGCACCGCCTGCTTTTAAGATGGCGTAAATGCCGATCAGCATGTCAGGAGAACGCCGGCCCATGATGGCGGTTTTATCCTCCAGCCTTATCCCCCGCTTTATCAGCTGGTGCGCAAGCTCATTTGCCCTTTCGTTCAGCTCTTGATACGTAATCGAAATGTCGTCAGTTAAAATTGCCGGACGGTCCGGCGTTTTCTCCGCCCGCTGTTCCAGCAGAGCATGAAGAGGCTGCTCAAGCGGAAACGCTGTTTTCTGCAAGGGGCTGAAATCGTGAAGCAGGGACATTTCTTCTTTTTCTGATAAGACGGAAATATCGTCTAATTCCAATCCCGGATCAGCAGCGGCGTTTTCGGCAAGTGTCGCAAAAAATCCCGCCCATTTTTGAATCGTTTTTCTCTCAAACAAATCGGTACTGTATTCAAACTGGCAGTACAATTCACCAGCATTTTCCGAGATGTACAGTGACATATCAAATTTAGAAATCGGCAGGCTGATGTCTGCCGGCTGCAGTTCAAGCCCGTCTGCCCTAAGCTTTTGCTGTTCCATGTTCTGCAGCGCAAATGTTGTATCGAACAGCGGATTTCGGGACATATCCCGCGGCACACCGAGCTTATCGACGAGTTCCTCCAACGGATAATCCTGATGTTCGTAGGCCTCAAGCGCTGTTTGACGAATCTCCTGTAAATAATCTTTAAATGTCTTGCTTCCTGCGGGGCGCGTCCTGACTGCAAGCGTATTGACAAACATGCCCAGAACGCTATCAAGATCGGCATGAGGCCTTCCCGCAATCGGAGACCCGACAATCATATCTTCCTGTCCGCTTAAACGGGCTAACAGAACGGTGTACACACCGAGCAGTGTCATATAAAGTGTGCATTTGTTTTCTTTCGCCAGCTTTTTCAACTGTGCCGTATGTTTTTCGCTGATGACAAATGACACCCGGTCACCGGAAAAGCTCCGCACCGGCGGACGCGGCTTATCAGCCGGCAATTCAAGTACGGGAAGCACCCCGGCAAGACGGTTCAGCCAGTACTCCTCTTGTTTTTTGTATGCGGCGCCGGCCATGAATGATTGCTGCCAAACGGCATAATCTTTGTATTGAATCCGTAACGGAGGCAGACTTCTCCCAGCATACAGTTCACTGAATTCACGTATCAAAAGGTTGACGGATACGCCGTCTGAAATAATATGATGCATGTCAGCTAAAAGCAGGTGCCGGTCTTTTTCAATTTGGACAAATCCGGCCCGGAAAAGAGGCGCTTTGCCGAGGTCAAACGGCCGGATAAACGCTTCAGCTGATTGTTCTTGTGTAAATGTAAAGGGCACCTCGTCATGAATCCTCTGCACCGGCCGGCCGTCTTTTTCTTCAAAGGACGTTCTTAGCGGTTCATGCCGCCGGATCAGTTCCTTGAACACGGCTTCTATCCTGTTTGGGTCAAACGGCCCCTTCACATCTAAAACGGCTGGAATGTTATAGCTGACTCCTCCATTTTCAAGCTGGTGAAGGACGTACATCCGTTTTTGGGCGGATGAGACAGGATAGGTTTCTTTCGTTTCTGTTTTTTCTATAGATGCGAACGGATTCTCTTCTGCTTCGCTGATGATATTGGCGAGTTCTTCTACGGTCGGATGGCTGAAGACATCGCTCAGCGGAATTTGCACGCTGCACTCTTTGGCTATTTTTGCCACGAGCGCCGTCGCCTTTAATGAATGGCCGCCAAGCTCGAAAAAGTGATCGTGAACACCGATCGGGCCGCTCTGAAGCACTTCTTCCCATATCCGGGTCAGTTTCAGCTCCGTCACATTCCGGGGAGCCGTGTATTGACGGCCTGCGGCGTACCCCGAAGCTTCCGGAAGGGCACGCTGGTCGACTTTTCCGTTTGCAGTGAGCGGAATCGCGTCAACAAAAGCCCATTTAACCGGAATCATATAATCAGGCAGCTCTTTCGCCAAATCGCTCCGCAGCTGAGAAGGATCAGTTGCTTGTGAGACGCTGCAGTAGGCGCATAATTCATTTTCGCCCGACTCATTCGTTTGAATCAGCACGGCAGCTTCTTTCACGGCATGATGATTTGCCAGAACGGTTTCAATTTCTTTCGGTTCAATCCGATACCCTCTGATCTTCACTTGATCATCTGTCCGGCCGATGTATTCAATTTGGCCGTCCGCACGCAGTCTTGCCAAATCTCCGGTCCGGTACATGACGGCACCCTTTCTGAACGGATCCGGCAAAAATTTCTCTTCGGTCAGCGCCGGATTGTTCACATAGCCTCTTCCTGTATTCGCTCCGGAAATATACAATTCTCCAGCAATTCCGAGAGGCTGAAGCTGTCTGTTTTTGCTGAAAATATACATCTTGTTATGATGGATCGGTTTCCCGATCGGCGGATGTTCAGGTATGTCATCTCCCGGAGAAATCGTATACGTTGAAACCACATGGGTTTCTGACGGCCCGTAATGATTATGCAAATGCATACCGTGTAAACGGAGCGTCTGCCTGAACAACCGCGAGACGGTCAGCTGCTCTCCGGCCGTAATGACATGCTTCACACAGCGGGGAAAAGACTGTGCATAATCGTCTTCATTGAAAAGCATTTTGACAAAGGCAGTCGGGAAAAATACCACTTCCGCTTTATGCTGATCGATAAACGAATACAGCTGAGAAACATCTCGTTTGATTGATTCCGGCACGATACAAAGAGTGCCGCCGCTCAAGAGTACTGAAAATAACTCCTGGTAGCAGACGTCAAATGCCACAGATGCGTACTGCAGCACATTTGTGCAAAAATCAATGTCTGTGTTCGTCAATTGGTCAGAAAGCAGGTTGGCCATATTTTTATGTTCGAGCAGCACACCCTTCGGTTTCCCTGTCGTTCCGGATGTATAAATCATATAAAGCAGATCGTCCGCTGTATTAATGGATTGCACATTGCTTCCGTCCGCTTCTGTCCCGGCTTCTTCTATGTATGTAACTTGCAGCGTTTGTTCCGAGGGAACTGTCTGATGCCGCTCTGTTACAACATGGACGCAGCCGCTGTTTTCAATGATATAGCGGATACGCTCCTTTGGACTGCCGGGATCTATCGGGACAAAGGCGCCGCCCGCTTTTAAAATACCGAGAACGGCCGCCGCTAAAGAAGAGGAACGGCCGAGCATGACGCCTACCGGCTCCCCCCGCTTTAACCCGCGTTTTTGCAGAAGGCGGGCCAGCTTATTAGCCGATTCGTTCAGCTCTTTGTACGTCACTGACTCGCCTTCATACTTGATCGCGATTTGATCCGGCGTTTGTGCGGCCTGCCGTTCAAACATCGCATGAATTGTGTCATATTCAGGCTTTTCGGTTTCTTCAGAAATTGGAGCAAGCAGCTGCTCTTTTTCCTCAGGAGTTATGATTACAAGGTTATCCGGCGTGATATCAGGTTTGTCGAGAATCTGGGAAACAATATGTGTCAAATGACCTTTGATATTTTCGATAAATTGGCGGTCATACACGCTTGAATCGTATCTCATTTTCAAATGAATCTCGTCACCCGGCGCCACCATAAGATAAAAACTGTAATTGGTTTCGTCTTCCATGCTGAAATCATGGATGTGGAAAAGATCTTTCGTATCCCCCTCGCTGTTCAGCACGTCAAGCTCCTGTTCAACCGGATAATTCTCAAAGACGAGAATATGGTCAATTAAGCCTTGTTTTACTTGTGAATTCGCTTGTATGTCATAAAGCGGATGGTAGCTGTACGCCTGCCCTTTCAAAACGTCCTTTTGCACGTTTTTGATCAGTTTTTGAAACGGGATGTCCGCTCCGCTGATCCGGACAGGGACGGTGTTAATGAACAGGCCGATCATTCGCTCGATGCCTTCAATTTCAGACGGCCTTCCTGAGATGACAGAACCAAAAACCGCATCCTCTGTCTGATTGTACGCCTGGAGCAAAATGCCCCAGAGCGTGTGGAAAATGGTGCTCAGTGTGACCTCTTCTTTCACGGCCAGCTCTTTCAGCTTGGCTGTGTCTCCTTTTGAAAAGGAAAACGTCACTTCCTCCTGTCTGCTGCCGCCGGCTTTTTTCTGTTTCGGCAGAACAGTCTGCTGCTCAAAGCCTTCAAGGTATCGCTCCCAGTACGAAGCGGCTTTTTCTTTATCTTGCTCCATCAGCCACTTGATATAGGTCCTGTACGGCACAGCGGGCTCAAGCGTTAACGGTGTTTGGCGGAGCCGCGAGGCGTATATCTGGAAGAACTCTTTCAGCACGATTCCGAGACACCAGCCATCCATAATGATGTGATGGAAACTCCATATGCATGTGTATTCACGTTCTCCGGTTTGCAGCAGCGTCACCCGCATCAGCATGTCCTTTTGCAGATGAAATCCTTTCTCACGGTCTCTTCGTTTGGCTTCTTCGATATATTTTGTTTGATCAGCCTTATTTAAATTGGTGAGGTTTTCTTCAATGATGCTGACGTTCCGCTCTTTTAATACGACCTGCTGCGGAACGGACACGTTCTGGCTGATAAAGATCGTTCTGAAAATATCATGTCTTTCGAAAAGAACATGGACGCTCTCTTCAAACACGCGGGTATCAACCTTCCCCGTGATTGAAAAGGAGGCCTGTTCGGCGTAAGCCTGTGATTCCTTTTGCAGGAGGGAATGAAAAAGCATTCCTTCCTGCATATAAGACAGCGGATAAATATCCTGAATTGCATTCTTTTTTGTCATGTTATGATCTCCCCGTCGCCTTTTTCTACAGTTCCTCGACAAAACTCGCTATGCTGTCCAAATCATCAGATGTTAACGTTTTGCTGCTAAAATCACTAACGGTTTTTTCTGATTCTTCTTTGCCGGTGCAGTGCGCCATAATATCACGCAAATATTGTTGTAAGGTTTGCAGCAGCTGTTCCATCGTTTCTTTGCGAAAGCGGCTCGGCGGATAGCTCAAACTGAAGTGAAGCTTGTGCTGTGCAGCCATCGCGCTCATTTCCACCGCTTGTTCCCGCTGCCATGTCGGCGTAATGTCGTGCCCGCTCGCAAGACCGGATAAACTGAACGTATGCTGATCTTCTGTATCATTGAATTGCCCTAAATAGTTAAAGCTGATTTCAGGCGCTTGTCCGAACCGAATTGTTTTTTGCTCAGGCGGTGTCATATATTTTAAAATGCCGTAGCCTATTCCTTTATCCGGTATTCTTCCGAGTGTGTCTTTTACTGTTTTTACCGCCGTCCCAAGTTCTGAACCGGCTGTATTCAAGTCAATGAGCACCGGATACATGGAAGTAAACCAGCCTACGGTGCGGCTGATGTCAAGCTCCGGCATGATATGCTCCCTTCCGTGCCCTTCCATCGCGATGCGGAGTCTGCCTCCTGTCCAGTCCCGTAAAGCCAAGGATGCCGCAGTCAGAAGAATATCCTGCGTATCGGTATGGTAGGCCCGGTTGACCTGCTGCAGCAAAACGGACGTTTCTTCTTCTGAAAGTGTAAAGCTTACCGTTTGCCGAATGCTGTCGGCTCCCGTCTGATGGAGCGGTTTTTCATAAGGAAGTGAGGCGGCGGTTTCTTCTTCAGTAAAACGCCAATAGTCTTCTTCACGCATCAGCTTGCTGCTTTTTGCGTATTCTGAAAGCCTTTCTGCGTACTGCTTAAAGGAATCAGTCTTTGGCGGAAGCTGAACCGGCTGACCTTTTACGGCTTGAGTATAAGCGGCTGATAAATCCTCCAGCAAAATACGCCATGACACTCCGTCAACCGCCAAGTGATGGATAGTAATGAATAAATAATCCCCAGACCGGGTTTTGAACCAGCCTGCTTTTAATAGCGGCCCTTTTTCAATATCCATCCGCTGTTGGAGCTCAGCCACTTCAGTTTCTATTTCTCTTTCCCATGAATCCGTTTCAGACAGATCCCATGTATCCAAGCTGTACAGTTCATCCTTTTGGATGCCGTGATTGATTTGTCTGAGACTTCCGTTTTCTGCACTGACGGTGATCCGGAGTGCATCATGATGAATGACGAGATGCTGCAAAGCTTCTTTGAGCGGCTGTTTACGCAAAGCGTCCGAGCTGAACATCATGACGGACTGATTGAAATGATTTCTGTTTTCCATCCGCTGTGATAAAAACCAGTGCTGAACGGGGGTCCAAGGAATATCTCCTTCAACCGGCCGCTGATCGATGACTCTTTCCGCTTTCCGGATAAGAGGCGCGAGTTCCTTAATGGTCGGATGGCGGAACAAGTCACTTGCCGCCATTTTCCACCCATAGCGTCCGAGCCGTGCGGAAACTTGCAGCGCTTTGATTGAATCGCCGCCCAATTCAAAAAATGAGTCTTCAACTCCGACTTGCTTTGCGCCGAGCACTTCCTGCCAGATCGCGGAAAGCTGTTCTTCAAGCTCATTGCGGGGAGCTGTGTATGCGGTTTGAAGCGCGAGCTCCGGTTCGGGCAGATTTTTCCGATCCAATTTACCGTTCGGCGTAAGCGGCAGCCTCTCAAGCTCCATCATATAGGACGGAACCATGTAATTCGGCAGGCGCTGAGAAAGTAAAGAACGCACTGTTTCTATGTTCATGTCCGCCTGCAGGCTCATGTATGCGATCAGTTCTTTATTGCCGGACTGTCCGGTTCTGACCGACACTGCGGCTTCTTTCACGCCGTCCAAGCTCCTCAGAGCGGCTTCGATTTCTCCCAGCTCCACCCGATAACCGCGGATTTTCACTTGATCATCTATCCGTCCGGCATACTCGATCGTTCCGTCCGGCAGCCAGCGGGCTAAATCTCCGGTGCGGTACATTCGTTCTCCGGGAACAAATGGATTAGGGACAAATTTTTCTTCCGTCAGCTCAGGACGTCCGAAATATCCTCTCGCCACACCGTCCCCGCCCGTGCATAATTCGCCGATGACACCGATCGGCTGCGGTGTTCCCCTGCCGTTTATGATATACGCGGTTGAATTTCCGACAGGGCGCCCGATCGGGATCGAATGATCGTATGATTGTTCAATCAAAAAGCATGTCGAGAACGTTGTGTTTTCCGTCGGTCCGTATCCATTCCATACTGCAAGATGCGGCAGTGCTCCCCGAACCCGGTTGACATGGCTTGGGGACAGTGCTTCTCCGCCGATAATCAATCGTGATAATCCCGAAAACACATGTTCATTTTGTTCAGATAAATGGTTAAACAGAGACGATGTAAGCCAAAGTGTCGTTATACCGTTTTGCTGTATAAATGTTTCCAAAACATCAGAATCGAGATAGGTTTCCTGGTCACTTACATATAAAGAAGCGCCGTTTAAAAGCGGGCCGAATATCTCAAATGTCGTGACGTCAAATCCTAATGATGAAGTAAACAACAGTCTGTCTTTCGGCGTGAAATCAATATAATTGCTATTTTTCACAAGGCGGATCACGCTTCGCTGTTCAACCATGACGCCTTTTGGCGCACCCGTTGACCCGGACGTATAAATCATGTAGGCCAATGATTCGGGTCCGCCGAGCGGTTCGGGATTAACTGCACTCAATCCAGCCTGTGTTTGAATATCCTCTATGAATAAACGTTTTCCTGAAAGCGGCAGACCGTCAACTTTATCAGATTGAAGGAGAATATCAGCTTTGCAGTCTTTAAGCATCCATTCAGCCCGTTCCCGCGGCACATCGTCAGCGATAGGCAAGTAGGCGCCCCCCGCTTTTAATATTCCGAGAATGCCGGAAACAAGCTCTGTTGTGCGGCCGGTTAATATTGCGACCACACTTTCCGGACCGGCGCCATTTGATCGAAGCGCCGCAGCAATTCTGTTAGCCCGTTCGTTCAGCTCTCTGTATGTCAAGATTTGCCCGCGATATACAACTGCCTGAGCATCAGGGGTTTCTTCCGCCTGCCGCTCAAATAAACGGCTGATGGTTTCGTGTTTGGGATAATCGCTTTTCGTCTGATTAAATTGATAAATGACGCGATTTGTTTCAGCATCATCCAGCACGTGAATGTCACCAAGCGGTATTGTTTGGTCTTCAATCACTTTCGTAAGAATACGGGTAAAATAAGAAAGCCATTTTTCGATTGTCTGTTTTTGATAGATATCTGCATTGAATTCAAAATCAAAGCTGATGGTGCCGTCAGACCCTTCTGCCGCATAAAGCGTGGCATCAAATTTTGCTGTTTTATGGCCGGTATCCGCAGCTTGAGTCAAATGCAGCTCATTTAAAACCAAGGATTCACGTTCCATATTCTGGAGCACAAACATCACGTCAAACAGCGGATTGCGGCTCATGTCCCGCTGCACGCCGAGCCGTTCCACAAGCTCTTCAAACGGATAGTCCTGATGTTCATAAGCCTCAAGTGCAGCCTGGCGGACTTCCGCCAAGTAATCGGTAAACCGTTTGTCTTCTTTCGGCTCCGTTCTGATGGCGAGTGTATTGACGAACATCCCGAGAATCGGTTCAAGGTCTTTGTGCGGGCGCCCGGCAATCGGCGACCCGACGATAATGTCTTCCTGTCCGCTCAACCGCGCGAGCAGCGTATTGTACGCGGCGAGAAGCACCATATACAAAGTTGAGCCGTGATCGCGGGCGATGCGGTGAAGGCCGGATGCCGTTTCAGCGTCAAGCGTGCACGATACGTTCCCGCCCGCAAAGGTTCTGACAGCCGGACGAGGCTTGTCAGCCGGAAGCTCAAGCACCGGAAGCTCACCTTCAAGCCGCTTCAGCCAGTAGGCTTCCTGCTTCTGATATCCTTCCTTCTGCTGAAACACCCTCTGCCAGACGGCATAGTCTTTATATTGAAGACGCATCGGCGCAAGCGAGCGGCCGGCATACAGCTCGCCGAATTCTTTAATCAAGGTGTTGACGGACACACCATCGGAAATAATGTGATGCATATCCGTTAATAAAAGATGGCGTTCGTCCGATTCTTTCACGAGGGCCGCGCGGAAGAGCGGCGCTTCCTCCAGACAAAACGGCCGGACGAATGCGTCAGCTGACTCGGCTTCATCCAGCTGAAACGGCACGCTGTCATGGATGCGCTGCACCGGTTCGCCGTCATGCCCCGTTTCAAAGGACGTTCTGAGCGACTCGTGCCGCTCCACAAGCTGCCGGAACGTCTCCTCCAGCCGGCCGCGGTCAAGCGGGCCCGTCAGTTCCAGCACAGCCGGCATATTGTAGCCGACACCGCCGTCTTCAAGCTGCTGGAGCACATACATCCGTTTCTGCGCTGAAGACACCGGATAAGTGTCCTGTGTTTTCGCCGGCTGAATCGCTTCATACGGGCTCTCTTCGAGGTCCTGAATGACCTTAGCGAGCTCTTCCACCGTCGGCCGGGCGAAGATGTCCTGTAACGGCACCTGAACGCCGAACTCTTTGGCGATGCGGGAGACGAGAGCCGTCGCTTTTAACGAATGGCCGCCCCGCTCAAAAAAGTGATCCCGGATGCCGACAGGGCCGTTTTTCAGCACTTCTTCCCAAAGGGCGCAAAGCTTCATTTCCGTGACGTTTCGCGGTGCGGTGTACGCCTGTCTTCCTGCCGCTCCGTCAGGAGCCGGCAGCGCGCGGCGGTCAAGCTTTCCGCTCGGTGTGACCGGCCACTCGCTCATTTCTATAAACTGAGCCGGCACCATGTAGGCCGGAAGGCGTGTCGCAAGTTCTGCCCGCACGTCATCGCTTCCCCGTCCTTCGATATAGGCGTAAAGCGCGGTTTCGCCGTGTTCAGTCCGGGCGGTGACCGCCGCCTCACGAATGCCGTCAATGCGCCGGAGCGCCGCTTCGATCTCTCCCGGTTCAATCCGGTAACCGCGGACTTTCACCTGTCCGTCTGACCGGCCGAGCCATTCGACTAGCCCGTCTTCTGTCCAGCGTGCGATATCGCCAGTCTGATACATGCGCTCTCCCGGATAAAACGGATCATCGAGAAAACGTTCCGCCGTCAGTTCAGGACGGTTCAAATAGCCCCGGGCCACCCCTGCCCCCGCGATGTACAGCTCTCCGGCAACGCCCGCAGGCTGAACGGTTCCCCCGCCGTCTAACACATAAAGACGGGCACCCGGAACGGGTTTTCCGATCGGAAGCCTTGTCCGTCCGCTGTCCCGTTTTCGGTCACAGACGTAAAACGCCGCATCAACCGTTGCTTCTGTCGGCCCGTAGCCGTGAATGAGCACGGTCTCCGGCAGAAGATCGGCAAACCGGGCAGCCGTAAGCGGTGAAAGAGCTTCCCCGCCGGCAAACACGCGTGTCAAGGTTTTGCCGAGGCGGATTCTTGTTTCCTCAGGCTCTGTTTCCAGCGCGTCTAAAAAGCTGTTGACCATCGCCGGAATAAAATGTGCGGTCGTCACCTTTTCCGAGGCAAACGCTTCAATCATCCGCGCGGGATCTTTCTCCCATCCGGCCGGAAGCAGATACACGGAGGCGCCTGACATCGTCCACCAAAACAATTGCCAGATGGAAGCGTCGAAAGAAAAAGATGATTTCAGCACGATCATATCCTCTTCCGTTAACGGAAACTGCCCTTGCATCCCGGATAAAAAGGCGGCGGCCTGACGGTGTTCAACAGCCACCCCCTTCGGTGTTCCCGTCGAACCGGACGTGTAAATGATATAAGCGAGCGAATCGGCATCCGCTTCTTCAGAGACAGCCCCTGTCTCCGTCTCACCTGTAAGGGCAGAAAGAGACACTTCTAGCGTCTCGCCGGAAAAACCGGGAACGGATAATCCTGACTGTTGAAGCAGGAGACAGGCGCCGCTGTCGTCGAGCATATAGCGCAGCCTGTCCTCCGGATATTCGGGATCAAGCGGCACGTAGGCGCCGCCTGCTTTTAACACGGCAAGCACTGAAATCACCATCTCCGGCGAGCGTTCAGCGAGCACACCGACCATGCTTTCTTTGCGGACGCCTTTTTGGCGGAGCCGAACAGCGAGTCTGTCTGTGTACCGGTCAAGCTCGGCGTACGTCAGCATACCGTCTGGGAAACGAAGCGCCGGACGATGCGGCGAAAGCGCGGCGCGGCGGGTAAACAGCCCGTGAAGCGTCGGAGCCGGCGGTTCAGCCGTTTCTGTCCGGTTGAACCCATCCAGCATATTTCTGGCTTCACACGCATCCAGCAATGCGATCTCGGAGGCGCTCATTTCAGGGTCGTAAATGACTGATTTCATCATATGCCGTAAAAAGGTTTCAATCTTCTTCATAAAAACACGATCGTATATACCGGTATCAAAGTTTAAGCGGATATAAAGAGAACTTCCCGGAATCACCTTTACGCTGCATCCGTAGTTTGTGACTTCCTCCATCGTGAAATCCTCTACCGCAAAATCAAATGAACCGGCCTGACTCACATTTTCAATTTCACGCTGGGCCGGCACATTTTCAAACACGATAATGTGGTCAAACAGCGCTTGCTTCAGAGGGCTTTGCGCCTGAATGTCATACAGCGGATAATAGCTGTACGCTTCTGCTTGCAGCGTCTCCTGCTGTAAATGCCTGACGAGCTCCAGGAAGGAAAACGAACCGCTTTTTACCCGCACGGGAACCGTATTGATAAACAGTCCTACCATTTTTTCTACGCCCGCCAGATCCGACGGCCGGCCGGAAACGACAGAACCGAAAACGGCGTCTTCACAGCGGCTGACTCGCTGCAGCAAAATGCCCCACAGTGCCTGAAACACCGTATTCAGCGTTGCTCCCGCCCTTGCCGCAATGTTCTTCAGCTCATTTGTCTGCTCTTCAGAAATAGTGAAAACAGCCTGCTCAAGCTCGCCGTTTGGTTCCGCGGATTTTTTCGGAAGAGACGACGGTTGCTCAAGATCGGCAAGTCTCGTTTTCCAAAATGACTCGGCTTCTTTACGATCTTGCTTCATGAGCCATTTAATATACTTTCCATATGGCTGAACAGGCTCGAGAGACGGGAGCCGCCCGTCTCCGAGAGATTGATAGATCATCAGAAATTCCTTCATGACAATTCCGAAGCACCAGCCGTCCATGACGATATGATGGTGGCTCCAAATACAAACATAGCGTTCGGGCGCTTTTTTCAGAATGGAGACTCTCATGAGAGGGTCTGATTGCAAATCAAAGCCTTTATCTTTGTCTTCTTTACTGAACCGGTCGGCATACATGTCTTGCGCCTTCTCATCCAAATGAGAAATATCATGAAACTGAACGCGGCTCGGCCTGTTTTTTAACACGACTTGGCGGGGCTTCGCCACATTCTTATGAATAAACGTCGTACGGAAAATATCGTATCGTTCAAAAACAGCATCTATACTTTTTTGGAATCGTTCCCGGTCAAGCCGTCCGCTGATCGTAAACACTGCTTGTTCGAAGTAGGCTCTTGAGTCATGATCCAAAAGAGAATGAAAAAGCATGCCCTCCTGCATAAAAGATAAAGGGTATATATCTTGTATTTCCGGTTGCTGCCCCATTGCGCCTCTCCTTTTCTATAGTTTGTTGACGGCTCCCATAATGTCACTCAGATCTTCCAGCGTTAACTCTTCATCACTGAAATCAGCAGCGCTCCATTCACGCTCCTCTTTGCCTGTGCAATGCGCGATGATCTGCTTGAGAAAAGTATGAAAATGCCCCGTCAAAACTTCAATCGTTTCTTTTTGGTACTGAAAACGGTTATACACCACATTCAAGCTGAGACATTCCGATGATACGGAGCCGCTGATATCAAGTGTGTACGGACGTTCCCAGTCTGGGCTGACTTCATTTCCCGCTTTTACGGGAGAAACATCGAAGCCGGTGGAACGGATCTCCCGGTCAAACTGCCCCAAATAGTTAAAACTGATTTCAGGAGAATCAGAATCAGATTCAGCCTCTTCCCAGAATTTGCTTATATATTTCAGCACCCCGTATCCCGCTCCTTTATGCGGAATGCGGCGCATCATGTCTTTTGTCCGCTTAATGTGATAACCGAGTCGCCCCCCGTCATCAGTCTGATCTTGAAAACTTGCATCAACCAATACCGGATAAATTGACGTAAACCAGCCGATGGTTCTGCTGATATCAAGATGCTCCAGGTGCTCTTCCCTTCCGTGGCCTTCCATGCTGATTTTGAATGTCTCATTTCCGGTCCATCTGTTCAGCGCAAGGCTTAACGCCGCAAGCAATAATTCACCTGTCTCCGTTGTGTATGCCCTGTTTGCCTCCGTTAACAGCTGCTCGGTCTCCTGTTTTGTCAATGTAATGGTCATCACATCTGTATCTTTAAGGAGATTGGAAGAGATGCGGGCATCTTTTGGAAGCTGTTTGACCGCCGCTTCTTCTCTTTCAGACCAGTAAGCTGCTTCCTGCAGAAGCCGGCGGCTTTTTGCATAATCAGAAATCTGCTTTGCATAAGTCTGATAGGAATCAGTTTTCGCCGGAAGAACGGCTTCTTTTCCAACAAGCGCCTGCCTGTAGCACGCGGTGAGATCTTCAAATAAAATCCGCCATGACACTCCGTCAATGACAAGGTGATGAATGGAAAGCAGCAGATGATCGCCATCTGCGGCGTGAAATAAACCGACAGCTACGAGCGGACCGGTCTCCAGCCGAATAGAAGTTTGAATACGGGCGGCCGCCTGTTCAATTGCGGCGTGCTCCTCTTGTAATGACCCTGTCCCTCTCACGTCAAGCGTCTCAAACGTAAAGAGTTCTTCTTCAGAAAGGTTCTCAGCTCTGTTATATTGCATCACCGATCCATTTTGCGTGCCGCATATCATCCGTAATGCGTCATGATGAACCGCCAGATGCGCCAGCGCTTTTCTCATGGCAGATTCATTGATTCTGTCCGCACTGCGAAGCATAACGGTCTGATTAAAATGATCATGCGGCAATGATTGTGACAAGAACCAGTGCTGGATCGGCGTCAACGGCACTTCGCCGGTGACGGGAGCCTGATCAATTACGCGGCGGACTTTCCGGAGCCGCATCGACACCTCTCCCAGTGTCTGATGCTCAAACAGCTCACGGACGGTCGTTTCGTAGCCCTGCTGCTTCAGCCTCGCACATACTTGCAGCGCTTTAATCGAATCTCCGCCGAGATGGAAGAAATGAGCATTGGGGCCAAGGCCTTCAACACCTAAGAGTTCCTCCCAAATGTCAGCCATCATTTCTTCAGTTTCATTCCTCAGGCTGATATCATCTCCGGGATTTTCGTTTAATTCAGGCTGCGGGAGCGCCTTCTCATCCAGCTTCCCATTCGCCGTCAGAGGCAGTTCATTAAGCTCTGTCAAGCGGGCGGGAATCATATATTCCGGCAGGAAAGCTCTGAGAGAGGCCTGAACCTCTGCTTCTTTTAACTTTTCGTTTCCGTGTAAGACGGCATAGGCATAGATGGAGTGCTGACCGTGCTGATCAGCACGTGTGATCACGGCGGCCTCTTTCACGAAAGAAAGCTTTTGCAGCGCTGATTTAATTTCTCCCAATTCAATTCTGTGGCCTCTGACTTTTACTTGCGCATCTTTCCGCCCGACATACTCCAGCTCGCCATTTGAGAGCCTTTTGGCGATATCGCCCGTCCGGTAGAGCCGCATGCCGGAAACATGCGGATTCGTGATGAAACGGGAGGCAGTTAAATCATCTCTATTTACGTATCCCCTCGCGACGCCTTCTCCGCCGATATAAAGCTCACCGGGAATTCCGATCGGCTGCGGATTCATATAGGCGTCCATGACAAAAGCATGAAGGGTTTCCAGCGGTCTGCCGATATTGCTTTTATTTCTCTCGATATCTTCCATATTCAGTTTTTTGTATGTGACGTGAACCGTGGTTTCCGTAATGCCGTACATGTTCACAAGCTCCGTCTCCGGGTACTTCTCTTTCCAGCTTTTCAGCATGCCGGGCTGAAGCGCTTCTCCGCCGAAAATGACATATCGAAGCTTCAGCTTGTCCGTATGCCCGGCTTCTTCATGAATGAGTCCGGAAAAAGCCGTCGGCGTTTGGTTCAGCACCGTTACGCCTTCACTTAGCAGCAGCTGCCGGTACAAATGCGGATCACGGGCTGTTTCTTTCGGCACGATGACTACTTTTCCGCCGTATAAAAGCGCACCGAATATTTCCCAAACAGAAAAATCAAAGCAATAGGAATGAAACAGCGTCCAGACGTCTGCTGGCCCAAAATCAAACGGCAGCCCTTTATGTGTGATAAGGCTGATGACATTACGGTGTTCCGTCATAACGCCTTTCGGTTTCCCTGTTGTGCCCGATGTGTAAATCACGTAAGCCGGCTGTTCAGGTGTTATCGTTTCTTTCGGACTGTCTGCTGAGACAGATTCAGGCTTATCAATGTATAAAACCGGCAGACCGTCCATTCCGGAAATCCCGAGACCCGATTGCGTCAACAGAACACGCGCTCCGCTGTCAGTCAGCATAAATGAAATCCGCTCGTCCGGATATTCAGGATCAATCGGCAGATACGCCCCTCCCGCTTTTAAAATACCGAGAATCCCAACCAGCATATCCGGAGATCGTTCAGTCATCATCCCGACAATCTGTCCGGAGCGGAGCCCGTTTTCTGAGAGCATATCGGCGATTTGAGCCGCCTTCTCATTGAGCTCGTGGTAGGTGAGACGCTCATCGGCCATGACGGCTGCGATTTGATCCGGCGTTTTTTCCGCCTGTTTTTCAAATAAACTGACGATCGTTTCATGCCGCGGATACTCAGCCGTTTGATTATCAGCTTTCAAAAGCATCTGCCGCTCGTTTGTGTCCAGCAAATGAATGTCAGACAGCTTCCGATCGTAATCCGACGCGATTTGTCCTAAAAGCTCTTTAAAATGACCGGCCCACCGTTCGATCGTTTCTTTTTCAAACAATGCGGTACTGTATTCAAAATGAAAATCCAGGGCGCCATCCGACCGTTCCTCAGCATGTAGCGTCAAGTCGAATTTTGAAATGTCATGCTTCACTGCATGTGCAGAAACGTTTAAGCCCGGAAGATTCACTTTGAAATCATCACTGTTTTGCAGAACGAGCATGGCATCAAACAGCGGATTGCGATTAACTTCCCGGTGTGTATCAAGCTTTTGGGCGATTTCTTCAAATGGGAATTCCTGATGTTCGGCTGCGCCGAGGGCGAGCATTTTCACCTCTTCTAAATAAGCGCGGAATGTCTTATCACTTTCCGGCCTGCTTCTCATGGCCACGGTGTTAACAAACATGCCGATAACCCCTTCAAGCTCCGCGCGGCTTCTGCCTGCCGCAGGTGAACCGACGACAACATCTTCCTGTCCGCTCAATTTAGACAGGAACAGGGAATAGCCGGCCAAAAGAATCATATACAGCGTGGAACCCGTCTCATCCATGAGCCGGCGCAAATTCTCCGCCGCTTCCTTTTGAAGACGCGTTCGAACCGCGGATCCGCTGAAATCAGGAAGCTGAGGGCGCTTTTTATCCAGCGGCAGATCAAGAACGGGAATGTTTTCCCCGAGCGCATCCAGCCAATACCGCTCATGTTTTTTGAACTCTTCAGCGGCAGACCGGTCATGCTGCCAGACGGAAAAATCTTTGTACTGCAGTTTTAACGGCCGCAATTCCTTCCCTCTGTACAAATCCGTCAATTCCTGAATCAGAACGCTCATTGACACACCGTCTGCGATAAGATGATGCATATCAAGCAGCAGAAAATGGCGGTCTTCATTGACTTTGGCTAAAGTCACCCTCAAAAGAGGCGCTTTTTCCACGTCAAACGGCTTAACGAAAGTTTCCATCGTCTCGTGAAGAAGTGACTCGGACGGCATGTGAAGATCTGTGAGTTCGAGATCCACATGTGAATGTATGTGCTGCATCGGCTCCCCGTTTCGTAACACAAATGATGTGCGTAACGCTTCATGCCTTTGCAGCAGCGCTGAAAAGGCTTCTTGCAGACGGTTCCGATTGAGCCTGCCGCTCAGTTCCAGACAAGCGGGCATATGATAGCCTGTGCTGTCCGCCGCAAGCTGGTGAAGGGCATAGAGCCTTTTTTGAGCAAAAGATAACGGGTACAAGTCCTTCGTCTTTGCAGGCGTGATTTCCGCATATTCTCCTCTTTTCTTCTGTTCAAGGAAGCGGGCCATGCTCTCAATGGTCGGATGTTCAAAGACATGGCGGACGGCAAGTTCAATTTGCAGCCGTTTATGTATATTTGAAACAAGTGATGCGGCTTTCAGCGACTGTCCGCCGATTTGGAAGAAATCATCTCTCATACTGATGCGGTCCCGTTTCAGCACATCTTGCCAAATAGACAGCATCTCAGTCTCAAGCATCGTGCGGGGCGCTTGATAATCACCGGTTCTCTCAGCTTCTTCCGGTTCAGGAAGTGCGGCTCTATCAAGTTTTCCGCTCGCAGACAGCGGCATTTCTGTCAGTTTGGTAAAGCTTCCCGGTATCATATAAGCAGGTAATGTCCCCGCCAATTCAGCGTGCGGATCAAATGTCACACCTGCGTTTTGCAGTACGACATAAGCTGCAAGCTCCTGATCTCCGTCCGCCGTTTTGCGCACGGTAACTGCCGCCTCTTTTACCCCGGACAGACTTCTGAGTGCCGTTTCGATTTCTCCTAATTCGATTCTGTAGCCTCTGACTTTCACCTGATCATCAAAACGCCCCATATATTCAATCGTTCCGTCCGGTAAAAACCGGGCTGCATCCCCCGTTCTGTACAGCCGTTCACCTTCACGAAACGGATGAGGGGCAAAGGCTTTGTCCGTCAGCTCTTTTTTCTGAAAATATCCGTGTGCAAGACCTTTTCCTGAAATACACAGTTCACCGACGGCTCCGACCGGCTGCAGCTGGACACCGTGCATGATATAGACGGATGTATTGGAGATCGGGCGTCCGATCGTAATCCGGCTGCTTTTTTGCAGATTGCGCAGGATCGTCGCTGCCACACTGTCCTCCGTCGGGCCGTATTCATTCAGCAGCTCGGCATTCGGGCATACATTCCGGCTCGCTTCCACGATATCAGGGGTTGCCGCTTCCCCGGCAAATGTTATCGCCCGAAGCGTCTGCGCATCTTTTTTTGTCAGAGAATCAAGCAGGACGCGATACAGAGACGGAACGATCAGAAGATGGCTTACCCCGTGGCGGGCGATTTTCTGTTTTATTGAAAGAACGTCTTTTGCATCATCTTCATCAGTCAACAGTACACAAGCGCCGGACAGCAGCGGAGTGAAAAGACTTGTCAAAGAGCCGTCAAATACGTATGAAAAAAGATGAAGCGCTATGTCGCCTTCTGACATGCCGTATTCTTCACGCCGCCATTGCAATGTATTGCTGATCGCTTTGTGTTGTACAAGCACGCCTTTCGGACGGCCTGTCGTTCCCGAGGTGTAAATGACATACGCCCAATTTCCGCTGCCGGACACCGGCGAAAGCGGCCCGGTCTGCCGGGAAACCGTTTCCTCCAAGATGACGACGCTACCCTTAAAATGCGGCGGAATGAGGGGGAGCAGGTCTTTTTCAGTCACGAGCAGTGAAGCTTCACTGTCTCTCAGCAAAAATGAGATCCGTTCAGGCGGATATTCCGCATCAATCGGCATATAAGCGCTGCCCGATTTCCAAATTCCGAGCAGAGCGGCGACCGTATTCATCGATCGGCGCAGCATAACAGCGGTAATCTGATCGGGACGGGCGCCTTTTTCCCTTAACACATGCGCAATCTGATTCGCCCGCTGATTTAATTTCTTATAGCTCCAGCTTATCCCGTTATATCTCAACGCTTCCTGGTCGGGCGTTTTGGCAGCCTGTTCTTCAAAAAGCCCGTGAACGGTTGTCTCAGGATACGGACGGTTTGTGTCGTTAAACGAATGAATCAAGGTCTCTTCCTCCGGCGGCACGACACTGATGCTTGATAAGAGCCTGTCCGGATCCTCCGTTACACAGGAGATGACCTCAAGAATATGCCCTTTGATCCGTTTCATGTCCTCCCGATCATAAATGTCAGCATTGTAGCTGAATTTCACATAAAACTCTTCCCCCGGAACGATGACGACGTTGAGATCATAGTTCGTTTCTTCCGCCATCGAAAAGTTTTCAAGAGAGAGCGCATGGCTTTCAGTCTGCTGCCAGCCGTTTACCGCAGCCTGCATCTGAACCGGATAATTTTCAAAGACAAGGATATGGTTCAAGAGATCTTTTTGCAGACCGCTCTCGTTTTGAATGTCATAAAGCGGATAATAGCTATGCTCTTCCGCTGCGAGTGAATCTTTTTGCACTGCTTTAACAAGCGATGTAAAAGTCATATCCTCTGCTGCGCGCACCCTCACCGGAACGGTATTGATAAACAGCCCGGCCATGGATTCAATGCCGCTGATAGCTGACGGCCTGCCGGAAACAACCGAACCGAAGACCGCATCTTCAGTCCCGTTGTAACGATGGAGAAGCAGGCCCCAAATGCCCGTAAATATAGTATTCAGCGTGACCCCGATGCCCCGGGCGATGTCTGTCAGTTTTTGTGCGATTTCAGGCTCAAGGGAAAATTGAAAATGCTCAGATGTATAACCGTTTTGCGCCGGCTTATTCTTCGTTTGCGGAACAGAAACGGTTTCTCCGTAATCTTTCAAATAGCCGGACCAGAACGCTGACGTTTCTTCTTTATTCCGGCCCCGGAGCCATTTGATATAAGTGCTGTAAGGATTCGGACTGCCGAGGTTTACAGGCCGCCCGTTCCGGATCGAATAATACATGCTGAAAAAATCTTTCAGCACAATGCCCAGGCTCCAGCCGTCCATCATAATGTGATGGTGAGTCCAAACGCATGTGTGGCGGTTTTTTCCCGTATGAAAAAGAGCAAGGCGCATTAAGGGGCCTTTTTGCAGATCAAACCCCTTATGCCGGTCGTTTTCCTTGAATTCGTCAATGATGCTTTGCTGCTGTTCTTCCGAATAATCTGAAATGTCTTCAGTCCGTACGGCAGTGTCACGGCGCGAAAGGACTACCTGCTGCGGCCCTTCAAGGTCAGGTACTTCTTTTATGAAAATTGTTCTGAAAATATCATAGCGGCTGACAAGCATATCAAGGCTTTTTTGAAATGTATCAACGCATAAATCTCCGCTGACCGTAAATGAAATCTGCTCGACATATGCGTTTGATCCGGAGTCTAAAAGCGAATGAAACAGCATGCCTTCCTGCATATATGATAAAGGATAAATATCTTGGATTTCTGTCGCTTGTGTCACGAATGCCACACACCTTTTTATGAAATTAAAGTCCTTTTACGAGATCTTCAATGCTTGATAGTGCTTGAGCGGTCAATTCCTTATGGCTGTAATCAGTCAATGTTTTTTCCCGCTCTTTCTTGCCAGAACAGTGGGCGATGATGTCCTCAAGATGAGTTTGGAAACGATTCATGAAAGACTCGACTGCCCCCGGTGCAAATACGCCGGTATAAACGGCTTTTACCTCCAGACGTCCGTCCGCCGTCATCGCGTTAATATCCAGGTCAAACTCGCGGATGCGCCCGGCCGCTATATCATGCTGCGGCTTGAATGGCGACATCTTCAGTCCTCCCTCAAGACCGTCAAACGCACCGAGATAGTTAAAGCTTATTTCTGGGTCTTTATAAAGAATGTTTCGCGAATATCTCAGCAGCCCGTAGCCGGTTCCGTAATGAGGAACCCGTCTCATCATGTCTTTTACCGTCTTTATACGGTGAGCGGTTTTTTCGCCTGAGCCGTCCGGCACTCTCATATCTAAGAGCACCGGATAAACAGATGTAAACCAGCCTGCCGTTCTCGAAATATCAATGTCAGGCATATGACCCTGGCGTCCGTGTCCTTCAGTGCTGATAAGCATCTGTTCAGAACCCGTCCACTCATGAAGCGCCATTCCAAGCGCCGTTAAAAGCAATTCATGAACATCCGTGCCGTATGCCTGCTGTGTTTCTAAAAGCAGCTGTTTTGTGAGCCCGCTGCTTAATCTCCACGATGCCGTGCGCGCGTTTTCCTGCATCCGTCCGGCATTTCCATCATTTATTTTCGGCAGCGGCGCTGTTTCAAAAGACATCACACTGTCCCAGTACGCGGCTTCTTCAAGCAGCGCTTTGCTTTTGGATATGTCAAAAAGTTGTTCGGCATATGTGATATAAGAATCGCTTTTCGGCGGCAGTTTGATTTGTCGGCCTTCTAATGCCTGCTGATAAGCTGTCTGCAGATCTTCAAGCAATATTCTCCACGACACGCCGTCCGTGATAAGGTGATGAATCGTGATCAGCAGATGGTCGGCTTCTTTCAGCCGGAACACTCCGAGATGAAACAGAGGACCTTGATCAAGGCGCATGGCCTGCTGTATTTCTTTTTCCTCGGCGGCTATCCGTTTTTCCGGCTGTGTTTCTTCTGAAAGATCTATGACGTTAAGCGTAAAGATTTCTTCATGCTGCTCTGTGATTCCGCGGTTATATTGAACAACTTCCCCATGCTCATTTTCAGTGAATGTCATTCGCAGCGCATCGTGATGTTCTGTCAGCGAGCGAACCGCCTGAGACAAAGCATTTATCTGGAATCTTTCTTCACTGCACAGCATGACTGATTGGTTATAATGAAGATCAAAAGCACCCGGTTCCTCAAAAAATCTCTTCTGGATCGGTGTCAGCGGAGCGCTTCCTTCTATCAGCCCCTGATCAGCCATTGCAACAGCCGGCGTGAGGTGCTTCGCGAGTTCTGCAATCGTCGGGAACTGAAACAAATCGCGGATCGACATGTTCCAGCCTTCTCCGGCGAGTCGGGCTGACACTTGAAGCGCCTTAATGGAATCTCCCCCAAGCTCAAAGAAAGAGTGATGAATTCCCGCTTTCTGAATATGAAGCACATCTTCCCAAATCCGGCATAACATCGCCTGTTTTTCATCGCCGGGCGCGACAAATGCCTGTGATGAATGTATCTCTTCTGCCGGCAGAGCCGATTTATCAAGTTTGCCGTTCAGTGTCAGGGGCATGCTGTCTAAACCGATAATATGAGACGGCATCATATAAGCAGGAAGCTCCTGCATGAGAAACTCGCGAAGTGATGAGATATCAGCTGTTTTAGGTACGATGTACGCCGCTAATCTGCCCTGTCCTTCGGCATCCTTCATCACAGTAACAGCCGCTTCTTTGACTTGATCGTGTTTCAAAAGCACACTTTCAATTTCTCCCGTCTCAATTCTGTATCCTCTGATTTTTACCTGCTTATCAATCCGCCCTTGAAAACGAAGAGTGCCATCCGGCAGCCAGCAGGCTTGATCTCCGGTTCTGTAAAGTATTTCTCCCGTTTGAAACGGGTCGCTGAATGCGCCCTTTGTCAGCTCCGGCTGTCCCCAATATCCTTTGGCGACGCCGGCGCCTCCGATATACAGCTCTCCGAAAACGCCGATTGGCTGAACCTGTTTGTCTTTGTTTAAGACGTACATTTGCACATTCGGAAGCGGAACACCGATCGGCACATCATCTTCCCGCGGCTTTTCGCTCATTTTGGCTTCATAATACGAAGAATCAATTGTCGCTTCTGTTACACCGTAGCTGTTTATGATCCGCATGTTTTCTCCGAAACGCTTATGAAGCGTATAAAAATCCTTCGCTTTGATCATATCTGAGCCCAGCACTAGTACTTTTACACTTTGCAGCGCTAGTTTCCGGCGGTATATATATTCCATAAACGGAACAATCAGCGCGGGTGTCGACTCCATAAATGTGATACGGTGCTGATCAATGAGCTGATAAAGCTGTTTCGGCTCAAGCCGGACGTCATCCGGACAAATAACAAGCGTTCCCCCATTTAGCAAGGCGCGGGCAAGATCTCCTGAAAAAACATCAAATGAGAAACTCGCCATCTGCAGCACCTTGACCGGTATACGGTCAAGCTCATAAATGCTGCGCCATGCAAGTGCTGCATGGGTAAAGCTGCGATTTCTGACTTCGACTCCTTTCGGCGTTCCCGTCGTTCCCGAAGTATATATGATATAAGCAGTATCATCCGGAGACACTGATGAATGAATATTCTCCGCACAAATATCGTATTGATCTTCATGATCAAGCTGAATGAGCAACAAATTGTGATCCGCAAGCTGTGAAGCAAGCTCTTTGTATTCAGACTGCACCAACAAGACGGATGCCGCGCTGTCCTTTAATAAATAGCGAATCCGTTCCTTAGGATAATGTGAATCAATAGGGATATACGCCCCTCCCGATTTCATGACGGCAAGAACACTGACGATCGCTTCAATCGAACGATTTGCCAATATAGCTGCTCTTTTTCCCGGACCGAATCCATTTTTGTGTAATGTTCGTGCAAGCCGATTTGCCCGCTCGTTAAGCTGCGAATAGCTGATCTGTTGTGTTCCTTCAATGATGGCCGTCTGATGAGGCGTTTCTGCTGCTTTCGCTTCAAATAGCTGATGGAACAGTATGTTTTTTTCCGAGAACTCGGTTTGTGTATTATTAAATTCAGTCAGTATCTTTTGCTTTTCCTCTTCTGTCAACATATCAGCTTTTGAGAGTGTGACTTCCGGTTCGGCGGCAACATGGCGCAAGAGATTCAATAAGTGGCCCATCCAGCGTTCAATCGTTTCTTTCATAAAAAGCTCGGTGCTGAATTCCATTTCAAAGCGGATGTTTCCATCGGATTCAGCAGCTGATAAGGTCAGGTCAAAACTTGATACATCATGTTCGGTATGCTCTGATCGTGACGCCTTCAGCCCGGCCAGATTTATCTCCTCTCGCTCCATATTCTGAAGAATAAACATCGCATCAAACAGCGGATTGCGGCTCATGTCCCGCTGTACGCCGAGCCGTTCCACAAGCTCTTCAAACGGGTAGTCCTGATGCTCATACGCCTCAAGTGCGGCCTGGCGGACTTCCGCTAAGTAATCGGTAAACCGTTTGTCTCCTTTCGGCTCCGTTCTGATGGCGAGTGTATTGACGAACATCCCGAGAATCGGTTCAAGGTCTTTATGCGGACGCCCGGCAATCGGCGAGCCGACGATAATGTCTTCCTGTCCGCTCAATCGCGCGAGCAGCGTATTGTACGCGGCGAGAAGCACCATATACAAAGTGGAGCCGTGATCGCGGGCGATGCGGTGAAGACCGGATGCCGTTTCAGCGTCAAGCGTGCACGAGACGTTCCCGCCCGCAAAGCTGCGAACGGCCGGACGAGGCTTGTCAGCCGGAAGCTCAAGCACCGGAAGCTCACCTTCAAGCCGCTTCAGCCAGTAGGCTTCCTGCTTCTGGTATCCTTCCTTCTGCTGAAACGCCCTCTGCCAGACGGCATAGTCTTTATATTGAAGACGCATCGGCGCAAGCGAGCGGCCGGCATACAGCTCGCCGAATTCTTTTATCAAGGTGTTGACGGACACACCGTCGGAAATAATGTGATGCATATCCGTTAATAAAAGATGGCGTTCGTCCGATTCTTTCACGAGGGCCGCGCGGAAGAGCGGCGCTTTCTCCAGACAAAACGGCCGGACAAATGCGTCTGCTGACTCGGCCTCATCCAGCTGAAACGGCACGCTGTCATGGATGCGCTGCACCGGTTCACCGTCAGGCCCCGTTTCAAAGGACGTTCTGAGCGACTCGTGCCGCTCCACAAGCTGCCGGAACGTCTCCTCCAGCCGGCCGCGGTCAAGCGGGCCCGTCAGTTCCAGCACTGCCGGCATATTGTAGCCGATACCGCCGTCTTCAAGCTGCTGGAGCACATACATCCGTTTCTGCGCTGAAGACACCGGATAAGTGTCTTGTGTTTTCGCCGGCTGAATCGCTTCATACGGGCTCTCTTCGAGGTCCTGAATGACCGAAGCGAGCTCTTCCACCGTCGGCCGGGCGAAGATGTCCTGTAACGGCACCTGAACGCCGAACTCCTTGGCGATGCGGGAGACGAGAGCCGTCGCTTTTAACGAATGGCCGCCCCGCTCAAAAAAGTGGTCCCGGATGCCGACGGGGCCGTTTTTCAGCACCTCTTCCCAAAGGGCGCAAAGCTTCATTTCCGTGACGTTACGCGGTGCGGTGTACGCCTGTCTGCCTGCCGCTCCGTCAGGAGCCGGCAGCGCGCGGCGGTCAAGCTTTCCGCTCGGTGTGACCGGCCACTCGCTCATCTCTATAAACTGAGCCGGCATCATGTAGGCCGGAAGGCGTGTCGCAAGCTCCGCCCGCACGTCATCGCTTTCCCGTCCTTCGATATAGGCGTAAAGCGCGGTTTCGCCGTGTTCGGTCCGGGCAGTGACCGCCGCCTCGCGAATGCCGTCGATGCGACGGATCGCCGTTTCGATTTCCCCCGGTTCAATCCGGTAGCCGCGAACTTTCACCTGTCCGTCTGAACGGCCAAGCCATTCGACAAGCCCGTCTTCTGTCCAGCGTGCGATATCGCCCGTCTGATACATGCGCTCTCCCGAATAAAACGGATCATCGAGAAAACGCTCCGCCGTCAGTTCAGGCCGGTTCCAATAGCCCCGGGCCACCCCTGTCCCCGCAATGTACAGCTCTCCGGCAACGCCCGCAGGCTGAACGGTTCCCCCGCCGTCTAACACATAAAGACGGGCACCCGGAACGGGTTTTCCGATCGGAAGCCTTGTCCGTCCGCTGTCCCGTTTTCGGTCACAGACGTAAAACGCCGCATCAACCGTCGCTTCTGTCGGCCCGTAGCCGTGAATGAGCACGGTCTCCGGCAGAAGATCGGCAAACCGGGAAGCCGTAAGCGGTGAAAGAGCTTCCCCGCCGGCAAACACACGTGTCAAGGTTTTGCCGAGGCGGATTCTTGTTTCCTCAGGCTCTGTTTCCAGCGCGTCTAAAAAGCTGTTGACCATCGCCGGAATAAAATGCGCGGTCGTCACCTTTTCCGAGGCAAACGCTTCAATCATCCGCGCGGGATCTTTCTCCCATCCGGACGGAAGCAGATACACGGAGGCGCCTGACATCGTCCACCAAAACAATTGCCAGATGGAAGCGTCGAAGGAAAAGGATGATTTCAGCACGATCATATCCTCTTCTGTTAACGGAAACTGCCCTTGCATCCCGGATAAAAAGGCGGCGGCCTGACGGTGTTCAACAGCCACCCCCTTCGGTGTTCCCGTCGAACCGGACGTGTAAATGATATAAGCGAGCGAATCGGCATCCGCTTCTTCAGAGACAGCCCCTGTCTCCGTCTCACCTGTAAGGGCAGAAAGAGACACTTCTAGCGTCTCGCCGGAAAAACCGGGAACGGATAATCCTGACTGTTGAAGCAGGAGACAGGCGCCGCTGTCGTCGAGCATATAGCGCAGCCTGTCCTCCGGGTATTCCGGATCAAGCGGCACGTAGGCGCCGCCTGCTTTTAACACGGCAAGCACTGAAATCACCATCTCCGGCGAGCGTTCAGCGAGCACACCGACCATGCTTTCTTTGCGGACGCCTTTTTGGCGGAGCCGAACAGCGAGCCTGTCTGTGTACCGGTCAAGCTCGGCGTACGTCAGCATACCGTCCGGAAAACGAAGCGCCGGACGATGCGGCGAAAGCGCGGCGCGGCGGGTAAACAGCCCGTGAAGCGTCGGGGCCGGCGGTTCAGCCGTTTCTGTACGGTTAAACGCAGTTAACACCCGTTTCTTTTCTTTTTCATCCGCCATATCAATATGCCGAATCAGCCGGTTTGGATTTCTAACGGCATTTTCAACGATCGTCAGCAAATGAGTTTGAATCCGTTTAATCGATGTTTCAGTAAATAAAGCGGATTGATAATCAAAATTCAGCTCAATCAATCCCGTATCTGTCCGCTCCTTAATTAAAATGGACAGCTCATTTGCCGTATGCCCGCTGAAAAACATCGCCGTTTCATAATCGAAGCCCTCCGCCTGATGCCACGCGAGAGGCTGGTATTGCATCGAAATCCCGATGATATTTTGCAGATCGTGATGAACCTGCCTTAATTCATTGACAAAAAGATTGTAAGGATATTTCTGGTGCCGCATAACAGACAGCTGCTGTTTTCCTACACTGCGGACAAAAGACAGGAACTCCGCATCCGGATCTGCCGTCATTCTGATCGGCAGCGTGCTGACAAACATGCCGAGCATATCCTTTTCGAGCTTGGAACCCCGGTTTCCGTAATAAGTACCGATGGCAATATCCTTTTTAGCCGTCAGACGGCTGATGCATATGTATAACGAAGCCATAAACAGAGAGATGATGCTGACATTATGATCTTTGCAAAAACGCCGGATTGATTGTTCTAAGGAGTGGGAAAGAGTGATTGTATCTCTGGAAGCTGCAGTGCTTTGTCTAAGATGAGAGGTTCGTTCCGCAAGTGAAAGGTGTGCAGGAACAGTTCGGTACGTTTCAGTCCAAAATGAACGATCTTTTTGAAAACGGGAAGATTGTAAATATTGCTGTTCTTTTTCCATGTAGCTGAGATAGGAAGGGCTTTGGTGTTCGGCCAAATCCTCGCTTCGCATGATTTTTTGGTAGATTTCAATGAGCTGATTGCCAAGCAGATTGAGCGAGATACCGTCCATGATAATATGGTGAAATTTTGAATAAAGCCAAACTTCTTCGTCTGACATGACAAGCAGAGTAAATTGATACAGCGGTGAATGAAACAGCTTGAACGGAACACGCGTCTGTTTGTCAATCCATGCATCCCGCTCTGATTGATCAATATGAGTAAAATCAACGGTCTCTAAAGAAATCGGCCGATGCCCGGCCAGATACAGCTGGGGTTCTGAGCCGTCCCCTTCCGTCAGTTGAAACCTGAGCGAATCATTTTGCAAGATAGAGAAATCTAAAGCACGGCGCAATACGTCAAAGTCGATATTTCCCCTGAATTTGACGCACGCCGCGAGATTGCAGATACTTGTGCCCGGCTCGAGCAGCTCTGTAAACCAGACTCTTCTTTGGGCGTGAGTTAAAGAATAAACAGTGTTCTTCAATGGAATCCCTCCATTTCAATTTAAGAGGATAAGAAAGTAAAATAATTACAATTAAAATTCGACAGCATATGACTAAATCATCCATATAGCATTATTTTAAAACATATTTTAGAAATCACAATAAAAAATTAAATTTTCTCTAACAATTTTTAGAATATAGTATATTATACTTACTTAGATTCTTCATTTCTATAATTTTTATACCATGTAAAACGGTATGTATGCACATCACAAACTGGTTCTTAAATACTATAATAAGGAATAAAATGTATAATAAGTCGCGTCTTTAAAAAGATTTTGCCTCCCGGAAAGAAGTTTTTATAATAAAAATGAAAAATCGGTGACACATAAGAAAATAAAGTGTCAAAAAGGCGAAATATTGAAGATATTATTTTTTAAAGAGATTGTTTCATAATAGCAATATAATATTCGTTTTCCATCAAAAAAAGCCGGATCCTATAAGGATCGGCTTTTTTATTGATTTGCCAGCACAACTGCGATTTTGTCTTCAATGTCTTTTCCGTCATCTTCGTCAAGCAATCCGTTTTGAAGCACGGAAAAGATAAGCGTATCCCCTGTTTTTGTTTCCGCATAACCGGCGATTGAACTGACTGATGTTAGTGACCCTGTTTTCGCTTTAATTTTGCCTTCTGCAGGAGTATTCTTCAGCCGGTTCCGAAGGGTGCCTCCCGTCATTCTGTCACTTGCACCGGCGACAGGGAGCGAACGAAGGAAAGCCGGGTACCATTTTTCTTTCTGAACGGCATACAAAAGCTCTCCGATTTGGCCGGCGGATACGCCGTTAATATGAGAAACGCCGGAACCGTCTCTGGCAATCAATTCATCCGGATTCAGCCCGAACGATTTGAGCTCCGATTTCATCACGTCCAAACCCTTTTCCCAACTGCCCTCGCCTTTTTTCACTTTCCCCATTTCCTTGATCAGAATTTCGGCGTGGCCGTTGTTGCTCAGTTTCATAAACGGAATCAATAATTTTGAAAGAGGCATGGATGTCCGTGATGTGACTAGCTTAGTGTGATGCGGCACGCGCCCGGTTTTGACCTTCCCTTTTACTGTGATCCCCTGTTTAGTAAGCGCTTGTTTCCATAAATCTAATGCATAGGACGACGGATCCCACACTGCCGCCCATTCTCTTGCCTTTGCCGCGCCCGCCGGCATGGTTCCCTTTATCGTAATCACATTGCCCCCATGCTCCCGTTCAACCGTCAAATCTTTCTTTTCATCAGAAGCGGCGGTTTTCACTTCATTTTTCACACGTACGACGTCCGTATGGGGAGAAATCGTAATACGCGCCTTTTTACCGGGCTGTTTCGCCGGGCTGATTTCCGCAATCACCGTTCCGGTATCATAATCCTCATTCGGTGAAGCGGTAAGAGCTGATACTTGCGCGCCATAATATTGGCCTTCATCGCTCCACGGAAGATCAACTGAATACCTGATATCGTCATACCGTGAATCATCCCCGACCAGATCTCCTTGAATGACACGGATGCCTCTGGCTTTGACTTGTTTAGCCATCTTCTCAAAATCAGAAGCCAATAGGGTCGGATCGCCACTTCCTTTGAGATAAAGGTTTCCGCGCAGCTGTTTTCCTTTCACGGCGCCGTCTGCCCGTACTTCTGTTTTAAAGGTGTAATCTTCTCCAAGAACGGAAAGCGCCGCAGATGCCGTCAGCAGCTTCATCAGTGATGCAGGCCTCAGTCTCATATCTTCCCGGCTGCCAAACAGCACCTCCCCTGTTTTTGCCGATCGGACACTGACGCCTGCCGCGGCGCCCTTTAAGGCAGGTTCTTCATTCAGAATGTGTTCCAGCTCTTTTTGCAACGCATTTTTTTGTTCGGCCGCTTGGGCGGAATCATCAATATAAGGAACGGCGGCTATGACCAAAAGGAGAAACACCGCGGCCAAGCGTTTGACATATGTTTTCAATGTTATCCCCGCCTCTTTCTTATTCTTCGTCATGCAAAATGGTGATCCGGGATGACGCGGCCGCTTCTTCGCCCGGTTTCAGTATCTGAAGCCCCGTCAGTGATGCAGGCTGATTCAGATTAAATGCATCTGTAACGGAGGTATAAGGCTCAAGACTGACAAACCCTTGCTTTCCGTCACCGTTATATACCACCCAATGCTTGAAAGACGTGTCTGCCTGATACAAAACGGATAGCTGCTCATCAGGATGATAAATAACAGCTTCGTTATTGCCGCCATTCCGTCCGGAAGAAAGAAAAACATCGTCAAACTGCTTATTTTTCAAAGACATTCCGTTACGGAACGCTTCTTTATCAGGCACATCCAATAAACGGCCCGTCGGCACGAAACGTTCATTTAATTCCCACATGCGGTCAGCCGTCAGAAAAAGACGTGATCGCTCTTCATTGAAAACAAAAGTTGAATGATAGCCCAGTCCCCAAGGAAAAGCCTCCGTTCCTTTGTTGATAATCAGCGCCCGCTGCGTAAACACATTGTTTTTTAATGTATAAGTCATCCGGACAATGACATCGTGCGGAAATTGTTTATGGACACGAGGAATTTCTGTAAGATCAATTTCTGTTTCGACTGTCAGTTCATCCGCCTCTTCTTTCGCCGCTGCCAACTTCCAATGCTGGTTGTGAAGAAAGCCGTGAATATGATTATGTTTATCCTCTTCGTTTATGTCAAATTGATACGTGCGGCCGTCAAAACGAAACGTCCCGTCCGTAATCCTGTTCGGCGGGAATAAAACGGGAATACCGTACAGCATCGGTTTTTCGCGAAATTGTTCCGCGGTTTCCGCTTCTCTCAGAATCTGCATACCGGTTCTTTTATCCCGGATCGCAATGACATGTGAGCCCCATTCCGGCACAATGATGCATTCAGCCTGTTCAGTTTCCGCTTTTACGGCCGAAGCCCCTAAATAAGTCGTATGTTCAATCGTCATAAGCACCTGCCCTTTCCTTGTTTTCTAGCATGTATAGGAATTCCATTTTCTAAACTCATTTTCCTTCCCTGAAAAAAACATCGCCCGTATGAACTGAGCGATGTGCGGTAAAACCTTATTGAATCAGCCGGGTAATCTGTTTTTTCTTCCATACAAACCGGTAATACCCGTACTGCAGCAGCAGGCTGATGACAAAAGCCGCCGGATAACCGACCCAAATGCCGAGAATGCCGAGTTTCGTGTAATGAGATAGTATAAAGGCGATAGGCACCTCGATTCCCCAAATCGCAAAAATGCTGATAACAGTCGGCCATAATACTGTACCGCTCGCCCGCATTGTCGCTGAAACGATCTGAGCGTGACCGAAAATCAGATAGCTCCAAAGTGTAATCATAATAAGATTGCGGGCAATATGAAGCGTATCCTGATCGGTTAAAAACAAAGCCAGTATCTGCCGGGAGAAGGTGTAAATCAGCACAATCAAAACCCCGCCGATCAAATAATTCAGGCCGATGCCGACTTTGATGACCTGCTTCAGCCGGCCGAATTGATTGGCTCCTATGGATTGGGCGGCAAAAATTGAAACGGCGATACCGAGGCTTACCGCCGGCATCTGCACATAACTCGCCACTTGGTTGACAACCCCGTAAGCAGCCGTCGCATTTGATCCGTAATGATTCACAAAAGAGATGACCGCGATTTCAGAAAGCGATACGAGAATCATATTGATGCTCGACGGAATACCGAGCCGCAGTAAAAGCGCGAGCAGCTTTTTGTCCATTTTAAGAGAGCGGAACGCAGTCCGATCAAATGCAAGCGGATGCTTCTTTTTCCGCAAATAAACCATCAGCACGATAAATGTCACGATGTTTGAAATGACCGTTGCATACGCTGATCCGTAAATGCCGAACTTCGGAAGCCCGAAAAGTCCGAGAATCAATAAAGGCAAAAGCCCGATGTTAATGACCGTACTGACGATTAACGTATAAAACGGGGTCTTTGAATCTCCCGTTCCGCGTAAAAATGTTGTATAAGCAAAATATAAAAACATCAGCGGCATCGCGCAAAACAGAATGCGCGCATATCGGACACTGACATCTATTACGTTTTCCGGTGTTCCCATCAGCCGCAAAATATCAAGCGTAAACACACTGCCGACAACTGCCAGAACAATACCGAGCATAAAGGTAAACGTCAGCGTAGTGCCGACAATCGCTTTCATTCTCTCTTCGTTTTTCGCGCCGTAAGCCTGCCCGATCAGAATGGAACTTCCTGAACCGATTCCGATTGTAAAGGAAATCAGCAGGAAAAACAGCGGAAAAAAAGACGATACAGCGGCAAGCGCATCGACTCCGAGCCACCTTCCGACAAACACCATTCCGACCAACTGGCCGACAGATTGCAATACGTTGCTTAATAGCAGCGGGACTAAAAATAATGACATAGACCGCCAGACAGACTGGCCAGGGCCTTCCGCTGTCTCCAGATTATCTTGTACCTCCATATGTAGGACTCCTTTTTTGATTTTCTTCCATTTTATTATTCAGCAGACAGCTTGTAAAAACCTTTTGTTCAATGAAACTCTTTATCTTTTTCTTCCGTCTTACATGGAAATAAATCATAAAAATAAAAAGTGCGGAAAATATTTCTGAAAAGGTATTGTAATCTTACCGTAATTATTGTAACATTTGTAACATAAGAGAAAGAGATTCGTTGAAGGAGAGATTAAATCATGAAAAAATGGCTATTATTCCTTACTACTATTACATTGATTCTATCACTGGGCACTGCGGCGACTGCCAAAAATACGCCTAATGACCTTACACAAAAACAAGCACTTCAGCTGGCTCTGTCAGCAAGAGAACATTTTTGGAACACCATGAGCGGAGGAACGCTTAAGTCTAAAGCAAACTGCACATCCGAGCAGTTCGAATATCAAAATCTTCAATATGTATTCATGTGCAAAGAACTCGGAACAAAAGCGAAAGCCGTAAAATATCTGACACCCGCTTTTACAAAGCAGGCGATTGATAAAGGGCTTAAAGAGTACCACTTCACTGTAAAAGACGGCAAATTGGCTGTTCCGGTCGGCGACGGAGATAACCTCCTGAATTGGAAAAAAGCAAAAATGACCCTTCTTTCTAAAAAAGGAAGCGTCCAAACGTACCGCTTCACTGTACCGACTCTTGACGGTTCTCCGTCAGCAAAACGCGACGTTACATTCGTAAAAGAAAACAACGTTTGGAAAGTCAATCAATTTGATGCTGTTATATAAAGAAAAGCCCGCTTTTAGCGGGCTTTTTTGAATGATGCAATGGCGTGGAAAGGCTATTCATGTCACGAAATATTTAGAGCATATGAGGGATTAATTATTATTTGAGTGTAATTTAAAAACTACGTGAAGAAGATACCCAAAACACCCTTGATTTATTTGAAAAAAAGCCTGACGTGAAAACACCTGTATAGAAATCTGCAAAAAATGTGCAAATAAAAATAAAATCGCATCGTTTTTCAGCGGGTTCTCACAAAAATAAAAAGCTTGCAAAAACGACAAAAACCCTTGTTACACAAGGGTTTTTCTGTTCTACCGACATTATTAATCTGCACCTATCTTATGCCGAAAACGCTCTAGGAGAGATTCGAACTCCCGACCTGCAGTTTAGGAAACTGCTGCACTATCCGCTGTGCTACTAGAGCCTGCTTATATAGTAACGCTGGCGGCCGTTTTTTTCAAGCCTACAGCCCGCCGAACACTTTATAAGCCGCTCTCGTCGTATCCTCATCTATTCCGATATAACGCATCGTAATAGACGGAGAAGAATGATTTAATATCCGCTGGAGTTCGGCAATATCTTTCGTCCTTTGATAAAAATGATACCCGAACGTCTTTCTCAGCGTATGCGTCCCGATCTCCTCCAATCCGCACGCAGCAGCTGCTTCTTTTAATATTCTGTATGCCTGAATCCGCGAAATAGGCTTATTCGTCCGTTTCGATTTAAACAAATAGTCATTCTCTTTCATATCTTTTGTATATGCGTATATGTCGGCCTTTAGAGATTCCAATATCAGAATTTTTCTTTTCTTTCTCGTTTTGCTCTCGGTCGCCCATACATGATCTTTGTTTCTGACATCCTTCACGCGAAGCGGCAGAACATCAGAAATCCGCAGTGCACTGTTCATGCCGAAAATAAATAAAAAATAATCACGTTCACTTTTCTTCATTAAATACTGTTTGACTTCCTGGATCTTCTCCAAACTTCGGATCGGCTGTACGATATGCATCAAAAAACCCCTTATAATTGGTAAAGTAACATATTGAGCATTATGTTACTATTATAGCTGAAACCCATTGAATGATAAAGGATAAAGCCTCTTATGTAACATAATATACATAGTGTTACATAAGGAGAATAAGATACCCGTTTTCAAAAAGATCCCCAAAAACATCGTTTATATCCCCGTGACGGGATTTTGAGGAATCGGAGTCTCTTAGTATTCAAAAAAGAAAACAGCGCCCTTAAAACGAAATCTGAGCATCCGATTTTTTTGTGAACTGCTGATGAAATGCAAAAAAAAGACACAATATGAAATTGTGTCCTAATCTTCGTCTTTTACATCAATGTCTTCAGGGAGCGGTTCATTTAAAAACTCTTGTATCATTTCTTTATATTTCTCCAGCTGTTCAAGATGGGTTTGAAATTGTTCTTTGTTGATTAAATATTGCTGCCCGTCATGGACCGCTCTTATTTTATTCGTCAAAATAAGATTGTGTACATATTCTTCAGGAAGACTGGTAAACTCCGCTGTCTCTTTAATGGTTAAATACATGGCTCACGTTCCTTTCATATGTCATGTGAGTGAATTCTGTTTTGTTTATTGTAGCTTATTTTTTGCCTTAATGCTTGTTTCACAGCTTTTTCTGTCCGGTTTCCCATTTATCCCATTTCCGACTGATTACATTCACACAGAAACCCCGGCTTTTTGCACACCGGACTATTCCGTTTGTCACTTGTGAAAACAGCACATTTTACTTACTCTATAATTGTAAGCGGAAAACAAAGGAGGCAGACTATGAAAAAGAAAAAGTTTATGAATCTCTGTTTTATCGTTCTGCTCAGTACTTTGCTCGCAGCCGGAAGCATCCCTTATCACGCTCAGGCTAAGAAACACCCGTTTTCCTATGATGACTACAAACAGGTAGATGTCGGCAAAGACGGCATGGTCGCCACCGCCCATCCTCTCGCTTCACAAATCGGTGCCGACGTGCTGAAAAAAGGCGGCAATGCAATTGACGCCGCGGTGGCCATTCAATTTGCATTAAACGTAACCGAACCGATGATGTCGGGTATCGGCGGCGGCGGATTTATGATGGTTTATGATGCGAAAACGAAAGACACCACCATTATCGACAGCCGGGAACGCGCACCGGAAGGCGCAACCCCGGATATGTTCCTGGACGAAAACGGCAAAGCCATTCCTTTCTCTGAGCGGGTTACAAAAGGGACTGCAGTCGGTGTTCCGGGAACATTAAAAGGACTTGAAAAAGCGCTCGACAAATGGGGCACCCGCTCCATGAAACAACTCATCACCCCTTCCATTAAACTTGCCTCAAAAGGCTTTCCGATTGATTCGGTTTTAGCTGACGCCATCTCAGATTATAAAGACAAATTATCACACACTGCTGCAAAAGACGTGTTTCTTCCAAACGGAGAACCTCTGAAAGAAGGAGACACACTGGTCCAAAAAGACTTAGCCAAAACATTTACAGCTATTAAGTACAAAGGCACAAAAGCGTTCTATGACGGAGCATTCTCCAAAAAGCTCGCGGAAACAGTGCAGGAATTCGGCGGCTCAATGACAGAAAAAGATATTAAAAACTTCAATGTAACGATTGATGAACCGATCTGGGGAGATTACCAGGGCTATCATATCGCAACTGCTCCTCCTCCAAGCTCCGGCGGTGTTTTCCTGTTGCAAATGCTGAACCTTCTGGATGATTTTAAGCTTTCCCAATATGATATCCGTTCTTGGCAAAAATATCAGCTTCTCGCAGAAACAATGCATTTGGCTTATGCTGACCGCGCCGCATTTGCCGGGGATCCAGAATTCGTCAACGTCCCTCTCAAAGGTCTCTTGAATCCAGATTATATCAATGCCCGCAGACAGCTGATAGATATTAATAAAGTGAATAAAAAACCGAAAGCCGGTGATCCTTGGGCTTATCAGGAAGGCGCTGCAAACTATAAACAAGTCGAACAGCCGACTGATAAACAAGAGGGTCAAACGACTCACTTCACGGTAACCGATCGCTTCGGCAATGTTGTATCTTATACAACAACGATTGAACAGCTGTTCGGTTCCGGCATTATGGTTCCCGGATATGGCGTTGTTTTGAACAACGAATTAACAGACTTCGACGCGGTGCCGGGCGGCGCAAATGAAGTGCAGCCGAATAAACGTCCGCTAAGCAGCATGACTCCAACCATTTTATTTAAAAATAACGAACCCGTCCTGACTGTCGGCTCCCCCGGCGGAGCAACGATTATTTCTTCCGTTTTGCAAACGATCCTGAACAAAGTCGAGTACGGTATGGATCTGAAAGCGGCGGTCGAAGAACCGAGAATTTACACAAACAGTATGACGTCCTATCGTTATGAAAAAGGAGTGCCGGAAGAAGCCCGCGCAAAACTGAACGAAATGGGGCATAAATTCGGCAGCAGTCCGGTTGATATCGGAAACGTGCAAAGCATCCTGATTGATCGTGAAAACGGCACCTTCACCGGCGTTGCCGACTCCAGCCGAAATGGAGCTGCAATCGGCGTAAACTTGAAGAAATGTGAAAAATAACAAGACAAAAAGCCTCATTTCTCAAACTGAGAAACGAGGCTTTTGTTTATTCGGCACTGTATTCGGATGAGGTTTTTTCAGACATTAACAACATAAGTGAAAGCACGCCGCACATCGCAATGACAACACCGCCCGCACCAATCCATGTCACTGACGCAAGAGACAGATGAGTGACAACAACGCCCCCGATACCTGCCCCGGCAGCCATAGCCAGCTGCATCATAGACTGGTTGAGGCCAAGTAATACACCTGATGATTCCGGCTCCATCGTTGCCAAATGATATTGCTGAGCCGGCCCGGATGACCAGGCGGAAAAGGACCAAAATATAAGCACTGCCGCCGCTCCGGCAGCGGAATGTGTAACAAAGGGCAATAACATGAGCATGATAGCATGAAGCGCCATTCCGCCGGTTAATGTGACACGCGCCCCCCATTTGTCTGCACTGAAACCGCCTGCTTTAGAGCCGGCAAGACTTGCAACCCCGAAAATAAGGAGCAATGTGCTCAGCATTCCGCTGCTGATATGAGTAACGTTCAGTAAAAACGGCGAAAGGTACGTATACGCAACCGAATAGCCTCCAAGCCAAAAAAACGTGATGGCCAGGCCGACAGCCACTTTTCGTTTCTTCAAAAAAGAGAGTTGCTGAATGAGCGGCACGGGTTTATCTCCTTTTATCTCAGGCAGCGCGAAACGTATAATCAGCATGGCAATGATTCCGAGTGCCGCAATACCGGCGAAAACCATCTTCCAGCCGAAAGCTTCAGACACGGTTCTTCCGATCGGCACACCGATAATGAGCGCCGCCGTAAATCCCATAATGACTGTCGCAAGAGAGCTTGCCTGCTTTCCCGGAGGAGCAATTTTTGCTGCAATCGTAAGCGCGGTTACCACCACGGTTCCCGCTCCAAGCGCCATGATCACCCGGGCTCCCGCAAATAAGCCGAATCCCTGCACAAGGAAAGAAATGATATTTCCGATAACAAACAGCCCCAGAGCATAGATCATAAGCTTCCTTCTGTCCAGCCTTGCTGTCAGGACCATCACGACGGGCGTTCCGATTGCATAAACGAGTGAAAAAATTGTAATCAGCTGCCCTGCCGCTGCCACAGTGACGCCCAAAGAACCTGCAATTTTATCAAGCACCCCGGATATCACATATTCAGAGGTCCCAACTAAAAAGCTGATAATCGCTAAAATATAAACCTTCCATGTATTTTGCATCTGATACACTCCTTCATTGATGATTTATATAAAGATATATTGTGATATATCGATATAATAGATTATAAACAGAAACAAATCGCAATATGTCGATATGTAATCAGAAAAAGAAACTGAATCCCTCTTCAAAGGATTCAGCCCTACATTTCGCGCTGAAAATAATCGGCCATCGCCTTTATCGCTTCTTCATCTCTTTTATAATAGGTATATTTGCCGATCCGTTTCGTTTGGATAAGGCCCGCCCGCTGAAGGATGGAAAGATATTGAGACGCTGTTGACTGTGTCATCTGAAGCTTATCGGTGATCTGACTCACACATACTCCGATTTCATTCATATCAATGCCATCATGCGGGGCGAAGTGATGGTCCGGCTCTTTCAGCCATTGTAAAATCTCAAGCCGGGACTCATTAGACAACGCTTTAAAAACATCAATAGGTTTCATACGTTTTATTATATCGTGATTTTACGATATGTCAATGCCGATTTACTTGAATCTCTTGTTTTGTTTCGTTTATGATTCGGGAAACAAAATCACTCACACTCTCTTCGAATGTGTCTTCCCGTCCGTATTGTCTTACCTGTACAGATTGATGGCGGCACTCGTGATCCCCCACAACAGCAATATACGGTATTTTTTTCATTTGAGCTTCTCTGATTTTATACCCGAGTTTTTCATCGTGCAGATCAAGCTCAGCCCTGATACCCGCTTTCTTCAGCTGCCGGTGCGCCTGTTCTGCGCAGTCCCGGTGTGCGGTATTTGATACCGGGATGATTTTTGCCTGTACCGGAGCAAGCCATGACGGGAACGCTCCCCCGAAATGTTCGGTTATGATTCCGAAAAATCTGTCAAGAGATCCGAATACCGCCCGATGAATAACAACAGGACGGACTTTTTGATTTTTTTCATCAATATATGTTAAATCAAATTTCTCCGGCATTTGAAAATCGAGCTGGACAGTAGCGCATTGATGGCTTCGATTCAGCGCATCTTTTATATGAATATCAATTTTCGGGCCGTAAAATGCGCCATCCCCCCGATTAAATCGAAAACGATATCCCTGTTCTTTTAATACTTTCTCTAATGCGCTCTCCGCCCGGTCCCACAAATGTTCGCTTCCCATGTAATTGTCCGGTCTTGTTGACAGCTCAATATCATAGGAAAAACCGAATGCGGTGTACACCTCGTGAATCAGCTGAAGCGCTGAAGTAATTTCGCTCTCGATCTGATCGGGCGTTACAAAAATATGCGCATCATCCTGGCAAAAGGACCTGACGCGAAGCAGGCCATTGAGCGCCCCGCTGAATTCGTGACGGTGCACCTGGCCGAATTCAGCCATCCGAATTGGAAGATCGCGATAAGAACGAAGCTTTTCTTTAAAAATGAGCATGTGGCCGGGACAGTTCATCGGCTTTAACGCGAAGCGCTGATGATCGGCTTCTGAGAAATACATATTCTCTTTATAATGATCCCAATGGCCTGATTGCTCCCAAAGACGCTGGTTCATCATCATAGGTGTGCGCACTTCCTGATAATGATAAGCATCCTGCTTTGAACGCAGAAATGATTCAAGCGTATTTCGGATGAACTGACCGTTCGGCAGATAAAAAGGCATACCCGGCGCTTCTTCTGAAAACATAAAAAGCTGTAATTCCGCTCCCAATTTTCGATGATTTCTCTTCTCCGCCTCTTTTATCAGCTGAAAATGCCTGTTCAGCTCCTTTTTTGAAGAAAATGCCTTCCCATAAATGCGCTGCAGCATTTTTTGATTGCTGTCGCCCCGCCAATAAGCCCCTGACACATGAGTGAGCGAAAAAGCTTTTATCTGACCGGCAGACGCCAAGTGCGGCCCCCGGCATAAATCAATGAAGTCGCTCTGTCGGTAAATACTGATTGTATCCTGCTGCGGAATATCGGCTAAAAGCTCGAGCTTCAGCGGCTCGTGAGCAAACAGAAGCTCTGCCTCTTCTCTGGAGATTTCTTCTCTGATGATTTCCGGATTTTCAGAAATGATTCGGTTCATCTCTTTTTCAATGACGGCCAATTCTCTCTCTGTAATCGTTTCATCCATGTCAAAATCATAATAAAAGCCATTTTCAATAACGGGACCGATCCCTAAACAGACCTTCGGATACAGACGTTTTACCGCTTGCGCCAATACGTGCGCTGCTGTGTGTCTCATCACTCCCAGCCCTTCTTCAGATTGAAAACTGCACAGTTCAATTTCAGCATCTTCATGAATGCTTCTTCTAAGGTCATATAACGATCCGTTTACCTTGCCGGCGGCTGATGTCTTTTTCAAAGCCGGACTGATTGATTGGGCGATCTCTTCTAACGTAACGCCTTTTTGGTATTCTTTTTGTTTCCCGTCAGGAAAAGTAATGACAATGTGCGGTTTCTTCACGGTCTGATCTCTCCTTTATTTTTAAGAAAATAAAAACACACTCATCCCAAAGCAAGGGGCGAGTGTGTGTCAGACCCGCGGTTCCACCCAAATTCCCGCCACTTCAAGCGGCGGCTCATTGTTGCCGTAACGCGGCTGTACGGTATCGGCTGCTTTCGTTCACCGATACAGCTCAAAAGGCGGTAAGCCCATTCTTCGTGCCGGGAAGGTCTCAGACTTGCCTTCCCTCTCTGTATGGCCGGTTCGAACGACTCATGTCCTTATCATTGCTTTTTTCTTATATCAACATAAAAACACACTCATCCCAAAAGAAGGGACGAGTGTGTGTCAGACCCGCGGTTCCACCCAAATTCCCGCCGCTTCAAGCGGCGGCTCATTGTTGCCGTAACGCGGCTATACGGTATCGGCTGCTTTCGTTCACCGATACAGCTCAAAAGGCGGTAAGCCCATTCTTCGTGCCGGGAAGGTCTCAGCCTTGCCTCCCCTCTCTGTATGGCCGGTTAAAATGACTCATGTCCTTATCATTGCAGATTCTTTATCCGAAAAAACTTTCTTTTATTATACATAAAATTTCGGGAAAAGAAAGTTTTTTTAAAAAAATCGGTAAAAAATTCGGCATATTCTGCTGTCCTGTTACGTCATCATCCATTCGGTAACGCTTTTAATCCATTCAGCAGTTCTTCAAACGCCGATGTCAAAAATAAATCACGCCGGTAGATGAATGATATATTCATATCCCGAAAACGTTCAGGGAGCTGATGATGAAAAAGATTTTCCCGGTTTTTAAAATAACGGGCGGCTGACGCAGGCAAAAAGGAAACACCCAACCCTGCCTGCACCGCTCCAATAATGGCTTCCAGCGTTCCGAATTCAATGATTTTATGTGCAGGCACTGCTTCCTCTTTCAATATGTTTTTTATTTTACGGCGGTGCGAACAGCCGGCGGCAAAAAACAGAATCGGCTCTCGCAGCAGGTTTTGCAAGCTGCCTTCCCGCACATTTGAGACCACGATCAATTCTTCTTGGAATACGGCGGATTGTTTAAGGTCTTCGTGTTCGACCGGCCCATAAACAAAAGCCCCGTCCAGCTCATACTGCAGGACGCGCTGCACTAAGGTATGTGTATCACCGGTTGACAGTGACAGCTGTACTTTCGGATATCGTCTGCAATACTCCGTGAAAAAATGAGGGAGATGGACGGCTGCCGGTTTCTAAAGAACCGATGCGGAGCGGGCCGTTCGGATGCCCTGCCTCTTGCGCATTTTTTTGCGCCTCATATAGCAGCTGCAGAATTCTGTCTGCATCTTTCAATAAGCTTTCACCTGCTGGCGTCAGCGTCATTCCCCGATTCGTCCGGTAAAACAGCTGTGTTTGCAATTGCCGTTCCAGCTGCTGAATCCGGTTTGTCACATTTGATTGAACATAATGCAGACTTTCCGCCGCCTTTGAAATACTGCCTTTTCGGGCGACAGCCTGAAAAATCTTTAAGTCTCCGCTTTCCATGTAAGGACACCTTCTTGCTATGATTTTTATTGATAGCCGGCTATCAATTTTCCTTCATTTACTGCAGCTGTTACAGCCTGTAAAATTTTTCTCATCAACCATAAAGGAGAGAAAAATAATGGATGCCATTATCATACACGAAAATAGCTTTCATTTCAGGCAGATACCTGACAAACATCCGGGGAACGGAGAAGTCAAAATAAAGCTGAAAACAGCCGGATTAAACCATCGCGATTTATTTTTGATGAAAAACCAAGAAACCGGAAACCGTGAATTTATTCTCGGTTCAGACGGCGCGGGAATCGTAACTGAAATAGGACACGGCGTCCGTTCTCATTTACTGCATGCGGAAGTCATCATAAACCCGGTGCTGAATTGGAAGACTGTTGAGGATGTACCAGCCGTCCCTGATATTTTAGGCGGTCCAAGCGACGGAACTTTTTCACCTTATGTCATCGTTCCTGCAGAAAATGCCATTGTAAAACCCGATCATCTGACATGGGAGGAAGCGGGCGTGCTGCCGTTATCAGCATTAACCGCTTATCGCGCCTTATTTACAAAAGGACAATTGAAAAAGGGCGAACACCTTATCCTTCCGGGCATCGGGAGCGGCGTGGCAACATACGCCTTACGAATGGCAAAAGCAATCGGAGCGACAGTCAGCGTCACCTCCCGCAGCGAAAACAAAAAACAGACCGCACTGTCATACGGTGCAGACCGGGCAATTGACAGTTACGGCGACTGGAATGAAGCGCTGAATGGCCAAAAAGCAGATATCATACTTGACGGTATCGGTCCCGCTTTATATCAACACTACCTTGACATTATGAAACCGAATGGCCGGATCGTAACATTCGGTGCCAGTTCAGGTGATCAGCTCGGATTTCCTATTCGCTCGCTGTTTTTTCCGCAGATTCATATTCTCGGTACATCAATGGGAAGCAATGAGGAATTCGCGCAAATGCTGGAATTGATAAAACGCTGCGGCATCCGCCCCATTATCGACCGTATGTACCCTCTTAGAGAAGCAGCAGATGCCATTAAGAGAATGCAAGAAGGACGGCAGTTCGGCAATATCGGCTTTCATATAGATGTCTAAAAAGAGGAGCGGTCCCCTCCGTTCTGACATACTCTTGATATATTTCTATCAAAAATATAAAAAAGTGTTTTCCCGGTTTTTAAAACTTTTCGATGATACAGCCACACGACGGGTAAAGTGCCCGTCAATAAAATGCACAGCAAAAGTGTCTTTAAACGGCGCCGCCCGAGCTTGCACAGCGCTTCTAGATATCTTTTGTCAGCACAATCCTTGAAGTAACGTTTTGCGGCAGCTATCAAAACAGGCCTTCTAAACGTTCACCGATTTGAAACTGCTGAACGGAAGAACAAATCATACGGCGCTCTGTTTCAGAAAGCAGATCATGCTGACAGTTCAGTTCCATGACATATGAAAAAACCGGCTGAGCCCAGCCGGTTCTATAATTAATCCCCTTTATTTACGGTAAAACAGTGCTCCCCATTAAATAACTGTCGACTTCGCGCGCTGCTTCCCGGCCTTCATTAATCGCCCATACAATCAGGCTTTGGCCTCTTCTCGCATCCCCTGCGGCGAAAACACCGTCAACATTCGTTTTATAATCCCCATATGCCGCCTGAATTTTATGATTTGCCGAATCGACACCAAACTGCTTCAATAATGGCTGTTCAGTTCCTTCAAAACCGATGGCGATAAACACCAGCTGAGCAGGCCATACTTTCTCCGTTCCGGGCAGTTCATGAAATTCATACTTACCGAATTCATTTCTGACTTTTTCCATTTGGATGGTGTGGATCTCTTTTAAGCGGCCTTGCTTATCGGCCACCATTTTTGTCGTCTGAATTGAATATTCTCTCGGATCTTTGCCGAACTTTGCCTGTGCTTCTTCATAGGCGTATTCAAGGGTGAAGACGTGCGGCTGTTCAGGCCACATATTGTCATTCGTGCGCGTCTGAGGAAGTTTAGGATGTTTCCCGAACTGATGCACGCTGCGCGCTTTTTGGCGCAGCGCGGTTGCTACGCAGTCAGCTCCTGTGTCTCCCCCGCCGATCACGATGACGTCTTTCCCTTTAGCGTCTATGAATTGTTTATCTTTGAAGTTGGAATCTAAGTAGCTTTTCGTCGCCAGTGTTAAATAATCCATTGCGTAATGGACGCCTTTTGCTTCCCGGCCTTCAATCAGCAGATTGCGCTGCTTTTGGGCGCCTGTGCACAAAATGACGGCATCAAATTGTTCTTTGAGCTCATCAGCCGTTATGTCAACGCCGATTTCGGTATTTGTCACAAAATCTATACCTTCCTGCGTCAAAAGCTTAATACGGCGTTCGACGACATTTTTCTCAAGCTTCATGCTCGGAATGCCGTACATCAGCAGGCCGCCGGCTCTGTCAGCACGTTCATAGACCGTTACGGAATGACCGGCTTGGTTCAGCTGATCAGCGCTTGCCAGACCTGCCGGGCCTGAACCGACGACAGCGACTTTCTTACCTGTGCGTTTCGCTGGAATTCTCGGCTGAATCCATCCGTTCTCAAAACCTTTGTCAATGATCGTCCGCTCGATGTTTTTAATTGAAACAGCCGGATCTGAAATGGCCAGTGTACAAGATCCTTCACAAGGAGCGGGGCAGACCCGCCCTGTGAATTCAGGAAAGTTATTCGTTTTCAGAAGGCGCTCCAGTGCTTCTTTCCAGCGCCCCCGATAGACGAGGTCATTCCATTCCGGTATTAAATTATAAATCGGACATCCGGATGTAAAACCGTTAATATCAGCGCCGATTTGGCAAAACGGTGTGCCGCAATCCATACACCGCGCCCCCTGCCGCTTTGACGCTTCATCTGAAAATGGAGCCGAATACTCTTTCCAATCTTTTAAGCGAGTGAGAGGGTCCCGCTCAGCCGGTTTTTCTCGTTTTTCTTCCATGAATCCAGTTGGTTTCCCCATGTTCCTCTCCCCTTTCTTACTGCACTACCGCTTGTTTTTGATCTTTGGCCGGCGTTTGGTGAGCCTTTGTGTTGGCTTCAAAAGCATACATAATGGCGTCTTCTTCTGATAAACCCGCCGCTTTTTGTTCTTCGATGCTGAGGAGCATTTGTTTATAGTTTTTCGGAATGACTTTGATAAAGGTCTCTGCGGCGTCTTCCCAATGATCCAGGAGGTCTGCGGCTTTTTTGCTGTTTGTCAGCGCCGCATGCCGTTTGACCATCTCTTTTACTTCTCTGATCTCCGTTTCATCCGTCAGTTTTTCAAATGAAATCATTTCCATATTGCATTTGCGTTTAAATGTTTTGGCATCATCGCTCAGGACGTATGCGATACCGCCTGACATCCCCGCTCCGAAGTTTTTGCCGACTTCACCGAGGACGACAACCCGGCCGCCTGTCATGTATTCACAGCCGTGATCTCCGATACCTTCTACAACGACATTGACTCCGCTGTTGCGGACCGCAAAACGTTCACCGGCGCGCCCGTTAATGTACGCTTCCCCGCTTGTTGCTCCGTAAAAGGCGACGTTCCCGATAATAACGTTCTCATGCGTTTCGCAATTGAAGGCATCAGGTGCTTTCACGATGATTTTTCCGCCTGACAGCCCTTTTCCTACGTAGTCATTTGAATCCCCGGTCAAATGAAGCGTCATCCCTTTAGGGACAAATGCGCCGAAACTCTGTCCGGCTGATCCGGTGAAATGGAGCCTGATCGTATCATCCGGCAGTCCTTCCGCTCCGTAGCGCTTGGAAATTTCACTTCCCGTCACGGTTCCGGCTACGCGATTTGTATTATTGATCTTGATTTCCGCTTCCGCTTCCTGACCGGCTTCAATTGCAGCCTGCACCGCCGGAAGAATTTCCGTCATATCAAGTGACTGACCGATTTTATGATTTTGCGCAGTCCGGAAAGTGCGCACGCCTTCAGGCTGATACAGCAGCGTGGACAAATCAAGCTGTCCCGCTTTCCAATGCGCTTTTGCACGTTCGCTGACATGAAGAACGTCTGTGCGGCCGATCATTTCATCCAGCGTTTTAAAACCTAACTGCGCCATATATTCACGCACTTCTTCCGCGACAAACAGCATGTAGTTTACGATATGATCAGGATCGCCCATAAACTTTTTGCGAAGCTCCGGATTTTGCGTCGCGACACCTACAGGACATGTATCTAAGTGGCAGGCGCGCATCATGACGCAGCCTAGAACGACGAGCGGCGCTGTGGCAAAGCCGAATTCTTCCGCGCCTAGCAAGGCGGCCATCACGACGTCGCGCCCTGTCATCAGCTTACCGTCCGTTTCCAATACCACGCGATCCCGTAAACCGTTCAGCATCAGCGTTTGGTGTGCTTCTGCAAGACCAAGCTCCCACGGAAGACCTGTATGTTTAATACTCGTTTTCGGTGAAGCACCCGTTCCGCCGTCGTACCCGCTGATGACGATGACATCCGCCGTACCTTTTGCCACACCGGCCGCAATCGTGCCGACGCCGGCTTTTGACACGAGCTTGACGCTGATTCGCGCGTTTCGATTTGCATTTTTCAAATCATGTATCAGCTGAGCCAGATCTTCAATTGAATAAATGTCATGATGAGGAGGCGGTGAAATCAGCCCGACACCTGGTGTAGAACCGCGGACATCCGCGACCCAAGGATATACTTTGTTGCCCGGAAGCTGGCCGCCTTCTCCCGGCTTCGCCCCTTGCGCCATTTTGATCTGCAATTCATCCGCATTGACGAGATAATGGCTTTTTACGCCGAAACGGCCGGATGCGATCTGTTTAATTGCACTTCTTCTGTCGTCGCCATTTTCATCCGGAATAAAACGTTTCGGGTCTTCTCCGCCTTCTCCGCTGTTGCTTTTTCCGCCGAGCCGGTTCATCGCTATTGCCAAAGCTTCATGCGCTTCCTTGCTTAATGAACCGAACGACATCGCCCCTGTTTTAAAACGTTTCACGATGGACGCAGCTGATTCGACTTCTTCTAATTTTAAAGGTTTGCGGTCTTCTTTGAATGCGAACAGATTACGTAAAAATCCGATTCGTTCTTCATCCGCTGCATGAGAATATTGCTTAAACAGGCTGTAATCATTCTTGCGGCACGCCCATTGCAGGGTATGGATGGTTTTCGGATTGAAAGCGTGGTGCTCTCCCCCGTTTCGCCATTGGAATTCACTACCCGGCTCAAGAGTTTGGCTGTAATCATCCTTGTAAGCCGCTTGATGACGCTGTTTTGCTTCTTGCGCGATCGTTTCGATATCAATTCCGCCAAGCTGGGATGCAGTTCCCGTAAAGTATTTGGAGATGACGTCTTCACCGATGCCGACCGCTTCAAAAATTTGGGCGCCCCTGTAACTTTGCACAGTTGAAATCCCCATTTTTGACATCACTTTCACGACGCCTTCTGTCACGCTCTTTCCGTATTTGCTGACAGCTTCTTCATACGAAATATCAAGCCGTCCTTCATCGATTTCCTGCTTATACGTAGCATAAGTCAAATACGGATTGACAGCATCGGCCCCATATCCGATGAGAGCCGCAAAGTGATGAACTTCGCGCGCTTCGCCTGATTCAACGATAATGCTTGCTTTAGTACGCAGACCTTGACAGATCAAATGCTGATGCAGCGCACTGACGGCCAAAAGCGGCGGAATCGGCGTCAATTCTTTACTCATTGCCCTGTCAGATAAAATTAACAGAGATACGCCTTCCTTGATCGCTTTTTCCGCCTGCTGAAACAAATCCTTCAGGCCTTTTTCCAGGTCATCGGAAAACAGCGTGCGGATGTTCTGGCTCTTAATGTCAGGATGCACAAGTGTTTTCAGCGCATAAAACTGTTCGTTAGATAATACAGGAGTGTACAGTTTAATGCGGCGGGCATTTCTTTCACTCGGATGCAGCAGATCGCCTTCAGCTCCGAGCCATGTCACCGTGGAGGTCACCAGCTGCTCGCGGATCGCGTCAATCGGCGGGTTTGTGACTTGCGCAAACAGCTGTTTAAAATAATGAAACAGTGATTGGGCACGATCGGATAAAACGGCGAGCGGCGAGTCATTTCCCATGGAGCCGAGCGGGTCTTTGCCTTCTTTAATAACAGGAATTAAATATTTCTGAATATCTTCATACGTATAGCCAAATGCTTTTTGCCGGACGAGAAGATCATCGAATTGTTCCTCTTCCCGGATTTCCGGATCAGGATTCACTTGAACCAATTCCTCTTCAAGCCATTTTTGATACGGGAATTCATTGGCGATTTCCGTTTTTACTTCTTCATCTGAAATAATCCGGCCTTCCTCTAAGTCAATGAGCAGCATTTTTCCGGGTTCCAGGCGTTTTTTATGAAGAATGTTTTCCTGCTCCACTTCAATAACGCCCACCTCAGATGAGAAAATAATATGGTCATCTTTTGTCACATAGTAACGTGCCGGACGAAGGCCGTTACGGTCAAGGATGGCGCCGATTTGTTTACCGTCCGTAAACGAAATGGCAGTCGGTCCGTCCCACGGCTCCATTAAAGAGCTGTGATATTCGTAAAAAGCCCGTTTCGCTTTAGACATGTGAGTGTTTTCGGTCCATGGTTCCGGGATCAGCATCATTGCCGTATGTGCCGGCTTCCGTCCCGCCATCACGAAAAATTCAAACGCATTATCAAGAATGGATGAGTCACTGCCCTCAGCATTTAAAATCGGCAGCACTTTATGAAGATCGTCTCCGAAGCTTTCTGAAACAAACTGCTGCTCTCTCGCCCGCATCCAATTGATATTGCCCCGGAGCGTATTGATTTCTCCGTTATGGATCAGATAGCGGTTCGGATGGGCACGTTCCCAAGTAGGAAAGGTATTTGTGCTGAACCGTGAATGTACGAGTGAAAATGCAGATACGAAGGTTTCATCCTGCAAATCCAAATAAAAAGCGTCAACCTGCTCAGGCGTTAACAAACCTTTATAAACGATAGTCTGGCTTGACAGGCTTGCGAAGTAAAAATCAAGCTGTTTCTGAACACCCCAATTTTCAGCCTGCTTCCGGATGACATACAGTTTGCGTTCAAAAGCAAGGCTGTCTTTCAAATCGTTTGCGGCACCGATAAATACTTGGCGCACGTACGGGCAAGTACTTTGTGCCACTGTTCCGATTTTTCCGACATTAACGGGGACGGTTCTCCAGCCGAGAACGGTCTGCCCTTCCTGCTCAATGAATGCATTCACCTGTTTTTCGATCTTTTTTCTTTCCTCTTCATTTTGCGAGAAAAAGACCATTCCTACCCCGTAACGGCCTTTTTCAGGCAGCTTCATTTCTCCGCACTCTTTCTTAAAAAAAGCATCAGGGATCTGAACCATCAGGCCGGCGCCGTCTCCCGTATTCGGGTCACTGCCCTGTCCTCCTCTGTGATCCAGCTGGCAAAGCATCTGCAGTCCTTTTTTCACAATGTCATGTGAAGGTTTCCCTTTTAAATGGGCATACAAGCCGATTCCGCATGCATCATGCTCAAATTCCGGACGGTAGAGACCTTGTGCTTTCGGCATTTGATTGTAAGTCATAATTCCTCTCCCCCGATCAGTTTCCGTTAATTATCGGTCATAAAATCTGACAACTTTAAATTAATTGTAAGTTTTCAAAACAATATAAACAATATATAATTTAGATCAAATACATCTCAAAATGAGATAGATAGGTGTGAACGCAATGGAATTACGCCAGCTTCGGTATTTTATGGAGGTAGCAGAACGGGAACATGTGTCAGAAGCGGCTGATCATCTTCATGTCGCCCAATCTGCCATCAGCAGGCAGATTGCAAATCTTGAAGAAGAGCTGAAGGTCACTTTATTTGAACGGGAAGGCAGAAATATTAAGTTAACGCCGATCGGCAAACAATTTTTAGAACATGTTAAAACAGCGATGAAAGCAATTGATTACGCGAAGGAACAAATCGATGAATATCTTGATCCTAATCGCGGAACCGTCAAAATAGGATTCCCGACGAGCCTTGCAAGTCAGCTTTTGCCGACAGTGATTTCAGCATTTAAAGAGGAGCACCCGAACGTTGAGTTTTTGCTCCGCCAAGGATCTTATAAGTTTTTAATTGAAGCCGTAAGAAACAGGGACATAGATGCGGCGCTTCTCGGCCCCGTTCCGACGGAATTTCCCGACATAACAGGCAATATCTTATTCACAGAAAAGATTTACGCGCTTGTTCCGCTGCATCATCCGCTTGCCAAACAAAAAAATATCCATTTAATTGATCTGCGCGGCGACCAATTTGTTTTATTTCCTGAAGGATTTATTCTCCGCAATATGGCGATTGACGCTTGCAGACAGGCAGGCTTTGCGCCGCTTGTATCAACGGAGGGCGAGGATTTAGATGCCATTAAAGGATTAGTCTCCGCAGGCATGGGCGTTACTTTATTACCTGAAAGCACCTTTGCTGAAACCACACCTCGGTTCACGGTCAAAATTCCGATTGAATTCCCTCAAGTGAAGCGCACCGTAGGCATTATTAAGCCAAAAGGCAGAGAACTGGCTCCGTCTGCGAATGATTTCTATCATTTTGTCATTCAATTTTTCTCCAAACTTGAACAATATCAATAAAAACAAACCCGAGCTTCAAAACGAAGCCTCGGGCTTTGCCATGTTTTATTGATTTTTCTCAGCCGATCGGGATGGACAGTTCAACGTGGCAGACAAACGCTTCCGGATCGATGACTGATTGACCGGTCTGTTTATGCGGCGTTTCTTTATATGTCTTCAGCTGAGCTGAGGAATAATTGACGATGCCGAGCCCAAGCTCTTCTCCCTGCTGATCAAGCAGTCTGACAACCGCCCCGCTGCTGAATCTGCCGTTAATCTGTTCGATATCCTGCGGTGACAGCGCCACATTTCCGTTCGCTATATCGCGGCTGCTTTTCTTCTCCATCACAATCTCGCCTTCGGGGCCGGAATTAAATGCAAGCCATTGTTCTTTGTGGTTTAACGGGAGGGTTCCTTCCGCTTCAAAATAAGTTCCTTCAGCCGCCTCTTCTACCGCTTGAAGCAGAATGTCCGGGGCGTTAGCCTGCCCGAGGAAACCTTTAATACCGGAGGCCATCACAATTTTAAAAGCATCCAGCTTTGAACGCATTCCGCCGGTCCCTATCTCACTCCCGGCATCTCCCGCGCTTGCTTCTATTTCCGGGGTGATGTCACTTACATGTCTGATTCGTGCCGCTTCAGGGTTGCTGCGCGGATTATCATCATATAATCCGTCGATATCTGATAAAATCACAAGCATGTCGGCATCAATTAAGCCTGCGACCTTTGCCGCGAGTGTATCATTATCACCGAATTTCAGCCGATTGACTGTGACGGTGTCATTTTCATTAATAATCGGAATAATGCCTCGTTCCAAAAGGACATTCATCGTATTGCGGACATTATGATAGCGGTATTCATCAGAAAAGTCGCTTCTTGTAATTAAAATTTGTGACGCGACATAACCGTGCGCTAAAAACAGCTTTGAATAAGCTTCCATTAATAATCCCTGCCCGATGGAAGCAGAAGCCTGTTTTTCGGGGAGGCTTTCCGGTTTCTGAATAAAGCCGAGCTTCCGATAACCTGCCGCCACTGCGCCGGAAGATACTAAAATCACTTCATAACCGCTGTCTTTCAGCTGTGCGATTTGATCCACCAATGTCTCCAGTTTTCTTCTGCTGATTTCTCCGTGCAGGCTCGTCAGTGAGCTGCTGCCGATTTTCACCGCGACTCTTTTGATCTCCGTCCGAGACGTCACTGTATCACTCCTGTTTTTATTTTATAGTGCTGCTGTTTTTTCAATTGTTTTGCTGATCTCAATAGAACGTTCGGTCGCATGTTTAATGGCTTTGGCAATGGCTTCCCCGCCGCCTTCAGACCTGAGCGCATCAAGGCCGGCTTCTGTCGTGCCGTTTGGAGAGGTGATGTTTTCTCGAAGCACATCCGGTTTTTCCCCCGTCTCCATCAGCATTTTTGCTGCGCCTAATAATGTTTGCGCGCCGATTTTGCGGGACAGTTGTTTATCTAAGCCGGCTTCTTCACCTGCTTTTTCGATAAACTCCATTAAATAATAAAAGTACGCCGGTCCGCTGCCTGCGATGCCGGTGAAAATGTCCATCTGATCTTCCTTGATCACATATACTTCACCGAGACATTCCAGAAGGGATACCGCAGTTTGTGCTGAACTTTGAGAGACATGGTCTCCGAAAGCCGCAGCTGTTGCCGATTCGCCGATCATGCTGGATGTGTTCGGCATGACTCTTACAACCGGCTGATTCTCATGTAATGATTGCTGTATAAATGAGGTTGTTATGCCTGCCAAGACAGACAGGATGATTTGATGAGGTTGAATACGCCGTTTCAGCGTCTCCAGAGCGATTTCAGCATCCTTCGGTTTCATAGCTAAAATAAAGACATCAATGTCTTCGGTTTTCATGCTGTCAAAAGCTGTGCCTTGAATTCCGTATTGATGTTCCAATTCAGCGAGTCGCTCTGTATTTTGGCGGTTTGTCACGCAGATGTTTTGATTGGGAATTTTTTTTGCGCGGACCATGCCTGATATCATTCCTTCAGCCATTGATCCTGCTCCTATAAAAGCAACTTTCTTTTGATCTAAGATCGGTAACATCTCCCTTGTTCGTATTTTGTTCGCATTTTTCACACGTTTTTTATGTTATCACGTCAGGAGTCAATGTCAAGTTTGAAGGTTTTATTGATATGTATTGTTCCCTGTCTGCTATTATGTATAATGAATCACAGAACACACCGCCTGAGCCCGGGCGGCGGGGTGTGTTCCGGACAGATTTAAAAATTATCTGACAGGGCTTTTTCTATCAGCTTTTTGCAGCGGTCAAGCTCTGTCTTAAGCTGTTTTTTGTAAAGCTTCGCAGCTTCATAGTCTTTAAATTGATAGAGAACGACTTCCTGGAGTTTGGCTCCTTCTTTTTTGACCTTTACCTGTTTTAAGATCCCGTCATCCAAGAGTTCGTGGAGTGACCGGTATACCTCAGTATGATTCGGCTTAAAACCGATGGGTTTAAATTCGGAGCGCAGCACCTCGAGAAGCTTCAGTCCGTAAAGCCGTTCCTGCTCTGTCATTGTAATCAGGTAAAGCTTTAAAAAAGCCCTTTGTTTCACTAAAAAACCGGTTGAACTTCTTTTTTCTTCTTTCAATATGTGCACACCCTTCCATATAACAAATTATTCCATGTACTAAATATTCTCTTTATATTCCGTTTCCCCTTTTATTGTGCGAACAGTTTAATTTGTATTTATTTGTTTTTTAGAGCGGCGGGAAAAAATATAATTGAACATTTGGTACATAGTTTATTTAGTTTAATTATAACTGATATCGGTTTCTTTTTCATTCCTTTTTTTCGCACAAATCCTTTATATCTGCTCATTCAGTTTTAAGGAAACAAAAAAAGACCTGTCTAAAAAGACAGATCCCGTTTTTTAAGGATTGGTTGACCATAAACCGGCAGTTTTGATGAAAATGCGCGGATGTAATTTCAATTGAGCAACCATATATTCTGCAAGATCCTCAGGCTGCATGACTTTTTCCGGATTGCCGTCTGTCAGATTTAATTCAATTGACATATCGCTGGCAACCGTGCTCGGAGTCATTGCGCTGACACGGATATTGTGTTTTCTCACTTCCTGCATGAGAGATTCAGTCAAACCGAGAACGGCAAATTTCGAAGCGCTGTACGCACTTGTCGCCGCGGCGCCTCTTTGGCCGGCCGTAGAGGAAATATTAATGATATCTCCTGATTTTCTCTCAATCATTTCAGGAAGAACGGCGCGTGTCACATGGTACACACCCATTACATTAACTTGAATGATGTCTTCCCACTCTTCTGGCGTAAGATCTAAAAATCCGCCGAATTTGCTGATTCCGGCATTGTTAATCAGGATGTCAATCTCACCGAGATCTTCTTTAATAGAAGCGACGGCTTGTTCGACCTCTTTTTGGCTTTTCACATCGGCAGCAGCGAATGATGCCTTTACACCAAGGGCTTCCACTTCTTCTGCAACCTTTTTCACATTTGCTTCAGTGCGGCCGATTAAACCGATATTGACTCCTTCTTTCGCTAAAGCAATAGCGGCGGCGCGGCCGATTCCTCTGCCCGCACCCGTGATAAGAGCCGTTTTGTTCTGTATATTTTCCACGTCTTTCACCCTTTCTGAATGTCCTTATGTACGATTTCACATTATAAGCAGAAAAAAAACAATTAGCAAATAAAATGATTCATCAATCTCTATAAAGGGTATCAACTGAAAAAAAGGAGTGAAAAGCAGATGATTATTATTTTGTATATCAGTGCTGCCGTTGCGGCTGCCGCATTGGTTTATTTAGCCGTATCAGCCGTGCGTTTTAAAAGAAACACAGCGCCTGATATAAAGAAGATTAACGCCACGGCAGCGTCCATGCAGACGTCCGTTGAAGAAATCAAAACAGAAACCCGTCTGTTATCACAAAAGCAGAAAGAACTGCAGGAAGACTTTCTCACTAAAAAAACAGCCGTGCAAACGACGGCTGCCGAAGCAAAAGGAACGCCTCATGTCCTGAAGATGCTCTGGAACGCCGGTAAAAGCGATTTATGAGCCTGCATGTCATCCGTCGTTTTTGCTGACACTAATAGAATGAGCGGGTTCAAGGAGGCATAATATGATTTGCAATCGTGAGCGGCTTGCACATTTTTTACGCCAGCTTAAAGCATTATCATCTTCGGGAGGATTTACAAAATCGGATTTGCTGAATCCGGAGTTCCATTTAGCAAAGGACGGAGATCTGGATATGTATTATTCGCCTCATAATGAGTATATCAACCCACATGCTGCAGTTGTCATTTCCGGAATTACACCCGGTTTTTTTCAGATGCAGCGGGCTTACAAAGCAGCGGCACAGCTTTTAAAAAACGGCGAATCTCTTGAGGTGGTAGCATATGAGACAAAAAAAGCGGCCGGGCTTTCCGGTTCCATGAGGCAACACATGATCGAAATGCTTAATGAATGCGGTCTGCCGGCCGCGCTCCGAGTTGAGAATTCATCCTGTTTATTTGGTTCAAAACGGGAGCTGCTTCATACGACATCCGTTATCAAACACCCTGTTTTTTATAAACAGAAAAACTATACGGGACATCAGCCGCTAATCAGCAGGTCAGCTCTTCTCAGCCGTTATGCGCTGAAATATTTTCCGGACGAAATAGAAATGATGAAAAAGGACATTCTGCTTATCCCTCTCGGTAAAGCAGCAGAATCCGCCTGCCGCATGCTGAAGAAGAACGGGAGGATGAATCATGCGGTCATTTTGGAAGGCTTCCCGCATCCGTCCGGCGCAAACGGACATCGTTTCAAACAATTTCACGAAAACAAACAATCGTTACGTGAACAAATTCAGCGCTTTGCCGAGTTTCTTCAGAAGCTGTAAAAAACGCCCCGAGCCTTCGGGGCGTTTTTGTTAAGAAGCATATTCAGGCAATGATTTATCTTGTTTTGCCGTTTTCTCTTCAGGTATTTTGATTTGATTTGTCAGGATTGCACTTACGAAATAGAGCGCCGCGAAAATCCATACTACGCCTTGTGCGCCGACAAGCCCGATAAACGCCCAGGCAAGCGCGGGGCCGACAAATGCCGACAGGCCCGCGGCCAGATTTAATACAGACATGGCAGCACCTTTATCGCTGCCGGCCGCCGTCGGCACGATAGCTCCGATCGGAACGAATCCGGCCAGAAGCCCTCCCCAAATAAAGCCGACAATGCTGACGAAAAGCAAGTTCCCATGTGATACAACAGGAGCATAATATAATAAAAGGGTAAAAATGCCGCAGCCCGCTCCCCCGAACCACATGACAGTCTTTTTCCAGCCGAACGCATCGCCGACTGCACCGAAGATTAAGTTAAAGACGATATTGCCGAGAAAGATCGTTCCCCAAATCTGCAGCCATACATTTGTAGAAATACCGTGCTGCGCCATATGCATTGGGAGAAATACCGGAAATCCGTATGTTCCGATGCTGTTGATGATCCGAACAATCCCCCCTGAAAGAACACGCGGATTTTCAGCAAGGATGGTGATTCCTTTCAGTAATTCCTGCACCTTTTCCTGTTTACTTGCTTTTTTCTTTTCAAAGCGGTCCCTATTTAAAATCAAAGCAAAAAAAGCGCCGAGGCATACCCAAAAAATCGAACTCCACAGCGTATTCAAATAGCCGAAAGATTTGATGGCCCAGCTTGAATACCAGGCGCCGAATACAAACATCCCGCAGCAATAAGCAATCCAGAACCAGCCGACCGCCGTACTGAGCTTGCTTTTCGGCGACCGGTAGATCACCCATGTCAAAAATGAATAGGCAAACAGCGGGTAGCCCAGCCCTTTAATAAAATACGTGACATACATAACCGGCAAATTTAGATTTTCAAATCCGTATGCGATAAACGCGGCTGTTCCGATAACGTAAAACAACAGCCCCATAAACATCGTCCGCTTTGCGCCGAAGGCTTCGAGACAGACGCCTGAAAACCAAGACGCCACAGCGAGAGAAATACCGTAAACCGTAAACAAGGATGCTGATTGCTGTACTGTCAAGCCGTTTTCAACTAAAAACGGGCTGAGCCAGCCTTGTTCAAGGCCGTCCCCCATCATAAACAGCACGACCCCTAAAAATCCCCAGGCAAGCTGTTTCGGAATTCCTATTTTATTAAGCATTTTTGTTCCTCCTCAGCAATCTTTCATGTTGTCATCTCATCCCCAAGTCAGGCTTTCACCGCTGGCTGAAAATGCGCAAATAATTTTTGCGTATGTTTCCATTCTTCATATAGGAAGAGATCCGTCTGATCCGATTCCGGTTCAATTAGCTTTGTGCGGTTCGAAAGTTCTTCTTTCACACCGAGAGCTTCGTTGCAGATCATCGCCGCCCCCATTACGGATGCCTGGCTGAAGCCTTCTCTCTTATAAATCTTCTTTTGCAGAAGGTTAGCAAGAAACTGTGTCAACGCAGCACTTTGGAAACCCCCGCCGCACACCTTCACATTTTGGGAAAAGGAAGTCACTTCTATTAACGCCTCATAGTTCCATTTGATTGAAAAAGCGATTTCCATCAGAGCGGCTTTGACAAAATGCGCTCGGCTTAAACTTTGGGATAGCGGGGCATCAAAAATAAATCCGCCTTTTGCGAGTGCGTTTTTTTCAGGCGATAAATAGGAGCCTAACGCAGAAACACACGCTTGATCATGTTTCGGCAGACTGGCGATTTCCCGTTCCATGACGCCGTAGGATTCATTCGGATAAAAAATGGATTTTAATTTTTGATAATTGAGTCCTGTTACACCCGGATTAGTTTCAAGAAGCCATTGACCTTCTTCTGTATGGCAATTCAGCCATGCATTCTCTAAACTTTCGGTTCCGGGCTCCGCTGTTATCTTTGTAATCGGCGTCGTCGTGCCGGATACGATGACGATATCTCCCGGCTTTGCATCTGCACTTTTAATGGCAAGCTGTGTGTCTCCCCCGCCTGCAATCACAGGCACTCTTTCAGAAAGACCGAGAACAGCCGCTTTTTTAAACGTTAACATTCCGACAACCGTCCCAGATCGGACGAGTGAAGGAAGAATGGCAGAAGGCACCCCGAAGATGCTGCATAACTTCTCTGACCACGCCTTTTCCCTTACGTCAAACAGCAGTGTTTCAGCGGCCTGTGACGGTTCATAGCTTAAAATTCCGCTCAGCTCAAATGTCACCCAGTCACTGATGCTTGTGATGTACTTCACTTCTTTCCATAATGACGGCTGTCTTTTTTTTAACCCGACAAGTTTCATGGCGGAAAATAAAGCGCTCGGAAGGCGTCCGGCGCGCTGATGCACTTCTTCTTTTAACTCGATCTCTCCCTCCCATTCGCGCCCTCTATTATCAATGTTGGGCAGACCGAGAAACGCCTTTTTATCTTTATTAATCAGAACAATTCCCTGCCTCTGGCTTGTTGAGGTGATTCCGATTAATGTAATATGAGGGCTTTTAGCAATAGCCTTTTTTGCCATAGCGCTGATTTGCATCCATAATCTTTCCGGCGAGAAATAACGGCCGTCCGGATAAAGCGGATCCGTCACATATTCAATGTCTTCCCTTTCCAGTGCGGTCACGTCGCCGCCGGCAGTCACAACCGCGACTCGCGCATTCCCCGTCCCGATGTCAAATACAAGGTAGCCTTTTTGTTCAGCCATTACAGCCTCCTCCTTCTTCTATCCTTCCATCTCAAGTTCTCTTTTGTTATAAAGTTCACGTATTGAGCAGAGCTGATCTTTTTTCCATTTAAAAAGCGCCTCATTTAAAATCCTCACATGATGATCCTCCACCTCAAATGTTGCGCCCGCTAAATGGGGAGTCGCGAACACATTCGGCAGTGAGATCAATTCATAATCAGAAGATTCAGGCGGTTCCTGATAAAACACGTCAAGGATCGCTCCTTTAATCCTCCGTTCTTTCAGCACCCGCAGCAGCTCTTTTCCGTCTGTAACCGCCGCTCTTGATGTATTGACAAAAACAGCTTCTTGCTTCATCAATTGAAAATGCCGGGCGCCGATTAGGCCGATGGTTTCTTCGGTGCGCGGCAAATGAACGGAGACAATATCACTTTCAGAAAATACCCGTTCAATCGTCGTTTTTTCATACTCCCGGTTCTCATGATTGACAAAGGGGTCATAGTACAGCACCTTGCAGTCAAAAGCCGACAACAGCCGGGCGATTCTCTGTCCTACAGCTCCGAAACCGATAAGGCCGACTGTTTTCCCCGTCAGCTCATTTCCCCTGAATTTGACGTAAGCCTGCAAATAATCACCATTCCACTTCCCGGCCTTCAGCCATTGATGAGAAGAATACGTGTGGCGCAAAAACGAAATGACATTTCCGATAAACATTTCAGCAACAGCCTGGGCATTGCGGGCCGGTGTAAAGAAGACAGGAATTTTTCTTTTAGTCGCCGCCGTGATATCCACATTAGACGGCATCCCTCTGCAGACGCCGATAAAAGCGGAATCCGGCAATATATCAATCACTCGCTCTGATACCTCATCAAGTTCGGTAATAAGCCCCGACGCGTTTGTCTCTTGAATCATCCGGATTAATTCATCTTCCCGATAGGCCCGGCCGTGCTTCTTCCACGGCAGGTGCACAGTCCGCCCGAACAGATCTGTCAGCTCCTTCAGCCCCTCGTCGTGATATGGTGCGGTAATTAAAACCGTCATGGTGCAAAACATCCTTTTCACATAAATTTTTCACAAAAAAATCTCTTTCCCCGAAGAAGGAAAGAGATTCATATACCGTCTTTATCCGCTTGAAGCGCACAAATATGTATAGACCATTCTTTCCTATCTTTCAAGCATACGCTTGCTGGAATTGGCACAATAAATGTTGCCGAGGTTTCATAGGGCCAGTCCCTCCACCTCTCTTGATAGAAAATAAAATGATGAAATTGTCAGGCTTTTAAAAAGAATAAACTCATCATAGATAAGTCCTTCCGTGATGTCAATACTTTTTTTCTGAATTGACGATCTATTTCGAAATGTTATAATGCTTACAATATAAAAAAAGAGGAGAAATGGCTATGAATTCTGCTGCAAAACAGCCAAACGGCGTCTTTAAATCGGTGTGCTCACTGGACTGTCCCGATCAATGCGGCTTACTTGTGACAAAAAAAGACGGAAAAATCGTTAACATTCAGGGAGACCCGGATCACCCGGTCACATCAGGGAATATTTGCAACAAAGTCAGACACATGGCTGAGCGCATTTATGATGAAAAACGTTTAACCGTCCCGTTAAAACGGATCGGCGAAAAAGGCAAAGCTGTGTTTGCGCCTATTTCATGGGACGAAGCAATCAATACGATCAGTGCGCGCTGGAAAGAGCTTATTGCCGAAGAAGGAGCGGAAAGCATTCTCCCGTACAGCTTTTACGGCAATATGGGAAAACTGGCGGCAGAGGGAATGGACCGCCGTTTTTTCTACCGACTCGGGGCGAGCCAGCTCGAACGGACGATCTGCAGCAAAGCCGGATCGGAGGGCTATAACTATACAATGGGAGAAGGCACAGGTACTGATCCGGAAGAGACCATACATGCAAAGCTCTTTATTTTCTGGGGAATCAATGCCGTCAGCACGAATATGCATCAGGTCATGATTGCTCAAAAAGCCCGGAAAAAAGGAGCTAAAATTGTCGTTATCGATGTACATAAGAACCAAACAGGCCGGCTTGCCGATTGGTTTATTCCCATTCGCCCCGGCACAGATGCCGCACTCGCTCTCGGTATCATGCATGTTTTATTTGCCGAGAACCTTCACGATGAAGCATTTCTCACAGAGTACACCGAAGGCAGTGAAGAATTAAAAGCGCATGTCAAACAGTATGATCCTGAAACGGTTTCTGTTATAACAGGCGTTAAAGCAGACGATATCAGACGACTTGCGAGAATGTACGGCGAAACCTCCCCTTCCCTTATCAGGATCGGAAACGGCATTCAGCACCATGACAATGGCGGAATGATCGTCCGCACCGTCGCCTGCCTTCCGGCTGTGACAGGACAGTGGCTCCGCACCGGGGGAGGCGCAATCAAGCACAACAGCGCGATATTAAACTATAACAGACAAGCGCTCCAGCGGCCTGATCTGCTTTATGGCAGGAAGCCAAGATCATTTAATATGAACAGACTCGGAAGCGTTCTTTTAGAAACAACACCGCCCGTACGCTCCTTGTTTATTTACGGAACCAATCCCGCGGTAGTTGCCCCGGAAGCGAATAAAGTCAGAAAAGGCCTGCAGCGGGAAGATTTATTTACAGTCGTTCACGATCTGTTTTTAACGGAAACCGCCAAATATGCGGATATCGTGCTCCCTGCTTCATCCGCCTTTGAAAACACGGATTTTTACACGTCTTACTGGCATCATTTTATTCAGCTGCAAAAACCGGTGATCGAACCATATGGGGACAGCAAATCGAATACGGAAGTGTTCCGTTTGCTTGCCGGGGCGATGGGCTTTACCGAGCAGGAGCTTCAGGATTCCGATGAAGAATTAATCAGACAGGCGCTGGACTTTCCCGCCAATCCGTATATCGAGGATATTGATTACGATTCGCTTTCATCCCATTCTTTCATGAGAGCCAATCGAAAAAAACCGCTTTTTCCTGGCAAGCTCAAGACGCCGAGCGGAAAAATTGAGTTATATTCTGAAAAGATGAAACAGGACGGTTATCCGGCGCTGCCGACACACATCCCTCTTGAGAGCGATGATGATTTCCCGCTGTTATTTGTCCCGGGACCGAATCATAACTTTTTAAACTCGACATTTTCGAATAATGAAAAACACGTAAAACTGGAAAAAGCGCCAAAGCTTTTTATTCATACAAAAGATGCTGAGCGCCGGAACATCGAAGACGGGGAAATCGTGAGAATATGGAACAACCGCGGCGAATGTGAATTGACAGCTTCAGTCGGCGAACAAGTGCTTCCCGGCGTTGCAGTCAGCCAAGGTCTTTGGGCTGACGCGGATGATAAAAAACAGCTGGTCAATTCACTCACTCCCGATCGGCTTGCAGATATGGGCGGAGGCGCTGTTTTCTTCTCCGGAAAGGTACAGGTGGAAAAGATCGGAAAGCAAAAATAGGCTCCCCCGCTCTTACTGAAAGTGAATCCTTTCGGCGGATTTGACCGTATAAAACATAATAACTTTTATTGGAGGTTTGCTGTATGGATATCATTACCGGCATTGGCATCGCTTTAGCCGGATATTTCATAGGAGACGGATTAAAAAACTTTAAATCACCTGATCCTCATGAGCACACTGACCAGATTCTCATCAAAGAAAAAGATCTTCACTTCTACATTGGCTATTATTTAGGAGTGACTAAGGAAGAAGCAAAACAAATCGTGCCTGACACTTCCGATATTCCGCATATCACCAGAAACGGAAAGCGGTATGTACAGAAAACTGCATTACGAGAATGGCTGACTGCCATGCTGGAAAAAGAATAACAGCTGCCGTGAATAGCGGGAAGAGAGTTCTCCTCTTCCCGTTCATTAAGATTTGCCGCCCTGCCTCTCTTCAACCCCAAACATACGACAGATATCGTTCTTACTTAACGAAACATCCCCTTCTTTGGACTTCAAATAAAACCCTTTCGTATATAACCGTATGACTTCCTCATATGCAAGCTCATGACGAAGGAGCGCCATTAAACGCCCGTCTTTTTCATCCTGTTTATTGAACCATTCATACTGTTCTGACCAGTTCACTTTCTGCATACCAAACACCTTCTCGCTTTGGATTAATGCCCTTTTCGCATTTATTATACTTATTTCACCTTTTGAAAACACTCCGACTGCCTGTGACATTTGTAAAACAGCCGTACCCCCTTTTAGTCACCATGTTGACTTATTTCCCATTTCGAGGTATGTTGTAATTGTCAACATGGTGACAATTTAGATTGGAGATCACTTATGGATATTAATTTACTAATGAAAGAACTGCATTTTATGCAACAAAGTTACACATCACTGTTTTCGGTCGTCAATAAGGTGCAAACTCGCGGAGACGAATACTTAGAAATGTTGACTTCCCGACAGCACATGACTCTTATTGCTATTGCCCATTTACCGACGGAAGATACCACACTTATGAATATCGCTAAAAAGCTGGGCACAACAAAACAAACCGCTAACAAATTAATTTCAAGCCTTGCGAAAAAAGGATATGTTCACACTGTGCCAAGCAAACTGGATAAACGTGCAATCAATATTGAGATTACCCCTGAAGGAACAAAAGCGTTAATTTCCTGTTCAGAAAAATCCACCTATTTTTTAGCGGATATGTTTCATGAATTCACAACTGAAGAAGTTGAAACATTCTGGAGGCTATTGCAAAAACTTTATCGTTTTGATGGTGAGGAACAGGATGGTTTTGAAGAAAAAGCACATTTGAAAGTTGAAGACCAGGCTCAATTCATCTCAGATGGCTATGAAGAAAAAATCATGGCTGAATTTTCAAAACGGCGATACGGGAGTGCAGACGATGAATAATATGCTTTATCGAAAAGTAAAAGAGGCAGAGAATAAGATAAAGGAAAAAAGCTATGAGCAGAAAAATAAAACTGCTCAATTTATTTCTCATGCCAAATATAAAATTCATAGCAAACGCAAACTGGACCGAGCCGGCAATTATATATCAATTGCCATTGGATTCTTTATCCTAACTGCCTCGTGGCTGACCGAAACACAATGGCTGCTTTGGATAGGTGCGGCGAGTATTTTGAGCAATGCCTGTTTGCTCATTATGAATCCTGTTAAAAAATTAAAAACCTGAAAAAAGCTCTCTAAAAGAGAGCTTTCTTTTATTAATCGTCCCAGTCTTCATCTTCTTCCCAGTCATCTTTCGCTTCCTTAATCTTATTATAAAAAAATTCAATAAAGCTTTCTGCAACAGTATCTTGATAACCAATTACCCTATCCCATTCAACTACAGGACATTCTCCGTCTTTCATTTTATTCGTATCTAGACAGTAAGCAAAGTAATCAACATCTTCAATAACCACAAGTCCATCAGTAAGGCTATAGTGTTCTTTATATTCATTAGTTCTATTTACAACTGATGCATGATCAAAGTTGTAGCCTAAAACTAAAACACCGAATAAACCGCCAGCACCGTATTTTTCTAAAAACCATTTATAACTAATAGGAAGTTGGCATTGAAGTTTTTCTTCAATGCGAGTTATGTTTTCATGGCTTGCACCCTCTGTGAATATAGCATTTTGTTTGTTTTCATTAATAAAGTTTTCAACCTTCGAATAAATCATTTAATTTAAACACCTCAATTCTCATTCTCAAATTGTTTCGCTCTCCACTTCCAATATCTCTTTCGAAAGCTTTCATACTGTGCTTTTAAAATCTTATCATTTCTAAAACTTTCACCATCAGTCTTAAGCTTATGAATCACATCACTATATTTTGTATGTAAACTGTTTGGGATTTCAAGCATTGGGCCAGGTTCTTCTTGAATCAAGTGATGTAAATTAATCTGTGTGCCATCTTTTGCATAAGGAGCATTGCCGTTTTTCATAAGCTGAAGATTTGTTGCGCCAAATTCTGTTTTTTGGTTAATATCAATATCTTTCATAGTATACACTCTGCGGCTTATGTCTTTAACTTTTCCTTTTGCTTTTACCTTGCCCTTAACCTCAAAAGCACCATACTTTTCTTTATTTAACCAAGGAAGGTTTATTTCTTGACCGGTAAACGGCTTTCTCGTTCCATCCGGGATTTTCTTTGCATTGGTCAAAAGTTCATTTTTAAGGTTTTGGCTATCAACCACATTGTATGGCACGTCCCCTGCCATCGCAAGATTATATTTAGAGTTATACGGAAGCAAATCTGAAATCTTGATGTCCTTAATTTTCTTCCCTGCTTGACTAGCTTTATTTATTACCTTCCCCGCCGCATCAGCTTTGTTAACGGCTCCTGCGCCTTTGGTTCCGACGACGGCCACAGCCACTGAACCGACCGCATATGTCACCCATCTTGACCTGGAATACGCATCTCCATTTACCATATCCTTTTGATACGATTCCTCAATAGCTGTTGAAATGGCATTATACGTGTTAATTGGATGAGCAACTGCCCCTATGATACCTTCAACAACTTCATCAGGCTTGCTGGTCAGCTGCCACAAACCGGTTACCGTGTCTTTCCCGACATCATAAAGACCGACGCCGGCTCCTTTTAAGATATCCCAAGTCATTTCTCCGGCTTCATCCATTTGTTTTGCTTGTTCAAGCTGAATGACATATTGCTGCTGGGCAGGTTCAAGATTCTCGTAACCGATCTTCTTCGCAATTTCCAAGTATTCATCCGGATCGGTCACACCGTCAGCGAGCTTTTTCTTCAAATCCTTGATTTCCCGCTCTTTCGCTTCTTCCTTCTTAATCGTCAAATAAGCATCTGAATGTCTTGTAATCTCGCCTTTTTTCTTATGGATGTCACTTTCTCTGTACGCCTCGGCATTATAGTGAAGCGGAGTGGCGTTTTTTCCTTTGCCCGTGGCAATTTGAAGCTGTTGAAAGCCAGCTTGGATGAAATGCTCGTTCGCTTCGGTTTCTGCGTATTCCTTCGTTAGATCATGATCGAGCTTTCCGAGCTTGTGTATGGTATTTTCCCGTTTCTTATCTGCTGAATCCAGCTGTTGATCGACATCCTCTGTCGAGAAAACATCAAGATGAACAATATCGCTTATCTCATTAAGAATATCTCTCATTTCATTCCGTTGCTCTTGCATGATGGCTTGTGATTTATTCTTCGCATAAATCAGCTCGTGTTCTAAAAATGACTCTTCCACAAACGAATCGGATAGTCCCGCATCAGTTACTTTTCCAGAAATGCTGTTAAGAAAAGCAATCTTCATATCGATCAGATCAAGCCAGCTGTCTGTGACACCAGCGTGATCTTGGAAAAAGGCTTTAATGTTGTCAGCGCCTTTACCTGAAAACTCACTGTCATCTAAGTCAGCCATTCCCTGAAAAGCTTTTCTGAGATTGATAAATTGTTCTCTAATCTGATTGTATTGTTTTGCCCGCTTTTCTGCAGCTGAGATTAACGAGTCTGCTTCAAATACCTTCATTTACGTCTCCTTTCCGCTTCTTTCCGTCTAAATTTTACCATGGGATATAAGATAAGCTGAACCTCTTTCATTTGCCGCACTGTTTTATGCAAGATCATAGAATTTGAACAAAACCTTACACCAAGTAGTCATGGTGATCGGCAAAACAAAGCCAGATATAACATATATTAAAATATCTCTTGCATTTCTACAGCCGCCATGCTATATTCATATAGCGATGAGCTGAATTGTGTAAGCCGATGCACATGCCCTTGCGGCGCACACGAATGTGGCGTGTGGTGTATCGCCTCAATACGCAAAAGACGTTTGCTTCTGCAAACGTCTTTTTTTATTATCCGATTTTCGTTCCGTTCGGTACAGTCTGCTCGGGCGTAAGCAGGACGACGTCTCCTTTTTCCGGGATGCCGCCGAGAACGAGAACTTCTGACTTGAATCCGGCGATCCGCCGCGGCGGAAAGTTGACAATAGCGGTAACCTGCCTGCCTGTCAAATCACCTGGCGCATACCGTTTTGTAATTTGGGCGCTTGATTGCTTTATGCCGATTTCTCCGCCGAAATCTATTGTCATCTTAATGGCCGGGACCTTTGCTTCCGGAAACTCTTCTGCTTTTACGACCGTTCCTATTCTGAGATCAAGCTTCATAAAATCTTCGATGACTGCCATGTCAAAAACTCCTTTTTTACAATCATGATACCAAAAAAAGACACAGTTTATTTAACCGATCTTTGGGCTTATTTATCTGTTTGAAAGGTGTTTCGATAGGCGCGCGGTGTTGTTCCCTTATGTCTGACAAACCACCTGGTAAAAGAAGACAAATTTTGAAAGCCGACCTCATGACTGATGTCTGTCAGCCGGCATTTTGTTTCAATAAGCAATTGTTCCGCTTTCTTCAGACGGAGCTCGGAAATATAAGCTTGCGGGCTTTTCCCCGTCTGCCTTTTAAACCAGTCAGAATAATAAGCCGGGTGGTAATGTTCGATTGCGGCAAGCTCTTTAATAGTAAAAGTCTTTGAGAGATTTCGGCGGATATACGTGATTGAATCATTTGTACGGCTTTCTTGTATCTTTCCAGCAATATATTCTGCGAGGAGACTCAATGAATGAGACGACTGCTGCTTTGCCTCTTCTGTCAGCAGAAACCGAATCGAAGTCCAAAAGGAATCAAGCTTATTGATCACACCGGGGTCAAATGAGCCGCTTAAAAAATATGCCGGCATGTCAAGAACGAGACATTCATTTCGCTCCAAAGAACGGAACCGGTGTTCATGTCCTGGCGGAATATACAGCATTTGATCCGGTTTTAATCTCACCTCACGTCTTTCTGTTTCCAAGTTCAGCTGTCCTTCGAGAGGAAAGAGCATTTGACAGTATGTGTGAACATGGGAATCAAAAATATGTGAATAAGTGCGCCGCTCACAAACGATGTTCTGTAATGAATCCATTTGCCCCTCCTTTTTGGATGTTTCGTTTTTAGTTTACATAATAATATTATTGTTTATCTAGTTGTAAACCTCTTAAAAAAGCAACAACGGCAAACTTCCGGCTTTCCTTAATTGATTCAGTCAATTCAAATGCACTCTGTTTCCTCAGCGCAGCAAAACCGTGAAGCAGGCTTCTCAGTCCTCTTGCGGCATGGATTGCGTTTTCGGGACGTGCATAACCGTTTGCTGTCAGCAGCCTGACAACAAGATTCACAAGCTGGCTGGACAAATTCTCCATTCGGCCGTCTTTTATTTTTTGAAATGTTGCTTCATATAATCCGGGATTGGCTTCAGCGAAATTGATATAGGCATCAGCAAGTGAAAGCATGACCCTTTCACCTGTCAGTCCTTCTGAGGATGCCGCCATGTTTTCATATAACATGGTTAAACCGGAGACGGCCAGCTCTTTCTTAATTCCTTGAAGACCATTGACAAAATTATAAAGGGAAGGCGGTTTTACGTTTAAGGACTTTGCAACGGCCGCAAGCGTCACTTCATTCAGCCCTTTTTCGTCAGCGATGCCTGCTGCGGCTCTCAATATCATGTCCAGGCTCATTCCGACTCTCGGTGACATTATAATCGGCCTCCCCGCAGGCTTCGTTCGGCTTCATCAGCAGCCTCAGCCATCATTTCAGCAGGATGATAGAGAACATTTCCATGACCGGCGGCCAGACAGCTTGGTTGATGAGCGATAAGCGTTCTTGCTGTTTTTACAGCTTCTTCTTTATTCCAGGTGGCAAAGGCGGGAAACGGAAATCTCCATTTCAGCTTTCCTGAAACCGCAAGGCCTCCCCGTACTTGAAAGGCATCTCCGACGATCAGCATATCATCTCTCAAATCTTTAAAAGCAAGACTCCCCGGCGTATGACCGGGAGCGGGAATGACAAGCAAAGATCCGATCCGCTCGCCGCCTTTCAGCAGGCGATCAGGTTCGGTCTGAATATTTTTGGGCACTCCTCCCTTTATCGGCGTTTGTGCTTCATGCTCAAATAATGAAGTGTCACCTTTCAGCAAGAAAGAATCACGTTCAGAAATACAGACATCAGCATCCGGAAATTCCGCAGATAATGAGTCAAGCGAACCGATGTGATCTACATGCGCGTGGGTGAGCAATATGGTATTCAGCGGTTTCCCAAGCTGCTGCAAAGCTTGTTTGATTCCTTTATGGCTGTTGGGAAGGCCGGCGTCAATCAGGGTTACCCCTTCTTCCTCCTCAACCAAATAACAATTCACCGGGAAAAGCGCAGGAAAAAAGGTCAGCTGCCAAACGTTTCCGTATTGTAAGATTCTCATCAATATCCCCCTGAAACTAATGTTGTTAGTTTTATTATAACTAATACCGTTAGTTTATCAAGCGTTTTCTGTTTAAATCTTAAAAAAGGCGCGGGCGCTTCTCTCATGCCAAAAAAAGAAACACGCATACTGTGATAAAAGATGCTTTCAGCCTGCGAATAAATCAGACTACTAAAACCAGCCGGATAAGCATACACTACTCAACGGAGGGGGAGTTCCACATCATGCATATCACACTTCAAAGCATCTGCCCTGTCTTAATGATTGCCTTTTTTCTATATAAAAAGGTGAAACGGTCCGTCGGCTTTCAGCCTTTGAAACCCCGCTGGCTTTATACAAGAATGATTTTATTTTCATTGCTGGCCGCCGCTCTGGCGTTTTTCAGCATCACACACCCGGCTTTATACGGGTATCTTATATTCGGCACTTTTTGCGGCTGGCTTCTGGTTCTGTTTGCCAAACGAAACATTTCTTTTGAAGAGCGCCGCGGAAAAATGTATTTTCGGACTCATCTGTGGATTGAACTTATTCTATTAACGTTATTCCTATCGAGATTTGTTTATCGGGTTATTGAAATTTACCGGGTCACAGCGGATTTTACCCATCCGGAGGCATACAGCCAAACGGTCGGCGCCGATCCGCTGACCATCAGTGTCTTTTATTTCATCGCTGTTTATTACAGCGGCTTCTCTTTTTATGTTTTAAAAACGAGCAGAGACCAGACAAATAACAGTCAATACGGCTGACATCCCTGTCTAAAAGCAGGGATGTTTTTTAATCGTGCCGCGTATGGTGAATCATTTGCTGAAGCACATCTAACACATGTTCATCCTCAGGAGAATAATAGATGGATGTTCCTTCTCTGCGTGATTTGACGAGGCGCAGATTTTTAAGAAAACGCAGCTGATGAGAAACGGTAGACTGCAGTAAATTCAGCTTTTCTGCGATATCATTTACCGCGTGCTCACCCTGTGACAGCAAATGGAGAATTCTGATTCTGGTCGGATCAGACAGCGCCTTAAAAGTCTGGGCAACCAAAAATAATGTTTCCTCATCTAAATCGACAGCGGGGTCATTCATGTTTCCGGATTCGTGAAATTCAGTCATATACCTCACCCTTCTTTTCTCAAGTAGCCCAATTATACCAAATGTCAATTGATGCAGATACATCCTGTGCCTGACAAAAGAACCGTTATTTTAAATTTATGTTTCAAATACGGGTTTCTGCTTGGTTTCGCGCATTCATCTGTGTCATAATGAAAAAGTCATAATGCTCCTGAAATTGAGGGTGAAACACAGTGGAGAAAAAGAAAAAAGGCTGTTTCGCTGCTGCGGGTCTTATGATGATATGTGTTTTTGTCATGGTGTCCTTCTTTCTCATCCTGTTATTTTCAAATAATGAATTGCTCAAAAGTCTTCCATTTGATGTCAAACCGATCGTGCTTGAACGGCTGACGGATTACAAACCGCTTGTGGAGGACGAGCTGGATGAAAAAGGGCTCACTAGATATACATCGCTGGTACTCGGCATGATATATCAAGAGTCAAAAGGAAGAGGAAATGATCCCATGCAGTCTTCAGAATCTCTGGGTTTAAAGCGAAATCAAATCAAAAACCCTCAAACCAGTATCAAACAGGGAATCAAACAATTCACTCTCATGTACCAAACAGGCAAGAAAAAAGGCGTAGACTTGGATACGATTATACAAAGCTACAACATGGGAGCCGGCTATATTGATTTTGTGGCTGAACATGGAGGATCGCATACTGAGGAACTGGCAAAACAATACTCCGAGCAGCAGGTCAAAAAGAATCCGAAACTTTACACTTGCGGAGGGAACAAAGGCAATTTCCGTTATCCCTACTGCTATGGTGATTACACGTACGCAGAAAAAGTAAAAGCAAAAACAAAAACCGTTGAACAATCCTTAAATGTAACAACACTTGAAACGCTTGAAGAGTAAAAGGCGCCCTGTCTGAGGCGCCTTTTTTCAATAGAAAAAAACCGCGCGAAGCACGGCTTTTTTAATAATACGGCGATATCATTAAGTATACAATGACACCCGTCAGACTGACATACAGCCAGAGCGGCATCGTCCATCTGGCGATTTTTTTGTGGCGCTCCACCTGCATGCTGAAACCTCTGATCAGCGTAAACAGCGCAAGCGGCACGATGATGGCGGAAAGGCAAATATGCGTAATCAAAATAAAGAAATAAATCCCCCGAATGATGCCGTGGCCGCCGAATAAAGTATTCTCAGCTATCGAGTGATACACGACATAGCAGATCAAAAACAGCAGAGTCGTCGTAAACGCCGCCAAAATAAAGCGTTTATGCGCTTGAATGTTTTTTTGCTTAATCATAAAGAGCGCTGCCAGCAAAAAGATAAAAGTAAAGCTGTTAAAAATGGCATTTAACATCGGCAGAATATGAATATTGGCAATGCTGACCTGACCCGATTTCGGCATAAAAAACAGCACCGCAATTAACCCGTTGATCAAAACGGTCAATGTCAGCACGATACCGGTATAACTTTTAGGTTTGTTGTTTTCTGTCTGATTCATCTTATGACCTCTCTCAATTTTACTGACTATCCAAATGGTATGAGAATTCAGCTTTGATGTCAACGGTTTCGCCCGCTTCGTCAGAAATTAGACAAACTTAAGCCCTAAAAAGACCGGGTGTTTGAGACCCGGCCTTTCGTCATATTATGCTTCCTTCAACAGTTCTTCTATCACCTTATGTTCGTTTTCATTCAACAGATTTTTTGGAATGACCCGATCAATCGGTTTGTTCATATGCTGATCGAGAATATCGGCTGTTTCCTTATCTCCCGCGATTACGAGGCGCTCCCATTTATGTGATGCGGCCTTTTGATCAAGGTTTGAAGCCAATCGTTTATACAGCCTGTTTTGATTTTCTTCGACGTGGGCTTTGGCAGCATCTTCGGCCATTGATGCGGAGCTCTCGCTTACATCCTGCGGTTTCCAGGATTCATTGATGACGTCGTATTGATAGTGCTCCACCCCTTCAATTTTTCCGAGTACGGTTTCGATAATCTTCACTTCATTTTGCTGGGTGAGAATAAAAGCCGTGCTCGGATATTGTTCACGGAGAAGTTCCAATTGGTCAAGAACGGCCGTTTCTTCCCAATAAAACCGTGTTTCGACAGGCACCTGCAGCTCAATCGTCTCCCAGATACCGCTTTCTCCCGATGCAAAAAATACGAGACTTCGCGGCATTTCTTTACCGAGCCCATCGATATATTGATAGACACGTTCCATGATGCGGACGAGGGATTTTTCTTCTTTTGGATCACTGACAGACAGATACTCCTTTAATCTCCGAAAACCGGTTTTTAAAGCGATTTTCCACTCTCCCCCCTGCTGATCCGGATTTCTCATATCCGTATTTACATATAAGGAAAGCATTTTATCAGGAGATTCCGTCATTACGTACTTCAATTTGCCGATGAGTGATTCAATTGCCATCATAGATTCCTCCTTTTTCCGCTTCTCCCTGTTCCTTTCCCTATCCCGGCCTCCTTAAAAACGTCAATCTGCATATATACGGCAGACTTTTCTAAAAAAGTTTTTGCAAAACCCATTTACAAACCAAGACATCATTTACTACAATGGATACTTGTGTTTGACTAAGACGTTTTACGCTGTGAAAGGAGTATGATTTTGTTTACTGCAGAAGAAAGAGATCAGAAAGAGCTGGAAAAAGAGCTTCATAAGCTTGAATTTCAGATTTTCAGAATGCGGGAGAATCTGATAGATGTATCAAAAGACGCGCGAGTGCTTGGTATTGATCAATCGAACAATGACGATTGGATCATTGTTTCCTCGATTGATGATGGCCAAACATGTAAGATTATGCTGACTGACTGTGAATCAGCCTACCGGGGAAGAGGATGTTTTTCACTGATTGCTTCCTATTATGAAAATGCCATTCATATCGGGGACATTAAAGGCCCGCCGAACCACGGCTACGGTTCGATCTGCATGAAATTTTTAAAACATATCGCCAGGGAGCAGAATATCCCGAAAGTGACGGGCGACATCGCTAAGCGTGATTGGGATCATGTCGACAGACTCGTTCATTTTTATGAAAAGCATCAATTTGATGTCTGGATTGACAAGGATACACAATCAGGCGGCATTAAATGGGTCGACCTGTAATAAAGTGATAGAAAAACCCCCTTTTCTATGGTGTAATAGATAAAACCATATAAGGAGGGTTTTTTTTGTATCCCGAAAAATTGAAAAAAGGTGACGGCATTCGTATTGTTTCCCCAGCAACAAGCATGTCCGTTATGACAGATGAAAATATAAATGCCGCGAAGACAAAATTGGAGGAGCTGGGTTTTTGTGTCTCTTTTTCAGAGCATGCGAAAGAAATAAATGAATTTGATTCATCATCCATTGAATCGCGTGTCCGGGATCTGCACGAAGCTTTCGCTGATCCTGACATCAAAGCGATTTTGACAACACTCGGCGGGTTCCAATCAAATCAGCTGCTCCGTTATCTTGATTATGAAAACATCAAGCGGCACCCGAAAATCCTTTGCGGCTATTCAGATATTACCGCCCTTGGCCATGCCATTTATCAAAAAACCGGGCTTGTCACATATTCCGGCCCCCATTTTTCTTCATTCGCCATGAAAAAAGGATTGGACTATACGATTGACTCTTTCTTAGCCTGCTGCGCTTCTGATAAGCCGTATGAAGTAAAGCCTTCGGCCAAGTGGAGTGATGATAAATGGTATATGAACCAGGAGGACAGACGTTTTTATCCGAATCCGGGTCCGCTCGTCATTCAACCCGGTTATGCGGAAGGAACACTGATCGGAGGAAACCTCTGCACCCTGAATCTTCTGCAAGGCACGGAATACTTTCCGGAGATGGAACAAGTGATTCTGTTTATAGAAGATGATCATATGTCTGACATTCATATGTTTGATCGGGATTTGCAGTCACTCATTCATCTTCCCGCTTTTTCAGCCGTGAAAGGAATTGTCATCGGACGGTTCCAGCATGCTTCAAATGTGTCTAAGGAGGCTCTCTGTGCCGTCATCCGTACAAAAGAAGAACTGTCATCCATGCCTGTTATCGCAAATGCTGATTTCGGCCATACCTCCCCTTTGATGACATTCCCGATCGGAGGAACATGCAGGATAGAAGCCGGCGCAGAAGGCGGACGGATATGGATCGACCGGCATTAACACAAAAAGACGGGAAAACCGCCCCGTCTTTTATTATTTCGGTGTCTTATGCCGCGGCGTTCGCGGAGCGATCATAATTCGTCCGCCAGCCGCTGACGTCACCCATACGGAAACTCCTTCATAAAAATGGCTGATCTCTTCATTATATACGGCGTGTGTCAGTTCACGTTTATCATGCGTTCCGTCTTGGTTTTTTACGTTTAAAATAAGTACAAGCTCGTGTCTGCCATTATTCATTACGCCGGTATGTCTCACCTTTTCAATAACGGCTGGCCTTCCTCTCCCTCTGTCAAGCGCCTGAAACAGCCTGACAGCAGGCATAGACAATCCGATGACCAGCACAATGGCCCAAGCGGTGTACATCCCTGCTTGAAATATCGGTGATTCTGTGAAGGTATTCCACAACAATATAAGTTCCGGCTCCATTCGATTCATCCCTTCAGATGCCGCTTTCAAACTTATTCTCTCTATATCATATTCGGGGAACGCTTTTTCTTTTTCAGCATATAACGATTATACACAGACAAAAAAGGGAAGAAAAAAAGAACACAAAGCATTTCGCCTTGTGTTCTTCATCTCTATATGAAACTAGTCTAACACTTTAACATTTACTGTTCTGACGCCCCAGTTGTTAGCGTCACTTTTCTTTGCAACAAATACGTCAATTTTATTTCCTTTAATTGCGCCGCCTGTATCTGCTGCTGTTGCCACTCCGTAACCTTCAACATAAACCTTGGAGCCAAGCGGAATGACACTAGGGTCTACCGCGATGACTTTTGCATCAGGGTTTTTGTTTAGGTCAACACCGGTTGCCGTTACACCGGAAATGCCGCCGTCGTTAGCGGAGTAAGCAGTTGCAGTCATTGTCAGCTGCTTTTTAGGCTCTTGTTGGTTTGTATTTGATTGAACAGGCTGCTGTTTTGCTTCGACAGCCTTCACTTCTTGTTTAGGTTGTTGTTCTTGAACAGGTTCTTGTTTAGGCTGCTCTTTTTGGACAGCTTCTTGTTTCGGCTGTTCTGTCTCGGCAGCTGGTTTTTGTTCAGGTTGCGGCTGGCTGGCTTGAGCCGGCTGTGCAGCCTGCGCCTGACCTTTCACCTTTAATGTTGTGCCTGCGTAAATGATATCTGATTGCAAGTTATTCAAGCTTTTCAGATTACCGACTGATGTTCCGAATTTCTGAGCAATTTTCCAGAGGCTGTCGCCCTGCTTCACTGTGTACTGCCCAGATGTGGTTGTTTCTACTGAAGAAATAGTCAGTTTCTCTCCTTCAATGATTAAATCAGAAGATAACTGATTCCATTCTTTTAAGTCCTTTAGGTTCACTCCGTTTTTTTGCGAGATCCCCCAGAGCGTGTCACCCTTTTGCACCGTGATTTCTTTAGCAGAAGCGTGAGCTCCGAATGCAGTTGTTGAAATTGCTGCAACTGCGACAAAGGACATAATCGTCTTCTTCATAAGTAAATCCTCCCTTGTTAGCTTTTTATTGGCGGCTAACAGGTGATATCGTAACATATGAAAATGTCAGTTCAATAACAAAACGATTTGAATTAGATTACAGTTCCTTTACATGAAACATTTCTCTCACTTGGTAAGTCTTGCTGAAACCTTGATACAGCAAGGGTTTTCAAGCTTCTGATTTTTCCGGCGCGGCTGTAAAACACAATGTGCAAATTTCTATAAAAACTTTTTTTCACTCTGTTTCTCTTACATAATTTCGGATTTCTTCTAAAAAAAGCGCTCCGTATTTCAATCGTTTTTGTTCCCCTACCCCTTTTACGGAAAGAAGATCATGATCCGTTTTCGGGAGTTTCGCAGACATTTCTTTTAACGTCTGATCCGAGAACACGACAAATGGAGGCACGCCCTGTTCCGCTGCGATCTCTTTGCGGAGACGCCGGAGAATCTCAAATAATTCATCATTTTCGGTGACAGCGGCAGCCTGTAAGGCTTCTTTTCTTGCGACTGCGCTCTTTCCAAGCAGCACGTCCCTTCCTTTTTGGGTGACCATAAGCGTCGGAAAAGTCCCGTCTGCCATTCTGATGTATTCATCTGAAATAAGGAATTCGATAAAATCACTGATTTCCGCTGCGGTTTGATGCTTCATAATGCCGTAAGTGGACAGGCTGCTGAAGCCGTTTTCCAGCACTTTTTTATTTTTTGACCCGCTAAGCACCTGCGCCACCATCGTTTTTCCGAAACGTTCATTCATTCTGATGATGCATGATAATACCATCTGCGCTTCTTTAGTGACGTCATGCGCGCTTCTTGTATCAGTGCAATTGCCGCATGCTCCGCAAGCTTCCGCCTCATTCTCGCCAAAATATTTCAGAATAAACCGCTGCAGGCAATCTTCGGTATGACAGTAATCCACCATCTGCCTCAGTTTTTTGAGATCCTGCTTTTGTTTTTCTTCTCCGGCAGCCGATTGATCTATCAAAAAACGCTGCACCATAATATCCTGCGGCGAAAACAAGAGCACGCACTCGCTATTGAGGCCGTCGCGCCCTGCCCGTCCGGCTTCCTGGTAATAGCTCTCCATATCTTTCGGAATCTGGGCGTGCAGAACGAATCTGATGTTGCTCTTATCGATTCCCATTCCGAAAGCGGACGTAGCAACCATCACTTGTATCTGATCGTTAAGAAACCGCTCCTGCTGATCTTTTCTGTCATCATCCGCCAATCCGCCGTGATAACGGCCGGCATTGATGCCGCTGCGTTTTAATTTCTCATATAAACGGTCCGTTTCTTTTCTTGTTGCTGTATAAATAATGCCGGCTTCGTGTTTATTTCTTTCCAGGTACTGCTCGATAAAACGGTCTTTGTTTTCGCCCTTTACGACTTTGAATGTTAAATTCTCTCTGGCAAAACCGGTATACACAGTTTGTTCTTTATTGATGTGAAGCTGCTTGCAGATATCATCATGAACCTCAGGCGTAGCCGTCGCCGTTAATGCGATGATGACGGGCGGCTCTTTTAATTCATTAAAAAGGATTTCGATATTCCGGTAACTCGGCCTGAAATCATGCCCCCATTGCGATATACAGTGAGCTTCGTCAATGGCGACAAGAGGAACCGTAATATTCTGCAGGATGTGAATGAATTCAGGAGAAGTCAAACGCTCCGGCGTGATGTAAAAGAGCCGGTAAGCCCCTTCCTTCAAACCGGTCAGGCGCTCATGAATGTCACGGCTTGTCTGAGTGCTGTTAATATAAGCTGCCGCGATACCCGCTTCTTCAAGCGCGTCGACTTGGTCTTTCATTAAGGAAATAAGAGGGGAAATAACGATTGTGGTTCCTTCAAACAGCAGTGCGGGAATCTGATAGCAGATTGATTTCCCGCCCCCCGTCGGCATAATGCAGACCGTGTTTGTTCTCTCCTCTGCAACTGATTGTATCGCCTGTTTTTGCCCCGCGCGAAGGCTGTCGTAGCCAAAATAATGCGCCAGAAGGGATTCGGCTTTATCCAGCATATGTCGTAAAACCTCACTTTGTCTTTGATTCTTTTATTTTATCATACTGATAAAGTACGCTGCTCAAGGTCAAAATAAAAAGCCATCTCCGCAAGGGAAATGGCTTTCGCTACGTATGCCGTACGCAAGTAAGAAAGTTTTAAACCACCACTCCTCAAAGTGGGTGTTTGCAGAAGCGTTCCTGTCGTCCTCTGCAATGGAGGCATGACATTCCGGCTTCGATATAAAACTCCCTATTACAGCTTAAAGGTTAAAACTTAATTAACAATACGAACAATGTAGCTTCTCTTATATCCTACACCATCAGTCGTATTTTGGCAAGGGGGTTAATTCTTTTACAGAAAACCTTTTTTCTGTGCAAAAAATGCTTTTTTCTCGATAAAAGTTGTTTTTTCGACAAAATATCAATATATCAATATAAGATTGCTGCGAAAGCTGTCACCAGTTTCTTCTATATATAATAGAAAAAACTCTCACACCCTATAGGGGTGCAAGAGTTTTCGGCAATTAGATTAGAATTTTGCAGCCAGATCTTTCGCTTCTTGCAATCCTTTTTCAATGATCGCTTGAGCATTATCAGGCGCAGCATTATGGCCTTCAACGACAACAGTGTGAAGATCTTGAACTCCCCAGAAGCCGAGAACAGTTTTCATGAAGTTTAATGACATTTCAAGAGATGCCATCGGTCCTTCAGAATATACGCCGCCGCGTGCGTTTAAGAGCGCTACTTTTTTATCTCCCATCAGACCTTTAGGGCCTTCAGGCGTGTATGTGAAAGTAACCCCTGCGCGAGACAGGTAATCAACATAAGTATGAAGCACAGCAGGCACTGTGAAGTTCCAAAGCGGGAATGCAAACACGACTTTGTCAGCTTTGACAAATTGGTTTAAGTAAATGTCAGCTGTTGACGCTTGTTTTTTCTCTTCGTCTGTCATTTCAATTCCTTTTGAAGCTTTGAATGTTCCGTTAATCATATCTCTTCCGAGGTAAGGAAGGTTTTCTTTATGAAGATCAAGTTCAATTACTTCATCATTCGGATTGTTTTCTTTATAAGCAGCGAGAAACGCTTCATATAATTTTACTGATACGCCTTCTTCAGCCGTACGGTCACTTGATTTTACAAATAATACTTGAGACATTCTAAATTCCTCCCGGTAATCTTTTAATATTCACTTACAAATAGTATGTTACTTTCTTTTTTATATAAAGTCAACGTTTTTATTTCGATTCTGAGATTTTTTTATGGAATAAAAAAACAGGTACATGTGAATGTACCTGCTGATATTATTGTGAATCCTGCTCGCGATCCAGAATTTCGTAAGTTTGTGAGTTTTTTTGATCAACGGTTTCTTTATTTGAGAGGTCTTTCACCTGCTCATGAAATTCCCTTTCATATGAAGGGGCGTCTGTTTTCACATCCCCCTCTGCTTCCCGTTGCGCATCAACGGTCATTCTGGCGTACGGAACGGCTTCAAGCCTTTCATAAGGGATTTCTTTTCCCGTTTTTTCGCATATTCCGTATGTTCCTTTATCCATCCGCTCAAGCGCGGCATTCACCTCATCTAAAAGATTCTGATCGACTTCATCCAAGGTCTGATTCGTAACCCTGTCCAAATAAATGCTTCCGTGATCAGCTAAGTGATTATCTACTCCGTTTGACAGTTCTCCCGTGTCTTCCCTCATTGAATGTTTTTCTTTTGATTCTCCTTGAAGACCGTCCTTTAAATCGATTAATTTATGATAAAGGCTGTCCCGCTGTTCTTTTGATAATGACATATTCAGCATCTCCTTTTTCGTCTGTATTCCTGCTGCTCTCAGTTCAGTTATTACATACCCTCAAAAAAGGCGGCTGAAACAATGGGTCTCAATGTGTTCTCCCCCTGATGTTGACACTCGGTGTCTGCTGTTTTGTCTGTCTTTTTTCTTTCACCGGATCATTATCCTGGTTGTCCCGAAATTCTTCAGGGCAGGCTTTTTTGAGTTGGTGCTCCGGCGTATGGTATGTGGCGCCGATATTCAGCATTCCGCTCAGCTCTCCTATATTCAGCTTTTCAAAGTCAATGTTGTATTCCACTTTGTCCACTTTTACGCTCTCGATATGGACATACGTTTTTTCCCCTTCAACCGTTTGCGGTTCAGAATGACATTTATTCTGAAGCTCATCAAGCTGCTGTTCCACTTTCTGAAGCCTGTCTAATTCTTCTTCACATACTTTTTTGAAAAGCTCTTTCATTATTTTTTTCAAAGAAAATCACTTCTTTCCCCGTCACTCTTGGAAAGTTCTAGGTGTCCCGTATTGCGAATATATAAACATGGTATACAAAAAGGAGGTGAATGATGATGTTTTTTCCATCGGTTATTAACTTTGAGCATATAAAAATAAACGGAATCAGCAGCGGAGCGGCATTTAACACCGGTTCTTCCGTTATACTGAGGCGCACTGCCGCTAATAAAAGAAATGAAGGATATGGTGAACAAAGCGGAGATTGCACTGTTGTCGCTATCCCCATCATGAGTATTGATGATTCAGATCTGATAGACGGCACCGCAAATAAGGTCAGCCTTCGATAATAATATGGCTTGCATCCCCCAAATGTTTAGCAATTGAGATATATAAAATTCCGTCTTTGAATACCGCCTGCATCCCCTTCGTTCCCTGAGCAGAATGAGGAAGATCGAGTTTTTTTTCGAAATCGCCGTATTTTCCGGCCTTCTGTTTAAAATCCTGTTCATTGAAGTAGGATTTTCTCGTGCCTTTTACGACAATGTATTCTCCGTAGGACAAAAGCTGAACATCTTGTTTCCGATAGCCGGGCAGATACAGCAAAAATTGGAGTTCATCATGGGTTTCCACTATATCTATAAGAGGAAAAGCATCCTCATTCCTTCTCATTTGCCCTTCTCCCTGCTGAAAGGGAAAATGAGAATGACCGTTTTGGAACGACTTCAATTGCTCATCATCAAAAATGTTTTTCCAAAAATCACCGCCGGACATGTTTTGCGCCATTTCCATCCATTGCTTCATCTTGTCGAAATCCATTTTTTATCGTCCTCCTGTCTAAGCATACGGTCATAACAGCCGGCATACACCTGTATTAAAGGAGGTTTGCCTGTGGTTCAACCAACTCCATATATCAATATTAATATTTTCATGTTGAAAATTAATTCCTTTGAAAATGCTTCAGCGGTGAATGTCGGACAGAATTTACTGGCGGAATGGCAGAATTCCGATAAAAAGAATCAGGGGTACGGACAGAATTTCGGGGATGCTAGCGGCTTTTTCGGCACGAATGGGAAAGTGGATGACAGAGATCAAATTGATGCTCCGTCTACCTTCGAGTCAGCATGCGGCAAAATCCCCGCCGGGAAAGGAGACCCATTATGATGTTTTCGCCGGTTTTGGTAAATGTAGGGGGCTTTAAAGTGAATGCGGTCGACCGCGGCTCTTCCATTACGATCGGCCCGTATCAGCAAATCGATTATTTTTTATCCAATAAGATTAACTATGGATTCGGTGAAGAAAATGGTGATTTGGCGCCGATTTATATCCCCATCAGTTCTATTGCTGATCCGGATCTCATTGATTCGAACTCCGGAAAAACAAGCATTATCTAATAAAAAAGCCATCCGCCTGCATTCGGATGGCTTTTATGTCATATTTAGCTGCATAAGTATTTTGTTAAAATGGCTTGAACCTCGGTCAAGTCCGTTTCTTTTGCAAATTCCAATTCGAATGTTTTTCCCCTTGTCATTAATACGAGGCCCGTATCAGGATCAAACATCCCTGCTTCTTGAATGGCGAAGCTTTCAATTGTTTTATATGGAAGGAAGACGCGCACTTTCTTTTTGGAGAACATTTTATTATCAAAGAAAATCACTCGTTTATTTGTAAAGCATATTTGGTCAACCCGCAGTTTATAGATCGTTTCAATCCGTTCTCCCTCAACGAGCAAAGCCTCCAGCTTTTTTGTGTCGGTTGATCTGCTGACAGAAAAAATTCCCAATGAAGAACCCCACTTTCTGCTTCTATACTATATTTTATCAAATACATAAAAAAATAAGTTCTTTATCCCTATATAAGAATACGACATAGACAGCATTTAAACCATTACGAACAGATTACATTTTCAGAACGTTCATCGGATAGGCCTTTTCGCGAAAGGTGCTCTGTTATGAAGTAATACGGTTTTGCAGAAGAAAAGGTTTCAAGAAAACCACACTTTTTTCGAAAAGTCAGTTTTTTCTTATCGCCGTAAAAAACCGCGGCCTCTGAATGCCGCGGTTTCAACAAAACATCGACGATCTGTATCTTCAATTGTTCCTTATTTGACCGTGCTTTTTCCGAACATGCTGAAGCAAAATAAATTCATTCAGCTTTAGACTTCTTCAAAATACTCTTTGTAGAAGCCGCCGACTTTATTTGTGTTGTCCACGACAAAAATAAATTCTTCTGTTTCATTTTTGACCTCATACTCTTTGCCGGGCGTCAGTACGTTTTTGACAATGTATTTTTTCGCATCTGTATGTACGCATTTTACCTTTTTAACGCTTTCTTTTGTCTGCCAATTATTATGAATCATCTGTAAAACTCCTTTTCTTCATCGATAAGCTTATTGTAGCCGTTTTTTCTTGTGAATTGCAATAACGGTTATCAATTGATTTTACTTGGGTCTGTATTATAAAATGACTGTATGCGCTTACTTTGCGCGGACATCAAGATGCTCAAAACAGACCATAAAAAATTTCGGGAGGTTTGTTACGAATGAGTTCTTTAACGATGCAGATCACAAAAAGGCTGGAAACATTTTTGCAAGGCACGAAGAAGCTTTATATTGACGGAAAATTTGTTCCGAGCGCTTCAGGATCAACCTTTGTCACACCGAATCCGGCAACCGGAGAAACTTTGATGACGCTTTACGAGGCACAGGCAGAAGACATTGACAGTGCAGTGAAAGCGGCACGCAAAGCCTTTGATCACGGCGAATGGCGCACAATGCCGGCCGCTTCCAGAAGCAGGCTGATGTATAAGCTTGCTGATTTAATGGAAGAGCACAAGACTGAACTCGCGCAGCTTGAAACACTTGATAACGGAAAACCGATTAATGAAACGACGAATGGAGACATTCCGCTGGCAATTGAGCATATGCGTTATTATGCCGGGTGGTCCACAAAGATAACCGGACAAACGATTCCTGTCGCCGGCTCATATTTTAATTACACCCGCCATGAGCCTGTCGGCGTCGTGGGGCAAATCATCCCTTGGAACTTCCCGCTCCTTATGGCGATGTGGAAAATGGGCGCCGCCCTTGCCACAGGATGTACAATCGTTTTGAAACCGGCGGAGCAGACACCGCTGACCGCCCTCTATTTAGCTGAATTAATTGATCAGGCGGGCTTCCCTGACGGCGTCATCAATATTGTTCCCGGGTTCGGCGAGACGGCCGGGGAAGCGCTGACCAACCATGACGATGTCGATAAACTCGCTTTTACCGGTTCTACAGAAATCGGCAAAAAGATTATGGAGAAAGCCGCGAAAAGTATCAAGCGCGTAACGCTGGAGCTTGGCGGTAAGTCACCTAACATCATTTTGCCTGACGCCAACTTGAAAAAAGCCATTCCCGGCGCTTTAAACGGGGTCATGTTTAATCAGGGGCAGGTATGCTGTGCCGGCTCCCGTGTCTTCATTCACAAAGATAAATATGATGAGGTCGTAAGCGAAATGGTTTCATATGCGAAATCACTTCGGCAGGGAGCCGGTCTTCACCAAGATACGCAAATCGGTCCGCTCGTCAGTAAGGAACAGCATGAACGCGTGCTTTCTTATATTGAAAAAGGAAAAGCAGAAGGCGCCAAAGCCGTTACAGGCGGAAGCTGTCCGTTTGAAGAAGGGTATTTTGTCTCCCCGACAGTATTTGCGGACGTGGATGACAGCATGGCCATCGCAAAAGAAGAAATTTTCGGCCCGGTTTTAGCCGCTATTCCGTATGATACGGTAGATGAAGTCATTGAGCGTGCGAACCGCTCGGAATACGGCCTTGCAGCCGGACTTTGGACTGAGAATGTGAAAAACGCCCATTACATTGCTGACCGTCTCCAGGCCGGCACCATCTGGGTCAACTGCTACAATGTATTCGACGCGGCCTCTCCTTTCGGCGGCTATAAGCAATCCGGCCTCGGACGGGAAATGGGCTCTTACGCGCTGGATAATTATACAGAAGTGAAAAGCGTCTGGATCAGTCTGGAAGATTAATAAAACGAGAAACTGCTGCCTGCCAGCAGTTTCTTTTTTGTGTCATGCCGCCTTTTGCATATGAATATATATGCTTCTGAAGGAGTTGAGCGAGTGTGAGCACAATTCGTGAAAAAGTCAGAAGCCGCCAAAAGAAAACCATCTCCCTATTAAGAGAAAAGCAAAATGCTGACGGCTCATGGTCATTTTGTTTTGAAGGCCCGATTTTGACAAACGCCTTTCTGATCCTCCTTCTCACTTCTCTCGGAGACAATGATAAAGAACTGATCGCTGAGCTTGCAAAAGGCATCCGCGCAAAGCAGCGTCCGGACGGAACATTTGCCAATTATCCCGATGAACGGAAGGGAAATGTGACCGCTACTGTACAGGGCTATGTCGGCTTGCTGGCTTCCGGCTTATATAACCGTTCTGAAGCGCATATGATTCAGGCCGAACGTTTTATCATCTCTAACGGCGGCTTGCGGAACGTACATTTCATGACAAAGTGGATGCTTGCGGCAAACGGCCTTTATCCGTGGCCCGCACTGCACCTGCCATTATCTTTCTTAGTGATTCCCCCCTCTTTTCCGCTGCATTTTTATCAGTTCAGTACATACGCGCGGATCCATTTTGTGCCGATGGCTGTGACGCTTAATAAAAGATTTTCACTGAAAAATCCCAACGTTCCGTCTCTCGCGCACTTAGATCCGCATATGACCAAAAATCCGTTTACATGGCTTCGTTCCGATCAGGAAGAGGACAGAGATCTCTCTTCTCTATTTGCGCATTGGAAACGGCTTTTACAGATTCCCGCCGCTTTTCACCAGCTTGGTCTCCGTACGGCCAAAACGTATATGCTTGACCGGATTGAAGAAGACGGCACATTGTACAGCTATGCGAGCGCCACTATTTTTATGGTGTACAGCCTGCTCGCTCTCGGTGTATCACGCCACTCCCCTGTTATCAGAAAAGCGCTTGCCGGCACGAAAGCTTTACTCACGTCTTGCGGCAATATACCGTATCTGGAAAATTCAACATCGACCGTTTGGGATACGGCGCTTCTCAACTATGCGCTCATGAAAAGCGGCATTTCAGATAACGATCAGATGATAACAAGCGCCGCCCGCTTTCTGCGTGAACGGCAGCAGACGAAAGTGGCGGATTGGGCCGTCCACAACCCGCATGCAGAGCCGGGAGGATGGGGTTTTTCAAACATCAATACGAATAATCCTGATTGTGATGATACAGCGGCAGTGCTTAAAGCCATTCCGCGAAAACTTTATCCCGGCTCATGGGAACGCGGACTGAGCTGGCTTTTGTCCATGCAAAACAGTGACGGGGGCTTCTCTGCTTTTGAGAAAAATGTCAATCATCCGCTGATCCGCCTGCTCCCGCTTGAATCGGCTGAGGAAGCTGCCATTGACCCTTCAACAAGCGACTTAACCGGACGGGTGCTTCACTGTTTAGGGGAAGCGGGGCTTTCTTCGGATCACCCCCAGATTGAAAAAGCCGTCCAATGGCTGTTCCGCCATCAAGAAGAGAACGGTTCATGGTACGGCAGATGGGGTGTCTGTTATATTTACGGAACATGGGCTGCGCTGACGGGCATGAAAGCTTGCGGTGTCAGCCAAAACCACCCGGCCGTAAAAAAAGCGATCCGCTGGCTGAAGTCTATTCAAAATGAGGACGGAAGCTGGGGAGAATCCTGTAAAAGCGCAGAAATCAAAACTTATGTCCCCCTTTCTTACGGAACGGTTATACAGACGGCATGGGCTGCGGAAGCTTTGCTGCAATACGAAAAACCGCATCACCAGGCCATCACAAAAGGCATATCTTTTCTTATTGAAAACCGGCATTACGAGGGAGCTCCTTTCAGCTATCCGACTGGAATCGGCCTTCCGAAACAATTTTACATCAAGTATCACAGCTACCCGTATGTATTTTCTTTGCTTGCGCTCAGCACTTTTATGAAAGTGAGTGAAAAGGAGGAAGAAAAATGAAACGGCACGCTTATCAAACCGAGATGCTGAATTGGTGTGAAACCTTGAAGGAACAAGTCATTCAGCAAGGCCGGTTCGATCGCTTCGCGGCACAAATCGACCGGATTTTTCACACTCTTCAGGATGACGGATTAACGGAGGCTGAATGGTACGAACAGGCATCAGGACTTTACCGGGACATTACCCAATCGGAAGAGCCGGATGAGCCCAGAGCTTTTGTGCCGATCGGCAAGCATGTACTGCCTAAGCTGCCTTACAGTTATTCCGCGCTGGAACCGTATATTTCAAGGGAAATCATGAAACTTCACCATACAAAACACCATCAGAGCTATGTTGACGGTCTGAATCATGCTGAACTGGAGCTGAAAAAAGCGCGGCAGATGAAACAGTACGACTTAGTAGCGCATTGGGAGCGGCAATTGGCGTTTCACGGCGCCGGCCATTATTTGCACAGTATTTTCTGGTTTTCCATGAACCCAAACGGAAAAAGACGGCCGACGGGCGCTCTCTTTCAAATGATTGACTCATCATTCGGGAGCTATTCTGCTTTTAAAGAACAATTTTCTCAGGCAGCTAAAAAAGTCGAAGGAGCCGGCTGGGCTATCCTTGTCTGGGCACCGCGCTCGGGGCGGCTGGAGATTTTGGCAGCTGAGAAGCATCAGCTTTACAGCCAATGGGACGTCATTCCTTTGCTCCCTTTAGATGTGTGGGAACACGCCTATTATTTACAATATAAAAACGACCGCGCGGCTTACGTGGATCAATGGTGGAATGTCGTTGACTGGCGGGAGGCGGAGAAACGGTTCGAGCAAGCGCACCGCGTGATGTGGCCGCTTTATTAAAAAAGCCCCCGTTTTGAACGGGGGCTTGCTTCTTTTGATTTAAAAAATACCGAGCACGTGCAGAAAAACAATAATAATGGCTACAGGAGACACATAACGGATTAACAGAAGCCAGACTGCAAACCATTTCCGTTTAATACCTGAACCGCTTTTCAGTTCATCAAACAGCGCCTGTTTCGGAATTTTCAGCGGGACGAAAACAGCAATTAAAAGCGCGCCCAGCGGCATTAAGACATTGCTAACGAGAAAGTCCGCAGCGTCAAAAATACTGCGGTGAAAAATTGAAACATCACTCAACATTCCATATGACAGCGCAGAAGGCACGCCGACAATAAAGATGGCAAGTCCCCCAATCCATGCATACCGCTTTCGTTTTGCCGAATCGCCTTTTGACAAAACGGCAACCAAAATCTCAAGCATTGAAAAAGCCGATGTCAGCGTCGCAAATAAAAACAGCAGCAAAAAGGCGAGTAAAAACACGATACCGAACGGCATATGGTTAAAGACGGTCGGAAGCACGTTAAACAAAAGCTGCGGGCCCTGATCCGGCTTGAGGCCGAATGAAAACACCGCCGGAAAAATCGCCACGCCCGCCATCACGGCAACAAGGACATTTAATACCGTCACTGATACAGCGGATTGAACAATATTTTCTTCTTTTTCTAAATACGCACTGTATGTAACCATTACGGATACTCCGACGCTTAACGAGAAAAATGACTGTCCCATCGCATATAAAATGGTATTGGCGTCCATCGCGCCGAAATCGGGCATGAAGAAGAATTTTAACCCCTTCGCTGCATCATGAAGCGTAACGGAGCGGATCATTAAAAGAATAAAGAGAATAAACAGAGCCGGCATCAGCACCTGACTTACTTTTTCGATGCCGCTGCTTACCCCCTTTGCAACAACTAAAATCGTCAGCACGATAAACAGCAGCTGGCCGAAAACCGCTGCATAAGGGTTTGAAATGGTATCGATAAATAACGTATCAAATCCAGATGTGAGCGATAAACCGCCTGTAAAGCCCTTTATAATATAGATTAATATCCATCCCCCCACTACGCTGTAGAAGGATAATAGAATAAAACACGTAACGATTCCGAGATATCCGATCCAATGCCACTTTTTCCCCGGCGCAAGCGCCTTATAAGATTCAACGGCGTTTTTTTGCGTTTTTCTGCCGATAATAAATTCAGCAAGCAGAAGCGGCAGTCCGATTAAAATCGTAAATAAAATAAAAACGAGCAGAAAAGCGCCGCCTCCGCTGGTTCCCGCTACGTAAGGGAACTTCCATATTGCGCCGAGCCCGATTGCAGAGCCGGCCGTAGCTAAAATAAATCCCAGCTTAGATGACCATTGATTAGCTTCTTTCACTTCAGCACTCCCAATTCATTTCAGTATAAAAATCAATTGTAAGAATATATGTCTGAATAGTCAAGAAGATATTAGTTGACATAATATAATTATAAAAAACTTATATTTAATATTGAATTATTCAGAATATTATTTATAATGGAATACAGAAAAGTCAGTCAGATTTTCTGACTTGATTGATTGGATGAAAAAGGAGCTGTGTTTATGGAATGGATGAAAAAAATAAGCGGGTTTGCGGGACAAACTTTCGGCTTATGGGTGATCGTCTTTGCTGGTTTAGGATTTGCCTATCCTGATTTGTTTTCTTGGATCAGTTCTTATATGACGGTTTTTCTAGGTATTATTATGTTTGGAATGGGGCTTACTCTTCAAACAGACGATTTTAAGGAATTAATCAGGAAACCTTGGCATGTCATCATCGGGGTCGTTGCTCAGTTTACGATTATGCCGCTTACGGCTTTCTGTTTATCAGCCGGGCTCCGCCTCCCCGCAGAAATTGCAGCGGGCGTCATTTTGGTCGGGTGCTGCCCGGGCGGCACCGCCTCAAATGTTATGACCTTTTTGGCAAAAGGCAATACGGCGCTTTCAGTTGCGGTCACTACAATTTCAACATTGCTTGCTCCTATTGTAACGCCGGCACTTATTATGCTGTTTGCAAAAGAATGGCTCCCTGTTTCTTTCGGCTCACTTTTTGTTTCCATTATGAAAGCCGTGCTTTTACCGATCATCCTCGGTGTAATTGTGAAGCTGCTCTTCAAAAAACAAGTCGGCCAAGCCGTTCACGCGCTTCCTCTCGTGTCGGTAATCGGCATCGTAGCGATTGTATCCTCTGTTGTAAGCGTAAATCGTGAACATCTGCTCCAATCAGGGCTGCTGATTGTGACAGTCGTCATCTTACATAACGGAATCGGATATTTGTTAGGATTCCTGACCGCAAAGCTGTTCAAAATGGATTATGCTTCGCAAAAAGCGATTGCGATCGAAGTCGGGATGCAAAACTCCGGACTGGGCGCGGCGCTTGCGACAGCACACTTCTCCCCTCTGTCAGCCGTACCGAGTGCGATTTTCAGCATATGGCACAATCTGTCAGGATCTGCTCTTGCCACCTACTGGTCTAAGAAAAAAGGGAAAAACAGCGCAGAAGAGGATGAAACAGCAAAGATTCCGCTTTCATAACTGAACAAGGATAGGGCGGCTGCCGCTCTATCCTTGTTTTTTCTGCAGATCACGAAACAGGCGCAAAAGCGCTTTTTTTACATTCCCCTGAAATAAACCTCCATGATAACAAATCAATTGGCTGATATCATAATCGAGCAGCCGCTCTACGGAACGGACCGCATCTCCCATATGTAACGTATAGCCGGGATGAGCAAGATTCAGCTTTCCGTCTTCAATAACGACCGCATCGCCTGTGATCATTATTTTTTCGGCAGGCAGATAAAGGCTGATATGGCCGGGTGTATGACCCGGCGTGGCCACAATGCGAATGCCTCCGCACCAAGGCAGCAGCTCGCCGTCAGTAACTGCCCGGTGAACCGGAGCCGATTCGGCTGATTGAAGCGAGCGGATGAACTGTTTTGCATGAGGTTTTGCTTCCTCTGGCAATGAACAAAACGTTGATTCAGCCTGCTCAAGCCGTAAAGATTTTTTGGAGCCGTCAATATACGGCGCTTCATGTTCGTGTGCTGTCACGCTGATATCCGGATATAATCGGAGCAATGCAGCGAGTGAGCCGATATGGTCTATGTCGTGATGCGTTACAATGATTTTTGTCAATGAATGAAGCGGCATACCGTGCCGGGCAGCAGCATGTTGAAGATGGTTTGTAAAACCAGGATATCCGCAGTCTATTAAAATCGTGTCATGTTCGTCTTGCAGAAGAACCGGCGTGATAGAATGCCCTTCTCCATTATGTTCAAATTCATCTCAAGCGGATAACAGTTTTTCATCTGCATTTCTCCCCTTCCTCAATAAAAAAAGTACACCGCTTGTAAAAGCAGTGTACTTTTTATCTGACACTAATTATCCTTCCAGCAACAGCTGTTCCGGATCTTCAAGCAGGTTTTTAATGGTGACAAGGAATCCGACCGCTTCTTTGCCATCTACAATTCTGTGATCATATGATAAAGCGATGTACATCATCGGACGGTTTTCAGAGCGCTCGGCATCAATCGCTACTGGGCGCAGCTGAATTTTATGCATACCTAAGATTCCGACTTGAGGGCTGTTTAGGATTGGTGTTGACATAAGCGAGCCGAATGTACCTCCGTTTGTGATCGTGAAGGAGCCTCCTTGCAGCTCACCTAATGTTAATTTATTGTTTCGCGCTTTCTTCGCAAGCTCGCCGATTTCTCTTTCAATGCCGGCGAATGTCAGACGATCAGCGTCACGCACGACTGGGACGACAAGCCCTTCTTCAGCCGCAACAGCGATACCAATATCATAAAACTTCTTCACGATCAGCTCATCGCCTTGAATTTCAGCGTTAAGGAGCGGATATTTTTTCAATGCTGCCACGACGGCTTTTGTGAAGAAAGACATGAAACCGAGTTTTACTTCATTTTGCTCAAGGAATTGGTCTTTACGGCGTTTTCTTAAATTCATAACGGCCGTCATATCCACTTCATTAAACGTCGTCAGCATCGCAGAAGTCTGCTGCACTTCAACCAATCGTTTCGCGATCGTTTGTCGGCGGCGGGACATTTTTTGCACTTCGACAGGTTTGTCAAAGCTTTGCTGTGTTTTTTGAGCCTGCTGTTTCGGCTGTGCCGCAGGTTTTGGAGCCGGCTTTTCATAAGCTTCCACATCATGTTTGCGTACGCGGCCGAGCGGGTCCCCCGTCGGAATTTGTGAAAGGTCAATTCCTTTTTCCCTTGCCAGCTTGCGTGCAGCCGGAGACGCAACCGTTTTTGATTTTGTTTCTGATTGTGCTTCCTGGCTGACTTCTTGAGCAGCCGGTTCAGCTTTTGCTTCCTCTTTCGTTTGTTCATTGGCTGGAGCATTTTCTGAAGGGGCAGGTGCAGAACTTTCGCCAGCGCCTTCTGTAATGGTGCCGATAATTTCTCCTACTTGGACGGTATCACCCGAATCTTTCAATACCTCTTTTAGAACACCCGATTCTTCTGCTGTCAATTCAACATTTACTTTGTCCGTCTCCAGTTCAAGCAAATACTCACCCTGTTCTACATAGTCACCGGGCTGCTTTAACCATTGGGCTATCGTTCCTTCTGAGATTGATTCTGCTAATTCAGGTACCTTAATTTCCGCCATTTTTACATTTCCCCCTTAGTTTTTGCGAGTCAAGCTATCAGATACAATGCGTTCCTGTTCTTTTTTGTGGACTGTCGGATCTCCTTCTGCGGGACTGGATCGTCTTCTTCGGCCGATGTATTGAACATTTACTCCTTTCGGCGCGATTTCCGTCAGATACGGGCTGATATAACTCCAAGCCCCCATGTTCTGCGGCTCTTCCTGAACCCAAACGATCTCTTGCAGGTTCGGCAGTTTGGCGAAAAGTTCTTTCGTGTCTTTTGCCGGGAACGGATACAGCTGTTCGATTCTGGCAATATGAAGCCAATCTTTATCGCCTTCCATTTTGTTAAAGTGATCGCTGATGTCAATTGACACTTTTCCGCTTGATAACACGACGCGAGTCACTTTTTCGTAAGCGTGGGAAAGACCGGATTGCTCATAGACCGGCTTGAATCTGCTTTCGCTCAGTTCCTGCACTTCAGATACCGTATTCGGATTGCGCAGCAGGCTCTTCGGTGTCATGATCACAAGCGGGCGGATTTCCTCACGAAGCAGCATTTTCGCTTGTCTTCTTAAAATATGGAAATATTGAGCCGCACTTGTCAGGTTGGCCACCGTCCAGTTGTTTTCTGCCGCCAGCTGCAGGAACCGCTCGACGCGGCCGCTGGAGTGTTCAGGCCCCTGTCCTTCGTAACCGTGAGGGAGCAGCATGACTAATCCTGATTTTTGTCCCCATTTTGCCCGTCCTGCAGAGATGAATTGATCAAAATAGACTTGAGCCGCATTGGCAAAGTCCCCGTACTGCGCCTCCCACATCACGAGCGTTTCAGGTGAATACACGTTGTACCCATATTCAAAGCCGAGAACCGACCCTTCAGAAAGCGGGCTGTTATGCACCGTAAATGAAGAAGCACAGTCGTCTAAATGATGGAGTGCAACAAATTCTTCTCCTGTTTCGCTGTCATGCAGCACAAGGTTTCGCTGAGCGAACGTTCCGCGCTCTGAATCCTGTCCGGTCAGCCGGATCGGCGTGCCGTCTTTCAAAATGGAAGCAAACGCAAGCGATTCAGCCAATGACCATTCCACTTTACGATCATCATCAAACGCTTTGGCGCGTCTTTCCAAAATTCTTTTCAGCTTGCCGAACACGTTAAAGGATTCCGGCCAGTTGATGAGTTCGCCGTTCAGCTTGCGGAGAACATCAAAATCAATGGCTGTGTCAACGTCAGGAAAACCGTTGGACACCGGTTCCGGCAATTCGATTTCCCGTACGGCGTCTTCTTTTTTGGCGGGCACCTTTTTATAGGCGTCTTCAATACGTTTTGTCACTGCCGTTTCAATGTTTTGCGCTTTTTCCTCGCTGATCAGGCCTTCACTTACGAGTTTTTCCGCAAAGATCCGCTTGACAGTCGGGTGTTTTCTGACGGCGTCATACAGCATCGGCTGTGTAGTGGACGGCTCATCCATTTCATTGTGGCCGTACCGTCTGTACCCGATTAAATCGATTAAGAAATCTTTATTGAAACGCTTCCGGTATTCGACCGCAAACTTAACGGCTGACAGGCATGCTTCAGGATCATCCGCGTTGACGTGAACGATCGGGATTTCATAGCCCTTCGCCAAATCACTGGCATATTTTGTAGAACGGGATTCATCGCTTTCAGTTGTAAAGCCGATCATATTATTGGCAATGATATGAATGGCCCCTCCGACCTGATAGCCTTTCAGAGAGCTTAAGTTCAGCGTCTCAGCGACAATTCCTTCTCCCGGGAACGCTGCGTCACCGTGTATTAAAATGGCGAGCGATTTTGTTTCATCTTGAACCGGGTACCCCTTTTGCGTTCTTGTTTCCTGTGCCGCCCGCGTGCTTCCTTCAATAATCGGATTGATGAATTCCAGGTGGCTCGGGTTATTCGCGAGCGTAATCCGCGCGCTTTTGGTTTCAGCATCCTGAAGCTGTCTGTCTGCACCGAGGTGGTATTTTACATCTCCCGTCCAGCCGTAGCTGATTCCGATCGAGCCTTCAGACGGTACAAGATCTTTATTCGGCGCGTGCTGGAATTCTGAGAAAATAATCTCATATGGTTTTCCGAGCACATGCGCGAGGACATTTAAACGGCCTCTGTGTGCCATTCCGATATTGACATTGGTTGTGCCTGCTTTCACAGACTGGGAGATAATGTCGTCAAGAACCGGCACAAGCGCGTCTAATCCCTCAATTGAGAAACGTTTCTGACCGACGAATGTCCGGTGTAAAAATTGTTCAAATCCTTCTACTTCCGTCAGTCTTTCTAAAACGGCTGACAGTTTTTCCGGTGAATTTTTCCGGAAGAGTTCTCCGGATTCGACCATTTTTGTAATCCATGCGCGCTCTTCGAAATCATGCACATGATCAAATTCAAAGGAGATGGTTCTTTTATACGTATTGCGTAAATGCTGGATGGCTTCTAAGCCGTTCGTTATATTGGCAGGTGCGTCTTTACAGATGACAGACGCTGGTATTGCTTTCAGTTCTTCTTCTGTAAGCCCGTACTCGGATAACGGAAAGAGCTCGCTCTTTTTTTGATCCTTTCTGAGCGGATTGACGGAAGCGTTCAGATGGCCATAGGTTCGAATATCTTCTGCAAGTTTAACTGCTGCTGCGATCTTTTGAATCAGATCTGCGGTGACGCGTCCCTGTTCCTTTGTTCCCGATGCCTCTTTTATCTGGCTTGGCGGAGCGCCGAGTTCGTCAAACATGTCTTTCAGATCCGGATCAATGCTGTCTGGATCTTCAGCATATTGGTCGTACAGCTCCAGTGCGTAGCCGAGGTTCGGTCCGTAAAAATCTTCCCAATTCATTCTTTGTTTCATATTATTTTGAAACATTTGAATATTACCCCCAACCTAGATAATCAAGTGATCATTTCACTATCTTGAAATAACTTTTGAACACTGTGCCCAAAATTATGTAATAAAAACGCTTCCAAGGATATTTTACCACTGATTGTGTTTGGATTCTACCTTGATTGTTCACAAAATAGTAAAAAAAACAGATCCATAACGAAAAAATTAAATCATTTTAAAATAAAAAGCGAAAAAGCATAGGAAAAAGCTTATCCTATGCTTTTATGAAGCAGTTTTTTCAAGAGCGGATACAGCACATCGGGGAGCTGATCGACATCCGGAACAAAAATACTGTACTTTCCGTACATATCCTGAATGGTTTTCATCTGGGATTCTTCTATCGCGGTATTGGACAGAAAAACATTTATGACTTCGATCCCTCTTTTTCTCGCTTCGATGACAGCCTCGCTCGTATCGACGATGCCGTTTTGCTCGTAGCCGAACGCTGCGGGCTCCCCGTCTGAAAACACGATTAAAAATTTTTGTGCCTCACTCCGCCTCATCAGCTGTTTTGTCATTTGTCTGATGGCATATCCGTCTCTGTTATCTTCCTCCGGCGCAAGCTGCATGATCAAAGGACCCGCCGCCTGCAGCAGCGACTCTTCAAACGGAATCACCGTATTGAAGAAGTTCGGCTGGCTCGTTTCGGTCGCTTCGTTTGTATCCTCCCAAAAACCGACGATCTGGTGCGGAACGGACACTGATTTCAATGCTTCATGAAAAAGGACGATCCCTCTCTTTGTTTCATCCATTTTGTCGAACATGCTGGCCGAACAGTCGACAAGCAATGTAAATACAGCGTCAATTTCTGAAGACGGATCCTGCTTTTTATAGAAAAGGCGCGGATTCCGTTCCGTAAAGTAGCGGAGCAGCTTGCGGTTCAGCCTGCCTGCATGAAGATCGGTCCGCGGGAGCGTTTTTTTGTGCTCAAGTGTTTTTTGTATCATCTGCTTCAGGCGCTTTTGATATGATTCTATCGTTTTCGCCTGCTCTTTATAAGACTGTTCATCTTCCAGAGACGCTTTGTGCGGTGTTTGGTAAACCGGGAAGGCAAATTTGTTTTCTTTTCCGTCAGCCAGTCCCGCTCCCCCGTGTTCATCCTGTCTGGATTCAAGCGCTTCCAGCTGGGAATAATCCTCTCTTTTCGTCTGGCGTGCTGAGCCTTGAACGGAGCCGAGCGCCTGATCACCGTCATCGCCTTCTCTGGCGGCGTCATTCCCAAGGTCTGATTTCGCGCCGTGTTCAATATCAAATTGAAGGAAACTTTTTGACGGCGCTTCAGTTTCCCGGTGCCACGTATTCATTTTCTCTTCATGGATATCTTCATCTCCGTCGGAAGACTCAGGAAGCGTGATATCGTCGCTTAATGACGGCGCTCTTTTGATGCTTTCGAATAAAGGCTCTTCAGCCGCTTTCTCGTAATCAAGTTCCGGCAGAAAGAAATAGGTGTTCAGCATATCTTTCTCCAGCACTTCATCAAGGCCTTCCATGAGGTCTTCTGTTATTTTTGCGATCTGTTGCGTAGATTCGGCCTCATACACCCGGATGAGCTGGCGTTCAATATACGGTATCATCATATCAATATCTTCCTGCATGGAGGGAATGCCTTCAAGCGGAGACTCAGCCGTCAGTTTGACAAACATCGCGCAATACAAAGCGTCGGTGAAAATACTCCGTTCCAAGTTCAATGTCAGCTGTGTTGTGAAGTATTTCCTGTACATTTCTCTCCGCTTCTGAAATACAGGTTTCGTTCCCGGCCGCTCTTTTTTGATCAGCTCTTCAATTCTGATATCTTCAAGCAGCATGAACAGCTGCTTTGCAAAGCTTTGGCGGGTGAAGTGCCGGCGGACATCATTTAAAAACCCTGCAAATTCACGGAATGAGCTGCTGCGTGTTCCGACAGCACGCAAATACACATCGCTTTTCAAGCCGGCTTCCATATCCCCGGCTGATCTGTCTTTCCAAAAGTGGCTCATGTAAATTTTCTTTTCAAAGGGATTGTAGTAAGACTGCACACCGTATTCTACTTCCACTTCACTGCTTCTGGTCAGTGTTTTGGCCAGATCAGTCAGCATCATGAACAAAAATGAATCGATCGTGCTGTCGTTAAATTTGATAAACTTCATTGTATATCCCTCATTCGAACAGCGTTTCTGCAATATTTCTGACAGCGGCTTTCTCTCTGTCGTCATCAAGCTTTTCCACGATGCCTCTTTCAATCGCCCGTTTCGGCGGAATATACGCAGCCAAGTCGCACGTATCAATGAGAGCCCTGATTGACGCGGCTTCCTCTGACACTTGTCCGTTATGCGCTTGTGCGATTAAATCAGAAGACAATGTCATGAAACGCTCAATTAATTTCTCATCTTTTAAGACAGACTGAGAGGTCAGAACCTGCTTCAGAAGGCTTCCTTTAATATACGGAACATCAATAATGACAAAGCGGTTTTTAAGGGCTTCGTTCAGCGGCACGGTGCCGACGTAGCCTTCATTAATGGCGGCGATGACACCGAATCCTTCGCTCGCCTTAATTACTTCTCCTGTAAACGGATTCGTCATCATTTTTCTATAATCAAGCACGCCGTTTAAAATCGGAAGGGTTTCAGGCTTTGCCATATTGATTTCGTCAATGTATAAAAAATGCCCCTCGTTCATTGCCGTTGTTACCGGTCCGGGAACGAATTCAATTGTCGCCTGTCCGTGTTCATTTTCAATCGTTTTATAACCGACAAGCGCTTCTGCATCAAGGTCTACGGAGCAGTTGACGCTGTGCATCGGTTTATGAAAATAGTTCGAAAGCGTTTCCGCCAATTTTGTTTTCCCTGAACCCGTAGGTCCTTTTAATAAGATATTTTTTCCCATTGTCAAAGCGATGATCGCATCGAATATAATCGCTTTATCTTCGGCCTCATAGCCCGATGATCCGATTAAATTCTGAAATTCTTGGGAAACGGGATGATTCTGATAAGCTTGCAGTTTGTTTTGTATATCTTGGGGCAGTGATAAGTGCTGTAATTCTGAAGTCATAGGTGATGTTTCCTTTCCATTCATATTCCATAACCGAGTATACTAAAAAAGCCCTTGTATACTCAATACAAAAGGGCTCATTCCCTGCGGGCGCTTTTTGTCAGAGGAGCGCAGGCGATTCTGGCTCCGGAATTTCCGCTCGGGTTTGTTAAATAATCATCCGTATGTTCATGAATGACGAACGTGCTCCCGTCCCGGTCAAGCAGGCTGAGTCTGCTTCCTTCTTTTAAAGAAGTCTGCGGCGCGTTCATTATGACATCCACTTTACCGTCAGCCCCCACTTCAAGATTGGGGAGATCCCCGGCGTGATGCCCCATCGGATTGTTGAAGCCGTGCTCTTTGTTCAAAGGGTTGAACGGGCCGCCGGCTGATTCGAAATCAGGTGTCTGGCACACCCCTTTATCATAAATATGAAACCCGAGAGAAGCGCCCGGCGGCAGATGTCCTGCTGATATATGGATGTCTGACCCTTCCTCATCAGAATCTTTCACTTCAATATATCCGATGTTTTTACCTTTTTGATTGATGAGTCCGGCATGCTCGCGGTATGCTGACGCTTCCAATGCGCGGCTTTCTTCATGTTTTTTAGGAGGAACTGGAGCGTTCCTGCCTCCGCAGCCGCCAAGCGTGATTGATGCGAGCATGAGAAAAAGCAAGAGACGGTTCATGCTTTCTCCCCCTTATTTTTATCAATCAGTCTTGTCAAAACATAAATATGGTAAACAAAAAAAGCCCCGAAAGGCTTTTTTAAAAATAACTGCGCGCTCCTAAATAAGCTTTTTTCCAATATGGATTGCTTAAGTTTGAAATTTCAACCCCGGAGGAACTTGCGTGAATGAAATCTCCTCCGCCCAAATATATTCCCATATGAGAAGGACCTGATTTATATGTCGTAAAGAAGACGAAGTCTCCTGCTGACGGCTGGCTGATTTGTTTCATTGTATTCCAGTATCCGGCGGTGCTCAGACGGGAAACAGAGCTTACCTTATTTAAAAGGTAATAGATATAGCCGCTGCAATCGAATCCCGCAGGCGTATTGCCTCCCCATCGGTAAGGCACGCCGACATATTTTTTTGCTTCGCCTATCATTCTGTCAATCTTCGACCCTGTCACCGGAGGTTCGGGAGTATGAGGTTTGTTTGGCTTTGCCGGCTTGTTTTCCGGCTGGCGCCCAGGGTCTTCTGTTTTTTCCGTCCCGTTTATCACGAGAACTTGTCCGATTTGCAGCACATCCGTTGTCAGTTTATTTTTTTCTCTGATGAGCTGGGCGGTGATGCCGAAACGATTGGCAATTTTCCAGAGGGAATCGCCTGCTTTTACTTTGTATGTGGACGGCTTCTCAGAAGGGTTTGGATGAGATGGCGGTGTCGTGCCGCTGTTTCCGTTATGTGGAGAGCCTTTGGTTTTTAACACTTGGTTCGGATACAGCAAGTCTGACGTTAATTGATTCAGCTTTTTCAGTTCAGCGATGGTGATGCCGATTTGATTGGCGATTTTCCACAGCGAATCACCCGGTTTTACAGTGTAAGTCCCTGATGCGGCTTTATCAGGTTTGGTCTGTTTGCCGCCTCTGTCCGTGCCGGGGGCAGACCCTTTAATTTTCAGTTTTTGGCCCGGATAGATGACATCTGAGCTCAAACGGTTCAGGCTTCTCAGCTCCGAAACACTCATGCGGTATTTTTTTGCGATCACCCATAAGGAATCTCCGTATGTAACCGTGTAAGCGCCCGTGCTTCGTTTTTCCTTTTGATTTGTTTTATGTGTGCTGCTGCCGTCTGGAATGTTCAGCCGCTGTCCGGGGTAAAGTATCGTTGATTTCAATTTGTTTTCCGCCTGGAGGGCTGAAATGCTTGTATGATATTGCCGGGAAAGCTTCCAAAGAGAATCGCCGCTTTTTACTTGAATGGTTTTTGCTTCAGCGGGATGCACGGCGAAGGTTGAAGTCATTACTGCAGATACAGCCAGACCGGCTGCGATTTTTTTCTTCATATAACGAAAAACCTCCTATTTATCATTGCTGAAAGGGGCGTTCCTTTTCTTCAAACGCCGCCTGTTATACAGGATTCATGCAGAAGTCGACATCATTTCCGTTTCATTTACACCTTAAATCATCACTAATGCCACACATTTTACATAAATAGAGACCATTTCACAAAAGACTTTGGAATCATTTTCATAACATGGCTTATTTCCGCGACATTCCACCTTTCTTGTCTGTTTTTCATACAATTCTCTTTGCGGCAGGAAAAATCCTCCCGAAAAGCAAGCAAAAAAAGCCCGCTTCCTTTAAAGGAAGCAGGTAATGAGCGATTACAGCACCCGGGTCACGGCAGTTTTCACGTCTTCTAATATCAATTCCGCTGCACGCTGTGCTCCGCCGGCCGCTTTCAGGGATTCTCCGATTTCATCAGCTTTTTTCTGGTATTCAGGATTTTCACTCAATTCTTTTATTGCTTCAGTAAGCAATTCCACTGTCACATTTTCTTTTTTAAACATCTTGCCCGCTCCCGTTTTTTCCACTTGGCTTCCGACGGCGAACTGATCTGCGCCCATCGGAATGACGATCATCGGGGTTTTGTAGTAAAGGCCTTCGCTCGTACTGTTCATTCCGCCGTGCGTGATAAATAAGTCCGCTCTCTTTAAAATCTCAAGCTGCGGAACATAAGGCTTTACAATGACATTCTCCGGAATTTCATCCAGTTCAGCCGGGTCAAGATGTTTGCCGATTGACATGACGGCTTTCCCGTTAAAGCTTCTGGCTGCTTTTAAGCATTTATTAAACAATTCTTTCTGGTTGTTAAAAATAGTTCCCATTGAAATAAACAGGACGTTATCCCCTTCAAGCTGTTCAAACGGGAAATCATGGGACGCCTCCCTGTCGGTTATGGACGGACCGACAAAGAGATAAGAATCTCCGAACTCTTCTTCTTTCGGCTGAAACGCTCTTGAAGTAAACACGATGGTTTTTCTGCCGTCATTTGAGAAAATATCATACGGCGTATTAATGTCTGTGCTGAATTCTTCGTTGAGCTGGCTGACCGCTTCGGTATAAGCCGGATAATGGGATGATTCCTCTGATACAAGGTTTATATTTGAGAAGACTTCTTTAATAAATGCTTCATTCATCGCAAATGTCGTACAAAGTGAATATGCCGGCAGTTTCAGCATGTTTCTCACAAGCCTGCCTGCCAGAAAATGATGATCGTATATGATGTAGTCATAGGATTCATCTTTTACATCCTCAAGAATGCGGAGTGCGGCTTTTTTGGAAGTCTCAATCATTAATAGTAAAAACTCTGTAGCGTCCCGCTGTTCATCACCCGTTGCGTTTTTTCCGAATTCATCTTTTCGGAAATCCTCATATTCACGGAATTCCGCTCCGCTTGACACGATTTTATTCTCATATTCCTTCACGCCGTAATATACGACATGTTCCCCTCTTGCCTTCAATTCCTTTACGACGCCTAAAGACGGATTGATATGGCCTTCTCCCGGAAAGCCGATCATCAATACATGTGCCATCTTCCCACTCCCTATTCTTTTAAATTTTATGTATATTTAAACGATAACACCAATACAGAAAAAGGTAAAGATGTTCACCTTATTAATATTAAATGGGTACAATATTCCCATTTTCTTATTATTTCGTATGAAGCGCCCGCGGCGAAACAAGCGGATACAGCCCGCCGTCTTTAGCAAAGGACATTTTCCCCGTTTCTTCTGAAACAACGAGCACGAGCGCATCAGTCACGGCCGAAAGACCCATCGCGGCCCTGTGGCGTGTCCCGTATTTGACGCCGACATTTTTTGTTGTGAGCGGAAGCACATTGGCCGCCGATATAACCCGGTTTTCTCTGACCAATACGGCTCCGTCGTGAAGCGGATTACCGGGGTAAAAAATACTCTCAATTAAAGCTGAACTGATTTCAGCATGCAGACTTGTCCCTTTTTGTATCATTCCGTCCAGCGGATCTGCCCGTTCAATCACAATCAGCGCTCCGTGCTTCTCTTCTGCCAGGTGCTGCACGGCTCTCGCCAGCTCTGTATAAGAAGGCGTGAAATGTTCGATATATGTCTGCAGGTAAAATGACGAAGCGACAGCCTGCATTTCCTGAAACGTATGTCCAAGTTCATCTAGTTCGCAAAGCAGGCATTGATCTTTTTCATCCAATGTCCGCAGTATCATTGCGGCATCCTCCGTAATTTGTTTCAGATACGTTTGGACGGCAGCGGTAAACGCACTTTCCGTCATTTGAGTGTGGCGCATGTCACATCAGCTCCTTTTCCTTATTTTCTGCATCGCGCGCATGGATATGCGCCTCAATGCGCACGATAATCAAGAAAGGAGGCGGGATTTGTATGGAACTCACAAGGCTGCTGCAGTATATCTGCACCTTTTTAGGCGTCATTTCACTTTCATTCATTTATGCCAAAATGTTTAAAAAGCCGAAACCGGATAAAAAAGAGTAGGCCGGGTTTCATTGCTTTTTATACATAAAATGTTATAATTTCTCTCGTTAAAATAAAGAAACGGGGAACCTAACTTGAGAGAAACGAACACGATCGGCCAAAAGGTCAGACAGCTGTTACATATCTTCATTCCGATTTTGATAACACAGGTCGGTCTTTCTTTGATTACCTTTTTGGACACGGTGATGTCAGGGAAAGTGAGCGCCGCGGATTTAGCCGGCGTTGCAATCGGTTCAAGCCTGTGGACACCGGTTTATACGGGACTGGCAGGAATTTTGATGGCCGTTACGCCCGTTGTGTCGCAGCTGTTAGGAGCAGGCAGACAAAAGGAAGCGCCGTTTTCCGTCATTCAGGCCGTTTACGTAGCGGCCATTCTCAGTGCGGCGGTCATCCTTATCGGCTTTTTCACTGTTGATGTGATTTTGGGACATTTGGGCCTGGAACCTCGTGTCCGGACGATCGCCAAACACTTTTTAGGGTTTTTATCCCTTGGCATTTTCCCTTTGTTTGTGTACGCCGTTTTGCGCTCGTTTATCGATGCACTGGGCAAAACGAGAGTCACTATGCTTATTACGCTCTGCTCACTGCCCATCAATTTTGTCTTGAATTATGTGTTTATTTTCGGGAAATTCAACATGCCGGCATTGGGAGGAGTCGGTGCGGGGCTTGCTTCCGCCCTGACTTACTGGTGTATTTGCGTTATCAGCTTTTTTATCGTCTCAAGATTTGAGCCGTTTGCCGGGTACTCTGTATTTCGGAAACTGTACCGGTTTTCTCCGTCTGAATGCAGAAAGCTTTTGAAAATCGGTTTGCCTATCGGTTTTGCCGTATTTTTTGAAACGAGCATTTTTGCGGCTGTCACACTGCTTATGAGCCATTTCCAGACGGTGACGATTGCAGCCCACCAAGCGGCAATGAATTTTGCTTCCCTCTTGTATATGCTGCCGCTCAGCGTATCCATGGCGCTGACCATATTAGTCGGCTTTGAAGCAGGGGCAAAGCGCTACAGGGATGCCCGGTCATACAGCTATATCGGCATTGTGATGGCCCTTTGTTTTGCTTTATGCACGGCTGCTTTCATTTTGCTGTTCAGACCGCAAATCGCCGGAATGTATACATCAGAACCGGACGTGCTTATGTTGACGCAGCACTTTTTAATCTATGCTTTGTTTTTCCAGCTTTCTGATGCCGTGGCAGCTCCGATACAAGGCGCTCTGAGAGGATATAAGGATGTCAATTATACACTCGGTGCGGCTTTTGTTTCGTATTGGATCATCGGGCTTCCTCTCGGTTACGCAGTCGGCACTTATACGAGCCTCGGGGCATACGGCTACTGGATCGGTTTAATTGCGGGACTCGCCGCAGGTGCTGTCGGATTATTCTTCAGACTGCTCAAGCTGCAAAAGCGTGATGTGAAAAAAATGATGATTTCATAGAGGAGGAACAGAAATGCCAACACATAAACTGCTGTACGATTATTTAACCGAACGGGCGGAGGAAATCAGTCAGACATGGTTTGATACCCTTCATGATACGGATCCTGATTCTGTTTATGCTTCTTCTGACCCGGCGGTAATCACGAATCTGAAAAAACAAAATCTGACGTTTAATTATCAAATCAATCGGATTTTTTCTGAGAAGAAGGAAGTTTATACAGCGGCATTGGAGAAGTGGGCGTTCGAAGCCGCACAGGATAAAGAACATTTAAAAACTCCTATCCATTACATCATTCGCGAGTTTATCAGAGTTCGTGATTTGTATGTCGGCCATGTAAAGCAGTTTACCAAACTGCATTCAGACACCGTCACAGAAGAAGATGCTGAAGATATATTCCATACGCTGATTAAATCATTTGATGTGGTCATTCATATTTTCATAGAAGAGATGTATAAAAACACACACATTCAGCTTGAAGCGCAAAAGGAGTTGATCACTGAGCTGAGTTCGCCTGTCATAGTGCTGTTTGACAATGTCGGACTGCTGCCGCTGATCGGGGATATTGACACGGCAAGAGCCAAAATGATCTTAGAAAATACGCTGCACCAATGTTCTGAGAAACGGATCACGCAGCTGTACATTGATTTATCAGGCGTGGCCATGATTGATACGATGGTTGCCCAACAGCTTTTCACTTTAATTGAATCACTCGGAATGCTCGGCGTGAAAGCGACATTATCCGGAATCCGGCCTGAAATCGCCCAAACCGCGGTGCAGCTCGGCCTGAGTTTTTCAAATTTATCAATACGGTCTTCGCTTGCGGAAGCGATCGCTTCCGATCTGACATAAAAAAAGGATAAGGCTGAAACGCCTTATCCCTTTTTTTATCAGTCTTTCCACGGATATGTCCAATACACTTCTTCTTCAAACCAGGTTTGGAGAACCGGCTCGTTATTTTTTATTTTTTCTTCCAGCTCTCTCAGCATACCTTCTGTTTGAGTGCGGTGCGCTTTTAAGGCATTCATTTTAATATCGGCGACCTCTTTAATATCAAGAATGACATCAGGCTTGCCGACGGCTTCCTCCCTGTTGCGGGTGATGGCCATGCAAAGCGTGCGCGGGCGGTCCTCTTTTTTCTTTCTGTAAAGCGCTCTGATGACCGCTTCGCCGCATGCATCATGATCCGGATGGACGCCGTGTCCCGGATAGAATGTGACAATCAGACTCGGTTTTACATCGTCGATAATCTCTTCCATCATATCCGCGAGCCACTCGTCATCTTCAAATTCAAGTGTTTTATCACGAAGCCCGAGCATTCTCAGGTCAGTGATATCCATTGCTTTACATGCGTCTATCAGCTCTTGCTTTCTTAACAGCGGCAATGTTTCACGGTTTGCGAAAAAGGGATCCCCCATGTTTCTGCCCATTTCTCCAAGCGTTGCGCATGCATACGTAACGGGAATATCTTTTTGTCTGTGTAAAGCAATCAGCCCTGCCACTCCGTATGATTCATCATCAGGGTGAGGCAGGATGACGAGTACGTGTTCTTTCATGATTTTCACCCTTTTCTTTAAACTGTAAACGGCTTTTCGCTGATTTGAAGCGAAATCGCCAATTTTCCGCCCGGCAGATGCCCTGCCATTAACAGACGGTCTTCGTCATCTACTGTATATTCAGTCAGGCCTTCTGCATAAATCCAGCCCTCTTCAGTTTTCAAACCGACGCGGTACGGGCCGTTCCCTTTGATTTTCGCCTGATGGTACGTCACTTTTGCATTGCGTATATAGGCTACAACCGTCATGTTTTTCTCATTCAGATGCGCTGAATAAGAACCGGTCGTTGTTTCCAAATGGATATATACAGGACGATCGGCAAATCGTTCTAAAGAAGTTTGCACATCTTCTTTTATGATCGCTTTCATAGCTGCTCCCCTCTTTCTTCTTTTAAAAATTGCAATCGCTTCGTATGTAGTTCAACCAATTCATATTTCTCAATCGGCTGCAGCCGGGAATCTACAATTCGCTGCACCGCCAGAGCAAACTTTTCCTCGGGCGTCTTTCGGAGCCTCGGATGTGTTCTTTGATCAAGCAGTTCCAGATCAATTGCCTTCTCCGCTTCTTCAAGGGTTGAAGCCGGGAGTGTGCGATTGTTCCACAGCGCCTGATAGGCTTTTACGATGTGTTTATCAGTGCCCATTGTACAGCTCCTTTACATACTCGTAATGATTATACATAATTTAAGCTATCACTGGAAAGCGAAAGGCTTAGCGGCTTTTTAACGGCCGTTTCCATTTTATCTGTGAAAAGGTAAACAAGAGCAATGCTGCCCATATACAAATGAAGGTAAACGCTTTTTGCCCGGAAAACGGCTCATGATATACAAATACGCCGAGCATAAGGGTAATGGTGGGCGATATATATTGCAAAATGCCGACTTGATACAGCGGCAATCGCTTTGCCCCTTCTGCAAACAGTAACAGCGGCAGGGCTGTAAATACGCCTGCGAAAAAAAGGAGCGCCCATGTTTCTGCACCCAAGGACCCGGAAGTGCTCCCGTCAGCCGCATAACCTAAATAAATAAGAGCAGCCGGAGTAATCAGAAGCGTTTCCAAAGTCAGTCCGATTGTGCTGGACATGCGGGTTCTTTTTTTGCATAGGCCGTACAGGCCGAAACTGAACGCGAGCAGCAACGCGATATAAGGAACTGCACCATACTGAAACGCAGATATGATCACGGCCGCTCCGGCAATCGAAACGGCTGCTGTTTGCAGTCTGTTCAGCTTTTCTTTAAAAAATAGGATGCCCAAAAGAACGGAAACGAGCGGATTAATATAGTAACCGAGACTTGCTTCAAGCAAAAAGCCGTGGTTAACTGCCCATATGTACACAAACCAATTAATGGATATTAAAACAGAAGCGAAAAAAAGCGCCAGCAGGCCCCCTTCAGATTTTAAAAGACACAGTTCACGCCATCCGGTTTTCCATTTTTTAAGCACAGTTAAAAGCACACACATGAAAACAAACGACCATATAATTCTGTGAGCTAAAATGTCCAATGCGGGTATATGTTCAAGCAGCTTCCAATAGACCGGAAACAGTCCCCACATGGCAAATGAACAAGCGGTATAAATAATCCCTTTTCTTGCGGTATTCCCTTGCACGGCCTTCCCCTTCCTTTCTGTAAACAGATTATATTATATCACGGGAAGGTTATGGCGGGCATATACTATGTTGTCCGTTAAGAAAGGGTGAGATGCCGTGTTTGATTGGAACAGATATTTTCCCTTCCAAAATCAGTTCTCTAAGGAAACGTTTAAAAATGCAGATCCGAAAGATGTGGAGACATATGTCAACCGAGTAATGGAAAGTGTATTCGGCGCCGGTTATGCCGGGCAGTTCCCTTTTCGCGACCCGATGTCCCAAAAGGCCGAGCCGGTCGAAGCAGAACCGCCCAAGCCGGAAATTGACCTGTTTGAAACATCCGATCATGTTTTTGCGAAAATTCCCGCTGAGCAGGATGAACTCGACCGGATCAGGATTAAGCATACGTCACACAGCCTCGTGGTAGAGAACAGCAGTCTGGCGGAAGGAAAAAAAGAAATTGTTCTTCCGAGCCTCGTCAAACGGAAAGGAACAAAGGCAGTCTATAAAGACGGGATGATTGAAGTCATGTTTTCAAAACTGGAAGACTACAATTTATCGGAAGTGGAGATTTTAAGATAAAAAAACGGCCCGCGTGATGCAGGCCGTTTTTTCTTTAATAAAATGGCGGGTAACCGCCGACTCCCGGCCCGAAACCGCCATATGGGCCTCCGTATCCGTAACCGGCGAAACCGTACGGATACCGGGGTCTCGTAAAACCTGTGGCAATCACGCCTCCTAGAAGACCGCCTAAAAATCCGCCGAATAAAGGAGCGCCGAACAAAAAAGGACTTCTCACCGGAAATCCGGCAGGTCCGAAATTCCCGCGATACAACGCATGACGAGGGTACATGTTTTTCCTCCTTTATGTCTGCTTATTCTTAAAGGTATTCATAAAGTGCGGAAATTGATTGGGCGATAGATAAAAGTGATGGATGTTGGTTAGTGAGTTGTAATGCGGATTTAAAGGATTAGAGGAAAGTCCTGTTTGCAATGGCGTATATCATAAAACATTTGATATTTGCTCCTGCTGCGGGTTTGAGTTCGGCTACAGTGAAGACCATGATGTAAGATTAGGGTTTATTGTAACGCCTGATCATTTACTTGAAGCGGCATTTCAATTGTACCGGAAACAGTAGATTGAGAGAGGGATGAGATTATTTTCTCCAGATGATGTTCCGGCGGAATGTAAAAATGGTCATTCCCTTACATTCGATGCTTTATTGAGGCAATTAAAAGGCTTAAATCTCGATCTGAGCAATTTTGACATCAATGGTTTTGACAAATATTGACTATTTCATTAAGAAAAGGCTGCCTTGGGCAGCCTTTGTTATTCATGACATGATTCGTCTTTGACAGGTCCCCCGGGCTCGCAAAAACTGTCTGCCCATTTTTGCATTTCCTGAAAAACGGCTTGCAGGGCCATGCCTTTATCAGTCAGCTTATAAATGACTTTGACAGGCGTTTCAGGCAGCACCTGGCGCTCGACGATCTCATTTTGTTCCAGCTCTTTGAGCCGCTCCGCGAGCATTTTTTGGCTGATCGTCGGTATGGTTTCGGTCATATCTTTAAAACGTTTCGGCCCGTCTATCAGTACATGGATAATGAGGCCGTTCCAGCGCTTTCCCAAAAGAGAAAAAGCGGATTCCATTTTAGGACACATTGTATATCCCATGTGAGTTCATCCCTTCATCTATGAATTGACAAGTTTTCTGTAATCCATTAAAATTAGTTCTCAAGTTACATTTAGTAAGCTTCTAACTTTTCTATTATAATAACACGTTTATCCGAAGGAGGAAACAAGATGACATCCGTATTAGACGTTTTGAAAGAACGCGCATCCGTTAAAGAATACGATAAAGATGCGGTCATTACAAAAGAGGAATTAACAGAACTTCTGGACATTACAACGCAAGCCCCTTCCGCCTGGAACCTTCAGCATTGGCATTTCCAAGTATTCCACAGTGATGAGGCAAAAGCTGCCCTGCTTCCGGTTGCCTTTAATCAAAAACAGATTATTGACTCTTCAGCTGTCATTGCCGTATTAGGCGACTTAAAAGCAAACGAAAATGGTGAAGACGTTTATGCTGAACTGGCTGAGCAAGGCAATATTACAGAAGAAATCAAACAGACGCTGTTAAGCCAGATTAACGGTGCATACCAAAATGAACAGTTTGCCCGTGATTCAGCATTTTTAAACGCTTCTTTAGCGGCGATGCAGCTGATGATTGCTGCAAAAGCTAAAGGCTATGATACTTGCGCGATCGGCGGATTTAATAAAGAGCAATTCGTGAAGGAATTCGACGTGAGCGAACGTTTCGTTCCCGTCATGCTGATTTCAATCGGTAAAGCCGTTAAGCCTGCGCACAAAAGCAACCGGATCCCTGTATCACAAGTGTCAACTTGGCTGTAAGATGAAAAAAACCCTTAGTCCGCTTAAACGGACTAAGGGTTTTTTTATAGGAATCGCTCACTGTACCAGGTTCGTGCCTGCTCGGCTTCCTGCTGTGTGAGCTGATGGCCGCCCTCCTGCCAAACAAGAGAAACGGATGCACCAGCAGCAGTCAGATATTGATAAAGCTCCTCCGATTCTTCTTTTGTACAAAGCGGATCCCGCTTCCCCGCACCGATAAAAACAGGAAGCCCTGCCATATCAGGGAGCTTCACTCCGCGAATCGGCACCATCGGATGATGAAGAACCGCCCCTTTCAGTACGTCTTTATAATGAAACAAAAGACTTGCCGCAATGTTGGCGCCGTTTGAATAGCCGGCAGCAAGCACGTTTTCTCTGCTGAATCCGTACATTTGCGCCGCTTCATCAATAAAATTCTTTAATTCTTCCGTCCGTTCAATTAAATCTTTCTCGTCAAATACGCCTTCTTTCAGCCGCTTAAAAAAACGGGGCATGCCGTTTTCAAGCACTGATCCTCTGACCCCGAGCAAGCTTGCTTTCGGATCTATAAAACGTCCGAGCGACAGAAGATCGTGTTCATTTCCCCCCGTTCCGTGCAAAAGCAGCAGAACATTTTCTGACGTTCCCTGTTCAAATACATGTTTCATCATCATTCTCCTTTCTCCATTTTGGGAAGAATAGCGGTAATTTGACCGCGGTGCTCTTCCAGCCATTCCGGAAGTTTCAGCTCTGTACCGAGATTTTCAAAGGATTCATCCGTCATAAATCCCGGTTCATCGGTTGCCATTTCAAATAAAATGCCGCCGCTTTCTCTGAAATAGATTGATGTAAAGTAAGATCTGTCAAGAATGTCAGATGAAGCAAGATGAGAAGCAGCAAGAATATTCTTCCATTCCGCCTGCTCTTTTTTAGTGGTGCGGAAAGCGACATGATGAACTGTCCCGTAACCGCCGACACCTGCTTCTTTCGGCGCAAGGTCAACATCAATGATATGTCCGATCCGTGCCTCCGATTGCAGTCTGACAATCTGATTTTCTTCCCCTGTCTTTGAATAACCGAAGCGTTCCATTAGAAATTGAATGGTTGCTTCAGGACGGTACGAGTACAGTAGAACCCCCCTCATGCCTGTAATCGCTTCTTTTTCAGTAATGCCCGCAGGAGTCCATTCACTCTGTCCGCTTCTTTCATCTTCCATTATGGCAAGCGGCAGGTCTTCTGTATCATCAAAGAGAAGCACTTGTTCAGAATGCATAGTCTGCTCTTTTACAGGTATGCCGTTTTCTTCAAGCCGGCGCTGCCAAAACGCGAGTGCCCCTTTCGGCACAGAGAAATAAATTCTTCCGGCCTGCCCTTTTCCCACGGTGCCCGGGCGGCTGCCCTGAAAAGGGAAAAATGTAATAATCGTGCCGGGTTCTCCGTTTTGGTTGCCGAAATAAAAATGATACGTGGCCGGGTCATCAAAATTAACAGTTTTTTTAACGAGCCGCAAGCCTAATACTTCAGTATAAAACCGCAGATTTTCAGCAGGATCTTTCGCAAATGCGGTAACATGGTGCAATCCTTGAGTATTCATTGTATTCACTCCTAAATATCTTGACTTCGAGATATTAACTATTCTAATTTACTATGAATGAAGTTGCAACTAAAGTGTTTCGGTTAAAAAAGTAATAGAATTCTTTTTTTTCTGAAAAATATCTTGTGATCTTATCTGACAACTGCTATGATAAGGAGCATTATCAGGTTTCAGGAGGAAAGTAAATGGTCAGAAAAGCACTAATTTTCGTTCTTATTTTAATCCCTTTCAGCCAGCTGGCTCTTTTGTCAGTCGCTAATCGGGTTCATCCGATCATCATCGGGCTGCCGTTTTTTCATTTCTGGCTGCTTTTATGGATCGCAGTCACTCCATTATGTTCGTTTCTTATTTATAGACTGCAGAAGAAACAAGGAGGACTGGACTGATGCCCGCAAATATAACAGCATTGATCATTACAGCCGTCATCGTTTTAACCGTTGTCTGCATCGGCTTTATAGCCGGGAGAGACAAATCATCACGCACTTCTGTTGAAGAATGGTCTGTGGGGGGCAGACGGTTCGGCGGGCTGCTCGTCTGGTTTTTAGTCGGCGCGGACCTCTATACGGCTTATACGTTTTTAGGCTTGACAAGCACCGCCTACACAGGGGGAAGCGTAGCTTTTTTTGCAATTCCGTATTCTGTTTTGGCGTATTTTATTGCTTATTTCTTTCTGCCGAAGCTGTGGAAAGTGGCAAAAATCCATAAATTAACGACGCTTGCCGATTACGCCCGTGAGCGCTTTGACAGTAAGCTTTTGGCCAGTCTTGTCGCCATTGTCGGCGTTCTTATGCTCATTCCTTATATCTGTCTCCAGCTGAGCGGCATTCAGGATACGCTTCAAGTGGCCGGAACAGGTGTCATTAATGTTAATATGGTCGTTATCATCTCCTTTATTCTTGTAGCGCTGTATACCTTTTTCAGCGGAATTAAAGGGCCGACGTTTACGGCAATTATTAAAGACATTCTGGTATGGGTGATTATGCTGTTTATGGTCGTGTCGCTCCCGCTGATCCATTTTCACGGGTGGACACCGATGATTCACACCTTGGCGGAAAAAGCGCCGCAAATGCTGACGATCCCAGACTCGGGGCCGAAAGGAATTCCTTGGTTTATCACCGCTTCCATCGTATCTGCCTTGGCGCTCTTTATGTGGGCGCATGCGGCAACTGGTGTATTCACGGCAAAAAGCGCGGATGCCGTCCGCAAAAACAGCATGTTTCTTCCGCTTTATAATATTGTTTTGATTCTTGTTATTTTTCTCGGCTTTATCGCATTTCTTGTCCTGCCGGAAGATACTAATCCGCGGCTCGCTTTATTGAAGCTGATTCAAACGTCATACGGCGGGGTCGCCCAAGGCTTTGCTTATTCCACGATCGCTCTTGCGTCTTTGATTCCCTGCTCTATTATGGCGATCGGAGCATCAAACTTATTTGCGAATAACTTATATCGGGATTTGATTCACCCGAATGTGTCACCAAACAAGCTGACGATGATCACCCGTTCAATGGTATTTGTCGTCATCGGGCTCGCGCTTTTATTCGGCATGCTGTTCCCGACTGCGCTCGTTACGCTTCAGCTTCTCGGCGTTTCCGGCATGGTGCAGATCTTTCCGGCGATCGCCGTCAGTCTGTTTTGGAAGAATCAAACGAAAGAAGCGACAATTATCGGCCTTCTCGTCGGTCTTATCGTGACATTCACGGTAAATATCACCCAATCCGCCCACGGTATATATGAAGGCTTTTGGGGTTTGACCGCTAACATGGCAGCCGTTATTATCCTTAACCCGTTTTTTGTAAAAAAAGCGGCTTCAAACGCCGTCAAAGACGGCTTATTCAAAAAAGCGCCCTCTGATAAACTGAATCAAAAAGGCGCTTAACAAAAAAAGCCGGCACATCAATGTGCCGGCTTTTTTACTTTTTGTGCTGCCATTTGTAGGTGGCGACGGTTTTTGCCGGGATGACGGCTTCAAACTGCCGATTCCCTGAAACAACGTGGAATTTTTGGTCGGCGGATGTCTGGTTGATTACGACTGTTACAATAGATTGATCAGGATTAAGGAACGAGACATTCGTGACGCTATTTTTGGAGCCGTAATTACTTTCTATCCGTTTGGCTCCGCGCTCGACAAATTTTGAAAAATTGCCTGTCATATGATAGATCGGGATATTCCAATAGCGGTCAGGGTTTTTAGCATCCTGAATAAACAGCGTCGGGTCCGGGGTGCCTATCCAATGGTGCGTCTTGATTTGACTGTCGAGCATCGTCACCCACGCATTGTAGCTGGACGCGCCATTGCGGAAATACTGCGCGATCCGGTCCGCCCCTGCCGTCCCCCAGACGGACCGCTCCGTTAAGTGAATGGATTTATCGGGGTACCTTCTTCCGATTTCCGACATAACGGAAAGGTCTCCGTCATAATCATGGAAAGCAATGCCGTCTGCCGCCTGATTTCCTTTTTTATCATCTAAAATCGGCGGAATATAGTTCCACGCCCCGCTTGCATTGTGATCATAAATCCAAATTTTCGTGTCAATTACGTGTTTTTTCACTTCTTTTTTCACGGCTATCGCCAGTTTGCGCTGCTGAGACGGCGGCATGTACATGCTCGGATAGTCGATTTCCAGCAAAGGTTCATTTTGAAGGGTCATCGCATAAATCGGGATTCCCTGCTTTTCGTATGCTTCAATAAATTTGCGGAAATAAACGGCCAGCTCACCGATATATTGATTTTTCAGCTTTCCCCTTTTGAGGTTTTCATTCGTTTTCATCCATGCCGGCGGGCTCCACGGTGAGGCAATGATTTTCAGCTTCGGATTGATCGCCAGCGCTTCTTTGATTGTTGATGTAATGTGTAAATCAATATCCTTTTGAATCGAGAAATTTTTGAGTTGTGGATCTTTTTGGCCCTCAGGCATATCATCATATGTGTAAAATTCCTGTGCCGTAAAATCTGATGTCCCTATCGTTATGCGCATGACGTCCATGCCGATGCCTTCATTGGGATCAACCAGTTTTTTTAACACTTCTTTTCTTTTTCCGGGAGACATTTTCGATAAATTATGGATGGTCGATTCTTCCAAAGATGATCCTATGCCTAACACACTTTGATAACGGTGCGATGGATCAATATACACGGCAGCGGAGTCAGAAGGCTTCTTTTTTGTCAATGTCAGGGGTGTTTGTTCGTCTAAGGCATAATTCACTTCTTTTGGCCCGTCATACCACGTACGGGAAGCCGGATCTTTTTCCGAGCTGTACCACACCCTGACTTTATTTTTGTCCGGAGCATTCCGATCAGCCGCATGTGCTTCGGTTTCCAAGCTGCTTGAAAATAGAAAGGAAAGCAAAAGAAAAACAACCGTAATGGACAGACCTTTTTTAAAAAACATTATCATCATTCCCTTCCTGGTTTATGAATACGCTTTCAAATATACTGATAAAGAGAAGGCTTCACACAGTTTGTGAAGCCTTCTCTTTTAACATACACCTTTAGAATACATATGAGCCGTTTGTTTCAATCACTTTTTTATACCATTCAAATGAGTCTTTCTTGAATCGCTTCATTGACCCATTGCCTTCATTATCCCGATCAACATAAATCATACCGTAGCGTTTTTTCATTTCACCGGTTGTAAATGATACGATATCGATAATTCCCCATGGTGTATACCCCATTACATCCACACCATCATATGTGACCGCTTTTTCCAAAGCTTTTATATGTGACGCTAAATATTCAATTCTCGCTGTGTCATGGATTGAACCGTCCTCTTCTAACGTGTCAATAGCGCCGAATCCGTTTTCCACGATAAATAAAGGTATCTGGTAGCGGTCGTATAAGCGGTTTAATGTGTACCGTAAACCGGTCGGATCAATTGCCCAGCCCCAATCACTCGCTGTAATATAGGGATTTTCCACACCGTTTGGCAATCCTCCGTTTACGACATCCCCGGTATTATCGTTTATCACGTCACTTTTTACGGTAGTGGACATGTAATAACTGAATCCGAGATAATCCACCCTGCCGTTTTTCAAAATCTCTTCATCACCGTCTTCAAAGCGAATCCGGTAGCCCTCTCTTTCAAACTCTTTTAATGCATAACTCGGATAATATCCGCGAACCTGCACATCCGGGAAGAAAAAGCGCTGCCTCATCGTTTCCTCAGCCAGCATCACATCTTCCGGATTGGATGAGTAAGGATAAATCGGGACATGTGATACCATCGCTCCGATCCTGAAATCGGGGTTGATTTCCTTTCCCTTTGAAACAGCCAATGCACTTGCCAGCAATTCGTGGTGGCCGGCCTGGTACATGACTTCTTTTGCGTTTTCGTTTTCTTTGACGGCGACACCTGAGTTCGTCCATAAAAAGATCGGATTATTCACATCCATCTTGTTGTTGATTTCGTTAAACGTCATCCAATACTTCACTTTATGTTTATAGCGTTCAAAACACACTTCAGCGAACTTTACAAAAAAGCCGATTGTTTTTCTGCTTCTGAAACCCCCGTATTCCCTCGCCAAATGCAGCGGCATCTCAAAATGCGACAACGTAATCACCGGTTCAATCCCATACTTCAGCAATTCATCAAACACCCGGTCGTAAAAAGCCAATCCTTCCTCGTTAGGCTCCGTTTCATCACCTTTAGGAAAAATTCTGCTCCAGCCGATAGAGGTTCTTAAACATTTCAGTCCCAGCTCGCTGAATAATGCGATGTCCTCTTTATAACGATGATAAAAATCTATGGCTTCATGATTCGGGTAAAATTCCCGCTCTTCAATTGTATCTGTTATTTTCCGGGGCACACCATGCGCGCCCGCCGTCATAACGTCCACTACACTCGGCCCTTTACCGCCTTTGTTCCAGCCCCCTTCAAATTGATGGGCGGCTAGAGCGCCTCCCCATAAAAAGTCTTTTGGCAATGTTCCCATCATTCATGTCCTCCTTTTTTGACCGCCGCTTGTTACGCCGAATAGATCCGCTTTGCAAGATTGGAAGAATGCTTTGCATTTACATGAAAAGTCAGTTTTCTCATTATACATTAACATTATAATTGTACCGGTACAATTTATCAATGCATAAACAATCATATTTATTTCACAAAATGGCTTTTCAAAACGATTATGCTATAATTCTGAAAGAAGCGGGACAATAAATGAATGAGGAATGTATATGTTAAAATACCAGCAAATCGCGATGGATATTGAAAAATACATAGAAGAGCATCAGCTTCAGCAAGGGGATAAACTTCCTGTGCTGCAAACCTTAATGACCCAGTTTAACGTGAGCAAAAGCACGATCACAAAGTCCTTGGATCTATTAGAAAAAAAGGGAATTGTGTTTCAAGTCAGAGGAAGCGGCATTTTTGTCAGGCGGAATAAAAGAAAAGGGTATATCAGCCTGCTTTCTAATCAGGGATTTAAAGAATCGCTTGAAGATTTTAATGTCACCTCCAAATTATTGGCGCTGGAAGTGAGAAAGCCCACACCTGAGGCTGCGCAAAATCTGAATATGCCGTCTGACGGCGAGGTGTATTATGTCAAACGTATCCGGTATATTGACGGGAAGACATTATGTATCGAGGAGTCATTTTACAACAAATCGATTATTCCGTACTTGAATAAAGAGATCGTATCAGAATCAATATTTGATTATATTAGGGAAGGTCTCGGATTGAAGCGCGGTTTTTCGGATCTATATTTGTATGCGGGGATGTTAAATGAAGAAGAAGCGGAGTACTTAGGACTGTTTACAGGAGCGCCTAAGCTTTGCGTTGAAACGATTTTTCATTTAACCAACGGCCAGCCGTTCGACTTTTCAAAAGTCACCTATCACTATGAACAATCGCAGTTTTTCATTCAGGCGAACAGCTACCTTTTTGAACAGGAAACGACGTAAGCAGGATTGCAAACAGAAAACACCCAATGCGTGACAGACGCACTGGGTGTTTTTTTACTTCTTCATGTTCTGATTTAATGTTTCAACGGCTTTTTTCATTTGTGTATCGTTGTCTGCAAGCTGTTTTTGCAGATCTGTCATCAATTTTGCCGTTGTGTCTCCTGTTAAAATGCCTGTTTCTTTCAGTTTCTCTTTTGCCTGAAATTGTTTGACGGCTTGTTCAAATGCTTTGTCATATGTGCCGTTTACATTCACGCTGTATCCCAGCGCTTTCAGCATTTTTTGCGCATTGGTGACGTCCGTTCCGGAATCCCCGTATTTGTACGTTTTTTTTGCATCTAAAAACGGCAGGTTCGCATAATCAGGCAGCTTAACCTGATATTGCGGTTTGATGCCTTTTTTATGAATCCACTCTCCGTCCGCTGTCAGCCATTTTGCGATTGTCAGTTTAACGGTTGAACCGTCGCTGTAATCTTTTGCCGTCTGAACGGTCCCTTTTCCGAACGTTTTCTCTCCGATCAGCGGAATCCCCGATGATTCATGCAGCGCAGCTGACATGATTTCCGCGGCGCTCGCGGTGCCGTCATTGACGAGGACGACTGTCGGTTTTGTCACTTTTCGCTCTTTCGTTGCTTTCATGACCTCTTTCGTGCCGTCTTTGTATTCGACCTGCATAATATTTTTCCCTTTATCGATAAACATGTTGCTCATTTTGATGGCTTCATCCATCAGGCCGCCCGGGTTGCCTCTTAAATCCAGAATGTATCCTTTCGCTCCTTGTTTTTCGAGTTTGTCAATGGCTGAATTCAGCTCTTTTGCCGTCGATTCGGAGAAAGACGTGATTTGGATTTCGCCGATGTCTCCTTTTTTCATTTCAGAGTACACCGTTTCAACCGGAATGGTGTCACGTTTGATCGACAGGTTCAGATCGCCGACACCCGCTCTGTGCAGCACAAGCTTGACGCTTGTCCCTTTTTTGCCGCGGATTAACGCGACGGCTTCGTTTACATTCAGGCCTTTGACGCTTTTGCCGTCAACCTTCAAGATCTGATCATTCGGTTTAATCCCCGCTTTTTCCGCAGGAGATCCTTTGATCGGCGATACGATCAGAATGCTGCCGTCCTTTTCTTCCACTTGTGCGCCGATACCTTCAAACGAAGCGGAAATTGTTTCTTCAAATGACTTTCCTTCCTGAGGGTCCATATAAGAAGAATACGGATCATCCAGGGAACTGATCATGCCTTTTATCGCTCCGTCTACTAATTTGCTGTCATCTGTTTTTTGATAGTAATCACTTTTAATCTGCTCATAGGCTTTATTGAATTTCTCAAATTTGCTGTTCGTCAAAGCAGCCGAGCCTTGTCCGAAAATGGTCGTATTGCCCGTAATAAACAGCGTAAGCGCCGAGGCTGCGACCGCAGTGATCAATATGATAAAAAACAGTTTAAATTGCCGCTTCAAGAAAACACCACCTTTTTATTCTTACATTATTATCATAGACGAACGCTCATTCGTCAACTTCAAACGTGAGGCGCCCTTCTTTCCCGATTACCCAAACCTATGCTTTTCTCCCAACATATGCTGAGGAAGAAAGGAGGATTCGGACTTTGAGCAAATATTTAGAAATGCTGTCCTTATTCGGAGTCGGAGGGGCTCACCCCGGCGGACTCGCTTTTTCTAAAGCCGTTCTCGCAAAAGCGGCTCCTCCTTCTGGCGAGCCGATCCTTGACGCCGGCTGCGGAACGGGACAGACGGCCGCTTATCTCAGCCACCTGCTGTATCCCGTCACCTGTGTTGATAAGGATCCCCTTATGCTTGAAAAGGCAGCAAAGCGATTTGCCGCTGAAGGCTTAACCATTCAAAGCTATTTGGCGGAGCTTGAGCGGCTTCCGTTTACTGAAAATCAGTTTTCTGCCGTTCTCTCTGAATCAGTTCTCACCTTTTCAAAGCTTGATTCATCGCTGTCTGAAATACTGCGGGTCCTTAAACCAGGGGGCATGCTGATCGGCATTGAGGCAGCTTTGAAAAAACCCCTGCCGGAAAACGCTGTCACGCAGTTAAAAGACTTCTACGGTTTTACCGTATTGCAGGATGAAGCGGCATGGAAGCAGATACTGCTTCAGCAAGGCTTTCAAAAAGCGGATTTCATTCCCGCTTTCTATGAAAACAATGCGCAGGAACCGACTACAGAAATGGATTTATCGCCCGTTATCCAGCCGGTTCACTACGATACGCTGACGGCTCATTACGATCTTATGCAGAAGTACGGTGAATATATGGGACACTGCGCTTTTGTCGCTTACAAGTAAAACGGCGATTGTCCTCCTGTTTTCGTCCAACCTTTTTTACGCACTCTATCATAAGCTGACATAGAAAGATAGGTTGGATAGGAGGAGAAAAGATGCAAAACTATTATCATCTTTGCCGGCAGCACCATGGAAAAGTAGCAAGAATTACAGAACGAAACGGCAGAGTCCACGTCGGAAGAATCGTACGGGTGACAAAAAGTAAAGTGTATATCGCCCCTGTCGGCGGCCGTCACAGAGGGTACGGATTCGGTTATTGGGGAGGAGGCTGGGGAGGCTGGGGAGCAGCCTACGGTATCGGCCTTGGTTTAATTACCGGATTTGCGCTTGGAGGTTTGCTCTTCTGGTAATAAAGAAAGCCCGCTAAATTTATTCTTTAGCGGGCTTTTTCTTATTATACTTTCTTTACTTCATTAAAATATTCTTCAAGAGTTAACTGATGGTCATGGATGGCTTTTGCCGCTTTTTTGCCTACATAACGCAAATGCCATGGTTCATACTCATACTTTGTTACATTTTCTTTGCCTTTTGGATAGCGGATGATAAAGCCGTATTCATACGCATGGTCTTTCACCCATTTGCCGTCAGCCGTGTTTCCGAACGCTTCATTCAGCTCATATCCGTTGCTTTTGCTGGAAATATCCATGGCAAGCCCCGTCTGGTGTTCGCTTTGCCCGGGGTATGCGACAGCTTCTTTCGCTTTCTTTTCACCTTTCAGACTGACTTCATTATCGAAAATAACTTTTTGTCTGTCATAAGAGCGGTATCCAGAAACGGCAACCAGGTCATAGCCTTCTTTTTTCCCCGCGTTGAACAATTCCGCCAAAGCATCGGCGGCAGGTTTGCGGATATATCGTTTCTCAATTTTCTCAGTGAAAGAAAATTCAACTTTCGGGATGACGAGATCCTCCGGTTTATAATCTCCCGGCAGCGTGTATGTCTTATTCACGAGCGCAAGTGTATTTGTCGGGTTTTGAATGGTTTCAAGCCCGTTCACTTCTTTAATGTCATTAAAATATTTGCTCTCCAATACAAAATCGCTGTCTTCTGTCTTCGTTGTTTTTTTGCTTGATGTGTCATCTGATTGTTTTGTTTGAGCCGTTGTTTTTGTGTCCTTATGGCTGTCGCCGCCTGAAATGCTGCAGCCGGTGCCCACGATTGCGGTTACGCTGAGAGCAGCAGCAAGCGAGAACCATTTAGTGGATTTCTTCATTTTACCCTTACCTTTCTTTTTTCGAATCAGAGCGGTGCATAAAGAAGAGGGCTGCTTTTATCAGCATGACCCTCATCTCAAGTTTACGATACAGTATGCAGCGCCAGTTTTATCATATCATGAAAAGTCGTTTGACGCTCTTCTGCCGTTGTCTCTTCTCCCGTTAACACGTGATCGCTTACAGTCAGGATAGACAGCGCTTTTTTGCCGTATTTTGCGGCAAGCGTATATAAAGCAGTCGTTTCCATTTCTACGCCGAGGACGCCGTATCTCGCAAGCTTTTCGATTTGCGAGTCTTCATTGTAAAACTGATCGGCGGTGAATACGCTTCCGACGGCTACAGGAAGGTTATTTTTTTGCGCTTCCTGGTACGCTTTATGAAGAAGGTCGAAATCTGCGCAAGGCGCATAATCCACACTTCCGAAAGCGACTCGGTTCATCTGTGAATCGGTTGAAGACGTCATAGCCAAAATCACGTCGCGCACCTTCACGTCATTACGGATGGCTCCGCATGAACCGACTCTGATCAGGTTTTGAACATCATAGCTTTGAATCAGTTCATTCACATATATAGAGATAGACGGAACACCCATGCCGGTGCCTTGCACTGATATTTTTTTACCGTTATATGTACCCGTAAATCCGTACATTCCTCTGACTTCATTATAGCATTCCACATTTTCAAGGTAAGTTTCCGCAATAAATTTCGCTCTCAGCGGATCTCCCGGCAAAAGCACTGTATCCGCAATCTGACCTTTTTCTGCGTTTATATGTACACTCATTTCCATTTCCTCCTGCCTATTCAAACTCCCACCCATTGTACACTGAATAACGGTAAGAGACAATCATCAGCATTGATCAGAGCGATCTTGGGCAGAATATGCGGGATGACAGCCTAAGGAAAAGGAGTGAGCATAAATGGGCAAAAAACAGCGCAACCGGGTGACCGGCCAGAAAAAGAACAATCACGTACCCGTTTCAGACGTGATTGCAGCTGATGAAGCGCATGGAAAAGAGCATTCCGCCGCTAAACGGAAGCCTTAAAACAAAACGGAAGCCGGCTGAAAATTCAGCCGGCCCCGTCTTACCTCGGCTGGACGAGCAAACGGTTGATTTTGCTCCATCCCGCAGGGTTAAGCCTGTAGTAGGTCTTTCCTTTTCTTCCTTCGTCTATGAGTATGACATCTCCGGTCGCTATGAATCTGGCTTGATAGTCATTTGGAACCGTATCAGGCACATTAAAAACAGAAAATGCCCTTTCCAGTGCGTCTTGATGATTGTCAGCGGCCAGCTCTGTCCGATAGACGACCCTGTATCCCTTTTTCTCGCCGTAGCGGGGTGTTTGAAAAATCGTCACATCATAGGCACAAGTCTTTTTTTTAAACACGGGCAGCGATAACAGCATCAAGATCCCTCCCTCTTATTTCTTAATAGTATTAGCGTTTTTTCTTATTTTTCCTGTCTCTATTTTTGTCGAAACGGGTGATACTTTTCGTCAAAGAGCGCAAATAGAGAGACGAGGCAAAGTCCGAGACTGAATCCGGCAAGAACATCCGTCGGAAAATGCGCGCCTAAATAAATTCTGCTGAGCCCGATCAGGATGACAAGAACTCCGGTAAAAACGGAGACGGCCCGCTTTCTTTTCGTGAAGAAAGAAACGTGCTTGATTAAAAAGTAGGCGATGACGGGATACATCACTGCCGAATTCATGGAGTGGCCGCTCGGAAAGCTGTATGAGGTTTCATGGACGAGCGGCTCAAAAGCGGGTCTGGCTCTTTCGATCAATTCTTTTATTTTTATGTTTATTATTCGTTCAATGAGGAAGAGAAGCGGCAAAAACACAACATCAGGCGTTTTTTTGTACATATACAGGGCCGCTCCCGTCAAAAGAAGAAGCGGTAAAAGCACCGCAGTCGTGCCGAGCTCTGTTATCCATAACATCAATTCATTCAGCCAGGCAGCCCTGATCCTGACCGCCGCTTCTATCACCCTCTCGTCAAAAACCCGGACAGCATCGATCCGGATGGCTGCTGCGAGCAGAATAAACAATGCGAAAAGACCTGCTGGCTTGTACAACGTTTTCCCCCCATTTTTCATTCTCCCGAGCCGATTGAAAAAACCGAAGCTTTTTTCACTTCGGTTCCGCAGTTTCAGTCTTCATCAAGCTCTTCGTCTATCATACATTTTTCTAATAAATAATCAAAGGTGATGTCGGCTATTTCAAAGATCTCCTCTTCACTCGGTATGTACCCGCGCATAGCAAGCTGACTGTAAAAAAAATCGGCTATCTCTTCTGTGTCAATCACAAGATCTATTTCTTTCATGCAAACACCGCCTCCTTTTTTATGTTTTATGAAAAAAACCTTCAAATTATACCCGAAAGTTCTAATCGCTTTGTCTGCTCATATACTTTTAAAAAAACAAGCCCCCGGAGGGAGAAAAGATGATGACGAAAATGATGGCTTTTTTGGACGGAGATGGATTTGATATCGTATTGGAAAAAGTGCTGAAAGGAATGTCGTTTGTAATCTTTGCCGGCTGTCTGCCCTGGTTTTTATATGTCACCGTCCGTTTTTTTGCCGGCTAGCTGAAATGCTCCCGCAGGCTTTCCAGCACAAAATTCATCATATCTTTATATTCTTCGTCACCGAACATATCATAAAGAATCTTATAATCGTTATAAATATCAAGGAGCTCATCTACAATCGATACCGCCAGCACATGCAGGGTATCAAGATCATCAGCATCGCCTTCAAACTGAAGAAGAGCAGACGCGGCGGTATCCTCGCCGATCTCATGAGATGCTTCCCCAACATAGTGGACAAACAGCAGCTGATGCACAAACTGATCCATTTCATATTTTCTCAGAACCAGCGTGAGATCCTCTTCCTCCGTTTCAAGCCACTCTCCGTCTTTCAGCCGAGTCAGCTCATAAATAATATCCTCCCAGCCATCCTCTAAATATCTCCATATTTCAGTTCTGTGACCGATGATACGGAATAATTCTTTTCCGTAGTCCTTTACATATACGACGTCGCCGATCAGAAACTCATATTCAATATCCAATTTTTCCATATCAACAATTACGCCCTCATAATCTTTATAAAGCTGGATAGACGATTCAAAATAAAGCACTTCATTATGGTTGACTTCGTAAAGATAATGTTTATCAATTTGATGAACCTTCGTAATGGTGCCGACGGTTCCGTACATCACGACGACCACGATATCTCCCACTTGAAATTTCGGTTTATTTGGCTTCATGCTGTCTCCCCCTTGCCGCGGACTGTCATACGCTATCGTATGCCGGCCGTCATTATTTCGCATGGGCATGAAAACCACAGGAAATATCCATTTCTGCACCTGTTCAACATGTCAAAAAAACCGCACAATGTCATGTGCGGTTTTTCGTCAGGCGTGATGCACTTCGGTCTCATATTTTTCCCAAGCCTCATCAAATGTCGACATCGTTTCTAAATAATCTGCGCTCAGTTCTAAATACGAACTGAGCTCATGATAATCGCTTGACGTTTTCGGAAAGCCATGGTCTTCATATGCCTGATTCGCAAATCGGCTGATCGCGTCCTGCGGCTTAGGATGCCTGTATTTCATTAAATAGTGGTAAAAGGATTTCATGGGTTTCCCCTCCTGATGACTGTCTTTTGTTGTACTATTATACATTTCAAAAGTGAAATTACAACAAAAGAAGACTAGGAGAAGTCAAAATAATTCCGTTTCAATATCCGTTCTGTCTGCATCAGCTCTTGATATGTGAGTGTTTCCGGTAATTTTTTGGCGTCGACTAAAAAAAGCTGATTTTCGATTTCGCCTATGACCGCTTCCTCCTGATACGTCATCCCGCAGGAAGAACAAGCGAACGCGGGTGTGTCTGTAATTTCTATGGCCCTCGTACCGTCAGGAAGCTCCCAGTATACAGCCGACTGACAAGCTGACGCCTTCTGATTGCCGCACCACTCGCATGGCTTCACGGCGATTCACCTCCGACTTCCGAGCCTTCTTTTTGTTCTTTTTTCTGCTGTGCTATAAATTTCTTTTCTTTTAATTCATCTCTCTTTTCCCTCCGGTCTTTCAGCGTTTCATGATCAGGGTTAGACGTAAACGCTTTCCTCCTGCTGATTCTCGATACATTTTCCGGTGTGAAAGAGACCTCTTTATCCGCGAAAATAGCGCTTAGTCCGACCGGCTCGCGTTTGACCATCGTCCCCGGAAAAACAGATTCAAAATAGTCGTCGGCTTGATTCGGGATATAGTTTTCCGGTTCGGGATAAGATGTAATCACCCCTTCAAAGTTTCTGATCACAACTTTCTCCGGACTTTGGGAGAGCAAATAGTTCGGCTGCAGGGCAATTTTTCCGCCTCCGCCCGGGGCATCGACGACAAAAGTCGGCACGGCAAAACCCGTCGTATGCCCCCTCAGCCCTTCAATGATTTCCAGACCTTTTGACACGGGCGCTCTGAAATGACCGATTCCCTCTGACAAATCACATTGATAAATATAGTACGGGCGGACGCGGATTTTCACTAAATCATGCATGAGCTTTTTCATAATCGGCACCGAATCGTTAATGCCCGCCAAAATAACGGCCTGGTTTCCGACCGGAACACCTGCGTTGACAAGCTTTTCACACGCCGCAACCGATTCTTCCGTCAGTTCGATGCTCGTATTAAAATGAGTGTTCAGCCAGACCGGATGATATTTTTTCAGAATCTGACAAAGGTTATCCGTTATCCGCTGCGGAAAAACGACAGGCGCTCTCGTTCCGATCCGGATAATTTCGAGGTGAGGAATGTCGCGAAGGTTTTTCAAAATATATTCGAGAATCTGATCGTTAATTAAAAGTCCGTCACCGCCGGAAATGAGACAGTCACGTATTTCAGGCGTTTCCCGAATATAAGCGATCGCCGCATCAAGCTGTTTTTTCGGCACGCCCATCCCGATCTGCCCGGAAAAGCGCCTTCTGGTGCAGTACCGGCAGTACATCGAGCATTGGTTTGTCACGAGAAAAAGAACGCGGTCGGGATAGCGGTGCGTAAGGCCGGGCACCGGCGAATCTTCATCTTCAAACAGCGGATCTTCGAGGTCATATTTCGTTTTGTGCATTTCTTCTGACAGCGGCACGGACTGCATGCGGATCGGACATCTCGGGTTATCGGGATCCATTAAGGAAGCATAATAAGGCGTAATGTTCAGAGGAATCGTTTTTACAGACATTCTGACGCCTTCTTCTTCCTCTTCGGTCAAATGAATGACTTTTTTCAGGTCATCGACGGTTCTTACGGTATGAGTGAGCTGCCACAGCCAATCATTCCACTTTTCTTCCGGCACATCCTTCCATAATTCAATCTCCTTCCAATGACGCTTCGGCTGAAACCACTTATTTGTCAAACGAATTCCTCCTTATGAATGGCTGAAACGTAATGTCTTGCACCATATATTCATATTTTCGAGCCCTTCTGAAATCCGGCAGTTGTTCACAAGCCTGCCTCTGTAGCCGTATCCCGCATGATACAAAACGGCATTCATCCCGTAAGAAGCTGCACGGGCCAAGGAAAAAAGATGAATAATTCCCCGGCCCGAAAGTTCCTGCTCCAAGGCTTTAAACAGGTGTGCCGTTACGGAATTTCCTCTGTAATCTGACAGAACTGCGCAATCGGTCATTTCAGCGTGCCCCAATACGGGATTGAGATCCGCGCTTGCCGCGCCGATAAGACGTTCCTGATCGAAGGCGGCATAATAGATGGTGTTTTCTCTCATTGTTTTTTTTATATAAAGGGGGTTAAAGACAGGAGTCGGATAGGTGAGAAAAACATGTTTATATAAGTGCGATAAGCGGTCTGCATCATCTTCATCAGCTTTTCTGAATATGAGCTTGCTTTCTGTCTCGGTCAGTTTCCGCCGCTGTGTCTCATATAAACGGTCAACAGTCGAATCTTCCGATACAAATGAATCAGACTGTCTCCGTTTCTCTGATAAATAACGCACCATCACAGCAGCCTCATTCCCATTGTAATATCCGTCTATGACCCCCTCCTGAATAAAGAGATGCTCGACAAGTTCCGGCTCATCGCCGCGCTTGGCAAAGAAAATCACCTTTTGGGCCCCTTCTTGCTTCGCTTCTGCCAAAACAGCCGGGATAAGCACCTCTGGCTGTCCGTCATAACGAATGACCCTGATCCGCTCGTTGAAACGGTCTGCATCAATCTCGGCCGATCCGCTTTCAGCCCTCAGTTCCTTTATCAGCTTTGCCACCCCCATCTGCCACCCCGCACCATTCCATCATAAAAAGAGAAATGATTTTGACGGCATCAATTAACGCCCGGACTTCAATATATTCATTTGCCTGGTGCGCCGCTTTGACTTCTCCCGGCCCGAAAACAATGACCGGCGTCTGCCCCGCATGATGCAAAAGCCCCCCGTCCGTTCCCCACGGAGACGCTTCACGTATCGGTTTTTCCCCTTTCATTTTCTCAAAAGATGATTCCAAAGCGGAAATCAGCGGATGGTCATCCGGGAGATCGTTCGGAAGCCACTGAGCTCCAAACCATTCAACTTCCGCCGGATGATGTTTAAACCACTCATCCCGGTACTCCAAATCTTTGAGCCAGCTTGCGAGCTCTTCTTTTACGGCTTCAGGCGTTTCATCCGGAGCTATCCCGCACCTGCCTTCTATCACGACACGGTCAGCGACCGAAGATGGCCACGTTCCGCCTTGGACGGTGCCGATATTAATGGGAACCGGAATCGGAACATCCCGGTAAAGCGGGTCAGTGATGCGGGCGTTGCGGACGTGTTCCAGCTCTTTAAGCGCTGTGATGACATGCAGGCTTTTTTCAATCGCGCTCACCCCTTCATAGCGGGTGCCGCCGTGTGCGGACAATCCTCTTACCGTAATGCGGAACCACATAGACCCTTGCTGCTTCACAAACAGCTTTAAATTAGTCGGTTCCGGAATAAGCGCCCCGTCAGCCTTATAGCCTCTCATAACCGCCGAAAGCGTTCCTGCGCCGCCGCACTCTTCATCTACGACACTTTGAAACAGAACATCTCCTTTTAATGTAACCCCGCAGGCTTCAAGCGCTTCTAATGCAAACAAGAGAGCTGTATTGCCGCCTTTCATATCCGTTGAACCGCGTCCGTAAATTTTGCCGTTCTTTTCAACAGCGGTAAACGGTTCATACGTCCATGCAGCGGGATTTCCTTCCGGGACAACATCAATATGTCCGTTCAGTATCAATGATCTTCCGCCGCCGGCTCCTTTCTTTACGGCGGTGATATTCGGGCTTTCATGAAAGTCTTTGCGTTCCGATACAAAATAAGGATGCTCTTTCAATTGTTTGACATTCGGTTCCCACACATCAATATCCATGTCAAACTGTCTCAGTTTTTCTAAAACGACTGCCTGTGCGTTAAATTCATGTCCGAACGTGCTTTTTTCCCCGATCAGCCGTTTCAGCAGACTTACCGCTTTTGCCGCGTTTTCTTCCGCCCACTCAGTAATTTTCTTTTCTAATGGATCCATGGACAGGCCCCCTTTTAAGAAAACATTCTCCCAATCTGATTTCGGCATCCGTCGTTTGGATGACATCGTCTATCGTCGAACCATTCAGCAGTTCCTCAAGAACAAAAGTCCCTTCCTTTATGCTGATGACGGCTTTCTCTGTAATAATGAGGTCTGCACAGCCCGAAGCCGTAAGCGGCAATGAACAGCTTTCGACTAATTTCGGCCGGCCCTTCTGATCGGTGTGGCTCATGACGACAACCACTTTTTTCGCACCTTGGGCAAGCTCCATTGCCCCGCCCATTCCCGGCACTTTTTTCCCCGGGACGAGCCAGTTGGCGAGATCACCTGTCCGGCTGACCTGTAATGCGCCTAAAATGGTAATATCAATCAGCCCTTTTCTGATCATGGCAAAAGACAGAGCTGAATCAAAATATGAGGCTCCCTTTACCGTACTGACGGGAAATCCGGCGGCATTGCATAAGAGTTCATCTTCTGCTCCGGGCTCGGGACTTCCTCCTATCCCAAGAACGCCGTTTTCCGCCTGCAGCATCACCTCCATGCCGGCCGGCAGAAAGTTCGGCACTAAAGAAGGAATGCCGATCCCCAGGTTGACAATCATTCCTGAGGTAATTTCACTGGCGGCCCGCCTTGCGATACTCTCTCTTTCCGCTATTCCCAAGCCCATTTCCATTTCACTCCTTCACTTTGCACGACACCCTCCACAAAAACGCCCGGTGTTACAATATGCTCGCTGTCAAGTTCGCCGGCCTGCACAATCTCCGCCGCCTCAGCAAAGGTTCTTTCGGCCGCAGCCGCCATCAGAGGATTCATGTTGCGCGCCGTTTTGTCATATGTCAGATTCCCGAATTCATCAGCAGTATGTGCCGACACAAAAGCAAAATCAGCCGTCAGCGCTTTTTCAACTAAATAGGGCTTCCCGTCAATCGTTACAGTTTCTTTGTTCTCGCAAACGGTTGCGTTATCAATCCCGATATCCGTTAAAATACCGCCAAGCCCCGCTCCGCCTGCGCGAATCCGTTCGGCAAGCGTCCCTTGAGGCGAAAATTCCACCTCCAGCGTTCCGTCAGTCATTTGTCTGCCCGCTACAGGGTTTGAACCGATATGGGAAGCGATCAGCCGTTTCACCCGTTTATGAACGATAAGCGGGCCGATACCGATTTCCGGAAAGCCGGCATCGTTGCAGATGACGGTCAGCTCTTTAACGCCGCTTTCTAAAATCGCTTCGATTAATGACGGAGGAGAACCCACTCCCCCGAAACCGCCGAACATGATGACAGATTCGTCCTTGACATCGGCAATTGCTTCATGAACATCGATTTTTTTATGAAAAATAGACATGTCAGTTCAATCCCTCTTCATCATTTTTTCTGCTTCTTCTGTAGCTAGTGAAAATAGATCTGACAGTTCATCCAGCTCAGCATGGGAAGCCGTCAACGGCGGCGCGATGATGATGGCGTCTCCTTCGCCGCTGTCAATGCCGGGCTTTGCAGGGTAAATCAGCAGCCCCCGTTTTTTTGCTTCTGTTATCATTTTTTCTGTAAACGCCTGTTTTTTCGGAAAAACTTCCTTTGTCGTTTTATCTTTGACGAACTCCACCCCGATCAGAAGGCCTTTACCGCGAACATCCCCGATCACTCCGCTGCGCTCTTTGATATGTTCTAATTTCTGCCTCAGTATTGCGCCTTTTTCCTCTGCCTGCTGAAGCAGCCCATGTTTCTTGACATAGCGAAGCACCTCAAGCGCCGCTCTTGCACAGTATGGGTTGGCGCTGTACGTATGCCCGCTCATAATGACCCCGGAGCCCCGCTTGATCGTTTCAATGATGTCATCAGAGGCAACGGCTGCCGCAATCGGAGCGTAACCGGCGCCTAACCCTTTTCCAAGCACCGCGATATCAGGCACGATTCCCCAATGCTCAGAAGCAAGCATCCGTCCTGTTCTTCCAAGCCCCGTCATGACTTCATCCGCGATAAACAAAATACGGTGCTTGCGGCAGACATCCTCAAGCGCTTCATAGTAGCCTGCCGGCGGAGTGATGGCAGCCCCGGCTGCTCCGACAATCGGTTCTGCGACAAAACCGGCGATAAATGAGGCGCCGATCCGTTTAACAGCCGTTTCCAGCTCCTCTGCCGCAGCTTTTACAAATTCCTCTCCCTGCAGCTCAGAACGGTACATATTAGGCGCTGAAACGGCAGGAAACCGTTCAAGCAGCTGGGTAAAACGGTATCTTCGTTCATAAAACCCCGATAATGAAAGCGCTCCCAAAGTAATTCCGTGGTAACTGCCCCATCTTGATAAAAAGACGGATTTTTGGTATTGGCCTTTTTCCTGCCAATATTGAACGGCCATTTTCATCGCTGTTTCAACTGCCTCTGAGCCGCTGTTTACAAAAAATGACCAATTCAGCCCGCCCGGCAAATGATCAGCCAGAAATAAAGCCAGCTCCTCTGCCGGCGCACTGGTGAATTGCGAGCGATACACAAACGAAACGGAGTCAAGCTGCTCTTTTAAAGCTTGTATAATATCCTCCGTCCCGTGGCCGATATTGCAAGTGACCGCTCCCGATGCCCCGTCAAGATACTTGTTCCCCTCCAGATCATACACATATGATCCTTTTCCATGGCTGACTGTCGGATAGATCCCGTCAAGCTCCGGTTTGATTAAATAACTCCCCATATCTTTCCACCTCGAAAACCCATTTGCTTCATTGTATGAACAGATGAATAACGGCATTCTTATCCTTCAGAAAGTTTTTTTGCAGTAATTACCTTTCTGTAAAACAGGCTGCCGGAGATGTCCCGACAGCCTGAAGAGCGTTCTCAGTTCTGCTATTTATCTGCTCAGCTCAAAACCGCCGCCATTTTGATCGGAATCGGCATAAGCAGAAGGCGGAAATCCCCGTCTTCTTTACTGTATGGGGACCAATATTTCACACAAATGATCATTCACCTTTTGTAAGGTGTACCTTTCGATAATGGGCTGTTCTCTTACGATTAGATTATTTTTTTCAATCTCTGAAAAAACAGTTTTCCAAAATCCACTGACTGCCTCTTTCGTATGATCAAGCAAGAAAACAGCGTACCTGCCTCCGGAAAATGTACCGATCCGAGCCGGTTCAGGCACATGATCTTGATGAATAACAGCGCAAACATCATAGCGGCATTTCTCTTGAGGCGTACGATTCGGATGATCTTGCGGAATTCCTAAAATGACAGAATGATCAAGCAGTCCATTCAATTGCGCCCAATTTTTAAAAGACTCCATAAGTTCTTTATTTTGCTTTCCCCCATACTCCCCGACGTTTCGAAAATAAGCAATTCTTGATTCAGGTCATTCTTCAATCGTTATTTTCACATTTTCGCTCCCTTCTTCAGAAAAGTAATATGTATTAAAATGTTTTTCAAGCTGACTTTCAACATGAACATAACAAAAAGCCTGCAGAAAGTGATGTTCTCTGCAGGCTGATTTGCATGATAGGATTTTTTCAGTCTAACAAATAAAAGCCGCACCGACGATGATTAATAAAATAAACAATACCACGATCAGCACGAATGTACTGGTTCCGCCTCCGCAGCCGCCGTATCCAAAGCCATAACTGCCGCATCCCCCATATCCGTATCCGTACATACGAATCACCCTTTCTTCTTACGATATACGGCATTGTATGCGGGCCAACTCCCAATTGTTTTATGCGAATGCCCATCTATGTAAGAAAATAATGAAAAATTGTATGCACACGCCGAAATCTTTTGAAGCCGAGTTTCTCATAAAAGCGGTTTACACCGTCCATCCCGGACGCCACAAGGTATACGGTTTCCATGCCGTTCAGCTTCGCCGCAGCCATCAGTTCGTTCATCAATATCGTCCCGTAGCCTTTCCGCTGGAATTGATCCAGAATGGCAACTTCTTCAATTTTGGCGGTTTTATCCACTTTGTTGATGAAAAGCTCTCCGCAGCCGATCGGAATCGTTCTGGAGGCATCGCTGTAGCACACGACAAGCAAAACCGTCCCGTCCTTATACAAAGGATATTTCCGCTCAAGCTTTTGTTCGGCCGCCGCCTCGCCAATGTAAAGGGCATCATAAATGTTCATAATAGATGACCCGTCAGCAAGACTTTTTTCCGTTCCCCAAGCGGTGAGAGGATGTCCGGCCTGCCGGTCCCCATTTTCCAGCTTCCTTGCAAAAAACAGTTCATCCTCCACTACGTATCCCTGCTTTACCAATGTTTGTTTCAGAAGAAGCGGAAATGTGTGCTCCGGTGACGCTTTCACATGAATATAATTGGTTTGAAGCATGTTCGGAACAGACGCAAAAAACGGAAGCAGTCCGTCTAACGGAAATGTACGGTGCAGCTGAACAAAGTTATGTGAAAAAATCTGCGGCAGCAAAGGGTCTCTATACACAGTGTAATGCTCGAACCTCTGCATGCCGGAAGTAAGCTCAATATATTGTTTCTCGGTTTTAGCAAATTGATCGGTCATAAAAGCTCTCCTTTTCCTTACACATCCAACTGCATCTCTCATCCTTTTGTGATATTGAGATTTCTTATAATTTCATCGTACATCGGATAGAACGGCTTTCCAATTGGTAATTGTTTAATTTGTTGAAAGGAAATGGGTACCGCCTTCTGATTCGCAAAAAAGCGTTTCACTACATCCTGACTGATCGGATGGAGAACCCCTCTCAAATAAACATAAAATTCACGTTCAATGCGAAACAGCATTCTTCCGGGAATATGCTGAACACAGCCCGATCTCTCCCATCTGATCGGCGGACCGTCCGGCAGCGCTTGGATTTCATCCCGTTCTAAAGCCAGGATGCCGCGGCGTTTAAATTGGTAAAAGCGAAAGGCGTTAAGATCAATCAGCCTTTTCGTCCCGTCTTCCACAAAATAGATATGACACTGATCCGTGACGAGCTGAAAATTCGGAATACCGGCAGCGTTCTCTTCCTCGTATTGAAATAAAAAAGGATCCGGAATGACGACGGCTCTTCCTTCATATAGCGGTCGCCAGCGCTCATTGACAAGCTTTCTTTTATTCCGGTCAAGCTGATATACTTTCTGATCCGTCCCCTTTACAAAAGACCCGTCAACCAGCTCTGACGGAAGCGATTGATACGTATTCTGGAATGAGTGGGGTGTTTTATAGGTCGTATCCAACACTTCTTTTATCGGCAGAAATGATGTAAATGTGTTGAGCCTGCTCCAAAAAACAGAGTCTCCGTGATTCCAATGCATGACATCTTCGTCCCAAAAACTGCCGTACTTCTCCTTCACACACCGAAGCAATGATTTCCTGTGCATCACTGAACAGTGATCAACGAGAAAAGCAGCCTGGTCAAGCACGTCATCAGCAAAACGATAAAAGTGGAATTGCTCTGTTCCGCGCTCGTTTACATGCACCACCTTCTGACTGGAATAGACGGCATCAAATTCGGTGCATTGATTAAGCGTTTCCGCCATGCGGCTGAGTCTATCCGGATGATATACGGTGTCATCCGTCAGATAAGTGACGTATTCACCTTTAATCCGTGTAAGCGCATCATTAATCAAAACGGCATACCGGGTCGATTTCAGCCGTTCAGCCGGATTGATAAAACTGTTGTAATAGTATATGCGGTGATCTTTTATATACGTACTGATGGCCGCCGAGGTTTCTTCATTTGAATGATCATCCATTATAAACAGCTCCCAATTGCTGTAGGTCTGTTGCAACACACTTTCAATCGCCTGTTTCACGAGATCCGGTTTGTTGTAACTCGTTAAGATAATCGAGATCTTCTTTTCCATCCCATCACCCCTTCTGAACACATAAAAAACGGCTCCGAAAATGACAGAGCCTGATATCTGGTATTAAAAAGCACCCCAGCTGACGATGCTTGAAATCGCGACATTTGATCTCGTATTATTGAGAGGATTTTGAAAAACGGCCAAATCTGACAGCACTTCTTTGACAATCACGTTCTGCAATGTGCTGCCGTTAACCAGATTGACACGTGAAACAGGAACTCCAAGCTCTTTTGCCATCACAAGCTGACGCCGCAAATCTGATTGATCTCCTGACGGCTGACGCGATACCAAAAGAAGAAGCAGCAGTAAAAGATGAAATTCCTCATCAAAACCCCCGTGTTTTACAGTTTCTTGCGAATCCAAATTAATTCCTCTCCTTCTTTTTTTCATCTATACAACGTATGTCGCACGCTTGCAATCCGCATAGGCAGATAAAGCCTGATTCTAAATTCAGCGGTTTTATTAAATATGAAAAAAATACGGCAAAACGGCATTCGACTTATACCAATCACACCAATCAGGAATATGAATAAACGTGAGGTTGAAATAGTTAAAGGAGGTGTATGATCCCATGAGTGAGGATCGTTTAGAGCTCAAAAAGAAGCTATTGAAAACTCTTTTGAACCCTATATTTGACAACAGCGCTTTATCTAGCGGCACAGATGGAGGAGATAACGTGGAAAACAATATAAAAGATTTATTAGAATCGGCAATTGATGCAAAAGTGGATGAAGCAGCTGCGCAAGACAGTCTCAGCGCTCAATCTGTTTTAGGAAGCGGCATTTCATTAGCAGCGAGATGGATTTTTGCGAGAGTTCAGCCCGGCACTGTTATCAGCATTGTGATGGATTCAGGAGACATGATCGGTCCGGTTCAATTTGTTTTCTTTGACGAAGTTCACGGAATTGTTTATGTTACGCAGGAAAATTCCGTTACACCGGCAGGCTCTGCTACAACATTGCTTGACGTTGACAAAGTCGAAAGTGTCACCTTCACTTCGTAACAGCAGATGAACGTTCTATATATCCGTTCAGGATATAAAGGCATTTACACGTATTTTGACCGCTGGATCGAGGAAGGTTTTTTACAGTCTTCCGTCCGCTTTTTTTCTGTTTCTGAGCTTCAGGAAGATACAATCAGCAGCATACGGGCATTCAAACCTGACATCAGTCTGATGATGGCGGGCGACCGTATTCCGTCAGAATGGCTTCAATGGCTGAGAACAGAGCAGATTCCCGTCTATCTATGGCTGACGGAGGACCCTTTTTATTTTGATGTGAGCGCGAAAATCGCCCCGCTCGCCGATGCCGTTTTGACCATAGAACAAAACGCTCTTGATGCTTATCGGCAAATGGGCTTACAGCACGTATATTATGTCCCGATTCCCGTTAATCAGCGGATTTTTACGAAACAAGCGCCTGACGCTTCTCTTCACACCAATCTGCTTCTGATCGGATATCCGTATCCGAATCGCGTTGAACTCGTGAAAGCAGCGGCGAAGCTTCCGTATACGCTTCGTATCATCGGGAAGGGATGGCGCAGACATCTGCCTAAAACAATCGCCAGACAGAAAAATGTGCTCATAATGGATGAATGGATTGAACCTGAACATGCCGCATTGTATTACAACAGCGCAGACGTGGTCTTAAACCCGCACCGTTCTTACCGGTTTGCGCTCAATCAGAATGGACGCGGCATCCAAAATATCAGTTTAAATACGAGAAGCTTTGACATTGCGGCCTGTCAGACATTTCAGCTGACAGATCTATCTCCCGCGCCCCCTTTTTCATCCTTTGTTTCTTACAGCGGGCTTGCGGATTTTGCGGATAAGATTCTATTTTATATGACAAACCCAACTGAACGTGAACGAATTGCGGCACTTAATTATCAAGAGACAGTGCCGGCTTACACGTATGACCAGCTTCCGGCCGTGCTTACGGCTATTCGCTCCGATACTTTCTCATGAAACGCTCTTCACATGAAAAAGCAGCTTATCCAAGCTGCTTTTTGTATGTTTATTTTCCGCTTCTGTCGGTCAGTTTTCGCGGGTCAACCTGCTTATTGACCTGCGGGCGGAAGCCGATTTTATCAGCAATTCTTTCCCATGGCACTATTTTAAAATTTTGATTTGCCTTTTGACCGTGATCTATATTTTCCCCATCCTGTGCGACAAAAAGACCGAACGGATATTTTGGCCCCAGCCCGAAGCCCAGAACGTCAATTCCGTCCGTATCGCTTGTGCCGTCTGTTTCAGGCCCGTCTGTAATGCGAAAATCCGCCACATATTTGTTCTGTCCTTGTCTGTCATAAACGGTATAGCTGCTGTTTCCCTGACTTGATGCCAGCAGATAGCCTTTACCGTCAGCAGCGTAGTAAATCGTCAATCCTTCAATGTCAGGCGTTAAATGCCTGCCGTCGGCTCGGTCGATAACCGTTCCGTTACTGCCGCCGTCCGGCTCGGCGCTGAACTTCCAAATGGCTTCATCTTCTTCCGCGATATAAAGACTGCCGTATTCATCGTCTGCTGCCATCCCTTCCGTCTGAGAATTCATTTTAAATGCCCTTACCTTCTTGCCGGATATGTATCCATTTTTGTCCGCCTTTAATTCATATTGCTCAAATTCGCCCTCTTTCCCTGTCACCATCGCGTAATATTTTCCCGTTTTTTGACTGTGGTACAAGCTGAAACCGTATACTTCATCAATTGCTGATGCAATTGGATTTTTTGGATCTGTAATGCTTTGCAATGTGCCGTTCTTTCTGTCAATGGCGTAGATCTCAACTGTATTTTTCCCTTCAGACCGGTTGGATGCTGCCGCAATATCGACTTTTTTTCCGTTCAACGGAAAATCATAGCGGATATCGACATTGTTCAGTTTCCCGGTATTATAGGAATGAAGCATCTTACCATCGAGACTGTAAACGACTAAGCCTGATTTTTTATTGGTCGTAATCAATTTGCTGTTCTGAGGAGTTTTGGGGTCCAGCCAAATCGCAGGATCGTCCGCCGCATCACCGGCTGTATCAACAGGTTCCGTTTCCGCCGCCGCATTGACGGTAAAATGATAAGGATCAGACAGCTTATGCTTGGCCTCAGAAGAAACGGCACCGCATGTGAGCATCAGTCCGGCTGCCGCGGTTAACAAAAGTGTTTTTGAATGATTCATTTTACTTCCTCCTTTTTTAAACCTGCACTTCAATTGTAAAATACATACAGAATCATCAGTGTTAAGTTTTTGTGAAAATTGTAAGAAAGTGAAAATTCGTGTTGAGAGAAGAAAAAAAGACGGGAGCAGAATTACAAGTGAATATTTAGTACAATGATTTGTTAGTAATTCTTTTTCTATTAATTGGCTCAAGCGAAATGAAAGCGCATCAGATTAATGATTTTCTCTAATTTTTGAATTATTGGTTGCTTTCATTAACTCGCTGAAATTGTTCAACATATGATGCATGGTAGAGAAACGAGAGTTGGAGGATAAGCCATGCCTAAACAGCAAGCAGTAGAGCTAAAACCATTTTTTCACGATAAAACTGTTCTCGTCACCGGCGGGACAGGGTCAATCGGAAGCCAAATTGTTAAACGCCTTTTGCTCTTAACGCCTAAAGAAGTCATTGTATTCAGCAAAGATGACAGCAAACAATATGTGATGAAACAAAAATATGCGGATGAACAAAGACTGTCATTTGTGCTCGGCGATGTACGTGACTACAGAAGAGTAAACCAAGTGATGAAAGGTGTTGATATTGTCTTTCACGCCGCTGCGCTGAAGCAGGTTCCGACTTGTGAGGATCATCCGTTTGAAGCCATTCAAACCAACCTTATCGGCGGACAAAATGTCGCAGAAGCCGCTTTGCTGCAAGAGGTGGCGCATGTGATTAATATCAGTACCGATAAAGCCGTTTATTAGGATACTGACTACAAACAAATCAAAAAAAGAAGCTTACTCTGCACTCCTTTCCAAAGCAGCCTCCAATAAATGCTGAGCAAATTGTTTATAAAATTCATCTAAATCATTACTTGCTTCATCCTGATTTATATAGCGGATACCGTAATTATCTTTATGGACAACCTTTATTGTTTTCTTCTTTAATTCCTCATAACGTTGGTAAGGTTCCAAAGCTACACCCCCGCTTTCACAGGAGTATTATATGTATGTAATGGTTCGTCTCTTGACTGTTCTTTCTTTATCAAAGCCTCGCAAAGCTTGTTCAAATAATATGTATGGTTTACTTTTTTCTTTTCATCCTTGGTTAACTCGCCTAAAAACAACTCACCGAAGCTCATTGAATCCCATTAAGTACTACTGCCATATCGCTTTATATATCACCTTCGCTTAACTATTATGTTCTAAGTAGGCGGTGATATTTTGTTTGTATCGCCAATGTTATTACATTCACTCAAAGAGCCATTCGAGGAGGATAGTTATATTACCGAATTTCAGTTATTAATATCTAAATCGTAAAAAGCCACAAAAAATAACGGGTGAAACATATTATACATGTCTAATATGTTTCACCCGTTTAATTCTTGTTCAACAAATTGACTGATTGCTGACTATAGAAAAATATAAAAATTCCTTTTCACAAATTCATGTGTTTTTTTCCAACTTTGCTCAATGATCGATCGAATAGGGTAATAATTAGAATCAAACAAATGACTAAACTGAATATTGCTGCATTGTGGAGACCATTTGTAATAGCTTCGGATTTTAAAAACAATCCATTGGCAGCAGAAGCCAGCATAGCTCCCATGTACATAAAGGTTCTTAACAAACCTGCTGAAGCGCCGATTTGTTTGGAAGCAGCCTGAAAATAGACCGCATTTTGATTAGCCAAATTCAATATGCCTTGAGGTATTCCGAAAAGTATAGCAATGACAACAAGATAAATAAGACTGCTTGAATGATTTGTAAATAACAGCAGTGACATAGCAATAAACTGAACGATACTCCCTACAATCAATTTCATATGGATCGCAGGATTTTTTCCGGTTGTTTTAGAAATGATGATCGACGTTAAAAACATCGGCAATAACAACAGACCAGAATGTGAAGGGGACAGCCCCCTGCCTGTTTCTAACCATTGGGTATATCCATAAAGAAAACTGTATGATACGGTAGCTGAAAGCAAACCTCTGGTATACGTTAATAACAAGGGAGTATTCCCGCCTAATAATCGTAAATCCATAAAAGGATTTTTGATTCTCAACTCGAAGCCAGTAAAAATGACACCGGAGATGATTGCAATTATTAATAAATATACATTATGCCAATTCGGACTCATTAAGAAAAGGAGAGCAGAAATTAAGGTGATTCCAAAGAAAATAATACCAATAAAATCAATGGAAGTATTTTTCTCCTCTTTGCTAAGGGAATCTCCTAACCCCCTTGGAAACCGGTAGTAACCTAAGAACACACAGGCTAATGATAAAGGAATATTTACGATAAATATACTTTGCCAACCGCCAAATTCAATAAGCAGCCCCCCTAAGGTTGGTCCAACAACAGCAATCGTTTGGCTAGAGATCGCTAATAATGTAAGAATACTCGTTGAACTTTCCTCACCTGTTCGCTCTGCTTCACTACGGATAAGATACATAGAGGCAGGATAACCAGCGCAGGTTCCAAAACCAAGTAGAACTCTTGAGCAAACTAGCCACCATATATTAGGGGCAAAGATTGCGATTAAACTAGAGATACCTACTAATGATGTTGCAATTAAAAAAAGAAGTCTTGGACCAAAAATATCAATTAACTTTCCTACAACTGGCTGTCCAATTGCCGTAGCAAGATATAAAGCAGAAACAAGCCATGCTGTTTGAGAAGGCGGTACTCCAAACGCCTGACCAATTGGAATTAAAGCAACTGAAATGATCGAAGAGTTAATAGGATTGAGAATGGAACCTAAAACCATTGGAGTAACCAGTTTTTGATTAAAATGATTTTTATTTGCAGCCTTCCTGTTGCTACTAAATATAGACAAATTTGTTCCTTCCTTCATTTCATCTTGAAAGGTTTCGGGAACCATAAAAAACGGCTGTGTAAATCATAGAAAAACTGAAGGCAAATTAGTCGGGTCTATTTCACCATAACGGAAACAGACCCTCTTTGTTTAATTCAATGCAGCAATCCAAGATTGGACCGTTAACACATCGGCTTGACGTGGAAATACCTTTTCCATTAGAACTCGGTGAACCTCTGGATCTGGATCAAAACAAGCGTCATTTAACACTTTAATTTCAAAGTCTTTGTCCGCTGCTTCTCTTAAAGTGGATAAAACGACCCCACTTGTAGATATTCCACTGAGAACAAGTGACTCAATTTGTTGCGCCCGTAAGATCATTTCCAGATTACTTCCACTAAAAGCACTAACTCTATATTTCGTAATAACAGGTTCATTTGCTTCGGGTTGAACGGATTCATAAATTTGTGTTGCATGATCATCGACCGTCATTGCACCATACTTACTTATAGCTGAAAACGCCTTGTTTTTCATGCTGACCTCCGGATAACCCTCACTAAATCCGACCCTGACAAAAATAACTGGAATAGAATGTTTACGGGCGGCTTTTATTGCCTTTTGAAATGGCAGTAAAGCTTGTTCTAGATTTTCTCCTAAATGTGGTACGATTCCATTTTGTAGATCCATTACTAATAGTGCAGTTTTACCAAGTTGATTTAACATATGTTGTAATCTCCTTTTCCATAGGATAAAATAAGTGGAGAGCCCTCCATTTAATATTAAACGGAGATATCTCCACTTGTCAATTATGTTATCTTTTTTTGGAGTGATATTTGGATGGTTAATGATAAAAAAATATTCAATAGGCACACTGAACGTCGTGACGCAGCTGAGAATCGCCAACGTATTTTAGATGCTGCTTTTAGTTTATTTGAACAAAATGGTGTTGAAGAAGTTAGCATGAATCAGATTGCAACAGAAGCAAAAATCGGGCCTGGAACTCTTTATCGACGTTATAAAAACAAGGGAGAATTGTGCCTTGATCTAATTAGGGACAACGTAGTTCTACTATTTGAGGATATAGATGCGTATTTAGAGGAGCATAGAGAAGAGTCACCCCGGTTACGATTTAAAGGCGTACTAAGTTTATTTATCCAATTCAGAGAAAATAAAGCTCAATTGCTTAAAGGTGTTGAAGATGCTGCTCCAAGCAAAAGCCGCAATCCCCTATCAAAAGGTCCGATTTATAGTGAATTACACCAAATATTCGTCAATCTTTTTGAAGAAATATACGAAACCAGATTCCCGAAAGTGAACAATGTATTTAGATCGGATACGTTACTTCAAGCTTTAAGGAGTGATTTTTATTTATTTCAAAGAGAAGTTCGCGGTTATTCTCCTGAAATTATTTTGGAGCAAATCTACTCAACGTTTATATCTGATTAAGCAGTAATTGTGTTCGTCTTAGTTTCGGTCATTTACTCCGCCTCTATATTTTTTATGTTTTTTTTCAATGTAGCATATAATCCTTCGTAAGCCTTAACAAAACAGCCCTTTTCGTAATGAAAAGGGCTAAAGATTAATCCTTCTTTTTGAAATAGTGACCCTGCTCTAGGTCCGAGATAAGTGTTGGGTGCACAGGCCGCCATCCCAAGAGTTTTTGGGCCAGTGTGCTTGACTTCGGTAAATCAAGAGCGGCAATTAAGCCAAGAAAGCCAAAGTGTGCATCTGCCTCTTCATGTGAAATGCTGACTGCGCGCAAGTTCAGATGCTTACCGATGACGCTTGCTATGTCTCGAAATGCTATACCTTCATCTCCGACCCCTTGAAGCCGTGTTCCTGCTGGGGCCGATTCCAAGGCCAAACGGAATAGGCGTGCCGCATCAAGCCGATGTACGGCTGACCAACGGTTGGATCCATCGCCAATGTAAGCAGAGACACCCTTTTCACGGGAAATGTTGATCAGCCTCGGTACGAAGCCCTTATCGCCCACGCCGTGGACGGACGGCGGAAGCTCCACAATCGATGTCCGCACCCCACGCTCAGCCAGTGCGATCACCGCATTATCCGATGCCTTTCCGTTTGCATGAGCAGTGGTCACAAACGGCTTGTTGGAGTCTTCGAGCACCTCCCCAATCGCCTCAATTGCACGCAGGTCCGTTGCGAGCGAACCAGCGAAGTCCGAGAAGTCGTTCTTAAACGCCAGGTGAATGACACCATCCGCAGATGCGGCTCCGCTGCGAAGACTGTCGAGGTTGTCAAGGGCTCCATGGTGCACCTCAGCCCCAGCTTCCTTCAGTGCCATGGCACCATTGTCAGAACGTGTAAGGCCGACAACTTTATGACCAGCATCGATGAGTTCTCGGACGACAGCAGACCCGATGTAACCTGTTGCTCCTGTCACAAAAATACGCATAAAAATGCCCTCCTTGAGTTGTACTATTTATTGAACAAGTTGATTCTATACTATAGAGTTAACTCTGAGGCAAATTAAATCGAGGAGAGATTTTTATGAAGATTGGAGAATTATCAGAAAAGACAGGTTTATCAGTCCACACCATTCGTTTTTATGAAAAGGAAGGTTTATTAGACAGTCGGCATATACGGAGAGAGGAAAATAACTATCGTAACTATACAGAAAAAGCGATTGAACGTCTGAATCTGATAAAGAAGTTTCAAGGGGTGGGTTGTTCACTAACGGAAGTGAAGGAAATTTTGCAAGATCGTGATTCAAATACACGTACCAATCAACAAGTAATTGAATGGATTCGCCAAAAGATAATAGAAATCGAACGTAAGAAGGACGAAATGGAACAGATGCTTGGAACTCTTAACATGATGTTGGAATACAGAATCACAATGATGAATGACCCAGAAAAGACCAATTCCTAGTTAAAGCTTCGATATTCTGACTAAGTTGTGCATTGGTTTGACTTGTACATGTATTTAAAATCGTTTTTCACATAAATTTGCAAGGCTTCAATGGAAATTTCAGTATTGAAAGTTGATTTGCAAATTGGTATATAGTTTCAATGCAAGTAACGCAATAAAACTTGATATAACAAAAAAATACATGCCAAATTTGCATGCATTTCATATGTTTTTTATTTTTCCAAAACTGAACTAAGTTATTAAATACCAAGCTATGATGTTAATTTAAAAATCAACACGATTCTTTAACAGAGCCAAATTCTTATAGATCTTTTCACGAATTGGACTTTTGATAATGACCGGCTTGATTAATGCTTGTGCGCTACGATCACCTTTGCGAATTTTGTACGTGCTATTCGGAACAAATATACTTCCATAACGATAATCATCAATATTGAAATCGAAAAACTCGGCCTTTTCGTTTTTTTCCCAACCACCATAAACGAAATGGTGTACTGTATGTTCCTCACCAATTTTCTGTGCAATATTATCTACAACCACCGTCTTAAGCGTGATCCCAGTCAGCGGCCGAATCTGCATTTCGTATCCACTGGGATTTCACCACGTTCAATAATTGTGCCCTCGGCTGCGATTAGAACCAATCCTGTGTTCATAAGTAGGAATCTTTGCAATGTTAATGTTCATTTTGTCTCCTCTTAATAAATAGTTAAAATCACGATTTTAATTTAACTTTAATGTGTATCATCTTGAGAAAATCCCCTTTAATTGGTAAGCTGACACCAGATCATACTTATCCAAAGCAGGTGATATATTGAACAAAATAATCGGAATGACTGGGTTAATTATCTCCTTACTTGTGCATGAGTTTTCAGCAAGTGATTCATTGACTCAAAAGATCGCTATGGCTTGTCTATTTTTGTTCTTATTGGTTTATAATTTTGAACATACTAAGGAGTTCTCTAAAAAATCTCTGGTTATTATAGGCGCTTCCTTTATTGTACTAATGCTTGGAATTTATCAATTGCTCTTTTTTACTGGTGATTACTTTGAAAGTCGCGGTTTAAATTTTGGATTTATCCTTTTACTTGAAATTGTTTTAGTTATTGGATTAGTGACTGCTGCGCTTAGTTTAATTAAGCATATGGCAGACCGCTTAAGAAAAACACCTGATGGTAAAGAGCATTGACTCTTTGCCTTTTTTAGCTAACCATTTCTTTTTATGCCGTCTTCTATGTACATAATCAAACGCAATATCGACTTTTGCAGACTCTCTTCTGTCAATGATGAATTGATTCAGAACGATTCTTAATTCCTCATCATTCATACCGATGTGTTTTGCACTCCATCTTAATGAACTCTTCTTCATTTTTTACCAAAATTTCTCGATCATATTCATTTCCTCTCAGTAATATTTAATCATAAACACTTCTTATCGCTTCTCTAGACAGCCAGACTCTCTGATTAAGAGTTTTTAATCTTCCCAATCTTCATCGTCATCCCAGTTTTCTTTTGCTTCTTCTAGCTCTACCATAAGAAATTGCAGAAAGTTATCTGCAACCGTGTCTCCGTAACCAGCTTCATTTGCCCAAACAATAACTGGACATTCTCCGTTTTCCATCTTGTATGTATCAAGACAATAAGAAAATTCATCTACATACTCTATAACGACAATACCATCACTTAAATCATAATGAGTTCTATATTCTTCAGTAACTGTCACAACTCTTGCAGTAACTTTCCCATGACCAAGTATATTTACCCCGTAAATTCCACCTGATCCGTATTTAGTTAAAAACCACTTATAACTCTCGGGAAGTTTCACATTTAAACGATTTTGTATCTCTTTGATTTTTTCTTCACTTACTCCGCCTGTAAAATCATCATCTTCAGCGTTTTCTTTAATAAATTCTTCAATTTCATTATAAGTCATTGTTACATGTCTCCTTTCTCAAATTGGCTCGCTCTCCATTTCCAATATCTTCGTTGGAAGCTTTTATACTGATTCCGCAACTCCCTGTCATTTCTAAAACTTTCTCCACCTTTTTTCAATCCATGGAGAACTTTTTTATTATTTTGATGCACAGAAGCTGGAATTTCCACCATCGTTCCTGGCTCTTCTTGAATTAAATGGTGCAAGTTGATTTTTGTGCCGTCATTAGCAAAAGGAGCGTCACCTTTTTTCATAAGTTGTAAATTTGTTTTTCCGCTTTCAGCATCAACTTTGCTTATATCAATATCTTTCAATGTGTATACTCTTCGACTTACATCTTTAGTTTTACCCGAAACTTTTACCTTCCCTTTAACCTCAAAGGCACCATACTTTTCTTTATTTAACCAAGGAAGGTTTATTTCTTGACCGGTAAACGGCTTTCTCGTTCCATCCGGAATTTTCTTTGCATTGGTCAAAAGTTCATTTTTAAGATTTTGGCTGTCAACCACATTGTATGGTACGTTATCGGCCAGAGCAAGTTTATACTTCGGGTTATACGGAAGCAAATCTGGAAGTTTAACATCCTTAATTTTCTGACCTGCCTGTCCTGCCTTGTTTATGACCTTACCCGCCGCATCAGCTTTGTTAACGGCTCCTGCACCTTTCGTTCCGACGACAGCCACAGCCACTGAACCGACCGCATATGTCATCCATCTTGACCTGGAATACGCATCTCCATTTACCATATCTTTTTGATACGACTCTTCAATTGCCTCTGCAACAGCCTCATATGTTTTAACTGGATGAAGTACTGCATTCCCCAGTGCTGACAAGGTTTCTCCCGGATCGGTTATAAAGTCCCATAGACCGGTTACCGTTTCTTTCCCGACGTCATATAACCCAACGCCAGCTCCTTTTAAAATATCCCAAGTCACTTCTCCGGCTTCTTCCATCTGTTTTGCTTGTTCGAGCTGAATCACATACTGCTGCTGGGGAGGTTCAAGGTTCTCGTAACCGATTTTCTTCGCAATCTCTAAGTATTCATCCGGATCAGTTACTCTGTCAGCAAGTTTTTTCTTCAGATCCTTGATTTCCCGTTCTTTCGCTTCTTCCTTTTTAATCGTCAGATAAGCGTCGGAGTGTCTTTCAATCTCGCCTTTTTTCTTATGGATGTCGCTTTCGCGGAACGCCTTGGCATTGTAGTGAAGCGGCGTGGCGCTTTTTCCTTTGCCTGTGGCGTTTTGGAGCTGCTGAAAGTCGGCTTGGATGAACTGTTCGTTCGCTTCGGTTTCTGCGTATTCTCTGGTTAGATCGTGATCAAGCTTGCCGAGTTTATGTATCGTTTCGCTTCTTTTTTTATCAGCAGAATCCAGCTTTTGATCGACACCCTCTGTAGAGAAAACATCAAGATGAACAATATCACTTATCTCATTAAGAATATCCCTCATTTCATTGCACTGCTCCTGCATGATGGCTTTTGATTTATTATTCGCATGAATCAGCTCGTGTTCTAAAAAGGACTCTTCCACAAACGAATCGGATAGTCCCGCATCAGTTACTTTTCCAGAAATGCTGTTAAGAAAAGCAATCTTCATATCGATCAGATCAAGCCAGCTGTCTGTGACACCAGCGTGATCTTGGAAAAAGGCTTTAATGTTGTCAGCGCCTTTACCTGAAAACTCATTGTCATCTAAGTCAGCCATTCCCTGAAAAGCTTTCCTGAGATTGATAAATTGTTCTCTAATCTGATCATATTCTTTTGCTCGTTTCTCCGCTGCTGAGATTAACGAGGATGCTTCAAATACCTTCATTTACGTCTCCTTTCCGCTTAATCTTATTTTCTATTCTGAAACATATTTATAGTATTCTTGAGTTTTCGGGGTCACTTCCCAATATTTTGTTCCATTTGAAGACACCAACATGTCAAACCATATCTCAAAGTTAGAGTCTAAATATACCGCATCTTCAATGTCATCAATTGAATCTAGATACATCATATATCCTAATCCCTTATTTGATTTGTTTGTGTCAACAACATACCTGCCATCATAGTGGTATCCAATTAGGACATAGCCCTTAGGGAAGTCTTGAACTTCATTAAATTCAATTATCCCTTCTGTGCTAAGAAGCTCAACACCATTAAACATTTCCATTCCATTGTGATTAAATAGAAACTCTTTATAGTCATTAGGTAAAGTTACCCCAAGCTTTTTTTCTAAACTGCTAACTTCTAGAGGGCTGGCTGGGTCTCTGAATTGAAAAGCAGCATCTTCCATGACATGCCCTCCATGTTGGAACATAGGAAAAGTTCCGTATTTCGAAACAGCTTCCTTTATCCCATGAAGAGTCATGCGAATTAACTTTCCTTCTTCCATTTCAATTCCCTCCTCTAAGGTTATACTACCAAATTTCACCACACAACTGTATTTGATTGTCCTAAAATGCCAAAATAAATTTTACAATATTCGGTTTTATATTCATAATCAGGAAGGTTTGTCCGATATAGAGACAGAAAAAACAAATTTGGGGGAATTACATTGAAGAAATGGTTGTTAGGTATTAGCGCATTATCTCTAAGCTTTTCTTTGGCGGCATGTGGGTCTGATTCTGCTTCTACAGATAAAACAGATTCAGACAAAGCTAAAACAACGCAGCAAGAAGAAAAGAATGCAAAAGAGACAAAGACCGACACTCAATCAAACGACAAAAGTACTAATGACAAGAATGAAAAAGTCGAAAATGCTTCAAAGAAGGATTCGTCGGATAAAAAGACATCTGACAATAAGAAAAAGCTGGTCGATGTAACACTAAACAGAACGGTTGACGGAGACACGATTAAAGTTAACTATAAAGGCGAAGTCAAAACTGTTCGTTATTTACTTATTGACACGCCTAAAATTAAGAAGCCAAACTCTTGCGTACAACCATATGGTGAGGATGCTTCAGCAAGAAACAAACAGCTGGTGAACAATGGTAAGCTACAATTAGAATTTGATAAAGGTGACCGTACTGATAAGTATGGAAGAATGCTGGCTTACGTTTATGCAGATGGCAAATCAGTACAAGAAACACTGCTTAAAGAAGGATTAGCACGAGTAGCTTATGTGTATGAGCCAAACACGAAGTATTTAGACACATATAAGAAAGATGAGCAGGCTGCGAAAGATAAGGACTTGAAGATTTGGAGTAAAAATGGCTATGCAACTGATAAAGGATTTAATGGCTGCGTAACGAAACCGAAGCAATCAGTAAGTGTATCTAAGCCGGCTCAAAAGTCAGTTACAACACACCAATCCGAGACACATCAATCGAACTCAAGCAGTTCAGCATCAAGCAGCTCTTCTAACTCTGCACAAGCTTCCCCTTCTGCCGGGGGAACTGAACACTTTGCAAACTGCACAGAGCTGAGGAAGAAATATCCGCATGGTGTACCAAGCACTCACCCTGCTTATACATCTAAAATGGATCGGGATAATGACAACTTTGCATGTGAGAAGAATTAATTATTTTGAAGTCCTCTGGGGCTTCTTTTTTTATTTGGATACATTCAAAAACCACAGAGCGTGTGAGGGACTCTGTGGTCTATAGTGGCTGATTAAACCCCTATGATACATCAATTAGGATTTTATCAAAATTTTTCTTTTAAAGATAACATCATCTCCGTCTCAAATAATGCCTGCAGCAGTTCATCTATATTAATTTCCCCCTGCCTGTGATTATGCTTTTCATAAGTACGAATAATCTCTTCATATTCTGATCGATGCTCTCCTTTAAGAGAGCTAATTCCAAGCTCTTCACCATATCGGTTAATGAATAATTGCTTACTCATTTCTTTCGCTTTATCATTTTCATAATTACAAAATGCAGCTGACAACTGGACGAGAAAAGTTTCATCTTCAGAATTTAGGTTATTCTCGTTACACCAGTCTACAAAACGATTTCCAGTCATGTTATCACCTTTAATTTTAAAATTTAAAGAACAAGATAATCTGCAGCAAGGATGATATATTCTACTGCCATGCCAATTGTTTCAGCAACTCCTGCCCCAACAGCACCTTTAATTGCTGGTGGGATTTGTTTTCTTGCCATAGCAGCAACCTCTTTAGGAGCTCCGGTTATATCTTCGAGAACTTTACAAATTTTGTTTGTATTTTTAATAATCTTATTTACCGTAGATTTTCCGAACATTGTGCCTAATATGTCTTTTGCCCAAGCATTATTTGCCAGTCCTCTAATAACCTTAATCGCTTCTTTAGCGGCAGCGCTTTTAGCTCCCATAGTACTCATTTGATCTTGTGAACTACCATTTTCGAGACCTTTTAATTCTTCGGCCGCATTTAAAATACCTTTTTCTTTAACTGCCGGGACTGAGTATTCTTTAGCAAGTTTTTGAAGCTCGGTTGGATTATAAGTAAATTGCATGTCCTGTTTAGAAGTACTCGCTTTTTTCACTTCTGAGGCCGAAGCTCCAACAGTCGGGATGGCTATAACCGCTGCTAGCAACATAAAAAGAATTTTAGCAAATAGGCTTTTCAATTTGAACTCTCCTTTATCCCTAATTTTATTGTTTAACACATTGAACACCATACCATAAAACATTTATATTTTTTCCTGTTATTATTATATTCGTTTAAAAAAGGTAAGGCAGTCCTACGTTTGAAACCGTTCAGAAATCACTACGGTGAACAAATATTTATTCACAATTTAAGATATATTTACTACACAAAAAAGACTGTTCTCAAAAACAGTCTTAGATGCTTTTAGAATTAATGCATCCGTTAATATATCTAATTCTTATTCTGATTTTTAAACGCCAAGTGCTCAATTCCTTGATCCTTAAAAACTTGACGGATATAGGGAGGCGAATAGGCATATTTCCGGTCAACTTTTTTTAGACTCATTTTTTTATTGAAATGCAAATCGTATAGCAGATCAAAGTCCTTTGCTCTCACCTCTTTGACAATTCAGGGTAAGAAAGCTTGTCCACTTTTTTTGCCTTAAATAGATTCAGAATACTCCAGTCTGGGATATTAAGTTCCTTTGATATGTCCCCCACCGTTTTAAGTTCTTTGCTTATTTTATTTAGTGTTCAAGTTATAGTTTCTCTTAAGCGCTTCCATATAAGGATTAAATGAACAAAATAAAAACCCTGTTAATGACAGTCGGCGTTTAATTAAAAAATGAATACGATTAGAATGGATCTCAAAGAATACAGCCCTTACAATTTATTAGGCTATTTTCGTATTCAATGTCAGACAGAATATTGTACGAATACTTCTGTTTTTACAGTAAATACAATAAAGAGGAGGTGCTGATTTTTTGGAGTTAAAAAACATCGTTAATTCTTACAACATTACAAATATTTTGGGTTATCTTAGACGCTCTCGTCAGGATATGGAGCGAGAAAAAAGAACAGGCGAAGATACGCTAACTGAACAAAAAGAACTCATGAATAAAATACTGAAGTCGATTGAAATCCCCTATGAATTAAAAATGGAAATCGGGTCAGGAGAAAGCATTGAGGGTCGCCCTGTTTTTAAAGAATGTCTTAAAGACCTCGAGGAAGGCAAGTACCAGGCAATTGCTGTTAAAGAATTAACAAGACTCAGCCGCGGTAGCTACAGTGATGCTGGACAAATAGTTAACCTTCTTCAAAGCAAGCGATTGATTATCATTACACCATATAAAGTCTATGACCCTCGAAATCCTGCAGACATGCGTCAGATTCGTTTTGAATTATTTATGGCCAGAGAAGAATTTGAAATGACCAGAGAGCGTATGACAGGGGCTAAATACACATATGCGGCACAAGGGAAGTGGATTTCCGGACTAGCGCCTTTTGGATACAGGTTAAACAAAAAAACATCCAAACTAGTCCCCGTCGAGGAAGAAGCAAAAGTCGTTCAATTCATCTTTAACATCTTTTTAAATGGATTGAATGGAAAAGATTATAGTTATACAGCGATTGCTTCTCACTTAACAAAATTACAAATACCTACTCCATCAGGAAAAAAGCGCTGGAATCAATACACAATTAAAGCAATTCTGCAAAACGAAGCGTATATCGGAACTGTTAAATATAAGGTTAGAGAAAAAACAAAAGACGGTAAACGAACAATTAGACCTGAAAAGGAACAAATTGTAGTACCGGATGCACATGCCCCCATAATAGATCAAGAACAATTTCAACAATCACAAGAGAAAATTGCAAACAAAGTCCCCCTGCTGCCTAATAAAAATACATTGGAATTAAGTGAATTGGCAGGCGTATGCACTTGTTCCAAGTGCGGTGAACCATTATCTAAATACGAAACTAAGCGAACGCGTGAAAATAAAAACGGCACCAAAAGTGTCTATCACGTTAAATCACTCACTTGCAAAAAGAATAAATGTACGTATGTGAGATATAACGATGTTGAAAATGCCATTCTGGATTACCTCTCTTCTTTAAACAACTTAGATAATAAGACTTTAACAAAACATATCATTTCAATGATTTCTAAATACGAAGACGGAAATAATAATGTGAAAACAAAGAAGCAAATATGTGAACATCTTTCACAAAAAGAACAAGAATTAAAAAACAAAGAGAATTTTATCTTCGAGAAATATGAAAGCGGCATTTACACTGATGAACTTTTTTTGAAAAGAAAAGCTGTTTTAGATGAAGAATTTGCAGAACTCCAAATTGCCAAGAATGAGGTCAATGGAACTCAGGAAGCGCAAACAGAAATAGACAGTAATACAGTCAGAAACAACATCAATAAGATAATTGATCAATATCACATTGAATCAAGCACAGAGAAAAAGAACGCGCTATTAAGAATGGTCTTCAAAGATGTTATCGTTAATATGACACAAAAAAGAAAAGGGCCAATTCCAGCTCAGTTTGAAATCACCCCCATCCTAAGGTTTAATTTTTCGTTTTCGATCTCACCGTCACTGATAGTCCCTCAAAATGCAGTAAATATCTTAAAAAACCGATAAAGCCGTTTCTCCGGTAAACACAATGGGAGCTACGAAGCTGTTGTCCGAGAAGCTGTTTCATCAGGCTAATCATCATGTTCAAAACCGCGGTACGGTGTTTTGTTCGGTCCGCTTCGGCAATGTCCTCGGTTCACGCGGTTCTGTTATTCCTATATTATTTGAACAGCTGATGGATGGCGGCCCGCTCACCATTACGGATAAAAATATGACGAGGTTTTTTATGTCGATTGATGACGCAGCAATGCTTACCCTGCAATCTGCGGCGATTACAAAGGGCGGAGAAACGTTTATTTTTAAAATGGAGTCCCTGAGGCTTGAAGAACTGCTTCACGGGTTTGAGGAATATGCGATCCGGCACGGACTGCCGCGCCCCGCCGCTGTTGAAGTAGGAAAACGCCCCGGGGAGAAACTTCACGAAGAACTGACCTCTCCTCATGAAACGGAATCTTTATATGAATGGGGCAATCTTTACGCGATATTGCCGGACCCCGCCAAACACCCTGAATTCAGGAAGGTCAATCTCCCCAGATATCAATCCGATCAAGCGCCGCTCATCACAACAGACACAGTCGTAAAGATAATTGAACGATTACATGAAGAAAAAAAAGCATAGAAAAAAGGCCTGTCTAAATCGGCAGGCCTCATTGCTGAGCTCTATTTCTCAAATAAATGCTGATAGGTTTCATAGCCTTCTTCCTTCAGCTTATCCTTCGGAATAAAACGGAGTGCCGCAGAGTTAATGCAATAACGGAGACCGGTCGGCCCAGGGCCGTCATTAAAAACGTGGCCCAAGTGGGAGTCCGCTGTTTTGCTTCTCACTTCCGTCCGGACCATCCCGTGGCTCGTGTCCAGTTTTTCGTCAACCTCTTCTTCCTCAATCGGTTTGGTAAAACTCGGCCATCCGCAATGAGAATCGAATTTATCCAGAGAAGTAAACAGGGGTTTTCCTGAAATGATATCAACATAAAGCCCCTCTTCTTTGTGATCCCAAAATTCATTTTGAAATGGCGGCTCTGTTCCGTTGTTTTGCGTGACTTCGTATTGCATGCGGTTTAATGATTTGATTTTTTCTTCTTTATTTAGAGCCATCCTATCTGTCCCTCCAATGTTCATCCAGAAATCCTTGACGTCCGGAGCCTACACGGTAGCGCCCGTAGTGATCAGGATTTTTCTTATAAAAATGCTGATGATAGCCTTCCGCTTCATAAAAAGGCTCAGCCTTTAAAATGTCTGTCACGATCGGCTTTTTAAAGATGCCGCTGTCTTCAAGCCGTTTTTTTGAGGCTTCAGCTATCTCTTTTTGTTCATCATTATGGTAATAAATCGCCGCCCGATATGAACTGCCGCGGTCCGCAAACTGGCCGCCTGCGTCAGTCGGGTCGATCTGCTGCCAAAACAGCTCGACAAGCTTTTCATACGGGAAAATGTCTGGTTGAAATGTGATTTGAACGGCTTCCCTGTGGCCGGTCGTTTCACTGCACACTTCTTCGTAAGTCGGATTCTCAGTATGGCCTCCTGTATAGCCGGACACCACTCTTTCAATTCCAGGCTGTTCGTCAAACGGCTTCACCATGCACCAAAAACAGCCGCCTGCAAATGTGGCGATTTCTTTTTTTTCTGACATACGGGTGCCCTCCTTTGTTCATACGTGGTATTATTATATTATAGCATGTATAAACAGAATAAAAATAATTCTGCTTTCTTCAGGGGAAGCATAAGCCGAATACCGCGCTGACTACATATTGGAGGTTCATGATTTGAAAGTAAGAACACAAATGATGTATGATATGGAAGCTTTGCTTCGAAAAGTGTTTAAACAAATCAGAAATGAAGTTAATGAAATTCTAGATAAAGAGCTGTCCAGGAACGAATTCACCATTTTACGGATTCTCAGTGAACAAGGCCCTAAAAAAGTTACGGAATTCGCTCCCATTCTTGAGGTCTCCGCAAGCCACATTACCGCAGTGACCGACGCTTTAGTAGAAAAGGAATGGATCACCCGCATCCGTTCTAAAGAGGACAGACGAATTATCAGAATCCATATTACGGAAGACGGGGAGAAAATTGTCGATCATTTCAACCAGAAAAAAACTGAATACTTTTTTAAACGGTTTGACTGCTACTCTGATGAAGAGCTCGCAACGTTAATCAAACTGTTCAGCAAGCTGGATAAAAAACGCTGAAACGTAAAAAACACAAATCCCAGAAAGGATCTGTGTTTTTTTTATGAAAACTTATTGCTTCGGATGATAATAGGAAAATTCAATTTCATCCGTGTCGAGATTGATTTTATCAGCCTTAACATACATACCGTTGTCTAATGGCATTTCCGACAGACGGACCTCAATGCTTTTATCACTTGGATGAACGTGCACAAATGACGGCAGTTCGTAAAAGCTGTCCATATAATTCAGCACAAAGCTGATCGGAAGACTTAATTCACCTAATGAAAACTTCGTCACTTTCAGAACCACATCTCCGTTCTTTTGTACGGACGGTTCAAATGTGACAACCGCATTAATGGATGTTGAGAACGCCTTGATTTTACCGGCTACGTGCACGTCGTTATTGATGTCCACTTTGTAGTCAAGCTGATTCGATGCCTTCTCTTTTAAGTACGAATTCACAAACCTGGCAAGTGATTCTTTGGAGCTGGTGATATGAAAGCCGTACTCGCTTTTTGTCTCATCTTGTATTTTCGCCTGTTCTCCCGGCATAACCATCAATGTCACGATTACCGCGGCGGCAATCACATTGAGTGCAAGAAGAATAAAAAACAGCGATTTCCATTTCTTCATCATTTCACCCTATTCTGCTGGTAACCCTTGTTTTTCAATAGTGCCGTACAATCGATCGGCGATGAGTGCATACCCTTTTGCATTCGGATGAAAATCATCATCCTTTGAAATGCGGCTGCTGCCGCTTTTTTGACTGAACAAGTCTTCAACATTCACCGCGGCGGCGTGAGGATCTTTTTTCAGCTCTTTTGCGGCGATCTGGTTCCAATCAGTCACAACCCCGTTAATCTCTTTTAACTCAGGCAGCGTAAATGTGAACGGATTGTACATGCTGACATACACCAGCTCAGCGTTTTGATTGTATTTGCGTATTTTTGAAATGATCGCCTTGAACCGTTTTTCAAAAGGTTTCTCTTCCTTTTGGAACGGCTGAACCGTCAGCTGCATAACGTTCTGGCGGAGCACCTTCATTAAATCATTACCGCCGATGGTAAAAAAGATATAATCGGCGCCCTTCAATGATTTCTGCACTTTTTTATCATCAAGCTTTTTAAGCAGGTCAGACGTCTTGTCGCCCTGCACCGCATAATTTTTAATATCTACCGTTTTCACATGTCCCTTTTTCTTAAGGGAATCCGCCACCTTGCCGACGTATCCTGAACCGTCAGAATCTCCTACTCCTTCAGTCAATGAATCTCCGACCGCAGCTATGACAATATGATCTTTCGTTTTCGGTTCTTCAGCATCAGAACCGGTGCGCTGGACAGAACAAGCTGATAAAAGCAAGGCCAGTCCGGCGATCAATGAGAACATTCGCAGCTTCAATCTGGTTGCTCCTTCCCCGTCTACTAGTGGAAAGTGTAACATGTTTTTTCAGATTTGAAAATGTCTAATCTGCCAGTTTACTTGAGCTTCTCAGCCGCTTTGACATCTGAGAGGATGTCATCATACGGAACTTTCTGCACGCCGTCATAATCTTTAAGCACCTTGCCGTCAGGTCCGACTAAATAAAAAGAAGTTTTATGTATGACCTGATCTTCCCCCTTCGGCTTGTTGACGATTGCTTTAAAGCTGTTCAGCGCAAAATCTTCAATGTCCTTTTGGCTGTAACCGGTCAGAAAATCCCAGTTGCGAAGTGAGAGCGGATATTTGGAAGCAAATGCTTTCAGCTGTTTAGGCGTATCATTTTCAGGATCTACACTGAACGACACAATCCGCACATCCGGGTTCTCAGCCTTCAGTCTTTTTTGCAGTTCAGTCATATGGGCTGTCATCGGCGGACAGACGGAATTACAATTTGTAAACATAAAATCCGCAATCCAGACATGCCCCTTCAGGCTTTTCAGTGACACTGTTTTTCCGTCTTGGTTCTGATATGAAAACGGCTCAATCTGATAGTTCAGCGGGTCTTTTATCGTCTTCCCCCCGCAGGCGCACAAGAGCAGCAAACAGATGACGGCAGCGAAGCTTTTCATTTTTTTCATTTCCATTCCCCCCATGGATAAAACGCTTACAGCATTCATCATAAAAAAATCCCCGCACCCTCCCTTATCAAAAGGAGGGCGCTAAGGAATGCGCGCCGTCATGCGTTATGTTTTAATATCTCTTGGTTGAAAACGGCCTCGTAATCTTTCCACTTCATACGGCGCTTAACATATTGTCGGAATGAATACACTGTTCTCACACTTCGTGAAGCAAAAACTTCTCTCAAATAAAGCTCAAGGTGCCGATGAATTTGAAAAAAATAATGTTCACCTTTCGTGACAACCGGTATTTCTGTCACTTTCACCTGAATCCCGTCCTGTCGTTTGAACTCTAGGCTTTTGAGTAACAAGATATCAATCCTTCTTTTTCGATTGTTTTCTTTTTATTATATACAATCTGAGAAAGCGTGTCTGTCATTTTGCGCGGCCGTTCTAAAAAAAGTCAGATTAACAGGTGGAACAGGTCCTGATCTTTATTCACTTCTACGTAATGAAATCCTTTTTGGTCCATCCGGGCAATGAGCGCGCCGTAATCTTCCCGATGTTTCAGCTCAATACCGACCAATGCAGGTCCGCTGCTTTTATTATTTTTTTTCGTATATTCAAATCGGGTGATGTCATCATCAGGCCCGAGCACTTCATCAAGGTATTCGCGAAGCGCTCCCGCCCTTTGCGGGAAATTAACGATAAAATAGTGCTGCAGCCCCTCATAAATCATGGAGCGTTCCTTCATCTCCTGCATTCTGCCGATGTCGTTATTCCCTCCGCTGACCACACAGATGACGTTTTTTCCTTTAATCTCTTCCTTGTACAGATCAAGTGCCGACACGGACAATGCTCCCGCCGGCTCAGCTACGATGGCGCATTGATTGTATAATTCGAGAATTGTGCTGCACACTTTTCCTTCCGGGACAAGAAGAATGTCATCAACTACGGTTTCAAGCGTCTGAAAAGTTTCCGCGCCGATTTTTTTTACAGCCGCCCCGTCAACAAATTTATCGATTTTCTCAAGTTCAATGACTTGTCCGGCTTTTTTCGATTCAAAATATGTAGCTGCGCCCTTCGGCTCCACCGCTATGATTTTTGTTTCCGGCGAAATGTTTTTCATGTACGTGCCGAGACCGGAAAGGAGTCCTCCTCCCCCTACACTCGCAAAGAGGAAATGCGGCTCAACGTCAATGTCATTTAAAATTTCAATGGCAGCCGTTCCCTGCCCCGCCATGACGTCCGGATCGTCAAACGGATGAATAAACGTGCGGTTTTCCTTTTCACAGCATTCCGCAGAACTCTTATATGCATCATCGAAAGTGTCACCCGTCAATATGATTTCAACAAATTCTTTTCCGAACAGCTCCACTTGAGATACCTTTTGTCTCGGTGTGGTTGACGGCATAAAAATCTTGCCGTGAATGCCGAGATGTTTGCATGAGAACGCAACCCCCTGCGCGTGGTTTCCCGCACTGGCGCAGACAATTCCGTTTTCAGTCTGCTCTTTTGAGAGCTGTCTCATTTTATTATAAGCCCCTCTGAGCTTAAATGATCTGACCACCTGAAGGTCTTCTCTTTTCAAATAGATATTGCAGTCATATCTCTCAGAAAGTCTGTCATTCCTCTGCAAAGGCGTATGTATCACAACGTCCTTTACGTTTTGGTGCGCTTTTAAAATGTCTTTTACCTGGATGAGAGAGTCTTCTTTAAGTAACGGTTTCATTTACAGAGTCCTTTCTTATTTAAATCCCTATTTAATATGCCATTATAACATGAATATTCAAATAATAAGATAATTATTTGAATTTCGTAAATAAAATTAAATAAACCGATTCATAAGAAAAAGATATTTTCAAAGGTGAAAACATGTTATACTTAAACCAATTAGAACCAAAAGGAGCCAATTCATGACTGTAATTGAACAATCTGATCCCTTTCATCAGCTAGCCGGCGAACATAAATCCTTTTTAGAAACGAAACGATTGGCCGCCAAATTCGCCTTATCGGATCTGCCGGTCTTCATCACGGGTGAAGTCGGAACCGGAAAAAAACAAATGGCCGCAGCGATCCACCATAAATCCCGCAGAAACAGCGAACTATTTATTACCGTTCACTGCAGCCAAAGCGAAGAGCGGCTCAATCATGAACTGTTCTGTGCTGAAGGTGCATTAAATAGGGCCCGCCGCGGAACATTATTCTTATATGAAATCGGAGACATGCCGCTGTCGGTACAGGCCAGCCTTCTTTCGGAGCTTGATGCCGGGCTTTCCGCCCGCATCATTGCAAGCAGCACGGCTGATCTTGCCGATACGGAAAACACGTTCAGCAAAGATTTATTTTACAGGCTTCACGTGTTATGCCTTCAGCTCCCTGCTCTATCTGAACGAAAAGGCGACATACCGCTCCTTCTTCAGCATATGCTGGCAGCCTCTGGGCAGCAATTGCATCTCGATCCGTCCGTTTATCCGCTGTTTGAGCGGCACACCTTTAACGGCAACATCAGAGAGCTTCAAAACGCGGCGCATTATATGGCTGCGGCAGCCTCCGGCGGTACGATTTATCCCGAGGATGTCCCGCCGTATATCAAAAACAGCCAGAAAGCGAAAACCGCCAAGAAAAAAGAAAAGCGCCTGACATTGATGGAGAAAGAAGAATTTTTGTTTATTTTGGAATCAATCAAAGGCTTAAATGCCAAAGGCGAACCCGCCAGCAGACGGAGCATATCCGAATTAAGTGAGAACGGCACAATGACATTGACGCCTCAGCAGGTCAGAAACAGGCTTGATTACTTAGAAAAGATGAACTATGTCACAAAAGGCCGGGGACGCGCAGGAACAAAAATCACAATAGAAGGGTTAGGCTTTTTGCAGTCACTGCAAAAACAAATCCTTTAAAAGGAGGACATTTGATTGTTCACGATTAAAGAAGAAATCGCAAATGCCATCACACACGGAATCGGTGTATTGCTGTCGATTCCGGCGCTGATTTTTCTCATTATCTTCGCGGTAAAATACGGATCGCCGACAGACATCGCCAGCTTCTCGATTTTCGGCGCCTCAATGCTGCTTCTGTATCTCAGCTCGACTCTCCTGCACAGCATTCAGCATAAAAAAACGAAAGACATTCTTGAGATTGTGGATCACTCCGCGATTTACGTCTTGATAGCGGGGACATATACGCCATTTTTATTAGGGCCGCTTAAAGGCGCACTCGGCCTGACTCTTTTAATTATCGTTTGGTCGCTTGCCCTCGGAGGCATCGTGTTTAAAATCTTTTTCGTGAAGCGGTTTATCATTTTTTCAACGCTTGTCTATTTAATGATGGGCTGGCTGATTATCGTCGCCATTAAACCGCTGTACGCTTCGCTGTCAGGCCCGGGATTCGGCCTTCTTCTTCTCGGCGGCTTATTATATTCCGCCGGCACCGTTTTTTATATTTGGAGAAAGATCCCGTTTCATCACGCCATTTGGCACAGCTTTGTTTTAGGCGGCAGCGCCTCAATGTTTTTCTGTATTTTATTTTATTGTGTCAAAGTTCCCTTTATCTGAAATAAAAAAGCACAGCCTCTCGTAAAGAGACTGTGCTTTTTTTATGCACGGAGCCGTTTTTGAACGGCCGGATAATAAGCGGGCTTGACATGCAATTCAATGTCAGCCGGTTTCAGCCGTTTCAAGAATCTGCCCCGAAGCAGCCGGTCTGTTCCCGTTGTGCTGACCGGAACAATCGGAAGATCAAAACGCAGGGCCAGTTCCTCCGGATTGATTTTGCCGTCTTCAGAAAGAATCAGGCTTTGTCCTTTTTGCAGGCTGACTTCCGCCTCCTGACGCACGTCCCGGCTTTCTCCGTCACAAATGACACCCATCAGTCTCAGCCAATTCCCCAGAAACGGCATCCGAAAAGCTTTCTTGCCGGCGATAAAACCAGCCGGATCTTCAAGATGTCCCGCAAGCAGCACAAGATCACCCACACCTAATCTGGGATGCACATACAATACAGGTCCGTCCGGTATCGGCCGATCATGATGAATGCTGATTACCGATCCCGACAAGTCAATGCAGCCTCTCATAAACGCTTTGGGCTGTTCGTACACCCGTTTCATCTGTTTTTGAAAAGAAAGCCGCGGGTCAAGCTCTTTTAGATTGATATATTCCTGAATATTTTTCATGAACATAAATACAACGTACATCACAAGGCAGCCGTACCGAATCAATTCTTGTCCCCCTGCTTATTTCTTTTTCTCGTATACAAGGTACTCATAATCGTAAGGGTTTTTTTCATCTTTTACTCCCTGTCTGCGAGATGTCAATTCCCATTCAGTTTCATTAAACTCCGGAAAAAAACGGTCACCTTCAAAGACATGATGAATTTTAGTCATGTAGAGTCTGTCCGCATATGGAAAGAGCGCACTGTACAGCTGGGCGCCGCCGATTACAAAGCATTCTTCATTCCCCGGGATCAATTTGAGCACTTCCTCAGCCGAGGAAGCGACCGTACAGCCTTGAAATAAGGATTCGTCCCGTGAAGTTACAACGATGTTACGCCGATTCGGAAGCGGACGTCCGATTGATTCAAACGTTTTCCGCCCCATCACAATGGTATGTCCCGTCGTCACTTTTTTGAAATATGCGAGATCGTCCGGAAGGTGCCAAGGCAGATCGTTATCTTTTCCGATCAGCCGGTTTTCATCCATCGCAAAAATAAACGAAATCATACGCTGACAGCTCCTTTTATATGCGGATGCGGGTCATAATCCTCAATGATAAAGTCTTCAAACGTAAAATCAAAAATAGAATCAACGTTGCGCGCAAACCGCAGTTTCGGCAGCGGGCGGACATCTCTTGTCAGCTGCAAATTCACCTGTTCCACATGGTTTTGATAAATGTGGACGTCTCCGAACGTGTGAACAAACTCACCCGGTTCAAGACCCGTCACATGCGCGATCATCATTGTTAAAAGCGCATAAGACGCGATATTAAACGGCACGCCGAGAAAGACATCCGCCGACCGCTGGTAAAGCTGGCACGACAGTTTTCCGTCAGCGACATAAAACTGAAACAGGCAGTGGCAAGGAGGAAGCGCCATATGATCAATTTCGCCGACATTCCACGCACTGACGATTAAACGCCGGGAATTCGGATTGGTCTTGATGTCATGAACCAGCCGGGAGATTTGATCAATCGTCTCGCCGTCCGCTCCGCGCCATGAGCGCCATTGAGAGCCGTAAACCGGTCCAAGCTCTCCGTTTTCATCGGCCCATTCGTTCCAGATGCGTACTCCGTTTTCCTGAAGATAGCGGACATTCGTGTCTCCTTTTAAAAACCAAAGCAGCTCGTGCGCGATTGATTTAAAATGGAGCTTTTTCGTCGTAAGCATCGGGAAACCTTCCTGAAGGTTAAACCGCATTTGGTAGCCGAACGTGCTGATCGTGCCCGTTCCCGTACGGTCTCCTTTTTTTTCTCCGTTTTCTAACACATGACGGCACAAATCTTTATATTGTTTCATCTTTTTCATCCTTTTAACGTAGTCTTTTAGTAGTGTAACACAATAAAAAATCATTTCTGCAAAATTTCTCAGAAATGATTTTTTTATTTCTTCACGTTATTACACGCTCATCCAGTCAGGCGGCGTATTCCGGTCCCAATAAATGCTGCCGAGCTCATGGTGTGATTGGAATCCGTCTTCAGCGGTATGGTAATGAAAATTAAACCAGTAGCCGTCTTGCGGAGGATGATCCCGGCGGACGTGGAATCTTAAAAGATCTTCACCCGTCAGCCTGTTATACACATGAAAAATTTTTTCGGTTTTTCCGGCCGACGGCTTGCTGGAAATGACCACATCCTGATACGCTTCATCATCTCGAAACTTGGCTAAATGTCCTGTGATCACATCTTCGATTTTCGGCAGAATTTCACTTCTGTAATCATCTTCAATGACCGGAGAGATTTTGCTGCCGAATTTTAAAAATGCTTGATTTTCAGCATCACCGAGAAGCTGCTGCTGATACGATTGAAACGGTAATTCAGGCTCCCGCCCTGCCTTCTCTTCCCCCGGCAGGGAGTGTTCATCATAAAAAGCGGTGTAATCATTCTGCTCAAGACTGCTCGACTGTCCTGAAGGCTTGTCTGTCATCAGAGCAGCCGGAGGAGACACGAGCCCGAACGTTACAATGGTAAACAGAACCACAAGGGTCTTTTTCATCCACAATTTCATGATAGATAGTTCCCCTCTGTTTTATTGTCCTCTTGTCCCTATATTCTAGCATAGATCAAAGCGCGGCGTCATGTCCGGAAGCGCCTGATCATACAATATGGGAAATTGGTAACTGTGACCGAGCGGCTAAACCGCTTACAATAAGAAAGAGAAAAAGGAGGGGATGAGATGATTAACGCTTTATTTGCGACTGTATCACTTCTCACGCTGCTTTATTTTGTCGTCATGGAAATCACTGATTAACGAAAGAAAAGCTCATGATATCATGAGCTTACATGAATGACACCGAAGTGGAAAAGCGCCGTTTTTCTTTTCAGCACCTTGAAGCCGTATCGTTCAAACCGCGGGCTTTTCCAATGGTCTTTAAGCACTACGCATTTTTTCGCCGCCCGAACGGCTTGCGTGATGCACTCTTCGTTAAAACCTTCTTCTGCCAGCGCACGGAGCGGCGCAATGCCGTCTGACGTTTCAACAGGTTCGTGAAACATCGGGTCAAAATAGATGACATCTACCGATGAATCAGGAAGCTCCCGCAAATAATCGGCGCAGTCGGCATGCTTGACTTGAATGCGTTTCATGGCGGCTTGCAGAGGTTCAATACCGGTTTCCCACGTTTGAAGGCCTGTTTTAACAAGCAATGAGACAAGCTCATTTTTCTCCAGGCCGATTACTTGTCCGCTTTTTCCGACAGCCATGCTTGCCAAAATCGCATCGGATGCCAGGCCGAGCGTGCAATCTAAAAAGGAGTCCCCTTCGCGTAAACCAGCTGCTTTTAACATCGGCTCGGCTTCCCCTCTCAATAACCGCTTTGCCCGGAACATCGCTGTATTCGGGTGAAAAAAGAACTTTTCCCCTTGCTTCGTGTAAAGTTCGAACCGTTCCTTTCCAATGACCAAAAGATCGTTTGCCGCTCGTTCCAGCATTTTTTCAATGGGCTGTTTATTGCGGCTGCAATAAGTGTCACCCAGCCTGTCACTGAGTGACTGTGCTGTGTGTATCGTATATTCGCTAGGTCTGTAACTGGTTGTGATCATTTATTTCTCCAAAAAGAAAATGCCCGGAATTCGGGCATTTCAGCAGTGTGCATCGAAGGCATCTGTCAGATTTTTCATAATTTCCTCCATGTCATGCCCTTCGATTTCGTGGCGGGGAATAAAGTGAACGACCTCTTTCCCTTTTAACAGCGCCATTGATGGCGAGGAAGGTTCCTGCCCCGTAAAATATTCACGCATTTTTGCAGTCGCATCTTTATCTTGACCGGCAAATACGGTAACCGTATGATCAGGCGCTTTTTCATGCTGTAAAACAGCCTGAGTCGCAGCCGGACGGGCAAGACCCGCGGCACAGCCGCACACGGAGTTGACAACGACCAATGTCGTGCCCTCAGCTTGTTCCATAAAGCTTTCCACTTCTTCCGCCGTCGTTAATTCCTGAAAACCCGCGCCCGTCAGCTCGCGGCGCATCGGCACGACCAGCTGGCGCATATATTCTTCATAAGCCATTGACATAAAAAAGCCCCCTCTAAAATCCTTATATGATGTCAAGGATACTATAGAGGGAGCCGGAATTCAATTGTTCAGGCCGCTGATTTAAATTTTCATGATTCCGCCCGTATTGGCGCTTGTCACGAGTTTGGAATACCGGGCAAGATATCCTGTTTTGACTTTCGGCTCAAAGCCTTTCCAATTCGCCTTACGTTTTTCCCATTCTTCTTCAGGCACTTGCACATCCAAAATCCGTTTTTCTATGTCAACGATAACATGGTCTCCGTTTTCGACGAATGCGAGCGGGCCGCCCTCAGCCGCTTCAGGGGATACGTGGCCGATTGAAAGGCCGCGGGACGCCCCTGAAAAACGTCCGTCTGTAATAAGCGCCACTTTGGGGCCGAGTCCCATTCCGACAATCTGAGAAGTCGGAGCGAGCATCTCCGGCATGCCAGGGCCTCCTTTTGGACCTTCATAACGGATAATGACAACGTCTCCTTCTTTTACTTTGCGGTTTATAATCCCTTCAAGCGCGGCATCCTGGGAATCAAAGACGACAGCGGGGCCTTCGTGTCTTGTAATCCCGTCTTGTACGCCGCCTGTTTTGATAATGGCGCCATCCGGAGCCAGATTCCCAAACAGCACGGCCAAACCGCCTTTTTCGGTAAATGGATTGTCAAGCGGATGAATCACGTCATAATCCTTTACTTCATGACCTGCTATTGTTTCTCCGAGTGTCCGGCCTGTCACAGTCAGCGCGTCAAGATGAAGCGCGCCTTCTTTTTTCGCCAATTCATTAAGGGCCGCAGAGACTCCGCCCGCTTCGTGCAGGTCTTCAATGAAGACGTCTGAGGCCGGCGCCAATTTCGATAAGTGAGGTACTCGTTCTGCCACTTCGTTAATGCGTTCTAATGAGTACTCGACTCCCGCTTCATTGGCAAGCGCAAGCGTATGAAGCACTGTGTTGGTTGAGCCGCCGAGAGCCATGTCTAACGCAAACGCGTTGTCAATCGCTTTTTCGGTGACGATATCGCGCGGCTTAATGTCCTTTTTGATGGTTTCCATCAATTGAGCCGCTGATTTTCTCACAAACTCTCTTCTTTCCGGAGAAGCCGCAAGAATTGTTCCGTTGCCCGGAAGCGCCAGACCGAGCGCTTCAGACAGACAGTTCATCGAGTTTGCCGTAAACATGCCTGAACAAGATCCGCACGTCGGACAGCCGAACTGTTCCAGCTCCTGCAGTTCGCCTTCACCGATTTTCCCGGCTTGATAGGCGCCGACGCCTTCAAATACTGAAGAAAGCGAGATCTTGCGGCCGTCGCTTGTGCGGCCGGCTGCCATCGGCCCTCCGCTTACGAAAATGGTCGGGATATTAATCCGCATAGCCGCCATCAGCATTCCCGGCGTAATTTTGTCACAGTTCGGAATGCAGACCATTCCGTCAAACCAGTGCGCCGAGACGACCGTTTCAACTGAATCGGCAATGATTTCACGGCTCGGCAGCGAATATCTCATGCCGATATGCCCCATTGCGATTCCGTCATCTACTCCGATGGTGTTAAATTCAAAAGGCACTCCGCCCGCTTCCCTGATTGCTTCTTTTACGATTTTTCCAAATTCCTGCAGATGAACATGTCCGGGAACGATATCGATGTATGAATTGCAGACCGCGATAAACGGCTTGCCGAAGTCTTCTTCTTTTACGCCGGCAGCGCGAAGCAGGCTGCGGTGCGGCGCTCTGTCAATTCCCTGTGTGATCATGTTGCTGCGTAATTCTGCCATGGTGATCCCCCTACTGTTTTTAGACTGTGCGTTATTTTTAAAATTTTCAGTTTATTTAAGGGCGTATTCTGTATATATCTCCAGTTACAGCGTTTCCGCCCTGTCCGCTTTCGTATTCTTTTTGTATATCGATAAAAACCCTCCAACAATTAATATTGTACTTACTATATAGAGTTTTGAATCATTTTTCAACAATATTCTAAATAATTTTTATAAAAAGTGAATTCAAATAAAAAAGGTGCATGGCGCACCTTTTTATTACTGCTGTTCTTTTTTTCTGCTTTCAGTCATTTGTTTCCAGACTGAACCTTTCGCCTCTTCTCCGTGCTCAATCCGTTCAATCGCCATTTTGACCTGCAGGCTGACTTCGAATTCCGGATCGTCTTCCGCCGCTTTTAATGCTTCCAGCGCTGTTTCATCGCCGACTTCATATAAAAACATGGCCGCGCGCCAGCGCACGAGCTTGCTTGAGTCACTGAGCGATTTTATCATTGCCGGGATGGCGCTCGCATCGCCGATATCTGACAGGCAGTCACCCGCCGTCCTTCTGACCGTCACCGTTTTGTCTTCAAGCGCTTTGTATAGCAGCGGAAGCACAGACGGCTTTTCGATCATTCCTAAATAGACGACGGCTTGTCTTCTGATCGAGGTCTTCGGATCATGAAGCGCTTTTTCCAATACAGGTAAATCGTCTTCATCCGGGTCCATTTGCTCAAGATGGGCATAGCGCTGTTTCCAGTCTTCATCATCGAGCATATCCGGTGTCACTTTATAAGCTTTCCGCTGCACTGCCGGCTTGGCCTCACCTTTTTGCTGTGCGGCCGCTTCGGTCAAGCGTTTGAGCCGCTCATCACTGTAAGCAGCCTGAAGCTCTTCTGTGACATCGTGTCCGATTTCGGTAAAATCTCCGAAGCGGACGCCTTGTTCTTTCCAGGAGCGCTCAAATACGACATTTGAGGCTTCTGAACGCAGCTTTAATATGGCTTCTTGAAAACGTTCCGGAAGGCCGAACCGTTCTTCACGTTCGCCGTCTGTCAATTTGACCTGCATCGGGATTCCGCTGAACATTTGGACGAAAACCTTCACCTCTCCGAATGATTCCTGTTCAGAACGGCTCTCAGACTGCTCCGTTTGTTCCATTCCGAAGGCTGATCGGACTTGCGGCAGAATTTCCTTCCAGTCAAAACGGGCGTTTCTCTCCACAGCCAAAAAATCAGCAACATGATAAACGCCTTTTACTCCCTCAATCTTTAAAATATCACGTACGACGGCCGGAGCATCTTCTGCCTGATCCGGCTTGTAATTGTTGCTTTTGCCTGCCGGAAGCTCTTCAGTCAAGATCACTTTCATCGTGTTCGGACTCGGCGTCGGTTCTATTGATTTAATCTTCATATTGGTCCTCCTATGCACAATCTGACACTTATTCTAACACAGCCTGCACAAGCGTTCTATTGCCCCGCTTAGCTTTTTGCCATGCAGCCTCTTTTTGAATGCAGGCGGCAAACTGCAATAGAAATTGATGCCGCTCCCCTGCCAATCCGGCCCCTGTTTTTGTATTCATTAAGCCGATACCCGCAGCGCCGATCGCATCCTCCATACCACCATCCCCCCAAAACAAACCATCCCTCTTTAAAAACCTCTTAACATATCCCCCATCCCCACTATCACCACACCCCCAAATCCATTCTACATCTCTCATAATCCCCTCTATAACATACATCCTCTACCTTCAAACAAATTAACACACCCAACTCCCATCCCCCTCTCTTCCTCCAACCTTATCTCAAAAACAAAATCCAACCCCCCTTCCTATAATCTCACTTTCACCACTCTACATTCCTAAAAACCAATCACTATAAAAACAAAACTAACTATTCACCACCAAACACTCTCACCCCTCCAAATACATACACACCTCACCAAACTTTAATCTCTAAATTCTCTTATCACATCTAAACTTACCCCACAACTATCCCAACCACTCCCTCAAATATCTCTCACCCCAACTCCAACACTACCACCACATATCCCCTCTCCACCCACCTCCTAAATACCAATCCACCAAACCTCCCCATTCATATCTCCTACAAAATCCCCATCAAACTCCAATCCCCACTAAACTTCACAATCAACACCCAATCAATCCTTCCCACACCACAAACCTCACATTACATACACCACTCTCACATCCTCATAATCTCATTCCTATCCTCAAACTTACTCATACAACCCCATCACATCCATACCTCTACTCATACAATCATCTAACATTACTACCTAAACATACCTACTCAATACCAATCTCAACCAACACACACCAAACAAAACCATAAAAACCCACTTCCCTCAAAACCCAACCACCTTACCCCAAAAAAACTCTTCCCCCCTTACAAATTACACACCCTCTTCTCTCAAACATACAAATTAAACACCCATACAAACATCTACACAATTAAACAACTCTTCATTCAATCCCCATTCAACCCACACACACCATCCTCCCAAACTTTTCCACTTCTTATTACATAATCACAACCACACCCCCACCATCCCTACCTCTTATAATCCTATCCCCACAATACCATTCATCCCTTTTCAAAAACATTCACATTCCTCTCATATCAAACACAATCATCCCCCCCCCCACCCCCCTTCCCCTACACTTATAAAAATTCAATAAACCCTAACAAACTAACAAATCTCCCAACACCACCCCCACACCAACCCCTCCCTTTTTCCCTACCCTTTTTTTTCACAAATCCCCCCTTATTTTTTTTTTTTTTTTTTTTTTGAAAAAAGGTGTAGCGAGTGGGGTGGTAAATTATCCCCCCCCCCCCCCACCCCCCCCCCCCCCCCCCCCCCCCCCCCCCCCCCCCCCCCCCCCCCCCCCCCCCCCCCCTGGGGGGGGCGCATTTGGATGAATTTTATACGGAATTTTCCAGCATCCGCCACAAACGGTTTGACGGAATGATTATTACCGGCGCTCCGATTGAGCACCTGCCGTTTGAAGATGTTTCTTACTGGGAAGAATTAAAGGAAATTATGGAGTGGAGCAAAACGAACGTCACTTCAACGCTCCATATCTGCTGGGGAGCTCAAGCCGGTTTATACCACCATTACGGCATTGAAAAAACGGAGCTGCCGAAAAAAATCTTCGGAGTGTTTGAGCATACCGTTCTTAAAAAACACGAGAGATTGGTAAGAGGCTTTGACGAGCTATACTATGTGCCCCACTCACGGCATACAGATATTAATACGGAGCAGCTGAAATCGGCTTCAGATCTGGATGTGCTGAGCGTTTCAGAAGAAGCCGGTGTCTGTTTAATCGTTTCTAAAGACGAAAAGCAGATTTTCTTAACGGGTCACCCGGAATACGATACTGATACGCTTCTTCAGGAGTATGAGAGGGATATAGAAAGAAAGCTTTCAAACGTAGAAGCTCCTAAGCACTATTTTGCACCCGGCGGGAAAGAACCTGTAAACCGCTGGAAGGCTCATGCGACGTTATTGTTTATGAATTGGCTGAATTATTATGTATATCAGGAAACCCCGTATGAATGGGATTAATTTTTGTTTTGAGTGATACGGTGACAAAAATATGATAAAATACTCTTGATTCAGTATGGGTATAACAGAACTTTAAAATACTGGAACATATCAATTAAATTTAGTTTAAATATGTTGCCGCGCTTATTATAAAATGATGTACTTGTGTTATGTTTATCTATAGACAATAACTCCTTACGATGCATGAAGCTTGCTTGTTGTTGATTACATTGAGGTGAATTTACTTGAATACCAATAAAAAAGTATTAATTTTGACTGCAAATTACGGAAACGGACATGTTCAAGTGGCCAAAACGCTCTACGAACAATGTCTGCGTCTCGGCTTAGATGTGACGGTTTCCAATTTGTATCAAGAGTCAAATCCGATTGTTTCAGAGGTTACTCAATACCTTTATTTAAAAAGCTTCTCAATCGGGAAACAGTTTTATCGTTTGTTTTATTACGGAGTTGACAAAATCTATAATAAACGCAAATTCAATATTTATTTTAAAATGGGAAATAAACGTCTGGGCCAGCTCGTCGAAGAGCATAAGCCGGACATTATAATCAATACATTTCCGATGATTGTCGTACCGGAATACAGACGGAGAACCGGAAAAGTGATCCCAACGTTCAACGTTATGACCGATTTCTGCCTTCACAAAATCTGGGTTCATGAAAATGTGGATAAATACTATGTCGCCACGGATTACGTGAAGGAAAAACTGATTGAAATCGGCACTCATCCGAACAACGTAAAGATCACAGGCATTCCCATCAGGCCTCAATTCGAGGAAACGATGCCGAAAGAGCCGATTTATAAAAAATACAATCTTTCTCCCGACAAAAAAGTGCTTCTTATTATGGCGGGAGCGCATGGTGTGCTGAAAAACGTAAAAGAACTGTGCGAAAACCTCGTTCATGACGATCAGGTCCAGGTTGTAGTGGTATGCGGCAAAAACGGCTCGCTGAAAGAATCACTCAGCAGCTTGGAAAGCGGCAACACCGACCGGCTGAAAGTGCTCGGCTATGTAGAAAGAATCGACGAGCTGTTCCGGATTACAGACTGCATGATTACAAAACCGGGCGGCATCACGCTGACGGAAGCGACAGCGATCGGCGTACCGGTTATTTTGTACAAACCCGTGCCAGGACAGGAAAAGGAAAATGCCATTTTCTTTGAAGACCGCGGTGCGGCTGTCGTGGTCAACCGCCACGAAGAAATTTTAGAGTCTGTCACCTCCCTTCTTGCGGATGAGGAAAAGCTGAACCGGATGAAGGACAATATTAAAAGCCTTCACCTCCCCAACTCTTCTGAAGTCATTTTGCAGGACATTATAAAAGAATCTGAACTGATGGCCGGGAAGACAGATATGGCAATGTCATAACAAAAAGCACACGAATGATTCGTGTGCTTTTTGTTCGGATAGGTGTTGCCGCTGGAAAAATAAAGATAAAAAATAGAGAGCGGCCGCTTGACGCCCGCTCCCATTTGGTGTATAGTTGAACCATCATTTAACAACGTTTACATACGTACGGTTGGATGATGACAAAATTTTTTTTAGCACGAAGGTGCTACAGTACTAGGAGGAATTAAGCAATATGCAAAACGGTAAAGTAAAATGGTTCAATAACGAAAAAGGATTCGGCTTCATCGAAGTTGAAGGCGGAGACGATGTATTTGTTCACTTCACTGCTATCGAAGGAGAAGGATACAAATCATTAGAAGAAGGACAAGAAGTTTCTTTTGAAATTGTCGAAGGTAATCGTGGACCTCAAGCTTCTAATGTTGTAAAACTCTAAACTCAATACATGTTGATCAGATGACAAATAGAGGAGAGGCGTATGCCTCTCCTATTTGATTGCCGTCTGAATCTCGATTGCTACAAGATTCTGCTTGCACCGCTGCTCAATTTCTTCAATTTGTTTCTCCATTGACGGCATTCCTTTTTTCGCCATTTCCGCTAAACTTCCCAAATCACCGTATATTTCTTTAAATGTCTGCTGAAGGATTGTTTTTAAATCTTTATCATTCACGGCTGGTTTTTCCCTTCTCTCCCAAGATACCCTGAATAATAGTAAATAAGCCCTAATTATCAGGTTCAATAGTTATATCGGCTTATTTTCTATATTTTTTTCTATTTTCCATACATATTTCTAAAAAAAATCTCCAAACTATTTGCGGAGGTGTTTTTTATGGACTCTGAATTTTTTCCAAACGGACTGACGGATAAACGCCAGCTTGAATTAGCGGTGGAAACGGCCCAGAAAACAACAGGCGCGGCTACTCGGGGTCAAAATTCAACTTTGGTTGAATCTGCTTACCAGGCGATTCAGGATGCGAGAACGATGTCACAATCCAGTGAACTGCAGGCACTCGATCAAGATTTCCTGCAAAAGCAGCGAATGCTTTTGGACGATTGCCAGCATCAGCTCGATGAATTCAAAAAATAAAACCGCAAAAGCTGCGGTTTTATTTTTTATTGATTTGTCAGCACCTTGCCGTAGGTTTTCAGTTTCTCCCCCACCGTGCATTGATTAATGCAGAAAGAATGGGCGTGCGTTTTTCCGAACTCCTTACGGAAATGCTTTTTAACAAAGCAGTCTTTGCAATATTCATCCTGAAGCTCTGTCAATTCTTTATAAATGTTTTTTTTATCCAATATCAGTCATCTCCGTTACCTTCTAGTATTATGCGGCTTTCAATCTGCCGGCCGTCCGAAAGAATTTTTCTGGCAAGGTCATCCGCTTCTTGATTTTCCTTTCGGTTTACGGCTTCATATGTCGGTGTCAGCTTTAAAGATTCGAGCAACGCTTCAATTTTATCGAGCCAGTCGTTTTGCGTATCATCATAGCACGGCCAGCTGCCGTCAAGCTGATGCAAAACGACGAGGGAATCCCCTTTTATCGTGATTGAATTTCTGCTTGCGCCAAGTTCCTGCACTTCCTTAAGCGCTTCGTACAACGCGGCATATTCCGCCTCATTGTTCGTCTGAAGCGTTAAGCTTTTGTTTTTCCGTATGCGGTGGCGCTTGCCGCCGAGAGAATAATACACGACAATTCCTAGTCCGGCTAAGCCGCTTTTTTTGTCAAAGCCGCCGTCGAAATACACCGTAATGTCGTCAGGTTCGTGCGCAAGCTCTTCCGTAAGTTTTTCCAGCTCTTTTAGCGTCCAGCTTGCGCCTTTTTCATCCTCAAAATAAATGTCTTTTATATATGGAAAGCGGCTGACTTCTCTTGCAAGCATGCGCGCTTTCGGAATGGTCAGCCAATCTTCAGAAAAAAACGCGACTGGTCCTGTTCCTTTTGCTTCTATTTCGATATACGGCTTAAGATTCATTGAAATCACCTTACCATTCATTAGTTGACGGGCGTGTGCTATAATCAAACCATTCTCAAATTGAAAGGAAGTCAGCAGGTTTTGTTTAATGATGTGTTATGGATTTTATTTGCGATCATTCATTTTATCATTGTTCTTTTGTTTTATAAAGGATTTGGCAAAACGGGCCTATTTGTATGGATCGGTTTCGCCACGGTGTGCGCCAACTTGCAGGTCGTCAAAACAGTTGAGCTGTTCGGTCTTACGGCGACACTCGGAAATATCATGTACGGCACCGTTTTCTTCGCAACGGATGTGCTGAACGAAAAATACGGTCCCCGGGAAGCGCGCAAAGCCGTTTGGCTCGGCTTTTCCACTTTGCTCGCATTGACATGCGCCATGCAGGGGGCTCTTTTATATAAACCGGCTGCGTCAGATATCGCGCAGCCTGCCCTTGAGACGATTTTCGGTTTTCTGCCGCGTGTTGCGCTCGGGAGCCTCTTGGCTTTTATTTTCAGCCAAACGATAGATGTTTATGTATATTCCGCCATTCGGCGAATCTTTCCTTCAGATCGGCTTCTCTGGCTCAGAAACAGCGGAAGCACGGCGCTCAGCCAATTGCTGGATACATTAATCTTCACTGCCGTGGCCTTTATCGGTGTTTATTCTGCGGGAGTATGGTTCAGCATTTTTATTTCAACTTATCTGATTAAATTTGCGGTATCACTCATTTCTGTCCCATATGCATATGCGGCAAAACGAATGACACCGAACGGAGAGTGACGGATGATGCCCGCTGAAATTTATGTAGACGGTGCAAGCGCCGGAAACCCGGGTCCGTCCGGTATCGGTATTTTTATTAAGCATGACGGGAAATCAGAATCTTTCTCAATTCCGATCGGCGACCATTCAAATCAGGAAGCTGAATTTCTCGCTTTAATTGAAGGAATGAAGCTGTGTGCCGCCCGCGGATATGATTCCGTGTCATTCCGGACGGATTCAGATATCGTGGAGCGGGCCGCGGAACTTGAAGCGGTTAAAAACAAGGCTTTCCAGCCGTTTGTGGATGAAATCGTCCGATTAAAGGCCGGGTTTCCATTGTTTTTTATTAAGTGGATTCCCGGCAGACAGAACCAAACAGCCGATCAGCTCGCAAAAAAAGCGGTTCGGCTGAATAAATAACTGGAATGAAATTGCGTCACACTGTTCATCCTAAAATTGAGGTGAACAGTATGAGAAAAGAAAATAAAGGCCGGCTGACCGGAGGCGTGAATCCTCAGGGAAATATGGAGGGAAATGCGCACAAAGACCCGAAATCAGCCCTTGAAAACAACGCAAAAACAAGCAATACAAAACGCTAGAGGGATCAGCTGATCTCTCTGGCGTTCAGCTTTTCGAGCATCCTTTCAATTCCTTTTATCTGATGGCGTCTGAGCATTAAGGATGCTTCTTCCATCTTCAATGAAAAAATCGCTTCTTCAAGCGTACAGACTAACGGCACTTCGCAATGTATTTCAGCAAGCTGCCTTGACAGCTCCAATTCTTTTAAGCTTTGCTGAATTTTCGTTTGCTGGCCCTTCGGCAGTAAAGCGAGACTTTCTAATAACCGTTCTATGTTTTCGTATTCACGGATCAGCTTGTACGCCGTTTTTTCTCCGATTCCTTTAACGCCGGGATAGTTGTCGCTTGTATCTCCCATCAGCGCCTTTATGTCAATCAGCGCCTTTGGCGGAACCCCCGTTTCTTCTCTGAATATCTCATCTGTATATACTTTATAATTGCCGATTCCCTTTTGCAGCAGGGCCACCTGAACTTGTTCATTCAGCAATTGAAGCAGATCCTTATCGCCCGTTACAATCGTAATTTCCGCTTCACCGGAAAATAAGGCAGACAGCGTACCGATACAGTCATCCGCTTCATAGCCTTTTATGCCAATGTTTAAAAACCCGAGCTCACGCGCTGCTTCTTTCGCTAAATCAAATTGCGGAATGAGCTCAAGAGGCGGCTCGCTCCGGTTGGCCTTATAATCCTGAAACAAGTCATTGCGGTACGTTTTGCTTCCCATATCCCAGCAGCAGACGACATGTGTGGGCTGAAAAGTATCAACCGCCGTAATGAGATGCTTTAAAAATCCGTTGACTCCATTTGTCGGAATTCCGTTTTCATTTATCATAAAATTGCGATGCACGGCCGTCGCGAAAAACGAACGGAATAAAAGCGCCATGCCGTCAACGAGCAGTAATTTGTTATTCATATATCGAAACTCCTTTTTTATTCAATGTTCCTATTTTACCATAGGAAGGCCGTAAAAAAACAGCATCCTCCTGTTTGGAAGATGCTGCCGTCACGTTACTCGCCGTGTCTTTTATTGCTTGCCATCAGCTTTTCAGCTTCACGGCCGGCATAGGAATCAAATTTCTGTCCGAAGCCGTTTTTCTTTTTGGCGTTGTTATTCTGCTGTGCATTTCTGTTTCCCAGTTTTGTTCTGCCCATTGTCATATCCCCCCTTAGAGAAGATACGGATAGTATGCGCAGCAAGCGCTGCCGCCACACACGGCAGGTTCAACCATTACTGTCTGCTGACGAATTCTTTCACCATTTCTTCACTTACGAATCGCCTTTGCGGCACTATTCCCTTTTCAGCCAGCTGGTTCATTTTTGCGGTGATGCCGTTGATGGCATCTGTCGTGAACGGTTCATTCCGTCTGCATTTTACAATGGCTTCTTCAATCGCCTGTTCACGCTGATAGTCAAGCTGCACAAATGTTTTGACGTGCTGATGCTGTTTTGCGGAATGTGCTGAAATTGCTTTATGGACTTCTGACATAAAAGGTTTCATCTCGCTTTTTTCATTTTAGTCTACCACGACTGTTATATACCCGCCAACCCGATTTTTAAATTTTCAGGATTTCATCTTTCTTTTTCCATGCTTTTTCAGCCTCGTAAAGGCGTTCAATTTCTCCGGCACCGGTATTTTCCGCAAGCCCCCGTAAATAAGTGTCACGCTGCTCGCGGATCTGGGACAGACTTTGAACCGCCATTTTTTCCTGAAGCCGGCGCACCTGCTCAGTATAGCGCGCTGAAAGGCTTTCTTTCTCCTGCTCGAGCCACTTTTCTGTCACTTTTTGCAGGCTGAGCCTGAGCCCCTCCACAAATGCCGCTTTTCCGTTCTGTTCAAAAAACTGTTTCGGCGATTTCACGTCTTTTACGTGATGTGTGAATGCTGAGACGTCAATGACCGGCGCGACCTCTTTCAGCTGAACGGCAAATTCGTTTTCAGCGCTGACATAAATGGAAAAATTCCCGTCTTCCATGAGCTTCTTCCGGCAGTTCTCCATCCACTCCCCAGTCATATGGCGCTCAATAAACCCGGTCATCCGGATATCGAGCGTCTTCAGCTCTTGAATGTATTCAAAACGGAATTCCTTAAGCGCCTCCTTCAGCGCCGCTGATATATTTCGTTTCCAATCGCCATTTTGAAGACCCGGATGGAAGGCGGTTTTCAGCATATCATTCGCATAAAATGACAGACGATGTTTAATGTGATAGAGCTGTTCTTCCGTATCTTTCATCACTTTTCGGATGATGACCTCAGACGTACGGCGCTTTGAAACATCAGCGATTGCTTTTTCATAAGAAGATTCCAGACGCTGTTTCTTTTTTTCTTTTTCTTCTGCCGACTGGTGAAGAGATTCATGAAGCTGTTCCACCATATCGCACAATTTGTCCGCCTCTGTTTGCAGCTGCGCGCAGCTGGCCCTCATTACATCTTCCTCAATAAAGTGCGCAAGTCCGGTTCTTACATCAGCGAACCCGTTATAGAAAGCTTTATTCTTCCCCGCAAGCTCTTCTTTACTTGAAACATGATATAATTTTGGCCGGTTAATTCCTTCTTTTGAAAGTTCAGAGCGGACATAGTCTTTGACGGTTTCCAGCTCGCTTTCCGTTTTGGCAAGATCGGCGGCGTTAATGACAAAAAACATTTTATCCATGCCGAATGATTCTTTGACGAGGCCGAGTTTCTTCAGAAAAGACCTGTCTCCTTTTGAAAAAGAATGCTGATAGTACGTCATATAAAAGAACGCGTCAGCATCTTTTATATATTGAAAGGCAAGCTCTGTATGGCGCTTGTTTATACTGCTTGCTCCCGGCGTATCAACAATGGTAATGCCTTTTTGCGTGAGAGGCGAATCATAATATACGGTGACTTCCTTCACGCAGCAGGCCGTTTTTTCTTCAGCTGCGTACGGTTTTAAATCTTCAATCGGAACCGTCAGTGTCAGCCTCTGACGGATCTGTTCTTCGTACGTATTAAACGCCTGAAGCATCGTTTGAATCACCGGCGTAAGATCATCAGGCACTTTTCCCTTTTTAATGGCATAATTCCACCTCTCGTTCAGTGACCGCCCTTTTATGTCAGCATCTTTCAGCTCTGTCAGCTGAAGCATTTCAGCGTCCAGCTCCTCTTCCGTTTTAAAAACGATTTCCGCAGATTTATGCGGTTTGCCGTCTTGCGGTTTCGTTATTTTGTTGATCGTGGCCGTTGTCGGCGTCGGTGATGAAGGAAGCACGTATTCCCCGACCAGCGCATTGGCGAACGATGATTTTCCCGAGCTGAAACCTCCGAATAACGCCAATGTAAATTGACGGTTTTCAAGCCGATCAATCCTGCTTCGAAAGGCTTCTGCCTGTTTTCCTAATAGGCTTGATGAGTCAAGAATCCCCGCCAGTTCATAGAACCGATCCACTTGCTCTTTTATAGAAAGTTCCTTCACCGCAATTTTCTCGGGCTGGTTTACTTCATGCAGTACAGTCTCTATTGGTTTCTCTTTTTGGACGGGCGCTTTCGCAAGGCGTTTTTTTCGCGTATACCAGTCGCTGCTCCCCCTATCATAGGCTGATTCTTCTTTCCACAAAGCGCGGACGCGGGCAGCTTTTTCTTCGGCATTGCGCTCTTCTTCTGCCGATTGCGCAAGTTCATCTCTTATTGCGCTTTCTTTCTCAAGCCGTTTTTTCAGGCTCTCTATAAGCGGTCCGTTTTTTGCCTGCACAAAAGCAGTCAATTCCTCAATGAGCTCTGCTGTCTGCCTTTTCGCTTCTCTTCGGATCATGTCGGCGAGATCTTTCGAATAGGTTAATACGTATTCAGCTGAAAAGGCCGCTCCCTGCTTTAGAGCCTGTGCAGTGATATCATCAGAAAGCGTTGTGCGGTACGCCTGTATTTTCTTGATCAGTTCATCAGATTCCGCTTCATAACGCTTGGCCGCTTTCGTAAATGTGTCGATAATATGCCAATCCGCTTCCCCTTCCGTTCTTTTTTTAATATCAGCAAAAAATTCAGCCTGCCTTCTCTCTTTTTCCGCTGCCGTTTTCGCTTTTGAAAAGAATAATCCTGTTTTGAACGAGGGTTGCTGTGATTCAATATAAGCAGATGCAAGCTCCCTCATCTCAAACGGTGTCAGATTAGCGTTCTGCAAGATGTTCTGCACGTCTTTTCTGATGTCTTTCTCTGCTGTTTCAGCCTGTTGAACGGCATTTTCAAGTTCAGCTTCGACAGAACGGACGAGTGTTTCCTGTTTCTCAAACCTCTCCCCGCTGCCGCTCTTCGCATCTTTTACGAGCATGTCTGTATGCTCCTTGACCAAGTGTTCGACTTTTTTCTCCGTTAAGGGCCATAGGTTTGTTTTTGCCTGCCGTTTCAGCTGCTGCAGATGTTTCTTCAGCTTTTCAATGCCGTTTAACGGATGATCAGGCTCGGTGACAGATGTAAAGAAAAGCGATTCCTTCGGTATTCCGAGGCCTTCGAGCATCTCTTCCACCTGTCTCTGGTACTCACCAAACTTCGTTTCGGTTTCATCATGCCTGTCAATTTGGTTGACGATCAAAAACAGATTCGGAATACGGTCCTTGACGGAGCTGAGAAACAGCATATTTTCTTCTGAATGAACATGATTATAATGGACGACGTAAAATAAAGCATCAGCCTGGTGAAGAATTGATGCGGCTGATAAAAAATGCGCTTCGTCGGTTGAATCAATCCCCGGTGTGTCAATGTAGGCCGCATGGGGCTCTGACTCCTCAAAGCCGGCATAGACTTCCACCGTCTCAATCTGCTCACCGTCTTTACAAAATTGCTGCACTCGTTCTTTATCGTAACTTCCTTCTATTTCTGCATAAGCCCCGTCAGTCGTATGAAGCACGACTTTATCCGCACCGTGCCGGATGACAACGAGGTTGGCGCTTGTAGGAATCGGACTTGTCGGCAGTATGTCCTCACCGAGCAATGTGTTTAATAAAGAGGATTTTCCGGCCGAATAATGCCCGGTAAATGCGATATAAACCTCTTCATCAGCCGCTTTTTTCATAATGGCCGCGAGCTGATCGGCCCGTTTTTCATCATGGTGATCCAAAAATTGTGCGTATAAAGCTCCCGTTCTGCTGAATATCTCCCTGTTACGGCGTTCTTCTTCTGTCATGTGTCTTTACCCCTTTGTGTCTGTCGCATCAAATGACGTTTTCATTTTTAGAAAGCTCTGAAAAAAACCTCTCCCCCATTTTACACAAGAATGGCTTACTTTTCTTCAGGAAACGCAAAAAAGCCGCCGATATCGGCAGCTGATAAAGAAAAAACACCCGCGGCAGGAAAAACCGCAGATGCTTAAGAGGACATTGATTTATTCGAAACTTTTTTCAAAACAAAACCAATTAAAACACTGTATGTACAAACGGCTGCTAGTAAAAATAACATGGTCATTTTCCGCACCACCTTGAATGAGAATCATTTTCATACTTACATCTTATCACGAGTGAGAATGATTTTCAATCCTATTTTGCGGTGTTTTCTTCTAAAGCCTTCTCTTCGGCGCGAATTCTTACAGTGAGCATGCATGCATTCAAGATTGAAAAAAGAAACAATGTCCAGTACGCTCTGTATAACAGCGGCAGCAAGATAAATTCTAAAATGACGACCGCATAGTTCGGGTGCTTCATCCACCTGTACGGCCCTTTTTTGACAAGCTCCGCATCCGGCACGACAAGGATTTTCGTATTCCAATATTGCCCTAATGATAAAAGCGCCCAATACCTGATCCCCTGCACAAAGAAAATGATACATATAATGGCGGCCCACCTTGGAGAAGGCGCTTTATGAAATGCCGCCACCTCGGCTGTAAGAGAGACAAAAAAGAGCACGTGCATCAGGACGAGAAAGGGATAATGCCCTTCTCCGTATTCGACGGCGCCTTGCTTTTTCACTTTCCGCTCATTGCGCCGGGCTACGATCATCTCCGCAATCCGCTGGACGGCAAGCAGCATGATAAACAGCCAAAACATTAAGATGCCCCCTTTTCCCAGCTGAACAGCAAAAGCTCGGACGAAAATCCCGGCCCGAGAGCGCCGATCAGCCCTTTTTCGTTTTCTTTCTGCCGTCCGTGCAGCAGCTGTTCTTTTATGACATGAAAAATAGTTGCAGAAGACATATTCCCATGTTTTTGCAGCACCTTCTGAGATGCAGCAAGCTGTCCGGTGTCCATTGAAAGACTCGTTAAATAGGCGTCAATGACCTTTTTCCCGCCGGGATGGGCAAGAAAGGTTTTAATGTCGTGAGACAGGATTCCCTGTTCTTGTAAAAATACATCAACATTGTCTTTCAGCCAATGCGAAACAAGGGTGGGAATGTCTCTTGAAAAAATGACTTGAAACCCGCTGTCGGTGAATTCCCAGCCCATCACATCTTCCGCATCGGGCATCATCACCGATTGAGTGGCGAATATCCGCGGAACGAGCGGCTGTTTGACGTCTTTTCGGTTCGCCTTCTCCCCTCCGATCAGCACGGCGGCAATTCCGTCCGCAAACAGGGAGGTTCCGATTAAGTTGCTTTTTGACTTGTCCTCCGGCTGAAACGTTAAGCTGCAAAGCTCAGCCGCGATGACAAGCACGTAAGCTTCAGGGTAGGCGCGGCAGTATTCGTACGCCCTGGACAGGCCGGCCGCCCCGCCTGCGCATCCTAGTCCCCAGATCGGAATCCGTTTTGTTTTTGGAGAAAACGGAAGCTGATTCATCACTTTCGCTTCAATGCTCGGTGTCGAAAGCCCGGTGCTGGAAATAAAAAAGATCGCATCCACTTTTTCATATGGAATCGGGTTTGTTAAACATCGGGAGTTTGTCAAACAATCAACCGCCGCATCCACACTGTGCTTAACGGTTTCTTCCGTATACAGCCGGTTTTTTTCTGAAAAACCCCGTGCCGTTTTATACCATTCAATCGGCCGGACAAACTGTCTTGATTCAATTTCGCCATTTTGAAAAGCTTTTAACAGCCGGTCAATATCCTTAAATGAATTGGCAAACATCCCTCTCGCAAAATCCGCCGCCGTTTCTTGCGAGACATGATATTCCGGAATGCTGGTTCCGACCGATAACACATATGCCATGCCCATCACCTCTTCACATAAAGGTTTCCGCTTTTTTCCTGAATGTATGCATAAGTTTGAACCGAGGATTTCACTGACATGCCATTTTAATTTAAAATTGACCCTTTTGAATGATAAGCCGTTCGACTATACTTGACCCATTCATGAAAAAAGGTTGTGATTGGGATGCTGACACCTGTAATTCTTAAAGGGTCACTCGTTCAGTTAGAGCCGCTGGCGATTGATCACTCTCAGGCACTTTGCGAAGCAGCTTCAGAAAATAGGACGACTTATGGTTACACCCATGTTCCTGACGGCATCGAAGAAACAAAGCGTTATATTGAGCGTGCGCTTTCCGATTATGAAAAAGGAATTGCATTGCCTTTTGCAGTACGGAGCCTTGAAACAGACCGAATCGTCGGAAGCACGAGATTTATGGATGTGGAGGTGTTTACGCGGCCGGCGGAGGCAGCTCCGGAAGTGTGTGAGGTCGGCAGCACGTGGTATACCTCTTCCGTACAGCGGACCGGTGTCAATACGGAGTGTAAACTTTTGATGCTGACCCATGCGTTTGACGTGTGGCAGGCTGTCAGGGTGACACTGAAAACCGACGTTCGCAATCAGCGCTCACGGACTGCGATTTTGAGGATCGGTGCCCAATTTGAAGGAATCCGCCGCGCGCATCTTCGGGCTGTCGACGGCGGCCTCAGAAATACCGCCTACTACTCCATCCTCCGGGAGGAATGGCCTTATATCCGGCAAAACCTTTCTGACCGGCTCGGAGCATATAACTGAAAAACCTGCCGTTATACGGCAGGTTTTTTACATATTCGGATCATAGACGTATAAATTGAGATCGATCCGTCCGTCTGACGTGACCTCTACCCCCTCAGCCTCAAGGGACAGCTTCTGTACAGAAAACATCTCTTCATCTTTCAATCCGATTTCCCCCTTCGCATTGATGACCCTGTGCCAAGGGAGACGATGCTTTTTACTCATGGAGTGAAGAATCCTCACAACCTGCCTCGCTCCCCGCGGACTTCCCGCAAGACCGGCAATTTGCCCATACGTCATCACTTTTCCTTCAGGTATCTGTTTAATAATGGCTAACGCCCGCTCCGTAAATGTCATGCAACCCCTCATTTCGACTAAAAATGATTTCCCTAGTATCATACAACGTTTTGACGTCATATGATGATGCTTTACTTCGGAGACCTAAGATAAGATGGTACGAGTTAATGGAACTCAAAGGGGAAAATACTTCCTTATGTTCACAAAAAGTTAACATAAGTTTATATGGACAAATTTTACATGCAGTTATATAATACAGTTGTATCAAATAAAAAAAGGGAGTGTTTTAAATGAAATTTAAAAAAGTTTTAACCGGTTCAGCTCTATCACTTGCTTTACTTGTTTCTGCTGCTCCAGCTTTTGCAGCAAGCCCGACTGCAGATGGCGGGAGTCATAAAACTGCAGCTCCTCAGGCTGTGTTAAAAACGATATATATCAAAGCTAATACACGTGGAGAACTTCTTAATGTAACAGTATTTGCCGGAGTTAAATACTATTTAAAAGATGCCAAGCAGAACAGTGATGGCACATGGACTGGTGAATACCAAGGTTGGTTTTAAGATTATCTAAGGGATAAGAGATTTTTCTCTTATCCCTTTTTTCATAGTTGTTTTCCCTACTAACCTCTTAAAAACCATGATCAACGAAAAGCGTCATGCGGCGAGCCCAAGCAACCGTATTTCAAGCTCTGTCTCAGCAGCAGACCGTTGTTCCTCATTGCGTTTTAGTAAGATGTCTCAGTATGCATCCTTTTTTGTTCCCAACCTTGCTGCTTTTCCTAGGACTTAATTGTGTTAATTGACAACTCGTATTTCTTGGCAAGGTTCTTCTATTTTATGCCTTACGCACTCCTTATACTCCTTGGTGTGCTTTTCAGCTATCAATATTCACCGCCGCCTCTTGTATTGGAGATTCCGAAATGAATTCACCCTAGCAGAATAGTTTCTCTAGTTAGGAAAACACCTAAAATGAATAAAATTAAATGTAAGGGCAATAATTCTTCGTGAGCAAGTACCCCATAAAACCTCTTACTTGCTCTTTTATTTTTGATAAAACACAATCCAGGGTGATAACATGAGATTTGCTTGGGAAGAATTAATTATAATTGTATTCGGAAAGATTTTACTGAGAATTTCAGGGAGAAAATCCATTGCACAAATGACCATCGCACAGACAATGGTGATGATTTCAATCGGTACGATTATCGTTCATCCCATTTTAGAAACTAGTTTATTAAAAACATTAATTGATGCGTCTATCCTTTTTAGTGCTTTGATTTTGATGGAATGGATTCAAGTAAAAGTAAACTGGATTGAATTTTTTTAACCGGAAAATCTAAATTCGTTATAGAAGACGGCCAACTTAATATAGAAAACTTAAAGAAGTTGAGATTGACAGCAGATCAACTCGAAATGCGTTTAAGGCTTCTTGGCATTTCAAATATAAACACAATTAAATATGCCACTTTAGAAGCTAATGGACAATTAGGCTACGAATTAAAAGATGACTGTAAGCCTTTAACCATCAAAGATCTTAAAAATGTGATCGATCCAAAATTCCTTAACAAAGAGCCTCAACCAGAAAAAGATGATCAAGCCAATATATTCGAGGAAATCAAAAGACACCAGACTCAGCACAAGCCGAAAAATCTTGAATGATTCGCATATACGAACAAAAAAGCATCTGCTTTAGATGCTTTTTTTTCAATCGCTATTGCTAATAAAAACAAAGTGATGAACAATTAAAAAATGCCCTCCTATTGGAGAAGCCGCCCGCCCATCAGTGAATTTTAATAAAATCATTGATTAATTGATCAGTCGTTAATATTGTGGCAAATTCATCATGCAATGTAGCCAGAGATATATTGTGAATAGCTGCCGCATCATAATATGTACCATGTTGGTCTCTCATACCGAAGGCTGCTGTTGCATCTGAAATGAGATATGTATCAAATCCTAGGTTCCCGCTCATTCTTGCAGTTGTTGATACACAGTGAGGCGTAGTCAAACCAGTTATTACGACAGTTGTTATACCATTTGATGTTAAGAACTCTTCCAGATTAGTACCAATAAAGCTGCTGTTTACTTTCTTCGTTATGATGACTTCTTCATCCCTCGGCTTAACGATTTCCTTTATCACAACTCCCTCACTTTTCGGATAAAATAAAGAACCGGGTTTATCAGAAATGTGTTGGATGTATATGACTGTCCATCCTTTTTCTCTCCATAATTTCAGTATTCTGCTGATATTTTCTTCTGCCTTTACGTTATTTCGTTCTCCCCATTTTTTATCGTCGAAAGCTTTTTGTACATCCACAATGATTAAAGCTTTTTTCGTCTCTTCCAAAAGATAACCCCCCACATTGAAAATTCGTATTTATTATAACATTTTAAATTAAGATTTTACTTTTGTATAATAAACTTCATATAGACTCTTAGCCGTTGGAATTTTTAAAGCACTCACTTAAAGGCTGCAGCTCAAATGTTTTATCTGAGGTTTACTAAAACCGGTTTATAGAGAAAAACAGCTATAAGTTAAGTCTGTCCGCCATTTTACTTTCTGGATTAACACAAGCACCATCTAATTCTACTATCGTTCACAAATAATTAACATTTATTTACAAGGAAATTAATTACTTTTTGTTGTATTTATTATATGCAATACAAAAAACCTTAAGGAGTGTTTCAAAATGAAATTGAAAAAAGTTTTAACTGGTTCTGCCTTGTCTCTTGCTTTATTAGTTTCTGCTGCTCCTGCTTTTGCTGCCGGTCCAAACAGCGCAAGTGTACATTCTGAAAAGAACAGTGTTGCTTCAAGTGATTTCAAAGCTAAAATTTACACAAAAGAAGAGACGAATAACACCGGTATCTTTATAAACACTCACACTGATGCTGATGGAATCACTTGGTACCTAAAAAGAATTAAGAAAAACGACAATGGGACTTGGACAGCCTATTATGAAGGTCGTAAGTATTAACAATTTTTAACAGGGAGCTTTATGCTCCCTTAATCACTTTATACCCCCTTAGCACCCATATTGCAACCACATAACGATCTTTGCCAATATCAATATTATGTTTGCTGTAATCGCTGGCAGGGCAATGGTATTTTGATTATCACCGTATCTCCTATTTTAGCCTACAACCTTATACAAAATTAATCCTATCTAACACTTACACCGAAATTTTAGAAGCTTGTCCTAACCATGTCGCATTGTTTATCTCAGTAGAGATGCCAAAAAGAACCACAACTTCCCTAAATTTTAGTCCCCCAAAAAAGATATTTATTTTAAATTAATAGAGCAGACTCGATTATAAAAAACATGCGACTCCTCACATATCAGTATGTTAGCTCCAAGCAGGTGTCGATATTGCGACTGTGATGAAAAGAGTCGGCCACGATGATGTGAAAACAACAATGAAAATCTATACCCATGTTACAAATAAAATGAAAGAGGAGGCCTCGCAAAAAGTTCAGCAAACTTTCGGAAGCATCCTCGATCTCGGGATTTCATAAAGAAATGTTATTAAAATGTTATTTTTTTAAGAAAAACGGATAACTAACCCTCTTGAACCCTTGTCACATCAAGGGTTTTTTTCGTTTTAGGAATCATATTATAAACAATATTCAAAAGGACGGCGGTAAAGCTGCCGGCAACGATTCCGTTTGTGGTCAAAAGATTTAAGTAAGACGGCAGGTGTTTAAACATATCGGGAACGACGGTTACGCCGAGTCCCAATCCGACGGAACACGCGACGATCAGAAGATTTTCCTGCTTTTTGGAGTCAATTTGGCTGAGCATTTTAATGCCGTAGGAAATGACCATGCCGAACATGGCCACCATCGCTCCGCCCAGTACCGAAGATGGGATGATAGTCGTGAAAGCTGCGATTTTCGGAAAAAGGCCGAAAATCATTAAAAGTGCGCCCGTAACACCGATGACCGCGTTTTTCTTAATTCCCGTCAGCTGCACGAGACCGACGTTTTGGGAATAGGCCGTGTACGGAAATGCGTTGAAAATGCCGCTGATGAATACCGCAAGGCCTTCCGCGCGGTAGCCTTTTGCTAAATCACGTTCAGACAGGCGCCGGTTTGTCAGATCACCTAAAGCGAAATAGACGCCGGTTGATTCCACAAGGCTGACAATGGCAACGATGGACATCGTAATAATCGGTGCCGCATGAAATGTCGGCGTCCCAAAGTAAAACGGTTTAATCATTTGAATTGCGTCAGCGTTCGCCACATTGTCAAATTGCACTTTGCCCATAAAATAAGCGATGGCCGTCCCGATAACAATGCCGATTAAAATCGAAATGGATTTCAAAAATCCTTTTGTAAACCGATAAAGCAGCACGATGATAACAAGCACCGTAAATCCGAGGGCAAGGTTAGCCGGATCACCGAAATCCTTGCTGCCTTCCCCGCCGGCAATATGATTCATTGCAACCGGCATCAAGGTCATCCCGATGATTGTCACGACAGATCCGGTTACAACGGGCGGAAAAAAGGCGACAAGCTTGCCGAAGAAAAAAGACAGCAGAATGACAAGCAGACCCGATGCCAAAATGCTCCCGTAAATGGCAGAAATCCCGTATTCCTTGCCGATGGAAATAATCGGCGCCACAGCTGTAAACGTACAGCCGAGCACAACGGGCAGGCCGATGCCGAAACATTTATTTCTCCACACTTGAAGCAGCGTTGCCGCCCCGCACATAAAAATGTCAATTGAAACGAGGTATGTCAGCTGTTCTGCATTCAGTCCCAGCGCCGCTCCTACAATTAAGGGAACGACAACGGCGCCTGCATACATGGCAAGGACATGCTGGATACCGAGGGAAAGAGTTTTGGCATAGCTGTTTTTCATGAACGGACCTCCTGTACAAATGTCACTTTTCCGTCTTTAAGCGATTGAATTCTCGCCAGTGATTCGACACGGCATCCTTTTTTCACTAGTCCGTCTCTTCCCGGCTGAAATGACTTTTCAATGACAATGCCGATCCCGCAAACTGCTGCGCCTGCTTGTTTTACGATGGATAAAAGCCCTTCTGCCGCCTGTCCGTTCGCTAAAAAGTCGTCAATGATTAACACGCGGTCATCTTTAGAAAGATGACTGCCTGAGACGGCAATCTGACTTTCTGTTTTTTTCGTAAAAGAATAAACGGACGCCGTCAGCAGATCATCCGTTAACGTGAGAGACTTCCTTTTTCTTGCAAAAATGACAGGAACGCCGAGTTCAAGGCCGGCCATCACCGCAGGCGCAATGCCCGAAGATTCAATTGTGACGATTTTTGTGATACCGTCTTTTTCAAAACGGCGCGCAAATTCCCGGCCGATTTGCTGCATAAGAACAGGATCAATTTGATGGTTTAAAAAAGAATCCACTTTCAGCACTTGGTCAGAAAGAACGATTCCGTCTTCTTCTATTTTTCGTTTTAATGCTTCCACAATGATTACCCCCGCTTATAGAAAATAAAAAAGCATTGCCCGCTCTCAATAAAAAGAGCAAGCAATGCCGAATGTCTACACGTAACGGCCGAATAAAAGCCGTTCCATTGCTCACTCATAGTCGGACATTTACGGTGACCGGTAGAAACTTGCGTGCCATATCCACGCGATTATATGAGTGTTCATATGATATTAATCAAATTATAACAAGACCCGCTTATTTTGCATAGAGAAATTTAAACAATTACGAACTTTTTCCAGAGAATCCGCCTTCATTATTCGTCTTTTAGAAAAACACCCGGTATACACCAGGTGTTTCGTTTATAGAAATAAATTCGAATATTTGCCGACAAGATACTCAATGAGGTATTGAACGTTCAGCTCTTCTCCCGTTGCATCTTTAATGATGTCAAGCGGCAGTTTGCGTCTTCCGTGCTGATGAACCTTTTCTGTCAGCCATTGTTTGATCGGCTCAAAATCGCCCCGTTCGATTAATTGATCAAATTCAGGCAGATCGTCAAGCATGGTATTCTTCAGCTGAGCCGCATACATATATCCGAGCGCATAGGAAGGGAAATAACCGAAATCTCCGCCAGCCCAATGAACGTCCTGCAAAATACCTTTTGCATCAGACGGCGGCGTAATGCCTAAATAATTATGATATTTTTGATTCCACAATGCAGGAAGTTCCTCCACTGACACTTCATTACTGAAAATCGCTTTTTCAATTTCATAACGGATAATAATGTGAAGCGGGTACGTCAGCTCATCCGCTTCAATTCGGATAAAGGACGGTTTCGCCTCGTTGACGGCGCGTACAAAATCCTCTCTTTTTACATCTTGAAATTGATCAGGCGAAGCCTCAATCATTTTTTTATAATATGCGGTCCAGAAATGTTGATTTCTGCCGATAAAATTTTCATAAAATAACGATTGGGATTCATGAATTCCCATGGATGCACCGTCAGATAAATTTGTCCCGCTCAGCGCTTCGTCAATATTCTGCTCGTAGATTGCATGCCCGCATTCATGAATCGTTCCGAAAATCGCGGTGCGGAAATCGTTTTCGTCATATCTGGTCGTCACCCGCACATCGCCGCGGTTGATTGTCGTCATAAACGGATGCACCGTCTCATCCAGGCGGCCGCCGTCAAACTCATACCCGAGTTCTTTTAAGAAGTACAAGGAGAGATCTCTTTGTTTTTCTTTCGGAAACGTTTTTGTTATAAAAGCGGTGTCCGGTTTATTGCCGGATGCCGTTACTTTTTTGACTAAGGGAATGATCGCTTCCTTCAATTCAGAAAACAGCTGATCCAGCACCTTTACCGTAACACCCGGTTCGAAAATATCGAGCAATGCGTTGTACGGATGATCCTCATAGCCCCAATAAGAAATAAACCGCTTATTAAAATCAATCAGCTTCTCAAGGTAAGGAGCAAACATGGAGAAATCGGAGGCCGCCCTTGCTTCCTCCCAAGCCGTTTCAGCTTTTGATGTCAAAATGACGTATTCTTTATACTCTTCTTCAGGAATTTTTTTATTTTGGTCATAATCTTTTTTTGCCAGTTCCGCCGCTTTCACTGTATCTTCAGAGAGCTCTTTTGCATGCGCGAGAAGGATGTCAATCAGCTCTTTCATCCGGTCGGATGTCTGGATTTGAAAAACGTCAGCCGACAGCTGTCCGATGCTTTCCGCACGGTCATCGGAGCCTTTTTTCGGGGCTCCCGTCCTTGAATCCCAATGCATAAGCGCAATGGCTTCTTCATAATGGGATACTCTTTTTAACAGATCAAAAAACTCTTTTTCATATGTATGTATATCCATATCCGTTCCCTCCCTTTTCACTATCAATTACAGGCTAATGGAACGCTGTGATAAAGTCAACTTGTTGGTTTTCCAGAATTTAAAAAAGCCGCAGGATAAAAATCCTGCAGCATTTGTTTTTATACGATTTTCGGTGTAACAGGCAAGACCTTTTTGACCTCGGACAAGACCCGTTCACTTTCTCCGCCCGCATAAATAGATATGGTTCCGCTGTCCTGATTGGAGCGGATCAGGCGGCCGATTCCCTGCCGGACTCTCAGCAGCATGTACGGCAGATCAACCTCTTCAAATGGATCTTTTTTCGCCCCATTCCGCTTTGCGGTAAACACGGGATCATGAGGCGGATACGGCAATGCCCAAATGGTCACATTTCGAAGCGAGTCACCCGGAATGTCAAGACCTTCCCATAGGTGGACGGAACAAAGCACGGATTTTTCATCCCGCTGGAATTTTTCGACCAGATTACTGATCTCTTCGTCACCTTCGTAATATATCGGATACGGCAGCTCCCATGCGGCAGCCTGTTCTTTAAATTCCTTCATGTCTTCAAAGGAAGGGAAAAGAACGAGGGTGCGGCCTTCATTCTCCTTAATCGTATCAATCGTTCGGGCCGTTTTCTGCTCAGACGTCATATCACCGTGAAGAGAAACTGACATTTGCTCCTCGTAATCGTACGGTGACTCAACAGTAAATGATAAAGGATCGCGGATTCCGAGACTGTCTGCAATATAATCAAATGAACCGCCCTCAGAAAGAGTGGCTGATGAGAAAATATAAGGGATCTTTTTAGAGAAGACCTTTTCTCCAAGCACTTCGGCTACAGTTCTCGGCATAACGACAAATGTTGAGTCCGTATCCTGCGTTTCAAGCCAGCTGATGGCGTCCTTTTGATACAGTGAAAGGGAATATGCCATTTGTTCGACGTATTCTTCTACGACTGAAAGCTCGTACTTATCGATCGTATACATTTCCGATTCAAATACGAGCGCTTCGCCGATTTTATCGAGCAGACGGCACAGTTCATCAGCCGCACGCTTCACGCGCTGGTCGTTTTGGATGTCCAATCGGTGAGAACCGGCAATTTCCTTCGATTCCTCTGAAAGCACATAGAAAAACTCATCGTTTGCAGCAAGGGAATCTTCAATCAGTTCGGCAAATTCTTCCCTGATGTCATTTTGAAGCAAGCGCTCTAAAAACAGCTCAAGCGTCGATTGCTTCACGCGATAGGTTAACGCTTTTTGCGCGGCGAATTCCAGAAGATGCCCTTCATCAAACACGACGGCGCTGTGATCCGGCAAAAGCGGCAGCTGCCCTTCCCTCTTGCGTGATTCTTCCGTCCATACATGTTCCATGTAAAAATCATGGGAGCAAACGATCAGGTCCGTTGATTTTCTGTAATGATCTCTTGAAAGTGTTAAACCGCATCTATGTCTCATATCACATGTTAAACAATCCTGGAAGGAATCATAGCTTACGCTTGACCACTCTTCATTCGTCAGATCAGCGTACTGCTTGCGGTCTCCGTACGGATAAAAGCGCTGCATCGCTTGTGACTCGTGCACGAATGAAGGCAGCGACTCATAAAGATCCAGCCACTTTTCATCATCAGAACGCTGCATCGTTTTTTCAAGCTTTTTCAGACACAGGTACTGCTCGTGGGATTTTGACAGCCGAGTATCAATCTGTAAATCCAAATGCTCTGTCAGCTTGGAAATGTCGCCTTCTTTTTTGACAAGCTGTTCAATTAACGTTTCATCGGCGCATGCAATAATCGCCGGTTTCCCCGTATATCTGGCATAGCTGATGGCAAACAGCAGATACACCAGCGTTTTCCCCGTACCGACTCCTGCCTCAGCGAACATGACCTTTTTTTCTTTAAATGCCCGTTCAAGCTGAAACGCCATAAATACCTGCTCATCCCGAAGGTCAAAGCCTTTTTCGGGAAGGATATCGTAAAACACGTCACCAATCCAATTGTTCAATTCTTCGTAAAAATTCTTTTCTTTTGTTAAAGCAAAAGGCAAACGTGATGTTGTCACCCAACTCCAACCCCTAACTATTCGGCATTCAGACCATCTATAATATCATTTAACCCTTTTCAATACAACAAAAAAACTTGGCCGCGCCAAGTTTTTTGATTTTCATTTCCGATTAAAGATATGCAAACATAAAAACGGATGGTCTGTTGAATGTGTATGTTTTACTGCATTTTCAAGATCTTCCTGTGCGTGAGTCATGGCGGAAGGATCGAACTCCGCTCCAACTTCCTGCAGCTGGGAAGAAGTTGCGGCCAGCGCCTTTTGTATCTTACTGAAGTGCTCGCTGTTCAGCATAAAATAGATCACCTCTCAAATAGAAATAATCATCATTCTATGCCGATGCTTCACTTTCTATACATGCTTCCTGAATGATTGGCACATGACCTGCACAAACTACAACAGATATTCGATCGAATATCCATCTTCACAAATTTATTCTATCCGGGAGTGATGGTTACATGAGTTATAAAGATCGATTAGATCAGCATTCTGAATTGTTTCATCACAATTGGACGCGGCCGAAACGCTCTAAATCGCAGGTGAACGGCCACACCGAAATGTCCCAGACCAACATTATTTTACGGAGCAATGCAAAAGCGCACCGCTGGTAATGGCAGAATAAATGTAAAGATGCCGGAGAAGACGCTGTTTCAGGCGTCTTCTCTTTGTTGCGGCTTTTTCCGCTGCGGCCTCACTTTAGCCCAGTACTGATAATAATCCGTTTTGATAAAACCGTTAAAGAGCTTGCGCTTTTTTGTCGCTTTTCTTCCGTAAACCTCTTCAAATTGTTCATTTGACGTTAACATGTAGATAGACCAAGTATCAAGAGATTCAAATGCCCGGCCCATTTCTTTATACATCCGCTCGACTTCCTTTTTTTCGCCGAGCCGTTCGCCGTACGGAGGGTTTCCGACGATTACGCCGAATTCGAGTTTCGTCGTAAAATCCTGCACCCGCATTTGCTTGCATTCAATCAGGTCTCCAAGCCCCGCTTCTTCTGCGTTTTCTTTGGCGATGTTGACCATCCGGTGATCCACATCACTGGCAAAAATCTGCAGCGGCTGATCATAGTTCGCCTTTTCTTCCGCTTCAAGACGCGCTTTGTCCCACAGTTCTTTTCCGATCCATTCCCAGTCTTCCGACACAAAATCTCGGTTAAACCCGGGAGCAATGTTTTGCCCGATTAAAGCGGCTTCAATCGCTATCGTGCCGGAACCGCAGAACGGATCGACGAACGGACGGTCAGGCGTCCAGTTCGTTAACAGAACTAAAGCGGCAGCAAGCGTTTCTTTTATCGGAGCTCCGCCCTGGTCAACCCTGTATCCCCGTTTGTGAAGGCCTGTTCCCGATGAATCCAGCGTGATGACGGCTTTATCTTTTAAAAGCGAAATCTCCACCTTGTACTCGGGACCCGTTTCTTCAATCCATTCATTTTGGTTTCTTGATTGCAGTTTCAGCTTTTCCGCTATCGCCTTTTTGACGATCCGCTGGCAGTCAGGCACACTGGCAAGCACTGATTTCACGGACTTTCCGATAACGGGAAATTTTGCGTTTTCCGGAATGTATGCGCGCCAGTCAATCGCTTTTGTTTTTTCAAACAGCTCATCAAACGTTTTTGCCTGAAACTCGGCGACCTGTACTTTGATGCGGTCAGCCGTCCGCAGCCATAAGTTAGCGCGGCAGATCGCGAGCGCGTCCCCTTCAAATATGACTTTTCCGTTGTCTACTTTGCATTCATAGCCTAAATCACGCACTTCTTTGGCGACAATCGCTTCAATTCCCATCGGCGCCGTCGCGATTAGTGTGTACTTCTTCATCGTATCACCCTGTCTCTTTTCAGCTTTCATTTCATTCAAGATAAAAGCTCCCCTTTAAAGGAGAGCTCTAATTTGTCATATCAATAAATGTTTAACGTTCTGTAAGCCATGTTTTGTTCCATCGTACTGCAATCGGCTCATCACCTCGTACTCAGGCGGCAATCATCTATCTACAGAAAGCATTCTGTCCTTCTATCTGTTCAGTTCCTTCAAGAAGGTTCCCCTACCAAAATTTGGGTTTCTCGCTCGAGGGGTTTACCGCGTTCCACTCTCAACATTTCTGATGAGACTTCGTCACTGTGGCACTTTCAAGGATACTCAGCCATATCCGGAGACTTAGGCTTTTTTCCTGCCGTCAGCCTATCAAGGCTGCCCTAGCTTATTTCTTCGCTAGGCACGAACACTACGGGCATCTCAGCACCGTGCGAGCATGGACTTTCCTCTACAGATTCAAAGATCTGCAGCGATTACCCGAACGTTAAGAACACTTGTTCATTATAAAGCAACTTGTCTCATTTGACAAGTGCATCTGTCTTATTCGTCGTAAAGCTTGCTGCCGAATACATGTTTCTCAAGGTTGGACAGCCTTTTCAGAATGTCAAAGTTGGTCGTATTCGACTGCACCGGCTGTTTTTTGCTTGCTTCTTCAAGCTGTTTTTTCAGCTGCAGATTTTCCTGCTGAAGTTCTTCAATTTCTTGATGGAAGGTTTCATAATCCTTAATAATCATATCTAAAAATTTGTCAACGTCTTCTTGTCTGTAACCTCTAACGCCTGTTTTAAATTCTTTTTCCAAAATGTCTTTCGCAGAAAGCTTTACTTTATCAGCAAGCATCTTTTTCACCTCGTATCGTGAATCATCATGTTATATTTTATTCAGAAACACGTCCCGTTGTCAAATGTTCTCTGACATGTTATGTAAAGAAGTCTTCTTCTTCAACGGCAGCCCGGAGATCGTCCATCGTAATCGAATAAATCGGATAACCGTCTTTTTCACGGCGTTTTTCCGCCTGCTGCAGCATATATTTCGGCGATCCTTCCATTTCAGGATCATATAAAAGCAAAAGCGCATCTGACTTTTCAATAAAAAACGCGTTTTTCTGCCGGAATTGAAGCGGGCTTTCATATGGCCGATGCGTCAGGCTCTCCTCATAATCTGCCTGTGCAAGCACAGATTCATACATTTCTTTATTCGGTTCCTTCCACTTTTCTTCCTGGCCGTAGAACGGCGTGATTACAGCAACCTTTAATTCCGGATACTCTTCCCTGAGATCGTACGCCGTTTCTGCCGCCCATAGTTCCGTCCCCAGCTGTCCGGATATGAGAATCCATTCCAAGCCTTCGTCAAGAAAGCTTCTGAGTCTGGCTTCTATCGCCTTTTTTATATAAACAAGCGCCCGGTCATCATGTTTAAAGATACCGAGTTCAAACGGCTTGTACCCTGTTACGGCTAATACTTTCAATTGATCACCTGCTTTAAAAAATGGGGCTCCCATCGGGCCCCATTTTGATTTGCTGATATCCTTACCGACCATGCTTAAACGTTCAATACTAATGATCGCAGCAAGGGCTTCCGCACTGAAAATGCTGGTGAGTTGTCGGGTCAACATTTGAAAAAGTGTGCGGAAAGTAATGAACGTGCTCAAAGTTGTGGTGATTTACGTTAGTTGTATGTTGCGGATGAATATGCGGCACAACCGTGTTAGTAAAACAATGGTGTTCACAGCAATTAGTCGGATGAACAATCGGCGGCATTACGTTTGGTCTGCAGCAATGATGATGATGATGGAACATGCTAAATCCCCTCTCCATTAACTTTTATTACACTGTTAGGTTATGAAGATAAGCGGGTGCATGTTCTAATTCAATCACCCAATTTAGAAGTGCATCAGCAGACTGTCTTTAAAATTCGAAAATACAAACGCAATCAAAAAAACCACGACAAAGAACAAGTAAAAAACACCTTTATACATACCAACTCTCCCCTATAAATAACTAACGCTATTTTACAGGATGCGGCACCATTCTACAACAAAATCGATGCTGATTCAGAAAAAAATATTTTTGGCGAAACAGCTCGGCTTTTGCGCTTTCCCGGGCAATATTTCAAGAGGAATATTTCCTCTTCAGCCGGGCAATTCTCACATGGAGTTTCTCGGCTTCTTTTTCCGATATTTCTCCGTCTTTTGCGGCCAGCTGCGCGGCCTGCAGAGCTTTTTTGAAATCTTTTGCATGATGCTCAAAATAGATCGCCAGCTCAACCGCTGATTGATGTCTGCATATGTGAAGATCAGAGCCCGTCAGTTTCTCCCAAAGGGGCACGGCGTCTTGCCTGCGGTTTTGTTTTTTATAGAGCATCGCTAAATCAAAAAGGGCCCGATCCGAATTTTCAAAGGCTTTGCCTCGCAGCGCTTCCAGCTGTGAAACAGCCCGATCGGTTTCTTTATGGGCGATAAACCACTTCGCCATGGCGTAGGCTTCCTGATGTTCCGACGTCTGATCAGCGGATGCAAAAATCTTTTTTGACATATGGATGTATAGAGCAATAAGGGAGAGCACGTCTTGTTCATTATGCAGGAGCACTCCCTTTAAAAGATCGGGATCCTCCGCCTTTAAAAATTGGAAATACAGCATCGGCGCCAAATACCCGGGCGTGTCTTCACCCCTTTTAAAGGCAAGCTCTTCATTTTCAACTGCCGAAAGCGATACACGCTCCAGCTTATGTTTCCAAAGCCGTCTCGCCCCGTGCAGAAGATCAAAGTGGCCGAATTCAGGAAGTTTCGGAAGTCTGTCCCGCAGCAATGTGTGTCTTGTTTTGACCTGAGGCCAATCAAAGGCTTTGCCGTTATACGTAACAAGGGACGTAATGTCAACCTCACTTAAAAAGCTTTGGTAAAGAGCCGCCTCGTTCCCCGGCTTGGGAAGCAGATGCTGTTTGACTGTGACACGGTCTTCATATACCCTCGCATGACCGAGCAAAAAAATCATATTGCCGGCCCCGCCGCCGAGTCCGGTCGTTTCAGTATCAAAGAAAAACAGCTGGCTCTTTTCGTATCCTTCGGCTGATAAAGTATGCGTCAAACCGCCTTTATTCCATAACGCCATGACGTCATCAAGTTCACTGAAGCTGTACCGTCCGTGGCGGTGCGAAAGCGGATAAACGGTTTCGCGGATAAGACAGTATTCATCTTCAAAGAAGAAAGGCTTAACTCCGAATGCCTCCCATTCTTCTTTAAACGGGACTTGAATATCCGGGTCCGAAAGCGAAGAAGCAGCAGGCTTTATTTCAGCTTCCGGAATATTCAGGTGGTTTTTCATCCGCTTTAATTTATTTTTCAAGGACATCTTTCGTCCCCCTTTTCTTTTACACGTAATTCAAGAGCCGGAGAATCGCTTTCTTTGCATCTATTCCCTCTATTTCGGAGCCGATGCAGGAAGGACATCCGTCTTGACATGGACATTGTCTGATCAGACGCATAGCCCCTTCATTGATTTCATCAAATCGTTTATATACTTCATCAGCAAGTCCGATTCCGCCCGGATAATGATCATACAAAAAGATTGTCGGCAGTCCCGTATGAGCCGCTTTGATCTGCGGCACGACATGCACGTCATTTCGGTCGCACATGACGTATACAGGCACGATATGCTGCAGGACGTGAGCAATGCCTAAAAGCAGCTGCTCAAGCGTTTTTTCGCCGATCTCAGAATCCGTCTCTTTTAATTCAAGCCAGGCTGCACTTGTATGCAGCTCTTCTTCAGGAAGATGAATCGGTCCTGATCCTATATTTTCAAATGTCGTCATTTTTATTTTTTTAAATATCGTTGGAAGGGCATTCACGGTCACGTCCCCGAAATGGATGGCCGTTTTCCTTCTGCTGTCCGTTCTGTCGATTTCCAGCACTTTCAGCTGCACCGCTAAATTGGCATCCGTATAATATTCGACATCGACTTTTCGCACGTATGCTTTTTTGTGCTCCCAATCAAGCTTTTCAACCTGATACTGCACCCCTTCATGAAGATAAATCGCTTCATCGTGAAGAAGCGTCATCGCGCTGAAGCGGTCCATTTCTCCGATAATTTTCACATCGGCCGTCTCTGATTGGTCCACGATGACCACGTTTTCCTGCGAAGCCGAACGAAGACTGATGTTTGAAGCGGGAAATGAATCGCTCGCCCAGTGATATCGTTCACGATTTTCATGAAGCACCCCTTCTTCTTCTAAATACTCGAGAATGTCTTTTGCCTCATTTTCTCCGAATGTTTCCTCGGCTCTGAAAGGCAGCTCATACGCCGCGCATTTCAGATGATCGACCAGTATAATGAGGTTATCAGGATTAATCCGTGCAGATTCAGGCGAGCGTTTAAAGAAATAATCAGGGTGGCGCACAATATATTGGTCAATCGGATCAGAGTTCGCGACCATCACAATCAGCGCCTCCCCCTGCCGCCGTCCGGCCCGGCCCGCCTGCTGCCACGCGCTCGCAACACTGCCCGGGTATCCCGTCATCACGCAGACCTGAAGCTGGCCGATATCAACGCCGAGCTCCAGCGCATTTGTGCTGACAACACCGAGAATACTGCCGTCTCTTAATCCCCGCTCTATTTCTCTTCTTTCTTTCGGAAGATATCCGCCGCGATAGCCTCTGACAGACTTCGCGCCGATTTCTTTTTTTACGATTTCCTGAATGTGGCTTAAAATAATTTCAACCCTGACGCGGCTTCTTGCAAAAACAATCGTCTGGATCTTATTTTTCAGAAATGTTTTGGCTAGCTCGTTCACTTCCACGGTGGCGCTTTTCCGAATATGCAGCGGTTTATTCACAATCGGCGGATTGTAGAAAGCAAAGTGCTTTCTTCCGCTCGGAGCGCCGTTGTCGTCAATCAGCCTGACAGGATTTCCCGTCAGCTGCTCCGCCAATTCCCTCGGATTGGCGATTGTTGCGGATGTGCAGATAAATGACGGCGTGCTTCCGTAAAAGGCGCAGATTCTCATTAAGCGGCGGATGACGTTTGCCACATGGCTGCCGAATACGCCGCGGTACGTATGTAATTCATCAATGACGATATATTTCAGGTTTTCAAACAGACTCACCCATTTTGTATGATGGGGAAGAATGGCTGAATGAAGCATATCGGGATTTGTAATCACAATGTGTCCGGCCTTTCTGACCTTCTGCCTGATGGCCGGAGAGGTATCGCCGTCGTAAGTAAAACTTTTGATGTCCATGCCCATCTCATCTATGATTTCGTTCAGTTCGCTTTTTTGATCCTGTGCAAGCGCCTTTGTCGGAAATAAATAAAGCGCGCGGCTTGTGGAATCTTCCGCAATAGACTGGAGAACCGGAAGATTATAGCACAAAGTTTTTCCGGAGGCCGTCGGTGTGACGGCCACGATGCTTTCTCCGTTTTGAACCGTCTGAAAAGCGGAGTATTGATGGGTAAAGAGCCGTTCGATTCCCCTTTTTTCGAGAGCCGCCCGGATCTTCGGGTCCACTTGATCGGGCATTGGCATGGTTTTGGCCTCCCGCGGTTCCTCTTCATGCCAATGCACAATATTTTCGTGATCTTTTAATTCCTGAATCAGTTCGCTCAGTGATTTTTTCTTCATCGTTCACACCTCTTTATGAGGTACAGTTTACCGAATATTTGTTTGCCTGGCTAGATGAAAATACTTTACAAGAAAAAAAGCAGGGAATCAGCCCCTGCCTACTTCATTTTTATTGTAAAAAGCTCTGTTTGTCCTTTTTTCGCTTCATTTGCGCCTGCAAATTGCAAAGGCTCCGCGGCATCGCCGTTCATAATGACCATAGGGATGACGGTGCTGCTTGCTTTTTCTTTTATTAAATCCAGATCGCAGGTTAAAAGCAGGTCGCCTGTCTTGATTTTGTCCCCTTCTTTTACGTGTGCTTCAAAGCCTTCTCCGTTCATGTTGACGGTATCCAAACCGACATGTATCAAAAGTTCCGCTCCGGAAAGGGTGCGGATGCCGACTGCGTGTTTTGTATGAAACAGCTGAATCACTTCTCCCTCAGCCGGTGAAACAATATCTCCGTTTGCAGGTTCGATGGCGATCCCGTCCCCCATCATTTTTTGTGAAAATACGGGATCCGGCACTGAAGCCAAATCCATTACCGCTCCGTCAGCCGGAGAAAAAATCACTTCCTCGGCCGGCTTTTTCCGGCTGTCTCCCAATCCGAATAATTTTTTCAGCAATGTGTTGTGCTCCCCTTCCTAAATGTGAGTCCGTTACCAGTTTATTCTCCACTATTTAACCATACTTTCTTTTTTCCTTCAATTCTTAACCATACGGGATAACAGCGCATAGTCTGTTGTAAAAAGGCGGTGATCCTATGGAACAAAATGAAGACGATAAACGTTATTTGGAAAGAAATGAAGACATCCTCAGCCATGCGATGGATCAATTTTTTCACTCAGGCCCCTTCTCAGAATTGATGCAGGGTTTTCAGCATCTTGTCAATTCTGCTTTTACTGAAGCACAAGTAACGATTGACGTCAGAGAAGAGCCCTCGGGCCTTGCGGTTGACATCAGCGTCCCTCCGACGTTCCGTGACGGGGATATGCTGGTGGAAACGAAAGGGTGCTACCTCCACGTAACAATCCGGCACGATCACAAGCAAGCCCATTCATCCCACGTGTCTTCAAGCATGACAAGAACCGTCGTCCTCCCTTATGAGGTGCGGGAAGAAGATATGGAAACATCCTGGAATGAGCACACGCTTACCATCTTTTTACCTAAAAAATAAGCATGAATGATAGACATCATTCATGCTTTTTATTTAAAGATACTGGTAAATCCTTTCACCAGCGATCCGACCTGGTTTACGGCGCTTACCATCTGCCCCGTTGTATCTATCATTTTATTAAAGTCAAACTGTCCATTTGTCTTTTTAAACTGTGAGAGTATCCCTGAGAATTGGGAAGGCTGCTGCTGATTCGGTCTGGGAACGGGGTAAGGATTCACAAATCCCGGCGGCCCCCCGGGCATGCCTGCCTGAGGCGGGGCGGGAGTGTACGGCTGCTGCATATGACCGTATTCCTGATTCGGATAAAATTGCGGCGGAAACTGCCCTTGCTGATGATACGGCGGCTGCTGCAATGGCTGCTGTATTTGCTGCGGATACGGCTGCGGCTGTAATGGCTGCATCTGCTGCTGATTCGGCTGCTGCAGCGGCTGTATCTGCTGCGGATAGACATATCCCGCCGGCTGCTGGTACATATTTTGATACGGCTGCGCTCTCCATTGCATATGACATTCCCCCTGTGCCTCTCGCTTAGTTTCTTCTATATATGTATGAATCCCGCCTTGGTTATGTGCTTTCGGAAAGCCTCATCTTTGTCAAATGCTGTCGAAAGTCTTAATTTTTTAAAAACAGAAAAAAGTCGAATCGTTATGTTAACATAATCTCAACATACATGAGAGGGGATGCACCATTATGAACGTATCATACTTAAGAAAACGTTTTGCAGAAGTGAAAAAATATGAAACAGATTGTGCAGATAAACTGATGGACTTTGCCAAGTTCCTCTATATTCAAGGCCATCTCACCGCAACCGAATTTCGTAACAGTATGAAGGTTCTCGAAGCAAGTGGAGCAGAAAACCCGGCGTATGAATAACATACCCGACCCCTTTATATAAAAGAAGGCAGCTGTTTCAGCTGCCTTCTTTTTCAATTTCATCTCTCAATATACGAAGCGTATATAAAACAGATTCAGTTAGATCCTTGTATCTTTTTTTATGAATATGATGAACATATGATTGGAGGATCAGCTCTCCGAAATTTTCTGAAACGGCCTGAATTTGGGCGTGATGAACGTATTTCGGACGGTTTTCCTGAATAAACGCAAGCGCTGCTTCAGTCCAAATCGCGCAAAGCCGGTCTTTTTTTTCAACATCGGGTTTAATCACATCAAAAAAATCATATGAACGGCCGGTTTCTTTTCCTTCCTGATATCTTCTGTCGGCTTCAAGAGCCGCCTCTATCATTTGTACTGTCAGTTTCAATAACGACTGTGTCTGCAAACGGACTCACCTCAGTACATATCGTACCAAAGTTTTCACATAAAATCAGCTGATCCGGCAGGCTCTCGGCAAATCCTTTTTACGACGGTCAGTCAAAAACAGATCATCAATACAAACATGAAGCTCGCGGGCCTCTTCTTCAATGCGGGCAAGCCGGTCCTGCCTGATTTCTTCAGCTTCCGCCTGACAGGACTTAACTGCCTGTGTAAGCGTCTTTTCAGCGGCAGAAATCCGGACTTCGATATCAGAAAGCAGACGGAGAATATCAGCCTTACTCGTGTAAACAGACATTCATGTTCCTCCCTTTTGTCACTTGCGTCTCTCCTGATATAATTCTCGTTTTCATACCGCTCTCCTCCGCACCTGACAAAACTAGAAGCAGTTCGGCAAACAAACAGATATTAACCTAAAAGACGGACTTTTCGACAAAAAAGTGCCGCAAACTTTGTATGAACCGGCACGTTAATGCAAACGATACAGTTGAGGAGGTGCCGTATGAAAACGAGACCGAAAAATGCAGGTAAACAGCAAAAAAACGAATCAAAAACGACTGATACGCTTGATAAAAAATTAGGCGGCCCAAACCGCCCTTCTACGTAAGACACCGCCCGAAACCTCAGCGAACGGTTTCGGGCTTTTTATTTTTTAAGCCACTCTTTAACCGCGAAAAGCGCGTGGAGTTCCCGCCTTTTCTGTAAATACCAGTCCGTCAGTTCAAGCTGTTTCGGCATTTTCTCCTGTAAAAAAGCCCCTTTCCTTAACCTTTTTTGAAACCAATCCGCCTTTTTGCCGTCTAATGAGTGGGCAACAATCGGATAAGTTGTCCTCAGCATCGGTGACGTTCTTTTTTTGATGCCGATCATTTTCTCCATATCAAAGCGCGAGCCGGTATGAGGAACGGTATCGAGAAAACGGTAAAAAGAAGCGTGAAGATCAGGACTGAACAAAAGACGGGCAAGCTGTTTTCCGAGCGTAATTCTTTCTTCTGTTTTTGAAAACCGTTTGACGGAAATTCCGTATAAACATCCGTCAAATGAGGGGAATATCACTGTGTTAAAGTGAAACCAATCACTTAAATAAAAAGGAATCGTACCAAAAACATTCTTTTTAAACGAAGGATTTTGTATAATAGGTGCTTGGATAGTGTTTTGTTCATTTATAATAAGAGCATACATGAGCCGTTCCGTATCCCCGTCACGCCAAAAGCGGAGCCATTCTTCCTGCATGAAAGCCGAGACGCGGAAATGCGGAAGATGACAGAAAAGAGGTTCGCCGATCTGTTTTGACCACTGGTAGATCAGAAGCTGAGGATAGGCATCAGAAAAAATCAGCCAATTCGCCCTCTCATACGAAAGGAAAAACCAGTTTTTCTGCCTGCTGTCAAGACCCTCCTGATAAAGGACGCCTCTTAAATCAGTCATCGACCAGCCCGCATTGCGGGACACAAAAGATGCCAAAAGCGTCCATTTGATTTCAGGATGGCGGTCATAATATGCTTTATAGGCATTTGTCCTAGAAATGTTATCGGCATTTCTTATTTTCGTCTCTTTTTCGATCTGATGAAGAATGGCTGTTACGGTCTGTCGTTTATGCACGTTCATTCACTTCCGTCACTATGAGTTTGATAAGGAGGATGGAAAAAGTGATTCGGTATCCGAATGGAAAAACTTTTCAGCCGAACAAAACGGTTTCATCCCAAAACAGCCAGAAACGGTCCCATTCATACAGTAATCGCGGCATGACCCTCGAAGACGACCTGAATGAAACGAATAAGTATTATCTGGCTAACCAAATTGCGGTTATTCACAAAAAGCCGACTCCCGTCCAGATTGTAAACGTCCATTATCCGAAAAGAAGCGCCGCAGTCATTAAGGAAGCTTATTTTAAGCAGTCTTCGACAACCGATTACAATGGGATTTATAAAGGGCGCTACATTGATTTCGAAGCAAAAGAAACAAAAAACAAAACGGCATTTCCCCTGCAGAATTTTCATGACCATCAAATTGAGCACATGAAGCAGGTGGTCAGGCAAGACGGCATTTGTTTTGTTATTATATCCGCTTTCGAAAAGGTTTATTTCCTCGAGGCCGACAAGCTGTTTGTCTTTTGGGAGAGAAAGGAGAACAACGGCAGAAAGTCGATTCGCAAAGACGAATTAGAAGATGCTTCCTTTCCGATTTCCCTTGGATACTCACCGAGAATTGATTATATTAGTATTATTGAACAGCTTTATTTTTCGCAGGGACAGTAGACTGAGCGAAAGGTTGATTAACGAAAGGTTGAGATGTTATGTCAGATCAATTTAAGAGCCGTGAAGAACGCCGCAAGGCTAGGCAGACGAAAAGCCCCAAGTCTTCTTCACCGAAAAAAGGAAAGAAACAGCGTAAAGGCGGTTTATTCAAAAAGATTGTGCTGTCTTTGGTTATTCTGTTTGTCCTTGGCATAGTCGGCGGAGCCGCGGCATTTGCCGTTTTAGTTTCCGGTGCGCCGTCTTTGGACGAAGCCAAGCTGAAAACGCCTTACTCTTCAACAATTTACGATAAAAACGGCAAAGAAATCGCGGAAGTGGGCGGCGAAAAACGAACCTACGTCCCGATTAAAGATATACCCGATGTTGTGAAAGAAGCATTTATCGCAACAGAGGACGCCCGTTTTTATAAGCACCACGGAATAGACCCGATCCGGATCGGCGGCGCCTTGGTCGCCAACTTTACGGATGGTTTCGGTTCAGAGGGAGGAAGCACGATCACCCAGCAGGTTGTGAAAAACTCGCTTTTGACCCATCAGAAAACGATTAAACGGAAAGCACAGGAAGTGTGGCTTTCACTGCAGTTGGAGCGCCATTATTCTAAAGATGAAATCTTAGAAATGTATTTAAACAGAATTTATTTCTCACCGCGCGCCTATGGCGTCGGCAAAGCGGCTGAAGAATTCTTCGGCGTAAAAGATTTGAGCAAGCTTACGGTTGAACAGGCGGCAACGCTTGCCGGAATGCCGCAAAGCCCGACGGGATATAACCCGGTTAAAAATCCGAAGGCTTCCGAAAAACGCCGGAACATCGTTCTCAGCTTAATGGAAAAACAAGGATTCATTTCAAATTCTGAATACCAAAAAGCGAAGAAAGTGACCATGAAAGATGAAGGCGTCGTCAGCCAAAAGGAATACGATAAAAAGGACACAAATAAATACAGCGCTTTTGTCGAAGAAGTCATGAAAGAAATTGAGACAAAAGAAAAGAAAGACGTCGATATTTCAACTGACGGATTAAAAATTTACACGACCCTTGATACAAAAGCACAAGATTATCTTGATCAATTGATGAACGGAGACACGGCCGGCTTTACCGAAGGCATGCAGGGCGGCGTCACCCTCCTTGATACGACAAACGGAGAAATCCGCGCCATCGGAGCAGGACGAAATAGAACTACCGGGGGATTTAACTACGCGACAGACACTCGACGCCAGCCAGGTTCAACGATAAAACCGATTCTTGATTACGGGCCGGTCATTGAAAATAAAAAATGGTCGACGTATGAGCAGATTAATGATTCTGCATATACGTACTCTAACGGCACACCGATCCATGATTGGGACAATGATTACAAAGGACAGATATCTATGCGTCAAGCTCTCGCAGACTCACGTAATATTCCGGCTCTGAAGGCATACCAAGCAGCCGGTAAAGATAATGCGGTCGACTTTGCGAACGACTTAGGACTAGGATTAAACAAAGACAGTGTTACGGAATCTTATTCGATCGGCGGTTTTGGAGCTGATAATCCGGGCGTTTCCCCTCTGACCATGGCAGGCGCCTACAGTGCGTTCGGAAATAACGGAACGTACAATGAACCGCACGCTGTCACATCGATTGAATTCAATGACGGCACTAAGCTTGATTTAACACCGAAACCGAAGAGTGCTATGAGCGATTACACAGCGTTCATGATTACCGATATGCTTAAAACAGTGGTGCAATCAGGAACGGGTAAACTGGCTCAAGTACCGAACGTGGAAGTCGCCGGTAAAACGGGTACGACAAACTTTACTAAAGATGATATTCAAAAATATAACATTGCTCCAGGCGGAGTCCCAGACTCATGGTTTGTCGGCTACACCCCTCAATATACAGCGGCGGTTTGGACCGGTGTTGAGTCTGGCAACAAAGCAGGCAAAAAATCACTGTCATCGACAGACCAGCAAGTCGCAAAACGGATTTTCCAAAAGCTGATCTCATACGTTGATGACGGTAAAGGAAGCTTCAAGCAGCCTGACAGCGTCGTAAAAGAAACAGTTGAGAAAGGCTCGAATCCTGCCGCTTTAGCCGGACCTAATACGCCGGATGATAAAAAAGTGACGGAGTACTTCGTGAAAGGAACGGAGCCTACTGCCGTTTCTAAAACGTACGCAAAAGAAAAAGCCGATAAACCGACTGGCTTGCAAGTGAAATACGACAAAGATAAAAAATCATTAACTTTAAGCTGGGATTATGACGGCGATGCAACTTTCAATGTCAAACAATCCGTTGACGGCGGAAGCTACAGTGACATTCAAAACAGTTCGGCAAAAGAAGCCGTCGTCTCAAATGTCACCCCTGGGTCCACATACAGCTTCCAGGTGACAGCGGAAAATGATGACGGAAAAAGCGATACGGCATCAGCATCTTTCAAAGTTCCGAAAGATGAAGAAGACAATGCAGATAAAGATAAAGCGACTGACGATGAACAGAAACCTGATGATAAGGATAAAGACAAGACCCAAACCGATGATTCGAAAACAGACGATAATCAAACAGATACGTCAGACGGATCGGATCAATCACCAACCGATGACCCGAATAAAAATCCGGACCAATCCGATCAGGATCAAACGGATAATAACAATCCGAATCAGCCTGGTAACGGGACGGATAACAATGGACAGCAAGATAACGGCTCTGATAATGGTTCCGATACCGGTTCAGACGGTTCGAAAAAACCTGACAGCGGCCAGAAGGACAAAAACCAAGATTCATCTTCAAATGTCAACGGGCAGTCCAATTCGTCAACCATCCAGTCAAATCCCGCTCATTAGCGGACGGAATCCTTCACCTCAAACAGGTGAAGGATTTTTTTCATACAAAAAAACCTCCTTTTCTTATAAGGAGGTTTTTATAATTTGTTCATAGCTTCATATTTATGATATTGTTTTGTCATCTCCGTCATCAATTCGTCCAGCTGAATAAATGAGTGAAATTGAGTCGGTTTTGTTAAAATAAACGCCACTCTCTCCGCCCAATTAATCGGCTCCGCGGGAAAATGCTTGGTTTCAAGCACAGACCAATCAAGTGATGTGACCCGCTCCCCTGCCGTCCAATGAAACGCGGCAATCAGACAGGCAATCCCCTTCAGCATATCATTTTGATCACACCTGGATTTTCTTGTTTGAAAAACGGGAAGCAGCGCTTCTTTCGTTTCGTTCCAAATCTGAAAAAGAAACGGAACATATTCGCTCCTTTCCGTCCACGGCTTCACTTTTGGCTGACTGCTGAAATCCATATACAGCGGATGCCGGCGCAAAGCCGCTTTGACCTCTAAGCTATCCAGATCCGTAAGACTGCGCAAGTATGTTTCATAGCCTGCCAGAATATTAATCGCCGTCACCGTTTCACCAGCCCTTTTTTGTCACGCTTTTGCCCTTCCCTGCATAACGAAAGCAAAGGACATTCCGCACAGCGGGGAGATTGCGCTTTACAATGATACCGCCCGAAAAATATTAATCTGTGATGTGTGACAGACCAATCCTCTTTGGGCACTTTTTTCATTAATGTTTTCTCTACTTCCAATACAGAGTCCTTCCAGCGGCAGATGCCTAGCCTTTTCGAGACACGTTCCACATGAGTGTCCACAGCGATTGCCGGTACGCCGAAAGCAACGGATACGACCACATTTGCCGTTTTCCGTCCGACACCCGGCAGCTTCACAAGCTCATCCCGGTCTTTCGGCACTTCTCCGCCGTACTCTTCGATGATCATTTTGCTCAGTTTTTGAATATTTTTGGCTTTATTTCGGTACAGGCCGATTGATTTAATATCCTGCTGTAGTTCTTCCAGCGGAACGGCAAGATAATCTTCAGGCCGTTTATATTTTTGAAATAGCGTTTTTGTCACTCTGTTAACGAGAGCATCCGTACATTGCGCAGATAAAGCGACTGCCACAACCAGTTCGAAAGGATTTGAATGGACAAGTTCACATTCTGCGTGCGGAAACATATCACCGATTTTATCAAGACAATATTCAATCTGCTTTAAATTTAACACGTTTCTCCCCTTCTCAAGTTACTGTTCCAGCCAATTGTAAAAAGGCACCTGTCTCGTATACTCTTTTTGCGGTTCATTTTGTTTCGTCTGAACACGCCGGAATTTTTGGCTGTGCGCCTTCGCCTGCTCAACCGTTTTGAAGCCGTTCTTTTTCCATTCAAATAAAATCCGGTCAATATAGCGAAAACTGAGCTTTCCTGATAAGACAGCTTCTTTTAGCGCATGTTTAATCAGAATTGCATCATGCTGATCCTGGTCCTGCCATATGGCCAGCGTCTCACATTCAAGCGGAGACAGCGGTCTTCCAAACTCTTCTTCAAAGATGGTGTACAGGCTTTTTTGTTCTCTTTCTGACGTTCTTTCCTGCGTTTCATTTTGTGAATGCTGCATGTAATCATACAGCTTCGCCCATAAAGGCTGCAGAGAATATTTTTCGAACTTTATGCCGTTATGGTCTTCACATTCTTCAATAAACAGAAAACCTTTTTGAATGAACATTCTCAGGCAGCTTGTACATTCTTCCGCAGAAATGGACATCCCTGACTGCAGTTCAAACGGCGTCGGAAAATAAGAACCCTTTTCCAAATGCATTTTAATCTTTAAAAGCAGAATCAATTCGGTTTCATTCAGACCGAGCTGCCGGTAATGTGTCAGCAGCAGGTTGGGAATGCTTGAAATACCGAGTTCCTGCATATCTATAAATTGCTGTTTTTTCATCCTTACACCTCTTACTGTAAAAGGTTATCTCCGGGAGCTTTCCCCTTTACTTAGAAAAAGTCTCCCTTGCAGGAGACTTCGTTTTTTAAAACTATTACGGATACAGACGGTTCAGAAGTCTCGGGAACGGAATCGTTTCACGCACGTGAGGCGCTCCGCTGATCCAAGCCACTGTCCGCTCAAGTCCGAGGCCGAAGCCTGAGTGCGGAACAGAACCGTATTGTCTGAGTTCAGCATACCATTTGTAAGCATCTGAATCCAGACCGTGTTCTTTTAATCTTTCTTCCAATAAATCCATATCGTGAACGCGTTCAGATCCGCCGATGATTTCCCCGTAGCCTTCCGGAGCGATTAAATCGGCACATAGCACGACATCGTCACGATCTTTGGCAGGCTGCATATAAAACGGTTTTAATGAAGTCGGATAATGAGTGATAAACACCGGTTTGTCATAGCTTTCTGCAATCGCTGTTTCATGCGGCGCACCAAAGTCATCTCCCCATTCAATATCGTCGAATCCTTTTTCTTTCAGGAACTCGATCGCTTTATCGTACGTAATGCGCGGGAAAGGCGCTTTGATTTGTTCTAATTTGGACGTGTCTCTTCCCAGTGTGTTCAGCTCGATCTTACAATGTTCCAGCACGCTTTGTACGATGTAAGAAACATAATTCTCCTGAACTTCAAGGTTTTCTTCAAATTCAACAAATGCCATTTCAGGCTCAATCATCCAGAATTCGATGAGATGGCGTTTCGTTTTTGATTTTTCCGCTCTGAATGTCGGTCCGAATGAGAATACTTTTCCCAGCGCCATTGCAGCAGCTTCCATATACAGCTGACCGCTTTGAGACAAGAAGGCGTCTTCGTCAAAATATTTTGTCGCGAACAGCTCAGTCGTGCCTTCAGGAGCGCTTCCCGTCAAAATAGGCGGATCAACTTTCACGAAACCTTCTTTGTTGAAAAATTCATAAGTCGCACGGATGATTTCGTTGCGGATTTTCATAATCGCGTGCTGGCGTTTCGAACGGAGCCACAAATGTCTGTGGTCCATTAAAAATTCCGTGCCGTGCTCTTTAGGTGTAATCGGATAATCGGTCGCTTCGTGAATGACTTCAATGGATGTGACTGCAAGCTCATAGCCAAGCGGTGAACGCTCGTCTTCTTTCACAATCCCTTTTACGTAAAGTGACGTTTCCTGCGTCACTGATTTCGCGATTTGGAAGATGTTTTCTTCAACTTCAGCTTTGACGACAACTCCCTGAATGAAGCCGGTACCGTCTCTCAGCTGTAAAAATGCGATTTTACCGCTTGAGCGTTTATTTGCGACCCAAGCTCCAATCGTTACTTCCTCGCCTGTGTGTTTATACACTTGGTTGATTGTTGTTTTCAAAATCTTTCCCTCCAGAACAAGAAAGACATTCAGGAATCTGCCTGAATCTCTTTTTTCATCACTTTATTATACCCGTTCTACTCTTACGGGGTCAATGCAGATGAAAAGCGGCTTCAAAAGCCGCTTTTTCAGAATCAGCTATGTTTTTCCGTGAAGCGGCGGATTCTTTCGACCGCTTCTTCTAAAAGATCAAGTGACGTTGCGTAAGATAAACGGACGTTGTCCGGTGAGCCGAAGCCGGAGCCCGGTACGATGGCGACTTTTTCTTCTTCCAGAAGCGCCTTCACGTATTCATCAACATCTTTGAATCCGCAGTTTTCTGCTGCGGCTTTGGCGTTAGGGAACAAGTAAAATGCCCCTTCAGGCTTGACACAGGTAAATCCGGGAATTTCGCTGAGCTGAGCATAGATGGTATTCAGTCTGTGCTCAAATGCCTGTCTCATCTCTTCCAGCGGTTCAGCAGGCCCGTTATATGCCGCAATGGCGCCGTATTGAGCGATAGACGTCGGATTTGACGTGCTGTGGCTCGCAAGGCTCGTCATCGCTTTAATAAGCGTCTCAGATCCCGCCGCATAACCGATTCTCCAGCCCGTCATGCTGTGGGATTTCGACACGCCGTTGATGATGACCGTCTGCTCTTTCAATTCATCGGAAAGCTGTGCGATTGAGACGTGTTTTTTTCCTCCGTATGTAAGCTTCTCATAAATTTCGTCAGAAACGATCAGAATGTCATGCTCCAGACACACTTTTCCGAGTTCACTAAGCTCTTCTTTCGTATACATGACACCTGTCGGATTGCTCGGTGAGTTGATAATGATTGCTTTTGTTTTCTCAGTGAGTGCCTGCTTCAGCTGCTCCGGTGAAATTTTAAACTGATTGGACTCCAGTCCTTCCACATAGACGGGACGTCCTCCTGCCAATTTCACCTGCTCAGGATAGCTTACCCAGTAAGGAGTCGGTATAATCACTTCGTCTCCTTCATCGAGAATGACCTGAAATAATGTATATAGGGCGTGCTTCGCTCCGGTGCAGACAATGATTTCTGACGGTTTATATTCAATCCCCTGGTCGTTTTTGAATTTTTCAGCGATGCTGTCTTTCAAGGCCGGCAGACCGCCTGAAGGCGTATATTTTGTGTGGCCTTCATTCATGGAACGCACCGCGGCATCTATAATGTGCTGAGGCGTATTAAAATCAGGTTCTCCTGCTCCGAGGCCGATGACATCATGGCCTTCTGCTTTCAGCTCTTTCGCTTTTGCGGTAATTGCAAGTGTTGCAGACGGTGTTAATGCGGATACTCTTTTTGCCAATTTCAACTTGAACTCCCCCTAATACGTCTCACGGTGTGATGTTTTTGAGAATCTTGCCGCTTGTAAAGTCCACATAGCTAAAACTATACTGCCCGTTTTTGTTGATGTAGGTCACTTCCCATAATGGAACATCGTTTTCTCTCGCCGGGTGAACGTCATTCAGCTTTGAAACAAGCCCTGCGTCTTGAACGATTTTGGCAGCCTTGCTGCTTGAAATGCCGTCACTGGCTTTTTTCGAGAGAATTTTTGCTTTTTTGTCGGCCGGGACCCATACATACATGTCTTTTCCGTGTTTATCCGTTCCGGACACAACGTAATACTTCTGTTTACCGACAAAGGTTTCCACTTTCTCAGCATCTGTCAGATCCGTTTTTTCTTTAGCGGCTGCAACAGCTGTGTCGTGGCCTTCCTCTTTTTGAGCCATTGCAGATTTAAAAATGCTGGCCGAAAATAAAAGAACCGCTAAAAAAATAATACCAAATACGGCTGTAAATATTAACGCTTTTTTTCTCATCTTTTTCACCTATGTGCGATAAATGGTGAAGACCGCTTCATTTTGATTTTCTTCGTCAAGCGCCAGTCCGAACATCAGATTATCTCTTTTCAAAGTCCGGTTTAATGTATCGACGATTTTATATAAATCATCTGAATGCTCCACATTAATTGTAGAAAGAATCTCAATTTTGCTTTCCATTTTTATACCCTCCATCGGTCGAACAAATTTTGTTAGTCATAACGGGATCCACGCGCGGCATAATAAAATCACAAGGCGGCATGAACCCGCTTTTATCATATAAACAATTCCTCATCCCACACCACGAAAGCCGCGTTTATGCGGCTTTTATTCCGTTTGGCTGACGTAATCCCTGAGTTCGGCATCCGTCAGTTCCAAAAGGGATGAAGTCGGGAGCGCATCAAGAAACAGCCGTCCGTACCCCGCCGTCTTTACACGCTGATCTAAAAGAACGATCGTTCCTTTGTCTCCCGCCGTACGGAGCAGACGCCCGATTCCCTGCCTGAACGTTAACACGGCCTCAGGCAGAGAAATCGTCTGAAACGGGTTTTTCCCCTGCTTCTTGGCGAATTCACATTTTGCGGCATGAAGCGGATTATCAGGCGCCCGGAAAGGAAGCCTTGCAATCATGACGGTTGACAATTCATCCCCCGGAAAATCAACGCCTTCCCAGAAATGATTCGTCCCGAGCAAAATCGCCCGGCTTGCCGTTTTAAAGGTTTTCATTAATTTACCGGGACTTCCGCCCGAGATGCCCTGGCCGAGAAGCTGAATGCCTGAGATCTCCATACTGAGTTTCAATTCCTGATACACTTTTTTCAGCATATCATGAGACGTAAACAGGATAAGAATCTTCGGCTGTTTTCCCTTTGACATGATTTCAGCATACTTGGCAATATGCTCAATAACTTCCCGCTCTCCGTCATATTTGAGGGATTTCATCTCTTTCGGAATGATGACGTTCATCTGATCATCATAAGAAAAAGGAGACGGGATGCTTTTGGTGCGCGGATAAAAATCCGACAGTCCGAGCCTTTCAATCATAAATTGAAAAGACTGCTCCACCATTAAGGTCGCAGATGTGAGCACTACGCTTTTTTTACGGGCGAAAAACTGGTCTGCCAGCATTTCACCGGGCTCCAGCGGCTGTGCATAGATGCTGACGGCGTTTTTTGCGCCCTTGGCATCAATTTCAATCCAAACGGCTTCTTTCTCATCATTTTCAAACAGCAGTCTGCTGAACGTATCGCGATATTCTTTCAGCCCTCTGATGCATTTTACATACTCGGCCGCTAAAAAGGCCGCTCCGCTCTTCATCTCATCAAGCTTTTGATGCAACAGTTTCTCCTGTACTGAAAACACGTCGAGCAGCTGATCCAGCATCGCGCAAAGCCGCTCCGCTCCGTCCGTTATCATGTAAAGGCCTTTATCCTGGCTTTTATGATTCAGACTATAGACGAGACGGTTCAGATCGTCTTTAGGTTTTCTTCGTTTGACAAAAGAATGCACCAAACTGAAAAATGCGTCACTTTCAGATTGAATATGCTTCATCCACTCATCGGCGTCAAAAAAACTTTCGGCCGGCAATTCATACGTATAAAACAGTTTTCTCATCCGCTTTAACAGCCCGTGTTCTTTTAATATTCCGATGCGGCTGAGCTTTGTGTGCAGCCCGATGTACGAAGCTCTCCGCCCTAGATGCTCGCTGGCGGCTCGTTCGAAATGATGCGCTTCATCAATGATGACCGTTCCGCTTGCGGGCAGTTTTTTTGTTTCACTGCTTTGATCTGCAAACAGCAAAGCATGGTTGGTGATAATCAGATCTGCGGCCTGCGCTTTTGCTTTTGCCCGTTCATAAAATTCGGCGGCGGAGTTCTTCCCTTTTTTCAAAAAAGAATCCTCATCGTAAGACATGCGCTCCCACAGCAATCTGCCGCCCGAAGGAAGATTCAGCTCGGCGGCGTCGCCCGTTTCAGTCTCTGTCAGCCAGACGAGAAGCTGTGCTTTCGTCAGAACCGCATCATAGTTGTCATCTTCCTCATGCAGAATATGTTCAAACTTGCGCAAGCACAGATAATGCGATTTCCCTTTTAAAACAGCGGCCTTAACCGGCCATGGAAACATACGCTCCAAAAGCGGAATATCTTTAGACATGATCTGCTGCTGCAAAAGAGTAGAGTACGTGCTGATAATGACGGGAGTTTGTTCCGCTTTAGCAAATAAGACAGCCGGAACGAGATAACCGATTGTTTTTCCGATGCCGGGCGCCGCTTCTACCAGCGCATGCTCCCGGTTGCAAAAGGCGCCAAGCACTTCATCCATCATCGCAAGCTGCCCTTTCCGCTTTTCATAGCGGGGGATGATGTCAGATAAGAGCTGTTCTTTTTCATCGTTCCATTTTTCAAGATCAATGGCAGCACTCACCGGACGGGAAGCCGGAATTTGTTCGGGCTCTTTAATTGAAAAAGACCCGTACGGAATGCAGCTCTCTTCTGCCGCCGGTCTGCTTTCATGTATAAAAGAATCCAAAAGCAGCGTCAAATCGCTGATAAAATGCTGTGAAAGCCTTCTAAGCTGCTTTAACGTCGGCAAAGGCAAATGTTTCAGTTTATGTAAAATGTCTAAAAAGATCAGCCCCGTAACCTCCGCATCGCTGTCTGCGCGGTGAGGCCGGTCATGAACAATATTCAGCTCCGTGCACAATTCACCGAGCTTATACCCTTCAAGCCCCGGAAAAACAATACGCGAGAGCTCAACCGTATCAAGCACTTCACAATCCGGCAGCTCATAGCCCGCTTCGCTCAGTTCATGCCGGACAAATCCGAGATCAAAATGAATATTGTGGGCAACAAAATACGCGCCGTCAAGCAGATGAAAAATCTCTTCTGCGACCGCTTCAAACGGCAGTTCATTTTCAACCATACCGGATGAAATGCCGGTCAGCTGTTCAATAAATGGCGGAATGGCCTGATTCGGATTGATATATTTTGAAAACCGCTCAGTTATTTGTCCATTTTCAATGACAACCGCTGCGATTTGAATGATTTTATCGCCCTTTTTCGGCGAATTTCCTGTTGTTTCGACATCTATGACAACGAACCGTTGCTTGTTCATTAAAATGGACACCTCAATTCTTGCATACGAGAAAAGTGTAACACGTTTTGCTGAGAAATGGAGCGGAAAAACAGCTTTTGCCCCTGAATCTTAAAAGAAAACCCCCATGAAGGGGGCTCTTTTACAAAATCGTGTGCGCCGGCTCCTGGCCCAGCATCTGCTCGATTTTATTCTGATCGTCCAAAACCGCCACCTTCGGCTGATGGCTTTTTGCTTCCTGATCAGACATCATTTGATAAGAAATAATAATGACTTTATCTCCTGGTTGGACGAGGCGGGCAGCAGCTCCGTTTAAACAGATCACGCCGCTCCCCCGCTTACCGGGAATAATATACGTTTCAAGTCTCGCTCCGTTGTTATTATTGACGATTTGAACTTTTTCATTAACGAGCATTCCGACGGCATCCAAAAGATCTTCATCAATCGTAATGCTGCCGACATAGTTCAAATTGGCTTCCGTCACGGTAGCGCGGTGCAGTTTTCCGGCCATCATAGTGCGGTACATATTATGATCTCTCCCATTCATCAATATCAATAATGATATTATCAATCAGTCTTGCTTTAGAAAATTGAACGGCGCAGGCCAGAATGACCTTGCCGTTTAATGTTTTAAGCGGAGTCAGCTCCGGATAAGCGTACAATTCGGCATAATCAATGACGCCGCTTGTGTTTTCGATGATATCGGTGACGGTTTTTATGACGGTTTCCGGATTTCTTTCACCGTCTCTGACCAGTTCGGCACCTTGCTGCAATGCTTTATAGATCATCGGCGCTTCTTTGCGTTCCTGCTCAGTCAGATAGACGTTGCGAGAGCTTTTGGCAAGTCCGTCTTCTTCTCTGACCGTATCCACCGCAACCAATTCGATATCCATAAAGAAATCCTCAATCAATCCGTCCACAACTGCTGCCTGCTGGGCATCTTTCAGCCCGAAATAGGCGCGGGTCGGTTTAACGAGATTGAAAAACTTCGTCAGCACAGTAGCCACTCCGTCAAAATGACCGATGCGGGAGGCGCCGCATAACACGTCAGTTCTTCTTTTTACATGCACGGCAACATTTTGCTCGCCTTTATACATGTCACTTGCAGACGGCGTAAACAATACATCTGCCCCCGCCTGTTCTGCAAGCCGGGCATCGCGGTTTAAATCACGCGGATATGCTTCGTAATCCTCGCCCGGTCCGAATTGAGTCGGATTGACAAAGATGCTCATCACGACAATATCGTTTTCTTTAGTTGCTTTTTCAACCAGCGTCAGATGTCCTTCATGAAGAAAACCCATTGTCGGGACGAATCCGATCGTACGGCCTTCTGAGCGGAATTGCGCAATCAGTTCTTTCAGCTGTTGAGTTTCTGTCAGTTGTTTCATCGCTTACTTTCCTCCGTACAAGCCTTGCAGCACAGTTTGGTTGATCTGAAAAGAATGCTTTTCTTCCGGGAAAACCCGTTCTTTCACATCACGCACATAACCGCTGAGCGCAGATTCAATCGCGCCGTCGATTTTGGCATATTGCTTCACGAACTTCGGTGTTCTGTCCACGCCGTGGCCGACGACGTCATGATAAACAAGAACTTGGCCGTCAGCTTTTGAGCCAGCTCCGATTCCGATGACGGGAATGGATACTTCTTCTATTATTTTTGCGGTCAGTTCAGCAGGCACACATTCAAGCACGAGCATCATCGCTCCCGCCTGTTCGCATTTCACGCTGTCTTCGATGAGCTTTTTCGCGCTTTGCTCATCTTTTCCCTGCACTTTATATCCGCCTAACACTCCGACAGACTGCGGTGTAAGGCCTAAATGGCTGACGACAGGGATTCCGCCGAGTGTCAGCGCGCGGATGGATTCGAAAACGCCGTCTCCGCCTTCAAGCTTTAACGCGTCCGCTCCGCTTTCCTGAATAATGGCCGCGGCATTTTTCAATGTATCTTCTTTCGAAAGGTGGTAAGACATAAACGGCATGTCGGTTACGATAAACGTATTTTTCGCCCCGCGTTTTACCGCTTTTGTATGGTGAATCATGTCACTGACCGTTACGCCGACGGTTGAATCGAGTCCGAGCACGACCATTCCGAGCGAATCCCCGACTAAAATCATGTCGACTCCAGCCTGTTCCGCCAGTTTTGCCTGCGGATAATCGTAAGCGGTCAGCATCACGATCGGCTCTCCGTTTTCCTTCATTTTCATGAAATCCAGTTTTGTTTTCATTCTGATTCTCCTCCTCTAAACGGTGAGGAGATGATCCGCCAATTCTTCGCAAGCAAAAAAGCCTTCTGTAAAATAAGAAGGATTCCCACTTGTTTAACGTTCAGCGAATGTCATCCCTCTGTCCCAGTCCTTTTTTGGATCAAGGCAGACTTTTCGTAATCTCTGTTCTGCTGATCAGGTGCAGTTCATTATGATACTGCCCATAGGAAGTATACCAAATTCACGAGACTTGTACCAACTAAGATTAATTGAGCTCAATATCGGCAGAGTAGATCTTCTTTATTCCGTCTTTCGTTTCCAAAAGAAGGACCCCCTCATCATCAATGCCGAGCGATTTCCCGTAAAACGTCCCTTGCAGCGTTCTCGCACTGAGCTCACTCGCCAATCCAACCGCGTAGCTTTCCCATAACAGCTTAATCGGTGTAAAGCCGTGCTTCAGATAATCCTGATAGCGTTTTTCAAAAGTCAGCAGAATCTCTTGTATCAGACCCGCTCTGTCAATTTTTTCGCCGGCTTCCAGGCTGAGGCTTGTCGCAATGTCCTGAAGCTCGCCGGGAAAATCGGTTTCCCGCTGGTTCACGTTGATTCCGATGCCGAGAATGACCGAACGGACACGGTCTTCTTCCGCCTGTAGCTCAGTTAAGATTCCGACGGCCTTTTTGCCGTGAATCATTAAATCATTCGGCCACTTAATAGCGGGCTGTACACCGGTAAAGGATTCGATAGCCTGAACAACCGCAACGGCAGATAACAGGGTGAGCTGCGGCGTTTTTTGCAAAGGAATTTCCGGTCTCAGGATGAGGCTCATCCAAATCCCGTTTCCTTCCTGAGAATGCCACACTCTGGACATTCTTCCTCTGCCTGCCGTTTGTTTATCGGCAACTACGAGTGTCCCTTCAGGCGAGCCGTCATTGGCCAGTTCATGGGCGGTTTTTTGGGTGGACGGCAGGACGTCCCGGTAATACAGCTGTTTGCCCATAACTTCTGTTTTCAGCCCGAAGCGGATTTCAGATTCACTGAGTTTCCCCGGTTTTTTGATGAGCCTGTACCCTTTTCGTCTGACCGCCTCAACCTCATAGCCCTCTTTACGGAGCTCTTCTATATGTTTCCAAACGGCGGTTCTCGAACAGCCGAGCACGTCACTTATTTTCTGCCCGGAGATAAAGCCGTCACCCGCCTCAGAAAATAAATCAATTAATCGGGTTCTTAATGTTGATCCCATGATGCGAGCCACTCCTTTATGTCATGTTTTCGGTTGGAGAGCTTCCCTGCCAATACCGCTTCTTCAATCCGGCTAAGTTCTTCGGCAATCCATTTACCCGCACGGCGGTTTCTGAGCTCCATCAGATCAGCGCCTGAAATGTCGAGATCACGAAGGCTTTTGATCGGCAACTGCTCATACAGGCTTCGAATCTCTTTCAGCTTTTGTTCATCAACTGTCTTATGCTTTTTCAGCATTTCGATTTTAACGGCTGAAAACAGCGCATCTCCAGCCCGGTACATCGCCTGGGCTTCAAGCTGCGCCGGATAAACGCTTACGATCTGCACCGCTTTTTTTATGACTTTTCCCGGCAGTTTCCATTGTTTTAAAAACGGTTCGGCGCTTTTCGGACAAAGACCGAGAAATAATAACAGCGCTGCCCAGCGTTCTTCGCGCGTATCTAAGGAGGAAAACGGATATCCGCTCGCTTCAAGCATTTGCTTCTCATAACCGGAAAGACCGGGCAGCTCTTGTATCAGACCTGTCTGCACCATTGTTTGAATCGCTTCTTTTGAAGATGCGCCAACAAGCAGCTTTTCAAACTCGACGGTCTTTCGTTCTACTGATACGTGCGCCAAAAGCTCCCTGTCTTTTATGACGGCCTCTTTTGTTTCTTTCTCTAACAGAAAGCCGAGCTGGCTCATAAACCGGACGGCTCTCATCATCCGCAGAGCGTCTTCCCGAAAACGGTCTTCAGGGTTCCCGACCGTACGGATCAGCTTTTGCGCGATATCCTGAACGCCTCCGAAATAATCAAGCAATTCTCCTTCGGCAGACATCGCCATTGCATTAATCGTTAAGTCTCTCCGCTTTAAGTCTTCTGCTAAAGATGTAATGAACCGGACGGCTTCAGGGCGCCGGTAGTCCTTATATTCTGATTCGGCGCGGAAGGTGGTGACTTCATATGTTTCATCTTCCCATAAGACGATTACGGTGCCGTGCTCTTTGCCGACATCGACGGTCCGCTCAAAGAGGCGCTCCACCTCATCCGGCGAAGCGCTTGTCGCGATGTCTACATCACCTATTTTTCGTTTCATATAGTTGTCTCTGACGGCTCCCCCGACAAAGTAGGCCTGGTGGCCCGCCTTTATCAGATGGTGAAGGATGGGGAGGGCTTTGACAAATTCCTGTTCCATAAGATCACTCCGGTCCTGCCAATTCGTCATAAATCCGTTCGTACTGACTGACGATTCGTTGCGAAGAAAAGGCGGTTTCCACCATTTTCAGCGCATGGTCAGTCAAACGTTTGCTGAGCTGTTTGTCTTCTAAAACGGCAAGCGCTTTTTCAGAAGCCGCCTGAATATCGCCGACTTCCACCAGAAAACCGCTTACTTGATCTTTAATCACTTCCGGTATTCCGCCGATATTCGTTCCGATGCACGGCACACCGCAGGCCATCGCCTCCAGAAGCACGAGTCCGAAACTTTCTTTTTCAGAAAGAAGGAGCTTAAGGTCACTGATGGAATACAGTTCTTCCACCCTGTCCTGGTTTCCGAGGAGCAGCACTTGGTCCTGCAGGCCGTATTTCTCGACAAGCTGCCAAGCGACGCACTTTTCCGGTCCGTCGCCGACAAGCAGAAGCTTCGCCTTTGTTTTGGCTGCGATATTACGGAAAACACGGATAACATCCTTCACGCGTTTTACCTTTCTGAAGTTGGAAACATGGATGACGACTTTCTCATCCGGCAAAATACCGTGTTTCTCTTTTATACTCTCTGTATTTTTCTTAAGATAAACACGTTCATCAATAAAGTTGTAAATGGTCTCAATTTTTTTATCCGGCTTGATTAAATCATATGTTTCCCCGGCAAGCGCGGTTGATACAGCGGTCACTCTGTCGGACGCTTCAATGGCAAACCGGATTAAATCTTTTAATGACGGATCATACCCTAAAACGGTAATGTCCGTACCGTGAAGCGTCGTAACAATGCCGATGTCGCGCTTTAGCATCTGTTTGGCGAGATAAGCGCATACTGCATGCGGGAGCGCATAGTGCGCGTGGATGATATCAAGATTTTCCCTTGCGGCAACCTCAGCGATTTTGCTCGCCAGTGAAAGGTCGTAAGGCGGATGTTTAAATACCGCGTATTGGTTGACCTCCACCTCATGAAAATGAATATTCGGATGATATGTATTTAATCTGAACGGGATGCTTGATGTGATGAAATGAACCTGGTGCCCCTTTTCCGCAAGCAGCTTGCCGAGTTCCGTCGCAATAATACCCGAGCCTCCGACACTCGGGTAGCATGTAATCCCTATTTTTAATGGTCTCATTGTCCGCCCCCAAAAACATCATCATTCAAAACGGGAAGCTGTTTTGAAAAGAAACCTTCGGCATACCCCGTCCCGGCTTCTTTGCCATACAGTCTTTCCCGCGCTTCCACCATTTCGATATAACCGTTTGTCAGCGGTGTGTTCACTGACTGCGCCGTCGGAATAAACTGACTTTGATAGGCGTGCAGGCTTTCTTTTTTCAGATCGATGGTTTCCGTTATGTCGATTACAAAGTCCGGACGGTGAAATCCGTTAATCATATAATAGTAAACCTTTTGAGCCTTGTGAGCCGGCAGTTCCCGGTGATCTTTATATTTATGAATTCCCGCTGAGAATACCGCCTCTTCGACTAATGCCGCCGCATTGCCGTGATCCGGATGGCGGTCTTTCGGATAAGGCATGAAAACGGCTTTCGGCCGGCATGCTCTGATGACACTGACAATCCAGCGGATGCTGTCCTCACTTTTCAAAAGCCCGCGGTCAGGAAGCGTAAGCTGGATTCTCTCTTTCACGCCGAGAATTCGGGCGGCCTCCGCCGCTTCTTCTTTTCTTATACTTACCGTTCCGTTAGATGACAGCTCGGCCTCGGTCAGATCGCATATTACAGCGGTTTTTCCTTGCCCGGTAAATTTTGCGATTGTGCCGCCCATACCGATCTCGACATCATCGCTATGGGCGCCGAACGCAAGAATATCAACGTGTTCAGACATTCGGCTCTCCTCCGCGCACGAGATTGCGGAAATCAAACGCCCCACCGTCCAGCGTACGGACGAGAATCTCCGCTGTTCCCATATTTGTGGCCAGCGGGATCGCATATACGTCACACAGCCGGATCAGCGCCGATACATCCGGTTCGTGAGGCTGCGCAGTTAACGGATCCCGCAGAAAAATGACGAGATCAAGAGCATTCGCCGCAATTAATGCCCCGATTTGCTGATCTCCGCCGAGCGGGCCGGATTGAAAACGTTCAACGGACAATCCGGTCGATTCCTGGATTTTCAAGCCTGTCGTGCCCGTCGCGTATAACTCATGGCGGCTCAATATATCTTTATATGCGGTCGTAAACTGAACCATATCCTGCTTTTTTTTATCGTGAGCAATCAAAGCGATTTTCATTTGATATTCTCCCCCTTGCCGATTCAGTCGATAATATTTTCGAGACCGTACACAAGCTGGTCGATTTTCATCACTTGCTCTACTGACAGCTTCACTCCTGACATAAAGGAAGCCCGGTTATAGGAATCATGACGCAATTTCAGCGTTTGGCCGTCCATGCCGAACATGACTTCCTGATGGGCGATAAGGCCCGGCAGACGCACGCTGTGAAGACGGATGCCGTTTAATTCAGCACCGCGGGCGCCCGGCAAGATTTCTTTTTCATCAGGATGACCCTGCTGCTTTTCTGTACGGACGCTTGAAATCATTTCCGCTGTTTTCAGCGCCGTTCCGCTCGGTGCGTCCAGTTTTTGATCATGATGAAGCTCAATGATTTCTACATCTTCAAAATAGTTGGCGGCCATTTGTGAGAATTTCATCATCAGCACCGCGCCTAATGCAAAGTTCGGAGCGATGATGGCGCCGATTCCTTTTTCTTCAGTCAAGGCTTGAAGCTCCTCTAAATCCGCTTCGGAAAATCCGGTCGTTCCCACAACAGGACGGACGCCGTGTTCAAGAGCGGCTTTCGTGTGTTTTTTGCCGATTTCAGGCGTTGTTAAATCGATCAGCACATCCGGTTTTGTTTCTTGGAAACATGCGCGGATATCCGTATAAATAAGAGCATCTGAATCAGCTGACATCACTTCCCGCAATGTTTGCTGATCGTATGTATGGTCAATGGCGCCGACAAGCTCAAAATGTGGCGTGCGGACGGCAAGTTTTACGGCCTCTTGGCCCATTCTGCCTCTCGGTCCGGCGATTACGACTTTAATGGTTTCATTTGACATGGTTTCTCCTACTTTCCTTCTTCTTTTCTCGTCCAGCGGTCTTTATCCCGTGTATTAAATTTATGCATCACGCGGTTATGAGCTTCCTCCAATGAAATATCAAGGGAGTTGGCGAGGCAGATCAGGACGAACAGCACGTCGCCCATTTCCTCTTCCATGTTTTTCTCATTTTCCGTCGTTTTCTTCGGCTTTTCCCCATAGTAATGGTTGACTTCTCTTGCAAGTTCGCCCAGTTCTTCGGTGAGACGGGCCATCATGGCAAGCGGGCTGAAATAGCCTTCTTTGAATTGGCCGATATATTCATCGACCTCAGCTTGTAAGTCTTTCATCGTTTTGTCACTCACTGTGCGAATACCTCCTGTCATCTCTTCCATGTTAGCTAATTCAAGTACATTTGACAAATGTTAAAAACGGCAGTTTGCTGTTTTCTTTTGTATCCACTATAATATTTACGCAATCTAATGGAAGGAAAAGGGGTTTGATGCAATGCTTGGAGAAATCAGAATCAAAAATATTTGCTTTATTTTAATCGGCGCCGCTGTTTTTTCATTCGGACTGGTTCACTTTAATATGCAGAACAATTTGGCGGAAGGCGGATTTACCGGCATTACGCTGCTCTTATATGCGTTATTCCACATCAGCCCTTCTATTTCCAACCTGGTATTAAACATTCCTATCTTTTTCATCGGCTGGCGCATGCTCGGCCGGACGATGTTTGTCTATACCCTGATCGGCACCGTCTCTCTTTCCGTTTTTCTGAGTATTTTTCAGCGTTACGAAATTCATATGCCGCTGTCGCATGATTTAGCTCTGGCAGCCTTGTTCGCGGGTGTATTTATCGGCGCGGGTCTCGGCATTATTTTTAAATACGGAGGCACGACGGGCGGGGTCGATATCATCGCCAGGCTGATCAATAAGTTTTTCGGAATCCCGATGGGCCGGACGATGTTTGCCTTTGATGCCTGCGTCATTTTGCTTTCTTTGTTTACGTATCTTTCTTACAAGGAAGCGATGTACACGCTTGTAGCCGTTTTTGTCGCTGCGCGATTGATTGATTTTATACAGGAAGGCGGCTATGCGGCAAAAGGGGCAACGATTATTTCTTCGAAAAACGATTTGATCCAGCAAAAGATCATAGATGAGATGGACCGCGGCGTCACCGTTTTAAAAGGGCAGGGATCATACACAAAAGAAGACAGAGACGTTCTTTACTGCGTCGTTCCGAAAAACGAAATTGTGCTTTTGAAAAGCGTCATCACTTCTGTTGACCCGCACGCCTTTGTTGCCGTAAGCGACGTCCATGATGTACTCGGAGAAGGATTTACGCTTGATGAAAATAAAAATCCGATCAGACGATAATAAAAAGGCGGCTTTTGCCGCCTTTACTGTTCGTGTTTCCATTTGACAACCGGTGATTTTTTCTTTTTCAATCGGCGGGCGAATGCCGGACTGACATTGAGCGTCTGCTCGACGAAGCGCTGCGGCGTTAGTGCCAGCCATTGGTTTAGGGAGACGTCTTCAAAACGGTCGCTTTTGAAAATTTCCAGAAAGCGAAGCACGGTGTCACCGATATTCTGGACATAATGCCCCATCGCAAAAGGAACATATCCTACGTCACCCGCTTGATAGTTAAATGTCCGCGCTCTTCCCTCCGCCGCAAACACCGTCATTTTCGCTTCTCCTGAAAGATAATACTGCCACTCGTCCGTATTCGGATGCCAATGTAATTCTCTCATGCCTCCGGGTTCGACTTCCACAAGCGCGGCGGCAATCGTTTTTGACACCTTAAACGTTTTTGAATCGACGATCTTGACTCTTCCCCCGCTGGTAACAAGAGGCTCCTGCCGGGAGAGCTTGTAGCTGAACGGCTCCAAAACGGTGCCTTCCGGGGAAGAAACGGCTGCCTGTTCAATCGGGGGAGGCGGTTCCAGCTGGAACATGTAACGCTCTTTCTTGTGAATGTAGGCCAAGTCATATCCGGGAACACCGAAGTTCGCCTCCAGCACGCTGCGCGGGGTGTGGGCAAACCAGTCCGTTACAGAAAAGGTGCTGTTTTCTGAAAAAGAGCCGTCATCAAAGACAAGCAGAAACTCACTGCCCTGCTCCATCCCTTGAATGGAATGAGGGATGCCGGAAGGAAAATACCACAAATCCCCTTCGCTGACGTTGTCAATAAAATTCCGCCCGTTTTGGTCGACTGCGGTTAAACGGACTTCTCCGTTTATCACGTATCCCCATTCGGCTTCTTTATGCCAATGAAGTTCCCGCACAGCTCCCGGTTTCAGTCTCATGTTCACCGCCGCGATGTTTTTGGACACCGGCAGTTCCCTGACCGTCACTTCTCTCGACCATCCGCCGTCTTCAAGCCTCATATGCGTATCAGAAAAAGAGAATTTCAAGTTTTGAATCGTTCCCGCATCCGTTGAAGGCGGAACGAGCATATCAGGATTCTGGAAGTCACGCGCGAGGTTCCGCGGTCCTTCATCAGTCGCCCCTTTTCTGCCTCTGATCGGCTGCGGGAGGTGTTTTGAAACCAATTGCTGGATGAGTTTTTTCACTGGCTTTAGCTCCTTTACAGCAATTTGTGTTTATTTAGACTTAGGATATTCACGCTTTTTCTCTTTCTTTTTTTCCGCTCTGTATTTTCGGTAGCCGACATATGTCAGCGCAGTAATAATGATACCGCCTGTTGTCAGAATGACCCAGAGCAGCGAAGGATCAGCGTCATCCCGCTCCACCTTGTCAAATACACGTTTTAAATCCTGCTGCAGAAGCGTCAGACGCTCAAGCTTTGTTCCTTTTGTCATCTGCTGAAACCCTTCCTGCTCAATCACCTCGATATGTTTCGCCACCGTATCAAGCTGGCCGGCCGACACATCCATTGTCAGGCTGGGATAAATTAAATCATATAATGATATAAATTCATTCCACTTTTCATTGAAATTCTCACTTCCGTTCCCGCTGACATCTTCTTTTAAGGCGCTGAATGTCGCCATAATCGGTCTTTCAAGCGAACCCCACAGCGGATCGGAGTGGTCTTCCATCGCATCCATTACAAGCCTGAACTGAGCGGCTGCGCGAATTTTTTCGGAATCTGAGGCATCCGCCTGTTTCAAGGCGCGCTCTAAATCATTACAGCCCAGAGTCACCTGCCTGACTTCGGCGCCGGTCAGTGAGTTTACGTGTGTCATTTTTTTCTTAAAGTAGCCAAGCACTTGCAGGGCCTCATCATACTGCGAATGCCTCGTCATCTGGAAAACGGTATCCGAAAGGTCGTTCAGTTCCTTGAGACCGCCCTCACCTTCAGCTTTAGCAGTTGTGATGAAACACATAAGAGCAAGCAAAAGACAGATTGTCAGCTTTCGTTTCATAGAGGTCCCTCCCACTCCTTCTCTTTACAGAATATGAAGAGCGGGACAAGGTTAGACCAAGATTCTATCAGTGTAAGTCAAGCTTTATCCGCCTTTTGGAAATCACCAAAACGTATGCAAGACCGAGTGAAAACAGGCTCAGCCAGAATGTGGCATAGCCGATCTCTTGCATATAAGCACTGAGCATTGAATAGCGGGGCATCATGCCGAAAAGATAATCAATGACGTCATTATGAAGCGTCCAAACAGCGGCAACGGCAAGATGCCATAACCGAAACCGAAAATACGGGCTGTATAAAACGCCTTGAACGGCCATGGCGAAATGTGAAGCAATCAGCATGTACCCTTCCCAAGGCATCTGCCCCATTTTAATCAGCACAAAGATATTCATTCCGACCGCCCACAGCCCGTATTTTACAAGGGTTACAAGCGCAAGCGCTTCAAACAGCGGCGCGTTTCTTCTCATAAGAAATGCCAAAAGCACGAACAGGAAGAAAAATGTCGCCGTCGGGCTGTCAGGCACAAATATCAGAAAACGGAACGGCGTGTCCGCAAGCTGCGGCAAATACCAATAATAGCCGTACGCGGTACCGATAAAATTAACGGCAAGAGCAAGCAGAAGCATGCCGCGCCGTCCTAAAAGATAAGAAATCCACCTCAATACCATCAACTCTCAGTCCTTAAAAAATATGTATCATGCAAAAAAAGCTGACATCCGGTCAGCTCTTTTCATAAAAGTATATCCTGCTATTGTCCGCTTCACAATACGTTATTTTGAGGTCGTTTCAGAAATGAACTTCGCCAGCTGATCAAGCTGTTTATCATTCCCTTTAAAAATACCGGCTGGCATCTGCCCTTTCCCTTTGACGGCGATCTTTTTAATTTCTTCCGGGCTCAGCCCGTTATCGACCAGGGACGGACCGGCGCCTCCGCCTTGAAGATTATCCCCGTGACAGGAAATACAGCCCTGTTCTTTAAATACTTTATAACCGTCTGATTCGGTATCAATGGCGGCTTCTTTTTTGATTTTCCCTTGCTCCTCCGCCTTCGCCCAGTCATGCGTCGCGACTGACTGCCACGTTAAAAAGACCGTAGCGCAAAGCGCCAAAAGCATCATGCCGACCGCAACCGGACGCTTCCACGGCCTTCTTTCAGATCCCCTGTCGAGAAACGGAGCCAAAAGAAGCGACCCGAAGGCAAGCCCCGGTATAATCATCGCGCCGATAACGGTGTAGCTCCCCGCGGCATATTCATATTTTAAAAGCTGGTATAAAAATAGAAAATACCAATCCGGCAGCGGTATATATCCCGTATCGGTCGGATCCGCAACCCGTTCCAAAGGCGGCTCGTGCACAATCGTCAAAACGAGAAATCCGACGAGGAAAACGGCTCCGACCATCCATTCCTTCAGCAGGAAGTTCGGCCAGAACGCCTCTGTCTTTCCCGGATACTCTGAATAGTCTTTCGGTATATTCGGTTTTTTTTCAGCCGGAATCCTTGAATCTCCTACAAACTTCATTCCTTTCCCCCGGTGCATGTCATCCCCTCCCTTTTATATCAGATCTGTATTAAAGCGGTCCTGAAATTCCCTGCTTGCGAATCATGACAAAGTGGGCGCCCATGAGCGCAAACAAAGCGGCAGGGAGAAAAAACACGTGAATCGCAAAGAATCTCGTCAGCGTTTGGGCGCCGACAATATCGTGGTGGCCGGCAAGAAGGGTTTTCACCTGCGCTCCGATCAACGGCGTCGCCTCCGCAATCTGAAGACCTACCTTTGTCGCAAACAGCGCCTTCATGTCCCACGGAAGCAGATACCCTGTAAAACCGAGACCAAGCATCACAAAAAAGATCAGAACACCGACGATCCAGTTCAATTCCCGAGGCTTTTTATAAGCTCCCTGAAAGAAAACCCGCAGCGTATGTAAAAACATCATCACGATGACTAAACTTGCCCCCCAATGATGCATACCCCTTACAATCTGTCCGAAAGCGACTTCATTCTGCAAATAATACACAGATTCCCACGCGTTTTTAATATCCGGCACATAATACATCGTTAAAAACATACCGGACAGCACTTGGATAACGGTTACAAAAAACGTCAATCCGCCGAAACAATAGACAAAAGCCGAGAAATGGTGAGCTGGATTCACATGTTCCGGCACTTCATGGTCGGCGATATCCCGCCACATCGGCGTAATATCGAGACGTTCGTCCACCCAGTCATAAATTTTGTTCAGCATGTCACCCTTCCCCCCTAGGCTTTGCTTTTCCAAGATACAAAAAGCCGTCCTTTACTTTTTGCTCATAACGGTCAAGAGGCGCGAGCGGCGGCGTGCCCGGAACGTTCGTGCCGTCTTTTTCATACAGCCCGTAATGGCAGGGACAAAAGAATTTGTTCGGATTTTTAGGATCATTGTTCCAGTTTACGGTGCAGCCTAAATGCTTGCAGATCGGCGAAAGCGCTATAATTTCATCGCCATGCTTGTAGACCCAGGCTGACCTGGATTCTTCCGATTCGTACCAGGCGTCGACCTGATGAATTTTAAAGTCAAACCGTTTCGGCTCCTTCGTCAGTTCATCGACGCTGACAACCTGCACCATTTTTTGATCTCCGGTCGGTTTTAATACCGGGTCCAGCGCAAAACGGACCATAGGCATAAGCGCACTGGCGGCCATAAATCCCCCCACGCCGGTAAGCGCATAGTTTAAAAATTGCCTTCTTGATATATCTTGTTTTCCGCCCATCTCTTCCCCCCCTAAAAGATTGACCAAAAATTAACTAAAATAGAAAATAATTCTGAGATTTGACACCCTCATAATATATGAATCTTTCAGCAAGGTCAACAGAGGCAAAATGGCTGTTTTGCGGGATGTCTGGAGTTTTTAGGAATTGTTCCACTTCTGTAACAAAACGTTCAAAATTTCCCCGCACTTATCATCCGCTATTTTTCTCTTTAAAGAGTCTTTCATATGTTCAAACGGGACTGCAGGTATGTAGATGACATCAGATCCTATTTCAGAGTCCTTCCATTTTTCGTCTGCCGTCAGAAACAAGGCATGCCGGAAGCTGGTCATCACCTCTTCTTTGAATTTTTGCAGCAGGGCGATCTGTGATTGATCTATATCAACATATGTATAAGAGGGGAATAAATATACCCGTCCCTTCAACTGGCGCTCAAGCTCTTCAGAAAGCAATTGGGTGCTCTCCCCCTGTTCAACGGCCTCTTTTAAGCCTCCTGCAGACGTTATGGAAATTAACGGAATGACAGCGGTATCAATGTAATCCGCAGATTGCAAATAGACATCGGCATCAGCGGCCCTCCATCTCATGTCTGGTTCCTCCTCCTTACGCAACAAGCCTTGCATATTCTGCAAGGCTGTCATTTATGTGAGCTGATTCAATTGGCGGGAAAGCTTTTCAAATGTTTCTTTGTCGTGGCGGTCCAGCGCCTCGTCGATATCTTTAAGCAGCTTTTCCCGCTGGAAAGTGGATATGGCATGTTCTAATATTTTTTCGGCCATCCCCTGATCCTGTTTATTTTCAAACAGTTCTTTCGGCAGATGCGGATTTAATTCAAGAACAGCAGCATATTCAGGCGAGCTGTAGGCCGAACGGAAATTCAGCTGGATAAATAAATCCTGCTGCTTATTAAGCCGGATGTCGTGAAAAGATTTTTCTGCGTCCGTGGTCATGACATTTTCTTTGTAAAACCTAAACGGCACCTCATCAACGCAATGCGTAGACATGATAATGCCTCTCGGACAAAATTCAGCTTGTTCTACAAAATGGACCTTCTCCATTAATGTATCATGACTCATTAAATAATTTAAAATCCAGACGCACTCCCGGCGTTTAAGCTGATAATGATTTAAAAACCAACGGATAAAATCCTTTTTTTCATTGACAGAAACAGGGGTCTGCATGTAATTCCCTCCTCTATCGATCGTATAATCTGACATCACTTATACATTCAGCAAGCATGGTCCAAAATCCTGCTTATCTCAAAAATTCGTCCTCTATCCGTAAGATTGTTTCTTCAAGCTCTTCGTTTGTTCCATCCATTGAAAGCACTTGTTTTAAAAGCGGCAGCGCTTCTTTCTGGAGACCCTCTTCCAATAAGAAGTGAGCGTATTCATATAAGAAATCCCGATCCTCCCGGTAATGGAGGTACGCAGCTTCGAAGCTTTTTTTCGCTTCGTCATATTGCTCCAGACCCGTATAGGCGCCCGCCAAATACCAATTGTATTTCGGATCTTCTTCGCCGTAGCCGCGGACTTCCTGAATCAGATCAATAATCTCTTCATAGCTTTCTTCTTTATGATAGACGGCTAAAAGCGTATGGAGCGCTTCCACATAACCCGGATCGAGCGCCAGCGCTTCCTGAAGAAGCTTTTTGCCTTCGTCTTCGTTCCCGAGCTTTAACGCCATTTTCGCCGCATAGAGAAAAAGCTCTTTATTGTATTCATCGTAAGTAATACCTTCTTTAGCGGTTTTTAATGCATCTTCATACATGCCCTCTGCCTCGTAGCTTTTTGCAAGCGGCATATAAAGCGATGAATAAGAAGGATCAAGCCCTTTTAAATCAGAAAGCTGCTTAATGGCGGTTTTGACCATTCCCGCCTGATAGGCTGTGAAGCCGTACCCGAAAATCGTATTCGGTTCTGTATGTTCTGCTGCCGCTTTTTCATACCATGAAATCGCTTCTTCAAATTCACCCGCCGCGCTCAATGACTCGGCCAGCCTTTGATGAACATTTACACCGCCGATTTCGTTCCGCTCTTTTGCCGTCTCTTCGTAATAGGGAACGGCTTTTGCGTATGACCCTTGGGTAAAGTACAATTCTCCCAGAGCAAAATCAATAACAGGTTCATCTTTTAACATTGCTTTCGCCTGTAACAGCTTTTGCTCACTTACTTCAAATAAGCCCTGCATCTGATACAGATCAGCCATCAAAAGAAGGCTTTCCGCGTAAGACGGGTCTTCTGGTGATATCGTCTCCAGCACCTCAAGAGCTTTTTCTTCTTCGTCAATATCTATTAACAATTCGGCGTAAAAATTCGTCAGCTCAGACTCATCCGGATAAAGGTCATGCAGATCACTGATCAGCGTTAACGCTTTCTCTGCGTTTCCCCATTCATAGTAGAGCTGGGCTGCAATGGCTTTGTCTTCGTCATGAAGCTGCGTTTCAGCTTTTGAAAGCGCTTCGAGTCCCTTTTCGGTTTCACCTGCTTCAACTAATTTTATGGCATCTTGAATCAATGTATTCAAATCAGACCGGTCCTTTCTTTTCCTATACCTCATCAACCAATGAAAAGGGTTTATTCGGGTTATTCTTATCATAATTCAGACAGGGTCTGCCCGCAAATAAGATGCTTCACCCGGCATTTTAGTTTATCAAAAAATGGCGAAGAGGAAAACGGCAAAAAAGGGGACGCCACCTTTATACGCAAACAGCGCGGTTTGATCCGGCTGTTTCTGTAACGAAAACGCATCCCCCCTTCCTGTTATTTTTCCTGTTTAAGACAAGCTATGTCAAAGCTCAAGACTTTATGATACACGAAGAAAAAAGCCCGAAGAATCGTCTTCAGGCTTTTTTGGCTAATTGATCTAAATGCTCAAAGAATGTCGGATATGAGACGTGGATCGCATCTGTATCACGAATGTCAATCGGCTCTTCCGTCAGACATGAGGCGATACCGAGCATCATGCCGATGCGGTGGTCGCCGTGGCTTGATACACTGACGCCGCCCGCGAGTGTCTTTTTGCCGCGGATTTTCATGCCGTCTTCAGTCGCTTCAATGTCTGCGCCGATTTTCCGGAGCTCTGATACAACGGTGTCGATCCGGTTCGTTTCCTTCACTTTCAGCTCCGCCGCGTCTTTAATGACCGTTGTGCCTTCAGCCTGCGTTGCCAAAAGGGCGATAATCGGTATCTCATCAATTAAACGGGGAATGATTTCTCCGCCGATTTCTGCCGCTTTCAGAGCTGACGCTTCGATAACAAGATCTCCGTACGGCTCCGCACTGTCCGCTTCTGACGGAATCACTTCAAGTGAAGCCCCCATTTGCTTTAAGACATCGATAACCCCTGTGCGCGTCGGGTTCAGGCCGACATTTTTCAGCACAATCCGGCTTCCTGGAACGGCAGCGCCTGCCGCGAGGAAAAAGGCCGCTGAAGATATATCCCCAGGCACGAAAATATCAGCTGCCCGAAGCCGCTGACCGCCCGTTACGGACGCGCTCGTCTCTGTCTCCTCAAGCTCAGCGCCAAAAGCGTTCAGCATCCGTTCTGTATGATCTCTTGATTTATGAGGCTCGGTAACGGTCGTCGTTCCTTCTGCCTGCAATCCGGCAAGCAGCACGGCAGATTTGATCTGCGCGCTTGCAACGGGAGACACATAATCGATGCCTTTTAATTGTCCGCCTCTTACAGATAACGGCGTAAATTCTCCGTCCGCTCTTCCATCAATCACGGCACCCATCTGTTTTAAAGGCTCCGTCACCCTCTTCATCGGGCGCTTTGCAATACTTTCATCGCCCGCTACCGTACTGTGAAATGGGCGTCCGGCTAAAATGCCGAGCATCAGGCGGATGGTCGTGCCGGAATTTCCGACATCAAGAAGGCTGTCAGGCTCATAAAGTGCGTCAATGCCGTTCCCGTGTATCGTTACATCACTTCCGTTCTGTTCAATGGAGACACCCATTTTTCTGAAGCAGGCAATCGTGCTCAGGCAATCGGCTCCCGGCAAAAAGTTTTTTACCGTTGTCGTTCCTTCTGCAAGCGCTCCGAACATAACAGAACGGTGGGAGATGGATTTATCCCCCGGAATATGAATTTCACCGTTTAAAGATGTCACTTTTTCTCTTTTCAATGTTTTCCACCTCAGTCAGCGTAAAATGTGTCATATTTGGCGCGGGATTGAATGCAGATTTCCGCCCGCTTGCGGTCATCATCCGTCTGGAAACTGATTCTCAGAATTCCGTTAATATCTTCTCTCGTTTCGATAATGCGGATGTTGGTGATGCTGATTTGTTCATCAGCCAATATCGCCGTAACCTCCGAAATGACCCCCGGATGATCGGGTACATCAACATAGAGGTCATAAAAGGACGGGATCGCCCCTTTTTGACGGATCGGCAGGCCGTCGCGGTAATCCTTCGCTTTTTTAAAGTAACCGAACAGGTTGTCCGCATCTTCATTTTCTACGTAAGATTCGATCGTGTCAATCTCCCGTTTCCACTCTTTGAAGCGGTCAAGCAGTTTATCTTTGTTGTGAAGGAGAATATCTCTCCACATCGCCGGACTGCTGGAAGCTATTCTTGTAATATCCCGGAAACCGCCGGCCGCGAAACGCTTCAAAAGCGGGTAATCTTCTTCAGAACGGTGAGCCTGATGTACGAGACTGGCAGCAACGATATGAGGGAAATGGCTGATGACGCTCGTCACGCCGTCATGCTCCTCAGGCGTCATCTCCACAAAGTGAGCGTTTGCCGCTTTCAGAAGCTCCTTCAGATGCGTTACTGACTGTTTAGAAGTTGATTTTCCCGGTGTTAAAATGTAAAACGCGTTTTCGAATAAAAATTCTTTGGCGGCAGCTGCCCCTGATTTATGAGACCCCGCCATCGGGTGGCCGCCGACAAATTGATAGTGAGCCGGAAGCACTTTGTCGGCGTAGCGGACGACTTTCTGTTTTGTGCTGCCCACATCCGTAATCAAGAGTTCATGGGTGATGCCCGAGGCGGCCAGCATATCAAGCATTTTCAGCGTTTGGGCGACGGGCGTGGCGATAATGATAACTGATGCTTGCTGCGCCCCTTCCGTAAATGATCCAACCCGCTCGTCAATAATTCCGAGCTTCAGCGCGGCAGTGAGCTGTTCTTCCGAAATATCCACGCCGATAATCCGTTTATGCGGATGCTCCTTTTTGATAGCCAATGCGATCGATCCGCCGATCAGCCCGATTCCCGCAAGCAATATAGTATCCTTCATTTCACTCATTTCCTTTTTCATCTAGTTTAATAGAGCAAAGAGGTGATGCTTGATCACCTCTTATAATATTTCAGCTAAAATTGTCAGAATTTCCTCATTCTGCTCTTTCGTACCGACCGTAATCCTTAACGCTGTCGGAAATCCGAGCGCCTGTCCCGAGCGGACGATATATCCTTTTTCCAGCAGGGCCTGGAACAGTTCATCCGCCGGGCGGTTAAAATCAATGAGCACAAAGTTGGTTTGTGAAGGATAACATGTTAAACCGTGGGTTTCGGCAAAATCATAATACTGCTTAAGACCGGCTTTATTTTTTTCGACACATTCCTTAATAAATGCCTGGTCATCAAGCGCAGCCAGTGCCGAAGCCTGACCGATTCTGCTCGTATTGAACGGCTCTCTCGCCGGCTCAATCTGGCGGATCAGCGCTTCGTCCGCAATGCCGTATCCGACGCGCAGCGCGGCAAGTCCGTACGCTTTAGAAAATGTGCGGAGGATCATGACATTCGGATATTGCTTTAAAAGCGGAATGCTTTCAGGGTAATCTTCGGCGGTGACATACTCATAGTACGCTTCATCAAGTACAACGAGGATTTCCTCAGGAACTCTGTCTAAAAAGGAAATTAATTCCTGTTCCGAAGTATACGTCCCCGTCGGATTATTCGGATTGCACACCCATATGACTTTCGTCTTGCCGTCAATTGCTTCCAGCATCCGATCCAAATCATGAGCGCCGTCGCTGCGGAGCGGCACTTCACGCACTTCAGCGCCCTCAATCACCGCATTGTGTCTGTATTGCGGAAAAGTCGGAGCGGCGGTAATCGTGTTTGTCTGATCATTTAATAAAGAACGGCAGATAATCTGCACAAGCTCATCTGAGCCGTTGCCGAAAATGATCGAAGATTCACTGACCTGCAGATGCTCACTGAGCCGCGTTCTCAAAGCGGCACTGTAACCGTCGGGATACAGCGCGAGCTGCTCAATCTCCTGATGCAGCGCATCTTTAGCGGCCTGTGAACAGCCGAACGGATTTTCGTTAGAAGCGAGCTTCACTACTTTCTCAAGCCCGTATTCCATTTTCACTTCTTCTATTGGTTTGCCCGGCTGATACGGTTTCAGCTGCCGCAGCTGTTCTTTAATCTGCAAATCCAGTCACCTCATTTTACACTGTACAGTCGTCCGAACGTCTTTGCGTAGTCTTCAAATTCAAGAAGCGCATCGGCTCTTGTGCCGGGGTTCACAAGCTTTGTTTCAAGCTCTTCAACTTTTTTAACGAGCGCGCTTCCGACAACGACACCGTCTGATATTTCATTCATCTCCTCAACCTGTCTGCGGCTTGAAATGCCAAAACCGACCGCAACCGGAACGGAGCTGAATTCTTTCACTTTTCGGATAAAAGAGTATACAGACGGATCGAATTCTCTGCGTACGCCTGTCACTCCTAAAGAGGATACGCAGTACACAAAGCCGCCGGCCTGTTCAGTAATTATTTTCAGTCGGTTTTCACTTGTCGGCGCAACCAGCGAGATATAAGCGATGTTCTCCTTTTTGCATGCCGTTTGTAAAAGGGCGCTTTCCTCTAACGGAAGATCCGGAACAAGCAGACCGTCTATGTCGTTTTCCCGCAGTAAAGCGAAAAAGTGTTCTTTTTCTAATTGTAACACAGGATTATAATACGTAAAGAGGATAATTGGAATATGAACGCCGTTTTTTTTCATTTTGCCGCCAAGTTCAATGGCTTTTACGATATTCATTCCGTTTTCCAGAGCCCGTTTTGAAGCCCGCTGAATAACCGGGCCGTCGGCGAGCGGATCTGTGTAAGGGACGCCGATTTCAAGGGCTGAGGCGCCTGCGTTCTGCAATGACTTTGCCAGTTCAACTGAAATGTCAGGAAGCGGATCGCCAGCTGTAATAAAAGGGATAAATAGTTTTTCAGAATCATGCAGATTAAACATGTGTCTCCACCTCGTTTTCCAAAACATTCATCAGCGTATGAACGTCTTTATCTCCTCTTCCCGACAAACTGACGAGAATGATTTTATCTTTATCCATGTCTTTTGCCATTTCAAACGCTTTTGCCAAAGCGTGTGCAGATTCAATAGCCGGAAGAATGCCTTCTGTTTCAGAAAGCAGACGCAGCGCGGCGATCGCTTCATCATCTGTCACACTTTCGTACGTTACACGGCCGCTTTTATGCAGATAGGCATGCTCCGGCCCGATCCCCGGGTAATCAAGGCCTGCTGAAATGGAATACGGTTCGATAATCTGCCCGTATGCATCTTGTATTAAATAGGTCATCGAACCGTGAATCACCCCGAGCCTCCCTTTGGCGATCGTTGCCGCATGCAGCGGTGTATCGATTCCTTTTCCGGCAGCCTCGGCGCCGATCAGCTCAGTATCTTCGTCTAAAAAGGCCTGAAAAATGCCCATCGCATTGCTTCCGCCGCCGACACATGCAACAACCTTATCCGGAAGCGTTCCTTCGGCTTTGCGGAGCTGTTTTTTCGCTTCCTCGCCGATGATTTTCTGAAACTCGCGAACGATGTAAGGATACGGATGCGGACCTACAACAGAACCGATTAGGTAGAAATGATCTTCACAATGCTGGACCCAATATCTGATCGCCTCATTCGTCGCATCTTTCAGCGTGCCGTTTCCGCTTGAGACCGGCACCACTTTTGCGCCGAGCAGCTTCATGCGGAATACGTTCAGCGACTGGCGCGCAACGTCCTCTTCACCCATAAAAACCGTGCACTCAAAACCGAATTTTGCGGCGGCTGTCGCGGCGGCAACACCGTGCTGTCCCGCACCGGTTTCGGCAATGATTTTCGTTTTGCCCATCTTTTTGGCAAGCAAAATCTGGCCTAACGCGTTGTTTATTTTATGGGAACCGGTATGGTTTAAATCTTCCCTTTTCAGATAGATTTTTGCCCCGCCCAAATACTCCGACACCCTGTCTGCAAACGTTAATGCCGTCGGTCTGCCTGAGTAATCAAACAATAGTTTTTGATATTCGGCATGAAAAACGGGATCATTCTTTAATTCTTTGAAAGCCGTTTCGATTTCTTCGAGGGGCCGCATTAATGTTTCAGGGACAAACTTGCCGCCAAATTCGCCGTATCTTCCGATTTCATTTGGATATGGATACATAATGGTTCATCCTTTCTTCTAAAAGCCGGATCAGTGTTTGATCCTTTTGTCCGTTTTTTTCAATTCCGCTGGCAAGATCTATACCGCACGGGCGTGATCTCAGTAAGCCGGTAATCGTTTCAGGATTAACGCCGCCCGCAATAAAACAGCGCTTGTTTGCTTTTTGAGCCTGCTCCCGGTACAAAGGGACACGCTTCCACGAAAACGCGATTCCCGTCCCACCCCTCATGCCTTTGACTGAAGAATCAATGACATAGCCGTCGACGGCAGATGCAAATTGAGCCATCTGACGGAGCGTGCTTTCTCCGTGATGGAGCGCTTTCCATATCTCGGAACGCACAAGAGGACGGAGACGGCGGGCATTCTCTGGCGATTCATCACCGTGAAGCTGGATAACGTCAAGGGACAGATCAGAAGCGATTTGCGCGATGTTTTCTATCGTTTCATTCACAAAAACTCCGACATGTTTCTTGTCTGTCCCGATCTCTTGTTTCCATTTCCGGACATCATCCGGGGTGACCTTCCGTTTGCTTGCGGCAAAAATAAATCCCAGGTAATCCGCTTCTGAGGCTGCCGCAAGCTCATAATCACGCTTCGATCGTATTCCGCAGTACTTTAATTCAGGCTTTTTCATACCCTCACTCCCCGAACAGCCCGCGGATCGCCTTTTGCTGTGAATCCTCTCTCATTAAGGATTCTCCGATCAATACAGCCTGCGCCCCATGCTTGTTGACGAATTGCAGGTCAGCCAAAGAGCCGATCCCGCTTTCACTGACCAGCAGACAGCCGTCCGGCACAAGCTGCGCTATTTTTTCCGTTTGCGAAACCGAAGTACGGAACGTTTTTAAGTCCCGGTTGTTAATGCCGAGAATGTCCGGCTGAAACACCTGTAAAATTCGTTCAAGCACGGTTTCATCATGGACTTCCACAAGAACGTCCATGCCCTTCTCACGTGCTTCCAGGTAAAGCTCATAAAGCTTTGATGGTTCCAGCGCTTCACCGATCAGTAAAATCGCATCAGCACCGAGCCGGTACGATTCCTCCACCTGCAGGGAGTCAATAATAAAATCCTTTCTTAATACAGGAAGAGAAACGCTTTTTTTAACATCTGTCAAAAAGTGATTTCTTCCCTGGAAAAAACGGGTATCCGTCAGAACAGAAAGGGCGTCGGCTTTGGCTGCTTCATAATCTGCCGCAATCTCTTCCGGAACAAAATGCTCTTTAATCAGTCCTTTAGACGGCGAAGCTTTTTTCACTTCAGCAATCAGCCCGATAAAACGGTTCGGATTCAGGAGCGCTTCCTTAAAAGATCTCCGTTCAATTTGACAGGTTTCCGGCAGCACAATGGATTTGATTTCTTCTTTTTTCTGCTGAATGATTTGATCAAGCATATAATTCTTCCTCTTTCTGTTTCAGACGTTCGAGCTGCCTTTTGGCATCTCCGTTTTGAATCGTTTCTAAAGCGATTTTTGCTCCTTCTTTCAGATCGTTTGCGAGACCTGCCGTATAAATGGCCGCTCCCGCATTTAAGGCCGTAATGTGCAGAGCGGACGACGGAGCTTCATTTGCAAAAATATTCTGAATGAGATGCGCGCTTTCTTCCGCTGAGCTCACTTGAATATCTTTCAGCGAACCTTCTTTAAAACCGAATTGTTCAGGTGATACCGCATATTCCAGACGTTCACCGTTTTTCAGCTCAATGACATCGGTCGGTGCTGTGACGGACAGTTCATCTAACCCGTCACGCGCCGACACAAGCATGACGTGCCTGACTTCAAATTGTTCCAAAGCGCTTGCCATCAGGCGCGCTTTTTCAGATGAATAGACGCCGATCACCTGCCGTTTCGCCTGCATCGGGTTGCTGAGCGGGCCAAGCAGGTTAAACACGGTTCGGAAGCCCAGCTCTTTTCTCACGGCGGCGACGTGCTTCATTGACGAATGAAACAGCGGGGCAAACAAAAAACCCATTTGCTTCGTCTCAATACTGTGTTTGACACTGTCAGGGGTGGCTTGAATGGAAACACCCAGTTTTTCCAGCACATCCGCGCTGCCGCTCTTAGACGACACGGAACGATTTCCGTGCTTGGCAACTTTGGCTCCGGCGGCAGAGGCTGTAATCGCTGCTGCCGTTGATATGTTAAACGTAGAAATCCCGTCTCCGCCTGTTCCGCACGTATCAACGACATCCTCCAGGCCATCTGCCGTCTGCACACGGGCCCGCATCACTTTTACAAATCCGGCGAGCTCCTCCGCCGTTTCGCCGCGGTGGGCTAATACCGATAAGATTCCGCCGATTTCAGACTGCGACATGTCTCCGCTCATCATCATTTCCATCAGCTTTTCGGCTTCTCCGGTTTTCAGCGTGCCGCCATTAACGCACGATTGCAGAAATTTGTTCATCCGTCTTCTCCTCCCCGCCAGAAAAGATGTCTTCTGCGATTTGAATCGTTTTTAAAAGCGCCCCCGCTTTGTTGCAGCTCTCTTCATATTCGGCTTCCGGGACGGAATCAGCGACTATTCCCGCGCCCGCCTGCACCGACGCCGTACCGTTTTTGACACTCATGGTGCGGATGGTGATGCACGAATCAATCGAACCGTCAAATCCGATATAAGCGATACATCCGCCGTAAGTTTCTCTGGAAGTCGGTTCTAATTCATTTAAAATCTGCATGGCGCGGATTTTTGGAGCGCCCGAGAGTGTTCCTGCCGGGAATGCCGACATCAGTGCATCAACCGGATGGACCCCCTGTTTTAAACGGCCGGTTACAACGGAGATGATGTGCATCACATGTGAAAAAGAAACGATCTTCGTGAATTCCGGAACGGTTACGGAACCATACTCCGCGACTCTGCCGATATCATTGCGCGCCAGATCGACGAGCATGTAATGTTCAGCTTTTTCTTTTTCGTCATTCATCAGCTCTTTTTTCAGGCGTTCGTCCTCTTCTTTTCCGGCTCCCCTTTTTCTCGTTCCGGCGATCGGATGTATTTCCAGATGTCTGTCATGCACACGGATCAGGCGTTCAGGCGAACTCCCGACAATGTCTCTGTCCGGCAGTTTAATATAGTACATATAAGGTGAAGGGTTGACGATGCGGAGCACCCTGTACAGCTCAAAGGAATGTCTGGATACCGGGATCTCAAACTTTTGCGACAGCACTCCTTGAAAAATATCTCCCGCTTTTATATATTCTTTCAGTTTATTAACGCCGGCCATAAACTCTTCTTTCGTATTATTGGATGTCACATTGGCAAAGCTCGGTGTTTTAAATGTACCTTTTGAAAAAAACGGCTCTTTCATATCTTTCGGTTCTGTCAAAATACCGATAAGCTCGCGAAGCTCAGCGCAATTTTCTTTAAAAACGGCCCGTTTTTCTTCTTCCGTCTCCCGGCCGTTAAGCGCCGCATATTGAATGAAATGCACTTGTTTCGTTTCATGGTCGTAGGCGATGATTTTCCGGCAGACAAACAGCATGCATTTTTCTAAATCTGTTTCTTTTGCATGGCTTGGCACGGTAGGCTCAATTAAAGGAATCATGTCATAGCTCAGATAACCGACCGCCCCTCCCGAAAACGGGATATCAAGATCGGGCGTTTTAATGCGGAAGCTTTCATTCATCCAGTCAAGCACGGCTTTTAAATCTCCGGCTTCAAACAGCGTAAGCCCTTTCGGATCAGCGGCAGTGAATGTGTGATGACTCTCTTTAATCGTGATAAAAGGATCGAGACCGATAAAAGAGTATCTTGACCAGCTTGACGACTCATCCTTGCTTTCCAGCAAATACGTAATGTTTCTGTCCAGTTTTTCAACCATCTGAATGGGTGTGATCGTATCGACCGTAAAAGTCTCTGCGATTGGAATGGTGCGGTGTGTCAGACTGTCCTTTAAAAATAAAGAAACATCCGATTGTAAATTCATGATTCTCCTCCTTACGGTAAGGAGAATGAGATGAGGAGTGAGAGGGGTCTTGCGTATAAGAAATAAACCCAAAAGAAAGGCTTCTTTTGGGCAGAATAAAAACGTGTTTATCTCAGCTCAGCTAAACTCATTCTCTGCTACCCTATTCTAAACTCAACTGTTTCATCAACTGACTTCTAAGCTTTATACACACTCTTGTGTATTTCTAAGCTTTTTTTATCGTATTACATGTCAGTATTTTTTGTCAATGATAAATCCGGTCTTAACACAACGGCTTTTTCTAAATAGACATGCTTGATTTCATCTTGAGGCGTATCCGTCTGAACCGTCATCAGGACACGGATACACTTTTTCAAAGCGCCTGCGACATCCATTTCCTGCATGCATGTTACCGGGACGTACTGCCACCCGGAAAGGCGGCGGACCGCTTTTGCCGGAAATACGGAATGGATGTCAGGCGTGGCGGATAACAGGATCTGCACGACGTCTTCCGGCTTGCATCCATTTTGTTCAATGATTTTTTCAAGCAGCTGCTGTGTTTTTTCTAAAATTTCTTGTTCGGTGTCTTGTTCCACCGTTGTTGCTCCGCGAATGCCGCGTATCATCATGCTGTTTCCTCCATTCGCCATTTGTTCAGCAAATTTTCAAGCTCATCTTTTGAAAGCATACAGTCCTGTGCTTCGCCTAATTCCTTCAATACGATGAACTGAGTCATGCCTCCGCGCGTTTTTTTGTCATTCATCATCCTGGCGGAGAGAACCGATGTTGCAATATCTTGTCTGATGCTTCCCGGGTAGCCGAGCCCAACCAGCCATTGCGTGAGTTCTTTTCTGTTCATCTTGCAACCCGCAACTTGTTCACTCACGTAAAGGGCAAACTGCATGCCGAGGGCGACCGCATCTCCATGTGTAATCCGGCCGTAGCCGTATTCCGCCTCAACGGCGTGGCCGAGCGTATGTCCGAAATTCAGAAAAGCTCTTATCCCCTCTTCCTTTTCGTCCTCACGCACAACGGCCGATTTGATTGAAATTCCTTTATAAATCATTTCATTCAGCTCAGCGCTTGTCAGTCCGTTTAACGTATCAAGCGTGAGAAGCTTTTCTAAAAAAGCGTGATCGGCGATAAACGCATGTTTTATCACCTCAGCCATACCCGATCTCAGCTCTTGTTCCGGCAGGGTTTTCAGAAGCTCCGTATCATAAATCACCGCTTTCGGCTGATAGAACGCTCCGATTAAATTCTTTCCGAGTTTATGATTGACGGCCACCTTGCCGCCGACCGCGCTGTCATGGGCAAGCAGTGTCGTCGGCATTTGGATGAAATCAATTCCGCGCATAAAAGTCGCTGCGCAAAAGCCGGCCAAATCACCCGTCACACCGCCTCCGAAGGCGATCATACATGAAGAGCGGTCCATATGGAAGGCGATCGCTTCCGATTGAATCCGTTCATACTCTTTCAGAGACTTCGCTTCTTCTCCGCTCGGGACGATCACTTTTTTTACGGGCCATGTTTCGTTTAGAAGCCGGAACATCTCATCACCGTAAAGCCGGTCGACTTCAGCGTCGATGACGAGCAGGATTTTTGTCAGCGGCCTGTTCAGTGAAGTCAAAAGTGCAGCGGCCTGTTTCCTGATGCCTTCACCGATATACACGGGATATGCGGAGGAAGCCGTCCGAACCTCAAGCTCCTTCATTAGAATTCCCTCGATAGTTTCTTCATGTTTTCAACATTTTCTTTAATGCGGTCGATCTGGTCAAGGCCGAATTGTTCTACGACGGCATTTGCGATTTCCCAGGCCACTGCCGCTTCAGCCACGACGCTTGCCGCAGGAACCGCGCAGCTGTCTGAACGTTCAATGCTCGCTGAAAACGGCTCTTTCGTTTCAATATCAACGCTTTTCAGCGGCTTATATAAAGTCGGGATCGGTTTCATAACACCGCGGACGACAATCGGCATTCCTGTCGTCATACCGCCTTCTAATCCTCCGAGCCTATTCGTGGCGCGTGTGTAGCCTTTCTCTTCATCCCACACGATTTCATCATGAACATCACTGCCGTTTTTGCCGGCCGCTTCAAAACCGATGCCGAACTCGACCCCTTTAAAAGCATTGATCGACAGAACCGCAGCGGCGAGCTTGCTGTCCAGTTTACGGTCATAATGGACATAGCTTCCGACACCGACCGGCATGCCTTCAACAATCACTTCAACGATTCCGCCGATCGAGTCACCGTTTGCCTTCGCTTCATCAATGGCTGCCATCATTTGACGGCCTGCTTCTTCATCGTAGCATCTGACCGGTGATTCTTCCGTTACCCGTTTGAGATCCTCAATGGATGTGTAATCGGTTTTCTCTGCTTTTACGCTGCCGATTTGCAAAACATGTCCGGCCACTGTAATGCCAAGCTCCGCTAAAATCTTTTTAGCGACGGCTCCGGCAGCCACGCGAACCGTTGTCTCACGCGCGGAAGATCGTTCTAACACATTTCTCATATCGCGGTGATTGTACTTAATGGCGCCGTTTAAATCCGCGTGCCCCGGTCTCGGTCTTGAAATCTGGCGTTTCATTTCACTTTCTTCTTCTTCTGTAATCGGTGCGGCGCCCATAATTTTTGTCCAGTGGGTCCAGTCTTTATTTTCTACAACGAGCGCAATGGGTGAACCGAGTGTCCGGGCATGCCGCACGCCGCTCGTAATCTTCGCTCTGTCCGTTTCAATCTGCATGCGCCGTCCGCGCCCGTGCCCTTTTTGGCGTCTGGCAAGCTCAAAATTAATGTCTTCCTCAGTTATATAAAGCCCCGCAGGCACACCTTCTATAATGGTCGTCAGCTGCGGACCGTGTGATTCTCCGGCTGTTAAGTATCTCATTTCGTTCTTCTCCCTTCATCACATTAACGCTTTTAAGTAAAACTATAACACAAGTTTTCATAAAATGTCTTCTATCTTTTTTGATAAAAAAATGTATCGGTGCTTTCAAGGCCGAATTTTTCCGGGCTGAAAATTTGTTCTGTGCTTCCGACAAACAGAATTCCGTTCTTTTTCAGGCTGTCCGCCATTTTCACATACAGCTCTTCTTTCGCTTTTTCAGTAAAATAAATAAAAACATTGCGGCAGACGATCAGATCAAAATCCTGTTCATAGCTGTCGGCAAGCAGGTTATGCCGCTTAAACCGGATGTTTTTCTGAATCTCTTGTTTTACTTGATAGCTGTTGTCAGCCTGCTTGGTGAAATAGCGGCTTTTTATGGAAGCCGGCACCTCTTGCAGAGACCGCTCCTGATAGATGCCCCGCTTGGCTTTGCCGAGCGCCTTTTCATCAATATCTGTCGCCAATATATCAAAGCCGGCCAAACCCGCCTGCTGATTGAGAATCATGGCCAAGGTATAGGGTTCCTCCCCCGTTGAACAGGCCGCACTCCATATTTTTAACGGTTTGTTATGCTTTATTAACGGAAGAATTGAGGTTTCAAGAACTTCCCATCGTTTATAATTTCGGTAAAATTCAGAAACATTGATTGTCATCCTGTCCAATGTTTCATTTAATAAAAGCTTGTCTTTCTCCAAAGCGGCGGCAAATTCCTGAAAATCTTTGAATCCCTTTTTTTCATAAAGGGACGTCAGCCGTCTTTTCATTTGTGCTTCTTTGTATAAAGATAAATCAACACCGGTTATTTTCTTCCACTTGGTGATAAAAATGTCGTAAGGCTCCATTGCTTCTCTCCCAATCTCGCTGTCTTTTGTCCTAGTATAGCCTGTTTTCTTTCTAATTTGTACGATTTCAATAAAAAAATCAGCCCGCAGGCTGATTTGTGAGAAATGAAAAGACAGGGCAGCGAAGCCTCTGTCTTTCTTAAAATATGTAAACCTTTTCATAACAAGAGAAAAAGAAAGGCTGACGGCTTAGTACACCCAGTCGGCCATTAATTTTTGATACGGTACAAGCTCTTCCTGTTTGAAGAAAATGTCAATTTCCCGTTCAGCGCTTTCTAAGGAGTCTGAACCGTGAATGATATTTTTGCCGACAAACATGCCGTAGTCACCGCGAATCGTGCCTGGCAGTGCGTCTTTCGGGTTTGTTTTTCCGATCAGCTGTCTTGTGATCTCTACTACATTTTCCCCTTCCCATACCATTGCAAATACGGGTCCAGATGTAATAAATTCCACAAGCTCACCGAAAAACGGTTTCCCTTTATGTTCAGCATAATGGTTTTCAGCCATCTGTTCTGAAACTTGCATCAGCTTGGCTCCTGCCAATTGTAAGCCCTTACGCTCAAATCTCGATAAAATCTCTCCGATCAGCTGGCGCTGTACGCCGTCCGGTTTTACCATGATAAAAGTTTTTTCCATAAGATTCTCCACCCCATCATTATGTATAGGCTTTCAAGTTGCACACCGAAATCGTAACATCTTTCTGACAATTAATCAATCCAGGGCAGAGAATGTTCACATCTTGTTCGTAAAAGGATTTAAAATTTCCGTTTGCCGATATATTTGGCAATGGCGGCCAATGATGAACGCGCACGTCCTCTCGGCAGCGTATTCAGCTTTTCAAACGCTTTTTTTAAGTATCTGTCACTGACGGCCATTGATTTTTCAATCGCATCTGTGCGTTTAATATTTTCAATAATGGGGGCGAGCTGCTCCTGTGTTGTTTCGCTGTTAATTAATTTCAGCTGATTTTTCAATTCAGGCTGACGCAGCGCGTACAAAACGGGCAGAGTGACGTTTCCTTGCAGCAGATCTCCTCCGACCGGTTTTCCCAGCTCCTCTTCCGTTGAAGTGAAATCAAGGATATCATCAATAATCTGGTAGGACATGCCCACGTAATAGCCGAACCAATATAATGCTTTATGAATCTTTTCATCAGCTCCCGAAGCGATGGCGCCGAGCTGGCAGCTGACGGCGATAAGAAGCGCCGTTTTCCGTTTGATGCGGCGTAAATAGGTTCTGAGGTTTTGTTCCATATTATATTTATCTTTGATCTGTTCAATTTCTCCGAGGCATACTTCTACGATGGTTTTGGACAGGATCCGGTGGGCTTTCGGCTCATCCAGTCTCGTCATCATCTCAAGCGAGCCCGCAAGCATATAATCACCGGTATACATGGCAATGCGGTTGTCCCATTTGGCTTTAATGGTCGGCTTTCCTCTCCGCAGCTCGGCGTCATCAATGACGTCGTCATGGACGAGGGAAGCCATATGAATCATCTCCAGCGTCACCGCAACATATTTTATTTTATTAATGTCATAGTCGCCGAACATGCCGGAAAGCAATACGAAAACAGGACGGATCCGCTTGCCTCCTGCCTGAAGCAGATGGAGCCCGGCTTCACTCAGCAAGGGATAGTCAGACCGTACCGTCTGCTCAAGCTCCCTTTCGATCACATCAATATCATCATTTAAAAAAGAATAGGCCATTTTAAATTTCATATCATTCACCCAAACATCTGTATATTCATCATTTCCAGCCGATATGCGTAGCGGCCACTCCGCCGGTAAACGAATGGTATTTGACATTCGTCAGGCCCGCTTCTTCAAACAGACGCGCAAGCTCTTTCATACCGGGAAATTCTCTTGCTGATTCTTGAAGCCAAGAATATTCTTTATAGCTCTTCGCAAACATTTTTCCGAAGAAAGGCATGATGTATTTAAAATAAAGAAAATATGCCTGTCTGAAACCGATCATTTCCGGCTGGGATGTTTCCAGGCATACGACCTGTCCGCCCGGTTTGACGACGCGCCGCATTTCTTTCAGCACGGTCAGATAGTCGGGAACGTTCCTGAGTCCGAAGCCGATGGTGACAAAATCAAAAGAATCATCAGCGAAAGGAAGCTCCATCGCGTTTCCGTGCAAAAGCTCAATTTGGCTGTAACCGCCCTCTTTTACTTTTTTCTCGCCGATGCTCAGCATATTTTTGCTGAAATCCAGCCCTTTGATTTCGCCGCTTTTTCCGGCAGCTTCTGCGAGGGCAATCGTCCAGTCAGCCGTCCCGCAGCAAACGTCAAGCGCTTTTGCGCCTTCTTGCACATTCATGATCTGCATCGTTTTGTCGCGCCATTTTTTATGCTGCTGAAAACTGATGACAGAGTTCATTTGGTCATAATTTTTATAGATTTTTTCAAACACGCCGTGTACGCGCTGTTCTTTTGACTCCTGCATGTTGATTACCCTTCTTCCACTTTCTGATGATATGTTTTGTCTTGGCTGATCGCTTTAAGCCGGTTCAGCATTAGATTTTGGATTGGTGAATTGAGCGGCAGCAGCGTTTCAATGCTTTGCTTCGCCTTTCGGAAGCTTTCTTCCAGTATTTCAGCCTTTGATTTCCCTGACTTTACAATATTGCCGATGACATCGAGAAATATAGCATTGCCGTTCATCAGCCGCTTATACACAAAAAAATCACTCGCCAGCTCTTTCCAGCGCGGAAGATTAAAGTGGTCTGACACTCTGTGAAACAGGGCCGCTTCCACAATCGCCATGCTTTCGATCAATTGATTCAAGTCATTGACAGACCGATCGTACAGACGGATTTTATGCTCATTGATTTCTTTAATTGCCGTAGCGAGCGTCCGGATCATATAGATATCCTTCATTTCAGATAAAAGCGAATAATACAGTCCGCTGAAATAGTCGCCGGCAAGCACGGTGAGCTGCCGGTTTTTATTTTCGTCTCGCTTTAACGCTCTGGCTGTTGTCACTTCATCGTGGGTATCAAGGGCGCTTTGGACAAGCATCGCAGTTACTATGTAATTTTCTCTGTCGTTGTTCTTAATGTCCGCCTCTTCAAACAAAGCGTGAAAAAGAAGAAGCTTATCCTCATCGATTTTCGGCGCAGAAATATGTTTCGCTAAATAAGGATGAGACAGCTTTTGTTTTAATTTCGTATTTAAATTCGCTAAAGTTCCGTAGATGTCTTGCAAAAATATCACCCTTGTCCCCAAATTCACATTTATTCTAATATGTATGAGATTTACTCGTCATTATTATACGCAGGTATCATTATAGCATAAAAAAAAGAAATTGGCTGTATTCTCCCGCCGTTTGCGGGCATTTGGCAAAAGCGGGAAACAGCCGGCTTATTTTTTTTCGCTGTTCATTTCTCCGTAAGCGGTCTGGATGAGGGCATTGCCCCTCACTTTGATGGCTGAAGTATGCTCTGTAAACTGAGCGATAATCACTTCACCTTTGTCCAGCTTTTCAGAATGGTGGAATTTCGTATCCGTTCCTCTCGTTAAACCGATGACGTTCACACCGTCCTCGACCGCTTTAATGACGACAAAATCACTTGAATGCTTTGAATTCATATCTGCACCCTCTATCATAATTAATCCGCACGTTTAATATGTTCTAACACTTCGGAACGCGCCGCAGCGTCATCTTTAAAAATACCTCTTACAGCGGAAGTTACCGTTTTTGCCCCCGGCTTTCTTACGCCTCTCATCGTCATGCACATATGCTCAGCTTCAACGACAACCATGACGCCGTGGGGATCTAAGGTGTCTACGATGCTTTCTGCAATCGTTGAAGTAATGCGCTCCTGCAGCTGCGGGCGTTTTGAAACGGCTTCCACTGCACGCGCCAATTTACTCAGGCCTGTCACTTTACCGCCGCGCGGAATGTAGGCAATATGCGCTTTTCCGTAAAAAGGAACAAGATGATGTTCACACATAGAATGAAACGCGATATCTTTTACAAGAACAAGCTCCTCGTGGTCCTCGCCGAAAACGGTTTTGAAATGCTCTTTCGGGTCTTCATTTAACCCCGAGAATACTTCCGCATACATTTTCGCCACGCGTTTCGGTGTATCTAAAAGACCTTCCCGGTCCGGGTCTTCTCCAATCGCCTCTAAAATCTGGCGAACTGCCTGTTCAATCTGTTCTTTATTAACTTCTTTCATTGTCTGTGTCCTCCACCATTGAATACATTTAATTTCGATTCTAGCACATTTGACGCGCCAAAAGCAAAACGAAAGTCCTGCCCGGAGACCGAGGCTGCTTAAATATGAAAAGCCCCTTTATCAAGGGGCTTTTCTGTGAAGAAACAAAGTGTATGTATCAGATGCATACACGATCTATATTCACAATTATTTTCCTGCAACAGCGTCTTTAAGAGCTTTACCTGGTTTGAAAGCAGGTACCTTGCTTGCAGGGATTTCGATTTCTTCACCTGTTTGCGGGTTACGTCCTTTACGTGCAGAACGCTCGCGCACCTCAAAGTTACCAAAACCGATCAGTTGGATTTTATCACCATTTTTAAGTGCATCTAAAATCGTATCAAAAACAGAATCAACTGCTTTTGTAGCGTCTTTTTTAGACAATTCGCTTGCTTCTGCAACCGCATTGATTAGTTCTGTCTTGTTCATGCCTTTCACCTCCTCCCAAAAGGGTATCAATTCAGCAGTTTATTATCATTTCTTCACAGTTCAGCCTGATTCTAAACCTGTCTTATAAAAAATCAAAGCAGGGAAGAACAGACAAGTAAACGGCTTTTCAAAAGAAAACAGACACTTTGAGGAATGTTTGTCCAACAAAGTGAAGATTTTCTGTAAGTAGAGTAACACATATAAAAAGCCATATCAAGCATTTTAAAGCCCCAATCCCTTGCTCGTCAAGGTTTTCGCGTGTTTTACCGAACAAATATTCCTTTTTTTGCTTTTTTCCTCCTAATCCTTGATTGATTTCCAGTATCTAAAAGACAAAAAAAGACCCCCCGTTTCAGGAAGAGGTCCTTCAGCTTACAATATAATGGCGATCAGGCCGCCTGAGCCTTCGTTTATAATTCTTTCAAGCGTTTCTTTCAGTTTATATCTCGCATTTTCCGGCATAAGCGACAGTTTCGCCGAGATTCCTTCTCTCACGATCGAGCTCAATGATCTTCCGAAAATATCGGAGTTCCAGATCGAAAGCGGATCATCCTCAAAGTCCTGCATTAAGTAGCGGACAAGCTCTTCGCTTTGCTTTTCCGTCCCGATGATCGGCGCGAATTCACTTTCCACATCCACTTTGATCATATGAATGGACGGGGCGACCGCTTTCAGCCTTACTCCGAATCTTGATCCCTGTCTGATGATTTCCGGTTCATCAAGGCTCATATCCGTTAAGGCCGGGGCTGCAATGCCGTAGCCGGTCTGTTTCACCATTTTCAGCGCGTCTGAAACCTGATCATATTCCTTTTTCGCGTGGGCGAAGTCCTGCATTAATTCAAGCAGGTGGTCTTTCCCGCGGATTTCGACGCCCACTACTTCTTTTAAAATCTGGTCGTATAAATGATCCGGCGCGTATAAATCAATTTCTGCGACACCCTGGCCAAGTTCAATTCCGGCCAATCCGGCGCTTTCGATAAACTCAAATTCACTGAAGTGGCCGACAACCCGGTCGACGTCGCGCAGTCGTTTGATATCTTTTACGGTTTCTTTCACTGATTCCTGGTAACTCTCTCTGAGCCAGTGATTTTCTTTCAGCACCATGACCCAGCTCGGAAGGTTGACATTCACTTCCAGCACAGGGAACTCGTAAAGCGCTTCTCTGAGAACGCTTAACACATCTGTTTCCCTCATGCTTTCAACACTCATGGCGAGAACGGGGATATCATATTTCGCGCTTAATTCAGCTCTGAGCGCTTCTGTTTCCGGGTGGTACGGCTTCACCGAGTTGATGACCATAATAAACGGTTTGCCGACTTCCTTCAGCTCGTCAATGACTCTTTCTTCCGCTTCTACGTAATCGCCCCGCGCAATATCACCGATTGAGCCGTCCGTCGTAATGACGACCCCGATTGTGGAATGTTCCTGGATGACTTTTCTCGTACCGATCTCCGCCGCTTCATGAAAGGGAATCGGTTCTTCGTACCATGGTGTATTAATCATTCTCGGGCCGTTTTCATCTTCATACCCCTTCGCACCGGGAACCGTGTATCCCACACAATCCACAAGACGGATATTGACGTCAAGCCCTTCCGCCACATGTACGGACATGGCTTGATTCGGAACAAATTTTGGTTCTGTGGTCATAATCGTTTTTCCTGCTGCGCTTTGCGGAAGCTCATCCTGCGCCCGTGCTCGATCGGCTTCATTGCTGATATTCGGGAGCACCACGAGCTCCATAAATTTTTTAATGAATGTAGATTTCCCTGTACGGACAGCGCCGACGACTCCTAAGTATATATCGCCTCCTGTTCGTTCAGCGATATCCTTGAAAATATCGACCTTTTCCAAGTGATCCCCTCCCGGACTTCCTATCCTTATCATTTTTCATTCACCATTCTTCAATCAAATACAGGACACTATATGTGTATGACGTTGTCCTATTTCAATATGACATCTTTAGAAAATTTTCAGGCAATCTTTTCTATCGGAATCAAAAAAACCTTTCTCCCTATTTGTATGCGCGGGAGAAAGGTTCATTCCTGTTTCGTTTTACTTTCTAAAAAAACGGGTTCCTGTTTTTCATTTACGGTGTATGTGACTGAAAAGGCCGGGACGAAAGGCGTCTCTTTCCATAAAATATCCTGAATTTCCGCGCCCGGTCTGATTTTCTTTTTGTTTTCTTTCAGACAGCGGGCGAGATCGACGCGATAGTCGGCATAGATTTCTCCGTCAGCGCCGATTAAAAGCGGCAGAGACGTGCCTGAAACCGGACTTTTGACTGAAGGTGTGTCTTTCATGCCGAGCTTTTTTTTATTTAAAGCGAACAGCCCTTTTGAAACGGCATCCTCATAGGGCGGATATGTATGTTTTTCCTGATACATTTTAACACGCAGCTTCATATCGCGGATTGCCTCCGCCATTTGGAGATCGATCAGCTTCACGGTCGGCTTATTTTCCACATCGACAAGCACGTATTGGTACATTCCTCCGCTTTCAAAAGCTGATGCCGGCGGCTCCTCTATATATCTGGGCGCGAGCCGCTTAAAATCTATCGGATATTTTTGATAGATCGGTGTTTTCATATCTTTGGTCTGAATCGGCAGAAGTCCGCCGTTCGCCTTTTTAAACTCATCCACTGCCGCTTGAACCTGCTGAAGCTGATGCTTGTAAGATACTTTATTTTCAGTTTTTTCCGCTTCAGGATACAGACAGCCGGACAGCAGAAGCACCGCAAATGCCGTTATGACGGCCATTTTCATCTTATGCATTCCGCGCCCCCTTTTTTGCTTATTCATTGACAGGCCCGCTGAAAACGACCATTAACACGATCAATCCCGAGATGACCATACAGGCATAAGCGAGCGAAGAAACTGCTGCTTTGATCAGCTTGTTTTTCACTTTGTACCTGCTGACATAAATAGAGGCCACCGCAACAAACATTAATCCCATAGCACCAAGCGCAAACCACATTTTCATCAATGCCACACTCACGTCCGTGCCCCCCGTCCCATCATTGTAAGCGTTATATTTCATTTTAATATACAAATGTTGAAAAGATCAACAGGTTTTCCATCTATTGAAAAAACAAAAAAACTGAAGCAAAGAGGGGGACTTTGCTTCAGTCAAGTTGACTATATTCACCTATACGTCTGAGATACACTCTCTTGGACTTCGATGCTATAGTATGCGTAGATGCGTACGTCTGCATCCTCTTCTGCCTAAATCAGCAAATGTTTTAAGCGATTTCAGCCGGAGAGTTCCGCGTTTTGGACTTTCGTCATTTCAGAATATGCAGACGGCATGTTATTGTCACTTCACCCGGTTTTCGAATGTGTTGACCAAGTCTTCCATCTCATGGGTTTTCACTCTGGCCATTAAAGATTCTACAGCCGTTTCTACCTTCTGCCCGTTAAATAACACTTGGTGAAGCGCCTCTGTAATCGGCATTTTCACTTTGTATTTTTGAGAAAGCTGATACGCCGCTTTCGTCGTCCGCACGCCTTCAACAACCATTCCCATCTTGTCAAGGACAGCCTCAAGCTTGTACCCTTTGCCGAGCAGGTTGCCGGCGCGCCAATTGCGGGAATGGACGCTCGTACACGTCACGATTAAGTCGCCTACGCCAGTCAGGCCGGAAAAGGTGAGAGGGTTTCCGCCCATCTTTGTGCCGAGTCTGGCGATTTCAGCAAGACCGCGGGTGATCAGGGCCGCTTTTGCGTTATCTCCGTATCCCAATCCGTCTGTAATTCCCGCTGCCAGAGCGATGATGTTCTTTAACGCTCCCCCTATTTCAACACCGATCATATCCGGATTGGTATAGACACGGAAATGCTGGTTCATAAATAGATCCTGAACCGCTTCTGCAGCCTCGATATTTTTTGAAGATGATGTAACAGTCGTCGGGTGTCTCAATCCGACTTCCTCAGCGTGGCTCGGCCCTGAAAGCACAACGATATCTTTTCTGTACTCCTCAGGCAGCTCCTCTTCCATTAATTCAGAAATGCGGAGAAGCGAATCCGGCTCAATTCCTTTGCTGACATGAACAAAGATCGACTGTTTCGGGATGTAAGGCAGAGCCTTTTTCAGCACTTCCCGAATGGCTTTTGTCGGAACCGCCACAATGATGAAGTCAGCTCCTTTTAAAGCCTCGCTTAAATCAGCTGTGCCGATGATAGAGCTTGACAGCTCCACCCCCGGCAGATAATCTTTGTTTTCATGCAGCCCGTTGATTTGATCGATCAATTCGGCACGGTGCCCCCACATCATGACTTGATGTCCGTTATCAGCCAGCACTAAAGAAAGTGCAGTGCCCCAGCTTCCCGCTCCAAGCATTGCCACTTTTTTCATCTCTGTATCACACCTTTTTATTTTCTTGCTCTTGCAAATATTTTAATTGGCGTACCTTCAAATCCGAAAGCATCACGGATTCGGTTTTCTAAAAAGCGTTCATAAGAAAAATGCATCAGTTCCGGATCGTTGACAAAAACAACGAAGCTCGGCGGTTTAACAGCGACTTGAGTCGCATAATAAATTTTCAGACGGGAGCCATTGTGCGTCGGAGTCGGATTCATGGCGACCGCATCCATGATGACATCATTTAAGACATTTGTCTGCACGCGGAGAGAGTGGTTTTCACTCGCTTTAATAATCGCAGGCATGAGTGTATGAATCCGCTTTGTCGTCAGTGCCGACATGAACAGTACCGGCGCATAATCGAGAAATTGGAAATGCTCCCGTATATTCTGTTCAAATTCTTTCATCGTGCGTTCGTCTTTATCAACGGCATCCCATTTGTTTACGACGATGACGACGGCTTTTCCTGCTTCATGAGCATATCCGGCGATCCGCTTGTCCTGCTCAAGGATGCCTTCTTCAGCGTTCAGTACCACGCCGACGACGTCTGAGCGGTCAATGGCTTTTAATGCCCGAAGTACACTGTATTTTTCTGTTGTTTCATATACTTTTCCCTTTTTTCTCATGCCCGCCGTGTCAACAATCACAAATTCCTGCTGGTTATAAGTGAATGCCGTATCCACAGCGTCTCTCGTCGTTCCCGCCACGTTGCTCACGATAACCCGCTCTTCGCCGAGCATCGCATTGACAAGAGAGGATTTTCCGACATTCGGACGGCCGATCAGGCAGAATTGAACGACATCATCATTATACTTCGTTTCGGGAATGTTTTTAAAATGCTCGGCACAAGCATCGAGCAAATCTCCCAATCCCAAACCGTGAGTACCGGAAATCGGATAAGGCTCTCCAAAACCGAGCGCGTAAAAGTCATAGATGTTCGCTCTCATTTCGGTATTATCTAATTTATTAACGGCTAATACGACCGGTTTTTTCGTCCGGTACAATATTTTTGCCACTTCTTCATCCGCAGACGTCACACCTTCGCGGCCGTTCACCATAAAGATGATCACATCAGCCTCGTCCATGGCGATTTCGGCCTGCTGGCGGATCTGTGTCAGAAACGGTTCGTCTCCGATGTCAATTCCGCCCGTGTCAATCAGGTTAAAATCATAATTCAGCCATTCCGCCGAACTGTATATCCGGTCCCGCGTCACTCCGGGGGTATCTTCTACTATTGAAATTCTTTCACCCGCAATCCGGTTAAAGATTGTGGATTTTCCCACATTCGGTCTTCCGACAATGGCTACGACAGGTTTACCCATAGTACCCTTCCTTTCAATCCAGCCGCTTACATTTTCACAAAAATTGTTCAACCGGTTATTAAAATCATCTTCGCTATGAAAAGAACCCTTCAAACAGAAGGGCTTAACTCATTTATTATATCAGTTTTCACCGAGATCACAATGTATTCTTCGAAATGTTTCGCATTCATGCAACAGTCTCCGTCCGTTTTCAAGACATTTTGGTGGCCCCTTTGCCCTGCTTTTTGCTTTTTTGGCTGATGCGTGCGGCAAGCTGTTCATAGGTAGTCAGCCCGATAAGCAGAATCACTCCCGCCGAGCAGCCTGAAAGCCATTGATAGCCGCCGACGGCTGCCGCACCTGCAATTTTGTGAATGACCGCCGAATACAATAACTCTCCCTGGCACATGCCGAGAACAAAAAGACAAAGCCTCTCAGGAAATCGCCCCTCAACAGAAACCGTAATAACGGTAAGCAGTATGACAGCCGCCCACTCAGGTTTTATGATAAACCAAACGGGATCATATAATGCAAAAAGAAAGATAAAGCCGTACGCTGCAGCAGCCGTCAGATGAATCAGGACATTACGGAGCCGCTTATGCATACCGAGGCTCCCCGCGTAAACAAATGCGGCAGCAAAAAACATGACATATGCCGCGTTTAGTGTAAAATAAGCGGTCATCTGATGTATGCTTGCCATCATATTAGTCAAAATAAAGACTGATACGTAAAAACGGCTTTTCGTTTTGGCAAAAATAAAAGTCGCAAGTATCCATAAAAACCACATCGACCAGTAATAATAAAACGGTTCCATAAATCGCTCCTCCTTTGATCAGTATGGAGCGGGAACGCATTTTTTAAACCAATTATCCTGAAAGGAGCGGATGATGATGGGAAAAGACAGACAGGAGAAAAAACTGAAAGCCTCCCGCCGAGTGGAATCGGACCGCGACGATTCGATTCACCATAAAGGAGCGACAAGCCTCGAGCAAAACGGGGAATTCCGAAAAAGAAAATCGTAAAGCAAAAAAGGCATGCGGGTCCGCATGCCTTTTAACGTCTGCTGAAACGGGATGTGTCAATTCCCCGTTCAGAAAGCCAGTGATGTGTGTCACCTTTTATAACCAAAGGCGCCTTTTGCAATTGGGCGACCGTTTGACACCCAAGGACGGTCATAATTATTTTGAGCTCTTGTAAAAGCGCCGTCATCTCGTCAAAAAGACCCTCTTCTCCTTTTGAGGTGAGAGCTTTCAGGAATGTGCCCGCCATTCCCGCGCAGCATGCGCCGAGAGCAATCGATTTAGCGACATCCAGCGCACTTTGCAGCCCTCCGGATGCGATAACAGATTGATCAGCGGAAAGCGAACGGATTTCAGCTAAACTTGCGGCTGTAGAAATTCCCCACGTGTTAAAAAATTGAAGCGCCTTCTCTCTGCGCAGATTTTCAATTTTAGAGAAATTTGTCCCGCCGTATCCGCCGGCATCAACGGCCGCCGCCCCGGCATCAAATAACCGCCGTGCCGATTCCCTGCTCATGCCGAAGCCGACTTCTTTGACAAAAACGGGCACTCCCGCTCCATCGGCAATCCGCTCAATGCGGCTGAGAGCGCCCGTAAAGCTTCTGTCCCCCTCAGGCATGACGATCTCCTGAATCACATTCAAATGAATCTGGAGGGCGTCTGCTTCAATCATATCAACTGCCCTTTTCGCCTGCTCGGCGTCCGCCTCGCTGCCTAAATTCGCAAATATTAAACCGTCCGGATTCTCTTTTCTGACGATTTCGTAGGAATACCGTTCAGCGGGATCTTTCAACGCCGACATTTGCGAACCGACAGCCAGCGGCATGCCGGCTTTGCGCGCGGCTCTTGCCAGTGACCTGTTAATTTCGTATGTAAGCTGTCCGCCGCCTCCTGTCATCGCATTGATAAAAATCGGCGAACTGCTTGTGAGTCCGCCGATTTTCGTTGAGATATCCACTTTTTCCAATGCAAGGTCTGGCAGGCTGACATGAACAAACGTAATATCATCAAACCCCGTTTCCCGGCTCTGACCGGTAGACAGCGCATGATTTATATGTTCTCTTTTGCGTTCTGCTCGTGTCACGTTTTATCACCAATTTATTTTAATTTATTAAGCTTGTCTCCGATTAAATCGCCAAGCTGGAAGCCGGTGCTCGGCTCTTCTTTCGCCTGGTATTGGCGGAAGTCCTCCTGATCGGCTTTCGGCGCTTCTTCAAGCTCACGCATGCTTAAGGAAATGCGCTCTTCGCTTTCGTTCACGTCAAGCACTTTCACTTTAACAGTCTGTCCTTCTTCAAGCACTTCATGCGGCGTTCCGATATGTTTATTGGAAATTTGCGAAATGTGCACAAGTCCTTCCACGCCGGGAAGAATTTCTACAAAGGCGCCGAAGCTTACAAGGCGCTGCACTTTTCCTTCAAGCACATCTCCCTGCTTCACCTTTTCGCCGATCTGGCTCCAAGGTCCCGGCAGTGTTTCTTTAATAGATAAAGAAATGCGCTCGTTATCGCGGTCTACGGACAATACTTTCACTTTTACGTCCTGTCCCTCTTCCACGACGTCAGACGGTTTTTCGACGTGTGAATGAGACAGCTGCGAAATATGAACAAGTCCGTCGATTCCGCCGATGTCGACAAACGCGCCGAAATCAGTCAGGCGCTGCACTTTTCCTTCAAGCACGCTTCCAACTTCAAGCGTTTGGAGAAAATCATGCTTTTTGGCTGTCTGTTCTTTTTCCACTACAGCCCGGTGTGAAAGAATCACACGGTTTTTATCACGGTCAAGTTCAACGACGATAAGAGAGAGAGTTTTCCCTTTATAGTCAGTGAAATCCTCGACGAAATGAGCTTCGACAAGTGATGCGGGAATGAAGCCGCGAACGCCGATATCAACGACGAGACCGCCTTTCACCACATCTTTCACTTCAGCTTCAAACACTTCTTTTGTTTCGAATTTTTTTTCAAGGTCTTCCCAAGCGCGGTCAGCATCAACGGCACGTTTAGATAAAATCAAAGCATCGTCTTCCACTTTTGTTACTTTCAGGTCAAGCTCGTCGTCAACTTTTACGACATCCGATGCTTTCTCTACATGAAGACTTGATAATTCACTGATTGGAATGATCCCGGATTGTTTGACATTGATAATTTCGACATCCACATGCTTGTCCTCTACCTTTGTCACAATCCCTTTTACTACATCTCCAACCTCTGGCACTTGAACATCAATTTGATTCATTTCCTCTGTCATTTGAATAACCTCCTTGGTCCAAACCTACACAGCTTAATTAAAACGGTTTGAAAGCTGAACATGTGAATGTCCGCTTTCAGCCGAATATGTATTAAAGAATCATCCAAAAAAAGATTTTGAATGATCAATAAAAAGTTTTATTAGTATTAACTTCTAATAAAAGGACTGGTTTGTCAAGCAATAACATCTTGTCTTTTGAAAAAAATTAAAATGAGCTCCGCCCGATGTTAACGTGATTTCTGTTCAACAATCTCCAGAATTTTTCCTGCGACCTCGGGAATGCTCAGTGACGTCGTATCAATTTCAACCGCGTCATCCGCTTTGCGCAGCGGGGAAACTTCTCTCTCTGAATCGAGTTTATCGCGCCTTGCAATTTCTTCAATGAGCGTCTCGTAATTCACGTCATAGCCCTTTTTCTTATTCTCTTCATATCGGCGCTTCGCTCTTTCTTCTACGGACGCCAAAAGGAAAATTTTCACTTCCGCATCAGGCAGCACGTGAGTTCCGATATCACGGCCGTCCATGACGACGCCGCCTTTTTCTCCGAGCTGCTGCTGTCTTTTCACCATTTCTTCTCTGACGCCTTTATGCTTGGCGGCGATTGATACTTGGTTGCTGACTTCGTCTTTTCGGATTTCTTCTGTTACATCTTCACCGTTTACCAGAACGATTTGTCCTTCCGGAGCGGATACAAGCTCAATTTCCGTACGCTTCAAAAGCTCTGTGAGCGCGGCTTCATCCGTTAAATCGGCATTTTGCTTGAGCGCTGTATATGTAATGGCACGATACATCGCTCCCGTGTCAATGTACACATATGATTTTTTCTCAGCCACTATTTTAGCAACGGTGCTTTTTCCGGCAGCCGCCGGACCGTCGATTGCAATTGATAATTTCTTGTCCATAATCTCTCTCCTTGCTCTTTACTCCTCTATGGATTGTATCATGAACTATCCGAAAAGGGGCGAAAAAATTGAGACGATTTACCGCTTTACCGTTTCAATCCATTCTTTTTTCTCCATTTTATCCACTCCTTCATATTTCACAGCTTTCGAAATATAAGGTTCAATAGGCTGATAATGAAGCAAAAACTGTACCGCCCCCAAAATAACGAGCTGAATGCAGACCAATTTGACCAGCAGACGTTCAAATGTTTTCATACACGCGCACCTCCATTAGGATTAGTATGGAAAAGTGCGCTGCAGTTTATTCCGGCTGACGGTTTCTTCTCTGCTGCAGCTGCGCGCGCATACAGTATCGGAGTATATGCTGCTGAGACACGGGGTCGATGTCTGTAAATTCAAGCGTCATTTTTCGTTTCGCCGCCTTTTCATCATAAAAAACCCGCTGGGTAACAGCCTCGGCCGTTATATCCGCTGTATTTTCCTTTTCGGAAAGAGAAAACGAAACATGCAGCTTTTCACCCGGTTCCGCGGAAATATGTTCAGGCAGCACAACTGCAATTCCGCCGGCGCTCATATTAGAAGAAACCGTTTGAAAGGCGGTTTTTTCCGCTTCCATTTTGACGGCTACATCCAATACAGCGTCTGCACGGACGTACCGGCGTCTTTGAATCCGCTTCATTTCTTCCTTAGGGGGAATATCCAGTCCGATCATCGGGATGGGTTCTTTTTTCTTCCCTTTGATTATGGTTTTAAATTGATAAGGCACTTGGCCGTTCCCCATAAATTCAGCTGTTATCTCCAACCCTTTGTGCAAAAAGACCGTCCGTCCCGTATCCAGATCGACGGGATATGAGATGTACAGTTCACCGCTTTCAATACTGACTGCTTTGCTCCTCGCTTTTTTGAACTCATTGTTCTCTATGTATTCAATCCAAATATAATCTCCGACAGCTATCATGGGACTTCACTCTTTCATTATTTATGCTTTTATTAAAGCATGTAATAAAAAAAAGGAAAAGACTTTTAGCCCTTTCCTCCTTTATTTTTATAGGTCTTTATATATAGGTTCTGCACTTTTTAATTTTTCTATTTTTTCTTCTTTTCCGTCGTCCGCATTGATAAACATTTGATATGTGTCTTTCCCGATCGTCCCGAGCATTTCATAGCAAAGCACTTCCTGGCCGAGTTCATTCGTGATCAATGCCTGCCGCGTCTCCCGGACTTCAACATTTTTATTCAGCTTCGCTTTCGCTTCATCAGCCGATAAAGCCGGAGCCGGAATTGTTCTCGTGCGGTGCGCCGCCAAATAATCACGTGCGGAGAAACCGACGACTTCACCGTCATCCAGCGCCACCTTCATCCGGATGGCTTCCGGATAAATACGGACGTTTTTCTCAACGGGAATAAAAGAAAAGACGCCGATGTTGTTATATTGCGCGCTTTCATCAATTTCGAGATTTTTTGTTTCATAACCGTTTTTCTTTAAAAACGCGACGGCCCGGTTAGATGCTTCATTGAGGCTGATCTTTTGTTTCTTCACGGCCCGCTTTTGAATTAAATAGACCGGATGTCCGCCTTTTTGGGTAATATCCATATAGATAAAAGACTTGCTGTCGGCGTCTTTCATGCGGATGCTGTATACGTCCCGATTCGTCTTCCGGCCGCTTTTTACCACTTTAATGGAATAATTATGATCAGGCGCAAACCTTTGCGCGATTTTGACTGCTTCTTTTTCTGTAATTTGTTTTCCTTTCAGATGCGTAAAACCTTTTCGTTCTGTGTTTGCGCTTGTAAACGTAGGGCTGGTGCTGTCTTCAGAAAAAGCGCCTACATTTTTTTCGACAGTTTTAAAGCTGTCGACGATCGTATTATCGCTTTGTTTTTTGTCAGAGGCGAGCGCCATCTCAACATCCATCCACCGCAGATTTTTGCTCATGACGAGATGCTGAACGCTGCGCAGCTGGTTTTGAATGTTCTCCGCCTGTTTGTACAGGCTGTTCAGTGTTGTATACTCTTTCTTATCAAGCGGTTTTTGATCTAAATCCCGGACCGATGTTTTATAGCTGAAATCTCCTATATTGGATAAAAACTCCTCCGTCTTATTAAAAGGCATGAGAGTCAGCGGCAGCTGGCTCACATTGTTATGAGCTTCAGATGTTATTCTCCATACATCAATGAGCGCCGGAGACAAAGATTTTTTACTGTTCATTGCAAGCGTCGTCCCGATTTTGTCGTGAAGCTGATCTACATGGTACGTCAGTTCATGAAATGCCCTCTGATAATTATTTTCCGCATGCAGAAGGACCGCATCTTTTTCCTGATGCTCTTTATATCCCCAATACCCGGTTGCGGCGATCGCGACACCGAGAACAGCGATAATGATTCCTCTAATCATGTTAACACCTCATTTTTCGTACTTTTACTCACAGAAAATGTGTTTTCCGATCTGTTTAATCTGCGGACGTCCCCAAATCCATTTGCTTGTCGCGGTATCAGGATTGAAATAATAAAGCGCGTTTTCAGAAGGGTCCCAGCCGTTAATCGCATCAAGAACTGCTTCTTTTGCTCTTTCATTCGGCTGCATATATATTTGGCCGTCGGCAACAGCGGTAAACGCGAGCGGTTCGAAAATGACGCCGGCCACCGTATTCGGAAATAACGGGCTTTTAATACGGTTTAAAATAACAGCGGCGATGGCAACCTGTCCTTCAAACGGCTCACCGCGCGCTTCCCCGTACACAGCCTGCGCCAGAAGATTGATGTCGTTGTTTGAGAAACCGCCCGGCATATTGGCCGCTGTTGTATTTTGCTTTTGATTTGACTGACCGCCTGTATTGTTTTGCGGTTTTTGAGCGGGCTTATTCGTTCCAGCAGACTTCTGGGCGCCGGCTGACGGTTTCGTTTGGTTTTTTAAAGGAACGTTGCCATAATGGGTGAACGTATTCCCTTTTTGAATCTGCTCCATTACATATTCGCGGTAGTATTTTGATTTTGAAATCAGCACCTGCTTGGTTTTCGCGCCGACGAGGCCGTCAACCGGCTTCATGCCGAATTTCTCCTGAAAATTCCGTACGGCCCAGTATGTCGTCCAGCCGTAAACACCATCGATTTTCCCGTTATAAAATCCGTTATATTGCAGACGGGCCTGCAATTCTATAACATCATCACCCGTTGCGCCTCTTTGAATCACTTGATTTGAAAACGCATGGGCCGTTTCATGATCGAAGATAGCGGCGGCGAATGAAAATAGAATAAGACAAGCCATAAACGCTCCTTTACACTTCATCTTTTCAAGCCTCCTCCAGCAAAATTTAAAGTGTATCCGTATTGTCTGTCACGAGGTTATTTTTATGCACGTTTCCTTCTTATCCCCTGTCAAGGCATAAAAAAGAAACCGCACGCGATGCGCGGTTTCTTCACACTTGGATTATATTGACGGAACGTGCTTTTTTTGCCTTCCTCAGCCCGAACCACCATAAAAACAGCATAAACGGCAGCATATAATATACCCAATGATTGAGGGCGGTAAGAATAAAATCGTAAGAACCGTGCAGACATGAAGGCACGACCAGTGAAATCACAAGCCACTTCACACGGGCTTTTTTCTGCGAAAAGCGGGCTTTTCCGAGATAAAACCCCATGATCACCCCGATCAGCGCGTGGCAGGAGACTGGCAGAATCGCCCTGATGAAAGCATGCTCAACACCGTGGCCGAATAAATAAAGGATATTTTCAAGCGTCGCAAAGCCTAATGACACACTGGCCCCGTAAACGATTCCGTCATAATGCTCATCAAAATGAGCATGCGGGTACACACTGATCATCAGAACAAACCATTTCACCGATTCTTCCAAGAAGCCCGAAGACAAAAACGAAACGAAAAAGCTTCCTCCCCCTACATGCTCTTTTTCAAGAACATACTGGATGAACATGGTCGGAAACACAAGTACAACCCCGAGAAAAAAAGACCTCAGCACCATATGTACGGGTTCATTGTCATATTGATCTTTTAAATAAAAATAGCTTAACAGCGCAATGCCGGGAGCAATTCCTGCAGAGATGATTGCAAACATCAGGCAACCTCTTTCCTTTATATTCCTATATCTATCGTACCATGTTGTTTATATTTTTACATCTTCCAATTTCTAAAAAAGAGCATATGAATGATCATATGCTCTCTGCACTAAGCCGTTTTGAAATTTCGTTTGCGATCAAGCCGCCGTGAAAACGGCCGTTCTCGATAAAAATTTCATTAGCGTTATTTCCCGCTGCAATAACCCCGGCAATAAAAACACCATCAACATTTGTTTCCATCGTTTCTTCCCGGAAAAACGGCCGGCCTGATTCTGCATCAATCTGCACACCGATTTTTTCAAGAAATCCGTGATCGGGATGATATCCTGTCATGGCAAATACGAAATCGTTTTTCAGCCTGACCGTCTCATTCCTGCCGGAGCGGAAAATGATCTCATCTTCCGTCACTTCTTCAAGACAAGCGCCAAATTCCATCCGGATTGTTCCGTTTCTGACGAGGGCCTCAAACTCAGGCAGAATCCACGGCTTGATGCTCGGGGAGTACTCGTTTCCTCTGTAGAGCACCGTAACGCGCGCACCGGACTTCACCAATTCCAAAGCCGCATCTACACTTGAGTTTTTCCCGCCGATCACTGCGACATCCTTATCAAAATAAGGATGGCCTTCTTTAAAGTAATGAAATACCTTAGGAAGCTCTTCACCCGGTATGTTCATATAATTCGGATGATCATAATATCCTGTCGCGATAATACAAAACGGAGTGAGATAGCGGTCTTTTGACGTTTCAACAAGAAAACGGCCGTCTTCTTGTTTCGTGACGCGCTCCACCGTTTCAAAGGCGTTTACACGAAGCTCTTTTCTTCTGACAACCTCTCTGTAGTACGAGAGAGCCTGTATTCTGACCGGTTTTCTGTTTTCCGTTATAAAGGCGACATCGCCGATCTCCAGTTTTTCACTTGAACTGAAAAAAGTTTGATGTGTCGGATAGTGATAAATGCTGTTTACGACATTTCCTTTTTCGATCACAAGGGCGTTTACGCCAATTTGCTTCAGATGTATAGCCGCCGATAATCCGCAAGGACCTCCGCCTATTATAATTGCTTTTTCTTCTGTCATGTCCTTCAACTCCTGCGATTTGGCATTTCCATCATAAGTTTCCACTCATATAAAAAATCTCCTATATTATCATAGGAGATTTTTTTTGTTTATGCAAACGATTGGTTTATATCCAGCCTCTGAAACGCGAAGCCTCCGCCATTTTCCGCACGCCGACCATATAAGCCGCAAGCCTCATGTCAATCCGGCGGTTTTGGGACATTTCATAAATATTATTAAACGATTTTACCATCATATTTTCCAGTTTTTCTTCGACTTCTTCTTCACTCCAGTAGAAGCCCTGGTTATTTTGAACCCATTCGAAATAAGAAACCGTCACACCGCCGGCACTCGCCAGAACATCGGGAACCAGCAGCGTTCCTTTGTCTGTCAGGATTTTCGTTCCTTCCAGTGTCGTCGGTCCGTTTGCCGCTTCTACTACAATTTTCGCTTTGATGCGGTCAGCGTTTTCTTCTGTAATTTGGTTTTCGATCGCTGCCGGGACCAGTATATCACAGTCAAGCTCAAGCAGCTCCTGATTCGTAATGGTATCATTGAAGAGCTTCGTCACTGTTCCGAAGCTGTCTCTGCGGTCAAGCAGGTAATCAATATCAAGACCGTCCGGATCGTAAAGACCTCCGTACGCGTCAGAAATTCCGACAACTTTCGCGCCGGCGTCATGCATAAATTTTGCCAGATAGCTGCCCGCGTTTCCGAAACCTTGTACGACGACGCGCGCGTTCTGAATATCGAGGCCTTTTTTCTTGGCCGCTTCTTTAATGCAGATGGTGACGCCTTTTGCCGTAGCTGATTCCCTGCCGTGGGATCCGCCGAGTACAAGCGGTTTTCCCGTAATAAAGCCGGGTGAGTTAAATTCATCAATTCTTGAATATTCATCCATCATCCAAGCCATAATCTGCGAGTTTGTAAATACGTCAGGTGCCGGGACGTCTTTAGTCGGTCCGACAATCTGACTGATTGCTCTGACGTATCCTCTGCTCAGTCTTTCAAGCTCTCTGAATGACATATTTCTCGGATCACAAACAATTCCGCCTTTACCACCGCCATAAGGAAGATCAATAATTCCGCATTTTAAACTCATCCAGATGGAAAGTGCTTTCACCTCTTTTTCAGTTACATTCGGGTGAAAACGAATACCGCCTTTTGTCGGACCTACGGAATCATTGTGCTGTGCACGATAGCCTGTAAATATTTTCACAGACCCGTCATCCATCCGAACCGGAATTTTAACCGTTAATAATCTGAGCGGCTCTTTCAGCAGTTCATACACTTCTTCTGGATACCCCAATTTTTCCAGAGCTTTATGTATTACGGTTTGGGTTGATTTTAATACATCATGTTTGTCTTCTTCATTATGACCGGTGAATCGATCGGCTGCCATTTGAGTTAACCTCCTAAAATCTTCTGTTTCTCTCATGCTCCCTTTCAGTGACTAGTATACACCTTCAATATCTCCGTGCATAGAAGAAAGACAATGATTTTTCCATTATTTCGCTAAAAAAAACGGCCGCTGAAAACAGCGGCCGCTTCATATCTTTTTTATGAAAAATGTTTCTGGATGGTCTCTACAGCATTGCCGTCCATGATGAGTTTTCCGTATTCATGGAGCCGGTAAATCGTGATCGTCGCCGGATGCCCGTATTCGGCCAGCACCGCGACAACGCCTTCGGCAGAACGGGAGCCGAGGTCTTCAAGACTTACATAGTACTGGTTCTCATAGTGGTAGACGGTTCCGCCGGTAATCCCGATGCGATGAAGGCTCCCGGCAAGCTGAATGATATCTTCAAACGAATGGAACTGATAAATAATATCCGGGCTTTCGTCAAGTTTGACCTGCATCTCGATATAATCATCGTCATATTCGTCATCTTCTGCGTCCGCGTCATGATTTTTCGTTACAATCACAACCATGCCTTGTGCCTGAAGAGAATATACTTCCACCGCGATCGGACCATTCGCTTCAAAGCCGAGCTCTGTATTTGCTTCATTCATCATATCTTTAAATAACTGGTGGACTTTAAACGAGTCCTTCCAGAGGTCTTCTTTTGTCAATCCCCGATCAGTGAGATCGTCGAGGGTTAAAAAGATTTTAATCTTATTATAGTTCAGACGCTCAAGCCGCATAATGTTCCCTCCTGCCTCTTCTTGCACACAAATCATATAACACAGTATATGAATAAATGAGTCATAGGTTCTTAATTTGTTATCAGTTTACACCGTGTACAGCGGGAAGACAAGCAGAATGCCGTTTTTTATCGGAACGGCCGGGTTTGTTTCAGGAAAACGGCTCATCAGGTCCGCACAGTGTAATCATATGCGTCTCCGGTTTCGCTCCGAGCCTCAGCGGAACTTTTGTCGTGCCGTAGCCGTTGCTGATCAGGTAATGCGCTTTCTTTACCGTTCCCGTCCCGCCCAGCTCATACGGCCCGAACCGGCCGAAACGGATTTGGCCGCCGTGCGTATGGCCGCTGAACACAGCATCAATTCCGTCAGACTCATTCATCTGCTCATGGATTTCCGGGTTATGGCAAAGCAGGAGATTTACTTCGTTTGCATCCGTATGTCTGACCGCAGATTCGTAATCATCCATCATCATCCGGATATCATCCACGCCGCAGATCGTAACGGTTTCCCCTTTATAAGCAAACTGAACCGATTCATTTCTCAGCGGAATCACTTTATATGCCCTTAAAAGAGAGAGCAATTTTTGCTGGCTGACCTCGTAATCATTATTTCCCCACACATAAATGACAGGCGCAAGAGCCGTCAGACGCTTGATGTTTTCTTCAATTCTGGCGTAAGGAACTCCGCCCTCCGCCAAATCACCGCCGAGCAAAACGGCATCCGGCTTATAAACCGATGCTTCCCAGAGAAGCTTTTCATCAATTAAACGGCGGTGCACGTCAGATATAAAGAAGATGGTGAGCGGCTTCATCCCTTTCATTTTATCAAGCTTAAATGTATGTGTTTTCAGATGGCTGCCGTTTGCCGTTTTGTACATGACGGCCGCCATAACTGCAGCCGCTCCCGCCAATGAGCCGAGAATTCCCGCTGTAAGCTTCATAAATGCACTCTCCATTCTGTCATTGTCTTACATTAGACGGACAAACAAAAAAAGACGTTTCTATCCTTTCCGGAAAACGCCTCTTTTTATTTGCTTTCAAAATAAAGATTGATATCATACCGATGTTTCATCAAGTGAAAAACGGATTCTCTCGCCCGCCATTTTTCCGGCTGAGGCCATAAATCCGTGCTTTTTTGGATAATTTCACATCTCAGTTTATGAAATTCACCCTCAGCTTTTTCTTCCTTTTTTTTAAAATAATAAGAAGTGCAATACGCAAAAGCGGAAGCCATAATCCAGCACAAATAAACCGTATGGCCTAATATTTCCTGCAGAATCAGCTGCGGAGAAGCTTGAGGGGCATTAAAGCTTTTAAACATCAGCAGTACGCACATCAGGGAAAAGCAAACGAGGGACGCCCACTGCCATCTTCGGCATTGCGCGGCATAATTTTCGTATTTTAATTTCCTTTTCACCAGTGCCTGAAGCATTTGTTTTGTCGGTCCGTCAGCAAATCGGTCTAATTGCTTCCATAAAGAATCCATGCGCTTCACACCTTGTCCGTTTTCATTGGTACACTATATGAAAGCCGCGGTGAAAATATGTATTTATTCGGACAGCGGAATGTTCAGAACCTGGCCGGTATACACGTCGTTTCCGTTTAACCCGTTGTAGCTGCGGATTTTTTCTTCGCCCGCCCGGCTTTTATAATATTTCATTGAAATGCGGTAAAGCGTTTCTTTCGGCTGTACAGTATGCTGGACGGTTCGCACTTTTTGCCGGACGGTTCCGGCTTGATCACTGCCGGCAGCCGGAACCGCTTTTTCACGGACAGCCGGCGGAGACTGCTGTTTGGCCTCTGCGTATTCGGTTTCTGTCGGCTTCACCACCTGTTTTTCTGAAGCCGTTTCCGTTTTTTTCGGTGTTTTTTCAATCGGTTTTTCTTTCGTTTTTTCAGATGCGGCCGTTTCTTTTTTTTCTTTGGCCTCAGACTTTTTTTCCGGCTCTTTTAAAAGAGCGGTTTCGGATGTTTCTTTCTGAACGTCCGCTTTCGGAGTAACGGCAGGCGCGCTTTCACTGTGATCTATGAAGACATCTTCATAATCCTTCGGGTCAAATCTGCTGCTGTTCGTCATATACAGAAGACCGAAAAAGACACCGATTGTCACAATAATAAACAGAACGGTCAGGAAAGTGAACAGCGGTGTTTTTGTTTTGGTTTTTTCCTTCACCTGCTCTTCCTTTTTTTTACGCTCCTCTTTTACAGACTGTCTTGTCGGGAGGCTGTCTTCAAGATATTCAATTTGTTCATCCGCGGCCGCGGCAACCTGCTGCTCGGCACGCAGCTGAGCTTTTCTTCTTTCAACTCTTGACATTTCCGTCATGCAAACCCCTCCTCACATATTGAAAACGGATTTGACAGGCAAATACCGCATCAATAATAAAATGCGCTGTAACCGGAACGAATAAATTGCCGGTCCATTCATAAATAAGTCCCAGCAAAAGACTGATGCCCGCAACCATAATAAACAGAAGCCACTTCGCCAAGTATCTGAAATGAAGCACGGTGAAAATCAAGCTGGCGGCCCATAAACCGATATGTGTCTGCAGGACGCCTCTGAATAAAATCTCTTCGCTGAACGAAATGAGAAGCGTCAAAAACAAAATGTGCAAAACCGGCCTGTTCTTAAAAAGCAGTGTATTAATACCGCCGTCATCATATAAATGCGAAGGACACCATTTCATCACCGCCAGATCGGCAAAAATGACAAGGACGGCAAGAGTTACACCGTACCATATGATTTTATCGTCACGTATATGCCAAAGCTTTAAAAAATCGTGAACATCAGTGAAAAAGAAAAAGCCGATAACGGCTGAAGCCGCCAATATGAGCAATTGGGTAACATAAAGCTGTATGACAATCTCACGGTCTGAGAGCTGATGGATCAATTCGCTTTGCCGTCTCAGCTCAACTCACCCGCAGACTCTAAACCGAAAATCCGGCCTAATTCCATCTTCCAATCTTCAAACCGCTCCATGTTTTTCTGTTCTCCTTTTTGCTCGTACGGGGCCAGATCAATTCCGCAGCTGCTGCAGCATTGTCCTGTTTGATCTTCAGGCTCATACGATTCATCAAAGTAAGCCAACAGCGCTTTTCTTATACATTCTTTCCGCTCCAATAACGCCGAAAAGCGGTTCATTTTATGCAGCTTCTTTTCCACACGGTATGTCAGTTCTTCCTGCAGCTGCTCTTTTGTGGTCTTTCCCTGCAGATACAGGTGGATGGCCGTTCGCGCCTGCGTTTCCTGAACGCCCTTACTTATAAGAACGTCCCGAAGCTTTCGCTCATCGCTCGTACCGGCGTCCCGGATGATGGCCAGAATGCCTTCCAGATCATAATCAGACAAGCTTTCTGTCTGAATAATCTGCTGCTGAAGCTCTGTATCGCCAGGCGCTCTCAGCAAAATACTGACACTCGGGCTGCCGTCGCGTCCCGCTCTGCCGATTTCCTGCATAAAGGCCTCAGCCGTTTGTGGAGGATAAAAGTGAATAACAAAGCGGATATCAGACTTGTCCACACCCATGCCGAACGCATTGGTGCAGCAAATGCAATCAAGCTGGTTATGGATAAATTGCTGCTGGATTAAAATTCTGTCGCCTGTGTCCATCCCTCCATGATAATAATCCGTCCGCTTTCCCGTTTTTTCGTTCAGCTCAGCCGCAAGCTCTTCCGCCCACTTTCTGGTCGGACAATACACGATGCCCGGGCCTTCAAGCTTTTTGACGAGATCCGTGATCCTGCTTATTTTTTCGGCATTATCAGCCAAATGTTCAACCGTCAAAAGAATATTCGGCCGGTTGACAGAATATAGATGGCGCACTGCATGCTCAAGTCCGAGCACGTCCGTCACATCACTGAGCGTTTCTTTTGTCGCTGTTGCGGTCAGCGCCAATACAGGCGGCTTGCCGAGTGCTTGCCTGAAGGGCCCGAGCTTTGAATAATCAGGCCTGAAATCATGCCCCCATTCTGATATGCAATGAGCCTCATCAATGACAAACAAACTGACCGGGACGTTTTTCAAACGGTTCAGCACATAAGGTGACGAGAGAGCTTCAGGGGACATATAAAGAAATTTGTACCTGCTGATGTTGCTGAGAATAAAATGCCGCTCGGCAGCATTCAGCATGCTGTTTAATGCCGCAACCCGTTTTTCTCCTTTCGCTTTCAGCTGCTGCACCTGATCTTCCATTAATGAAAGGAGCGGCGAAATAATCAGCACGAGCCCGTCCATTATGTAACCCGGAAGCTGATAGCATAATGATTTTCCCCCGCCGGTCGGAAGCATGGCGATCGTATCCTTTTTCTGGAGCACACTAGTCATAATCTCTTCCTGCCCTTTTTTAAACGAACGCAAACCAAAGTGCCGGTACAAAGCTTTATGGAGCTCAGTCATGCTGTTTCACCGTCTTTGCCAGCGCCAGCCTGATCTGAAAATAGCTGAAGCGCATCTGCATTCCTTCGCGAATCCGTTTAATTTTATTCGTTTGATGCTGTTTTGCAAATGCCGTTATCATACGCTGGTCCTCTTCAGAAATGTACTGTTCTATAAAAAATGCAGGCTGATGCAGTGATATTTCTACAATATGATCTTCGATGGTGGCGGTTTTTAAATTTCTGACCGCAGCGATTCTTTCAATCGGAAACCCTTTTTCCAAAAGCTCCAAGGTTTTTCTGGCAGACTGTGTCAGCGCGCTTTCCGCCCGCAAATCGGACAGCAGCTCGCCTAGAGCCGGATGTGCACATTGCGGAAGGGATTGAATAACATAATGTACCGCTCCCCAAAACTGGACGGACACATACCATTCGTCTTCGTTCAGCTGAGAAGCGAGCTGCTTATTCGTTTTGCCGATTCTGTCGAAAGATGTTAAAGAATAGACAAAAATAAGGGCCTGCCGTTCACTTACGCCTTGCAGAAGCTGAAACAGCGCGTCATGCATTTGAACAGAGAGCTCTTTGGCGTCTCTGTTTTTGCGCATGAACCGTTTGACCCATCTCAGCGCCTGCACATCGTTTGTAACCGGGATATATTGACTGCATTGGCGCTCTTTGTTTGACAGGACTTGAATGAGCAGGGAAAGCCGCTTCCACAAGGTAACGGCCGGCGTTTGATAATTCGCGCCGTGACAATGCTTCGGCCAAGGCCGCTCGGCAAATGCCCGTTCGAGCTTTTGAACGCCGCGTGCAGTCACTTTACACGTTCCCTCTTCTTTTCCGGCTGTAATGTATGAGTCCCCGGCGAGTTTATGCATAGAATCCGCAATGTCGCCGCGTTCACACTGAGAAGCCATGCCGAAATATTTAGCAATCTGAAACAAGCCGGCATCCTGAATGGTTTGAGACGACTTTTTTCCTTTTAATAAATGAAACACAGCACTCGGAGTCCGTTCGCCGTCTATTTTGTCCAGACAGTCGAGAACCACGGTATCAAAGTAGTTTATCGCCAATCTAAACACACCTACATTTCTTCTGTGACAAGTTTCGTTTTTTGGTTCTTTTTATTTTAACAGATTTTCATATAAATTTGACGTTTAAAGTCATCTTTTGGGGGGAAGTGCTAAAGAGAATCCCTTATGTGATAAGCATTCTCAATCATTTTTCTGTTGAAATTTGACACTAACATCATTACAATAAGTAAGAGGAATAGGTGTTATATTTAAAAAATATATAAGGTAAACCATTTGTTCCAACACGAACAATCTGGGAGGTTTTTTTTCATGGCAAAGTACACAATCGTAGATAAAGATACGTGTATTGCATGCGGCGCCTGCGGAGCTGCGGCACCAGACATTTATGATTATGATGATGAAGGCATTGCATTCGTTACACTTGACGAAAATAAAGGTGTCGTCGAAGTTCCGGAAGTGCTGGAAGAAGATATGATTGACGCATTTGAAGGATGCCCTACTGATTCAATCAAAGTTGCGGATGAGCCGTTCGAAGGCGACCCGCTGAAATACGAATAAAAAAGCCCTCCCCGTGAGAGGAGCTTTTAGTTCTTGAATAAGACTCCGGCTGTTATCGGCCGGAGTCTTATTTTTTTGCGTGATCAAACAATCAAAAAAGCGCCCGGCCTGTGTTTTACAGAGCGGGCGCTTTGAAGCGGCTATTGTGTCTGGATGCTGCGTTTTTGTTCAATCCAAGGTTTAAGCTTCGTAAAGATGAACGTAAAGACGATGGTGATGATAACGCCTTTTACAATGTTAAACGGCAGAATTCCTGCCACAACCGCCGTTTTTAATTGGCTGTTTGACAACGCCGGTGAATGTAAAAACCAAGTATAAGCGGGCAGGATGAGAATATAGTTCAAAATACTCATCAGCACGGTCATCGCTGCGGTTCCGGCCAGCAGGCTCACCGCAAGTCCTTTAGCAGATTTGAGCTTTTTAAACATAAACGCCGTCGGCAGAATAAACAGCGTCCCCGCGATAAAATTGGCTGCCTGCCCTACAGGCACGCCGGCCATGCTTCCTTGAATGATATACTGCAGAATATTTTTAATCGCTTCAACCGCAATCCCCGCCGCAGGCCCGTAAACCAAAATGGCAATAATTGCAGGAACGTCACTGAAATCAATTTTCAAGTAATCCGGCAGACCCGGAAACGGGAAATTTAGCAGCATAAGCACAAACGCAATGCTGCTAAGCATACTGATGACAACTAATTTTTTTACTTTCACAATGCTCTCTCCTTTTCGATCAAATCTCTCGAAAAGAGGAAAGGTTCTTTTGCACCTCAATAAAAAAACCGCTTTTATTAAAAAGCGGGAGCTTACTAAGGCTTGGCAAAGAAACGTTTGATATAAGCATCAAAACGTCTGCTGAACCTCCATCTTCTCCCATCCAGACTATACTGTCGGCTCCGGAATCTCACCGGATCCTGCCGCCGAAGCAGCTCGCGGGCTTAGAGCATGACGCTCATCACCGCCGGTAGGGAATTTCACCCTGCCCCGAAGATTGATCTTATGAATTTATTCACATTATATATGATCAAATTGTAATTGTATAGAGAACTGCTCAATTTTATATAAAATATTGATAAAGCCCATTTTAACTGAATTATCGGCTTCCTTTTCTCCTTTACTGCGTCAATACACATTGACACTCAATTAAGAATATGATAAATTATCAGATATTTAGTCAGCTAAACTAGGAGGAAATCTAACAATGTTTCGAGTTTTGGTCTCAGATAAGATGAGCAATGACGGCTTAAAGCCGCTGATGGAATCAGACTTTATAGAAATTGTTCAAAAAAACGTCGCGGATGCAGAAGATGAATTACATACCTTTGATGCCCTGTTAGTCCGCAGTGCCACAAAAGTAACCGAAGAATTGTTTAAAAAGATGACTTCTTTAAAAATCGTCGGCAGAGCCGGTGTCGGCGTAGACAACATCGACATTGACGAGGCCACAAAACATGGAGTTATCGTGATAAATGCGCCGAACGGAAACACCATTTCAACGGCAGAGCATACATTCGCGATGATTTCTTCATTAATGAGACACATTCCCCAAGCTAATATTTCAGTCAAATCAAGGGAATGGAACCGGACGGCTTTTGTCGGAGCGGAACTTTACGGAAAGACTTTAGGTATTATCGGTCTGGGCCGGATCGGAAGCGAAATCGCCCAGCGCGCCAGAGCATTCGGTATGACTGTCCATGTATTCGATCCGTTCTTAACCGAGGAGAGAGCCGGCAAAATCGGCGTGAACAGCCGGACATTCGAAGAAGTGCTTGAAAGCGCGGATATCATTACCGTTCACACGCCTTTAACAAAGGAAACAAAAGGTCTGCTTAACAGAGAAACCATTGCCAAAACAAAAAAAGGCGTCCGCCTGGTCAACTGTGCAAGAGGCGGAATTATTGATGAAGCTGCGCTTTTGGAAGCGCTGGAAAGCGGGCATGTCGCAGGCGCTGCGCTTGATGTGTTTGAAGTGGAGCCTCCTGTTGAGTCAAAACTCCCAGATCATCCGTTAGTGATCGCCACACCTCACTTAGGCGCATCAACGAAAGAAGCACAGCTGAATGTCGCGGCGCAGGTTTCTGAAGAAGTGCTGCAGTTTGCTAAAGGTCTGCCTGTCATGTCGGCGATCAATCTGCCTGCGATGACGAAGGATGAATTCAAAAAAATTCAGCCTTATCACCAAATTGCCGATAAAATCGGAAGTCTCGTGTCACAATGTATGAAGGAACCCGTCAAGGATGTTGCCATTCAATATGAAGGCACCATCGCGAAACTTGAAACATCATTTATTACAAAAAGCCTGCTGTCCGGCTTTTTAAAACCGCGTGTAGACTCAACTGTCAATGAAGTGAACGCCGGCGGTGTAGCAAAAGAACGCGGAATCAGCTTCAGCGAAAAGATTTCCTCCAATGAAACAGGATATGATAACTGCATCAGCGTAAAAGTGACCGGAGACCGGAGCACCTTTACGTTAACAGCTACGTATATCCCTCACTTCGGTGAACGAATCGTTGAACTGAACGGCTTTAATATTGACTTAAATCCTGCCGGCCACCTCGTTTATATCCAGCATCAGGATACGACCGGTGTAATCGGACGCGTCGGACGCATCCTCGGCGATAACGATATCAATATCGCTACCATGCAGGTAGGCCGTAAAGAAAAAGGCGGAGAAGCCATTATGATGCTTTCTTTTGATAAACATTTAGATGACAAAGTCGTCGATGAGCTGACTTCCATTCAGGATATTGTCTCAGTTAAATTGATTGACCTTCCGTAACAAACAAAAAACCCAAAACATATGAATGTTTTGGGTTTTTTACATTTAATGGTTTGGAAGCGGATTAGGCGCGGCAGGCACAGCGATCGGTTTTGTCACATCATAATTGCCGATTTTCTTTGTATGTGCATGTGTGAACAGCACCTCAGAATAACCGAATTCCTTCGCAGTTAACAGAAGCCCTTCAATCATTAAAATGCCTTCCAACGAATCTTCAATTTTATGTTTTTCGGACAATTGGATCCGCAGCTGCTCGCCGTATTCCCTTTCCGATACCGATGCAATCGCATCTGCTTCTATAACGCTCGCGGTCTGTGAGTCCCCGTCTGTTGTTTTCATCCCGTCAATGGCCTGATAAACTGAATAATAGGTTTGTTCAGACGGGATGAGATACTCTTGTCCCAGACTGTCGCGGTAAGAAAAATACGCCCGGTTGGCCTGCTTATGTACGGACATCTCAGCCGAAAGGCCGGAAGCTTTAAAAAAATCCTGACCGTCTCCGTTTTGAATCTTTGTCAATTTTATCCGCTCGTAAGGACTCCAGGTCAAAGTCTCTTCCAGCATCTTTTTCAATAAATCCGCTTCGGCAGCTGATTCGATTGAAAGCCGTCCGTTTACCTGCACAAGCAAATCTTTCTTAACCGCGGTTACTTGCACACCGTCCAAAAGCTGAGGAACAGAAAGGAAAGATTCGGGCACTTCTAAGTTTTCTGCATCAGAGAATGCCTCTGAAACCGATTCGTCAGGCTTCTTTTTTTCAAAACTGACCGGAATGACGGCGGATGTATCTGAATCGGCAAACGCCAAAGTAATGTAATTGTTTTTGTTTTCGTTAGAAACGACAAAAGTCTTCTGATCCGGCTTAACAGCAGCTGACTGACTGGCTTTTTCAGCTTGACCGCTGTCAGCTGTAAGATCATTTTTTGTCATCAGGTGAGGAGATATAATAAGAGCGATGCACAATGCGCAGATGCCGGCGGCGGCGGGGCCAACCCAGCTTCGGGCCGGTTTTTTCCTGTACTGTCTACCCGTTTCAACATTCCGGTAAATGGCCTCTGGTGAACGATGATCTCTAACCGCCGGAAGTTGTCTTAACAACTCCTCTACCCTTTCTTCGTTCCAATATGACTTCATCATCCATTAGCTCCTCCCTCAAAAGCTCCATCTGTTTCCGAAGTATTTTGAGCCCTCTGTGTTGGGTCGTTTTGACTTTGCTTTCCGAGAAGCCAAGAGCGGCGGCTGTTTCCTGAATGGAATATCCCTGAATAAATCTCAGGATAATAACAGCTCTTTGATCTATAGTGCAATGATCAAGCGCGGTATAAATTTCCCGGACATTTTCATGCTGTACGGCGAGTTCGTCCGGAAGCAAATGCTGATCTCTGACATCTTGTGTATCCCAATCAAACGTACCCATAATACGCTGTCTGATCGTCTGCTGCTTGCGGAACCAGTCAATCGCCACATGGCGCGCGATGGACAACAGCCATGTTTTTTCACTGCTTCTTCCTTCAAAAGTATGATAAGAATTTAAGACGCGGATATACACTTCCTGCGCCAGATCCTCAGCCTGTGTCTTATCTTTCACCATATAAAATAAAAATTGGTATAAATCTTGATGGTATGAATCATATAATATCTGAAAGGTTTCTTCCATGGGAAGCCCCTCCGTTCACTTTTTTGTCGTAAAAATGCGTTGAAAAGTTACATTACAACTATATTACGAGAAACTGGAATTTGGAAGGGAATTTATATTAACATATTCTTAAATTTTTTAAAGAAGAAATAAACAAAAACACCCGCATGTTCTGCGGGTGTTTCGTATGGAACAAGATTGTTCGTCAATTTCAGACGCCATCCTGCACTTTTGTCGGAATATAAAATGTAAATGTCGTTCCTTTGTCAATGCTGCTGTGCACCGCAATTGAGCCGCCGTGGGCTTCCACAATATTTTTTACGATGGCAAGTCCTAGTCCGGTTCCTGCCCTGCCCCTTGTTCTCGCCTTGTCCGCTTTATAAAAACGTTCAAAAATAAAAGGCAGGTCCTCTTCAGGTATTCCCGAGCCGGAATCTTTAATATCGATTTTCAAACCGTCTTTCACGGTCTGAACCGCGATATGAACGTTTCCGCCTGACTCTGTGTGACGCAGCGCATTATCTATAAGGTTGGTAAACACCTGCTCCATTTTGTCTTCGTCAAAAACACACTCCGGCTGAGACACGGCAATGTCTTCTGTAAGCGAAACCTCTTTTTCTTTCGCTACACCGGAGAATTTCCGGGAGATCTTCTCCAGAAATTCATGCAGATTCACCGTCTCATAATGCAGGCCCGTATGTCCGGATTCCATTCTGGCCAAATCCAGCAAATCATTGACGAGCCGGCCCATGCGAAGGGATTCATCATAAATGATCTGCGCGATTTCTTTTTTCTCCTCTTCGGTGCTTGCAATGTCGTCCACTATTGCTTCGCTGTATCCCTGCAACATAGAAATCGGGGTTCTGAGTTCATGACTGACATTGGCAATGAAATCTTCACGCAGCTTATCAAGCCTGCGCTCTTCGGTCATATCACGGAGCACGGCTACGGCGCCGCGGACGTGTGATTCCGCATAAAGAGGCGACATTAATAAAACCCATGACCTTCCTTGAAGCGTCATCTCAATCATTTGCTCTTTTTCTGTGCTCACGGCATTTTGGAAAAGCTCTTTCGCCTCAGGCGGAAGATTATCGCCTTCTTTAATATTCATATTCTGCTCATAATACCAGGCCTGCAGAAAGCGTTCAGCCGGCGGGTTAGTCACCAAAATGGTGCCGTCGATATTAATGGTGATAACTCCGTCTGCCATACTGCTTAAAATATTGGACAGCTGTTCTTTTTCCTGATTCAGCGCGTTGATATGAAAATTGAGCTGCCGGCCCATCTGATTAAAGGCGATGGCAAGCTCCCCGATTTCATCTTGAGTAAGAATCGGAATCTTTGTATCAAACTTTCCTTTCGCCAAATCCTGGGCGCCTTCCCGCATTTTCCGAAGCGGGTACGTCACCCTGCTGGACAAGAAGAAGGCGAAAAACGTTGTTAATACGATGGCGATGCCCGCCGCAAGAAAAATATAGCGTGTCGTATGTTTCGTCGTATCTTTGACGGCAAGCAGCGACTGAGATAAAAAGACCATGCCTTTTTTGCCGTCTTTTTCATAAGGCACTCCGACGATCAGCCGTTCGTTATCCGAACCGGCATTGTTGGGCACCGCGCGTTTGCTTACTTTTTTGCGGTCTGTCAGCGCCTTGTGCAGATCCCGGTCGTGTTTGATCTGTTCCAATGTAATAGAGGATAAATGATTATCGTCATTGGGCGAATACCAGACATGCTTATCATCCTGAATGATCGCGATGCTCGTTAAATTGTCGGCCAGCTCCCACGTGATGGATCTGGCAAGCGGCTGGTCTTCATGATTTTCTATAATGACCGCAATTTTATCGGCAAGCTGCGTTAAATCTTTTTCCGCTTCTTCTACGTGGTAATTTTCTATAAACTCCAGAAGCAGCACCGTTAAAATAAATAAAACAATTAATACGAGTGAAAGAATGGTAAACCAAAGCTTTCCTACTACGCTTTTCCAAAACTTCATTCAGCGCCTACCTCAAATTTGTATCCGACTCCCCAGACGGTGACAATTTTTTTCGCCGCTCCCGGGGATACTTTGTTTAATTTTTCACGGAGCCGTTTGACATGAGTGTCAACCGTTCTGAGATCACCGAAGAATTCATACTGCCACACTTCTTTTAAAAGTTTTTCTCTGTCATACACTTTGTCCGGTGTTTTTGCCAGGAAGTACAGCAATTCATATTCCTTCGGCGTCAGGCTCACCTCTGTGCCGTCTGCGGTCACTCTGTGAGCATCGTGATCGATAGAAAGATGTGAAAAGACAAGAACATTTTTTGTCGGCGTATTGGCTGACAGATAGGATGTTTGGGAAGCTCTTCTTAAGAGCGCCTTTACCCGGAGCACCACTTCTCTCGGGCTGAAAGGCTTCACAATATAATCGTCCGTGCCAGCTTCAAACCCCTGGACGCGGTTGGCTTCTTCCCCTTTTGCCGTCAGCATGATAATCGGCGTCGCTTTTTTTTCTCTGAGCTGCCGGCATACTTCTATTCCGTCCGTTCCCGGCATCATTAAATCCAAAAGCACCAGATCATAATCTGATGCCAGCCCCATTTTAATGGCCTCATCACCGTTTTCCGCTTCTTCAATCACATAGTTTTCCCGTTCAAGGTACATTCTTAAAAGGCGTCGAATTCTGGCTTCATCATCTACTACTAATATTTTAGTTTCATTTGTTTGATCCATCGTTTTCCCCCTGCTTTCCTTCTGTTACTATCATTTTAACAAACTGTACGGCTGCTTGAGAACTGTATCGGCTTTCGGCTCTATGCGTACGAATGAAGTCCGGCAAGCACGAGATTCACAAAAATTAAGTTAAACATAATAATGGCGAAACCGATGACGGCAAGCCACGCGGACTTTTCGCCATGCCAGCCTCTCGACAGCCGCAAGTGCAAGTACGCTGCGTAAAATAAAAAGGTGATCAGCGCCCATACTTCTTTCGGGTCCCAGCCCCAAAAACGCGTCCATGCAAGCTGCGCCCAGATCATCGCAAACACAAGCGCGCCGAGCGTAAATACCGGAAAGCCGATAGAAACGGCGCGGTAGCCGACTTCATCTACCAAGTCCAGATTCACATTTTTGACGAGCGGGCTTAAAAGAGCGCTGATTCTCTTTCTGAATATCAGTCTGAGGGCGCCGTATAAGACGAGACCCGCGCCAAACGACCAGATCACCGTATTGACCTTTCTGCCTGAAAAAATAGCCGGAAGCTCAATAAACGGCTTCATCGCGCCTTCTGTAAGCAGTTCTCCCTCATGCGGGCCGACAAGCGCAGGCATATCATATATCATGACGCTTTTGGCGTCTTTTTTATCCACCCAATTAAATTCGGCTTTGTAGTCCGCCAGCCGGAATGCCGAGGTGACGGCGATAAATGCCACGGTCGTCACGATAATAAACATGATGAACTCGAGCCAGAACGTTTTTTTGCCCGGTCTGGACTGGTCGACATGCTTTAACAGGAAAATGACGCCAGCTACAAAGCTGATCGCAAGAATCGCCTGCCCGAGCGCCGCCGTCGTGACGTGAATGTACAGCCAATTGCTCTGCAATGACGGAATAAGCGGCGTAATATCAGTGGGAAACATGCTTGCGTACGCGATCAGCAAAAGCGCGACAGACAATGTGAACATGCCTAAAGACGGCAGTCTGTAAATAAAGTAAATAATAATAAAAGCGAGAACAAGCATCATGCCGAATGACGTTGTAAATTCAAACATATTGCTGACAGGCGCATGTCCGCTTGCCGACCATCTCGCAATGAAGTAGGCGAGATGGCAAAGAAATCCGACAATGGTTAACGTGATTCCGATAGCCGACCAGCGGCCCTTACTGTCCTTTGCGCCTTTTGTTCCCCGGATGGCGCCGCCGAAAACCGGGACGGCGATTAAATAAATCAAAAAGGCAACATAAAGAAAATTTGCGCTCAGCTCCGCCATGACACCACTCCTTTTTCATTAGGCCTGATTTTTGACCAGTTCTTTTTGATCGGCCGGTTCTTTAATCTCCGTCCCGCTAAGAACATATCCGATATCCTTTTTCAAACCGAACCAGTTTTTGTTCGTATGTCCTGCCACAAGCACTTCGCTGTCACCGGTTTTGATCCAGATCCTTCTGTGCTGCCAGTACATCCCTTGAATGACACCGATCATAAAGATCGCGCCCCCGACGGCAAGCACCCATAAGGTTAAGTCTTTTCTGACGGTGAGACCTGTAATGTTTTTCGTTTCCACATGGTCGAATTTTAATTTGTACTTGTTATTTGCGGAACCTTCAACAGTCTGCTGAATCGCAACAAAGCTTTTCTCCCCTTTCGGCTTGTCAGGAGCCGTGACTTTAAAGACGAAAGCCGGATTGTTTGGGACCTTTGTTTTCGTGCTCGGTTCGCCGTCCTTATTAAAATAAAAATCGGGAAGATAACTGGCAATCTGCACTTTGTAACCGTTACCAAGATCATAGTCCGTGTCGGGATCAAGAAGATTGATCTTCAGTTTGCCGAATGACCGTTTTGTTTTTTGGTCGATCAGCTGGAATACCATCCGATCGAGCTGGTTTTCTTTATAGTCCACCTGATACACAGAATAGGAGTCAAACCGCAGCGGTTCATTGACGCGGATATCGTTTTCTTTGACTCTTTTAAGCTTTGGCTTTTCACCGAATACGATGTCGCCCTCCCTCTTGTACAAAACCGCATCCGTTGTGAAGGATTTTGCGACTTTGCCGTTTCCGGCTCTGTCAATGGCATCGGCGAATACTTTTTTCTCAGTGTTTTTATTATACGTCTCCATGGTGAACCGGTTGTTTTTTAAGTAATATTGGCCGTCGGTGCCGGGAATCTGGGCGGTTTCGCCTTCACGGACCCAGAGCGTTTCATCGACGTACATACCGGGTACAAATCTCAGCATGGCTCCGATCAGAAAAATGATCAGGCCGATATGATTAACGTAGGGGCCCCACCTTGAAAAACGGCCCTTTTCTGCGAGAATACTTCCCTCTTGTTCCCGCACTCTATAATGCTTTTTTTTCAATCGTGTTCTGATGCCATCAGCCGTATCCCTGCTCAGCTCAGTTTCTGTCCGGCTGTATAGACGCTGCCGCCTTAAAAAGACCGGATTCCGCTGAACGCCTTGGTTTTTCAGCGCCCTGTACAACGGAATCACCCGATCCAGGCTGCAGATGACAAGTGATACGCCGATTGATGCGATCAAGAGCATATACCACCATGAACCGTACAGGTGATGAAACCCCAGCAGATAATACAATTGGCCGATTGTGCCGTACTGCTGTTCATAGTATGTATCCGGCTGAGCGCCCGGCGGCAGATAAGCTTCCTGCGGAAAAACCGTGCCGAATGCCGACGCCGCCAGAGTAATGACGATCAGCCATATTCCGACTTTAACGGAAGAAAAGAAATTCCATACCTTATCTACAATTGTTTTGTTATATGTTTGCGAACGTCTTGCGCTGCCGTCGTACCGCATATCGGCAAGCGGCGACTTTTGATCATCAAGCGGCTTTCCGCATGACTCGCACAATACCGTCCCGGCTGGATTCACGTGTCCGCATTCACATTTGACCTTTTTCATGAAGACGCCTCCGGCTTAATTAAATTCATATAGTCATGAACCATGCGTTCTGTCATCGTGCCGGTCACCACTTTCACGACTTTTCCGTCGGGATTGATCAAAAATGTCGTCGGGATAGGCGAAACGCCGTACGCGTCCAGCACTTGCCGGTCAGTATCAAGCGCAACAGGGAAATTGACGCCGTATGTTTTCATAAAATTATGTACTGCAATTTTTGATTCGCCGACATTTACCGCAATCACTTCGACACCGAGGTCTTTAAAATGCTTGTATTGATTCTCCATATAGGGAAATTCCTGCTTGCACGGCTCGCACCACGTTCCCCAGAAATTCAGAAAAACACCTTTTCCTTTTAACTGACTCAGTTCTATGAGTCTGCCCTCTGTATCTTTCAGCGCGAAATTCGGGGCTTTGGACCCCTCAGATATACGCTCGCCGTTTGAGTAAACAGCATGATAGACGGTATATCCGAGCGCGCAGAGTAAGATGAGAAGGATGCCGGTCCGAATGAATAAACGCCGCCGTTTTTTGTTCATTGTACACTGCTCCCCTCCCCTGCCTGCAAATCCATTCAATTATATCATCTTCGCGTTTTGTAATTTTTGAAGGTTATGTGAAAATTAGAAAGCGTTTTTACCGTGTTCAGCTAAAGCCCGCAGCCTTTTCACCTCATGCGGCGTCAATTCTCTTGCGTCTCCTGTGTGAAGGCCTCTTAAATCTAAAAAGGCGTATTCTTCACGTTTGAGCTTCAGCACGTCATGACCGATCGCCTCAAACATGCGGCGGACCTGTCTGTTCCGTCCTTCATGAATTGTCAGCTGAATAATGCTCGTCTGCTTTCTTTTGTCCAGAGAAAGCATTTTCGCTCTGGCCGGCGCTGTCTTGCCTTCTTCAAGCTGAATGCCGCGCTCAAGCTTCCGCAGAAGTTCCTTGGAAGGAATCCCCTTCACTTTGGCGACGTACGTCTTATCAATTTCGTATTTCGGGTGCATGAGTTTGTTGGCAAACTCGCCGTCATTTGTCAGTAATAAAAGACCGCTCGTATCATAATCAAGTCTGCCGATCGGATAAATACGCTGCGGCACTTCTTTGAAAAAGTCGGTTACCACTTTCCGCCCTTTATCGTCATCAGAAGCTGAGATCACTCCTCTCGGTTTATAAAGCAGAAAGTACACGGGTTCTTCCCGCTCCACCTTTAATCCGTTTACTTCAATCTGATCAGAACCGGTCACTTTTACGCCGAGCTCTGTTATTACTTTTCCATTCACCTTTACTTTTCCTTCTTTTATCAGCTCTTCTGCCTTTCTGCGTGATGCCACGCCGGCATGAGCAATAACTTTTTGCAGTCTTTCCATGTCGTTCACCTCAAGTATAATCTTACTTTTTTCCCCTTGAACAAACAAGCTTTTTCAAGGAGCATTATTCTGATATATAAAAAGCGCCTCAATCAGGCGCTTCCAAATAATAACGTAACTATGATGATTGATGCAACCACCCCGATCAAATCAGCAAGAAGACCAACCTTTAAAGCATCCCCCATTTTTTTGATGCCGACCGCACCGAAATACACAGTCAGGACATACAGCGTCGTGTCAGTCGATCCCTGCATGACCGACGCCAGTCTGCCGATAAATGAATCAGGCCCGTACACGGCGATCAAATCCGTCGTCATGCCGAGCGCCGCCGTACCCGAAATCGGACGGATCAGAGCAAGCGGCACGACCTCTGCGGGAATGCCGAGCGCCGTAAAGAAAGGCTTGCAGAGCCCCATGACAAAATCAAGCGCGCCCGAGGCTCGGAATACGGTTATCGCCACAAGCATCCCGACCAAATACGGAATGATGGAAAACGCAATCTCAATTCCTTCTTTTCCGCCTTCAACGAATGATTCATAAGTCGGCACTTTTTTGATCGTGCCGTATATCAATATACCGGCGATAATAATCGGAATCATGGCTAAAGACAGCCAATTCACCATTTCCATTCGCTTACCTCCCTTTTCTTTTGCGGCGGTACCAGAAGTAGCGGTCAATGAAAATCGCGCCGATACCCGAAATTAAAGTCGCTAAGATGGTCGGTCCGACGATATCGGTCGGTGATTTCGCCGAATAAGCCATGCGGACGGCAATGACGGTTGTCGGTATCAATGTAATGCTCGAAGTATTTACCGCCAAAAAGGTAATCATGGAACGGCTGGCCTCAGACTTGCCTCCGTTCAGCTTTTTCATCTGCTCCATGGCTTTAATGCCGAGGGGCGTCGCCGCGTTTCCCAATCCAAAAAAGTTTGCCATGAGATTTGATAAGATGTATCCCATTGCCGGATGATCAGGGGGGATATCAGGAAACAGCTTAGAAATAAACGGACGGCACATTCTGCTGAATATATCCAAAAGACCGGACTGCTCAGCTATTTTCATCAGTCCGAGCCAGAACACGAGGACGCTCATTAATCCGAACGAGATCGTAACCGCTTCTTTTGCTCCTTTAAAAACCGCTTCATTCACATCCTGCAAGGTTCCGTTAAACATCGCAAAGACCAGTCCGATTACCGTCAGACAGACCCAGATTAAATTGACCATGCTGAACCGCCCGCCGCGCTCATAAACAGGCTCGTAAACGTTTCAATGAAATGCTTTTTCGGTTTTTTAAGGTGCTCGTTTTCATAATAGACGGGGACCTTGGCGATCACTTTCCCATCAAGCATAACAGTCATCCGGCCGACGACATCAGGAATGAGAGAAGCATCCTTTTTCCAGGCTTTTTTCGGCTTTATTAAGGTTGTGCTGATTTTCACATCATCGATTTCATCCTCTTTTAACAAATACTTGACATCCCGGGAAATAAAAGCGTGTTTTCCGTAAAACGTCTTTTTCAGCTTCGGGATGCCGCCTTTTTTGGCGACGATATAGGTTTTATAGTGCTCAAAGACATAATTAAACATATTCATATGGTCATCCCAGTCATCCGGATCATTTATGGTGACTGCGATAAGATCCGTTCCGTCTTTTGAAGCCGTCGAAACGAGTGTCCGTTTCGCGATTTTTGTGTAACCCGTTTTTCCGCCTGTGCTGTAACGATAAAGCCCTGTCAGAAGCTTGTTTTTATTTTTCCATACCCGGTCCATCGTTTCCGCTTTATACACTTTGGTGCCCGAAACAGTCCGGTATTCCTTGATCTTCATCGCGTATTTAGTCAAAAGGGCCATATCATACGCCGTTGAATATAAATTTTCATGGTCGTCCAGCCCGTGGGGGTTTTGAAATTTTGTATTTTTCATTCCGATTTGCTCGGCTTTTTGGTTCATCATAAATACAAAACCGTCAAGACTTCCGCCGACATATTCAGCAATGGCCGCAGCGGCGTCATTTCCCGACCTCAGCATAAGCCCGTAAACGAGATCTTTCAGTTTCACTTTTTGTCCCGGCTGAAGATAAATGGCTGAGCCTTCCGTTTTTACGGCATTCGGCGAAACCGTCACCATCTCTTCCATCTTCCCTGATTCAATCGCCAGCACCGCCGTCATGATTTTCGTAATGCTCGCGATCCGCCGCTTATGGTGTTCGTCCTTAGCAAACAACACCCTGCCTGATGCACCGTCGATAATAATTGCGCTTTTTGCGCTGACATGTATTTGGGCATGTGCCGTATTTCCGTCTGTAATGGAAAACAAAATAACAAAAGTCAAAAGAAATACGGCAGCTTTTTTGAGAAAGCGCATGAATGCTCACGTCCTTGTTGTGGGTTTGTACAAGTTTATGCGCATGTCCATGACTTATGAATACCAATTGCATCTCTTTTACGTAAAAAAACTCTCCCTTTTGGGAGAGTTTTTTATCTGGATGATACCATATTCGAGCCTGATGCTTCATATTGCGCCAATTCTTCACGCATGCGCAGAAACTCACTGCTCAGTGAAAGCAGAAGGCTCCGCAGCGAATCGGGCACATGCTGATAAAATTCAATCGCACTTTGGCCTGTATAAGCGGCGCGGCTGTTTTCGTACCACGTATCCTTTTTCGGCATGAAAAATTCTTCCACGCACTGATGATACACTTTATAAAGCGTTTTTTCCGCTCTCGACTCATGAAACGGCTCCTGTATTAAGAGCCGGCGGCAGGCTTCCTGGGCGCCTTCGCAAAAGACGGTCATCCTTCTCAGCACACTGAGCACGTCGCGGCAGTATGCCTCATCCGCCTTTCCAGAAGCCTGCATTTCCGGTAATGTCGTATGATTTAAATAACTGTTGACCATCGTGACAACCTCGGCTAAAAATTCACCAGTTTCTTCAGTATGGGCCCTCACAATCGAATTTCCCATTTCCGTCCGTTTCCTTCCTCTCTTGTACTTCGTCAATTTGCGTTATTCATCAATGGCCTTTCCCTATTATCGTATGATGAAAAACCGTTATTATTTAATATCCTCAAAAGTTTGGTTGAAGTTTTCAAAGAATAAGTCGGCTTCCTCATGGAGAACGTCTTCTTCCGCATTTTCAGGAAGAGGCGGAAGCTCGTCCAGTGTTTTCAAGCCGAATTGTTCAAGAAATACCGGGGTCGTGCCGTATAAAATCGCCCGGCCGGGACCGTCGGCGCGTCCCACCTCACACAGCAGCGCTTTTGACACGAGACTGTGCAGAATCCGCTCAGACTTCACGCCCCGGATATCTTCAATTTCCGCCCGTGTAATCGGCTGCTTGTATGAAACGATCGCCAGCACTTCTAAAGAAGCCTGTGACAGTCCCTTTGACGGCACCTCGATTAATTTTTTCAAATAAGGCACGAATTCTTTTTTCGTTGCAAGCATATACGTATCCGCATATTCGGTCAGCTCAATGCCCCTGCCGTCTTCCTTGTACTGGGCGGCCACTTCTTCCATGATTCCGGCCAGTTCCGCTTCTTCTATTTCAAGCACCGTCACCAATTGCTTTTTGGTCAGCCCTTCATCACCCGCCGCGTACAGCAGGGCCTCCACAATCGCTGTCCAATTCACGATATCAAGCGCCATGAATGGATTCACTCCCCGTAATGTATATATCTGAAAAGTTTTCTTCCTGTTCGATGATAATCTGCTGATTCTTCATCAGCTCCAGAACGGCTAAAAACGTCACGACGAGATGGTCTTTTTGCCGAGAAGGAAAAAGCTCCGTAAAGTTGATTCTTCTTCCCGCCGTCTTTAAGCTTTTTACGATTTCGTTCATTCTGTCTTCAATCGGTATTTCCTGTCTTGTAATGGTGGTTTCTTTCGGCCGCGAGATTTTTTTACGCTGAAGCACCTTTTGAAACGCACCGATCATGTCATAAACGGTCACCGACAGCCTCTGCTCCGTCTGTTTGATTTCTTTTGCATACTCACTTAAATCACTCGGCGGCTTTGTAAATGACTTTTGTCTTTCTTCTTCCCGCTCTTTTAAATCCTTCGCAGCGGTTTTATATTTTCTATACTCAATCAGCTTTTCAATCAGTTCGTCCCGAGGGTCTTCCTCTTCAAGCATTTCATCTTCAAACAGCTCTTCCTCTTGTTTTGGAAGCAGCATTCTGCTTTTAATGCTGAGAAGCGTCGCCGCCATGACCAGATATTCACTGGCGACATCAAGTTCAAGCACTTGCATTGTATGTACATATAATAAATATTGTTCAGTAATGGTTGCCACGGGTATGTCGTATATGTCGATTTCAAGACGGTTAATCAGATGAAGCAGCAGGTCCAATGGGCCTTCAAACGTATCAATTTTCACTTGATATTCTACCATTATCTCACCATTTTCAATATCACTCTCATTGCCGGAAAAACTGGCTACCCTTTAGTATAATCCACCGAAATGCTCTCGTCCAATACTTTTCTAATTGTGCTTCGTTATTTAGAAAATACTGAAAAAAGAAGGTATACGCCTATACCTTTAAAGGCGGATGCACATATGATAGCCGTGTAAACATGAAACAAAGGGAGGCTGATTTCAGATGGGCGGAGCTTGTTTCGGCGGAGGTTTTGCATTAATTGTCGTTCTGTTTATTTTGCTTATTGTCGTAGGGGCATCTTATATCTGCTAGTTCTTCACGTTTCAGACACCAAGCCGCTCTTTTTTTCCTTTTCATAACGCTGTGGTACACTGGTTTTAGCAAAAGGAGGAAGCGGCTTGTATCCAAAAGCTTATATCGGCTTTTTGGCCGAATTTCACGCATCAAGAGATTATTTTGAGTGTCATGAACTGTTAGAAGAATATTGGAAAGAAAGCCCGCCTGAGGAGCGGAGCATTCATTGGGTCGGCCTGATTCAGCTAGCCGTCGCTCTGTATCACCAGCGGAGGGGAAATGAAGCCGGAGCGAAACGGCTGATCGCCAACAGCTTACGCATTCTGAGGGCTGAAAAACAGGCTGTCAGCTCTCTCGGCCTCAGCCATCCAAAGCTGATAGAGCTGATAGAATCGCTGTCAGACGATATAAAAGCCGGCCGGCCTTACAAAAGTGTTATGCTGCCGATTACAGATGACACTCTGAAAGAAGCGTGTCTTGCCGAATGCCGCCGCAAAGGCTATACATGGGGGCAGGCCGGCGTATCAGATACCTTTCTTATTCATAAACACCGCCTGCGGGACAGGACGGATGTCATTAAGGAACGCGAACGGGAAATGGAGAGAAGAAAAAAAAGCAGAGGCTGACGGACAGCCCTGCTTTTTCTGCATAAAAACAGCTCCCGAAACCGTGAAGATTCCGGGAGCATTTGTCAGTTATTATATGAAATATCCTGATCTTTTTGATGTTGACAGCGTTCAAAAAAGCTTTGCGTTAATTCATTCGGAACGAGTGCCTCCGTTTTGAACAGACGTTTTAAGGCGTCCATCATTTGCTTTCCGATTCCTTGATGGCGGTGAGAAGGATTCACGCTGATATGGCGGATTTCAACCTCTGAGTCTTTTTTTTCAACTCCGATCGCTCCGACGATATCTTCATCCTCTTTCCAAAGAAAGAGCTGGCGGCCAGTATCCGTTTCATAGTCCTTTATTGTCTGCTGAAGCTGCTTGAGATCTTTTTCATTCGGCATAAATGACAGAAGACCCATTGCAATCTTTTCAAACGATTTTTTATAACGAATTAACATAAAAACCCCTCTATATCCAAAATGTCCATTCATGTCCTAGCAAACGGATGAATAAAGGCGATCCGTTTCCTCACATTATATCATTTTCGCCGCTGTTTTAAACGCTTTTCAACAAATTATTCAAATGAACGGTTTAGATTCGCCATTTCAATGGCGGATACTGCGCAATCCGCTCCCTTATTTCCGGCTTTTGTTCCTGCGCGTTCGATCGCCTGCTCAATGGTTTCAGTCGTTACGATACCGAAGATAACCGGGACGCCCGTCGCCGTGCCCGCTTGAGCGATGCCTTTTGCCGCTTCGTTGCAGACATAGTCATAATGCGTTGTCGCTCCTCTGATCACCGTGCCGAGTGTAATTACGGCATCGTATTTTTTCGTTTCCGCCATTTTTTTTGCCGCAAACGGGATTTCAAACGCTCCCGGCACCCAAGCAACGTCAATGTCATTTGATTCTACACCGTGGCGAAGCAATGTATCTTCCGCTCCGCTTAACAGCTTGCTCGTAATAAATTCATTAAATCTGCCGACGACGATTCCGATTTTAAGTCCTGTTCCTACTAAGTTACCTTGTATGATATTCATATGTTATCCATCCTTTTTTGTGAGATTTGTTTTTAGAAATGAAGCAAGTGTCCGAGTTTGTTCATTTTGGTTTGTAAATAATTCCTGTTATGCTCACCCGCCTCCATTTGAAGCGGCACCCGTTCTGAAATGCTCAGTCCGTATCCTTCAAGGCCGGCGATTTTCCGGGGGTTATTGGTTAAAAGTTTCATATGCTGAACCCCCAAATCGCGGAGAATCTGGGCGCCGATCCCGTAGTTGCGCAGGTCAGGCAGAAAGCCGAGCGCTTCGTTCGCTTCAACCGTGTCATACCCCTCTTCCTGCAATCGATACGCTTTCAGCTTATTGATTAAACCGATTCCTCTTCCTTCCTGACGCAAATACAATAAGACGCCTCGGCCCGCTTCGGCAATTTGCGCAAGCGCGGCATGAAGCTGAGGCCCGCAATCACAGCGGTGGGATGCAAACACATCGCCCGTCAGGCATTCTGAGTGCACTCTGACAAGAACGGGTTCGCTGCTAAACGGGACATCGCCCATAACAAAGGCGAGGTGTTCTTTTCCGTCAACCTCGTTTGTATATCCGTAAACCCGGAACGTGCCGAAGTCAGTCGGCAGCGTAATGTCAACTTCTCGGTTCACAAGTGTCGTAATGTTGTAACGGTATTCTATTAAGTCTTTTATCGTAATCATTTTCAGCCGGTGGCGTTTGGCGATTTCTGATAACTCCGGCACTCTGGCCATTGTGCCGTCTTCATTCATAATTTCACAAATGACGCCCGCTCCTTGAGAGCCGCATGCTTTTGCAAGGTCAACGGCTGCTTCCGTGTGGCCCGCCCGCTTCAGGACGCCTCCTTTTTTTGCGATTAAGGGAAAAATGTGGCCCGGACGCTGAAAATCGTCAGACACAGATTCCTCGTTCAACAGCGCCTGAATCGTAAAAGAACGTTCTTGAGCGCTGATTCCTGTTTTTGTCAGTCTGTGGTCAATGCTGACCGTAAACGCGGTTTCATGTGAGTCCGTATTATGATCGACCATCGGGTGAAGATCCAGCCGGGCGGCAATATCTTCAGAAAGCGGCGTGCAGATCAGGCCCCTCCCATGGGTCGCCATAAAATTGACCACTTCAGGTGTGGCATGCTCAGCGAGCGCTACGAAATCTCCTTCATTTTCTCTGTCTTCATCATCGACAACGATGATGACTTCACCTTTTTTCAGCGCCTCTAACGCCTCTTCTATTGGATGAAACATATTGATCTTCCTTTCTAAAAGCCGTTCTCGCTTAAAAAAGCTTCTGTGATCGTTTGATTGCTTTTCGTTTGTTCTGTTTTGTGCAAAAAGCGGTATAAGTATTTGCCGATCATGTCACACTCAATATTTACGGTCGAGCCGACTGTTTTCGTCTGAAAAATCGTTTCTGAGATGGTATGCGGAATAACAGATACCGTCACGCTTTCGTCTGATAAACCGAAAATCGTCAGGCTCACGCCGTCTACCGTAATTGAACCTTTCAAGACGAGCGTTTTCGTCAATTCAGGCGAAAGTTTCAGATCGTAATAAACCGCGTTGCTTTTTTTCTCAATCCGGGTAATTTCCGCCGTTCCGTCCACATGCCCGGATACAAAGTGGCCGCCGAAGCGTCCGTTGGCGGACATCGCTCTTTCCAGATTGACTTTGCTGCCTTTTGACAAGCCGTTCAGCGAAGTGGCTTTTACGGTTTCCGGCATGACATCAACCGTAAATTGATTATCAGAAAATCCGGTTACGGTCAGGCAGATGCCGTTTACCGCGATGCTGTCGCCAAGTTTCACATCGCTTGTCACTTTTGAAGCGGCGATGGTTAATGCCATGGAAAGGCCTGTCTTTTTGATTGCTTGGATCGTGCCTGTTTCTTCAACGATTCCTGTAAACATCGTCACCATCCTTTCCGTCTTTAGGTATGGCCGTCAGTTTTATATCCGGCCCGATTTGGGTGATTTGAGTGAATTGTAAATGGGGGACATCTTTCATTGATTGAAAACCTTCACCGGAGATCAAGCTGGGAGCAAACGTTCCTCCGATTAATTTAGGGGCGAAATAGAAATGAAGCTCCTCGAAACAGCCTTCCTTGACAAAACTTCCGTGTACGGATGCGCCGCCTTCCACATAAACGGACATTATGCCGTTTTCAGCGAGAATGCTGAGCACCTCAGGAATGTGAATGCGGTCTGTTTCAAGCGAAAAGACTTTTATTCCGAGTGCGGTCAGCCGCTCTTTCTTTTGCACGTCAGCGTCTTTGGCCGTAAATATCCATGTCGGCGCGGCGCCGTCAGTGACCACATTTGCCGTTTCCGGAATGGTCAGCTTTGTATCGAGAATGACTCTGACCGGCTGCTTGACCGCACCGGGCAGCCTGCAGGTCAGGCTCGGATTATCGGCTTTGACTGTGCCTGCTCCGACAAGAATGCTTTGATGCGATTTCCTGTATTGCTGGGCATCAAGCCTTGCCGCCTCTGAAGTAATCCATTTGCTGTCACCGGTTTCAGTCGCTGTTTTCCCGTCAAGGCTTGCGGCCGCTTTCAAGGTGACATACGGAAGTCCGGTCCTCATGAAGTGAAGAAACATTTTATTCAGCTCTTCTGCCTGCTGCCTGAGAATTCCGGTTTTCACTTCGATGCCCGCTGCTTCCAGCATTCTGATGCCTTTTCCGGCGACTAGCGGATTTGGATCCGTCATAGCGACAAATACCCTTTTTATCCCCGACTTTATCATCAGTTCGGCGCATGGCGGTGTTTTTCCGTAATGGCTGCAAGGCTCCAGCGTCACATACATATCTGCGTCTTTTGTGTGACTGCCTGCCATATTGATCGCGTGCACTTCCGCATGGGCTTCTCCGTATTGCAAATGGGCGCCCATTCCGACGATCTGGCCGTTTTTGACGACGACAGCACCGACAAGGGGATTGGACTGCGTCTGCCCTTCACCGCGTCTGGCAAGCTCTATTGCCGTATTCATATAATATTCTTCCATCGTTATCCCTCCCTTCTTCCACGCAATTTGGCGTCAAAAAAGCCCCGAATGTTTACACAGTTCGGGGCTTTGCCAGTTTTAATCCATAGGAAATAAGACTATACAGTATGATTATTTTTTGCATAGCTTCTCTCATCCTTCTCCCATCCAGACTTTCACTGTCGGCTTCAGCTTTTCACTGAATCCACCGTATACAGATGCATACGGGTCACGGGCTGTAAAGCGCAAAACGCCTTATTACCGCCGGTCGGGATTTTCACCCAGCCCCGAAGGATACAATCAATATTTTTTTGTCCTTATCCGCTATTATAACATCCTTTGCGGCAGGCGCAATGAATTTGCACCCGCTTTTTCAGAAAAAATAAAAAGCGCCCCTTTCCCAAAAAGGCGCCTTTATTTATTCGTTTACTTTAACAACCTTCAATAAGCCGTCAATCCGATTTGATTTGCTGAAATACGCTTTAATCTTATCTCCTTGTTTCACGTCGGAAAGATCCTGCTTCAGCTTGTCGCCGTTAAAAATGATTTTTGTGCCGTTTGCTGCCGTGCCGTGGTATTCGGTTCCTTCTATTTTCGTAATTTTATATGTTTTCACTGTATATTCTTCTTTTTCTTGAGACAGGGTTTGTCCGATAGCCGTCGGCACGTCTTTCAGCTCAATATCGTTTATGACCATAAAACCGCCCGCCAATAACAGCAGCAGTACAAGTAAAATGGCTGCTTTTGTTTTAATTCTTCCCATTTTTCTACCTCCAGCCGTATCAATCTATTCATTACTATGTCATATTCCTTTTTTTCATGAATAGAAAACCGTTCTTCCCTGCGTGAGTTATTCATATAACGTTTCGTCAAGGGAAGATGTTTCATGTATCTGTAAAACTTTCTATCTATTAAATAGATATACGAATTTATGTTCTGTTTTTGTGGGTGGGGAGATTAATTTATATAAAAAAAAGCAGTTTTCTCATAAAGAAAACTGCCGTACGGTTTATTTCGTCTTGCGGATTTCGTTAAACGGGAAGAAGACGAATTTTGATGTGCCCGCGATTTGTTTTTTCGTAAAAAGACCGAGGCCGTTGCGGCTGTCCATAGATTCTCTGCGGTTATCACCCATGACGAAATATTTGTCGTCCGGCACTTTCACCGGGCCGAAGTCTTCCGTCAGACGGTCATAGCCGCCTTGCTTCGCTTTTTTCTTGTTTGCCGCTAAATACGGTTCGGACACTTTTTTGCCGTTGATGTACAGCTGGTCGTTTTTCATTTGCACCGTGTCGCCGGGAAGTCCGATAATCCGTTTGACATAGTGTTCATTTTCTCCGTTCAGAACGACGATCTGGCCGCGTTTGAAGTCGCTTATGTATTTGACCGTCATATTGACAAAGATTCTCTCGCGGTCATGCAGCGTCGGTTCCATTGATCTTCCGTCAACGAGATAAGGAGCAAATAAAAAGTTGCGGATGAGCAATGCGAGAACGACAGCGATGATAATGGCTTTCGCCCAATCAAGTACGGCGCTTTTTTTAGAAGTTTTTTCTTTTTCTGATTTCAAGTGATTTCCTCCCATTAGCCATGGTCGTTTTTATTTTACCATGAATCCCTGCACAGAGGGCAAATAAGCCCCGCACCTCATCCATTTTTTTCATTTTATAAGCCGGATCTGCTGATTTTACGGTATTTTACGAAGCTTCCGATCCGCCAAATGCACAAATACACAAAAGCAAGCTCCATTGTTAAAACGGCAAATTCCGTGGCGTCAATGTTTTTGAAATATTGACTGAGCACGATACGGATCGCAATAATCGCGATAATGACATATTTAAAGTTTTTATTCCGCTTAGAGTACACAAAGCCGTCTTCCCGGATTTCATATGCGGTTTGCGACAGCATGATGAAGCCAAATACTGCGCCTAACAGCCCGGCGATGGCGAGCTCCCAAACAGCGGGAAGATGAAACGGCTTTCCGGGGATATTCATGAGCTGGCTGATGCTCAATGAAAAAATGACGGCGATAATCAAAAGCGGGAGAATGATGCCGAAGCCGCCGCCTTTAATCGGCCTGTTTCCTTTTTTCAGCCTGAACCAAAAAATAAGTGCGATAATGATAATGACAAATAAAACGGTTGCCAATTGAACCAACGTTTTTACCTCTTTTCATTCTTGTAATCGGTCTTTTACACTATACCAGAGTGACTGCCGAAGTTCATATATGTATTTTTTCATGATTTACACATGAGAATTTTCATATACATAAAAAAACCCGCCTCCAAAAGGCGGGTTTTTCCGTCATTAACCTTCTACACGGACTTCTTTCATTTTGTCTCCGTTAGACATGTTTTTCGCGTGCTCTAAACCGCTTGTCACTTTTCCGAATACAGTATGAACGCCGTTTAAATGCGGCTGCGGCTCATGTACGATGAAGAATTGGCTTGAACCCGTGTCTTTACCGGCATGCGCCATTGATAAAGAACCGGCTTCGTGCTTATGCGGATTGCCTTCTGTTTCACATTTGATCGTTTTTCCGCTTCCGCCCATGCCTGTCCCAGTCGGATCTCCGCCTTGGCTGACAAAGCCCGGAATCACGCGGTGGAAAATAACGCCGTCGTAGAAGCCTGTATTCGCCAGGTTTTCAAAGTTAGCGACTGTATTAGGCGCTTCATTCGGATAAAGTTCAAATTCGATTCTGCTGCCGTTCTCCATTTCGATGTAACCAGTTTTCATTCTCATTCCTACTTCCATATGTTTTTTGTCAAAGCCTTCTTCAATATGAATTTCAATTGTAAGCCGGCTTTCTTTTTGATATTCTTTTGAAGGAAGATGCGTCTGCTCTTCTTTTCGCGGCTATTATACCACACCTTCAGCCGGAAAACGAATCTCCCCGCTTCCAAAGAAAGAAAATGAAACCAGAACAGCTTCACAGCCGTCTATGTAACGGAACTGCTTCACGCAGTCCCTCACAAACCGCTTCAAAACGGCATTTGTGAAAAGAAGGAGGTTAACCGCTTTGAAAAAAATGTGGATTGGATTGCTGGCGGCGGCCGCAGTATTGTGCACAATACCGAAAATCAGCCTGGCCGATGCCGCAGTCGGAGATGTTATCGTCACACTGGGGGCAGATCTGTCAAACGCAGACCGTCAGAAAGTGCTTGACGAATTAAATGTCCCTGATAACGCGACAAAGGTGACAGTCACGAATAAAGAAGAACATGAATATCTGGGAAAATATATATCGAATGCCCAAATCGGCACAAGAGCCATTTCTTCATCATCCATCACGGTGGAAAAGAAAGGGTCCGGACTTGACGTCCAAACCCATAATATTGATTCCATTACGGATGAGATGTACTTAAACGCCCTGATGACAGCAGGCGTGAAAGATGCAAAAGTATACGTGACGGCGCCGTTTGAGGTATCAGGAACCGCCGCATTGACAGGAATCATTAAGGCGTATGAAGTGTCATCAGACAAAGCGATTTCAGAAGACGTAAAACAGGTCGCCAACCAAGAGCTTGTTACAACTTCAAATCTCGGGGAAAAAATCGGAGATAAAAACGCCTCCGCGCTTATCGCAAACATTAAAGACGATTTTGCGAAAAACGGTGTGCCCGATACAAAAGAAGGAATCGAAAAAAAAGTCGATGATGCGGCATCAAACCTTAACATTACACTGACTGACGCTCAAAAAGACCAGTTAGTTTCATTGTTTAATAAAATGAAAAATGCCAAGATTGATTGGGGCCAAGTCGGCAATCAGCTCGATAAGGCAAAAGACAAAATCACAAAATTCATTCAATCCGATGAAGGCAAAAGCTTTATCCAAAAAGTCATTGATTTCTTCGCTTCAATTTGGAATGCGATCGTGTCTGTATTTACAGGAGACAGCGGATCAACTTCTTCAAACAGCTGAGACAAAAAAGAGACCGGACTCCATTGTCCCGGTCTCTTTTTTTATTTATTGTTTGACCCCCGTCTTAAACGGCAGATCCAGCTTTACGATGTCTTCATAGGTTTCCCTTTTAATGACAAGATGCGCTTCGCCGTCTTCCACAAATACGACGGCAGGCCGCGGAATACGGTTGTAGTTGTTAGCCATGCTGTATCCGTATGCCCCCGTGCAGAAGACGGCGAGAAGATCGCCTTCTTTCACTTCCGGAAGATCTATATCCCAGATGAGCATATCCCCGCTTTCACAGCACTTACCCGCAATGGACACCGTCGTGTCGTGGTGTTCTCCGATTCTGTTTGCCGAAACGGCTTCATATTTGGCCTGATAAAGCGCAGGACGGATATTGTCGCTCATGCCTCCGTCAACCGCTGCATATTTACGGGTGCCGGGAACTTCTTTTTGCGAGCCGATGGTATAAAGCGTCGTTCCGGCGTCGCCGACGAGCGAGCGCCCCGGTTCAATCCAAATTTCCGGAATGTCAAAAGCATGCAGCGCTGCGTTTTCTTTTACAGCTTCGATTATTTTTTCTACGTAGACGGCAGGATGAAGAGGTTCATCCTCTTCCGTGTAACGGATGCCGAAGCCGCCCCCTAAATTCAGCACTTCAGAGACGAAACCGAAAGATTCTCTCCATTCACTCAGTTTAGCGAAGATTTTTTCTGCGGCCAGCACAAAGCCCGCCGTATCAAAAATTTGTGATCCGATGTGGCAGTGAACACCGAGAAGATGGATATGGTCTGACTGCAGCACTTGCTCTATCGCCTTTTCTATTTGCCCGTTATGCAGATCAAAGCCGAATTTGGAATCTTCCTGTCCGGTCGTAATATAATCATGCGTGTGCGCCTCTACCCCCGGGGTGATCCGCAGAAGCACATCCATGGTGCGCCCTGATTTGCTGCACAGTTCCGCGAGTAAGGATATTTCATAAAAATTATCAACGACGATGCAGCCGATTTGATGATCGAGTGCCATTTTCAATTCTTCTCTGCTTTTGTTATTGCCGTGAAAATGAATCCGTTCAGCCGGAAAACCAGCCGAAACCGCCGTAAACAGCTCTCCGCCGGATACAACGTCCAGTGAGAGCCCCTCCTGCTCAGCAAGCTGTATCATTGCAACGGAGGAAAACGCCTTGCTCGCGTATGCGACCTGCGCTTTTAAATCCGCGTCAATGAATGCCTGTTTAAAGCTTTTAGCGCGCTCACGTATTAAAGCCACGTCATAAACATAAAGAGGCGTGCCGTAATGCTCCGCTAAATACAGGGCATCCACACCTCCGATTTCCAGATGACCTAGTTTGTTTTGTCTGCTTGTGCCATGTAAGAACAATGCTCATTCCCTCTTTCTGATCCGCATATGGGTGAAAAGGACAGCTTTTTTGAGCTGTCCTTATACAAGTCCCGCATAAGTTAAGACATACAATATCATAATCTTCTGTCGGTTTCAATGCGATTATGAACCGCTTGGCTGTCTTTGACGGTCTTTCGGGTGAACAATGCTCGGTCTGACTTTCGCTCCCGGCACTGTCGTCCTGACGAGCACCTGCCACAGCGCCTTTCCGTTAAACGGTAAAAACGGCCATAAATACGGTGTATGAAACGAGCGGATACCCGCCATTAAAATCAGCAGCAATGTAAAGCCGATAACAAAACCTTTTACTTTAAAAATGGCCACGAGCACCATTAAGATGAGACGTATCATTTTATTAGCGAGGCTGAGTTCATAGCTCGGCGTGGTAAATGATCCGATTGCGGCGATCGATACGTACAGAATGACTTCGGCGGAAAACAGCCCCACCGCTATGGCAATTTGTCCGATCAGCACTGCCGCTATCAGGCCCATGGCAGTCGATAAGGCGGTCGGCGTATGGATCGCGGCCATCCTGAGAAACTCAATCCCCAAATCAGCCAGAAAGATCTGCAGAATGATCGGAATGTGCGTATTTTTATTTAAGCCGATAAAATCCAATCTTTCAGGCAAAAGTGACGGGTCGAGAACAAAGAGGAACCAGATCGGAAGCAGAACAGTTGAAGCGATAATACCGAAAAACCTGATCCATCTTAAAAATGTTCCGACAGAAGGCGCCTGTCTGTATTCTTCCGCATGCTGAACGTGGTGAAAAATCGTTGTGGGCGTTATGATTACGCTCGGTGACGTATCAACGACGATAATGACGTGCCCTTCTAATATATGATTGGCGGCCACATCAGGACGCTCCGTGTATCTGACCATCGGAAACGGGTTGTAGCCTTGTTTGACGATAAATTCTTCCACCGTTTTATCCGCCATCGTCAGTCCGTCAATGTCAATCGCATTCACTTCGTTTTCGACGATGCTGACAAGGTCCGGATCCGCGATGTCCTCTATATACACAATGGCAAGATCCGTTTTAGAACGCTCGCCGACTTTCGTAATTTTGACGCGGAGCCTTTCGTCTCTGATCCTTCTTCTGATTAACGCTGTATTAATGACGATACTTTCGATAAATCCGTCTCTTGCCCCGCGAACGACCTTCTCTGTATCCGGTTCTTCGGGTGTGCGTCCGGGGTAATTTCTGACATCAACGACGAAGGCGAAACCGGCGTCTTCTACGATAACGGCCACAAGTCCGGAAAGCACTTGATCCGTCGCTTCGTCGAGCGTTTTGACTTTTTGGACCTGCTGGTTCACAAGCCTGTTTTCAACAACATCAAGCGCTTCATCCGCGTTCTCGTCATAATTATTGACATCGACGAGCTGTTCTATTAAATGAATGATAAACAATGTATCGGTTAACCCATTGACAAAGTAAATCTGGACTTCCCTGTCTAATACTTGAATTTTGCGGACTCCGATATCGTAGCTCGTCCCCATACCGACGCGGTCTTTAAAAAATTGTTCATTTTTTCTAGGATCCCGGTATACTTTTATCATGTTTTCCGGTTTTTCCGGCATGATATTCGCTCCTTTCTAAAATGAATTCGACAGCCTTCATCGTGATTGGCGAGCCCTTGGATATGTCATCTTTTCTTCCCATTTTTCCTATATCGCCGATGCCCACAACGAGGGGAACGTCCAGTTTGTCAAGACAATACACCGTATCTCCGTTCATTCTGTGCTCGTCCATTTCTCTCATTCCGGTTTTATCGACGCCAAACTCCGTCACTTCTCCATCACGGTCAATGGAGACATCGACTTTTGTCCATTCAGCCTGATGGGTTTTAGAAGCGACGGCAATCACCCCAAGCACTTCAATGTCTTGATGTGAGGCGACATATTTCAGCGCCGTTTCGCCCGGCCCTTCCCCTTGCAGGCCGGAATCGTCAAACATGACAAACACCGGGTCATGCGGCGCGGCTTTAATCAGCTGAACGAGTTCCGGACCGGTTCTGGTTGACGGATTGCCTTTTGATTGGGAAATACATCGTCCGCCTGCTTTTTCCGCGGCATATTCAATCGTTTTAGCGGCGTATACGTCTCCGTCTGTCACAAGGATGACCTTCCGTTTCGTCATCAGACATTATCCTTTCGGTTTAAAAATAACGGCAACAAGAAATGCGAATAAAATCGCTGAAGATATACCGGCGGAGGTCAGTTCAAAAATCCCCATGGCGATCCCGATAAATCCATGCTCGTGAGCCTGATGCATGGCGCCGTGCAATAAGCTGTGACCGAAGCTGACGATGGGAACCGTCGCGCCCGCACCTGCGAATTCGATAAATTTGTCATATATTCCGAACCCATCCAACAAGGCGCCGATGACGACAAAAGTTGTCATCACATGGGCGGGTGTCAGTTTAAAAATGTCAAGCAGCAGCTGACCGATAATGCATATGATTCCCCCGCAAACAAAAGCCAACAGATATTCCATTTATGATGCACCTCCCGCCCGCTCAAATACCACACCGTGCGCGATGGTCGGAATGGTTTCCTTCTGCTGGATCATTGTCGGACTTAAAAGCGCACCTGTCGCGACAACGAGTACCCTGTTCAGAGCCCCTGCTTTTAATTGATTAAAAATATGTGTGTACGTAACAAGCGCGGAGCAGGCGCAGCCACTTCCGCCCGCAAACACCTGCTGGTCCGGCGTATAGATGAGAAGACCGCAGTCATCGTGTTTCGTTCCCGCGGGATAGCCTTCTTCCTTAAGCAAATCTTTTAAGATCGGCGAGCCTACGCCTGAAAGGTCTCCCGTTAAAATCAGATCGTAATCATCCGCCGTGCGGTTCAAATCCTTCAGGTGCTGTTTGATTGTATCGGCGGCAGCGGGCGCCATGGCTGAGCCCATATCAAACGGGTCTGTAATTCCGAGGTCGCTTACTTTTCCCACTGTCGCGCTTGTAATCCGGATATCAGAAGGGTTTTGGCTGATGATGACCGCCCCGCCCCCCGTGACCGTCGAAGTGGCAGTATCCGGCTTTTGCCCGCCATACTCCGTCGGATTACGGAATTGTCTTTCAGCCGTCGCATTATGGCTGCTCGTCGCTGCAATCGCCCGGTTCGCAAAACCGCCGTCAATAAGCGCGGATGCGACGGCGACCGTTTCCATTGACGTCGAGCAGGCGCCGAACAGGCAGAGGAACGGAATTTTCAGATGTCTTGCGACGTAATTGGCCGTCACATTTTGATTTAAAAGATCGCCAGCGAGTAGCAAATCGATGTCGCTCTTTTTCAAATTCTGTTTTTGCAAAGCGGAGTTGATGGCATCTTCCATTAATTGACGTTCCGCCATTTCCCAGTTTTTCTGATTGCAATGCATTTCATCGTATGTTTTATCAAACAGCGAGCCGAGCGGGCCGTCTTTTTCTTTCGGTCCGGCTGCCGTTCCCGCCGCATTTATAAATAACGGGTTTTCAAACACCCAGGTTTGCTTTCCGGTCAATTTCATTTTTTCTCCTCCTATGAAAACAGTTTTTCACAAGCAAACCGTATCAGGCCTACGATATAGGCTGCCACGACGCCGAATACAATGACGTTTCCCGCCAGTTTAAACATGTTTGTCGCTACACCGAGCACAAGCCCTTCACTTCTGTGTTCCAGAGCCGCGCTTGTCATACTGTTTGCAAACCCCGTCACCGGCACGGCTGAACCCGCTCCGGCAAACTGACCGAGCCTGTCATAAATGCCGAATCCGGTCAAGAGGGCGGAAATTAAAATAAGAGTGGCGGACGTCGGGTTTCCCGCTGTTTTCTCATTAAAATTAAAAAAATGGATGTAAAAGTCTTGAAGAGCCTGCCCGATCAGACAAATCAAACCGCCGATCAGAAAGGCTTTGACACAATTCCAGACGTATGGCGGTTTCGGCTGATAGTCTTTCACTTTTGTTTTGTAATTTTCTTTTAAGTTTGTCACGTCTGTTCCTCCTTATGAATGATGGATAAAATACAGCCAATGAAATAATGAGCCGGCTATTTTGCCGAACACGATGGCCATCAGCAAAATGATGATTTTGCTCCCGAAACCGATCCGTTTGGCAAGAATGGGAAGCACGTTCAGCACTTCTGTAAGCGCCGCGGCCAGCATGCCGACAAACATGCCGGCCAAAAGCCCGACCGGAACGGCAAGCCATTCAGATAAAAAAAAATGATTCATATTTAAGGTTTCCCAGCCGCCGAACACCGCCCCGGAAATAACAGCCCCTTCGTAGGCCTGTACAAAGCGCATGGTTTTTGTCAGCTGCATAAGGCGGGGGATGATTCCCATAACGGTTAAAAAAGCCACAAAGCCCGCTCCCACGGTCAGCCCGCCGCCAAGCCCGACAAACATAACGAAAAGAATGCTAACGATCATGCAGATCTTTCATCGTCTCTTCGTTTTCGTGTATTGCGACATAATGATCGAGATCAAGCTGATAATTAAACATCTCGACCTCCAGCGGGCTTGGCTCTTCATTCAGGCGTTTTTTAAAGATGTGATTAAAAAAGACGATCATCCCGAGACCGAGGCCGATGCTGTACGGAATCTGAAGCAGGTACGGATACTCATTGCGCCTGCCTGTTATGATTTCATATAAGGCGATATGAACTTCTCTCATGCTGACATCTTCATGAAAATTCATAATGGCGAGACATGAACCGATAAAAAGCAGCAGCCAGACACCGACAAACAAAACGGCTGACAGCTGCTTTTTCTGGTAATGGATTTCCACTATCGTTTCAGCGCCGCCGACGGTCTGCACATCAAGAGCGGGAAAAGCGGTATGAATGGCCTTCAGCACTTTTATGATGTCCAGCACGACGATATTTTTGTCTTTTTTCGTGATCTGATACAGCGGCAGTGCCGACAGTTTTTTTTTCAGCTTTTGCTGTCCTGCGATCTGGGCGGCGTCACCGACTGTGATGATATCTCCGGTATGAGCCTTCACGCGGTGGCGAAGTCTGAGAAATATTCGTCTTTCCATCTTGCATCACCATCTTTCGGGTGGTTATATATGTAGTATGTGGTTCACTTTTGTTCTCATTCATCAGCAGCAAAAGACCATAAATTACCATTTGGGCACAAATAAAAAAAGCCGGCCTGTAAAAGGTCAGCTTTCAGTATGATCCATCTGCACTTTAATCTGCTTTAATATTTTTTTCTCCAGCCTCGATACCTGAACTTGTGAAATCCCGAGCCGTTCGGCTACTTCCGACTGCGTCTGATCCTTGTAATACCTCAGATAGACAATGAGCTTTTCCCGTTCTTCCAAATCACTGATTGCTTCCTTGAGAGCGATTTTGTCAAACCACTTCTCTTCTGAATGATCGGCGATCTGATCGAGCAGGGTGATCGGGTCTCCGTCATTTTCATACACCGTTTCATGAATGGACGAAGGCGCCCGCACCGCTTCCTGCGCAAGCACCACGTCCTCCGCGTCAATTTCCAGGTGGTCAGCGATTTCCTGGACTGTCGGCACTCTTCCGTATGTTTTTGACAGTTCATCTTTCGCCCGGCGGATTTTATTGCCAAGCTCTTTTAAAGATCTTGATACTTTGACGGTTCCGTCATCCCGGATGAAGCGCTGGATTTCTCCGATAATCATCGGCACGGCATAAGTTGAAAAACGTACATCATAGGACAAATCGAATTTATCAACGGATTTTAACAACCCGATACAGCCGATCTGAAACAGATCGTCCGGCTCATAGCCTCTGTTTAAGAACCTTTGCACGACGGACCATACAAGACGCATGTTTTTTTCTATGAGGAGGTCTCTTGCCTGCTGGTCGCCCTCTTGGCTCTTTTTGATCAATTCTTTGACTTCATGGTCCTTGAGCTGCGCGTTTTTGCTGTTTTTCTTAACCTCCACATCCATAACAAATCTCCTTAATTACAAAGCGCTTTGCTTTTTGATAGGTGTTTTGTTAAGCGTATCGTCGTCCCCATCTCCGGCGAGGAATCAATCGAGACATCATCCATGAAGTTTTCCATAATGGTAAAGCCCATTCCGGAGCGCTCAAGCTCGGGTTTTGTCGTAAAGAGCGGCTGGCGCGCTTCCTCAAGATCCGTGATCCCGAGGCCTTCGTCACGTATGGTCAGATAGACGACATGATCCTCCAGGGTAACGGAGATGTACACCTTTCCGTCGCAGTTTTCTTCATAGCCGTGGATGATTGCGTTTGTTACCGCTTCTGATACGACGGTTTTGATTTCCGTCAGCTCGTCCATCGTCGGGTCGAGCTGCGCGATAAAAGAAGCAACCGTTACACGCGCAAACGATTCATTCTGACTGAGGGCTGAAAATTCAAGATGCATCTCGTTTTTCATGATGCCACCCCCAGCGTTAAAAGCGCTTTTTGTTCTGATTGTTCGAACCTGATGATTTTAAACAGGCCCGACATGTCAAACAGACGTCTCACCGCAGGCGAAATCGCGCACACGACCATTTCTCCGCCGAGCTGTTTAATTTGTTTATAACGCCCTAAAATCACGCCGAGGCCGGAGCTGTCCATGAAGGAAAGATCTTCAAGGTTCAGCACGATGTGACGGATGCCGTCAGCCTCCAGCGATTCAGCAACCTTTTGTTTTAATGATTCTGCCGTATGGTGGTCGAGTTCACCAGTTAATCGAATACAAAGCACGGATTCTTTGACATGCAAGTCAATTCCAAGGCTCATGCTCATTCCTCCTTGATATGATCGGATAATGAGTGTTTCGATTTTCGGGAATGCAATTCCTTCACCATGACAAAACTAGTGCCCGTTCGCCACGATTATTTAAATTTTGTCCAATCTCCCATCGTCCGCTTCAGAAAAGTGAGAAAACCCGCTTTTTCCATGTCGTCTTTTGCCGTGACCGGGCTTTCAACGAGCACTTTTCCGTCTTTTTTCAGCACGAGGCTGCCGAGCACCTCCCCTTTTTTAACCGGGGCCGTTATATTGCTGTTGATTTTCACTTCTTTTTTTACTTTGTCCATGTTCTCTCCCTTTTTGGCCAGGAGGGAAATCGGTTCAGATGTGGTCAGCTTGATCAGTTTCTGTTTTCCTTTTTTCACTTTTACCGTTCCGATGATTTGATTCCGTTTATACAGCGGGTGTGTTTTGAACTGGCTGAAGGCATAATCAAGCATTTTTGTCACTTGGGCATTTCTTTCTTTCGGAGTGCTGGCTCCGAAAACGACTGCGATGACCCTCATATTTCCTTTTTTAGCGGTGGCGGTTAAACAATACTTTGCTTCACCTGTAAAACCCGTTTTCACACCGTCAACACCCGGATAAAATTTGATCAGCCGGTTTGTATTGACGAGCCAGAACTTTTTGTCTGTGTTTTCTCTTAAATAATCTTCATACGTTCCCGTAAATTGAGTGATTTTATCATACTTCAATAATTCCTTCGCCATTTTCGCCATGTCATAAGCAGAGCTGTAGTGGCCTTTTTCAGGCAATCCCGTCGGGTTTTTGAAGGAGGTATCTTTCAATCCCAATTCTTTTGCTTTTTTGTTCATCTGATTGACGAAATCCTCTTCCGAACCGGCGATATACTCTGCCATCGCGACGGATGCGTCATTTCCGGAAGCTATCGCAATTCCTTTGAGCATTTCTTTTACCGTCATTTCCTCACCGGGTTCGAGGAAAATCTGCGATCCGCCCATGGACGCGGCATGCTCACTCGTCCTGACTTTATCGCTCATCTTAATGTTACCTTTGTCAAGCGCTTCCATGATTAAAAGCATGGTCATGATTTTTGTCATGCTCGCCGGCGCCAGACGCTCCCGGCTGTTCTTGTTGTAAAGAATGTTTCCCGTATCGCGTTCAATCAGCACGGCGCTTTTGGCTTCATGAGCGAGCTCCGATGTATGTTTTCCGTCCGGCTTTGCAAAAGCGGACGGTGCTGATGCGGTTATTAAAATGCCAATCAACAAAGTGGATATAAGACGTTTCATCTCCAAAGCCCTCCATTTCATAATCCTTTTTATTTTTTCCAAGCCCGGTGGTTTTATACGCCTCATCTGGAAAATGTTTCGTTTTGAGGACATAAAAAAACAGCTGCTTCCGAAGAAACAGCTGATCTATGCTGATTTAGTTTTGAGATCGTGCGACTACGGCTTTTACAAGCTTTAAAAAGCCGCCTTTTACTTTTTCCGTCATTTCCATTACTTCATCATGGGATAACGGCTGGTCAAGAATGCCGGCTGCCGCGTTGGAAATGCACGAGATGCCGAGCACACGCATTCCCGCGTGGTTGGCGACGATGACTTCCGGCACGGTCGACATTCCGACAGCGTCAGACCCCATCGTTCTTAAAAACCGGACTTCAGCCGGCGTTTCGTAAGATGGACCCGTAACAGCCGTGTACACACCTTTTTGAACAGGGATGCCAAGCTCAGCCGCCGTTTTTTCAGCCAAGCCTGACAGCTCTTTGTCATAGGCTTCTGACATGTCCGGGAATCTGGCTCCGAATTCCGCTTCGTTCGGACCGATTAACGGGTTGGTGCCCGTAAAGTTGATATGGTCGGTAATAATCATCAGATCACCGGCGCGGAAGTCAGTGTTGATACCGCCCGCTGCGTTCGTCACGATGAGAGATTCAACGCCGAGCGCCTTCATCACGCGGACCGGAAACGTTACCTGATCCATTGAGTAGCCTTCATAATAATGAAAGCGGCCCTGCATCGCGATGACCTGCACACCTTCAAGCGTTCCCATCACAAGCTGGCCGGCATGGCCTTCTACCGTTGAGACCGGAAAATCAGGGATCGTTTCATATGTAAGCTTGACGGCTCCTTCAATTTCATCGGCCAATACGCCGAGCCCTGAACCTAAAATCAGACCGATCTTCGGTGTTTCTTTTACGTGTTCTTTAATAAATGCAGCAGCACGTTCGATCTTTTGTTTCAAAAAAAGTCCCCCTACTGTAATCTTGATAAAAAGCTTTTTCCGTATTCCGGCTTTTCCGTTTTGAAATTATCCGCAATGGTTGCGCCGATATCGGCAAATGTATCCGCAAGCGGCAGCTGTTCAGTGTGTTTATGCTTTTTGCTGTAGACAAGAAGCGGCACATACTCCCGCGTGTGGTCCGTCCCGTGATGGACAGGATCATTGCCGTGATCCGCCGTGATGATGAGCAGATCGTCCTCTTTCATTTTTTCAAACACTTCCGGAAGCCTTGCGTCGAATTCCTCAAGCGCTTTTCCGTACCCTTCCGGATCACGGCGGTGTCCGTACAGCGCATCAAAATCAACGAGGTTGGCAAAGCTCAGGCCCGTAAAATCTTCATCGAGCGTTTCAATCACTTTGTCCATGCCATCCATGTTAGATACCGTGCGGCGGGATGATGTGATGCCTTCTCCGTCGTAAATATCAGAAATTTTTCCGATGGAAATGACGTCTAATCCGCTGTCTTTCATTCCGTTCATTACCGTGCGGCCGAACGGTTTGAGCGCATAATCATGGCGGTTCGGCGTGCGTTTGAAGCTGCTCGGTTCTCCGATGAACGGTCTTGCGATAATCCGGCCGACCATGTACTTCGGATCAAGCGTCAGTTCTCTGGCTGTTTCACAGATGCTGTACAGCTCGTCAAGCGGAACGACATCTTCATGAGCCGCAATCTGCAAAACGGAATCTGCTGATGTATAAACGATCAGCGCACCCGTTTCCATGTGTTCTTTTCCGAGCTCGTCCAGAATCGCCGTCCCTGAAGCCGGCTTATTCCCGATGATTTTGCGTCCGGAACGCTTTTCAAGCTCCTGAAGAAGCTCATCCGGAAATCCTTCCGGGAACACTTTAAACGGTTTTTCAATGTAGAGGCCCATAATCTCCCAGTGCCCCGTCATCGTATCTTTTCCGTTTGACGCCTCCTGCATTTTACCGTAGTACGCCAGAGGCTGCTCCGTTTTTTCCACACCCTTAATATCCCCGATCAGTCCGAGACCGAGCTGTGCCATATGGGGCATATGTAAACCGTTCATGTGCTCTGCGATATGTCCGAGCGTATTTGCGCCTATATCATTAAAATCGGCGGCGTCCGGCGCTTCACCGATTCCGACCGAATCCATTACGATCAAAAACACACGTTTATATTTGTATTCAGACATCATAAAAGCCTCCTTTTCTTCCATCTGTCCATTTTAGCTTACAGAGGTCAGACAACTCAAGTATAAACCGTTTACATTCTTGTTGACAATGCCTATTCAAATAATAAGAACCTTCTCTGTATTCCGCCAATCCGACAGAAAAAAGCCGCGGCACCTTTGCCAGCGGCTCCTAGGCGCGCGGATGATACTGCTTGTACACGTCCTTCAGCCTTGTTTTCGTCACATGCGTGTAAATTTGCGTCGTAGAAATATCAGCATGTCCGAGCATCTCCTGCACGGCGCGCAGGTCCGCCCCGTTTTCAAGCAGGTGCGTTGCAAAAGAGTGCCGGAGCGTGTGCGGTGTCAGTTCTTTTTTAATGCCTGCCTCAAGGGCGATTTTCTTCAGGTTTTTCCAAAATCCCTGACGGCTGATCTGCCTGCCGTGATGATTCAGAAAAAGCGCTTCGGTCACATTTTTCTTTAATAATTTCCCTCTGGCTTTTTCGATGTATGCTTCGATCGCATGGGAGGCGGCTTCACCGATCGGCACAATCCGCTCTTTCCGGCCTTTTCCGAAGCAGCGGACAAATCCCATCGTCAAATGAACGTCGGATAATTTCAGCTCAATCATCTCGCTGACCCTGATGCCGGTTGCATACAGCAATTCGAGCATGGCTTTATCCCTGAGACCGAACGGGCTGTCAAGCTTAGGCGTGTCCAATAACCGCTCTACTTCGTTCAGCGCAAGCACTTTTGGGAGTGCCCGCTCTGTTTTTTGTGTTTCAATATGTACCGAAGGATCTTTATCCGCGGCTTTCTCCCTTAACAGAAATTGATGAAAAGACCGGATTGACGCCAAATGCCTGGCAGACGTCTTCCCTGATTTCCCCGAGTCCTTCAAATGCTTTAAATATTGAATAATATGAAGACGGGTCACATCATTCCAAGAAGTGATCTGAAGGGTTTCAGTTAAGAAGAGAGAATAACTTTTCAGATCACGCTCATAGGACATCATCGTATTTTGGGACAGCCCTCTTTCAACCCTCACATAATGGATGAAATCCTTAATTTGATCCTTCACTCTTGATCTACTCCCCGTTTTGGTAAAAAAAGATCAACCGGCCGAACCAGCCGTCCTTCTCCTCATGTTCCGTTTTGGCCACTTTGACGGCGGAGCCTTCCGGTTTATCGTACCGATGATAGTTTTCATACTCTGAATTCACCCATATCATAGCATAATAGAACAGCGCGGTAAAACCTGTGAACAGAATAAACACTTTGATCGTATCCGCGGCTGTTTTTAGGAATCTGCCCATCTTTCGATCGATCCTTTCTTTGGCGGCTGTTAGTACACCTTATGCCAATTTCATAGGCTTTTATACATAAAAACAGCAAAAAACCCTTTCCTGGCAGAAAAGGTTCATAGGCTTTTATTCTGTTTCATTCCCGCCGCAGCGGTGGCAGATTCCGTGAAAAGTCAATCTATGATCTTTAATTTTAAATTTCCAATCACGTTCAATCACTTCTTCAACGTCTTCAAGCAGATCTTCTTCAATTTCATCGACGGCTCCGCACTCCATGCACACCAGATGATGATGGAAGTGGGCCGCGCCCTCTTTGCGAAGGTCGTAGCGGGATACGCCGTCCCCGAAGTTAATTTTATCAACGACTTTTAATTCTGTTAATAATTCTAATGTACGGTATACTGTAGCGAGACCAATTTCAGGAGATTTCTCTTTTACGAGGAGGTATACATCTTCTGCGCTTAAATGGTCTTCTTCATTTTCAAGCAGCACCCTTACCGTTGCTTCACGCTGTGGCGTAAGCTTGTAGCTTGATGAGTGCAGCTGCTTTTTAATTCGATCAATACGGTTTTCCATGTCTTTCCCTCCTACGCCGCATTCCATGACTCATTATAACAAAATACGCGCAGAGTTCCAACTATAATTATTATAAACTGATAAATAAAAGTATTATTTTGTGATAATCATTCTAAAAGATCCGTGATGAAAGCTTTTCCATAAACAGCGGAGACACATACGCTTCCAGCAGTGAAGCGATGACCGAGAAGAAAATGATGAGAATCAGCACGAAGGCGTAGCGTCCGAACCATTGGATCGGCGTGTCATGGAGGCTGCGTTTGACAAACAGCTGCCGGATCAGTTTCAGCGAAAAAGCGATAGAGCATGTCCCCATGATAAGGTATGCCGGAATGAGAACGATGTTTTGCGGCAGCACCGAGATGAAAGACAGGAAAAATCCGTTCATCCCCATTTGATTCACTAAAAATCCGACGGTAAAACCGACGACGATTCCTTTCAAAAACACCATGATAAAAATCACCGGGAGACCGATTACGGAAATACCCAGAATCCACATCAGCCCCAAATATTTTACATCATGAAAGACGGCCTGCCAAAACATGTCTGAGGCGCCGGCATGTTTTCCGTCAGACAGCTGTCCGAAGAATTTGCTTAAATAATAATACAAATCTTCTTTCTGCGTGATTGTCATGCTGTTGACAATGATCGCGCCGAAAATGACACCCATTAAAAACAAGACAAACACAAATATATAAAGTGACAGATGATCCTTCATATGGCGAAAAAACAGTTCTTTGTACGATTGTTTCCTCATACCGCTTTCCTCCCGCTAATCTATTGACTTGATTTAGTAGATTGTATGAAAGAAAAGAGAAAACATGACAGAGAAATCATAGAAAGGCTCCGAGATTCCGGCAAAAAAAAAGAATCCCCGCCATCACTCCGGTGATCATGGGGATTCCTTTTTTTATGCTTTATTCTCTCCAGCCTGTCTTTTTTGGTTTTTGTCACTCTTTCATGCGTGCTGAAGGACGGCGCCGCCCCTCTTGATAAGACTGCATCACGCATCCCGTTTCTTCTGAGATGCTCCCGCATTTTTTTCGCTTTGCTTTTCGCCATGTGCAGATCGCTCCTTTTTGCCTTTTCTCTATCATAACAAAAAAATCCAGGTGTGTTCATGAATACGGCTCATGTTTCTTCCGGTAGGCGCGCAAAGATGTTTTGGCAGATGAAAAACTCCCCATTGCGGCGTATCCGTAAAAGAATCCCATAAAACTCCCCTCATACACGTGTTCGTGGTGACCGAAAACGATAGACACAATATTTCCGACAACAAGGGCAATCGTGGGAACGAATATGCCGGGAACCCTGCAGAACACTTTGATCAGCTGCGTCACGCATAAGACGACCGGCACGCCGATCACAGCATCCCAAATATTTGTATGGATCAGCGGAAAATAATCCACATTGACACCTCTTTATTCCGTCTTTTGCTATTTGTTAGCCTGCCAAAGAATTCCGCTTCCTATTCATGATAAAAAAAGCACCGGATACATATCCGGTGCTGTGAGCGTTATTTATTTTCCCGCCGCGGCCCGCTCTACAGCTGCCGATACGGCGTGATGCACGTCCGCGTCCAAAGGCTGAGGCACGAGATCACCGTGTTTCGTACAAGAAGCGATAGCTTCAGCGGCCGCCACAAGCATTTCATGGTCAATTTTCTTGCTTTTGGCGTTCAGCGCACCGCGGAAAATACCAGGGAAGCCGAGAACATTATTGACTGAACGGCCGTCGGCTGCATAAGCGGCTCCGGCCTGCAGCGCCTCTTCCGGTTCAATCTCCGGCTTCGGATTAGATAAGGCCAGAATGACTTGTCCTTTTCTGACATCCTCTTTTTTAATGAGCCCCGGAACTCCTGTCGTGCTGATCACAATGTCACACGTGTCCATTAAATCTTTAATGCTTTCAAGCGGCTGACCTCCGTATTGAGCGAGGCGGTTCATTGCTTCTTCTGACTTGTCCGTTCCGCAGACCGCTTTGACTCCGTATGCCATAAACATACGGCAGATGGCGACGCCCGCCGCGCCGAGACCGATCTGTCCGACTTTCGCTTCTTTTAAATCAAGACCTGCGCTTTTACAAGCGGAAATGGCGGCGGCGAGAGTGACGACCGCCGTGCCGTGCTGGTCGTCGTGCATAACCGGAATGTCCAATTCTTCCTTCAGGCGGTCTTCAATGTCAAAGCAGTGAGGCGAACCGATATCTTCAAGCAGAATTCCGCTGAATCCCGGAGAAATATGTTTTACCGTGCGGATGATTTCTTCCGGATCAGAAGTGTCGAGCAAAATCGGAATTCCGCTGATGCCCGCCAGCTGGTCAAAAAGCGCTGCCTTCCCTTCCATTACGGGCATTCCGGCGACAGAGCCGATGTTGCCGAGACCGAGAATCGCCGTTCCGTCGGTGACAATGGCGACAGAATTGCTGATGGTCGTATAGATGGATGCTTTTTCAGGCTCGCTTTCGATCAGTCTGCACACATCGGCCACGCCCGGCGTATAAACACGGCCAAGCTCGGCCAGTGTCCGGATCGGCATTTTGCTTTTCATCTGAATTTTTCCGCCTTCATGAGCAGAGAGCACTTCATCTGAGACGGTATGAAGCCGGATGCCTTCACCGAGAGCTTCAATGGCTTGAATGATTTCCTGCAGCTGCTCCTCATTTTCGGCCTGCACCGTAATGTTGCGCATGGTGTAGTTCGGGCCGACTTTAACGGTTTCAACTTCCCCGATATCTCCGCCCATCACTCCGATGGCTGTTGCTACTTTCCCTAGATTTCCGGGAACAGTCGGCGTTTCTATCATTAACGTCCGAATCATATGCTTTGTAATCATAAAATACCCCCCCTAACCCAGTTTTTGAGATTGCAAGGATTTTTCTTTCGTGTACCAAATGAATTTACCCGTGTATCCGTACAATATGGCCAGTCCGATAGATACAAAACTGAGCCACATGAACGGCAGATAAGAAAACGTGGACACGCCGAGAATGCCGGCCATATAGATGCCGTTGTCAGACCATGGCACCATCCCTGAAGTAAGCGTGCCGCCCACCTCGGCATTCCGGGATAAAATTCTTCTGTCAAGTTTCAGTTTATCATAACTGTTCTCCATAATTTTCGGCGTCAGTATCAATGACACATACATCGCACAGCCGAAAATGTTGGCTAAAAGGGCGACGATCAGCGTCGAAAGCGTTACATTTCCCGGTGTGGTCAGTTTTTTCTCAAAAGTTGAGACAATCACTTTTAATACGCCGAGCTTCTCGAGAATTCCTCCAAACCCGAGACCGAAAAGGATAACGACTAACGTATCCAGCATGCCGGTGATGCCTCCGCGGTTTAACAGGCCATTTAAAAATTCGACGTCCGTTTTAATGGAAAAACCATTGTAAGCAGTCGCGATGGCACTTGCAAAATTCATTCCCTGAAAAACAGAAGCCCAGATGGCGCCAAGCAAGGCACCGATGACGATGACGGGCATAGACGGCTTTTTCAAAATCAGGAGGACGACGACGACAACCGCCGGGATAAGCATCCATATATGAATATCAAACGTTTTCTGCAATGCAGACTTTAAAAATTCCACTTTATCAAGATCAATATTTTTTCCGCCGTATATAAATCCCGTTACGGTAAAAAGAATGGCCGTAATGATATAGGACGGAATGGACAGATACATCATCGCTCTGACGTGTGACAGCACATCCACCTTAGAAAGCGTGGAGGCAAGCACCGTACTGTCAGACAGCGGTGAAAGCTTGTCCCCGAAGTAAGCGCCGGACAAAACGGCCCCCGCTACGATCGGAAGCGGTATGCCCATTCCCTCTCCGATGGCAATCATGGCGATTCCCGCCGTTCCCACGGTTCCCCAGGACGTCCCGGTCGCAACGGACATAACCGAACAAATAACCAATGTAGCAAGCAGGAACACATGAGGATTAATAAACTCTAAACCATAATAAATTAAAGTCGGCACAACGCCGCCGGCAATCCATGTCCCGATAAGGGCACCGACTGAAACTAGGATCAAAACGGCTTCAAGACCGTTTGATATCCCGGTGACAATGGATGACTGCAAGTCTTTATATGAATGTCCCAGCCTGATTCCGAGAATAATAGCGATAAACCAGGATATAAAGAGAGCAAGCTGGATCGGCAAGTCTAAAAACACTGTGAATGACAAAACAAGCGCTAAAAACCCGAATAATAAGATAATAATTTCCAATAAATTTGGCAATCTGACCTCTTTCACAAAAAAATCCCCCTAGAAGAAAAAGCTAAAACGCTTTCATAAAATGATATAACAAATTATACTATACTTCCTCATCCCTTTGTATGGCAACCGCCTATTCACTGAAAAACGTGAAAAGGCGGCTGTTGTTGCTTCAAAATTTATTTTTCTAAAAGGTCTTTTCCGGCAATCCCCGGTTTTGTCATTTCATACGGATTCAAAATGATATCCAATTCTTCTTCTGTCAGTACATCGTTTTGGAGACAGAGATCTCTTACAGATTGCCCCGTCATGATTGCTTCACGGGCAATTCGCGCAGCCGCCTCATATCCAAGGTGCGGGTTGACCGCTGTAATAACGCCGACGCTTTTTTCCACGTATTGCTTCAGGCGTTTTTCGTTGGCTTCAATCCCCGCCAGGCAATGATCGGTAAATGATCGGAAACCGTTGTTCATAATACTGATGGATTGAAGCAGGTTAAATACGAGCACCGGCTCCATCACGTTAAGCTCCAGCTGGCCCGCTTCTGAAGCGAGGCAGATCGTATTGTCATTCCCGATGACCTGGAAGGCGATTTGGTTGATCAGCTCTGCCATGACAGGGTTGACTTTCCCCGGCATAATGGATGATCCCGGCTGACGGGCGGGCAGTGAAATTTCCGCTAGTCCCGCGCGCGGACCTGAGGCCATTAAGCGCAGATCGTTGGCGATTTTAGACATATTCATCATGCATACCTTCAACGCGGCTGAAACTTCCGTATAAGCATCAGTGTTTTGTGTGGCATCAACCAAATGGCCGGCGCCGACAAGAGGCAGTCCGCTGATGTCAGCCAGGTGCTTTACAACCTGTTCTATGTAGCGCGGATCAGCGTTAAGTCCCGTACCTACAGCCGTTGCCCCCATGTTTACTTCATACAGATGCTGGCGGGATTGTTTAATTCGCTTTATATCACGCTCAAGCACGCGGCTGTACGCTTCAAATTCCTGTCCGAGACGGATCGGCACAGCGTCCTGAAGGTGTGTGCGTCCCATTTTAATGACAGAATCAAATTGTTTCGCTTTATCTTTAAAGACACTCAGCATATGCGCCATTGTATCAAGGAGCTTATCCAGAAGTTTTAAGGTAGAAATATGAATCGCCGTCGGGAACACGTCGTTTGTCGATTGTGACATATTGACGTGTGTGTTCGGGCTGAGATGAATGTATTCACCTTTTTTATGTCCCATGATTTCAAGCGCTCTGTTGCCGATTACTTCGTTGGCATTCATGTTCATGGACGTTCCGGCTCCCCCTTGGATCGGATCGACGATGAATTGGTCATGCCATTTACCCTCAAGAATCTCGTCTGCGGCCTGGACAATCGCATTTCCGATTCCTTCATAGAGGCGCTTTACATCCATGTTGGCAAGCGCCGCCGCTTTTTTGACGATGGCGAGCGCATTAATCATTTCTTCATGGATGCGGTAGCCGGTAATCGGAAAGTTTTCTTTCGCGCGCAGCGTTTGGATTCCGTAATACACATCAGCTTCAATTTGTTTTTCTCCAAGGAAATCTTTTTCCTGACGATATTCTTTTTGCGCGTTTGTCATGCTAATACCCTACTTTCTCTTTGATGGTGGTCTTTTTTACAGTACAACGTCGTCTGCGATCGGTGTCTCCATAATGTTTTTGACTTCAGCCAAATTGTGAGACTGGCCGAGCGCCCACATTAATTTCGGCACGATGGCTTCTGTGTTCATATTTCTTGAACGGATGATGAGATCTTGATTGACTCTCCGTCCGACTTCATAGACACTCATGTCTTCTCCTTCTTCAAGACATTGTGTCGTAATGACAACGACAATGCCGCTTTCAATCATTTCATTGACTTTGGCGAGAATGTCTCTTCCTTCAAACGGCACGCCGCCGCTGCCGTAGCTTTCAATGACGATTCCTTTGTACATACCCTTTAACGCGTCAAACATTTCCGGTTTAAGCCCCGGATGAAGCTTGAGCAGGCACACGTCCGTGCAAAGTGATGTATTGACCGTAAAGGCGTCGTCTTTTGGCATGTGCACGTGTTTGTTGTATTCAATTCCGTTTTCGGTAATAAACGCGATATACGGGTAGTTAATGCTCTCAAATGCATCATAGCTTTTCGTTCTTAATTTAATGGCGCGGGTGCCTTGAATGACTCTGCCGTCAAATACGACGTATACGCCGCCCACCCCTTCACATGCGAAGCGGATCGCGTCCGTGATATTTTTTTTGGCATCGGTTTTTTGAAATGTAATCGGGATTTGCGAACCCGTAATGACGATCGGTTTATCGGCATGCTGAAGCATATAAGACAGCGCTGCTGATGTATAAGCCATTGTGTCTGTGCCGTGCGTGATGACGAACCCGTCGTACGCGTCATATTTTTCTTTGACAGCATCAGCTATTTGGACCCAATATTCAGGCTGCATATTGGTGCTGTCGATGTTCATTAACGAATGGGTTTCCATCGTGTAATCGTTATCAAGTTTTGATACGTAGGTTAACAATTCGTCTGCTTTTACCCCGGGTGCAAGCCCGTTTTCTCCTTCGACTGAGGCGATTGTTCCTCCGGTTGTTAACAGCAATAATTTTTTCATACCCTGCACCTCTTCATCATTTCTCAAGATGTTTAAGCATTCGCTTTTCGCATACTTTTAATCAAATTATAGACAGACGAATGAAATTAATCAAGTGATTATTATTCAATTCGCGTACACTTTTACACATCGATATGATATAATTTTGCTCAAGTGAAAAGGAGCGGTTTTGAATATGAATTTAGATCGTTTAACTGAACTGAGAAAAAAGAAAAATTGGTCTCTTCAATATACGGCTGACCGGCTCGGCATCGCAAAAAGCACATACGCCGGGTATGAGTCAGGCTACCGGCGCCCGTCATTCGAAGCGCTGGGCACGCTTGCCGATCTGTTTGACACGACGTGCGACGATTTACTGGGGCGCACTGAAAAAAAGGCGGAGCCGTTTGCCCAGACCATCGAATTAACAAAAGCCGCACAAGGCCGCGGCACACTGACCGTTGACGGGGAGCCGCTTAATCAGGATGAAATCATCGAATTGATTGCGTTTGTCCGCACGAAAAAAAAGGTACAGGAGGAACTCCGCTAAAAACCGGCTTTACGGCTTGATTCGGCCGTATGTTCCTCCGCCTCCCGCCTCAAGGGCGAGCTGCCCGGTGCGCGCTTTATGAATGACAGCCGCTATTTTGGGCTGCACGATGCGTGCCAAGTCCTCTTCTTCTGTCTGATGAAGAATCGCCATTTCCGTCCCGAAAGTCCGCTTTAGTTTTTCCAATGTTTTCGGTCCGACCCCGGGAATGAACTGCAGAGGGATTTGATGAATATACGGAGGCCGCATCACGCGGCTTTTTTTCGGTCCGCTCAGTTCCTCCAGCCGTTCACTGACCCCTTTTGTCATTGTTTTCCCGCCGCATTCCGTACATTTTAAAGCTCCTTTTTCAGCCGGGCTGCCGCAGCGGTCGCAAGCCGTCCTGTAATACTTCCCGAGCTTCGGGTTCAGTCCGTAATTCGCCGTGATTTTTCTTCCGCCCTTCCCTTTCAGAGCCAGCGAAAATTCCGTAAAGTTCGCTTCCTTCAGAAGCATTTCATTATATTCTCTGCCGATTTTTCCTAAGGAATGCGCATCAGAATTTGTTAAAAATGTATACGGATCAAGTTCCGTTAATCGTGAAGCCATGTCAGTGTCGCAGCTTAATCCGAGTTCCGCCGCGTCAATAAGCGCCGGGTCGAAAACTTCTGTCAAAGAAGATCTGACCCCTTTTCCGTACAGGCTTTTATGCGGGGTGAACATATGGGCGGGAATAAACAGCCCGCCCAATTCCTTTGTTTTCTTTTGAAGATTCAAACCGGTCTCGTAAATGCGCTGGGAACTGAGATGGATATTTTTAAGCCTTTTTGCGAGCCACTCAGAAAACATCTTCATTTCGGCAAGAGCCGGCATAAAGACGAGAACGTGAATCGGCCCGCGGCATGTGTGGTCATAAATTTCAAGCTCACTGCCCAACAGAAGCGTCGTATTCCGATAGCGGATGCCGCCTTCTTTCAGCTCACGGTATCTGCCTTCATCAATTCCAAGCTCGATTTCTTCCAAGACTTCCGGGGAATGGCAGTCGATGATGCCCAATAGTTCAATTCCCTTCCCCTCGCTTGCTTCTTCCAAAATCCGCTGCAGCGTCAACGTTTTAGCCCCGGTGATTTTGACCGGTCTCCCCGTATAGGTTCGCCCGATATGAATATGCAGATCCGCATAAACGGTTTTCATCATTTTTCCTTCAGCGCTTCTTTCAGCTGGAGATACTGAATCGCGTATGCCGTTTTAGCGTCATACACCCGGCGGGATTCAACCAGCTTCACGGCCTCTTCAAGCGTGACCTGCATCACTTCGACAAATTCATCCTCATCCAGTTCGCGCTTTTCTTCAAGCAACGAAAGCCCTTCAGCAAGAAAGAGGTGCACGATTTCATCAGCAAATCCGGGTGATGTATAAAAAGCGGTGATTTTCGTCAAGGTTTCCGCCGTATATCCCGTTTCTTCTTCGAGCTCTCTTAATGCGGTATGTTCGGGCTCTTCTCCTTTTTCCAGCTTGCCGGCCGGAATTTCAACGATTGTCCGTTCCAGCGGCTTTCTGAACTGGTTCACCAAAATGATTTTTCCTTCCTCAGTCACCGCAAGTACGGCCACCGCTCCCGGATGTTTGACGATTTCCCGCTTGCTTGTTTTTCCGTTCGGGAGCTCTACATCCTCTAAGTAAAGATCTATGACTTTCCCGTCATACAGCTTTTTTTTCGCAAGTGTTTTTTCTTCTAAATGTTTCATCATGTCATCTCCCGTTCTGTCTCTCTATTATGCCTCATATATTTTATCATACATGCATAAGAGGGAGGTGCTTTTCGATTGAAGGTGTACCGGAAGGATAAGAGCATCGTATTGGTCGGAAAGGCTTGGGAAGTGCGGGCTAAATTGAAAGAGTACGGACGGACATTCCGCTATGTCGGAGATTGGATCACCGGGCCTTAACAGTTGAAAACTTCGCGCCTTTATATTACGGTCAATAAAAGACCATAAAAAGGAGCAAAACGATGAGAAAACGCAAATTGGGACATTCTGATTTAGAAATAAGCGAAATCGGGCTCGGCTGTATGTCGCTCGGCACGGATAAAGCTAAGGCGCTGTCTATTTTGGATGAAGCGATCGAGCTTGGAATCAATTATTTAGATACCGCTGATCTTTATGATTTCGGCAGAAATGAGGAAATCGTCGGGGAGGCCGTCAAAAACCGCAGACACGACATCATTTTAGCCACGAAAGCCGGAAACCGCTGGAATGATGAGAAAGACGGCTGGCATTGGGACGCTTCCAAAGGATACATAAAAGAAGCGGTCAAAAACAGTCTGCGCCGGCTGAAAACCGACTATATCGACCTTTATCAGCTGCATGGCGGCACAATGGAGGATCAGATTGATGAAACGATCGAAGCGTTCGAGGACTTAAAACAGGAAGGTGTCATCCGGTATTACGGCATTTCCTCGATTCGTCCGAATGTCATTAAAGAATATGTGAAAAAATCAAATATCACAAGTATTATGATGCAATACAGCCTGCTGGACCGGCGTCCCGAGGAGTTGCTTCCCCTTTTAGAGGAGAACGGAATCAGCGTCGTCGCCAGAGGGCCTGTCGCTAAAGGGCTTCTTACGGAAAAACCGCTCGATCAAGCGGCCGCAAGCGTAAAAGAGAACGGCTATTTAACATATTCTTTTGAAGAACTGGCAGAAACCAAAAAAGCGATTAACGCTGCCGTGCCTGATCTGAGCATGACGGAGCTTTCTCTTCAATACTTGCTTTCACAGCCGGCCGTCGCTTCTGTCATCACCGGAGCAAGCTCGCCTGAACAGCTGAGAGAAAACTGTTCGGCTGCAGAAGCCCGGCGTTTAAGCAGTCAGGAAATCAAAGCCCTGCAATACCATACAAAACAGGACGTATACGAAGCCCATCGTTCTTAAACAATAAAACCGGCACCTTGTCAGATGCCGGTTTATTTATATTTGTGCCAATCGAGACTGCTTTCATTCAGCAGCTCTTCAAAGCTTTTATTTTTTTCTTTTTCTTTTCGTTTTCTGATTTGTTCCGCCTTTTGCTGCGCTTGTTTTTTCTCGTCTTCTTCCTTCAGCTCACTTTTCATTTGCAAAAGCCTGGCCTTCAGATCTTCCTCCAGATTGTCTTTTAAGCTGTGTTTTTCTTTAGGCAGCTGCTTTTTCATCATTATACCCCCGTATCTGAATAATGGTCAAGTAAGTGTACCATGGAGCGCCGGAGGCCGGCAACGTTCATAGGGAAGGATTTTTCATATTAAAGGAGGGTGCCTGCGTGAAAAAATGGCTGGCGGTGTTCGGTTCGGCTTGTGCGGTCTTTTTGGCCGCCGGATTTGCTTTTACGAATCTGATCATGTTTATGAAGAAAAAGACGGATGAATACATCATAAAAAGAGAAACGGCAGACTGGCGTGGGGTATTTGATTCCTTTCAGGCCATGGAAAAAGAAGAGGCCGTCATCTTGTCACGCCACGGGTATGAGATCAAAGGCTTTTACATTGCCCCGCATCATACGGCAAACACGATGATTATTTGTCACGGTGTTACCGTCAATTTGTTTAATTCACTGAAATACATGGATCTGTTTCTGGATTTAGGCTGGAATGTGCTCGTATATGACCACCGCCGGCACGGAAAAAGCGGCGGCCGAACAACGAGCTACGGTTATTTTGAAAAAGATGATTTGGAAGAAGCCGTGAATTGGGTGAGAAACAAAATCGGGGACGGCGGTCAAATCGGTATCCACGGCGAATCAATGGGAGCGGTGACGGCCTTATTATACGCGGGAGATCATCCGGATGGAGACGGCGCTGATTTTTATATTGCGGACTGTCCGTTCGCAAGTTTTCACGATCAGTTAGCCTACAGACTGAAGCGGGAATTCCGGCTGCCTCGGTGGCCGCTGCTGCCTTTGGCTGATTTCTTTTTGCTGGTGAGAGAAGGATACCGCATCCGTGATGTCTCGCCTTTATCGGTTATCAGCCGCATCCGGCAGCCCGTTCTGTTTATCCACAGTAAGGAGGATGATTATATACCTCCCGCTTCCTCCGAAATGCTGCACCGCAGAAAACGCGGCCCGAAGATGCTGTATCTGGCCGAATCGGGCGGGCATGCCATGTCGTACACCAAAAATCCGGAGAGCTACCGTCAAGCCGTGCAAACCTTTTTAGATGCCATAACGCAAACGTAAAAAAGCGAAAGAACGTATACTGGTTCTTTCGCTTTCCCGTCATAAAACGTCGGTAATCCCGTCCATATTTTCTCCGATCCAGTCAATGGCGAGGTCAATTGTCGTAAACTCCTGCGCTTTGAAGGTCATCTCATCCTGAAGCAGCCAGACATCCTTTTGTACGGATTCAGCGCCTCCGATGGACCAGTGCAGCAGACTGTACGGATGGTTGTTGTTCAAAAAGGATACCCACGTTTTATGCTGTGCCGTCTGTTTAATGGCTTTCAGCTTTTGATTCACTTTCAGTTTCTCCCTGCTTTACTAATATGCTCATTCTCGGGCTTAGCATTTCTGCCGGGCTTTTTAAGACGAGCGTTTTTGCCTTTTCATTGTAATCGATTGTCATTTCCTCGTCAAAAAACACTTTTTGTGAGGTCTGGATGTAAAGCGGAAGTCCGTTGGTTTCAATGGCCTCGCATTGTCCCGTTAATTCGTCCGCCAGCCAGATGGTCGGCACGCCGCTGACCGCGCACCCGCAGCCTTCTGCGTCATAGCGGAGCTGCGCTTTTTTCTCCGGGTTGGCGTCCATTGCCTGCAAAAGCGTGTGTTTCGCCGCATCCGTCACATGTATTTGCATAGGTGATCCTCCGTTTTTCATTTTCGCCATTGTAGCATACCAGACCGCTGTATGCATTGTTTCTGCTTTCTTTACAGCAGCCCGCTCTCCCAGTCCTTTGCCTCTTGTTCAGCCGCCTTGATCCAGTCCTTTTTCCCTTCAATATACTTTGCCATATCGTACGGGTATGTCTCAGCGAGCCCCTTTTTCAGCTTCATGTATTGAGCCGCTTTTTCAGGCTTTGCGGTGAGGTAATCCCGGAACAGCAGATGACGCCCCACGTCCGGATGGCCTGTTTCGTATATGTGGACGTGGTGTGTGCGCTTGCTGCCGCCTTTTTGAAAGAAACGCCGGCCTTCTATCCCGTTTTCCCCTTTCGCCTCATAGCCGAGTGCTTCCAGCTGCGGACTGAATCGGTCAGCATCCGAAATATCGTTAACCTCCGCCAGTATATCAATGACGGGTTTTGCGGCCATCCCGGGGATGGAGGTGCTGCCGATGTGGCTGACCGAATGGAGTGCGCGGCCGAAGATTCGGAGCAAATTCGCTTTCTCTCTTTCAAACATCTCTTTCCATTCCGGCTGGTGCGGAATAACCTCCGCTTTTCTCTTCGGATAAAGATGAAAAAATGAGAGGGTCAGCCCTTCCGGCGTCTTAGTCTGTCCGGCTTCCGTGAACCCTGCTTTTAAATAGAGAGAGACTGCCGGAACGTTTTGACTGGCGGTAGCCGCCTCTATTTTTTGGGCGTCCCGGTTCTCGTCTAACACAAATTGAGTGAGCGCCCGTCCGATTCCTTTCCGAAAGCCGGACGGGTGCACCGTCAGCCGGCATATGACAAGGTCATATCCCTTTTTTTCATACGAAATGACCCCTGCGAGCTGATCTTTTACTCTGAAACCGGCAAACGTCTCCTGTGACCGCTGTATGTCTTCGGCTGTTTCATGCAGCCCGGGAATGCCGAAAAAGCCGATCAGCTCGGCTTCTTTTTGATAAGAGCAGCGCTGAACCGCCGCAATTTCCCGCGCCGTCTGTTCTTGTGTATGCTGTAAAAATGCAATCAATCTTCCGCTCCTTTTGACGCAAACATCCGCTGCGGCTCCGTCCTTGTCATGCGGACTGCGTACGCTTCATACCAGGCGCTTCTTCCTTTTTGTTTTGCCGCCCGGTCTTTCCACCGTTTAATCGCATCCATGCTGTCCCAGCAGGAAACCGTGATGCGCTCTGCCGTTTGTTCATATTCCTCATCATATTCTCTCTTGATTGATGAAAAAATGACCGCATCATAAGGCGGTTTGGGCGTGTCAGCTAAAAAGCCCATTTTCAGCCTCCTCTATATGTATTTCACAAACAGAATCCGGTCTTCTCCCGGACCGTCATAATTCGCAAAAACAGGGATTCCGTTTACGGTTTTGGTTCCTTTTTCAACTTCAAAGCCTAACTTTGTATGATAGGCGATTGATACTTTATTGACAGGCGCCGTCACACAATTGACTTTTGTGCAGCCTCTTTCTTTCACCGTCTCCATAAATCGATCGTAGAGCTGTTTTCCAATTTGCATTTTTCTGAAATCCGGATGCACACCGGAAAAATGAATGTATGCCGTCTCAGGGTCTGATTGTGACTGAAACCCGATTAAAAAACCGGTCATTCCCTCCGGCCCGAACGTAATAAAGCTTGTGTCCTGAAAATGTTCAAAAAACAAGCGCGGCAGTTTGTCTTTCATCTGCCTGCCGCCCCACCATTCATTCAAAACAGACGTAACCATTTCATAGTCTTCAGAGGTAATTGTTCGAATATCCATTATCGATTGACTCTCCTTTTCGTCCGGCAAAATGAATGTCAGCTCTTCTCATTGGAATATAAAAAATTATATGTGGGTTGTTTGCAATTGTAAATGATTTCTTTTCAAGCGGACGAATCAGCCCGTCTTCCAACCGGGGAATGATTTACCAGTATGAACGCGGTCATTGTTCGGGTAAAATGAAAAACAGAACAAACGTTCCCGGAGGTTTTTTTATGGCTGATATTCTTCTTGTTGATATGCAATCGTTTTATGCGTCTGTGGAAAAAGCGGAAGCGCCTCATCTTAAAAACCGGCCCGTCATTGTCTCAGGAGATCCCGAAAGACGCAGCGGCGTCGTGCTTGCGGCTTGTCCGCTCGCCAAACGATACGGCGTAAAAAACGCTGAACGGCTGGGGGAAGCGCAGGCCAAATGTCCAGACGCCGTTATCGTCCGGCCGCGGATGCAGCGGTATATTGATGTCTCCGTTATGATTACCGAGCTGTTCGAGCGGTATACCGATCTTGTAGAACCCTACTCCATCGATGAGCAGTTTCTCGACGTGACCGGGAGCAGGCGGCTGTTCGGTGATCCTTTTACAATCGCCAAAAACATTCAACAAGCGATTATGCGTGAATTCGGAATTTATGCCCGTGTCGGCATCGGGCCGAATAAGGCGCTCGCGAAAATGGCTTGCGACCATTTTGCCAAAAAAAACGCATCCGGCATTTACAGATTGGATATGTCAAATATCAGGCAGGATCTGTGGCCGTTGCCGGTCGGAAAATTATTCGGCATCGGAAAACGGATGGAGCATCATTTAAGGCGGATGGGCATCAGCACAATCGGCGGGCTTGCCGCACATCCTCCCGAACTGCTGAAAAAGCGCTGGGGCATTAACGGCGAATTGCTTCAGCGGACAGCCCGCGGCATCGATCCCTCTCCGGTCACCGTCAACACGCACAGCCGGCAAAAAGCGATCGGCCATAACATGACCCTTCCGAGAGACTACAGCCGCTTTGAGGATATCAAAGTCGTATTGCTGGAGTTAAGCGAAGAAGTGGCCCGCCGCGCCCGTTTTAAACAATACATCGGCCATACGGTTTCAGTCAGCATCAGGGGCGCCGATTTTGATTTCCCTTCAGGTTTTCACAGACAGAAAAAGCTCGTCTCTCCGACCAATTTCGGAATGGATATTTTTAAAACGGCGGTCAAGCTCTTCAAAGAGCACTGGAACGGGGAGCCCGTCCGCAGCGCCGGCGTCGCCCTTTCCCAGCTGGAGCCCTGTGATTATGTTCAGCTGAGCCTGTTCGATGCCCAGGAAAAAAAGATCAGTCTCAGCAAAGTATTGGATGATATCCATGAGCGGTACGGCCCTGCGTCGCTGCTCCATGCCGTGTCGCTGACAGAGGCCGGCCAAGCCTTTCACCGGGCTGAAAAAATCGGCGGGCATTACAAATAATTGAGGTGATATACATGAATCCGAACAAATTAACACCCGGATATAATGTCATGTGGGAGTCAAGCCGGATGATGCTCCCCGAACACCGGGAGCAGCTGCTTGCAAAGAAACGAAAAGAACGGGAATTCCGGCCGCCGGAACTGAGCGAAGAGCAAATGAACGACATGAACCGCATCATTGCGGCGGCGATTGAAGAAGACAGGGCCATCTCAGTCACCTACGCTTCCGCACACGGCCCCCGCCGGTTTTGGGGATGGGTAAAACAAGTGAAGCATGACGAAAAGCGTTTAAAAATCATAAACGATGAAGATGCGTTAACCCTGCCGTTTCATCTTATTCTCTCAGCTGAACTGGAATAAAAGAACCTAAAGCGGCCTGACAGAAAATATGATAGAAGAGTGGGAGGATCACATGATATTTAGTAGAATAAGGATGAATGATAAGAATAGGAGAATATACGATGGATCAATTTGTAGAAAAAATGCTGGGACAGGCCCTCCGCCAGTATGGACGGAATGTGTCGACAGATCCGCTGAGCCCCTATGAAAAACAGAGTTTGAAAAAAGCTTTGGAAGAAAGAAGGAACGAAGAACCCGATGAGGACCTCCATGCCCATGTAGAAGATATTATCTACGATTATGTCACCAATCAGGGGCAGTTCTCCTGACACAGACGTTTATGCGCCGGGCGATAAGGGAAACGTCCGAGAGTAAACCCTTAAAGATTGCGTGGTGCAGAATATGCCTGTCGGGCCTTATTTCAAGATCGGCTATGCCGTTCTTCTGTTATTTCTCATCATTTATCTCGGAACATTAATAGACTTTTTGTTCCAGCCTGTTGTGATTACGGTTAAAACCTTGTTTCCGCCCATTGTGTTATCGGGCGTCCTTTACTATTTGTGCCGCCCGCTCGTCACAGTGCTGCATGCGAAATTAAAGCTGCCTGAAGGAATCGCAATTTTAGCGATTTATGCGGGAACAGCCGGCCTTTTTGTCCTCTTCCTTTACACGGCGGGCCCTGCCGTTCAAAAACAGTTTACAGCCTTCACAGATCACATTCCCGAGCTTTCCGCAAAAGCTGAAAATTGGATCGGGCATCTCCAGGACAGTAAATGGTTTTCCCGGCTTCAGCATGAGGATTCCTTCAAAAAATTAGCAGACAAAGCTGCAAATTATTCCGGTTCAATCGCTGATTCTCTCAGCAGCCTGGCCGGTGCGGCTGCCAATGCCGCCATCACCGCCGCCATTATTCCGTTTGCGCTGTATTACATGTTAAAAGAAGGAAATAAAGCGCCCCGGCGGCTGCTCCGGCTTCTTCCGGAAAAACATCAAAAGGAAGGAAAACAAATCCTCCGGGACATGGATGAGGCTCTCAGTTCATACATACAAGGACAGCTGCTCGTCAGTTTCTGTGTCGGCGTGCTCGTCACGATCGGCTATTTCATCATCGGGCTCGATTATCCGCTCGTTCTGGGCGCGTTCGCCATGGTGACAAACCTGATTCCGTTTATCGGACCTTGGATCGGCACATTTCCCGGAGTCATTGTCGGATTGTTCGATTCACCGACCGAGGCGGTGCTTGTGATTACGGTTGTCGTCATTGTCCAGCAGCTTGAAAGCCAACTGATTTCCCCGCAAATTATGGGCCGGAAGCTGGACATTCACCCGCTGACCATCATTTTTCTTCTGCTGGCCGCCGGCAAATTCTCGGGTATTGCCGGGATGCTGCTGGCCATTCCGGGATATGCGGCCGCAAAGGTGATCATAAGCCACATGCAGAAACTGTTCATACTCAGAAAAAAACAAGGCTAGAGAGACACTAAAATGAAAAATGGCGGGCTCAGAGAAGCGCCCGCCGCACACGGAGGTAAAAAGATGAACATCGGTGATGTCATTTTTCAATTGATTTCATTCGCCGCAGCCGCGGTTTTCCTGTTTGCCGTGATATATGTATTCAGAAGCTTGAACAAGCGCCGCATACAATTGGACAGAATCGAAAAGAAACTCGACGCGCTGCGCGAAGAAAAAAACGAAAAGGTATAGTTCATTCAGAATCAGAGGCAGGAGCAACCAGCTCCACCTTTATCCGATCCGGGTCCTCCGTGTATACGGCGTAATGCGTGCTTCCGCCTGCATATGGATGGCGGTCCCTGTAAAGCACGGGGCATCCTCTGGCAAGCAGCTTTTCTGTCATCTCGTCAACCTGCTCTCTTGATGAAGCATGAAAAGCCAGATGGTTCAGCCCGACCCGGCATCTGTGGTACTCCGGTGTTAAAAAACGCTCCTTTGTCTGGACAAGCACAACATAAAATCCTGCGTTTTTCCAGCTGATGCCGGAGTCCCAATTTTGAAATTCCCTATAACCGAGCTCACCTAAAAACCATCCCCAAAACCGGGCGGAGGCTTTCAAGTCAGATACATACAATTCAATATGATGCATCATAATATTGGCTTCCTCCTTACATCACACACGCCTTACCAGCACCTCTTCAACTTTATGGCCGTCACCTTTTCTCAAAATCAAATCCGACCTGAATTTTGTCGGCAGAATATTCTCATACAGATTCGGACGGTTGACGCTCTCCCAAATGGAGGCGGCCATGGTATCCGCTTCTGCATCAGATAAATCCTTAAATTTATGAAAATAAGAGGCCGGATCCTGAAAAGCGGTTTCCCTCAAAAGACGGAAACGCTCCAAATACCACGTGAAAATCCGGCTTTCTTCAGCATCCACATAAATCGAAAAATCAAAGAAATCCGATACAAAAATCCGCGGATTTTCCCTGTCGTCCTCTAAGGTCGGCGACTGCAGGACGTTGATTCCTTCGATAATAACGATATCCGCACCTTCGACCACTTCGACGGCGCCCTCTTCCCTGTCATAGGTAAGATGGGAATATACGGGCGCCTCCACTCTCTCTTTCCCTGATTTTATATCATTCAGAAACTCAAGCAGCGCTTTCACGTCGTAACTTTCCGGGAATCCCTTTCTGGACAGAAGGTTTTTCCTTTTTAATTCCGCCGTCGGATACAAGAAACCGTCAGTTGTCACCAGGCTCACCTTCGGCCTGTCGGGCAGACGGGAAAGAAGCTTTTGCAAAATTCTTGCGGTGGTGCTTTTGCCGACGGCGACGCTGCCCGCGATTCCGATGATAAACGGGATTTTGGCTGAATGCGGATGCTTCAAAAACACGTTGACATGCTGATTACGTCTTGCGGCAGACGTGACATGAAGATGGAGCAGTCGCACAAGCGGAATATAAATCGTTTCTACTTCTTCCACCGATAGGTAGTCATTCAGCCCCTCTACGGCCTTGGCTTCTTCTTCTGAAACGGCAATGGAAAGATGACCGCCGAATCCGGCCCAAGACTCGCGGCTGTGCTGCGTGTACAATGTATGTAAGTTCAATTCTTTACTTTTCACAATTCACACCAATCTCTCTGTATGGCTTTCCGGTAAAAAAACAAACGCTTACAAAGATTGTAACGGAAAACCGCTTCACTGTCTGCCCATTTTTTTCGCAAATGAGGAACCGAGCTTGCTGTACTCTTCCATTTCCTTCTCCGGAACCATGCTCCCGCCGGTGCTCCACACAAGGTGCACAGCATTTTCCATCTCAATCCCCCGCTCTTTTATGTAACGGTTTCCCGCTTCAGTCTGAACGAACTTGACAGCTCCTGCCATGCCGGCGAGGGCAGAAGGCTCAAGGCTCTTATTCTCAGCCGTTCTTAATTGATAGAGCAGCGAAAAAAGCGTGCCGTCATCGGCGGTATAACAGCCGCTGAGTATAGGTTCCATCAGGGGGCCGGCCAGTCCGGACGGCCTTCCCACCGCAAGTCCGTCGGCGGCCGTTTGATTATCAAGACCGATATCCTGCACGCTGATTCCGTCATGCAAGCCGGAACACAGGCCTAACAGCATACACGGTGAATGCGTCGGCTCACCGAAAAAAATATGAACATGCTCGCCATAGATCAGCTTTAGCGCGAGCGCGACGCCGCCCGGTCCTCCTCCGACCCCGCACGGCAGATAGACGAAAAGCGGCTCATCTGCAGCAGGCTTAATGTTCATTTGATCCAGCTGCTTTTTTACACGGCTTCCCGCAACTGCATACCCCAAAAACAGATCCCGGGAATGCTCATCATCAATAAAATAACAATAAGGGTCCTGCTCCGCCTGAATGCGCCCTTCTTTGACAGCCAGACTGTAGTCTGCTTCGTATTCGATGACCCGAACCCCTTTTTCCCGGAGCAGCTCTTTTTTCCACTGCTTGGCGTCACTGGACATATGCACAGTCACACAAAAACCGAGCTTCGCGCCGATTATGCCGATACTCAAACCTAAATTGCCCGTAGAACCGACGGCTATAGAATATTTCGAGAAAAAAGCGGTAAACCGTTCCTCAGTCAATATGCTGTAATCGTCGTCTGCTGAGAGCATTCCCGCTTTTACCGCGAGATCTTCGGCATGCTTCAGCACTTCGTAAATCCCGCCGCGCGCTTTAATGGAACCGGAAATCGGAAGTTCATGGTCGCACTTCAAAAGCAGGCGCCCGGGGAAAGCCTGAGCAGCGCTGTGTTCCAGACGCTTCTTCATTTCATTAATCAAGACAAGCGGAGATTCAATAAGACCCCCAGCCTCTTCTGTCTCCGGAAAAGCCGCCGCGATATAAGGCGCAAACCGGCGCAGCCTTTCTTCCGCTTCGGCAATCTCCTTTTTCCATTCAGCGCCATGCTTTACTGGATCATCGGTTTTATGCGGGTTGATCCAAAATACTTCCCGCGCCTCCGCCATTTGTCTGACTAAAGGCTCTTCCATCAATGCCGTGCGTATATCCCGATCGGACATTTACTGTCTCCCCCTTGTTACTTTTTCTTTAATGCGCGGCCGGCCAGTTTTTCTGTAAACGATGGGAAAAGCTGATACAGCTTCGTCCCGAAACTCATCCATCGCGGAAGATTCATTTCCCGTTTATCCGTCAAAATCACGGACGTAATGCGCTTTGCCACATGGTCGGCATCAAGCATCCATCTGCCGACGCTTTTCACATAACCGCCCTCTTTATCTGCAATTGTAAAGAAGTCTGTTTTGATCGGGCCGGGATTAACCGTTGTCACAGCTACACCCGTACCGGCCAGCTCAAGCCGCAGCGCATTGGAATACCCTAAAACGGCGTGTTTCGTAGCGGAATAAAGGCTTGATTTCGGTGTCGCCAATTTGCCGGCCTGTGAGGCGATATTGATAATATGGCCGCTTTTCGCATGAAGCATCACCGGAAGACAGGCTTTCGTACAGGCGATTAATCCGAAGACGTTGACTTCAAACATTGCCTTCATATCATCCAAAGATGAATCAGCGGCAGTTTCAAAAATGCCGAACCCGGCGTTGTTGATTAATACGTCAACATGACCGATCAAACGCCTTACGTTTTCAGCCTCTTCTGCATGCCGGACGTCAAACGGAATGACATCACACTGTCCGCCCCGCGCGGTAATCGTTTTTTTCACTTCCTGCAAGCGGTCCTCCCGCCTTGCAGATAAAAAAACATGAGCCCCTTCTGCCGCGCAGGAATATGCAAGCCGTTCTCCGAGTCCGCCGGATGCCCCGGTGATCCAAATCCGCTTATCCGTTAATCTGCCCATTTCCTTCACCCCTTCACAGCTTTAAACATCAGAGTATTTCCCGACTGAAAGGATTCGGCCTTCCCTTTTGCAGCCAGCACGTCAAGATGGCCGATCGTTTCTGACATCGTTAAAAATAATTCATTTTCGTACACAGCCGGAAACAGCCGCCTGCATACTTGGAAAGCCGTCAGCGTTTCCTCTGACAGCAGGTGCAGCACATATTCCGCCCGGTTTCGCTGTTTTTCAAGCCGCCTGTCAGCAGCAGACCTTACGTCTTTCAGCAGCTCGCCATGTCCCGGATATAAAAGGGACGGGTTGATATCATACAGCCGCTTCATTGATTTCAAATAGTCCAGCATCGGAGACGTGCGCACGCTCCCCTTTTCCGGAGCTTCCAAAATCGGATTTGTGGAGCTGTTGGACAAAAGCAGATCGCCGCTGAACATTTCACCGTTTTTTTCATGGTAAAGCGCAATGTGAGAAGCGGCATGCCCCGGGATTTCGAGCACCGTCCAGCCGTCCAGCCCGTCAATTTTTCCGCCTTCTCCCACTGTTTTCGTTAACGGACGGTTTGCAGAAAATAAGTATGACAGCTTAACTGTTTTATGTATGTCTTCATATGTCAGAGGAACGCCCATTTCTGTCATAAGCGACAGAAAAAAATCCTCCTGCCGGGCGATATACGACTGGTTCTGAGTAATGTACCTGTCATTCAGCGGATGCCCGATTACTTCCGTATCATCGGAAAAAAGGTGCAGCAAACCTGAATGATCTGCGTGATGATGAGTGAGCACTACCTGATCTATATCTGCTGGAGAAACACCGTGTTCTTTAAGCTGCATGAAGAGCGATTCAGCCGCTTCCTTTGTATTCGGGCCGCAATCAATGAGGGTTAAGGCTTCATCTTTTACTAAATAAACGATAACGTCGCCGACTGCAAACGGAGTCGGTACACGTATCGGAATGATCTTTCTCGCTGCCATATTTACGCTCCTTCGTTCTTTTCATTCCTGAATACTCATATTTTAGCCTTTTCTCTTCCCTGTGTCATTATTGCCGTATATCAGAAAAAAAGATTGACATCCCGCTCTGCCGCATAGCATAATGAACAACAAACTAGAAAAAACGGAACGCGATGACGAGGAACTAGTATATAAACAACGGCAGCAGAGAGCAATGTCCCCGGCTGAAAGACATTGCGGCCCTCTTGTTTACAGAACCTGCCCTCAGAGCGGTTAGGAAAACCTAAACGTATCCCCTCGTTACGGGATTTGAGCTGAGCACGGCTGATTCGTGCTAATGTAAGGTGGTACCGCGAAACCTTTTCGTCCTTTTTGACGGGAAGGTTTTTTTGTGTTTTGGAAAGAAGGAGGATTTATATGAAGAAAATCGGTTTTATCGGAGCCGGATCAATGGCGGAAGCAATGGTGAACGGACTGCTGCAAAGCGGACTGACGGCCCCCGGGCATATATATATGACAAACCGGTCAAATGACAGCCGGCTTGAAGAACTCCATAAAACGTACGGAGTGAAACCGTGCCGGGATAAAGAAGAGTTTTTCAGCAAGACCGACATTATCGTTCTCGCCTTTAAACCGAAAGATGCGGCAGAAAGCATTGAAAACATTCGCGAATACGTGAAAGATCAGCTTGTGATTTCTGTCATCGCAGGGCTGACGATTCACACCATTCAGCAATATTTTGGCAGGAAGCTCACCATCATCCGCGCGATGCCGAATACATCCGCGGCCATTCAGCAATCGGCGACCGGTTTTTCCGCAAGCTCTGAGGCGAGTGAGGCAGAAATCCGGACGGCAAAAGAGCTGCTGGAAACAATCGGAGAAGCGACGCTCTTTGAAGAAAAACACCTTGATGCCGTCACAGCCATCGCCGGGAGCGGGCCCGCCTATGTATACCGGTATGTCGAAGCGATGGAAAAAGCCGCCCTTCAAGTCGGTCTGCCGGAAGAAAAGGCAAAAGAACTGATTTTACAAACCATGGCCGGGGCGACGGAAATGCTCAGAAAAAGCAGCAAACGCCCTGAGCGCCTGCGCAAGGAAATCACAAGCCCTGGCGGCACAACTGAGGCAGGCCTTCGCGCATTAAACGAGCGCCGCTTTGAAGAAGCCATCATTCACTGCATTACAGAAACCGCAGCCCGAAGCGCCGAAATTAAAGAACAATTCGCAGGCTCCGTGCTGCAAAAGACGGACCAATCATAAAGCATGGGGGCTCCCCATGTTTTTTTCATTCTGTTTAACTGCCGTATAAGCGGCTGATTCTCTCTTTTACTTCAGGAAGATGGAATGTGGCTTCATGCATGTTCACCTCTTCCTCAACCGCTTTTGTCAGCTCTCTTTTGATCCGTGCGGTCACATTGGTTTTCAGCGCAACCAGTGAGGCTCTCGGTTTATCCGCCAGCAGCCGGGCCAATTCGCGGCCTCTTTGAAGGACGTCTTTTTTCGGCAGTACTTCAAACGGAACTCCCCTTTTTTCCAGAGCGGCGCCGCTGAAATTCGCGGCCGTAAACAGCATTTCTTCCCCGAGGACAATCCCCAGTTTTTCAGGCACAATATACGTCGCGCCCATTCCCGGTGTAAATCCGTACTTCATATAATTACAAGAATAAAAACTCTCTCTGCTTAAAATCACGAAATCCGAGCTCAGACCGATCGTAAAGCCGGCTCCGATCGCATGCCCCTGCATGACGGAAATCACGGGAATCCTGCAATCCAATAAAAGACTGTGAAGCTTTAAATCTGTAAATTGGAGCTTTCCGCTCTGAATAGTCAAAAGCCCCTCCTGCGTTCCTCCCGTGCAGAAATAATTTCCGCAACCCGTCAGAAGGACGGTTTTATAGGACGGATGGGCATTGATGTCTTGGAATACCCGGTGCAGCTCTCTTACAAACTCTTCTGACAGCCCGTTTTTCCCGGCCGTATCCTGCATTGTGACCTGCACAATGCCCGGTTCTGTTTCCTGTACATCAATCATTGGATTCATGTTTATTCTCCGCTTCTTTAAAAATATTCAAGCCTTTCCGGCTCTGAGTGTTTCTGATATTAGGTCTTCCATTCATACTTTCTGTGAAACTCTTTTATTTCAGTCAGCACCAATCGCGTTTTTCCTTGATGCGCATTCGGGATGTCTGCTGCGGGCGCGGCATTTCTTGTGCCGAATTTTACGATGCCGCTGTCTTGGAGCAGCCGGTCATAATCAGCCATCGATAAACGGACGCGTTCATCCAAATGCCGGCTGATCTGAAATTGATTCTGCCGCGTCCGGCTTTGCGGCATAACGACACCGCTGTAAAATTCAGAGCAGCAGCCCGAACCGTATGAAAAACAGCCGACGCGTTTCGGCGTTTCAAAAGAGCCGTTATCAATCGTGCTGGCAAGAGATAAAAATACGGTGGCTCCCATGATGTTGCCGACGCGCTGACAGTATTGAATCCCAGGCAGCACGCGTTGCTGAAAATCCGCTTCAATGTCTTGCGGCTTAGCCTTTGCCAATTTTCTCATCATCGTCCGATGCGCTCCTTTTACCATTCCGCCAAACGGAGTGTGAAAAGAAAGGTATTGAAATGTACTCTTATAATCCGCCCCGCTCACACGCTTTCGGTATTCCTGAAATGATTTTTCACAGCAGTCCAAATAAGACATGAGCGACAGATCAGCATCCCCCGCTTCACTATCCGGAATCGGGCGGCAGGTATCCATGACTTCATACCCGTAATACCCGCTTGCGCCTTGATCAAGCAAAAAGACATGAGGGGTGCTGCTGACTAAAAGCGCCACAGCTCCCGCCCCCGCACTCGGTTCGGCATAGGACCATTCCTCCGTCAACGCGTCACCGCCTTCAGCCACTAAAAAGCGGGAAATATCCGTTCCGATGATGAGCGCTTTCGCTCCCGGTGATGTTTGCGATAAGATGAAATTCACGCCCGTCTGAAACCCGGCCGTTAAAGAATAGCAAGCCTGTTTTACCTCAAATAACCGGCAATTCCGCTTCAGCTGCAAATAATCATGGACGTATGTACTGATGGATTTGCCAAAATCAATCCCAGATTCCGTACAGGTGATCACCATTTCAATCTGATTCCGTTCCTCTTCTGACAGAGAGTCGATAATCGGTTTTGCGGCATTTACGGCGAACGTAATCGGATCTTCAAACGGAAGCGCCACCACTTTTTCTTTCATCAGCAGGTTCTCAAACCTTTTTTTATCCAGATTCCGATGTTCCGCAAGCTCCATGACGTCTACATACGCGGTTCCGCCAAACACGTTCATTGCTTCGATTCCTACATTCATTTCTCCAAGCCCCCAGAGTAAAGAGGCTTCCCGTGAAGCCTCTTTTATTTTTTCGTTCAAAACTCGACAAGCAGCCGGTCAACGCCGTGAAATACAGGGCTCGGAACCAGATTCGGTTCTTGATCCTCAGTAAAACGCCATGCGGGCATCTGTTCAAAAAAGTGGGAAAGCGCGATTTTCGCTTCAAGCCGGGCAAGCGGCGCTCCTAAACAATAATGGCTGCCCTGACCGAATGACAAATGCTGATTCGGCTTTCGTCCCAAATCAATTTGATCGGCATTTTCAAACTTCTTTTCATCTCTGTTCGCCGATCCAATCCACGCATACACTTTTTCTCCGGCCGGAATCGTTTTTCCGCCAATCTCGCTCTCAACCGCGGTGTAGCGGGTTACCCGCTGAATGGAAGGTCTGAGGCGGATGACTTCCTCAATAAAGTCAGGGAGAAGCGCCTTATTTTCAAGCAGCCGGGGCAGAATATGCGGAAACTCCTTGAGACTGAGAAATGAATTTCCGATCACATTTTCCGTCGTTACGTGCCCCGCGACGATCAACAAGCCGCAAAAACCGATTAATTGCTTGTCTGACAGCGGCTCTCCGTCTAAATCAGCTGAAATTAAATGGCTGATTAAATCATTTTCCGGCTGTTTTCTCCGCTGTAAAATAAACTGCATGAAGTATCCGATCATCTGCTTTTGCACTTCATTCATTTTCTTTTCATCTTTTACATTCTGGCTTTGATCGACCCAGCTTTTAAAGATATCCCTGTCTTTCGGAGGAAATCCTAAAAGCTCTGCGATCACGATAATCGGAAGCGGAAATGCGTAATCTTCAATAATGTCCATCCTGCCTTTTGAACGGACGGCCTGAAGCAGGTCATCAGCGATAGCGGCTATACGCGGTGTAAGAGTCTCAACCGATTTCGGCATGAACGGCTGATTGACCAATTTTCTGAAGACGGTGTGTTCAGGCGGGTCCATTTTCAAAAGGCTGTCTTTGTTAATATGCCGGATCATTTTTTCCTGCTTGTCCGCACTTAAGTATTTATGATCGGAAGAAAAATGACTGTAGTCAGAAATCACCCGCTTCACTTCATCATAGGTGAAGATTTCCCAGCAATCTTCCTTTTCATTGTAATGAACGGGAGAGGTTTCTCTCATCGTTTGGTACCACTTGTACGGCTGCTGCTGTCTGATTTTTGTTAAACTGGTCATTTTCATTCCTCCAAGATGTGATCAAGATTTGAAAAGACCCGCCAAAGCTTACGAGTAAACCCGGCGGGCGGATATGTGAATTTACAGTCTTGTTTTGGCGGGCTGCTTCAGCATCTCACCATGCACGTTCATGATCTTTTCCTGCAGCTGCAGGAAGCTGTGTTCTGTCATTCCGTCTGCCGAATATAAAACGCCGCAAAATTCAGAAATCATTTCAGCTGCGCTGTCTTCAGCCAATAACGTCATATGGTTGGATACTGCCACATCCATGATGGCGATATTTGTCATATGCTCTTCCCACTGGCTCCAGTAGTTGACGAAATCAGCAGATAAAATATCGGCCCTGATCGTAAAATACGGATCAAGCTCACCCAAGAAAATACCGTTTTTATTTCGGAAATAATAGCACGTCACCCCGTTCGGATCCGGAAGCGGCAGGAGTTCGTAATCAGTGATTTCGTAAGCGTCCTGAACGTTTATATTCTGCCTGATCAGATTTTTCACCAACGCGTCCGTCTTCGTTAACCCCCGCTGTTTGGCTTTTGCTATTAATTGCTCTAAAAATATGTCTTCATGAAGATCGGCATTCAGTTCATCACGGTGAATCAAGGTTTCAGAAATGCGTTCCGGATGTTGATAAATTGGTGCAAATAAAGCCATGTTCACCGTCTGCAGCATCATATTTTTATCAAATAATTCATCAGGAATGTTTATTTCCCGCGCACCCGCCGCGTCAAAGGAGTCGAGCATGACGATTGACTCAACGGTTTCTCCAGCCAGCTGCAATTGCCGGGTGACTTCATAAGCGAGCATGCCCCCTAATGAATAGCCGCCTACATCGTAAGGACCCCGGGGCTGCACGGTACGTATGAGCTTAACGTAATATTCCGCCATGTGTTTAATGCCGCGGATCGGTTCCCGGTCTGTCATCCATCCTCTTGCCTGAATTCCGTAAAAAGGACGCCCGGTCCGTTCGGCAACAGGCTGGTACAGCTCCACTGCCCCCAGTGCGGAATGAAACCAGAAAATCGGTCTTCCCTTTCCTTCCGGGTTAAGACAGATCAGCTCGGGCGGCTCTTGATCATCTGTCTCTTCTGATATATCGTTTTGTTTCGTATGTTCCCCATGTACTTCCTCAGTATCTTTTTGGACAGAACCGGTCAGATACCCGGCTAATTTTGCGATTGTCGGATATTCATAGACAAGATTTGCCGTAATAGACGCTTGATAGGTTTTATTAATGGACTGAACCCATTCCACACCGATAATAGAATCCAGCCCCAGATCAATGAATGCCTCGTGCTCATCAATATCTTCCGGCTTCAGAAACAGGATGTCCGCAAGGCTTTCTTTGAGCTCTTTGCGCAAAGTGCCGTCAGAGATGCCGGCAAGGGGAGTTTCTGCTTCCGGGATTTGCGGACGTACCGCTGTTTCCTCCGCTTCAGCATACTCGGGTTTCTTTATTTGCCCCGCTATATATTCCGCAAGCTCCTCAAGTGTCGGGTGTTCATACACCTTATTGGCAGTAATCTCAGTGTGGTACGTTTTATTTACTGTTTGTATCCATTCAACCCCGATAATGGAGTCAAGCCCCATATCGATGAAAGGCTCATCAGCATCAATATCTTCCGGTGACAAAAATAAAATATCTGCCAGGCTTATCCTCAATTCTTCAAGCAATGTTCTATTGTCTTCGGAAACGGCTTTTTCTGGCTGCTGGACAGAACCAGTACAATCCAAAGGCTGTAACACGATCGGTTTTTGCAATGTCTCTGGTTCAAACGCTGTCATTTCGATCTCAGTTAAAGGGCTCAGAGAAATCAGCCCTTCATGTTCAGGCTGCAGCGAAGACGGGAGAACGGTTTGCGTTTCAGACTTTTTCATGGCTTGACCTGATAAAGAACTGTTTACATCAGCCGCCCAATACCTTTCTTTTAAAAACGGGTAGGCAGGCAGCGGCGTTTTATAATATTGCCCTCCGTCAAAAAGCCGTGTAAAAGGAAGATCATATCCTCTGCAAAAAAGGTCAGCGATATGTGCCAGGCTTTCTCTGTACTGTGCGGGCGAAGCCGCCGAGCGGCACTGTTCAATGCACTCCATTCCGAATGTTTTCATTCCGGCTTCTTCTGCCGGCTTCTGCTCCTTCAAATTGGACACAAACACACCCGGAAGCTCTCTTTTTACTAGCCACTCCGATAATATCCGCTTCAGTTCGTCTGCACTGCTTACGATACAGGCAAACCGGTGATGCAGATGCTTTCTGCCGAGGAGGAGCGTATAACTTATATTTCCCAGATCGCTATCTTTGTTCTTGCTGAGTACATCCAGCAGGCGTTCTGCCTGAATTTCCAGCTGACGCTCCGTCCGCGCAGATAAAGGAATGAGGCAAGCCGGTTTTGCCGGTGACCGGCGCACGGTTTGCGGCGCCTCTTCAATAACAAGATGGGCATTTGTTCCGCTGAATCCGAATGAACTGATGGCGGCTCTGCGCGGTGCATCCGGATTCCGTTTCCACGGTATCAGCTTTTCATTAACAAAAAACGGACTGTCCGCAATTTGAATATGCTGATTGGCTTGATGAAAATGCAGGGAAGCCGGAATCTGCCGATGCTTCAGCGACAGCAGGATTTTAAACAGTCCGGCCATCCCCGCGGCCGCAGCGGCATGTCCGAGATTGGTTTTCACAGAGCCGATGGCGCAATATCCTTTTTTATCCGTATAGCGGCGGAAAGCGCGCGTTAAGGCGCCGAATTCGATCGGGTCGCCCAGTGCAGTGCCCGTTCCGTGAGCTTCCACCATTTGAATCGTTTCCGGATCAATGTGAAAAGTATCATAGACATGCCGTTCCAATCGTTCTTGAGAAAGCGCGCTTGGAGCGGTTATTCCGTTTGTAGTGCCGTCCTGATTCATTGCAGAGCCTTTTATGACGCCGTACACATGATCTCCGTCACTAACGGCATCGCTAAGACGTTTCAGCACCACGGCTCCCACGCCTTCACCCGGCACGAAGCCGTCCGCGCTTTGATCAAACGTATGGCAGCGCCCGGTCGGCGACAGCATATTCGCCTTATTTGACGACTGATAAAAAGCGGGAGTGGATTGAATGAAAACCCCGCCCGCCACCGCCATTTCCGTTTCTTTCGTCCAGAGCCCCTGACATGCCAAATGAATGGCTGTTAGCGAACTGGAACATGCTGTATCAACAGTGATCGCCGGACCTTGTAAATTAAGGTGATAGGCGATCCTTGCCGGAGTGACGGAATTATGATTGCCCCAAAAAGCCTGCGCGGGCCCCTGCTGTTTAAAAATGGCCTGGTAATCTCCGCCGCAGGAGCCGGCATACACGCCGCATTCCCGGCCTCTTACCGAGTCTCCCGCATATCCCGCATCTTCAAGCGCTTTCCATGTTTCTTCCAAAAACAGCCTCTGCTGAGGGTCCATATAGGTCGCTTCACGTCCCGATATATTAAAGAAAACAGGGTCAAAACATTCAATGCCCTCTATAAAACTGCCATACTGGCATTGGCTGTCAGAGAGATCCCATCTGTCTGCTTTTTTAATCAGATCCCGTCCGGCGGCTAAGTTTTCCCAAAACTCATAGACATTCTCCGATTCAGCAAACCGCCCGCTCATCCCGATAATCGCGATCGGTTCTTTTTCAGGTAACACAGCTGCTGATTTGACTGTATCGGCCGGACCCTTTTGTTCAGGGCGGTACGTCATTTGATACGGCTCAGAAACGCTGATGACGATTTTCCCGATATTTCCGCGGTCATCCAGACAGTGATACGCTTCTTTTATGTCTTCAAAGGAAAAGATTTTTGAGATGACAGGCTGAATGACTCCCTCTTCCGCCAGCCGCTGCAGTTCCAATTGATAGTCCTTGACCTGATCCGGATTTTGAAGGGACAGCTTCCGCAAATCCACGCTGTGAAACGATTGATTGTTATGAAGGACGGACAAGTCGACTGATTTAGCGGATTTCAGCGCAGTCATGGCAATTTCGATATATCTTCCGCCCGGCGCCAGGCAATTCATTCCTTTTTGCATGGCATCACCGGCCAGGGTATTAATGACTACGTCCACCCCGCGGCCGCCGGTCATTCGCATGATTTCCGTTTCAAAGTCTTCTTCTAAATAGCAAATGGTATTGCGGATCCCGAGCGAATGCAAATACTCAATTTTTTTCTGTGATCCGGCCGTGGCATATATTTCCGCGCCGATATGCCGGGCCATTTGCACCGCGATCAGCCCCGTTCCTCCCGTCGCGGTCTGAATTAATATTTTTTCGCCTTTTTTAAGTCCGGCTTTCCGGAAGGCGTCTATCATTGTCACCGCCACGGTGGGAAGAGCGCATGCTTCTTCAAAGGTCAGCCGGGCCGGTTTATGATAGACTTGATGTTCTTTACATGTGATGAGATTCGCCTGTGATCCAAATTCCTCTCCCATGCCGACAATCACTTCATCACCTGGAATGACGGATGTTACATGCCTCCCTGTCTTGATCACGACGCCGCTTGCTTCAAATCCGGGAGTGAATGGATAAGGCGGCATCGTCGGGTACAGCCCTCTGACACAAAGTAAGTCTCCGAAGTTTAAAGAAAAGGCGCGGACGGCTATTTGAACTTCATCATCTTTTGTCTCGGGCACTTCACTGCGGGCAATCGTCAGATCTTCAATGCCGCCCGGACGGTCAATCACAACCCGGAACATTCCCGAGTCATCGGACTTTGCGAAAGAAGGCGGCATACGTTCTTGTTTCGGTTTCTGATAACCGTTTTCCTTTCTTTCCGTCTGCAAAGGTTTTTCAGCAGGCCGTTCTTCCTGAAGCGCCGGACGGATTTTCGCTCTTTCGGTCTCCAAAGATGAGGCTATGGTGGTTTCATATTCTGCCGAGATATAACCGGTCAGCAGTTTCACATGATAGTAATCAAATAAAATCGTTGTCTGCAGTGTAAGATTCAATCGCTTATTCATCTCGTTAATCACATTGACGGCCAAAATGGAATCAATGCCGTATTCAGAGAAATTCAGTTCTTCCTGAATATCCTCTTCTTTCATTTTTAATACATCGGCAATACTTGTTTTGATGACAGAGCGGACATGGGAAGCGACCGATTCCCCATCAGCCTTAACAGCTTGATGCTCCTCTGGCGCGCGGCTGCGGGAAACAGGCTGTGCGGGCTTTCGGAAAACTTCGGCCGGGGCGGCGTATGGCTTTCTGCCGTCTCTGATCCCTTGCATCCGGATGAGTCCGTCACTCTCAGCTGCGATAATCTGCTGACCTAAATCATGAGCTGTTTCAGCAGGGAAACAAACCGCTCTGTATCCTTCCGAATGCAGCACACGCTCCCACGATTTTGGATATAAGCCGGGACTTCCCGGAATCCGAAGCTCATCATCCTCATAGGACCACCAGCCGTCAAGCAGCCCGAAGGTTAAATGGGTAAAAACAGAACGATCGCTGATTTCGTTTATCAGAATCATCCCGTTGTATTTCAGGAGCGCTTTCAGACGGCGCAGTGTCAAACCAATATTTTTTGTGGCGTGAAGCACATTGGCGGCGATGACAATATCGTAAACACCCGTTTTGATATTTTGTGATTCGCAAGGCTCCTCCGCATTAAACAAGGCTGTTGTCAAATACGGCACATCAGGTCCGTATTCCTGTTCGGCATGCATTAAAAAAGCTTTAGAAACGTCCGTATAACAATATTCCGCAATCTGTTTTGCAAATGGTTGCAGTTTTGCAAACAGCATGGCGCTCGTTCCGCCCGTCCCGGCCCCTACTTCTATCAGCCTGATGCCGGCATCGGGGTGTTCTGTAAGATAGGCTTTCAGGTAAGCGGCCGCGGAATCTGCTAACACTTCATTAAAATAATCCGCAACGGGATTATGCTTATAAACACCTTCAACGAGCCGCATTGATGAATCAGGAAATACGATATCTGTAGCCGGACGTTCCCCTTTTAAAATTGAAGGCATCGCTTTTATCGTCGCCTCGGCCAATTCAGCTTGCGCAAGCTCCCCATTTGGAAGCAGGTGTTTATGGGCATTCCACTCATTCCAGACTGTGCGGCCGTCCGGGCGCTGATCCGTGAGAAGAGTGATCGTGTATCCGTCATACGCGATATATCCGTTTTCTTTTAATAGATTCAGGCTTTCTTCCAGCCATTTGCCGTATGTGCCGATCACGCCGGCGTTCCGCATGGATGCTGCAGCTGTGGTGACAGGCTCGCTGAAAAAACCGAGTGATTGTAATTGGTAAAATAGCAGTTTGCAAAGAAGGCTGTTCATATGCGCAACTCCATTTCTCGTTTTAAAGTCTCAAGCCGTTCATTCCGATCCGGATTTTGCCGCTTGACGCTTTCCATAAATGAAGGCTCCGGACCGGATACAACCGATATTGCATCTTGATCCGTCAGTGCGGCTAAGCCGTGCGGAGCAGCTTTGATGAATGCCGCTTGGCTGAACGGTTCTGATAGTAAGACTTCCAGCGCCTCCATTGCTTCATCGGGTTCAATAGAACCGATCCCTGACGCCTCCATCCGTTTTCTGTAAGACGGGTCTGATACAACGCCCAGACTGCCCCAATATCCCCAATTCATGACTTTCACTTCACAATCAAGCAAGGAAGCGATATGGCGGGCAAAGGCGTCTTGAAATGTACACCCTGCCGCATAGTTGCTTTGCCCGGCATTTTTTGTGAAAGAATTAACAGATGAGAAAAACAGCACAAAATCAAGCGGTTCTCCCTTAAAAGCTTCGATCATTCGGACGCTCGTATTCACCTTAGCTGAAAAAGCATTTCTGAAAGAAGCTTCATCCATATTCGCCATACTTTTGTCGGCAAGCGTTATCGCGGAATGGATGACTCCCGTTATATTGCCGTATTGCTCTCTTACGGAACGGACGGCCGCTTTAAGCGCTGCGGCATCTTGAGCATCAGCCTGTATATAATGCGGGGCGGGGCCTGATATCGCCAGCCTGTCTATTTTACTCTGAATCTCCTGATCCTTCGGCCGCCTGCCGATCCATATAATCCGTGCCTTGTAACGGGTGATCATGTATTTGCTCCATGCTTCTCCGATACCGCCCGCTCCGCCGATGACAGCATAAACGCCGCCTTCTCTGTACGACATACGCGGAGCGGAACTTGTCAGCACCCGGACTGTTTTTTGCTTGTGCCAAGCTCCGTTACGGTACGCGGCAGCATTTCCGTCCGGATCTGGAGGAAGGCGCCAGATGTTTTTCATCTCAGACGAATCACTGCCTTCTTCTGCATCAATCAGCCTGATGTCCCAGTTCGGATATTCTTTTGCCAATGAACCGATCAAACCGTGTACGCCTGCATGCTCAGGCTGCGGCAGATCACCCGGATACACGGACTGTGTCTGCCGGGTGACCGCCGTAAAGCTGATGTTTCGGTTTCCATACCCGAGTGACAGCAGCGCTTTGATGAAACGGAAACATTGAATCACCCCATTCTCCTGCTCATCAAGCATTTCCTGACTGACGGATGCAGGTGCGAAACGATCCGGCGCAATCCATAAGAAATGGCGGATATCCTGATACCCGGCTGTCAATTCACGTAATGTTTGCTCGCTTGAATGATCCGGCGTCTCCTCCAGATGGGCGCGGGGCCACATTTTTGCCGCAGCCTTTATGGTATTTCCCGGCTTCCCGATGATCAGCAATTGTTCCTGATCAACCGCTCGATTTTCTTCCAGAGAAAAGAAAGTTTTGTCCCAAACAGGGGCAAGCATCGCCGTCTGAACTTCCTGCCGTTTGCTTTCGGTTTGGTTTGTCTGCCGGACAGCCCGGCAGGAGAAGCCTGTCAATCTCATACAAACAGCACCGTTTTCATCACATAAATCAATATCCAGCGTCAGCGCTCCGTTATCTGACCGATCGCTCTGTTTGCGGACAAGCGCCCACATCGTTTTCTGAGTCGGCTGAAATATTTCTGCCTGCCGCAGGGAAAACGGCAGCATCGGAGTGTCTCCGGCAGTATCTGAACCGGCACCCAGTGACGCCTGAAACGCGGCATCTAGAAGGCTCGGATGGATGACAAACTGATCGGCGGTACTGTCTGCCGTTTCTGGCAGCGACAGCCGGGCTGCAGCACCCCTCTCTCCGATCATCAGCTGGTCAATTCCTTGATGGCTCGGCCCGTATACCATACCCGCATGCCGGAAAGCCTGATAAACCTCATCAGACGTCATAACCGATTGGCTGCAGCCGGACAGCCAGCCCTCTAAGTGAACTGACGGAACCCCTGCTATCTCTCCTGATACCGCGGTGCCTTTACTGTATAAAATCCGTTCTCCCCCAGGTTTTTCCGATAGGCTGTAAATCGTAAATTCAATGTCTTCATTTTCCTTAAGAATAAGGCTGATATGGACTTCTACATCCGTCCCCTTGTGAACGACAGGCCTCATCCATATGAGATCTTTCAAATACATTCCTTTACGTCCGTCCGGCACAGCGTATGCGGCACGCTCAACGGCCGCCCTGGCCATTTCGATCACGGCGGCTCCCGGGAGCACCTTCTGCCCATTGACTGTGTGATCAGTGAAAAAGAATTCCCGTCCGGTAAAAACAGAGGTGAATTTCAGCTCCCAAAGATCGGATGTGTTTTCATGAAGCAGCGGATGGATCACCGTTTTGCCGTCATCCCTTTTTGGAACCGCCTCGGCTTCATCTTGAATCCAGCATCTGACCTTTGCAAACGGATAGGCGGGAAGACTGATTCTCCGGGGTTTTTGTCCCGAATATAACAAGTTCCAGTCCACATCGACTCCCTGCACCCACATTTTCAGCAAATGATCGTACTTTCTCTTTTTCAGCCATTTGACCATGGCTTCCTGCAAATCTTCATCAGATTCAAACACAGCCACTGTCTCATGATTTCGCTTCGCCCGCCCCCTGTAAAGATGCGGTGCGTTTTCATTTTCCAAGTACGATCTGAGCTTGTCCTCCAGCTCCTTAAGGGAGTCCGCAATGAGAGCCAGCCGCTCATCCATCGCTTCCCGCCCCGCTTGTAAAGTATATGCGACATCAAATAAGTCCGGCTTATCCGTATGCTTCTTTTGAAGAAAAGCAAGAAGGCGCTCCGCATATTCTGTCAGACGCTCCCCATTTTTTGCAGACAGCAGAATGACAGCCGGCCCTTGGCTGCTGATTGCTTGTTTGACAGGAGCCTCATATTCTTCAATAATGATATGCGCGTTAGAACCGCCCGCACCAAAGCTGCTGATCCCCGCTCTGAGCGGCTGTTCTTCTCCGTCTGCTGAAATCCGTTTCCAATCTGTTAATTCACGGCAGACGGAAAACGGTCCTTCATCAAATTGGATATTCGGATTTAAAATATCTGCATGCAAAGATGGGGCGATTTGTTTGTGCTTCATCTGCAGCAGCACTTTTGTGACAGCAGCGATGCCTGCTGCCGATTCCCCATGTCCGATATTTGATTTGACAGACCCGATGAGACATGTTTCAGGAACATCACCGAATGCATCGGTTAAAGCCCGGATTTCAATCGGATCGCCTAATTTCGTCCCTGTCCCGTGCGCTTCCACATAGCTGATCTGGCCCGGGGATACCCCCGCTTCCTGTAAAGCTTGAGAAATGACTTCGCTTTGCGCCTTGGGGTTCGGTACGGTGTAACCGCTCGCTCTCCCGCCATGATTAATGGCAGCTCCTTTAATGACGCCGTAAATCCGATCTCCGTCTTGTACGGCGTCTTCTAAACGTTTAAGAAGCAGCACCCCGACCCCTTCTGCCGGAATATAGCCGTCACCCCCGGCGCCGAAACTCCCGCAGTGTCCTTTAGATGAGATGAACTGCCCCTGGCTCAGCATAAAGTACTTGTTAGAATGAACTGTGAGATTCACTCCGCCGGCAAGCGCCGCGCGAATCCGATGATCCCGCAGATCCCGGCACGCCATGTACAAAGAAGTCAGCGAACCTGAACACATCGTATCGACCGAAATGCTCGGCCCTTGAAAATCACAAAAATAGGAGACACGGTTAGCAATGGATGAAATCCCGCCTGGGAGCCCGATATGCCGTCCTTTCACTCCCGCTTCAGCCGCGAATAGCGGGTATTCCTGATACATGACACCGGCATACACACCTACCTGACGGCCCAGTTCAGGTGATGTCCTCGTATATCCCGCATCCTCCATGGCCATCCACGCATGCATTAAAAACAGCCGTTCCTGAGGATCAAGGTGTTCCGCTTCACGTGGGGAAATCTTAAAGAACTCAGGATCAAAATCGGCGATCCCGTCAATGAATCCGCCCCATTTGCTGTAGATCGCTCCCGGCGCCGTCCGGTCCTCGGAAAAGTAATGTTCCCATTTCCAGCGGTCTTTCGGAATTTCGGTAATACAATCCTTTCCTTGTTTGAGATTATCCCAAAACGCGTCGATATCATCTGCCTGCGGATACTTGCCGGAAATTCCGACAACGGCAATATCCAGCGGGTTTCCTTTCGTTTTCTGACGGCTTTGATTCCCGGACGGGGCAAAAGACGCATTTTCAAGCCGATTTGGCTGAAGCACTTCTTTCACAGACGCATTTTTCAATTCCGCCAGCTGTTCCCCGGTATGACTGAGGACTGCGGCATCAAATGAGAGAAACCCGTCTTTTTTATGTTTGATTGTATTCACCACATAGACGGTATCAGACATGACAGGTCCGTAAAGCGTCAGCCTCTCAATCATGAGCGGGACGTGAATCCGCTTTTTCAGCTGTAACTCTTCTTCACCGAGCGACATATAACAAGAATTCAATATAAGCGGGTCAAATGCAAAGTGATGGAGATCGCCTTTTTCTTTTTTTCCTGATAAGTCCAGCTGCAATAAAAAGGAGCTCTCACTCATTTTGTATCCCGCCGTTACCATTTTCAGCATCGGGCCTATCGTGAAGTCGGCAACCGAATCGTACAGACGGGAAATGACATCCGGCGCCACCTTTTGTGCATACGACTTCATTTGTTCAACGTCATATGATTTTTTTATGGGTGCTTCTGTATATCTGCTTATTTCTCCTTCGGCACATGTCTTCCGGCTTTCTTTACCGGAGACAGTGCAGCTTGCGGTAAAGCGTTCGGCACTCTTTTCTGCCGTAAATGAAATGTCAATCTGCGCGGCCTCTCCCGGCTCCAGCGTGACGGGCCCTCCCGTAAAACGGATATCTTTCAGTTCGGCGGAATACGTGCCGGAATGAGACGCTCCGGATGCTTCAAGCACCAGACACGGATACACTACACCCATCAGTGCCGGTTTGCCGAAAACCAGATGATCCTGAAGGAATGCTTCATGTTCATAGAAAGTAAATGTCTGACTGCCCGATTGCGTTTCAGAGACCGGTGCTGCATTCGCGACAAGGCCGGAAGATTCATCTGTTCCTTTTGTTTTTATGTCTTCAAGCAGTTCGGATATGCTGCTGCACTCAAATAAAAGAGTCGGATTCAGCCGCAGATCAAACGCTACTTCGATGTCTTTAATAATGGCCAGAAGCTGTGACGATTCAAGACCTAATTCAAAAAACACGGTGTGCGCATCATTTCTTGTGACAGGACGGCCTGCGTGTGTCGAGAAAATGCGGTATAAGGTTTCCTCCATCTGCTGAACGCCTGGTATCAGCTGCCGGTCTGTCCGCACCTTTTTGGCTGTCAGGCCGAGCAGTGAAGCAATATGAACACCGCTGGGGTTGTAAAAATCAATATCCATTTTCACCATTTCTGAAGGTGTGCCGGATTTTTTCGAAATCACCGCGTAACAGCGCTCCGTAACGGTCTCAGCGGCAATAAACGACTCATAATAAATCGGTAAAAACAAACCGGTGCCTGCAGCTGTCTGCAATACGCCGGAGGCCATGGCGGCACCGTCCATCAGCGCGGGGTGAAAGAGAGCGCCGGGGAGATTTTCCTGGCATGAATCAGACTGCCGAATATCAAGGAAACATTCCTCTTCATTTAGATAGATCTCTCCCGTCGGCTTCATCAGCCCGTCATGCGACAGTCCGCGGCTTCTCGCGGCTTCGTAAACTGTATGCAAAGAGACTGCCGGAAGTGCGGCTTGTTGTTTTTTCTCTCCTGCGTCAAGGCGTCTATCTGATGAGAAGACTCCTTCATGCACCTCCGCTGATAAGAAAACCGTCCCGGAATCCGCCCCGCAAATCGAGGCTGTCCAGAACTCCTTTTCTTTACTGAATATGACACTCACATCAAGCCGCTCTGACCGTTTCACTGATAAAGGATGATAAATGGTCACCCGTTTCAGACAGATGGAACGGAATGAAAGATCAAGGCATTGCTTTGCCAGCTGATACAGCATATCAATATAGGCCAGACCGGGCATGACAGATTCTCCGTGAACAAGATGGTTTTTCATAATGGGATGTTCTGCCGTCAGGCGCAGATTCACTGTTTTTTTCATGGTTAGTCCCCTTTTAAAAACGTCACGTTGTCACCTGCCAAAACGAGTCTGCAGGTGCAGTGCTTGTCTCTGCTTTTTTCTCATATTTCTTTAAAAGATCCGCAATGTCTGTTTTTTCATTACTTGTTTTTTCCGCTTCATTCTCCGTGCTGTTCCAGCCGCCCAAAAGCGGGTAGTGTTTTTTTCTGAATTCCGGCGGCTGGGGCGTCCGGTGATGTTCCCGCTGCCTTTCACCTCTGTATTCTTCAACGAGGATATGAGCATTTGTCCCGCCGTCAGGAAATGAACTCTGAGCTGCGACGCGGGGTTTCTTCTCTGAATGCCAATCAACGGGTTCACGATTAAAATGAATACGTGACGCTTCAAAGTCATAATGTTCAAATGGCTCACGCGCTGATAAGAAAGGCGGAATCCGCTTATGATAGACGCTCAGCACACATCGGATGAAGCCCGCAAGTCCTGAAGACAGAAGCAAATGCCCTACATTCGGTTTCACCGATCCGATCCGGCAGGGCAGAAGCGTTTTCCGGTTCAGCTGATAGACATCTGAGAGCGCCTTGATTTCCACCGAATCAACGATTGGGGAACCGCCTCCGTTCACTTCTATATATCCAATGTCTTCGGGCGACTTTTCCGCCATATTAAGCGCAGTTTGAATGACGTCTCTCTGCGCCCTTATATTCGGTGAACCGGGACCGAGCGTCCGGCCGTCATTGTTTACCGAGACGGCTTTTATGACGCCGTAAATACGGTCTCCATCCCGCACCGCATCGCTCAATCGCTTGATAAAAACCGCCCCCGCTCCTTCTCCGAGCACTTCTCCCGCTGATTCACGGTCGAATATATGAAACACACCGTTCTCATTTAAAATATGGCGCGCTCCGAATAACCGGTGCGCGGATGGAGATAAGAGCAGACTCACCGAACCGACTAAGGCCGCGTCAATCCTTCCGGCCAAAAGGGCGTCTTTTGCAAAGGACAGCCCGATCAGCCCTGAGGAACATGCTGTATCCACGACAAGGCTCGGCCCTGTGACATTCAAAAATCGTGAAATGTTGGCCGCCAAATAGTTTTGCCCCGCCCCCAAAATCGGGTTAGGCGCCTGCAGGATATGTTCCATACCGGCTGAAGGCTGCGCCCTGCCGCCGATGTACACGCCGACTTTCCGGCCCGACAAATCCTTTTGTCCGTACCCGGCATCATAAACGGAATGAACCGCTTCTTCTAATATGATCCGCGCCTGCGGGTCCATAATTGCCGCGTCTTTTTCAGAGATGCCGAAAAAGCCCGCATCAAACATGTCGATATCATCAGTCCATCCCGCATAATCCTTTGTATGCGCTGTTGCATGCCAGCGCGATGCGGGGACAGGCCGGATGGCGGTGTTCCCTTTCATCAGCAGCTCCCAAAAAGCATCCGTTCCGCCCGCCCCCGGAAAACGGCAGGACATGCCGACGACGGCAATATCGTCTTCGGTATCCGCTTTCGGCTTCATGGATGTTCTCTCTTCAGCGGCGGCGGTTACATCAGGCTGGACGTCCATGTCTTGAACGAAACCATTTTCTTTTGTCACAAAATCGGCTTTATGATGCACTGCGAAATAGTCAACCATTTCTGTAATCGTTTGATATTGAAGCATGAAGGACGGTGTTAGCTTTATGCTGATCCGTTTTTGCAATGATTGAACCAATTCCGCAAAGAGTATTGAGTCAATCCCGTATTCATCAAACGGCATATCATCTTTTATCTGCTCATCCGTCATTTTCAGTTCTTCGCTGAAAACGGTGCGCACCCATTGACGAATCGTATCCTTCACCTTTTGGTCACTGGAAATGCTTTTTTTCACGGGAGCTTCAGATTTCTTCACCTTCAAAAGATCACCAAAATCAGCCTCACTGTCTTCGGGAACACAAGGAATTCCGCAGCTTTGTCCGTTTAATATGATGTAATCTAAAAACTTCAGTCCGTCTTCGGCAGACAGCCTGGAAAGTCCTGATTTTTGATAAGCAGGTGTTTCCGGCAGGCCTTCAGCCATGCCGGTTTCTTTCCAGACGGGCCACTGAACAGCTTTAACAAACACGTTTCCTTTACCTGCTTGATGATTTGCAAAAGAGTCCATAAATGAATTAGCCATCGCGTAGTCACTTTGCCCCGCAGCAAGCGAAGGGATCTGACCCGAAACGGATGAGAACAAAATAAAAAACGACAGCGGCTCATTCTGAACGGCTTCATAGAGACCGCGAAGCCCTGTTACTTTCGGCGCGCAAACGCTTTCGATTTCCGTTTCGGTTTTGTTATAAAAAGCGGGGTGTTCTCCCATTGCACCCGCGCAATGAAAAACGCCGGTAATCGGTCCCATCGTGCCGCGGATGCTGTCTGTCATTTTCCGGAGGCCCTTTTGATCCGTAAGAGAAACGCTGTAATAACGGATCTCCGCGCCCCGCTCGGCTAACCTCTGCATCCGCTCTGCTTTTTCCGGGAGAGTGCCGTCCTTTTTCATGTCTGCCCACTTTGAGGAATCGGGAAACGGCTCCCGCCCCATGATGACCAGTTTCCTGCATCCGCGCGAAACGGCATGCTCCGCCGCAATTGCGCCGATCCCGCGCGATCCGCCCGTTATTAACAGCACATCATCAGACGAATAGGAAAGCTCAGGCGCAGCCCAAACATTCATACCCTGCTTCAGAAACGGCACATAACGGCGATTCAGCCTGTAGCAGCATTCACTGCCGCTTTTGGCCCGCGGCTGTAAAAATTCAGTCTCAATCTGTCTGCTTAATTCTTCTGTATGCTCAATCTCACAATCGCTATCTATCGTATAAGAATAAATGTTAGCATACTCAGCACCCAGCATCCGGTACAGCCCCGCCGTTTTCGCCCCTTGCATCAGAGGTTTACTTTCCTTGAAAGGCTGGAGGCGGTGTGTCACTTGGCTGAACACAGCGCCGCTATGACGGAATGATTCAAGAGCCTGCTGTAAAAAGGCAAGCTTTCCGTGTTCTATCTCTTCCTGCCGTTCATATTCCGCATCATATGCGGTTATGTCGATGACCCCGAGTATCTGTTTGTTTTTAAGAGACTCCCGCACTCTGCCGTAAAGGTTTCGCCCCGATGCGGCGGCGTAATAATCGGCGCCGTCTTTTGCCTGATGAATGAAGCAGATCGTTTCAATATGGCCGTTTCCTTTAAAAAGAGCATCGGCCAATCGCCTCGTCTTATCAGTTGCAAGTATCATTACTGTTCCTGATAATGCTTCAGATTCCGCCGGATCTTGCTGCTTCCATTCTTTTTGAAGAATGATCTTTTGGTTTTCCGCCGGTTCGTCTGTCTGTTTCCGGATATCCGCAGGCACAGGCACCCAATACCGCTCCTTCGCGAACGGATATACAGGAAGGCTGACCCGTTTCGGCTTCTCTCCTTCGTATAACCGGCTCCAGTCAACGGCGGCTCCTTTTGCCCACTCAGTGAGCAATCTGGAATATTGCTTGTTTTTCAAAAGCTCGGCCATTCCACTTGATGACATATCGTCGTGAGCACGTCCGCGGAAACACCCTTCAATTTCTGTTTTCCGTTCAAGCACATCTTTCAGTTTCGCTTGCAGGCCGCAAACGGATGTAACGATAAATGCCAGCCGTTCAGGCATCGCTTCTCTGCCAGCTTGAAGCGTGTAGGCCAGGTCTTTAAGGTCGACTTCTTTTTCCCGTAAAAAGCGGTCATACCGTTTTACATATTCTAATAGGCGTTCTTCATTTTTTGCCGAAAGCAGAAACAGAACCGGCTCGTCTTCCCGTATACTCATCGATTTCTTTTCAGCCTGCGGCGGCAGATATTCTTCTATGACAAAATGGGCATTGCTCCCGCTGGCGCCAAAAGAACTTAAACCCGCTCTTCTCGGCTGGTCAGGATGTAACGGCCGTTCCCATTCTACCAGCCGATCCGCCACATAAAACGGCGTGTCCGAAAATGGAATATGGGGATTCAGCGTGTCCGCGTGCAATGACGGAAAGATTTCTCCATGCTTCAGCTGCAAAAGCACCTTTGTTAATCCGGCGATTCCGGCGGCTCCTTCTAAATGGCCGATATTTGATTTGGCAGAGCCGATGGCGCAAAACCGCTTCTTATTTGTCCATTTGCGGAATGCACGGCTCAGCCCTTCAATTTCAATCGGATCACCCAGAGACGTGCCTGTTCCGTGGGCTTCAATATAGCTCAGTGTCTCCGGATCAACGCCGGCACTCTGAAAAGAATCTGTAATGACTTCCGCCTGTGATGCCGGATCAGGCACTGTCAAACCGGATGTTTTTCCGACATGGTTTAAAGCGGAGCCTTTTATGACGCCATATATCGGACAGCCCATTCTTTCCGCTTCTTGAACGGTTGTCAGCAACACCGCGCCGACGCCTTCTCCCGGCACATAGCCGTCACCGCCGGCGGCGAAGCTTTTGCAGACGCCTTCTGAAGACAGAAATCCGGCATTCGCCAAAAACGCATATTTATGCGGATGTGTGACCGCATTAACACCGCCGGCAATGGCGAATTCGCACTCTCCCCTTTTAATGCTTTCACATGCCAAATGTATGGATGTGAGCGAAGAAGAGCACATCGTATCAACAGCCATTGACGGCCCTGTAAAGTTCAGGCAGTGAGACACGATATTCGGAACAGAGGCAGGCGTCACGCCCATAGACAGCGGTGTGCCCCGCTGTGTGATTTCAGCGCCGAACAGCTCATAATGGCTCCAAAACACACCTGCGAATACCCCGACGCGTTTTCTCTTTTGTGAAGATGGCCCGCGCGCCGTTCTGTCCTGATAAAAACCGGCATCTTCACAAGCTTCCCAAGCCGTCTCTAAAAAAAGCCGCGCCTGCGGGTCCATCATTTCAGCCTGGCGCGGAGTCAGATTGAAAAACAGCGGATCAAAGCAGTCTATGCGATCTAAAAATCCTCCGTAACGATAGAACTGATCTGCTTCATAGGAGAAAGGATAACCTTTCCATCTGTCTTTCGGTATTGTTGTGATGCAGTCTTTACCTGAGCGCAGATTCTGGTAAAATTCATCGATGCTTCCCGCCTGCGGGTATCTTCCTGCCAATCCGATTACCGCAATATCGTGCTCTTCTGTGTGTCTCTCTTGTTTTTGGTTCCTTCTCTTGACAGCTGCATGGGATAATGAAGAGCGGTTCTTGTCTGCCATCGGAACCAATCGGGCCATGTTTTCAGTTACAGCCGGCTCCTTCCCGTATAAAATAACGGATTGCAGCTTGCCGAGACGCAGCATATATTCAAGTGAAGCCATCCCTTCCCCGGCCGGAATCGGGCTGGTGCCGGTTGCATCATTCATGATCTCTTTCATTAAGCTGTCAACCTGCATGCCGCCATCTTCCCAAAGCGGCCAGTTGATCGTCATAGAAGCCCCGGTCCGTTCGCCTTTTTCCGCTTTGCAATCGCGATATTTCATATATTCATCCATAAAAGCGTTCGCTGCGGCATAATCTGTCTGGCCCGCATTTCCGGCCAACGCCGAGAATGAGGAAAATACGGCGAAAAATTCAAGCGGTTCATGCCGTGAAGCTTCGTCCGCATGAATCAGGCCGCTGATTTTCGGCAGGAACACCCGCTTCAAGTCAGAACTGTCTTTTTGGATGATAAATTGATCTTTTAAAACACCGGCGCAATGAAAAATGCCCGTCAGCCGGCCGAAAGTTTCTGTAATCTGAGCAAATGCCCGCTCTGTTTCGGCTTTGCTGCCGATGTCCGCTTGAACGTAAAGAACTTCTGCGCCCAATGCTTTCAGTCTGCTGATCTTCTCAGACTGTTCCGGCGAACGGCCGATGAGTGCGAGCTTCACCTTTTCTTTTTCTGCAAGGTGACGGGCAAGCAGAAATCCAAGACCGCCGAGGCCTCCTGTAATGACATATACGCCGTTTTGTTTCCAAGGAGACTGTGTCTGCCCGTCCGGTTTCTCAATACGTTCGAACAATCTGATCTGCCGCATATTGTCCTTATACCGAATGTCTGTGCAGCCCGCATAAGAGCAGTCTGCTTCTGTTCTAATGATTGCAGCCGTCTCACTTGGCAATCTCTCATTCTTGTTACAGAAGGTGATCACCTGAGTGCGAAAAGCCGGATTTTCAAGATGTGCCGTTTTCAGCATAGCCCCGAGAGCGGAAGACAATGCCGCTCCATCCTCAGCGGCGCATACAAGCTGAATCAATGTATGTTCTTTCGGATGGTCTGTCAGTTCCCGTTTGAGCATACGAAATATGCGCTCGGCATCTGCTTCAAACTGCTCATCTGCAGCCTCATGCTCCTTTTTTAGTTCTATCACTTCCGCTTCCGGACAATATGTGCCGAGTTCATCGGTGAGACGGGACCCTGCATCGGCAGCGATAATGAGATGACGGGTGTGTTTTTGCCCGTTCTGCACTGCCGTTTCCAGCGGCTGATCTTTCCAGGCGGGTTCAAAAAACAGAACCTCATCAGCAATGTCAGCGTCTGATGTATGCCGTTCTTCGGCCGAATCTTTCAGCACACAGCCCGCTTCATTGCTAAGGTAATCCGCAAGGCGGCGGACAGATGAATATTCAAAAAGCAGTGTCGGATAAAACTGCTGCTGAAAAGTCTGCTCTAATATCTTTACAAGCTTCAGCAAATGCGCCGAGTCAAGCCCCATATCATAAAAGCCTTTCCGCACATCAATATCCTGTGCCGGACGATTGATCAACCTGGCGATTTCCGACTTTATGTAAGTCACCATGTTTTGTTCCGGCGTTTGTTGTTCAGACACGTCTTCTGCAGCCACATGACTTTCGGGCTCGCCACGGCCGCTTCTGTTCTGCTGAGGCGGCTTCTCTTTGTCTATCAGATGGGTAATCATATTCGCTTGTCTGACCCTTTTTACTGTCAGTTTCTCACATTCGGCCAATACGTTCCCTGCCCTGTCGTAAATCGTGAAGTCGGCCGAATAAAAATCAGGTTCGCTATCTGATGCGCCGCTTTCAGTGCGGCTGTTTTTCGCAGAATAAGTGTAAATCGTTTTCGGAAACGGCTGATATATGCAAAAACGATTGATCATAAAAGGAATATAAGGTGTGTCATTCTGTTTTTGGGCCGACAATGCAAAGGAAGAGCCGGCAAGGGTGGACGCATCTAAAAAAGCCGGATGCGCCTTAAATTTCTCCCGGAATCCTTCAGCCAAACCACTCAGACTAAGCTCCATTAATTCTTCTTTATCCTGAAGCTGATAAACGGCCCCTTCATTTTTCATAAACTCGCCATGCTCAATATGGCTTCTTCTTGCAATTCCGTAAATGTCATGCATGTCCCATTTTCGGCTTGCGTTTTTCATGAATGCTTCAATATTCAGCTCTTTTGCCCGGGGCGTGTCTTTTTGCAAATAAAGCTGACATTCCATATTCTCATCCCGTTTTCCGCCAAGCGGTATGCCGTTTTTTGCTTTTTCGCTTGTGATCTCAACTTTCCAGCTGTTACGCGCCGGCGTAAAGGTGACATACAGGTGTTTATCAAACTCTTCAGATGTTACAACAGGCTGCTTAAAAATAATCTGTCTTAATTCTATAGGCCGTTCACCGAGATACCCGGCGGCGAGCCGATACAGCATATCTATTAAAGTCACGCCCGGGAGGACGCGGATTTGATGAACGCGATGATCCCGGACGATATAATTCGTATGGCTGATTTTCTGCAGGAACGTTTTGACTTGATCGGTAGCAACTGCCAATCTATCACACCTCGCTTATTTCAAACATTGCTTCTGTGCCCGCCTCATTTTCTTCCGCTTCAGGCAACTGTGCTTTTTCAGGCCAATACCGCTGTTTTCGGTATACTGTCTGGCCGCCTTTCGGTTCCATGGTCGCTTTTCGTTCTTTCGGAATTCCTTCGTTGCTGACAATAATATGAGCGTTATTCCCTCCCAAACCGAACGCGCTGACTCCGGCCCTGAGTATCTCTTTTTTTCCTTTCCACCGCTTCAGCTCAAGCACAGGATAAAGCGGCGAATCATTAAATTGAAAGCGGGGGTTCGGTTTATGACAATGCAAAGTCGGCGGCAGTTCTTCATTGGCAATCGCCAGCAAAACTTTGATGATTCCCGCCGCGCCCGCCGCACTCAGCAAGTGGCCGATATTGCTTTTGACGCTTCCTACACCGCAAAATTGTTTTTCATCGGAATAAGCAGACAAGACATTGGTTAATCCTTTTAATTCAATCGGGTCGCCGATCAACGTACCGGTTCCGTGCGTCTCTACGTATGTCATGGTGTCCGGATCGATTTCCGCCGATTGAACCGCCTGCTCAATCAAGTCCTGCTGTGCCCGGGGATTCGGCGTCGTCACGCCCATTGTGCTGCCGTCATTATTTATCGCAGAGCCGTCAATAACGCCGTATATTTTATCTTCGTCTTCTATCGCTTTTTCGAGCGGCTTCAGCATCAGCACACCGCAGCCCTCTCCGATTCCTGTTCCGTCCGCATCGGCATCGAAAGATTTTGAACGGCCATTTGGCGATAAAATTCTTGCCGCGCTCATGGTGAGAAAAGGTTTTTCATCAAGCAAAATGTCAACTCCGCCCGCAAAGGCCGCCTCCGCTTCTCCATTTTGAATAGCCTGCACGGCCAAATGAATTGCCGTGAGCGAACTGGAGCAGGCCGTATCTACGACCAGGTTGGGCCCTGTAAAGTTATAAATGTGCGCCATATGTGCGGTAATAAAATTTTGCCCCGCCCCAATAATCGCGTCTTTTTGCAAATATTGAAATTTCTGATGAAACGCACCTGCCCTTGCACCGGCAAAAACGCCGATACGGCGGCCCCAGAGATCCTCTTTTTTATAACCGGCATCGGCCAAAGCTTCCGCGCTCACTTCAAGCCACTGCCTTTGCAGCGGGTCTATCATCGGTGCCAGCGTTTCTGAAATATTAAAATACCCCGGGTCAAATTGATCAATATCGTGAATAAAACCGCCCCATTTACTGATGCTTTTTCCTTCTTGATATTCACCCGGCCGATAGTGTTCCCCGGCGTTCCATCTGTCCGGCGGAACTTCAGTGACGGCATCCGTTCCGCTGCGGAGATTCTTCCAAAATTCTTTTATATCCCCCGCTTTCGGAAAATGACAGGCCATGCCGATGATCGCAACCTTTCCCCGTTTCCCGGGCTTATCTGCCGTTTTTTTGCTCCGTTTCGGCGTCTTCTGCAAAGGGAACTTCTCCGCGGGAACCGCTGCATCTGCCGAAAAAGCTTCCGGACAATGTGCGGCTAAATAATCCGCGAGCTGTTCTATAGTAGGGTGTTCCAGAAGGACAGTCGGATCAATTGAAACAGACGGCAGTTTTTGATCAATCTTTGTCAGCACTTGCGCCAGAAAGATAGAATCCATTCCGTATTCCTGAAAAGGCACATCGATATCCATATGCGTTTCATCGATACTCAGCTCTTTTGCCAAAAGCGACTTCAGCCAAGATTGAATATCAATCCGGTTATGTTCCCGTTTTTTTGTTTCAGGAGGTTTGGCAGCTGTTCTCATTCCTTTATGGGCGGCTGACTTGGCGTTTTCCAGCGCTTTGATGTCCCAATCATGTTTCACTTGTGCCGGCAGCACGACAGCTCCGGGTCTTTCTCTTAAAATGTAATCAAGCATCTTGAGACCTTCCGCGTCAGAGTGCCGCAGCAATCCCGTTTGCTGATACATCCCGCTTTTTGTATCCCTGCTCATGCCCGTCTCATCCCATGCCGGCCATTGTATGCTAATAATGCCGCTCTCATTGTTTTCTGCAAAATAGTCCATATAAGAATTTGCCATCGCATAATCGCTCTGACCCGCCGCAAGAATCGGGACGGCTGCCGAGACAGATGAAAACAAGACGAAAAATGCCGGCGCATCATCCTTTACACTCTCATACAGACCGTGGAGGCCGTCTGCTTTCGGGGCGAGCACCCGCGCGATACTGTCTTTGGATTTGCGGAGAAAAGCAGGGTTTTCACGGTCCGCAATTCCCGCGCAATGCAGAATGCCTCCGATAGGTCCGAGCGTTGAGGTTACCTCTTTTATAAGCCGTCCGACGGCCTGCTTATCCGTCAGATCAACTGCTGAGACGCACACTTTTACGCCTTGTGATTCCAGCTGCCGGATAAGCTGTATTTTTTCCGAAACAACAGGGTCTGTTTGCTCAAGATCCCACTCGGTTTTCGGCGGCAGCTCCTTTCTGCCTGTCAGAAGCAGTTTCTTCACACCGTATGCGGAAACGAAATGCTTGGCGCATAAAGCGCCGAGTCCGCGCGTTCCTCCGGTTATCATCAGGACGGCGTCTTTTGGAAATACAGTCCGGTCTGTTTGCACGGCTTCTGGTTCAATCTGATCAGTCTGCCGAAGAACATAGCTGAAGCGCATGCCGTCCCTGTAGCAAACAGCAGACTCCGTTAAGTCTGATTCAATTTCTTTTTTAATAAAAGCGGCTGTCTGCTCCAGCGGCTCTTCGGGATCAATATCAGCGTGACAGGTGAGAATATGGCTGTATTCATGCCGCAGCATGCGATAAAGCCCCGCTTTTTCAATACCATGCATAGCGGCAGCCTTATTTTTGAAAGATTCAAGCCCTTTTGTAAGATAAAGCATTTTCATGTTTTCTTGTCCGCGGCCGTATTCAATCAGCTGCTGCAGCGATGCCGCCCAGCTGACGTCCTGCCGCTTTTGTCGGGAGCCGCAGCCGGTGAAGTCAATAAACCCGGAATAGATGGCCGCATTCGGATCCTGTAAGAAAGAGATGAGCTGATTTTCCTGCACAATGTCAGCATCATTCAGCTGTTTTTTCACCTCGGCGGCAAGGTCTTTTGTATCCTCGGAGACGATGAGCGCTAATTTGCTGAATGGCTCGGATGAAGACACTGCCTCGCAAGGCTCCCATGTTTTCTGCAATAATATTGTTTTTTGATTCGAAAGCGGCAGCCGCTCCTGTTTCGGCACCCAATAGCGGTCTGCTCTGAACGGATAGGAGGGCAGGCTGATGCGGCGCGGCTTACTGTCCGTATACAGCTGCTCCCAATCCGTGTCAAATCCGTTTGCCCAGAGCCGCAGCACTTTCTTGTATTTCTTTTTCTCAATCCAGGCGCTGACGAGGTCAGCAGCGTCTTCATCGTCTGAGAACATGGAGATCGTGTTATTCTCGCGTTTTTTACGGCCGCTGATGATATCTTCGCTGTTTTTTCCCATCAGAAATGCGTTCAGTTTTTCAGTCAGTTCCTCTGCAGAGTCTGCAATGATTCCCAGCCTCGATTCCATCGCGTCCCGTCCGGTCTGCAGTGTGTATGCGGCATCTGCAAGATCGATATGGCGGGATGATCCGTTTTTGATAAAATCGCGAAGGAGACGCGCTCTTTCTTTCAGCCGCTCTTCATTTTTAGCCGACAAAACAAAAAGAGATGACGCTTTCTCACGGGTTTCCGGCTGTTCCGTTTCACTTTTGCCCATGTATTCTTCAATAACGATATGCGCATTGACACCTCCGAAACCGAATGAGCTTACACCCGCCCGGCGGGGCAGGACCCGGCCGTTTTCATCACGCAGCGCTTCCCATTCCTTTGTTTCTGTCACAACGTAAAACGGGCTGTCCTTCAATTTGATATGGGGATTGATGTTCTCGCAATGCAGACTTTTAGCGAGCGTCCGATGTTTCAGCTGCATCAATACTTTGATAACGCCCGTAATGCCTGCTGCGAGCTCCAAATGTCCGATATTTGTCTTCACTGAGCCTATCCCGCAATATCCGCCTGGAGCCCCGTCTGTTTGGAAAGCTTTTTTCAATGCATTGATTTCAATCGGATCTCCGAGTGCCGTTCCGGTTCCGTGCGCTTCTATATAAGTGATCGTTGACGGGTGAATACCGGCTTTTTGATAAGCGCTTTTCAGCACATCCGTCTGAGCCTGCGGGTTCGGCGCGGTAAGTGACGCTGAGCGTCCGCCGTGATTTTCCGCTGTACCGCGGATGAGGCCGTAGATGTGATCCCTGTCATGCTCAGCCTCTGAAAGCTTTTTCAAGACAATCATGCCGGCACCCTCTCCTCTGACATAACCGTCAGCCTGATCAGAAAATGTTTTGCAGCGCCCGTCTTCACTGAGCATGCCTGCTTTTTGAAAACCGATATGCCCTTCAGGCGTGACGATCGTGTTGACGCCTCCTGCGACCGCCATATCACAATCTCCCGTTTCAATGGCTTTTACCGCCCGGTGAATAGCGACTAAAGAGCTTGAACAAGCGGTTTCTATCGGCTCGCTCGGCCCGTGAATATCAAGAAAATAACTCATCCGGTTCGGCCCGACGGACGGCACGATTCCGGTCATCGTATACCCCTCGACAGGAAGACCCGCCTTATTGATTAAGGTTTGATATCCGCTTCCCAATGTGCCGGTGAAAATGCCGGTTTTTGTTCCGGCAATCCGTTTTGCTGAGTACCCCGCGTCTTCAATGGCTTTCCACACATACATCATTAATAGACGCTGCTGAGGGTCCATCATTTCAGCTTCTTTCGGAGATATCCCGAAAAACAGCGGGTCAAACCCGGCGATTCCATCTATAAAACCGCCCCATTTAATTGACGTTTTATTTGCATCCGCTGCCGGATCGCCGTCATATTCACGCCAATCCCAGCGATCTCGGGGAATTTCTGTGATGCAATGCTCTCCTTTTGATAAACGTGTCCAGAATTCATCTATGTCTTTCGCTTGCGGAAAAATACCGCTGATTCCGATAATGGCTATCGGTTCGGCTTTTTCTTCTGATTTTCCTTTTACGGATACGGGCGTTTCCCGCTTGACATGAACGGCCGCCGGAGCTTCAGCTTTTCTTTTTCCGGCTTTTGGGGCGGTTTTTAAACTCTCCCTTTCTAAGCCGCTGAATGCTTCTTTCCATTCAGATATCAAATGGCCGCTCAGTTTGCGCAATGTCGGAAATTCAAAGAAGATAGTCGGGCTGAGCTCAAGCTGGTAAGACCGATTTAATAGATTTGTAAATTCAGTGAAGATGATCGAATCAAATCCGTATTCCGTCAGTTCGCTGTCAGCCTCAATATCTTTAATGCTTACCTTTAAAAGATCTGATACATGCCGCTTTAGTTTCTCTTGAACCCGATCTTTCAGATCTCTTGCATCTGTCTCTGCCGCAGCTTGTCCGGCGGCGCTTTGTTCTTCGCCCAGATCGAAAATATGGCTGCGAATCCGTTTTTCGTCGCCCTCCGCCACCATGACCTGGTGTTCTCCGGAGGCAAAAGCGGCATAAAGCGCTTGGATGCCTGAAGCCGATCGCATGGCTTTCATTCCGGTCTGTTCATACATCAGCCGTTCGGTCTCTTTGTCCACGCGCATACCGCCTTCTTCCCAAAGCGGCCAGTTGACGGACAGAGTCTGCCCGCTCCGCTTGTTGTCCCGCACGAGTCGGTTTCGGCGGGCTGCATAAACATCCATAAATGCGTTGGCTGCCGCATAACCGGCCTGCCCCGGATTTCCCATGCCTCCCGCCAAGGAAGAAAACAGAATGAAAAAGTCCAGCCGCACATCTTTCGCTGCTTCATCAAGATTGATAAGCCCTTTCACTTTCGGCGCCATGACGGTCTTCCGTTCGTTTTCTGTCTGGTTCAGAATGTAGTTGTCAGCGATCACGCCGGCGCCGTGAATGATCCCGTCGAGTGTTCCGTGCTCCTCCTGTATGCCGCGGACGAGGGCGATGACCGCCGCCCTGTCTGTCACGTCAACCGGTTGATACAATACGCGGGCACCCGACGCTTTCAAGCGCCGTAAGCGGGCGGAGCGGTCTTCATCAAGCGCTTCCGCCCTTCCCGTTAATACGAGAACGGCGTTTTTGACGCGGGAGGCTATTTCTTCAGCGAAAATCAGTCCGATGCCGCCCGCTCCCCCGGTGAGGAGGTAAACCCCTTCGTCTTTCCACGGAACGGTACCGCTTTGAGAGGCCGGCAGATGACCCCAGTTTCTGACGAGACGTTTGCCGTCTTCATAACGGATTTCCGCTTGTTCAGGATGCGCCCGGTTTTCTTTCAGTTTGGCAAGAAGCGATGATGCTGGCTCGTCCGGATCGGCTTGGATGACTTGGCCGTACAGCTTCGGATGTTCAAGGTGAGCCGTTTTCAGAAAAGCGGCCAGCCCCGCCAATACATTGTCTTCCCCCCTGTCGGGGACAAGAAGCTGGATCAGCGTTTTTTTCTTCTGTTTTTCTTTGATAAGACGCGTGACGATCGCTGACAGCTCCGCCGCGCAGGCGTCATAACGGTCTTCAATCGGACCTTCGCCGGCCGCCGCACATACGGCGCCGCTTAGATCCTCCGCATTCATTCCGCCATACAGCGTCACGTATCTGAAAGACTCTTCTTGTCCGCCGTCTTCACCCGGCGGTGATTCCTGCCACTTTGGCTGAAGCAAGAGCGGTTTTTCCTCCGTTTCCTCTTCCAGAAAACGGGCGGTGAGTCCCGTCAATCGGACACATACCGCGCCGTTTTCATCACACAGCTCAATATGATAGGCGCCATCCGCTGAGGAAAGCACCGCCCACATCGTCTCCCGGCACGCAGAAAACACCTGCATATCCTGCAGGGCAAACGGCAGAAACGGCCGTCCGGACGCAGAACCGTCTGAGAGCACGAGACCGATAGAAGCCTGAAGGGCGGCGTCCAGCATGCTCGGATGCAGGATGAACGGCTCCTTTTCTTCGCGGGCGGACGGCGGAAGAGTGAGCTTCGCGAGCACTTCTCCGCTCCCGGCATAGATGGCGTCAAGCGCCTGATGAGACGGTCCGTAGGTAATGCCGAGGCTGTCGAATGCTTCATAGCACTCAGCCTTTGACATACGCCGGCCGCCGCAGCGCGCCTGAACCGCTTCCACATTGAGTACCGGAGCACGCTCCGTCTCTTCGAGCACGGCCTTTCCCTGGAAAAAGACAAGCGGCTCTTCTCCTTCGGCATACGCTTCAAAAGCGATGTCTCCGCTTTCTTCCGGCTGAAGCTTTACATGAAGCGTCACTCCTTCAGAAAGCGCCGTCACCGGACGGAGCCAAACGATCTGTTTGAGCCGGACACCCGCTTTCCCGTCCGGCAAGTCTTCAGCGGCAAGCGTAACGGCGGCCCGGGCCATTTCTAAAGCAGCCGCGCCCGGAAGCACCGGTTTTCCATTGACGATATGATCGGCAAAAAACGGTTCACGCCCTGAAAAAACAGAAGTAAAGCGCTGGGCGGTAAAGGTCGATGTATTCTCATGGAGCAGCGGGTGAAGCTTTTCACGTTCAGCTGAGTTCCGGCTTTCAAGCTCTCTCTGAAGACAATCGGACGCCCAATACGTCTGCCTGGCAAACGGGTAGCCCGGCAGATTGCCGATTCGCGGCAAAGGTCCGCCATAAAGCAAGTCCCCTTCGATTTCATAACCTTGACAATAAAAATCTGCCAGCACGCATAACAGCTCCTGATATTTTCTATGGTCAGAATATGAGGCGCTGCACTTGCCGAGCACTTCTATTATGTGCTCCTGAATATGCTGACGGCCTGCAAAGTGCTGCGGTACTTTTCCCGAAAACGCATAAGGGTGATGTTCATTAAGCTTTGCCTGCTTCCATACATACACTGCGTCATCAGCATCTTGAACCACGATGGCGGCGCGATGGTTAAAGTGATGCCGTCCTTTTAGCAACGTATAGCTGAGCTGGGCTAGATCATTTTCTTTCAGTCCGCCATTTTCCGCCCAAGTGATCATATCTTCGATTTTTTCCTGAAGGGCATCCTTTGTTTTTGCAGACAAAGTCAGTAAATATGCAGGGGCATCCCGATGAGGTGAAACGCTGCGCTTATAGCTTTCCATAACGACATGGGCGTTTGTTCCGCTCATCCCGAATGCGCTGACTGCCCCCATTCGGTTTTTATCCGGCAGAGAAGGCCACGGTTTACCCGTTTTATTCACATAAAAAGGACTCTTCTCCCAGTTGATATAGCGGTTTTCCCCGCTGCAATGCAGACTGGCGGGAATCATTTCACGGGAGAATGCCTGTAAAAGACTGATCAAACTGACAATGCCTGACGCGGCAAACGTGTGGCCGATATTGGTTTTAATTGATGTGAGCGCGCAAAATGCTTCTTTGTTTGTATAGGCAGAAAATGCGTCATAAAGCGCGTTAATTTCCACCGGATCACCGAGTTTTGTCCCTGTGCCGTGTGTGACGATATATTCGATATCTTCAGGGTTGATACGGCCCCGGTCATATACGGAAGTAAGCAGCCGGGTCTGCGCGACGCCGCTCGGAGCGGTAATTCCGTTTGTTTTCCCATCATAATTGATGCCGCTCGCCCGAATCACCCCGTAAATCGGATCACCATCCGCTTCCGCCTCTCTCAGCGGCTTAAGAACAACCGCCGCGGCCGCTTCCCCCGGAACCATGCCGTCAGCCCTTTTATCAAACGCGAAGCATTTCCCGTTTTCCGACAGCATTCCGGCTTTATCTATCGTTTCAAAAAAGTCCGGGGTATTCATGATATTCACCCCGGCCGCAACAGCTGTTGTGCACTCTTTATTCTGCAGGCTTAATACCGCCTGATGGACAGAAACGAGCCCCGAAGAACATGCAGTATTTATCGCCATCACAGGACCTGATAAATTCAAGTGATAAGCCAGCCGCGCTGCCAAAATACCGTTATGATGAGACGTGACATTGCCTTTGTCCCGTGTTAAAAGGTGATAATCTCCTTCTTCCGCCCCCGCAAACATACCGATCGTCTGCCGCCTGATGTGACTGGCGCCGTAGCCGGCGTCCTCAAGGGCCCTCCACGCTTCCTGAAGAAGCAGCCGCTGTTTCGGATCCATCGTTTCAGCTTCCCTCGGCGATATTTCAAAAAATAAAGGGTCGAATTCGTCCGCCCCCGGTACAGCGCCGAGTTTCCATTTTGAACTTGTGAAGCCTTTTTTTGCGACCGGTGCGACAACGTCCTTTTCCTGAAACAGAATGTCCCACAGCTCGTCCGCCGTGCGTGCCTGAGGAAATCGGCCGCTCATGCCGATAATGGCAATGGAATCAGCTGCCTGACTGCCCTCGGTTCCGGCGTTCAGCTTATTTCTTCCCCTCTGCTTCTTCCGCTTTTCCGTTCCTGCCTTTTCAAAGACAGATTGATCTGTGGATTCAGGTTTCTTTTCTTCATAGACATGCTCCATGACGGACTTGTGTTCCGTCAGAAAATAGCGGACGACCTTCTCCAGTGTGGAATGTCCGAAAAACAGGGCTGGTGTCACTTCAATTCCGTAATGAGCGGACAAAGAAGAGGCGAATTCCGCCAAACTGATAGAATCAAAGCCGAAATCAGCCAGATTGTCAGCGTCCGTCAGTCTGTTCTTGTCTATTTTCAAAAGCCCCGCCGCCAGTTCCTTCACATCCCAGCTTACGCATTCTTCCAGTGTAAAGCCTTTCATTTCACTCCGCCTTCCTGAAAACGGGACGTTCCTGTGTACAGAACCCGAAATCGGCCGTTCGCCTTGATCTATCTGCAGGAAGCGTTTGGCCCTCGACGGAAAGCCGGCCAGGACGAGATACTGGCTGGACGGCTGGACTAACAATGTTTCAAAGGCTTCGAGTCCTTCCTCTGTGTATAAATAACGCTGTCCGCTTGATTTTAAATACATATCGGTGCTTTCCGCCGTGCCGACATGCATCCCCCCTTCTTTCCAAAGCGGCCAATTGATGGCAAGTGACTTGCCGCTTCTGAGTCCGAGGCTCACAAGTTTATCCCGATGACGGACAAAAGCCATTTGGAAGCGGTTCCCCATTGCGTAGTCACAAGAACCGAAGTCTCCTAAAATCGCTGAAGAAGAAGAGAAACAACAGAAGAAGTCAAGCGGCTCCCGTGACAGAACCAGATCTAACACCGCGGTGCCGTCCGCTTTTGGCGCTAAGACTTGCTGAAAGGTTTGCAGATCTTTCTCCAGAATGCTTTCAGTGCCTTGAAGACCTGCAGCGTGAATGACACCGTGAATCGGCCCGCATCCTTTTTCTTTCGCTTCTTGCAAACCTTTCTCCATCTGAGCCTGATCTGCGGCATCCGCCTGCACGTAAAACACCTTGGCGCCTGATTCTTCCAATCTCTTGATCTTGTTCATCACCGGGCCGCCTGCCGCTGATCTCCCCGTCAAAATGAGCGTAACCGGTCCTTTTTCAGCAAAATATCCGGCGAATAACAAGCCTAATCCCCCGCATCCGCCGGTAATCAAGTACGTTTTTCCGCTTTTTATCACACGCTGCTCAACAGGGGCAATATCCGTCTGCTTCATTTCCATGACGTGACGGATTTCCCCGCTGTACATGACACTGCGGAATGACTCGCTGTGAAGCTCTTCACATACGTTATGGATCAGCTTTTCAAACGGTCCTTTTTGTCCAAAATAAACCGCGGCCGTATCCGTCTCCGGCAGAATCAGTTTCAGCGACCGTTCCAGCCCGATCCATGACTCGGCGTAACTGATATCGGTATCGGTCCCGCACTGAGCGGAAAGAAGGATTCGCCTCGGTTTAGAACGCAAAGAAGCAGCTGCGCGGATCACATGATAGAGAATGGAATAGTCTTTCACGGCCTTTTCATCTTCAAGCGGCCATCCATATAAAACGGCATCCGCTTTGCCAGCAGCCGTTTCAATATGCCGAAACGTTTCTTGATATGCTTGTCCGTCAGTGATTTTAATTTGATAATGCGTGTTTGAAAGCTTTTGAGTTTCCTCACCCTGTGAAATAAAAAACACGCCGGTTCCCGGATAAAGAGATTGTAAAAACTGATAAGCATGCTTTCTGGCAGCTTCTCCCGTAAGAAAACAGATGATCGTTTTCAGCTCTTCATGAATGGATTTCACCAGAGGCTGCTGAGTCCACATTTCTTCAAATATCATCATCTCGGATTGTTCCTCTTGCCCGTGATCCTGCTGAGACGGCTGTCTCATTCTCACCCCTTTGATTTCTGCGCAGACAATGCCGGTTTCATCACAAAATTGAATGTCACAGCCGGTTTGATTCTTTTTATTAATATACATCCACATGCCCGATGAACACGGACGCATGACGCGCAGTTCTTCAACTGCTTCAGGCACGATATGGACTGACGGCTCCGTTTTTGCCAGGACATGAAAAGCTGCGTCCAAAAATTCCGGCGGTATATGATATCCCGGATTACGGCCGCCGCTTTCATCTATAAGAGCAAGCTTCGCCCAAACCGCATTTTCTCCCGCATAAAGCTTTTCAACGGTGCGGAACTCCTTACTGATGGTTACACCTGATGTGCCTGGTGTTTCATAATCGAATGACAGCGGGCGGCAGTCTTTTTGTAAGGAGACAATATCAAGCACGCGGGATGGCTGTATGTTCCCTTGTCCGACGATTCCACAATGATGCAGCTTCTCTACGTCACTGTATATTTCATAATGGATGCCTTCCCCGTCTTCAGACAGAAGGGAGAGATTGACGCCCGCACCGTGATGTCCGCAGGTAATCGGGTCAGTCCATGCCGCCGTTCGGATCCATATCTCTTTTTCTTCAGAGCTGTCTGCCGCATGATGATAAGCCGCTAGCGCCATTTCTAAATAAACGGCTGCCGACAGAACCCGCTCCCCTCTCACATCCTGGAAAACGTGTTCCCGGCCTGTAAAAGATGTATGATAGCTTTGCTCCGCCAAGGTTGACGTATTTTCATGCAGGAAAGGATGCACATATTCAGTTGTTCCGGTTTTTGGTTCTTCCCGCTTCATCCAGTAGCTTTCTTTTGCAAATGGATAAGACGGCAGACTGATACGATGCGGCAGCGCGCCTTTATATAAAGATGCCCAATCAACGGGCGCCCCGTGAACCCAGGCACTCAAAAGACTGTCAAATTGACGTTTTTCCATCCAATCACTGACTGTGTCTTCCGTCTCTGTGACAGAACTATCACTCCGGCCTGTAAACACCCCGCTTACGGAACCAGCATTATTCAGAAAAGCCGTCAGCTTCTGTTCCAATTCAGAAACAGAGTCCGCTGTCATCGCCAGCCGTTCTTCCATCGGGACTCTGCCGACTTGAAGGGTAAATGCCGCGTCAAGCAGATTCGCATCTGTAATTGTTCCGTTTCCGGCGGCATCCGACAGCAACAGAGCCCGCTCGCGCAAGCGGTCTTTATCTTTTGCCGATAAAACAAAAAGCGCCGGACGGCCGGAGTCTGCCGAAGTTATTTCGGCCGGTTCATACTCTTCTATCAGCAGGTGGGCATTCGCTCCGCCCGCTCCGAAAGAAGATGTACCCGCGATTCTCGGATATTCCCGTGTTACTCCTTCAGATTCTATGACCGGCCGTCTCCATTCCGCCGTTTCCTGCTGCACGATAAAAGGAGAAGTTTCAAAATCAATTTCCGGGTTCAGCTGCTTTGAGTGCAGCGACGGCACCAAATATCCGTGTTTCATCTGAAGAAGAATTTTAGTGACCGCAGCAATACCCGCCGCACTTTCCAGATGTCCGATATTGGATTTAACAGAACCGATGGAACAAAATTGAGCTGCATCCGTATAGCGGCGGAAAGCCTTGGTTAACCCTGCGATTTCAATCGGATCTCCCAAGGAAGTGCCGGTGCCGTGGGCTTCCAGATAGCTGATTGCTCTCGGGTCAATCCCTGCCCGCTCCATCGCGTCTGCGATCACTTCCCCTTGTGCATTCGGATTCGGAACGGTGAACCCGTTCGTTTTGCCGCCGGCGTTCAGAGCGCTCCCTTTAATGACACCGTATATATGATCATGATCTTCAACAGCCTTATTCAACGGCTTTAACACGATACAGCCGACGCCCTCTCCGTCAACAAACCCGTCAGCCTTATCACCGAACGCTTTGCACGCGTTTGACGGTGACAGCATTCTCATAGAAGAAAGCCCGATATAATGAACCGGATCTGTAATCAGGTTTACACCGCCGGCAATCGCACATTCAGATGCACCTGTTCTGATGCTTTCTGCGGCGAGATGAATGGCGGTTAAGGATGAGGAGCATGCGGTATCGACCGCGATGCTCGGACCGTGAAAATCAAACACATAGGATACTCGGTTCGGGATAAAGTGGTAGTGGGCCCCTGTCGGATAGTTGCCGTTCATGACACCCGCAAAGACGCCAACCTTTTTACCGGCGCATAGTGAATCAGGGGTATATCCGGCATCCTCAAGGGCCGCATAAGCGGTTTCCAGAAACAGTCTCTCCTGCGGATCCATGCGCTCCGCTTCTTTCGGGGAGATTTTAAAAAACAGCGGGTCAAATTTATCAATATCTGTTAAAAAGCCGCCCCACTTTGTATACATCCGGCCTTCCTTCCCTTTTGTATCATCATAGTAGTCCCTCCAATCCCAGCGGTCTTTCGGAATTTCGGTGATTCCGTGTTCACCGGTCTTTAACCGTTCCCAGAACTCATTAACATTTTCAGCTCCGGGATACCTCCCGGCAAGCCCGACAATTGCCACTTCAAGGTGTTTTGACGGCGGTTCGGAAGCGGGCGGCGCTTTTTCAGAAAAAGATGCCGCTTGGCGCTTCGTCAATCCGGCGCTTTTTTTGCGGCTTTGCTTTTTCTGTAAAGTGTGCGGCGTCTTTTCAGCTTCTTTATTTGTCTTGAAAATCCCAGCCATATCTTCCTGTCTTGAGCTGACGAGATATTCCGCTAATCCGCCGATTGTCGGATACTCGAAGAACAATGTGCTGCTGATATCAGGGACGTCTTCCCGCACGCGGTTGGTCAGCTGTACGATTAAGATGGAATCGATTCCGTATTCTTCAAGGGGCGTATGGGCTTGAACGTCCTCAATCGGCATCTTTAAGATGGTGCTGACGATCTGTTTCAGGTACTCTGTGCTTTTTTCAAGCAAAGAGCCGGATGATACCGCTTCAGTATGACGGACTTCTTCAGAAAATTGCGCATGCAGTTCGCGCTCCTTCGTTTCAGTCAAGTATGCGGCAAGCTCTTCTATCGTCCGGTATTCAAAAAACAGCGTGCTGCTGATATCAGGGACGAGATCCCGCAGCTCATTCGTCAGCTGAACGATCAGAATAGAGTCAATGCCGTATTCATCCAGAGGAGCCAGCGGATTTATCTCTTTTGCCGGCATTTTTAATACTTTTGCCGCAGCCCTTATCAGAAAAGCAGCTGTCTTTTCCGCAAGCCCCTCTCCCGCTTGTTTGATGGGGAGCTGACGATCAGAGGATGTTTGCGGTACGTTTGATTGGCGCTTTTGCGCGGTGTAAGCTTCCCTGCTCTGCCTGATGACTCCGTTGCTTTTCGCCGTGATAATCTGCTGGGTGTGCAGACGTTCGTTTTCAGCCGGAAATTGAATGGAATGAAAGCCTTCAGCCATTAAAACGGATTTCCATGTTTCCGGATAAAGACCGGGGCACCCCGGAATCCGCAGCGCCTCGTCTTCGTACAGCCACCAGCCCTCTAATAAGCCGAATGTAACATGTGTAAACGGCGTATGCCCGCCCAGTTCATTAACGAGCAGCAAACCGTCCTTTTTCAATACGGCTTTTGCCGTCCGTAAGGTTTTCCGGATATTTTTGGTGGCATGCAGCACGTTTGCGGCAATAGCGATATCGTAGGTTCTCAGATGTAATCCCTGGCCCGCCGCAGGCTTCTCCACATTAAACAGCTGATACGTCAAATACGGATTGTCCGCGCCGTATTCCTTTTCGGCATGCATTAAAAAAGCTTTTGACAAGTCGGTATAACAGTATTCCTGAATATGGTTTTGATAGGGGCGGAGCTTTTTAAACAGTGTGCTGCTCGTTCCGCCGGTGCCCGCTCCGATCTCCAGCAGACGGATGTTTGCATCAGGATTGTTTTTAATTACATTTTCCACATACATACACGCTTCATTTGCCAGCACATCGTTGTAATAATCAGCGAGAATGTTATGCTTATAGATTCCTTCAACAAGCTCCATTGAAGAATCGGGAAACATCACGTCAGTGGCTTTTATTTTGCCTGTTAAAATGTCAGGCAAAGCTTGAATGACGGTATCCGCCAGCAGAGCCTGCGCTTTCATATCCGGATCTTTCAGCCATTCGTTTTTCTTCTTATGCCACTCTTCCCAAACCGCGGCCGTTTCACCCGTTTCACCGCTTTTAAGATCGCTGTCTAAAAGACGGATGCTTTCTTCCAGCCAGCGCTCATATAAAGGCAGACAGGAAGCCGCCGGCGCTTCGCCGGTCAGACCCATTGAACGCAGCGTCACCCGCAACATTTGCAGCAAAAGCCGATTCAATTCTTTCATTTGATTGCTTATTTCTGTTCTTAAGGATAACTGTGTACGGTCTTTTTGTTTGTCTCCCTTACCCAAAACCTTATCCTCCTAAGAAAATTAAATTTGCTCCGTCATTTTGACAGGCAATCAGATAGTCACAAATTCATGAGGGTTCATTCCCTCGATCGGAATCGGCTTGGTCAGCTTCATCAGCCCCATACGGGAGATCGGCTGCGTCAGCAAAGTTTCCAGCGCCTGCATCCCTTCCGCCCGGCTGATCAGCCCGAGACCGATTGCACTCAGTCTGTCAAACTCTTCAGAAATGTGATTGTCAGCCCGCTCCCAATAACCCCAGTTCATCACTTTGACCCGGCATGACAGCCGTCCGGAAAGCTCATGGGCAAATGCGTCTTTAAATGCACACCCCGCCGCATAATGACTTTGATTCGGATTCTTAATATATGAAATAACCGAAGAGAAAAAGAGAATAAAGTCCAAAGACTCTTTCGCAAATACTTCGGCAATGTTGACGGAAATATCCACTTTCGCTCTAAGGCCGGCGTGAAACTGTGATTCTTCCATATCTTTTACGCTTTCATTCGCAAATACCATCGCTGAATGAACGACGCCGCTGATGGTGCCGTATGTGTTTTTAATCTGTTCATAGGCGCGCTGAAGCGATGGAAGATCAGAAGCATCTGCGGCTATATATTCGGGAGCCGGGCCTGATGGCCGGTACCGGTCTATTTTTTGGCGTATCCGGCTGTCCAGCGGCCGCCTCCCGATCCAGACGACTCGGGCTTTATACGTCGTCACCATATAATCTGTCCAAACCTCGCCGACGCCTCCCGCACCGCCGATGATGACATATACGCCTCCATACCGGTAAGGAACACTTTCAGACGGCTCGCTTTGGACCGGAAGCAATTGAGGCCGGTACCATTCCTGATGTCTGTGCACCCATGCTTTACCCGTACGGTCACGGGGCAGGCTGAATATGTCTTCTGCGGGGAAATCCCCCCCGTCTTCAAGATCGACCAGACGGATGTGCCAGCTCGGATGTTCTTTAGCGAGAGACCCGACGAAACCGTGCACACTGGAATGAGCGGGACGCACCTCATCATATTGGGTGATAGGCTGTGCTTGGTGCGTAATCACCGTCATCCCGAGCTGCTCTTTTCCATACCCGAGACCGATAAGAGCTTTGGCCGCTCTGAAAATTTGCAGCACCCCGCTTTTTTGATCATGAATGTAAGAATCAGCCGGCTGAGGGGCAAACCAGATCATATGCTGAATCTCACCGAGACGGCGGAGCCGATCAGATATCACTTCAACGGAAGCACTTTGGCTGCTGTCAAATCGCACAGCTTTAGGAAACAATCGTAAAACCGCGTCGGCTTGCCCGTCTGTACCGCCTATAATGACAGCATTTGCTTCAGAAATGGGGAAGCCGGTTTGGTTGTCTATCGGTTCCGCGTCCCATACCTGCATCAGTTTGACGGCACCGGTAAGGTTACCCGGCAGATCGTATTGCTTATTATCGGTTACGGGCGGCGCACTTTCGGCCATTCGGGCAGAAAATCCTTTTATCCTTACACACACATTGCCGCGTTCATCACATATATCAATGTCCATTCTTCGCACAGCCGGTGTTTCATGCGTCACAAACACGGCCGCCCACATGTTTGGATTGCACGTATGAAAAACGGTCAGTTCATGCAATTCAAAAGGCATTAACGGCTGCTCCGGATAACCCGCTTGATCTTCATTCATAACGCCGATGGCCGCCTGAAAAGCGGAATCAATCAGACTAGGATGGAGCACAAACTGTTCGGCCTCATCAGAAACGGAAGCAGGGAGCACCAATTTAGCCAAGGCTTCTTTTTCCCCGCAATAAATGTGATCAATTCCTTGATGTGAAGGTCCGTATACAATTTCCGCCTTTGCAAACGCCGCATAACAGTCTTCTTTTGACAGCACTTTTTTGCGGCATTGCGCTTTCAGCTGTTCAATATGCAAGACCGGCGCCTCAGAAAGCGGCTCAATCACAGCACTGCCTTCACAATAAATGTCTGAATCGTTTTCATGGCTGTACACCTGAAATGAAATATTGCCGTTATCCTCCAAGGAAAGCCCTGTCGTCATTCGCAGCGGCTCTTTTTTATGAACGGCCTGGCGTATCCAGCTGATATACCGCAGCGAAATGCCGGTTTTAGCCGTGTATTCAGCGGCTAACGGCGCGGCAGCCAGTTCAGCCGCGGCTCTCGCCATTTCAAGATAAGCCGCCCCGGGGAGAACACGCTTGTTTCGGACGATATGATCAGCTAAGAAGAATTCATCTCCGTTCAGTACCGTGCTGAATTTTTGTTCTAACAAATCTGATGTATTGCGGTGAAGCAGCGGGTGAAGCCCGCTTTCTGTATTTACGGAAGTAACGGGATGATCGGGCTCCGGTATCCAATATTGTTCCTTTGCAAACGGATACGTCGGCAGACTCATCCTGCGCGGTTTCTCCTCCTGATACAGCCGCGTCCAGTCTATCTCAAATCCTTTTGACCACAACTCCGCAAGCTTTTTGTAAGTGCCGCTGTCCATCCATTTTCGGATCAGCTCCTCCGTATCCTGCTCATCATTCAGGAAACCCCTGATTTCCGTTCCGCTATCAGACCGCCCTTGAAAGCAGCCGTCAATCTGCCGTTTTCGTTCTGTAAATTCAGTTAATTTCCTGATCAGGTCCGCTTGATCGTTCACTAAAAAAACAAGCCGTTCTTCCATTGCCAGCCGTCCCGTTTGCAGCGTATACGCCAGTGACCGTATGGAAAAAGGTTCATCAGGCTGCTTATCTAAGCCGGACTGACCGAAAAGACCGGAAAGAATATTCTTATGTTTCTCATCTTTTGTAAGACATTCTGCTAAAGTCCGGACGGAAGTATGCTGTATGAGATCGGTCATGTCTATTTCCAGCCCGTATTGATCCGTCATCAGCTCAGAAAACTGTGTCAGCTGCATGACATCCAAGCCGAATTCCTTCCAATCGTGTTCACCATCTACCGAGCCGGCCGCTACATGCAGAACTTCCGCCAGAACACCTCTCAACGCATTTTCCAGCTGATTTTGCATTGTATCTATTTTGTCATGAAGCGGACCGCTTCCCTCAAGCGCTTTATCTTTGAGAAATATCAGCAGGCGGGCAGCGTATTCCTTCAGCCGCTCCGGATTTTTCGCTGATAGAGGCACGATATACAGTCTCTCTTGATTCTCCGTAATGCCGGGGTTTTTGGGCCTGTACTCCTCTAAAATGAGATGAACGTTTGAACCCGTCGCCCCGAATGAACTGATGCCTGCGCGTCTCGGACAGGAATGTTCACTGCCGTTCTCTGTATACGCCGGCTTTTTCCATGACTCGGTTTTTTGCTGCACGTAAAATGGCGAGTCCTCTAAACGAAGATACGGATTAATCGTCTCTGAGTGCAAAGAAGGGACAAGCGTTTTGTGAAACAGCTGCAAAACCGTTTTATGAAGCCCGCTGATCCCGGCTGCTGATTCCGCATGTCCGATATTCGATTTAACGGAACCGATCGCACAAAATTGCCGATCCTCCGTAAACGTGCGGTAAGCTTTAACAAGACCTTGTATTTCAATCGGATCTCCTAAAGAAGTTCCGGTTCCATGCGCTTCCACATAAGAAATCGACCGGGGATCAATCCCCGTTTTTTCAAAGCATTCAGCTATCATATCCCCCTGTGCCACAGGGCTCGGCACGGTAATCCCGCTGACGGTTCCCACGTGATTGACGGCGCTGCCTTTTATCACCGCATAAATATGATCCTTATCTTCTTCGGCTTTGTGAAGCGGCTTCAGCAGCACGGCCCCGATGCCGTCAGCTGAGACATAGCCTGTGCCGCCTTCGCCGAACGTGCGGCACAGCCCGTCACTCGAATGCATATCCATCAAGCCGTATGTGATATATTTTGTCGGGTGCAATGATAAATTGACGCCTCCGGCAAGAGCTGCTTCACATTCACCGCGTCTCAGACTTTCCGCCGCCATATGGACGGCCGTCAGAGATGACGAACACACGGTGTCAACCGCCATGCTCGGCCCGTGAAAATTGCAAAAATATGAAACCCGGTTTGCGATCGGCGCATAGTTCAAGGGATAAGGAAAGACCAGCCCTTTGGCCGCAGCTTCAGCGCCGACGAGAGAATAATCCATATGCATCACCCCGGCAAACACACCGACGTTCATTCTCTTATTCGGCCCTTTCGGCTGAACGATTGTTTCCGGGGTGTAGCCCGCATCCTCAATCGTTTCCCAGCATGTTTCTAAAAACAATCGTTCTTGCGGATCTTTAGCTTCTGCCTCCCGCGGAGAAATCCGGAAAAATTTCGCATCAAAACAATCCGGATCGTCTATAAAACCGCCCCATTTGGAAATCGGCTTGCCGGACGGTGATCGCAAATGCTCATATTTCCTCGTATCCCAGCGGGAACGAGGCACTTCCGTTACGCTGTTTTCGCCATTTTTTAAATTTGCCCAGAATTCACGAAGATTTTTGGCGCCGGGGTACCGTCCCGCCATCCCGACGATGGCAATATCTCCATTCTGCGTTCCGGCTGACGCCGATTTTTTCACGCGGATTTGGGTCGTCCTCTTTTTTTCCCGATGCAAAGGTTCAGCATTTGAATGTCCGCTTTGAGCATGGCCGAAACCGGCTCCGTAATGTTCGCACAAATACCCCGCCAATTCCGTGATTGTCGTGTATTCAAATAACAGCGTCGGCAGAAGCTGCGAACCGATTTTTCGTTCAATTTCCTTTACCATGTCCAACAGCCCCGGAGAATCCAGCCCCATTTCATAGTAGCCGATATCCGGGTCAATCTCTTTCACAGGTTTGTTCAATCGGGCGGCAAGCAATTCTTTTAAATAAAGGATGCACTGTTGAGTAAGGCCGGCGGAAGCCTCCGCAGAGCGGGGCTCGGAAGGCGCCGGTTCCGCTTGCGAAGCCGGGACGGCATTCCGCCCGTCTAGTTCTTTCTTTTGCCGTTTCTGATTGATCAGTTCCGGGTTCCTCACCAGTTTATTGGCGAAGTTTTTCAGTTCGCCGACTTTTCTGCCTTCCTCATTGAAAAACTCCATTGTCACGTAAACGAGATCTTTCTTACGGGTGACAGATTCTTTTTTTATCTTGGTGATACATGTCGTCTGCAGCAATTCGGCGCAATAAAACGATTCATAAAACAGCGGCAGAAATAATTGCCCCTCCCCCCTCGTCAAAGGAGCGAGATATACATTGGAGCCGATGCTGCTCGCATCGATCAATGCGGGATGAAACATCGCCTCTTCTGCATGTTCCAGCTGATCCTTTTGCACCGACAGATCAATATAAATCTCTTTTTCAGTTTGGTAGACGCTTCCGCAGCCTTTCATCATTCCTGAATGAACCAGTTCTTGATCCCTGCATTCCGCGTAAATGTCCTCAATCGGTATTTCTGCCGCCGTTTGTTTTACGGCATCCATCCGGACGCTCTCTTGGAAATCGGCGGGCTTGACGGAATGCATGTGCGCCGCGGCATATATCTTTGTCTCTGCTGCTTCGTCACCTTGTTTTTGCCCTTTCACCTCCACCTTCCACTGCCCTTCGCCGCTCACTGTACAATCAACGGAAAGCAGGATTGATTCTCCCTGTTCAGGAGCTAAAGGGTGAAAAATCGATAAGTGCCTGAGTTCAAGGCCGGCATGAAATAAACCGTTTTCTCTGAAAGTCTGATAGATCAGGTCAATATAAGCCAGACCCGGCAGCAGTTCCTTTCCATAGGCTTTATGATGTTTCAAAACGGGATGCTGATTGTTAATAAGAAGCTGCTCTCGCATATGAACTTCCTCCATATCGACGTTCAATTTTCAGCGCAATCAGTAAGTCTTCATTTGTTTCCAAAACGTATTCGGGCGGGACTTATGTGCGTTTTCATGCAGGTTTTCGGCTTTGTCCGGACGAATGGGCCGGCGTTTTAATTCCTGTCTCGGCAAAGGCTTTCTAACCGGGGTATATGCCTTTTGCTCCCAAGCTTCCACTATGACATGGGCATTCGTCCCTCCGTCAGCGAAGCTGCTGACGGCGGCAATTCGCGGTGAATCCGTCCATTCACGCAGAGCGTGCGAAAAATAAAACGGCGAGGCGGACAAATCGTAATGCGTCATCGGCTCTTTGCCCGAAAGGAAAGGCACACGCATTCGGCGCGAGAGCATAAGCACTGTTTTAATGAATCCGGCAATCCCTTCAGCGCATAACGGGTGTCCGATATTCGGCTTCATCGACCCCAATTCGCAAGGCGCGCTGTTTTGCATACGGTACACCGCTTCAATCGCCCTCAGTTCCAAAAGGTCTGTTACTTCAGAGCCTGAACCGTTTGCTTCAATGTAGCTGATATCCTCCGCTTTTCTGCCGCTTTTGGCAAGCGCCTTGGCCATCACTTCTTTTTGCGCCTGTATATTCGGTGTGGCAGGCCCCGCGGTTCTGCCGTCATTGTTTACGGAAATGCCTTTAATGACCGCATGAATCCGGTCCCCGTCTTTTACAGCCTGGGCCGCTGTTTTTAAATACACCATTCCGACGCCTTCTCCCAATACGATGCCGCCGGTGCGGCGGTCAAAAATATGAAACGCAGGCTCTTCACTTAACAGATTGCGAAGTTCGAACATCCGGTGGGTTTGACCGGATTCCAGCAGACTGACTCCCCCGACCACCGCTGAGTCGATTTCACCGCAAGAAAGCGCCTGTATCGCCATATTCATACCGACAAGCGCTGAAGAACAGGCCGTATCCAAAACGAGACTCGGCCCCTTCAAATCAAAGAATTGAGAAAGATTGGCCGCTAAGTAATTCGGGCCGGCGGCGACTATCGGATTTTTTGCATGCTTCAGACGGTTTTCGTCAGGCATACTGCCGCCGCGTCCTCCTAAATAGACACCGGCTGACCTGCCTTTCATTTCTTGTAAAGAGTAACCGCTGTCTCTGAACAGATGGAGCGCCTCTTCTAATATAAGAAAGGACTGGATATCCATTGCCTTGATGTCTTCTTCGGGAATAAGGAAAAACTCCGGGTCAAAATGCGTTACATTTTTTAAAAGGCCCGCATAATCCGCCTTCTCCGTTTTCCAGCGTTCTTTCGGCACCCTTTGAATGGCCGACGTTCCTTCAGACAGCAGCTTCCAATAAGCTTCAATTGATTCAGCTCCCGGAAAACGGCAGGACATCCCGACAACAGCGATGTCTTGCGCCGCTGGAGCTCCGGAAGGCTGAATGACAGCGGCTGCTGTTTGTTTGGGAATGTACGGGATTACAGGCTTCACCGGTTTTGAAACGGCAGCTTTGATTTCCGGATATGCTGTTTCAAGCCATCCCGCCAGCGCAGCAACCGTAGGGTATTCATACAGCACCGCCGGGTCAAGGTCAGCTTTGATCCTCTTTCCGATCGCTCTGGACACTTGGGAAAGCATGATGGAATCGGCTCCGTAATCTTGAAAAGGTGTATCAGATTCAAATCTTGACGGCTCCAGTCTTAATTCCCGGCAGCAAATGCCCGTCAGCCATTCCTCAACGCTTTCTGTATCGGCCTGTTCCTGCTGCTTTGTTTCAGTAAGGCCGGATGAAAGCAGCAGACGGTCAGGCTCCCATTTTTCCGGGTGGATGACGGCCGGCATAATAACAGACCCGCAATCGCCTGCCATAATGGCATCAAACAGGCTCAGCCCTTCTCTGTCAGTGATGCTCTTTAAACCGCTTTTCTGGTAGACCCGGCTTTTTGATTCGCCCATACCCGTTTCTTTCCAGCTTGGCCATTGGATGCTCAGCACCGGAAAACCTTTTGCGGCCGCAAAATAATCCATATAGGCGTTAGCCAGGGCATAATCACTTTGTCCCGCTCCTAATTCCGGCATCACGCCGGACACTGAAGAAAACAGCGCAAAAAACCGGAGAGGCTCCTTGTGCAGCGCTTGATACAAGAGGTCCAGTCCGTCTGTTTTAGGTTCAAGCACGGGCATCATCTGTTCTCTTGTTTTGCGGATAAAGGCGGGATGATCGAGATCTACGGCTCCCGCTGCGTGTATCACGCCTCCTATCGGCCCCATCTTCTCTTTCACCCGGCTGACGGCCTGCTCATATTCAGGGCCGGAAGATACAGACAGCACTTCCGTTCGGACCCCTTTTTGTTCGAGCTCTCTGATTCTTCTCACTTTATCGGAAAACGGGGAATTCCGTTTGATATGGTCATCCCACTCCGCTTTCGGAGGCATTGTTTCTTTTCCGGTAAGCACGAGTTTCGTGACTCCGTAACGTTCGGCAAAATGCCGGGCGAATAAATATCCGAGTCCGCGGGTCCCTCCGGTGATCCAGAGCACATGGTCTTTCGGAAATGAAAATTCTTTTTCAGCTAAGCTGTTTGTTTCCTTTAACCGCGCGTGATAGCGCACACCGTTTCGGTAACACACTTCGATGTCTTCAGAATCGCGAAAAAACTCCTCTGCGATCTGGTTTGCCAGCTCAGGATCTTCGGCAGTCCGTTCTGCATCCATATGCCGCGAGCGGATATCCTTATACTCACTTTGGAGCATCCGGTACAATCCGGCCTTTTTTGCACCTGAGAGATTTATCGTTTCATTTGCAAAAGGTTCAAGCCCCTTTGTCACACAAAGCAGCTGAAGCTTTCGGCCGCGGTTTCTGTTGTCAATGAGAGACTGCAGACGATGAATCCAGCCGTCATCACGCTTGATTTCCGTCCCGCATCCGGTCACATCAATCAGACCGCCAAACCGGGCCGCGTCCCCGGATATTACCGGTGATTCAGCCTCAATGATTTCAGACTCGGGGAAATAACGGGACAGCTCAACGGCCAAATTTCCTGTCTGGTGATCAGCAGCTATTCCGATGACGCCCCGCACTTCCTTAGCCGGAACACGGCTGCTTTCTGCCCAGCTTTTCTGTAAAAAGCGGATTTCACGAAATGTTTCAGCATGTGTTTCAGCATCACGGACATTGACCAGCGCTGCATCGTCCGGCCAATAACGATCCTTTATAAATGGATAACCGGGAAGGCTGATGCGGTGCGGCAGGCTGCCGTTATAAAGCTCTGACCAATCAATCTTCAGCCCTTTTACCCAAAGTTCCAGAAGCTTCGCGAATTTTTTTCTTTTCATCCATTTACGGACGGCTTCCTGCATATCTTCATCCTTAAAAACGGCTAGAATGTCTTTATGCTGTTTGCTTTTTCCCCTGAAGCAGCCGTCTGTCCCGCCGTCAATAAAACGCTGCAGTTTTTCCGCTAACTGCTCTGTCGACGTCACGATAAACGCCGCACGTTCTTCCATCGCTTCTCTTCCGGTTTGAAGGGTGTAAGCCGCATCCCGGAGGCTGCGGTCTGTGACGTCATTTTTTCTGATCGCTTGAAGAAGCTGCTGCGCCCGCCGCTTCAGGCTGGCCTCCTGTTTGGCGGATAATAAAATGACTGCGGGGTCTTCATCTGTGAATGGCTCAGAAATCTCCCTATCAGGTTCAATATATTCTTCTATCAATATGTGGGCATTTGCCCCGCCCGCGCCAAAAGAAGAGATTCCCGCGATTCTCGAAATCTCTTTCTGCGCTCCGTTTTCCTCAATGACCGGCCGTTTCCAGTCTGCCAATTCACGCTGCACCACAAACGGCGTCCGGTCGAATGCAATATTCGGATTCAATTTCCGGCAATGTAAAGAGGGGGCCAGCTTGCGTTTTTGAAACTGGAGCAGCAGTTTCGTTACACCGGCAATGCCTGCGGCGGCTTCCAAATGCCCGATATTGGATTTAACTGAGCTGATGGCGCAAAAGCCTTTATCTGACGTTTTCGTTTGAAATGCACGGGTCAAACCGTCAATTTCGATCGGATCTCCGAGTTCAGTGCCCGTGCCGTGGGCTTCGATACAGCTGATCATCCGCGGATGTATTCCTGATTTTTCAAGCGCGCCGGAAATCACGTCAGCCTGGGCGCTCGGACTCGGCACTGTATACCCGTTTGTTCTGCCGCCGTGATTGATATGAGTGCCGCGAATCACCCCGTAAATATGGTCCTTATCAGCCATCGCTTTTGACAGCGGCTTTAACAGCACGGCCCCGACGCCTTCACCGGGAACAAATCCGTCCCCGCCTTCACCGAAACTTTTGCACGTTCCGTCTTTTGAAAGCATTCGATAGGCGCTGAGCTCCGCATAAGCCGAAGGATGCGTATACACATTCACACCGCCGGCAATCGCCATGTCACATTCGCCGCGAAGGATGTTTTCACACGCTTCATGAATTGCAGTCAGCGAAGACGAGCACATCGTGTCGACCGGCATGCTCGGCCCTTTCAGATTAAGAAAATAGGAAACTCTGTTGGCCGCTGAACTGAACGACGTTTTCGGCTGCAGGGCGCCGCCGTTTTTCCAGTACATTCCGTACCCGTTTTTCGTAATGCCAGCAAAAACGCCGACCCGGCCGTTATACAGATTCTCAAGCTGTTCCTTCGTATAACCGGCATCCTCCAGCACCTGCCAGCACATTTCAATAAAGAGACGCTCCTGCGGGTCCATATTCAAAGCATCACGGGGTGAAATTTGAAAAAACAGCGGATCAAAGAAAGCGGCATCTTTCAGAAACCCGCCCCGCTTACTGTAGCTTTTCCCTGCTTTCACGGCCGCTTCGGGATCAGGGTTGTAGTACTTGTCCTTTTCCCAGCGCTCTTCGGGAATTTCCGTCACACAGTCTTTTCCGGCTGCTAAGTTATCCCAGTACTCTTCAAGTGTTTCAGCTTGCGGATAACATCCGCTGACTCCGATAATCGCAATCCCTTCTTTTGTCTGATTCTCATTGGAAAAAGAAGGCCGTTTCTTTCGCTTGATAAATGACGGAAGCACCGGAAAATCTTCATTTGCCAAAACCTGTTCTGATATGCCTGAACGGTGCTCATCATCATTTGTCCATTTTCGGCATTCTTTTGGATAATCCGTGACAAAGTGAGCTGCCAGGGAGCCCAGTGTCTTATATTCGTAAAAAACCGTTTTGGAAAGGTCACCGAAAAGCAGAGACAATTCGCGGTTCAATTTCGTCACAGTGACTGAGTCGATTCCGTAGGTTTCCAGCGGCTCTTCAGTATCTATGTTGGAAACAGCAATTTTTGCAGTCAGGCCAAAAAGCGTTTTGAGCTGAAGAAGCGTTTGTTCATACAAACGTTCACTGCGGTGTTCGGCATTGGTTTTTCCGGGAGCGCCCGTCTTGATGACAGGCTGCAGCTTCAACCCCGACAGGGAAGCCCATATTTTTCCTTCCTCGTCACATAAATCAATATAAAAGCTCCCCGCCTTCTCTTGTATCTCGGCCCGTACCTTGTCAGGACAAGATTCATAAAACAAAAGCTCGTTCAATGAAACCGGGGCGAGCGTTTTATATTCTTTGCCGCCAAGCAGCGCGCATGCCTCTGTCACACTTTGCATCACACAGGGAGGGAGGCCGAATCGGGAGGATTCTTTTTGGTTTGTCAATGGAATTGATATGTCTGCCAGCATCCGTCCTGCTGAGGCATAAATACGCTCAATTCCTTTCATGTGCTCATTGTATTGAACGGCATCGTTCTGAGTGATGGCTTCAATTTGCTGCTGATCCATCAGGGAACCGCTGTTTTCCTTCAAGCGGCTGATATCCAGCATGCCAGGCACAGCATCAACTGGCTGAATCGTCCCTTGGCTGTACACATCATGATGACTGGAATCGGCAGAAAATGGATTATAAATCTCAAACCTTTTGGCTTCACCCTCTGCGGGTATCAGCCTGATTTCGATATGGAACGGCTCAGCCTCAGTCAGAATGGGCTTTGACCACACAATATTCGTCAGCCGGACTGCCGCAGTCTCCTTTACTGTCAAAACAGCCGCAGCTCTCGCCATTTCCAAAAGAAGTTCTCCGGGCATAAGCTTTTTATGCTGTAAAGAAACATCAGCGAGAAAAAATTCCCGGCCGCTGAAAGCTGCCGAGAATCCCTGTCCCGTTTCATCGGAAATATGCTGCTGAGCAAGCGGATGAAGGGAAGCCGCTTGGCGAAGTCCCATCCGCATATCATAATCTCGCAAAATGCCGATCGCATCCTGTTTTGTCATTTTTTTATTTTTGACGTCAGAAAAAACCCGGTGCAGAAACTCTTTCATATGGTTTCCTCCATTACGCTAATCCCTGTAAAAACCGATCGTTCTTTTTACAGCGGCTTCTATGCTTATTTCGTTTTTCTCCAATTCATCAAGCAGGCGCTCATAAGTCTCAAGCGGGGACGTATCAGTCCCGTAAGTCTCCCGTTGTCTTATATGCTGCGCACTGTGCGGTATCCAGCAATGTGTTTTCGCAAAAGGATAGACGGGCAGGCTGACTTTTTTTGGCCTTTCGTCCGGATATAATTTATTCCAGTCGACATGTAAACCTTGCACCCATAATTTTGCAAGCATTGCATACTTTCCTGCTTCAATCCATTGATCTACGGTCCCGCTCATTTCTGCGTTATCCGTCATCTCTGTAAACAGCTGTTTCATCGCTTTGTTCCGGCCTGTAAAGAAATTCTGCCCCGTCTCCTTGCCGCTGAGGAAATCATTCAGCGCGTTCGTAAGCTCTTCTTTTGTTTCAGCAATGACGGCAAGGCGCTCTTCCATTTCATCCCGGCCAAGCTGAAGCGTATAAGCGATACCCGCAAGAGCTCCGTCAGCTGAATGTGACTTTTCCAAATATCTGCGAAGCTGTTCCGCACGTTCCTTCAGCTGTTCCGCCCGCTTTGCCGAGAGAATGAATAAGGACGGCTGAAGTTCACCGGCCGTCCATTGTTTCTCTTCAACAGGAGAAACATATTCTTCGAGCACGACATGAGCGTTGACACCGCCAAATCCGAACGAGCTGACACCCGCTCTCCTCGGCAGTTCATTTCCGCTATCATCAGTCGCCGCTTTCCACGGCTGAGTATCGCGGACGAAATAAAACGGGCTGCCGTCGAGGCTGATATACGGATTAACGGTTTCACAATGCAGACTTTTAACGAGCGTTTTGTGCTGCATCTGCAAAATAATTTTTAAAAGACCGGCCATGCCGGCGGCAAGCTCTGTGTGGCCGATATTCGTTTTGACGGAACCGAGGCCGCAATGAGGCTGATCGGGTGCCGTTACTCCGGCTTTCTGATAAAGCGCTGCAAAAGCCGCTTTGAGCCCGTTGATTTCTATCGGATCTCCGAGCGCAGTTCCCGTGCCGTGGGCTTCAATATAACTCACTGTACGGGGGTCGATGTTCGCTTGCTGATAAGCTTTTATCATGACTTCTGTCTGTGCTTTCGGATTTGGCGATGTAAGGGAAGCCGCCCTTCCGCCATGATTTTCCGCCGTTCCGCGAATAATGGCATAAATACGGTCGCCGTCACGTTCCGCATCGGATAATGTTTTCAAAACAATCATGCCCGCCCCTTCAGCTCTGACATACCCGTCCGCTTGATCGGAAAATGTTTTGCAGCGCCCGTCTTCACTGAGCATTCCCGCTTTATTAAAGCTGATATGCATATCCGGCGACACAATAGCATTGACGCCTCCTGCAATCGCGATGCTGCAGTCTCCGGCCTGAATTGCCCTGACCGCACGGTGAACAGCAACCAATGAGCTTGAACAGGCGGTTTCAATCGGTTCGCTCGGCCCATGTATATTCAGAAAATAGCTCATGCGGTTCGGACCGATTGACGGAACCGTTCCGGCGGCGGAAGAACCCTCAATCTCTATATGGAACTTTGAAGCTTCCTGAGCGTAACCGCTGTTTGCCGTGCCTGCAAAAATGCCTGTATTTGTACCTGACAGGCTTTTGGCAGAGCAGCCGGCATCTTCAATCGCTTTCCATACATGCATCATTAAAAGTCTTTGCTGAGGATCCATCATTTCGGCTTCATGCGGAGAAATACCGAAAAATAAAGGATCAAATTGAGCGGTTTCATCAATGAAGCCGCCCCACTTTACATTGCTGGCATTTTTATCTTTCTGCGGATCTCCGTAATACTGTCTCCAGTCCCAGCGCTCCGGCGGTATTTCAGAAATGCAGTCCTTTTCTCCGGCTAAATTCTCCCAAAACATTTCCGGATTTTCAGCCATTGGAAATGCACAGCTGATTCCGATTATCGCCACGGGCTCTTCAGGTGCAGCTGCGGTTTTTGTTTTAGGAAGGCGGGACGAAATCGAGAATGGCTCCGTCTTCATTTTTTTACGCACAATCGGTTTCTCCGTTTCTGTTGCTGTTTCTGCCTGTGAGCCGAATGTATCCGAATGTTCCGTCAGCAAGTATTGGGCAAAACTAAAGACTGTCGGGTATTCAAAAAACACGGCCGGTGTCAGTTCAAGCCTATACCTTTTATTTAGTTCATTTGCAAACTGCGTGAATGAAACCGAATCAAAGCCATAATCTCTCATCTCTGATTCAGCATCTATTTCTTCTTCTTTCACCTTCAGAATGCCTGATATCATATGTTTGAGTTCTGCTTGTACTTTATTTGGCAGATGGACGTGCGTCTTCCTTGACACATGAATGCTGCGGGACGGTTCCGGCGCTTCAGGCATCAGGTTTTTTCGAATCCGTTTTTCGTCGCCCTCTGCCACCATGACCTGGTGTTCTCCGGAGGCAAAAGCGGCATAAAGCGCTTGGATGCCTGAAGCCGATCGCATGGCTTTCATTCCGGTCTGTTTATACATCAGCCGTTCGGTCTCTTTATCCACACGCATACCGCCTTTTTCCCAAAGCGGCCAGTTGACGGACAGGGTCTGCCCGCTCCGCTTGTTGTCCCGCACGAGACGGTTTCGGCGGGCTGCATAAACATCCATAAATGCGTTGGCTGCCGCATAACCGGCCTGCCCTGGATTTCCCATGCCTCCCGCCAAGGAAGAAAACAGAATGAAAAAGTCCAGCCGCACATCTTTCGCTGCTTCATCAAGATTGATAAGCCCTTTCACTTTCGGCGCCATGACGGTCTTCCGTTCATTTTCTGTCTGGTTCAGAATGTAGTTGTCAGCGATCACGCCGGCGCCGTGAATGATCCCGTCGAGTGTTCCGTGCTCCTCCTGTATGCCGCGGACGAGGGCGATGACCGCCGCCCTGTCTGTCACGTCAACCGGTTGATACAATACGCAGGCACCCGACGCTTCCAAGCGCCGTAAGCGGGCGGAGCGATCTTCATCAAGCGCTTCCGCCCTTCCCGTTAATACGAGGACGGCGTTTTTGACGCGGGAGGCTATTTCTTCAGCGAAAATCAGTCCGATGCCGCCCGCTCCCCCGGTGAGGAGGTAAACCCCTTCGTCTTTCCACGGAACGGCGCCGCTTTGAGAGGCCGGCAGATGACGCCAGTTTCTGACGAGACGTTTGCCGTCTTCATAACGGATTTCCGCTTGTTCAGGATGCGCCCGGTTTTCTTTCAGTTTGGCAAGAAGCGATAATGCTGGCTCGTCTGGATCGGCTTGGATGACTTGGCCGTACAGCTTCGGATGTTCAAGGTGAGCCGTTTTCAGAAAAGCGGCCAGCCCCGCCAATACATTGTCTTCCCCCCTGTCGGGGACAAGAAGCTGGATCAGCGTTTTTTTCTTCTGTTTTTCTTTGATAAGACGCTTGACGATCGCTGACAGCTCCGCCGCGCAGGCGTCATAACGGTCTTCAATCGGACCTTCGCCGGCCGCCGCACATACGGCGCCGCTGATGTCTTCCGCATTCATTCCGCAATACAGCGTCACGTATCTGAAAGACTCTTCTTGTCCGCCTTCACCCGGCTGTGATTCCTGCCACTTTGGCTGAAGCAAGAGCGGTTTTCCCTCCGTTTCCTCTTCCAGAAAACGGGCGGTGAGTCCCGTCAATCGGACACATACCTCGCCGTTTTCATCACACAGCTCAAGATGATAGGCGCCGTCCGCTGAGGAGAGCACCGCCCACATCGTCTCCCGGCACGCAGAAAACACCTGCATATCCTGCAGGGCAAACGGCAGAAACGGCCGTCCGGACGCGGAACCGTTTGAGAGCACGAGACCGATAGAAGCCTGAAGGGCGGCGTCCAGCATGCTTGGATGCAGGATGAACGGCTCCTTTTCTTCACGGGCCGACGGCGGAAGAGTGAGCTTTGCGAGCACTTCTCCGCTCCCGGCATAGACGGCGTCAAGCGCCTGATGAGACGGTCCGTAGGTGATGCCGAGGCTGTCGAATGCTTCATAGCACTCAGCCTTTGACATGCGCCGGCCGCCGCAGCGCGCCTGAACCGCTTCCACATCGAGTACCGGAGCACGCTCCGTCTCTTCGAGCACGGCCTTTCCCTGGAAAAAGACAAGCGGCTCTTCCCCTTCGGCATACGCTTCAAAAACGATGTCTCCGTTTTCTTCCGGCTGAAGCTTTACATGAAGCGCCACTCCTTCAGAAAGCGCCGTCACCGGACGGAGCCAAACGATCTGTTTGAGCCTGACACCCGCTTTCCCGCCCGGCAAGTCTTCAGCGGCAAGCGTAACGGCGGCCCGGGCCATTTCTAAAGCAGCCGCGCCCGGAAGCACCGGTTTTCCATTGACGATATGATCGGCAAAGAACGGTTCACGCCCTGAAAAAACAGAAGTAAAGCGCTGGGCGGTAAAGGTCGATGTATTCGCGTGGAGCAGCGGGTGAAGTCTGGCTGCTTTCTCACTTTCCGCTGAGCCTGTTTTGTCAAGTGACACATCAGCTTTTGTGACCCAATATCGGTCTTTGGCAAAAGGGTAAGCCGGGAGACTGACGCGGCCCGGGTTGCGCTGATAAAGAGCTGACCAATCGACGTCAAGTCCTTTAACCCAAAGGTCAAGCAGCTTTCCGTATTTCCCTTTTTTCAGCCAGGCATTTATGGTAAGCGCCATATCTTCATCAGAAGTGAGCGAAGCCGCCAATGAGTGATGTTTGGCAGTCCTGCCCCGCCAGATATAAGCATGTTCGATATTATGATCGTTTGAGAAACTCATAAGCTTCATTTTCAGTTCTTCTATCGACTCGGCCGTAAATGCAAGCCGCTCAGCCATCGGTTCTCTTCCTGCCTGAAGCGTATAAGCGATCTTGGTCAAATCCCCGTCAGAACGTTTTTTTCTTATGACATCATCCAGAAGCTGGCGGGCGCGCTCTGTCAATTGCTGCTCATTTCGCGCTGATAAAATAATAACAGCCGGTTTTTGCGGAGAAACAGACGCGTTTTCCATTGGTTTCAGGCTGTCAGACGGCACATATTCCTGAATGATGACATGTGCGTTTGAACCTCCTGCTCCAAACGAGGAAATGCCGGCAATTCTCGGGTATTCCTTCATTTCACCCGTGATATTCAAGACAGGGCGTTTCCATTCCGTTTCTTTTTGCTGTACGAAAAACGGAGTGTGCTCAAACTCAATATTCGGATTCAATTCCGCCGCATGCAATGAAGGGGCAATCTTCTTATGTTTCAATTGCAAAAGCAGTTTGGTGATCCCCGCAATCCCGGCAGCGCTTTCTAAATGTCCGATATTTGATTTAATTGAACCGATGGAACAAAACTGCCTGTCTTCTGTTGTCAGGCGAAAAGCTTTTGTTAACCCGTCGATTTCAATCGGATCACCGAGCGCAGTGCCCGTTCCGTGGGCTTCCAAGTAACTGACCGTTCTCGGGTGAATGTCTGTCCGTTTCAACGTCTCTGCGATCAGATCAAACTGCGCTTTCGGATTCGGCACCATATAAGCGTTTGTCCTGCCTGCTGCGTTCAGCATGCTTCCTTTGATAACGCCGTAAATATGATCGCCGTCTTTCTCCGCTTGAGCAAGCGGCTTTAACACAATCGCCCCTACTCCTTCACCGTCAACAAAACCGTCCGCACTGTCTCCGAAAGATTTGCATTTATCACCGGGAGACAGCATTGAAAAAGCGGACAGCCGCTCATAGTGGGCCGGATCAACGATAAGATTGACTCCGCCGGCAATCGCTGTTTCACTCATTCCGCTCCGCAGGCTTTCTGCGGCGAGATGGACAGCTGTTAAAGAAGAAGAGCATGCTGTATCCACAGCCATACTCGGCCCTTGAAAATTGAACAAAAACGATACTCTGTTTGCGATAGACCAGTCGCTGGGAACTGTCGGGTAATTGCTGTTCATCACACCGACAAAGACTCCGATTTTCCGGCTGTCACAAAGCGCGGCCGGGGTATACCCCGCATCTTCAATGCTTGAATAAGCAGTCTGCAGAAACAACCTTTCCTGCGGATCCATCCTTTCAGCTTCCGCGGGAGATATACGGAAAAACAGCGGATCAAATTTATCAATGTCATCGATGAAACCGCCCCATTTTGAATAAATGGACCCCCATTTTCCGCGTTCCTCGTTATAAAACGTTTTCCAGTCCCAGCGATCTTTCGGCACTTCAGTAATAGAATGCCTGCCGGTTTTTACATTTTCCCACAGCTCATCAACGTGATCGGCGCCCGGATACCGGCCTGACAGACCGATGACAGCGATATCCTGGATATAGAGATCTCCGTTTGTCCTGCTGCCTTCCTCGTTTTGAGGAATCTTGTTTTGTTTTACATTCAGGTTATCTGTGTGATCAGACAGCTGCTCCTCACGCACACCCATCGCTTTCATAAATGCTCCCCGCTGAGAAAGAAGCAGGTAATCCGCGATTTCTTCTATCGTCTGATATTCAAAAAAGAGGGTGCTGGTCATTTGGTCAAACACGTTACGAAAAGCATTTGTGAGCCTGACGACCAGAATAGAATCCAAACCGTATGCGGTTAAGGAAACCGACGGATCCATTCTCCCGCTCGGAATCTTCAGCGTTTTTCCTATTAATTCCGTCAGATATGTGATCCCCCGTTCTCTTACGTTTGGAATCGGCGCGGCGCTTTCCGCGGGAGCCTGCACCCATCCGGCGTTTTCGAGATGAGCCCGTCCATTCCCGAATTGCCGCTCGAGCGCTTCTTTACGGGAAGACAGAAAGTAATCAGCAAGCTCATCAATGGTTTGATATTCAAAAAACAAAGTGCTGCTGACAGAACCGAAGACGTCTTTTAACGCGTTGGTCAGTCTGACGACCAGTATGGAATCCAATCCGTATGCGGTTAAAGGTTCATGGGATAAAAGACGATGCGCCGGCACTTTAAGCGCTTCACCGATTAACTTCTTCATCAGTTCAACGCTTTTTTCTCTCAAGCTGAAATGCAAGGTATTATCCGAGAGACCATCTGCGTCATACGGACGGCGCACCGGTTTTTCTTCTGATGCCTGCGGGAGGACAAGCCTGACCGTTCCGTCACTTTCAGCCGCTATAATCTGCTGGCCTAAGTCGTGTGCGGCTTCTGCCGGAAACAGAGGATGGGCGAATCCTTCAAGCGAAAGCGCTTCCGCCCAGCCGGCCGGCTTAACCCCCGGACAGCCCGGAATCCGTAAATCATGATCCTCATACAGCCACCAGCCTTCAAGAAGGCCGAACGTCACATGGTTGAATATGGTGCGGCTGTTGATCTCATTTATAAACAGCTGGCCGTTTTTTTGCAGCATTGCTTTCGCATGGCGCAGCGTAGAGCGGATATTTTTTGTCGCATGAAGCACATTGGTCGCGATCACTGCGTCATACGTGCCGATGTCCGGCGCTTCTGTTGATACCGGCTGCTCAGCGTTGAATATTTTATAAGTGACATAAGGATATTCCGGACCGAATATGTCTTCTGCATGTAAAAGAAATGCTTTAGAAATATCCGTGAAACAATATTCGGCAATATGCGCTTCATACGGTTTCAATTTTCTCATGACCGCGGCGCTCGTCCCGCCCGTTCCGGCCCCGATTTCTAAAATGCGGATTTTCGCCTGCGGGTCTTTTTCCAGACGTTCCCGCAAAACTGCAATCAATGTGTCAGCAAGCTTGTCATTGAAAAAATCAGAAATGATATTATTGCGGTAAATGCCTTCCACAAGACGGAAGGAGGAGTCAGGGAACATCACTTCGGTTGCTGGAAGCTTACCGGTTAAAATGTCTGGAAGCACACGCAATGTCTCTTCTGCCAATCTGACATGGGCCCTCATGTCTTTCTGGCGCAGCCAAGTCTCTTTTTTCCGCTCCCATTCCTCCCACATTTGCCCTAGATCCGTTTTTTCCGGAGAAAGCGCTAATTCAGTCAGGAAGACAAAGCTCTCTTTCAGCCATCTGCTGTATTGTTCCGTTATGCCGGCAGCTGATTGAAATAACGGCAAAGTCTCATCAAGCCTTGCGCCCATCTCATAAAGGGTTGATACAAGCATTTTTTCGATGAGGGACTCCATCTCTCTCATGCAGCTCATTACACTTGATGCTTTTAACCTCTCAGCTTCGTCATTCTGCGTGATGTTACCCGCTAATTGTCCGAGTGCGGGAGGAATCTTTTCCGGATAAACCGTTACTTGTTCTTTCAGATCGTCTTTCATAAAAACCGGATCTGTCATTTTGATCAGCGCCAACTGGTCATGAGGTCCGGAAAGCAGGGTTTCCAGCGTTTTCATCGCTTCGGGCGCCTCAATAGAAGCGATGCCGTCCCGCTCCATCCGTTTCCGGTATTGTTCTGAAGCCACGACGCCGACACTTCCCCAAAAACCCCAATTGACAACTTTTACGGCATACGGCGCTTTTTGTGAGATCCGCTTAGCAAAAGCGTCTTTAAACGTGCACCCGGCGGCATAATTGCTCTGTCCCGGCGCTTTTTGAAACGACATCATCGAAGAGAAAAACAACAAGAAATCCAGCGGTTCCCCTTCAGCTACCCGGGCAATCTGCAAGCTGACATCAGTTTTTGCAGAAAGTGAAGCGCGGAACTGATCCTCTTCCATATTGGCAAAGCTTCTGTCTGATAACACGATGGCGGAATGAACGATTCCGAGGACCTGTCCATTTTCCTTCACAATGGTGTCATACGCCCGCTTGAGAGAATCATAATCCGCAGCATCTGCGCTGAAATATTGCGGTGCGGGACCTAAAGCCGCAAGTCTTTTCAGCTTTCTTTCAATCTGTGTATCTTTTTTCCGTCTCCCGATCCAGACAATTTTCGCCTGATAGGTCTGAATCATATACTCAGTCCACACTTCTCCTATTCCGCCTGCTCCGCCGATAATCACATAAACCCCGCCGTGCCGGTATAACGAAGGCTCTTCTGCATGAGGCTGGCAGACTGCCAATTGCTGGCGGTGCCACTGACCTGCACGAAAGACCCACGGATTTCCCTCGGGGTCCGCCGGTAAAGAAAAGACATCGGGAAGATGCCGGTCTCCCCTTTGAGATTCCAAATCAAGAGGCCGGATGCTCCAATTGGTGTATTCTTTTGCGAGCGATCCCGCTAATCCGTGTATGCTTGCATGACTCGGATTGACCTCATCATGTTCATGAATCGGCTGTGCTTGAAACGTGCAGATTGTCAATGATAGTGGTTCCGTGTCAAAATTCAGAAGCAGAAGCGCTTTTACCAGCCGGAAAAGCTGCATGACCCCGTGCTCCTGTCCCCCGGCCGTATCCGCATCATAAACGGATGGAATGGGATGATCCGGTGCCGCCCATATCATGTGTTGAAAAGAGCCTTGCGCTTTCAGTGTTTCAGCCATTTGTTCCGCGCTGTCCAAAGAAGTGATGTCCGGAAAACGGACATCGGAATACATCTCTTTCAAAGCCTGCTGAAAATCCGGCCCGGCCCCGATGACGATTATTTTTTCTTCACGCATGAAAGACATGCCGGTTTCCGGAATGGTGACGGTGTTCCAAACCGGTGTCATAAGCAATTCTGTTTCACGGCTTTTCTTCGGCGTGGCGCCGGCTTTTTGGTTAAACCCGGCGCTTTCCTGCACCTCTTTTATGATAAAATCTTTCACTGCCGCCAACAGCACGCCGCGCTCATCACAAATATGCAGATCAAATTGGTGAACGGAGGCCGCTTTTACCTCCGCATGCACAAATACGGTTTTCGCTAACGGTTCAAGCAGCTGTATTTCTCCGAAGGAAAACGGTACGATAAGCGCAGGCTCTTTTTGAAATTGCAGCACATGCGCCATTGCAGTTTGAACAGCGCCATCCATTAAGGACGGATGCAGGATGTACTGTTTAAAATCGGCTTCCAAGTGTGACGGGAGCGTTAATTTGGCCAGTGCTTTCCTTTCTGTATAAGAGAATTCGCGGATGACCTGAAAACTGTCCTTTTGCACGATTCCCGCCTCAGAGAACGAGTGATAGATGTCTTTCGGCTCCGTTCTCTGCGTAAATGGCGCCGGGAGCTGAAAGACCGGGGCCTCAAAAGGCGCTCCTTTTTCTTTACAAATCACTTCTCCTTGCGAAAAGAGGTTGCCGTCCGCTCCTTTTTCTTTAATGACATAGCTTATACGCTCTTTTTCTGCTTCAAACTCTATCATGACGGATGTTGGGTCTGTCCCTGTCACAATCGGCTCCATGTACCACACACTTTGAAGAGAGACGACCGGGCGTTCTCCCCACAATCCCGCGCCGTATGCCGCCATTTCCAGATGACAGACTCCGGGAAGCACATATTTTTCGTTCACTAAATGATCTTTAAAGAAATATTCATCCTTGGAAAATATCTTTTGAAACGTCCCTTTCCGGGCGGATGAAACATTCTCATCAAGCAGAGGATGCATCGCTTCACGACTTTTGGTATTTTGGGGCTTTTTTGTATACCGCTTTTTTTGATCGGTCAGCCAGGACGTTTCCTTTAAAAACGGATACGTAGGAAGCGGAACTTTCTGATACGGCGTTTCCGGCTTTTTGCAATCTTGAAAGCCTTTCACCCACAGCGCGGCAAATTTCTCAGGATCTGAAACGGATTGGCCTGAAACGTCCGGCCGCCCAGGTGACGCTTTTCCGAAGTAAATATGCCTTCCGTCTCTGTGACCGCTTACAAACCCGTTTAATCGCTGTTTCAGCTCAGAAAGGGATGATGCAATGACAGCAAGCCGGAAGGAGAAAGGCTCTCTGCCTGACAATAGGGTGGCAGCGATATTTTCCAGGCTGTATCCGCCGGCAGAAGGCGAGTTTTCCAATCGGGTAAGAAAAGAGCTTAATTTCCCGGCATATTCTTTCAGCTGCTGTTCGGAATGTGCGCTTAGTACGACCGCATGCGGTTTTTGTTCAGTATTCCCGTCCGCTTGCCGTTTTGGCTGATAAGCACCTACGATCAGATGAGCATTAGAGCCTCCTGCGCCGAATGAACTGATTGCGGCGATTCTCGGTTTATCTCCTTCAGCCGGCCACGGCCGGTTGTTTCGGACGACATAAAATGGCGAATCAGAAAAAGAAATCTTGCGGTTCAGTTCCTCGGAGTGCAGACTGGCGGGAAGCGTTTCATGTTTCATGCTTAAAAGCACCTTGATTAAACCGGCGATCCCTGCAGCCGCTTCCAAATGTCCGATATTGGATTTCACTGAGCCGATTCCGCAGTCATTTTTCTCATCGGTCTGTTTATCAAATGCCATAGACAGACCGCGTATCTCAATCGGATCGCCGAGTGCTGTGCCGGTTCCGTGAGCTTCAATGTAGCTGATATCCGCCGGACTTACCGCGGCTCTGTTTATAGCGGATAAAATCAGGTCCCGGTGCGCTTCCGGATTCGGCACCGTATACCCGGTCGTTTTGCCGCCGTGATTAGTGGCGGACCCCTTAATGACACCGTAGATGTGGTCGTTGTCCGCAATCGCTTTTTTCAATGGTTTTAATAAAACGGCTCCCGCGCCTTCACCGGGCACGTAACCGTCTCCGCCTTCACCGAAACTGCGGCATTTTCCTTCAGAAGACAGGAAATGCGATTGGCTTAAAAACATGTATTTTTGCGGATGTAAGCTGAGGTTGACGCCTCCGGCAAGCGCCATTTCACAGTCGCCCGACATAATGGCCTGACAAGCCTGATGGACGGCGACAAGCGATGAAGAACACGCCGTATCAACAGCGATGCTCGGTCCATGGAGATCAAGGAAATAAGAAACCCGGTTCGGAATGCCCCAATATAAGGAGCCGGGGCCTTTATACTGATCTTTGAGGAAACCTTCTTCGTGTGCAATTAATGAATATTCATTCCAGGTCACTCCGGCGAATACACCGATTTGATCCGTCGGCCTCGCCGCCGGATTCCCGTAACCGGCATCCTCCATCGCTTCCCAGCAGCACGTGACATACAATTTTTGCTGAGGGTCCATTAAATCAGCTTCCCACGGGGAAACAGAAAAAAACAGCGGGTCAAATCGATCCGGATGATCAATAAAACCTCCCCATTTACTGTATGACGCGTATTCTGCCGTTTTCTCTTCCGAGTAATAAGAGCTGTCCCATCTGTCCTCAGGGATTTCGGAGACACAATCTTTATTTTCCATTAAATTGTTCCAAAAATCATGCTGGTTTTCCGCTTTCGGAAACATCCCGCTCATTCCGATAACCGCAATATCAGAGCTCCTGTCCGTTCCCGGTTCAGGCACCTTTTCAGCCGCCTGTACAGGAAGCAATTCTTCTTCCTGCCGGCTTCCCGTATCAGGCTCCGTTTCTTTGAATTCAAGAACGCTTTCGGGATTTCGTTTCTGCGCACTTAAAAACTCACTCAATTTCTCAATGTTCGGATATTCAAACAGCAGCGTTTCAGAAAGGCCGGTAAATTCTTTATGCAATATGGTCATGATTTCTTCACTGATGAGAGACGTCACGCCAAGAGTAAAAAAAGCGGTTTTATCTTCTGCTTCGGTCACCTCGGCACCCAGCTTTTGCGCTATTACCGTTCTTAAAAATTCGTTAATACATTTCATGAGGATACCATCCCTTGTACAAAAGAATTTTTCTGTGCTTTAACAAGTTAATCCGCCGTCAATTGCCATTGTCTGTCCGGTCATAAAGGACGATTCAGGAGAAAGCAGGAAACGAACGAGTCCGGTCATATCGTCTGTTTCGCCTAAACGCCCCATCGGCGTCCTTCTGATAATTTGCGATTTTTGTTTTTCCGGCATATTTTTCGTCATATCGGTGTCCACAAAACCGGGCGCAAGTGAATTGACACGGATTCCTTTGGACCCGAGCTCCCTGGCCAGGCTTCGCGTCAAGCCGTCAAGAGCCGCTTTGGATGCGCTGTAGACAGAAGTGCCTTTAAATCCTCTTGAGCCGATAATGGAGCTTATGTTAACGATTGATCCGGAATTTTGTTTCAGCATGACCCGGGAAACGTTTCGGGTCAGCTTGATGACTGAACCGATATTCAGATTGAGGATGCGGTCAATGTCATCATCATTTGTCAGGGGCAGCAGCTGATCAAGGTTCAAACCGGCGTTATTGACCAAGCCGTCTATTCTGGAAAACTTGCGGTATACTTGAAGAACAAACTGTTTCATGGCGGCATCATCCGCCGCATCCGCCGCTTCCCAATAAAAGCGGCCGCGGTACTTTTCACTCTCTCTCAATGTGTTAATAAAATCAGATTCACTGCGGCTGAAAGCGGCTACTTTGTAATCCTCATCCAAAAGCGCCTGTACAATCGCTTTTCCGAGCCCCCGGCTTCCTCCGCTGACGACCGCTACTTTTCCGTTATTCATATGTACCTCCTGTTTTACACGTTTCTTATTTTTTTAAATCGGTCATTAGACAGTTTCCGATCTGTAACAGAAATGATCTGCGGTATCTGATATGGCTGCAGCTTCTGTCTGCAATGAGCTACGGCCCGCTTTCTGAAAGATTTGATATCTTCCTCTTTTTCAAGCACGGCCTCTGCCGCGACAATCTCGCCCGTAATCGGATTTTTTCGGCCCGTTATGAGCACATCCCGGACATTCGGTATCTCCAGAAAAACGCTTTCCACCTCTGCCGGAAAAACTTTCTCTCCGCCCACATTAATAATTTCACTCTTTCTTCCGAGAATTCTTATATATTCGCCGTCTGTTTCCACCTGGTCACCGGTGTCGTACCATCCGTCTTCATCGAAAGGTGACGGTGCATTTAAATAGCCGAGCATCGCCGACTCAGAACGGACCCAAAGCGTGCCTCCGGTAATTTTGGTCTCTGTTCCGGCACCGCCTACTTTCATCCAAGTGGATTGGCTGTCTTTTGATTTCGTTGAGAATATACCCAGTTCAGTTAATCCGTATGTTTGTTTCAGCCGTACACCCGGAAACAGCCGGTGAATGCCGCGCAGCGTTGATAGGGGCATCGGTTCTGTGCCGTAAGTGATCAGCTGGAGTGAAGAGAGGTTATAGCCGGCATCCGCCTTGGACATCAGCAGCATGTTTAAAAAGGTCGGGGTGGCGGGGAGTACTTGGACAGCATGTTTGTCGACCGCCCGATAAACGGACTCCGGCGTTCTGCTGTCTGATGTGACGATTGTTCCCCCGTTAAACAGAATCGCAAACAGCGTATTAATGCCGCCTATATGATCCAATTTCAGAAAAATGAGCGTACGCAGCGGTTTTCTCTTCGCCGTTTTGTATTTTTCAAGCAGCCGGCCGGCACTTAACACGGATGCTTTGCTTTTGCCGGAGGTTCCCGATGTGAAAATAATAATGCCTGACTCCCCTCTCTCTCGCAGGTCATCAAGCAGAGGGTGAGAGGCGCTTTTAGAACCTTCACGAAGCGTCCAGCTGTCATTTTCATTTATTTCAATGATTTTATTCACTTTCGCGTCTTCAAACATATCGAGATGCTTTTCCCTTGATTCATTGCTGAGAGGGACAACGATATTTCGGTTTAACAGAAGCGCCATCAGCAAAAAAATGGCGTTCGGGGAATAATCCCCGATAAGCGCCACACATTCTCCTTCACGTATTCCGTTTTGTTCAAGTTCTTTCTGAAAAAAGCTGATTCGTGTCAGCAAATCATCATACGTAAAAGTCTGCCCTTTAAAAATGAGAAACTCACTGTCTTGCGTTTCCCTAAGCTTATCAGTCACCCAGCTGATATCTCCCCCGCTTTCTGTTATCATGATTGAGCACTGTCCATATATTTTTGATAAATATCACAAATGCTGCCGACGGTTGTAATGCTGGAAATTGTTTCTCCTTGGGAAAAAGGATCTACTCCGGTTTCCATCTCCATCTGTGCGACTAATTGAGCGATATCCAGTGATGAGAAGCCCAGATCCTCTATGACTCTCACATCATCTCCCGCTTCGACGGCCCGATATGACTGCTGTTCTTGAATGTCCTGGATGATTTGAGCGATGATCTGCTTCATTTCCTTGGTTTGTTCCATTTGCTTTCAGCTCCATTCTTCATTTTATAAACTTCTGATGACCCGTTTATAATCCGGAATATGATCTTGTGAAGAGGTCGGCACCGCCAGCAGCTTATCCACCTTGGAAATGGCCAGCAATGTATGATTTCTTTTCATATAGACTTCAATCTGATAGCTGATTTTCGCCACTGAGATCATACCGAGGGAATCACCGTGAAAGTCGGGATCGCATTCTTCAATGTGTCCCGTCATATAAATATCAAGCTCTTCATCTGCAAAACAATTTCCGTAATAATACGTCTCTCTCTCAAGCAAAAATAAATGCCGCGCGATTGAAACCGGAAAACCCGGCTTCGACCGGCGCGTCATCCATTCAAATTCCGCCGCATCCATTATCTTGCTGAATTTCGCAAACACCATGGCATGCCCCGGCGCAGCATCCTGATCAACAGGAACCCGATATGAAACGGGGTCTGCTGTTTTGAGGTTGCCCGGCTTCATACCGAAAGCATCCGTTCTGATTTTCTTTGACCGCATCAGCGCGTAAGGCGGCTTGGCTAGCTTAGAAAGTTCCGCAATGCATTCAGCCTTAGGCGCTGAGACTTTGCGGGTCGAACCTTCTGTTTGTGTGACGTCGACGACAATTAAACTATTGGCTTTCATAGAAGGAAACCGCCCGCGGTCCCACTCGCTTTTATCAGTGCTGACCGCTCCTTTCGGCCCAAACAAATAATCAGATTCTAATATGGTTTCTCCAAACCGGGAGATATCGACTCCGACGGAAACCTCGTCCCATAATCGGTACTGATCAAGAGGCTTATCTGAAGGAACTTTGAGATGTGTCATAAAATAAGCCGGATACAAAATCAGCCCTTGGTGATCGGCCATCTGATCAGGCCGGAATCCCGTTCCGTCCGTTAAATGGTGACTGTGTGCATTGCCGAATAACAGCAGCAGCGCGTACTCATTCAAATTCCCTAACCCGACATGGCTCATCGTTAATTCATGATTTTCAATCAGCATGGTAGTCCTCCGCAGAAAAAATGTAATGTCTGGTCATACTCATCCTGTAATCGATACCAGCCTTTGCGCAAGAAGGCCGGCTGTTTCTTCCATGAGCTGTTTGCCGATCAAGTCGACATGCCTGTTTCTCCAATTTTCAAGCGGGGTTCCTTTCACCCATTGATTAAACGCGCCGAGCGCAGGGCCGCAATGAATTTGGTAATCTATTTTACTTTCGCTTTTTCCTTCCAGAGCGAGCCTCGTCGTATGGGAAAAATACCATTTAAATACCATCGCCATTTTGTGTTTCGGATTCTGTTCGGCTTTGGCGATCTGTTCAGGAGATTTATCATGTTTCAACTGCTCATACACTTCTTCAAAACTGCGCTGGAAATACTTATCTTCAATTAATGTTTTCGTTTTTTCATCTATTTCATCTAAAGAATTGTATTGTCTGTACAAGTCAAAGAGTTTATTGGCTCTGGCCGGGAAAAACAGGCCTTTTTTCAGCACCTGCACCCTTGCTCCCGCTTCAAACATATCTCCCGCGGGAGCATATGACGTATCCTGCACGTTCGCTTCCTGAAGCAGATCTTTCACTGAATCACTTGTGCCGGCTTCGACCGTGCATTGATTAATAGAACCGGTTCCGATAAATTCGGCGCCGAGCAGAAACGCGGCAGCAGCCGCTTCCGGAGTGCCGATGCCGCCGGCTGCGCCGATTCTTACTTTTTTCGCATAACCGTGCTTCTCCATCATGCGGTCTCTGAGTCTGATCATGGCAGGCATTAATGTATACGGAATCCCTTGGTCGGTATGCCCTCCTGAATCCGCTTCAACGCAAATGTCATCAGCCATCGGAATTTCTTTTGCAAGCGCCGCTTCCCCGGCTGTCAGCCGATTGTCAGACACAAGTCTTTCCAGTATATGAGCCGGAGCCGGATTCAGAAAGGCCTCAGCGACTTCAGGCCGGGATACTTTCGCGATGATTCTGTTTTGAACTGACACCGATCCGTCATGATTCCTGCTTAATCCCTTTGCCCTGTATATAACGAGAGCGGGGGTTATGCCCATAAATGCCGAAGCTTCAATAAGATGAATGCCGTTTTTCAAATATAAATCTATCATTCTGACTTCCTTGTCAGGTGACATCATATGATGAAGAAGGTTCATTCCGAATGTTTCCCCTTGCCGCAGTGCAGACCGGATGATTCCGATGGCCTGTCCGATCCGTTCGATACTCAATCCGCCCGTTCCGTAAAAGCCCAGCATTCCCGCTTTTGCCGCTTTAATGACCATCTGTTCCGAAGCAATTCCCCTGTACATGGAGCCCGTCATGTAAGCATATTGGATGTTATAATCTTTTTTAAAATCTTCGTTCCCTAATCTCATTCCCGCCGTTTTTTGTGAATCAGCTGCCGCACTTGTAACATCAGCAGTATCAGACTCTTCTTTCGGCATAGGTAATGGGACGGCATCTTTTTTAATCTGCCGCGTCAGTTTTGTCAGCACTTCCCCGGGCCCGACTTCTGTAATTTCATTATTTTCAAGTCCCATCAGACGGCGTATCGTATCCGTCCACTTTACCTGATTGGTCATTTGCAAAGTCAGATTTGTTTTGATTTCATCATTCTTATAAGGTGCGGCCTGAAGATTTGAGATCACCGGAAAACGAAGAGGCAAAAACGCCGTTTCTTCTAAATAATCCGCAAACTCTTTTTCAGCATCTTTCATATAGCGGGAATGGAAAGCGCCGCTCACATTTAAAGGAAGGTACATCCTCACGCCGGCTTTTTCAAAGACGGGACGCGCTTTTTCAATGTCTTGTTTCGTTCCGGCGATCACAATTTGTAAAGGTGAATTATGGTTAGCGATATCAATGCCGGTCAGATGATAATCGGATAAAACATCTTTTACTTGTTCAGCCGTAAACCCCAAAACCGCCGCCATGCCTCCGGGAGCTGCCTTGCTCATGAGCTCCCCTCTTTTTTTCACAAGCTGCAAACCGGTCTTAAAATCAAAGCAGCCGGCCGCAAATAACGCATTATATTCTCCTAAACTGTGCCCTGCGGCGTAATCTGGCTCTCTGCCGGACTCTTTCATTTTCTTTAAATAACTGAGTGCACTCACCGTATATAACGCCGGCTGGGTAAATTGCGTTTTCCCCAGCTGGTGATTCGGATCCTCCAGGCACAATTCTTCTATAGAGTAGCCTAATATGTCATCAGCCTGACGTGTCAGATCTTGAAATTCATCAAACAGTCCGGCTCCCATTCCTTTAAATTGAGAACCCTGCCCCGGGAAAACAAACGTAAGCATCTTATCCCCATCCTTTCCGCATCGTCAATTTTGCACATCACATGTGGTTCTCATTACAAAAATGTCTCTTATTTCATATATTGACTGGTGTAAACACCGGCATAAAAATAAAAACACAAACGCGTTTGCGATTCAGCACAGGTTTAAAAATCGCAAACGCATTGTGTTTTCCTTTTCTAACATAATTTATATAAAAACATATTGCTTGTTGACTGAATGTTTCTCATGACAAGCTGCAGTGCCAATATGCCCGAAAACAGCCATGACGGCACACTTCTCCCTTATCATGTATATGTAGATATATACACTACAATCATTTTTATAATCCCTATTTCCTCTTCAACGTGCCGAAACAGCGATTGAAATTTAATAGGTGCTTTACTTTAATTTAATAAATTTAACAAATAGTTGCTATTTAAAGAGAATAATATCAATTTATAGATAATAATGTCAAGGCTTTTTTTCGTTATTTTCTGACATTTATTCCACAGTTTTATGTTCGGTGGATAAAATGTCAGATAATCCTCTGAACCCTTTTCATGTCAAAGAAAATTCATCGCTTCTCTGTCAATTGGGTCTATACTTATTTTTCATTTTCATATATTATGTAAAAAAAAGACGAAATAGAAAATTTTTTAATCATTTTAAATATTATCCATTAAATACTTTCTTTGTATAATAATTTCTTATTATTCTAAGGAGGATCAGTCATGAAATGGTACGCACTTTTTGTGGAGTCGGGAAAAGAAGAAGCAGTGCAAAAATTTCTGCGTCTGCAGTTTGATGAGCAGGCTCTCTACTCAATCATACCCAAGAAAAAAGTCACAGAACGAAAAGCCGGAATCAAATACGAGGCACTCAAAAAAATGTTTCCGGGATATGTGCTGTTTAAAACAAAGATGACAGAGCGGACATTTCATAAAATCAAAGAACTCCCCATTTCATGCAGAATCGTAAACAACGGCGCATATTATTCCAAAGAGCGTAAAACCTATTTCACGACAATTAAGGATGAAGAAATCCTCCCTATTATCAGGCTGATCGGAGAAGGAGACACTGTAGATTATTCAAAAGTCTATATTGAAAATTCAAAAGTAACCGTTGCCTCAGGACCTCTTAAAGGAATGGAAGGCATTATTAAAAAGATCGATAAAAGAAAAAGACGCGCCAAAATCTGCCTGTCTTTTATGGGACTGGACAAAATGGTCAACGTCGGAATTGAAGTGCTCTCCAAACCCTAGCATTTCAAAAAAAGCATCAACAGCATGTGCCGTTGATGCCCTTTTTATATAAACAGACGAAAGCCCGACATCAAAATAACCCCGCTCACCACTGTCACGGTCAGACTTTTTGTTTTCAAGGCAGTATTTTCATCCTGACAATCTGGTTCAAAGGACGCCACGCAGTCATCGGTGCGTTTCTCATCTATATTTGCTAAATGATCGGCTGTAAATGCCTGTTATGAAGATACGGCCCCGATGTGTATAAGAAAAATGCCCGTTCAGAACAATAAGAACGATGTGTTCAGCTGTGAGCAGTTTATATGACTGGATGATCATGAGTTGTTATAATCAATGTCTAAAAACATTCCGGGAGGCGAAATAAATGGCCAGAAAATTATTTACACCATGGACCGTTAAAGATGTAACGATCAAAAACCGTATTGTTATGGCACCGATGTGCATGTATTCCTCACATGAGAAGGACGGAAAACTGCAGCCTTTTCATATGGCGCACTACATATCGCGTGCAATCGGTCAGGTCGGTCTGATTATCGTTGAAGCGACAGCCGTTAATCCGCAGGGACGTATTACCGATCAGGATTTGGGCATTTGGAGCGACGATCATATCGAAGGCTTTGCCAAACTGACGGAACAGGTGAAAGCGCAAGGGTCTAAAATCGGCATTCAGCTCGCGCACGCGGGACGTAAAGCAGAGCTTGACGGAGAAATTTACGCTCCTTCAGCCATTCCGTTCGATGAGCAGTCCAAAACACCGGCTGAAATGACGATAGAACAAATTAAAGAAACCATTCAGGAATTCAAGCAGGCCGCGGCGCGTGCGAAAGAAGCCGGCTTTGACATTATCGAGCTTCATGCGGCACACGGCTACTTAATGCACGAATTTTTGTCACCGCTGTCCAATCACCGTACAGATGAATACGGCGGCTCACATGAAAACCGCTACCGCTTCTTAGGCGAGACCATTGAAGCCGTCAAGGAAGTCTGGGACGGACCGCTATTTGTCCGTGTTTCCGCATCTGATTATACTGATAAGGGTCTGGACATTGCCGATCATATCGGCTTTGCGAAGTGGATGAAGGAGCAGGGAGTCGACTTGATTGATTGCAGCTCAGGCGCACTCGTTCAAGCTGATATTAACGTCTTCCCCGGCTATCAAGTGAGCTTTGCGGAGAAAATCCGTGAGCAGGCCGAAATCGCAACAGGCGCCGTCGGTTTGATAACGACAGGAACAATGGCCGAAGAAATTCTGCAAAACAACCGCGCTGACCTTATTTTTGTCGCGAGAGAACTTCTGCGCGATCCGCATTTTGCAAGAAGTGCAGCGAAGCAGCTGAATACAGAAATACCGTCGCCGGTTCAATACGACAGAGCATGGTGACAGAAGAGACAGCCGGAATTTTTATCATCGGCTGTCTCTGAGAAACGATCGCCGAAGCATCTCCGTCTTCCTTATAGAACCAATTAGAGGGGATGACTCCAATGAAAGCAGCATGGATGGAAAGGACATACCTGATTGACGGCTGTCCGTTTTATACAAAACACCGTAAAGGTGCCGGCGAAGTGACGATCGTCTTTGAAGCCGGCTGCGGCACTTCTTCTGAAACATGGACACCATTACTCACTGACATAGATGAAGAATTTGGGGTTTTCACATATGACAGAGCCGGAATCGGCAAAAGCGGCCAAAGCAGAAACAAGCGAACGGCAGATCACATGGTACAGGAATTAAACGCCCTTCTGCTGAAGGCGGGCGTCAAGCCTCCTTACCTTGTCGTCTCGCATTCATACGGCACGATTATCAGCAGACTTTGGGCGAGCCGAAACCGACGGGATATTCTCGGAATGGTGCTCCTTGACCCGGTTTCTGAAGATCAGGAGACGAAAGTGCTTCCGCTTCTTCCCGAGGAAATGAAAGCGGCCTACCTGAAGCAGTTCAGATTAGAAGGATCACACGCGGAATTTTTGACAAGCCTTCGGCAGATCAAGCACCAGCAGATTCATTTTAACGATATGCCGCTGTTGATTTTATCATCGGGAGAGCGGGATGAGCGCTTAAAGCACGCTCATGAAGAATGGATGAAACTGCACAGAAGCATGCTTGATGTCTCTTATCAAAGCGGATGGATTCAGGCCAAAAACAGTTCTCATGCCATTCACCACGATGAACCGCATATCGTCCACCTTGCCATTTATGATGTTTGGTGTGCGGCGCGCCAGCAAATGAATGCTCCGGCCTATCAGGCGGTAAACTCATAAAACAAAAGCCATTGTGCCGTAGCACAATGGCTTTTTTATCGTGATCTACTTCGTCTCACGATGTAAAGTATACTTTTTCAACCGGGGTGAATACTTTTTCATTTCCAATCGATCCGGATTCGTCCGTTTGTTCTTCGTCGTGATATAGTTTCTGTCCCCTGTCTCTGTGCAGGCCAATGTTACATTCACACGCATCATTTTCACCTCTCAACCAAATCGCAATAATTACGTTTTATTATATATCCTCAAATCAAAATGTCAAGCGTCCATTTTTTAAGAGCGTTCCACTGTGACTTCCATAAAATCAAATGCGATCCTGCTGTTTTCAAATACCGCTTTCGCCTCATGTTCCAGACGCTCTATCGGCGATTCGCCTTGATACCTTGCGCTGATGTGAGTTAAGATCAGCTGTTTCACGCCTGCTTTTTTTGCCGTTTGTGCAGCCTGTTCTGTCGTCGCATGATAGTAATTATGCGCAAGCTTTGCATCTTCTTTGGCAAACGTCGCTTCATGAACAAGTACATCAGCATTGCGCGCAAGCTCGGTTACCCGCTCTGATGCCCGGGTATCCCCTGAAAAAGCGACGATCCTCCCCTTTTTCGGCGGCTCCAAAAAATCCTGTCCATCAATTATTCTTCCATCATCAAGCGTGACTGTTTCGCCTTTTTTGATCTTCTGATAGACGGGGCCGGGCGGAATATTCATTTCCTTCAGTCTGCCGGCCTGCAATGCACCGGGAATATCTTTTTCCTGTACACGGTAGCCGAACGCTTCTACACCGTGAATGACGGATGCTGCGGTAACGATGAATTGCTCATCTTCAAAAACCGTTCCCTCTTCAATTTCATGTACGGTAAGAGGATATGTCAAATGAGTCGCCGTCACATTCAGGCTTGTTTCGATAAATGCTTTTATGCCTTTGGGCCCGTAAATCGTCAGCTCTTCTTCACCGCCCTGAAATGACCGGCTTCCCAACAGACCCGGAAGACCGTAAACATGGTCACCGTGAAGATGGGTGATAAAAATCTTTTCAATTTTCCTCGGTTTGAGTGTTGTATGTAATATCTGATGCTGAGTGGCTTCTCCGCAATCAAACAGCCATACGGAACGCCTTTCTTCAAGAAGCTTCAGCGCGACGGACGTTACGTTTCTCGCCTTTGCCGGCATGCCGGCCCCCGTCCCTAAAAATAATAATTCCACAATGCTTCCTCCTAGATCTTTGTACTACTAAGGATACAGGATCAGGCTGAAAAAGTGAATTCACCCGGCGCTTCTCCGGCCTGATTAATTTTTTTCCGCAAACCTCAAAAAACAGGCTGAAACATTTGCTTTCAACGAATTTTAGATTTAAAATGAAGGAAATATGCGGGGTTTTAAACCATGCTTCAGATAAAGTGAGGTACTCTAAGTGAAAACAAACGACAAACCAAAAGCAGTAATTGTAATATTTGGTGCCACAGGGGATTTGGCAAAACGAAAACTTTACCCATCCATTCACCGTTTATATAAAAATGGTCAGATTGGTGAAGAGTTTGCAGTTGTAGGTGTTGGAAGAAGACCTTGGTCAAACGAGGACCTCCGTGAAACCGTTAAAACGTCTGTTTCTTCGGCTGGGCAAAAAGACATAGATGATTTCACATCTCATTTTTATTACCATCCGTTTGATGTAACGAATCCGGGTTCCTATCAGGAGCTGAATGTCCTGCTTGATCAGCTTGAACATACATATGAAATCCCGAATAACCGAATGTTTTACTTGGCAATGGCCCCTGAGTTTTTCGGCACAATCGCAAAATCGCTTAAAAATGAAGGTGTCACAGCGACCAAAGGCTGGTCCCGTCTCGTAATTGAAAAGCCGTTCGGCCATGACCTGCCGAGTGCGAAAGAGCTTAACAAAGAAATACGGGAAGCTTTCACAGAAGATCAAATTTATCGGATCGACCATTACTTGGGCAAGCAAATGGTTCAAAACATCGAAGTCATCCGTTTTGCGAATGCGCTGTTTGAACCGCTTTGGAATAACCGCTACATCTCAAACATCCAGATTACGTCAAGTGAAGATCTCGGCGTTGAGGATCGCGCGAGATATTATGAAAAATCAGGCGCACTCCGCGATATGGTTCAAAACCACATTTTACAAATGGTCGCTCTGTTAGCGATGGAACCGCCGATTAAACTGAACACGGAAGAAATCCGCAGCGAAAAAGTGAAGGTGCTGAGAGCTCTCCGCCCTGTCGCTCCAAACGAAGTGAGTGATTATTTCGTCCGCGGACAATACCAAGCGGGAACGATCAACGGAAACTCTGTACCGAGCTATACAGATGAGCAAAACGTAGCACCGGATTCCAATACGGAAACATTCGTATCCGGAAAGCTGTTAATCGACAACTTCCGCTGGGCCGGCGTTCCGTTTTACATCCGAACAGGGAAACGGATGAAAGAAAAATCAACGAAAATCGTCGTCCAATTTAAAGACATTCCGATGAACCTGTATTACGGCAATGAAACGAATGTAAATCCGAACCTGCTTGTCATCCACATCCAGCCGGATGAAGGCATCACTTTATATCTGAATGCTAAAAAATTAGGCGGAGCCGCACATGCTCAGCCGATTAAGCTGGACTACTGCAGCAACTGCAGTGACGAAATGAACACACCGGAAGCTTATGAAAAATTGATTCACGACTGTCTGCTCGGCGATGCAACGAACTTTGCCCATTGGGACGAAGTGGCGCTTTCTTGGAATTTCGTCGACGCGATTTCCGAAACATGGGCAGCCGACAAAACCCTTTCCCCGAATTATGTAGCCGGATCAATGGGACCTAAGGCTTCAGACGACCTCTTAGAAAAAGACGGCCTTCACTGGTGGAATATATAAGAAGAAATCAAAAAACCGCGGCGCTGTTCATAAGGCCCGCGGTTTTTACATATCAGAAAAGCCCCCGCAGTTATTGCGGGGGCTTCTTCATTACTTCATCCATTCAGTATGGAAAATGCCTTCTTTATCCGTGCGTTCGTACGTATGCGCGCCGAAGTAGTCACGCTGCGCTTGAATCAAGTTTGCAGGAAGCACTGCCGTACGGTAGCTGTCGTAATATGCAAGTGCGCTTGAGAACGAAGGTACCGGCACGCCTTGGGCTACGGCAAGTGAAATCACTTGGCGAAGGGCGCCTTGGTAGCTTTCTGCAATGTTTTTGAAATAGCTGTCTAACAACAGGTTGTCAAGCTCCGGTTCACGGTCATACGCATCTTTGATCTTTTGCAGGAACGCCGCGCGGATGATACAGCCGCCGCGGAAGATCATCGCGATTTCACCGTATTTCAGATCCCAGTTATATTCTTCAGACGCTGCTTTCATTTGGGCGAAACCTTGTGCGTAAGAACAGATTTTACTCATGAAGAGCGCTTTTCTGACCGCTTCAATCAGCTCTTCTTTGTTTTCAGTGACCGGCTTAACGTCAGGTCCGGACAACAGGCTGCTTGCTTTCACACGCTCTTCTTTCATTGCGGAAATGAAACGCGCAAAAACAGATTCAGTGATAATCGGAAGCGGCACGCCTAAGTCAAGAGCGCTTTGGCTTGTCCATTTACCCGTTCCTTTTTGGCCTGCTTTATCAAGGATGACGTCAACAAGCGGTTTGCCCGTTTCTTCATCTTTTTTAGTGAAAATGTCAGCCGTGATTTCAATCAGATAGCTGTCAAGCTCACCTTTGTTCCACTCAGCGAATACTTCGTGAAGCTCTTCGGCAGACAGTCCGAGCACCTGTTTCAGAATGAAGTATGACTCAGAGATCAGCTGCATGTCACCGTATTCGATACCGTTGTGCACCATTTTCACATAGTGCCCCGCTCCGTCCGGGCCGATATATGTCGTACAAGCTTCTCCGTCCACTTTAGCAGAAATGGCTTCCAAGATCGGCTTCACGAGTTCGTGCGCTTCCTTTTGGCCGCCCGGCATAATAGAAGGTCCCTTAAGCGCTCCCTCTTCACCGCCTGATACACCCGTCCCGATAAAGTGAATGCCGCTTTCGGCAAGCTCTTTGTTCCGGCGCTGTGTATCTTTATAGTATGTATTTCCGCCGTCAATCAAAATATCGTCTTTTTCCAGATGAGGAAGAAGAGATTGAATCGTCGCATCCGTTGCAGTTCCCGCTTTAACCATTAATAAAATTTTGCGGGGTGTTTCAAGAGACTGGACAAACTCCTCAATGCTGTATGTACCGACAACATTTTTGCCTTTTGCCTCTTCTAAAAACTCTTCCGTTTTGCTGCTTGATCTGTTGTATACAGACACAGAAAATCCCCGGCTTTCAATGTTAAGAGCCAGATTTTTACCCATTACCGCAAGACCGATAACTCCGATTTGTTGTTTTGACATATTCTAACGTCCCTTCTTCAAACGTTTAACCATTTTAAAATTTAAATTAAAATAAAATGATATTTATACTAAAGAAATTATCATACATAACCCCTTTTTTCAAGTTATTCACCTTTTCTTTTCATCCTGAAAAAAGTCTCTGTTAAAGCTCGTTCCCCTTGTTTTGCTTTCTTCTTTTTTCATGACGGCGCCTTTTCGGATCATGTGCCGGCCGTATTTTTCATTCAGCTCGTTCATCATCTGAACAATCGGCTCGTCCTTTGCATCCTCCTTGAATGAAAACAGGTCAAGCTGTTTATACGCCTGCTGTTTTTCGACCAGTTCCGTTCCGGTGATGCCGAGAAGCCTCACCGGGTTTTGGTTCCAGTGCTTGTCAAACAGTTCCATCGCCGCATTCATGATGTCTTTTTTCTGATCAGCCGGATTGCTGAGGGTCATGCTTCTTGTGACCGTTTTCCAATCCGCATAGCGGATCATGATGAACAGCCGGCAGGCCATGACCTCCTTACGCTGGAGCCGTTCGCTTACAGACAGCGCGAGGCGGTCAAACACGCCCGTTAATTCATCCCAGTCAGCCGAATCATGCGAAAGGGTGGATGAGTTGCCGACGCTTTTAAATTCATAAATCCGTTCGGGATCGACTTCTGCGCGGTGGATGCCGTTCGCCTTATCCTTCAGCCTCGGCCCGTTTATGCCGAGAAGCATTTTCAGCGCCCGTTCATCCCCTTTTGCCAAATCACCGATCGTTTTGATGCCGAGCGTTTTTATTTTTTCCGCAGTTTTCGTTCCTATACCGTGCATCTCTTCGATCGGGAGAGGCCACAATATGTCCGGCAGCTCTCTTTTTCTTAAAATGGTGATGCCGAGCGGTTTTTTCATATCAGACGCCATCTTGGCGAGAAACTTATTCGGAGCGATGCCGATACTTGACGGAAGCAAAAGCTCTTTTTGCAGCCTTGCCTGAATGTCTGCAGCTGTCTCATACGCCCTGTGTCCGTGCGGTGTGTCCGTAATATCCATGTATCCTTCATCAATAGAAACAGGCTCGACCAAATCCGTATACTCCCTCAGAATGCTGAACATTTCTTTTGACGAACTCCGGTAGCGGTCAAAATTCGGAGGAACGACGATAAGTTCCGGACAGAGGCGTTTCGCCTGCCACACCGGCATGGTGGTCTTTACGCCCCGCGCTCTCGCTTCATAGCTGCAGGTGACGATGATTCCCCTCCGTTCCTTCACGTTTCCGGCAACGGCGAGAGGTTTTCCCTTTAAAGTCGGATCATACGCCATTTCCACAGAGGCATAAAAACTGTTCATATCGATATGAAATATAATTCTCCCTTTTCCGGCCACTCCCGGCGCCTCCTTTCCTTTCATAGACAACCTTATATATATGTAGTAAAATAAGAGCTGAATGGATGTGATAAAATGATTCTTGAGTCAATGAATGACTTTTTATTTTTAGTCGATTTTTTCACAATTATTCTTCCCGCTCTGACCGCGATCGGCATCGCTTTTCTTTTGCGTGAGCGCCGCGCAGGCGAGCATTGGAGAACGAAACGAATAGATGAACATCAAGCAGTCGTTCAGCTGAACCGAACAGACTTTCTTATTATTATATATCATCGCATTACAACTTGGATACGTAAAGTCATCCGCATGAATTCACCGGCGAATGATGATGAAGATGTCAGCTTCCTCCTTTTATAACGGCAAGTGAAGATAAAAAGGAGGAGACATAATTGTCTAAAACATATCAAAAATGGATAGCATTCGGATTATTTTTTATCGTACTGTGCACAGGCCGCTCGGCTTTTGCAGCGACATCTCAGACTCAGACTCAGACGGGAGGCCTCGGGAATATCGGGTTTTTCCACGATTACCTGATCGAGCCGTTTTCGGCACTTTTAAAAGGTGTGGCGGGCCTGTTCCACGGTGAGTACGGACTGTCGATTATTCTGGTGACGATTATCGTCCGGATCGTTGTATTGCCTTTGTTTGTGAACCAATTTAAGAAACAGCGGGTGTTCCAGGAAAAAATGGCTGTGATCAAACCGCAGATCGACAGCATTCAGGCTAAAATGAAACAAACGAAAGATGCGGAGAAACAAAAAGAACTGCAAATGGAAATGATGAAGCTTTACCGTGAGCACAATCTGAATCCGATGGCAATGGGATGCCTTCCGATGCTGGTGCAATTCCCGATTTTGATCGGTTTTTATTACGCCATCCGCTCAACGCCGGAAATCGCTTCACACTCATTTCTGTGGTTCAGCTTAGGGCATTCTGATATTCTTGTATCACTGTGCGCGGGCGCCATGTATTTCTTACAGGCTTATATTTCCCAAAAGTTAAACGAGAAATATTCACCGGCCGCTCAAAATCCGGCCGCGATGCAGTCAGCAAAAATCATGGTCTTTATTTTCCCTGTCATGATGACCATTTTTTCACTTAACGTACCGGCTGCGCTTCCGCTTTACTGGTTTACAAGCGGGCTGTTTTTAACAGTGCAGAACGTGCTTTTACAGCAGACGCATCATAAAAAGAAACAAGCTGCGGCTCAGGCGGAGCCCGCAAAATCATAATATTGAACCTGCCGTGTGAATTCCGGCAGGTTTTTTCATGTGTACCTTACGAAAAAAAGCACCCAATTCATTGGGTGCTTCGTTTTTAGTTGGCTGCTGTTTCGATAATGGCAACGACCATTTCCGCCGTTTTGACGAGCTCTTCAATCGGCATTTTTTCATTTTTCGTATGGATTTGTTCATAACCTACTGACAGGTTGACTGTCGGAATGCCGTGTCCGGCAATGATGTTCGCGTCACTTCCGCCGCCGCTCGTCTGAAGTTCGCTCGGCCGGCCGATTTTTGCTGCCGCTTTTTTCGCGACTTCCACAACCTGATCGCCGTCCTGGTATTTGAAACCCGGATACATGACTGCAATGTCCACTTCTGCGCGGCCTCCCATCTCAGCTGCCGCAGATTCGAAAGCTTCCTTCATTTTCTGGACTTGCGCTTCCATTTTTTCAGGCACTAACGAACGCGCTTCAGCCAGAATATCAACTTGATCGCAGACGATATTGGTTTGCGTGCCTCCTTCAAAACGTCCGATATTAGCCGTTGTTTCTTTATCAATACGGCCGAGCGGCATTTTTGAGATTGCTTTTGATGCGATTGTAATCGCGGAGATGCCTTTTTCCGGTTCTACTCCCGCATGAGCCGTTTCTCCGAAAATGGTTGCTCTCACTTTCGCTTGTGTCGGCGCGGCTACAATAATGTTGCCGACTTTTCCGTCTGAATCAAGCGCAAAACCGTATTTCGCGGTAATGTCTGAACGATCCATTGCTTTTGCTCCGACTAATCCTGATTCTTCTCCGGCCGTGATGATGAATTCAATCGTTCCGTGCTCGATGTTTTGTTCTTTCAGCACTTTAATGGCTTCAAACATTGCGGCAAGGCCCGTCTTATCATCAGCGCCTAGAATCGTCGTGCCGTCGGTTTTGACATAGCCGTCTTCCACAATCGGCTTAACGCCTTTTCCCGGGACAACAGTGTCCATATGCGATGTGAAATAAATCGTATCCGCATCTTTTGTGCCCTTTAAGGTGCAAATTAAGTTGCCGGCCCCATGCCCCGTCACTTCTTTTGTATCGTCTTCTTTTACGCTCAATCCTAAATCAGTAAATTTTTGTTTGAGCACCTTGCTGATTTCCGCTTCGTGTTTTGTTTCTGAATCAATTTGAACAAGTTCCAGAAATTCTTCAAGCAGGCGTTTTTCGTTTACCATTTTCAGTTCCTCCGTTTAAAGCGGTATATTACCGTGCTTTTTTTTCGGTCTTTCCTCTTCCTTATGTGCAAGCATGTCAAATGCCTGAATCAATTTTTTCCTCGAGTCTTCCGGCCGGATGATGTCATCCACCATACCGCAGGCAGCCGCTTTATACGGACCGGCGTTTTCCTTTTCATATATGGCTTTTTTTTCGCGCTTCATTTTTTCCGGATCGTCAGAAGCCTGTATGTCTCTGCGGTATAAAATCGATGCCGCGCCTTCTGCTCCCATCACGGCAATTTCCGCATTGGGCCAGGCAAATACAAGATCAGCTCCGAGCCCTTTCGAATTCATGGCGACATAAGCGCCTCCGTAAGCTTTTCTGATGATGAGCGTCACTTTCGGCACCGCCGCTTCGGCAAAAGCATACAGCAATTTTGCTCCGTGACGGATGATTCCCGCATGCTCCTGCTGGAGGCCCGGCAGAAATCCGGGAACATCAGCGATCGTTAACAGCGGAATATGAAATGCGTCGCAAAAACGGATGAATCTCGATGCTTTGTCAGCGGCATCAATCGTGAGGCTCCCCGCCAAATGTTTCGGCTGGTTTGCGACAAAACCTACCGTGCGACGTCCGAGCTTCAGAAAACCGACAGCAATGTTTTTGGCAAAATACGGCTGAATATCAAAAAACGTTCCGTCATCCGCCAGTTCTTTTATCACCTGTAACACATCGTAAGGTTTCGAACTGTCCGCGGGAACGAGGGTGTTTAATAACGGTCTGATGTCTTCCTTTTTAACGGGCAATGCCGTCTGTCTGCCGTGCGGGAGATAAGAAAGCAAGGTTTTCACCGCGGAAAGAGCCTCTTTTTCCGTTCGTGCGGAATAGTGGGCATTTCCGCTTATCACATTATGTATTCCCGCACCGCCTAAACTTTCCGCGTCAATCCGTTCACCCGTCACCTGTTCAATGACTTTAGGGCCTGTAATAAACATGTGCGACGTCTGTTCCGCCATAATCACAAAATCCGTCAGAGCGGGTGAATAAACAGCACCGCCGGCACATGGCCCGAGGATAACAGAAATTTGCGGAATCACGCCCGAGTAAAGGACGTTCCGCCTAAAAATATGACCGTATCCATTTAATGATACCACACCCTCCTGAATTCTCGCACCACCTGAGTCGTTCAGTCCGATGATCGGGGTTTTATTTTTAGCCGCCAGATCCATCACCGCCGCGATTTTTTCGGCATGTGTCTCACCGAGCGTCCCGCCGAGAACGGTAAAGTCATGAGCAAATAAATACACGGGCCGTCCGTCAATTGTCCCATATCCGGTAACGACGCCGTCTCCCGGAGCATTTTGGCATTCGGGCATGCGGCTTTTGGCAAACGGCTGCAGCTCTGAAAAACTGTCTTCATCCAATAAATAGGCAATTCTTTCTCTTGCCGTCAGCTTGCCTTTTTTGTGCTGTTTTTCATTTCTTTCCGCACCTCCGCCGTTTGTTAAAAAGGAACGTCTTTCGTTTAAGTGTCTGATATGGTCACTCATGCTCATCTTGAGTTTCTCCTTTTTCAATTGTTTCACAAAGCTCAATCAAAACCCCGTTCGCCTCTTTCGGGGAGAGAAATGCGATCTTCTTCCCGCCCGCTCCGCTTTGCGGTTCATGATGGATCAAAGTCATGCGGCTTGATTCAAGCTCCTTGATCGTTTCCTTAAGATCGGCGCACCGGAACGCCAAATGATGCAGCCCCTCGCCTCTTTTCTGTAAAAAAGAGCTGACGGGAGACGCTTCTGACAGCGGCTCAATCAGCTCAAGTTTTGTGCTTCCCGCTTCTAAAAAAGCAACTTTCACATTTTGGCCGCTTACCAGCTCGTCTCCTATATACGTAAGCCCCAGCATCCGTTCATAAAATCCTCTTGCAGCATCAATAGAGCTGACGGCAATACCGATATGATCAAGTTTTTTCATCGCGCGGGCACCTGCTTTCTGTCATAGGATATGGCTTGTTCATACAAGCAAAACACGTTAAAATGATAGACAGTAATCTTAAGGAGTGAAACGATGTCTCAGAAATTCATGAAAAGCGCCGTCATCGTCATTTTAGGCGTATTTATACTGTCAACAGTCCTCTCAGGCATTATGATGTATTTGCGATAAAAAAGCGGGCGGCTCATTGCACGGGGGTTTCCTGCTTTTTTATGAGGGCTTTCCGCTCTTTTGCAATGTCCTCAAATGAGCGGTTTTCTTTTGTAATCAATACTTTTGTTCCGGGAGGGATAATCCGAAAAATATGGATGACATCCCGGTTTTTCATGCGGATGCAGCCGTTTGATACAAACCCTCCGATCAGCTCTTCTCTGTTTGTCCCGTGAATGCCGTATATCCTGCCGTCGGTTCCTTTCGCATCAAAACCGATCCAGCGGACGCCGAGCGGATTTTCCGGCGCGCCTCCCTCTACATTTTTCTTCCGGTAATACGGATTTACAGCCTTGACCGTTACCGTAAATTCTCCTTCAGGCGTCAGATCATCTGTTTTTCCCGTCGCCACCTGATAAATGCCTTCTATTCGATTATCCTTCACAACCGCAAGCGCATTTGTGGTTTTATTGACGATAATGTAAGGGTCACCCGGCAAAGGATTCGCGCCAAGCGGCCAAAGCGGAGACAGCAGCAGAACAGCTGACAATAAAAAAAATCGCATGGGCTCCCCTCCTTTTTTCATTAGAATGACCAATGAACGGGGGACTCATGCGATGATCCATGTGTTTTTTACAGCTTGATGCCTTTGAAATAACTTTTAATCACGAGATATTGTTCCATCTCACCGAGCAGGTGGAATAAAGCCGCCCGCGCTTCAAATTCCTCGCGTGTTGCCGGGAGCGGCATTTCTTCAAATTCCGTTCTCATTTCCGCCAGTCTTTTTAAAAATTTATGGGCGGTATTGCCGGGATGAATGGCTTCCCTTAATTCATGGATAAAATGGGCAATCATTTTTCCCTGCTCCACCGTTATTGAAACAGAGGTAATCTTCGGCAGCAGCCTTTCGATAATTTCAAATTGTTTCTGTCTCATTTTAAAATAATGATAGTAGAGATTTTCATGGCGCAAAATATGATTCTGGACGTCCCGGTACGCGAGGTTTTTCGCCTCTTGAATCATCTGATGCGTCTCCGGTATTTCTTTCCCCGTCCAATCTTGCTCACCTGTTAACAAATATCGTTCGATTTCGGCGAAGATGACGGCAAAGTTGTCCTCGATTTTTTTCCGGTACGCCGCAAGTTTTCTGTCGAGGCTCGGCATATACAGATTCATTAACAGCGCGACGCCGATACCTACGGTGATCAGCTGGAACTCATTCCAGATAAACGCCGGCGTAATGCCGCCGGACATATATAAATGAAGAATGATAACTGAGCTGGTGACGATCCCCTCGTTTATTTTTAAAACGACTGTAGTCGGAATGAACAGCACGAGCAATATTCCGATCACAAACGGATAATAGCCGATCAGTCCGAAAAAGACATATGAAAAGACGATCGCCAATAAACAGGCGGCAAATCGGGCCCACGAGGCCTGAAGCGACCGCTTTTGCGTAATTTGGATGCACAATATGGTGATGATTCCTGCGGATGCGAAGTTTTGCAGATGCAACAGCTGGGCTAAATAAATGGCCAGCGCCGTTCCAAGTGCGGTCTTTAGTGTGCGGTAACCGATTTTAAACATTGCTTGCTCCATTCTGTTTGTTTCGTTCTCAAAAAAAAGAAGAAGAGCATTCTTCTTCTTTTCTTACAGTTATATTTTATAATATTTTTTCTAAAAAGTCCTGTGCTCTTTTTGACTTCGGAGAAAGAAAAAATTCTTCCGGCGGCCCGTCTTCCACTATTGTGCCATCATCCATGAATAATACGCGGTCTGCGACTTCCTTGGCAAACCCCATTTCGTGCGTGACGATCACCATCGTCATGCCCGTCTGCGCGAGCTCTTTCATTACCTCAAGGACTTCTTTGACCATTTCCGGGTCAAGGGCTGAGGTCGGTTCATCAAACAGCATGATGTCAGGATTCATAGCAAGCGCCCGCGCGATGGCGACACGCTGCTTCTGCCCGCCTGACAAGCGGTTCGGATAGTCGTTCCGTTTTTCAAGCAGCCCGACTTTTTCGAGGAGCGCGCACGCCTTTTCTTCCGCCGCCTTTTTGGACTCTTTCTTCACACTGACCGGCGCGTATGTGATATTATCAAGCACCGTTTTATGAGGAAACAGATGAAAATGCTGAAATACCATGCCGATATTTTCCCGCACTTTCAGTTTATTCGTTTTAGCGGCGGTGATTTCTTTTTCCTTAATGGCAATCGTTCCGCCGCTCGGGGTTTCCAGCAGATTTAAGCAGCGCAGAAACGTTGATTTGCCCGAGCCGGAAGGCCCGATGACGGCGACGACTTCACCTTCTTGGATCTGTGTTGAAATGTTTTTCAATACTTCATGTTTCCCGAATGATTTTGAAAGGTTGTCGACCTTAATCATTGGCTTTCAGCTTCCTTTCTACGCCTTTTCCGATGAATGCTAAAATCAAAACGAGCACGTAATAGATTAAGCCCGCCACAATAAGAGGCTCTAAATAGTTGTATGTTGCGGCGCCGGACTGGTAGGCCCGTCTCATGATATCGCCGAGACCGATAACCGTGACGATAGCCGATTCTTTCGTCAAAGTGATTAATTCGTTTATAATGGCCGGAGAAATGTTTTTGAATGCCTGCGGCAGCAGCAGATCTTTCATCATTTTTCCGTACGGCACGCCGAGAGCGACGGCAGCCTCTTTTTGTCCTTTGTCAATCGCGTTGATTCCCGCTCTGATAATTTCAGAGACGTAAGCGGCAGAATTGAGCGATAAGGCGGTGACCGCAGCCCAAAATTGGTCGATCTGAAAGCCGAGGAGCTGCGGCATACCGAAATAAATGATCATCAGCTGCAGCACGAGCGGCGTGCCGCGAAAAATTGAAGTATAAAAATCCGCAATCCATTTCAGCGGACTGATCGTGCTGATTTTAAACAGACTGAGAATGATGCCTAATACAAGGCCGATGACCGCTGAAACGAGCACAATTTTTAATGTGACGGCAAGGCCTTCCAATATAAAAGGAATTTGGGGTATTGTCGCTGAGAAATCCAAATTCATACGTGTGATCTCCTTTACCTATATTCAAGATAAAAAGCTCAACGAAAAGTTGAGCTTTCTTTTATTTCTCGTTGGTGAACCATTTTTTCTTCAGTTTTTCGATTTCTCCGTTTTTCTCCATTTCTTTCAGCGCTTTGTTAAACTTCGCTGTCAGATCACTGTCTTTGCGAAACGCAATCGCGGAGCCCGATTCGTCTGATTTCGCATCTGCTGAGACAAAGCCCTGCAGATCATGATTTGAACTGAAATAGCCCTGTGCCACGATGTCTTCGATAATTGCGGCATCAAAACGTCCGGATTTAATCTCTTCCGTTAAGTCTGAAATGCGGTTGCGGTCTTCGAGCTGAAAACCGTATTTTGAAGCAAGCTTCTTGCCTTTTTCTTCTTGAATGGAGCCGAGCTGAACACCGACGGTTTTGCCTTTCAGATCATTCAGAGATTTAATGCTGCTTCCCTTTTTCGTAACGATCATATTGTTAGCAGTATAATAAATATCTGAGAAATCTACTTGCTTTTTCCGTTCCGGCGTAGGTGTCATTCCTGATAAAATCATATCAACCTGCTTAGACTTCAGCGATGTAATCAGACTGTTGAAGTCCATGTCCTGCACCTCAACGTCATAGCCGGTCTTTTTGCCCAGAGCTTTTGCCAGATCAACGTCAAATCCGACGATCTGATCGCCGTCTTTATATTCAAACGGTTTATAATCAGCCGATGTACCCATAATCAGTTTGTTCTTTCCGCCTTCTGAGCCTGAATTGCCTGATCCGCAGGCGGACAGTGCAAAGGTGATACATGCGGCAGTCAATACCAACAGCCATTTCTTCATGATTATTTTCCCCCATATCTGCTTATCTCTTAAACTTGAATATTTATTCGTTAATCTGTATTTTAAACACTTTTTACTAGTTATGCAATACTATTTTCAAAAAATATAATTCCCTTTCTTTATTTATTATAGTCATTGTTTTTCGAATGAGTGACAGCTGATTGCCGGTGCATAAATATTTATATTTATACAAACACCATATAAAAAAAACCCCGCAAGCGCTCGGCTCCGGGGTTTTCCTATTTACTTATACTTCTTCACAATATTCTTCAAATGCTTCCTGCAGTTTTGTGACGACGGCCATCGGCTCATGCCCTTCAATTTCATGGCGTTCCACCATTTTCATGATTTTCCCGTCTTTTAAAATCGCAAAGGACGGAGAGGACGGCGGATAGCCTTCAAAGTATTCTCTCGCTTTTGCTGTCGCTTCTTTATCCTGTCCGGCAAAAACCGTCACAAGCTGATCCGGGCGTTTATCATAATGTACGGAATGGTACGCCGCAGGTCTTGCAATTCCGCCTGCGCATCCGCACACAGAATTGACCATAACAAGTGTCGTTCCTTTTTTCGAAAGCGCATCGTCCACTTCCTCAGCGGTTTTCAGCTCCGTATAACCGGCGGCTGTGATTTCCTGGCGGGCTTGACGCACGACATCATTCATAAATAAATTAAAATCCATATTCAACTGGGACCTCTCCTTTTTGATCATCTTCTCTTATGATAGCAAGGAACCTGCCCTATCGGCAAATGACACCGCTCATCTCTGATTGTTTTTTGTCCCTTTTATGTTTTCGGTGTAAGTTTATGACCTTTTAAAAACGGGAAACTTGTTAAAGAGATTGTCTGAAATAAAGGAGCAGTCGTATGAGCCAACGGAAAGCAGTATTAATTTATAACGGAAATGCCGGTCAAAAACAGATTGATAAAACCCTCGGCACGGTCGTCCCCATTTTGGCCCAGTCAGCTGACGAGCTTTTGATTAAACCGACCAAACATCAGGATGATGCCAGTCAGTTTTGTGAAAATCTCGACAGCTCGGTTGACCATTTATACATTTTAGGCGGAGACGGCACGGTGCATCAATGCATCAACAGCATCAGCAAGCTTGATCACAGACCCGCTGTCGGCATTTTGCCGGGGGGAACGTGCAACGATTTTTCACGGGCGCTTGGCATCCCGCAAAACCTTCAAAAGGCTGCTGAAACGCTCGCAGCCGGGCATAAACGAATGATAGACGTCTGTAAATCGGATGATGGCTATTTTTTGAACTTCTGGGGGATCGGGCTGATCACTGAAGCATCGAGCCATATTAATGAAAAAGAAAAGGCATTGCTCGGGAAAATCAGCTATTTCACGAGCGCCTTGCGGACGATGACAAGCGCGAACCCTTTTCCCGTCAGATTGACGATCGACGGTGAGGTGAAAGAAGACGAAGCCGTTATGGTGCTTGTTATGAACGGGCATTTTATCGGGACAAACAGAGTACCCCTGCCTGATGCCAGCCTTCAGGACGGGTTAGCCGATGTGTTAATCTGCCGCAGTACAAGCCTTGCCGCTTTGCGGGAGCTGATGACGATGGAGCAGGGTTCATTTGATGATTTTAAAGGGGAGCTTTCGTATATTCAGGCTTCCAAGATTGAAATCGAAACCGGACGTGAGATGGACGCGGATACGGACGGCGAGGTATATGGAAAGGCGCCTTGCACGATCGAAGTAAAAAAACATCATCTTACCATGCTCGTTCCCGAAGATTCAGAATGAAACTGAAAAAAACTCCCTTTGCCGCCAGGGCAAAAGGGAGTTTTTTTTAATAGACTGAAGTATTTTCGTCAATGTTTTCTAAGATCTCTTTGACGCGTCCGAGGAAACGGCCGCATACGAGCCCGTCAAGCACTCTGTGATCTAAAGACAGGCAAAGATTAACCATATCACGCACGGCAATCATCCCGTTATTCATGACAACCGGACGTTTGACGATTGATTCTACCTGAAGAATGGCTGCCTGCGGATGATTGATAATGCCCATAGACTGAACAGAGCCGAAAGATCCCGTGTTATTGACGGTAAAGGTGCCGCCCTGCATATCATCGGCGGCAAGTCTTCCGTCTCTCACTTTTTTCGCAAGATCCGTTATTTCTCTGGCTATGCCTTTAATCGTTTTTTCATCAGCATGCTTAATAACCGGAACAAACAGCGAATCTTCTGTGGCAACGGCAATGGAGATGTTGATGTCTTTCTTTTGGACGATTTTGTCCCCCGCCCACATGCTGTTCATTTGCGGGAACTCTTTAAGAGCCTGCGCCGCCGCTTTAACAAAGAAAGCGAAGAATGTTAAATTGAAGCCTTCTTTTTGTTTAAACGAGTCTTTAATGCTGTTTCTGTACGCCGTCATGTTCGTGACGTCAACTTCCATCATCGTCCAGGCATGCGGAATTTCTGTTTTGCTTTTATGCATATTGGCTGCGATGGCTTTTCTGACGCCTGTAACCGGAATTTCAATATCACCGGCTGACAGAGCTGGTGCCGGCGCTTGTTTTTGCTGCTGTTTCGGCGCTTGTTGCGTTGTCTGGACGGCAGCCGGTGCCGGTGCTTCCGTCTTCTGCTGCATTCCCGAATCAATGATCTTTTGAATGTCTTTTCGCGTAATTCTTCCGCCTGCACCCGTTCCTTCAACTTCTTCAAGCTGAATGCCGTGTTCTCCCGCTAATCTGAGCACGGCCGGCGAATATCGCGCTTTATTTGACTGATCTTTACCTGCACGGTTTGAATCGGTGTCTGCGGTGTCTGCAGGGGGATTCTGCACTTCTTCCCGCTTCGGCGCTTCTTCGGCTGCCGTTTCTTCTGTTTCAATTTTGCAAATGATCTCGCCTACTGCAAGAGTCTGCCCTTCTTCCCCTACTAGTTCTGTAATCGTACCGGTAAAAGAAGACGGCACCTCTGCATTCACTTTATCTGTCATGACCTCCGCGATGGGGTCATATTTATTCACTTGATCACCCGGGGATACCAGCCATTTGCTGATCGTCCCTTCCGTCACGCTCTCTCCGAGCTGAGGCATAGCCATTTGTTCAACCGCCATGTCAAAAACCTCCTTACGTCTTTAAAACTCCGCTAATTCTCTCATCGCGGCTTCTGCTTTGTCAGGATTCATCATGAAGTATTTTTCCATTGCCGGCGCATAAGGCATCGCCGGAACGTCAGGACCCGCAAGCCGCTTGATCGGTGCGTCTAAATCAAATAAGCAGTTCTCAGAAATAATGGCGGCGACTTCGCTCATAATGCCGCCTTCTTTCGTATCTTCTGTGATCAGCAATACTTTACCCGTTTTAGATGCGGCTTCAATGATGGCTTCTTTATCTAACGGATAGACCGTACGCAAATCTAATATGTGCGCGGAAATTCCGTCTTTTTCAAGACGCTCGGCAGCCTGCAGAGCGAAATGGACGCATAAACCGTACGTAATGACAGTAATGTCGCTGCCTTCGCGTTTTACATCCGCCTTACCGATCGGAAGGACGTAATCGTCAGCAGGGACTTCGCCTTTAATCAGGCGGTACGCCCGCTTATGCTCGAAAAACAGTACGGGGTCTTCGTCACGGACAGCAGCTTTTAACAGCCCTTTTGCATCATAAGGAGTTGAAGGCATGACAATTTTAAGGCCCGGCTGGTTGGCAAAGATGGCCTCCATAGATTGGGAATGATACAACGCCCCGTGCACGCCGCCGCCATAAGGCGCTCTAATGACCATCGGACAGCTCCAATCATTGTTTGAACGGTAGCGGATTTTTGCCGCTTCTGAAATGATTTGGTTGACCGCAGGAAGAATGAAATCGGCAAACTGCATCTCCGCGATCGGACGCATGCCGTACATGGCGGCGCCGATGCCGACACCCGCAATCGCTGATTCCGCAAGCGGCGTATCCATCACCCGCTCTTCTCCGAACTGCTCATAGAGACCTGCCGTGGCTTTAAACACGCCGCCTTTTCTCCCGACGTCTTCCCCGAGAACAAAAACGCGCGGATCTCTTTCCATTTCTTCTTTCATTGCTGCATTAATACTGTCAATATAAGACATTACAGACATAAGTATTCCTCCCTACTTCGCATAAACGTGATCAAGCGTTGATTCAGGAGATGCATATGGCGCTTTCTCCGCTTCGTCTGTCGCTTCGTTTACGATCGCCATGATGTCATCCAGCATGGTCTTTTCTTCTTCTTCACTAAGAAGCCCGGCTTCTTGAAGGTATGTTTTGTATATAAGAAGCGGATCTTGTTTCTTTGCTTCTTCTACTTCTTTGCGTTCTCTGTAGCTGCTGTCGTCGTCGTCACTCGAATGCGGCGTCAAACGGTAGGAAACCGTTTCGATTAATGTAGGGCCTTCGCCTTTAGACGCACGTTCGCGCGCTTCTTTCACGACCCGATAAACTTCCAGCAGATCGTTTCCGTCAACAGTGACGCCCGGCATACCGTAGCCTACCGCCCGGTCGGAGATATTCTCGCAGGCCACCTGTTTGTCATACGGGACAGAGATGGCATACTTATTGTTTTCACACATGAAAATGACCGGCAATTTATGCACGGCGGCAAAGTTCGCCCCTTCGTGAAAATCTCCCTGATTGGAAGAGCCTTCTCCAAAGGTCACGAAAGAAACGATATCCTTTTTATCCATGCGTCCCGCAAGCGCGATCCCGACTGCGTGAGGGACCTGCGTCGTAACAGGAGAGGAGCCCGTTACGATTCTGTTTTTCTTTTGACCGAAGTGTCCCGGCATCTGCCTTCCGCCTGAGTTCGGGTCAGCCGCTTTCGCAAAACCGGACATCATCAAATCCTTTGCAGTCATACCGAATGCAAGCACAACCCCCATATCTCTATAGTAAGGAAGCACATAGTCGGTATCGCGGTTTAAAGCATAGGCCGCGCCTACTTGTGCCGCTTCCTGCCCTTGACATGAAATAACGAACGGAATTTTGCCCGAGCGGTTTAACAGCCACATTCTTTCGTCGATTTTTCTGGCTAACAGCATGGTTCTATACATTTCAACGGCTTCCGCGTCAGAAAGCCCTAATGCTTGATGGCGGTTTGTAGTCATTCAAACCCCTCCTTCTTTCCTTTTAAAAATGAATCGCGTTTCCGTCTGCGGCTAGTGCAGCTTCTCCAATCGCCTCTGAAAGCGACGGGTGCGGGTGTATGGACTGGCCGATTTCCCACGGCGTCGCATCGAGCACCTTGGCAAGCCCCGCTTCAGAGATCATATCAGTGACGTGCGGACCGATCATATGAACACCGAGAATATCATCTGTGTTCCGGTCGGCGACGATTTTGACAAAGCCGTCGCTTTCCCCGTAAACAAGAGCTTTTCCGATCGCCATGAACGGAAACTTTCCGATCTTAAGTTCGTGTCCTTTGCGTTCGGCTTCTTCTTCTGTCAAACCGACACTCGCAGCTTCCGGATTTGAATAAATGCATTTTGGCACAAGAGCGGCATCAAGAGGCGCCGGATTAAGACCCGCCATATGCTCAACGGCAATGATGCCTTCACGGGATGCCACATGTGCAAGCTGCAGTCCGCCGACAACATCACCGATCGCATAAATGTGCGATTCCTTCGTCTGTCCGGCTTCATTTACGACGACAGAACCGTTTTCCGTTACAATGTCCGTGTTTTCAAGGCCGATTCCTTCAATGTTCGGCTGGCGGCCGATGGAAACAAGCATTTTTTCTGCATGATACGTTTCGCTTTTTCCATTCTTTTCAGCATCAATTGAAACACCGTCCGCTTTCTTCAATGTATCCGGAAGCACTTTCGCACCCGTCACGATCTTAATTCCTTTTTTCGTTAACAGTTTTTCCATTTCGCTTGAAATATCACGGTCCTCAGTCGGCAAAATGCGGTCCGCATATTCGATCACAGTGATATCGACGCCGAAATCGTTCAGCATGGATGCCCATTCAATACCGATGACACCGCCGCCGACGATCATCATGGATTGGGGCAGACGTTCAAGCTCAAGCGCTTCATCTGACGTCAGAATATATGTACCGTCAGCTTCTAAACCCGGCAGCATTTTCGGTCTCGAACCGGTTGCGATAATCAATTGTTTCGGTATCAGCATGTCGTTTTCTTCGCCATTTGCGTATTCAACGGAAACTGTACCTGGAAGAGGTGAGAAGATGGAAGGGCCGAGCATACGTCCGTACCCGTTGAATACATCAATCTTCCCCTTTTTCATCAGGTGGGCTACACCGCCGGCCAGCCGGTCAACGATTCCCTGCTTTCGTTTTTGCACACTGTCAAAACGGAGGGAGACACCTTCCGTTTCAATGCCGAACGATGCCGCTTCCTTTGCGGTTCGATACACTTCCGCGCTTCTTAACAGCGCTTTACTCGGGATACATCCTTTATGCAGGCATGTTCCGCCGAGTTTTTCTTTTTCTACAACGGCCGTTTTTAAGCCGAGCTGGGCCGCTCTGATGGCGGCGACATAACCGCCAGTTCCGCCGCCCAGAATGACCACATCATACTCAGTCGCCATCTGTTTTCACTCCTTCGCCGATCTGATATTGTTTTGCCTGCTCCTCACCGGCTAAAACCCGAAGCGCGCCTTGCGCGAGAGATTGCAGTTCATTTTCTCCCGGATACACCAGTACATCCGAAATCCAATCTATGTACGATCTGATGGCGGATACGAAACGTTTCCCGTACGCTAATCCGCCCGTCAGGACGATAATGTCTACTTTTCCTTTTAAAACGGCGCTTGCCGCCCCGATTTCTTTTGCTACTTGATAAGCCATGGCATCATAAATGAGCCTTGCATGCTCATCTCCGTCCTGAATTCGTTTTTCCACTTTCAACGCGTCCGTTGTTCCCAGGTAGCCGGACAGTCCGCCGGTGCCGACAAGTTTTTTCATCATATCGGCTTTTGAATATTTACCGGAAAAACACATTTCCACCAGATCTCCAGCCGGAACGGTTCCCGCACGTTCCGGACTTAAAGGTCCTTCACCGTGAAGCCCGTTGTTGACATCCGTCACCCTTCCGCAGTCATGAACGCCGACTGTGATCCCTCCGCCCATGTGGGTGACGACCATCTTCATCTGTTCATACCGCTTGCCGAGGGACGCCGCCGCCTGACGGGCAACGGCTTTTTGGTTTAAAGCATGAAAAATGCTTTTCCGCTTGATTTCAGGCATCCCTGATACTTTAGCGAGCGGAGTCATCTCATCCACCACGACCGGATCGACGATGTATGCCGGGATATTTAGCCCGTCAGCAATTTCCCTGGCAATAATTCCGCCCAGATTGGAAGCATGCTGGCCGTTGTAGCCGTTTTTCAAATCAGTGATCATGGCGTCATTCACTTCATATGTTCCGCCCTCAATCGGTCTGAGCAGGCCGCCTCTGGCACAAACGGCATCAAACTTTGAAATGTTGATGCCCTGTTCGTGCAGAGACTCAAGTATGCTTATTTTTCGAAATTCGTATTGGGCGATTATGCTGTTAAATGTTTTCAGCTCTTCTTCGGGGTGCCGCAGCGTCTTTTCAAATATACAGCGTTCATTGTGAAAGACGCCGATTTTCGTTGATGTTGAGCCTGGATTCAGAATGAGAATGCGTTTTTCCTGTTCGAACATTTTCATACCTCCAGATCAATTTCCTACCGTCTGCTTAATATGCTTTGGCCGTTTTGCAGAAACTGGCTTCTTGAACGGCGCATGCGCTCAATTCGTTCCTCAGCAAGACGGTCAGCCGCTAAGTATGTCGGAATGCCGTCACGCGCAGAAATATCGAGCACCCGTTCAATGTTTGCATAGATGCCTTCAACCTTTTTCAAAGCCCGCTCTGCATTGTAGCCGTAAAGCTCATCTGCTACATTGATGACGCCGCCGGCATTGATGACATAGTCCGGTGCGTATACGATTCCCATCTCATGAATGGTATCGCCGTGACGTGTCTCTTTCAGCTGGTTATTGGCCGCTCCCGCAATGACTTTCGCCTTCAGCTGTTTAATCGTGTCATCGTTAATGACAGCGCCGAGAGCACACGGAGCATAAATATCGCACGCCTGTGAGTAAATGTCGTCCGGATCGACTGCACGGGCGCCAAAGTCCTCAACGGCACGTTTAACAGATTCTTTATTGATATCCGTCACGATTAAAGAAGCGCCTTCTTCGTGAAGGTGGCGGCAAAGATTATAAGCCACATTTCCCACGCCTTGCACAGCAATTGTTTTTCCTTCCAGTGAATCAGTGCCGAACGCCGCTTTAGCAGCAGCTTTCATCCCTTTGTATACGCCGTACGCCGTAACCGGAGACGGATTTCCTGAGGAACCGAATGCAGGAGAAATCCCTGTTACATAGTCTGTTTCATCATGAATAATATCCATATCTTCAACGGTGGTGCCGACGTCTTCCGCCGTAATATATCTTCCGTTTAAGCCTTGGATGTACCGGCCGAATGCGCGGAACATTTCTTCATTCTTATCCTTGCGCGGGTCCCCGATAATAACGGTTTTCCCGCCGCCCAGGTTTAGTCCGGCAGCCGCATTTTTATAAGTCATGCCTTTTGCGAGTCTTAATGCATCTTCAATCGCAGCTTCTTCACTGTCATATGTCCACATTCTTGTTCCGCCGAGTGCAGGACCGAGCGTCGTATCATGAATCGCGATGATCGCTTTTAATCCAGATTGTTCATCTTGGCAGAATACCAACTGTTCGTAATCATAAGTCTCCATATATTTAAAAATTTCCATAGGTTCGTTCCTCCTACTGTTCTTGTGATGCGCAAATCGCAAGCGCAATTGAATACAGTTTATTTTCTGCGGTATCCGCTCTGCTCGTTAATGCAATCGGCGCCTTCGCACCGGCGATGACGGCAGCAACATTTGCTTTCGCAAAATAAATCATTGACTTATAAAGCATATTTCCAGCCTCAATTGAAGGAACCAAGAGAATATCCGCCTGGCCCGCAACGCTTCCGGAAATTCCTTTTTGGAGCGCGGCCGCTTGGGATACGGCATTATCCAAAGCAAGCGGTCCGTCCGCAATGCAGCCCGTAATTTGTCCTCTATTGCACATTTGGACGATTGCAGCGGCGTTCAGCGTCGCCTCCATTTTCGGGTTGACCGTTTCAATTGCGGCAAGGACTGCTGCTTTCGGCATAGGGTTCCCTACTGAATGTGCGACATGAACCGCATTTTGCAGAATATGCCGAAGCTCTTCAAGAGACGGGGCAATGTTCAGCGCCGAATCCGTTACATACATCAGCCGGTCATAGTCCGGCACCTCAAAAACGGCTACATGTGATAACACCTTTTTTGAACGCAGCCCTTCCTGTCGGTTTAACACCGATTTCAGAAGAGTTGAGCTCGGCAGATTCCCTTTCATTAAAATATCCGCCTCTTGTTCACGCACTGCCCGCACTGCTTTTGCTGCAGATTCTTCAGGTGAATCGGCGTGGACGATTTCAGCATTAAACTTCGGCTCGTTTGCCAGGAGTTCTTTCAGCTTTTCACTGTCACCCGTCAGTAAAAATCGTGCCGATAAGTGTTCTGCCGCCATTTTGAGGGCTTGGATCACTTCTTTATCTGCTGCGTGGGCCACTGCAATGGTTTTTGCGTTTTTTGCCGCGGCTTTTTCAACTAGGTCTCTCAGCTTCATTTTGTACCACCTTCCTTGTGCGAATCCGCTTTTATCAATGCAAGTTCCGTGCCAAATATGCGGGAGGGTTATTCCGGCTTTTTTTCAAGAAAACATGCAGCTGGTTGCGCTGTTTCTGCAATTTATTGCATGCCGTCATTTGCAAGGCCGTACTTGTCCATTTTGTAGTACAGATTCCGAATGCTGACGCCAAGCGCTTTTGCCGTTTTGGTTCGGTTGAATTTGTGCTTTTCAAGCGTTTTTTGAATGACATGCGCTTCAAATTTTTCAACGGCTTGAGAGAGTTTTTCTCCTTCCACATCCGGAAAATCACTCTGGGCGCCGTTTTTTTCATTCAGCTCTGTTTCAAAAACAGGCAGATGCTGCTGTTCGATCCGCTCCATGTTCGGCTCTAAAAATATCATCGCCCGGCCGAGCACATTTTCAAGCTCTCGTACGTTTCCAGGCCAGCTGTAGGCTGATAAAGCACGCAGCGCGTTGGGCGAGAGTCCCTTTACATTGCGTCCGTAATCCTGATTGATTTTTTCAATGAGCCGAATGCTCAGCGCTTCAATATCTTCTTTACGCTGCCGAAGCGGCGGGATGGAGATCGGATAACGGTTAATCCGGTAATACAGGTCTTCCCGGAACGTCCCTTCCGCCATGGCTTTTTCGATGTTGACATTTGTCGCTGCAATAATTCTGACATTGACAGGAATTGCTTTAGCGCCGCCGACTCTGATAATTTCTTTTTCCTGCAGAACCCTGAGCAGTTTCGCCTGGGTGCTTTGGGTCAGCTCCCCGATTTCATCTAAGAAAATGCTGCCGTTATTCGCTTCTTCAAAAAGCCCTTTTTTGCCCCCGCGCCTCGCGCCCGTAAACGCGCCTTCCTCATAGCCGAAAAGCTCGGATTCAAGCAGGGATTCAGACAGGGCTGCACAATTGACCCTGATGAATTTATTGTATTTTCGGTCGCTTTCGTTATGGATGGCGTGGGCGAAAAGTTCTTTTCCGGTGCCGGATTCTCCCCGCAGCAGAATCGTCGCCGGCGTTTTCGCCCCAAGCTTGGCCTGTTCAAGGGCGACCAGCATTTGTTCACTCGTGCCGATAATGTCATCAAACGTGTATTTCGCTTCAAGCGTGCGGATGATCTGGCGCGCCCGGTTCAATTCAGCCGTCAGCGTTTTAATTTCTGACACATCGTGAATGACGCCGACGCTGCCTTTTAAAATACCGTCGACAATAACAGGGGCAACATTCACGATGACATCCTTTTTATTGGGGCCGACTTTCATCCTTACCCCCCGTACGGGCCGCCTTGTCCCCAATACTTTCAGATGCATGCTTTCCCCTTCCGAAATATCGGTGGAGGCGGGTTTTCCGATGACTTCGCTTTCTGCCAGCCCGGTCATTTTTGTATACGCTTTGTTGATTAACATTCCGATGCCGTTTTCATCAACGACGGAAATGGCTTCGTCTGACGATTGAATAATCGCTTCAAGCATAGTGCGGATTTGTTTTAAGTTCGTGACCTCTTCTGCCAGTTCAACCGCGTCCGTGATGTCTTTAAACACACATAACGCCCCGAGAAGCTTCCCGCCTTCATCAATGATCGGCAGTCTTGTCGTGACAATCTGAAGGTGCTTTCCGAGGAGTTGCTTCTGGTTATACTCCGGCTCTCTCGTTTCCAGAATCCGCGGCAGTTTTGTATTCGGCACTACGTCTTTAATTTGGCGGCCGATGACATCTTCCCGTTTTTGACCGACCATTTTTTCAGCCATCTGATTAAATAAAATGATCGTTTCATTGACGTCTATAAAAATCATGCCGTCGTGCGTTGAATTAAAAATCCGGTCATGCTTATACGTCTGGGACTTCAGCATTTGAATAAGTTCCTGTTTTTCCTCCATCAGCTGAAACATCATGTACGCCAATTTTCCCGGCATGACGATGGTTTGTTCTTTTTTCTGTTGGAGAAGCTCATCCATGACCGCCTTGTCGCCCGTTGTATGGATGATGATATCTATATCTTCGGTTATGTAAGATTTCCAATCTGATGAGGTTGCAATTCCATATTTCCGGGCTTCTTGCAGCCCTTGCGCCTCCGGATCTTGATCAACCACCGCAATAATTTGGATCAGCTTTGTTTTCATCAAAATCTGTAAGAGCGCCGTGCCTCCTTTACCAGCACCTATAATCAGCACCTTCTGCATCCCGATACCCCTTTATATGAAAAAATTTGCACACCTGTATTTTCCGTTGCAATAATTTGCACAACCCCTATGTTACCATGTTTTCATCTCTTGACAAAATATTTTTTCGATTGGACAATAAAGGAAATCACATCGTAAAGGGGTTTTCTGAATATGAGCCGGCTTGTTGCGCTTTTGATTCTCGTCCTCCCCGGCGCTGTCGCGGCGCTCGGCATTAAGCTGATGAGAGATGCATTATTCGGGCATGTGTTTGCCCCGTTTCCGTCCTTTTTTCTTCAGGGAGCTGCCGGACTGGCGTTTTTTTTATTCGGCCTTTATATTGTGGCAGGGTTTATTCTGTACAGAGATCGGAAACGCAACCAAGTCAGCCCGCGGTTCAGGAAAAAAAAGCTGTAAAAAAAGCCCTTGCAAAAAAGGGCTTTTTCAGTCGTCCGGCAGTATCGTTTTAGCAATGGATTGATCCAGTTCTTCATAGTCATCGTAAGCGATCGTTTCATATAATTCTTTTCTCGTCTGCATATCGGAAAGCCCCGTTTTTTGCGAGCCTTCTTCTTTTATAAGGCGGAAAATACGCTCAAAGGCCTTGGCCGCCGTTCTGAGTGATGTGACCGGGTAAATGACCATGTGACAGCCCATATCGGAAAATTCTTCCGCACTGTAATACGGCGTTTTTCCGAACTCGGTCATATTTGCGAGAACCGGTACACTGGTTTGTTTGGAAAACGCTCTGAATTCGCTTTCGGATTGAAGCGCTTCCGGAAAAATAGCGTCAGCACCCGCTTTTATATAAGCGGCCGCTCTTTTTATGGCGCCCTCCAGCCCTTCCTGCTGTCTGGCGTCTGTCCTTGCAACAACGAGAAGAGTTGGCGCGGCTTGCTTAACCGCTTTGATTTTCTGCGCCATTTCTTCAATCGGCACGAGCTGCTTCCCATTCAGATGCCCGCATTTTTTCGGCAGGCGCTGATCCTCCATCTGCACGGCGGCTGCGCGCGCTTCATACATTTCTTTCGCCGTCCGGGCAGCGTTCAGGATACCTCCAAAACCCGTATCAATATCCACAAGGACGGGCAGATCAGACGAGCGGACCAAATCTTTAACCCGTTCAGCCATTTCCGCCGACGTGATGATGCCTAAATCGGGCAGCCCTCTGCTCGCCGTGTAAGCCGCACCTGATAAATAAAGAGCCGAAAACCCCGTTTTCTTGGCGATAAGAGCAGCCATCGCATCATGAGCGCCGGGGATCTGCAATACATCCGGTGCTGTCATCAGCGTACGGAACCGCTCTGCAAGCTCCTCTTGAGACGACTGCCTGCTGACGATCCACGTCATGTTTGTCACCCTCCTATTTTATATGAGAAATAAGTCCATAAATTCAATAACGCTGAGCTGCTGCATCCGTCCGCTATGTCTGCAGGCTTCTTCTATTTTACGCTGCTGCTTCAATGAAAAATGAGTGCTGATGTTTGCTGAAAACTTGGCAAGAATATTCGGTACGGCTTCGTTTCTGCGGAACCGGTGCCCGAGCGGGTATTCACATTCGATCCGTTCCGTAGCTGTGCCGTCTGTAAAATGCACCTGTACGGCATTTGAGATGGATCGCTTATGCGGGTCCAAGTAATCCTTTGAGTACGCTTTGTGTTCCGTCACCTCCATTTTGCCCCGCAATGTATCAATTCGCGGGTCAGATGCCGTTTCCTCTTCATAATGATCTGCCTTTATATCTCCGAAAAGAAGCCCGATTGCCGTAATGTACTGAAGGCAATGATCCCGGTCTGCCGGATTGTGAAGCGGCCCTTTTTTATCGATAATCCGGATTGCTGATTCATGCGTCATAATCGTGATCCTGTCGATTTCCCCGATGCGGCCTTTCACCTGCGGATGGAGCCGGACCGCGCATTCCGCCGCTGTCTGGGCGTGGAATTCTGCCGGATAGGATACTTTAAACAATACATTCTCCATCACATAGGACCCAAGCGGGCGGGCAAGCTTTATTTCCTGCCGGTTAAATAATACGTCTTGAAATCCCCACACCGGTGCGGTCAGCGCCGTCGGGTACCCCATTTCACCTTTTTGCGCCATCAGGGCCAAATACACGCCTCTGCTCGTCGCGTCACCGGCCGCCCATGATTTGCGCGACCCGGTGTTCGGCGCATGCCGGTACGTTCTGAGGCTTGAATTATCAATCCAGGCGTGAGATACGGCGTTATTGATTTCCGCTTTTGAGCCTCCCAGCATGTGGGCGCAAACAGCCGCAGTCGCCACTTTCACAAACAGCACATGGTCAAGCCCGACTCTGTTTAAACTGTTTTCTAAAGCGAGGATTCCTTGAATTTCGTGCGCTTTGATCATTGCGCGAAGCACATCGCGCACGGTAAGCGGTTCTTTCCCTTCAGACATTCTCACTCTGGAAATATAGTCCGCACAAGCTAATATGCCTCCGAGATTGTCAGACGGATGACCCCATTCAGCCGCAAGCCACGTATCATTATAATCGAGCCACCTGTTGATGCATCCGATATTAAAGGCGGCCGTGACGGGGTCTAATACAAAAGGCGTGCCCGGGACCCGGCTGCCGTTCGGCACAACGGTTCCCGGGACAATCGGGCCGAGCAGCTTTGTACATTCGGGATAGCTGAGCGCCAAAATTCCGCAGCCTATCGTATCAAGAAGCACATGTCCTGCCGTAATGAAAGCTTCTGAACTGTCAATCTCCTGATGGAGCACGTAATCAGAAATCTCTTCGATCACGGCGTCCATTCGGCGGGTTTCTGTCATGTTTTCATCTTCCTTTCTTATCTGTTTACAGGCGCGCTCCGGTATAGCGGACACGCGGGCGGAAAAGCCGGTTTCTGCTGTGCTGTTCAATGACGTGCGCACACAGGCCGACGGTTCGTGCACTGAAGAATATAGGCGTGTACAGCGGTATCGGAATGCCGAGCATGTAATAGACCGGCGCTGCGTAGTAATCTAAATTCGGATAAAGGCCTTTTTTCTCCCGCATGACGGTTTCGCCGGCTTCACACATGTGATAGAGACGGAAATCTCCCGAGAGATCAGACAGCTTTTTCAATGCTTCTTTCATCATGAGCGCCCTCGGATCCATTTTTTTCATGTAGACGCGATGGCCGAAGCCCATGATTTTTTCTTTGTTTGCGAGTTTCTGAGTTAACAATTGAATAAACCCGTCTGTATCCTTCGCTTCTTCAAGCATGTACATAACCGCTTCGTTCGCTCCGCCGTGAAGGTTTCCCTTAAGCGAGGCGACGGCTCCGGTGAGAGCGCCGTAAATATCCGATTGCGTCGAAGCGATGACACGGGCCGTAAATGTTGAGTTCGGCAATTCATGCTCACTGTATAAAAGAAGCGACCTGTCGAATATTTCTTCTTCCAAGGAGGACGGCCTTTTTCCGGTAATCATATATAAAAAGTTTGCGCTGTACGATAAGGTTCCGACAGGCGCTAAAGGTTCCTGACCGTTTATGACACGATAGCTGTTGACGGTCAGATTGGGCATTTTGCCTATCAGCCCGCGGACACGGTGCCGATTTACAGAAGAGGTGCGGTCATCAATATTCTTGTCAAAGCCGCTAAGTGCGGACAAGCCTGTCCTCAGACCGTCCATCGGATGAGTATGTTCAGGCAGCAGACGGCATATATGCAAGATTTCCTCGGGAAGGTCTCCGCCGCGCCGGATGTCATCTTCAAGCGCCGCCTTCTCTTTCGCATCAGGAAGTCTGTCTTCCAATAAGAGATGGACAATATCCATATATCCGGCCGTTTTAGAAAGCTCGATCAGATCATGGCCTTTGATTAAAATCCTGCCCTGCTGTGTATCCAGAAAAGAAATCCCCGTTTCCACCGCAATGACGCCATCTAAACCGGGAGAATAAGATTCCATGGTTTCGCTCCTTTTCCGCGCTTTTTATTGAAGAAGATACTTAGAAATAATCAGCCTTTGAATCTCATTGGTGCCCTCATAGATTTGCGTGACTTTCGCATCCCGAAATAAACGCTCCGCGGGATACTCTTTCATATAGCCGTAGCCGCCGTGAATCTGCACAGCCTCCACTGCCGCTTTCATCGCCGCATCAGACGCGAATTGCTTTGCCATCGATGCTTCTTTTCCGCACGGAAGCCCGCGCTGATACAGATCAGCGGCATGATAGACCAATAGTTTGGCAGCTTCCGCATTCGTCGCCATGTCAGAAAGTTTAAAAGAAACCGCCTGATTCGAGGCAATGGGCCTGCCGAACTGGCTGCGGGTTTTGGCGTATTCCGCCGAGCAGCCGAGCGCCGCTTCGATAATTCCGAGCGCCTGAGCCGCTATGCCGATCCGTCCGACATCTAAGTTTTTCATGGCGATTGAAAAACCCTCGCCCTCTTCGCCGAGCCGGTTTTCAATTGGAATTTCCGCTTGGTCAAATTGCAATTCGACGGTATTGGAACCTAACAAACCGAGCTTTTTTTCTTTCTTTCCGACAGAAAAGCCTGGTGTGTTTTTTTCAACGATAAAAGCGGAAATCCCCTTTCTCCCTTTTCCCGGGTCCGTTAAGGCAAATGTCAGATACAGATCTGCCGCTCCGCCGTTTGTAATAAAGATTTTAGAACCGTTCAGAATATATGAACCGCCTTTTCGCACAGCCGTTGTTTTCAGGCTTCCCGCATCAGATCCGGATTGAGGCTCAGTAAGCGCAAAAGCCCCGACGTATTCGCCCGCTGCCAGCTTTGGAATATACCTTTGTTTTTGGGCTTCTGTCCCGAAATGCAGAATCGGGTTTGTCCCTACCGATGTGTGGACGGATAAAATGACGCCGACAGCCGCGCTGACTTTTGATATTTCATGAATCGCTAAAATGTAAGATGTTGTATCAGCCCCCGCTCCGCCGTATGCTTCCGGGACGGGGATGCCCATTAACCCCGCTTCTCCCATTTTTTTAATCAGCCGGTCCGGAAATTCATCGGTTGTTTCCATGATTTCAACCATCGGTGCGATTTCCTTGCGTGCAAAATCGCGCACCATTTTTCTCATCATGATGTGCTCTTCTGTAAAATGCACGGCTGCAGGCCTCCCCCATGATTTTTATGTCATCTGTTGTACTCATAAAAACCGCGCCCGCTTTTTTTGCCGAGCCAGCCGGCGCTGACATATTTTCTGAGCAGCGGGCATGGGCGGTATTTCGAATCTCCGAACCCCGCATAGAGAACCTCCATTATGGAAAGGCAAGTATCCAATCCGATGAAGTCGGCTAATGTTAAAGGCCCCATCGGATGACGCATGCCGAGCTTCATCACTTCATCAATCGCTTCCTTTGAAGCCGCCCCTTCGTAAAGGCAATAAACGGCCTCGTTAATCATCGGCATTAATATACGGTTAGATATAAAGCCGGGAAAATCATTGACTTCGACAGGCGTTTTTTTCATCCGGACGGCAAGCTTCTTTACTGTTTCAGCCGTGTCTTCCGACGTAGCAAGCCCTCTGATGACCTCGACAAGCTCCATGACAGGAACCGGATTCATAAAATGCATGCCGATTACTTTGTCAGGCCTTTTTGTGACAGCGGCAAGCTCCGTAATGGGAAGAGAAGACGTATTGCTTGCCAATACGGTATGAGGGGGACACATTTTGTCAAGTGTGCCGAGTAATTCAGTTTTTGCTGTTTTGTTTTCGGCAATGGCTTCTATTACAAAATCAGCATCTCCCGCTTCTGTGAGCGCTGCCGGGGAGATGCGGCTGAAAACGGATTCTGTTTCATGCCGTGTCTTGCGTCCTTTCGCCTGATCTTTCTCCAGATTTGTCTTTATGCGGTTAAGGCCTTTTGTCACCGATTCCGGCTCCACATCGTATAACATGACGGAAAACCCAGCTTCTGCAGCCGTCTGCGCGATACCTGCTCCCATCTGACCGGCACCTGCGACCATGATTGTTTTCATCTTCATCTGACGCTCCCCTCGTTATATCAGTACACCTCCAGCAGGACGGCGTCTCCTTGGGCCGCTCCGCTGCATATCGCCGCTATGCCTAAACCTCCTCCGCGCCGCTTTAATTCGTATATCAAACTCATGATGATTCTGGCGCCGCTTGCGCCGATCGGATGGCCGAACGCGATCGCCCCTCCGTTTACATTCACTTTCTCCCGGCTGAATCCGGCAATCTTTTCGCTGACGAGCACGACGGACGCAAATGCTTCGTTTACTTCAAACAAATCAATATCGTCAACGGACAGTCCGGTTTTTTTCAGAAGCCGGCTGATCGCTTCTCCCGGTGCGCTGGCAAGCTCAGACGCTTCCAGTCCGACAGACGCAAAGCCAAGTATCGCAGCGAGCGGTCTGACATGCTGCTTCGCGGCCTTTTCCTCTGACATCAGCACAAATGCTCCGGCGCCGTCATTTACACCGGGAGCGTTTCCCGCTGTAACCGTTCCGCCGGCTGTAAAAATAGGCTTAAGCTTTGCGAGCTGCTCAAGGCTTGTATCAGGGCGCAGCCCCTCATCCTGCGTAACAGTATGCTGTTTGCCCTTTTTATCGGTCCAGGTAACCGGAACGATTTCTTCTTGCAATTTGCCCGTCTCAGCCGCCTCAGCCGCGCGTTTTTGGCTTTTAAGAGCGTAATTATCCTGTTCATCTCGGGAAATGCCGTACTTTTCGGCCGCAGCGCTTCCGTGGACAGCCATATGCACCTGATCGAACGCACAGGTCAGCCCGTCATGGACCATTAAATCCTGAAAAACCCCGTCTCCCATTCTTATACCCCAGCGGCCGGCCGGAATGGCGTACGGGATGTTGCTCATGCTTTCCATTCCGCCTGCAATCAGCACGTCGGCATCATCTGCCCGGATGATTTGATCACAGAAGGTAACGGCTCTAAGCCCCGATGCACAAACCTTATTAATGGTTTCAGCCGGAACGGACCATGGAAGCCCGGCATACCTTGCAGCCTGCCGTGCCGGAATCTGCCCCGCACCCGCTTGGACAACCATTCCCATCGCCGCTCCTTCTGCTTCGCTTTCACCGATGCCGGCGCGCTTGATTGCTTCTTTTATGGCAATGCCGCCAAGCTCGGCTGCTTTTACCTCTTTTAATGCACCGCCGAATTTTCCGAACGGTGTTCTTGCCGCACTGACGATAACCGTTTTCCCCACACTTTTGCCTCACTTTCAGTAAAATAAAAGATAACGCTTACATAAAACGCCCTGTTACACTATATGAACCTCCTGATCACGTTATGATCGCCCCTCCGGTTTCTGCCCATAAAAAAAAGACTGTCTGAACAGTCTTCTTAATGGCGGCATTCTTCTTTTATAGAAACAGCCAGCTTTGGATAATCGGTAAAAAATGCGTCTGCTCCCGCTTTTATCAGCTGCTTCATATCTTCCGGACGATTAACGGTGAACGGACGGAGCTTCACTTGGTGTTTTATTAGATGTCTGACCGCTTCAGGGCTGACCGCCGGCGTACCAAGCTTAGGATGATAACCTGAAGCAGGGATTGAAGCGAGATACTGTTCAGGCCGGTACAGCACATCCATCGTCAGCACCGCCCGTTCAATCTCAGGCGCCAAGGCATGGCAAAGCGCGAGGCTCTCATGATTAAATGAAGAAAAAATAACGCGCTTTTCCAATCCGTAATACCTGACTTTTTTGATCACTTCTTTTTCCATTCCCTCGTAGCGGAATACACTGTTTTTCAGCTCAATATTGATCAGAAAATCGGCGCGCTCCGCAAAACGCAGCACGTCTGACAAAAGCGGAATTCTGACTCCTTTAAAAGAATCTTTCCATTTTCCGGCGGCATCGGCGGTTCTGATTTTGTCATACGCCGTATCTTTCACAAATCCTTGTAAAGACGTCGTTCGGTCAAGGGTTTCATCGTGAATGACCACGATACGGCCGTCTTTTGTCATCTGTACGTCAAGTTCGATTCCGTCCGCCCCGTCCTCAATCGCTTTTGTGAACGCGGGCATCGTATTTTCGGGATAGTCGCCCGACGCCCCCCGGTGGGCAAAAATAGTCGTCATATGTTTCACCTCAGGTGTTTGTCATCGGTTTTCTCTATTATAATCGTTATGCACATAAGGTGGGCGCTATTTACACATATTTTACGATTATTGGCCGCTGTAATAGGTTTCGATTCCATTTACAATGGCGTCGGCGGCGTGTTCTTGCCCGTTAGCGTTTTTCAGCTTGTCCGCATCTTGAGGATTTGTGATAAAGCCTAATTCAGCCAGCACACTAGGCATTTTTGAATATGTAATGACATAAAAAGGGGCTTCTTTTACACCTCTGTCCCTCATCTCTAGAGACGAGACAAGCTGCTGTTGGATATCAGAAGCAAGCCTTTCGCTGTCTGCTCCTTCATATGTTGAATTAAAATACGTTTCTGTACCCGATGCCGTCGATACGGCTGAGTTCGTATGAAGGCTGACGAATAAATCGGATTGGCTGGCGCTTGCTTTCGCCACCCGCTCGTCCAAACTTAAAAAAGTATCATCAGTCCTTGACGCAACAGGTGTTGCACCTTCTGCTTCCAATTTGGCAGCTACCTTGTTTGACACCGCTAAATTGATGTTTTTCTCCAGCAGTCCATTTCCCCCGGCCCCGCTGTCTTCTCCGCCATGGCCGGCATCAATATAGATGGTCTTCCCTTGCAAAGGTTCGGCTGCATAAGCGGACGGCGCAAGCAGAAGAAGGGCGGCACCGAATGCAGCAGCGCTTTTTGTCAGTAGGCCCACGTTTTTTCCTCCCCGTTTTTCACATATCTGTTTCTTTTTTCAGTTCTTCAAGCCGTAATTGTCCGTTGCTCTCTTTTTTATAGGTGATTTGCACCGCCGTATGTTCAGGCAGAGACTGGAATTCAAGCCGCTTAGCAAAAGGCACCTTCACCTCGTGCCGCTCTCCGTCAATTTCCAGTGCGATCATATCGTTTCCGGCCGCTTTTATAAATGTTCCTTCCTGTGTAAATGACGGCGCCGAATCCGCCTCCGCGGTATACTCGCAGCCTGACAGCAGCCATGCAGTGAAGATCAGAAGGATGACAGACTTCACACAGATCACCTCACGTTTTCTCATTCGGCTTTATCTTTGTACAGAATGGCGGATTTGTAAAGGGCGCCTTCGTCCCTCCAGCGTTTTTCCATATTTGGAATAAAGGCTTTCTGACCCGCTGATTACCTGAACTTAGAAAGAAAGCGAGCTGATCCGTCCATGAAAAAGGTTCTGTCTTATGGCCGGATATGCAAAATTTAACGGAAACGGACGACTTTCTATTCATTTTGAAAAAATGACAGATCGGCAAAAAAAGAGAGCCCGTCATGCGCTCTCCCGAACAGAATGATTCATATTTATTTTGAGCTTTTCATAAAATGAACGGGACAACTTAAAAGAGCAGCGTATTGACGGCAATGATGAGAATAATCACTCCGCTCAGCACCGTGCTGAACTGTCCGACATGGAAAGTACCGATGCGCAGTGACGCAGCTTTTTTCCCAAGCAGGCAGCCGATCCATATGGTCAGAAAGCTTCCGATCGCCGCAGTGATGGAAATGGCAGCGGGAGAAAGCCCGATCAGGCCCGCGCTTAATCCGTTGGTCAGCGCATTTGCGGATACGGCCACCCCGAGAACCATGGATTCCAATATACCGATTTCTCCCGAACCGTCAGCATCCGCTGTCTCCGGATTTTGCAGCAGACCGGCGAAACGGCCTTTTTTTCCAGATGTGTCAGCAGGCGCTGTATTTTCTTTTTTTCTCGGCACGGCCAGCAGGATGATGCGAATGCCGATCACAGATAAAATAAAAGCCGCCAGCAAAACGGGAAAAAAGCCCGGTAAAACGGCTGAAATCCATTTGCCGAAATAAATTCCGATATAACTGAATAAAAAACAGATAAAAGCGATCATTATATTTGATGCGTGCGATATTTTGATCTTTCTGATGCCGTATGACATCCCCACTCCTAAATTATCAATGCTCGAGGACACTGCCAAACCTAAAATCAATAACCAAGCCATGTTATGTTCTCCCCATTCTTTGATGTCTTTTCAACATGTTGTGCTGTTCCAATCTACACTATCCTATTCATCAGCACAGAAAAGGTACCTTTTCTGCAAAAATTATTGACTGATTATCATCATTCCGGCGGAAACGAGGTGACACCCTTGGCAGAAAATGAACATAAGACATTGGGCCCCCTTTTAAAATCACTGCTTGATAAGCACTCTCTCTCCATGAGAAAACTCGGCGCATTAGCCAACATTGATACGGCCACCATCTCCCGGATTATAAACGGCAAGCAGAAGGCCAATTTAAAGCATCTTCAGGAATTTTCAAAGCACCTCCGCACCCCGCTGGAGGAATTGCTTGAAGCGTCAGGAATAGACATCGGCCATGAAAAAGAGACTGCGCCGCAAGATCCGATGCACGCGATTCAGGATATGCTGAACATGGGGGAGATGTTTGATCAGCCTTTTTCCCGTGAACAAATTGAACGCGAGCTGACCAGGTATGAACAATATGCCAAAACCCAGCAGGGCCATCGTCTGATTTGTGATGAGTTTCAAAAGAAAATGAATAATGAAGAAAGCGTCGGCCCTTTTATTGATCACTTGAAAAACATGCATCATCAATATATGGATGAATCAACACCGGCTGAAGACCGTCCGATTCTAGGGAGTGCGCTCCTGTATTATATTTTAGCGACAGACGTGATTCCGGATTACATGTTTCCGATCGGCTATCTGGATGATGCCATCGCCGTTCAAATCGCTTTGCATCGGCTGAAAAAAAAGTAAAGGCGCCTAAAAAGCGCCCTTTTTTGTTGAAAAATATGAAACACCGCATTACGGTTTTGTCAAAACAGAGACAGCTGTCATATGATACATTAACCTAACAAAAAGGAGGGTGTCTTCTATGGACAGCAACACAGTTGTGGCAGTGTGCGCTCTGTTAAGTGTTGTGATTCAGATCGGAACGATATTCGCCGCAGGAAAGTGGAAAAAAGAATAAAAAACAAATTTGACGGTTTTTTCACACAAGCGTATGCTTATAAATAACCTTGTAAAAGATAAGAAAGAAGATATGCATATGAAAAAAATCATTCTCCTATTCGCCGCCGCTGTCATATTCAGCTCGATCGGCCATCAAATTTCAGGCGGGTATAAAGACCCTGAAAAGGAACGGAGAAAACCGTTCCAGTCGTTTAAATGGTTCGGCCGGTCATAACCTCAGGAAGAAGAACAAGCAAAATAATTGCACACAATTAAAACATAAGCTAGAATACGGACGAGTTAAACTTTTAAGGAAGAAGGCGAAATAATGAAGCAAACATATAAACCGCTGTTTGAACCTTTTACGTTCGAAAGCGGCGTTACCATACCAAACCGTATTTCCGTTGCACCGATGACACACTATTCATCAAACGATGACGGAACGATTTCCGAACGTGAATTGAGCTACATTACTCCCCGTTCAAAAGAAATGGGCATGGTTATTACGGCATGTGCAAACGTAACACCTGACGGCAAAGCGTTTCCCGGCCAGCCCGGCATCTATGATGATTCTCACATTCCCGGCTTGAAAAAACTCGCTCAAGCGATCCAGTCTCAAGGAGCGAAAGCCGTTGTGCAGATTCACCATGGCGGATTGGAATGCCCTCCTGAACTCGTACCGAATAACGACGTCGTCAGCCCTAGCGGTTCAGAAGAAGACGGCAGACAAACTTCCCGGGCTCTCACTGAACAAGAGATTGAGCACATTGTAAAAGCATTCGGCGAAGCGACACGCAGAGCGATTGAAGCCGGCTTTGACGGTGTTGAAATTCACGGGGCAAACGGATACCTGATTCAACAATTTTATTCTCCGAAAACAAATCAGCGCACAGACCGCTGGGGCGGAAGCGATGAAAAGCGCCTTGCGTTCCCGCTTGCAGTCGTTGACGCTGTCAAACAGGCGATTGATGCACACGCTGAACATCCATTTGTTCTCGGCTACCGCCTGTCACCGGAAGAGCCGGAAACGCCGGGGCTTACAATGAAAGAAACATTCATGCTCGCTGATGCACTTGCGGAAGAAAACTTGGATTATCTGCATATTTCACTGATGGATGTCAATTCCAAAGCCCGCCGCGGCGCAGATACTTCACGGACACGGATGGATTTATTAAACGAACGCGTCGGCCACAAAGTGCCGCTGATGGCGGTCGGTTCCATCTATACCGCGGACGAAGCGCTCGCCGTATTAGAAAGCGGGATTCCGCTGGTGGCTCTGGGACGTGTCATTTTAATTAACCCTGAATGGGCGGTGCTGGTCAAAGAAGGCCGCGAACAGGAAATCGAAAAAGCCATTAAAGCATCTGAAATTGAGAAATACCGACTTCCTGAACCGTTATGGGAAATGATCCAGAATACAGGCGGCTGGGTGCCGTTTGAAAAGTAATCAAAAAAACTGCCGGACGTCCGGCAGTTTTTTTGTTTCATAACTTTTTACCGCTTTGTTTACTCCTATTTCAGATTTGCAGCGTACATATAGTAAATAGATTAATAGAAAGGAGACCGTATATGATGGCTGGTTTTCCTATTACGATTAACAGTCTTTCCGGGAACGGGGTTCTCAATATCGGCGGTGCGTTTTCGATAAGCCCTTTAACCGTATCAAAAACCGTCTACGGCTCAGGAGGAGGAAATACAGGGATTGTTCTGCAATTAAACCAATTCAGCACGTCTCAATCACTAAACTCGCAATTCTCTGATCAAAATGTAACGAAAACACTATGATATCTGTATTTCCCTCCCTTTCCGGCTCACAGCAGCCGGTTTTTTTTGCCGTTTTGTTTAATCTTATTTCATATTACAGCGTACATATAGATAGTAGACTGTGAGAGAAAGGAGAAAAAATAGAATGAGCGGTTGCCCGATTACGATAAACAACGTATCAGGAAACGGCGTTGTCAATGTTGGCGGCGCCATATCCATCAGTCCGCTGACTGCATCAAAAACCGTTTTCGGTTCCGGAGGGGGAAATATCGGCATTGTCATTCAAAACAATGCTGTAAGCCAGTCCAAAATGTTTGAACACCAATTTTCAGATCAGAATATTGTGAAGTCAATTTAAGGGCTGCCATGCAGCCCTTACTGCATAAATAAAGCAGGCGCACTGATTTCCCGAAAACTCGATTTTAAACATCAGCAGTCACCTTCTCATGTTTTGAATGATTTCAGTTCAGTGTGAATAAAATGCAGATTGAAAGCATGAAAACACGTCAGTACTGAATCTCATTAAGGAAAGAAGGAATCGCGATGAAAAAACTTTGCCGGGAAGTTTGGATTGAAGTTGACCTTGATGCGATCAAAAAGAATGTACGGGCGATCCGCCGCCATATTCCGAAGAAGTCAAAGATTATGGCCGTCGTAAAAGCAAATGCTTATGGCCACGGCTCTGTGGAAGTAGCGCGGCAGGCACTGGAAAGCGGCGCGAGCGAGCTCGCAGTTGCCAGCGTTGAAGAGGGAATTGTGTTACGGAGAGCGGGAATTAAGGCACCTATCCTTGTGCTCGGCTTTACAGCTCTCAGCTGTGTAAAAAAATCTGCCTTGTGGAATATAACATTATCAGCATTTCAAGTCAGCTGGGTCAAAAAAGCAAATCAGATATTGGAAAAAGAAGCTGATTCGAAACGGCTGTCCATTCATATCAATGTGGATACCGGAATGGGCCGGCTCGGTGTACGCACAGAAGAAGACCTTTTAGCAGTTGTAAAAGCGCTCAAGTCGAGTACATACCTGTCATGGGACGGGATCTTTACCCATTTTTCAACAGCGGATGAACCTGATACTGAATTGACAATGCTGCAGCATGAAAAGTTTATCAGCTTTCTCCGCTTTTTAAAAAATCAAGACATCCCGCTGCCTACTGTCCATATGTGCAACACAGCCGCCGCTATCGCTTTTCCCGAATTCAGCGCCGATATGATCCGTTTAGGCATCGGTTTATATGGACTATACCCGTCCGCTTATATAAAGGAGCTGAACCTCGTAGATCTCACGCCCGCACTCAGCTTAAAGGCGCGTATCGCTTATGTGAAAGCCATGGTGACAGAGCCCCGGACCGTCAGTTATGGCGCCACATATATCGCTGAACCGGGTGAAATCATCGCGACAATTCCGATCGGCTATGCTGACGGCTACTCGCGCGCCCTTTCCAACCGCGGGTTTATTCTTCACCGCGGCAGAAGAGTGCCGGTGGCGGGGAGAGTGACGATGGATATGATTATGGTCAGTTTGGGTGATAGTGAGGGCAAACAAGGAGAAGAAGTCGTCATTTACGGCAAACAAAAAGGAGCCGAGATTTCCGTTGATGAAATTGCCGAAATGCTCGGTACGATTAACTACGAAGTCGTATCTGCGTTAAGCCGCCGCGTCCCCCGCTTTTATATCAGAGACGGCGAAATCATCAAAGTATCAGCTCCCGTATTATATGTGTAGATGCCGTAAATCCCGCTTTTATGCGGCTTCAAGATTCCTCAGGCTGGAGGGATCTTCGTGAGCAAAAACTCAAAACGCCTTCTCTTCCGCATTCATGCACGGAAAAGAAGGCGTAAAAAAGTCATCTTGCCATAAAGCTTGCGTTACGAAGCTTTATGCTCTAATCTCAGCTTGTCAGCAACCATCGCAATGAATTCTGAGTTGGTTGGTTTTGCTTTTGTCATGCTTACGGTATACCCGAACAGCGAAGAAATGGAATCAATATTTCCCCTGCTCCAAGCGACTTCAATCGCGTGGCGGATGGCCCGTTCTACACGGCTTGCGGTCGTGTTGAATTTTTTGGCGATGTCGGGATAAAGGACTTTTGTGATGCTGCCGAGGAGTTCAATATCGTTGTACACCATGGAAATGGCTTCCCGCAAATAAAGATAGCCTTTAATATGGGCAGGCACACCGATCTCATGGATAATGCTTGTAATGCTGGCATCGAGATTTTTCCGTTTCGGCTCCGGCTGGCTGCGAATGATGCTGCTTTGTGCAGACGGCGCACGGTGTGTGACGCTGCTGACATTTCCGCTTACCTGGCGGATATGGCCGACAAGGTTTTCCATATCAAACGGCTTCAGGATGAAATAGGACGCGCCTAAATCGACGGCTTTTTTCGTAACGTCTTCCTGACCGAATGCCGTCAGCATGATAACGTTCGGCTGTTTCTCAAGCTCTGATTCACGGAGCCGCTCCAAAACCGCCAGTCCGTCCAGATGCGGCATAATAATATCTAAAACGAGCACATCGGGATTTTTATCTTTAAACAAAGAAAGACATTCCTGCCCGTTATAAGCAACGCCGATTACTTCCATATCATCCTGTCCCTCTATATATTCACTCAACAGGCTTACAAGCTCTCGATTATCATCAGCAACACAAACTTTAATTTTCTCCACGTTTCTTCCTCCCCCAATGTATTAACAGGACACAACCTATTTGACTGCTACATGTTACATTCGACAAAACCACTACTTCCCCTTTTAAAAAATCCATATTTACCAATAATAGTGGAATATCTTTGTTTTTCTAGCATTTTCTAGGTTTTTCGACTAAAAATTAAGTTTGACAAATCAGGAAACGTGAATTTGTCGAAAAATCTTCATGTCTTATTTTACATGAATCCTGGAAAGAAGTGAAGAACGCGCACATAAAAAAACTGCCGGATGATCCGGCAGTCAGCTTGCTTTGTCTTTTCCATAAACATCAACACCCGCTTCAGAAAGCATCCATTCGATATGAACGCCGTAGCCGCTTGTCGGATCATTGACAAACACGTGGGTTACGGCCCCGACGACCTTCCCGTTTTGGATGATCGGGCTTCCGCTCATTCCCTGAACGATTCCGCCGGTTTTTTTCAGCAGTTTCGGATCGGTCACTTTTAACACCATTCCCTTAGTCGCCGGGAATTTTTGCGGAGTGGTGCTGACGATTTCAATATCAAATTTCTCTACTTTATCGTTTTCAATAACCGTCAGCATTTGCGCCGGTCCTTTTTTCACTTCATTTGACAAAGCAATCGGAAGCGCTTTGTCTGAGATGTTGTTTTTAATCGGCTGATGCAGTTTCCCGAAAATGCCGAACGGACTGTTGCGGTTAATATCGCCGATCGTTTTCCGTTCTGACGAAAACCTTGCCAGTTTTTCGCCGGGATTGCCGCCTTTTCCTTTTTCAATTGATGTTACAGTTGAACGGACGATTTCGCCGTCTTCCACAACAATCGGTTTTTTCGTATCCATATCAGAAATGACGTGGCCCAATGCGCCGTATTTTTTTGTTTTCGGTTCAAAAAATGTCATCGTGCCGATACCGGCTGCCGAATCACGAATATAAAGTCCGATTCGATATTTTCCCTCAGCTTCGTCCTTTGTCGGAATCAGCTTTGTCTTGATTTTTTGCTTATCGCGTTTCACCAATAAATCCAAAGATTCCCCGGTCTTACCCGCTTTTTGAATAAACGGGGCGATGTCGCTCATTTTTTCAATTTTATGTCCGTTCATTTTAATAATGATGTCGCCAGATTCAATTCCCGCTTGTTCTCCCGGAGACTTTTTCCCATCCTTTGTCATCACCTGGTGAAAGCCGACGACCAAAACACCGACTGAATGCAGTTTTACACCGATGGACTGTCCGCCCGGAATGACCTTCAATTCAGGAAGGACACGCACTTTCGTTTTTTTAATGGGAAACCCGGCAAGATCATATACTACTTCTGACCGGCCTTGTTTTTGCCCTGTTATGCTTGCATGACCGTGCTCTTCTCTCAGCGTAAAGGCTTCTGATAATTCACCCTTTTCAGCGCTTATTGATGCATTGACCGGAACGGCTTGTGTCTGGTTTTCAAAGACGCTCATTTCTGACGGTATCAGTAAATATTCTTTAAATGGCTTAAAAAAGCCTACACTTAGTAAAGAAACAAGGAGAATTACACCTATTGCTTTCCTCATGTTATCGTGCATTCATTCCTTCACTCTCCTCGCTCCTATCCCACACCACTTTCTTTTTCTGCTACCTCTATACTTTTGCCTTCCTGCGCTTGATTTATAACCGGCATACGAAGAAAAACATTGGATACACTGTTAGAGAAATGGAACAAAAAAATAAGCTGCCTGTATCAGCAGCTTATCCTGTCGTTTTTACCTGTCCGGCCTGTTTTAAAAGCTCTTGCGCATGCCGTTTTGTCAGGTCGGTCACTTCAACACCCGCAATCATACGGCCGATTTCCGCTACCTTATCCTGCTTTGAAAGCGGCGTTACATGCGTTGTCGTCCGTCCGTCTTTGAATTCTTTTGCGATCAAAAGGTGCGTATCCGCCATAGCGGCAACCTGCGGCAGGTGTGTAATGCAGAGCACCTGTGAACCGGTCGATACTTTATGGATTTTTTCCGCGATGGCTTGGGCAACCCGCCCGCTTACGCCAGTGTCCACTTCATCAAAGATGATGGAAGTGACATCCTGCTGGGAAGAAAAAATACTCTTCAGCGCCAGCATCACCCTTGAAAGTTCGCCGCCGGATGCGACCTTTGACAGCGGTTTTAACGGCTCACCTGTGTTCGTTGAAATTAAAAATTTCACGAGGTCAATTCCCTTTTGGGTAAGCTGCACGGGCTGGCCGTTGACAACCGGCGCTTCACTGGCAGACGGATCGGTTTTCACGAGGAATTCCGTATCAAACGTTGATTTGCCCATATACAGGCTTTTTAATTCCCGATGAATTGCTTCCGCCAGTTTTTTGGCCCAGGCTTTTCTGATTTTTGATAAATTGGCGGCTTCTACGGCCACATCTTTGCCGACGGACTCCAGTTCCTTCTTCAGCGCTTCAAGGTGGCTGTCGCGGTTTTCGATTTGATCAATTTCCTCTTCTATTTTGGAGCCGTATTCCAGAATGTCTTCGACCGTCGCTCCGTATTTACGCTTCAGCTGTTTAATCTCGTTTAAACGGGTTTCAATAAAATTCAGCCGTTCCGGGTCATACTCCAGATCATCTAGCAGATTGCGCATTTGAAAGGTTGCATCCTCCAGCAGATAATAGGAACTTGACACACTTTCTGACAGCTTTTGCAACGGTTCATTGATATCCGAAATGTCTTCAAGCTGGGCAGAGGCCATTCCTACCCAGTCAAGCCCCCCCTGTTCGCTGCGGAGCGCATTATAGGCGTTTTGCAATGATTCATAAATTTTTTCAAAGTTGGATATTTGCTTCCGCTCTTCTTGAAGAAGCTCGTCTTCATTCAATTCGAGCTTCGCTGATTCGATTTCTTCAAGCTGAAATTGGATCAGATCTAACCGATGCGCCATTTCCTGTTCGCTTTCCGACAGCTTCTTCACTTTTTTGAGCAGCTTCATATAACGGTCGTAGCCTTCTTGGTATGCCTGAAGCGCTGATTCGGCCTCAGCGCCCGCAAATTTATCCAAAAGCTCTAAATGTTTGTCATCTTCCATTAACAGCTGGTTGTCATGCTGCCCGTGAATATCTAATAAAAGTCTGCCGATCTCCCTCAAAGCCGCAATCGTTACTAATTTTCCGTTGACACGGCAGACGCTTTTTCCCCCGGCATTAATGTCTCTTCTCATGACAATCATGTCGTCAGATGCGTCTATTCCCTGCTCACGGCACACCTCAAAAACGGGATGGCCGCTGTCCAAAAGAAACAGTCCTTCAAGCTCGGCCTTTGTTTCACCGTAACGGACAAATTCAGACGACCCGCGGCCGCCGACTAACAGGGAAACGGCGTCTATAATAATTGACTTGCCGGCCCCTGTTTCTCCCGTCAGGACGGTGAGCCCCCGTTCAAACGAAATCGTCAGTTCCTCTATAATGGCAAAGTTTTTTATTGATAGTTCAGCTAACAAACAGCATTCCACCTTTTATCTGATAATTACGCTACAGCAGCTCCAAAAGACGGCTTTGAACGCCCTCCGTATCTTCAGGCGTCCTGCAGATGATTAAAATTGTGTCATCTCCGCAGATCGTGCCCATGATTTCTTCCCATTCGAGATTATCCATCAAAGCGCCGATTGCCTGCGCATTCCCCGGCATCGTTTTTAATACGATCATGTGGCTTGCTGAGTCAATTTTTACGAACGCATCCATTAATGAACGCTTCAGTTTTGACAGCGGGTTGAACCGCTGATCCGCCGGCAGGCTGTATTTGTAGGAACCGTTATTGGTCGGCACCTTTACGAGATGCAGTTCTTTAATGTCCCTGGAAACAGTCGCCTGGGTTACCTTATACCCTTCTTCTCTCAGCATGTCAACTAAGTCATCCTGCGTTTCAATCTCATGGCTTGTAATAAGCTCTCTGATTTTTATATGCCTTTGGCCTTTTGTCATGTAAGCACCTCTGTTTTCAAGCTGTTCTTGTCATTATGTTAACCGCTTCTTGATAAAAAGTACATGATGGCAGAAAAAAGGAATAATAGCCCCCTATTATTCCGGTACATCTGTCTTTTTGGCTTTTAATGTTTCATGTGCTTCGCGGACGGTACGGAGAATATCTTCTTCCGGCAGTTCAGCACCGTTTCCGTCTTCTCCCTCCCACTTCAAATGAAGCAGAAACTCGATATTGCCGTCTCCCCCTGTAATCGGTGAGAAGGACAGTCCTTTCACTGTATATCCTTCAGAAGCGGCAAACTGATTCATACGGCGGAGAACGTCAGCATGAACGCCGGGATCTCTGACAATGCCTTTTTTTCCGACTGATTCACGTCCGGCTTCAAATTGCGGCTTCACCAGTGCGATACAATCGCTTCCCGGCACAAGCAGCGTTTTTAAAACCGGCAGAATAAGACGGAGTGAGATGAAAGAAACATCGATCGTCGCGAATTCCGGCAGACCCTCTGTGAAATCGGAAGGCTCGGAATAGCGGAAATTCGTCCGTTCCATGACGACGACCCTCTCGTCCTGTCTCAGCTTCCAAGCGAGCTGATTATAGCCGACGTCTACTGCATAGGACCGTTCGGCGCCGTTTTGGAGGGCGCAATCTGTAAATCCTCCAGTAGACGAGCCGATATCAATCATCGTTTTGCCTTTTACTGAGACGGGAAACACCTCAAGAGCTTTCTCAAGCTTTAATCCGCCTCTGCTGACGTATTTAAGAGGGTTTCCTTTTACCGTTAACGGAAGATCCCGGGCGATTTTTTCACCCGGTTTGTCCAATCGGTTTTCATTTGAGTATACGATGCCCGCCATAATGGCGCGTTTCGCTTTTTCCCGCGTTTCCGCAAGGCCTTTTTCTACAAGAAGTACATCTAATCGTTCTTTTTTTGCTGTCATGATCCAATTCCTTTATGTGTCTTCGGCGGCATCAGCAGTTTAATCCGGTTCATAACCTCAGCCTTTGTGAGACCGATTTCTTCAAGCAGGGCGGTTACGCTTCCGTGCTCAATGAACCGGTCAGGAATGCCCATTCTGTCAATCGGCGTATGATACATGCCGAGGTCATGAGCGAATTCAAGAATCGTGCTTCCGAATCCGCCTTCAAGCACGGCTTCTTCAATCGTTAAAATCGGCAGACCTTCATTAAGAATCGCCTTCATCATTTGTTTATCAATCGGTTTTATGAACCGCGCATTGACGACACGCACGGACAGGCCTTCTTTTTGCAGTTCTTCAGCCGCTTCCAGCGCCATTTCAATGGTCGTTCCGAACGTTAAAATCACCGCGTCTTTTCCGGGACGGAGCACTTCCCATGTTCCGATCGGAATGGTTTTCAGCTCTTTATCCATCTTTACACCGAGCCCGTTTCCGCGCGGGAAGCGCATCGCGATCGGACCTTCCTCATAAGCAAGAGCTGTATTGACCATATGGCGGCCTTCATTTTCATCCTTCGGCATCATTAAAACGAGGTTCGGTATATGACGCAAAAAGGCAATGTCAAAGACGCCTTGATGGGTCTCCCCGTCAGCGCCGACCAAACCCGCGCGGTCAATACCGATAAATACATTCGCGTTTTGACGGCAGATGTCATGGACGACCTGATCATACGCCCGCTGCAGAAAGGTCGAATAGATCGCGAGAAACGGCTTCATGCCTTGAAGCGCCATTCCCGCGGCCATCGTCGCCGCATGCTGTTCTGCGATTCCGACATCAAACATGCGCTCTGGAAATTCTTTCGCAAACCCTTCCAGCTTAGAACCGACCGGCATGGCCGGTGTAATCGCGACAATTCTGTTATCCTCGCGCGCCAGCTCCTGCACGGTCCCGCTGACGAGTCCGCTCCATGAAGGCGCCGCGGCTTTCGGCTTGACGAAATCACCCGTATTGATTTTGTACGGACCCGTTCCGTGCCATGTCCCGATTGTGTCGGTCTCTGCCGGTTTATAGCCTTTGCCCTTTTTTGTGATGACATGTAAAAGGACAGGACCTTTTGTTTTTTTGGCGTATTGCAGGTTTTCAAACAGCTCGTGGTAGGAATGACCGTCTACCGGGCCTAAATACGTAAAACCCAGCTCTTCAAAAAACATGCCTGACACAAGCATATATTTTAAGCTGTCTTTTATCCGCTCAGCCGTGGCGGCCAATTTTCCGCCGACGGCCGGGATGCGCTTAAATAAATACTCAAGCTCGTCTTTTACCCATTGATACTTGCCGGCCGTGCGAAGCCGGCCGAGCATAGAATGAATCGCCCCGACATTCGGCGCAATGCTCATCTCATTATCATTCAGGATGACGATCATATCTTTTTTCTCATCACCGATATGGTTCAGTGCTTCAAGCGCCATTCCTCCGGTTAAAGCGCCATCCCCGATAATCGGGATGATATATTCTTTCGTCCCTTTAATATCGCGGGCGGCAGCCATTCCCATCGCGCCTGAGAGCGATGTTGAGCTGTGGCCTGTTTCCCATACGTCATGTTCGCTTTCGCTGCGTTTCGGGAAACCGCAAAGCCCTTTATATTGGCGCAAGGTTTCAAACTCCTTGCCGCGTCCGGTTAACAGTTTATGAACATAGGACTGATGTCCGACATCCCATAAAAATTTATCTTTCGGACTGTCAAATTCTTTGTGAAGCGCAATCGTCAGCTCGACAACCCCAAGGTTCGGCCCGATATGGCCGCCTGAGGCAGACAGCGATGTGATGAGAAAATTGCGGATTTCCTCACCCAGCTCTTCCAGCTGTTCAATTGACATCTTTTTAAGAAATGACGGGTCCTGTATTGATAAAAGATCCAAAGCGGATCAACTCACTTTCAGCATGAATTTCTGCAAATTAAACAGTGTCTTTTTGAAAAAAGAAAAAGACTCTCTTTTTATTTTCATCGAAACTGCTTACATTTTACCATAGGAGCGGCAGCCCCTTCAAATCAGGATCGTTTTAATGATCTCTCGCCGCTATTAAATCGCAGAGGTCATGCAGCAGTTCTTTCTGAAGAGATAGGCCGCTGATGATCCGTTTCGCCTCGCTGATATGATACGAAAGCTTCTCTTTCGCACCTTCAAGCGTTAAAAGCGACGGATACGTTGACTTTTCATTCGTCGTGTCTGAACCGACCGGTTTGCCGATCTTCTCCTCATGCCCTTCAATATCAAGGATGTCGTCTCTGATTTGAAATCCGATGCCGATATGGCTGCTGAACAGACGCAGCTTTTCGATTTCATCCTCCGGCGCATCTGCCAAAATAGCGCCTGCCGTCACGGAAAAGCCGAGGAGCTTGGCCGTTTTCCGCTCATGGATGGATTCCAGCTCCTCAAGCGTTACCTGCTTTTGTTCCGCTTCCATGTCGGCAGCCTGCCCGCCGACCATTCCTTCCGTTCCTGCCGCTTTGATCAGCTCCTCGACGAGGCGGAGCCGTTTTTCCGCTGAAACCGCGTCAGACACGTGAGATGTGATTAATTTAAAGCTTTCTGTCAGAAGCCCGTCTCCGGCCAATACGGCTGCCGCTTCTCCGAAGACTTTATGGTTTGTCGGCTTTCCCCGGCGCAAATCATCATCGTCCATGCAAGGCAGATCATCATGAATTAAGGAATACGTATGAATCATTTCAACAGCGCATCCGACCGGAATCCCGTCTTTTTCATCTTTTCCGTAAGCATTCAAAACGGCTAAGACAACGAGGGGGCGCAGCCTCTTTCCGCCCGCTTCCAAAGAATACAGCATAGATTTTTTGAGGGTTTCAGGCATGGCGAGCCGTTCTGTATACAAGGAAAGATTCCGCTCAATCAGTTGTTTGCGCGATGCTAAAAATGCGTCCAGTCTATTTGTCACCTTCGTCTTCCTCCTGAACGCTGAAAGGTGCAAATTCTCCGTTATCTTTTAAAATAAAGTCCATTTGTTTTTCGACATGCTGAAGCTTTTCATGGCACATTTTTGAAAGGGCCATTCCTTCCTGAAAATAATTAATCGCCTGCTCCAGCGGCACGTCTCCTTCTTCAAGCTTTGCGACAATGCCTTCAAGACCTTTCATCGCCTCTTCAAATGTCAGCTCTTCACTTTTTTTGGTTTCTGTCATTATCGTTCGCCTCTCTTTTGCAATACTTCACACGTCAAAACGCCGTCTGTCATCTTTACTTCAAGCGTATCATGTTGTTCCACTTGATCAACGCTTTTGATCAGCTCTTTGTCTTTATAGGCCAGACTGTATCCTCTCTCCATAACTTGAAGGGGACTTAATGCATTCAGTTTACCAAGAACCGTCTGAAACTGCGAATGAAGCTGCTTCAGCTGGACATTCATGCTCCGCGTCAGCTGATTTGAGCGCTCTTCGTACCGTTTTTTCGCCTGTTTCAGCTGGGTTTCAGGGTGAAGCGCCGTTAATCTGTACGTATTCCGCTCCAGCTGCCTTTCTTTCCGCTCCGTAAGCCCTGTGAGCTGTGCTTGGAATTGCTGATACAAAAGGTCAAACTGCTGTTCTTTTTGGGTATACAATCGTTTCGGAAAACGGAATGCGTAAGATGACTGAAGCGATTGAACCCGTTCTTTTTTCTTGCCGATATGCTGCTGCATCGCTCTTGTCAGGCGGACTTCCGCCGTTTTTGTCCGTTCCATTAAGTCCGTCGTGTGAGGAACGGCGATTTCTGCCGCTCCCGTCGGCGTTGCAGCCCGGATATCCGCGACGAAATCACTGATTGTAAAATCTGTTTCATGTCCGACGGCCGATATAACCGGAATGGCGGAAGCAAAAATCGCCCGGGCGACGATTTCTTCGTTAAACGCCCACAATTCTTCGATCGAGCCCCCTCCCCTTCCGACGATCAGAACGTCACACATCTTTTGCGAATTGGCTTCTTCAATGAGCTTCACAATCGATCTGCTGGCGTTTTCACCCTGAACGAGCGCGGGAAGCACAATGACTTTCACCAGAGGATATCTTCTTTTGAGTGTGGTAATGACGTCTCTGACGGCCGCTCCCGTCGGTGACGTGACAACCCCGATCGTGGCTGGAAAAGCGGGGATGGCCTGCTTATGCCGGTCATCAAACAACCCTTCGCCGGCAAGTTTTTTCTTTAATTCTTCATAGGCTAAGTAAAGCGCCCCAACACCGTCCGGCTGCATTTCTTTCGCGTACAGCTGATAGCTTCCGCTCGGTTCATAGACGGAGATGCCGCCTCTTACGATGACCTTCATTCCGTCCTCAGGCTTAAACGCAAGCCTTGAACTTTGCCTTTGAAACATGACGGCCTGCATGCGGGCATGCTCATCTTTTAAAGTAAAATAGATGTGGCCTCTTGTATGGATTTTAACGTTGGACAGCTCACCTTTAATCCAAATGTCTTCAAGATGAGGGTCTACATCGAATTTTCGTTTAATATATTTGGTCAGTGCGGAAACCGTGACATATGCCGCTTCACTCACATCCTGCACTCCTTTCATAAAGGCTTTTTGCCCTGAACTAAGAAAAAAACCCGCTCTGGCTGAAAGGAGCCTTAAGAAGCGGGTATCGTGCTCATTGTCACACTTTTTGTGACTGCCTCCGGTTATCTATGATAACGTACGTCTGGCAGATTTAACAGTATTATGCGCAAGCATCGTGATGGTCATCGGACCTACTCCGCCCGGGACCGGCGTAATGAAAGATGCTTTTTCTTTCGCTTCATCAAACTGAACATCTCCGCAGAGTTTTCCGCTTTCGAGGCGGTTGACGCCGACATCAATGACAATGGCGCCCTCTTTGATTTGATCAGCTGTGATGAAGTTCGCTTTACCGACCGCAACCACAAGAATATCTGCTTTTTTCGTATGCTCAGACATATTTTTTGTACGGGAATGGCAATATGTGACGGTCGCATTTTCGTTCAGCAGCAGCTGGCCGACCGGTTTACCGACAATATTGCTTCGTCCGACTACAACAACTTCTTTGCCGGAAAGATCTACGTTCGTCTTTTTCAATAACTCGACAATTCCGTGCGGTGTGCAAGGCAGAAATGTATCTTCTCCAAGCAGCATTTTCCCGACGTTGAGAGGGTGGAAACCATCAACATCCTTATCAGGGGAGATCCGCTCGATGACGGCTTTTTCAGAAATATGATCCGGGAGCGGCAGCTGGACGAGAATGCCGTGAAATTCCGGATTTTGATTGTACTCGTCAATCACTGTTAAAAGCTCCGCTTCGGTTAAGCTTGAGTCAAAACGGTCAAGCTTAAACTTCATTCCCATTGTTTCAGCGGCTTTTTTCTTGCCTGTCACATATGAAACAGAGGCGGGATCGTCGCCGATTAAAATGACCGCCAAGCCCGGCACTACGCCTTGTGCTTTCAGCTCTTCTACTTCTTTTGCCAATTGTTCGCGTTTTTCTTTAGCCGTTTCTTTTCCGTCGATGATTGTTGCAGTCATTTTCTTTCCTCCTATGATTCAATATCAGTTTTAATGTTAGAAAGAACCCCGTTTACGAATTTTGCAGCTTTATCGTCGCCGAACCGTTTTGCCAGCTCGATGGCTTCGTTTAATGACACGTTAGCAGGAATGTCGTCAGTATAAACCATTTCATACACCGCCAGACGGAGGATCGCGCGGTCTACATTTGCAATCCGGTCAAGCTTCCAATTGACGAGATGGCCGGAAATCATTTCATCAAGCTGCACCTGATGTTCAAGCACTCCGTACACCAGCTGTTCAAAGAAGTCATCTGTTTTTCCGCCATCAAGCGCGTGCTCGATGGCCTCGTTCGGTGCAATATCGCTGACATCAATCTGAAAAAGTGCCTGCAAAGCTTTTTCTCTAGCTGTTCTTCTTTTCATTTTCTTTCTCCTTCAGATCCTCTTTATCCGCTTGTCGTTAAGCCTAAAGAGATCATAACATATTTTTTTCCCAATCGCATGTCGAAATTTAGGTTTTTTCACCCTAATGCCGAATGTTTTCACAAACCCTTTGAATTTCATTCGGATTTCACAGCATGAAGAAACTCGGCTGCCGTTTGTAAGCCGGCTTTCTTCATGCCTGAAAAGAAGGGAAACGTATAAAAAACCAAAGGGCTGCCCATCCCCTTGGTTTTTATACGCTCATTACATTTCTTCGTCGATTTCGACTTCTTGGGCTTTCGTGTCAAATTGAATGCCGACGATATGAATATTGATTTCATTGATGGTCAGAGACGTCATATTTAATAAGGTTTGGCGGATATTCTCCTGAACGCTTGCCGCCACTTTCGGGATCGAAATCCCGAATTGAACGACGCAATAGACGTCAATAGTAATCCCGTCATCGGCTAAATCGACCTTTACGCCTTTGCCGTGATTGATTTTGCCGAAGCGTTCTACGACGCCCGTGGCGAAATTGCCGCGCATTTCAGCTATTCCTTCAACCTCGGAAGCGGCGATGCCGGCAATAACTTCAATGACTTCAGGAGCAATTTCAACTTTGCCTAAATGACCCTCATCATGATCCATTTTAAGCACACTGTTGTCTTCCATTCAATTCACCTCCCGCAAAAATTATGAGCCCATTACATCATATGTTTCTAAAAACTTTGTATTAAACTCTCCGCTGACAAATGTTTCATGTTCAAGCAGTTTCAGATGGAACGGAATCGTTGTTTCAATACCTTCAATCACAAATTCGCTCAGCGCGCGTTTCATCCGTGCGACCGCCTCATCACGCGTTGTTCCGTATGTGATGACTTTGGCAATCATGCTGTCATAGTACGGCGGGATCGAATAGCCCGGATATGCGGCTGAATCCACGCGCACGCCGAGTCCGCCCGGCGGCAGGTACATGTTAATCTTACCAGGTGAAGGCATGAAGTTTTTCGCAGGATTTTCAGCGTTGATGCGGCATTCAATCGCCCAGCCGTTAAATTCAACGTCTTCCTGTCTGAGCGAGAGCTCCTCTCCGGATGCCACTTTGATCTGTTCTTTGATCAGATCCGTTCCCGTCACCATTTCTGTGACAGGGTGCTCTACTTGAATACGCGTGTTCATCTCCATGAAGTAATAGCGCTGTTCTCTGTAGTCATAAATGAACTCTACTGTACCGGCTCCCGTGTAACCGACGGCCTTCGCTGCTTTTACCGCTGCTTCACCCATCTGCTCTCTGATTTCAGAATCAAGCGCAGGTGACGGCGACTCTTCAAGAAGTTTTTGCAGACGTCTTTGGATAGAACAGTCACGCTCTCCAAGATGGATCGTGTTTCCGTAATTATCGGCAAGCACCTGAATTTCAACATGGCGGAAATCTTCTATGTACTTCTCGATGTACACACCCGGATTTCCGAATGCCGTAGCGGCCTCCTGCTGGGTGATTTCGATGCCTTTAATCATCTCTTCTTCTGTGCGTGCGACCCGGATGCCTTTTCCGCCTCCGCCCGCAGTGGCTTTTATAATCACAGGATACCCAATTTCACCCGCAAGCGAAACCGCTTCTTCGGTATTTTTTATGATTCCTTTTGAACCGGGCACAATCGGCACGCCCGCCTGCTGCATCGTGTCACGTGCGATATCTTTTGTCCCCATCTTCGAAATGGCGTCAGCCGAAGGGCCGACAAACGTCACGTTTAATTCCTCGCACAGCTCGGCAAAATCGGCGTTTTCAGCTAAGAATCCGTATCCCGGATGAATCGCATCCGTACCGGTCAGCTTTGCGACGCTGACGATGTTCGTTACATTTAAATAGCTGTCTTTTGATGTTTTCGGCCCGATACAAAAAGCCTCATCGGCCATTTGAACATGCAGGGCCTCTTTATCTGCCTCAGAATAAACGGCTACAGTTTCAATGCCAAGCTCTTTGCAGGCCCGGATGATTCTGACGGCAATTTCTCCTCGGTTGGCGATCAATAGCTTTTTAATCATAATAGCAGGTCTCCTTACTCAGCTTTTACAAGAAATAGAGGTTGTCCGTATTCGACCAGCTGGCCGTTTTCAACTAACACTTCAACGATTTCTCCTTTTACTTCCGCTTCAATCTCGTTAAAGAGTTTCATTGCTTCTACGATACAAACCACTGTATTTTCGTTCACTTTTGAACCTTGGTTTACGTAAGGGCCGGCTTCCGGCGATGAAGAAGCATAAAACGTTCCGACCATCGGAGACGTAATTTTGTGCAGGTTTTCATCTTGTTTCGGCGCTTCCTGAACAGGATCGGCTTCGCGCGCTTCCGGTTTTGCAGCCTGCGGAGCAGGTGCGTAAGCGGCGGGAACAGCTGGAGCTTGTCCCGTTATATTCACTGCCGGCGCTTCATTTTTTTTCAGCTTCAGACTTACGCCTTCCATCTCGTAAACAAATTCGTCAATGGAAGATTCATCGATTCTTTTTATCAGTTCATGAATTTCGTTGATTTTTAACATCAGTTCCACTCCTATGTATAAAAAATAGAAATTTATGGGTTGCTACTAAAAGTACATACTATGTTTATCTTACAGGAGCGGTTGTGTAAATTCAACACTGATCTAAAATGACAGCAAAAAAGCCCGCAGCGGGTGCGGGCGGTTCAGGCATCTTATTTTGTCGGTTCAAACGTTACGGCGACGTCTTTCATATTCTTGATTTCTTTTTCCACCAGGTCAATGATGGCGGAAGCTTTTGCGTTGGAATGTTTGTCAGACATGACCGTAATGTTGATTTTGTCACCTTCGGCATCCACGAGCGCATCTTTGTAGCCTTGCGTTTTAATGAGCGTTTCCAGCTGTTTTTCTGTCCCTTCCGCATTGCTCAGCGCCGTCATTTTATCGTAGGCTTCGCTTTTTTCTTTTGCTGTCGCATCATCGCTTGAAACGATGCTGTTTAACTGTTCTCTTTCTTTGCTTCTCGCGTCTTCAAGTTCCATGCGGTATGCGGTAAATAAATTTTCATCAGCTGTTTCTGTGGCGACCGATCCGTCTTTTTCCGATGCTTCGGCTGACGTTTCTTTATCCTCTTTTGTGCCTTTAGAATCTTTCGTTCCTTTTGTTCCGTCTTCTTTTTCTGTGCCGCTTTCGCTCTTTTCTTCCGTTTTAGGAGCCGGCGTTTTTTCTGTGGCGATTTCCCCGCTGCTTTTTTCGGTTTTCATCTGCACGGCATTTTTGCTTTCCGGCGACATAATATAATAAACACTTAATACCACGACGAGACTGAGCATTGTTAAAAGCCAAACCGTTTGTTTTTTCAGCATGATTTATGAATCCTCCTTGATTTTTTTAGGGGCAACCGCTACACGGTAGCTCGGAACATCAAGCACCCTTGTGACGGCATCAATGATGGTTTTTTTTATTTGAACGTTGTCCACTCCTTGAGCGACAACGAGTACACCGCGGATATCGGGTTTTTTCGTCTGAACGACGACCGGAGTTTCCTGATCCCCGTTTCGAATCATGACAATTTGTTCTTCAGAGGTTTGATCGGTTACGCTTCTTTTGCCGCCTTCTTTATCGGTTTCTTCAGTGGTGGTGTCTTTTTTCGTTTTATTTTTCTCAAACACTTTTAAAGATGTGGCGTCTACGTTTACGACTATTGATACATCCTCCACGCCGATAATTGTTTCAAGGATCTCTTTCAGCTGGTTTTCATAGTCTCTCTCGTAATCATCAATCGTGTTTTTGGCGCTGCTGTCTTTTGATGCTTTAAAAACGGGTGCGCTTTTTTGCCCGCTCTTATCGTCCGTACGGCCGGACATGACGGTCTGCGCCGTTTCGCCCTTCCCGGTTTTTTCCGGTGAAGAGAACATCTGGCTGACCAGCATAAAAGATACGCCGAGCACAAACACGAACAGAAAGTAATGATATTTTGTCAGTTTTGGTTTTTCTCCGTCTTTCGCCTGTCCGATCATCAGCTGTTTTTTGAGTATGGTCCATAGTCCGTTTTTATTCATGGCCGTTTTTCTCCCCGCCTTCCATATAAACCGTAATTTTCTCACTGCCGATTTCCCATATATCCGCAAGTTTTTCTTTGATGTTTGCAGCCTCCTTTTTGCCGGATGCGCCTTCGGGTTCGTATTTGCGGTCTGTGCGGATGTCGATCGGTGCGACGGTTTGCACGGTTTTTTCAGAAGATGGGGCCATATACACGCTGATCGTTTTTACATCTTCTTCTGAACGAACCTGTTCTTCCGCTGTAAGGCGGATGTTGTCTATTTTGTATTCGTCATGACTGAACATCTCCTCCGCTTTCTTTTTTAGTTGGACAGCCATTTCTTCTAAAACATATGCGCGGTTTGATGCTTGTATTTCTTTTTTTTCTGATTTGATTTGATTTTTTATGTCCGCGGATTGAGATTGCTCTTGTTTTGTCAAATAATCGAAGATGATCTCCGGGTCTGTTTTGAAAAGTTTGAATATCGGGTTGAGCATGACAATGATTAACAGCAGGCTGACAACCATCTTTGCGTATTTTTGCATACTGGAGCTGGGCAGCAGCATGTCGATGACGATGGCAAATAAGATAAACAAAATAATGCTTGTCAGCCATTCTGTTAAAAAGCTCATATCCAATGGGCCTCCTTTATTTCATCATCATGGTGAGATTGCCTGCTGTAATAATGACTGTGATGCTGAGGAAAAACATGAGAGAGACAATGGCGAGCGCCGCGAAAATATAGAGCACGCTTCTGCTGATGACGCCGAGACACGTAATGACGGGCCCGCCTCCGAGCGGCTGCAGAATGGCAGCCGCGAGCTTATAAATAAAAGCGAGAGAAAGCACTTTGATTGCTGGAAATGCGGAGATGCAGATCAAAATTCCGACACCGAGGATTCCCACAGTGTTTTTTAATAAGAGTGAGGCGCTGATGACCGTATCGGTCGCATCCGTAAACATCCGGCCGAGCACGGGAATAAAATTGCCCGTTATAAATTTTGCAGTCCTGAGGGTGATCCCGTCTGTCACGGCAGCCGAAGCCCCCTGGACGGAGATGACGCCGAGAAACACGGTGAGGAATACGGCAAGCGCGCCGATCGCGATATTTCTGAGGAGATTGGCAAGCTGTGTGACTTTATATTGATCTGTCATCGTGCTGACGATGCTTAAAATCGCTGACAGGAAAATAAGCGGCATAACGATGTTTTGAATAAGCAGGCCGCTCGTATTCATCAGAAATAAAATAACGGGGTGAAAAAAGGCAGCGGAAACGGCTCCACCGGAAGATGCCAAAAGCGCGAGCAAAAGCGGGATCAGCGCGAGAATGAAGCTTGTCATCGTCTGAATCGCTTCACTGGCATAATTGACGGCGACATGAAAGCTGTTTAAAGCGAGAATAATCAGTACCATATAAACAATCGCATAAGCCACTTTGCTGACGGTGCTCTGCTGGAACGCATTTTGCAGCAGCTGCAGAATGACGCAAAAAATGGTGAGAAGGATCAAAGTTCCCAGAAGTTTTCCGTTTGCGAGCACTTCATGAAACAGATAGGAAAATAAGGCCTTCAGCCACGCCTCAGGCGAGAACGTTTTTTCTCCGTTAATAAAGTCGATGATGCTTCCCTTTTGGCTTTCCGGCAGAAGGCCGCCGTATTCTGTCATAATGTCGTCCCAGAACTTTCCGATGCCTTCTGTTTTCAGCGCTTCGGCCTGCTTTTTCGCCGCTTCATCAGCCGTTTCTTGGTGAACTGCGGTTTCCTGCGCCGCACCGTCTGTTCCGGCAGCTTGTACACATTCAGTCTGAAAAATTAAGAGGAGGATGAACAAAAAAGCCCCCGCCCACCGAAAGCGCTTCATTGTTTGCGCCCCCTTTCCCTTTATGATTAAGAAGGAATAAGTCCGAGAATCGTTTCAATAATAACAGTCAGTATCGGCACGGCCATCACGAGGATCAAAATCTTCCCGGCCAGCTCTATTTTCGAAGCAATCGCTCCCTGGCCAGCATCTTTTGTCAGCTGTGCTCCGAATTCAGCGATGTAGGCGATGCCGATAATTTTTAAAATGGTTTCCACATAGACCATATTGACATTTGCATTGACGGCTATTTTTTCTATCATTCTGATAATGTCGTAAATCTGGTCGACGAGATAAAGAAAGATCACGCAGCCGCTGAAGACGACAATCATAAACGCGAAAGTCGGTTTCTGTTCTTTTACGATCAGGGAGAGAAACGTGGCGATCAGGCCTAAACCTACAATTTGAACAATCTCAATCTGTAAGCCCCCCTATCCTTGGAATAGAAACACAGCTTTGATCTTTTTGAACAGGTCATCGACAATCGTCGCCACCATAAATAAAATATAGATAAAGCCAAGCAGCGTCACCCATTGGGCGTATTCTTTTTTTCCCATTTGGTCAAGTATGGTGTGCAGAAACGCAACCACGATACCGACTCCGGCGATTTGAAAAATGACATTTACGTCGACTCCCATTTTATGTTTGCTCCCCTCATGTTTACATCAATAGAAGAATGAGTAACAGTCCGGCTAAAAACCCTAAACTTTTCACCATTTTTTCATTTTTCGCCTGCGCCCGTCCGGCATCCGCTTCCGCCGCTTCCAAATGTGTAAGCGCAAGCTTGATATGTTTCTGCTGAGAAACTCGGTCATGGAGCCCGAGCGTCTCTCCGAATTGCTTCAGCACATCGTATTCGCTTTTTTTCATCGCCATGGAGGGCCAATTATGTTTCAAGCTCTGTTCCCAGGCTGTTTTGGCGGAATCGCTCCCCTGCTCAAGCCTCCTGCTGAAAGCTTGGAACAATGATGATACAGGCTTGGAAAGCTGTGCGGCGATTTGTCCCGAAGCAATGTGCAGCGGCGTATGCCCGAACATAATTTCCGCTTCAAGCGATTGCAGCGCCGCACGCAGCTGACGGATTTGTCTCGGCCTTTCAATATAGATTTTGGCGATCTCAAATCCCGTCCATGTTGTCGCCGTCAGAATGAACACAGCGCCCAAAAGCTTCAGCATGTCATCACACTTTCAGCATGCGGAACCGGTTCTCCGTCCTTTCCATACATCCTGCTGATCGTTCCCGGACCGCGGCGTCTTGACAGCTCTACATACCGGTCAAACACTTTTTCCTCCCAAAGCATTTTCAGCGACGGCCTCTTGATCAAGTCTTTCATATTCCATCCGTGCGCGGATACGATAACGGTTACGCCGGCATGGAGCGCCTCCATCAGCGCTTTTGAGTCTTCCATTCTCCCGATCTCATCTGCGATCATGACATCGGGACTCATAGAGCGGATCATCATCATCAGCCCTTCCGCTTTCGGACAGGCGTCAAGAACATCCACTCTGCGGCCGAAACTGTGCTGGGGAATGCCCCGCAGGCAGCCGGCAATTTCTGAACGTTCATCTACGATAGCGGTCTTTTTCGCCGGAATACGTTTCGATCCGGTGCTTGAAAGCCGGGCCAAATCACGAAGCAAGGTCGTTTTCCCTGTTTGCGGAGGGCCGATGATCAGCGTATTCAGCCAGTTTTCTTTCCATAAGAAAGGGATGAGCGGTTCTGCGATGCCAAGCTTCTCCCGGGCGATTCGAATATTAAAGGAAGTAATATCCCGGAGTCCTTTGACGGCTCCGTTTTCGACGATGACTCTTCCGGCGAGCCCCACACGGTGGCCTCCTCTGATTGTGATATATCCTTTTTTCAGCTCTTCTTCAAGCGTGTACATACTGTAATTGCTGAGCCGGCTGAGGATCAGCTGTGCGTCGCCGGCCGTACAGATATATGACAAAAACAAAGGTTGTCCTTTTCGGATCAGTTCAACCGGCCTGCCGACGCGGATTCTGATTTCCTCTGTATCCCGCCACGCTTCTTCAGACACGGCGGAGATGGCATGTCTCAATAATTCAGGGAGAACCTCTGTAATTTCATTCAATAGAGTCTCCTCCTTTTTTACCGATTGGCTTCTTTAAAATGTATGATCCGGGACAGACTTTATGACACCCGGACCCCTATTTGTGAACACCGGCTAGAATCAGCACAACCCCCGCGAAAATCAAAATCAATTTTGCATATGAAAGCTGTCCGGCAATCTGATAAATACCGATCGTCATCGTGATGATAAAAATCAGCGGGCCGACGATTGCCAAAATACTATTTACCACAACCGCTTTTCTGATGTCATTTGTAACAAGCATGATAATGGCCGCCGATAATTCAATGAGAGAGGACAAAACTCGTAAACCGGCCATCGTTAAAACAGTAGAATTGATTGAACCAAACAAAAATTTCATTGCAATCCCCCAACTTCAAGCATTTTGTTACACTATATGCTCTAGCTGACGGAAGTAGTCTCACTATTTTCATATAGAAGAAAGATTCTGTTTCAGAACGCAAAAAAAGCCTGCCCCGTAAAAGGAGCAGACTTCGTATGTCTTTGACTATGCTCTTGACACGTAAGAGCCGTCGGATGTATTTACAACAAGCGTATCGCCTTCGTTCACGAAGAACGGTACGTTTACGACAAGACCTGTTTCCGTTTTGGCAGGTTTTGTGCCGCCTGACGCCGTGTCGCCTTTAATTCCCGGCTCTGTTTCAACAACTTTCAGTTCAACTGTGTTCGGCAGTTCAATACCGAGCGTTTCAGATTGATACATCATGATGTGCACAGACATATTTTCCAAAAGATATTTTAATTCTTCTTCGATTTGGTTTTCGTTCAATTCAAGCTGTTCATATGAGCTTGTATCCATGAACACGTGCTGATCTCCGTTGGCATAAAGATACTGCATCGTTTTTGTTTCGATTTGCGCTTTCGCCACTTTTTCACCAGCACGGAATGTTTTCTCCTGAATAGCACCCGTGCGCAGATTGCGAAGTTTAGAACGGACAAATGCCGCGCCTTTTCCCGGCTTTACGTGCTGGAAGTCAACGACGCGCCAAATGCCGCCGTCTACTTCAATCGTTAATCCTGTACGAAAATCGTTAACTGAAATCATGTTTGATGTCCTCCTATATTCCAATCACAAAATAATTAATTCTTTAGGGGAATGCGTAATTGTCCGGTTGCCGTCCTCTGTGATGATGATATCATCTTCGATTCTTGCGCCCCCAACTTCCGGTATGTATATGCCCGGCTCAACCGTTACCGCCATGCCCGGCTCAAGAACGGCCGATGACCTGAAAGACAGCCCCGGTGATTCATGGACCTCCATTCCGAATCCGTGTCCTGTTGAATGGCCGAAATACTGTCCGTAGCCTTTTGCGGTGATGTGATCCCTCGTCAGGGCATCCGCTTCTTTTCCCGTCATGCCGGGTTTAATATGCAAAACGCCAAGCGCCTGGGCATCGTATACGACCTGATAAATTTCTTTCAGTTTATCACTTGGCTCTCCGACCGCGACGGTGCGTGTGATATCAGAACAATAGCCTTTATAATACGCGCCGAAATCGAGCGTGACCAAGTCTCCCTTTTCAATCAATTTGCCGCTTGCCACTCCGTGCGGAAGGCTGGATCTCACTCCCGAGGCGACGATCATATCAAAGGAAGAACCGTCTGCTCCCTGACGTCTCATATAAAATTCAAGCTCATTCGCAACTGAAATCTCTGAGATGCCCGGTTTGATAAACGTCAGAATATGTTCAAACGCATCATCCGCAATCTTCGCAGCTTCCTCTAATATCTTAATCTCTTCACTTGACTTAATCAAGCGCAACTTTTCAACGGAATCCGCGACGGGAACCATCTCCGCTTCCTGCAGCACCGCTTGGTAGGATGCATATGTTCCGTACGTCATGCTGTTTTGTTCAAAGCCGAGTTTTTTAATGCCGTACTCAAGAATCGTATCCGCAGCGGTTTGGATTAAGCTTCCGCCGTGCTCGATAATATCAAAGCCTTTCACTTGCGCCTTCGCCTGCTCGGTGTAACGGAAATCCGTGATAAATGCCGCGCGTTCTTTCGATATGACCGCAAGACCTGACGAACCCGTAAATCCCGTCATATACTGCAGATTGGCGGAGCTTGTCACCAACATTCCGTCTATATCCAGCTGACCGAACAGATTTCGCAATTTCTCAAGTTTCATTCCTTTTCTCCTCCTCGCCGATTCTTGACTGCCGCCTGACACCGCGGGAGCATCCCCATCCGGTTTTCAGCATAAAAAATGTTCACTTCTCGTGAACATTTTACCATACCGGACAGGGATTTACACTTATTCACTTGTTGCCGAGCGCCCTTGCAAGCTTGTCTGACGTAAGCTCATTGTAGTTGAAAGAAATCGAGTAGCCGACAAACAAACCATACAGAATGTAAAGGCAAATTGTCGTCACGATTGTATCTGATTTCAATTCAGTGACAGATTTCACGTCTTCGAAAATCGGATTGAATAAGAAAAAAACCGCACACCATAAAATGACGCCGTATACCATCCCCGGCCACATCGTTTTAAAACGCTTCAGACAGACGAAATATATAAATGCCCCGGCAATCGAAATGAATCCGATGACAACGATGCTGACCATCGTGCCGAGCCATTGTTTTTTCCATTCTCCGATCATAAACGGCTGAAGAATCATGTTGGGACTGATCTCTGAAAAATGAAAGATATATCCGAGATAGCCGATCAAACTCCAAAATACACCGCCGGCAAATCCGATACCGCAAATTCTGCCGGTAAATGAAACAGGCTGCTGATCATCACCCTGCTTCTTTTTTTCTTCCTGTTCTGAATGTTTTTCGCTGGTCATCATGGCACCTCCAGTCATAGAATGCCCCAAAATTGAAAAGTCATAAAAAGTTCCGCCATATTTTCATTTAATGAGTAAATTCTAAGGAAACCGGGTATACTGCTTGTAGAAAAAGCATTGATTTTCCAGCTGTCAAACTAGAGGTTTACCGCTGTTTCCTGTACAATAGAGTGAAAGGAAATGGTTAGTAAATCCTAAGAAAACAGGCAGGTTGATAAACAATGTCTAAACACAAAACACCGCCCGCATACGGCGGTCAGGCTGTCGTTGAAGGGGTAATGTTCGGCGGCAGAAAAAATTATGTTACCGCCATCCGCAGGAATGACGGAAGCATTGATTTTTTCAAGCTTCCGAGAGTGCCGAACCCCAAGCTTTCGGTTTTAAAAAAGATTCCTTTTTTGCGGGGAATCGTCGCAATTATCGAGGCAAGCGCCAACGGCACAAAACATTTAAACTTCTCCAGCGAACGTTACGGGCTTGACCCCCAAGATGACGCCAAGCTGGAACAGGAAGATAAGAAGGGTTCGGGATTATCGATGTTTTTCAGCCTGGCGGTGATCGGCGTTCTATCGTTTTTGTTCAGCAAATTCGTTTTTACGCTCGTCCCGGTCTTTTTAGCTGAGCTTGTAAGGCCCGTTTTTTCCTCAGACGCAGCGCAGATCGGCATCGAAAGCCTGTTTAAGCTTATCCTGCTTCTCGGCTACATTTATTTTTTATCAATGACGCCGTTAATTAAAAGAGTGTTTCAATATCATGGAGCCGAACATAAGGTCATAAACTGTTATGAACAGAATTTACCAATTACGATAGAAAATGTTCAGAAACAGTCGCGGCTGCATTACCGATGCGGTTCAAGCTTTATCTTATTTACGATCATTGTCGGCATGTTTGTCTATTTACTCGTTCCGACAGATCCGCTTTGGGTGCGGATTTTAGACAGGATTGCGCTTATACCAGCCGTCCTCGGCATCTCCTTTGAAGTGCTCCAGCTGACGAACAGGGTTCGGAATATCCCCGTTTTAAAGGTGCTCGGTTATCCCGGCCTGTGGCTGCAGCTTTTAACGACAAAGGAACCGGAAGATGACCAAGTCGAGGTTGCCATAGAAAGCTTTAACGAGCTTCTCATACTGGAAGACATTTCAGAACAGAGCGAAAAGCCGTCTCACAACGCAATCTGAACCGTTACCTGTTATTATTTTCGGAGGTGGGCAGTTATGAATCATCGTGTACAACCTTTTTTTGCTGTATTAATAGCGCTTGGCGCATTCGGTTTCATTTATGCGGCGGTCACAAACCCCGGACAGATGATCTCAAGAGCGATCACCGTCATTATCGCAGGCATCATTATTTATTTTATCGTGAGATCGGTCCTGAACCGCCGCGCCGGACGTGACGGAACCGCTTTCAGAAAAGCGGCCAAACAATCGCGGCTCCGAATGAAGGAGCAAAAAGCGAAGCACCGCGCCGGCCACAGGGGGCGGGTCAGCCATTTGCGGAGCGTGCCGAGCAGCAGCAGACCGAAGCCGATGATTCTTAAGAAAAAAAGCCAGACCCAGCTTACCGTCATAGAAGGTAAAAAGAATAAAAAGAAAAACAGAGCGCTTTTTTAATAGCTCCATTGCTTCAAAAATTGCTCTGTTTTGCTTTTTCCTAGCTCAATGAGAGCTAGTTTTTTTTGCGGTGTGAGGTGAAACTCCGTCGCCATCACATGTTCCACGGGAATAAAAATAATATTCTGTTCGTACTTTGTCGCGATATGTCTGGCATCATGAGCGTCTTTCATCGTTTCAAACAAAGCGCCGAACAGCTCAAAAGCGTTCCGGATTGATTTCTTCGGACGCTCTTTTTCATTAGGGGAAAGTGAAATTCCGATGACCGGCCGTTTGCGCTCTTTTGAAAACAGCCAAATCGGAAAATTGCTTAACACGCCGCCGTCAACAACTGTTGAAATGCCTTTTTCGGTCTTTAATTTAATCGGTTCAAAAAAATAAGGGATGCTGCAGCTCATTCTGACAGCTCTGGCAACCGGGAACACCTCCGGATTTAATCCGTAGCGGGGAAGGTCGTCGGGAAGCACGATCATCGTTCCGTTCGTCAGATCTGAAGCGATCAGACGGAGCGATCCTTTTTTCATATCGCCGAACGCGATGATGCCCTTCGCTTTTAATTTATCCGCAATCCACTTTTCCAGCACATCGCCTCTGTATAATCCGAGGCGCCAATATATCGACACCCACTGCAGGATTTTCAGCGGGAGGAATGAGCATCTCTGATCAAGCAATTGCCTTCCGTCCACATCATCGATGATCGCATGAACCTCTCTGCTCGTGTAGCCCGCAGCGATCAATGCGGCAATAATCGCGCCGGCGCTTGTTCCGGCGAGCCTTTCAAAGCGAAAGCCCTTTTCTTCCAGCGCTTCATAAGCGCCGGCAAGCGCCACCCCTTTTATTCCCCCGCCCGAAAATACGCCGTCAATCTGCATAGCGCGCCCTCTCCCTTCCATCCAAGGTGTATTATTATTTTAAGAAACGGCTTGGGGAAATAGACCAAAGAATGAAGACATTAAAAAAAGGGCGCCCTATTTGGGCCGCCCTTTTATTCACCGGGAGTTTCGGTTTTTTTCTGTACGGATTTCAATTCTTTTTTCCGGCTGTCGTCATCTTCAAAATACTGGACGAGATCGCCGATGCGGTCAATGCTGTTCCAGCTCAGATGATGTTCGATTCCTTCTACATCATTGTAAATCTTCTCTTCATCAACACCAATGATTCGTAAAAACTGCTCAAGCAATTCGTGTCTGTATACGAGCCGTTTGCCGATCTTTTTGCCTTTTGACGTCAATACGAGCCCGCGATATTTTTCATAAATCAAATACTCATCTTTATCTAGTTTTTGAACCATTTTCGTTACAGAGGAGGGATGGACTGCCAAAGCTTCCGCGATATCAGAAACCCGTGCATATCCTTTTTCTTCTATCAGCATATAAATCTGTTCAATATAATCTTCCATACTTGGTGTTGTCATCGTACCCCTCCCAAAAAGCACCTTAACTTAATAAACCATTACAAGTTTACACTAACGGTTATGAAAAAACAAGGATGCTTCCGGCCTGTCAAGCCTTAATCAGCGCTTATAATTCCATTCGTCAGACGCGTATTTCGTCTCGGCCAGCTCATTGACAAACGCAAGCTCTTCAGGAGTGAGCGTGTAAGGTTCAAGATGAATGTTCAGGCCTTCCTCAAAACCGGCTTTAAAAGCGGTTCTGGCTTCATCCATCGTTACCGGTTTTTGGGCTAAGGCGTTGATGGCTACCGCTTTGTTTTTGAAATTCCGCTGCATGCGCTCACGGACTCTGTCGCTCGGATATAAAAACAGATCAAACAGCTTGTCCTCATCAATGTCAAGCAGAATGGAGCCGTGCTGAAGAATAACGCCTTTTTGGCGTGTCTGGGCGCTTCCCGCAACTTTCCGTCCTTCGACGACCAGCTCATACCACGAAGGCGCATCAAAGCAAACGGACGAGCGCGGATTTTTCAGGCTTTCTTTTTCTTTCTCCGTGCGCGGAATCGCAAAGTAGGCATCAAGCCCAAGGTTTCTGAATCCCTGCAGAATGCCTTCTGAAATGACACGGTACGCCTCTGTCACCGTGGCCGGCATTTCCGGGTGATCCTCTGAAACGATGACGCTGTATGTCAATTCTTTATCATGCAGAACACCCCGTCCGCCTGTCGGTCTTCTGACAAACCCGAGACCGTGTTTATGTACTGCGTCAAAGTTAATTTCCTTCTTAATATTTTGAAAATATCCGACAGACAATGTTGCCGGATTCCACCCGTAAAAACGGATCACCGGGGGAATTTTCTTTTGGCTGTGCCAATATAAAAGCGCTTCATCCAGCGCCATGTTAAATGCCGGGCTTTCGTTCCCTGAGTCAATAAACCGCCATGTTTCTTTTTCCATACACTGAACCCTTCTTTATCGTTTTAATAAAATCAGTTTATCAAACTGCCGTGAAAATGAAAAATATTTCGTTTCATTAAGGATGACAATCGCTTCATGCTTTACTATAATAGTATTTGTCCCAAAACGTCCGGTAAGCCTTGTTTTCAGGAAGCAGGGTTTTGATTTTATAAGCTAAAGGAGTAGAATCGCATTGTCTAATATGATTGCTTTAATTATTGTTGCGGCGTTTATCGTTTATATGATCGTGTCGTATTTTTACCAACAGCGTTTAATGAAAACACTTACGGAAGAGGAATTCCGCGCGGGCTACAGAAAAGCGCAGCTGATTGACGTCCGTGAACCGAATGAATTTGAAGGCGGCCATATTCTCGGCGCGCGCAACATTCCGCTTTCACAGCTGAAACAGCGCAAAAGCGAAATCCGTCCTGATAAACCCGTTTATCTGTACTGCCAAAACAATGTCCGCAGCGGCCGCGCGGCACAGACGCTCCGCAAACACGGCTGCAAGGATATTTACAACCTGAAAGGCGGATTTAAAAAATGGGGCGGAAAAATTAAAGCAAAGAACCAATAATGAAAAAGAGCTTTCCGTTTATACGGAAGCTCTTTTTTTTACACCCCTTCAGATGTATGTTCGTATTTTAAAACCGGCTTTCTTGCGGCCTTGGTTTCATCCATTCTTTTGACTACCGTGGTATGCGGCGCCTCCTGAACGATTTCAGGCGATTCCTCCGCCTCCCGCGCAATTTGAATCATCGCATCTATAAACGCATCAAGCGTTTCCTTGGATTCCGTTTCCGTCGGTTCGATCATGATGCTTTCTTCAACATTCAGCGGGAAATACACAGTCGGCGGGTGATAACCGAAATCTAAAAGCCGTTTAGCGATATCAAGCGTTCTTACGCCGAGCTTTTTCTGCCTTCTTCCCGATAACACAAATTCATGCTTGCAATAACGATCATACGGGAGATCATAATAAGGCGCGAGTCTTCTCATCATATAATTTGCATTTAAAACCGCGTTTTCAGTCACAGCTTTTAAGCCGTCAGGCCCCATGGAACGGATATACGTGTAAGCTCTGACATTAATGCCGAAGTTGCCGTAATAGGGCTTTACGCGCCCGATCGATTGCGGGCGGTCATCGTCAAAAGTCAAACGGCCCTCTTTTTTCGTGAGAACGGGTTTCGGCAGATACGGAATGAATTCTTTTTTTACTCCGACCGGCCCCGAACCCGGTCCTCCCCCGCCGTGCGGCCCGGTAAATGTTTTATGCAGATTAAGGTGAACGACGTCAAATCCCATATCTCCCGGTCTTGCTTTACTTAAAACGGCATTTAAATTCGCTCCGTCATAGTAAAGTTTTCCGCCGGCCTGATGGACGATTTCAGCCATTTCCGTAATGTTTTCCTCAAATAACCCGAGGGTGTTCGGATTCGTCAGCATCAGCGCCGCTGTTTCTTCATTTACCGCTCTTTTCAGATCTTCAATGTCAACCAGTCCGTGTTCATTCGACTTGACGGTAATCGTTTCAAAACCGGCGACCGTAGCGGATGCCGGATTCGTGCCGTGGGCTGAATCAGGGACAATGACCTTCGTCCGTCCGAAGTCCCCGCGCGCTTCATGATAGGCGCGGATCATCATCAGGCCGGTCCATTCGCCGTGAGCGCCCGCGGCAGGCTGCAGCGTCACCTCGTCCATGCCCGTAATTTCCTCCAAATGTCCGCTTAAATCGTATAAAAGCTCAAGCGCCCCCTGAACCGTGTCCTCGTCCTGAAGCGGGTGAATGGCGGAAAAGCCAGGGAACCGGGCAATTTTTTCATTTAATTTCGGATTGTATTTCATCGTACAGGAGCCGAGCGGATAAAAACCTGAATCAACTCCGTGGTTTCTTCTGGAAAGAGCGGTATAATGCCGCATAATATCAAGCTCTGATACTTCCGGCAGCTTTGCGTCTTCATCGCGGATGTAGTCACCGGGAAGAAGGCTTTCAAGCTCTGTTTCCGGCACATCAAGCTCCGGAAGGCTGTAACCGATACGCCCTTCGCGGGACATTTCAAAAATAAGCGCCTGATCTTGATTATTCATGTTGATCCCCCAATCCCGCAATAAGCGAATCGATCTCTTCTTTTGTTCTCAGCTCTGTGACGGCAATGAGCATATGCTGATTCAATTCCGGATACGCAAGGCCTAAGTCATATCCGCCGATGATGCCGTCTTTGAGGAGCCGCCGGTTTGCTTCCTTGACGGGGAGGTTCAGCCTGACGGCAAATTCATTAAACATCGGGCCGTCAAATGCTACGTGCAAGCCGGCTTTTTTCGCTTGGCGTCTCGCGTAATCGGCTTTCAGTATATTTTGGCGGGCCATGTCTTTGACGCCGTTTTTTCCGAGCGCAGTCATCGCGACTGAAGCTGCTAACGCATTCAGCGCCTGGTTTGAGCAGATGTTAGAGGTGGCCTTGTCTCTTCTGATATGCTGCTCGCGCGCCTGAAGGGTGAGAACAAAACCTCTCCGCCCGTTTTCATCCTCCGTCTGGCCGACAAGCCGGCCCGGCACCTTTCTCATCAGTTTTTTCGTTACTGCAAAATAGCCGCAGTGCGGGCCGCCGAACGCCGCAGGTATACCGAAAGGCTGCGCGTCCCCGACGACGATATCAGCTCCGTATGCTCCGGGCGGAGTCAAAATACCGAGGGCGAGCGGGTTAGAAGAAACAATCAGCTGGCTGTTCCCTTTATGTGCGAGCGGCTCAATGTCCTTTAACGGCTCAATTTGTCCGAAGAAGTTCGGATACTGAACGATCACGGCGGCCGTCTCATCACAAACGGCATGTTCCAATGCTTCAAGATCTGTGACGCCGTTTTTCGCGGGCACCTCTACAACCTCAATATATTGGCCCTTTGCGTATGTTTTCAGAACATCCCGTGATTCCGGATGAACGGCTGCGGAAATGACGATTTTTTTCTTTTTCGTATGTCCCGATGCAAGCATCGCCGCTTCCGCAAGCGCCGTTCCCCCGTCGTACATAGAGGAGTTTGCGATATCCATTCCCGTTAATTCACAGATCATCGTTTGAAATTCAAAAATCGCCTGCAGCTCCCCTTGTGAGATTTCAGGCTGGTAAGGCGTATAAGCCGTGTAAAACTCTGATCGGGAAATCACATGATCGACGATAACCGGCTGATAGTGATCGTACACTCCTGCGCCCAGAAAAGATGCATATGTAACAGCGTCTTTATTTTTCGCCGCAAGCTTTGTCAGCTCTCTCGTCAGCTCCGTTTCAGATTTTGCTTGTTTAATTTGGTAGTCTTTTTGAAACCTCACATCTTCCGAAATATCGGCAAACAGTTCATCAATTGAATCTGCGCCGATGGCTTTCAGCATTTCTTTTTTATCCTGTTCTGTCGCGGGCAAATATCGATGCTTCATATGACTCTCCTTTTTCAGCTCTGTTTTGGGCGTTTATAAAACGGTGTGCGGACAATCTTTGCTTTTACCGTTTTTTTGCGGATTTCCACTTCGACTTCCGTTCCGATTCCACTGAATTCCGTTTTGATTAAGGCAAGGCCGATATTTTTCTTTAACGTCGGGGATTGTGTGCCTGTCGTGACTTCCCCGATCAGGGCACCGTCTTTTTTTACGGCATAACCGTGTCTCGGAATCCCCTTTTCAATCATCTCAAGCCCGACCAGCTTACGCGGAGCTCCTTTTTCTTTCTGTTCACTCAATACAGACTTCCCAAAAAAATCGGAATCTTTCTTGTGTTTTACGGCAAATCCGATCCCGGCTTCAATCGGTGTAATGTCTTTCGTCAATTCCTGACCGTATAAAGCGAGCTTCGCTTCAAATCTCAGCGTATCACGCGCGCCGAGGCCGCACGGAACGATTCCTTCATTCTCTCCCGCTGTAAGAATCTCCTTAAACAGATGAACCGCATCTTCATTTTTACAATAGAGTTCAAACCCGTCTTCACCGGTATAGCCTGTTCTTGAAAGCAGGACTTGGCGGCCGGCAACGTCAGCTCCATCAATAAACGTAAACGGTTTTAAGGAAGACAAATCACGTTCAGTCAGCTTCGCAAGAACCGCCTGAGCATTCGGCCCCTGAACGGCTAGCAGTGAAATCCCGTCAGACTGATTCGTCAGCGTGACATCCCCTTCCGCGTGTTCTGTCAGCCAAGCGATGTCTTTTTCAATATTGGACGCGTTAATCACAAGCAGATAGCAGCTCTCGCTTTTCTGATAGATCAGCAAATCATCGACCGTACCGCCGTCAGGATAACACATGGCGGTATAGAGGGCGCTTCCCGGATTTAAATCGGCAACGTCATTTGTCATCATTTTTTGCAGAAAAGACAGGGCGTCTTTACCGGAGACTTCGACTTCTCCCATATGGGATACATCAAACAGACCCGCCTTTGTGCGGACGGCTTCATGCTCCTCTTTAATAGAAGAAAATTGAACCGGCAGCTCCCATCCTCCAAAATCAATCGTTTTTCCGCCGTATTCTTTATACATGTCATAAAGCGGTGTTCGTTTCAGCATCATCTTCCCCCTTCAGTCATTGGCGCATTGTAAAGACATATAAAAAAGGACAGAGAAACACCTCATGAAAATGAAGGTTTCTCTGTCCCGGCACCTGAAAGTTTACTTTATGAAAACATCATAAAGACGTCCCCTTTGGTGGTCTGCTGCTTCAAATCGCAGACACTCTCCAGAGTTGCGTCGAGCAAGAGTTCTTTTGCCTGAGAGATTCACTCCGCAGTTTGCTCCTTCGGCGCCCGGATGCACATTTTTCGTCCGAGTCTCTCCCCTTGCTGTCATTCGCTCATATTTACCAATTGTTATGGACATACTAAAGCAATATCTTTTAGTGAAATGATTACTTATATCCTACCACCCTCACTTACGTCCGGCAACAAAAATGATGATAAATCAGTTTTTTAAAAGAAAGGCGGTTTTGTTACATATGACAGCAGAGATCATATTTGATGCAAACTGGCCGGGAGAGTTTTCTGAGCGGCTGAAAACGGACGGTCCCTGGTCAAATTGGGAGATGTACAAACTGTCGGCTGAAGTCCAGCAGACCCTTGCCATTCCTGAATTCGAAGGGTTGAGGGCTCCTTTATACCTGCCTGATTTCACTCCGCTTCCCCATCAGCTTGAAGTCGCGCAGAAAGTCGTTGAAAAAATGAACGGCAAAGCGATTTTGGCTGATGAAGTGGGGCTCGGAAAAACGGTCGAAGCGGGACTGATTTTAAAAGAATACATGATTCGCGGGCTGGCCAAAAAAATCCTGATTCTTGTGCCGGCATCACTCGTGTCCCAGTGGGTGAAAGAGCTTCAGGAGAAGTTTTTAATACCCGCTGTTGAACAGAAAAAAAGCTATGTGTGGGAACAGTGCGATATCGTCGTTTCTTCTATTGATACGGCCAAGCGTTCGCCTCACAAGGAGATTGTGCTTTCGATTCCGTATGATCTCGTCATTATTGACGAAGCGCATAAGCTCAAAAACAGCAAAACGAAAAATTATGAATTTGCGAGAAGTCTTGTGAAGAAATACTGCCTGCTTCTGACGGCGACTCCGATTCAAAACCGGATCGAAGAAATTTTCAATTTAGTGTCACTGTTAAAACCCGGCCACTTAGGAAATGAAAGCGGATTTCAGGAAACGTTCAATCAAAAGGACGGGATTGACGCTCATGAGCATTTGAAAGAGCTCGTCAATAAGGTGATGATCCGCAACACACGGAGCGACACGGGGCTTACATGGACGAAGCGCCACGTGGAAACAGTGCCGATCACCTTTTCACCGACGGAACAGGCGCTCTACGATGACATTAACGCACTGAAAAACGGCACGGAAAAGCCCGCAAGCGCATTTTCCATTATGACACTGCAACGGGAGTGCTGTTCAAGCAGGGAAGCCGTGTATATGACACTTAAAAAAATGCTTGATCAAAAAGACAAACAAGCGCCCGCTTTCGATGAACAGACGATCGCCAATTTAATGGACCGCATCAATCAAGTCACGCAAAACTCAAAAGCGATTCAAGTTGTTGACTTGATTAAAAAGATTAATGACAAGGTCATTATTTTTACTGAGTATCGGGCGACACAGATCTACTTGCAATGGTTTCTCCAGCAGAACGGCATAAGCTCCGTTCCGTTCAGAGGCGGATTTAAACGCGGGAAAAAAGACTGGATGAAGGATCTCTTCCGCGGCAAAGTGCAGGTCCTGATCGCTACAGAAGCCGGAGGGGAAGGGATCAACCTGCAATTTTGCAACCATATTATCAACTATGACCTTCCGTGGAACCCGATGCGGCTTGAACAAAGAATCGGAAGGATTCACAGACTCGGTCAGGAAAGAGATGTCCACATCTACAATATGGCGACAAAACATACGGTGGAAGAGCATATCTTAAAACTCTTGTATGACAAAATTCATTTATTTGAAAATGTCGTCGGAGAACTAGATGACATTTTAACAAAAATCAAAGTGAGCAATTTTGAAGATCATTTACATGATATTTTATGCCACTCGCTGACAGAGGAAGAAATGCGGATCAAAATGGACAACCTTACCTCTTTCTTATCGTACGGTACGGAAAAACCCGCCAGAAAAAAAGGCTCTTAATCTAAAAGGAGGAAGCGCGACATGAGACAGCAGGAGGTTCACCAATTTTTACTGCGCTTTTTTGAAGCGAACCACTGCCCGATTACTGAACACGGGCCGGGTTTTATGACGGTTCAGTTGACGGTCGAGATGGACAAACAAATTATGAACCGCCCGTTTTATTGGCATTGGCGTGAAAAAACGGGCGGCGAACCGAACCCGATGAAGATCACGTTCATCACTGATAAAGAAATGGCTCCGGAAGATATGGACGGCGAGTTTATTTACTTTGGAGCCCCGCGCCTCTTTCAAATCTTTCAAGCAGTTAAACAAAATGGGAGATTTACAAGAATATATGAGAAAATTGTATCAGCCGGAGCCAGAGTGCCGCTTCAGCCCTGGCTTGGATTAAATGTAGTGATTTCATACCAATCCGACATGAAAAAAGACAGACTTTTGTCTTTAGGCCTGCATCTTGTTTCTGGAACAATCGTTGAGGGATTTCAGCAGAAGCTTGCACCTCTGCCGATGACATCACAAATATCAGACTATTGCTTTACCATATCGCCGATGATTAAGCCGGAAAGCGGGATTAAAAGGATGGAGCATTACTTAAAAGACGCTGCCGCCAAAGAGCCGTCAGACTGGGCTGACAGCGCGATCGCCAGATGGAAAAAGGACCTCAGGCTGCTCGATCAGTTTTATGAGCAGACAGAAGAAAAACCTGAGGAATACCATTTGGAAAAACAAGCGCTGAAAGCCTTATATCAGCCGAAAATTCATATTCAGATTGAAAACGGCGGTTTATTTTTCCTGCAAAGTAATTTTTCTGGATAAGCGTTATCCATTCGACACCTTTCCCGTTTTTTCTGGAAATTCTATATTATAATAAAAGTATATAGAAAAAATTTCTGGCGTTTCGCATGCGATGAATCACTTCCAGACATGTAAAGATAAGGTCATGGGCGGATTGGCTGAAATACATAAACAAGTATTTTAGGAGGAGAAAATGCATGAAAAATGCAAAAATGGAATTTTCGCAATTAGATAAGGAATGGGTTGAGCTGATATTAGAAGCTCAAAAAGCAAATATCAGCCTGGAAGAAATACGCAAATACCTGCATTCGCATAAAAAGTCTTCTCAACATATCCAGGCCGCCAGAAGTCATACCGTAAATCCTTTCTGAATGTGCTATAATATCACAAGGAAGGTGATGACATTGATTGGCCAGCGTATTAAACAATACCGAAAAGAAAAAGGCTACTCACTATCAGAACTAGCTGAAAAAGCTGGGGTAGCGAAGTCTTATTTAAGCTCAATAGAACGAAATTTACAGACGAACCCCTCCATTCAATTTCTAGAAAAAGTCTCCGCTGTTCTGGACGTCTCGGTTCATACTTTACTTGATGAAAAACATGAAACCGAATACGATGGTCAATTAGATAGTGAATGGGAGAAATTAGTTCGTGATGCGATGACATCCGGGGTATCAAAAAAACAATTTCGTGAATTTTTAGATTATCAAAAATGGAGAAAATCGCAAAAAGAGGAGTAGTGCCGCCATATGTGCACAACTCCTCTTTTATCTGCCCGACGTTCGGATTAGTTTTTATCCTCACTGTGAGCCTTTTCGTTTTCCTTCACGTAACCGTCTTTATCCGTATGATCTTTTGTAATGGTCAAGCCGTTCCATTGCGTCGCTTCAAAAGAGAATTGAAGAGAAATCGCATTGCCTTGGAATTTGTTTTGGACACTCAGTCCGTCTGCACCTTTTGCGGTATCATTTTTAAATTGGATTTCCATCCGCACCTGATCATAATCAACAGGCGTTTTCGGAACTCCGTCATACTCAGGCGCCGTCTTGCCGTTAATGGTTGCCACATTGACTTTTCCGCTTGCACTCAAGAATTTCGGATCAATGTGTTTGCTGATCGCTTCGGCAGCTGCTTTATCCTGTTTTGTTGACATTAAGTATAAGTCTTTCAGGCTGGCTGCCTTCAAAATGATATTTTTAGGATAGCCGTTGCCGCCTTCTTTGCCGACTGTCAGAACCGTAATTTCAAACTGACTGAGGAAATCTTCCGCAGATTCGTTTCCTTTTTTCGCTCCTTTGAAGTCAGTAAAATTCAATGCCATCAGCACTTCTTTAATGGCAAGCGAACCATTATTTCTGAATTCAAAATCTTTCGTCAATTTATCACCTGGTTTTAAGTTTGATAAATTAACATTGGCTGATTGTTCTTTAGCCGATAAATCAAGTGTTCCTGACGCAAATGTAGCGTCCGTCGACTTCACATCATTAAATGCGGCCCATGTGCCTCCTCCCACTAATGCTAAACCGAGTGCGGCTGAGGCAACGCCCAAGCTTAATTTCTTTTTCATACCCATGTTTGTATTCCCCCTACTTTTTCTTTTTTGTTATCAAATCCTGTCGCCAGGTTGCAACCGTATTCATGTGGACATCGTCCCGTTTTTCGCATGTTCTTCCAGCGCTTTCGTCTTCCGCTCGATATCGCGGAGAGCGCTGACAATAACTGTTATTGAGTAAATCAAAAGCATGACGCCGGGAACGATTAGCAGAATCGCCGTTCCGATCGGCTGGCTTGCCAAATGTATGACATATCCCGCATACGGAAGCTGATATCCCGTATACTGAGCCGCCACGTTTTCAGCTTGAACAGGAGCGGCATCCGGAGCGGCATTATGGTCTCCTTTTGTCTCAAACATCAGGTGCCCGCCCTTTTTTGTGATCCCGATAATTCTGTGTGTTACGGCTGATCCGTCATTTTGTGTAAAAGTGATGACATCGCCTTTTTTTAAATCATTCACGTCAGAAATTTTCTTTACCGCTATGAGCGAACCCGTCTTAAATTCCGGGTCCATTGAACCCGACAGCACGGATTTCAGCGTATAGCCGAAGATGGCCGGCTCACCGCCGGAAGCCCGGGTCGAGATCACCGTTAACGTCAGCACAATAATCAAACTGAAAATGACGGCATACAAAATATTACTGATCAGTTTCAGCGTTCTTTTCATGTTCTTCCCCGCTTTCTTTTACCGGCTCAGCCGGTTGTTTTTCTGTTTTCTTCTGATCGGAAGCCGTCGCCTTTTCCTGGCATTTGACAAGCTTCATCGGTTTTGACCACTCATACTTTTCATCATTCGCAGGATACCCTTCAGGCTTGTAAACCTTGAATGCGTATATGCCTGGCTGCAGGGCCCGCTTTGACTCAATTTTATAAATCGTTTTGCTTTTTTTATCAGTAATAAGCCCTTTATCCACAACATTTCCGTTTTGCAGAGGCTGTTGCTGAGAGGCGATTTTATGGAGTTCCCATTTCCAGTCAGAAACAGTCCGCTCTTTTCCCCTATTCTCCAGCTCGGCATAGAGTCGAAGCGGCGCACACACGGCGCCCGACGTATCAGTTTGATTTGTTATATGTAAATCACTTTGATCCCAGCGTTCGTCATAACGGCAATTGTCATCTGAATATCGAAAATCTCCGCACGTTTGAACCGGAAGACTGAAGCTTTTCACATCATTAAAGGAGGAACTCGTGTCACCCGTAAACTGAGCACATATCGTCACGGACAGGCAGAAAATGAACGTAAGCCGCAAAAACAGCATTATCCTCCATCTCCCCTTACCCCTTTTCTCCATTCGCCACAATCGGAACATGCCTTACCCCCTGTAAAACTGTTAATAAATATAACAATCGTTCTTTTTAAAGAACTGCACAAACAAAGTATAATCAAGGTTTATCGTCTTGAAAAATGTCAAAAACGGTCAAATTGTTCGTTTTTAAGAATATAATCTTTTAAAAACATCGTTTTGCTCCAAATTACACACCTTTTTGGAATTTTTTCTAATAAAATGTGAGAAAATAATGAAGTGTTCAGAACAAATTGGAAATCATATACAGCGAAAGGACGAAGAATGATGATCAAACAAAGTCTGATTTGCCTTTCTCTTCTTGTTTTCGGGGTTTCAGGAATGGATCAGGCGGAAGCGGCGCCTTACTATGCTGTTCACCATAAATCAAAATGGGAAAAAATCGCGGAAAAAGAAGCTAAAAAAAGATATCCGCTCGCTCAAACGTTATTTATTCAAAAGGTGTGGGACCGTAAAAGAACAGATGAAGCGGTAAAACAATACCACCTGACATTGCGGGAAGGCGCTAAAGAATTTGGTGTGTTTGTTACGATTTCTTTTAATCCCTACAGCCAAAAAGTAAATAAAATTGCCGTCATTGAGGAATACCAATAAAGGCCCTCCTGTATCAGGAGGACCTTCGTGTGTTACACTTTATTTTTTCCGCTGCATCCACAGCTTAAAACCATACGGCAATATTCCGAACCAGTGCTGGGAAGCCGGCACTTTCTTTTCTTTCCGCACTTCTTTTCGCTCTTTCCGTTCCTGTTTCGGCGTATCGAAATATTTAACGAATTGCTCAGTCATATATTTTACATAATCGTTTGTTTTCACGGCTCTCACCTCATATTGCTGTCTTTACTATGAAGTGTTGTCCCGCCGCCTCTTTTTTATACTTCTGTCCATTGAATCAGCTGTTTCTTCTTCTGATTGAACAAAAGGTGAACCTCCCGTCTCGTCCCTGACGCTGTTTCCGCCTGAATTGTAACCTGAACCGCTTCCGGGTTATCGCTTTCGGTGATCTGAAAGGAAACGGTTCCGTACGGAAAACGATGTGTATCGGTTCGGTCCTTTTGTCCCTGTATCACATGACGGCTTGACAGCAGCGCGCCGTTTTGAAGCAGGTTCTCACCGATCCAGTACTCCCCGACCTCTTTTGCAAAGGTTTTTCGGGTGATGAAATCAGTTGAAGTATAGCTGATGACAAGTAAAACCGCGGCAGAAACAAACAGAACCGCTGGATATATAAACCCGTCAGATTTGTACATTTAATCACCTTTTAAAGAGCTGTAAACCGGAATGGCTGCCTGATTCTTTTTACCTGTATCGCTTGAGATCTCTAATAAAAGCAGGCCGTTTTTCACACCAGCCGTTAAAGATGCCGCATGATGCAGGATCGGCACGTGGCCTTTTCCGTTCACTCTTTTCCTTATCATCATATGGTAGATTTCAAAACGCACTTCTTCGCCTCCTGCTTTCCGGCAGCTTAATGCCCGTCCGCCGTCCGCCGGCTTTACAGTCTCTGCCTGTTTACATTCATTCATAATCTGCTGAACGGCAATATGATACTCCCGGCTGTCTATTCCGCCGTTATCGCTTTGGCCTGATAAAAACAAATGTAAAATCGGGCTCAGGGTGCTTGATAAGAAGAGACAGACTGCCAAGGAAAACAAAACATTAAGAAGCGTAAAGCCAGTCTGTTTTGAGAATGCTGAGACACATTTCTTTTTCGCCGCGGACAGCCGCACAGACTTTGTAATAATCACCTTCCTCCTTCCACGTCACACCGGGAGACGGCTGCTTTTTTCCGGACATCATATAAGCGCTGATGCGTTCCTGGAGAAGCTGGCGCGCTTTTTGGCGTTCCTCTGTTTTCAGATTATCCGTCAGCATGTCCGTCCAGACCGGAACGATAGAAATCATAAGAAACAGCCAAATGGCCATTGCTGATAGTGTTTCAATAGTAGAGAACCCTTTATTTCCGTTCTGCATGGACATTTCCGCTCCCTAGGTAAACTGTTATTTCATAAGTGACCCCTGCGTGCTTCAATTGAATCTTTCCGCCGGAATTCGGATGGCCTTTTTCATTAAATTCAAGGCTCTCCGGCAAGGTCATAAGTGTAATATGAAGCGAATCAAATGAACGCTCGACAGCCTTTCCGGCTGACTGGAATTTGTATTTATGCTCTTTTGGGAGAAAAATGATTTTTGTTCTTTTATGCTCTGCGACAGCCGTTTCCTGTACAAGCTGAATATCTTTTTGGAGCTGTTCCGTTTTTTGCCGAACGGCCAGATGGGTATAAACCGGCGGAAGTGCCGTGAACAAGACCGTCAGCAGAACGGACGCCAGGCTTAACACAATCAGGCTTTCAAGAAGGGTGAATCCGCTTTCTGTCAGCCTGTTATTGTTCAACTGTAACTTCCCCGCCGCTAATTAAGATCTGTTTTCCATTCGGACAGGCTGTATTCTTTTTGATATATCCCTCTGACTGTAAGTCTTTCATATCCGGCATTTTTCCTTCATGGTCGATTTCGTACGCCGTCACTTGGGCTTTCACCATATTCTGCAGTCCTTCACAGCCTTTATGCTGTATGCTTTGATTATGTTTTGTAACGTTAGGAATCGTTATTAAAAGCAGAATTGAAACGATAAATAACACGATCAGCATTTCAATTAAAGTAAATCCATCTTGATTTTTCAGACGAAGCACTCCCTTACATTTGGTTCATCATCTGGTACATCGGCATCATCATTGACATATAGACAATCAGAATCATACCGGCCACAACGCCGTAAATGACAGGCTGGAGAATGCCTGTATACTTCTCCGCGTTTTGTTCAAGGCGCTCCATCATAAACTGACTGTACGTATAAAGCTCGCGATGAAGCCTGCCGTTTGCCTGTCCGTGGCTGACTGCGGCCGCTAGATCTTTTTCATAACACGGATGCCCGGAAAGAGCGGATTCTATTGTCTCACCTGCTTTCAAACGTGTAATGAGCATATCCGCTTCTTCACGATAAAAAGGCAGAAAAGATTGTTCCTTAAAAGCCGTTAAGCTGTCATAGATAGAAAGACCGGATTTCAGAAGACTGCTGAGCTGTAAAGAGAAAAAGTAGCTGTTAAAAAGAACGGCTGCTTTTCCTATTAAGGGGATTTTCACAACAATAAGCATTTTGTCTTGGGGGGATTTTTTCTTACATAAAAACCAAACGAACAAAAACAAGCTGAGAGCGGCTGACAGCACCAGTGCGCAAGCTTCGTGAAAATGCTGAAAAAATGAAAAAATGAAACTGACGCAACCGGAAGTATTCATATTCATTGATTGATAAATCCCTGAAAATTGCGGGATGATCATACTTTGAAGAATATAAAACATGACACAGACGGAGCAGATTAAAAACATCGGATACCGGAGCATTTTTTTGACTTGATTCATCTGCATGAGCTTTCTCTGTAACAATTCGCCGCTTTGTTTCATCGCCCCGGGCAATTCTCCGTGTTTTTCCGCGAAATAGCAGATAGAGACGGCTTCTTTATGAAAAGACAATGCCTCAAGCACTTCGTAAAACGCATCGCCTTCCCTAAGCCGGCGGATTCCGTCCGTCAGCTCTGCAAGCTGGCGTTTATGAAGCTGGAGTTTCAGCAGTCTGAGCCCTTCGATCAGACTGTACCCTTTTTCGGTCATTTCACCGAGCCTTTTCAAAAAAGCCGCTTGATCCTTCAACGGCCAGGTTCTTTTAATCCGCTTCATGATACACCCACCGATCGTAGTTGTCAGTCGTGACATAGCCGAGCGCGATTCCTTTTCGGATCAGCCTGCGGAGCGTCTGATATTGAAAATTGGCGTGCTCTCCTTTTGCTTCCTGAAAGCATTGGGTGAGATTTTTCCCGTAAAGCAGTTCATAGATTCCCGCACGGCGCGTCTGCCTGTACAGCCGGCAGTACACGGAACAGTTTTCCGCTTTGCAAAACGGACACGTTAAATCAACCAGACGCTGAGCGGCAATGGCAATAACGGTTTGTTCAATTTCCGTCATGTTCACCCCAAACTCCAGCAGCCTGTATATAGCGCCCTTAGCATCTCTTGTATGCAAGCTTGAAAGAACAAGATGCCCCGTCATAGCCGCGCGGACTGCGATTTCAGCCGTCTCGGCATCCCTGATTTCCCCTAAGATGATCATATCGGGGTCATGTCTTAAAATCGCTTTTAAACCGGCGGAGTATGTGACTCCGGCTTTTTCATTCACCTGAACTTGTAAAACATCTTCATCTCTCGTTTCTACGGGATCTTCAAGCGTGACAATCCGCCGGTTAAAATGACGTTTTGCATAATTGACAAGCGAGTAGAGAGTGGTCGTTTTTCCAGATCCGGTCGGACCGGTAAAAAGAATCAGGCCGTGGGAATGCTTCAGAAAGGACAAGAGTGCGGCGCCTGCCCCCGGGAATAAGGACAGTTTATCCAGAGGGGGAATCTGCCGCTTAGGCAAAAGCCTGATGACAAGACTTTCATCATTCATTGTCGGTAAGGTTGACATCCTTAAATGAACGGTTTCAGATGGAAGCGGCAGAGACAATGATCCGTTTTGCGGCTTTCGTCTTTCTCCTATATCCATCGCCGATAAAAACTTAAAATGAGAAATAAGCCTTACGCATTCCTCTTTTTTTAAAACTCTTTTTTTCACAAGAGCATGACCAATGCGAAAATGAATGAAAGCATCCCTTTCACGCGGCACGATGTGTATATCTGAAGCTCTTGCCGTATAGGCCTCGTTTATAATGTTCCTGCTGTATGTTTCTATATTCTCCATAAGATTTCCCTCCTTCCGACACGTATTGTAAATCAAATAGACAAGAGCCGGCAAAAGAGAAATAATATTTTTTACACAGTGTAAAACGTAAAAAGATCAAAAATCAGCTGCATGATATTGATTTACTGAATGAAATCCGGAACCATTCAGTCATTTTCGGCCGCCAAAAAAGCAGGCATGTGCCTGCTCTTCTTAGCGTTTCTTCTCTTTCCGCAAATATTTCTTTTGATTCTCCCGCAGAATATCCCCTGTCCAGCCCTTCTGCCGCAGATAAATGTAAATCAGCAGGGTGGATACGATAATAAGCACGATGGAACAAATATATGAATATTTCCAATGAAGCTCCGGCATATTATCAAAGTTCATCCCCCAGAGAGCGCCAAGCGCCGTCATCGGTGTAAAGAGAGTTGTAAAGATCGTCAATGCTTTTACAATTTCATTTCCTCTTTGAGAGGTAATGACCTCCTCGGCATGCAGCAGATTGCTCAGCTCCTGATCGAACTCATTGATATATGTAATCCCTCTTTCCATCTTTTGATGAGCCCTGAGGTAATCTTTCTGCCTGTCATTTTTCGGAAGAAACGCTTCTTTTAAAGCCATTTCCACTTTTTTAGCCCCCAGTATCAGGCCTTTCCAAATGAACAGCTCATGGCGCAGCTTATGCACGTTTTCCAAGATTCCTTTGCTGTTGTCATCATGAATCTGCCATTTGAGCGTCCGCTGCTTGACTTCAAATTCATCCAGTCCGATCAGATAGGAATTCATCAGCTCTCCCAGCAGAACAAAAAAGCCTTCAATCGGATTTTCACAGGTTTGAATCTGCTGTGTGGCATGCTTTTCTTTTACACCGCGCAGCAGCGAAAAATCAAAATTAATCGTAAAAAAGAAGTCTCTCGTAATATAAAAGTGAAATACGGTATGGTTTTTTTCATCATCTAATCCTTGATGATAGATTAAAGATCCGAAAACTGCTTCATTATTTTGATCATTTGTATCTGCACGCAGAAAGTTTATATGATTTTCATGTTCAAACCACTTTTCGCATTGCGGCCAGTGATTGTGGTGGATCATTTTTTTTGCTTCCGCTTTTTCATGCGGACCGAGCTGGTACCAAAACCAGTCCGTCCCCGAATGTATCTTCATCTCTTGTCAGCCTCCAGTTTCGCTTTCTTGTTTTTAATTACCGTAAATGAAGCAGGCTAAACCAGGTTTGATGTTTGAGCAGCTTTCCAGAGTGGTATTATTCCGAAAAAAGGGAGGTGCAAGCCTTCCTTCGCGGAAGGCGTTACATTGTATATCATCAAACTGACTGCCATCGTATTATTTATTTTATTAACGGCGTGTTTTGTCGCCATAGAGTTTTCAATCGTTAAAGCAAGGCGCTCCCGCATCAATCAGCTCATTCAGGATGGTGTGAAAGGGGCAAAAGCAGCCAAGCATGTCATTACACACCTTGATGAATATTTATCGGCATGCCAATTGGGCATCACCGTCACCGCTTTGGGAATCGGCTGGCTTGGTGAACCGACAGTCAAAGCAATGCTTCAGCCGTTATTTTTAAAAACCGGAGTTCACGAAGCGGTTGCCCAAGTACTGTCATTGATCATCGCCTTTCTGCTGGTTACATATGTGAATGTCGTCATCGGCGAACTCGCCCCGAAAAGTTTTGCTATCCAAAAAGCCGAGCGGATTACACTTTTGTCTGCCAGACCAATCATTTTGTTTTATAAGTTAATGTTTCCGTTCATCTGGCTGCTTAACCATTCCGCCCGCCTGATTACAGCCCTGTTCGGCTTGAAGCCGGCTTCAGAACATGAAATGGCTTATACGGAAGAAGAATTGCGGGTGCTGCTTGCCGAAAGCTACCGAAGCGGCATGATTAAAAAAAGCGAGCTGCATTACGTAAATAACATTTTCACATTTGATAAGCGCACTGCGAAAGAAATCATGGTGCCCCGGAATGAAATGGTGAGCCTGCCGTTAGACAGCGGATCAGGACATATGCTCCGCGACATTATCAAAACAAATAAATATACCCGGTATCCTGTCGTAAAGGGAGATAAAGATCATGTTGTCGGCATCATCAATATAAAAGAAGTTTTATTCAGATTCCTGTCTGAAGGGGCATCGTTTACTAAACACGAGCTCAGCCCTTACATTCAGCCGGCCATCCACGTGATTGAGACGATCCCGATTTATCAATTGTTCGTTAAAATGCAGCGGGAACACGCCCATATGGCCATTCTCATTGATGAGTACGGCGGAACCGCGGGATTAGTAACCGTGGAAGACATCATTGAAGAGATCGTCGGCGAGATCCGGGACGAATTTGATACGGATGAGACACCTTCCGTTCAAAAGCTTGGAGACAGCCGTTATCTTCTGAACGCCAAATTGCTGATCAGTGACGTCAATGACGTACTCGGAACTGAGATTACGGCCGATCAAGTCGATACACTCGGGGGCTGGTTCCTTACTCAGCATATTGATGCAAAACCCGGAAGCACCATTGATTTTGAAGGGTACACATTTACAGTAAAAGAAATCGACAGCCATCATATCATTACGATTGAAGCTGACAAAGCTGAATAGCTGAGGGGGGAATCCCTCTCGGCCATTCAGCTTTATATCATCTTAATGATTCTTTTACGACAAAACCGTTTTTTGCCAGCGCCTTCGCCAGACTCTGCTCTGTTTTCACCTGAGAAAAGTCGATGCCGAGCTTCACGACGGTTTGCGCGATTTCCGGCCGAATGCCTGAGATTGTCGTTTCTATGCCAAGAAGTTTTGTGCTGTCAATCACTTTAAAAATTTGATAAGCGACCATCGTATCCACAATCGGCACACCTGATATATCTAGAAATAAATAAGAAAGCCGGAGCGAAGAACATTGGTCAAGCACCGATTCCAAAATCATTTTTGCCCGGTAAGTGTCAATTTCGCCGACAAGCGGCAAAATTCCAATACCGTCGGCAATCGGCATAATCGGCGCACTTAGTTCGTTAATCATTTCTTTTTGGGCGTTTAATTGCGTTATCGTCACTTTATGATATTCCTCTGTAAATACTTCAATCATATGGTCAATTGCTTGGTTCAGCTTCTCTCCCCATGTAAATACCGCATTTGTATCAGGCTTTTCAGACATCGTTTCACTGCATGTCTGTATGCGGTTCCAGACCAATCTCCGGAACTCCTTAAAGCTTGCGACGCTTTCATAGACCGGGACTTCATGCACGGCCCTGTCTCTTGCGAACTGCAGCGCCCACTTTGTCAGCTCCTCTTCTTCGCCGTCTTTCCCCGATAAAATGCCGGCAACGATTTCAATTAACAGGCGGTGCTGCGTTTCCGCTTTCCGCTCATCTGAAGGCCGCCCCGGTTCGTGGATGAGCAGCCATTCACGTATGATTTCGCCTGATTCTTCCATTAATACTTGAGATAATACTTCATTTAAATGTTTCACGGGTTTCCTCCATTCAAATCTGACTTGTATGTATAAACCGGCGCCGGATGCACATACTGTAATTAGCATTCGATGGGCTATAGCCAAGCGGTAAGGCAATGGACTTTGACTCCGTGATCGTTGGTTCGAATCCAGCTAGCCCAGTCCTGGAACCGCAAAAAACGAAGATTAGCTGATAATGTTTGATCAGCGGATCTTCGTTTTTTTCTTATGATACAGATTGATGTACCGTTTTTTTCTTCGTCAGCTTCATCAATTCTCCTGGATTATATCCGACAACAAGCTTTTTGCGATCGATCAGGATCGGACGCCGCAGCAGCTTCGGCTTTTCAATCAAAAGCTTCAGCACTTCATTTACAGTCATTTCTTCAATGTTCAGGTTGAGGTTTTTAAATGTTTGGCTCCTCGTCGCTAATATTTCATCAATTCCTTCGGTTGTTAAGGATAAGATTTGCTTCAATTCATCAATTGACGGTGTCTCCCTGAATAGGTGGCGCTCTTGAAAGTCAATATTGTGGGCTTTTAACCAATGTTTCGTTTTTCGGCATGATGTGCAGCTCGGGTATGAATAAAAAATAAGATCTTTCATTTTTAAAAATTCCTCCCTCGGATTATCCGTCTCTTTGTTAACATAAGTACCCTGAACTTTTTTTCGCTAAACGTATTTCAAAAAGATTTTTCGGATCTTTTTTAGAGAACGGCATAAGATATAAAACACAGGGAAAGACATAAATTCCACAATAAATATAATCATGAAAATGTTTACATTTTAACTGCCGATCTATTATAATAAACTTCAGATAGACTCTCGGGAGGGGATAAGGAATGAATCGCATGTTCCGGGTGTTAGGATTTTGGACGGGGATTTTTGCAGTCATGTTTTTTTTAGGCGGCATGAAAGACGCATCTCTTTTGTTTTTTGGACAGACGATCTTTTTTGTATTTCTTTCTTATTTGAATCTGACTGAGCGGATGTATATTTATATTTTCGGAGCGTACTTAACCGTATTTTTCGCCGGATTTACATATTACTCTATTTTTATTATGACACCGGGCGGCGGAACCCACTGACTGAAAAAGACAGACCGATTACGGTCTGTCTTTTTTCGTTTACAATGAAAATCCATTAATAAACGGATTTCGCTCCTGCTCTGTCTGGATGTCCGTTTCCGCGCCATGACCGCTTAACACAAGTGTATGTCCGGGAAGCGTGAGCAGTTTTTGATGGATGGAATCAAGCAATACGTCCTGATTTCCTCCATGTAAATCCGTCCGGCCGATGCCTCCCTGAAAGAGCACATCGCCTGAAATCACCAAATCAGCGTCCTTCACATAATAAGAAACGCTTCCAGGTGAATGTCCCGGCGTAAACAGCGTCTCCAAATGGAAAGGGCCGATGTCCAATATGCCGTCGCCTTCAATCAGCCGATCGGCGGGCCGTGCCGTGACAGCGATGCCGCGCAATATGCCTGATCCGTTTAAGGAAGAGTCCTCCAGCCACTTTTCTTCATTTTTGTGAAGATATACGGGAACATCCCATCTGTCTCTTACCTCGTCAAGCGCGCCGATATGGTCAAAATGGGCGTGCGTCAGCAAGATCGCAAGCGGCTTCAAATTGTTTTCTTTTATGTAATTGTTGAGTTTGTCCGCTTCCCCGCCCGGATCGAAAATTAGACAAGATTGATCCTCGCTGACGAGAAAATAGGCGTTTGCCTGAATCGGACCGGCCGGCATTCGTCTCCATTTCACTTTTATCACCTCTTTATGTATATGCCCTTATTATGAAGGTTTTCTGCCGAAGATTCAATGAATGCGGCTGGGAAAACACTATCGACAAACAAAATGAAAACGGTTAAAATAAAATGGAAAGATTTTCAGGTTCCAATGACAAAGGGGGAGCATGATGTTACTTGTTGTAATCTTCGGCCTTGTCGCATTATTAGCTGTGTTAGGAGTCCTGCGGGCTGTCAGACAGAGAAATATCCTGGGATTTTTGTTAGCCGCCGCCACACTGGGCGTGTTCGGCTGGTTTACCGTAATGACCGTTGTTACAAGCGGATATCCGACTGCACATTAAAAGCCTGTATCCATTAGGATACAGGCTTATTTTTTATTGCTGCAAATGTTTGCTGACACTTTTGATTTTGCTCTCCAGCGTCGTTTCTTTATCACGCCTGTCATCAATGCGGATATTGGTCGCCACTCTGTGCAGCCCTTTTTGGAACGGGGCTTCGTGGATCTCCTGAATGACCGCGAACAAGTCGCTCAGCTCCCCTTCAATCAAAGTGTTCATCGGTGTGAGCTGAAATTTGATTTTGCCGGCTGCTTTGTAGCCTTCCAAAATCTTTTGCACATCCGCTACATACTCACTGACGCTCGGTGTTTTTGTTCCGATCGGAATAATTGTCACATCTGCGATTGCCATTTGATTCAAACTCCTTTTTCATTTGTTATGATTGGTTCTGTCAGTCCTGTTTTCAGTGAAATCAGACGATCATACGTAAAGCCGTATAAAGCGTATTCCCCGTTCGGAGAGATCTGAATCGGTTCCATTTCCGTATTGTTAAGCACCGTCCGCTCCCGTTTGTCCCCCAAGTCAAAGCTGATCAGCCTGTATAACCGGCCCTCCGGCTTAAACGTGTAAAACCGCTTGTGGATCTGATCGTAATCATATTCCATCGGCGCAAAGCTCTCATACTTTTTTTGAAGAGGAAAGCGGTGTGTCACGGATGCCGGCTTTTGGAAAAGGAACTCGCCGTCGCCGTCCGGTTTATCCGTTTGTCTGACGGCAAGCGTCATACCCGGGCGGGAATCTGCCCAGATGACATGTTGTAGCACTCTTTTTTCTTTTGCCGTCTCCAGATCATAAGAATATAAAGGGCCCTCTTCCTCCGTTTTTCCTTGCTTAATATATTGAAATTCATCAGAGGACGTCCAATGGACAAAAGGGGCCTGAACGGGACTCATTTTTAAAATGCCGCGTTTCATATCGGCTGTATAGGTTGTGAAGTCCCATGTTTCAGAAAAAACGGTAATCATCATTTGGTACGGATCATATGGATTCCAAGCCGTCTCCAGCTCATAAGAGTTAAAGGCTTTGTGATAAAGCCTTTTCCCCTGCTTGTTCATGAGCACAAGCTCAGTCTGTCCGCTGTTTGTCACCTGAACGAGAATCAGCTTTTTTTTCAGGCTGATCTTTACATTGACAATATGGCCCTTTGTTTCGTAGAGCCGTTCGGATTTTCCGCTGAAAAGGTCATATTTCATCAGCTGATTATGTGCTGTATACAGAATGGTCCTGTTATCCAGCCATCCTTCCGTTTTCTCCGCTTCATTTTTACTGAGCGGAACGATTTTTTGTTCTGCTGCTTTTGCTGAGACGTCTGTGTCAGGCTGCTGATGAGATGGTTCACAGGCCGCTAAACACAGAACGAACGCGGACAGCAGAACACAACACAAGTATCTCACCAGCCTTCCCTCCATTCTTTTCTATTGTCCCATATTTGTTAATATAAACAAATGAGAAATTTCACAGATGTCTCAAAAAACAAGCGCCCTCCACAATATTCCTTCCGTCGCTTGATAAATATCCGAAAACTGATGAAAAGGCAAAGGATTTTTCCCCTTCCCGAGCTCAACGGTATAGCCCTCTTTTCCGTATTGCTGTATAAACCAATCCCTGAAACCGGCATGGCTGTCAATGGTTTTTACACCTTGATAGCGGTTTCCGCTTATCGCTTCGAACTCCCGGATGACCTCACATGATTGCTCCGGTTCACATCCTTCGTACCCCCAATAAATCTCTTCTCCCTGTGTATGAAGCGCGATCAGCCTGTCAGGCGGCTGCTCCGTTATCAGCCGGTGCATCGCCTGCGCCTCCGGTTCAGTGAGCGGCGCCGTGCCCGGAAAATCACGGTACGAGGGAGCCTTCGGTTTGCGCCTCTGTTCAATCTCCCAATTCGATGGGAAATGTTTATTTAAATCAACGCCGTTTATATTCGCCTTCCATTCGCGGAAATCCGGACGGTGCTCATTTAATTCATTGAGAAATTCATTTTTTTCTGATAAATCTTCACATCCGTAAAGTACGAGATCCACACCGTCAGGATTTACGAGCGGAACGAATGATAAGGATGTCCAGCTGAATATATCAATAGCGGAATGTCCGAAAACCGTTTTATTTTCGCATAATGCCGCGCAATATTCTTTGCACCATTTAATCGCAACTGACGTGGTAATCCATTCATTGGCATGAAAAGAGGCGTTTACATGCACGTTTCTCTCGGCCGTATCTGCGCCTATTCTCAGCTCATAGAGCGGTTTTCCCAAAACGGAACTGCCGATTTTACGGCACATGACAAACGGAAAGACCTCCGTTATTTTCTCAATTTCTTCATAAACCGATTGAGAGCCGTACACCTTTTCTTCCTTCACCCATTGATCAGCGGAAAGAACGCTCTTACATTGCCGGATGTATTGCGAAAGCCCGCTAAGCGTTTCTATCGGACATTCTGGCTGACCGCTCACGAGGAAGCCGGGACAAAATAATTCATCGCTTTCCGCCGTTTTATTGGCGTCTTCCAGCAGTTTTTTATCAATTGAAAGCACCTGTGCAACATCTTTCATATGCCGTTTTATTTCAGGTTTGACACGAATTCCCGCCATGTTCATCCCCCTTTTTTAAAACTATATGACAGGGGAGATAAAAAAAGAAAGCCGCCCGCTATATGGGCAGGCAGACTTTCTCTAGCAGTTTTGATATTTAAGCCATTCATTTTTGGCAATCCACGCTCCGCCGATGACTCCGGCGTCATTTCCCAGTGCCGCAATCGAAATATCGGCTGCTTCCGCAGAACGCGGGAACGCGGTGATTTTGAAGGTCTCTTCCACTTTTGACCGCAGTATTTCGCCTGCTTTAGACACGCCTCCGCCGAGCACGATTTTCGTCGGGTTCATGGCGCTTGCCAGATTTCCGAGCACGAGGCCTAAATGTTTTGCGACATAATCAACGACCTCAAGCGCAGTTTTGTCCTGCTGTTTTGCCGCATCGAACACGTCACGTGCCGTCAGATCACGCACCTGCAAGAGCGAAGAGTCGGAAACCGACGCAAGTTTTTCTTTTGCGATGCGGACGATGCCGGTTGCGGACGCAATCGTTTCGATACAGCCGGATTTTCCGCAGTTGCACGGAGCTCCCCCTTCCGGAATACTGCAAATATGACCGATTTCTCCGCCGGCCCCGTTTTTACCGTGAACAATTTCGCCGTTGACGATGATGCCTCCGCCGACACCGGTTCCGAGCGTCACTAAAATGACATCTTTGGCTCCGTCACCTGCGCCTTTCCACATTTCTCCGAGCGCCGCGATATTGGCATCGTTTTCAATAACGGCCGGAATACCCGTTTCCGCCTCCAGATGGTCTTTCAAAGGATAGTTTTTCCACCCCATGTTAGTCGTCTCATAAACCATCCCTGTCGCTATTTCCACGGGTCCGGGCGCTCCCATGCCGATCCATTTCAAGATTCGTTTCGGCTTGTTCAATTCTTCCAGCTTCTGGTCAAGCGCTTTTGCAATCGTGACCGTTATAGTGTTTCCTGTCTTATCGGTCGGAACCTCCCATTTATGCTGGATTTCACCGTACATATTGATAAAGGCCAGCTTGATAGTTGTTCCGCCAAGATCAATCCCCGCAAACCATGTCTCTTCCATAATGATCTCCTTTTCTTATTAAATCCTGCTGTTGTCTCTTCTTTTGATCCTCTCAGATTCCTGCTGTAGAACTCCGGAGGCCTTCAGCCATAAGTCTCTTTCAATCACGTTTGACAAGTACATTTCCTTTAATTCATCTTTCATAAAGTCAATTTCAGCTTGTCTGTCACCGAAATACACGATATGTCCGAATGACTTAAACAGCTGCTGTACGTCATAAAATGAATTCATCTTCTTCACCATTTCTTTTCTTCTCAGTATAAGCGTATTTCATCTCTAAAGCAGGCGTCAAGCAAAAAACAATTGGATAAAATTAACTTGTGTCTTTTTGTAAAATCTATATTCATAATTGTAAAAAAACACTCATTTATGCGTTTTTCTGTTACAATACTTTCGTGCCCAAAAGCACAAAAGGATTAAAGTTTGATGGGGTGTTGTTTTGAAACAAGAAAAAAGGCTGACGTTCATTTCAGCCATCGGTTTATTTGTTTTAATGTTAGCAGTCATTATTTCCTGCCTGTTTTTCTTTCATACGGAGCCGCATATGCCGCTGTTTTTTTGTGTCATTATTCTGTCTCTGGCAGGTTTGCGGCTCGGTTTCTCGTGGGGCAGTCTTGAAAAAGGAATTGTCAGCGGATTGAAAAACGGTGTACAGCCGATTATCGTGCTGGCTTTGATCGGTATGCTGATCGGCGCTTGGATGTACAGCGGGGCTATTCCCTCCGTCACTGTTTACGCTTTATCAATAATACAGCCGAGTCAGCTGCTATTGACCGCATTATTTTCATGCATGATCATCAGCACACTTGTCGGCTCAAGTCTGACAACTGTCAGTACAATCGGCGTCGCGCTGTTAGGGGTGGCAAGCGCGGCGGGAGTTCCGCTCGAATGGACGGCGGGAGCAGTCATTTGCGGGGCCTGTTTCGGTGATAAAATGTCACCGATGTCCGACACGACGAATTTTGCCGCCGGTATCGGCGAAATTCCGATTTTTAAGCATATCCGCCATATGATGGGCACGACCGTTCCGGCACTTTTGATCACAATCGTTCTTTTTTATATTCTCGGTTCATCCGTTTCAATAAATGCCGCTTCAACACAAAATATTGAGGCGGTCATTTCCGGAATTAAAGATGCCGTGCACGTTACGCCTTGGTCGCTTCTTTCACCTCTTTTGGTGATCATTTTGGCGGTCAGACGGGTTTCCGTTATTCCGGTGCTTACCGCCGGTATTATTTCTGCAGGGCTTCTGACTGCCGTTTTTATTCCCGATAGCAGCATTCAAGGATTTATATCCGCCCTGCAAAGCGGCACGGCTTTTAAAACCGGCGACCAGGCTGTAGCCAGCATTATCAACAGAGGAGGACTCCAATCCATGATGGGATCAGTATCTCTGATTATGATCGCCTTTGCGCTTGGCGGCCTGATGGAAAAAACAGGCCTGATCGCAGCGCTGCTTCAAGGATTGATAAAAGGCGTGCATACGAAAGGACGTCTTGTCATGGCGACCGTCTTCTCAAGCATTGGAGTAAACCTTGCGACAGGCGAGCAATACTTGTCGATCTTAATTCCGGGTCAGTCTTATAAACCTTTATATGACAGGCTCAGCATTAAGCGGCTTCACCTTGCACGATCGATTGAGGACGGCGGAACATTGATCAATCCGCTGATTCCTTGGGGAGTAAGCGGCGCTTTCATGGCAAGCGCATTAGGGGTTTCTGTCATCGATTACCTGCCGTTTACCTTTTTCCTGTACATTTCACCGATCATTTCAATCCTTCTCGGTTTCCTGAAAAAAAACTGATATTACGAGAAAAACCTGCCGTCATTACAGGCAGGTTTTTTTCATGCAAAAAATCCCGCTGAAAACGGGATTTGTTTAAAAGGCCTGCTGAATGAACTTATTTCTGATAAACGGTATTTTTAAAAAGAGATGAATAAACGACCGTCTGATCCCCGGCTGGCTGAGAACGGTGTTCATCAGACGGTAGCGGTTTTGGTAAACGGCAAAAACAGAGACGGCGCATAATGAGTAGATCAACAATTTTTTCATTTTATCCCTCCTGCCCCTATCGTTTGTCAAACAGCGAGAATTATTCGGATGCAAGAAGTTTTTTATGCGATGGTTTCAGATTCAGTCACGATCATATCGACCGGAATATCGTGGGGCATGCGGGGAATGCGGTCTGTCAGCTGGCAGTCGAAGAGAAGCGACACGGTACGGCCTTCATAACCGGTCAGAAACCGATCATAATATCCGCCGCCGTATCCGATTCTGAAGCCTTCCCGGTCAAAAGCCACACCGGGTACAATAACAAGATCAATGTCTTTTTGAGCCGCTTTTTCAGTCAGGCTTTCGATCGGTTCACTGAGACCGGCATATACGGTTTCAAGCTGATCATCAGCAGAAAATGTACGGAATTCCATCGCTCCCGTCTGGGGGAAGCATTTCGGGATACAGACTTGTTTTCCCTCTTTCCAAGCCTGTTCAATAATCGGCCGTGTCGGAATTTCCAAGCGTTTCGAGATGGTGATGGCAATCATGCGGGCTTGTTTCCATTCTTTTAAAGAAAACAGCGTTTTGTACATGCTGCGGCTTTTTGCCTCCCATTCACTTTCTGTTATGCCGGAAAGCTTTGCTTTTATATCGGTTCTGATTTGTGCTTTCACGTTTCTCAAACCTCCCTGAAAGACAAAAAAGCCAGAACTTTATTGAAAGCTCCAGCTTTTTTCGCCGTTTAAAACAGCTTATTTTGTTTCACGGTGTAACGTAGATTTTTTATCACGTGGGCAATATTTTTTAAATTCAACGCGGTCCGGATTGTTGCGTTTGTTCTTTTTAGAAATATAGTTACGCTCACCACATTCAGTGCAAGCCAAAGTAATATTAACGCGCATTATTTTCCCTCCAAACTAAATATCATTTACTTATTCAGACTTATACATAATACCACTATAATGCACGGAATGCTAGAGCTGATTTACATGAAATGTTGTTTAAGTGCAGAAAACATCAGTTTATGTTTCTGATCCTCTGAATGACCTTGCGCAAGACGCATACAAAAAATGACGAAACAGGACAAAAAAGGGCTTTCATATGCGAAATCTATAGAGAAATATCCGTTTGCCCCCCGAATAAAAAAGATTTTCCGACAAAATTCTGTTTTTTTCTCTATTTCCTTTAGAATGGCGGCGTTTTATGGTATAAAAAAGAAGGGCAAATTAATAATAGAAGGTGATGAAACGTGGAAATTGCTATTATTGCGTTGTTTATCGTCAGTATAGCGCTTATTGCATTCTCATATTCTCAAAGAGATCCGATGAAAGACGTGGAACAGGAGCTTGAAACGCTTCAGCTTTCCGCCATGCAGGAAATTTACAAGTTAAAAAAGAAAATGACGGTGCTTGAAGAAGAATTGCTGGAAACCAACCTCGTCATCCGCAAAACCAAAAGCAGCGGCATTAACCAAAAAATCGCCAAACAAATCATTTCAAAATATAACAACGGAATGTCTGCCGAAGCCATCGCAAAAGCGGAACACGTGTCTGTCGAGGATGTCAATACCATTATTAAAGATAATGAGAAGGTGCTCGTATGACAAAACGGGGCATTCAGGCTTTTGCAGCAGGCATGATTTTAGCGACGGCCGTCCTCGCCGCTGTCTTCTATTTGACTGACCATGACCAGGCAGCTGCCGTTAAAACTGAAAAAACAGCATTGACAGAAAAAGAAGTAAACAGCTACCTCGACTCTCAGCAAAAAGTCTCCGTCAAACGGGATGACTATCAAAAACTGCTTGACGCTAAGGAAAAATCGTTAAACAACGATCAAAACACGGACGCCAAAAAGAAAAAGGTCACATACAAACTTACGATCAAAGACGGAATGAGCACGGCTGATGTGTCATCCATCCTTGAAAAAGAAGGAATTATTCCTTCAGCGAAGGACTTTAATGATTACGTCATCGACGCAGGCTACCACAAAGAAATCCGCGCCGGCCATTTCAAAGTCGACTCAGATATGAGCTTCAAAAAAATCGTCAAAACATTAACCCGCTAAAAAAGCTTGCAGGCATCGTCCATTCATGGATACGGCCGGCAGGCTTTTTTAATAGGCCATATAAAACGGGCCCGGTCAATGGCCGGGCCCGTTTTTTCATCCGAATTTTCCGGTGATATAATCATGTGTTTTTTGATGATCCGGCTTGGAAAAGATTTTGCCCGTATCGCCGCGCTCTACAAGTTCACCCATATAGAAAAACGCGGTTTGATCAGAAACTCTCGCAGCCTGCTGCATGTTGTGCGTCACAATGACAATGGTATACTTCTCTTTTAAGGCCAGAATCAGCTCTTCTATTTTCCGGGTGGACACGGGATCAAGAGCAGACGTCGGTTCATCCATCAATAGGACATCCGGTTTTGTGGCGAGCGCCCTTGCGATGCACAGCCGCTGCTGCTGTCCGCCTGACAGGGAAAGCGCCTGCTGATGGAGACGATCCTTCACTTCATCCCAGAGCGCTGCTGCCTTTAATGATTCTTCGGCGATTTCATGCAGTTTCTTTTTATTTTTTTCGCCATGTATTCTCGGTCCGTACACGACATTTTCAAATATGGACTGCGGAAACGGATTGCCTTTTTGAAACACCATACCGATCTGCTTTCTTAATTCTGCCGCATCCGTCTTTTCCTTCAGCAGATTGCGCCCGTTATAAATCATATCGCCTGTCACTTTGACATTCGGAGCCATTTGCAGCATTAAGTTTAATGTTTTAATAAACGTGGATTTCCCGCAGCCGGACGGACCGATGATGGCAGTTACCTTCCGCTCCTCAAACCCGATCGTAATATTTTTCAAGGCCTGATGAGCTCCATACCATACGTTCATGCCTTGAATATCAAATAGATTCTGTGTGTGCACCGCTTCTTTTACAACGCTCACGGTCCTTCCCCCTATCCGAACTTTCCGTTAATATAGTCATCCGTCTTTTTCTCTTTAGGACTAGTAAAAATCTGTTCTGTCTGTCCGTACTCCACCACTTCTCCGTTTAAAAAGAAAGCCGTGCGGTCAGACACCCTCAGCGCCTGCTGCATGTTATGCGTAACGATAACAATCGAATAATCTTTTTTCAGTTCTGTCAAAAGCGTCTCGATTCTGGCGTTTGAGATGGGATCCAGAGCTGAGGCCGGTTCATCTAAAAGAAGTACGGCAGGTTTCATCACAAGCGTCCGGGCGATGCAAAGGCGCTGCTGCTGGCCGCCTGATAATGAAAGAGCCGATGAATGAAGACGGTCTTTGACTTCATCCCAAAGCGCAGCTTTCGTTAAGCTTTCCTCTACCGCTTCGTCCAAAACGGCTTTTCTTCGTTCACCCGCATACTTCAGCGCATGTGTGATGTTATTGTAAATGGATTTGGGGAACGGATTCGGTTTTTGAAACACCATACCGATCTCCCGTCTGAGAGACACGACATTAATCTCTTCCCCCAAAATATTCAGTCCTTCATAAAGGATTTCCCCCTCGCTTCTTGCAGAAGGGATGGCATCGTTCATTCTGTTAATCTGCCTCAGAAATGTTGATTTTCCGCAGCCGGACGGGCCGATCAGAGCCGTCACCGCATGTTTTTCAATATCCATATTCACACGCTTAACCGCTTGTTTGTCTCCGTAGTAAATGGACAAATGATTCACTTCCAAAATCGACGGCCCCGGCGAGCGCTCTGTCTGTTCCGCTTGTTCCCTGACGATGTGATCAATCATATGTTTTCGCCTCTTTCCGATTAATTTGCCGTAAGCTTTTTATAAATGGCAGATCCGAGCCATCTTGCACAAAGGTTAAACAAGAGCACTGAAATCACCAGCACTGCCGAGCCGCCGTTTGCTATTGCTTCTGCATCGGGAATGATCCCCTGGGTATTGACGCTCCATATATGAACCGCCAGCGTCTCAGCCGGCCTGAAAATATTTAATGGAGATGCTTCAGAAAACGGGTTTAAATCGGTAAAATTCAGCCGCGGCGTTGTCAGCCCCGCTGTAAATAACAATGCCGCCGCTTCTCCGAACACTCTTCCTGATGCCAAAATGGCTCCGGTTAAAATCGAAGGAATCGCGCTCGGAATCAGCACCGTTTTGACGGTATGCCATCTCGATACGCCTAAAGCAAGAGAAGCTTCTTTCAGTTCTTTAGGAACTGCAGTGAGCGCGCCTTCTGTCACCCGGACCATTACGGGAAGGTTAAAGACCGTTAAAGCGAGTGCGCCCCCGATAATCGTGTATCCCCACCCCGTCAGGTTCACAAACATCAGCATGCCGAACATCCCGATGACAATCGACGGAAGCGACGACAGAACTTCAATACATGTTCTGATAAAATCAGTGATTTTATTTTGCGGCGCATATTCAGCCATAAAGACGCCGCCCCCCACACCAAGCGGTATCGTGATCAGCATGGTGATGAACAGAATGTAAAAGGAGTTAAAAAGCTGATCCCGTATCCCCCCGCCTGATGCGATAGCACTTGATTTTGACGTAAGAAAATGCAATGTGATTTCTGAGACGCCATGAATCAGAATATACAAAAACAATCCTGCTAAAATCGCCGCAATCACAGCGGCGCATAAACCGAATACACCGGTGGCCAATTTATCCGTTATTTTCCGGTTCATTATACTTTCCTCCTAGATGACAAGTAGCGTATGAGCAGTATAAACAGAAACGACATGATAAGAAGAACAAGACCCATCGACCACAGCGTATTATTTTCGATACTTCCGTATGTGGTATGGCCCATGTTTAACGTGATAATCGTCGTTAACGTCCCCGCCGTATCAAGCAGGCTTTCCGGGAGAAGCTTTGTATTTCCGATAACCATCTGTACGGCGAGAGCTTCTCCGAATGCTCTTGCCATTCCAAGCACGACAGCGGTCAGCAGTGTCGGAAACGCCGCCGGGATAAGCACCTTCCTGATTGTCTGCCATCTCGTCGCACCTAGCGCATATGAACCGTCACGAAGATGTTTCGGTAATGACGCAAGCGCATCAGCGGAAATCGACGTAATGGTCGGCAGAATCATCACCGAAAGAACGATCGTTCCCGCCAGAAGACTGTGACCTGTTCCACTTGATTTAAAAGATCCGATAAACGGAACCAATACTGTAAGACCTATGAATCCATAAACGACGGACGGAATGCCGACAAGCAGCTCGATTACCGGCTGCAGCACTTTTTTTCCCCAAGTCGGCGCAATTTCCGTCATAAACACGGCACCCGCAATCCCGAGGGGCGCCGCGATCAGAGCGGATAGAACCGTGACCGCGAATGATCCGAAAATAAAAGGCAGCGCGCCGAACTCAGGCTTTGCCTGGGTTGGATTCCAATTCAGACTTGTTAAGAATTCAATCGGGCTTACACCATTTACAAAAAAAGATTGCAGCCCCTTTATGCCGAGAAAGATGGTGATTGCCGCTGATGCCGCAATGATAATCGCCGCACATACAGACACAATCACTCTTCCGCGGACTTCATCCAATTGCCTGTTTTGTTTTGAGCTTATTAAGCGTTCGCTTACAGACTCTTTTTCTCTGTGATTTATCATTTGTTTACACTCCTATAAAGAAGAAGGACGGGGAGCCCGCCCTCCCCTCAGCTTTGCTTGCCTTTTGCGTCACGTGTGACTTTCATATCAGAGATCGGAATGTAGCCCTGATCTTTTACGATACTTTTCTGTACTTCATCGCTGTTCAAATAGTCAAGAAATGTTTTGGTCAGGCCAGATGCTTCACCTTTCGTATAAGAGTGCTCGTAAGCCCAAATCGGATATTCGCCTGTGACGACATTTTTCTCTTCAGGTTTGATGCCGCCGATTGATAAAGGCGTTACTTTGTCATCGTTTATATAAGAGAAAGCAAGATAACCGATTGCTCCCGGTGTTTCCGCAATGATTTTTTTGACTGTATTGGAGGAATCCTCTGTGATGCCCTCTGCAGGTTCCGCTCCGTCAAGCGCGTATTTGACGAACGTAGCGCGTGTGCCTGATGAATCAGGACGGTTGACGAGTGTAATCTTTTGATCTTTGCCGCCAAGCTCTTTCCAGTTTTTGATTTTGCCTGTAAAGACGTCTGCCAGCTGTTTTTTGGTTAAATCCTTTACGCCCGCACCCGGGTTGACCGCAGCCGCCATCGCAACTACCGCTACACGGTGATCATTCAGGGCTTTCGCATCAATGCCTTCCTTTTCTTCAGCAAAGACGTCTGAGTTGCCGATTTGCACTGCGCCTTCAGACACTTGTGAAAGACCTGTTCCTGAACCTCCCGCTTGCACCTGCACATCAGCATCCGGATGTTTTTCCATAAACTTTTCCGCCGCTGCCAGTACTAACGGCTGCATGGCTGATGAACCAGAAATGGTTAAAGAACCTGATGCTTTTTTATCCTCACTTGCAGATTGGCCGTCCGTCTTGCCGCTTTCCTTTGCATTTCCGCATGCTGCAGCGACGATCATAACAGCAGCCATCAGAAGCATAAGCATCCATTTGTTTTTTTTCATTTCCTGAATTCCCCCTGCGTTTAATGTGTAATTTGTCCTACACGTATAGAGTAAAGGGTTCGTGTAAAATGCGTATAAATCGAATGTTAAGGTTTTGTAAATCCGGATGTTTTTTTGTATAAAAAAAAACGCCCACAGACTGTGAGCGTTTCTTCTATCAGTTATTTGTATTGCCGTTAGCAGCGTCTTCCTGAATTTTATCTTCGTTTTTCTGCTTCGTATTATTATCTTCTTGTTTCTTTTTCAGCTCGAAGTATTTGTCCAGAGCTGCTCTTCCTATTTCATTCGTAATCGAATATCGATCGCTGTAATCAATATAGGCCCAAGGAACGACTACAGAAATAGCCACTTCCGGATTATCAGCAGGTGCATAAGCGACAAGAGTCGTATTATACGTTCCTTCACCCGTCTCTGATTTGTCCGGACCGTCATAGAAAGATTGCGCCGTACCCGTTTTACCGGCAGGACGGTATTTCGCCGTCGCAAAATCAGTTGCGGCTGTCCCTTTTGTCATGACGCGTCTGAAGCCTGCCTGCACTTCTTTAATGTCAGCATTATTCATATCAATCTTGTTCAGTACTTGAGGCTGAACAGACTCTACAACGGCTCCGATTCCTTTTTTTGAATCAGGCTGTCTGACCTCTTTTACAAGCTGAGGTTTCAAACGATAGCCTCCATTGGCGATTGTTGATACATACTGTGCCATTTGCAGCGGTGTGAACGTATCATACTGTCCGATGGCAAAGTCTAACAGAAGACCGGAAATCCGCTGTGTCCCTTGATACCCGGTCGCTTCATTCGGGAGATCAATTCCCGTCTTCACTCCTAGACCGAACTGACTGAAGTAGTATCTGAAAGTATCAAATGCCTTCATATCAAGCGGCAGGGACTGGCCTTTTTTGTATTCCCCTTTACCGACGGCGATCGCCGTTTTAAACATGAACACGTTTGATGACTCCTGAAGCGCTTTTTGGATATCAACAGGACCTAAATTCGTCCATGATTTTTTCGGGTTTTTACTACCTTTGAAATACAAAGGCTCATCCTGAAAAACGGTGTTCAAATTAATCGCGCCCGTCTGGAGTCCCGTCAATACTGTTGCTCCTTTGACCGCCGATCCCATTGCATAGGAGGACGTCATTGCGCCAAGGGCGTAATCATTAATTTTGTACTTTCCATGGTCATTCGTAATCTGTTTGCCGGCCATCGTCAGAACTTCGCCGTTTTTCGGGTTCATCATGACGACAAAGGCCCGATCAAGAAGCTTCGTGCTCGGTCTCGCTTTGGCCGCTCTTAAATTTTTCTCAATGATTTTTTCAACGGACTTCTGCAGGTCCATATCAATGGATAACACAAGGTCTTTGCCTGCCTGTCCTTTTGAAATCACTTTGCTGCCCGTGACATTTCCGGATGAGTCGGTTAAGTTCTGCACTTTCTCTTTTTGCCCCTGCAGCAGGCTTTCATATTGATATTCTAAATAGCTTTTTCCGACCCTGTCATTCCGGCTGTATCCGAGTGACAGATAGTGATCCAGCAGGTTGGACGGAAGACCTTCGTTCGAACTGGATACACTGCCGAGCAATGTCCGGATCAGACTTTTGTAAGGATAAGACCGTTCCCAGTCAGACGTCACGTCAACCCCCGGAAGCTCATCTAAATGTTCGCTGACGACGGCCATTTCTTTTGCTGACACTCCTTCATTTTTGATGTATTGAGGCGTCAGTGAGTAGCCTGAATCCATCTGCCTTTTGATCGCGAGGATCTGCATATCTTTTGAAGTGAGTTCATTCAGCTGTTTGTCCGTAATGCGTTTCAGCTGGAGCTGGTATAAATCATCATCAGACAGTTTTTTGTCTTCAGCTTTTTGCTTTTCTTTGGCCGTAATCAGTTTTTTCGCTTCATCAGGCCTCGTTAACATCCAATAGTCTTTTTTATCGCGTTCAGTCACCTTTTTGGTGCTTACCTTAATCATACCCGACAGTTTTTTTGCGATTTTCAAACGCTGTGCCTGGGTGGTTGAGGCTGAACGTGTATATGTAATCGCATTTAATGCTTTATTCGTTACGATGGGATTAAGGTTCCGGTCGTATATTTTCCCTCTCGGAACAGCCGTGCTGACATCAGACTCTTCTTGCTTATTGGCGGCGTTTTTATAGTCATCACCCTGAACGATCTGCTTGATGCCAAGCTCGACGATAATCCACGTGAAAATAAGAAACGCGGCCAAAAACAAAAAATTAAGCCGGATCGGCAATGATTTTTTCTTTTCTTTGCTTACTGCTATTTTCTTTTTATTTCTCCTCATGACATCACCTTTTCTTATTTACAGAAAGAAATGACACCTTTTGTTCAGGTGCCATTTTTCATTCTAAAGGTTTTTTCGATAATTTTCTACAGATAACCCTTTTATCTTTCTCCTTTTATAAAATTCGGTTCACCCGCCTGTTTTTGTCGGTCCTCTTCCACTGTTTCATCAGAAGTTTCCGTATCCAGTTTGACGTCTTTAATAAAGTAATAAATCAGCGGATGACCGGCTCCGAGCAGCACGAGCGCCGCCGGTATTCCCACTTTTTCCTTCAGCAATGTAACGATCAAAAGAAAGCACAGGATGGAAACGATCCGGCCTGCATTTAAAAACAATTCCCTGAGCACGATGTACTCAATTCTGGCCTTTCTGGCAAGCCGCGCCCGGCCTATTACATCATATGTAAGCGAGACATACGGCACGAGCAGAACAGGATAGCCGATCGCAATAAACACTCCGTATATAAGAAGCGTCGTAAAGCTCATATGAAAAATAATGAGAAACAGGGCGCCGTACACAATTAATCCGCCGATAAGAATCGCCTTTTTACGCGATCTTTTTTTGATGAGCCTTGATGCAAAATAGTAAGCAAAAAAAGAAACAGCGGAATTGACGAGACCGAATGTCCCGAGCGCCAGCTCACTGTTTGTCGCAATGAACACAAATACGCTGATTAAAAAAACAAAAATCCCTTCTCTCAAGCCTTGAAAAAAGTGCGCGTTTGTAATCCGGCGCCAATTCAGATTCGTGTGACGCTCATCATAAACTTTTTTCAGCATAAACCGGCCTTTCGACTCCCTCCGCTTCAGAAAAAAGCTCATGACCACGGCAAGGGCAAATAAGCCGAGCGACAGGCTGAAAATGACTGTATAACCCGTATTGTTTTGAAGTCTTGAGATGACAAACCCGGCCACAATCGGGCCGATCATCCCTGCCGACGAAGATAAAATGCCTAAAAATCCGTTAAAAAAATCTCTCGTTTCAGGTTCCGTAATTTCGAAAGTCAGCACATTAAAGGCCAGCCAGTAAAAACCGTATCCCACTCCGAGCACAGCACCGATCAAAATGAGGCGGGAAGCCGCATTTTCCCCGGCAAGGAGCACACTTAAATAAAAAGCCGCCAAAAAGATAACACCGAACCTGAGAATAAACACCCTGTCGATTTTTTTAGCCAGCCGGCCCGCCAGAAGAAAGGTAATCGGCTGCATCGTCACGACCGATAAATTGTATATGGCCAAATCAATGAATTTCCCTGACTGTTTCCATAAATACACATTGACAAATGTATTTGACAGCGCGATGCCTAATGAGTAAAGGCCGCCAATCGTCAATAACAGCAGCAGACCTTTATTTACTTCGATGTCGCCGATAATTTTTTTTATTTTGCTCATCATTGACTCCCCTTTACTACACATTAGTCTGTCTCACTCAAACTGAGATATGTAAAAAGGAATCAAAGTCAATAAAAAAACAAGGCCTCCCTCGGGAGACCTTGTTTGATCAGAACGATTTATTTTGCTTCGCTGTAAAGGCGGGCAACTTCATCCCAATTTACAACATTCCAGAAAGCTGAAATGTAATCAGGACGGCGGTTTTGGTAGTTCAGGTAGTAAGCGTGCTCCCAAACATCAAGACCGAGGATAGGCGTTTTACCCTCTGAAAGCGGTGAATCTTGGTTAGGCGTGCTTGTAATTTCAAGTTTGCCGTTGTTTACAACAAGCCAAGCCCAGCCGGAACCGAAACGGCCGGCAGCCGCTGCAGCGAATTTTTCTTTAAATTGATCGAAGCTTCCGAACGTGCTTTTGATCTCTTCAGCAAGCTCACCAGTCGGTTCGCCTCCGCCGTTTGGAGATAAAAGAGTCCAGAATAAAGAGTGGTTTGCATGTCCGCCGCCATTGTTGCGGACAGCTGTGCGGATATCCTCCGGCACTGCGTTTAAATCTGCGACAAGCTCTTCTACAGATTTCTCTGCAAGAGCTGATCCTTCGATCGCTTTGTTCAGGTTTGTAACGTATGTGTTATGGTGCTTCGTGTGGTGAATCGTCATCGTTTCCTTATCGATATGCGGTTCTAAAGCATCATAAGCGTAAGGCAGTTCTGGAAGTTTGTAAGCCATAATTTTTTCCTCCTTTAAATATATGTACTGAAATGCCGCTTTTAGCGAACTTTTCTAATCTCAATGTAACAAAAGAAAGCATGGTAATCAATGAAAAAGCTCACAATCCGGCGATTCCAGCAAACATATTACACTTTATCCGTTCACGGCCGAAATTAAACCTTCTAAAGCACCGTCCATAAGAAGTATCCAATCATAAAGAGCTGAATGACTCCTTTGGCCGCGACGCTTGTTAAAAAGCCGATTAACGAGCCCAGTCCCACTTTTGCCGCAGACTTGATATCCTTTTGATGAACAAATATCTCAGCGCAGACAGCACCGATAAACGGGCCTAATATAATGCCTGCCACGGGAATAACGAAGGGCCCGATCAATAATCCGATCGTGCTCCCCCAGATCGCCGCCCTGCTTCCTCCGTACCTTTTGATGCCAAGTAAGTTTGACACATAGTCAGCTGCGAATAAAACTGCCGCAAATACCGCCTCAATGAGCCAAAAGAGGTAAGAATAAGGACTGAAGGAAAACAGAAATCCGTAGAGGAGAAAACCGGCCACGATAAATATAACGCTTGGAATCACCGGATAGACAAGACCGATGAAAGCAATGACGAAGATCGCAATAATAATCAGCCAATACAAAACACTCATGACTTAAACACCCTCCTTTGTTTTACGGAGCATTACCGCCTCCGCTTTTTCTTAATATGTATGATTCCTTACCGCCGCTTTAAATACTCTCACTTGTGTTCATCTCCGGTGAACGATACAATAAGCAACATATACCAGTTTAGGCTAGGAAGTGAAGATGTTGAACATATTTACGGCTTTATTGAAAAGTACATACTCTCCGGCAGATATTGCAAAAACACGGTTTCAGGGGATAGGAAAAGCGATCCTTTATGTATTTTTGCTGTCTGTCCTTTTTACGCTGCCGAGCGCTTATTACCTTTGCTCCGGCACCGTAAACTCAATGAACGGTTTCAAAACCGTGTTAGAAAAAGATTTCCCTGATTTCAAAATTTCAAACGGTGAATTGCAGACGAAAGCTTCCGCCTCTAAGGAAACGGAAGCGAACGGTTTTGTCATCGTGTTTGATCCCACTGATGCGTACGGCGCTAAACAAATAGCGGCGAAACAAAACGCGATCGGCATTTTGAAGAATAAAATGGTGCTTGCAGTAGACGGACAGGCGACAGAAATGAATTATTCATTAATGCCTGCTGATATCACTAAAAGTGAAATCATATCAGCTTTAAACCAAAATAAAACGATGATCGTCACCGTCCTTTCCGTTTTGCTGTTCATTATGACGGCGGCCGGCAAATTCATTGAAGTCTCATTTCTCGCCGTCATCGGCCTGATTATAAAAAATGCGCAAAGAAAGACATTGAATTATCAGCAGCTTTGGAAGCTTTCAGCTTATTCCATTACGCTCTCCACCATATTCTTTACGATTATGCGCGCGCTTGTCATTACGGTGCCGAGCGAATTTTTAGTGAATTGGTTTGTAAACTTTATCATCCTTTTCCTCGTCTTAAAAGAGATACCGCCAAGAAAGACTGCTGTGTAACAAAGACCGCCCCCGGCGGTCTTCTTTTTTGTCATGAACAAAATGGGACAAGCATACAATGAAGTAAACATGTATGCGGGAGGCGGTTGGAATGAAGCGGCTTACTTTTGTATTCGGCAGTTTATTTGTGATATTTATTATCTTTTATGATCTTAAAATCGGCACGATCCCTTCTCAAGGCCTTCCTGCATACGCTGCGGCGGCTCAGCCTGCAAATCAGGAAACATCATACAGAACGGTTACGGTCAAAAAAGGTGATACGGTAATGTCGATCGTCGGCGCACATAAAGCGCCGGATGATATTGTACAAGATTTTGAAGCGCTGAATCCGAATGTGAAAGCAAACGCCATTCAGGCGGGCACCGCTTATAAATTCCCCGTCTACCGTAATTAAACGTTAATTTCTTGTCAGTTCGGCAAATACACTGTTACAATATAATATGTAAATAGAAGTTGCCTGACATGTAAAAGGCTCAGCCTGCAGAAGCGGTAACTACAATTAAGGAGCGATTGACAAGTGAGTGAAATCACACATCGTACAAAAACGCGTCCCGTCAAAGTGGGACCTTTAACAATAGGCGGAAATAACGAAGTCGTCATCCAAAGTATGACGACGACCAAAACACACGACGTAGAAGCAACAGTGGCGGAAATCAACCGTTTAGCCGAAGCCGGCTGCCAAATTGTCCGGGTGGCATGCCCTGACGAACGCGCGGCGAACGCAATTGCCGACATCAAAAAACGAATTTCCATCCCTCTCGTTGTCGATATTCATTTTGATTACAAGCTCGCATTAAAAGCAATTGAGGGCGGCGCCGACAAAATCAGAATCAACCCCGGTAATATCGGCCGCCGTGAAAAAGTGGAAGCGGTCGTAAAAGCGGCTAAAGAAAAAGGAATTCCGATCCGGATCGGCGTAAACGCGGGATCATTGGAAAAACGAATTCTTGAAAAGTACGGCTATCCGACTGCTGACGGCATGGTTGAGAGTGCGCTTCATCATATAAAAATCCTGGAAGACCTTGATTTTCATGACATCATCGTCAGCATGAAAGCGTCTGACGTCAATCTCGCCATAGAAGCATATGAAAAAGCGTCAAAAGCATTTGATTATCCGCTCCACCTTGGGATTACAGAATCAGGCACGCTGTTTGCAGGAACGGTAAAAAGCGCGGCTGGACTCGGAGCGATATTAAGCAAAGGAATCGGAAACACGCTCCGGATCTCCCTGAGCGCCGACCCTGTTGAGGAAGTAAAAGTAGCCAGAGAGCTGCTGAAATCATTCGGTCTCGCTTCAAACGCGGCTACGCTTATTTCTTGCCCGACATGCGGACGGATCGAAATTGATCTCATCAGCATCGCAAATGAAGTCGAAGAATACATTTCTAAAGTCAAAGCGCCGATTAAAGTAGCCGTTCTCGGGTGCGCCGTTAACGGACCGGGCGAAGCAAGAGAAGCCGATATCGGTATTGCCGGCGCCCGCGGCGAAGGACTTCTTTTCCGCAAAGGCCAAATCGTCCGCAAAGTCCCTGAAGAAACAATGGTCGAAGAGCTGAAAAAAGAAATCGACAAGCTGGCAGAAGAACACTACGCAAAGCTTGAAGCAGAAAAAGCAAAAGCAGAACAAGAAACACAAAAAGCTTGACGGATAATCCGCCAAGCTTTTTTTTGCGTGTTAGAAAAACGGTGTAATGAAGATGCCCAGCACAAGGGAAACAATACCGATTCCCATCGCCCAGCCGCCTAGAGCGCCCGCTCCTCTTCTTCTGGCGATATAGCCGACGATAATGCCGCATGCCCCTAATAAAACTGGGAGCACGAACAGGGAGATGATAGAAATAGCCAATGCTGCATACCCTATACCCCGGCCTTCGCTTACTCCGTCCCGGTTATCATCGCGGTCTGCTGCTCGGTCAGAAGCACGATATGGCTCTGAAATTTCGGCCGCTGTCTCTTCTGAATAAACATCACGCGTGATATCCGTTCCTTCCGATCCATGATCCACATAGTAGTCGTTGCCTTTTCGATTTTCGTAATCGTATGCCACCTTCAATTCCCCCTTTTTCTTTTATGAAAGGAGCTTTTTTAGTTTCCGCGTTTTTTACGGAATCATGTTTGCTAAACTTTGCTGGTATTGTCAATTGTTTATGTTACACTTGAAGGGATGAAAATATAGGAGTGTGGACATGTTACGGTTAGGTATAGATATTGACGGCACGGTTACGGCACAGGATACATTTGTCCCTTATTTAAACCGCTCATTTCATCTTTCCATTACCTTGGATGATATGACTGATTATGATCTGACCAAGCTTTTGAACATTACAGCTGAGGAGTTTTGGGAATGGATGAATGTTCATGAAGCAGCCATATATAAAGAAGCGCAGCTCGCGGAATTTGCGAAGCAGGCGCTGGACGGACTGAAAGAAGAGCATCGTCTCATTTACATTACGGCAAGACGCAGCCACTTAGAAGATGTCACGCTGGACTGGTTTGCAAACCGGGACGTTCATTACGATCACATTGAGCTTGTCGGGAGTCATCACAAAGTGGAGGCCGTCAAAAAACACGGCATTGACCTGTTTTTCGAAGATCACCACGGCAACGCGACAATGATCGCAAAAGAAGCAGGCATTCCGGTTATCCTTTTTGATTCCCCTTATAACCAGCTCCCCACCGATTCCAATATTATCAGGGTGCAGAATTGGCTTGAAGCCGTCGCCTGGATCAATAAAAACAAACACAGTCTTCAGCATGTCAGAAGCTGAAAAAACCTCCTGCTTATACAGGAGGTTTTTTATCGGCACGCCGGACAGGTGCCGTAAATTTCAAATTTATGACCGCTGATTTCATACCCTTCCAAATCATCGTGAAGCTTATCCATCGGACAGGACTCAATTTCCTTCGTCTTCCCGCAGGTTAAACAGATAAAATGGTGGTGGTGATGGGTATAAGAGCATGTAAATCGGAACAGTTTTTCCCCGGACAGCTCCGTCGTTTCTAAAATACCGAGTTCTTCATATAACGAAAGATTTCGGTATATGGTATCAAAGCTCAAACCCGGATAGTCGTCGTTTAATGCGGCAAGCACGTTTTTGGCCGTCAGATATTTATCAGAATCAGCAAAAAGCTGCAGCATGTCTTCCCGCTTACTCGTATATTTATACCCTTTTTCTTTCAGCAGGTTCAACGCTTCTTGGACGTTCATGAGGACCTCCCCTTTACAACACGGTATCGCTCCAAAAAGAAAATGGCAGCTGACTGAACAGCAGGCCATTTTCTTATGCTGTATAAAATTATACCTATAAAATGACGAAAAGTAAACGAAAGCCTAATGAATCGCGGTTTTGAACTTACCGCCCCTCGTTTCATGGGTATTCATGATCGTAATAAATGCGTTTTTATCAATTTCAAACACAATGGATTTCAACTTTGTCACTTCAAGCCTTGTCACGACCGCGTAAATGACTTCTTTGGTTTCATCCGTATATCCGCCTTTTCCCTGAAGCTTGGTGGTTCCCCTTCCAAGCCGGTGCAAGATCGCGTCTGAAATTTCCGCATACTGGTCTGCCACAATAATGACCGCTTTTGTTTCATCGAGACCCTGGATGACGGCGTCAATCGTTTTCATGGCAATATAATAAGTCATGAAAGAATACATCGCCTGCTCCGGACCGAACACAAAACCGGCCCAAATAAAAATAAACACATTGATGAGCATAACGAATTCTCCGACTGAAAAGGGCAGCTTTTTTGTGAGAAGGATACCGAGTATTTCAGTACCGTCCATCGAGCCTCCGTTTCGGATGACAAGGCCTACCCCGAAACCGAGCAAAAGCCCGCCGAATACCGTCGCCAAAATAGGCTGGGTCGTAAAGGCCTCCACATGGTGCAAGGAGGATTCAATCAGCGCTAAACCGACGATTCCGATAACCGTAGAGATGAGAAATGTTTTTCCGATATATTTATATCCGAAAATCATAAATGGAATGTTGAGTAACACAACGAATAAGGCGAAATTGAGGAGGGGATTGGACATAAAGAGGTGGTCTAAAATTAATGAAACACCGATAATGCCTCCGTCGATAAAATTATTAGGGACCAGAAACAATTCAATACTTACGGCGGCTGAACCCGCCCCGATCAGAATCATGATGACCCTGAAGATAAAGTGTAAAAATGATTCTTTTTTGTGCTGTTTATTTGGGGTCATAAAATCTCCTTTCCTGTAATAACTATTTTAAACAGTAAGCAACTTCATTTTACCATTAAAAGCTGTAACATTTTAATAATTTGCTCAATACATTATGTCTAAAGAGGTGAAAGTATCGATGATTTTAATACAAAGAATCATTTTGCAGCGGCTCAATCAAGCCACTGCGGACGACCTGCTGAAATATTCAAAGCAATACGGAATCAGCATTACGAGAAGTCAAGCGGCTGAGGTAGCGGCTCTGATGCACGGAAAAAACATCAATATTTTTGATGAACAGGAGCGGCTTCGCCTGCTGAAAAAAGTGGAAACGATTACCTCAAAAGAAACGGCTCGGAAAGTTGACGAACTTTTCAATCAATTCTCAGGGTAAAAAAGGAGGGGCAATTCCCCCTCCTTTTTTATTGAGCTGATATTTTTTCAAGAAGCTCCTTGTCAAACTGCTTTTCTTTCAGCATTTCAATTTCAAAACGGTACGGCGGCTTCTTATTTTTCTTGTCTTCGCCAACATAAGGTGTTTCGAGGATTTTCGGAATATCGGCAAGCTGCTCGTGATGAACAATGTACTGCAGAGCGTCAAAACCGATCTCTCCGAACCCGATGTTTTCATGACGGTCTTTACGGGCTCCCCTGATATTTTTGCTGTCATTCACATGAAGGACTTTTATCCGGTCGATGCCGACGATTTTATCAAACTCATTAAGAACGCCGTCAAAATCATTGGCAACATCATATCCTGCATCATGGGTGTGACAAGTGTCAAAGCAGACGGAAAGATGTTCATTATGTGTGACGCCCGCAATGATCTCGGCAAGCTCTTCAAAACTTCTTCCGCATTCTGACCCCTTGCCCGCCATTGTCTCCAGCGCAATCTGGACGCTTTGGCCCGGATCAATCACTTCGTTTAATCCTTCAATGATCTTTTTGATGCCCGTTTCAGCACCGGCTCCGACATGCGCTCCTGGATGAAGCACGATCTGTTTCGCGCCGATCGCTGCCGTTCTTTCAATTTCAGAACGCAGAAAATCAACGCCCAGCTCAAATGTTGCCGGGTTTGTCGTATTTCCGATGTTAATGATGTACGGCGCATGCACGACAATGTCACCGATGCCGTTTTCCTTCATATGGGCGCGGCCCGCTTCAATATTCAAGTCTTCAATTTTTTTGCGGCGCGTATTTTGGGGAGCGCCCGTATATATCATAAATGTGTTCGCCCCGTATGAAACGGCTTCCTTGCTTGCGGCAAGGAGCATATGTTTTCCGCTCATTGAGACGTGTGAACCTATTTTCAGCAACCCGATTCCCCCTACTTTCCTCTGTTAGATTGGTTTCTTCTCTGTTTCTTTCTGATTTTTTCCATTTCGTAGCTCATTTTCTTTTTATAGCCCGGCTTTACTTTTTTCGGCTTTTTCACAAGGCGTTTCGCCATTTGGTCAGCCTCATTTGCCGTCTTTTTTCGATTTTTACGGCGGTGGCGGTCATCGCCTTTCTTCCATTCCCCGTTTACAAGCTCCGCATAGTCAAACACAATGCCCATCTTTTCGAGTTTTGCGAGCGCATCTTCGTCAGAAAGCTCGTATATAGTCAGTGCTTGGCCTGATGAACCGGCGCGTGCGGTTCTTCCGACGCGGTGAACATAAAAATCCAGATCGTCCGGAAGCTCGTAGTTGATGACATGGCTTACGCCTTTAATGTCAATTCCTCTTGCCGCAAGATCTGTCGCAATGACATAAGTGAATTCCAGATCATTAATCTGCTTCATTACCTTTTTGCGTTCACGCGGTGTTAATCCCCCGTGCAGAAGGCCGACTCTCATGCCTTTTTCGGTCAGGTATTTCGCAATATGGTCAGCCGTGTTTTTCGTATTGGCAAACACGATGCCCAGATAAGGATTCAGATTCGACATCATATCAAAAAGCAGTTTGTCTTTATCACGCTGTTTAGAAGGAACCAAAACATGTTCAATCTTTTCGGCTGTGATCCTTTTCGGCTCAACATGAGCGTATTTCGGATTTTCCATATACTTTTTCAAAAACGGCTTCAGCTTTTCCGGAATCGTAGCTGAGAAAACAAGCATCTGCAGTTGTTCCGGCATACGGGATCCGATGTAATCAACGTCTTCTAAAAAGCCCATATCAAGCATCAGATCAGCTTCGTCAATGACGAGAGACTGCGCTTTATAGACGTTCAATGCCTGCGCTTTAATCAGATCCGCAATCCGGCCCGGCGTTCCGACGACGAGATGTGGCTGTGTTTTCAGCTTATCAATTGATTTTTGCTTGTCCGTTCCGCCGATAAAGCATTTTGTCCGGATCGGCCCGTCCTCGGCACCCTGTGTGATTTTGAGCGCTTCCTGATAAATCTGATTGGCAAGCTCTCTCGTCGGCGCCGTGATAACAGCCTGCACCGTATCAGAATCCGAATCAATCCGATTCAGAATAGGCAATAAATAGGCGTGGGTTTTTCCCGTCCCCGTCTGGGACTGCCCGATCACGCTTTCGTTTTTCAATACAGCAGGTATCAGCCGCTTTTGAATATCTGTCGGTTCATAAAAACCAAGGCGGTGAACTGCATCTATAATAAACGGTTTTAAGTTGTATCCATCAAATTTAGTTTCTTTCATTTTTCCCAGCTCCTTAAAGCGGCACATTCTGTGTCCATCATCACATTATAACCGATTTTACTTAAAAACACCATGTCTTGGGGGAATCCTGTTTTCTGGACAGAAAAGCAAATGCCCCCTCCGATGCATATTGTAATAGCAGAGAGACAGAAAGGAGGTACAAGTATGTTTCCACAGCAGCCGATGAGAAATATGGCGCAGCAGGGCCGGCCGTTGATGAACCCGCGGATGATGATGAGAGGCAGACCGTCATTGCTGGGCCGGCAGATGATGCAGCAGGGCCGGCAGTTTTTCCCTCAGCAGCAGATGGCCGGAGCAGGTTTGAGAAACGCAGGCACAGGCGGAGGAGGCTTAAAAGGAATGCTTTCCCGTTTTTTACCCGGATCAGGAGGAAGCGCTGCCGGGTCCGCACCGGCAGCGGCCAGCGGAGGAGCAGGCGCAGGCCTGCAGGGATTGCAGGGAATTCAGAGTCTGGCAAGTCCGGCATCCCTGTCGAGCATGCTCGGCAATGTTCAGAAGGTGCTCGGCGTGGCGCAGCAGGTTACGCCGATGATCCAGCAGTACGGCCCTTTAGTGCGGAATCTGCCAGCCATGATGAAGCTTTACAGTCAATTAAGCAGCAGCGATGATGAGAATGAAGATAGTGAATCCGGCGAGACAAAAGAAACAGCCGAACAGGACAAAAAGGATGAAGATGAAAAAACCGACGAAACTGAAGGTGAAAACAAATCAGACGCCTCATCTAAAACATCAAAGAAGACATCTGAAAAAGCATCCGCTTCACAAGAAAAAGACGAAACTGAAGCAGCATCAGCGGAACAGCCGCGTCCAAAAAGAACATCGGGCAGATCAAAGCCGAAATTATATATTTAACATTCTTTGATATCTCACGAAAGATTAGCTATAATGAGATCAGAAGAATGCAAGATTTGAGCCGTTTAACTACGGCTTTTTATATTGCCTCTACACTCACTTTTGATAGGAGGACATCTAATTGGACGTTATCAAAATCTCGCCGCGCGGCTATTGTTACGGCGTTGTTGATGCCATGGTCATAGCCAAAAACGCGGCACTCGATAAAAATTTGCCAAGACCTATATATATACTCGGAATGATCGTTCATAATAAGCATGTCACAGATGCGTTTGAAGAAGACGGAATTTACACGCTTGACGGCACTAACCGTCTGGAGATTTTAAAGCAGGTGGAAAAAGGAACCGTTATTTTCACCGCACACGGAGTATCTCCGGAAGTAAGAAAAGCCGCTGAGGAAAAAGGGCTTGTTGCGATTGACGCCACATGCCCGGACGTCACGAAAACACATGACTTAATCCGAAAAGTAAAAGCAGAAGGCTACCACGTCATTTATATCGGCAAAAAAGGCCACCCCGAACCAGAAGGAGCCGTCGGCGTCGCCCCTGAAATCGTTCATCTCGTTGAAACAGAGGAAGACGTGAGAAACCTCGATATTCAGGCTGAGAAATTAATCGTTACAAACCAAACGACCATGTCCCAGTGGGACGTCCATGATATTATGGAATCAGTCCAAGAAAAGTACCCGCACGTTGAATATCATCAGGAAATCTGCCTGGCTACACAGGTTCGTCAAGAAGCTGTCTCAGAGCAGGCAAAAAAAGCGGACTTAACCATTGTTGTCGGCGATCCGAAAAGCAATAACTCCAACAGGCTGGCTCAAGTGTCAGAAGAAATCGCCGGAACAAAAGCCTACCGCATCGGAGACATCAGTGAACTGAAGCTCGAATGGCTCAAAGACGTCAATACCGTCGCCGTTACCGCGGGCGCTTCAACACCGACACCGATTACAAAGGAAGTCATCCGGTTTTTAGAGCAGTTTGACCATAACGATGAATCCACATGGCAGCTTGAGCACAATGTGCCGCTCAAAAAAATCCTTCCGAAAGTAAAAATAAAAAACTGAGGCCCCGGGCCTCAGTTTTTTTATAGGAAGGTAAATGGATTTGTGTCTGTTTCGGAAGCGAAAATACGCACGTCGTAATTTTTCTCCCCGGCCATTGCCGTAAGCTTCTCAGCCGTGCCTTTTCTCATGATCTTTTCAGCATAATGCCCCGGGTCCACGACGTTTAACCCCATCATCATCGCATCATGCGCTACATGGAAATAAAGGTCGCCTGTCACGTAAACATCTGCACCCTTCCTCTTAGCCTGGTAAATATATTTATTTCCGTCACCGCCAAGCACTGCGACTTTTTTCACCTTGCTGGTTCGCTCTCCGACCATCCGGACTCCGTTAACGTCAAATTTTTCTTTCACAAACAGCGCAAACTCTTCAAGCGTCATGTCTTGCTGAAGTTTTCCAATGCGGCCGAGTCCTTTTTCAAGCGGGGACTGCTCCACCGGATAAATATCATACGCCACCTCTTCATACGGATGGCTTTTTTTCAGCGCTTTTATGATGGTTTTCTCCATACTGGCCGGATAAACGGTCTCAAGTCTCACTTCATGGACGAGTTCCAGCTCTCCCGTCTGTCCGATAAACGGGTCTGCCCCCTCCAGCGGTTTAAAGCTGCCGATTCCCTCAGAAGAGAATGCGCAATGGCTGTAATTGCCGATATGTCCCGCTCCGGCATTGCCGAGTGCGGTTCTTACAGCTTCTTCATAGTCTTTCGGCACATACACGGCAAGCTTTTTCAGCGGGTCCGAATATGTCGGAACGAGCACCTCTGTGTCTGTCAGGCCGAGAGCTTCCGCAAGCAGATCGTTAACACCGCCGTCCGCCACATCAAGATTCGTATGAGCCGCATATACGGCAATATCATGCTTTATACATTTCTCAATCAGTCTTCCGCCAGGCTGATCAGTGGTGATCTGTTTAAGCGGCCGAAAAATCGGCGGATGGTGAGCGATAATTAAGTCAACCTTTTTTTCAATGGCTTCATCCACCGTCTGTTCCAAAACATCCAGCGTGACCATGACGTTTTTCACCGGCTTATTCAATGTGCCGATCTGCAGGCCGATTTTGTCTCCTTCCACCGCAAAAGCCTTCGGTGAAAATTGTTCAAACAGCTGGATGATTTCCTGTCCGTTCACATGTTTAGGCATGTCCGATTACCTCCTTCAGCAGTAAGATCCGCTCTTTCAGTTCAACTAATTTTTCCTGGTTTTCATTCTTTGCGCTGCGGCTAATCTGTTCATAAATTTGTTCAGTATGCTTAAGTTCCTGGGTCCATTTCCGAAGAAACACTTCACTCTTTTCTTTTAACAAAAACGGACCGGCAAGCATTCCGGCAGCCATCGTGGTGTCCCGGTACGGCGCATCACGGTCGCCGGTTTCCGCGACGAGTATTTCATAACACTTTCCGTCTTCTTCGAGAATCACTTCGTCAATCAGTTCATAGCCTTCCTGATAAAGCCACTCTCTTATATGAACGGCATGAATATTCGGCTGCAGAATCAGCCGTTCACGCCCCGTCAGTTTTGTTTTTCCGGACTCCAAAATATGAGCGATCAGCGCTCCGCCCATGCCGGCGATTGTAATGGCGTCCGCTTCCCCCTTTTCAAGGACGCTCAGCCCGTCACCTTTCCTTACGGAGATAAGAGCGCTTAAGTCCAGTTTTTCCACCTGCTGTTTGGCGGATAGAAACGGCCCGTCTGTAATTTCACCGGCGATTGCGCGGCTTGCCAGATGATTCAAAACGGCATAGCAGGGGAGATACGCATGGTCTGACCCGATATCAGCCACCAGGGCACCCGGAGGGATATATTCCGCTACAGACTGCAATCTTTTAGATAACTTCATTTCATTCACAATATCACAACTTTTCTCAGGTTCTTTTTCCTTTACTATCATATAAAAAAACCGCCCGGAATCCAAGCGGCGGATAGAGTTTTTCATATGTCTTTTATATAGGGACAGGTAAAGCGTTATTTAATCTCAGAAACCCATTTTGCCATGTCATCCAGCTTTTCGGCCGGGACAAGGCCGGCTGGCATCCCGTTGCCGCCTTTTTCAATTCTCGTTTTAATCGCAGCGACATCTTTTCTTTTGCCGACGCCTTTTAAGCTCGGACCTGAGACACCTTCATAGTTTTCCCCGTGACAGGTGATGCAGTTCGCTTTATAAATCTCTTCAGGTGAAGCGTTTGCAGTTTCCTTTTCGGCATTTTTGCTTTCACCGCCGCTTGCGATCTGATGCGCATCTCCATTCCCTTTTACTGACAGAAAGAAAGTCAGCCCTATTCCCAGAACTGCGATGAGCAAAAAAGGAATCAGCGGATTCCACTTCATATCTCCATCCCCCTTTTTCATTCTCCCCCTATGTAAACACTTCTAATTCTAACTTATTTTTACAAAATGTAAATGGTCTCATTAAGCAAATTCATTGATTTCACAATTTATACATAAACAAAAATAACTGTTTTGTTTACCCAAAATTGTCTTTATTCTATTGTATAATGAATTGTATACGCTTACAATAAGGAATATAAATTAACTTATCCCGCTTTCCCTCTATTCAGGACATGCCGCATTTTTTCCGAACCCATTTGCAAAACACATGCTTATCCAGTAAAATAAAGGTATATTATCCATATATCTTATACGTAAAAAAGAACGGATCAACAGACCCGTTCCATTCTATTCGAGAAAATCCTTCAGACGTTTGCTTCTGCTGGGATGTCTCAATTTACGAAGCGCTTTTGCTTCTATTTGGCGAATACGCTCTCTCGTTACTCCAAACACTTTGCCGACTTCTTCAAGCGTTCTTGTTCGTCCGTCATCCAGACCGAAACGGAGACGCAGCACATTTTCTTCACGATCCGTCAACGTATCCAGCACATCTTCCAGCTGTTCTTTCAAAAGCTCATATGCCGCATGATCCGACGGAGACGTCGCTTCCTGGTCTTCAATGAAATCACCGAGATGTGAATCGTCTTCTTCACCGATCGGCGTTTCTAAAGAAACAGGCTCTTGGGCAATTTTTAATATTTCACGAACTTTTTCAGGCGTAAGATCCATGTCTTCAGCAATCTCTTCCGGTGACGGCTCTCTGCCCAGATCCTGAAGAAGCTGACGCTGCACACGGATTAATTTGTTGATCGTTTCCACCATGTGAACCGGGATACGGATCGTTCTCGCCTGGTCAGCGATGGCGCGTGTAATCGCCTGTCTGATCCACCAAGTCGCATACGTACTGAATTTATATCCTTTACGGTAGTCAAACTTTTCGACGGCTTTCATGAGACCCATGTTTCCTTCTTGAATCAAGTCTAAGAAAAGCATGCCGCGGCCGACATACCGTTTAGCAATGCTGACAACTAAACGAAGGTTTGCTTCAGCCAATCTGCGTTTAGATTCTTCGTCACCTTCTTCAATTTTTTGAGCATAGGTGATTTCTTCTTTAGCAGAAAGAAGATTTACCCGTCCGATTTCCTTAAGGTACATGCGGACTGGATCATTGATCTTTACGCCAGGCGGTACGCTGAGGTCATTAAGGTCAAATTCTTCTTCGGCTTTGGCAAGCTGTTGAATATTAGGATCTTCCGTTTCTTCATTCTCACTAATTAATTCAACACCTTGTTCTCCTAAAAATTCATAATACTCATCCATTTGGTCTGATTCAATTTCAAAGCTGGACATGCGTTCAGCAATTTCTTCATATGTTAAAACGCCACGTTTTTTTCCGGTTTCAGTAAGCTGGTCTTTTACCTGATCCAGTGTAAGTTCTGTTTCTGTCTCGTGGGTTTGTTTATCAGCCATTATGGATCCCTCCTTCCAAAGCTTGCAACGAATTCTAAAAGCGGTATGTTTCTTATCCGTCCCGGGAGCCTTCTCTCTTTTTCAGCATGCAGGGCAGCGGATAATAAGTGACAATTCATGATGAGGTTAAGCGATCTATTTGCTCCTCCGCAAGGAATCATTGCCAAGAGAACGCAAGCCTCTTTTTTGATGTTATTTTAATGATCGGTTCAATGCGACAATTTCTTGAGCCAGAGACGCAGCTTTCACAAAGTCTTTCTGCCTCTCTGCATCCGCTCGTTCTGCTTCTTTTTCCTTTATCATTGACCATTTTCGGTGATCCAACACTTTTTTTACGTAATCGGATAACTCGGCCTCTGAGAGCTCCTCGTTTATTTGGAGCATCCCTATATCTGAAAGCAGCTGGCTGATTTCATCATCCTGCATTCTCGCCATAAGATGCTGCGGCGTCATTTCAGCGCCCTCTTCATAAACAGCGTACAGATATGCTGCCAGCGCACGATGTCCGTCAATGTTAAATTCAAAGCCGACACGCTCAATCACTTTCTTTATGACGTTTCGGTCTCTCAGCATATGAGCGAGAAGAAGTCTTTCCGCATTCTCATAGGCGGGACGGAGACGGCGCCGTTTCGCTTTTGTCGTCACCCGGGCCCGTCTTGGCTGCGGTTCGGCGTTTTTGCCGCCAGGGGCGTTTTGGGCGGCATAGATGGAAAGCTGTTCAGTCAAAGATTCTACCGAAAGAGAAAATTCGGAGGCGAGCTGCTTCACATACATTTCCTGCTCAAGCGACCCTGAAAGAGCGCTGATTTCTTTCAGCACTTCTTTCATGTAAGCGAGCCGGTCTCCTTCGTCAGATAAGTTTTTCCCTTTGCGGAAATATTGCATTTTAAAAGCCATGACCGTAACGCTTGCATCAATGATATCTGTCTTGAACTTTTCTCCGCCCCGGGTTCTGACATAGTCATCAGGATCAAGACCGTCAGGCATCATGCTTACTCTTACCTTACAATCAGCTTTCTGAAGCAGGTCGGCCGCTTTCAGCGTAGCTTCGTACCCGGCTTTATCCGAATCGTAGCAGAGAATGACCTCCTGAACATTTCTTCTCAGGATTTTCACATGCTCTTCGGTGAGCGACGTCCCCATTGTGGCGATACTTTCTTTTACGCCTGAGCTGACGGCGGAAATGACATCCGCAAAGCCTTCAAACAGAACGGCTCTCTCCTCTTTCCTGATCGGCAGGCGGGCCTTATGGAAGTTGTACAGCAGCTTAGATTTATGAAACAGCGGCGTTTCCGGACTGTTCATATATTTCGGCTGCTGGCTTCCGAGCGCCCTTCCTGAAAAAGCCGCCACGGCTCCGTGATGATCATGAATGGGAAACATGATTCTGTTTCTGAAACGGTCAAAATATCCGCTGCCATCTTCCCTTCTGATCAGCAGACCCGCTTTCTCCATCAGTTCTTCCTCAAAACCGCGCTTTTTCAAGAATTTCGTCATGAAATCCCAGGAATCCAGCGCGTAGCCGATTTCAAACTCATCTATGAGCTCTTTCGTAAAACCCCTTGATAAAAGGTAATCTAACGCTTCCTGGCCTTCCTTTGTATTCATTAGCAAATGATGGTAAAATTTCTTCAGAAGCTCGTGAGCTTCCGCCATCTTCTGGTCTCCGGAAGATTCCGGCCTGGATGCAGAGTGAATCGTTATATCATCAGGGAAATCAATCTGATATTTATCAGCAAGGTGAGAAACAGCTTCCGTAAATGAATAGCCTTCCATCTGCCGTAAGAACGAGAAAACGTTCCCGCCCGCTCCGCATCCGAAGCAATGAAAGATCTGCTTATCACTGGAGACGGAAAACGAGGGCGTGTTTTCACCGTGAAACGGACAGAGCCCAAAGTAGTTGCGGCCTTGCTTTTTCAATTGGACATAATCACCTATGACTTCAACAATGTCTGCTGACTGCTGCACCTGATTAACTACTTCATCTGGTATGCGGTTTCCCATCTTATAACACTCCGTCGTACATTATTCGATGTTTTGATTTGAAATCCCTTCATCATTCGACAGGATTTTTTTAAGCAGGGTAACAAATCGATTCCGATCTTCTTTATTTAATTTTTTAGGTCCTTTGGAATAGATGCCGCTTCTTCTCATTTTGCCCGACATATGACGGCTCATCAGAGCGAAGTCAATCGTGTCTTCAGTATAAGAACGGCCCCTTTCCGATAAGACGGCGATATTTCTGTTCAGCAGAAGAGATGCTAAACCGATATCCTGCGTGACTACGACGTCTCCCGATCTCACATGGTTTGCGATGTATAAATCTGCCGCTTCTTTATGAGGATCAACGTATATCCAGTTCTCGTCTTTGCTTCTGGAAAGCTGGTAGTGTTCAAATGATGCGACGAAAATAACACGAACGCTGAATTGCGATGCAATGAGCAAGATTTCCTCTTTTACGGGGCATGCGTCTGCATCGACAAAAATCGTCTTTTCTTTTTCATTTAGAAGACTAATTCTCCATCCCTCCATCAATCTCCTGCATAAAAACAAGCGAAATCGCATATGCTCCATGACTGCGGATCTATTTTGAGTCTTTGTCGAAAAATTTCCGGGAGTTATTCTTGACATCTTACCCGTAATAGTTTATTCGTATCACACTAAGCTTAAACCTAAAAATAAACATTTTATCACAATTTTTTATTATAATACAAACTTCGCGAAGATGCCATCCTTTTTGTTTATTCCCTATTTGCATACCCAAAAACCCAGGATAAAGCGTCCTGAGTTATCGGCCCTTTGTTTTCAGATGATGAATGATGTTCGCTGTTTCCTCGACCGCTTTGTTCGAAACGTCAACGACTTGGCAGCCGATCCGATCCACGATTTTCTCAAAATACTCCAGCTCTTCTTTAATTCTGTTGATGTTAGCGTAAATGGCTTTGTCATTTAAGCCGAGAGATTTTAACCGTTCTTTTCGAATATGGTTCAGTTTATCAGGGCTGATTTTTAACCCGATGCATTTTTTCGGATCAACGCTGAACAGTTCTTCCGGCGGATCGACTTCAGGTACAATCGGCACGTTGGCCACTTTCAGGCGCTTATGGGCAAGATATTGAGATAATGGGGTTTTAGACGTTCTTGATACGCCAAGCAGGATGATATCGGCTTTTAAAATGCCTCTTGGGTCCCTGCCGTCGTCATATTTAACGGCAAACTCGATCGCCTCGACCTTTTTGAAATAATCTTCATCAAGCTGGCGGACGCGGCCCGGTTCATATTTCGCCGTCAGACCGTAGGCTGTTTCCATTTTGTCGATGAGCGGACCGATAATATCGTAGTACATCACATTCGCTTTTTCCGCTTGTTCAACTAAGTATTTGCGCATTTCAGGAACAACGAGCGTAAAACAGATAATGCCGCCGTCCGCTTTGGCGAGAGACACGACTTCATTAATGGTGCCGATATCTTCCACATAAGGTATTCTTCTGATATGCGTATCATCGGCTGAGCCATTAAACTGGCTGAGCGAGGCTTTTACAACGAGTTCGGCGGTTTCTCCGACTGAGTCTGATACTACATAAATGATGCGATTGTCCATGTTATCCCCCCGTTAGTTTTCAAGCTTATATGATTTCATTCTCTGATAAACTGACAAGTATCTTGGTCATATTCGTTTTGGTAAAGCGGCCGATGACCTCAAAGCCTTTATCCGTATCTTTAATAACGGGCAGGGCATCGATCTGTTTCTCAATCAAATATTTGGCGATGTCCATCACATAATCGTCACGCCGGCAGACGGCGATATTCGGCATTCTGGTCATAATAATATGAACCGGTATTGAGGCAAGTTCCTGCTGGCCGATGCTCGCCCGCAGCAAATCTTTGCGTGACAGCACACCGACTAAGACAGCATCACGATCTACGACAAATAACGTGCCGACATCTTCTAAAAACATGGTGCAGATGGCATCGTATACCGAGACGTTTTCATTGATGACAACAGGGATCGATTGAAAATCTTTCACTTGCAGCTTTTTCAGTTTATCCGCAAGCAGCTGATTTCCCGTTTTTCCGGTATAAAAATAACCGACCCGGGGACGGGCCTCTAAGAAGCCTGACATGGTGAGTATGGCCAAGTCCGGCCGCAGCGTGGCTCTTGTTAAATTGAGCTGTTCTGCAATATGCTCTCCGGTAATCGGGCCGTTTTCCTTTACAATTTGTAAAATTTGTTCTTGCCGTTTATTTAATTCGATCGTACTCACCACCTTTATGGAAGGGTTTCATTATCTATGTTTTTCATTCTGTGATGTTTATGTAAAAGGGGAAAAGACGATTGCCGATCACACAGCAACCGTCTTTTTCTTTATTTTACAATAAGATGATTCATATTAGCAAAAGACTTGATCACATCTGCAAGTGCAGTCATTTGCGCTAAACGGTTGGTTTTTAATGCTTCATTGTCCGCATTGACCATCGTGTGATTAAAGTAATCTTCGATCGGCTCCTTTAATCCGCTGAGCGCGGCCAGCGCCTGTACATAGTTTTTAGAGGCAAAGCTTTCCGCGACGCTGTCTTTTGTTTTTTGATAAGCGTCAAACAGCTTTTTCTCCTGTTCATTTTCAAACAGATCCGGCTTGATATCACGGCTCTCGCCTTTTTTACTGATGGAGATGACCCGTCCCAGTGATTCAGCCGTTTCTTTCAATCCAGGTGTGCCGAGGTGTTTCTCAAGCACTTTTGCTTTAGAAACAGCTGCATAAGGTTCAAGCTCCGTGCTGTCCAGAACGGCTTCAATCACGTCATGTCGGATGTCTTCAGCGTTTAAGACGTATTTCAGACGCTGTGTAAAGAAATCAAGAAGCTCATTTTCTTTTTCCGTTTCTGTCAATGACAGCAGTTCTTTAAAAGAGATGCCCCAGTTGCGGTCGATCAGAATGGAAACGATGCCGCTTGCCTGACGGCGCAATCCGTACGGATCCTGAGAACCTGTCGGGATCACGTCAATGCTGAAGAAGGAAGCAATCGTGTCCAGTTTATCGGCTAATGCCACGACCGCACCGGTAAAGGTTGAAGGCACCTCTCCCCCGGCCGCTCTCGGCATGTAGTGCTCATTTACCGCGGCAGCGACGGCTTCATCTTCACCGAGCATGCGCGCATATTTTTCTCCCATGACGCCTTGAAGCTCAGGGAACTCATAAATCATATGTGTAACAAGGTCAAATTTAGAAATCTCTGCGGCGCGCTTCACACGTTTTTGCGTCTGTTCATCAGCCTTTAGGCGGACGGCTAGTTTACCCGCAATGGTGACCACTCTTCTTACTTTATCCCCGAGGGAACCGAGCTCTTCATGGAAAACAATATTTTCTAGTTTCTTCACATTTTCATCAATGTTCAGCTTTTGGTCTTCCTTGTAGAAGAACGCAGCATCTGAAAGTCTTGCTCTCAGCACTTTCTCGTTTCCGCGGGCAACATTTTCAAGGGCATGGCTGTTCCCGTTTCTTACCGTAATAAAATGAGGCAGCAGATTCCCGTTTTCATCTTTTACCGGGAAGTAGCGCTGATGCTCTTTCATGGTTGTCACAAGCACTTCTTCAGGTAAAGAAAGAAACTCGGGTTCAAAAGAGCCGTAAAGCGCTGTCGGATATTCCACCAGATGATTGACTTCGTTCAGCAGATCTTCATCTATCGGAATATTCCATTTCTTTTCGTTTGCAAGCGCGTCCAGCTGCCCCTGAATCATTTGTTTGCGCACTTTCGGGTCGGCAATGACGTGCTGTTCTTTCAGCAGCTCTTCGTATGATGACGGTGCATCAACAGATACTTCTTGGCCGAGAAAACGATGTCCCTGTGTGTTCCGGCCCGTCTCTACGTTCGTGATGTCAAACGGAATGACGTCTTTTCCGAAGAGAGCGGCAATCCATTTGATCGGACGGATATAACGCAGATCCTGTGTGCCCCAGCGCATGTTTTTCGGGAAATGCATTCCGGTAATCAAGTTTTCCAGCTGCGGTAAAAGTGTTTTCGTCTCTTGTCCCGCCTGGAATTTTTGGACGAAAACATATTCCGCGCCATTTACATCTTTAATATACAGGTCATCCACTCCGGCGCCTTGGCCTTTGGAAAAACCGATAGCGGCTTTTGTCCAGTTTCCGTCAGCATCCAGAGCGATTTTTTTCGCCGGTCCTTTTGCTTCTTCCTGAATATCAGCCTGTTTTTCTGCTACGTCTTTTATATATACTGCCAGACGTCTCGGTGTATTAAAAAGTTTCACTTCACCGTGGGCAATATTTTTTTCAGCCAGCCAGCCGGTCAGTTTGTCACCGAGCTGCACCATGCTGTCATGTAAAAAACGCGCCGGCATTTCCTCGAGTCCGATCTCTAAAAGCAAATCTTGTTTACTCATGGGAAGAGCCCTCCTCTTTAAGCATTGGGAACCCTAATTTTTCCCGTTCTTCATAATACGTTTTTGCTACTTTTCTCGCTAAGTTGCGGACCCGTCCGATATAACCCGTCCGCTCTGTCACTGAGATTGCGCCTTTTGCGTCAAGCAGGTTAAATGTGTGAGAGCATTTCAGCACATAATCATAGGCCGGATGCACAAGGCCGTTATCCATTTGTCTGATCGCTTCTTTTTCGTAAGTGCTGAACAAATGGAAAAGCATATCCACATCTGATGTTTCAAATGTATAAACGGAATGTTCATATTCAGCCATCATAAACAAATCTTTCACTGTGAATCCTGATGTCCATTCAAGATCAAAGACGTTTTCTTTATCCTGAATATAAGACGCAAGACGCTCAATGCCGTACGTAATCTCAACAGACACCGGTTTACATTCAATTCCGCCCACCTGCTGGAAGTACGTAAACTGGGTGATTTCCATACCGTCAAGCCATACTTCCCAGCCAAGGCCCGCACAGCCTAAAGACGGGTTTTCCCAGTTGTCTTCTACGAAACGAATATCATGCTCGAGCGGATCAATACCGAGAGCGCGCAATGAATCTAGGTAAAGCTCCTGGATGTTATCAGGCGACGGCTTGATAATGACTTGGAATTGGTGATGCTGATAAAGCCTGTTCGGGTTTTCTCCGTACCGTCCGTCCGCAGGCCGTCTGGAAGGCTCAACGTAAGCCACTTTCCACGGCTCGGGTCCGATGCTTCGTAAAAATGTATACGGGCTCATTGTGCCTGCGCCTTTCTCCACATCATACGACTGCATGAGCACACAGCCTTCATTAGACCAGTGCTTCTGCAAGGTTAAAATCATATCTTGAATGTTCATTTCAAGCACCTCCACTTTCTCCATTCTTTTACAAGTGCGGCGGCAATCAAAAAACTCCCGTCTCTATGCTTGCCAGCCGCAAACATAGGGACGAGAGTTCTCCCGCGGTTCCACCCTAGTTGCTGAGGATGTGAATCGCTCAGCCTCTTTTTAAAGAGTTGCTCAAGAATGCCTTTCGTTGCGCGCTCATCCCTAGCTTACACTGTCCTAAGGTCGCTTATATGAGTTGGACGCAAGTACTTCTTTCTGTCACTGCAACATATTTTATAATAAATCATCATATAAAAAGATGGGCAGAATGTCAACTTTTGTTTTCATCCAAAAGGTTCTTCATGCTTTCCATCTGATCTAAAAACCGCTTTGACTTTAAATAAAGCCCTGAATATTCCTCGTAATACAGATCAATGACCCGTTTTATTTCATTTTTGGTTTCGTGCTTTAACGAAACGCTGCCAAGCCTTCCGATATCAAAGTAATAAAAAAGCCTTAGCAGCCTTGCCGTTTGCGGCGAAATCGGAACTTTGTACGGATCCTTTTCAAAGCAGCGGTGGCAGATAAAACCGTTATCTCTTATGGAAAAATGAAACGTCCCGTCCCGGCTTTTACAGTGGACACAATGATTCAGCTCCGGATACAGCCCCATGACGCCAAGCATTTTCATCTGAACGATAAAGGTGATCACGTCCGGGTCAGTCCCCTCATTCAGCCTCTTAAAGGATTCGAGAATCAATTCGAATAAATAGGGGTTCGGTTTCTTCTCCTCCGTTCCTTTGTCAGTGAGTTCAGCGATAAAAGCGGCATATGCCGTCAAAAACAAGTCTTCTCTGATCGTTCTCATGCTGAGAATCATTTCACCCTGCTGGAGCGTGCCGAGCCCGGATGTTCTTTGCATTAAAAATGACCCGTACAAAAAAGGCTGGCTGACTGCTGACAGCCGGCTGGCTGACTTCCTGGCACCCCTTGCCATGACGCCGATTTTGCCGTGTTCCCTCGTCAGCAATGTCACGATTTTATTCGTCTCTCCGTAGTCATTCGTACGAAGCACGATTCCTTCACATTTTGTCAGCATTTCCGCACCTTCCAACAACGGGAGGGGCCAAGAGGTTTACAAAATTGGAAAATCAATACGGGCTAGCTCATCTTCCGGTTCTTCGGGTCTTTCCAGGTTCTCTTTTTCCAGTTCTTTAAAAAGAAGGTACGTATCAACACTTCCTGTTTGAGAAAATACGTTCCAGGTAAAATTCAACACAAAAAACCCACCTTTCATCATTAAACTAGCTTGCCAATCCAAATTCTTACCCTTATCTTGACCTGATGTCCTCCTTTTCATGTTAAACAAATTTTGCTAACGAATCCCTGTTTCTGTGAGGTAATCCCACACATCAGGCATGCGCCTCAGATGACTTAATATTCATCCTCTTTGAAGCCGAAATCACGCAGCTGAGACATTTTATTCCGCCAGTCCTTCTGCACCTTCACCCAAAGTTCCAGGTAAACGCGTGAGCCCAGCAGCGCTTCAATATCAGCCCGCGCTCTTTTGCCGACTTCTTTCAGAAGAGCTCCTTTTTTCCCGATGACGATTCCTTTTTGAGAATCCCGCTCGACCACGATGGTGGCGGCGACATGGACGGAGCCGTTCTCCTGCCCTTTAATGGACTCGATAGCGACAGCGATGCTGTGCGGCACTTCTTCCCTTGTAAGATGGAGCACCTTTTCCCTGATCAGTTCAGAAATAATAAACCGCTCAGGATGGTCAGTCACCTGATCGCTCGGATAGAACTGAGGCCCTTCCGGTAAATACGCTTCAATCTGCGTGAGCAGGGTCTCGACGTTGTTTCCTTCCAAAGCGGAGATCGGCACAATTTCCTTAAACGGATAGCGCGAACGGTACTCATCAATTAAAAGAAGGAGCTGATCAGGGTGGATCTTATCAATTTTGTTTACGATCAAAAAGACCGGCGTGGACGTCTGTCCAAGCTTTTCAATGATAAACTCGTCGCCCTTTCCGTATCCTTCCTCGGCGTTAATCATAAATAACACCAAGTCAACTTCTTTCAGCGTGTTCTGCGCCACTTTCATCATAAAATCGCCAAGCTTGTGCTTCGGTTTGTGAATGCCCGGTGTATCAATAAAAATGGTCTGCGATGTGCCTGTTGTCAGCACCCCTTGGACTTTATTTCTCGTTGTCTGGGGTTTGTCGCTCATGATGGCGATCTTTTGACCGATGACCCTGTTTAAAAAGGTCGACTTTCCAACATTCGGTCTTCCGATGATTGATACAAATCCTGATTTAAAGCTTTCGTTCGTCATGTAAATCCTCCGATGAAAATGCGCCCGGCAATAATTCTTCCGCAGTCATTTCTTTTATTTGTCCTTGTAAGTTGGTCAGAATAACAAGCATATCCTTTGAGCACAGCTCGGAAATTACTTGTCTGCAGGCTCCGCACGGTGAAACCGGTCCCGGAGTGTCCGCAGCCACGGCGAGCATCGCAAATTCCGTATCCCCCTCGGAAACAGCTTTGAATATCGCCGTGCGTTCAGCACAGTTGCACATGCTGTATGCCGCATTCTCAATGTTGCAGCCTCTGTACACTTTTCCGTCTTTGGTAAGAAGAGCGGCTCCCACTCTGAAGTTTGAATACGGCACATATGCTGTGTCCCGTGCTGTTAATGCTTCTTGAATCAATTCTTGTCTGTTCATGTGTACTTTTCCTCTCTTACCTTAATCCTGAATGATACCGCTGTCACTTTTATTTTACATAATTATGATTGGTTTTTCACGCCCATTTTTGGCAATGTAAAATAATTGTAAGAATCTTCTGCTAACATATCTTCGGCAAGAAGATGAGTAAACCAATAATACACGAAATCACGGCAAAGACGCAAACGGCTCCGGCGGCCGCATCCTTTGCCGCTTTTGCGAGCGGATGATACTGATCGGTAACTAAATCAACAACATGCTCTATCGCCGTGTTTACAAGCTCAAGAGCAAGCATTCCGCCAATCAGGATCAAAATAACGGCCCATTCGGCCGTACTGAGCCCGGTGAGAAAACCGCAAAGGATAACGGCGCAGGCTGCGATAATGTGAAATTGAAAATTCCGCTCTGACCGCGCCGTTTTCCAGATTCCCCTCCATGCATGGACAAAGCTTTTCAGGAATCTGCTCCACTCGTTTTTATGATCTCGTGAGTCCATACTCATCCAGCAAATCCTTTTGCTTTGAAAACATTTCTTCCTCTTCTTCTTTTGTCATGTGATCATAGCCCAGCAGATGCAAAAAGCCGTGGACGGCCAGAAAGCCAAGCTCTCTCATAAACGAATGGCCGTACTCTTCAGCCTGCTCCTTCGTTCTGTCGGCACTGATGATAATATCTCCTAAAACAGGCGGCATGTCGGCGCCCACGATTTCAACCTCGTCTTCGCCTTCTTCTTCAAGCGCAAACGAAATGACGTCAGTCGGGGTGTCTTTTCCCCGGTAGTCTCTGTTGATTTCTCTGATTTCCTCGTTTGTCACAATCGTAACCGATACTTCAGCCTGATCCTGAACCCCTTCTTTTTCCGCCGCAAATTGAAGCAGCTTCTCCACTTCTTGGAGCGCATCAGCTGAGACGCTGTTCGTTTCATCAACAATATCTATGAGTAAACTCATTTATTTCACCTTCTTCGTAGCCTCCGGATATTCAATCCGGGAGTGGAAAATTCCTTTTAAAGTCGCACATAGTGTTTTGGCGATCGTATCCAGCTCTCGGAACGTGAGATCACATTCTGAGAACTGCCCGTCCTGAAGCTTGTCGGATATAATTCCCCGCACCAGTTTTTCAATCCGTTCGGGATTGGGATTATGCATGGAACGGACAGCAGCTTCGACGCTGTCGGCCACTGAAATGATTGCCGCTTCTTTTGATTGCGGCTTCGGTCCGGGGTATCTGAACTCTTTCTCTGTAATCTGATCGCCCTTTTCCTTCGCTTTATAATAAAAGAATTTTAAAAGAGACGTTCCGTGATGCTGCTCCGCGATATCCACGAGCTCTTTCGGAAACTTATAGCTTCTGAGCATATTCGCACCGTCTGTCGTATGCGCGATAATGATATTTTTGCTGAGCTGAGGAGACAGCTTGTCATGCGGATTATCCATATTCATTTGATTTTCAATAAAATATTGCGGGCGTTTCGTTTTGCCGAGATCGTGATAATACGCACCGACCCTTGCCAAAAGACCGTTTGCCCCTACAGCTTCACAGGCCGCTTCCGACAAATTCGCCACCATGACGCTGTGATGATATGTACCGGGTGTTTCCGTTAAAATCTTTCGAAGCAGGGGATGGTTCGGATTAGACAGTTCAATCAGCCTCATCGTAGAAAGAATGCCGAATCCCGTCTCAAAAAACGGCATCAGACCGATAATCAAAACGGATGAAGCCAGTCCCGAGACGACCCCCATCAGCATCAGCGTTCCGATTTCAACAGGCGACAGCGCCGTGTTTTGGATTAATAAAAGCGACAGCACGATAATCATATTAATAAATGAGACGAACAATCCCGCCTGCAATATTTTAGATCTCGCGTTATGTTTCCCCAAAAACAGGATGCCTGAAATGCTGCTGATTAAATAGTAGATACCGATCACATAATTAAATGTGCCCGTCACACCCTGATTAAACATCATACTGCCGCAGATCGCCAGAATGATGCTTCCTAAAATGGCAAGCCTTTCATTGAGCAGCAGCCTGATCAAAATCGCGCCGGCGGCGATCGGAACCAGATACCCGATGTTGGTGTATTCAATCTTCTGAAAGAGACTGACGACTTCCATTATGACGAGAATAAGCGTTGTAATGATAGAAAACAGCAATAGGGATTTATTTTTCAGCTTAAGCTCCTGCTGCTGTTTCTCGAAATAGTAGACAAGCGTGGCAATAAACAGCCCGATCATCAGAAGAAGACCGCTGATCGGCTTTAATAGGTTGGAATTATTCAAAAGCCCCGTCAGTTCGAGCTTTCTGTATACTTCCCGGTCGATCAGGTCATTCTCTTCCACGAGAACCTGTCCTTGTTTGATCTGCACCGGCTGAACGCTGTCTGACGCTTCCTGACGTTTTTCATCGGTCGCTTTCGGGTCAAATACGTAATTCGGGATCACCGCATATTTTCCGATTTCAGTCGCAGCCGCTAAATATTTTGACGGCACGGAGGCGCTTTTCAGCTCTTTGGCGACCTTATCCTTCGCTTCTGCAAGCTTTTCAGAAGGAATTTCACTGCTCATCACCGTGTTCACCGCGGTTATGACAGAATCCCTCACAAATGAAAAATCTTCATTGTTCGCATGGAGAAGCGATTTAATGGCATCTTCCGAGATGGATTCATTGACATCCTGTGTCAGCTTGCTTTTCACCGATTTGACCAGCGATTTTTCTGAAGGTGACTTTTTGTCTTTATCCGCATCTGTTTTCACTTCGCCGATGCTGTTAAATATGGAAGTGATCAGGTCAAGCCGGTTGTCGGTATAGCCTTTTTTCAGAGTGTATTGATCTTCTACTGCATCTTCGGCCGCTTGTTTTTTCGCTTCCGTCGCCTGCTGATCTTCCACTGTGGCGGGCGCGTAAATCGTCTTATCACTGACTGAGAACAAATCCAAATTAAGTGATTCAGGTTTTACATGAATAAAGAGCAAACCAAACATGATCGCTGAAAGCAGCAGATACAGCAGCACATGGGCTGAGCGGGCATGTCTGAAAGTGCGGAACCGTTCCCGGGCGCTTTTACCCTTTCCCTTCTTTTTCAAAACAAGAACCTCCTCCCTGAAACATCAGGAACACATCATATAAAAATGACCCGATAACGGGAGATCGGGTCATTTTTGCATTACTTTTGCTTATCATAAGCTTCAATAATCTTTGCAACAAGCGGATGTCTGACCACATCTGTCTGGTCAAGTTCAATCACGGAAATGCCGTTTATGTCATTCAGCATATCCCTCGCTACTGCAAGTCCCGATGTGACGCCTTTCGGCAGGTCAATTTGGCTTACGTCGCCCGTAATGATCATTTTAGAGCCAAAACCCAATCTCGTCAAAAACATTTTCATTTGAGCGGGAGTGGTATTCTGGGCTTCATCAAGAATCACATACGCGTCGTCAAGCGTCCGCCCTCTCATATAGGCAAGCGGGGCGATTTCGATAACCCCTCTTTCCATCAGACGCTCCGTATGGTCGCTTCCGAGCACATCGTGGAGCGCGTCATACAGCGGGCGCAGATAAGGATCTACTTTTTCCTTTAAGTCTCCGGGCAGAAAACCGAGGCTTTCGCCGGCTTCCACAGCGGGTCTTGTTAAAATGATTTTTTTAATGTGGCCGTTTTTTAAAGCATGCACCGCTTTTACGACCGCCAAATATGTTTTGCCGGTTCCCGCCGGCCCGATGCCGAACACCATGTCGTTTTTCTTCATCGCCGCAACATATTCTCTCTGGCCGATGGTTTTGACGCGGATCGGCTTGCCTTTTGCCGTTTTCGTTATTTCCTCTTCATACATGCTTTCAAAATAGTCCAGTTCATCTTTCTTTGCCATTTTCACGGCATACAGCACATCACGTTCCGAAATCTCGATCCCCTTGCGGATTAAAGTAAGGAGCGAGCCCAATAATCTGTCAGCAATCTCAAAAGACTCATCATTGCCGGAAACGTAAATGGTTTCACCGCGTGTGATGATGCTTACGCCCAGATCCTTCTCCATTAAATGTAAAAAGGCATCTTGGCTGCCGAACAAAGAAAGTGCTTCATCCGGGCTTTTCAGTTTGTGATTAATCGCAAGTAAATGTTCTGCCATTCTTTAGTCTCCCTGAACAATAGGTGTGGTTTGCACGATATCTTCTATAACTTGGTAGAGAATAATCAACTTTACTTTACCATTCTCAACGGATTGGTGCAAAACTTTTTCACTTTCCACCTCTCCGCTGCCGCTTAATCGCTTCTCTACGTCTTGTCTGCCCATTTTGATGCCGGCCTGAACCGCTTCGTCCTTCGTATAAGACCGCACGGAGTTTTCACTTTCTCTTGTCTGTTCTTTGACGTAAGATACCGGAAGCTTCAGCCCCAGAAATTGAAACGGATGCTTTTCTTCCTCTGTTTTCGGATGTTTCAGCGGCGGCTCATTAAACCCGAAGCCCCAAAAAGGCACGCCCCATGATCCGAAAGACAGCTTGTGCTTCGTCCTTACTTTACCCGTATATAGCGTAAATGATGTTTCAAGAGGCACAGTTACTTCTGACTTGTACCATGTTTCTCCGTAAATTTCCGCTTTTGAGGCGACTTTCCGGTCTTCATTTCCGATCAGTCCTGAGACGAGGAGCTGTCCTTTGTCAACATGATCGTTCACAAAAGCCATCGGCTGCCCCTTTTGCACGAACATCCTTTTGATGACCGCCTTCTTTTTGGCAACGATATGGCGGGGGCTCACGTACTTTTCTTTTGTCGGTTCATTTTTTTCAACCACTTTCATATGAAGGGCTGTCCCGTTCAATTCCACACCGACCCACGTAATATTATCGATGCCGTTTGTTAATGATTTTTGAATTTTCTCCGGCGTCATCATCAAAAATTGCAAACGGCCTTTTTTTACACCGATTTCTTCCAGGTGCTTCATCATCTGATGCTCGGTTTCAGGCTTGGCCCCTTTAATATCAATGTCCCAAATCATGTTGGACAAAAGAAACAATATAATGAAAAATATCACAAATCCCGCAGTAAAGCCCAGGTTTAATTTTGATTTGAGAAGCAGAAAGGGCAGGCCCTTTCTTTTTGTAAAGCTTGCTTTGCATTCATGTTTTCTGATGACTCTTCTGAAAGCATGTACATCTTGAAGCTGAATCATCAGCAGAACACAGTCTTGCTTTTTTTTCACCGCAAAGATGGCGATTCCGTTTCTCGTGCATTCATTAAGCAGCCGTTCAATCCCTTTTCCTTTGACTTCCATTTGGACTTTACCCGAAAAAAATGACAGCCATTTGTTTTTCACATTATTTCCCCCCGGCTTTATGAATCGACATATCTTACGTGATCTATCGTGCCTTCCAAAAGAATTTCCTCAGGAAGGATTGCCTTAATGACCAAGTTTTTTCCTGATATGATACATTGCCCCTGCTTGAGCATCAGCCTGACTTCTTCTTCGCTGAACAGCAAGAGGCCTCTGTGATTCTCTATGTAGATATGAAGTCTGCCGACCATCGTAATGCGAGGCAGATCCATCATAACGTCCGGGGGAATTTCCAATGCTCTAGTCAGCCACGCCTTTACACGATTCTTTCTTTGCCCCATAAAAAAAGAACCCCCTTTCATCTCATATGTATGATTTGAAAAGGGGTTCTAACACTTTAATTTTTACCGATGCTCCGCATGGTCCGGTGCGGTTTTTTTGCACGGGGCGGACCTAAAATCTCACTGAATATGATGCCCTGCACCGCAGTTTCTTTCTTAATTTTGAGGGCTGATTTCTTCAGAGACGCATTTCGTGCGCGTTGAGATGTCAGCTTATGATCAAGCCCATTGAACATCTTCTCTGTCTCTGCAAGGCGCTTTTCAGCTTCCCTTCTTTTTTGCTCAAAAGGGTTCTCTTTGGAAACGGCAGGCATTTCTTCCGCTACCGGCTTATGCTCTTGCGGCGGCTGTGTGTGATCCTGCTTTTTTTTCTGATCTGCGGGACGTCTATTCGGCGGGCGTTTTTCATCTTTGTTTTTCTTGCCGAATATTGCCGATATAATGCCGATGACGGCGGCAATGACGAGCGGATTTGTCAGAATCTCGTGCATATAGCGGCTCCCTCCTTAATAGAGAGGTTATTGTTGGTCTTCATCTTGCTGGTCATTCGTCAGCTTGCCGATAGAATCCCTCATGTCTGTGTCAGCGTCGATATTTTTTATGTTCATATAATCCATGACACCGATGTTTCCTTCACGTAAGGCTTCAGCCATCGCAAGCGGCACTTCCGCTTCAGCTTCCACGACTTTCGCACGCATTTCTTCTACGCGCGCACGCATTTCCTGCTCTTGGGCGACGGCCATAGCGCGGCGCTCTTCAGCTTTGGCCTGTGCAATGTTTTTGTCTGCTTCCGCCTGGTCTGTCTGCAGAATCGCTCCGATATTTTTGCCGATATCCACGTCGGCGATGTCAATCGAGAGAATTTCAAATGCGGTGCCTGAATCCAGCCCTTTGCCAAGTACAGTCTGCGAAATCATATCAGGGTTTTCAAGCACTTTTTTATGATTATGTGAAGAACCGATTGTCGAGACAATCCCTTCTCCGACACGGGCGACAACCGTCTCTTCTCCCGCTCCTCCGACAAGGCGCTCAATATTAGCCCTTACCGTGATTCTGGCTTTTGCTTTTACTTCAATTCCGTCCATAGCGACACCCGCGATAAACGGTGTTTCAATGACCTTCGGATTGACGCTCATCTGTACGGCTTCCAACACGTCACGCCCGGCCAGGTCAATGGCTGCGCAGCGTTCAAATGTCAGCTCAATATTGGCGCGCTGTGCCGCAATCAGGGCATTGACCACCCTGTCGACATTACCTCCGGCCAGGTAATGGCTTTCGAGCTGATTTGTTGTTGCGGATAGGCCGGCTTTGTGCGCTTTAATTAACGGGTTTACCACACGGCTTGGAATGACGCGGCGCAGCCTCATCCCGACCAAAGTGAAAATGCTGATTCTGACCCCTGCTGCAAGCGCCGAAATCCATAGCATCACCGGTACAAAGGTGAAGAATATGGCTAACACAATTATGGCAGCTGCAACTATTGCTAAAATCGCCAAACTTGACAGTTCCATCTAATTCCTCCTCAAGATTATCATCTATATTTCTCTCACGACAATGCGTGAGCCTTCCGCTTTCACCACTTTCACCTGTCTGTCTTTTTCAGTGAATGATCCTTCTGAAACGACATCAAGGCGTTCATCATCAATAATAACGGTGCCTGACGGTCTGAGGGCTGTAGCGGTAACACCGATTTTCCCCAACAGCTCCGTCCGGTTCTGATTTGAAACATAACCGTTCTCCGTGCTTGTTGAATCAGTTAATATCAATTTCTTAAAGAATTTCATTCGTTTCCCCAACACCCTTGTTAATATGATAAAGGCAGCAATAGACACACTAAAGGCGATCAAGAGAGAAACCGCCATTACAGTAAAGCTGCCCGCAGCGAGAAAGAGGCTCGCGATGACGCCTGCAACACCGATAAGACCAATTATGCCTCCGGGCAGAAATATCTCTAAAAGGATAAAAACCAAGCCCGCGCAAAACAAGAATACACTGTCATAGCCGGCGAATCCGGCAGCGATATGCCCGGTGAAAAACAGCAGCATGGCCGTCAGTCCGACGGCGCCCGGTATGCCGAGGCCCGGCGAGAACAATTCAATGGTCAAACCAAGCAAAGCGAGCGTTAATAAGACGGGGACAACAAACGGGTTTGTCAGCCATCTTCCCAATTTTCCGACAAAACCCTCTTTTGCATGGTGAACATCGGCTTTGTCAAAACCGAGCTTTGTATATAAAGCATCGAGGTTTGAAACCGTTCCCTCCGAATATCCGACTTCCTTGGCTTTTTCAGCTGTCAGTGTCAGCAGTTTTCCCTTTGGAGCGCCCGCTTCTTTTGCATTGATGGCGGGGTCTGCCATGGCCAGGGCGTATTTCGGATTTCGGTTGTTCTTAGCCGCTGCGTCCTCCATTTCTGCATGCCATAGTGATTGGGCCTTTTTGTCTGCCGCGTTTCCTTTGCCGTCGATGATGGCTGCGGCACCCATTTTTCCGCCCGGCGCCATATAAATGTCATCCGCCTGAAGCGCTATATATGCCCCGGCAGAAAGCGCCCGTTTGTTCACGTAAGCGGTAACAGGCACATCCGCGCCGCCGATGACATCCGCAATATCCAAAGCTGATTGAACGGCGCCTCCCGGTGTATTGATGTCAAGAATAATGTGTGACGCGCCGGATTCCTTCGCTTCTTTGAAAGAACGCGTTAAAAAAGCGGCAAGCCCATGTTCGACATTTTTCTCAACCGGGATGACATAAACCGATGGACGATCAGCTTTTGCGTTCAATTGAACTCCTAATAAAGATAATACAAACAAGCCCAATAGAGCAACAGCAATTCCGGTTTTTTTTCGGAACAAGGCAGATATACCCTCCTTCCCGTTTCATTCTTCTTTATATACGTAACAAATGTACTTTAGTTTCATTTTTTTATGTATAAAAAAAGACATCTCTCGAGGAAAGATGTCTTTTTCTTCGTCAATTAAGATAATTGACTGCTGACAAGCCTGTTAATCACGCTGCCGTCAGCTTTACCTTTTACTTTAGGCATAATAGCACTCATCACTTTGCCCATGTCCGCTTTCGAGCTCGCACCGACTTCAGCAATGGTTTCATTTACGATTGTCTGCAGCTCTTCTTCAGAAAGCTGCTTCGGTAAATAAACTTCTAAAATGTCCAGCTCTTTTTGAACTTTATCTACTAAATCTAAACGATTAGCGTTTGAAAATTCATGGAGGGAGTCTTTACGTTGCTTAAGTTCACGAGATAGGACAGTAAGTTCCTCATCCTCGGTCAAACTGTCTTTCTTAAGCTTAATTGCTTCGTTTTGAAGTGAAGCTTTCACCATTCGAACGACAGTCAGTTTGTCTTTCTCACGGCTTTTCATATACAGCTTCATATCTTGGTTAAGTCGCTCAAGAAGACTCATAAATCCACCCTCTTTTAGAATTTGCGTTTTCTAGCAGCTTCTGACTTTTTCTTGCGCTTTACGCTAGGTTTTTCATAAAATTCGCGCTTTCTTGCTTCTTGCAAAGTACCTGTCTTTGATACACTGCGTTTGAAGCGACGAAGAGCATCTTCAAGCGATTCGTTTTTTCTAACGACCGTTTTTGACATTCTCTTTCCCTCCCTCCGAATACACCAATCGACTACCTTTAAAAAGATACACATATAAACATGTACTTTGACATTATAATATAAGCCATGAGTCAGGTCAACTAAGTGAGTTCACTTTTCCGTCATGAATAACGCGGCTTGTCTATATAATGATGGAAAGGGGTGTTTCGTTTGCTGATACTGATTCTCTTTACCGCACTTATCCTGTTTTTTTTACTCGGAATGAGCCTGCTCAGACAGGGGCTGATCGCTTTAACGTATTCAAAAATTGAGAAGAGCCTCCTCTTGTTTACCGACCACCCTTTGAAAGCTTTTCTCATCAGCATTGTATTCACGGGTTTTCTTCAGAGCAGCTCAGCTTTTATGGTTATTGTGATCGGCTTTGTCAGTGCAGGCGCTTTACCTTTTAAACGGACCATTCCGATGATTCTCGGCACGAATGTCGGCTCCACATTTACGACGGAGTTTTTGGCCATAAAGATGGATGTGCTCATCTGGGTGCTTTTGATCGGCGGCCTTGTGTTTATTCTTATCCGGAAATATCCGTTCAAGCAGATCGGCATAAGCTTTCTCGGTCTCGGCATCATCTTTTTTTGCATCACGTGCTTCAGCCGTCTTGCCGTTCCGCTGACAGAAATGAAGGCGGGAGCGGAAGTTTTACGCCATGTAAATGATTCAAGCTGGTCCGCTCTTTTGATCGGCATGATATTGACGGCCATCATTCATTCAAGCTCCGTCTGCATCGGCATTTTAATGAGCTTTATGAACGAAGGGATGATCGGCATTGAACAGGCGGTCAGCGTCGTTCTCGGATCTAATATCGGGACATGCGTCACGGCCGTCATGGCTGCTGTTTCAGGGGGGTATGCCGCCAGACAGACTGCTGGCGCTCACGTTGTCTTTAATATTCTCGGCGTACTTCTTGTCTTTCCCTTCCTGTCCGCAGCAGCAGGTTTTACAGAGCGGCTGTCTGACGATCCCGCGCAAATGATCGCGCATTTCAGCCTTTTGTTTAATGTTGTCACCGCGTTATTATTTCTGCCGTTCACGCATTTATTTTCTCGGCTGATTGACAGGCTGATCCCTCCGAAACCGTAAAAAACCGATGCGTGAAAGCATCGGTTTTTTATCTGTTACGAAGACATGCGCATGTTCTGAGTCATTTCTTCTTCAACAACGCGGACGAATTGTCCTTCATTGTACGGATAGCCCGCTTTTTGAATTTTGACTTTGACAAGTTTGCCGATTAAATCTTCCGTGCCTTTGAAGACGACTTTCATGTAATTGTCTGTATAGCCGACGAACATGCCGTCTTCATCAGACTCTTTAAACGTCTCTTCCGGAATGATTTCCAGAACCTCTCCTTCATAATCGGAGGCGTATTCTTTGGCAAGCTGGTCAGACAGAGCAATCAGCTTGTGCACCCGCTCATTTTTGACATTCTCGTCAACCTGGTCTTCCATTCTGGCCGCAGGCGTTCCGGTGCGTTTGCTGTAAGGGAACACATGAAGCTCAGAAAATTTATGTTCTTTAATGAACCGGTATGTTTCCATAAATTCTTCTTCCGTTTCACCCGGGAAACCGACGATAACATCAGATGTGACAGCAAGACCCGGCAGCGCTTCTTTCAGCTTATTTAACCGGTCCGCGAAAAATTCCATCGTATATTTGCGTCTCATCCGTTTCAGAACGGTGTTTGATCCTGACTGAATCGGGATGTGAAGGTGGCGGACAATTTTATCAGACGCATCCAGCACTTCAATCACTTCATCAGTGATTTGGCTTGCTTCAATAGATGAAATTCTGATCCTTTTCAGTCCCTCTACACGTGTATCCAATTCACGGAGAAGGTTGGCGAAATTATAATCTTTCATATCTTCGCCGTAGCCGCCCGTATGAATCCCCGTCAGAACGATTTCTTTATAACCGGCATCCACCAGCTGCTGCGCCTGTTTAATGACTTCTTCAGGATCGCGGGAACGAAGCAGGCCGCGCGCCCAAGGGATGATGCAGAACGTACAGAAGTTGTTGCAGCCTTCTTGGATTTTCAATGACGCTCTTGTCCGGTCAGTAAAAGCGGGAACATCCAGCTCTTCAAACACGCGTGCTTTCATAATGTTGCCGACGCCGTTGATCGGCTGACGCTCTTCTCTGTACTGCTCAATGTAACCGAGCATTTTTTCTCGATCCTGCGTGCCGACGACGATGTCAACGCCCGGGATGGCCATAATTTCTGCCGGAGATGTTTGCGCATAGCACCCTGTTACGCAGATGACGCCTTCAGGATTTTGGCGGATCGCCCGTCTGATGACTTGACGGCTTTTTTTATCTCCCGTGTTTGTTACCGTACATGTATTAATGACATATACATCTGCTGTCTGCTCGAATTCTTTTCGTTCATAACCCGCATCTTTAAACAGCTGCCAGATTGCTTCTGTTTCATAATGATTGACCTTGCAGCCAAGGGTATGAAAAGCAACAGTTGCCATTACTGATCACCTCTTAATAACTCTGTATGATAGGAAACTGCGCTTAACGCGTAAAGCGGCGCAGTTTCAGTCCGTAAAATTCTTGGTCCGAGGCCGCATAAGACGGCGCCTTTTTCTGAAAGCTGCTGAACTTCAGACTCAGTCAGACCGCCTTCAGGGCCGAATACGATGAGAAGAGACGAACCTTTCGGAAGGCTTTTGAGCTCCGCAGCGAAAGCGCCCGTTTCTCCCTGTTTTGATGACTCCTCGTATGCAACGACACATTTATCGACATTCTCCGCCATTTCAAGCAGCTGCCGGAACGTATGAACGGTTTTCACTTCGGGAATTTCATTGCGGTACGATTGCTCCGCCGCCTCCTTCGCGATTTTCGCCCATCTCTCCTGCTTCTTCTTTGCCTTTTTGTCGTCAAGCTTAACGACGGATCTGGCGCCTTGAAAGGGGATGAACATACTTGCCCCGAGCTCGGTCCCTTTTTGAATAATCCATTCAAGCTTATCGCCTTTCGGAAGGCCGCTGGCGATCCTGATTTTTAACGGCAGCTCACGGTTTTCACCCGTCCATTCAGCAATGCTGCATGATATATGATCTTTAGAAACCTCTTTGAGCAGGCATAACGCTTCATGGCCGTCTTTCGAACAGCAGATTATCCGGTCTCCTGCACTCATTCTCATGACGTTTGCAATGTGGTGGACGTCTTCTCCCGTAATTTGAAAATCGGGGGTTTCATCCATCTCCTGCTTCGTGAGCTCGATAAAATATCGTTGCATACGCTGTGACACCTACTAACTGTTATTTTTTCGCGATGATGCTGACCCAATCTTCCATAGACAGAATTTCTGTAATGGTAAAACCGGCTTTTTCCAACGCTTCTTTTACTTCCTGTTTTTTCTGGCCGATAATGCCTGAAGTAATAAAATGGCCTCCGTCTTTTAGCAGGTCGTACGCCTGCGATGTAAAGCGGAGAATCACTTCCGCCAAAATATTCGCGACAATGACATCGTGTTCGCCTGTGATGCCGTCTAACAAATTGTTCTGTTTCACTTCGGCCGTATCGCTTACTTTGTTCAATTTCACATTCAGACGCGCGCTTTCGACAGCGACCGGGTCAAGATCATACGCATGAACCGATTCAGCCTCAAGCATGGCGGCTGCAATGCTCAAAATTCCTGAACCGGTGCCGACATCAATGACACGGTCGCCTTTTTGAACGATACGCTCAAGCGCCTGAATGCACAGAACGGTTGTCGGATGCGTTCCCGTACCGAATGCCATGCCCGGATCCATTTCGATAATCAGTTCATCGGTATTCACGGGTGTGTACGTTTCCCATGTGGGTACGATCGTAAATTTTTCAGAAATTTTTACCGGATGATAATACTTTTTCCAAGCTGTCGCCCATTCCTCTTCATTAACTTCAGAAATGGTGATTGTGTTTCTGCCTAAATCAATGTCGTACAAAAGCAGATTATTAATCGTCTCTTTAATGCCGTCGACCGTTTCGCCGAGGAAACTGTTGATCGGCAGATACGCTTTGACAATGACACCCTCATCGGGGTAATCATTGGGGTCGAGCTGGTAGATTTCCCCGTAAACATTCTCACGCTCTTTCATTAAATCAAGCGGATCTTCGATGACAACCCCGCTCGCACCAGCTTCATGCAAAATATTTGAGATGGGTTCAACCGCTTCATGTGTTGTGTGAATGCTGATTTCGGACCATTTCAAAACTACCAACTCCTATCCAATCATTACTCGCCTTTAAATGCGCGTTTTACTTTGTCAAAGAAACTCATTTCTTGTTCATCCGGCAGGTTGCCGCTGACTTCAGCGAACTCGCGGATGATGTCTTTTTGTTTATCTGTCAGATTCGTCGGCGTAACGACGCGGACGACAATGTGCTGGTCGCCTTGTCCGTAGCCGCGGACATTCTGCACGCCTTTGCCTCTTAATCTGAATTTTGTGCCGGTTTGTGTGCCGGCAGGGATTTTTAATTTCACTTTTCCGTGAAGCGTCGGCACTTCAACTTCGTCTCCGAGTGCCGCTTGAGCAAACGTTAACGGCATTTCACAGTAAATATCATCTCCGTCACGCTCAAAGAACTCGTGGGCGCGCACATGGAATACGACAAACAGATCTCCCGGAGGGCCTCCGTTTACACCTGGTTCACCTTGACCCGGAACGCGGAGCTGCTGTCCGTCGTCCACACCGGCAGGGATCGTAACGTTGATTTTTTTCCGTTTTTTCACTTTGCCCGTGCCGCCGCAGTCAGAGCACTTGTTTTTGATGATTTTTCCTGTTCCTTCACAGTGGTGGCAGACTCTTCGGTTAACCACTTTGCCAAACGGCGTGTTCTGTTCGACATTCAGCTGGCCTGAACCGCCGCAATGCGAGCACGTTTCCGGCTTTGTCCCCGGCTTCGCGCCTGAGCCTTTGCATGTTTCACAATTCTCTTCGCGAGGAATTTCAATGATCGTCTCTTTTCCGAAAGCCGCATCTTCAAATGACAGGGTCATTGTATACTGCAGATCCGCGCCCTGCCGCGGCGCGTTCGGATCACGGCGTCTCGTGCCGCCGCCGAAGATGCTTGAGAAGATGTCATCGAAACCGAAGCCGCCGAAGTCTCCTCCGCCGCCGAAACCGCCGCCAAAGCCCTGATTAGGATCAGTATGGCCGAATTGATCATATTGAGCCCGTTTTTGGTCATCTGAGAGCGCTTCGTATGCTTCTTTTACCTCTTTGAATTTTTCATCTGCTCCGGATTCTTTATTGATATCAGGATGATATTTTTTTGAAAGCTTCCGATAGGCTTTTTTGATTTCATCCTTTGAAGCGCTCTTACTTACTCCAAGCACTTCATAGTAATCACGCTTACTCATCTCGCTTCACTCTCCCGAATTTCTCACATAAATTAGATTGTATCATTTTGAATTATGTTTTTTCAATTCCTTTTATCCCGGGCAAGAAAAAAAGTCAAAGCCAAGAGATGCCTGACTTTGACTTTCTGTCTGTTGAATCAGAATATGCTGTGTGTTCTTCCGCGTTCTGCGGAAAGAACTTATTTTTTCGCTTCGTCGTCTTTTACTTCTTCGTATTCCGCATCGACAACGTTATCGTCCGCTTTTTTGCCTTCAGCGTTTGCCGCGCCTTCAGCCTGCTGCGCTTTTGCCGCTTCTTCATAAAGCTTCATGGAAAGCTCTTGAACGATGGTTTGAAGCTCATCTTTTTTCGCTTTGATCTCTTCAATTTCGTTCTTCTCGATAGCTGCTTTCAGCGCGTCTTTCGCGTCGTTTGCTTTTTTCACTTGCTCTTCATCCACTTTGCCTTCCAGGTCTTTTAATGTTTTTTCCGTTTGGAACACAAGCTGGTCAGCTTCGTTGCGGACTTCGATTTCTTCTTTTTTCTTCGCATCAGCGTCAGCGTTTTCTTCCGCTTCTTTCACCATGCGTTCGATTTCGTCATCAGAAAGACCTGAAGAAGATTTGATTGTAATGTTTTGTTCTTTGCCTGTGCCTAAGTCTTTCGCTCTTACGTTTACGATACCGTTTTTGTCAATATCGAAAGAAACTTCGATTTGAGGCACGCCGCGCGGTGCAGGCGGGATGTCAGTAAGCTGGAAGCGGCCGAGTGTTTTGTTGTCGGCAGACATCGGGCGCTCACCTTGAAGCACGTGAATGTCAACGGCTGTTTGGTTATCAGCAGCAGTTGAGAACACCTGTGATTTGCTTGTCGGAATTGTCGTATTGCGGTCGATCAGTTTCGTGAATACGCCGCCCATTGTTTCAATACCGAGTGACAGCGGTGTAACGTCAAGAAGAACAACGTCTTTTACGTCTCCTGTGATGACGCCGCCTTGAATTGCAGCACCCAGCGCTACAACTTCATCAGGGTTTACGCCTTTATGCGCTTCTTTGCCTGTTTCTTTTTTGATTGCTTCCTGTACGGCAGGAATACGTGTAGATCCGCCGACAAGGATAACTTTGTCGATTTCGCTTGCAGAAAGATCCGCATCTTGAAGAGCCTGACGGACAGGAGCCATTGTGCGCTCAACGAGATGAGCGGAAAGCTCTTCGAATTTAGCGCGGGTCAGTGTCAGTTCAAGGTGAAGAGGACCTGCGTCTCCCGCTGTGATAAACGGTAAAGAAATTTGCGTAGATGATACGCCGGAAAGATCTTTTTTCGCTTTCTCAGCCGCATCTTTCAAACGCTGAAGCGCCATTTTGTCTTTTGACAGATCAATGCCGTTTTCTTTTTTGAATTCTGCTACGAGATGGTCGATGATGACTTGGTCAAAGTCGTCCCCGCCAAGACGGTTGTCACCGGCAGTTGAACGGACTTCAAACACGCCGTCGCCAAGTTCAAGCACAGATACGTCAAACGTACCGCCGCCAAGGTCGTAAACAAGAATCGTTTGGTCTTCGTCCGTTTTATCAAGTCCGTATGCAAGCGCTGCTGCAGTCGGCTCGTTGATAATACGCTCTACTTCAAGACCGGCAATTTTACCGGCATCTTTTGTCGCTTGGCGCTCTGCATCGTTGAAGTATGCAGGAACTGTGATAACAGCTTTAGAAACTGTTTCGCCAAGGTAGCTTTCAGCGTATGCTTTCAGATGCTGAAGGATAATGGCTGACACTTCTTGAGGCGTGTAGTCTTTTCCTTCGATTTCTACTTTATAGTCAGTACCCATATGGCGTTTGATAGACATGATTGTGTTAGGGTTTGTGATAGATTGGCGTTTTGCCACTTCCCCTACTTGGCGCTCGCCGTTTTTAAATGCAACGACTGACGGAGTAGTACGGTTACCCTCAGCGTTGGCGATAACTGTCGGCTCGCCGCCTTCAAGCACTGCCACACATGAGTTTGTCGTACCCAAGTCAATTCCGATTACTTTACTCACTTTGAATTACCTCCTGCTATGTAGTTATTGATTCACTTTAACCATTGAAGGACGGATGACGCGGTCCTTCAGTTTGTAGCCTTTTTGCAGTTCTTCGATAACAATATTGCTGCCGAAGTTTTCATCTTCCACCTGCATGACGGCTTGGTGAAGGTTTGGATCAAATTCCTGACCGACAGCTTCGATGGCTTCAACGCCTTCTCTTTCAAGAGCGTCCATCAGCTGGCGGCGGACCATTTCCATACCTTGCAGCAAGCTTTTTGTCTGCTCGCTTTCAGCTTCTACCTGTAAGGCCCGTTCAAAGTTGTCGAGAGCCGGAAGGATTTCCGTTACGACGTTTTGAGAACGGTATTTCTGAGCAGCTTCCATTTCAAGGCGGCTGCGTCGTTTATAGTTTTCAAAGTCTGCTTGAACACGCAAAAGCTTATTTTCTTTTTCATCAAGCAAACCCTGCAATTCATCAATTTGGTGCTGAAGGGCTTCTTCCTGACCTGCCGTTTCTTCATGCTGTTCTTGTGAAGCGGCTTGTTCTGCCTGTTCTGTCGTTTCTTCTTGTTCTGCTGCTTCAACCTGTTCTGCGGTTTGTTTTTCTTCTGACATTGTGTTCACCTCCCTCAAATGCTGTAAAAAGATGACTGAAAATGATTGCCAAAATTCCCTTATTCATCATACAAACTTGTGAATGCTTTTGACAAGTCCGAAGTCACATGCTGCAGCAGGCTGACGACTCTTGAATAATTCATGCGCGTCGGCCCGATAATGGCGATTGATCCGATCTGCTTCGTGTCAACCGTATAGGTGGCCGTGATCAGGCTACAGTTTTCCATTTCTTCGTAGTCGTTTTCTTTTCCGATTTTAATTGAAATCCCGGCTTTTGACGACTGAAACAGCTTCAGGACATCCTGCTCTTTTTCAATTAAGGATAAGAGCGAGCGGACCCGTTCAATATCATGGAACTCCGGCTGATTCAGCATATTGATTTTTCCGCCGAAAAATAATTTCTCAACATGGCCCGCCGGATGGAATGTGGAGCGGAGCGATTCGAGAATGCTGTCATAGTTGGCGATATGCTGCCTTAAATATGTGACAACCTCTTTAAAAATACGCTCATTCAGTTCGTCCATCGGAACGCCCGCTAATCGGTCGTTCAATATATTGACCAGTTTTTCAATATCGGCCAAATCCACTTTAGCCGGGAAATTGATCGTGCGGTTTTCGACATGCCCCGTATTCGTAACGAGGATGGCGACCGCCTTATCCGGCTGGATCGGAACGATTTGAATCTGCTTAAGATAATTCTCGCTCAGCGTCGGCCCGAGAACAATCGATGTGTAGTTTGTCAGTTCGGACAGGATCTGCGCTGATTTTTGGACTGTTTTTTCAAGCTCGAAGATTTTTTCTTTAAATATCGAGTGAATTAAATCCAGATCGGTTTTTGTCAGCTTGACAGGTGACAGCAAATGATCGACATAATACCTGTACCCTTTTTCCGACGGAATCCGTCCTGAGGATGAATGGGTTTTTTCAATAAAGCCCAATTCCTCCAAGTCAGCCATCTCGTTTCTGATCGTTGCAGAGCTGAATGTAATCTCGTCTTTTTTTGAAAGAGTTCTTGATCCTACAGGCTGCGCTGATTGTATAAAATCATTAATAATCACTTGCAGGATCAACAGCTGACGATTTGTTAACATCATCATCACCCCTGTTAGCACTCAAGGTCAGCGAGTGCTAATTCTATATCAAAAGTAACAAACGAAAAGAAAAATGTCAATTATAACTCACCCAAAAAAGCGCCAAAAACCTCATTTCCTAATAATTTGCCTTCATGCGTTAATGCTACCGATTTTTCCGAGTCACAGATCAGGCCTTTTTCAGTTAAATCTTTGAGAATATCAGGAAACAGTTCGTCGACTGAACGTCCGAATTTATCCAGGAAAGCTTTTTTTTGCACGCCTGACATTTTTCTGAGACCGAGGAACATTTCTTCCTCAATCTGCTCTTCACGTGTCACCTCGTGCGTGTCCCGGTAAGGCAGCCCTTTTTCTTCGATGAGCTGAATATAATGTTTCACGGGACCGGCGTTGACGGTGCGGGTGCCGCTGATATATCCGTGAGCCCCTGCGCCAAAACCGAAATACTCTTCATTGCTCCAATAGGTCAGATTATGCTGCGACTCGTACCCGGGCTTTGCAAAGTTGCTGATTTCGTATTGACGGATGCCCGCTTCACTCATCTGCCTCATGACCGTTTCATACATCTCAGCCTCTTGTTCTTGCGCCGGGAGATGCAGACGGCCTTTTTGCATTAAATTATAAAACACCGTTTTCGGCTCGACGATCAGCGAGTAAACGGAATAGTGCTCCGCATCCAGCGACAAAGCCGTTTTAACAGAATTGTCAAGGTCAGCCAGCGTCTGTCCCGGCAGGCCGAACATTAAATCGAGACTGATGTTGTCAAAACCGAGCGCCCTCGCCCGTTCAAAGGAGCTGAACACGTCCTTTTGTTTATGCACCCTGCCGATTTTCTGCAAAAGCGCGTCTTCGAAAGTTTGAACACCGAAGCTCAGCCGATTGACACCGGCATTTTTCAGGATTTTTAATTTTTCCGAGGACAAGTCATCCGGATTCGCTTCCGCGGCAAATTCAATGAATCCGTCAGAAGGCTTCAGCACGCGGTGAATGGAATCCATCAGTTTTTCAAGCTGGGCGGGTGAGAGCGATGTCGGCGTGCCTCCCCCGATAAAAATTGTGCGAAGATCAGGGCGGCCCGTACGTTCTATCGTATTTATCATTTCCTTTTCGAGTGAGTTTAAGTACTCATCGACAGGCTGGCTCTGAATAAAATATTTATTGAAATCGCAATAGTGGCAGATATGCTCACAAAACGGAATATGAATATAAGCTGATTTCATTTGAAACACCTTCTTCTTTACAGAAAGAAGCCGCAGTGCGGGACTGCGGCGGCTTCCGTTATTTTTTCGGGCTGTCATCCATTTTAAGGACGGCCATAAACGCTTCCTGCGGCACTTCGACTGAGCCGACCTGCTTCATCCGGCGTTTTCCTTCTTTTTGTTTTTCAAGAAGCTTCCGTTTCCGCGAGATGTCTCCGCCGTAACATTTTGCAAGAACGTTTTTCCTCATGGCTTTAATGGTTGAGCGCGCCACGATTTTCTGTCCGATTGCCGCCTGCACCGGCACTTCGAATTGCTGGCGCGGGATCAGCTCTTTTAATTTTTCGACGATGACTTTTCCGCGCTCGTATGCGTAATCGCGGTGGACGATAAATGACAGCGCATCAATTTTTTCTGCATTCAGCATAATGTCCATTTTGACGAGTTTAGACGGCTTGTAGCCGATCAGCTCGTAATCGAAAGAGGCGTACCCTTTCGTACTGGACTTCAGCTGATCAAAAAATTCATAAACAATTTCCGCAAGAGGCATCTCGTATACAATGCTGACCCGGTTGGCGTCTAAGTACTGCATATCGATAAAGTTGCCCCGTTTCCCCTGACAAAGCTCCATAACCGCTCCGACATAATCGTTCGGAACCATCATCGTCGCTTTGACATAAGGTTCTTCCACCCGTTCTATTTTTTGCGGGTCAGGCATGTTTGACGGGTTATCGACGATGATCTTTTCACCGTCCGTCATATATACGTCATAAATAACGCTCGGCGCGGTCGTGATGAGATCAATTTTAAATTCCCGTTCAATCCGTTCTTGAATGATCTCCATGTGAAGCATTCCTAAAAAGCCGCAGCGGAAGCCGAAGCCGAGGGCTTGTGACGTTTCCGCCTCGTATTGAAGGGAGGAGTCATTCAATTCAAGTTTTTCCAGAGCCTCGCGCAAGTCATTATATTTGGCTGTGTCAATCGGATAAAGTCCGCAATAGACCATCGGATTGAGTTTGCGGTAGCCCGGAAGCGCTTCTGCCGCAGGTTTAACCGCGCTTGTAATCGTATCACCGACTCGGGTGTCGCCGACATTTTTAATTGCGGCTGTCAAATAGCCTACATCACCGACTGTCAATTCGTCAGCGGGCTGTGCTTTCGGCGTGAAGACGCCGACTTCGATGACTTCAAACTCTTTTCCGGTCGCCATCATTTTAATTTTCTGGCCAGGTTTTACCGTTCCTTCTACGACTCTGATATACGCGACGACTCCGCGGTACGCGTCATAAAGGGAGTCAAAGATGAGCGCTTTCAGCGGAGCTTCCGGATCTCCTGAGGGAGCAGGCACTTTTTCTACGATCTGCTCTAAAATGTCTTCGATGCCGATACCTGCTTTCGCTGAAGCGAGGACGGCGTCTGAAGCGTCAAGGCCGATAACGTCCTCAACTTCTTGACGCACACGTTCCGGCTCTGCGCTCGGGAGATCGATTTTATTAATGACAGGAAGAATCTCAAGGTCATTATCAAGCGCCAGATAGACGTTCGCCAATGTCTGCGCTTCAATTCCCTGGGCCGCATCAACAACGAGAATCGCGCCTTCACAAGCAGCCAGGCTTCGTGATACTTCATATGTAAAGTCGACGTGTCCGGGCGTGTCGATGAGATGGAATATATATTCTTCTCCGTCTTTTGCTTTGTATTTCAGCTGAACGGAATTTAATTTGATGGTAATTCCCCGTTCGCGTTCAAGGTCCATTGAATCAAGCAATTGTTCTTTCATTTCCCGCTGGGTAATCGCCGATGTTTTTTCTAAAATCCGATCCGCCAAGGTCGATTTGCCGTGGTCTATATGGGCGATGATCGAGAAATTCCGGATTCTTGACTGCCTCTCTAAACGCTTTTCTTTATCTGTCACAATCTATCACTCCTACTATTAAACGCAAAATACACTAGCTTAGATTATATCAATAGGATTGTAAACATTCAATTAAAACAAGAAAGAGAAAAGCTTCCTGTTTGGAATCGTCCGCTTTTCTCCTTAAAATGCTATCGGTTCAGTTTCGAAACCCACTCGTACATCGCCTGGGCTGAGTCCGTCACGGTATTTGAAAGGGTTTCCCCGGCTTTTGAAAACAGGTTGAAGGTTTCCGCCTGTTCCAGCTGTTTTTGTTTTTCTTCCAGATCTTTCGCCGTAACGGTTTGGCCCAAAATGGATGCCTCTTTTTCCTGACCCTCTCCGCCGCCAAGCGTGAATGCACCTTTTAAGGAGGGGTCTTTGTATCCTTTCATATCAAGCATTCCGCTGTTTGCCTGCTGCATGCCGAACAAAACGCCGACAAACATGACGATGGCGATCAGCAGGCATTTGCCGGTAAATCGGATCATTTGCATCACCTGATTTCTATTGTTTTTTCTTCTCTCCTGATTGCGAGCTGACTTTTTCAGCATCCCAGTACAGTTCGCTGAATACATCGGCTACGGCATCGGATGCGCGTCTCAGTTCTTCAAGGTTGTTATCCACGCCTCCGAATTCCAGCAGAAGCGACCGGTCGTTTAAATCCTGGTTGTATACTCCATTATCTCCCGGAGAGCCTTTTGATAAAACACCGACGCTTAAGCCGGGGTATTTTTCCTCCATGAGCTTATGAAGTTCACTTGCGAGTTTATAGTTTTCTTCAAAATTGGCGCTTTTTTTGCCGACGACGATGGCCACTCTGGCATAGCTTTTTCCTTTAATATCAGCTGTCGTATTTTTCTTACGGCGGGAATCCCGGTGAATATCTATGGTATATTGCAGATTTTTATTTTTGGCGAGCGCGCTTTTTACAACCGGTCTTGATTCATCATAGCTTCGCGCATAATTTAAACCGTCTTTGTTCAGGCGGCCCTGAATGTCGGTTTTATCTACGTCCGCTCCTACGCCTTGCGCTTCCAGCGCTTTTCCGAACATATCTCCGACAAGCGTGACATTGGCCTTCGAATGGCGGGCGTTATCCGGATTTGTTTCCCCTTTTAACAGAGGGAGATAGGATTCGGTATTGTGAGTGTGATAAATAAAGACGACTTTTTTGCTGCCGGTCGAATGCTTCGGCGGCGCCGTTTCTTCTTTTTTCGTTTTGTTTTCGATTTCTGCAAGATTCACTTCTTTTTCTTTTTCCATCACCTTTGACGGCGGCGGAGATTCAGCCGGCATATTCGTATAATCCGTCCCCTGCCCCGCCAACAGGATCTCCGTATCGTATTGGGCAAATCCCGGCAGCTCGCGTCCCAAGAAGCTCCGCGGGTCTTCCAGGTTAATGCTTGTCGCCAGTTTTAAGGAAAGCCGTGACAGCTGAAATGAGTCTCTTTCAGGAAGCTCTGATGCGAAATAATGATTTTCCATGCCAAGGAGGTGTGCAAACGCGTCACCCGGAAGCTCTCCGGCAATTCCGTGAAGAGAATCGGAAGAAAGCCTCAGTTCAGGGCGAAGCGATGTGAGCACACCGGATAATACGAAAATAACGATAAGGCTTGTCATAAACAAAAACATGCCCTTGAGCGCATTTCCACCGTTTACTGTAACGACAATTTGACGGTTTCTGCGTTTTTTTCTCATGATTTGAATCCCTCCAGCGCTTGTCTAGTAATTACTCTATGAACAAGCTAGAGGAGGTAGAACCATTTTAATGATTATAAGAACCTTTGTTATCTTGTGAGACCTTTTCATGAAGGGCGGTGTTTAGCCCGTTTGCTAGCACGTTCGCCATATCATCAATAAAGGTGTCAATCTCCTTCGGCGTGACCATCAGATTATGGCCGAGCGGAGAAAGCACTTCATGAATCAGCTGGCGTTTTTCGTTTTCGTCCAGCGTGCCGACAATACCTAAAAAGGATTGGCGCTCTTTTTCTCCGGGAAGATCTTCGTCTGTCAGCACCTTCTTTTTGCCGAAGTTCATTCCGGCGGGCACCAAAGACCTCGACGGGCTGTCATCTTTCATTTCTCTGCCGAAATGCTTTAATATGTAGTCCACTGTATCGCTTGCGATCGTCACCGCATCAACGACAGTCGGTACACCGATCGCGATGACTGGGATGCCGAGCGTCTCTTTGCTTAATTCTTTTCTCTTATTGCCGACGCCTGATCCCGGGTGAATGCCCGTATCAGAAAATTGGATGGTCGTGTTCACCCTTTCAACAGCTCTTGCCGCAAGAGCGTCTACAGCAATCACAAAATCCGGCTTCGATTCTTTGATCACGCCTTGAATAATATCGCTCGTTTCAATTCCCGTTAATCCCATCACACCGGGAGCAAGCGCGCTGACCGGCCTGTACCCTTCCTGCACATTTTCCGGCTGAAGCTTGAACAAATGCCGCGTCACAAGCAGATTTTCGGTCACGAGAGGGCCGAGTGCATCCGGCGTCACATTCCAGTTGCCGAGACCGACGATCAAACAGCTTGCATCCTTTGGAATGTTTAATGCCGACAGATAAGCGGAAAATTCCTCGGCAAACACTTCCGTTACTTTTTCCTGCATTTCAGAGTCGTGCTCCCTCACACCCTGCGCTTCGATCGTGACATAGCGCCCCTGCTTTTTGCCCGATAGCTCGGCGCCTTCTTTTGTAATATCCACCGTTCTGACTTTAATGCCGCCCTTGTCGCGTTCTTTTTCAATAAACCCGTTTATTTCTTTTTTCTGACCGGCTTGTCTGTCTTTTACCGCCTGTTTTGTTTCTACTGCTAAATCCGTCCGTATCAGAAATTGATTGACATCCAGTTCGTTATTTTTCACGGGGAAGACCTCCTTCAATCATCGTGGTACATAGTGTGGCCATTTGTAAAACGAATCATGCGAATTTACCCATCAACGAAAAATACTTTACATTTATATTGCAATCTAAAGTTCTGTTTGATAGAATACAATTTGTTCTATTGTGAAGAAGATTTAACCTTAAGACACTGTGCTACAGGTTGTATCTTAGGAGGTGAAACACATGCCAAACATTAAATCAGCGATTAAACGTACAAAAACAAACAACGAACGCCGCGCTCATAACGCGACAATCAAATCTGCTATGCGTACTGCAATCAAACAAGTAGAAGCTTCTGTTGCCAACAACGAAGCGGATAAAGCGAAAACTGCTCTTTCTGAAGCAGCGAAACGCATTGATAAAGCAGTGAAAACAGGTCTTGTACACAAAAATGCCGCAGCTCGATACAAATCTAGACTTGCGAAACAAGTGAACGGACTTTCTGCATAATACAAAAACGATCCCTGGTAACGGGGATCGTTTTTTTCATTCGGTCCGGAGAAGTTCAAGAAGAAAGAGCTCCAGCAAGAGCTGCTTGTCCTTTTTCCCGGTTTTCATTTCGTAATCCATCACTGCGAGTTTCTCTATAATACGCCTGAGCTCTTCTTCAGAAAAAAGCCTCGCCTGGTCCATCGCCAGCTTTACCCGGAAAGGGTGCACCTTTAAATTGGATGCGATTTGCTTTTGACCGTATCCTTGTCCGGCAAAATACTTCGTCTGCATAATGAGACGGAACTGGTTGGCGATCAGCGCCATAATTTTGATCGGTTCTTCGTTTTGTTTTAAAAGATCATAAAATATTTGAAGGCTTTCCGTCCGTTTTCGGTTCACGATTTTGTTGATCAGCTCAAAAATATTCTGCTCCAAACTTCTCGCGACAAGCTCCCGGACATCTTCAAGCGTAATCTCATGTCTGTCTCCGGTGTAGGCGGAGAGTTTTTGTATTTCCTGGTATATGGAGGACAGGTGGCCGTTTGCAAGCAGAACCAAATGCTCGGCAGCTTCTGTGTCGATCGTTTTATTTTCGGATTTTGCCAGATTAATCGTAAAGTCAGTCGTCTCCTTTGCATTCAGCTCCTTCGCTTCAATCATCAGAGCTTGCTGCTTCAGCGCCTTCGTCAGTTTTTTCCGCTCATCCAGCTTCTCATACGGAGCCACAATCACAAAAACCGTATAAGGCGCAGGCTCCTTCAGATAAGTCTCAAGAGCGCCTGTATTGTGCTCTATTTTTTCTTTCTTTTTTTCCCCTGTTAAAAAAGACGGGTTTTTCACAATGACCAGCCGCTTCTCCCCCATAAACGGAAACGTTTCCGCATCGGTTATCGCCTGGTCAAGCGGATCCTCTTCAAGATCAAAAACAGACAGGTTAAAATCTTTTGTCCCCTCATCAACGACAGCTTGTCTGATCCGGCTGACAGTCTCTTGGAGAAGATACGTTTCTTTTCCGTATAAACAATAAACGGAGCGGACATCCCCTTTTTTCAGGGCTTTCCAAACATCAAATACCATGATCGTATGACTTCCTCTCTTTCTTGATCCCCTTCTATCCTAAATTGAGTCAGGCAAATAGTAAAGAGGAAGCTTTAAAAAGGCCAGCTTCCTCATTTATAATAAACGCCTGATTCACAAGCTCCCGGGGCTGCTTGTAAAAAGGCGATAATCACAAGAACAGAAAACGTTACCATCACTTCTAGATTTTTCAAAACAATTCCAGTATACTTAGGGATGTCAGGAGGGATGAAATTGAATGATTTTGAAAAAAACGTTCAAAGCAAACGAAATGATGCTGTTGACTCAGCTGTCGGTTTTGTCGTGTCCTTCGGATTTTTCGCCTTTTTGTTCGTGATGGCAACAGCCATCCATCTTATCGGCTCTTAGCCGCATTCCGGGCTGCTGTCAATCGGCAGTCTTTTTTACTTCCTGCGCCCTGGTTTCTTCTATATCATATGGAGGAAAGACAGAAAACGTTCCGGCGCCTTTTTTAAATCTGTATTGAATCGTTCCGCTGAGATCGGTGCGAAGTACATTGACAGAGTACGCTTTCAAACGATCCAGCACCTCTTCATGCGGATGATGGTAACGATTATCTTCACCTGCCGAAATCAGTGCCGCTTCCGGCTGAAGCTGTTTCAAAAAAGCTTCACTCGTAGAGCTTTTGCTGCCGTGATGACCGACCTTCAATATATCAGCCTTCAGATTCGGATACGCTTTCAGCAAATCCGTTTCGCCGTCCGATTCTAAATCTCCCGTCAAAAGCCAGCTCACTCCGCCTAAAACCGTCCAAAGCACCAGTGACGAATCATTTTTACTCTTTACGTCAGACGACTTCGGGGACAGCACCTGAAACTGAAGATTACCGGCTGTAATGGTGTCGCCCCGCTTTGCTTCGGCAACGGGAATGTTGTTTTCTTTCGCCATCTTCAATATGTCCTGGTCCTTCGGTTCCTTCACGAATCCCGTGGGAACAATCAACCGTTTGACTCTATGTTTTTTGATTAATACTCCGGCTTCCCCGATATGATCCTGATCCGCATGGGTTAAAATCAGCGCATCCAGCTTTTTCACCCCTTTTCCGTTCAAAAACGGAATCAAAACCTTCTCACCGATAGAATACGGGTGGCGTTTTTCTTTCCATGATTCTTCCGGATAAGCCACCACTCCCCCTGTATCAACCATTACGGTTCCTTTGCGGTGCGGCGCACTTATAAACAGCGAGTCTCCCTGCCCGATATCAAGCATATCCGCTTCTCCCCATGGACTGAAATAAGGACGGAACATTAAATAAACCAAAACCGCGCAGAAAAAAAGAGGCGATTTCCTGAGTTTCAAAAAACCTCCCTTTTCCAAAGCTGCAAAAAGCGTAAACACGGAAACCGCAAGCAGAAGAAGGGAAAGAAAGTCAGGCTTTGACACAATCATTGTAAATAAATCAACGGATGCCGCATATGTCATGAAATCATGCACAGGCCTCATCACAAGGTCAAACATATAAAACAAACATTCCCCCATCTGCCTTGAAAGTAAGAGAAGAAGGAAACCGATGACCGAAAACGGAATGACAAATAACGTATAAAAAGGCACCATTACCATATTCATCGGAAAACTGACAAGCGAAATCTGCTGAAAATGATAGAGCAGAAACGGAAGCGAACTGAGCTCCGCAATGAATGAGGCCATCGCAAGCCCGGCAAGTCTTCTTTTCCCTGCTTTCTTTAAAATGGAGGATGACAGAATTAAAGCGGCGCTTACCGCAAAAGAAAGCTGGAAGCCCGCCTGCCAAAGGAGGTAAGGATTAAACATGAGGAGCAGCAGATAAGACACGGACAATGCAGCCGAAGAATGAATACTGCGTTTAAAAAGAGTTCCGGCGATATAAAAACCCAGCATGAGGGATGCGCGCAATACGGATGGGGCCGCACCGCTTAACAGCGTATACACCGGTAAAAAAAACAGCAGTAAAATCCCCGCCTTTTCTCTTGTCAGCCCGATTCTGATCAGAACATAAAATATTCCCGCCGTAATCAGGCCGACATGCATTCCGGAAATGGCCATTAAATGAACGACTCCCAGATTTTGATAAGCGTTCAGTATATCGTCCTCTATAGAAAATCTTTCACCCAAGGTCAGCGCTTCGACAATTCCGGCAGAGGATTCAGGCACGTGATTTTGAATGATCGAAATCAAATTCTTTCTGATGTTCAGCAGTTTATACAGCGGTATGCCGGATTTTTCACACTGCTGAATGGAAGTCACGGAAAATAACCAGTGAATATGCTGAGAATTAAGATATTCCTTATAATCAAAACCTCCGGGAGACGTCGCATGTCTGGGCTGTTCCAAAGAGCCGGTAAACACGCAGCGCATCCCCGGTTCCAGCTGTTCAATGAGACTTTTTTCTTCAAGAGACCGGATTTTGTATGAAGCGGCCCATTTTTCTTTGTCATGAGTTCGGATAACGGCTGACATTTTCGCCCCGTCAACCTTCGGAATATTTGTGATGACGGCCTGTTCAGTATAGTTCCCGGCCTGATACCGGGATACATTCGCAGCGTCATAAACCGTATACAGAAAGAAATAAAGACAAAAAGAAACGAGGCTGACGATAAACGGTGTGTACTGCTTTGTTTTTACAAAAATAAAGAGAAGATACAGAAGGAAAAAGAATAGAACCCAGAAGAAATTTGCGGCGGCAATTCCCGCGGTTGCAGAAACTGCCGCCAGAGGCAGAAGAAGGTATTTATATTTCATTTATACGTAACTGGTAAACAGCTCATTGGCCTGTTCATGAATTTTTTTCAGTTTATCTGCCTTAACTCCCGCATCAGATAATTGCTGAATCAAACCCGCTACAAAAGACAATTTTTCGCGGTTTTTCAGATCAATGATCATTTCATCAAGTTCAACCTGCTCCACCTTGACTCCGGCTTGGGTGAACAGCTCTTTTGCGTATGGCTGTGTTTTGTAATCTTCGGCATAATAGACCGTTTTGATGCCCGCCTGAATAATTGATTTACAGCATTGAATACAAGGATAATGCGTCACATAAATTTCGGCGCCCTCGGTCGGCACACCGAACTTAGAACATTGCAGAATTGCATTCATCTCTGCATGTATGGTCCGCTGGCAGTGATTATCAATTAAAAGACATCCTTCATCTGCACAATGGACGCCGCCGGCAATTGAACCGTTGTACCCGCCGGCAATCATCCGCTTGTCTCTGACAACGGTTGCTCCGACTGACAGTCTCGGACATGTGCTTCTCAGCGCCAGCAAATGGCTTTGCGCCATAAAATATTGATTCCATGAGATTCGTTCCACAAGTGTTCCCTCCAAAAGTCTTGTTGCTTTTCTAAGTTTACATAGTTTTGAGCAAAACCGTCAATTCACTTTACCGTAATGGAAGTTTTTATCCGCTCAAATGACTTTTCTCCAAAACCTGATACCTTCATCAAATCTTCAGCAGTCTGAAATCGTCCGTTTTCTTCCCGGTAGGCGATAATCGCTTCCGCTTTTTTCTGTCCCACACCGGAAATCGCCTGAAGTTCGTCCAGAGTTGCCGTATTGATATTGACAGGGGCATCTTCCTTTTCACCTGCTGCAGTTTTCGGGCGATTCTCCTCTTCGCCTTTACTCGGAATATAAACGACCGTCCCATCTTGCAGCTGCTCTGCTAAATTAACATTCAGTTCATCCGCCTTTTCCTTCAGGCCGCCGGCTTTCTCAATGGCTTGTGTCACTCTGTCTCCCGCCTTCATTTCATACACGCCGGGATTTCGGACCGCGCCTTTCATATCAATCATAATCTTATCGTCTGCGGTGTCTGTTTTGTCCGTGCCGGATGCTGAGGCTGTTTGGCCGAGCACGGACTGCTGTTTGACCGGTTCTTCTTTTTCAGGACGAAACAGCCAAATGCAGATGAAAATCGCTCCTGCCGCAAGACAAACACCCAGAATTTTCAGGTTCCGCCGCAGCTGCTCCGTCATCATCGCTTTCGTCATATTGCATTGCCTCCCCGCATAAGGTTTAGAGGATTAAGGGAAAAAGGAGGGGAATTCATTGAAAATAGGCTTTATCGGCACCGGAAACATGGGAACGATCCTGATTGAATCGTTAATTGAATCAAACGCTGCCGATCCCTCACATATCACCATCACAAACAGAACAATCGAAAAAGCATTAAAACTAAAAGAGCGTTTCAGCGGCATCCAAGTCACCGAGGATCAGGAAAAGCTCGTACAGGAAAATGAAATGATATTCATTTGTGTAAAACCGCTGGATATATATCCTTTGCTGAAGAAGCTCACACCTCATTTACGAAAAGATCACATTTTAATCTCCATTACCAGCCCCGTTCAAACGGAACAGATTGAACATATGGTTCCGTGCCAGACGGCCCGTGTCATTCCGAGCATTACAAACCGCGCCTTTGCCGGTGTCTCGCTTGTTACGTTCGGCAATAGCTGCAGTGAGGCTGCAAAAGCGGATATCCAAACGCTGATCACTCATATTTCAAAGCCTGTAGAAATCAACAGCGGCATAACAAGGGCGGCGTCAGACATTGTCAGCTGCGGCCCTGCTTTTATGAGTTATCTCGTTCAGCGCTTTATTGACGCGGCAGTGGAAGAAACGGATATTACCAAAGAAGAAGCCGTAATTATGTCGACGGAAATGCTTGTCGGTCTCGGAAAGCTTCTGGAAACAGGGCATTATACCCTTCCCGCCTTGCAGGAAAAAGTATGCGTTAAAGGTGGCGTCACCGGGGAAGGACTGAAGGCGCTTGAAAGCGGTGTACAGGATATGTTCAACCGCGTCTTTCAGCGTACACATGACAAATACGATGAAGATATATCTTTAGTGAAGAAGCAATTTCACGTGTAAATGAGTATGCCATAAAACGCTATAACGTGCCAATCGGCAAAAATGCATTTTAAAAACCATCGTTTTGTTTAAACGATGGTTTTTGGTTTGCCTGCCGTAAAGAAAAGACGCTCGGACTCTCTTGAAGGAGGCCGGTCTGTAAAATCAGCCGTCACTTTCTTCAGTTCAAATCCTGTCTCTGCAAGCATTTGTTCATATTCTTCAATGTAAAATGTTTTTTGCTCATGCGTCTCGTCATAGCGGTCATAAGTTTGTCCGTTCCATACGAAAAAGGACATATCATGGATGACAGAAAGCTCTTCATCGCCGGCAAAGCTTTGCCAAATATAGCTGATCTGCTCATCCTGGTCCGCATGGGTGCTGTCCGGAAAAAGCTCCGTCATTTTATATGGGGAATGGACGTCAAACAGAAGCAGGCCGTCCTCCTTCAAAACTTGAAAAACACTTTTGAAGGTGTTCAAGACATCATTTTTCGTTTTTAAGTAATTGAGGGAATCACAGCAGATGACTACGGCATCAAACTGTTCTTCAAAACCGGAAAGCTCTCTCATATCCTGCTGGAGAAAAAGAATCGGCTTTCCCGTTTTTTTCTGCTGGGCACAGCTCAGCATGTCTTCACTCAAATCAATCCCCGTGACTTCGCAGCCTTTTTCGGCAAGCCTGATGGATATTTCTCCGGTTCCGCAGGCAAGATCAAGCACCCTTCCCTTTTCCGGAAGAGAGGCTTCGATCCAGCCCGCCCATTCATCATACGGCGCATGGGACATTAACTCGTCATATACGCCGGCGAAGCCTTGGTAAATCATGAGTTCAAGCCGAGTTCAAGCTCTGCGAGCGGCGCGTCGCCCCATAGCTTTTCAAGATTGTAGTAGCTTCTTTCATCTTTATGGAAAACGTGAACAATGACATCGCCGAGATCAACTAAAATCCAGCGGGCCTCATCAAACCCTTCCATCTTTTTGACATCAATGCCGTTTTCTTCTGCCTGATCTTTAATTTCACGTGCAATTGCCTGAACCTGTTTATCAGAATTCCCGTGGCAGATTAAAAAGTAATCCGCTACAAGTGAGATTCCTTCCATGTCGAGCGCTAAAATATCCTCTGCACGTTTATCGTCGCATGCTTTTGCTGCGATTTTTAATACGGAAGCTTGATCCATTTCCATATTCCTCCTGTCAATTTTGAGACACCAGCCAGTTATAGGTTGCAAATGTCTCCGGGAAGACCGGCTGGTTTTTTTTCATCAGAAATATCATTGTATTTTTCAGCGCTTGTATAAGCGCTTCGTTCAGATCCGTTTCTGCCAGGCGGCGCACATCTTCCACTCCGGGGAAATGGCGGCCGGGTTCAATGTAATCCGCCACGTAAATGACTTTGTCTAAAAGGGTCATTCCGGGACGCCCTGACGTGTGATAGCGGATCGCGTCTAAGATCTCGGGGTCAGTGATCCCCGCTTCTTTCTCAGCCAGATAGGCCCCCGCAGGAGCATGCCACAGCTCGGCATTGTAATCCAAAAGCTCAGCCGGCATTTTTTCCCGCACGATGATCTGCTTCATTTCTTCTTTCGGCCGGAATTTGGCGTAATCATGAAAAATAGCCGCCATTTCCGCTTTTTTCGGATCTGCTCCGAACCGGCCTGCGAGAATAACCGCCGTATCTGTCACGCCGATTGTGTGGATGTAGCGATGCTCGGTCAGCTGTTCTTTGACGCAGGCAAGTGCTTCCTCACGATTCATATAAATCATTCTCCTCTATATACTGCCTCACTTTATCCGGCATTAAGTATTGCGTCGTTTTTTTTGCTTTGAGACGTTCTCTCACCATCGTTGACGATACGTCAAATTCCGGAACGTCGGCAAAAAGCAGCGGATACGGGGTCTCAATATGATACCCCGGGCGCCGCACTCCGATAAATTGAATGAGTGTAAGCAGTTCGTCCAGTTTGTACCATTTCGGCAGATATTCAATCATATCCGCCCCGATAATAAAGAAAAGCTTGTCGTTCGGGTGCCGCTCCTTCAGTAAACGGACGGTATCATAGGTATAAGAAGGACCTTTCCGCTCCATTTCCGCCAGCTCAAGCTTAAAACCGGGATTTGAGCTGATGGCAAGCTTCAGCATCTCAACCCGGTGCCGGCTGTCGGTAAAGTCTTCATTCTGCTTATGCGGGGGAATTTTATTCGGCATAAACCAAATCTCATCGAGCTCCGCCTGATGAAGGACTTCATTAGCCATCAGAAGATGACCGTTATGCGGAGGGTCAAATGTGCCCCCGAATATTCCGATTTTCTTCATGTCAACCACCTTACGGAAGCTCGATTTGTTTATTTTCCTTTGATTCCTTATACAATACGATCGTATTTCCGATCGTCTGCACCAATTGTGAACGGCTGCCTTTCACAAGGGCTTCTGCGACATCGTTTTTATCGTCTTCGCAGTTTTGAAGCACACTGACTTTAATCAGCTCTCTTGCCTCTAAAGCCTCGGCAATCTGTTTCACCATGTTTTCGTTGACTCCGCCCTTTCCCACTTGAAAAATAGGCGTTAAATGATGCGCTTTTGAACGCAAAAACCGTTTTTGTTTTCCTGTTAACATTGTGTTCCTCCTAGTTTTCCTTCAACAATTGCTCTCATCAGGCCGCTGTCAGGCTCCTGTTCCGTCCACAGCTTGAAGGACAGTGCGGCCTGTTCTACAAACATGCCGATGCCGTCAAGGGTAGTCAAACCTCTTTTTTCGGCTTCTTTTAATAACGCCGTTTGAATCGGGTTGTATACGATATCACAAACGATGGCGCCCGCTTTGGCCCGTTCCAGTGAGAGCGGCACGGCATCCGTGTTCGGATACATGCCGACAGATGTTGTATGAATAATGACGTCATATTGCTCAAGCTGATTTTCAGCTTCTTCTAATGTAAGAGCGCGTTTCTGCTGAAAAGAGGGAGCGGCCGCAATCAGACTTTCTGCTTTTTCCGGTGTGCGGTTGCAAACGTCAAACTGTTTCGGCTCTTTGCGGACGATCGTCGTAAAAATCGCTCTTGCCGCCCCTCCCGCTCCTATCATTAGAATGGAGAGCTCTGATATCGGTTTGTCCAAAACTTTGACTAAGGATTTATAAAATCCGTCTCCGTCAGTATTATACCCGATGAGCCTGTCTCCCTCTCTTTTGACGGTATTTACGGCTCCGAGTACTTTTGCGCTTTCATGTATTTCATCCAGATGCTCCATGATCGCGACTTTATGCGGGACTGTAACGTTAATTCCGCAGATGCCCAGTGCTTTAATTCCGTTAACGGCGTCCTTGAGGTTGTGAGGTTCCACCTGAAACGCAAAATACTGCCCGTTGATGTTCTTATCTTTCAAAGCCGCGTTATGAATATCGGGTGACATTGAATGCCCGATCGGATTTCCGATTACTCCGTACAATTGTTTCATGCTCCCTCTCCCCTTCTCTCTATATTAATGAACGGCGGACAAATACGTGTACGCCTTTCGGAGCGTATGCCGTTATTTTTTTATCTGCTTGCTGCACCGTGACCCAGCCGAGACCGGAAAAAACGATATCCGTCTTTCCTTCCTTAATCGTAAACGTGTGAGCCGTAAGCTCCGGAAATTCATCCAAATGATCTTTCCCGGGCGGGGTGAGCAACTCACCCGCATGCTTTTCGTATAAAGCGTCAGCATTTTCAAGCTTTGTTCTGTGAATCATCAATTCATTCGGCATATAGCAGACAAACGCCGATTTATCGCCTGAAACATAATCAAACCGGGCAAGCCCGCCGAAGTAAAGCGTTTGTTTCTCATTCAGCTGGAAAGTGCGCGGCTTCAGTTCTTTTTTCGGTGTCAGCACCTTTAAGTCACGCTTGTCCACGTAATGCGCCATCTGGTGATGGTTAATGATTCCCGGAGTATCATAAAGCGCGGACCCGTCATCAAGCGGGATTTCAATTGCATCAAGCGTCGTGCCCGGAAATTGAGAAGTGGTAATGATATTCTCTTCCCCTGAGACCTCTTTAATAATCCGGTTGATAAACGTTGATTTGCCGACATTCGTACAGCCCACCACATACACATCGCGGCCTTCGCGGTAATGTTCAATGGCGTCAATGACTTCTTTCATCCCTTGTCCGCGTGAAGCGCTGATTAAAAAGACATCAAGAGGTTTTAAGCCGTATTCTTTCGCTTCGCGTTTCATCCATTGAACGAGCCGTTCCCGTTTTACGGATTTCGGAAGGATATCAGCCTTATTACCGACAAGAATGATCGGATTTCCGCCGACAAAGCGGTTCAGTCCGTTTATCCAGCTTCCGTTAAAATCAAAAATATCAACGACTTTGACAATAAGAGAGTCAGTATCGCCGATTGTGTGCAAGATATTTAAAAAGTCATCGTCCGTTAATGAAACATCTTGAATTTCATTGTAGTTTTTCAGTCTGAAGCAGCGCTGACAGATGACATTCTCTTTTGTGAGCGATGCCTTCGGCGCATACCCGAGACCTTGTTTATCCTCGGTCTGGATCGTTACTCCGCAGCCGATGCAAACAACCTTTTCCATTTCTAATCCTCCCACTGAATATGGCCTTTACGTTTCAAAGAACTCAATATTCTCCGTTCAATCCGGCGGTTAAAGCGCGTCATGACCCCGTCAGAGGAAGCGACCGGCACGACGAGGATCGTATGATACCCGTGTCTGTTTCCGCCGAGAACATCAGTAAGCAGCTGATCGCCGATGACCACACAGTCTTCTTTTTTCAGATCCATGCTGCTGACGGCTCTTTTAAAGGCGCGTCCCATCGGTTTTCTTGCCTTATAAATAAACGGTATGCCAAGCGGCTCCGAGAATAATTTCACTCTTCGTTCATTATTATTGGAGACGATCGTGACTTTAATGCCGTGCTCCTTCATTTCTTCAAACCACTCGATTAATCGAGGTGTCGCACTCGGTCTGTCCCATTCCACAAGCGTATTGTCAAGGTCTGTAATAATCCCTTTCACATTGCGCTCCTTGAGCTTTTCCGGTGTGATATGAAATATATTTTTCACAAATTCGTCAGGTAAAAAAAACTTTTTTAACAAAACCCGCACCCTTCCCTTTTTCTTTCTATCATCTATATGTCGAAACCTGTCGGATTTAAAAACAAAGTCGGACTCAGCAAAAAAATTTCGACAAAAATTGGGTTTCTTCACCAGTTGTGGATAAAATTACACACATTATCCACTCTTATTACATCCGGATTTATCCAGATTATAAACAAGATACTAACAAGTTATCCACTTATGAGTGTGGATAACAGAACGATTGTTCTTATTTGTATTTCATGGTAGATTAAAGATAACCTCACCATGATTGAAACGCAACCTTCCATCATATGCTCGCGTCTGATGATTGATTACAACTGTTAAGGAGGTGCCACTCCCATTAATTGGGTCCCCGGCATGAGAAAGCTTTCTGATGAATTACTAATAGAATCTTATTTCAAAGCCAATGAAATGAATTTGAGCCGTGAATTTATCGAGTTAATTGAAAACGAAATCAAAAGAAGATCGCTCGGACACATTATTTCCGTTTCTTCTTAAACAGAAAAATTTTCCGGGCGAATTTCCTTTTTTTACTCAGATGACTGATATTATATCACTTCGGTTATACGCTTTACTACCACTTTCAACAAAAAACACCCCTTACAGAGGTGTTTAAGAGGACGGCTGTTAAATTTTGAACCAATACAGGCCGCCCAGAACGAGAAAAACGACGAGCAGCACAACAAAAAATGCGTACCAGTACCCCGCATTCACCCGAGGAGGCGGGCATACAGGATATGGCGGAGGGAAACCGCGGTTCATAGCAAATCGCCTCCAAAAAGATGTTTTTCTACAGCCTATGATGCACGGGCAAAACGGCTTAGGCAGCTGACGGCGTCAGCGCTCCAAAATCCGCCTATTTTTTATGCCTTCAATTAAGATTCTGGCCCCTTTTGGCGTCATGTGATTTCCGGAAGGATCTATCAGTCCGGATTGGATGAGCGCCCGGTCTGTATCTTTGCCGCCGTCCGCGCGTATAAAGTGTTTCCAATTATCGACCAGAGGCACTTTTAACTCTTTTGCAACCTGCCTTGTAATGCCGTTATAGGAATTATGCCATTTTCTCGCTCCGCCTTTTTCTTTAAAGGCTGAAGCTTTATATCTTGAATAGTAATAGAGATGATGTGTTCCGTTTCCTTCTATAACTGGGATGCACGTCATTAAAATCGGCTTTATGCGGTGCTTTCGGCTTTCGTTTACAAAATAAGTCAGGTTTTCTTTAAACCGTTTCTTTGATACTCGCGGCTGATGTCCCGTCAAAATGCCCGCATCATTTGTTCCAAACATGATAAATAAATATTGAGGCTTGCGGTCAAGCACGTCGCTTTGAAATCGCAGGCGCGCATCCTCAGTCGTCTGACCGCCTATTCCCGCATTTATAACCGTAAGACGGCCGCGTTCCGTTGTTTTTAACATGTTTACCCACTGCTGCGCCTTTGGATAATCACGATAATCCCAATTGGAACCGCGCGTATTGCTGTCACCGAAAGCGACAGCGCTTTTCTCTTTGCCCGCGGCGCATCCTGATAACAGACAGGCTATCGTAATAAAAAGAACAGCAAACTTCATTTTTTTCTCCCCCCAAACCTTACATCCTATATGGTACACGTCTCTTTTGCGGCTTTCAACGCGGCGCTCTCTTTACTGGATATGAAAAGGGCCGGCATCCTCTCCGATCAAATCCGAAACCTTAACAAACGTGTAGCCCTGCTTTTTCAGCTGGGGAATAATTTCTTTCAAAGCCTCAACCGTCTGGCGCCGGTTGCCTCCGCCGTCATGCAGAAGAATAATATCTCCATCTCTGGCATGTGAAACAACGTGTCTGACGATCTTTCCTTTTCCGGGCCTTCTCCAGTCCCTCGGATCTTGGTTCCATGACCACATGATGATATGATAGCCCTCTTTTAAGATGCTTTTGAAAGCCGTACGATTCAGCGATCCTCCCGGCGGGCGGAATAACTTGTCCCCTTCCGGCTGAAGCGATGTGATATGATGCGCTGAGCTGTGAAGCTCTTTTAAAATGTCTTTGCGTTTCAGACGGTGAAAATAAACATGGTTCATCGTATGGTTGCCGATTTCATGTCCTTCTTCAATAATGCGCTTTGCCGTTATAGGGTAATTGTCTATACGGCTTCCGATACAAAAAAAAGTCGCTTTAACATTGTACTGTTTCAGCACGTCTAACACAGCCTCTGTATAGACAGGGTGGGGGCCGTCATCGAAGGTTAAAGACAGTTTCTTTTTTTCAGACCTTATATCCCAATACACGTTTCCCGTCTTCTCCATGTCACTTCTTTTTAATGATTTCGCATCGGCGGACACGGCAGTGAGACTCGTGAGGACGCATATCATAATGATCAGATGAAAGCATCTCAACGTTTACACCTCCAGTAAACACTACTGTTAACGTGTCCCCTTTTTTAAAATTCATTCTCGCGCAAATAATGCATCACCCGCTTTTGCTGTAAGAAACAGGTAATGCCGAATTATGACAGCACTGCTGCCAGCTTGTCTTTCGTTTTCGGACCGTAAATCCTGTCAGCCTGCAAGCTGTTCATGATTTGGAACCGCTTTACAGCATTGGCGGTTTTGGGTCCGTATATTCCGTCAATTCCATGATTTTCCGTATTTTTATCAGGGCAAAAATAAGCGGCGGCAAGGACTCTTTGCACTTGAGTCACCTTTTCGCCCTTTGTATAAGGGGTCGTCAGTTTAATGATTTATTTGCAGAGTCGTCAGAGCCGTTTACGCCTTTAAAAGGCTTCCCAGCTGTTCAGCAGCCTGCCGGGGCAATTTTTTATGGGGAACGGCGCGATCAAGAGGTATATTATGATCTTTCATGAGCTTTTTACGCGCATCTTCGCGTCTGCGCCCTTGTCCGTTTGGATGTCTATAGACGGTAATATAACCCGGGTCCATTGCATATCTCGGCCGGTTGCCGTTTGATTTCGGTATCGGGTCTTTTTTTATGGATATCATTTTATCCCTCTCCTATTAAACAATGTAAAAGCACGCTTATCGGACACCCTTTTTTAATAGAAGGAGATAGATTTGTACTGTATACTATTTGAAAAGAGGTGAACGTACAGATGATAAAAAAAGGATTCAGTCTTGCCGTCATCATTGCTGTTGTGGTGATCGGTTTTATGCAAAAAGACGTCTGGCTCGGCATGATTCGGGCGGGCGGAATGTACGCCGTGCTTATGAGTATCCTGCTGGTCGCAGCTGACGTATTTTTCCCGATTGTTCCATTCGCCATTATCGCGGCCTTAAACGGAGCGGTTTTCGGGATTGTAAACGGGGTGTGGATTACATTGTCAGGCGCGATGCTCGGGACAATGGCCTTGTTTTTTCTCGTCCGGTACGGATTCAGAGACTGGGCCAGAAAAAAGCTGCGGTCTTACCCGGCCGCGGCCCAATATGAAGATTCATTTCATCAGCACGCATTTACGGCGGTGCTTTTCGGGCGGCTGATTCCGATTATACCGTCGCTTGCCATGAATACCGTATGCGGGCTGAGCAACATACGATGGCCGATCTTTTTTTCCGCATCGACGCTCGGCAAAATTCCGAACATTGTGATCGTGACAGTCGCAGGCGCTTCATTTACAAGCAACAAACTGCTGTCTTTCGGAATTTACGGAATGTATATGCTCGTGTTAATGGCGGTCATTTATAAAAAGTTTCCCGGCCTTTTAAAAACGACGAAAAAATGAAGCGCGTACCGCCCTCTATACCGGCGGTACGGCTCCTCTCATTCTGAGAACCTTTCCGTTTAATTCTGAACCGAGCACTTTCAGGTTTTGCTTTTTGTAAAATGACAGGGCCGCTTTATTGTCCGGAGAAACTCTAAGATGATATTCCGAAACACCATTCGTTCTGAAAAACTGATTCGCGTATTGATGGAGCTTCGTCCCGTACCCCATTCCCCTCTGCCGCTCAGTAATATAGTAAAGGTGCACATAACCGATTTTTTGATCGCGATAAGGTTTAATGGAGGCTTCAAGCTGTCCGATCGGCTGCCCGTTATGAAAAAGCAGCACAAAACCGTCGGGAAAGCTCTTGATTTGAGATGACAGCCATCTGAGATACTCATCCTTATTAAAATGATCCGCCGTGCCAAAGCTGACGAGAAACGAATCTTTGCGAAATGAAACGGCCGTCTCTTTATGTTTGTTTAAATTGATTCGCTTGAAATCCATCAAGTGTCCTCCTTTTTGCGGCCGCAAGTAAGAATGAGCATAAAACGGCTGCCAACATCAGCATAACGGCTGCGCCTGTGATGACGATATGGCGGACGGAAGAACTGACTGCCGCCGCTCCGAAAACCGCCGTTATCAATATAATGAAGACGGCTTCAACTAATGAATAAAAGCTGCCCACCCTCCCCATAATGTCCACCGGAACATTTTTTTGATAAAACGTCTGAAATCCCGTATTGGCAAATGCCAAGAAAAAAGCCAGAATGAAAAACCCGCAAGCAGCCGCCCAAAAAACGTGAGAAAACGCATAAATCATATATCCCGCCGCTGTGAAAAAAGAGCCCATTCCCATCAATAAAGAAGCCGGCATTTTTTTATTAAAGAACACATTGACAAGCGCCCCCGCAATAACCCCTGCCCCTGACACACTGACGAGAAAACCGTAATCAGCATCAGTCAGCTGAAGAACCTCTTTTGAAAAAGCGACTTCAAGCGAATCAAGTGCAGACAACATCACGGTCATGACCAGACTGAATAAAAAATAAATGATCATGACGTTTCGCGCCGTTCGGCTGAAGCGATAGACGAGCTTCCAATCTTCTTTGCACACTGCCAAAGAAAGCTTCTGCCTGGGAGAATGTACGTGAGGCTCATTTTCAAGATTCGGCAGCATCATCGTGATGAAACCGGACAGCATTAAAGCAGCCGCATTCACCCAAATCGCAAAAATCGGCGTGCCGACGATAAAAAGCAGCCCGGTCGCAGCCGGCCCGAGGAGAAAAGCCCCTGATTCCGGCAAAGCCCTTAGTGAATTGAATCGTTTTCTCCTTTCAGCCGGGATAAGCATCGTCACATACGCCATGGAACACGGACGAAACATCGCATTAGCCATATGAATCAAAAACACGATACAATAAACGGCATATAGAGACCATGCAGTAAACATCAGCGGCAGAACGGCAATGAATCCAGCCCGGATGAAATCAAGCGACATCATCATACTCCGTTTGTTACACCTGTCGATGATGCTGCCCGCCCACCCATTTGTCATCAAAACAGCCGCAGGCCTGATTAAATAAAGAATGGAAACTGCAAAAGCAGACCCTGTTTCTTTTAAGACAATAAGATTAAGAGACAAAAAATAAATCCATTCACCAATATTCGCCACCCCGATTCCGGTTAACAAAAGCACCGGGTGCCGCCAAGACTTCCAGTTTTTCATCTTATCCCTCCCTCAGAAAATAAAAAACGCCCTCAAGACAATGAAGTCTTGAGGACGGGAAACAGCCCGCTATGCCACCTCAATTCGGTTTGGCGCCGGCCTTGCCGGTACAAAGCTTACTCGGTAACAGGAGTATCCGCCGCATCATCCTCGTTTTGCATGATTCCGATGCGAAGCTAAGAGGTTTGTTTCAACACATCCATTCATACTCCTTCCCAGCTCCCGGAGCTCTCTGTCATGAATGATATCTGTCTACTCTTCTCTTCAGCGCTTTTCACGTTATATTCTTTTCGGCCTTACTTTTTTTAACAATATACAGGCTCAATCAGAAAAAATCAAGAGGCTGTAAGAAATAAAACTTGCCTTTGATTAATTTCCCTGTACAGACACAAACAGCCTGACTGCCACATACAGTTACATATAGGCTTTTGCCTACATAACTTTGTGGAGGTGAGGATGGTGACAGGTGTTTTTGCAGCGCTCGGGTTTATTGTGAAAGAACTCGTGTTTTTAGTATCATACGTGAAAAATAATGCCTTTCCACAACCGCTCTCAAATAGTGAGGAGAAAAAATACTTAGACCTTATGGCCGAAGGAGATGAACACGCCCGCAATATGCTGATCGAACATAATCTCCGTTTAGTCGCCCATATTGTAAAAAAATTCGAAAACACGGGAGAAGACGCAGAAGATCTGATCTCCATCGGTACAATCGGGCTGATTAAAGGCATCGAAAGCTATTCAGCCGGAAAAGGCACGAAGCTTGCGACATATGCCGCACGATGTATTGAGAATGAGATTTTAATGCATCTGCGCGCCTTGAAAAAAACGAAAAAAGACGTTTCCCTTCATGATCCGATCGGCCAGGATAAAGAAGGGAATGAAATAAGCCTGATCGATGTGCTCAAGTCGGAAAGCGAAGATGTGATTGACACCATTCAGCTCAACATGGAGCTTGAAAAGGTCAAAAAATATATCGACATTTTAGACGACCGCGAAAAAGAAGTGATCGTCGGCCGCTTCGGCCTTGATTTAAAAAAAGAAAAGACGCAGCGCGAGATCGCGAAAGAGCTCGGCATTTCAAGGAGCTATGTATCCCGGATTGAAAAACGCGCGCTGATGAAGATGTTTCATGAGTTTTACCGGGCGGAGAAAGAGAAGCGGAAGAAGTCGAAGGGAAAATAAGCGAAAAGCCGGATCTGACATTCCGGCTTTTTCTGTTTTATCTTTTTCAACACAAGCAGCAGAATATATGAAAAATCGTTCCTTACATATACTCTATCAACCTGGATCAAAAAGCTGAGTCCCCCCCTGTGTATTCCCCTCCACATGTAGCTTGATATCTCATCAATTATATGTTCATTCAGGTATAACGAACGCGGCATGATCAATACAACATAAGATGTATTTCATTTCCCTCTTAGAGTTAATTTATTTAACCATTATAAATACTCATATATACTTAAGTTATTGAATTATTTCCCTTTAATATCCGCACATTGTTATCAATAAAATATATTTCATTTCACAATTATGATTTGATTATTTTAGAAATTCTGCTCATTCACCTGATACTAAAAGGAACTAAAGTGACAAAAAGTAACTAAAAAAAGAGATATCAACCTTTTTAATTCAAAGTACCCAAATACATTTCTATTATTTTTGTTACAATAAATGCATAAGTTATTTTTCATCCATATTTATTGAAGGAGGACATATAATATGGGCGAGTCGAAAGATTTACAACCTAAAGTAGAAAAAAGTTTCGAGATAATTGGGAAAAAGTGGACAGGATTAATTATTTATGTGCTAATGAGCGGTCCTAAGCGCTTTAGTGAGCTAAGCGAGAGCATGCCTTCCTTAAGCAGAAGGATATTAACGGAACGGATTAAAGAATTAGAAGAACAGGGAATTGTTGTCCGAAATGTAATCCCCGATCGTCCGATACGTTCTGAGTACTCTTTAACTCAAAAAGGAACAGAATTAGGAAAAATATTAGGACCGATTAGTCAATGGGCGGAAAGCTGGGTCAAGGATTGACAGTTCTTTTAGTATCTATGCCAATAAACACAGCGCTGTTTTTCATTATCTAATAAGGAAGGAAGATCTCCATGTCTAATGTTCTCTATATCACAGCACATCCTCTGCCTGAAGATGAATCACTCAGCATGACCGTAGGAAAAGAATTCATTGAAAGTTACAAACAAACACATCCTGAAGATGATGTTGTCCATTTAGATTTATATAAAGCTGATATTCCTTATCTAGACGCAGATGTATTTAATGGTTGGAAAAAACTTCGCTCTCAAGCTTCACTTCAAGATTTATCAGTAGATGAACGGTTAAAAGTCGCCCGTTTAGCTGAATTAGGCGGACAATTTTTATTAGCTGATAAATATATTTTTGTAACACCTATGTGGAATTTTTCCGTTCCGGCCATCATGAAGACCTATATTGATGCAATCGCAGTGTCAGGTAAAACCTTCAAATATACTAAAGAAGGTTCAAAAGGATTACTAAAAGGAAAAAAAGCTCTCCATATACAATCGCGGGGAGACATCTACTCACATGGTCCTGAAATGGAAAGAGAGATGGGCAATCGATACTTAGAAGCGGTTATGGATTTCTTTGGTATCAAATCGTTTGAAAGTATTATTATTGAAGGGCAAATGAAGTTTCCGGAACAAACTTCTCAAATTAAAGATAAAGCAATGCAGCAAGCCAAAGAGATGGCTAAACAATTTTAATCCAACACATCATAAGGCCTTGAACCTTATCAAGGCCCTTCATTTTTGTTTTATACATCTTCCTATACTGATTCCTCTTTTTCTTTAAACATAAATAGCTCCCGCATACCTCTGACCTGCTTGATTTATACGACTGTGCCCTCAATAAACACTTTCCCAGCAGATATTAATGTTTCTGCCATTTGAGTTTCACCTTTCTTTTTTATATGTTAGTTAACAAACCACTCATACCTATGCGATAAACTAACCTAAGTAACCAATAGTAACTTAGGTTAGTTTTTTTCGTTGCGACTGATTTTTTCTTTTGAAATCAGATTTCATATAAATGAACCATTTTTATTATTCCAGACCCGAAACATCAAGAAAGGTCTAATTGAAGAACTAATCAGAAAAAAAGAAATGCAAGATGAAATCATTGACTATTTTAGTTACCTAGGTTACTATTAGTAACGTAAAGTGACGAAACAAAACTAGCCACTTTCAATACATCAAGGGTTTGGGAAAGAAGGTTTGCATCAAATGGATATTTTCTTAGCCATTCTTCCTGCAATATTTTGGGGAAGTATCGTCCTCTTCAATGTCAAGTTAGGCGGAGGACCTTATAGTCAAACACTTGGAACAACGATTGGAGCACTGATCTTTTCAGCTATTATCTATCTCGTTATCCATCCTGTATTGACGCCTTTTATCTTTATTGTAGGAATCGTTTCTGGGTTGTTTTGGGCTGTTGGACAAAGTAATCAGTTAAAAACCATTGAATATATTGGTGTTTCTAAAACGATGCCGATTTCAACAGGTATGCAGCTCGTATCAACAGCTTTGTTTGGGGTGATTGTTTTTCATGAGTGGTCAACAGTCACTACAGTTCTATTGGGAATACTAGCCCTCATTTTTATCGTGATTGGGATTGTATTAACCTCTCTTGAAAGCAAAAAAAATAAAGAGCAATCTGGGCAATTTAAAAAGGGCATTATCACACTCATCATATCTACGATTGGATATTTAGTATATGTGGTCGTTGCACGTTTGTTTAACGTTGATGGCTGGGTGGCTTTATTCCCTCAAGCTATCGGTATGTTTATCGGCGGACTCATCCTCACTTATAAACATAAGCCTTTTAATAAATACACAATTCGCAACATTATTCCCGGTCTTATTTGGGCTGCGGGTAATATGTTCTTATTTATTTCCCAACCTAAGGTAGGGGTAGCGACAAGTTTTTCACTATCACAAATGGGAATCGTCGTTTCAACGCTTGGAGGTATCTTCTTACTAGGCGAAAAGAAAACAAAACGTCAGCTTATTTCGATTTCAATAGGCATTGTGCTCATTATTTTGGGCGGCGTGCTGCTGGGAATAGCAAAAAGTTAAAATACATTAAACTAAACAGTAAGAATATCTATTAAAAAATAATCGTTAGAACCAGGAGGAACTTATCATGTATAAAGATTTAAAAGATAAAGTAGTCGTAATCACAGGCGGAGCTACAGGCCTGGGACGGGCAATGGCTGTTCGCTTCGGTCAAGAACAAGCAAAAGTGGTCATTAACTATCGTAATAATGAAAATGAAGCATTAGAAGCTAAAAAAGAAGTGGAAGAAGCAGGCGGACAAGCTATTATTGTACCTGGTGATGTAACAGTAGAAGGAGATGTCATCAACCTTGTACAAACAGCTGTAAAAGAATTTGGCACATTGAATGTAATGATTAACAATGCTGGTGTTGAAAACCCTGTACCGTCTCATGAACTTTCTTTAGACAATTGGAACAAGGTAATCGACACAAACTTAACAGGAGCATTCCTTGGCAGCCGTGAAGCGATCAAATACTTTGTAGAAAATGATATTAAAGGAAATGTCATTAACATGTCCAGTGTACATGAAATGATTCCTTGGCCGCTATTTGTTCACTATGCAGCTAGTAAAGGCGGTATGAAGCTAATGACAGAAACATTGGCACTCGAATATGCACCAAAAGGAATTCGCGTGAACAATATTGGACCAGGAGCAATGAACACACCAATCAATGCGGAAAAATTTGCAGATCCGGTACAACGTGCAGATGTTGAAAGCATGATTCCAATGGGTTACATCGGTAAACCTGAAGAAGTAGCCTCTGTAGCAGCATTCTTAGCATCTTCTGAAGCAAGTTATGTAACGGGTATTACACTCTTTGCAGATGGCGGTATGACGAAATATCCTTCTTTCCAAGCTGGAAGAGGTTAATGGCTTTAGAGAAATAAAAAATAGAAGTCTGCGGACACTGAACTTATAGCACTAATGCTATTGGTTTGGTGTCCTTTTTTATATACTTTCAAAGCAGCTGATTATATTGAACAAATAGGTTCATTTTATCCACTTGTACGTTTTTTTATTAGTCATGCGTTTTGCGGTATTTTGTCTGCATATCATTTTATATTCATTTTGGCCAGAAAAAGGGCACTGTTTTCAGTCCGTCCAAGTAAAAAAGGAAGGGTTCTTCCCTTCCTTTAGCCCTAACTTGATCTCCTTCAATTTTAAAACCAACATTTGAAGCTGGATCGCGCTTTATTGACAGAATTTTCGCAACACACTTAGTACAATTCTGCTATTATGATAGCAAATAAATAGATGATCAATTTACGGTTCAATCAAAAGCTACAGATCGAATTTCATGGCGCCTATCGATCTTACTATTTTCGGATCTTGATGCGATCCGAAAAGACTTTCTCCTTTATCAAGGGCGGAAATTTTTTCGATATCCTCTAAGCTCAACTCAAAATCGAAAATGTCAAAGTTTTCGACAATCCGTTCTTTGCGCACCGATTTTGGAATCGTAACGACTTCACGCTGAACAAGCCAACGCAGCACGACCTGGGCGACGGATTTATTGTGTTTTTCCGCAATGGAAGTCAACACTTCGTTGCTGAACATGTTATTGCGTCCTTCAGCGAACGGTGCCCACGACTCGTGTTGTACTCCCTGCTCTTTCATAAAAGCAGCACTTTCTTTTTGCTGATAGAATGGATGTGTTTCGACTTGATTGACGGCTGGCACGACTTCATTATGCATGATGAGATCCATAAGACGGTCGGGATAGAAGTTGCTGACTCCGATTGCTCTGATTTTTCCTTCGCGGTACAGGTCCTCCATCGCACGCCAAGCGCCGTAGTAATCGCCGTATGGTTGGTGAATAAGGTATAAATCAAGATAATCCAGCTGCAGCTTACTCAATGATTTGGAAAAGGCTATCTTGGCGCTTTCATAGCCGGCATCCTGAATCCAGAGCTTGGTCGTAATGAATAGCTCCTCACGCGGTACGCCGCTCCGCTTAATTGCACGTCCAACCGCTTCCTCGTTTAGGTAACCGGAAGCGGTGTCAATCAGGCGGTAACCGGCCATCAGCGCTTCATATACTGCGTTTTCACATTCTTGAGCATCGGGGACTTGGTACACACCGAAGCCGATAATTGGCATTTTCACTCCATTGTTTAATGTTACGGTTTGCATTGTAATTCCTCCTATTGTTCAAATGTAGAACGACAAACGGCACGCATCCCGAAAATCGGGCACTGCAGAATGAATTCCGCTGCGGCTGGTTTGCGTTATAATAAGCTTATTATCTTCGTGTAACACGAAGGCAAGCACTTTTTAAAAAATTTTTTAAAGGAGGATTACACATGCATACAGTCAAAGAAGCAGCGATGATAACCGGACTCACCGAGCATGCGGTGCGCTTTTACACGGATAAAGGCCTTGTGCCGAGCGTACGACGCAATAAAAACAATATTCGTTTGTTCGACGAAGAATCAATCAACTGGCTGTTTGGCGTCAAATGCCTCAGGCAATCCGGGATGCCGATTGAAGACATTAAAACGTACGTGAATCTCTGTCTTGAAGGAGATTCGACCATTCCACAACGGTACACACTCATGATGGAGCATAAAGAAGATGCGCTCGCCCAGCTCGAAGAAGCCAAACAGCACATTGCCCATTTGGAACAAAAAACCGCCCTATATCAGGCCATTATGGAGCACCGCTCTTTTGATACAACCAATCCCGCCAACTGGGAAAAAATACAGCATATGCATAGTGACGTATTTTACTCGCCAGATGCACGGAAGGTGTGAGAGATCTTGGTGAGCACATCAATGGCTCTTAAACTCCTAAATTGGAATCCATATTGAGTATGCTAAGTTTGATGACATATTATGAGGGATTAAATTTGTTTATACGGCTATAGAGCTGCAAGTTCTTAAATTTTTCTTAAGGTTACTTTCTATTAATTAGAAATTGATAGAAGTCGCATAAAGATGCGACTTCTTGTTCGATGTTGTTTTCAAGTGTGTCATAGGTAATGTTAAACTTCAGCAATTACTTCTTTTCTGCTTAAGTTAACTGTGCTAGTTGATGGAACAGATTTTTGATCCTTAGTCAGCGCAACTCCCTCTTGGGCTGCTCTTAAAATACGCTGACCAAAACCGATCTTCTCGATTTTCTGTGTGTCATGATCCATTTGGATAACTCGCGCATCTCATAAAATCGTTTGCGTATCTTGAACCATTCGAATAAATCATTAATAACTAACTGCTTTTTAGAAAGAATCCCCCACTTGCTCAAAACTGCTTTTCATACAGTCTTAAGAGCCATCGCATCCCAGTCATTTTTGCATCCAACATCAGACTTACTGAATTTCTTTTTGTGCTTTTCTGCTTGTGACTTTGTCCAGTACACTGTTTTTCGGAAGCCATTTATCAACTCAAAATAAGCTGCATAACCAATTACCGCATCTGATTCTCGTTTTTCAAAATCAATCTCTATCTCCTCGGTCAGCGGATTCCACTTCTGCAATTCGCCTTCATGAATCGGTATGCAATTGATGGACGTTGCAAAGCAAGCTGTATGTACCCTTTGTATCCAAGCTGGAATTGATCCTTTCCAGGCATAACCCTAAGTTTTTATGTATAGGCAGGTTGAGTGTAGCTGCCACAGGAGCGCTTATCATACATACTAATAAAACCTTGTTAAAACTTTACAAGACAAACTGAATTGACTATAGTCTAATTAGACCAAATATTGATGTAAAGAAGTGAAAAATAAGATGATAAAGTCTTTTTTGATGTTGGGGCAGTCGAATATGGCGGGCCGTGGATTTTTGAATGAAGTAGATCCTATCTATAATGAAAAAATAAAAATGCTGCGCAATGGACAGTGGCAGATGATGACAGAGCCGATTAATTGCGACCGCCCGGTTTCCGGCGTTGGCCTGGCGGCATCTTTTGCAGATGCATGGTCGAAAGCTCATCCCGATGAAGAAATTGGCTTGATCCCTTGTGCGGAAGGCGGCAGTTCATTGAATGACTGGCATCCGGAAGGCATCCTTTTTCAGCATGCTTTGTCCGAAGCCCGCTTCGCCCTCCGATCCAGTCAAATTTGCGGAATCCTTTGGCACCAAGGTGAGAGTGACAGTTATCGTTCGCTGCATGAAACTTATTACGAGAAATTAACCCTTATCATCGAGACGCTAAGAAGCGAGTTGAAACTTGATGAGGTACCGTTGATGATTGGAGGGCTTGGTGACTTTCTTGGGAAGACCGGTTTTGGACAGCATGCGACCGAATTTCGACAGGTTAATGAACAATTGCTGCGTTTCGCTAATGAACAACCGAATTGTTATTTTGTTACTGCAACAGGTTTGACTGCGAATCCTGATGGCATTCATTTAGACGCAGCTTCACAACGCAAATTCGGTTACCGCTATTTCGAGGCTTTTTCGAAAAATTGCCCTATCCTGAAACCTATTTCGGGAGAGGAGCAATCACTGAGAGTGAAGGGTGGCTATTCTAAAACAGAACAGATTTACCTTCATAGTATGGATTTGGCTTCGGGCAAAATCACGTACGCGGAATTTGAGGCGCGGATGGCGAAGGTGATGAAACCATAATTCCCTTACTTATCCTTGGCTTGCTCATCCAAAACCCCGGCGCTCATGGCTATGAACTTCTGTCCTTAATGGAAAAACGTCATTACAAATACATTGTTAACTTCACAAAAGGTTCATTTTATTACAATCTGCAGCAACTTGAAGAAAAGTGTTTTATCGAACAGATTCATCAGAAACCCTCAACCAGCGGGCGTGAAATCCGTAACTTTAACGTCACAGAATCGGGAAGGGCAGAATTCGAGAAATTAATGATCAAATACGGTACCAAATCGGAATATGTGAACCTGCAATTTTATGGGGCGTTACTCTTTGCCGATGAATTCGACAAAAATAAATTACTGGATCTGATCCAATCACAAATCAATCAGACTAAAACTCGAATCGAGCTCCTTGATGAATACCTGTCCATCACTCAAGAAATTCCCGGCACAATCAATTACTTTCGCCGTATGAACGAAAATTCCCGTTCACATCACTTGGTTAATTTAGAATGGTTCGAAAAATTGAAAGCAGAAATAGAATGAACGATTGCATAATAAAAAAATGCAATGTTAAATATATAAGAAGATGAGTTACCTACATATAAAACCTGTGTCGCAGATATCTCGTAACATCATTGACACAGGTTTTATACTCCTTCTTTAATTAAACCAGTAATAGGGTTGTCAACACTTGCCCCCCAACAAGAGCAAGTGAATCTGCTGCGTGTTCTTCTTTATCAATCCTTCGTATTAATTACCACTTTTTACACCTTTTTAGTATTCAAGTAAGTCAGCTGATTTTTCTCCTTCTTCCGCTAAACTGATGCTTCAGTCGAGTGATCTCCCTTAAGGAAGAATCACTTCCTCTAATTGAACAAGCAGTGAAGGTGAACATCGTTCTCAACATAAACTAAAATTTTTTATATACCTCTGCGAAAGCTACTTTCAATTGAATTTCTCTTATGCAGTTATCTCCGTTAGTTTAATTAGAATTCAGATAATCCAAGACACGGTCAACTCTTTCATTGACTGAGTAATCTCCTTCAATTTTTAACACTGGACAAGATAAATCTGCCATCCAATGTTCGTGTAAAGCTTTACTTCTAACTTCCATTCCAGCATTATCATATAAAGATGCCCACTCTAAAAATGTTTTTGATTCTTCATATTTACTGCCGCCGGCTAACACTTCTTTTCCATAACGCTGAAATTCCCTATGCCTTAATCTTTCAAGCCGGATATCTTGCGGAATCCATAAGTAGATGACAAGGTCAAAATCACTTTTTAGATCATCGCCCCAGCGGCACACTGCGCCGGAAAGAATCCATTTCTCATTTATTGTTAAGTCTTTTTCAAGCAGCTTTCTTCTTTCAGGAATTTCTCTTTTTTCAGTGAATTTATCTGTCCAATAGTAATCATCAGTATCAAGATGCGTATGAGGCAAATGCTTTGATAATGCAGCACCCAATGTTGAAGTGCCGACTCCAGAGGCTCCCAGTATGTGAATATTTTTTTTCATTGATCCATCTCCTTATTAAGCAACAATACTCCCTGTCCGCTGCATAAGGTTCTTACTATCATTTTAACATAAATCCCCAAAAATCTTTGCTTTTCTAAGGGAATCCAGATTCGTGTTAAAACCATACTGCTTACGAACTTCATGGTCATTTTCAAACAGAATGATTAACTTTCTCTCCGGCCTATTTTAATATCCTCATACACTTTTTCAAAAGTCTCGATTGGCAGCGAAAACTTAGTTGTTTTCTCGTTACGCTCATTGACCACGATCTCAATTTGATTACCTTTTTGTTCAAACTCAATAAGTGCATTCTCCCATTTATCTCTGATTGAAATGATACAATTTCCATTTTTCTTTTCCTTTTTCTTATAAATGTAATTCACCTTAACTCTCCTTTCATTGATCGACAAAAGGTTTCAGGATAAGGAAGCTCCTCAAAAAAAGGATCAAAACTTTTATCAAGTTTGATCCTTTTCCCTTTTTAGTCATTTCTCTGCGAACGTTTATAGACATTCAGGGTTACCAGCCAGCTCATAATGATGATTCCTGCAAATAGGATCAGCATATTACTGTACAAATAAGCGGAATGATCAGCGTTAACAGGCAGCAGCCTTTGATCCAGCAAGCGGATCGATAATAAACCGCCTGCAATCGCAATGCCCGTTCCCTCTGATAGAAAGCTCGTAAAATTAAGCAAACTCATTCCGGCCCCGGCTTCCTTTTGTTTTAAACTGCCAGACACAATTGTAGATATAACCGTTTTTGTGAAGGAGAGCCCCCCAAAAACAAAAACGATTATAACGGTCATGAGCCAAGGTGTCGCATCTATAAAAAAGGCAGCGATTAAAAAGCTGGAAGACATCAATACAATCCCAATGGTGAGCACATATAAAGAACCTTTCCGATCAACAAGCAATCCTCCAATGTAACCGAAGATGATGACGCTCATCGTCCCGGGGAACATAATCCCGCTTCCAATTGCCGCAGTACTTAAATGGTGAACATCTTTCATCATATAAGGAACCATAGACATAAATCCTGCAGCAGTGCCGAATATCAGGCCTCCGCAAAGGACGCCCATCATAAACAAGACATTTTTCCCCAGTGCAGGGTCAACAAAGGGATCTTGAGTTTTCCTAATATGTTTCACAAATATCAGGAAAGCTAGAATACTGATGGTCAGAAAAGACATTCTATATGACGTTGTAAACAGCAGAAAAAATACGATGCCTGCAGACATTAATATAATCCCCGCCATATCAAAGCGCCCGCTGTTTCTTTCTTCCTTTTCAAGCAGTTTTATCAGGAATGGAACAGTGATAACTGTTGCTGTTGGAATAAGCAGCAAATATGACCAGTGAATATAATGAGCGATCATTCCGCCAATAGCTGGTCCGACACCTTCCCCCATTGCCACAAGCGACCCGATCAGACCAAATGCTTTACCCCTGTTTTCTTTCGGAATATAGCGTACGACTGCAACCATTACAAGTGCCGGGAATGCGGCAGCACCAGCCCCTTGAATAAATCGGGCCAGAATGAGTACAGGAAAGAAAGAGTGTCCGACAAATCCAATGATTGATCCGAAGCCATTGACCATAATCCCAAACAGGAGCAGCTTTTTGATGCCCAGTTGATCTGATAACTTCCCATACAGAGCAGTTCCGATGGAAAAGGTGAGCATAAAGGCCGTGTTCACCCAGTTTGCACTCGCTGGCAGTTTATGAAAGTCGTTGGCGATATCAGGTAACGAGACGTTCAAAACCATTTCATTTAATACGCTGAAAAATGACAGAACACAAAGCCAAATGAACACTTGGTTGTGCCGTAAAGTTGATTGTGAATAAGGCGTATTCACAATTTCCCCTCCATTAATGAGGGCAGACGCAGTTTATAGGGCCATTGATACGCTTCCCTCTTTTAATTGTACCCTGTTCATTTTTTTGCACTTCATACTTAACTCCCCCTGCATAGATTGATATATCTTATTATATACAGATTAAGGTATATAACAATATGGCTCGTGTGCGAAAAAAGAAAAATCCTCAATGCGATATTATAAATACATTGCGACACACACCCGCTATATGCTGTTGAAAAATTGGAATAACGCATCGTATCGGCCGCTCCTATGACAAATTTATTTTTAGCATAAAAATGACAAGCTGAAACGTTAATATCTTGTGTTTCAAGCATGAGACCGCATAAATGATTCTCCTTTGTCCACTCAATCGCTTTATGTAATAAAGCCGTCCCGACACCATTTTTTCTATTTGCAACGTCAATGTCTTCAATCAGTGCGTATCCATTCCAAGTAGAACGAAGCTTACTCCGGCTGACACAGTGGTTCTCTGCGTAATAAAAAAGACAACTTTATCCTCTTCTTCAATATAACTGACATCAATTTCTTCATCGTCATATTTTTTGACATAAGGTTCAGCAAATATCTCTTCTGTATATGTCCACACATTTTTCAAATGAAGGGATGATTCTCCCTGAAACAACGAAAGGTTCGTTTGGTTTATTGAAGTCTTTCATATTGAAACGAGTCATTTTAGTTATCATTAATCACCTTTCTGCATTTATTCACCTTGCTTTACGTCTTTTTAACTGTGATTCGTGGCATTTCATGGTCCCGGTTTAATAACTCTAAGACTAAAACAAAAAAGATACCAACATTGATTGGTATTATCTATTCATTCGAGCTCCTACAACAACATCCTATTCCGGAGCTTCCAACCCAAACTTTGTCCATTCCTCTTTTGCCGGGCCATAAATACCCGGAACAGGTAAACCCGCCTGTCTCATAAGAACGGTCATTTGTCCCCGGTGATGACTTTGATGTTGAATTAAAAACAGTAAAAGTGAACCATTGGGCAGCTGCTGACCCATAAAGTTGATACGTTCTTCAAGTGTATCGTCAGTCCATTGCGTTTTTAACGCCTGCACGAACGCATTGCTTGCTTGATGATAGCCGTCAGCTATCAACTGGGCCGAAGAGGGAACAGGATAATCTTCAGCTGGGGCGCGAAACGTTAAATCTGTGTTTAATGTGATGATGCGAATAGCAGCAACAGTATGCCAAGCAATACGGCCTAAAGTCCAGTTCTGTGAAGTGATTTCTTGTTTTAGTGATTTATCAGTCAGAGTATTTAATAGTTTCTGTGTCGCATCGGCTTCGAACTCCCAAGATTTCAAAAAATGGTCTAAGGTTTGAAACATAAAAATCCTCCTTTTTTCCATGCGCCCGAGTTCAATAATCATGCTCCGTTAAGTAAAAAAAACAAAACTTTAAACAGACATGTCTAATGACATTTTTAACAGAAAGCCCGATCTGACAATAACATACAAAATAAGAATCCAACAGATAATCGATAAAAAGAAGTATAGCTGTTCAAACAGGATTCTTCTATTAGTTTCGCTTTGCAAAAGTCCATATCGTTTTAGTGATTGAACCGGAGATAAAACAGCTCCCCGTCATCATAGCCACCCAAATGAAAAATGTCGGCTCGGCCCCTATTACAATAAACATAAATATCAAGGACAAAATAAAAACAATAACAACCATCATCCATACTTTTTTGAAGATGAAATATCCTAAAATCCCCAACAGAAAAGAAGCTGCCGGAAGAAAGATGAGAATGATATACGCAGGACTCAACAGCGGACTCATACAAACACCTCCTCATTATTACGTTCCATTCCATTTATTACATATTACACCGATACACTCAATCATTTATAGATATATATTCATTATTGCAGAAAAAAAGCAGCCTTCGGATAGTCTGCTTTTTTTCGTCCCCTAGCAAGTCCTGCCGCACCGACTTCAGCACACGCGATTTACCCATGTGATGTCTTCATGTTCGGTTTCTGCAGCGCTAATATTCTCATAATCGTATGCATGACGCCGCTTTCCTCATTTGATTTAATGACAAAATGTGCCGCATCTTTTATTTCGTCAATGGCGTTTTTGACCGCAAAGCTGTAGGATGCCGCTTCCATCAATTCTTTGTCATTGCGTCCGTCTCCGAACGCCATTGTTTCATCGGGCGAAACCCCTAACAATCGCTGCAGTTCCTTTACGGTTGTTCCTTTGTGTATTCCGATATTTGATATGTCCATCCAGGTGTCTTCTGATGCTACGATATATAATTGATGAAAAAATTCATGCAGCTTTTCTCTCGTTTCCTGGCAGTTGGCGTCGGGGTCATGAACCGTAATCTTGATAAAGTCGTCTTTTATCTCAGTGAAATCAGCTATTTTTGTTACATGAGCATAAGAGGCATTCACGAATTTCATTTCACTTTCAGACAGGTTCTCTTTCACCATCGCGCCTTTTTTTGTGCAGGCAATAATGCTGTGCCCGCAGCTGATTTTTTCCAAAACCTTTATAATTGATAGTCCCGCTTCATTGCTGATCAAAGATTCATATATGAATTTGCCGTTTTTTTTCATACGCGTGGCACTGTCTCCTAAAATCCAAAAATCTTTCGCATCTTCTCCGAATAAAGCCTCCACCCTTTCACACTGCTTTCCGGTACAGAGAGCGAAAGCGACATGCTGTTCCGCCATTACTCGTTTAGTCTCTTCAAATAATGTTCGGTCAAAATCGCCTTGATTATTTAAAAATGTGCCGTCTAAATCCGTAATCACTAACTTAATCATCGTTCAGCACCTCCGCAGTTAAAACGTCTTTTTCAGACAAACGGTTTTTCATCTTTGAGAATGGCATCAATCGCGTTTAAGACCCCTTCTTCATTGTTGGATTGCGTGATATGCGCGGCAGCCTGTTTAATGCTTTCATGCGCATTGTCCATGGCGACTCCGTATTTCACGGCGGACACCATCTCCAAATCATTCCCGCTGTCTCCGAAGGCCGCGCATTCTTCATCATTTATCCCCCATTGTTTCTGGAGAAGCTTCATCCCGCTTGCTTTATGAAGCCCTGGTATGATCATATCTATGTCACCGTGCCCGCTTGATACAGGCGTCACGAAAGATCCGATGTCGTTTTTTAAATGGCTCAGTAGTGCGGAACAATGTTCGGCGGGAAAGCTGATGGAAAATTTAAAAATGTCATCATCAATGTTTTCAAAATGCGGCACCCTTTTTAACACATGATAATACTTACCGGCATGCAGATATTCATCTTCACCGGCATTTTCATGAATATGCGCGCTTTTTTTTCCGCAGACAATGACGTTTTTCACATCATACCGCTCTAAAGCATCGAATACCGCTTGAATTGTATCTTCAGACATTTTACCCGCGAATAATTCTTCTCCGGCATTCACGACGAAGGCGCCATTTTCAGCAACGAAAGCGATTTCACTTTCGATTTCCGGAAAGAAAGATTTCAGCTGGGCATATTGGTTGCCGCTTGCTACGGCAAATTTAATTCCCCGCGCTTTTAATTCACGATACTGATTCATAAAACGCTCTTTGTTATATGCCATTTCATCATTCAGAAACGTCCCGTCCATATCAACGGCTATCAGCTTAACACCCATATTGTCCTCCTTTTTTCAGACCCTTGAAGAAATGATTCGAATAGCGTATGAACGAATTATATCCTCAGTTTATTCGTCCCGTAAATCATTGGGTGACGTCTTGTTCTGAATGACACAATAAGTGATTTGTCACGTACATATCACGCTATGTTTCTTATAAAATGATATGTTACGATTAGATGTACATTCACCATTCTCATGAAAAGGAGAATCCCCCTGCATGTTCAAACATGAAATGATTGCTTCATTTAACGAGCTTGAAACTTCTTTATACAACTACATCTCTCAAAACAGCGAGAAAGTCGTCTATATGCGGATCCGTGAGCTGGCAGATGAGACCCATGTATCTACGGCTTCTATTTTACGTTTCTGCAAAAAAATAAACTGTGAAGGGTTTTCGGAATTTAAGGTCAAGCTGAAAATGCATGCGGAGGCAAATAAAAAAACAAATGTAAAGAGCCCCAATCATTCCGTTGCCGAATTTTTTGAGAGGACAATGAGCGGGGGCATGGAAGAAAAGCTGAAGAAAGCCGCAGCCCTTGCGGCCGATGCAGAAAGCGTCATTTTTATCGGAGTGGGAAGTTCGGGAATTCTTGCCGAATACGGGGCCAGATATTTTTCATGCTTAGGGAAACTCTCCATGTACATTAAAGATCCTTACTTTCCGGTCCATTCCCATTTCCGCCAAAACAGCATAACAATCGCTCTGTCGGTTTCAGGTGAAGGCCACTCTACGGTCACTCATCTGAATCAGCTGAAACAAGAAGGCAGCCGGGTCATCAGTATTACAAACCATAAACACTCGACCATCGCCAAAATGTCCGATGTAAACCTTTCATATTACGTGACGGAAGAATGGGTTGAAAATGCGAATATCACCACCCAAATCCCCGCCATGTACATACTTGAATCCATGGCACGGGAAGTATACAAGCTGAGAGAATAAACACTCATGCAAAATACCCCCAGCAAGAGAACTGGGGGGCAGGAAAATCGATATGTTAAACAGCTTTGGCTGAACCAGAAACTTTAAACAGCCGAACAGCGGTTTTTCGTCTCGGAAATGACTTCTTCTCTATTCGTTACAGCCAAAATGTCTCTCCGAGCGCTAATGCTTTCAGTTTTTCCGGAGGTAATGCAAGTCGGTCCCATTCGCTGTGCAGTCTGCTTAATGCTTCCGGGCCTGTATCATCAGCAAGCCGGAATGCCCCGTAATGCATGGGAATGAAGCTGTCAGCCTTCAGCTCCAAAAACGCTTTCACGGCATCTTCCGGATTGATATGTGACACTTTCATAAACCATTCCGGTTCGTACGCGCCTATCGGCATCAGAGCCGCCTTAATATGAAACCTTTCTCCGATTTCTTTGAAGCCTTCAAAATAGCCTGTATCTCCTGCAAAATAGATGGATTCACCGTTTTCGCTTTCTATGACCCAGCCTCCCCAGTGGGAGGTATCGGTATCCCAAAGCGTTCTCCGTGTCCAGTGCTGGGCAGGCACAAATGATATGTTCACTCCCCGCATCTCAAAACGATCCCACCAATTCATTTCAAATACCTTTTTGCAGCCTTTTTTGATGAACAGCTTTTTCAGTCCTGCAGGCACGTAAAAATCCGGATTTCCTCTCAGTTTTTTTATACTCGGAAAATCAAGATGGTCATAATGCCCGTGTGAAATGAGCACGGCATCAATCTCAGGCAGTTCGCTCAATTCGTATCCGGGATCTGTCAGCCTTTTTTGAAACCCCATCCGCCGCGCCCATACAGGGTCGGTGATCATGTTAAGCCCTTGTATTTGGATCAGAAATGAAGAATGGCCGATCCATGTAATGGCCGTTTTTGTCCGATTGATGGCAACATCATGAACATCCCTGCCGGCCGCTTTCGGAATGTTCTCGCTTAAGTCTTTACTTTTCTCTCTTCGTTCCTTCATCCATTTCCACATGTCCCTGAATCCATGTTCATTCTTCACGCCATTCAAGTTTTCGTATCTTTTTCTCATATCATTCTCCCTTGAAACGTGTATTTCGTTCGATTCATCGGACATTTATACAATGTCTGTAAAGGATGCCCGGCTTACTGCGGCTAAATCTTGAGGCGCTAGTTTCACCTGCAATCCGATTTTCCCCGCACTGACAATCATAAACTCCAGTGTTTCGGCGGATTTATCAATAAAAGTCGGAAACCATTTTTTCATGCCGATCGGAGAACAGCCTCCGCGCATATAGCCGGTGATTCTCAAAAGGTCCTTCATGGCAATCATTTCTATTTTCTTCTCACCTGCTGCCTTTGCAGCCTTTTTCAGATTCAGTTCCTTTGCAACGGGAACAACAAAAACGTAATAACGCTCTGTTCCTGCCGATGTTACTAGCGTTTTATAGACATTTTCGGCGGGATATCCGATTTTCTCCGAAACGGAAAGGCCGTCTGCAGGCTGTCCCCCATCTGTTTTGTAACTTAATAGCTCATAGGAAATGTTTTGCTGTTCAATGATACGGACGGCATTTGTTTTAACTGTTTTTTTCGCCATGACGCTCCTCCGTTACCTGTATTTCTTTCTGTTTTATATGATCTATTTTAGCCGCTGCAATGAAGCTGTCAATTTGATGATGAAAGTTCATTTTCGGCTTCTCTCCTTCCTTCATAACCTATACGCATTAATTCCATAGTTATTATAAATTAGACACATTGAAATGAAAAGCGTACGATACATATATAAGCAACAGTGAGAAAAGAGGGACATTCATGACGTTTATTCAGCCTCATACAAAGGCGTACAGAAAGGCCAGCTTGGCTCTGTTTATCAGCGGATTTGTGACATTTGCCACGCTTTACACGACACAGCCGCTTTTGCCTTTGTTTTCGGAAGAGTTTCATATTTCTGCTGCGGCTGCCAGCTTAACTTTATCCATCTCAACAGCCGTTTTGGCATTTTCATTATTGGCAGCCGCTTCGTTATCTGACGGATTCGGAAGAAAAAAATTGATGGTGCTGTCGCTAACCGCCACTTCTGTTTTAGGTCTATTAACAGCGTTCAGTCCGGCTTTTCCGGCGCTTTTGGCGATGAGAGGTCTGCTCGGTATTTTTTTGGCAGGCGTTCCGGCTGTCGCTATGACATATGTAGGCGAGGAGTTTGATCCGAAGGGCCTCGGGAAAATGATGGGCCTGTATATCAGCGGCACAAGCATCGGGGGAATGAGCGGGAGGCTGTTAACTGGGCTTCTGACCGATTTATTCGGCTGGCGGCCGGCGCTTGCCATCATCGGTATTCTTTCTATAATATTAAGCTATTTGTTTTGGCGTTTTCTTCCGGCTCCGCGCCACTCATCTCAGCGGCATGCTGGCGTAAAAGCGGCATTTAAAGAATATGGAGCGGTCATACACCGCAAGCGGCTGCTTTTATTAATTTCTCTGGGGTTTATATTAATGGGGAGTTTTGTCACTTTATATAACTATATCGGTTTTCATCTAATGGCTGCTCCTTATCATTTGTCGCAGACTGTGATCGGCTTTATTTTTATCGTCTATCTCGCGGGAACGTTCAGCTCTGTCTATATGGGGAAAAAAGCGGACCTTTTCGGAAGCTCAAAAATGATTAAGATTGCGATTTTGATTATGCTGGCCGGTGCAGCGGTGACACTTTTGCCCCAGCTTGCCCTTAAAATTGCAGGCATTGCCGTGTTTACCTTCGGCTTCTTCGGCGCACATTCAATCGCAAGCGCCTGGGTCGGCCGGGCAGCCGGTGATCATCGCGCGCAAGCTTCTTCATTATATCTGCTTGCATATTATATCGGTTCAAGTGCGGCTGGGTCTTGCGGCGGTTTCTTTTGGACGCATTTTCATTGGATCGGCATCATTTCTTTTATTTCGGCTTTGCTGGTGTTGTCTTATCCGATTTTATTTATGGCGGAATTCAAAAAAAGAAAACATAGCCGCCTGCATATAAATCAATAAAAACATTAAAGATTTGTGTCTTTTGTCCGATAATAAAAATAAGGCCGGCACGATACTCCCTATAACTATTCCTTTTGATTCAGTAGATTTCAAATATCGTGCCGGCTTTCTTCAATTAAATAACATTCTTCATTTGCCTCACGCTTCTGTTACACACCTGTCCAAACATCTTTCGCATATCTTCCTTCCGCTTGCAGCTGTTCAAGCCAATTCAAGGAAACTTTTGAATCAGTGTTATGCACATTTTCATACGCCTGAAGCAGTACGTTTTCCACAGCCGGAGCCATTTTGCTTCCGTCACCGCATATATAGAGATGGCCGCCTTGGTCAAGAAGCGCAATAATCTGTGCAGCCTCGCGAAGCAGGACATCCTGTACATATACTTTACAATCCTGATCTAACCTGGAATACGCCCGATGCACGGTCACAAGACCGTTTTTCTCCGCCTGGTCGAATTCATCTTTGTACAGATCGTCTTCTTCAGGATGCCTGCAGCCGAAGTATAAATGAGCTTCGCCCAGGCTGTGACCGGACATTTTTTCGGCAGCCCGCGCCTGGATAAAGCCCCTGAACGGCGCAATTCCGGTGCCCGCCCCGACCATAATGAGAGGTGTTTTCGTATTTTCAGGCAGTGAAAAACCGGACTGCGGTGAGCGGATGAAACATACGGCATGATCGCCATTCTGTAATCCGGCTAAATAGTTCGAAGCCACGCCCCGGTATTCTCCACGGCCGCTCCACGCCGGAGCCGTCACAACGCCGACTGTGATACTGAGCTCTCCGCTTTTTGCCTTCGGTGAGCTTGAGATTGAATAATAGCGCGCCTTCAATGACGGCAGAAGTTCTAAAAAGCGTGCAAACGGCAGTTCACAAGCCGGATATTCTTCAAGCAGATCCAGCATGGTCATTCGTTTTTTCAGCACGTTTTCTTTATATGCCGCGTCATCAGAATAAAGATGCTCCAATTCTTTTTGGTGCGGCGGGCATACGGTATGAGCCGCGAGTTCGCGAAGCTGGGCTCTCGTTGCCGGTTCCTGCAGCTCTACATATGACGCCAAAATCTCCGGCGCATTAACTGCCCGGTCCATTGGGAGATGAGGCAACTGCCGCCCCTTGATCTTAAAGGGCTGATTCGGATCAAGACCGAACCGGCGAATAACACGGCTGATCAGTTTCCCGCTGTTTTGCGGAAGCACCCCAAGATGGTCTCCTTCCTGATAAGTTTCTGTTTCCGGAAGACGCAGCTCAATATGCCGGACTGAGCGCTTGCTGCTTTCGGTATGAAGCTCTTTGTTTGTAATCACTTCCGCCTCAAATGCTTTATACGTTTTGGCAATCGGCGTTTCAGCTGCTTCACTTACGTATTCTATTGATAACTGTGATTTATTCTGCTGTTTTGGAGCGGCTTCTATATGAAAAGCCTTGATGATGTCCTCCCAGAATGAGTCTTCCCAAGCTTCCTGACTGTACTCAAAATCATCGGCATTGTCGCCCTCTCCGAGAGAGGTCAGCCGTGCTGCCCCTTTTTCTTCAAGCACTTTGTCTATAAGGCGTGGGATCCTCTGGTAAGTGGCGGCCCAGTTGCGGTCTCCGCAGCCGAAGACGGCGTAAGAAACACCCTTTAATTCCTGGTCTTCAAGGGTTTCCATCCATTTCACAAAACCCGCCGCATTATCAGGCGGCGCTCCGTTGTAAGAAGCCGTAACAATAACGACAGCGCCTTTTACAGGCAATTTCCCGGCATAATCATCGAGCGGGCCGGTTTCAGTTGAAAAACCTTTGCTTCTGCCGATGTCAGCCAGCTCTTCCGCGATTCCTTCCGCAGTTCCTAAATTTGATCCGTAAAGAATGAGAAGCGGAGTTCCGTGAGACGGTATTTCTTCCGTTTCTTCTTTGTGACCGCTGTTTTCAGCTTTATGGTTCTGTGCGGGCTGCTGATTGGACACGTCCTTGTTTTTCACACGGATTTTAAAATCACCGGGCTTAATGGTTAAAGCTTCTTTAATCGTAAGCTCATAATCCGTGTGATCAATCAGTTCAAAGTGTTTAAGGACAAGCCCGAGCACCATTGTCGCTTCCTGAAGAGCAAACTGCATCCCGATGCATGCGCGCTGTCCGTTTCCGAACGGCTTATACGCATCGGCCGGAATTGCCGCGGGATCACTGAACCTTTCCGGGCGGAATAACTCGGCATCTTCTCCCCACGCGCTTTTATCCCGGTGCAGCTGCGGAGTCAGAATCGTGACCGGCTGTCCTTTCTCAATCGGATATTTTCCGCCGAGAACGGTATCTTCCTTCGCGTACAGGGAAAATGCCGGGGCAGTCGGATAAAGCCGCAATGTTTCGTTTAACACCATGCGGATATATGTCAGCTGCTGAATCTGCTTATATTCAGGTGTCTCTCCCGTCAGCACCCGTTCGGCTTCCTCAACGGCTTTTTCCAATTTATCTTTATTTTTCAGCAGGCAGTAAATCGCGAATGAAAGCAGTCCGCTTGTGGTTTCATGCCCAGCGATCAAAAAAGTAATGATTTGATAGCGGATATTTTCATCATCCAGCCTTTCACCCGTTACAGGATCTTTCGCTTCAAGCATCAATGATAAAAGGTCAGACAGATTCTCATCCGGATTTTCCCTCCGCTCAGCAATAATCCGGTCTACGAGTTCATTCATCACTTCAATATCCTGCTGGAACTGATGCCTCGTTTTGATCATCAGCTTGTCCTGCAGACTGTGTCTTTGTGATTGGCGCATTGCCTCCTGCAGCGCACGAAGCATGCTCGTGATAAAAGGGTGCTGTGTATCGCGGTAAAAGCTGTTAAAGCGGTAATGAAATCCGCACAGACCGATTGTATCCAGCGTCAGGCGCGTCATATCTTCAGCGACGTCAATTTCTTCGTTCGGATTTAATCTGCTCCACTTCTGCACGAGCTGCATGGCAATATCAAGCATCATTGAGTGATAGCCTTTCATTGCTTTCTGGCTGAAACTCGGCAGTAAAATCCGATGCGCTTTCTGCCAATTCTTTTCGTTTGTCCAGCTCGTAAATAATCCGTCACCGCCAAATTCACGAACTTTGAGCAAGGCTTTGCTGAGGTTTTTGTCAAATCGCTTTTCATCACAGACTTCTGCCGCAAGTTCACGGCCTGATACAAAAACCCCGACAGAGCTCGGAAATTCAAAACGAAAGATCGGGCCGTATTCTTCGGCAATTTTCCAAAGCGATTGTGAAAGTTTTTCTTTTTCCAAGTGAGGGAGATTTTTCAGTGGTCCGTATGTTTTCGGCTGCGGTATAGCGTTTAGCTGTTTCATATCGATCTTCCTTCCTTCGGCGAATAATTAATGAGTTCGGATGGCGTCCCAAGAACATTGCTCCAATTCTTTCAGAAACGGTTTTGTGATTTCAACGCTTCCCGTCCGGACAAGCTGATAGAGTTTGAGATATGCCCCCAGCAAAATCGCCATCAGCACATCGGACGGCAGATTCCGGAGCACGCCTTCAGACTTGCCGCGCTGAAAAAAGACGTCAAGCATCTGTGTGATTTCATCAAGAAGCTTACGGCTCGTTTCATTCAGAAAGTAGGCGTCCTTATTCGTTTCAAGAAAAAACAATGCATACTCGCTTTCCTTTGTAAAATCAATCAGGCAATAAAAAAGGTGATGGAACCCTTCTCTTACAGATATTTTCGGAAAATCAGTTTTGACTTTTTTCATAAAACGCTGCGCACTTTCCTGATACAGCACATTAACAAGCGTTTCTTTACTGTCAAAGTAACGGTAAATTGTTCCGGTTCCGACATCCGCCTGAGCGGCAATCATCGGGATCGTCGTTGCGTCAAATCCTCTCTCTGTAAACAAAGTAAGCGACGCTTTCATAATGAGTTCAACTTTGTTTGAAGCTGTCATCTAATCCCCCTTTTAAATACGGAATGAATATTCATTCCGTTTGTTCAAAATTTTTAATGTACGGTCATCTGATCATTATTGTATAAGAAAAAAACTTTTTTTAATATAAAACATGTGTGAAATAGCCAAAAATAAGGAAATATGCCCAAATTATAAAAAAGAGCTGCCATGACTTAAGCAGCTCTTTTATTTCCCAAGAAATATTCTATTTAATGGCAGTAATAAAATGGAATGCATCTCTGCTGACAACTGAAATGTCTCTGAAATGCTGATCACGCAGCACCTGAATTACATCATTTTCGCTCATTCGTGAAGGCTTCAAAACCATATAAAAGGACCCGTCAATTTGAAGCACGCGGTACACTTCTTTACATGCTGTCCGGTAATCGCTGACCGTTTCAGCAGTATGTAACGAGAAGACTTTATGAAAGCTGCGGTCGTCGAACGGAATGCTTTCAGGCCGCCCATGCTGAATGTTTCCGAGTCCGGCCTTTATGGCCGAACGGTTTGCGCGCTGTGTTTTCCGTATTTTACGTTTTGATGTTTCTATGCTTTTAAGACTGCCCTTTTCAAGCTGTCCGATGATTTGTTTAAACATTGAGCCGTTTCCGGTTCCAATTTCCAGAATGCGGTCGTATTCCTGTATATCCATCATAATTTGCCGAATGACTGGTTGTGCCGGTTCTGATGTAGCAAAGTATTTCGCGCGCATTCGTTTTAATGCTGAAGATGTATGTTGCAACATTGTATAACACCCGCTTTTCTATTTCTGAGATTTATTATTCAGAAATAATATTACCTCCTATTAGTACGAGGTGCTGATTAGACGCACTTCTCTTCATAAATGTTTCGATTTCATTGAAATTTATATCAGTTTTCATAAAAAAAAGACGGAAAACGTAGGTTTTCCGCCTGCTCTAATACCAATAATACGGTGTTATATATCTTGTCTGCCGGGAAAGCGCCGCCATTCTCTGACGGCGATACGGGTTGCCGTAGCCGTGTTTAAATGAATGGGGCATTGACGCATACCCGTGTCCGATAGATGGAATTTTGTTCTGCCCGCTCTGCATGCTATCACCCGCTTACCGATTTATCTTTCTTTACCATGGTATGCAGGCCGTCTGCGCGGTGACAGCAAAATTCCAGCTAAACCTGGTCCTTCTCCATTGTGTAATGATTCAGCAGTTCAATTCTGAACATGATGATCTCCTCCTTCTTCCCCATTTTGGCTCTTTTTGTTCACTCAGTTCATATAAAAATGTTTCATCTGGCGTTCTTTCGCTTCATTGTAAAACTCTTCGACCTGCTGTTCTCGTTCATATTCTTCAGCACTTTTAAAACGCTTTGAAATGGTCAGTGTCAAAAAGAAGAGATTAATGGTCATTATCGCTCACCCCCTTTCAATATCCGCACAAGCGAAAATAACCCGCAGCCAACTTCATATGTGCTGCGGGCAGACAAAATCCGCAGACAAAAGAAGCCGGTGCTTCTTTCCCTGCGGGGAGCTGCGAATGTCCTAATACTCCGAAATTAACGTGCTTAACAGGCAGAGGTTAAGGAAGGACACGAACTCTTCCACAGGCTGAATCGATTCAATTTTCGGTTTGGCTTGCCGTTTAACGTTGTCATTTGACTCAACCTCCCTTTGCTTTTTTTCTTACTTTGTAAGTATATCCACCGTCTTCCAATTTGTAAACATTATTTTCAAGATTTGGACGGAAATTGTGCTGGAATTCCGCTTCAATTGTCCATGTTTTCCGGCATCTTTCTTACCTCAGGAAACTCTTTTCATCCCTTGTTTATTCTGTTCCTTTTTTGAATATGCAATAAAATAAATAAGGCCGACAAACACTGCGCCGCCGATCACATTCCCGATAAAAGCCGGAATGAGATTAAGAATCAGATCCCCCCATGAAAAAGAGCCTGCAAAAATCGCAGCCGGGATGATAAACATATTGGCGACAACGTGCTGAAAACCGATTGCGACAAACGCCATAATCGGAAACCATATACCCGCGATTTTACCGGCTCCGTCTTCTGCCCCGAAAGAAAGCCAGACGGCTAAACAGACAAGCCAGTTGCAGCCGATCGCCGACACAATGACTTTTCCAAACGGCATATCCAATTTGCCTTGTGCGACCGCAATCGTTTTTTCCAAATACGGCCCCGTTTCAGTTAATCCGACAACATGTCCGAAAAAGTAAGCGACAAACAGCGCGCCGACAAGATTCATTAACGTCACGATCATCCAATTTTTCACTAAAGAACCGGCGGATATTCTTCTGGAAAACAGCGCCATGGATACTGACATCATATTTCCCGTAATCAGCTCCGCGCCGGCAAGAACGACAAGCACCAGTCCGACGGGAAACACGGCCGCGCCGATTAAACTTGACAGGCTGCCCCATTCTTTCGGAAGATCTCCGATGACACGGATATCAAGCAAATAACCGAGTGCGATAAACGCTCCTCCTAAAAATCCTAATACGATCAGTGCTGAAAGCGGTGATTGCACCTTTTTTACCCCTGATTCGACCGCAAGCTCCGCTATTTCGTCCGGTTTACGAAAAGCCATCATTAAACCCCTCCATTATCAATTCATCCGGCAGTTTTCAAAAGGAACTTAATAAAAAAGGCAGCATTCAAACAGCCCGTCTGAAACGGGTTTGAATGCTGCCTAACTTGTATGCATACCCATACAACAATATCAAGCAGAATGAAAATGTTAGCTATAGAACATGTACAGCTCATGCACACATTCCATAAAAAATCGTCCTTAAGCCCCTGCTGGCAGTTCATATCATATCAAATGTGACAATTTCGTGTCAATTGAATTTTTTTCAGCTTTTGATTTCTTCACGGCGCTCTTCAATTGTTCGGTCAAATACAAATACAGACACCGCAATATTCTCTTCGATCTTGATGTCTGAAAACAGATGCACGAGTTTTGCCCCGATAAGCTCTTCCATTCCTTCAGGCGTTTGTTTGGAATACAGCTCCTGAATTAAGCTGGTCCGCGCCGCGTGAACCATTTCTCTTCCTTCAGGGGTGCGTGCGATAAACTGCTCACTTGCGCTTAAATTGCCGTAAAGCGTAGATACCGCCATGTTATCCACAAAAACGGTGTGAATTCGTTCCGGCCCTTTTCCAAATAATTCTTTGCGCAATTTCCGAATAATATCGTTAAATTCATGGATTTTTTTAGACATATTGTCCCCTCCGATTTCAGCCTATGAAAGACATTCCCGGTTCCCCTTTGCAGCATTTCACCTGGTTAAAGTTTTCCTTTCGTATTGTATTATAATAAATATCACCTTATAATAAAAGCAGTGAAGATGGATTCGTAATAGGAAACGTGTTATGAGTCTATCGTTTTATACAGATAGGATTGGTCTGTTAGTAAGACTTGCTAGTGAACTATTCCGCCATGCGTATTTATACCGATCTCTGCACAGGAGGCCGGTATCTATGTGCATGGCTTTTTTCGATTTTAAAAGATGGAGGGGAATTGGAAGTGACAGACGTTCAGTCTATCCGTGTCACAATCGACGGCACGGAGTATGAAGCACCAGAGGGGACTAAAATTTTAGATGTTTTAAATCAAAACGGAATTGAGATTCCGCAAATATGCCATGTACCGGAAGTGGATCCGATTCAAACATGCGACACCTGTATTGTTGAAGTAAACGGAAAATTGCAGCGCTCTTGTTCCACCGCAGCAGAAAACGGAATGTCAATCTCGCTTACGTCGGGAAGGGTAAAAGAGGCTCAGACAGAGGCCATGGACCGCCTGCTCGAGAATCATCTGCTTTACTGTACAGTATGCGATAACAACAACGGAAACTGCACGCTGCATAATACAGCGGAAATGATGGGAATTGAGCACCAGAAATATCCGTATACGCCGAAAGACGATTCAAAGTGCGCGGTGGATATGTCTCACCCATTTTACCGCTATGATCCGAATCAATGTATCGCCTGCGGCCAATGTGTGGAAGTGTGCCAAAACCTTCAGGTGAATGAGACCCTTTCCATTGATTGGGAGCGCGACCGCCCGCGGGTCATTTGGGACGAAGGCGTCGCCATTAATGAATCTTCCTGTGTCAGCTGCGGCCAGTGTGTCACTGTCTGCCCTTGTAACGCACTGATGGAAAAATCAATGCTCGGCCAGGCCGGATTTATGACCGGCATCAAAGAAGATGTCATGGAGCCGATGATTGATTTAGTCAAAAATGTGGAACCCGACTATACAAGCATCTTCGCTGTGTCAGAAGTGGAAGCGGCTATGCGCGATAAACGGACGAAAAAAACAAAAACAGTCTGCACGTTCTGCGGTGTCGGATGCTCTTTTGAAGTATGGACAAAAGGACGTGACATCCTGAAAATTCAGCCTGTTTCCGATGCTCCGGTTAATGCGATTTCCACTTGTGTCAAAGGGAAATTCGGCTGGGACTTCGTGAATTCGGAAGAACGGATTACAAAACCGCTCATCCGGAAAAACGGCGCATTTGTTGAATCGTCATGGGAAGAAGCCCTTGATCTTGTCGCTTCAAGACTCGGTTCGATCAAGGCCGAGCACGGCAGCGGTTCTGTCGGTTTTATTTCTTCTTCTAAAATTACGAATGAAGACAACTACGTCATCCAAAAATTAGCGCGCCAAGTATTTGAAACCAACAACGTGGATAACTGCTCACGCTACTGCCAGTCACCGGCAACGGACGGCTTATTCCGCACCGTCGGTATGGGCGGAGACGCCGGCACAATTAAAGATATTGCAAAAGCGGGCCTCGTGCTCATCGTCGGCGCCAATCCGGCGGAAGGACATCCCGTTCTGGCCACACGCGTGAAACGCGCGCATAAGCTGCACGGACAAAAATTAATTGTTGCCGATCTGCGCAGAAATGAAATGGCTGAACGGTCCGACCTCTTTATCAGCCCGAAACAAGGGACTGACCAAGTATGGCTCATGGCAGTGACGAAATATATGATTGACCAGGACTGGCACGATCAAGCGTTTATTGATGAGAATGTCAACTACTTTGAAGATTATAAAGAAACGCTGAAAAAGTATACATTAGACTATGCGGAGCGCATCACCGGACTATCTCAGGATACGATCATCCGCATTGCCGAAATGATTCGTGATGCAGACGGCACTTGTGTTCTTTGGGGCATGGGCGTTACTCAAAATACAGGCGGCTCTGATACATCAGCGGCGATTTCCAATCTGTTGCTAGCCACAGGGAACTACCGCCGCCCGGGTGCCGGAGCTTATCCGCTGCGGGGACATAATAACGTTCAAGGCGCTTGCGATATGGGAACTCTCCCGGGCTGGCTTCCGGGATATCAGCATATTACCGATGATGCGGCCCGTGCTAAATTCGAAAAAGCTTACGGTGTCGAGATTGACGGCAAGCCGGGTCTTGATAATATTGAAATGCTCCATGCGATTGAAGAAGGAAAGATGAAGGCGATGTATCTTGTCGGTGAAGACATGGCGCTCGTCGATTCAAACGCCAACCATGTTCATGACATTTTATCCAGCCTTGATTTCTTTGTTGTGCAGGATATTTTCCTTTCAAGAACGGCGCAATACGCGGATGTCATCCTGCCTGCGGTTCCTTCTCTTGAAAAAGACGGAACATTTACAAACACAGAGCGGCGTGTGCAAAGATTGTATCAGGCGCTTCCGACGCTTGGTGATGCAAAACCGGACTGGTGGATTATTCAGGAAGTCGCCAATCGTTTAGGCGCTGATTGGAATTACACGCATCCAAGCGATATTTTCTCAGAAATGGCGAGCCTTTCTCCGCTGTTCGGAAAAGCCAGCTATGACGTACTTACCGGCTGGAACAGCTTCCTGTGGGGAAGCTTTACGGGAGAAAGCACTCCGCTTCTTTATGAAGACGGCTTTAACTTCCCTGACAAAAAAGCCCGTTTTGCCCTTAGCGATTGGGTGGAGCCTGCCGTATTCCCTGAAGAATATGACTTGCACATTAATAACGGGCGGATGCTTGAACATTTCCACGAAGGAAATATGACAAACAAATCGAAAGGCATTCAGTCTAAAGTGCCGGGCGTATTTGTTGAAGTATCGCCGGAGCTCGCGGCTGAACGCGGAATTTGCGACGGAACAATGATCCGCCTCGTCTCTCCTTTTGGAGCGGTTAAATTGAACGCGCTTGTAACAGACCGCGTCCGCGCAAATGAGCTTTATCTGCCGATGAACTCTACAGATAAAGATTCGGCGATTAATTTCCTGACCGGGCCAGCGTATGATTCACGGACACATACGCCTGCCTATAAGCAGACAAAAGTCCGCATGGAAGTGCTCGGTTCCTGTGATACTCCGCCGCTTCCGAAAACGAATCCGCGGAACAAAAAACGTCATCCGCAAAATGGTGTGGAAGCTCAGCGAAAATGGAACCGTCCGGGTTATGTGCACTTAACGGATTAAGGAAAGGAGGAAGCATTATGGCAAGCCCAATTACTGAAATTCAAAAAGAAACGAAAACGGAGGAACAGCTGAAAGCAGAAAAGCTGGAAGAACTGAAAACGCTTCTCGCAGAAAATGAAGAAGCCGTCGCGAAAACGATGTCTATTATGACGGAGCTGAATGGCTTGGGCATTTTTGATGCCGCCGGCTATATGCTCCAGGCGAAAGAGGAAATTGCGAAAATCGCGCTCGGACAGATTTCCCGGGAACCTGTCACAAATCTCCTGAATACGATGATGGCAGCGGGAGGCGCGCTGTCAAAAGCTGATCCTGAATTTATGGGCAAACTTTTAGAAAGCGTCATGGCCGGAACGGATCAGGCGCAAAGCTTTTTAAAAGAAGACCGGAAAGTCAGTATGTTTGAACTGATGAAAGCCGCCGGTGATCCCGATATTAACCGCGCGCTCGGCTTCGGTCTGCAGTTTTTAAAAGGAATGGGAAAAGAATTACGAGAAACGCCGTCTGAGTAAGCAACGAAAAAGCCATTGTCTTTTGACAATGGCTTTTTTTTATTCCTCGGCTTCTTCCAGCCTCTTTTTATAAATAAGTGAACGGTCCACGCAGAAATAAGCGCCCGCTAAAAATACACAATCCGTTACAAACATCAGCATTTTCTGGCCCGCCGTCAGCCCTTGTCCGGGAAGAACCGCGCCGATATAAATGAAGGTGCTGACTGCAAGCAGAATAAATGCGTAATGCTTAAAATCTTCTATTAATGATTTCAGTCTTTTCTTCTCCATATAAGGTCACCTGCCAGTTTTATAGTCTAACAACATTATAATATAAGCTGGCAGCCGACAGAGAATGTAAATCTATCCAATCTTTATAAAAGTGAATCAAGCGCCTGTTTCACATCCGCCGTTAAATCCTCAGTATCCTCAATACCGACTGAGATCCGGACGAGCCCGTCTGTTATGCCAAGTGCAAGCCGGCGGTCGCGCGGGATTGAAGCATGCGTCATTCTGGACGGCACGGAGATTAAGCTTTCAACCGCTCCTAAGCTTTCCGCGATCGTAAACAGGTTCAATTTTTCTAAAAATGCGTCGACGCGTTCGCTGCTGCCGATATCAAAGGAAATCATTCCGCCGAAACCGGAGCTTTGCGCTTTTGTCAGCTCATGGCCCGGATGCTTCGCTGATCCCGGATAGTAGAGCGTCTGAACGGCATCATGCGCTTCAAGCAGCTCGGCGATTTTTCCGGCGCTGTGATTGATGGCATCCATTCTGAGTCCCAGTGTTTTAATGCCTCTCATTAAAAGCCATGAATCCTGCGGTCCTAAAACGCCGCCTGTTGAGTTTTGCACGTAATGAAGCTTTTCACCGAGCTCTTTATCAGCCGTCACGACTAAGCCGCCGACGACATCGCTGTGGCCGCCGAGATATTTTGTCGCGCTGTGCAGCACGATGTCAGCGCCGAAGCTGAGCGGCTGCTGGAAATACGGCGTGTAAAACGTATTATCGACGATAAGAAATACGCCCGCTTCTTTTGCGATGTCAGACATCAGTTTGAGGTCAGTCACTTTCAAAAGCGGGTTTGTCGGCGTTTCGATATAAATCGCTTTCGTATTCGGACGGATGGCTTTTTGGACTTTTTCTTTGCTGCTCGTATCGTAGAAGGGGGGGGGGGGGGGGGGGGGGGGGGGGGGGTGGAAAAAAAAAAAAAAAAAAAAATTTGGGGGGGGGGGGGGGGGGGGGGGGGGGTTGGGGGGTTTTTTTGTTTGTTTTTATTTGTAAGAGGATTGGAAGTAGGGGATGATAAAGTGATGATAAAGTTTGGGAAGAAGGTTTATGATGAATATTTTGTTATTGGAGAGAAGGAGGGATTTATGATTATGTTAGGATGCTTGGAGGGATGGAATGAAGGTAAGGTTTGATGTGAAAAAGAGAAGAGGATTGAGAAGGTTGTTTTATTGATTGGGGTGAAGGAGAGGAGGTGGGGGAAGGAGGGGTTGTATGTGAAAGGGGAGAGGAAAGAGGAGAGGAGGTAGGAGGTAGGTGTTGAGGGGTTAGTTTAAGAGAGGGAGGTGATGAATGAAAGTTGGAAAGAATGATAATGATGAGGGGGGGGAGGATGAGGTAGGTAAGAATGGGGTTTTTGGGGGGGAGGTGTGTTAGTGAGGAGGAAATGAGGGTTTTGGGGTAGTGTGGGTGAAGGTGAGGGAGAGGGGGAGAGGTAGGAATGAGAGATTTGTGTGAAAGGTATGAGGAAGTGGTTTTGGAAGGATGAGAGAAGAGGAGAGGTATTGGTTTTAGAAAAGGTAGGAGGAAATAAGGGGTTTGGGAGGTGAATTTTTGGGAGAGAGGAATTTGTTGAAGGGTGTTTAAATGTAAGGGAATGAGTGTGTGTTGGGATGAGGGGGAGAAGAAGGGATTGGTGGTGGAAAGGGAAGGGGATTAGTTATAAGGGGGGACGGCAGGATTTTTTTCTTTTAAATAAGCTGCCATGCCGGCAAAGGTCCCGCCGGAACCCGCTCCGGCGACAAAGGTGTGGATATTGCCGCCGAGCGCGTTCCAAATTTCGGGACCGAGTGTTTTATAGTAAGTCAATGGATTTACTCGGTTTTTAAATTGCAGAACGGCATAAGAATTATTAATCTCTCTCTCCAGCTCAAGCGCTTTTCGGATGGCTCCCTGCATGCCTTCTTCTCTCGGCGTATGCACAATCTCCGCTCCGAGCGCTTTCATAATCTGCTGCTTTTCTCTGCTGAAATGCTCCGGGACGCAAAAAACGGCGCGAAGCCGGTGCTTTCTGGCGCACAGAGCGAGTCCGATTCCGGTGTTCCCGGCTGTCGCTTCAATGATAACGCCGCCCGGTTTCACCTTGCCCGTGTGAAGCGCATCTTCAATGAGCATCTCGCCCAGCCTGTCTTTAATGCTGCCGCCCGGATTCATCATCTCAAGCTTAGCATAAACCGCTGTTCCCTCCGGTATATCAAAATGCTTGAGACGGAGCAGCGGTGTATGTCCGATCAGTTCTGTAATATCTGTTATCACGTTCAATATTGTGTCCTCCCCCTGAAAGCGGGGGAGAACGAGAATCCCCCGCTTAGTGAATTCGTTTGATGACATTCAGGACAAGCTCAGTTGAATGAACGGCTGCCTGTTCTAAAAATTTATCAAATGAAACGTCAGATTCTTTTCCGGCAATATCAGATAGAGCTCTGATGACAACAAAAGGCGTTTTGAACTGGTGGCACACCTGTGCGACAGCTGCAGCTTCCATCTCAACCGCGTACAAATCCGCAAACTTGGCGCGTACGTCTTCAACCCGCTTCGGATCATTCATAAAAGAATCTCCAGTAGCGATTGTGCCTTTTGCGACTTGAATGCCGTTCAGTTCAGAAACCGCTTCCTCGGTAATGCTGATCAGCTTTTCATCAGCCTTGTATGCTGCCGGAAGACCCGGCACCTGTCCGTATTCATAGTCAAACGCCGTCACGTCCACGTCATGATGGCGGACATCTGTTGAGATGACGACGTCGCCTACATTCAATGTATGATGAAATCCGCCCGCTGAGCCTGTGTTAATCACATAATCAGGTTTGAAACGGTCAAGCAGAAGCGTCGTGCTGATCGCCGCGTTGACTTTTCCGATGCCTGATTTCAGCAAGATAACTTCGACGCCTTCATAGCTTCCCGTCGTAAACTCACAGTGAGCGATCATTTCTTGTTTTGCGTCTTTCAGTTTGCTTCTTAAAATCGTAACTTCTTCTTCCATTGCTCCGATGACTGCCAGTTTCATTTATACACAATCCCTTCGATTTACCGTTTAATCGCCTCCATTATCCAGACAAAGTCGTTTTGCTGCGTAAATCTTGCGGCAAATCCCTCAGCTGAAAAGATGTTTTTCATTGTCCCGAGTGTCGGATAATGTTCCGTCTTTAAATCGTCCGCTAATTGGTGATAGCCGTTTCGGTTTGCTTTTCTGACGGCTTCCCCGTATGCTTCATGATCTTTAAAGACGGTATCGGCAAACACTATTTTATCATGCTTCTGAAGGATTGTGCCATATTGCTTTACAGCCGCTTGCTTTTCTTCATCGGTTAAATGATGAAATGCGTACGAGCTGACGATGGTATCTATTTGGAAAGGCGGAGCGGGAAACTCCAGAAAATCCCCGTCACTGAACACAGCTCTGTCAGAAAGCTTGTCAGCTGCCAGTTTTCTCATTGACGGAGACGGTTCTACACCAAACACTTTTTTGTTCGCGGCGGCTAATTTCGCCGTTAAATTCCCTGTGCCCGGTCCGAACTCTAAAACGTTAGAACCCGAAAGTGCGACAATGCTGTCAAGAATATTGTCATACCCTTTAAAAACATCAGCATATTGTTCGTCAGCTCCGTGCACCGTGGCGTCATAAGTCGCTGCCCAATCTTCAAATAAAGGAATAAATTCACGGCCCATATTTTTCACTCTCCATAATTTATAATTCCTATGAGTATAGTATGGATTAATCATGGAACAGTTCCTATCCTATCACAAAAAAGAGCGAAAGGGTACTAAAATACTTTGGGATTATTGCGCAATTACAGCAGAAAGGCTTATACTTTCATTGACTCAGAAGAAAAATCAGGAGGATCTATACTGATGAATTTTCAATTGGATTTAATAAAAGATAAAGTAGAATTTTTTGAAGCGGCATCTTTGCAGGAGCTGGAAAAGAAAATAAACGTACAGATTGAAAACAACCAGGCGATTATGCTTCGCGTCCGTTCTGTATCCCATCAGGTGACGGCCGTTGACGGCAGAATCCTTTACAGCGCGTCGGTGCATTTTTCAGCTGACGTATGACAGAAAAAAGCAGCTGAAGAATCAGCTGCTTTTTTGCGGTTATTTTAAGGTTTCTACTTTTGTCGGCTTCCAGCCTTTTTTGTCTTCCCAAGTGATGGTGACCTGATACTTTTTGCCGTTCGTTTTGTCTAAAACTTTACCCTTCGCATCTTGCGGGCTTCCATTGTTTCCGAGCCACAGCACTGTCATGTGATCTTTTGACACGCCGGTTGCGTAAGAGATGGCGTCAAGCATTTCGGACCAGTCTTCGGAGCTTGAGTCATACGTCGCCGCATGTTCTCCCGTCTGCTTTGTGCCGACTGGTTTCCATTTTGAGTTAACAATTGTTTTATCGACATCGCTGGATGAGCCGCCCTCTGTTATTTTTGCTCCTTTAAAAGGGTCGCTTGAATCAGAGGCTTTTTTGCTGTCATCACTTTTTGATGAATCATCGTCTTTTTTGCTGTCAGAGTCTGAAGATGAATCGGATTTGTCCTTATCCTGTTTATCTTTTTTGTCATCGTCTGAGGCCGTATCTTTTTTGCTGTCTTTTATGTCTTCATCTGAGGTCTGCTTCGTCTTGCCTGATGCAGGGGTTTCCTGCTTCTGGCTCACGTCGCTGGACGGACTGTTGATGAAGAGGCTGACTGCAACGACGACAATAAGAATAGATACGATAGCAATTAAAATGTTAAGCACTAAATTTGCTTTTCTGCGCTTATCACGGTTTTCAAAACGAGATTGTTTATTGCTCAATCATTCTGCACTCCTTTATCCCTCTTGCTCAGCATATATTTTAACATGGGCTGAGCGGTTGTTCTATGTCTGATTTGTTTCATTTTCATGTACCTTTTTAACAATATCATAAAACACTGTATTTGTCAGAGCCTTATCTCCCGGCGTGTCCATGTGCAGCACAACGAGAGCATATTTCGGCTTGTCCGCGGGAAAGTATCCCGCAAACCATTTGTTGTAAAGCGTCTGTTTATCTTTTGTAAACATTCCCGTCTGGGCCGTTCCGGATTTTCCCGCCACCGCATACGGCAGATCCTGAAATCTCCTGCCGGTTCCTTTCGGTGAAGTGACGACTTCTCTGAGAATTTTTTGAAGCTGCTGGGCCGTATATTTATCGATCGTTTTCCCCTTTAACGGCTGATCTTTGAATGACGCCATCGTCGTTCCGTTTTTGTATTCAATTTTGTCCGCGATTTTGACTTGTTTTTTTTCGCCGCCGCGCGCGATCGTCGCCATCATATTGGCGACTTCAAGCGGGGTGACTTTCACGTTTTTCTGTCCGATCGCCGTCTGGGCTACTGCTCTTTTGACGGTTTTGTCTTTGGCATCTCCCCAAATGACACCGCTTTTTTCATTATACAGCTGCCTGAATCCGTCTTCCCGGTACAGCTTGCCTTCCCAGCCCGCCCGCTGTGTGAGACCGAGTTTTTCCGCCATGTTTTCAATAGCGGAGTCATCTTTTTTGACCAATTTTTCCGCAAGGCTTGTAAACGTATAATTGCAGCTTTGGGCAAAGCTTTCTCCAAAATTGAGCGTGCCTTTGTCGTCACCCGGCTCTCCGTACAGGTTGAGACTGCAGTTAAAGGATGTGCCCGGCTTCACTTCATTTTGTTCAATTGCGGCTGCGGCGACCACCGTTTTAAACACAGATCCCGGATAAATCGGCGTCAGCATGTAATTTTGCAGTGTCTGCTGCTTTGACATGTCGGCGTCAGGCTTTGAAACCATTCCGAGCACACTGCTTTTTTCAATGTCTAAAAGGACGGCTCCCCCCTTTTTTAACCCGCGGTCTTTCAATACATCTTCCATTGCATTTTGAATATTGCGGTCGATGGAGGTTTTGACTTGCAGCGGATAAAACGCGTTTGCTTCTGCCGTATATTTGACGTCCATTCCGAATAAAGGGTTTCCCCTTCCGTCGACATGATACAAAAGTTTTGTGTCCTGATCCGCGAGCAAAAACTCATCAAACGTCCGTTCCATCCCGCTTGTCCCGATTTTTGCCGTGATCGGCAGTTCCTTACGGCCGGGATATTTCTTTTTCAAAAGCTCCGGGTCCTGATTTGTCGCGCCCAACAGATGAGCGGCTATGTTTGTTTCTTTGCTGTCTTTCATATATACGCCGTAAATGCCGGGATATTTCAAAGAATTGATATTTGACACGGATTGTTTCGTCAGATGTTTTATTTTTCTGCTGTTTAGGACCACCGGTTTTTTCGCTTCCGTGAGAAGCTGCCTGAGCTCATCCTGTTTCATCCCGAGAATGGCGGATACCCGGTCAATCGGCCAATCCTGCGTCACGAGAAAGGGAAACAGAACGACGGCAGGCTGCTTTTTTCCGGTCAGCTCTTTGCCGTTCCGATCAAGAAAAGAGCCGCGTCCGTCTGAAATAAGGACTTCTTCAGTCCGCTGCTTGACGCTTTCCTGAATCAGATTAATATTAGATTTTGAAAAAGATTCTGTAAAAAACAGCTGAATTTCTGCCAGCCTGGCAAGCAAAAAGAAAAACACAAGCAGAAAACAAATTACGGCCGTTTTCAGCCTTTTTGATACGATCATAAAAAACACCTCATCCATATTTTGGACGAGGTGTTTCATTGTTAAACGGATCTTATGAAATTTTCACAATTTTCACGAGCATTTCTCCGCCCGGCGTCTGAACAGTAACTTCTTCGTCCACTTTTCTGCCGAGCAGGCTTTTGGCAATCGGCGAGTCGTTTGAGATTTTCCCTTCAAACGGATCAGCTTCAGCGCTTCCGACGATCGTGTAAGATTCTTCTTCACCGTCAGGCAATTCGATGAATGATACGGTTTTTCCCAAACCGACAACATTTGAACCGCCGTCGTCCTCGATGATTTTCGCATTGCGGATCATATTTTCAAGCGTCGTGATGCGCCCTTCCACAAATGCCTGTTCTTCTTTTGCAGAATCATACTCAGAGTTCTCTGACAGATCTCCGAAGCTTCTTGCGATTTTGATGCGTTCTACTACTTCTTTACGTTTAACCGTTTTCAATTGCTCTAATTCTTGTTCAAGTTTTTGTTTTCCTTCTTGAGTCATCGGAAAAACTTTTTCTTGTGCCATGTTCCTTCACTCCTTGGTGGTTGTCCCTCAACAATAACGTGTGATTATGTATGAGAGCATAAACGAAAAAATCAAGAATGAGAACACAGGGCAGTCCTCGTTCTTCTCTCCCATATAGGTACTGTTTATCTTAAACTGAATGTGTGTTTTCTGCAAATGTTTCGGTTTATAAACAGGGAAAGAAGGGAACTGTCTCATTCCCTTCCAGCCTATACATAATATGGTCTGAGTTATTTATGTCTATGCTATGGTATTACAAAATTGCATTTTGTTCAAGGATCGTTTGAATCTTCGTGACCATCAGATCAATCGCGACGTGGTTTTGGCCGCCTTCCGGAATAATGATGTCCGCGTAGCGTTTCGTCGGTTCAACAAACTGATTGTGCATCGGTCTGACGACGGATACATACTGCTCGATGACAGAATCAATAGAACGGCCTCTTTCGTTAATATCTCTCATAATCCGTCTGATGATACGGAGATCCGCGTCCGTGTCGACATAAAGTTTTATGTCCATGAGGTCGCGAAGCCTTTTATCTTCAAGAACGAGAATGCCTTCCAAAATAATGACATCCTTCGGCTCAACCGGAATGGTTTCCTCAGAACGCGTATGGAGTTTATAATCATAAATCGGCTTTTCTATCGGCCGGTAATTCAAAAGCTCTTGAATATGCTCGATTAAATAGTCATTATCAAATGCGAGCGGATGATCATAGTTTGTGTTGAGCCTTTCTTCAAACGGAAGATGGCTTTGGTCTTTATAATAAAGGTCTTGCTGGATCATTAAAATCGAGTGTCCTTTAAACTGTTCGTAAATGGAACGGGTGACGCTTGTTTTTCCTGATCCGGAACCTCCGGCGATGCCTATAACTACAGGACTCTTACCCATTGGGATTACTTCCCCTTTCTCATCATGTTGCTCGGATAAATCTTTTTGTCTACTTTAAATGTAACGATTTGCAGGGGATGGCGGGCAGCATCAAGCTCGTTTCCGTCTTCGTCCCAAATAGTGCCGATGGTGAATGTGAAATTGTCAATTTCAGGACCGAAAAATTCAACTTCGTCACCTTGTTTAAAGAAATTGCGCTGCTGGAGCGTCACCATTTGAGTTTCCTCGTTATATGCGAGCACGAGACCGGCAAAATCAAATGTTGTTTTCTTTCCGTGTTCGCCGAACATCTGCTCCTCAAAACCGGGCGTGCCTTCAAAGAAAGCAGGCGCAGTATCCCGGTTTGCACATTTGTCCAGCTCATCAAGCCATTCTTTTTGAATGACGAAGTTTTCAGGATCAGCGCAGTATGCGTCGATGACTTTGCGATACACGCTGACAACCGTCGCAACGTAATGAATCGATTTCATCCGGCCTTCAATTTTCAGACTGTCGATGCCCATCTCGATCATTTGCGGTATGGATTCAATCAATTTTAAATCTTTCGGGCTCATCGCAAACGGAGCGTCTTCTTCGTCATAGAGCGCGACCGCGTTTGCACCGTCTGTCTGATACAGGTCATAATCCCAGCGGCACGACTGACAGCAGCCGCCGCGGTTGGAATCACGGGCCGTCATGTGATTGCTCAGCACGCAGCGGCCTGAATAAGCGATACACATGGCGCCATGGATAAAGGTTTCGATTTCAATATCCACCTTTTCCTTCATTTCTTTAATTTCCAGTCCGCTCGTTTCACGGGCAAGCACCACGCGGTCAAGACCTTCTTCTTTCCAGAACTGCACCGCTTTCCAGTTGGAAAGGGACTGCTGTGTGCTGAGATGAATCTCTACGTCCGGGGCGACTCTCCGGCATGTTTCAATAATCAGCGGATCAGCGACGATAATTCCGGCAACTTTTGCGTCTCCTAACGCTTTTAAGTATTCTTCCAGACCGTCCATATTTTCATTATGAGCGAAAATGTTTGTTGTCACATATATTTTCGCCCCGTATTTTTTGGCAAATTCTACGCCCTCTGCGATTTCTTCTATAGAAAAGTTATCCGCATTAGAGCGGAGCCCGTATTCCTGCCCTCCGATAAAAACCGCGTCCGCTCCGTAATGAACGGCAATTTTTAATTTTTCAAGGTTTCCTGCCGGAGCAAGAAGTTCAGGTTTTTTCGTAATGACGCGTTTTCCGTTTACGACTTTGGAAATGGTTTGATTTACGGCTGTCATCCGTTGCACCCTCCTTTTTAATAGACCGTTTCTTTAAAGAAGAATCCTGTGTCGATGCTTCTGTTCACAGGCTGAATGCTTTCAATCCGCTCTATCCAGCTCTCTTTTTTCTCTTCGTATGTCTCGCGGCTTTCGATGCACAAATCGATTGCCTCTCTGTACATGCGTGTCACTTCGGTTAAGTATTCAGGAGACTTCAACACTCCGTCGATTTTGAAAGAATCAATGCCGGCGTCTATCAGATCCTCTAATTCATCAATCATGCACACATCGTTCGGACTCATGATGTGCGTGCCGTTTTCGTCTTCAAAAATCGGGTATTTATTGCCCCGTTCTTTGTCATGCAGAAACATGCCCGCTTCTTTTTTCTTCTGTTCGATGTCCATGACTTTTCCTTGGTATTCGAAGTAATGGCCCACTAATGAACGCTTAGATTGGAACATGCATGTCATACCGTGGATTTGAATTTCAATTTCCACTTCGGCGTTTTCTTTTATGTCAATGACGCTGTCCATATTTAATTCTTTAGCCAGCACTGCGCGCCGTGCGCCTTTGCGTCCCCAGTAATTGCAGGAATAGTAGTTGGTTCCCGTTGTTTCCGTGCTCCAGTGCAGTTTGAGCCCGGGAGCCGCTTCACGCGCCGCCATTAAAACGGCCGGATCACCGAAAACAGCCGCATCCACGCCGGCTTCCTGCAAAAAAGCAAGATAGCCGTTCAGCTCGTCCACTTTTTCATTGTGAAAAATAGCATTGACGGCAGCGTACACTTTCGCGCCTTCCTGATGAGCTGTTTTTACGGCTTCTTTAATATCTTCTCTTGAAAATTCCCCGGCCAGTCTCAGGCCGTATCTTTGTTCTCCGACTAACAGTGCCGTTGCCCCCGCTTGAATGAGCGGAAGAATATCCTGTACGGAAGTCGGAGTCACCAAAAGTTCAGGTTTTTTCATGATCATTCACCTCTTCTTTTTACTGATGGCGATGCCGTCTCCGACCGGCAGTATGACCGTTTGATAGTCAGGCCGGTTCATCAGCCATTGGTTATATTGATCAATTTTTTCAACAAGCTTCCGTCTTCTTTTCGGCTCAATTTCCGAGTGATCTTGCGCCACCAGCCCTTTAAACAGAACATTGTCTGTGAAAATGACCCCATCCGGCGCAAGCATCGGTTCATAGAGCTCAAAAAAGTTCGTGTACTGGCCTTTTGCCGCGTCGATAAAAATGGCATCATAAGGAGCCGTGACACGGACAGACTCAGAAAGTTCAAGCGCATCCCCGTACAGTACGTGAATCCGATTTTCCATTTCAAAGTCTTTTATATTGTTCACAGCTTCTTCATAGCGTTTGTCGTCCCGTTCAATCGTGTAAATATTCGCATCCGGAAGTTCAAGCGCCATCCGTATAGCCGAATATCCGATTGCCGTGCCGATTTCCAAGATGTTTTTCGCCTGTTGAATCGACAGCATTTGAAGCAGCACTTCAATGCCCGCTTCTTCCATAATCGGAACATGGTGCTCTTTTGCATAGGCTTCAAGATTTTTCACTTTATCAGGCCGAGGCTTCAGCATCGCGTTTATATACTCGTTTATTTGTTCATACCGATCATTCACGGCAAACAGCCTCCGTTCTAAAAAGGAGTGCCCCTGACGAATCCGCGGGGACACTCTCTTAAGACACTTCTTTATCCATAAGTAAACAACCCGATATATTTTATCATAAAACCTTTCAGAATGGAATAAAAGGAGAGCTTTTGCCCTCCTTTATTCACTGTCTTTTTTGGAAATATACTTTTCCTTCGCTTTATTATGATCTTTTAATGTTTTCGTGAATACGACCTCACCATTAGATTTTGCCAGGAAATAGAGATAATCCGTTTTGTCAGGGTTAAGAGCCGCTTCCCACGATGAATCCCCGGCGTTTGCAATCGGTCCCGGCGGCAGCCCCTTATGTTTATACGTGTTAAACGGAGAATCAATTTTCAGGTCTTTGTAGAAGACCCGGCTCTTATGCCTGCCGGCTGCATATAATACCGTCGGGTCAGTCTGCAGCGGCATTTTTTCTGCAAGTCTGTTGTAAAAGACGCTTGCGATTTTGTGACGGTCGGCTTTGGCGGTGGCTTCCTCTTCGATAAGCGATGCCATCGTCAGCGCGTTATGGACAGAAAGTTTCTTTTTTTCCAGTTCAGATTTATATGTTTCGATACGGGTGTTTGTTTCCTGAATCATTGCCGTCAAAATCTTATCAAGCGATGCATCCGGATCATTAAACGGATATGTGGCCGGGTATAAATAGCCTTCGAGCGGATGCTTAAGCTTCTTGTTTGAAAGAGCGTCTGTTATTGTATCAGGAAACTGTTTTTTCAGTTTGTCGATAAATGTTTTGTCGTCCAGTTTTGCCATGATCTCTTCTTTAGAATATGATGTTTCTTTTGCGATCGCGTCGGCAATCTGTGTCAGCTGTTTTCCTTCGGGAACGGTGATCTGAAAGGCATACCCCGTAGATCCCGCGGTCAGTTTTTTGATAATCGCATCCGCGTCCATTCCTTTATTCAGATGGTAAAATCCCGCCTGAAATCCGGAAGCGCCTTTATACTTCACATACAGCTGGAATGCTTTTTTGCTTTTGATGACATGCTGATCCTCAAGAATTCCGGCGATTGCCGAAACCGAAGAACCGCTCGGAATATTAATATTGACTGTCGTTTTGCTGCCTTTGTCAACCGGGGACAGCAGAGATTTTCCATAGAAAAAAGCACCGCAAATGATGATGATCAGAGCGATCACGGAGGACAGTATTATCGTCGTTTTTTTGTTTTTGCGCAGAAATGAATTTTTAGTCTGATTGATGTTCATACAAGTATTTTCCTCCCAACAGCTCTTATACTACATGATTCGCGGGCATTCGGCAATTTATTACAGAAAAAGCCGAAGCGGCATATGCGCTCCGGCTTTTTCTGTTCATTTTATTCTTCGTCTTCTTCCGCTAAAAACGTATTCAGCGTTTCTTCGATCATTTCCCACTCTTCATCCGTTTCAATCGGCATCAGTTCGCCGTCTTCGCCGTTTTCGTTCGGCTCGAAGCTTGAAGCGTGAATTTCGATTTCATCATCGTCTTGAGCATCAATCGGATAATAAAGAACGTAAGATTTGTTGAATGTGTCGTTTTCAAATGTAAACAGCACTTCGCAAAGCTGTTCGTTACCTTGATCATCGACAATTGTAATGTGTTTTTCGCCGTGTTCCATTTCTTTCACCTCTTAGTTTAAACTGTCCAGATATCCTTGAAGGATCATGACAGCCGCCATTTTATCAATGACTTTTTTTCGTTTTTGCCTGCTGACGTCAGCCGCGATCAGCATTTTTTCAGCCGCCATCGTCGTCAGACGCTCGTCCCACAGCACAACAGGGACATTGTACGCTGTTTCAAGCAGTTTCGCAAATGTTTGGCTGGCTTCGCCTCTCGGACCGATCGTCCCGTTCATGTTTTTCGGAAAACCGAGTACGACCTTCTCTACATTATAGTCTTTCATCAGCTCGGATAAACGGTCCAGACCGTAATCTCCTTCAGCTTCGTTTATTTTTATCGTCTCAATGCCCTGAGCGGTCCAGCCCATCTCATCGCTTAAAGCGACGCCGAGTGTTTTCGTTCCCAGATCAAGTCCCAATATTCTCATGAGTGTATTTACGCCTCTTTATGCTGTTCTAGATAGGATTTTACCAATTCCTCAATTAATTCGTCACGTTCCAGTTTGCGAATTAAGTTCCGGGCGTCGCGATGCCTAGGAATGTATGCAGGGTCTCCAGACAGCAAGTATCCGACAATCTGGTTGATAGGATTGTACCCCTTTTCCTGAAGCGCATCATATACTGTAATCAGCACTTCTTCGACGTTTGTTTCAGCAGAATCATCGGAGAAATTAAATTTCATCGTTTTATCAAACGAGCTCACCGTTTTGCACCTCTTTCCCAAATTCGCAGGCAAAGTTCAGCCTGAGGTCCTCATCTTATCATCATTCTACACTAGTTGAAAGGATTATAAAACGGATTTTATCCAATCTTCCGCAGATGCGAGCGCCTCTTCCAATTTCTCAGGCTGCTTTCCGCCGGCCTGCGCCATGTCCGGACGGCCTCCGCCTCCGCCTCCGCAGACTTCTGCCGCTTGTTTGACCATTTTGCCGGCGTGAAGGCCTTTTTCGATCAGATCTTTTGTTACGCCCGCTGACAGGTTGACTTTGTCATTTTGCACGGCGCCGAGAATGATGACCGCAGAACCGAGCTTCGCCTTCAGGTCATCCACCATTGTGCGAAGGTGGTTCATGTCTTTCGCGTTTACTTTTTCAGCCAGCACTTTTACGCCGCCGATGTCTTTTACTTTAGACAAAATGGCTCCGGCTTCCACATTGCCGAGTTTGCTGAGCAATGATTCATTTTCTCTTTGCGCTTCTTTCAGTTCCGCTTGAAGAGACTGGATTCGCTTCGGCACGTCTTTTACGTTTGATTTCAGCTCGTCCGCAGCGTGCTGCAGGAGGCTGAGCTGGCTGTTCATTTCCTGATAAGCGCCTTTTCCTGTCACGGCTTCAATTCTTCGCGTACCTGCGCCGATCCCTGATTCGGATACGATTTTAAACAGGCCGATTTCAGCCGTATTCGTGACATGGCATCCGCCGCAAAGCTCCAGGCTGTAATCGCCGACTTGTACGACGCGTACAATATCGCCATATTTCTCGCCGAACAGGGCCATTGCGCCCATTTCTTTTGCTTCATTGATCGGTTTCAGATCAATCGCTACCGGAATGCTCTCCCAGATTTTTTCGTTGACGATTCCTTCAATGCGTTCAAGTTCTTCTTTCGTTACTTGACCGAAGTGAGAGAAGTCAAAACGCAGACGGTTTTCGGTAACGAGTGAGCCGGCTTGGTTGACATGTGTGCCGAGTACGTCTTTCAGCGCCTGATGCAGAAGGTGGGTTGCCGTATGGTTTTTCACCACGCCGCTTCTCATTTGGTCCTCCACTTCAGCCGTGACGCTTGCGCCTTTTTGAAGCGTGCCGCTATCCACTGTGCCTTCGTGTACATGCTGGCCGTTCGGAGCTTTTTTCACGTCTTTAATGGTTACGAGAGCCTGTGCGCTTCTCAGCACTCCTCTGTCACCGATCTGTCCGCCGCTTTCAGCATAGAAAGGCGTTTCATCAAGAAGAATCTGAACGGTATCCCCTTCATGCGCCTCGCTGATTAATTGACCGTCATGAAGAAGCTCAATCACCTTCGCTTCAGTTTTTACGGAACTGTAGCCGACAAACGTGCTTTCTGCAGTAATGTCGCGCAATGCGCCGCCCTGCACCTGCATGCTTCCTACATCTTGACGCGCATTTCTCGCCCGTTCACGCTGTTTTTCCATTTCGGCTTCAAAGCCTTTATGATCAACCTTCATTTGCTCATCTTCCGCGTATTCCTCTGTCAATTCAACCGGGAATCCGTACGTATCGTACAGTTTGAATACGTCTTTTCCGGAGATGATGCCGCTGCCTTTTTCCTTTTCTTTCTTTATCACGTCAGATAAAATGGCAAGGCCTTCGTTCAATGTTTCATGGAAACGCTCTTCCTCCGTTTTGATGACTTTGGCGATAAACTCTTGCTTTTCTTTCACCTCCGGATAGAAAGCGTCCATAATTCCTGCAACAGTCGGTACCAGTTCGTACATAAACGGACGGCTGATACCGATTGTTTTCGCGTATCGTACAGCCCGGCGAAGGAGGCGTCTCAGAACATACCCGCGCCCTTCGTTTGACGGCAGAGCTCCGTCGCTTACCGCAAATGCGACCGTTCTGATATGATCGGCAATTACTTTAAAGGCTGTGTCCTTCACTGCATCCTTTCCGTAAGCATCTCCGGAAATACGCTCTGCCGCTTCAATAATCGGCATAAACAAATCAGTGTCAAAGTTTGTCGGAACGTCTTGAATAACGGAGACCATCCGTTCAAGCCCCATGCCCGTATCAATGTTTTTCTTCGGAAGCGGTGTGTACGTGCCGTCCGGATTGTGGTTGAACTCTGAAAATACCAGGTTCCACACTTCAAGATAACGATCATTTTCGCCGCCCGGATACAATTCAGAATCTGACGGGTCATTGCCGTATTTCTCGCCGCGGTCATAGAAAATTTCCGTATTCGGTCCGCTCGGGCCTTCGCCGATGTCCCAGAAGTTCCCTTCCAGACGGATGATTCTTTCTTCCGAAACGCCGATTTTTTCCGCCCATAGCGTATAAGCTTCTTCATCCTCAGGATGAACCGTTACAGACAGCAGCTCCGGATCAAAGCCGATCCACTTTTCGCTCGTTAAAAATTCCCATGCCCACGTGATGGCTTCTTCTTTAAAATAATCGCCGATGGAAAAGTTTCCGAGCATCTCAAAGAACGTATGGTGGCGCGCCGTTTTTCCCACATTTTCAATATCATTTGTACGGATTGATTTTTGCGCGTTCACAATTCTCGGATTCTCCGGCACAACGCGGCCGTCAAAGTATTTTTTCAGCGTCGCAACGCCGCTGTTGATCCACAATAAAGACGGATCTTCATGCGGAACCAATGAGGCGCTCGGTTCAACGGCATGGCCTTTTTCTTTAAAAAAATCTAAAAACATTTGACGCACTTCAGCAGAAGTTAAGTGTTTCATCTATATTCCTCCTTATCACTACCCGAAATTCTCTTTCGCGACAGCAAAAAAGCCCTCTCCCTATGCAAACCATGCGTTCACACAGGGACGAGAGCTGTCTCGCGGTACCACCCTGATTACAGGCCGAAAAAGGCCCGTCACCTTTCATCCCGTAACGCAGGACTGCGGCAGCCTTTAACTGCACTCAGGATTAGCTTCGGCCGATCTTCAGCTGAAGCTCCTTTCAGCGTATCGGAGCTTCTCTCTTAAACAGGGCTTCGGCGTACTCATATCCGTCACTCGAGATTCGTATGTATTCTACTCGAAATTATAGACAAGCAGAACCCGAATGTCAATGTTCCGTCCTGATCCGCAAAAAGTGAATGGCCGTCACTTTTAATACAGCTGCTGCAGGAACAGCGAGAATCATGCCGGGAATGCCCGCAAGCTCTCCTCCGGCAAGAAGTGCAAGCATAATCACGACGGGATGCATTCTGAGACTGCGCCCGACAATAAGCGGGCTCAAAATGTTTCCTTCTATAAATTGAAGAATAAAAATCGTGACGATTACGATGATCACAACCTTGGAAGAAATCGCCAGCGAAAGGAGCAGCGCCGGCACAGCGCCGATAAACGGACCGAAATACGGGATGACATTCGTAATCCCGATGGCAAGGCCCAAAATCAGCGGGTAAGGAATCCCGAACAGCCAAAATGAAACGCCGGCTATTAACCCGAGCAAAAAACAAACGAGAAGCTGCCCGCGGATATAATCACCGAGAGAGTCGTCCACATCCCGCAGAAATTCACTCCCCCTTTTCCTCCAAGACTTCGGTGTCAAATACCAGACCGTCTTTTTCATGACGTCTATATCCTTCACCATATAGAAAACGAGAAAAGGAATCGTCGCCGCAATCAGGATATAATCAAGCACGAAACGGATGCTTCTGATCGTGCTCTCAATCGTGCCGGCAAGAAACGTTTCTGTCTGCTGAATCATTTTATCCATCCGATGGTGCATGCCGTCAGGCCAATGATCTGTATGATTATGCAGATGTCTCAGCAAGCTGTTGTAGTTTTCGGCAAGACCGGGAATGCTCTCAGACAGATCCTGCAGCTGTTCAATTAAAACAGGAACCCCTTTATAAGCCCCCCAGCCGATTCCGCCGAAAAACAGGCAATAAATCAGAAGCAGGCTTAAAGTTCTAGGCATTCCTTTCTTATGAAGCCATTCAGTAATCGGAAGCAAAAGATAAGCAATAAATACTGCAATGAATATAGGAATAAAGAGAGATTTTATAACAAGCCATATGGGTGACCATAACATATCGAGCATACAAAAGACATACACTGTTAACAAAACGAGCAGACATACAGCCGTCCACATTAAGAGCTGCAGCGGTTTTTGAAGCATGATGTTTCACCTCTTGCTTTATCTTTTGACAGAAAGCCGGAATTATTCCCGTTTCCTAAAGTCAGCCTTATGTCGCAGACCTCATGGCGGAATTAATTATCTGAAATTACAAAAAAGTTTGAATATATTTTCCGGAAATTTGTATAATCATCGTAACGTTAAAGAAATTTCCATAACTGTTAGTCAATATGACGCATGTTTTTCTAAGGAGGATGACCATGATCTCATTTCAGGATGTAAATAAGCACTACGGACAGTTCCACGTGCTGAAGAACATTAATCTGCACATTAAAAAAGGGGAAGTTCTCGTTGTCATCGGACCATCAGGATCGGGAAAAAGCACGCTTCTCCGCTGCATTAATCAGCTGGAAACAGTTGATGGAGGCGTTTTAACGGTAAACGGCGCCTCCATCCATGACAAAAAAACGGATATGAATAAAGTCCGCCGCAATATCGGCATGGTGTTTCAGCATTTTCATCTGTATCCGCATAAAACCGTTCTGCAAAACATTATGCTCGCGCCGATCAAAGTGCTCAAGCAATCAAAAGAAGAAGCAAAAGAAACGGCCTTATATTACCTCAAAAAAGTCGGCATACCCGACAAAGCGGACGCTTACCCTTCACAGCTTTCAGGCGGCCAGCAGCAGCGCGTCGCCATCGCCAGAGGGCTTGCGATGAAGCCCGAGGTGATGCTGTTTGATGAACCGACATCCGCGCTTGATCCGGAAATGATCGGAGAAGTGCTGGATGTCATGAAAACACTCGCAAAGGAAGGAATGACCATGGTAGTCGTCACACATGAAATGGGATTCGCCAAAGAAGTGGCTGACCGCATCGTGTTTATCGACAGCGGTTCCATCTTAGAGGAAGCTGCACCGGCTAAGTTTTACGAAAGCCCGCGTGAAGAGAGGGCGCGTTTATTCTTAAGCCGTATTTTAAATCACTGAAAAGAAACGGGGGAACGCTTATGTCACGCGTAACAAAATGGTTATCTTTCGGATTGATCTCACTGCTGGCCGTCTTGATGCTGGCCGCCTGCGGAGGGAAAGAAACGTCCGGGGATTCAAAGGGCACGGGAAAAGACACGTTAGCTTCTATTAAAGACAGAGACAAAATCATCTTCGGCGTTAAAACCGATACGAGATTATTCGGACTGAAAAACCCAAGCTCCGGGGATATCGAAGGGTTTGATATTGATATCGCCAAACAGATTGCAAAAGATATTCTGGGAGATGAGAAAAAAGCGGAGTTTAAAGAAGTGACGTCAAAAACGAGAATTCCGATGCTGCAAAACGGCGATATCGACGCCATCACGGCCACGATGACGATAACGGATGAGCGGAAAAAAGAAGTTGATTTCTCAGACGTTTATTTTGAAGCCGGGCAGTCCCTGCTCGTCAAAAAAGGAAGCCGCATCAAAAGCACCGAAGACCTTGGAAAAGGCTCAAAAGTATTGGCGGTAAAAGGCTCCACTTCCTCACAGAACATCAGGGAAAAAGCGCCTGACGCCTCAGTGCTGGAATTTGAAAATTACGCCGAAGCGTTCACTGCGCTTAAAGCGGGACAGGGAGATGCGCTCACAACGGATAATGCGATTTTATACGGCATGGCGGATGAAAATAAACAATATCAGCTGACAGGCGGCACATTCACCGATGAACCTTACGGAATCGCCGTTAAAAAAGGCCAATCCGGGCTCGTCAAAGAAATCAACGCCTCTTTGAAAAAAATGAAAGCCGACGGCAGGTACGGAAAAATCTATAAAAAATGGATTAAAGAAGAACCGGCAAAATAGAATCGACCGCGGGATGAGCAGACATGCTCATCCCCGTTTTATAAGGAGTGAAAAACATGAACTTTACAATCTTAACGGAAAACTTCGATATGTACCTGGACGGTTTTCTGCACACACTGCTTGCGAGCTTCATCGCGCTGGCCGGCAGCTTCGCTCTTGGCGTTCTGATCGCAGTCATGAGAATCACGACGTTCAAACCGCTCCAATGGATCGGCACTGCGTATGTGGAATTTATCCGGAACATCCCGCTTCTCCTCATCACATTCGTTTTTTATTTCGGACTTCCGAACGCCGGATTGAGACTGGACGGCTTTCAGGCGGGAACGATCGCGCTTACGATTTACACGTCCGCCTTTATCGCAGAAGCCATCAGAGCCGGAATTCAGACTGTCTCCAAGGGACAGATGGAAGCGGCCAGATCGTCAGGCTTCACCTACAGTCAGGCAATGAGATACGTGATTCTCCCTCAGGCTGTTAAAATCGTGATTCCCCCGCTGGGAAACCAATTTCTCAACCTTGTCAAAAACTCATCAATTCTCGGCGTGGTGGCGGGACTGGATTTGATGTATCAGGCCGATCTCGTTTCTTCAAGCACTCTCGTCGTGTTTGATGTTTATATCTTTGTGGCGCTTTTTTATTTGATTTTAACGATACCGCTCAGCATCGGGGTTCACTATTTGGAAAGACGCCTCGGAAAAAGTTATTAAAGAAGGAGAGTGAACAACATGGATTTTAGCGGCGCCTATACACCTGACCATCTGCTGTTTTTATGGAACGGCTTTTTGATCACGCTTTATGTTGCGCTTATTTCCATTGTCCTGAGTTTTATTTTCGGGCTTGCCGCCGGCACTTTGCGCTATGCGAAAATCCCTGCCGTCTCTGGCATAATAGCCGCCATTGTCGAAACCATCCGCAACCTGCCGCTGTTATTAATCATTTTCTTTACGTTTTTTGCCCTTCCGGAAATCGGCATCAAACTGGAAATTACCGCAGCCGCCATCACAGCGCTGACGATTTTTGAATCAGCCATGCTGTCAGAAATCATCAGAAGCGGTTTGCAATCCGTTGAGAAAGGCCAGATTGAAGCGGCGCGTTCTTCAGGACTGACCTACACGCAGACTCTTTTTCTCGTTGTCATGCCGCAGGCGCTCAGGCGTATGGTCCCTCCGATTGTGAGCCAATTTATTTCTTTATTAAAGGATACGTCACTTGCGGTGGTCATCGCTCTGCCCGAGCTGATTCATAATGCGCAGATTTTAAACGGACAAAGCGCTGACGGGGGTTATTTTTTTCCGGTTTTTCTGCTGGCGGCCCTGATGTATTTTGCGGTCAATTACAGCTTATCTCTTCTAGCCCGGCGGCTGGAAGCGAGACAAACGTAAAAAGGATACTTCCGAAGAAGTATCCTTTTTTCTGCTTAGAACATTTTCATAACTCGTCTTCTCATCCGTTTCATACCTTTTTTATTCAGCATATCGGACTGAGAAGCCATACGATACATAACGGCTCCAGCTCCTAAAGCCAATAGAGAGGTCATTGTTCTGCCCATCGCGCGTATCTCCTTTCAACATTAAAAATTGATACTGCGTTCGTCTTCAGAAAACAAATCATCAAGACTGCTTAACGTGCCGTCTTCCTCTACTTGATGTGTCGCAATTTTGCCTTTGGCCACCGTCAGCTCTATGAAGCAGCCCCAGCAATAGTATTGGTTTACGCCGATTTTGCCGATATCTTTACTTTTGCAGTTCGGACATACAAGCACAGACTACACCTCTTATCCGTTCAGGACGATGCCGTCTTTCCCCGCTTCAATAAGCGTATCGGCAGCGCGCCGCACTTGGCGTCTGCCTGCCAGATCTGAAAAGAAGCCGTCCGAGAGTTCATATGCTACGATTATGCCCTTGTCCAAACAAAAGTATACATCTTCCAGCAAACCGAACATTTCACCATCAGGCGATTTCACCGGCTGCATCTTAATCTGTTCAAAGGTGAAACAGCTCTTCGGCAAAGGCTGCAAGTGAGTTCCGGCGGCAGCTACGGCTTCTTGTTCCATCTCTTTTATATCACTGGCTGCTAAAAAAAGATGGCGGTTGTGAAACAGGCGTTTCTGCTCAAGCACGAAACCGAGAAACCGGCCGTCAAGAGAGAAACACACATCCGATATCATCCCCAGACTGCGCCGGGTGTGTTCGTCATATACGATTCGTCCTTCAGCTGCATGGCATGTTCTCAAAGTGTGATCAACCACCTTTTGTTGAACACGTATAGGTTTTGCCAAGAAACCGGGCGCCATACTTTGAAATGACTTCCACAGGCGAAAACCCGGCGCATGAACATACGCCGGGTTTTATTTACGCTTTTTCTTCCATAAAGTCAAAAGGCGTGATGCCTTCCATTCCGATATTTGCATCGTATACACTGAACGGCAGCTCTTTTTGCAGGGCGGCCAGTTCTGCATCCATCTCTTCAGTCTGCTCTGTGAGCCTGTTTTTAAGTGACGTCTGTCTGACGGTGGCATCATTGTTTTTGACGCCCCATTCAAGCGCTTCTTCTTCTCCGCAAAGAATCAGAAATTTTTTGGCTCTTGTAATCGCGGTATAAAGGAGATTTCTCCTGAGCATTCGATAATAGCCTTTAACGACAGGCAGGACGACAATCGGAAATTCGCTGCCCTGCGACTTATGAATAGAACAGCAGTAAGCATGGGTAAACTGGCTGAAATCCTTTTTCGTAAAGGTGATTTCGTTCCCGTCAAACGAGACGACGACCATGTCTTCTTTTTCCGTATTTTCTTTGGCATAAAAGATAGACACGATTTCGCCGATATCTCCGTTAAACACATTGTTTTCCGGCTGGTTGACAAGCTGTAATATTTTATCGCCCGTCCTGTAGACGACATCTCCGAATTTCAGCTCCCGCCTTTTTTCTTTCGGCGGATTCATAATGTCTTGAAGAAGCACGTTCAGTTCGTTAATTCCCGCTTTTCCCCTGTACATCGGCGCGAGCACTTGAATGTCTTTGGAAGTATATCCCTTTTTTAGCGCATTCGAGACGACTTGATCCACGACTTCTTTAATTTGTGAAGAATTACAGCGGATAAACGAGCGGTCCTTTGTCGGCGCGGTCAGCCCTTTGGGAAGCAGTCCCTTTTTCATATCATGCGCAAGTTCAACGATGGATGACCCTTCAGCCTGACGGTAAATATCTGTCAGACGCACGGTCGGCAGCACCTCAGAAGCCAAAAGGTCTCTCAGCACCTGCCCGGGACCTACGGAAGGAAGCTGGTCTTCATCACCGACGACGATAAGCTGAATGTGCTTAGGGAGCGCCTTAAACAAATGGCTGGCGAGCCAAATATCGAGCATACTCGCTTCGTCTATAATAATCAGTTTCCCTTCAATCGGCTGATCTTCATTGTAGGTAAAGCCTTCAGCGCCATTCCAGCCGAGCAGCCTGTGAATCGTAACAGCCGGCAGACCCGTTGATTCGCTCATTCGCTTTGCGGCTCTTCCGGTCGGCGCGGCAAGCAGCACCGGAAATGCTTCATCTTTTTTATAATCACCAGGGTCAAGCGATACTCCGTGCAGTTCACTGTACAATTCCACGATGCCTTTGATAACGGTCGTTTTTCCCGTGCCCGGTCCCCCGGTCAGTAAAAGCATCGGCGAGGACAGCGCTTTTTGAATCGCATCCTTTTGACTCGGAGCGTATTGAACGTTCATCCGTTCTTCCAGTTCACCGAGCGCAAGAAGAAATTCCGATTCAGGAAACTGATCGGCATACTCCGTCTGGGCCGCAATGTCGAGCACGCGTTTTGCGACGTTTTGTTCCGCGTAAAACAAGGACGGAAAATAGCAGCGTTCTCCTTCTATGACGATGTCCTTACTCTCCCCGAGGGCGATGATGCCGTCAGCCGCATCCATTTCCGTGACGCGGCCGCCTTCAGCTGACTGATTCAGAAGCGTTTGCGTATTGATAATCAGCTGCTTTGTCTCTATGTACGTATGGCCTTCTGAAAGACAGGTTGATTCGATCGTATATAAGATAGCCGCTTTGACCCGCTCCGGGTGGTTTCCTGACAGCCCCATTTTCCCGCCCAGCTCGTCGGCTTTCACAAAACCGATGCCTTCCACGTCTTTTACAAGCTGATAAGGATTTTCCTGAATTTTCTCCAAGGTTTCCGTTTCGTAAGCCTGATAAATTTTCATGGAAAGCTGAGGTCCGAAACCGTATTGGTTCAGAGAAATCATAATCTGTTCAAGCCCCTGATGCCGCTGCAGCTCTCCCGCCAGTTTGTCCGCTTTCTTTTTCGACATTTTCGGCACATCATAAAGCACCGATGCATCAGCCAGAATTTTATTGAGCGCGCCGTCTCCAAGCTTTTTGACGATTTCTTCCGCCGTTTTTTTCCCGATTCCTTCAAACAGATCACTTGATAAATAGTGAATGATCCCTTCTTTTGTGGTCGGAATTTCTTTTTTAAAGTGTTCAGCCTGAAATTGCAGGCCGAACTTGGGGTGTGTGGCGGTTTTTCCGTAAAATGTGTAAGTCTCATCTTCTTGCAGCAGAGGGAAGTAGCCCGTTACGGATACGACCTTGTCTTCGATCGCCTCAGACGTTTCTGCAACCTTGACTTTCAGCACTGTATACAGGTTGGTGTCATTGTGGTAAATGACCGTATGAATGACGCCTTTTACATACGGCTGTTCCTCGATGTTCAGCTGATCCACGAGCCTTCCCTCCTTTTGTTATGATTGAGTGATAAGCTGTTTCGCATGAAGTGCGAGCATATGATCAGGCTGTATGCCGATTGCGCCTTCAAGCATCTCAAGCGCCTTTTCACGATTTTCTTTGTAAGCGTAAGCGACCCCGGCATTATAAAATGCGTCTGCATGGCTTGGGTCCTGTTCAATCACCGTCTCAAACTGCGCCAATGCTTGATCCAGCATTTCTTCGTTTGCGAGACACATTCCGAACTGGAAGCGCGCTTCCGTGTCATTTTCGTTTAATTCAACGGCCCGCTGCAAATACGGCAGCGCAAGCTTCGGCTGCTCTAATTTGACGAGAACGGTGCCGAGCATATAAAACAAGTCTCCGTTTTCCATTCCGGAGCGAAGCGCTTTTTCAAACATATCCTTCGCCTCGGAAAACGATTCCTTCATCACGTATACATTTCCCGCTCCGTAATAAGCGGCTGCCGCTGAATTGTCCAATTCAAGCGCTCTGTTGTAAAATGCAAGCGCGCGTTCAAGTTCGTTCACTGAAGAAAGCAGATTTGCGAAGTTGATGTACGGCACCGGATCTTGGCCGTTTTCCTCAATCGCTTTCGTAAAAGCCTCTGCCGCTTTTTCAAAATCGCCCTCCTGCATGGCATCAATTCCGATTTTATTATAATCCATTTTTAACTTCCTTTCGCTAAAAAACCCCAACATGCGAGTTGAGGTTTTTTACATGTGTTATACGTACCACAATTTTGTTCCGTCTTTATAAACGTCATCTATCGTTCCGCCGCCGAGGCACTCTTCTCCGTCATAAAAAACAACGGCTTGTCCCGGCGTTACGGCGCGGACCTGCCCGTCGAAAATGATTTCCGCTTCATCGGCACCCGTCATTTTCACCGTTACTTTGTGATCTTCCTGACGATAGCGGAATTTCGCCGTGCATGTCATTTCGCCGCCGTCCATCAGACCGGGACGCGTCCAGCTGATATTTGTCGCCGTGATTTTATCGGAATACAGAAGCGGATTGTGGAATCCCTGATCGACATACAGAATGTTTTTCTCGAGATCTTTACCGACTGCGAACCACGGCTCGCCGCTTCCGCCGATTCCAAGACCGTGGCGCTGTCCGATCGTATAATACATCAGTCCGTCATGACGCCCTTTTACTTCTCCGTCCATTGTCATCATATCGCCCGGCTGAGCAGGGAGATATTGGCTGAGAAACGTTTTGAAGTTGCGTTCGCCGATAAAGCAGATTCCCGTGCTGTCTTTTTTCGCAGCTGTCGCAAGTTCCGCTTCTTTGGCGATTTCCCGCACGCGGCTTTTCTGCAGATCACCGATCGGGAACATGACTTTGCTGAGCTGTTCCTGATTGAGCTGATTCAGAAAATAAGTCTGGTCCTTGTTTTCATCCAGACCGCGAAGCATGCGCACTGTACCTGCGCTTCTGTCCACGCGGGCGTAATGGCCCGTCGCAAGGTAATCCGCGCCGAGTGATAAAGCATGATCCAAGAAAGCCTTAAACTTAATTTCTTTATTGCACATGACATCCGGATTAGGGGTTCTTCCGGCTTTATATTCATCAAGGAAATACTGAAATACCTTTTCCCAATATTGCTTTTCAAAATTGACGGCATAATACGGAATTCCGATTTGGTTGCAGACCCGGATGACGTCTTCATAATCTTCAGTCGCCGTGCAAAAACCGTTTTCGTCCGTATCATCCCAGTTTTTCATAAAAATTCCGATTACATCGTAGCCCTGCTCCTTCAGCAGAAGGGCCGCCACAGAAGAGTCCACTCCGCCGGACATGCCGACTACGACTCTTGTATTCTCCGGCCGTTTTTCCATTTGCATTCACTCCATTAAAAACGTAAGTCCGCCGTTTTAAGCAAGCCGTTTAACGACGTCGGCAAGCTTTTCGGCAGCTGTTTCGATTTGTTCCGCCGTATTGCCGAGGCCGAAGCTGAGACGGATTGACGAGGTCAGTCTGCCGCTTTCACTTCCGAACATGGCCGTAAGCACATGGGACGGAAGAACGGATCCCGCCGTACACGCGGATCCGCTGGAGACAGCAACGCCCTCCATGTCAAGATTGACCAGCAGCGCTTCCACCGGCACACCGGGAAAGTAAAGATTTAAAATATGAGGCAGGCAGTTCTCGGCATCTCCGTTCACCTCCGCTGTCACGCCGGCTTTTTCCAGCGTGCTCATGATGATGTTTTTAAACTCCTTAAACTTCGCTGTTTTCTCTTCCCGCTCACGGTTTGAAAGAACGACCGCTTCTTTTAAGCCGGCGATGCCCGGTACATTTTCCGTCCCCGCGCGGCGCTTTCGTTCCTGCTCTCCCCCGAAAAGAATCGGTGACAGCTTCACCTCTTGATTTACATATAAAAAGCCTGTCCCTTTTGGCCCGTTAAGCTTGTGACCGGAAACAGACAGCATGTCAATTCTGCTTTTTTTCACGTCAATCGGCATATAACCGAATGCCTGGACGGCATCTGTGTGAAAATAGGCCTGATGCCCGCTTAACAGCTCTCCGATTTCGTCAATCGGCTGAATGGTTCCGACTTCGTTATTGCCATACATGACGGTAACAAGGATTGTATCATCACGGAGCGCTTCTTTCACCTGATTTGCACTGATCCGTCCTGATGGGCCGGGGTTGAGGTATGTCACCTCAAAACCGTCTTCTTCCAGCTTTTCGCAAGCGTGCAGTACGGCATGATGCTCAACAGCGGTCGTAATGATATGCTTCCCTTCATTCTTCCGCGCAGCAGCCGTTCCGAAAATCGCTAAATTATCAGCCTCCGTGCCGCCGCTTGTGAAAATGATTTCCTGTTCTTTCGCACTGATTTCACGGGCGATGTCCGCTCTCGCTTCGTCGACCCATTTCCGGGACTCTCTTCCGAATGAATGGATGCTTGACGGGTTGCCGAAGCTGCCGAAGAAATGCGGCTTCATTTTTTCAAGCACACGCTCATCCATCGGGGAAGTCGCGGCGTGATCTAAATAAATCCGTTCCATTGTTTTTTACACCTCTGGTTTAAATATAGAACATATAAGCTTCCTGCTCGCCGTCCGTGTAGCTCGCAAGGTCTTCTAACGTCGTGCTGTCCAGCACGTCTTTTACGGCGTCGCGGATGCGGATCCATAGCTCCCGCTTGGCAGGCTCTTCATCCTCAAGAACTTCCACCGGGCTGATCGGTCCTTCCAGCACTCTGATAATATCTCCGGCCGTGATCTCTTCAGGCTGCCCGCCGAGCACATAACCCCCGTAAGCGCCTCTGATGCTTTTTACGAGTCCGGCGTTTCTGAGCGGTGATACAAGCTGTTCCAAGTAATGCTCAGAAAGGCTGTTTGTTTGGGCGATGCTTTTGAGCGACGTCGGACCGTCTCCGTGCTTTTTCGCCAATTCGATCATAATGGTGAGCCCGTATCTTCCCTTTGTCGATATTTTCAATATGAACACCCCAGTCAATTCTAATTGTTAATTTATACAAGTAAATGGATATGAATAATCTGTTTAGTATCTTATAGACCAACTGTTATTATAACATAACTTATCCTAATTTTCATTGAAACACGGGGCCTGCCGCAATTCGCTTTTCTAATCGTCCGTTTTCCGTTACCCTGTATATGTAAGGAGAGATGTTCATGAAACCACTGGCGTATCGGATGCGGCCTGCCAATATCGAAGACATTATCGGCCAGGAACACCTGGTCAAAGAAGATAAAATCATCGGCAGAATGGTGCGTGCAAAGCACTTATCCTCCATGATCCTGTACGGTCCGCCGGGCATCGGAAAAACGTCCATCGCCACGGCGATCGCAGGATCGACAAGCATCGCATTCAGGAAATTGAATGCCGTCATTCATAATAAAAAAGACATGGAGATTGTCGTACAGGAAGCGAAAATGTCAGGCCAGGTCATTTTAATCCTTGATGAAGTGCACAGGCTTGATAAGGGGAAACAGGATTTTCTGCTGCCCTATTTAGAAAACGGCATGATTATTTTAATCGGCGCGACGACTGCCAATCCTTATCATGCCATTAACCCGGCCATCAGAAGCCGAACCCAGATATTCGAGCTCGAACCGTTAACACCCGATCTGATCAAGCAGGCATTGAAAAGAGCGCTTACAGATGAACACCGCGGACTCGGTTCTTACAGCGTTTCGGTGGACGACGACGCGATGGATCATTTCGCGCAAGGGTGCGGAGGAGACGTCCGCTCCGCTTTAAACGCGCTGGAGCTTGCCGTGCTTTCCACAAAGGAAGCAAGCGACGGCACGATCCGGATTACACGGGAAACAGCGGAGGAATGTCTGCAGAAAAAAAGCTATACCCATGATAAAGACGGAGATGCGCATTATGACGTGTTATCCGCGTTCCAAAAATCAATCCGGGGCTCTGACGCAAACGCCGCCCTTCATTATTTGGCCCGTCTGATCGAAGCCGGCGACCTTGAAAGCATATCAAGAAGACTTCTCGTGATCGCCTATGAGGATATCGGCCTCGCAAGCCCGCAGGCAGGCCCCCGGGTGCTGAGCGCGATTCAGACCGCAGAACGGATCGGCTTTCCGGAAGCGAGAATTCCGCTGGCTAATGCGGTCATCGAATTATGCCTCTCGCCAAAATCAAACTCCGCCATCTCAGCCGTTGATGAGGCGCTTAATGATATCAGAGCGGGTAAAATCGGTGATGTACCGAAACATTTAAAAGACGCCCACTATAAAGGGGCCCAAGAACTCGGACGCGGGATCGGCTATCAATATCCTCATGATTTCGAGAACGGATGGGTCGAACAGCAATACTTGCCCGATCCGTTAAAAAACAAACAATACTATAAACCGAAACAAACGGGGAAATTTGAAGCCGCCATAAAGCAAGTATATGAAAAACTGATGAAGAAAAAATAACCGAGCAAGGACACCCCATGTGTTCTTGTCTTTTTTGTTTGATACATACCAAACCGTCCCGTACAAGCGGCGGATTCAAATAAAAAACAGCCTTTCTTAAAGAAGGCTGTTTTTCTTTTTATTTATCTTTAACCCGTTTAATCTTGATGTCCTTTAAGAGCTCCATCACGACATGTCCGCCCATAATCAGACCGGCCACTGACGGAACCCAGGCGTTGGAAGACGGCGGCATTTGCGCTTTGCGGATTTTCGCTTCATCATTTCCGACTTCTTTTCTGACGTCTTCACGGATGACGATCGGGCTTTCATCAGAAAAAATGACCTGTACGCCTTTTTTAATGCCCTCTTTACGAAGCCTTGTGCGGACGACTTTGGCAATCGGATCAGTATGGGTTTTTGAAATATCAGCAATCTGAAAGCGTGTCGGGTCTGTTTTATTCGCCGCTCCCATGCTCGAAATCAGCGGAACATCCCGTTTCAGACATTCTTTCATCAGATGAATTTTATAATGAATCGTATCCGACGCGTCAATGACGTAATCGAGCGGATACTCAAAGAACTGCTCATATGTCTCTTCTGTATAAAACATTTTTAAGGCGACGACATCGCAATCCGGATTAATATCCGCGATCCGCGCTTTCATCAAGTCCGTTTTCGGCTGTCCCACCGTTGACAAGAGCGCATGCAGCTGGCGGTTTACGTTTGTAATGTCAACATCATCTTTATCGACAAGGACGATCCGTCCCACTCCGGACCTCGCCAGTGCTTCGGCTGCGAATGAACCGACTCCGCCGACGCCGAGAACGGCCACCGTGCTGTTTTTTAACGTGTCCAGCCCTTCTTTTCCAATCGCTAGCTCATTTCTGGAAAACTGATGTAACAAGAACCTCACTCCACATTCTGGTTTTATAAACTCGGCTTGTCAAAAAGCCGCTGGTTTCAGCGCACAAAAAATAAAGTCCCAATTGTGCCGTTGCAGCTTTCCTTCGTTTTGAACCCGCTCTCAGCAGGTGGGTGCCCTTTTTCAAATCTTGTAAGTCCTCTTTACCGAATGAAAAGAGGCATGTACGCCATTTAAAAATACGGGCTCCCAAAGCAAAAAAATGTTCGGTCAAAACTAGGTGTACAACTAACACATCAGGACTTTATTTAACTTGTCAAAATCATATCACAGCAGATTTTGATTTTCAAGAAACAAACTGCTGATCTTTACTGTTTCACTTTTCTTTTGACAGAAAGGTGAAGTTCTTCAAGCTGGGCGTCGCTCACTTCGCCGGGCGCTTCCGTAAGAAGGCAGCTTGCGCTTGCCGTTTTCGGGAAAGCGATCGTATCTCTTAAGTTTGTACGGCCTGCAAGAAGCATAACGATACGGTCCAGACCGAGCGCGATTCCGCCGTGCGGAGGAGCGCCGTATTCAAAGGCTTCAAGAAGGTATCCGAACTCCGCCTCCGCTTCTTCTTGTGTAAAGCCGAGAAGCCCGAACATTTTTTCCTGAACGTCTTTTTCAAAAATCCGGATGGAGCCTCCGCCGAGTTCATAACCGTTTAAGACGAGGTCGTAAGCCTGCGCTTTCATATCTTCAGGCGCTGTTTCAATCAGATCAAGGTCTTCACGGACAGGCATAGTAAACGGATGGTGAGCCGCATAGAAACGGCCTTCTTCCTCGTCATGCTCCAGTAACGGCCAGTCCACAACCCACAGGAAGTTGAAGAGGCTTTCGTCAATCAGGCCGCGTTCTTTACCGAGCTTTAAGCGCAGCGCACCGAGGGATTGAGCCACAACCTCAAACTTATCAGCGCCGAACAGGAGCAGATCGCCTTCAGAAGCATCCAGCGCTTCAGCCAGTTTTGCCTGCTTCTCATCATCAAAGAATTTCGCAATCGGGCCTTTTACGCCGTCAGCTTCAACTTTGACCCAAGCGAGACCTTTCGCGCCGTAATTTCCGGCAAAAACGCCGAGCGCATCAATATCTTTTCTGGAGTAGTCGCCGGCAGCGCCTTTAACATTGATCGCTTTTACAACACCGCCGTTGGCTACAGCTGATGAGAACACCTTAAATTCAGTATCTTTCACAATGTCTGATACGTCCGTCAGCAGCATGCCGAAGCGGGTGTCAGGCTTGTCGGAACCGTAGCTGTTCATCGCTTCTTCATATGTCATTCGCGGAAGCGGCAGCGATACTTCGACGCCTTTTGTTTCGAGCACGACTTTCGCCATCATCTTTTCCGCCAGAGCCATGATGTCTTCTTGACTCATAAAGGACATTTCGATATCAATCTGCGTAAATTCCGGCTGGCGGTCGGCACGCAGGTCTTCATCGCGGAAACAGCGGGCCACTTGATAATACCGTTCAAAACCAGATACCATCAGAAGCTGTTTAAAAATCTGCGGCGATTGCGGAAGAGCGTAAAATTCCCCTTCATGCACCCGGCTCGGCACCAAGTAATCACGGGCGCCTTCCGGAGAGCTTTTCGTTAAAATCGGGGTTTCAATATCAAGAAATCCGTTTTCATCCAAGAAATGGCGGATGGATTTTGTGACTTGATGGCGCATTTGCAATGTTTGAAACATCGCCGGGCGGCGCAAATCCAAATAGCGGTGTTTTAACCGGACGTCTTCAGAAACGTCAGCCGCCTGGTCACTGATCGGAAACGGCGGCGTTTTCGCCGTGCTGAGTACCGTCACCGCTTCGGCTTTAATTTCAATTTTACCGGTTTTCAGGTTAGGGTTCACCGTGCCTTCTTCACGGGCAGAAACCGTGCCTTCGATATCAAGCACATATTCGTTTCTGATTGCTTCTGCCGCGGCAAGTGCTTCTTTCGAGACGTCAGGATTGAACACGACTTGCACAATACCCGAACGGTCGCGCAAATCAATGAAAATCAAGCCGCCGAGATCGCGCCTTTTCTGCACCCATCCTTTCAGTTTGACGGTTTCGCCAATCGCTTTTTCAGTTATCTCGCCACAATAATATGTTCTTCCAAACATAGCGTTCCTCTCCTTCACTGCTTTTGATCTGCCTTTAACACTTGTATCAGCTCGTCTAACACCACTTCACGCTGCTCGCCTGTTTCGGCATCTTTTACATTGATTTTATTTTGGGCAAGTTCATCTTCCCCTAAAATCGCAATAAAGCGTGCGCCGAGACGGTCAGCCGTTTTGAATTGGCCCTTCATTTTTTTGTTTTCATAATCGATTTCACTTGAGATGCCCGCTTCTCTCAGTTTGTACACGAGGGAAACGGAATAATCCTTCGCTTTTTCTCCGAGCGTCACGATATAGCAGTCAATCCCCTGATTGACGGGAAGCTCTGCTTTCTCAGCGTCAATGGCTGCCAGCAGACGTTCGATGCTCATTGCAAATCCGATACCCGGCGCTTCAGGTCCGCCGATCTGTTCAACAAGCCCGTCATAGCGGCCCCCTCCGGCAAGTGTTGTAATCGCTCCGAAACCTTCCGCGTTGCTCATGATTTCAAAAGCGGTATGATTGTAGTAATCAAGTCCTCTGACAAGGTTCGGATCAATTTCAAACGGGATGCCGAGATCGTTTAAGTATTGTTTGACTTTCTCAAAATAAGCGGCTGATTCTTCATTTAAGTAATCAAGAATGGACGGTGCCGATTTCATCAGTTCATGTTCTCTGTCTTTCTTGCAATCAAGAATTCTGAGCGGGTTTGTGTGCAGGCGCGACTGGCAGTCTGAGCAAAATTCTCCGATGCGCGGTTCAAAATGTTTGACGAGTGCTTCACGGTAGGCTTTGCGGCTCTCCTGGTCACCGAGGCTGTTCAGCACAAGCTTGACATTTTTCAAACCGGCTTTACGGTAAATACTCATCGCAAGCGCAATGACTTCTGCATCCACAGCCGGATCTTTGGAGCCGATCGCTTCAATTCCGAATTGATAGAATTGGCGGAAGCGTCCCGTCTGCGGACGTTCATAACGGAACATCGGTCCGACATAATACAGCTTCGTCGGCTGCACCGGGTTCGCAAATAATTTATTTTCATTGAACGCGCGGACTGCAGCGGCTGTTCCTTCCGGCCGAAGCGTCAGGCTTCTCCCTTTACGGTCTTCGAACGTGTACATTTCTTTCTGCACGATATCTGTAGACTCACCGACGCCTCTTGCGAACAATTCCGTATGCTCGAAAATCGGCGTGCGGATTTCTTTATATTGATAAGTGCGGCACGTCTCTCTCATAATTTGTTCGACGAACTGCCATCTGTCTGATTCACCCGGCAGTATATCCTGTGTGCCTCTTGGAATGTGATATGCCATGTAACAGGCCTCCTTAATGTCTTTCTTCAAATAAAAAAACTCCCGCTCCTACTATACATGTATAGTAGGGACGAGAGTTATACCCGTGGTGCCACCCTAGTTGGAATGCTGAAGCATCCCCGCTCTGACCGTTAACGCAGGTTCACGTCCGCTGCCTAATGACTCGCAAAAGCGTTCAGCAGGGAACCTCCGGAGTGTTGTTTCGAGAAAGATGCAGTGCGGATCCGCTTTCAGCCCGGGACGGTTCCTCTCTTCTCCATGCATTCTGACCTACTCTTCTCCATTATCGGTTCAAAATCGTTATTTTGACTTATGTACATCAATTTCTATTATAATAATGGGATTGCACTCCCCTGTCAAGTTTTATTCCGTCTGTTTTTCCTTGCGACTGCATCTTTCGATAAAAGACCGAACTCCGTCGCCGTCTCTTCAAGAAAACCCGCCTTCTCTTTATCGCTCTGATCACTGAAGTGCAGATTTCCTTCCGCATCGTGCAGCGCGCGTCCCATTTTTGGTTGATATTTCATGATTTGCACACCTTTTCGCTGTATTTACAACTAGTATAAACAAACCATTTTATTTTTATTTAACATTCAACAAGGAAAATACGATATTATACAAGAATGTATTTTAGTTAGTTCAGAAAGGAGGACAGCCATGAATAAGAAAACTCTTGCTCTTATTTTATGCGGCGTCATCATCACGGCACTTCTTCCGTCATTTCATACCGCAATCGCCGCTGAGGGAGAAGCGGTTATCGCGACAGACAAGATCAATGTCAGAGGCGGTCCCGGCCTGAGCTATGGAATAAAGGCTGAAGTGAAAAAAGGGGAAAGATACCCGATCACAAAAGAAGAGGGAGACTGGGTACAGCTCCAGCTGAGTCCCGGTAAGACCGGATGGGTCGTTTCCTGGCTGATATCAAAAACAGCCGGAGGAGCAGACCATTCATCCGCAACAAGCGGAACGGTCACTTCCAACGACCCTGATCTTCGCATCAGAAAAGGCCCGGGGACATCATATGAAGTCATCGGCAAACTTCCGCAAGGCGCACATGCTTCTGTGCTGGACAAGAACAGCGGCTGGGTGAATATTTCTTATCAAGGCACAAGCGGGTGGGTTTCTTCCGAATACGTCACCGCAGACAGCGGCGGATCGGATACGAAAGCAACTTCATCCCAAAACGGTTCAAAGAACGGGACGGTAGGCGTTTCTTCATTGAATGTCAGAAGTGCAGCGTCACATGATTCAGCGATTATCACTAAATTATCACGCGGAGCAAAGGTTTCCATCTTAAGCGAAGACCACGGCTGGCTGAAAATTGAAGCAAACGGGCAAAAAGGCTGGGCAGCAAGCCACTACATCATAAAGGATTCCGACTCATCGGACACCCCGTCCGAATCGGGAGACGGCTCTGAGGGCTCAGGCTCCTCGAAAAAAGCGTATATCGTTTACGGCGGCACCAACCTAAGGAGCTCAGCCTCGACTTCCGCTTCTATCGTAAAAAGAGCGGATAAAGGCGCAGCCTATCCGATTGTCGGTTCAAGCGGCAAGTGGTATGAAGTCCGGCTGGAAAACGGACAAACGGCATATGTGGCAAACTGGGTCGTGCAAACGTCAAAAAGCGGTGAAGAAACAGGAGAAGCACCTTCTCCCAACACGTCAGGCGGCAGCGGATCGCTCAAAAACAAAACGATCGTCGTTGATCCCGGACACGGAGGAAAAGACAGCGGAACGATCGGCTACTCCGGAAAGTTTGAAAAAAACGTAACGATTAAAACAGCTAAGCTGTTAGCCGGAAAATTGAGAGCCGCCGGGGCAAACGTGTATATCACAAGGCAGGATGATACATTTATCAGCCTGCAGGCCAGGGTTTCAACGTCCCATTACCGGAATGCGGATGCCTTTATCAGCATCCACTATGACAGCTATGCCGATACGTCAACGAGAGGAAGCACGGCTTATTATTACAGTCCGTCTAAGGACCGCCAGCTTGCCTCAGACGTCCATTCTGAAGTAGCGAAGCGTTCACCTATTCCTGATCGCGGCGTTTTGTTTGGAGATTATTACGTCCTGAGGGAAAATAAACGGCCTGCCATGCTGTATGAGCTCGGCTATCTCAGTCAACCGCAAGAAGAAACAATCATACATAGCGGCTCTTACCAGGAAAAAGTGACAGACGGAATTGAAAGCGGATTGGAACATTATTTTCAATCATAAAAAAAAGCTGCCGAACGGCAGCTTTTTTATTGTTTAGAATCCATAATCAATGTAACGGGCCCGGAATTCGTCAGCTGAACATCCATCATGGCCCCGAATATTCCCGTTTCAACTTTGACTCCTTTTTCCCGAAGAAGTTCGTTCCACTTTTCATAAAGGAGCAGAGCCTGATCCGGCTTGGCCGCATTCATAAAATTCGGGCGTCTCCCTTTCTTCGTTTCGCCGTAAAGCGTAAACTGGGAAACTGATAAAATCTCTCCGCCCGTATCTAAAAGCGATAAATTCATCTTGCCGCTTTCGTCCTCAAAAATCCGGAGATTCACGATTTTATCCGCCAAGTAAGCGGCATCTTCCTCTGTATCTTCATGAGTGACGCCGACAAGCGCCATAATACCGGGTCCGATCCGGCCGGCGACAGCGCCGTCAACCGTCACACTCGCTTCTGTTACACGCTGAACAACTAATTTCATAGCAAGCTCCTTTTAGTTCATAACCCGTCGGACTGAATAGATGTCTCTGATCTGCTTAATCCGCTCGACCACTTTATGCAGATGATTGATGTTTTGAATAAAAATCGCCATATGAATCGTAGCGACTTTATTGCGGTCGGATTTGCCGGATACAGACGAAATGTTGGTTTTCGTTTCATTTACGGCCTGGAGTACTTCATTTAACAGCCCGAGACGGTCATACCCCAAAATCTCAATCTCAACGTTATATTCTTTGCGTCTTTGAACCTGTGATTCATGTTCCCATTCAACAGGGATCAGACGTTCCTGCGCTTCATTCGTTTTTACATTCGGACAGTCATCACGGTGAACGGATACACCGCGGCCTTTTGTAATAAAACCGACAATATGGTCTCCGGGCACGGGATTGCAGCATTTCGACAAACGGACGAGAAGGTTGTCGATGCCTTTCACGCGCACACCCGCTTCCCGTTTTCTTCCTTGCGGATACTGTTTCGGCTCGGAAGCGACTTCCTGAACGATTTTTTCTTGCTCTTCCTGATCACGCTGCTTCCGTTCTTTTTCAGTGAGCCTGTTGGCCACCTGCAAAGCGGTAATGCCGTTATACCCGACAGCCGCGTACATATCCTCTTCATTTGAGAAATTAAACTTGTCGGCAACCTTTTGAAGGTTTTCGAGCGTTAAAACATCCTTCACTTCAAAATCAAGATTTTTAATTTCTTTCTCGACAAGTTCACGGCCTTTTTCGACGTTTTCTTCACGGCGCTGTTTCTTAAAGAACTGGCGGATTTTGTGTTTGGCCTGCGACGTCTGAGCGAGTTTGACCCAGTCTTGGCTCGGTCCGTACGAATGCTTGGACGTCAGGATTTCAACGATGTCGCCCGTCCGGAGCTTATGGTCAAGCGTCACCATTTTCCCGTTCACTTTCGCTCCGATTGTTTTATTGCCGATTTCCGAGTGAATCCTGTAGGAAAAATCAATCGGCACAGAGCCTGACGGCAGTTCAATGACATCGCCTTTTGGCGTAAATACGTATACCATGTCAGAAAACAGATCGATTTTCAGCGATTCCATAAATTCTTCCGCGTCGGTAGACTCGTTTTGGAATTCCAGAATTTCGCGGAACCAGGACAGTTTTTTCTCAAATGTCGCTTCCTCGTTTGCAGCCTTGCCTTCTTTATATGCCCAGTGCGCGGCCACCCCGTATTCAGCGATCTCATGCATCTCAAATGTTCTGATCTGCACTTCCAGCGGATCACCCTTAGGCCCGATTACGGTCGTATGCAGGGACTGATACATATTCGGCTTAGGCATCGCAATATAATCCTTGAATCTGCCCGGCATCGGCTTCCAGCACGTATGAATAATGCCGAGTACGGCGTAGCAGTCTTTAATGCTTCCGACAAGAATACGGACGGCGAGCAGATCATATATTTCATTGAACTGTTTATTTTGCAGCGCCATCTTGCGGTAAATGCTGTAGATGTGCTTCGGACGTCCTGAAAAGTCCGCTTTGATATTCACTTCTTCGACGCGTTTTTTCACTTCATTGACAACCTCTTCGACATAAAGTTCGCGTTCCGCGCGCTTTTTCTTCATGAGGTTGACGATTCTGTAGTATTGCTGAGGATTCAAATAACGGAGAGCGGTGTCTTCAAGCTCCCATTTAATTTTCGAAATCCCGAGCCGATGTGCCAGCGGAGCGAAAATTTCCAGCGTCTCATTTGAAATTCTCCGCTGCTTTTCCTGCGGAAGATGCTTTAACGTCCGCATATTATGAAGGCGATCCGCCAGCTTGATCAATATGACTCTGATATCCTGAGCCATAGCGACAAACATTTTTCGGTGGTTTTCCGCCTGCTGCTCTTCTTGAGATTTATACTTAATTTTACCGAGCTTCGTTACACCGTCGACAAGCATCGCCACTTCTTCAGAAAATGCTTCCTTCAGGTCATCGAGGGTGACATCCGTGTCTTCCACCACATCATGCAGAAAACCGCCCGCAATCGTGGAAGGGTCCATTTCCAGATCGACGAGGATTCCCGCCACCTGAATCGGATGAATGATGTACGGCTCACCTGATTTGCGGTACTGTTCGCGATGCGCGTCTTGCGCATACAGGTAAGCTCTCTCAACAAACGCAATCTGCTCCTCCGGCAGATACGTGCGCGCTTTATCTATTACTTGCTCGGCAGTCAATACTTGTTCGTTCGCCATGGAATCACCTTTTTTAAATGTAAACTGTATTAGTTTATTATCAAGAAAAAAACGAGAGATGTAAAGGGCAGAAGTTCAAAACACCTAAAGAATCTGTCAGGATGATGAAATAATAGGAAAAAAGCACCCTGACACGAGTGCTTTTTTCCATATGCGGTTAATATTTCATTAATGTTAAAATATCGTAATCGTCAAGCTTGTCTCTGCCGTCAAGGTAAGAAAGCTCGATTAAAAACGCAATACCGGCTACGACGCCGCCCAGTTCTTCGACAAGCTTAATCGTTGCTTCGATCGTGCCGCCTGTTGCAAGCAAGTCATCAGTAATCAGCACGCGCTGTCCCGGCAGGATCGCATCTTTATGAATCGTCAGTACGTCTTTTCCGTACTCCAAACCGTAATCGACTTTAATGACTTCACGCGGAAGTTTTCCTTCTTTCCGAACCGGCGCAAAACCGACTCCGAGAGCGTATGCAACCGGACAGCCGATAATAAAGCCGCGCGCTTCAGGTCCGACAACTAAGTCAATTTCTTTTTCTTTTGCATATTCAACAATTTGGTCAGTGGCGTAACGGTATACGTCGCCTTTGTCCATCAATGTCGTAATATCTTTAAATTGTACGCCTTCTTTCGGGTAATCGGGCACAATTGTTACGTATTTTTTAAGATCCATCTGTTCTATGTCCTCCTCGTACTTTCATAAGCCTCTGAACCTTGGTTCATCAGCTTATTCAGCCATTCCTTCAGCTCATGGGCCGCGGAATAATTGAGCTTCTGGTCTAATTCCATCAGCTGCTGTTTTACCTGGTAGGTTTGCGAATCTGCAAGGTCGCGTTTTTTCGCGCCGCTCACGACAGACAGCACACCATCTTCTATTTTAACAAAACCGAGATCAAAAAACACCTTTGTCATGAAATTGATTGTGTCAATTGACCATCCTTTGTGTCTCGCAAGCTCTGAACCATGCTTACTTAAGTCAAAATTGCCCCTTTTCAAGAGAAATGCGTAAAACCACTTGAAATCACTCCGCGATGGAAATGAGGACAGAAAATGTTCTTCATGATTGATAAAAACAAAATAAATCCGTTCCGGCTTCTTCCCGTCAAGCAAACGCTTGAGCCGCTCCTCTGACGGCGGCACATCCAGAAAGACGGCATACTTTCCGTCAAGCGGAAGAGCCTCCGCCTCGGATTCCGACGTGATCTGAACCAGCTCGTCCGGCAGCTCTTCGCCACGAAGTTTTCGGACAGTTTTTTCGTTAAAACTGATGAGCACCCGTTTTTCCTTCGGCAGCGCAGCAACCGTATCTTCCCACATCCGCTTGCCTCTGATATCAAAAAGCTGCCATTCCAGCACCGCAGCGTCTTTAATCATCAGCTGGGGTTTCTTTCTGTTGTTCCATTCATTAATGGACATTTCGCCGACAATGGAAATCGCTGATCCGGGGACAATTCCGGCTTCCAGCTCTCCTTGGTTAAAGCCGACGCAATCGAGAACGGCAGCATCATTTTTCACCGTCATTTTCACGTGATTTTTATTCGCTCCGATCAGGCGCACTTCATCAAGCACGGCGTTTTCCACCATGACATGCGGTTTAGGGTTAAGCATGCCGAACGGCGAGAGCATATTCAATTCTGTAATGCTTTCAACGGTTATGTCTTCGACGCCGCAGACAAGATCAACCTCCTGAATCGGGATAAAATCCTCTTCCGTAAGGGTTTCTTCAGCCAATTGATTCAGCCTGTCTCTTAAATCCGGCACATCTTCAGCCTTTAACGTCATTCCCGCGGCCATCGGATGCCCGCCGAAATGAGGAAGAATGTCTCTGCACTGTGAAAGGCTCGTAAAAAGGTTGAAACCCCTGATGCTTCGCGCCGATCCTTTGGCGATTCCCTGCTCCTCATCTATCCCCAGCACGACAGCGGGGCGATAAAAACGTTCAGCGAGCTTCGATGCGACAATCCCGACAACCCCCGGGTTCCAGCCGGCTTTTGCCACTACAATGGCAGACGGGTTTCCGTCTTGCTGCTGAACCATTTCAACAGCCTCTTCGGTCATGGTTTTCACCATTTTCTGGCGTTCCTTATTCAGCCGGTCAATATCCGAAGCCAATTCCTCCGCTTCAAACTGGTCTTCGGTCATCAGCAGGTGCACGGCGGGATCAGCCTGTTCTATTCTTCCGACGGCATTCAGCCTCGGTGCAACCTGAAACCCGATCGTTTCCTCATCAGCTTGTCCGATATCCCCGCCGGAAAGCTTAATCAGAGCTTTGAGACCCGGCCGATTTGTCGTCCGAAGCTTTTCGATCCCAAGTGACGCAATTAATCTGTTTTCATCGTGCAGCGGCACCAGATCCGCAACCGTACCGATTGCCGCTAAGTCCAGCATAGCTTCCGGCAAAGAACCCGTAAGCGCGTGGGCAAGCTTAAACGCCACACCGACGCCGGCCAATTCTTTAAACGGATAGCTGCAGCCCGGCTGCTTCGGGTGGATGATCGCAAATACGTCGGGAAGCTCGGGTCCCGGCTCATGGTGGTCGGTAATAATGACGTCTAGGCCCAGCTCTTTTGCGACTTCAGCTTCATGAACGGCGGCGATGCCCGTATCCACTGTAATGATAAGCGAAAAACCCCGCTCTTTTATGGAGCGGAAAGCTTGTTCATTCGGGCCGTAGCCTTCTGTGAAACGGTCGGGAATATAAAAGTCAACGTTTGCTGACAGCTGTCTGAGTGCCGTCAGCATCACTGAAGTGCTTGTAACGCCGTCTGCATCGTAATCTCCGTAAATCATAATCGGTTCCCCTTGAGAAACCGCCAGCTTTATCCGATCAACTGCTTCCCGCATTCCTTTTAATTCATACGGGTCATAAAAGTCTGCATCCTTTGTATGTAAAAAATGCCTTGCGCTTTCGGCAGTATCAAAACCTCTTTTTACAAGCAGCGATGCCACAAGAGGTGTTATGTCCAATTGTTCTGTGAGTGATTTGACCTTTTCCTGATCCGGCTGCTGGATTTCCCAGCGCATTTTTGACGCTAACATAAATTCACCCCTCAACCACCCTATTATACTAGAGCGGACTGAGGGGTTTCAAATGTTATTCTGATCCTTTTTTCTCTTCCAGTATTTCTTCCGGCGGTGCGGCCGGTTTTCTGCCGTCCGGATCAGCCGGCAATTCAGCAGCGGATCTGTTTTCTTTCCGCAGCATTTTAATTTCCCGCTTCAGCTTCATCACTTGAAATATACCGGCTGAAAATACGATCAGCGCTCCCATTAACACAGAGCCTAAAATGACTAAAATCAGCGGCCATTCAGCGGTGCCGAACAGATAATCAACCTCAACCGCCCGCACGTTAATGACAGCAAAAATGGCGACAATCAGAGTAAATAGTAAAGCGAATATAATAGTCCATTGTTTATTCATACGTCAGCCCCCAATTATTAATTCTTATCTTTTCCCTCATTTTCCAGGGATTAAACCCCGGTCTCAGGAAATCCGGGCCGTTAACTGCTCACGGACCAGCCTTTTCAATCCGCTTCTTTCCCCGGATAAGACGAGGGTGTCCCCTTCTTCAATTACAGTATCAATGCCGGGACTCAGCTGTTTTTGCCGGTTTTTCTTAACGATCGCAATAATCTGGACGTTGTAATGCTTCTTGATATCCAAATCTCCGATTGTGCGGCTGACAGCCGGTGCGCGGGATTCGGCTTTAAACCACTCAATAACGAGATCATCAAGTGCAACTTCCACAGATTCCAGCGCTTTCGGCTTATACGTCATCCCGCCTAAAATAGCGGAAATCTGCCTCGCCTCTTCATCGTTAAATTCAACGGATGCCAAGCATTCGTCATGGTCTTTCTCATCGAAGTAATAAAGCTCTCTTCTGCCGTCATCATGGAGAATAATACTGATTTTATCATGATTTTTCGTAATGATTTCGACTTTCTGGCCGATGCCCGGAAGTTCCGACTCACGAACATTCATAAGAACCCTCCTACATGTTTTTACAATGATGATTGATTATGTAAGCGTATGTCATTATAGCAAATGCAGGTTTTAAGTTCAACGCAGCCTAAAAAACAGACTGCCTTCTGCAAGACAGCCTGTTCCCATTTTACTCTTCGATTGATTTTTTCCCTTTAAATTCTTTTCCTTTCCATACAAGCCACAGCTGTGAAGCGATGTAAAGAGAAGAATAAACACCTGTCAATAAACCGACCAATAAGGCGACTGAGAAGTTCGTAATTGACGATGAGCCTAAAATAAGCAGCACGACGACTACAATCACAACGGTCAAGACCGTATTAATCGAGCGTGTAAAGGTTTGCTGCAAACTCAGATTCACGATGTGTTCCAGATCGGCAAATGACTTTGGCTTGCGTTTTTTCATCTGCTCGCGTATCCGGTCAAATGTAACGATCGTATCATTTATCGAGTAACCGATTATGGTGAGAATAGCGGCGATAAAGGTGACATCGACCTCCAGCCTTGTAATGCTGAAAAACGCGACGATAAAGAAAGCGTCATACAGCAGGGATACAATCGCGGCGACAGCCATTCTGTACTCGAAACGGATTGACACGTAAATAATGATGCCGATTGATGCAATTGCCACGGCATATAAGGCATTACGGGCCAGTTCTTTTCCGACTGTCGGCGATACCGTGCTGACATTCGGTTCAGCTCCGTATTTATCCTTAAAGTACGTTTTGATTTCAGCGATCTTTTCTTTAGATGGCTCTCCGACAAACCGGGCTGCGGCAACATGGTTCTCTTTACCCGAGAGCACGATGTTTTCCGGATCCATGCCGAGAGAGTCAAAGTCTTTTTCAACCTGCTGTGCCGTCAAGGCATGATTGCTCTGCACGTCAATCCGCGCGCCGCTTGCAAAATCGATTCCCAGGTTGAGCTTAAAGATCAGCAAGATGATAATTCCCGCAACGGTTACAACGCTTGAGAAAATAAAGAAGTATTTTCGTTTGCTCGTGAAATCCCATTTCTGGAATGCCGTATGCGGTTCAGTATTTTCGTCGGTCTTCTGAATATCCATAATGTGTTTTTTCTTGACGCCGAACCAGCCTTTTTTCCGGTCAAGCCATCTGCTTTCCACAAGAAGGGCGAGCAGGAATCTTGAAAGGAAGACAGCTGTAATAAAGCTTGTCAGTATTGACAAGATCAGCATCGTCGCAAACCCTTTTACAGAGCTTGTCCCGAAAATAAAGAGCACGACCGCTGCGATGATCGTTGTGATATTCGCATCGAAGATCGTCGCAAATGACCGTCTGTTTCCTGAACGGAAAGCCGAACGGACGGATTTGCCGAGTTTCAGCTCTTCTTTTATCCGTTCATAAGTGATAATGTTGGCGTCAACCGCCATCCCGACACCCAAAATGAGCGCCGCAATACCCGGCAAAGTCAATACAGCCTGCATCCAGTCAAACACTTGCAGCGTAATATACACGTATACAGAAAGCGTAATGACCGCTATGAGTCCCGGCAGTCTGTAATAAAGCAGCATAAATAAGAAAACAATTGCAATCCCGATGATGCCGGCCTCGACCGTATCATGTAAAGCCTGCTGTCCGAATTGCGCCCCTACTGAAGTAGAGTATTTTTCGGTCAGTTTCACAGGCAGTGCGCCCGCGTTTAAAATATTGGCCAAGTCCTTTGCTTTTTGAACGGTGAACTGGCCTTCAATCGTGACATCCTTTGTATTTAATTCCTGGCTCACATTCGGAGCGGATACATATTTCGGATGTTTTTTGCCGACTTCTTTTTTAAATGAATCGCCTTTTTGATAATCGAGCCAGATGACGAGCTGATTATTAGGCGCCATTTTCTTGACCTTTTTCGTCACTTCTCCGAACTTGTCCGCATCCTTCAGTTTCACGCTGACAATCGGTTCGTTCGTTGTCGGATCAAAAGTTTGCTTCGCGCCGTTTTCCACGAGATCAGAGCCGTTTAAAAGCTCTTTATCATTCGTGTCCCTGAATGAGAGCTGTGCTTCCGTTGACAGAATTTCGCGCGCCCTGTTCTGATTCGTGACGCCCGCCAGCTGTACGCGGATGCGGTTGTTCCCTTCAATCTGAATGTTCGGTTCGCTTACGCCGAGAACGTTAGCCCGGCGGTTCAGCGCCTGCACCGTGCTGACGAGCACGTCTTTTGTGATTTTATCGCCTTTTTTGACGGGCTGCACGTCGTACAGTACTTCAAACCCGCCGCGTAAATCCAATCCTAACGTAATATTATTGGCAGCCGGTTTTGTAAAATACCCCAGCCCTGTGCCGATTAATAATACAATCAGGAAAAACGCAATCAAGCGTCCTTTTTTCATTATGTATTTCCTCCTTAAACCTATGCCGTCAAATCATTATCTCAGCAGTTCATCCAAAGCTTCCTGACCTTCATCGCTTTCCAGCCAATTAGACGACTTAAAAGCTTCAACGGTTGCATAGTTCATAAAATCGCCAATTTTAACTGATAAAATATCGCCGGCCAATTCATACAGCGGCATTTCCTTTTTCTGTTTCCACTTTTTATGTATTAGGTATGACCATAAACTCTCGTGTTCAACATCATCGTATCCAAGGATTTTGAACTCTTCAAGTTTACTGTACAAAAAAGGCCGCAAATGATCCTTATACATTTCGGCGGGATGCTTCTCCATGGGCGCTCGCTCCTTTTTCCCTTTTTCTCGAAGACTTGTCATGCTCGGACGACATCGGCGCATATCTTTATTGTATATGATTCCAGGTAGTTTGAGAAGGCAGGGGTTATAAAATGGCAAAACAGACTTTTTTAAGGGGCACTCTTATTCTCATCGCGGCGGGGATGATTACAAGAATGCTCGGCTTTGTCAATCGGGTGGTCATCGCCCGGTTTATCGGTGAAGAAGGGGTCGGATTGTACATGATGGCTGCCCCGACATTTTTCTTGGCCACCACTTTGACCCAATTCGGCCTCCCTGTTGCCATCAGCAAGCTTGTCGCTGAAGCAAGCGCCCGGGGGGACCGGCAGAAAATGAAACACATTTTAGTGATGTCGCTTACCATCACCGGGATATTAAGTCTCATCTTCACGCCGCTGTTTTTATGCTTTGCGCCGATTATGGCGGAAACGATGCTGACTGATCAACGCACGGTTTACCCGCTTCTGGCGATTACGCCCGTCGTGCCTATTATCGCAATCTCCAGCGTGCTGCGCGGTTATTTTCAGGGCAGGCAGAATATGAACCCGCTGGCATTTTCCCAAGTGCTTGAGCAGATTGTGCGGATTTCACTTGTCGCGGTCTGTACGACAGTGTTTCTGCCGTACGGGATTGAATATGCCGCAGCCGGAGCCATGATTTCGTCTGTCATCGGAGAGCTCGCCTCTCTTATTTATTTATTCATTTGTTTCAAAGCTAAAAAAACAATCAGAATCAGAAAACAATTTTTCAAATCGATTGCAAATGGAAAAGAGACCTTCCGTCAGCTGATGAGCGTATCGCTCCCGACAACCGGAAGCCGATTCATCGGAAACTTGTCTTGGTTTTTTGAGCCTATTGTCGTCGCGCAGAGCCTTGCAATTGCAGGAGTCGCCACCGCTGCTGCCACCAGCCAGTACGGGGAGCTGACCGGATTTGCCATGACGGTTTTGACGCTGCCCAGCTTTATAACCTATTCTCTGTCAACGGCCCTTGTTCCTGCGATCAGTGAAGGAATGGAGCAAAAAAAGCTGCAGGTTGTCGAATACCGTCTGGAACAGGCGATGAGGCTCTGTCTTTTAAGCGGGGGCATTTCGGTGGTTATTTTATTCTCTTTCGCTGATGAGCTGATGTCCGTCATGTACGGATCGACTAATGCGGCGGTTTTTATTAAAGTCATGGCGCCGTTTTTTCTGCTCTATTATTTTCAGGGGCCCCTTCAAGCGGTGCTGCAGGCGCTTAATTTAGCCGGAGCCGCCATGATGAACAGTTTTATCGGCGCAGCTGTTAAAACAGGCCTTATTTTTGTGCTGGCGACCAGGCCTTCTCTGGGCATTATGGGCGCGGCATTGGCGATTGTGACAGGAATGGTGCTCGTCACCCTTCTCCATGCGGCCACCGTAAGCAAAGTGCTTCCGATCAGCATCAAAATAAAAGAATATGCGCTCTGTTTTGCGGTCATATTCATTTGCGGTTATGTGAGCCGATTCATAAAGCGCGCTGTTCATTTTTCAGGGTCAGAGGCTGTTAATCTTACAGGCTGGATTGCCATGACCGTCATAATATACATTGTGCTTCTGCTGTTATTCAGGCTGATTAAAAGGGAGGAGCTGATCCGGATTCCGGTCATCGGCAAGTTCGTGACGCGGTGAAACCGGTTAAGGCTCTCCTTTTTCATCTTTAAGATCAATAAAAAAAGCGCCGTCCGTAAACGTGCAGAATGATATAACCGAAAGATCCTGATATCCTCTTTTCGCTAAGTTTTTTTCGAGCCAGTGTTTATCTTTCCCGATTCTGTCCAGATGCTCGTTCTGAATGACCCCGTCAACGATAAGCGATGTTTCCATCTGCTTATCCTTATTGTTTTTCTTTTTGACGATTGACAGTTTGCCCGAAGACTCCAGAATGGCATATGATACGTCAGAAATCCTTTCGACGTTATTTTCCCTCAGCTGCATAAGAAGATCGTCAAAATTGTAGCGCTGCGATCTCATCGCCCGTTCGTCAATTTTCCCCTGTTTTATAATAATGGTGGGTTTTCCGTCAAGCAGCTGCCGTATTTTTTGGCTTTTGAGCGAGACAAAAGCAAGGCTTACTTGAATAATCATTAAAATGACAATCGGCACAATGGTATGCAAAAGCTTATCTTCTACATTTTCAATTGCCAATACGGCAATCTCGGCAATCATAATGGAAACGACAAGGTCTAAAATGCTCAGTTCTCCGATTTCCCGTTTTCCCATCAGTCTGAAAATCACAAGAATGATAAAATAAAGCACTATCGTACGAAACGTAATAATGAAAATATCTCCCATATCGCACCTCCAACGGTCATAGCATTTGCGATCCGCTCTGTTTTATGTAAGAAATGAACTGAAGATGATGCTTTTACGTCTAATCCGAACATTCAGAGAATACATTTAGAAAAAGACGGGCTCCGGCTTGTCATATCAGGCCGCAGAGCGGAGAGGAGATCAAAATGGAAGAAACGAAACAAGTGGGAAAAGGCGTCTTGTACGGCTTAGTGGCTATCTTTGCAGTGATGCTTCTTACGAGTCTGGCGATTTCACTGCTGCTGACGGTTACGTCAATGGAAGAGTCATCTTTCAGCTGGCTGGTCACCGCGCTTTCTTTTCTTTCTTTATTTGCCGGCGGTTTTATTTCCGGCGGCAAAGCAAAAGAAAAAGGCTGGATGATCGGAGCGTTAACCGCCGTTTGTTTCTCATTAATCATCTTGCTTTTTCAATATTTAGGGTTCGGAAAATCATTTACATCCGGTCAGCTTTTGTTTCATCTCGGCTTTTTGGGAGTCAGTATGCTGGGCGGGATTTTCGGAGTGAATTTGAAGGGAAGCAGATCAGCGTAATAAAAAAAGAGCGGATTCTCCGCTCTTTTTTAGTATGTATGAGCTTCGCTGTTATTCAGCAGAAGCTTCTCTGATTGCGCGGCGGTCAAATGTTAAACGGGTGTTATCACCGGTTTTAATGACGACCTTGCTTTCATCAATTGACTCAACAGTGCCGTGCAATCCTCCGATTGTCACCACTGAATCTCCTTTTTTCAGCTCTTCCTGCATCTGGCGTACGGCCTTCTGCTGCTTTTGCTGCGGACGGATGAGCAGGAAATAAAGCACTGCAAACATCAAAATAATAGGAACGATTGTACCTAAAGTACCCATCTGTTACCCTCCTTTCAAAAATGGTTTTATTTAGAAGCTTTTCGCATTTGGCTTATTATAGCCGTAACGCTCAAAGAACTCTTCTCGGAAATCACCAAGACGATCCTCTCGGATAGCTTGTCTGACCTGCTCCATTAAGTGTAACAGAAAATGAAGGTTATGGTAAGTTGTTAATCGAATTCCAAACGTTTCATTGCAGCGGATCAAATGTCTGATGTAAGCACGGGAGTAATTTTTGCATGTATGACAGCTGCACTCTTCGTCAATCGGTCGGAAATCGCGCTCATATTTGGCGTTTTTCATGTTCAGACGCCCTTCATTCGTGAACACCGTGCCGTTTCGGGCGATCCGGGTCGGCAGCACGCAGTCAAACATATCAACGCCGCGGATGGCGCCGTCAATTAAGGCATCCGGAGAACCCACACCCATTAAATATCTCGGCTTGTCCTTCGGTAAAAGCGGAGTTGTAAACTCAAGCACTCTGTTCATGACGTGCTTCGGCTCGCCGACAGATAATCCGCCTATGGCATAACCCGGAAAATCAAGTGAAACCAGGTCTTTGGCACTTTGTGTCCGCAAGTCTTCATACTCTCCGCCCTGTACGATTCCGAACAGCCCCTGCTCATCAGAGCGCCCGTGCGCCTCCAGGCAGCGTTCCGCCCAGCGGCTGGTCCGTTCCACAGAGCGTTTCATGTAATCATACTCTGCCGGATACGGAGGACATTCATCAAACGCCATCATGATATCAGAACCGAGGGCGTTTTGAATTTCCATCGCTTTTTCCGGAGATAAAAACAGCTTGTCTCCGTTTAAGTGATTGCGGAAATGTACGCCTTCTTCTTCTATATTACGAAACTTGCTCAATGAAAAGACCTGAAAACCGCCGGAATCCGTTAAAATCGCGCGGTCCCAGTTCATAAACTGATGAAGCCCGCCCGCTTCTTTTACAATGTCCTGTCCGGGGCGGAGCCATAAATGGTACGTATTGCTTAAAATAATACCCGCATCCATAGATTTCAGCTCGTCCGGAGACATCGTCTTTACCGTAGCAAGCGTGCCGACCGGCATAAATACAGGCGTCTCAAAGGAGCCGTGGGGCGTATGAACTCTGCCCAGGCGCGCTCCCGTTTGTTTGCATTCCTTTATAAGTTCATAACGTATCGGTTGTTCAGCCACTTTGTATGAGGCCTCCTGTCATTCAAATTAGATAATCAGCATGGCGTCGCCAAAGCTGAAGAAACGATATTCCTCTTCTACCGCATGACGGTAGGCGGAAAGAACATGCTCTCTGCCGGCAAGCGCAGAAACAAGCATGATAAGCGAAGATTTCGGCAGGTGAAAATTGGTGATCATGCCGTCAATCGCTTTAAATTCATATCCCGGATAAATGAAGATCGACGTCCAGCCGCTTGAAGCGGTAAATACGCCGTCATGCTCGCCGGCAATGGTTTCAAGGGTGCGCGTTGATGTCGTCCCGACTGACACGATGCGCCCTCCCGACTTTCTGACCTCGTTTAAAGAGGCGGCGGTTTCTTCCGTCATTTCATAAAATTCCGCGTGCATGTTATGCTCTTCCACATCATCCGCACTGACTGGGCGGAATGTGCCGAGTCCCACGTGCAGGGTGATAAATTCAATCCGCACACCCTTTTGCTTCAGCTCGTCCAGAATCTCTTCCGTAAAATGAAGTCCGGCAGTCGGGGCTGCGGCGGACCCGATTTCTTTTGAAAAGACGGTCTGATACCGTTCTTTATCATCAAGCTGCTCTTTAATGTAAGGAGGAAGCGGCATTTCACCGAGCGATTCAAGCACTTCGTAAAAAATCCCGTCATACCGGAATTCTATTTTCCGGCCGCCGTGATCAAGTTCCTCCGTGCAGACCGCTGTCAGCCGGCCGTCCCCAAATGTCAGGACCGTTCCTTTTTTTACGCGTTTCGCCGGCTTTACAAGCGTTTCCCATGTGTCATTTTCTTCCTGTTTTAACAACAGGAGCTCCACTTTCGCTCCCGTATCTTCTTTTGTGCCGAATAATCTGGCAGGGAGCACACGGGTATTGTTCAAGACGAGACAATCCCCTTCTTTAAAAAAGCTGACAATCTCTTTAAATGAACTGTCCGTCAGCACGCCCGTCTGTTTGTCAAGCACCATCAGCCGTGATGCGTCACGCTCTTTCAGCGGCACTTGGGCAATGAGGCGTTCAGGCAGTTCAAAATCAAATAAATCGACTTTCATCATTTCACCTTTATTCTGTCTATTGTTATTTCATTCTGCCGAAAAAATTGAGCAGGATGGATAGTATCACACTGATTACAATACAAGTAACAACGGGAAAGAAAAATGTGACATTTCCCTTTTTAACGAAAATATCTCCGGGCAGCCGTCCGACAAAGTGCCAGACTGCGCCGGCAATAAGCAAAACAGCACCGAGAACCATGAGAACCTTCGGAAAATCAGTCACAGGCAGGCGCCTCCAATCGAAAATGCTCATATACAGCCGGGGTCACGACCCGTCCCCTCGGCGTTCTCTGAAGAAATCCGATCTGCAGCAGATACGGTTCGTACACATCCTCTATTGTATGCGGTTCTTCGCCGATTGTCGCGGAAATCGTATCAAGGCCGACCGGACCGCCGCTGAATTTTTCAATCATGCCCATCAGCAGCTTGTGGTCAATATGATCAAGGCCGAGCGCATCGACTTGAAGACGTTCGAGCGCGTCGTGAGCGATTTCTTCCGTGATGCGGCTGTCGCCGAGCACCTGGGCAAAATCTCTCACTCTTCTGAGAAGCCGGTTTGCAACCCGCGGCGTTCCCCTTGACCGTCTGGCGATTTCCAGAGCCGGCGCTTCTTCGATATCCACTTCAAATACTTCAGCCGTTCGTGACACGATATCTGTCAGCTCTTCCTGCGTATAGTATTCAAGGCGCGACAGCACCCCGAACCGGTCTCTGAGCGGTGCGGTCAATAATCCCACTCTGGTCGTCGCTCCTACCAGCGTAAAAGGCGGAAGGTCAAGACGGACGGAGCGGGCGGACGGGCCTTTACCAATGACGATATCAAGGCAGAAATCCTCCATCGCCGGGTACAGCACTTCTTCAATTGAACGGTTCAGCCTGTGAATTTCGTCTATAAACAGCACATCACCGGGTTCGAGCGCTGTCAGAATGGCTGCCAAGTCTCCCGGCCTTTCAATGGCCGGCCCTGACGTTGTCCGCATCTCCACACCCATCTCATTGGCCACGATCGACGCAAGCGTTGTTTTTCCGAGACCCGGAGGCCCGTATAAAAGAACGTGGTCAAGCGTTTCCTGCCTCATTTTCGCCGCATCGATAAACACGCGCAGATTTTCTTTCACCTTCTTTTGGCCGATGTACTGGGCGAGATTCTGCGGCCTGAGGCTTTGCTCGATTATTGATTCATGGCTGTCTGCTTCACTTGAAACGAGCCGTTCATCCATGAACATCACCTTACTTTAATAATTTTTGCAATGCTTTTTTCACATATTGATCTGTTGAAAGCGCCGTTTCCTCTTTTAAGTGAGGAAGCACTTTTTTAATTTCTTTTTCAGCGTAGCCGAGAACCCTGAGCGCTTCAAGCGCCTCGTCAAGCGCCGTTTCAGCCTCTTGTTTTTCAATGCGCGCTTCATGATTGAACAGGTTATCAATCATTTCAGGCACGACATCGGCCAGTTTGCCTTTTAAATCAAGAATAATCTGCCGCGCCGTCTTTTTGCCCACACCCGGAAATTTCACCAAAAAGGCTTCATCTTCCTGTTCAATCGCTTCGATGACGGCTCCCGGATCACCGGAACCGAGAATGGCGAGCGCCCCTTTCGGCCCGATGCCGGTGACGTTCAGCAGCTTTGTGAAAAGCGCTTTTTCTTCCCTGGTTGAAAAGCCGTACAGAGAAAAGGCGTCTTCTTTTATATGATGATACGTAAAAATGGTCTCTTGATTGCTTACCTTATAAATAAACGGATTCGGAGTGAAGACCTGATAGCCGATTCCGCCGTTTTCAATCACGATGTATTGGGGAGATACGTAATCAATCGTCCCCTTCACGAATTCAATCACACCTATTCACCTCTTTGACTGCTTATCATTGTAACACAAAAACAGCCAAAGTCTTATAGAAAAGTTAACGTATGTTCGCTTTGACACCTTCCGTTCAGAAAAAAAAGACATGTGTCACATGTCTTGCGTCAAAGTCAGCCGCTGTAAGTCTTAATATGATCGATCACGCTCTCAAACTCCGCTTTTGTCCTGTACGGTATACCATGCTCCAAATGCTTTTGCAATCGGCTTTCCAACCGCTCTAAATCAATTTGGAAGAAAGACTGGATCGGCTCCGACAGCGATCCGGGACGGCCGTGAAAAGTGGAAATCACCCCTCCGTCCGTGACACCGATATAACCGTTTACCTTACTGAGCGGAGAAATATCATCAACATGCTTACGGAAAAGGACGAAACCTTTTTTCTGCTCAACAAGCGTCCAGCCGGCGTATGCGGCCCAAAAGTCTTCCATCGCCAAAACGGTTTCATCCGTATGTTCGATGCCGACATCACCGTCAAGATAAACCTTTTCCAGCTGGACGTGCACCCGAAGCGGCCCGTAATGCTCGACCTCTGCCCCGTATGCACTGTTTCCTCCGCAAATCAGGACTGCAGCTGATAAGATAAGCATAAATAAAAGACGCCCACCGCAAATTCGTTTCACCAATAACACCTCTTTATTCAATCAAACTCTTGATGCTAGTTTGACCAAAGATGCCGGTGCTTAACCGTTTTCTTTCTTTTGACGGTTTCGCCGAAAAAAAAGCAGCCCTCTTATAAAGGCTGCCCCGGTGTATTATGCCCGGCAGGCTGATATCAGTTTCATCTGTCCGGGCGTCAGTTTGAGTCGGCATCCTCTTACAGTCAAATACACAGTTTTTGTCCCGCAGCTTTTGTCGCGCTCCGTTTTTTTCATCCCGGCTCCTCCGTTACGTTTTATTTTGCTTTTATGTTAACAGCGCAATATAAAGAGCGTTTTAAGACTATGTAAAGAAATGATGAAAAAATACTGCCGGATGAAATCATCCGGCAGTCCCGTCTAACGGCTGTTTTTGTTCATGTCTTGAAGCTTTGTAAAAGTGGCGTTATCAGTAAATACTTGAATTGCGCGGCCGTCCGCGAATTTTTTGGCTGCATGTTTGACATGTTTATCATCATTTTTCGTAAAAGGATGATTTGTTCTGACAGCAATGACGACTCTCGTGTCAGTTACGACGACCTGACTATCCTGTACGCCTTTTACTTTTTTCACGCGGTTTGCAATTTTTGCCGCCATTCTGATGTTTTCGGCATTGTCATACCCATTATAAGACATAGCGGCCGGCGGCGTATTGGCGTTGCGGCCGTTATATGTGCCGTCCGTTGTTAACGGAACCCCGTTATTCGGCGCGTTTCGGTAAGACACGTTTGTCGTATCCCGGCGGCCGTTTCGGTTTTCCATCATTTCGGAAACAGGTCCTTGATGGTCCATTCCGTACTGGCGTCTGCCGTTATCATTGTCATTTGAATAATACCCGACCGGACGTGTTGTCTGATTGTAGCGTCCGTCATTCATGGCATTATTTGCTCCGCATGCCGTTAAACTTGCAGTCACGGCTAAAACGCCTGCGATCGTCATCAGTTTTTTGCCCAATGGAAAAACCCCCCGTGGATTCATCGCTGTGTGAGCGTTTTCCGCTCATGTTTAGGATGTGCGGCCGGCGGCGGGTTTAAGCTTGTAAGTTATGTCCATTCTTCTTCGGACATAAAAAAAGGAACGACATACATCGTCCCGACAGATTAGTCTTCATCTTCCTCCGGCCGTCCGAATACTTGATTTGGACTCGGCTGATTCGGCGCGGCATTGGGATTTGCTCCGCCGTAAGGCATAAAATATCCGGCATTTGCGCCCATATTCGGATATGGCTGCACAGGTATATTGGCGTGATGGTGATGTGAGCCATGATGATGTGAACCGTGGTGGTGATGATGGTGATGATGCGAATCATTGCAGCCGCAATCATCGTCCTTAAATTTTCCATCGTGATGCGGCTCGTTTGCGTAATGTGATGAATAGCCGCCGTAATACGGCATATGTCCGTATGGAGCACCGCCGAAACCAGATGTAAAACCATCAAAATGCTCTGCATTTTCATGGGCCTCGTTTTCATATTCACCGTAACCCGCTTGCGGCCCAAATCCCGGATGATGGAATCCGTGATGATGGAATCCGTACGGTAACGGCATCGGCATTACCGGAAAGCCTCCATAACCTCCTCCAAAACCGCCGAAACCTCCGCCTACCGGGAAGCACGGATGGCATAATCCCGAACCCGGCAGCATCGGTGTCACCGGAACCGGACAAGGACAAGGCATGCACGGAATCGGATAATGCATAAAAGGCGGTTCAACGGCCGGCATATTCGGAAATGGGACATTCGGGATGTTTGGCATGTTCGGCAGATGATAAGCTGCGTTTTCTTCTTCCATCTTTCCGGCTTCAGGCGCCTTTGGCATATTCGGGTAATTCGCGTTTTCCATGTTGATCATTTCCTCCTGTTGTGGAATGTTATTGTCATGCTCTTTTTCTTTCGGCTCGACAAAATGTGTCACCGGTTCCTCCGGCTTAGGAGGCGACCACGGCTGAAACAACTGATTGGTCGGATAATACTGATTCATATCAGCTTCCGGCAGCACATTTTCATGCTTTTCAGGGATCGGCGGCACATACGGAATTGACGGCTTTGGTTCTTCCGGTATGGTGTCTTCGATGTCCACAACTGATTTCGGTTTTTCTTTGGCATATGGATGCTCATGCTTATGCGCAGACGTTCCGAAGTTTGCCTTTGGTTCTTTTCTGACCGGAACGGCTTCTGAAGGCACCTTTATCTTCATTCCAGGCATAATTAAGTCTGGATTGCTCAGCTGATTATTCAATTTCTTTAATTCTTCAAAATCAACTCCGTATTTTTCAGCTATTTTCCAGAGCGAATCGCCTTTTTGAACGATATGAATTTTCAACGTTTTCCCCTCCTATGCACAAAACGTGAACGGTACATTTGTCATTACAATACGTTTCTTCACACTATATGCAGGCGAGCTGGGCATGATGATAAAAAATTTGGAAAGGAGGGGAGTTTTTTATTTTTACGTATGGCTCAGCATTCTGTTCAACGCACGAAGCGCTTCTGTCCGAACCGCTTCCGGAACCTTAATGACACCCTTCGGCTCGCCTTTTTCAAGCTGCTCAAGCGACCACAATAAATGCGGAAGGTCGATTCTGTTCATTGTCAGACACGGACACATATCCGGATTCAGTGATTCAATCTGTTTATCCGGGTGCGATTGAATGAGGCGCTGCACAAGATTCATTTCCGTGCCGACAGCCCACTTGCTTCCCGGCTCAGCCTGTTCAATCGTATCAATAATGTATTTGGTAGATCCGCTGTCATCACTTAGCGAGACCACTTCCCGCGAACATTCCGGGTGAACGATAATGCGTATGTCAGAATCCCGCTGCCTCAGCTGAGAAATATTTTCCGCTGTGAATTTTTCGTGTACGGAGCAATGTCCTTTCCAAAGGATGACCTTAATGTTTTCCGGGTGGTCAGTAAGCAATCGGTTCTGAGCCGGATCCCATACAGCCATTTCTGTCAGCGGAATGCCGAGGTCATATGCTGTATTTCTGCCTAAATGCTGATCCGGCAAAAATAAAATTCTTTCCTTTTGTTTAAAAGCCCATTCCAGCACGCTCCGGGCATTCGAAGAAGTGACGGTTGCTCCGCCGTGCCGCCCGACGAATGCTTTAATTTCCGCCGTCGAGTTAACATATGTTAACGGAATGATGGTGTTACCGTACAGCTCTTGAAGCTCTTGCCATGCTTTATCTGTCTGCTGTATATCAGCCATATCAGCCATCGAACAGCCGGCACGCATATCGGGCAAAATGACAGTTTGGTTATCATCAGTCAGCATATCAGCCGTTTCCGCCATAAAATGCACGCCGCAAAACACAATATATTCCGCATCTTTATTTTTTTCGGCTGCTTGGGCAAGCTGCAGGGAGTCACCGGCAGTATCGGCGAATTGTATCACTTCATCTTTTTGATAGTGATGTCCCGGAATGAACAGACGTTTTCCGAAGGACCGTTTAATCGCGGCGACCCGCTCCTCCATTTCTTCGGTACTCAAGTTTTTATAATGGCTCGGCATCATGTCAGCTGATGCAGTTAACACGTCAAAGATAGACATTATGAAAAATCCCCCTGTTCCGCCGCAACATCCATGCTGATATCGGCGCTTTTTACTGAATGAGTCAGAAATCCGAGTGAAATATATTGTACGCCTGTTCCTCTATAAGCAGGCAATGTGTCGAGCGTTATGCCTCCGGATGCTTCCGTTTTGATATGGGCCGGTGTCATGGCCGCAAAACGCCGGACGGTCTCAGGCGGACAGTTGTCAAACATAATAACGTCTGCGCCCGCTTCTATTGCCTCCAGCAGCTGCTCTTCGGATTCGATTTCGACTTCTGCCGCAAGCATTTGCCCCGCAGCTTTTCTCGCCCGCTCCATGGCCGCCTTTATCGATCCGCAGGCGGCAATATGATTATCTTTAATCATGATGCCGTCATATAGGCCGAAGCGGTGATTACAGCCGCCGCCGATCCGGACGGCGTATTTTTCCAGCATTCTGAGCCCCGGTGTCGTTTTTCTCGTATCACAAAGCTTAATGGACGAATCATCAAGACGCCTTTTGGCCTCATCCGTCATTGTCGCAATGCCTGACATTCTTTGGATAAGATTCAGGATGACACGCTCCCCCGCTAGAAGAGCCGCCGCCGGGCCTTCCATTTCAGCAAGCACGTCCCCTTTTTTCATCCGTTCTCCGTCTTTTTTCAGAGAGCGGACGCGGATATCGTTGTTTAAAAGCTTCCACCCTTCACGGATAACGGCTTCTCCGGCAAACACACCGTCTGTTTTTGCGATAATCTCCGCCTTACATTGCTGATCCGAAAAAATTGCTTGTGACGTTACGTCACCCGTTCCGATATCTTCCTGAAAAAAATGTGTCAGCATTTGCTTCAGCTGCAGAATGTCCATATTTCTCCAATCCCTTCGTTTTTTCTGATAACTGTTCCTGATGTTGAATGAATGATTTGTTTTCCATGCCACTCTTTCTCTGTCCCGGGAAAATCAGCGCGAAAATGGGCGCCTCTGCTTTCCTCCCGGATAAGAGCTGAAGATACGGCGAGTTGTGCGGTCTGCCATAAGCAGGACAGCTCGGCTTGTTCCGTTGTGATATCCTTCACATTCATATGATGAACAGGTACTTTGTTAAGCCAGAATGCCAGCGCCTGCATGTTTTCTTTATCTCTGACGATGCCCGCTCCGGCTGTCATTTTGGCTTGGAGCATGTGAAGCGTTGTATCCGGCACTTGTAAGATGACGTCAGATTTTTTCGAAGCTTTTTTATATCTTCCGTTTAACGGTGTTTGAATGATATGTTCCGCACACCTTTGTCCGCTAGCCAAAGCTTCCAGCAGCGAGTTGCTCGCAAGCCGGTTTGCCCCGTGCAGGCCTGTGCAGGCTGTCTCACCTATGGCGTAGAGATCAGGCACAGACGTTTTCCCCCATGTATCGGTTTTTACTCCGCCCATTAAAAAATGCATCCCCGGGGCTATGGGAATTCCGCTTTCAATATCAACGCCGGCTGTTTTACAAATTTCTGTTATGGTCGGAAAACGTTTGTTAAAATCGGCTATTCGGCTGCAATTCATGTAAACTGGATTTTCTTTCATTATTTCTTCGAAAATCGCCCGTGAAACGACATCCCTCGGCGCCAAATCTTCAAGCACGTGTCTGCCCGTCATGATTCTGCGGCCTGAACGATCCGTTAAATATCCGCCTTCCCCTCTCACAGCTTCAGAAATCAGCCCGTACACAGTCCCGTTTTTCACAAGGAGGGTCGGATGAAACTGGGTGAACTCCATATCCGTGATCTCTGCTCCCGCACGTAAGGCAAGAGCGATGCCGTCTCCCGTTATGGCGGAATCATTTGTATGATACTGATACAGACTGCCGCAGCCGCCTGATGCAAGCACTACGCAATCCGCTCTTCTGTAAGAAACGGAGCCTGAAGCATCCTTTACGGCAACGCCCGCGCACCGTCCGTGTTCAATCAGCAGCTCAACAGCCGTTTCGTGTTCAATGATCCGTATGCCGTCCCTCAGCTGCCGAAGCAGATACTCAACCAAAATCCGCCCGGTCGCATCTCCCCCGGCATGCAGAATTCGTCTTTTAGAATGAGCGCCTTCCCTGCCGAGACAAAATGTTCCGTCTGATTTCGTATCAAATGGAAATTGACTTTCTATCAGCCTGTTTATCATGCTTTGTCCGCTTTGCAGCAAATCCCGCACGGCTGTCACGTCATTATGGCCGCAGCCCGCATACAGTGTATCGTTCACATGGGAGTCAATGGAGTCATCTTCTGCATATGAAACAGCAATCCCGCCTTGAGCATAATGCGAATTGCTGTTTGTTACGTTTCTTTTCGTTATGACGGTCACTTGGTATGACGGAGGAAATGCAGAAGCACAGGCAAGGGCCGCCGTCCCCGAACCAATGATGATAATTGTTTTTCCAGACATAATCACCCTCCTGTTATATTTACACCTGTCTTGACACCTATATTTACACAAGGATAAAATAAACTCAAGCTTTTTTTAACATAAACGGATAGGAGACGGCCTGTATGATTTATCTTGATTATGCGGCGGGAGCGCCTTTAAACCAAAAAGCCGCGGAAGTCTTTCAGCATCTCAGTACAGAGGTATTCGGAAATGCAAGCAGCCTTCATGATGCCGGAGGGAGAGCGGCGGATGTGCTGGAATATTGCAGACAGTCTGCAGGAAAATTGATCGGCGGAGCGGCAGAAGGCATTTATTTTACAAGCGGCGGCACGGAAGCGAACATTCTGGCCGTCCAATCATTGCTGCATGGCCTTCCCTCTCACAAAAAACATTTTATTACGACCGCAATGGAACACCATTCGATCCATAATGCCGCGGCGTTTTTAGCTGATCAGGGAATTGAAGTCACTGTCATTTACCCCGACAGAAACGGTCTTATAACCGAGGACATATTGGCGGCTCATATCCGTCCTGACACGGGGCTTGTTTCTATACAGCACGCCAATTCAGAAACCGGGCTCAGCCAGCCAGTGGATCGCCTGGCCGCTTTTCTTCACCATCGAAACATTTTGCTTCATTGCGATTGTGTTCAAAGTTTCGGCAAACTGCCGATTAATGCAGATCAGACGGGAATCGACGCCCTTTCCGTCTCCGGTCATAAAGTATACGGCCCGAAAGGCACCGGGGCTGTTTACATTCGGCCCGGCGTCAGCTGGAAGCCGGTTTATCCGCATACCGTGCATGAAAACGGGTTCAGGCCCGGTACCGTGAATGTACCGGCCATCGGCGCTTTTACCGCTGCTGCGGAGTATGCAGTGAAACACATGGCGGAACACCGTGAGCATGCAGAGAAGCTGAGGAAATATTTTTATGAACAAATTCGGCTTCAGGGCCTCCCTATTACATTTTCAGAGGAAGAAACCGGCGGTGAATGCCTGCCCCACATTGTCGGGTGTTTTTTTCACTCCTTTGAAGGACAATATGTTATGTTAGAATGTAATCGTAATGATATTTGCATCTCAACCGGGAGCGCATGTTCCGCCGGCAGTCACGGCCCTTCTTCAGCTATGAAGGCGCTGAGAAAAACCGAACGGGAAGCGCGGCAGTTTTTCCGGATCTCATTCGGAAATGAAACAACATGTGAACAGCTCGATATGCTGATACATACACTTACGGCGCTATGGGAGCAAAAGAAAGGAGAATCAGCAATTTGACAGAAGGAACGAAGCTTACGGGGGCGAAAAGACGCGACATGCTGCTTCAATGGCTGAAAGAAGCCGGCTCACCATTAACAGGGGGCGAATTGGCCAAAAAAGCAAATGTCTCAAGACAGGTGATCGTACAAGATATATCACTCTTGAAAGCAAAAAGCGAACCGATTATCGCAACGAGCCAAGGCTATTTATACATCAGCATGAATGCCGGCGGCGAAAAAAACGCCGAACGGATTGTCGCCTGCCTGCACGGCCCGGAGCGGACGGAAGAAGAGCTTGAACTCATCGTCGATGAAGGGGTCACCATAAAGGACGTCATCATTGAACACCCCGTATACGGCGATTTAACCGCTGCCATAAGAGTCAGCACACGGAAAGAAGTTAAACAATTCATGGATCACATTAACTCGACAAATGCCGCTTACCTTTCACAACTGACAGGAGGCGTGCATCTCCATACGTTAAGCGCACCGACGAAAGAGCGGATTGATCAAGCCTGCCAAGCCTTAGACGCCGCGGGTATATTAATAAAAGATTAAAAAAAAGCCCCCAGAAGGGCTTTTTTTTATATCGAATAGGATTGATATGTTCCCAGAAGCTTGACCCGGCAGCCGAGGGCTTCCATCTCTTGAACGGCTCCGGGAATGAGCACCTGATCCATCGCCTGTTCAATATCAATGATAAAGAAATAGTTGCCGAGACCCGTTTTTGTCGGGCGCGATTCGATCTTTGATAAATTCAGATTTCTCCATGAAAAAGCGGACAGCACCCTGTGCAGTGCGCCTGATTGGTCATCTTGGGGAAGCGTCACCATCATCGTCGTTTTCGATCTTGATGACAGTTTTGCATTCACTTCAAATGAGACGTCTTTTTCAGGCGAAAGAATGACGAATCTCGTGTGGTTATCCTGATAATCCTGAATATCCCGTTTCACGATGCTCAATCCGTATGTAGCAGCCGCCATTTCATTCGCAATCACGCCGATCGGAAGTTCCGGATGCTCACTCACATACTTAGCAGCCGCACCTGTTGACTTCGCATACTCATAAGGAACAGACGAAAAATGCCGATGAAGAAATTTGTGGCATTGCGCAATCGCATGTGAATGAGAAAAAATTTTCTCAAGCTTTTTCCACTCATTTTCTCTCGAAGGGTGAACGAGCAGGTGCTGGTAAATCGGCAGCGTCATTTCCCCCACAATCGCAAGAGGCTGCTCATGAATCAAATAGTCAATCGTTAAGTTAACCGATCCCTCCAGCGCGTTTTCCAAAGGAACAAATGCAAGATCCACTTCTCCCGCAACCGCCGCATCCATGCACGCCGGTATTGTATGATAAGGTGCTTGTGTCACGCTGTTTTGAAAGCAGGAACTGACTGCTAGATGTGTAAATGTGGCTTCTGGCCCTAAATAACCGACTCTCATGTTTCTCTTCTCTCCTTACGCGCCTGACCCTAAGATCTCAACTTTTTCTATAAAATCAAATTTTCTCAGTTTATTCATTAACGTATGAATGTTTTCTTCCATTGCGGATGTGCTGATTGAGAGCGTGACATTCGCCCTGCCCTGAAGCGGAATCGACTGGTGAATGGAAAGCACGTTGCTTCCTGAGTCAGCCACCGCCTGCAAAAGCTGGGACAACGCGCCTGACCGATCCTCCAAATGAAAGAAAAGTGTGATTATTTGTTCTTTAACCATCGTGTAAAAAGGGAAAACCGCATCTCGGTATTTGTAAAAAGCGCTTCTGCTTAAATCAACTTTCTGCACGGCATCTGCAACCGATTCAGCCTTTTTTCTGTCCAGCAGTTTTTTGACTTCAAGGGTTTTCCGCATCGCATCAGGCAGAACGTCTTCACGCACTAAATAAAATGTCTCTTCTTTCACCTGCACCCCTCCCTCTTACATCAGAGAGCCTGCATCGCAAGCTCTCCGTCTTTTTAATCAATAAATTCAAATTCAAATTCCAGAAGCCGGATGATATCGCCATCTTTAGCCCCGCGTTCTCTGAGCGCTTCATCAACGCCCATTCCGCGCATCTGTCTTGCAAAACGCTTGACGGATTCGTCACGGGAGAAGTCAGTCATTTTAAAGAGGCGTTCCAGACTGTCACCTGAAAGCACAAACGCACCGTCCGGATCACGGGTAATGTTAAATGGAATTTCTTCATCTTCCATCGTGTACATCACGCGGTTTTCCGCCAATTCTTCTTCATCATACAGCGGGAATTCAGGCGTTGTTTCCAGCTGGTTGGCGACTTCAAACAGAAGATCGCGGAGCCCTTCTCTCGTCACCGCGCTGATCGGGAAGACAGGATGGTCATCCTTAAGCTTTTCTTTAAACGCTTTAAGATTTTCAGCCGCTTCTGGCATGTCCATTTTATTCGCAACGATAATTTGCGGACGCTCCGTCAGCCGCAGATTGTATTCACTGAGCTCCTGATTAATGGTCACATAATCCTCATACGGATCACGGCCTTCCATCGCTGACATGTCAATGACATGAACGATGACGCGCGTCCGTTCGATATGGCGGAGAAATTGGTGGCCTAAGCCGACTCCTTCGTGCGCTCCTTCAATCAGGCCGGGCAGATCCGCCATGACGAAGCTTCTTCCGTCATCCGTTTCCACCATGCCCAGATTCGGAACAAGCGTTGTAAAATGATAATCGGCGATTTTCGGCTTTGCCGATGAAACGACAGACAGAAGCGTAGATTTTCCGACGCTCGGGAAGCCGACGAGACCTACGTCTGCAAGCACCTTCAGTTCAAGCACGATATAGCGCTCTTTTCCGGGCTCTCCGTGCTCTGACAGCTGCGGTGCCGGGTTAGCCGGTGTCGCAAAACGAGTATTCCCGCGTCCGCCGCGTCCGCCTTTTGCGATGACGGCGCGCTGTCCGTGTTCAGTCAGATCGGCAATGACCTGTTTTGTATCGTCATCCGTAACGACTGTGCCGGGCGGAACTTTAACAACCATATCGTCCGCGTTTCTGCCGTGCTGGTTTTTAGACATGCCGTGCTCGCCGCGTATCGCTTTGAAATGGCGCTGGTACCGGAAGTCCATAAGCGTGCGCAATCCTTCATCAACCTCAAAGACGACGTCGCCTCCATTCCCTCCGTCACCGCCGGCAGGACCGCCTTTCGGCACATATTTTTCACGGCGGAACGCAACCATTCCGTTACCGCCGTCGCCGCCTTTTACATATACTTTCACCTGATCTACAAACATAATATCCTCCGTTCTAAACCGTAAAAAACCGCTAGTTCATTCCAATTTCGGCCACACATTCATGGCCGGTCAGCTCAAATTGCATGACATCAAAGTCCTCATACCGCGATTTGCGAAATTCATCAAACACATCTGCATTCGCAATCGTTCCATGAAAATCGAGATATACAATAAGCTGTCTGTCAGGGTGATCCGTCTGCAGCGATACGGTCAGATGATTTTCACTTTCATTGCTTACCGCCAGACCGAACAGATGAAACAGTTTTCTCATCAGGTTCGACAGCTTTTGATCATATGCCGATAAATCTTTAATTTCTCCGAGCACTTCGTATTCGAGCCTCATATAACGGGACTTCCAATTAAATGTAAGAAAGTCAAACGCCAAGTGCGGGGTTTTCAGGTTTGAGAGCTTTGACTCGTGCTTTGCATCTATGACCATTTCGTCGATTATTTCAACGACCCTGTCATACTTCTGCAAACTTAAGTTTCCTTTTATCAGCTGCAGCTTATTCATCCAATCATGACGGAAATGGCCCATTAATTGGATCAGCTCATTAATCAGAGCCGCATCGCTTACAGGTTCTTCTTGTTTCTTCGATACATCCTTCATTTTCGCACTCCCAATCGTTTAATTTCTTTTTAGGAGTCTTGATAAGTGTGTACTATGAATTATAACAGAGAAGGCTTTGTTAGAAAAACACTTGTTTTTCCTGGTTCATCATGTTCCTTTTTCGGATCGCATGCACTGCGGATGCCAGGCAGAAACATTTTTGGTATCACTGCTTGGGGAACATATCCAGTGGGTATGAGAAGCTGCTGTCCTCATTCAAGGCGGGGTTCACTCACGCATCCTCTGCTTTTCATTCTTGATGTTACTCCGCTTACTGCAAAAAAAACTCCAGTCAACGACCGGAGTTTTTTGTGTCATTATTGAGCTACAGGATATACGCTCACTTTTTTGCGGTCACGGCCGAAACGTTCGAATTTAACAGTTCCGTCGATTTTAGCAAAAAGAGTGTCATCTCCTCCGCGGCCCACGTTTTCACCTGGGTAGATTTTCGTTCCGCGTTGACGGTAAAGGATAGATCCGCCTGTTACGAATTGACCGTCTGCACGTTTAGCGCCTAAACGTTTAGATTCAGAGTCACGTCCGTTCTTTGTAGAACCTACACCTTTTTTAGAAGCGAAAAACTGAAGATCTAATCTAAGCATGTAACTCACCTCCTATATTTGGTTTGCAGTCAACCGTAAGTGTTCACTGTAATCCCGCTCGATCGTTTCAAGAGAAACAATCATGCCTTCAATCAGCAGCTGCGCTTTTTGCAAAGCTTCCTGATCAGCAGCTTCAGGGAATTCAAAGTAGAAATAACCCCCGTCCTCGCCTATATCAAGAATCGGTTCGAGAGGAGCCAGCGCGATAACCGCATTGACCGCCCCGAAAACGACAGCCGTAACCCCGGCGCAAACGAGATCTCGTCCATGTTCAGCAAAATCGGCATGTCCCGTCATTTCAAAGGACAAAATGTCCCCGTCATTTCGGGATCTTCGAATTGTTGCCTCAATCATGCTTACGCGTTGATTTTTTCGATTGTCAATTTAGTATAAGGCTGACGATGACCTTGTTTTTTATGAACATTTTTCTTTGCCTTGTAACGGAAAACAGTGATTTTTTTCGCACGGCCTTGTTTTTCAACTTTAGCTGTAACTGTCGCGCCTGCAACTGTTGGGTTGCCGACTTTCACGCTGTCTCCGCCAACAAACAATACGTCTTCAAACGTCACTGTTTCACCTGCTTCAGCAGCAAGTTTTTCGATGTAAACAGTTTGACCTTCTTCAACTTTGATTTGTTTTCCGCCTGTTTTAATGATTGCGTACATTCTCTGCACCTCCTATTAGACTAAGACTCGCCAGCAACAGGGGGCTTTAAAGCTCTTATCACCTGTCCCGAGCGGTTGTAGCATTGGTGCTACATATCCATAACATTAAAAAATATATCAGACCTAAAGAGATATGTCAATCTATTTCTAGTAAGGCAGCAGCAGGTCTTCCATGGAGGAATCTGTCCGTTTATCGGCAAAATATGCATGAAGCACTTCATTTTCATCAAGCTGGCTGATCTTCTCGCCGGCTTTTTCTATGATAATGGGATGCTTGCAGCCCCGTTTAAATTCGGCCATGACATGCTTTACTTTGGCATCGGCTGCGACAGTCAAAGGATGCAGCATGGCGACATCGCGGTTTTTACCGTAATATCTCTCTAAAAGAAACCTCAGCTGAATATAATGCCGCTTGCGGTATTCATCCCATAAAGAAGCGGCGAGAAAGACGAACAGCACCCATGCGCTGACCTGGAGGGGGACGGCCAGCACAATCCAGCAGCAGAGCAAAAGCGCGGAAACGGCCGATGTCTGCAGGCTGAGGAGATGCGCTTTTTGAAAAGCCATTTGTTTAGAGAAGTATAAAAACACAAACTTTCCGCCGTCAAGCGGCCAGATCGGCAAAAGATTGATGAAAAGAATGGAGAGATTATAAAAGGTAAACATCTCAAATGTCTGCTGACTTGTAAAGCCGGACATAAAAAGGAGCCAGGCTGCCGCCTGAAGCCACACATGCTGGAGCGGGCCCGCCAGAATGACCGCGAATTCCTCTTTAAGCGGCCGGTTTCCGTGCTCCTCCACCTCAACCGTCCCGCCGAAAGGGAGCAGAAAGACGCGTTTAATGCGCCACGAAAAAAACACAGCCAGAGCAGCATGCCCCAGCTCATGAACGGATACGACCAGCAAAAGACACAGCAGCGCTTTAATGTGCCCCGTCAGAAGACCAAGCCCCATGATAATCCAAAGAAAAGGATGGACATGAATTTTGAAGAGAAGGCTGAGCCATTTATTCATCAAATGTGATCACCTGAATCGGATCTATGAATTTATCGCCATCCTGAATCGCGAAATAATACTGTCCTTTACTTTTATCGTTAAGCTTGATCGAACCGATCTTTTTTCCTTTATCGACAAAGTCATACAATGATACGTCAACATCTTTGAGCCGGCCGTAAATGCTGCTTGTATTGTCGGCATGCTGCACCTTCACAGTCAGCCCTGTTTTTTCATCTTTGCTCACTTCCGTAATGTAGCCTTCTTTTACGCTGTCAATGGCTTCACTGGCCGTTTCAACAACGACGCCTTCTCCGTTATTCTGAAAGTTCTGCTGGATTTTCCCCGCGGCGGGAACGGCCATATCCTGGCTGACCGCTACCTGACCGTCCTTCTTTTTCGTTCCCGGGGTGAGAAAAGCGAGCGGGTTTCCGAATGAGGATACAAACCAATGATTCACGGCAGCAAACTGAAATTCTTTTTGAAAGGTTTGTGCAATCGCCGGTTTAATCTGACTCAGCGGCAGTTTGTCAGTTTTATAGGCGATAGCGGAAATCAGTACGAGACAGGCGGCCAGCAGGCATTTCAAAATAATAGAATGAGCGTTGATCAATGGATGCCGTCCGTTAAATTCGGGCGGATGTTCCGTTTGATATTCATAGTCCGGAAGGAGCCTGTGCTTTTCCTGCTCCTTGACCGTCTGCCATGCGGGAGGCTTCTGCGGTCGGGCATTTTGAACGAAAGTCCGTTTTGGTTCAGGGCGCGGTTTTCTCCTTTTGGCCAGTCTTTTTCTAATTTCATCAGCTCTGTGACTCATCGCCATCATCCTTTGCAATCGTTGGGTTTGTACATCCTATGTCTTGTCCATTGCAAATATGCGCTCTTAAAAAACAAAAAAGACCTGATAAGCTGGGCTTTATCAGATCTTTGTATTCCAGTATATTTATGAACGCACGCCGAAAAACGACTTGATTTTCGCCATCATCCCTTTTTGCTGCTCTTCAAGCACCTGCAAAGGAACGGATTCTCCTAAAATACGCCGGGCGATATTGCGGTAAGCAATGCTGGCGCGGTTTTTAGAATTCATGGCAATCGGTTCGCCGATATTTGAAGCTCTGATCACTTCATCATCGTCAGCAACGATTCCGAGGAGATCAATAGACAGATGATGAACAACCTCATCCACATCCATCGTGTCACCGTTTTTCATGAGGTGATTTCTGATGCGGTTGACGATGAGGCGCGGCGGTTCAATATCTTCCTGCTCCAAAAGTCCGATAATGCGGTCAGCGTCCCGAACCGCTGATATTTCCGGCGTCGTCACCACAATCGCCTTATCAGCTCCGGAAACGGCATTTTTATAGCCTTGTTCAATTCCGGCCGGACAATCGATAATGACATAATCAAATTCCTGCTTGAGCTCCTGCACAAGCGATTTGATCTGCTCAGGGACAACAGCCGTTTTGTCGCTTGTCTGGGCAGCCGGCATTAAATGAAGCAGGTCATCAAAACGTTTGTCCTTGACAAGCGCCTGATGCGTCTTGCATCTGCCTTCAATTACATCTACTAAGTCGTAAATAATTCTGTTTTCAAGACCCATTACGACATCAAGGTTGCGCAGTCCGATATCTGTGTCTACCAGACAGACGCGCTTCCCTAAAATGGCTAAGGCGGTACCGAGGTTTGCAGATGTTGTTGTTTTACCTACTCCGCCTTTTCCCGAAGTTATTACGATAGCCTCACCCAATTTCACATTCCTCCCTCAAGCCTTGTTAGATCAGGTCTTAAATGAGCCAATTGTTGAAGGCGTTCAATGACCATATTTCCGTCAGTATCTAAATAAGCACATTCCATGTCGTTCCCTTTTTGAATGTGGTCTGGGGAGCGATTTAACACATGATTGATCCTCAATTGTGTCGGCATCATTTCGGATGCGGCGATCACAGCCCGGTTATTTCCGTTATAACCCGCATGGGCAATCCCTTTTAATGAACCGAGAACAAATATATTTCCTCCGGCTCTGATCGTACCGCCGGGATTCACATCTCCGATTAAAAGCAAATCTCCCGTTACGTGAAGCACCTGACCTGAACGGATGATTTTAGAAACAGAAACAATTTCCTGCTCCTCTTTCATCCGCTGCGCTTCTTCTTTGGCGATGACTTCACTGTCAATTGAATGCACGACTAAATCTTTCTTTGACGCGATCAGATCAGTCAGCTGCTCTGCCTGTTCCTGATACAGATACCGATGCCCGAGTTTGATATGAACACTGATTTTTTGGCCTTTGCCATCAGTATATTGTTCAATCGACAGCATATTTTGAAGACCATCGAGAAGCTCATCAAAAGAACATGCATCATCCAGATGCAATGTTAAGCCGTTTTTTGTTCCTTTTATTGTTACATATTGCTGCTTTTTGGTCTTCATCAATGTTCACCTCAACAACATACTCTTTTCGTCAAAAAAAGATAAAATCCTTTTTACTCATCTCTTAATTCTTTCTTCAGACTTATATAAAACAGCCTAAAGGGCAGGACTAATATAATGGCTCCCGCAATATTCAGCACAGCAGTCGGCAAAAACCGCTGAATGACAAAGTCGTTAAACGTCATTGTGCCGCTGCGGATTAACGTCTGAATGCCGTAAACGTAAAATTCAAGCACACATACGCTCAGCACAGCGACCAGAATGACCATCAGGGCATTTGTCTGCAGCACTTTAAACGCTTTGGCCGCCAGGTAGCATAAACCGGCAAAACCAAACATATAAACGCCTAAAACACCCGTATAATTGATGTCATAAAGAAGTCCGAAAATGAGACCGTAGATCACCGCATGCTTTTGGTTGATATAAGCGGACATAAAAATCAGCGCAAGCAAAAGAAAATGCGGAACGACCTGCTGCTCGTCGGAAACGAAAGGAAAATGCACCAGATCTGTATAGGTGCTTTCCGCACAAAAGACCAAAATCATAATCAAAGGGAGAAGGAAACGTTTCACGATCCTTCCTCCCCTGTTGCTACGCTTCGATTGACAACGATGACATGGTCAAGATCATACAGGTCGGCAGCCGGTTTAACGTAAGCGATTTTCGTCAGGCCGTAAGCATCTGATTCGACATCGGTTACTTCGCCGACCGTCAGCCCTTGAGGAAATACGCCGCCCGTTCCGGAGGTCTCCACAAGGTCGCCTTTTTTCACTTCGCGTTTTTCATCCGGTTCAAGGATGGTCATTTTCAGGGTCTGTTTCTTTTTATCATACCCCTCAATTAAACCGTAGCCTTTGCTTCCCTTTTTGCCGGAGATTTTGGTGGCCACTCTGTTGTTGCGGTCAACATCGCTCAGCAGCTGAACGGCTGATGTGAAACTGTTGAGTCCGCTGCTTTTGATCTTCCCGACAAGCGCACCCTTTTCGTTTGTGACCGCCATGTCCTTGGCCACTTTCTGCTTCGTTCCTTTATTGATCATGATCTGCTTGTACCATTGATCAGGATTTCTGGCGATAACGGTCGCTAAAATCGGATCATAGTCGGAAATCGATTTGACATGTCCGAGTTCATCACGCAGCTTCTTGTTTTCATCTTTGAGTTCTTGGAGCTTCGCTTCATATTGTGTCTGTCCGTCCAGCTTTTGTCTTAAGCGTTCGTTTTCTTTGTACGTGTTTTTCAGGTCTTTTATGTCCCCGAAGAACCCTGCAAAATATTCGGCAGGCGTGTGAAAAATATTTTGAAATACTCCCGTCGTATCACCGATCAGCTTTTCAGGCCAGGTGGTATTACGGCCGTTCTTCAGCGAGAATCCAATCATAGCCACCAATATGATAATACACAGAAGTAATAGCATTAACCGTTTGTTCGGCATCGTGATACACCTCTTCTATTTAACTCCTGATTATCTTGTTTTTCCTTTGAAAAGATGGATGTGCTCCAGTGCTTTTCCAGTGCCGATCGCAACACAATCCAGCGGATCTTCAGCGATAAGTACAGGCATTTTCGTTTCGTCGCTGATGACTTTGTCGAGATTGCGGAGCAGGGCGCCTCCCCCGGTTAACACAATACCTCTGTCCATAATGTCAGCGGCCAGCTCAGGCGGTGTTTTTTCAAGCGTGCTCTTCACCGCGTCAACGATTGAAAGAACTGTATCACGCAGGGCATTTGCAATTTCCGTGCCCGTGATTTCGATCGTTTTCGGCAGACCTGTCAGAAGGTCGCGGCCGCGGATTTCCATTGACGCATTTTCTTCACCGGTTTCTGCTGAACCGATTTCCATTTTAATGGCTTCCGCCGTACGGTCACCGATCATCAGATTATATGTTTTTCTGATATAGCTGATGATTGAGTCGTCCATTTCGTCACCGGCTACGCGGATTGACTGAGACGTGACAATGCCTCCTAATGAAATGATCGCCACTTCAGTTGTTCCGCCGCCGATATCAACGACCATGCTGCCCGTAGGCTCCCATACAGGAAGATTCGCGCCGATTGCTGCCGCAAACGGTTCTTCAATCGGATAAGCGTCGCGTGCGCCCGCTTGTCTTGTCGCGTCAATGACCGCCCGTTCTTCAACGGCAGTAATACCTGACGGCACACACACCATAACGTACGGCTTTCTCGCAAATAATCCTTTATTTTTCACAGCCTGATTAATGTAATATTTCATCATTGTCGCAGTTGTTTCATAATCAGCGATAACGCCGTCTTTCATCGGACGGAGCGCAACCACGTTGCCCGGAGTTCTTCCGATCATGTTTTTCGCATCGTTACCGACCGCAACGATCGATTTCGTATCCGTTTGCAGAGCAACGACTGACGGCTCTCTCACAACAATTCCTTTACCTTTAACAAACACAAGCGTATTCGCAGTTCCCAAATCTATACCAAGGTCTCTTGTACCAATTCCGAACATATGTATGTATCTTCCTTTCTTAAAGCAAAAATACCCTAAAGGGAAAAACTCATAAAATCTATTATATCTTAAATCAACGAAAAAAAAAGTGTTACAAATATCCTTTTTCCTTTAAACTCACAAATTTTTTGTCACCAATGACCAAATGATCGAGCAGCTCGATGCCGATTAAATTTCCGCACTCAAAAAGCCGCCTGGTTACTTCTATATCTTCCCTGCTCGGTGTAGGATCTCCTGAAGGATGATTGTGAACGCAAATGAAGGATGCGGCGGATCGTTTGAAAGCTTCTTTAAACACCTCCCGCGGGTGGACAATAGATGAATTCAGACTTCCGATAAAAACGGTGCGTTTATGAATGACTTGATTTTTAGTATTTAAATATAAACAGACAAAATGCTCCTGGGATAAAAAGCGCATATCCTCCATCACATACTTCGCCCCGTCTTCGGGAGAACGGATGACCCGGTGCTCCCCGGCGGCTGTCTTATGAATACGGCTGCCCAGCTCAATTGCGGCAAGAATCTGAACGGCCTTCACCGTGCCGATTCCGGGAATGCTGGAAAGCTCCTGAGCAGAGGCGCCTTTTAACAGGCGCAGCCCGTCAAACGTCCGCAGCAGCCGGTGAGAGAGGTTCATGACGGACTCGTGTTTCGTTCCCGTCCGCAGCAGGATGGCAAGCAGTTCATTGTTAGACAGATGTTCGGCTCCGAAGTGCAGAAGCCGCTCTCTCGGTTTTTCATTTTCGGGGAAATCTCTTAATTTTAACGGCAGATCACGGATGATCAACCCCTCCTTGTTCCCCTTCCCGGTTTGAACATCAAGCTTTTATATTAAATTCTTTCAGGGCTCTCATTGTTTTAGCGACAGGAAGCCCGACGACAGAATAGAAATCACCGTCTATTTTTTTCACTAAAAGCGCGCCTTTTCCTTGGATGCCGTATGCACCTGCTTTATCCATCGGTTCTTTAGTTTCAATGTAGAGCTGTATTTCGTCTTCACTGAGCGGCCAAAACGTCACTTCCGTCGTGTCACAGAACGTTTCTTTCCGGTCATGCGTCTGAATGCTGACCGCCGTAATGACTTGATGACTTCGGCCGGAAAGCTTCCGCAGCATGTGTGCCGCTTCTTCTCTGTCACGCGGTTTGCCGAGGCACTCGCCGTCTATGCACACCATCGTGTCAGCGCCGATAACGGCTGCATCGGGATTTTCGGCCAATACAGCACCGGCTTTTTGCTCGGCCAAACATTGGACGTTTTCTTCCGGCGAAAGGTTTCGATTTAATTTTTCATCTGTGCGGCTCGCAATAATGCTGTAAGGAATCTGAAGAAGATTAAGGAGTTCTTTTCTTCGCGGAGATTGTGATGCGAGTATTAAGCGTTTTGTCATGATTGTCATCCTTTCAGGGTTTGCTTAAGAAAAAAAGATACTTGTCTATCCTACCAAATCAAACGGGCAACCACAATTTCAGAAAAATAACTTTTTGATGACAAAATAAAAAATCCCGCCGGATGACGGGAATTGAGAGATTATTATTTCACAACGCTTAAAAGCTGTTTTTGGGCTTTCCAGCCGGATTCTGAACCGGACGTTTCCAATTCTTTCAGCGCTTGAAGCACGGCCTCTTTCTGCTTTTTGTCAGCTGCGTCTGCGCCGTCTGCGGCTTTGGCTGCTTCAGCCACATCCGTTTTTGAAATGTCTTTGCCGGTAATCGCTTTGGCCGAGAGCTCAGATGCTTGTTTAAAAGAGCCTTCCAATCCTGAATCGACCGCAAAGCTGAGCTCTTTTCCGCCCCAAGCCTCAAAATCATGGTCTATCAGTGTCTGGCCCAATTGCTGTGATAAACTTTTTTCCGCTGCAAGACCCGCGATCACGTATGTGTACCCGTCTTCTTTTGCCAGAGAGACAGCCGAGTATCCTTTTTCAGTCAGCTGGTCAACAAGCGTTTGCGCTCCTTTTTCTGATGAAAATTTTCCGGCCTGCACCGCAAATGTTTTATAGTTTCCGTCTGACTGTTCCGCGTTTCCTGTGCCGCTTGTTTCTGATTTGTCTTTTGAAACGTCTCCCGCTTTCACCGTCTGTCCTTGTGAACCTTTGTCAGCGGAGGCGGGGGCGGAGGCTTCTTTACTTCCCGACATATTTAAGGCGACAAGGCCGAGGCCGGTGCCTAAAACAGCCGCAACGGCAATTGTCGTGACCGCTTTTTTAACTGGAGATGACGGCTGCTTCTTTTTCGGAAAATGAGGACCCGTGTTTTTCTTCTGGTATGGCGGGACGACTTTCGGATCGTCTTCAAATACCTCTTGATTCTTCTCATCATCCCAATTGAAATCTTCTTCTTTCGGATCTTCATGAGATGCTGCAATCTCCTGCTCCGCCTTCTTTGTTTCTTCCCAATTTGAAAATGTGACGGTTTTCTCCCCGCCTGCATTCACACCTTCTTGTCCATACATCGTTTCTTCTTTTCCGTTAATTGTTACTTTAAGGGCATTGTTTTTGGCTTTGCTGTTCTTTTTGCTTTTCCTTTTTTTCAACGTCTCTTCCCCCTTGCATTCGTCTTGGCCGTACCTTGAACTGATCATGGTTCACACTTTAGCATAGGCGTAAAAAAAAAGAACAAGACTTTTGTCGTCTTGTCCAAAAAACGTTCGCCAAATTTTTCAAGCACCGCCTGAAGCGAGTGTGATGTAAAACGCGAACAGCTCTTCACCGTATAAGTAACTCACAGCGCTCCCGGCTGCGATGGCCGGCGCAAACGGGAAAGGCTGCTTTTTACCAAGCCTGCCCCCCGCTGCGGCGCACATACCGTATACGGCTCCGATTATAACGGAAAGAAAGAATGCAATAAGGACGAGCTTCACACCGAGCGCAAGCCCGATCACTCCAAACAGCTTCACATCACCTGCGCCGATGCCTCCTTTACTGACAAACATGATAAAAACAAGCAGAGCAAATCCGCAAACAGCTCCGGCAAACCCCGCATACCATGAATCCAGCGGAGAAAAAATACGGCCGGCGATAAAAAGCGGAAGAAAAAACAGCAGAACCTTGTCAGGAATCAGCATATATTGCAGATCCGTCACAGTAACAATCATCAGCAGAGACAGAAATAACAGCGCGATTAGCAGCTCTTTTGAGAAACCGAAATGGATACCGGCAGCCGTGAATAAACATGCCGTCCAGCATTCCGCTGCCGGATACATCACTGACAGCTTCGTACGGCAGTGTCTGCACCTTCCTCTTTGCAGGATATAGGAAACAACGGGCACAAGCTCCCCCCAGGAGAGCGGCAAGCCGCAGAACGAACAGGATGAACGCGGCGAAATAACCGAGATTCGAAGCGGAATACGGCATGCGACTGTATAAAAAAAAGAACCGAAAATCAGACCGAGAACAAACAGAATGAAAAGCACTCAGATCACACCTTTTCTATCAATCTGGCTCAGATTGTAGCATAGAAAAATATCATGCCTGAAATGGCTGAAAATGTGTTTTCCTCATAAAAACACCCGGCAAAACCGTAAAATGGCTTGCCGGGTGTTCCAGGGGCTGTCAGATCAGCCGCTTTCTCATTTCTGAAATAAAGTATAGAGAACCGGTAATGATGATGACATCATCCGCTCCGTCTTTTTGTTCTATCCACTCTTTCACACTGTCCGGGTTCTCATCAAAGCTCTTATCCGCAAGACCGCTTGCATTGTAAAGGTCTTCGGCGCTTGCGGCACGCGGAAAGTCAAATGACGCAAAATGAATGGAATCTGCTTCGGTTTCAAGCTTTTTAATCATTTCCTGATACGGTTTGTCTTTTAATGCGCTGAATACGACATGGACGCTTTTATCGGCAAATCGCTGCCTGATCGTTTCTGTCAGCGTATCAACGCCTTCTTCATTATGGGCGCCGTCCGCAAACACTAAAGGGCGGCTTTGAAGCTGTTCAAACCGGCCCGGCCATGAAGCTTTTTTCAGACCGTTTCGCAATGCTTCTTCAGAAATGGCAGTGATTTTCAGGCGATTCAGCCATTCAGCGGCCAATATCGCCAAGGCCGCATTCTGCCTTTGATGAATGCCGATCAGCGACGTTTGAACGTCCTCATAACATTTCGTTTCCGTTTCCAGCGAAAAGCTTTCGCCGGACGGAAGCGCCGCACCATTAAACAGTCTGCATGTTTTATATAGCGACTGGCACGGAGCCTGCTTTTCTTCGGCCTCCGCTTCAATAACGCCGAGTGCTTCCGGCTGATTGACACCTGTAATGACCGGAGTGGCATTTTTAATAATACCGGCTTTCTGCCCGGCGATCTCCTCGATGGTATTGCCTAAAATCGCCATATGGTCATGTCCGATGCTTGTAATGACCGACAAAAGCGGTTTCACAATATTGGTTGAATCGAATGTGCCGCCGAGCCCCGCTTCAAAAATAACAAAATCGATATCATCCCGCTTAGCAAAATATAAAAATGCACACGCTGTAATGATTTCAAATTCTGTCACCGTTCCGGTATCGGTTTTATCAATCTCATCGACTATCGGTTTGATTTCATTAACGAGCGCTCTCCATTCCTCATCAGAAATCGGCGTGCCGTTTACGCTGATACGCTCATTGAACGTAATGATGTAGGGAGATGTGAATGTGCCGACCGTATAACCGGCTTCTTGAAGCACGGAACGGATAAAAGAGACGGTGGAGCCTTTGCCGTTTGTGCCCGCGACATGAATGGCGCGGATGTTCTTTTCCGGATGTTCCAATTTTTCCATCAGCCTTTCCATACGGAGAAGGCCCGGCTTAACGCCGAACTTAAGTCTGCCGTGAATCCAGCTGATCGCTTCTTTGTACGTATTAAACAATGAAATCCCCTCTTTTATACAACAAGGCGGTTTCTTAGGAAACCGCCCCGCTGTTTTATCAGCCTTTCAGCTCTGCGATCCGCTGCCGGACAGCTTCGCGTTTTGCCGTGTAGTCTTTCTCTTTTGCTCGTTCTTCTTCAATGACTTGCTCAGGAGCTTTTTTGATGAATCCTTCGTTGCCGAGTTTTTTCTGAACGCGTTCGACTTCTTTTGTCAGCTTGTCGAATTCTTTTTGCAGACGGGCGATTTCCTCATCGATGTTAATCAGCCCTTCAAGCGGCAGAATCACTTCCGCTCCGGTGACGACCGCTGTCATCGCTTTGTCTGCCGCGGTGATATCCGTCCCGATTTTCAGCGTGCTCGGATTCGTGAAACGCTCAACGTAAGAACGGTTCTTCTCAAGGCGTCCGGCAATATCTTCCGTAGATGTTTTAATGTAAAGTTCAACCTGCTTGCTCATCGGCGTGTTAACTTCGCTTCGGATATTGCGGACAGAACGGATTAATTCAACAAGCAGTTTCATATCCGCCGCTGCCTCTTTGTCCGTATGTTCCGGAACCGGAACAGGCCAAGAGCTGATCGTGATTGACTCGCCTTCATGAGGAAGGTGCTGCCAGATTTCCTCTGTTAAGAACGGCATAAACGGGTGCAGAAGACGCATCGTCTGGTCAAGCACGTAAGCAAGAACAGAGCGGGTTGTTTTCTTCGCCGCTTCATCTTCCCCGTACAGCGGAAGCTTCGCCATTTCGATATACCAGTCGCACACATCGTCCCAGATAAAGTTGTACAGATGGCGTCCGACTTCACCGAATTCATAACGATCCGCAAGCTGGGTAACGTCTTCAATCGTTTCATTCAGTCTTGTAAGAATCCACTTATCAGCAACTGATTTTTCACCGGACAGATCAAGTTCGTCATACGTCATGCCGTCCATGTTCATTAAAGCAAAACGGGAAGCGTTCCAAATTTTATTTGCGAAATTCCATGTGGATTCCACTTTTTCATAGCTGAAACGGAGATCCTGTCCAGGTGAGCTTCCGGTTGCCAGGAAGTAGCGCAGTGAATCCGCTCCGTACTTGTCGATGACATCCATCGGATCAACGCCGTTCCCAAGGGATTTACTCATTTTTCTGCCCTGCTCGTCACGGATTAAGCCGTGGATCAGCACGTCTTTGAACGGGCGCTCACCTGTAAACTCAAGACCTTGGAAAATCATCCGGGATACCCAGAAGAAGATGATGTCATACCCTGTCACAAGCACATCGGTTGAGTAATAACGCTTAAAGTCTTCAGCATTTCCATCAGGCCAGCCCATTGTAGAAAACGGCCACAGCGCGGAGCTGAACCATGTATCAAGCACGTCTGAATCCTGTTCCCAATTTTCGCTGTCCTCAGGCGCTTCAAGGCCGACATACACTTCTTTTGTTTCTTTATGATACCAAGCCGGGATGCGGTGGCCCCACCAAAGCTGACGGGAAATACACCAATCACGGATGTTTTCCATCCAGTGCAGGTACGTTTTCTCGAAACGGTCAGGAACGAAGTGAACTTTCTCTTCTTTCGACTGAAGGTCAACCGCTGCATCGGCCAGCGGCTGCATTTTGACAAACCATTGTGTGGACAGGTACGGCTCAACAACGGCGCCGCTTCTCTCACTGTGTCCGACTGAATGCATATGGTCTTCGATTTTAAAGAGAACGCCTGTCTCCTGAAGGTCTTTGACGAGTTTTTTGCGGCATTCAAACCGGTCCATTCCGTTATATTGCAGCGCTTTTTCATTCATTGTTCCGTCTTCATTCATGACGAGAATCCGTTCTAAATTGTGGCGGTTTCCGAGTTCAAAGTCATTCGGGTCATGGGCAGGCGTGATTTTAACGGCTCCTGATCCGAATTCCATGTCAACGTAATCATCGCCGACGATCGGAATTTCGCGGTTTGTAATCGGCAGAATCACCGTTTTGCCGATTAAGTGCTTGTAGCGCTCATCTTCAGGATGAACCGCGACAGCCGTGTCGCCAAGCATCGTTTCCGGACGGGTGGTCGCGATTTCAATTGAACCTGAACCGTCTGCTAACGGATAGCGCAAATGATAAAACGCGCCCTGTACGTCTTTGTAAATCACTTCAATATCGGACAAAGCCGTTTTTGTGGCAGGGTCCCAGTTGATGATATATTCGCCTCTGTAAATCAAACCTTTTTCGTACAATTTGACGAATACTTCACGCACGGCTTTGTTCAGCCCTTCATCAAGAGTGAAACGTTCGCGCGAATAATCGAGCCCGAGCCCCATTTTGGCCCATTGGCTGCGGATGAAATCAGCGTACTCTTCCTTCCACTTCCACGTTTCTTCAAGAAACTTTTCGCGGCCAAGGTCATAGCGGCTTGTACCCTGTTCGCGGAGTTTCGCTTCGACTTTTGCCTGAGTGGCAATCCCGGCGTGATCCATCCCCGGAAGCCAGAGCACGTCATAGCCCTGCATGCGTTTCATACGCGTAACAATATCTTGCAGCGTCGTATCCCATGCATGACCGAGGTGCAGCCTGCCCGTCACGTTCGGCGGCGGAATGACGACAGAATACGGCTGTTTCGTTTGATCGCCGCCCGCTTCAAAATATTTTCCTTTCAGCCAAAAATCATAGCGGCCTTTTTCAATCGCAGACGGATCATATTTTGTCGGCATTGTTTGTTCGTTTGTATCCATGATAACCCTCCAGCATGTTTAGAAATGGCTGAGCAACTAAAAAAGAGCCTTCATCCTGATAAAGGACGAAAAGCTCTTTCGCGGTACCACCTTTTTTCATGAACAGATTTGTTCATGCACTTAAAACGGATAACGGGTGCGGCCCGAATTTCTCTACTGTATGTTCAAGAAATTATGCTCCCGGGCGACCTTCCAATGAGACGGCATAAGAAGCCTTTCAGCACAGTAGCTTCTCTCTCTTCATGCGTCTTTCTTGTACTCTTCCCGTTCAAAGCAGGTGTATTTATATCAGCTCATGATCTTATTTATTATGTTCTTTATTATAGTAAAAGTGTTTTTGTTTCGTCAATCATCTTTTCCAAAAACCGCTGCCGTCATACATAAATGGGCATGCACCCCGCCCTTTCCCTCACATACGATACAAAGAAAGGCGAATGTAAGGAGGAATTGCCGTGAGAAAAAAATTCAATTCTTATTCGCTCCCCCCGTGGGCCAGACAGGTCCGCCTTGTATCCGCGCAAGTCATTGTACCGATTACGATCTTTCAGGGGATCAGGACGATTTTCTTTCCGACGACTTTTGACGTCCTGCTGCTTGCCATCCTGCTTTTTTTAGCATGCGCCCTGCATTTGGAATGGATATAAAAAAACGAGTCCCGCTATGAAGAGGACTCGTTTTCCGCCTTTCTTTTTTTCTCCTGCTCAATCTGATACACCTTCATGAGAAAAGGTTCAACATTTTTCATCTGCCAAAACGCTCTTAATAACTGCGTGCACTCTTCTTTCTCAGAACCCCTTTGGGCGGTTTGATACCGTTTCAGCACTTTGTACATGCCGCTCGGATAAGCCATATAGCTGAGGAACAGGCTGATTTCCGCTTCACGGAGGGGGAATGATTTGTGATACGTATAAAACCATTCAAGGCACTCCGGACACGCTTTCGGATAGCTTCTGAACATTCTGGAGTAAAAGCCGAGCAGATCATTTTGCGGAGGTCCGAGCCCGGCTTTCTCGAAATTTGTAAAAAAGCCCGTTCCCACATCATTATATAGAAAATGGCGGCTCGATAAGCTGCCGTGATTGATCACCGCTCTCGTTTTGTCATGATCCTTTGCCGCGTCAAACCATTCCTCCAGACGTTCAAGAGCAAAATTAACGGCTGAAACCGTTTCTGTAAGATACGTAACAGCCTGCAATTCAAAAGGAGAAAGGTACCACTCTTTTTCCGCCCGGTCGGCAAATTGTTCATAGACGAGCTTATCATTTTCCCAATCTCTTTTCGTCAGTTCATAAAAGCCGCTGATGTCTTCAGTCCGGATTTGGATGTCCCGCACGGTCGCGGAATGGAGCTTCGCCACCTCTTTAAAAAGGTAAACATGTTTTTGATCCCGTTCTTCTTCCTGATCGTACTGAAGCCAGGGCATTAAATAATAAGACGCCTCCGTCCGGCTTCCCGCAAAAAAATCGCCTGCATGCGTGCGGTAAATCGGAACAAATGAACGGTAGCCTTTCTCCTCAATCTCAATCATATAGTCCGTAAATTCACTGCTGCGGGCCGGCTTGAGCTGTTTCAAAGCAAAAATGCCGTGGTTTGAGTAGACTTTCCATACATGCGGGCTGACAGGCTCAATATATTCGGCCGCCAGCCCGTATTCCTGAAGCACTGATTGGACTGCTTCCATTCCATTCACCACATTTTTACGGCCTCTTTGTGCTTACGCATGGCTGTTATTATATTCAGGTATATACAGAAGCTGACCTTCTTCCAGCTCGTCATCAAACGATAAAGCATTCGTTCTGATGAGCTGCTGGGATGTGATGTCATATCGTTCACACACCCGGTCGATTGTATCTTGCTGCTGTACGATGCAGATTTTCATTCTTGAAAACTTTTCTTCTTCTCTGGTAAATAATTTCGTCAAATAATGAGAGTTGTCATTTTCCTTCTGCTCCGTTTTCGGTGCCGCTTCTTGATTCTCTCTTGCTTTAAGCGGCTCAGATGCCGCCGGTTCCTCAGGAGGCAGTTTGGAAAACTGAAAGGACAAATCAAGAGGCTCCCCGGTTTCCTCCTCCGGCTGCGCCATCTTCCTCACCTCAACTTCAAATCCTTCATCAGCCTGAGCTTCTTCCTCAAGAAACTTAGGTGCGCTGTAAAATTCCTCTTCCCGCGGTTCCGGAACGAACTCGCGATAAGCAGGCGCCTGCTCTTCTCCAAAAACCGCAGTCTCATCTTCGGCTTCTTCCGCCTCCTCTTGATCACTCTGACGGAGAAGCGGTTCGGCCTCAGGCTGCTCTTCTTTTTGAAGGACGGGCAGTTCCTCAATCTCTGCTTTATCGGCATGCGGTGTGAGAGTAAAAGCAGGGGAAAACGGTTCAACATCATTTGCTGTTTCTTCAAGCATTTCCGCTGAATCATCCTCAGATACAGGTTCACTCCTCTCAGCCGCCATGATTGCAGGCTCCTCAAGCTCCTCAGCCTCTTCCGGCTCTTCTTCCTCCAGGATGGCAGCGGGAGGGGGAGGCTCAGTATATGAGACAGGTTCCGGCGCCTCTTCCAGCCTCAGAACAGGGGCAGGTTCTTCAGTTTCCTCAGCCTCCTCTTCTTCCTCCTGCCTGAGTATAGGCGGAGTCTCTTCCTCATTCTCCCCGGCTTCTTGTGCCGCTTCTTCTGATAGAGCCAGGGGTTCTTCAGCTTCAGGCAGAGGTTCTTCATGCCTATGGCGTATCACTAATTCAGGTTCGTTTTCTTCCTCAGAGCGATGGTCAGCCAGATTGATCATTTCTTCTCTGGCAAATTCAGGCGCCACATACAGAGGGATCTCCGGCTCTTCTGGCTCGGATTCCTCAAGCAGCCCTTCAATTGCCAAATCAGCCTGAATGGTTAAAATCCTTGAATCCGTTAACTGATAATCAAAGGCATCAATAAAAACGAAAACGTCATTGAGGTGGCTCACTTTATTTTTCGGAATCGTGATGTCCACCGGGAAGCAATGAAGGAGCTCAGCTGTGCCATCCTCCCTCGCCCTCACTTCCTCTACATGTCTCAGCTCTCTTCCAAGCTCTTCGAATTGACTGCTGTGATCTATGTTGTACTCGCCAGTAAGTTCTAATGATCCTTTAATTGAGACATAATCATTTACTTCCTGCACCCTGATATCAGGGTCTAATGAAATCGAAAGTAATTCAGAAACTTCCTGTCCTTTTTGGAAACAGATTGATTCTTCAACAGAAAATTGCAACCGGTGATTATGCGGCAAGTTCATATCCTCCTTTCATCTAATCCTTACAATTAGATGTCACTAAAGGTGTATGCCGCAATATGGATAAATATGATAAAGGAGGCATTGAAAAAAGCCGATACAAGACTTGCTTGCATCGGCTTTTCGGTATCAGCGGCTGATCGCCTGGAACACTTTCTCAGCGGCTTGAATGGTTTTTTCGATATCCTCCATTGTATGCGCAGTGGAGAGAAACAATCCTTCAAATTGAGACGGCGGCAGAAATACGCCTGCGTCAGCCATCCCTTTATAATATTTGGCGAACAGCTTTAAATCAGATGATTTGGCTGTTTCATAGTTAATGACAGGCTCGTTTGTGAAAAAGAATCCGATCATTGAACCCGCACGGTTAAACGTGTGCGGAATCCCATGTGCTTCAGCGGCTTTTGAAATGCCTTCTTCAAGCATATCGCCTTTTTTCACAAATTCTTGATAAGATTCAGGTGTGAGCTGCTGTAACGTCTCAAGTCCCGCTGTCATGGCAAGCGGATTCCCTGACAAGGTTCCCGCCTGGTAGATCGGACCGCTCGGAGCGATTCTTTCCATGATTTCGGCTTTGCCGCCATACGCACCGACAGGAAGACCGCCGCCGATGACTTTGCCGAGACAAGTTAAATCAGGCGTCACGCCGAAATATCCTTGCGCACAGTTATAGTCCACGCGAAAACCGGTCATAACCTCATCAAAAATGAGCAGCGCGCCATATTGTTCCGTAATGTCACGAAGCCCTTGTAAAAACCCTTCCTGCGGCGGAACAACGCCCATATTGCCGGCTACCGGCTCAACAATGACTCCGGCGATATCTTCACCGTACTCCCGGAATGCGAGTGCAACGCTTTCCAAGTCGTTGTACGGAACGGTAATCGTATTCATCGCAATCCCTTCAGGTACACCCGGGCTGTCCGGAAGACCGAGTGTCGCCACTCCCGATCCCGCTTTGATCAGCAGTGAATCACCGTGGCCGTGGTAACAGCCTTCGAATTTTAAAATTTTGTTGCGGCCGGTATATCCTCTTGCCAGACGAAGGGCGCTCATTGTCGCCTCTGTGCCGGAGCTGACCATCCGCACGATTTCAACAGACGGCACACGGTCAATGACCAATTTGGCCAGTTCGTTTTCCACTTCAGTGGATGCCCCGAAACTTGTCCCGTTTTCTGCTACTTTTTTCAGGCTTTCAACGACGCGGTCATTGGTGTGGCCCAAAATGAGCGGTCCCCAGCTCAGCACATAGTCAATATATTCATTGCCGTCAATATCAAAAATTTTCGATCCTTTGCCGCGCTGCATAAAAATCGGATCCATATCAACTGATTTAAACGCGCGCACCGGACTGTTCACTCCGCCCGGCATCAGTTTCTGCGCTTCTTTAAAAGCGGCTTTTGATTTTTCATAGCTTCTCATCTGCCTCAGCTCCCGTCAAATGAAATCGTTACTCAGCAAGCCATTTTGCTGCGTCTTTTGCATGATACGTCATAATCAGATCAGCGCCTGCACGTTTCATGCTCGTTAAAATTTCAAGCACCATTTCTTTTTCTTTAATCCAGCCGTTCTGGGCTGCAGCTTTCACCATGGAATACTCCCCGCTCACATTATAAGCGACCAGCGGCAGGTGATGGCGGTTTTTCACATCACGCATAATATCTAAGTATGACATAGACGGTTTGACGATTAAAAAGTCAGCGCCTTCTGCGGCGTCTGATTCTGCCTCACGAAGCGCTTCCAGGCGGTTGGCCGGATCCATCTGATAAGTTTTTCGGTCGCCGAACTGCGGCGTGCTGTCAGCCGCATCGCGGAACGGGCCGTAAAATTCACTTGAATATTTCACTGCATAAGACATGATCGGAATATTTGTGAACCCTTCTTTGTCAAGCGCTTCTCTGATCACTGTGACGAAACCGTCCATCATATTTGAAGGAGCGATGATGTCAGCGCCTGCTTTGGCTTGGCTGACGGCTGTCTGAGCCAGCAGTTCAAGCGACTCGTCATTGAGGATTTCTCCGTCTTTGACGACACCGCAATGGCCGTGGTCCGTGTATTCGCAGAGGCATGTATCAGCGATGACGATCATTTCAGGATAATGCTTTTTAATTTCAGCAATCCCTTTTTGCACAATGCCGTGATCGTGAAAAGCCTGTGTTCCGCAGGCATCTTTTTCTTCAGGCACGCCGAAAACGATGACCGATTTAATGCCGAGTGATATCAGCTCAGCCATCTCATCCTTCAATAAATCAAGGGATACATGGTAAACCCCCGGCATGGAAGAAACTTCTTTTTTTCCTTCAAGCCCTTCAACGACAAATAGAGGGTAAATAAAATCTGAAGGGTGAAGACGTGTTTCTCTTACTAAATCTCTCATCGCAGCGTTCGCGCGCAAACGGCGGTGTCTGTTAAATGTTTGATTCATCATTATCTATCCTTTCCCGACATGCTGCACATGACGTCAAGCATGCCTTCAATCGTATAAGTGTCAGGCACATGGGATGAGATCCCGTATTCCAATAGGGCTTTCTCTGTCAAAGGGCCGATGCTGATATAGCTCGCACCGCTGTTTCCCCACGCTTTTTCTCCGTTTCCGACCGCATGCATAAACGTATGCACCGCCGATGAACTGGTAAATGTAATAAAATCAAAATGAGAGCGGGATGCAGCCTGTCTCAGCTCGTCCATGCCTTGTTCATCCTGAATGGTATTGTACAATACCCATTCCCTTATTTGATAGCCAAGCGGCTCAAGCTCCGCTTTTATGACATCGCGTGATAAATTGCCCTTTATCACTGAAATGGGTTCGGCAGCTGATGCGTGCCGTTTTAATGTATCAGCCAGACATTCGGCCACATACTCGTCAGGCATCGCATCCGTCCCGGCTCCCCGCTCTTTCAAGGCGCGCGCAGTCTTTTCACCGACGGCTGCGATTTTTTTCCGTCCGGAAAGCGCAAGACCGTGCCGATCAAGGTAGGAAAAAAAGAACCGGACGCCGTTTACGCTTGTAAACACAAGCCATCCCGGCTCAGAAAGGTCTTCCCGGAGACTGTCCGCGCATTCATCCGGGAGCGCTTCCTGAAAAGCGATCAGCGAAGCGGAAACAGCCGTTCCGCCGAGCGCCTCCACTTTTTTTCGAAACGGAGCGGCCTGTCTTTTGTTCCGGGTGACAAGCACGGTCTTTCCTTGTAAAGGAAGGTCATTTGCCATCCTGATCGAGCTCCTGTTTCACGCTGTCGATTAAGGCTTTGGCTCCTTTTTCAGACATCATCGCCGCACAGCGTTTCCCGATTTCTTCCGGATCATGTCCCGCCGCTGTTTCTTTATAAATCGTCTTTCCGTCCGGAGACGCAACCAGACCGACCAGCTCAACTTCATCCCTGTCATTGACGGACGCATACCCGGCAATCGGCACCTGGCAGCCGCCTTCCATCGCGTGTAAGAAAGCCCGTTCGGCTGCCACCGTGCGCTGCGTATACTCATCGGTGAATTGCGCAAACAGCTTCAAAAGCTCCTCATCCGACTCTCTGCATTCAATGGCAAGAGCGCCTTGGCCGACCGCAGGCAGACAGCGGTCCGGTTCGAGGAATTCAGATACGACATCATCTTTCCAGCCCATTCTTGAAAGACCCGCAGCAGCTAAAATAATCGCATCGTAATCCTCCGTCTCAAGCTTTTGAAGTCTCGTATCTATGTTTCCTCTGATCCACTTAATAGTAAGATCAGGACGCTCAGCAAGAATCTGGGCGCTTCTTCTTAAACTGCTGGTGCCGATAATGCCGCCTTCTTTTATGTCCTCCAGCTTTTGATGCCCCTTCGAAATCAGCGCATCACGCGGATCCTCACGTTTCGGTATGCAGCCGATGACAAGACCATCAGGCAAAACAGCGGGCATGTCTTTCATGCTGTGGACCGCCATATCAATCTCCTGATGCAGCAGCGCCTGTTCAATCTCTTTGACAAACAAACCTTTGCCGCCCACTTTTGAGAGCGTGACATCGAGGATGCGGTCGCCTTTTGTGACAATCTCCCGGATTTCAAAGTTATAGGAAGGATTCAATTCCTTCAGTTTGTTAATCACCCATTTTGTCTGGGTCATAGCCAGCTTGCTCCGTCTGGAACCTACCTTAATCGTTCTCATTTTCTTTCCTCCCGAATCTGTTTGGGCGCGTGACGTTAACTGAACCAATGGAATTGCGACAGGCTTCCGAGCAGGAAGTAATTAATCATCAGCACGAGAAAACATGCTGAATTCCATAACGCCGCCACTTTTCCCTGCAGTTCCTTAATCATTCTGATATATAAATAGTAGCTGTATAAAAGCAGCACAATAAACGAGCCGAGCACTTTTGAATCAAACCAGTACAGCGTTTCCAGAGACACATACGCCCAGATCACGCCTAATATCAGGCTTAACAGCAGCATCGGGACCCCGATGACATTTAAAACGTAAGCCATATAATCAAGTTTTGACAAATCTTCAATTCTCAACAGCCATTTTCCCCATTTTTTCTTCTTTAATAAAGAATATTGAAACTGATAAAGAAGCGAAAAGACAAAAGAAAGGGAAAATGCGCCGTATGAGAGAATCGCCATTGTAATATGAATGACCAAAAGCTCTGAGACCAGCTGGCCGGAAAAGGCGGCCGAATGCTGATCCGTCGGTGAAAATGTATGGATCGCAATCATCGAGAAACCGATGACATTCGTGAAAAACACGATAAAATCAACCCGCAGGATCTGCGTGACAACAAGTGAGAGCGTAACAAGCACCCACGCATAAAAGTAAAGGGCCTCTGTAATATTTAAGACCGGAAATCTGCCCGTCTGCCACATAAAATAAGAAAGATAGACGGTTTGCAGAGTCCAGACAATAGAAAGCAACCAGAAGGCCATTTTCCCAGCCTTCCGGTTGTGTTGAAGAAAATCTATAAAGTAAAAAAGGACGCTTATTGCGTAAATCACAATTGTCGCTTCATTAAGCCTTGCCATTGCTGTATCAATCATACAGCGCTCACTCACTTACAAGCGGACGCAAGCCCGTTTTTGTTTCTGCCTTTTGAAGCGAATGAACCGTCTGGCGGTTATCCAGGCTTTTGTCCAGCTGACGGCCGGCTTCATCCTCAATATCGAAAATCTGCATAAACAGCTTCAGCTTTTCCTCAGAATCCGCTTCAGCCGCAAGCTCTTTCGCTTTCAGAATCGGATCGCGCAGCATTTGGTTAATGATGCTCTTCGTATGTTTGCTGAGAAGCTTTTTCTCTCTTACCGTCAGATGAGGCAGCTTGCGCTCAATGCTCTGCATCGTATCGGACTGGATAGACAGCGCCTTTTCACGAAGCGCCGAAATGACCGGCACAACGCCGAGCGTATTAAGCCACTGCTTAAACTCAACAATTGCCGCTTCAATGAACAGCTCGACTTTTTCAGCGGTTTCACGGCGTTCTTGTAAGTTGGCTTCAACGATTCCTTCAAGGTCGTCAATATCGTACAGAAAAACACCTTCAAGATCGTTCAGCGCAGGATCAAGGTCTCTCGGAACAGCGATATCCACCATAAATAACGGGCGGCCCTTCCGCTGTCTGCCCGCTCTCTCCATCATATCTTTAGACACGACAAAATCACTTGCGCCTGTCGAGCTGATTAAAATATCAGCTTCAGCAAGTGCATGTTCAAGCTGGTTTAAGCTGCGCGCTTCTCCGGAAAAACGGTCAGCAAGTTCTTTTGCCTTTAAAAACGTTCTGTTGATGACCGTTACTTTTCCTATGCCCTGGCCGTGCAGGTTTTCTGCGGCAAGCTCGCCCATTTTTCCCGCACCGAGAATCAAAATGTGCTTATTTGACAGAGAGCCGAAGATTTTTTTGGCGAGTTCAACGGCTGCGTAACTGACGGATACGGCATTGGCGCCGATATCGGTTTCAGCATGCGTGCGTTTACCGACGGTCACCGCCTGTTTAAACAGCTCATTGAAAATGGTGCCGATTGTCTTTTCTGTCTGCGCTGTTTTAAAGCTCGAACGGACCTGGCCGAGGATTTGCGTTTCTCCGATGACCATGGAATCCAAACCGCACGCCACTCGGAACAAATGCTCAATCGCCGCGTCGCTCTCATAAAATTTCAGAAACGGAGACAGCTCTTCTTTCGGCAGAGAAAACCATTCGGATAAAAATGTTTTTATATAATAACGGCCGGTATGAAGCTGGTCGACCACCGCATATATTTCAGTGCGGTTGCAGGTTGACACGATAATGTTTTCAAGAACGCTTTTTTCTTCTTTTAAACGGAGCATCGCTTCTGCAAGCTCATCCGGCTGAAAACTTATTTTTTCGCGTATTTCAATAGGGGCGGATTTATAATCTACTCCCACAACAAGAATATGCATAGCCTTTCATGCACCCCCGTACATCGCATTTTATTTATAATCATTCTAACATAGAATTCATTATTTATAATGATTATAACATAGTTTCTTCGTGAAAATGTGAACAGATTTCAAACATGTTATGCTATAGTATAAAAAGCTTCGTTTCCTCTGTAATCATCATACTAAAAATCCTTTACTGCGGGTAGGTGACAGGATGAAAAAAACATCAATTTTATTACCGGGACTTCTGCTTGCCGCTTCATTATTCGCTTGGCTTCAGAGCGGACAGGTTCACCTGTTTGCAAATCAGGGAGAATGGCCGGTGCTCCTTATGCTTTTAGGCGCCGTACTCTTGTATCAAGGCAAAAAGGAAGCGGCGGGATCTCACGTCCTAATCGGCATGCTTTTGTTCGGTATAGGTTTGCATTTTTTCGCCAAACCTGAACTCTCATGGTGGCCGGGAGATTTTGAAATGCTGCTCTTTGTATTCGGGTTCTCCTTATTTGCGGCTGCCAGAAAAGAATATGTATACGAAGCGGCTGCCATGATTGGTTTTTCCCTCTTTTTATACTTCTTTAAACAAATTACGGCGTGGCTGGAGTCCGTCCACATTCCGACCGAACATTTCAAAACATACTGGCCGTATGTTTTCATCGGAATCAGCCTTTTATTATTGTTTATTAAGCGGAACAAAACTATACGATAAAACCCAAAACGCACTGCGTTTTGGGTTTTTCATTACCGGCTGATCATTTTTTTAATGGCTCCCCATGCCTCATCTTTTCCTTTTTTTGTTTCAGAGGAAAATAAAATCAGCTCATCTTCAGGGTCCATATCAAGCGTCTGCTTGACAACCTTTAAGTGCTTGTCCCATTTTCCTTTTGGAATTTTATCCGCTTTTGTCGCAATGACGATGACGGGAATGCCGTAATACTTCAGGAATTCATACATGTTCACGTCTTCAGCAGACGGCGCGTGCCTGAGGTCGACAATCTGCACGCAGGCTTTCAGCTCTTCACGGGTCGTCATATAAGTTTCAATCATTCTCCCCCATGCTTCCCGCTCGCTTTTGGAAACTTTCGCAAACCCGTACCCGGGAACGTCGACAAAATGCAATTCATCATTGATGATGTAAAAGTTTAAGGTCTGTGTTTTCCCCGGTTTTGATGACGTTCTGGCCAGGTTTTTCCGATTGATTAATGAATTGATAAAAGATGACTTTCCTACATTTGATCTTCCCGCCAGCGCGATTTCCGGAAGCCCCCCAACAGGGTACTGCTCAGGTTTGACCGCGCTGATCACGATTTCTGACTTTGTGACTTTCATTTCTTCTCTCCTACTAAGGCATGTTCCAAAACGTCATCGAGATGAGACACAAATATAAATTTCAGTCCTTCTCTGACGCTTTCAGGAATATCCTCTATATCTTTTTCGTTATCTTTAGGCGCAATAATCGTGGTCAGGCCCGCTCTGTGCGCGCCGAGCGCCTTTTCTTTCAGTCCGCCGATCGGAAGCACGCGGCCCCGCAGCGTGATTTCCCCGGTCATACCGACTTCGCGTTTTACCGCACGGTCCGTTAATGCCGATACGAGCGCAGTAGCCATCGTAATTCCCGCAGAAGGGCCGTCTTTCGGCACCGCTCCTTCAGGGACATGGATATGAATGTCATACTTCTCATGGAATTTCGGGTCGATTCCGAGCTGCTCCGTTTTCGAGCGGACATAACTGAAAGCGGCCTGCGCGGATTCCCTCATGACATCTCCGAGCTTCCCGGTCAGAATCAGCTTTCCTTTTCCCGGTGACAGTGACACTTCGATTGAAAGCGTATCTCCGCCGACCGTCGTGTACGCGAGACCCGTGACAACTCCGACTTGATCCTCGGTTTCCGCCTGTCCGTATCTGAATATCCGTTTTCCGAGATAGTCGGCCAGATTTTTCTCTGTAACGGTAATGCGTTTTCTCTCTTCAGAAACAATGGCCTTTGCAGCCTTTCGGCAAATGGCCGCAATCTGGCGTTCAAGCGTTCTCACGCCGGCTTCCCTCGTATAGTAGCGGATAATGTCAGTAATGGCCTGATCCCGAATCTGCAGGCTGCTCTTTGTGAGCCCGTGCTCTTTAATCTGTTTCGGAAGCAGGTGATCCTTTACGATCTCCAGCTTTTCGTTCTCAGTATAACCTGACAGGCTGATAATCTCCATTCTGTCTCTGAGAGGGCCCGGTATGGAACCAAGGTTATTCGCAGTCGCGATAAAAAGCACTTTCGATAAATCGAACGTCTCTTCAATATAGTGGTCGCTGAATGTGCTGTTTTGTTCCGGATCCAGCACCTCAAGCATCGCCGAAGACGGATCGCCTCTGAAATCAGATGACATTTTATCAATCTCATCGAGGAGAAAGACCGGATTTTGTTTGCCGGCTTTTTTCATTCCCTGGATAATCCGGCCCGGCATCGCTCCGACGTATGTACGCCGGTGGCCGCGGATTTCAGATTCATCGCGCACTCCGCCCAGTGAAATTCTCACAAACCGGCGTCCCATGCTCGTACTGATTGATTTTGCAAGAGATGTTTTTCCGACTCCCGGCGGTCCGGCCAGACAAAGAATCGGCCCTTTCAGCGTTTTCGTCAGCTGTTTCACGGCCAGATACTCCAGAATCCGTTCTTTCACTTTCTCTAAACCGTGATGCTCTTTGTCTAAGATTTCCCCGGCTTTTTTAATATCCAGTTTATCTTCTGTTTCGTCCGACCACGGCAGGGCGATGAGCCAGTCAATATAATTGCGGATAACAGAGCTTTCCGCTGAGCTTGACGGCACTTTTTCGTAACGGCTCAATTCTTTAAGCGCCGTTTCTTTGACACGCTCAGGCATGCCCGCTTCTTCTATCTTTTCTGTGAGGGACTGAACTTCGCCGGTTTTACCTTCTTTGTCGCCAAGTTCCTTTTGAATGGCTTTCATCTGTTCACGCAAGTAGTATTCTTTTTGGGTGCGCTCCATCGAACGTTTGACGCGCTGACCGATTTTTTTCTCAATCTCCAGCACTTCTTTTTCATTATTAATCGAACGGATGACCTTATTCAGACGTTCTTTAATATCCGCCGTTTCTAAAATGTCCTGCTTGTCCTTTAATTTCAGCGGGAGATGAGAAGCGACGATGTCCGCCATTCTGCCGGGCTCTTCAATATCAGTCACAGCCGCATACGTTTCTGCGGAGATTTTTTTAGAAATTTTTATGTACTGGTCAAAATGGTCCAGCAGCGTCCGCATAAGCGCCTCATCTTCGACGTCTTTCGAATCGTCCTCATGCATCAGCTGTATATCGACCGAAGTATAATCTTCTAGTTCGGTGTATTCAAGGATTTGCGCCCGCTGAATACCTTCTACAAGCACTCTGATCGTACCGTTGGGCAGCTTCAGCATCTGTTTGATTTTTGTATAAGTGCCGACGGTGAAAATGTCGTCTTCACCCGGTTCGTCTATCGAAATATCCTGCTGAGTGGCTAAAAAAATCATATGATCATGCATCATTGCCTGTTCAAGAGCCTGAACCGACTTGTCCCGGCCTACATCTAAATGTAAAACCATCGTCGGGTATACCAATAAACCTCTTAAAGGGAGGAGCGGGATGCTGCGTTTTGTATCTTCTGCCATATGACTGACACCTCCGTGACTTTAGTATGAACCATTATAATACATCTTTTTCATCGTTGTACAATTCCGGGATCGGGCTTTCATCGGCTTACCGCCTGCCCAGTATATAAAACAGTCTCTTCGTAGTATACCCTTTCTTTCTGTTCTGAAAAAGGAAAAGATGTCCTCCATAAAAAAACCCCATTATAAAAATGGGGTTTATACGGATTCTTTATTCATTTGGATATCAAACGGTTTTTGTTCTGAAGGCGGATCAACCAATATGGCGTCAAGTACTTCCTGGAACGTTTTTACCGCCTTAATGGTGATTCCGTCTATTCGTTTCAGAATGGACTGCTGATTTTCGTAAGGAATAATGACGGTTTTAGCTCCAGCCTGTTTCGCGGCTTTAATTTTCGGAATGACGCCGCCGATCGGTTTGACAAGGCCCGTCAGGCTGATCTCTCCCGTCATCGCCACCGTATGGTCGATAGGGATGCGGTGAATCGCGGAAAAAATCCCCGCGGCCATCGCGATACCCGCTGACGGTCCGTCAATCGGGCCTCCGCCCGGAAAATTGACATGAATGTCATAGTCCGAAGGTTTGATGCCCATTGTGCGAAGAACCGTCAGAACGTTTTCCACCGATCCCTTCGCCATGCTTTTGCGGCGGATCGACTTCGATTGGCTGCCGATGCTCTCTTCCTCTGCAATCCCAGTAATATTCAGGCTTCCTTTGTCCTGTGCAGGCGTGACATTCACTTCGATTTCCAGCAATGCGCCGCTGTTCGGCCCGTATACGGCAAGTCCGTTCACGATGCCGACTTGCGGTTCATCGGCGATTTTCTGCTCATTTTTAGGTGTGAGCTGACTGGAATGAACAACCCATTCTATATCTTCTGTCGTAATTTCTTTTCTGTCTTCGGTTACCGCCATGCCGGCAGCAATCTGGATCATATTGACGGCTTCACGGCCGTTTCTCGTATATGCGGTCAGTACATCGAGAGCCTCATCAGAAATCTCTTTCTGAATTTTGTCGGCCGCTTTTTTCGCTACGGTTTTAAGCTCATCCTTTTCCAGCTCACGGAAAAACACTTCAAGGCAGCGCGAACGGATGGCGGGGGGAATTTCAGTCGGCATTCTCGTCGTCGCTCCGATCAAGCGGAAATCCGCGGGAAGCCCATTTTGAAAAATATCATGAATATGATTCGGGATTTGCGTATTTTCCTCACTGTAATACGCACTGTCTAAAAAGACTTTCCGATCTTCAAGCACCTTCAGCATTTTATTCATCTGAATCGGGTGAAGCTCACCGATTTCATCAATAAATAGGACGCCGCCGTGCGCATGAGTCACAGCCCCCTGCTTCGGCTGCGGAATGCCCGCCTGACCCATCGCTCCCGCTCCCTGATAAATCGGATCATGCACCGAACCGATAAGCGGATCGGCAATACCCCGTTCATCAAATCGCGCGGTCGTCGCATCAAGCTCAACAAAAACGGCCTGATTTTGAAATGGTGACTGTTTATGCTTTTTCGCTTCTTCCAATACCAGACGCGCCGCAGCCGTTTTGCCGACTCCGGGAGGCCCGTAAATAATTACGTGCTGCGGATTCGGACCGCAAAGCGCAGCTTTTAACGCTTTAATCCCATCCTCCTGGCCGACAATATCCTGAAAGCTTTTCGGCCGCACCTTTTCTGATAAAGGTTCTGATAAACTGATGGCGCGCATTTTGCGAAGCTGTTCCATTTCTTTTTTTGATTCTTTATCTATCGTCACTTTTTGTGTACGCTGGTTTTTGAGCAGATTCCAAAAATATAATCCGATGACTATCCCGAAAAACAGCTGTACAAATAATGCGATCCCTGTCCAACTCATGCTGGTCCCTCCTGAAAACGATTTATGTATCCAATTCATTCCTCTGTCCGCTAGTATCTCCCAGCAAAGCCCGGAATAAACATTTTCAGAAGGGTCAGGACAAGAAAAAAAACCTCCTGATCAATTCGAGTCAGGAGGTTTTGTCATGTTATGCTGATGTTTTATCTTGGCCGACAACTGTGCCGTCTTTTAATACAAGACGAGGCGCTTCACCGTCTGCGACTGTCGATCCGGTAATGACACATTTTTCAATATCATCACGGGACGGCAGATCAAACATAACGTCAAGCATGATGCCTTCAATGATAGAACGCAGGCCGCGTGCGCCTGTTTTACGCTCGATCGCTTTTTTCGCAATTTCAGATAATGCCTCGCCTTCAAATTCAAGCTCGACATCATCAAGTTCTAACATTTTCTTGTATTGTTTGACGAGTGCGTTTTTAGGTTTAGTCAGAATTTCAACCAGTGCCGTTTCGTCAAGCTGCTCAAGGCTTGCAATGACAGGAAGACGGCCGATGAATTCAGGAATCAGACCGAAACGAAGCAAGTCTTCCGGAAGAACTTTAGAAAGCAGTTCTTCTTTTTCCAGGTCTGCCGCTTTATTATCTGAGCCGAAACCGATGACTTTTTGCCCGAGACGGCGTTTGATGATTTGTTCAATGCCGTCAAATGCACCGCCGCAAATGAACAGAATGTTCGTCGTATCGATCTGAATGAATTCCTGATGAGGATGTTTGCGTCCTCCTTGAGGCGGCACGCTTGCAACCGTTCCTTCAAGAATTTTCAGCAGCGCCTGCTGAACGCCTTCGCCTGATACGTCGCGTGTAATGGACGGGTTTTCAGATTTTCGCGCTACTTTATCGATTTCATCAATGTAAATAATGCCTTTTTCTGCTTTTTCCACATCATAGTCTGCAGCCTGAATCAGCTTGAGGAGGATGTTTTCTACGTCCTCACCGACATATCCGGCTTCAGTCAGAGATGTAGCGTCCGCGATCGCAAACGGAACGTTCAGAATACGCGCAAGCGTCTGGGCGAGGAGTGTTTTCCCGCTTCCAGTCGGCCCGATTAATGAAATATTACTTTTAGAAAGCTCGACATCATCCACTTTACTGTTGGAGTTGATGCGTTTGTAATGGTTGTATACCGCAACCGCAAGTGATTTCTTCGCCTGATCCTGTCCGATGACATATTCATTCAGAATCTCACGGATTTCCTGCGGCTTCGGAACGTCTTTAAATTCGACTTCTTCTTCTGTACCAAGCTCTTCCTCTACGATTTCTGTACAGAGCTCGATGCATTCGTCGCATATATATACACCCGGTCCTGCAACCAGCTTACGAACCTGATCTTGCGTTTTTCCGCAGAACGAGCATTTTAATTGTCCTTTTTCCTCGTTGAATTTAAACATTCTTTCACCCCTTAATCTTGTCTCACTTTTTCTTTTACCTGAAGGGCAAAAGAAAACGGTTCTTGCTACGATCGAGTATGTATTGCATTTTACCATACTTTCCAGTAAGACGGTAACAATGTGTTTCGCGCTTGCACATTCTATATGTATGACAAAAAACAGCCCGGCAATGACTATCTTGCCCCAAGAAAAAGAGTTATATCATAATTGTACAAAACAAGGCACGAAATAATCGCGCCCTGTTTCATTATGTCTATTATTATGAACCATATTAACGGTTTTCTACAAGAAAATCAATTGCTTTTCGAACTTTTAAATCTTCTTTCATCGCGTCAGTTGAACCGATTGCCTGCTTGATGTTTTCAACCGGCATGTTGTAAGCTTCAGCCATTTTAGTGAGCTCAGCTTCAACTTCTTCGTCAGTCACTTCAAGGTTTTCAGCTTGAGCGATCGCTTCAAGAGTCAGGTTTGATTTTACGCGTTTTGCGGCATCTTCTTTCATTTGCTCTTTTAACGCGTTTTCATCTTGACCTGAGAATTGAGTGTAAAGCTCAAGGTTCATGCCTTGCATTTGCAGACGCTGTTCGAATTCTTTCAGCATGCGGTCAAGCTCAGTGTCGATCATCGCTTGAGGAACATCAGCTTCAGCGTTTTCAGATGCTTTCAGCACAAGCTCTTCACGCAATTTAGCGTCAGCTTCATTTTCTTTCGCTTCTTCAAGGCGTTTTTTTGTTTTCTCAGTTAATTCAGCAAGCGTTTCAACTTCTTCGTCAATGTCTTTTGCGAATTCGTCGTTAAGCTCAGGAAGCTCTTTCGCTTTGATTTCATGAATTTTCACTTTGAAGACAGCTGGTTTGCCTGCAAGATCTTCAGCGTGGTACTCTTCAGGGAATGTTACTTCAACATCCTTTTCAGCTCCTGCTTCAAGACCAGTCAGCTGCTCTTCGAAGCCCGGGATGAATGAACCTGATCCTACTTCAAGTGAGTAGTTCTCAGCTTTTCCGCCTTCAAATGCTTCTCCGTCAACGAAACCTTCGAAGTCAAGAACGACTGTATCGCCGTTTTCAACAGCGCCTTCTTCTTTTACGACAAGCTCAGCCTGACGCTCCTGAAGCGCTTTAAGTTCGTTTTGTACGTCTTCATCAGTAACGGCAGTGTCATCTTTTTCGATTCCTAAGCCTTTGTAGTCGCCAAGTTTCACTTCCGGTTTTACAGTCACTTTTGCAGTGAAAATTAAGCTTTCGCCTTTTTCGATTTTTTCAACATCGATTTCAGGACGGTCTACAGGCTCAATGCCGGCTTCTTCAACCGCTTTAGGGTATTCTACAGGAAGTAAAATATCTAAAGCATCCTGGTAAAGAGCTTCAACGCCGAAACGCTGTTCGAATAAACCGCGCGGAACTTTCCCTTTGCGGAATCCAGGAATAGAAACCTGTTTTACTACTTTTTTAAATGCATCATCAAGAGCTGTTTTGAACGTTTCCGCATCAACTTCAACCGTTAATACGCCTTCGTTGCCTTCTTGTTTTTCCCATTTTACAGACATGTATTTCCCTCCAAAAATCTATTCAGGTTGTGTCGGTCTTCCATTCTAAAGCAATCCGCGGCTTTGTCAAAGAAAAAACCGCTTTGAATCAGAATCATTATGTAATGAACTGGCAGCCTGTCCAACCGTAATTCTCATTTCAGTTAAACCGCTATACATAAATACAACCACTATATTATAACATAACGCCTATCGCTTTCAACTATATGGCGTGATTTACAAATAAGAAATTTCTTCAATATCCTTAATCATCGTGCAGGCTTCTTCGAGTTCGCGGCTGTCAAACTCGTACATCATATGAAGTTCCTCCGGCTCAATGTCAATGCCGTGCATCTCGTAACCGACCTTATGAAGCGCTGCAGCCCATAAATCAGCGTTCAAAAGCTTCGGCATAAAAGGGTGCAGGACGTACAGATGCCTTCTCCACAGTTCCTCAACGGCGGCGTATAATGTAGGGTTTTCATTGCCCAGCGTTTCATCAAGCACCCGGAGAACGCGGTGCAAAATCGGCGCCGCATCAGGCTGAATTGTTTCACTCGGTATCGCGGTCATTGAATCGCCGAATTTTGTAATATGGACCGGCTTGCTGTAATCGTGCTCCGCCATCAGTGTCAAAATCATCGTCTTGATAAGCGGATGTGCGCCCGGATCTTGCAGAATCGTTTTTAAAAGACCCGTGTGTTTCGCAATATTGCGGTCTTTGAGAGAATGGATCAGGTTCATTTGTTCAGCGGGGCTGTTCAGCACTTTTTCCGCATCAAGAACGTCTTCATATTCCTCCTCCCACACCTCGTCCTGCTGATCGGGATCGGTCATTTTGCGGCTGAATTCGAGCAGCCGGTAGAATTGCTCCGCACTTTCTGCGGGGAGCTGGTTTTCTTCCAGCACAGCTTCAATTGTGCTTTTGACTTCTTCATATTGTTTCAGCTGAATCAAAATGGTCATGTACACCTGCAGCACGGTAAAATAATGGCCGTACCCTTCGTTCAGCATTTTCTCGCAAACTTGTTTTGCTTCTTCCAATTCCCCGAGCTCCAGAAAACAAATCGCCATGCCTAAATGTACGTCGGACTCGGTATCACCGTGGCTTACCGCCTCTGAAAACAGTTCGAGGGCCTCCTGATACTGTTTATCCTTCATGGCGGCCATCCCTTTATCAACCAAGCGTTCTTTCAGACGGGGGAAAGGAATGATATCAGCTTTTTTCTTGTCATGCGTCATACTCTATTTCCTTTCAGGCGCTTATTTTGTTCAAGTGTATCAACACGCGTCATGAAACACAAGAAAGGATGACGCACATGGCAAAAAAAGCCGCCGGATAAATCCCGGGCGGCTTTTTTCAGGCTTGAAGCCAAGAACTTCTTTTCGATTCAAACTGCTGAATGTCGTCCTCCAGCAGGAGTGTTAATGAAATTTCATCATAGCCGTTAATCAGCATTTCCTTCCAGTGCGGATCGACTTCAAATGAAATTTCTCTTCCTTCACTGTCATGGATGAGCTGGTTTTCCAAATCAACCGTCATATTAAGAGACTGATTTTCATATTGACCGGCGAGTTTTTTCCATTGATCATACGGCATACGGATAGGAAGCATTCCGTTTTTAAAACAGTTTTGATGAAAAATATCGGCAAATGACGGAGCAATGATGATTTTGAATCCGTAATCATCCAGCGCCCAAGGAGCATGCTCACGGGATGATCCGCAGCCGAAATTCTCTCCGGCAATTAATATGGACGCGCCCTCATAGACTTTGCGGTTTAATTCAAATTCAGGATCAGGCTCACCGTTCTCAAGGTATCTCCAATCAAAAAACGCGAATCTGCCGTATCCGGTTCTTTCAATTCTTTTCAGAAACTGTTTCGGAATAATCTGGTCAGTGTCAACGTTGATCCGGTTTAAGACGGCCGCTTTTCCGGTATGCGTTTTTAAAGGTTCCATCTTTTCGCACACTCCTTACACAACTGTTTTTTCTTGATAAAACTTTCTTACATCGACGAAATGCCCGTGAATGGCTGCCATTGCGGCCATAGCAGGACTGACAAGGTGTGTTCTCGCGCCTTTTCCCTGTCTGCCTTCGAAGTTGCGGTTGGATGTGGAAGCGCATCGTTCCCCTTCAGGCACGACATCATTGTTCATACTGAGGCACATGCTGCAGCCTGATTCTCTCCATTCAAAGCCCGCTTCAAGAAACACACGGTGCAGCCCTTCTTCCTCCGCCTGCTGTTTCACGCTTTGAGAGCCCGGCACCACAATGGCTCTGACGCTGTCGGCGACTTTTCGGCCTTTGATCATATCAGCAGCCTGGCGAAGGTCGGTCATCCGCGAATTTGTACATGAGCCGATAAACACATGGTCGACTTTAATCTCTTCAATTTTTTGATTCGGTTCAATCCCCATGTATTCGTAGGCACGGATGGCCTCTTTTTTATCGTCTTCAGAATCAATGGTTTCCGGCGCAGGTATTTGGGCATCGACCGGAAGAACCATGCCTGGGTTGATGCCCCAAGTTACCATTGGAGAAATCTCGCTGCCGTCTAACACGATGGAATGATCGTATACGGCGCCCGGATCGGTTTTTAATGCTTTCCATTCTGCGGCGGCTTTTTCAAATTCCTCGCCTTTTGGCGCGTATTTACGGTTTTTACAGTATTCAATCGTCGTTTCATCAGGAGCGATCAGTCCCGCACGGGCTCCCGCTTCTATTGACATATTGCAGACCGTCATGCGTTCGTCCATGGACATGTTTCTGAATACATCCCCGGTGTATTCAATGACATATCCGGTACCGAATTTCACCCCGTATTTTCCGATGACCGACAAGATGACATCCTTCGCGGTCACTCCTTTTTGGAGCGTTCCATCAACGCGGATTTCAAGCGTTTTCGGCCGCTGCTGCCAGAGTGTCTGTGTGGAGAGAACATGCTCCACCTCACTTGTGCCGATACCGAAAGCAAGCGCCCCGAATGCACCGTGAGTCGATGTATGACTGTCTCCGCAAACGATCGTTTTCCCCGGAAGTGTCAGACCAAGCTCAGGTCCGACTACGTGAACGATCCCCTGATCTGCGCTGTGAAGATCCGCAAGACGGACGCCGAACTCCTCGCAATTTCTTTCAAGCGCGGTTACTTGGCGCTTTGCGACTTCATCTTTAATGTCAAAACGGTTGACGGTCGGAATGTTGTGATCCATCGTCGCGAATGTATTCTGCGGCCGTCTGACTTTTCTTCCCTTCTGCCTTAATCCTTCAAACGCCTGAGGAGACGTAACCTCATGAATTAAGTGCAGATCAATATAGAGAAGGTCGGGTTTTCCTTCACCGCTTTTTACAACATGCCGATCCCAAATCTTTTCGATGATTGTTCGAGGCATCATCTTTGTTTCCTCCCTCTACCTATGAACTAAGACCGCTTTCTTTAAAGCGTCACACTATAGATTTTGTATTTGCGCCGGCTATTGCGGCTTTTACTTTTTCAGTAATGTCATGCGTTCCGGCATATTGGCCGTCCCGGGCGATATCACGTGTACGGCTGCCGTCTGCAAGCACCTTTGCAACCGCCTTTTCTACCGCCTGCGCTTCGTTTTCAAGCCCGAAAGATGTTCTCAAAAGCATCGCCGCTGATAAAATCGCCGCAAACGGATTGGCCATCCCTTTACCGGCGATGTCAGGCGCAGATCCATGCACCGGTTCAAACAAGTGAAGACCTGAACTTGATAGACTGGCTGATGGCAGCATGCCGAGCGAACCTGTCAGCATGGAGGCTTCATCACTTAATATATCGCCGAACATGTTTTCAGTTACGATGACGTCAAACTGGTTCGGAGCATAGATGAGCTGCATCGCAGCATTATCGACAAGCATATGTTCAAGCGTCACATCAGGAAATTCTTTTGCGATTTCATCTGCCGTTTCACGCCACAGCCTGCTTGAGGAAAGCACATTCGCCTTATCAACTGACGTCACTTTTCCTTTTCTGCCGGCTGCCATTTTAAAGGCTTCTCTGACAACGCGTTCGATTTCTTCTTTCTTATAAAAGAGGGTATCGACCGCTTCTTTTTCTCCCGCTTCATTGACATACTGTCTGCTCGGCTCTCCGAAGTAGAGGCCGCCCGTCAGTTCCCTGACGATTACAAAGTCAACGCCGCTGATATATTCTTTTTTCAGCGGAGATGCCTCAGACAGGCTTTCAAATACGGTCACCGGACGCAGATTGGCAAACAGGCCGAGTTTTTTTCTGATGCCGAGCAGGCCTTTTTCCGGTCTGAGCTCCGGAGGATTTTGGTCCCATTTCGGTCCGCCGACTGCACCGAGCAGGATGGCGTCAGACCTCTCGCAAAGAGCCACCGTCTCCTCAGGAAGGGGATTTTGATGGGCGTCAATAGCCGCGCCCCCGATCAGCCCGTTTTCAAATTCAAATTCATGTCCGAATTGTTCGGCAACGCTTTTCAATACATCTGCCGCTGATTTCGCCACTTCCGGTCCGATTCCGTCACCGGGAAGCAAAGCAATGCGTTTTTTCAAATCAAACGTTCTCCTTTCTATTACGAGCCGACCGCAGTCTGTCTCTTTAATCCGTCTATATTGCAATCCAGCACCAATTGCCGGTTCACAGCATTCAAATATGCCTTTGCAGAAGCTTCCAGAACATCCTGCGCGATTCCCCGCCCTGATGATTCTTTTCCGTTCACGGTCACTCTGACGTAAACTTGAGCCAGCGCGTCTTCGCCTTTTCGGTTGGATTGAATGCGATAATCTATCAGTTCAATATCTTTATCAATACAGCGCCCGAGCGTGTTATAAACGGCTTCTACGCTGCCTGCCCCTGTTGCCGCCTCTTGCATCAGCTGTTCGTTTTCCTGATTTTTCAAAGAGACTGTTGCAGTGGGCACCTGAGACGTCCCGTAATGCACTTGCAGAGACAAAAATTCATAGCCGATTTTTTTGTCCGTCACTTTTTCTTCTAAAATAAGAGAAATCAAGTCATCATCGGTGATTTCTTTTTTCTTTTCGGTCAGTTCTTTAAACATCGTAAAATATTTATTGATCTCATCGCTATCAAACTGGAATCCAAGCGTATTCAGGCGGTCTTTGAACGCATGGCGTCCGGAATGCTTTCCGAGCACGAGCGCATCCGCTGTCACACCGACAAGTTCCGGTGAAATAATTTCATATGTTGATTTTTCTTTCAGGAAACCGTCTTGGTGAATACCCGACTCATGGGCGAAAGCGTTATCTCCAACGATCGCTTTATTGCGGGGAACGGCCATGCCCGTCAGTTTGCTGACAAGATCACTCGTCCGCTTCAATTCATGAAGAGTGAGAGATGAATCAGCTTGATACGCGTCATTTCTGACATGAAGCGCAACGGCGATTTCTTCAAGCGCGGCGTTCCCGGCTCTTTCTCCTATGCCGTTAATGGCGCATTCAATTTGATCAGCGCCGTTCTCAATTGCCGAAAGTGAGTTGGCAACCGCCATTCCGAGATCATCGTGGCAATGAGCTGAGAGCTTTACCCGGCTGATATTCGGAACGTGTTCCTTCATATATTTAAAGATGTTTCCGTATTCCGCCGGCGTCAGGTAGCCTACAGTGTCCGGCAGGTTGATGACGCTCGCGCCGGCATCAATCACTTCTTCTACGATTTCAGCCAAAAACGGAAGTTCGGTGCGGCATGCGTCTTCTGCTGACCATTGAACGACCGGGAAGCGTTCTTTTGCATACTTCACCATTTCAACCGCTTTTTCCTTAACTTCTTCCCGCGTCATTTTCAGCTTATGCTTCAGATGAATGTCTGAGGTGGCGATAAAGATGTGAATCCGCGGGCTGGCCCCGTCTTTCAGCGCTTCCCAGGCTGCGTCGATGTCACCTTTGACAGAACGGGCAAGCCCTGTTACCGAACAATTTTTAATCGTTCTTGCGATTTCCTGCACGGCTAAAAAATCACCTCGGGATGAAGCGGGAAATCCCGCTTCAATAATGTCCACCCCGAGTCTTTCAAGCTGCTTGGCTATCGCCAGTTTCTCCCGCGCATTAAGGTTGACCCCGGGAGATTGTTCACCGTCACGAAGGGTCGTGTCGAAAACGTTAATTTTGCGCAACGGAGACCACCGCTTCCTTCTTTTTACCTTGTTTGACAAACGGCATCATTTCACGAAGCTGTCTGCCGACCTTTTCAATCTGATGCTCGTTTTCACTTGCATTGATCGCATTGAAGCGAGGACGGTTCACTTGGTTTTCCACGATCCATTCTTTTGCGAATGTGCCGTTTTGAATATCCGTTAATACTTGTTTCATCGATTCTTTTACCTTCTCATCGACTACGCGCGGTCCGGATACAAAATCTCCCCATTGAGCCGTATCGGAGATAGAGTATCTCATGCCCGCCAAGCCTTCTTCATACATTAAGTCTACGATCAATTTCAGTTCGTGCAGACACTCAAAGTATGCGAGTTCAGGCTGGTATCCGGCTTCTGTCAGCGTTTCAAAACCTGCTTTGACAAGCGCTGTTAAACCTCCGCAGAGAACAGCCTGCTCACCGAACAGGTCCGTTTCCGTTTCTTCCTTAAATGTTGTTTCAAGAACTCCGGCACGCGCCCCGCCGATTCCTTTTGCGTAAGCAAGAGCCGTGTCTTTCGCTTCGCCTGATACATCCTGATAGATGGCAAACAATGCCGGTACGCCTGCGCCTTGTTCATATGTTCTTCTGACAAGGTGTCCCGGTCCTTTAGGGGCGACAAGGAAGACATCTACATCAGCAGGAGGCACGATCTGATGGAAATGGACGTTAAATCCGTGTGCGAATACCAATGATTTGCCCGCCGTCAATTCATCTTTGATTTCAGCTTCATATACTTTTTGCTGCTGTTCATCTGGAAGAAGAACCATAATAATGTCAGCCTGGGCAGCCGCTTCTCTTACAGAAAATACTTGATGGCCGTCTTCTTGAGCCTGTGTAAATGATTTGCCTTGTCTGACGCCGACAATGACATCAATTCCGCTTTCTTTTAAGTTCAGCGCATGTGCGTGACCCTGTGAACCGTAACCGATAATCGCTACTTTTTTACCTGCCAATACGTTCTCTTTGATATCACCGTTATAATATACTTTTACCATTTTAATCTCTCCCTTTTTTGTGTTATACAATAGAAATTGTTTTATTGGATGACGCCTTTTGCTGGGTTCCCCTCGCAAAAGCCGTTGTGCCTGTTCTCGCGATTTCTTTAATGCCGTAAGGTTTGAGAAGCTCTATAAGGGCTTCGATTTTATCAGACTCGCCCGTGACCTGAACGACGATGCTGTCCTTTGAGACATCAACGACGGAAGCTCTGAACGGCTCAATGATTCCATTGATTTCCGTTCTGGTCGGCGGTGCAGAAACAACTTTAATCAGTGCAAGCTCACGCTGTACGATTGATTGGTTTGTAATATCCGTCACTTTCAGGACGTCAATTTGTTTGTTAAGCTGCTTTGTCAGCTGCTCAACGTCATTTTCGCCTTCCACATGGACGACAAATGTAATCCTTGAAACACCGCTTGTTTCCGTGTGGCCTACAGTGATGCTTTCGATATTATAGTGTCTTTTTGTAAACAGGCCGGTGATCCGGTTTAATACCCCCGAGCGGTTGACCACCGTTAATGTGATAATGCGTTTCAAGGTTTCACCCCCACCATTTCATGAAGTCCTTTACCCGGCGCAATCATCGGGAATACTTTTTCGCTTTTGGCGACCCGGACGTCAATAACGGCCGGCTCTTTTGATGAAAGCGCCTTTTGCAGCTCTTTTTCCGCCTCTTCTTCTGATGTAATCCGGATGCCTTTAATGCCGTAGGCTTCTGACAATTTGACAAAGTCAGGCTGCGCCGAGAATTTGGATTCAGAGTAGCGTTCTTCATAGAAGATTTCCTGCCACTGTCTGACCATGCCCAGACATTCATTGTTCAAAATAATCACTTTGACCGGAAGATTCAGCTGCCGGATGACATCTAACTCCTGCAGGGTCATCTGAAAACCGCCGTCTCCGAGGATAGCAACGACCGTGGCGTTACGATCAGCCAGCTGCGCTCCGATAGCCGCCGGAAGGCCGAAGCCCATTGTGCCGAGCCCTCCCGAGGTCACCCACTTATCAGCCTTTCGGAAAGGATAAAACTGAGCCGCCCACATCTGGTGCTGGCCGACATCCGTCGCCACAATCGCCTCTCCGTTTGTGAATTGGTGAATATACTCAATCAGCTTTTGGGGTTTTAAGCCCTCTTCACTGTCGTCTGTATACCAGAGCGGATATTCTTCTTTCCACTCGGAAAGCTGCTGTTTCCATTCATCTGACTGTCCCTGTTTTCCGTTTTGCTTCAATAGTTCCTGAAGGACGATTTTACTGTCGCCGACCACCGGGATCTGCGTTTCGATAATTTTTCCGATTTCAGCCGGATCAATATCGATGTGCGCCACTTTGGCCGATTTTGCAAAATGCTTCAGATTTCCGGTCACACGATCATCGAACCGAGCTCCGATGCTGATCAGCAAGTCACAGTGGTAAAGCGCCATATTCGCTGTGTATGTGCCGTGCATTCCCGCCATTCCCAGAAAGAGAGGATGGTCTGCCGGGAAACCGCCCAGACCGAGAAGCGTGTGGGCTACCGGTATTTGCTGCTGTTCGGCATAATTTTTTAAATCTTCTGAAGCTTTACCGTGCAAAACACCCGCTCCGGCTAAAATAACCGGCTTTTTCGCACTGCTGACTGCTTCTACGAGCTTTCGGATCTGCAGATAGTTAGGCTCTTTTACCGGCTGATAACCCGGAAGATTGATCTCATGATCATATCTGAATTCCCCTTCAAATGCTGCGACATCCTTCGGAATATCAATTAATACCGGACCCGGTCTTCCCGTCGTGGCGATATGGAAAGCCTCTTTGATCACACCGGGAAGATCTTCCGGACGGCGGACCTGATAGCTGTGTTTCGTAATCGGCATCGTAATTCCTAAAATGTCGGCTTCCTGGAAAGCGTCGCTGCCGATGACTGAAGTGGCCACCTGGCCGGTAAACACTACGAGCGGCAGTGAATCAATCATCGCGTCCGCAAGACCGGTCACTAAATTTGTCGCTCCGGGTCCTGAAGTAGCGATGACAACCCCCGGCTTCCCTGAGACTCTCGCATACCCTTCGGCCGCATGAATCGCGCCTTGCTCGTGCCGGGGCAGGATGTGAACCAATCCTGATTGATAAAGCTTATCGTAAATCGGAAGAACGGCTCCCCCCGGATATCCGAAGATCATTTCGACTTTTTCTTTCTTTAATGATTCAATCAGCATCAGAGCCCCGTTCATTGTCTTTGTACAATCGGCAGACGCAGTATCCGCCTGTACATTTGTGCCCATTTTCAGTTCCTCCTTTTCAATGTTCCCTTCTAAAATCAAATTCATAAAACGCAGCGCCGGCTGACGCAAATAAAAAAGCCTTCCCACCCACATTCAGCCAAGCATTTCATGCGATAGCCAAAAGGGGCGAAAAGGCTTTGCTTTCCGCGGTACCACCCTTGTTTACGGTCATATGAAGACCGTCTCATGGATAATTACTATCCGTTTTGATAACGAGTAAACGTTGCGTTCACTCGGCCGAGTCCTACTCTTCACATTTCAGACCGGCACTCTGAGGTGAGTTCACTTTGCTTTGTTTTTGCCGGCTCTCAGCGTTACCGGCTCTCTGTAAAAAACTTCTGCAAAGCTACTTATCCTCTTCTGCGCTTTTTATTATGGCGGCTCTTTTATTTAAAAAAAGAACCCTCATTTGTTTGTTTTTCAGTGTTTTATGATTTTTCTTTTTAGTGTGAATCATTTATTTATTTTTGTTTGAACTCATATTACGCCCGTTTGCAGACAGTGTCAACAGCATTTTTATAATTATTAGACAATTTAGATTAATCAATCTACTTTGTATACGCTTTCATTACTGGTACAAAGGGATCTGTAAATGTTAAAAGTTTTTATCATTTTTTTGTTAATCTCTCAAGATTACATGAAATTTTTCCGTTCTTATACGATTATGTCACATTTTATTACACAATTTATCATGTTCTTTCCGGTCTGCTTGTCAGATATTCCGTTCGAATTGAACAGGCTCTTTATACAGACATACGCATACACTGTTCTTATCTCGTGAAGAAATGAGTGATGTCATGAATAAGATGTTATCAGGCATGCAAGGCCTGCCACCCGGATTTCCGCCTTTACCGGTTCTGCCGCCGCAGTCTTATTATCCTCCGGCACCGATGCATACAGCTCCGTTTCAGGGCGGCCCTTCTTTTCAGCAGGGATTTCCGCCATCCGGATACGGACAGCAGACCCCGCAAAGCTCGCTGTCATTCGCCGGGCAGCAATTCGTCCCATACCCTTATACAAGCGGGTACTACGGTCAAACCTTCAGTGATGTCGGCGGAAGCCTCGGCGCAGGGTCCCATCCCGGCGCGCTCGGGGGCGGTTTCAGCGGCCATGCCGGGGGCTTCAGCGCTCCGAGCGGATTCAGATGATATAAAAACCGGTCTCCCACGGCCGGTTTTTTCTTACTTACAATGTATAACGGTCATTCCATTGATTTATTTCCTGCTCCGTATCGTAATCAGCCTTTGAAACCTCAACAATGATTAAACCGCATTGAGTCATTAAAAATTGTTTCAGTTCCTCAAACAGCTCGTCTTTTCCGCAAAAGATCGTTTCTATCTTGTCATTTTTATATGCAAATGCGTACTTCAAAAGCTAATTCCTCCCGCTGTCTTTCTATCAAATATTAACAAAATAAATAATAGAAATCAGATATTTTATCACTCAAGGGCGCCTTAAGTATCTTTATACATATATTTCTTACGGTAAATATTTCATTAAGTTTCATTTATATTAAAATTTCTTTACAATTTTCATTAAATACAGGACTTTTATTTCATAAAACAAAAAAAACAAATACAAAAAAACCTCAAACCCATTGTCAGGGCTTGAGGTTTTTTATTATACGTCCCAGGAGAGATTCGAACTCCCGACCGACGGCTTAGAAGGCCGTTGCTCTATCCGGCTGAGCTACTGGGACATGAAAATCAAATCGTACTGCTGATCATTTTACCATGATGTCAGCGAATTGACAATATGGTCATCCGATAAAAAAGGCCAGCGTCATCAGTTTTCACTCTGATGTCACCAGCTCTTTTTCTGTACGTCCCAGGAGAGATTCGAACTCCCGACCGACGGCTTAGAAGGCCGTTGCTCTATCCAGCTGAGCTACTGGGACAGGTTTTGCTTTATGTATCAGCGACAAGATTTATTATATACAGGTTCATATCATAAGTCAATATTTTTTTAGAAACTTTTGATGGGGGAGAAAGAAATCTTCCCCATCAAAAGTTAAAAGCTGATTGTACTCCCCAAGTCCTTCAATTCCTGACCCGTTTCGTCGTAAAACGTCACAGTGCCTTCACTTTCTGTAAGAGTAAGAATGGCATAGCTTTTCACATTGCGGACTCTCGGAAGGCGAATGCTGCCAGGGTTAATCAAAAGCTTGCCCCGAAGCACTTCACTCCCGGCAATATGCGAGTGGCCGAAGCAGACGATATCCGCCCCAAGCTCTTCCGCCCGGTAAAAAACTGTTAAAAGTGACTGTTTAATGCCGTGAAGATGTCCGTGTACGGCCAGGATTTTCTTTGAACCGGCGTCCAGCAGGAGCTCCTCCTGAAACCCGCCGCCAAAGTCGCAATTTCCTTTCACCGTGTGATACGGCACAAGCGCGGGATGTGCGGCATCAAGCTCTGAATCACCGCAATGAATCATCAGATCCGCTTCGGCTTCGTGCCGCTTTGAGATCGTCTCCAATTCGTCTTCGAGGCCGTGACTGTCACTTATTATCAGCACTTTCATTGCATTACGCTCCCCCTTACGCGTCAAGCAGCTTTGACAGTTTCTTGAGCGCCTCCGCCCTGTGGCTGATTTTGTTTTTCTCAGCGCTTGTCAGCTGAGCCATTGTTTTATCTTTATCCTTTACAATAAAAATGGGATCATAGCCGAACCCGTTATCTCCTTTGGGTTCTTCTGCTATATATCCTTCAACATGACCTTCAACCGTTTTTGTTTCCTGGCCCGGCATGCTGACGGCAAGGGCGCAGCGGAAACGGGCCGTACGCTGCTCTTTTTCGATGCCTTTTAATTCTGACAGCACCTTGTCCATATTCGCCTTATCATCTTTTGCTTCGCCGGCATAACGGGCTGAATAAACGCCCGGTCTGCCTCCAAGGTTGTCCACTGATAAACCGGAGTCGTCTGCAATGACCATTTTGTTTATGGCTTTTGCCACGGCTTCCGCTTTTAAGATGGCGTTTTCTTCAAAGGTATGCCCGGTTTCCTCAATTTCTTCCGTAAATCCGATTTCCGCCAAAGAAGAGACGCTGTAGCCTTTCGGTTCGAGTATTTCCTTAAATTCTTTTACTTTTCCCGGATTGTGTGTCGCAATAATAGCTTCTTTCACGCTGATCAGGCCTCTCTTTCTTTATTTCAGTTCAGGCAATGTTTCTCCCAGCACTTCTTTTTGCTTTTGAATAAGCGTCTGGATTCCTTTTTCGGCAAGGCTTAACAGTCCGTTTAAATCTTCACGGGAGAATGTGGCTTCTTCGCCCGTCCCTTGAAGCTCTACAAAACGTCCGCTTCCCGTCATGATGATATTCATGTCGACTTCAGCCGTTGAATCCTCTTCATAATTCAGATCCAAAAGCAGACCCTCTTCTTTATCCATCCCGACAGAAATGGCCGCAAGATAATCTGTCACGGGAGAAGTTTTGATAACGCCGCTTTTCACGAGTTTTCCGGCCGCAATAGCCATTGCCAAGAAGGCGCCGGTAATGGAAGCCGTTCTTGTTCCGCCGTCCGCCTGAATGACGTCACAGTCGATCCAGATCGTCCGTTCGCCGAGCTTTTCCAAATCAACGACAGCCCGAAGCGCACGCCCGATCAGACGCTGGATTTCCATCGTTCTGCCGGAGACCTTTCCTTTTGAAGATTCTCTTATCGTTCTTTGATTCGTGGCGCGGGGAAGCATGCTGTATTCCGCTGTGATCCAGCCTTTTCCTCCGCCGCGCAAAAATGGCGGCACCCGGTCTTCCACAGATGCATTACAAATAACCTTTGTATTTCCCGCTGTAATTAAAACAGAGCCCTCCGGGTGAGTGATAAAATCCAAATCAAATGTGATAGGGCGCAGCTCATCGTGCTGTCTTCCGTCGTGTCTCATATTTTACCTCCGATTATATGTACATAAACCTTTTGTTCCGGATTGTGAATAAAGAAAGAGGCAGCCCGGAACGCTAACCTCTTTTTTACTAGTATATCAAAAATCACAAATTAAAAACTACCCGTATTCACTTGTGACGGTCTCGAAACGGGTTTTGAAAGGGATTCACCCTTTTCATTCACCAGTTCTGATTTTCCGTTTACTTTTATAGAAACACTTTTTATCGACGGCTGTTCGGTTAATGTGAGAACGATGCTGTCCAGCACGCCCGATGATACCATTTTTGTTTTTTCATCGGCGCTTCCGTAAATAGAGCTGTTAAAGTCAAGTGTAACCCGGCCGTCTTTTACTTCCGGCTTGCTGAGCAGCTTAACATCGTTATTAAAGTCCGTCAAAAGCCCGCTTGCTTTGCCCGGCCCGTCGGCAAGCTGTTCAACGGCAGCGGTGATGTCATTTGTTTCCGAATTGTCAATCCGCTTTGTGACAGGCACGTAATATTCGCTCGTCTCTGTTTCCGCCAGATAGTATACAGTCAGCGGATGGGTGTCTGTCAGATCATTCACTCCGGCGGTTTCAATATTAATTCCGTCTTTTCTGCTTAAGTCGCCCGTAATCGGCGTGCCGCCTACAGGCATTTCTTTCAGTTCATGCCCGTTCATTCTGATTTTGACTTTATCTATGGAGCTGAATTGGGTAAGCGTCCATGTAATCGATTGCAGGATTTTTTGTTCGTCTTCTTTTTTATAGTTTTTAAATTCCTTCGAAAAATCAGCGACGGCGGTACCGTCTTTTTTAATGTCAACATTTACCGTTGTATCCGCAGGAAGCACCGCTCTGAATCCGTTCGGCAGGATTTCTGAGACAGGCCCCCCCTGAACCAAATACTCAAGGGCCTGCTTTGCGGTTCCCTCACTGTTCGGAAGAGGCAGTGTCTGTGCTGCGACATAGCCGTTTTTATCAATCAGATACAGCTCTCTCATGACTGTATTGGCCGGCTGGTCGGCTTTAGACGTGCCGTTTTTTTCTGATTGCTTTGATTTTGCCTGTATCCCCGCTTCACCCTTTACATATGAAATGTCTTGAGGCGGGTCAATTTCCCCGGCTGTTTTATCGGATTGAAACAAACCGCATCCTGATAATACAAAAGCCGAAGTAAGACATGTTGCAGCAATGACTGCAGGTCCTTTTTTCAGCATACTTTTCCCTCCTAAGGCTGTTTGTACTATGATGTATACGAGCCCTGTCCGGGAAATAGACCGGGATGCGCAAAAAAAACCCGCCGTAAACAGCGGGTTTTTTTGATTTATTTTCTGATCGGCTCTTGAAGGGAGATGCTCTCGACATGGCCGATTTCATGGCCGAACCAGTCTTCGGCAATTTTTGCGAAGCCGTTCCGCTCTCCCGTTGTAAGAAACTGATACTCCGGTGCACGATTCGATTGGTTTAACAAACCTTTATAAGACAAGATGGTGCTCACTTCTCTCGCCGTCTCGTCACCGGAGGAAATGATTTTCACATGATCTCCCATATAGTCCTGAATCGGTTCTTTCAAAATCGGATAATGCGTACATCCCAGAATCAAGGTATCAATTGCTGTACCTTTTAAAGACTCAAGCGATGCTTCGACCGCTTCCTCCGCCGATTCCTGCAGAAACCGTCCGCTTTCCACAAACGGCACCAGCAGCGGACAAGCCGTGTTCTCGACTTGAAGGTCTGCATTTAATCCGAGCAGCGCCTGCTCATACGCTCTGCTTTTAATGGTATTTATCGTGCCGATGACGCCGATATGCTGGTTTTTCGTCACCTTTATCGCCGTTCTCGCACCCGGCTGAATGACGCCGACAACCGGAATATCCGTTTTGCGCTGAATATCCTCCAAGGCAATGGCCGTGGCCGTATTACAAGCGATCACGAGCATTTTGATATGGTGGTTTTCCAGCAGGTAATCGGTCATTTCCCATGTGTATTGAAGAACTTCTTCTTCAGGACGCGGGCCGTACGGGCAGCGTTTTGTATCTCCCACATAGATGATATTTTCCTTCGGTAGCTGTCTCATGATTTCCTTAGCAACGGTTAACCCGCCAACCCCGGAATCAATGACTCCTATCGGCTGTTCCAACAAAATCGCCTCATTTTCTTTTCATTTCATGCTGCAGTTTCAATAATGATTTTTCGAAGACGGCTGTTTCTTCTTCGGAAAATGTCTCAAACATATCCCGCAAATATGCCTGCCTTTTTAAAATCACTTCCTGAATAATGCGCTCTCCTTCAGCGAGAAGATGAATTCTGACGACCCGTCTGTCAGCAGGGTCTTTCACCCGTTCGACAAGCTTATTTTTTTCCATGCGGTCTATCAGATCCGTCGTCGTGCTGCAAGCCAAATACATTTTGCCTGATAATTCGCCTATTGTCATATCCCCCAATTCATAAAGCCATTGAAGGCCTACGAATTGCGGCGGTGTAATTGCATATTGGTTAAGGATTTCTCGTCCTTTTTGTTTAATGATCGCAGCGATATGGCGGAGTGATTTTTCGATATCCGCAACATGCTCTACAGATTTTGATGTCATTTGTCCATCCCTCACTCAAGGATCTTTCTGGGCTATTCACGCTCCGTGTCTATTTTCCTTCTTTTTTTAAGAAAATGCAAGACTGACGGAGAAAAAGGAAAAGCAGGGATTTTCATCGCATGCCTATCACCCCGGGCGCCAACACAAATAACCGGCTCCTTCTCGTAAAGAAGGAAAACCGGCAAGAATCAGAGCTCTAGCTCACCCATTCTAAGAAGCTCGACAACAGCTTGCGAACGCCCTTTCACACCTAACTTCTGCATGGCATTTGAAATGTGATTCCGTACAGTTTTTTCACTGATAAATAGCTCGCTTGCAATTTCTTTTGTTGTCTTGTCTTGAACGAGCAATTCGAATACTTCTCTTTCTCTTTTGGTCAGCAGCGGCTTTGATTGAAAATCTTTCTCCTTCAAGTATTGTAACCCTCCTTGCTAAGGTGAGAGCGAATCTGAAACGAATGGGTTTATATAGTCAAGATATCATATGTAAAAGCCGCTTCGGAGGTGACGTCACTTAAAGAAATAGTTATCCGTTCAGGCGAGCAGAATGCCTTTCTCCCGCTCCGTCCAGCTGACCGCTTTGCCGCTTGTCTTTGATACTTGTACCATAACGACGGAACCGGTAAAGCACGGCAGGCCTGACTCGTTTTCTCCAAGGTAATGAAGGGTGACGGACGCATTTCCGACAGAGCTTGCTTTGACATAAATCCGCAGATTTTCATACGGCATCACCTGACGCATATAGTCACACTGCTGGCTTGCGACGACTGTCATCGTTTCCGCATTTTGCGCTGCCATGCCGCGCTGCTTAAAGTAGGCGATCCGGGCTTCTTCAAAATAGATGAAAGGGGTTACATTATTCATATGGCCGAACATATCCGTTTCTGAAAAGCGAACCGATACTTCAGTAAAGAAAGAAAACGACTGTCTCCATTCTTCAAACGGGATGTCAATGTATTGCGGTTGTTTCATCACCTTCAGCTCCTTATAAAAAAACCTCTCCCGTGCGGAAGAGGCTCTTTTTCTTTATCTTATACTCTGTCGCTTCCGAAGAAATTGCGGAATGCTTGTAAGTTGGTATCTCTGTTCAAAGCAGCGATTGAAGTCGTGAGCGGAATGCCTTTCGGGCAGGATTGAACACAGTTTTGTGAATTCCCGCAATCTCCGAGACCGCCGTCTGTCATTAAAGCTTCTAAACGTTCGGACTTGTTCATCGCGCCCGTCGGGTGGGCGTTAAACAGACGCACTTGCGACATCGGGGCAGGCCCCATGAATTTCGATTTGCTGTTGACATTCGGGCAGGCTTCAAGGCAGACGCCGCAGGTCATGCATTTAGACAACTCATATGCCCACTGGCGGCGTTTTTCCGGCATTCTCGGTCCCGGCCCCAAATCGTAAGTCCCGTCAATCGGCACCCATGCTTTCACTTTTTTCAGTGAATCAAACATTCTGCTGCGGTCAACCTGAAGGTCACGGACAACCGGGAATGTTTTCATCGGCTTCAGACGGATCGGCTGTTCCAGCTTATCAATCAGCGCCGTACATGACTGGCGCGGTCTGCCGTTGATAACCATGGAGCAGGCGCCGCATACTTCCTCAAGACAGTTCATGTCCCATGCGACAGGAGTTGTTTTCTCACCTTTTGCATTCACGGGATTTCTGCGGATTTCCATCAGGGCGGAAATCACGTTCAGATTCGGGCGGTAATTGATTTCAAATTCTTCATCGTATGGCGCGCTTTCGGGCGTATCCTGGCGTGTAATGATAAACCGTATCTTTTTCTCACTCATGATTATTTCGCCACCTTCTTCTTCGAGTAGTCGCGTTTACGGGGCGCAATCAGTGATACATCGACATCCTGATATTCAAATTCCGGAGCTTCAAACGGACCGGCATGTTTAGCCATTGTCGTTTTGAGCCACTCATCGTCATTTCTTTCAGGAAAATCCGGTTTATAGTGCGCTCCCCGGCTTTCATTTCGGTTGTATGCGCCGAGCGTGATGACTCTGGCAAGCTGAAGCATATTGGAGAACTGGCGGGTGAACATCGCCCCTTGGTTGCTCCATTTTGTCGTATCATTAATATTGATTTTCTTAAAGCGTTCCATCAGCTCTTGGATTTTATCATCCGTTTTCAAAAGCTTGTCATTGTGGCGGACCACCGTTACGTTGGCCGTCATCCATTCTCCGAGTTCACGGTGAAGTACGTAGGCATTTTCATCGCCGTCCATCTTCATGATGTCTGCCCATTTTTCTTCTTCTTTTTTCACATAGGAATCAAATAATGAAGAAGACAGATCTTCAGCCGATGTTTCAAGTCCGGCAACATATTTCACCGCATTCGGACCGGCAACCATTCCTCCGTAGATGGCGGAAAGCAGAGAGTTTGCCCCTAAACGGTTTCCTCCGTGCATTGAATAATCACATTCACCCGCCGCGAACAGTCCGCGGATGCTTGTCATCTGATCATAATCAACCCACAGTCCGCCCATCGAATAGTGAACGGCAGGGAAAATTTTCATCGGAAGCTTGCGCGGGTCATCTCCCATGAATTTTTCATAGATTTCGATAATGCCGCCAAGCTTAACGTCAAGCTCTTTCGGATCTTTGTGCGAAAGATCGAGATACACCATGTTTTCTCCATTGATGCCGAGCTTCTGGTTCACGCACACGTCAAAGATTTCGCGTGTCGCAATATCCCGCGGCACGAGGTTTCCGTAAGCCGGATATTTTTCCTCGAGGAAGTACCAAGGTTTTCCGTCTTTGTACGTCCAGACTCTTCCGCCCTCGCCGCGCGCCGATTCACTCATCAGACGCAGTTTATCGTCTCCGGGAATGGCTGTCGGGTGAATTTGAATAAATTCGCCGTTAGCGTAGTAAGCGCCCTGCTGATAAACGATTGATGCGGCAGATCCCGTGTTGATCATGCTGTTTGTTGATTTGCCGAATACGATTCCGGGTCCTCCTGTCGCCATAATAACGGCGTCAGAACGGAATGACTCGATTTGCATATTGGTCAGATTTTGGGCTACGATACCGCGGCACGTGCGCTCATCGTCAAGAACGGCGCCGAGGAATTCCCAGCCTTCGTATTTTGTGACGAGACCCGCCACTTCATATCTGCGCACCTGCTCGTCCAGTGCGTAAAGAAGTTGCTGACCCGTCGTCGCTCCCGCGTATGCGGTTCTGTGATGCTGTGTACCCCCGAAACGGCGGAAGTCCAAGAGCCCTTCCGGCGTTCTGTTAAACATAACCCCCATGCGGTCCAATAAGTGGATAATGGACGGCGCCGCTTCACACATCGCTTTTACAGGCGGCTGGTTTGCTAAAAAGTCGCCTCCGTAAACCGTGTCATCAAAATGCTCAAACGGAGAGTCTCCTTCTCCTTTTGTGTTGACAGCTCCGTTTATCCCGCCCTGCGCGCAGACCGAGTGAGAGCGTTTGACCGGAACGATGGAAAACAATTTAACGGCCGTGCCTGATTCCGCTGCTTTAATTGTCGCCATGAGGCCGGCAAGACCCCCGCCGACTACGATAATGCTTGATTGACTCATGATAGCCCCTCTCCCTCTAGTAATCTAGTTCTCTTACACAAACGCAAAAATCGCTTTTAGACCCACGTATGAAAGCGCTAAAAATATAATCAGCGTCACGTAAGTCGAAATTCTTTGAGAACGCGGCGTGACCGTGATCCCCCATGTGACCGCAAAAGACCATAAGCCGTTTGAAAAGTGAAAAATGACTGATAAAACGCCTACAATATAAAATCCGAGCATAAACGGCGAGCTCAGAATATTCGCCATCATATCGAAGTTGACTTCAGCGCCCATCTGTGCGGCAATCCGCGTCTGCCACACATGCCAGCTGACGAAAATAAGGGTGAGAATACCGGTGACACGCTGAAGCACAAACATCCAGTTTCTGAAATAGCTGTAGCGGCCAGCGTTGTTTTTCGCAGTAAATGCTATGTACACACCGTAAACCGCATGATAAATTAAAGGTAAGAAAATAATAAAAATTTCTAATGCATACCTGAACGGCAGACTGTCCATAAAGCCGGCCGCCTTGTTAAACGCATCCGCTCCCCTTGCGGCAAATTGGTTGACGACTAAATGCTGGATCAAAAAGATGCCGACCGGAATCACACCGAGCAAGGAATGCAATCTTCGAAAATAAAACTCTCTGTTCCCAGACATTACTTTACCCCCTGTTTGATTTAAGTGCGAAATGTGCTAAAATCTCTGCCCCCACTTCGTTTCAATTGTAAGCACTTTATTAAAATTTATTGACAATTTCATTTTACTCCTCCCTCAAAAGGGCGTCAAGAAAACGTGTACATAAATTATAATTTTCGGAATTGATTATTTGACGTGAAAATTTTATTTTCCTGCAATACCTTTCTCACTTTTTTTCACGTGTTTTATAGGATCATCCTGTAATCCTCCCCCCTGTTTAAGCTATAATAAACGAAGGAGAGAGGGGAATACATAATATGAAGAATAATTATGAAGCAGTTTTAGAACCTTTAACTGAACTCGGCGTCAGCGCATACGGCTACGAATTAATCCGGGAAATCGTGCTTCCGGATATCCTCGGCCCGGAGCATTCATCCATGATGTATTGGGCGGGGAAACGCCTCGCCCGCAAATTTCCTCTTCAATCATGGGAAGAAATCCCCGCCTTTTTTGAAAAAGCCGGCTGGGGAACTTTGACAAACACAGGATCAAAAAAGCAAGAGCTGGAATTTGAGCTGGAAGGACCGCTCGTATCCAGCAGGCTCAAACACCAGAAAGAGCCGTGCTTTCAGCTTGAAGCCGGTTTTATAGCCGAACAGATTCAATTGATGAACGATCAGATTGCAGAATCTTATGAACAGGTCAAAAAGAGAGCGGATAAAGTCGTCCTGACCGTGAAATGGGATATGAAGGACCCTGTATAATTGAAAAAAGGCGGTGACTCAAAAGTCCCGCCTTTTTGCCTGCCCGTTTATACGGCAGACGGCTGTTTAGAAAGCTCAAACGCATCATGAAGCGCTTCGACGGCTTTCACCATATCATTGTCACTGACAACCGCTGATACTTTTATTTCAGATGTGCTGACCATTTTGACTTGTACATTTTTTTCCGCCAGTACGGCAAACATGTCCGCGGCGACGCCGGGATTAGAGACCATGCCTGATCCGACAATGGATACTTTCGCCAGCTTTCTTTCAGTTTCGATTTTTTCATAGTTCAGCGCGCTTTTATATTCTTCAAGCACAGCGACCGTTTGCGCGGAATCTTCCGTTTTCACTGAGAAAGAAATGTCTGCTTCCCCATTATCCGCTTGTGTCTGAATAATGATGTCAACGTTGATGTTTCGTTTCGCCAGCGCGGTGAAGATCGTTGAAAGTGTTGTCAGCCCGCTTGCAAGGCCCGTGACGGACACCCTTGTAATCTGGTCTTCAAATGCAATTCCTCTGACGATTAAATTCTGCTCCATTGATGATTCCTCCTCAATTAATGTTCCAGCTTCATGTTCCGTGCTTGACCGCACTTCCAAAGGCACTTGATAGTTTTTCGCGAACTCAACCGCCCGCGGATGAAGAACACCCGCTCCGAGATTTGCAAGTTCCAGCATTTCATCATAAGAAATTCCCGCCAGTTTTCTCGCTGACCGGACGTACCGCGGATCTGTCGTAAACACGCCCGGAACGTCCGTGTAAATGTCGCACTTATCCGCTTTTAAAGCTGCAGCAAGAGCGACCGCCGTCGTATCGGAACCGCCCCGTCCGAGCGTCGTGATGCCGCCGTCTTCGGTAACTCCCTGGAAACCGGCGACAACTGTAATCCTGCCTTCTGCAAGCTGCGCCTGAATTGCGGTGATATCAATATCCGTAATTCTCGCATTGCCGTGGACGGCCTCCGTGCGGACACCCGCCTGCCAGCCCGTATAAGAGACGGCGTCATATCCTTTTTCCTGAAGCGCCATGGCCAAAAGCGAAATCGTGACCTGCTCTCCCGTAGACAGAAGCATATCCATCTCGCGTCTGCTTGGCTCAGATGTAATTTCCGCCGCCAGATTGACGAGCGCGTCGGTTGATTTTCCCATTGCCGAAACGACAACAACGACGTCATGGCCCTTTTTCTTTTCAGCAATGGCGCGATTTGCGGCATTTTGAATTTTTTCGGCAGAGCCGACGGAAGTGCCTCCGAATTTTTGTACGATAAGACCCATACTAGACCACCCTTTACATTTTGGTTCGTGCGGGTGAGGAGAAAAGAGCGTTGTGTCCACAATAAAAAAAGCAATGAGAGGAATAGCTCTCATTGCTTTTTCATATCATTACGATTGATTATGAACAACGAGATAGCCCTCCAAGAAAATGAATTCTTGACAGCTTTACATTTATTTAATGCAAAGCCAGCAAAGCACACCGATGGGATGTGTTTCACTTCGGCGAACTCCCCTTTCAGCCTTTTTCGCAGAATCCATCATTCTCCAAAGGCATACTATTGAAGTTCGCACCTCTATCTTCACCATATAACACGATCTTATGAAATTAGTTCACATTCTAGCAGACTTTTCAGAAAAGCACAATACTATTTTTTCAATTTTTCAAACAGCAGCTGAGCGGCCGCAGCCGGCACACCGGCTTTTTTGATATCGTCAAGACTTGCTTCCTTCATCTTTTTGACAGAACCGAAATGCTTTAAGAGCATTTTTTTGCGTTTTTCGCCGATCCCCGGGATATCATCCAATACGGATTGAAAGGCGCTTTTTCCCCGGATCTGTCTGTGAAAGCTGATCGCAAAACGGTGAACTTCATCCTGAATGCGCTGAAGCAGGTAAAATTCCTGGCTGTTCCGCTCCAGAAATACCGGTTCTAGCGGGTCGCCGATCAGAAGGTTGGATGTTCGGTGTTTATCATCTTTCGCCAATCCCGCTACCGGGACATCAAGGCCGAGCTCATTCTCGAGCACGTCGCGCGCCGCGTTAATCTGCCCTTTTCCGCCGTCAATGATGATTAAATCCGGCAGCGGAAGATTTTCGCGGAGCACCCTCGAATATCTTCTTCTGACGACTTCTCTCATTGATCCGTAATCGTCAGGCCCTGTTACGGTTTTAATTTTATATTTGCGGTATTCCTTTTTATTCGGTTTTCCGTCAATAAAGACAATCATGGCCGATACAGGGTTTGTGCCTTGAATATTGGAGTTGTCAAACGCTTCAATCCGGTGCGGCGTGTAAATGTTCAATGCTTCGCCGAGCCGTTCGGCTGCTCCGATTGACCGTTCCTCATCCCGCTCGATTAATGAGAACTTTTCCCGCAGGGCGATTTTCGCGTTTTTGTGAGCAAGCAGAAGCAGTTCTTTTTTCGGGCCTTTTTTCGGCTGATGCACGGCGGTTTCCAAAAGCTCGCTGATCATGTCTCTGTCAACGCTGTCAGGTACCAGAATTTCCTTAGGCAGAAAGTGATTGTTTTTCGAATAGAACTGGCCGATGAAGGTCAGAAATTCTTCATCCGCTTCCTGGTACATCGGAAACATGCTGACATCGCGTTCGATCAGCTTTCCTTGGCGTATGAAAAAGACTTGGACGCACATCCAGCCTTTATCGTACGCATAAGCGAACACATCGCGGTCCAGAAGGTCATTCATGGTCATTTTCTGCTTTTCCATCGTCGATTCGATGTAAGCAAGCTGATCGCGGAATTCTTTAGCCCGTTCAAATTCAAGCTTTTCCGCCGCCTCTGCCATTTTCTCTTCAAGCTCTTTTTTGACCTCGTTATGCCCTCCCTTTAAAAAGCGGGTGATGTCTTCCACAAGCTCGCGGTTTGTCTCCTCGGAAATATCCTTTACACATGGAGCGAGGCATTGTCCGAGATGGTAATAGAGACAGACACGGTCCGGAAGATTCGAGCACTTCCTGAGCGGATAAAGGCGGTCCAGCAGTTTTTTCGTTTCCCGCGCCGCCTGTACATTCGGGTACGGGCCGAAATAGCGCCCTTTGTCTTTTTTGACATTGCGGGTGACAATAAGCCGCGGATGGCGTTCATGGGTGATTTTAATAAAGGGATAGGTTTTATCATCTTTCAGCATGACATTGTATTTCGGATCGTATTTTTTAATCAGATTCATTTCCAAAATAAGCGCTTCAAGATTGGAGGAAGTCACGATATATTCAAAGTCCTCAATCTCCGTCACAAGCCTTTGGGTTTTTGCATCGTGAGAACCGGTGAAATAGGATCTCACCCTGTTTTTCAGCACTTTCGCTTTCCCCACGTAGATGACTGTTTTCTGACGGTCTTTCATTAAATAACAGCCCGGCTGATCGGGAAGGAGGGCCAGCTTTTCTTTCAGTTGTTTATTCATACGTTACCCTTCCTTACATTCATTTCTTGTGTCCATTCAGTGTATCACGAACATTTGTTTTTCTCCATTCTCAGCTTTTGGAAGATCAAAAAAGGCGATCCCTTTTAAAGGAATCGCCCTGCCGTAGCCGTAACGGAAACTTTCGGCTTACAGATGTTTGTTTACAAGCTCTTCAAGGGCTTCTTTCGGTTTGAAGCCGACAGATGTTTCAACCACTTCTCCGTCTTTTAACACAAGAAGTGTCGGGATGCTCATGACGCCGTATTTACCGGCAGTTTCTTGGTTTTCATCCACGTCGATTTTGACGATTTTCAGTTTGTCTCCCATTTCTTGATCAAGCTCTTCAAGAACGGGCGCGATCATTTTACAAGGTCCGCACCAAGGAGCCCAGAAATCAGCTAATACGACACCTTCACTTGTTTCAGCTGAGAACGATTGATCAGTTGCTTTTACGATAGCCATTTGTTATTCCTCCAATGTCAAATGATGATTTTTAGTATAGCATCTCCCATTCGTTCATGCTAATTTAATGCTTATATTATTTTCTCCCGAACCCGCCGAAAATAATCTTATTTATAGAATGTATGATAACCGATCAGCAGGCGTTCAAAACTTAAGATGAACCCGCCGGCAGCGTGATTAATACAACCGCCATCGGAGGAAGCTCCGCCTCCAGGTTTCCGCCCTTCTGCGTAAACCTGGAAAACGGCTTCGGTTTGACGTTTTCCGGGCTGCTGAATGTATTGCGGGCATTCATTTTTTCAGCATGCAGAATCGTCGCGGAAGGCTTCCCTGTCTTTTTCATGCCCCGCAGTTCAATCTTCACGTCAGCTTTGTGCAAATGATCGATATTGCAAATGCTGATATGTATGCCGCCGTTTTTCTGTTTGGACGCCGAAATGCTGACTTGCGGGAGCCGGCCGTCTTTCCATTCGTATTCGGCCGCTTTTGTTTCTGCGGCCAAAAGAGAAGCGTCCTGATGAACCTTAAACATATCAAACACATGATATGTCGGCGTCAGCAGCATATTTTTCCCTTCTGTCAGGATCATTGCTTGAAGGACGTTGACGGTTTGCGCGATATTGGCCATCTGCACACGGTCTGCGTGCTGATGAAAAATGTGAAAATGTGTGGCGGCGACAAGCGCGTCGCGGATCGTATTTTGCTGATACAAAAAGCCCGGATTCGTGCCAGGCTCAGGATCAAGCCATGTGCCCCATTCATCAATGATCAGACCGACTCTTTTTTCCGGATCGTACTGATCCATAATGGCGCTGTGCCTTGTAATCAATTCATCCATATGAGCCGCTTTTTTCATCGTGATGAACCATTCATCTTCCGTAAATTCGGTCGCTGACCCTTTTCCCTTCCAGAAGTCGCCCGGTATTGTGTAATAATGCAGGCTCAGCCCGTCCATGAGATCAGCGGCTTTTTTCATTAATGTTTCTGTCCAGCGGTAATCATCGACATTCGCACCGCCGGCAATTTTATAGATTTCATTCCCGCTGTAATTGCGGACATAGGTTTGAAAGTTCCGGTAAAGGTCGGCATAATACTCAGGATGCATGTTTCCGCCGCAGCCCCAGTTCTCATTTCCTATACCGAAATATTTGAGCTTCCACGGTTTTTCCCGCCCGTTTTCCTTTCTCCAGTCGGACATCGGCGTGCCCGCTTCAAACGTCATGTATTCAATCCAATCAGCCATTTCCTTAACCGTTCCGCTGCCGACGTTTCCGGCGATGTACGGTTCGCAGCCGAGCAGTTCACAAAGCATCATAAATTCATGCGTGCCGAATTCGTTTGAATCAATCGTTCCGCCCCAATGGGTATTCAGCATGGTTTTTCGTTCCCCTACGCCGTTTGCCCAATGATATTCATCAGCAAAACAGCCGCCGGGCCATCTGAGAACGGGAATCTGGAGCTGTTTGAGGGCGGAGGCGACATCCGTCCTGATTCCGCCGGTATTCGGAATATCGGAATCTTTTCCGACCCAGATGCCCTCATATATGCCTCTTCCTAAGTGTTCCGCGAAATGTCCGTATATGTTTTTGTTAATGGTTCCCCGTGTGATATCCGTTTGAATGACTGCCGTATTGTGAGACATACTTGATCATTCCTTTCCCTTAATAAGAATGAAAGCACTACAGCCAATCTATGTATCTGGGATGTATGCTGAAAGGATAATATTGTAAGCGCTTTACAGAAAGCTTATTATATTGGTTCGTACATGTCAATCTGTTATTTTGCCAATGCATAATTTGTGCGAACCAATCATCACAAACCAAAACCCTCTGACAAATGAAGCCAGAGGGTTTTGATTATGAATGAATATTGGCCTTTTTAAATTCCTGAGTCAGGAGCGGAACCACTTCGAACAAATCGCCGACAATTCCGTAGTCCGCTATTTTGAATATTTCCGCTTCCGGGTCTTTGTTGATGGCAACGATCACTTTACTGTTTGACATCCCCGCCAAGTGCTGAATCGCTCCGGAAATCCCGCAGGCAATATACAAATCCGGTGTAACGACTTTCCCCGTTTGGCCGATTTGAAGAGAATAGTCGCAATAATCCGCGTCACACGCGCCGCGCGAAGCGCCCACCGCTGCTCCCAGCACTTCGGCAAGTTCTTTTAACGGTTCAAACCCATCTTTACTTTTTACCCCGCGGCCGCCCGCAACGATGATTTTCGCTTCTGATAAATCCACGCCGTCCGCTGTTTTTTTAACTACTTCTTCAATGACCGTCCGCAAATCTGCCGGCGGGACCGCAAGCTCTTCAATATCACCCGTGCGGCTTGCATCTCTTTCTAATGCCTGAATGTTATTCGGACGGATTGTCGCCAAGATGAAAGGATCGGTTGAAATCACCTGTTCAAAGGCTTTGCCGGAATAGATCGGTCTTGTAAATACGATGTTGTCTCCGGTAACGCTTACATCCGTGCTGTCTGAAATCAATCCCGTTTCAAACCGTGCCGCAAGCTTCGGTGACAAATCTTTTCCCATAGAAGTATGGCCGAAAATAACCGCATCGGGCTTTTCATTTTCGATCAGATCCCCGAGAACCGCGGCATATCCGTCCGCCGTATACTGAGAAAGTCCCGCTGCATCGGCCGTAAATACTTTATCGGCGCCGTACTGAATGAGTTCTGATGCTGCATCAGCCGCGCCTTTTCCCAACAGCACGCCGATGACATCTCCTCCGCCGGAAATGGTTTTGCCTGCGGCTATGGCTTCAAAGGTGACGTTCCGTAAGGCGCCGTCACGAATTTCTCCGAGTACGATCACTTTTTTTCCCATTCTGACATCCCCCAGTTTCTTTAATATCGGTTTATACGACTTTGGCTTCTTTTCTCAGCAGTGAGACAAGCTCCTTCGCCTGCTCAGCGGCTTCTCCTTCGATCAGTTTGCCCGCTTCTTTTTGCGGCGGGAGAAAACGTTCGATCGTTTTGAGCCTCGGGGCAGCATCATCTTCATCAATGCCGAGGTCATCGAGCTCAAGCTCTTCCAGCGGTTTTTTCTTCGCCTTCATAATGCCCGGAAGTGACGGATAGCGCGGCTCGTTTAAGCCTTGCTGTGCCGTGATGACTAAAGGAAGTGAGGTTTTAATGACTTCGGTATCCCCTTCGTTGTCTTTCTCTGCCACAGCTTCATCGCCGCTGATTGTCAGTTTTGTAATCGTTGTGACGCAAGGAATGTTCAACAGCTCGGCAAGCCTTGGCGCCACTTGGCCGGAACCGCCGTCGATCGCGACATTTCCGCCGAGAATCAGATCATATTCCCGGTCCTTGAAATAGTGATATAAGATCGTGGAAATGGAGTATTGGTCGGGATCGCTCAGGTCATCCTCAATATTGATTAACACCGCCTGGTCGCACCCCATCGCAAGAGCGGTGCGCAGTTCTTTCTCCGCATCTTCTCCGCCGACGGTTACGGCGGTAACGGTTCCGCCGTGCTCTTCTTTCAGCTGAATCGCTTCTTCAATGGCGTATTCATCATACGGATTAATGATAAACTCGGCTCCGTCTTCCTGAATCTTTCCTGCTTCAATGACGATTTTCTCTTCTGTGTCAAACGTCCGTTTCATCAGTACAAATAGATTCATATTCTTATCCCCTTTATCTTCGCCCACCGAATTGAGGCTTTCTTTTTTCTAGAAATGCCTGAATGCCTTCTTTTGCGTCTTCTGATGCAAATGCTTCCCCAAAGCGCTTTGCTTCGAGCTTTAAGCCGCCGTCATAAGAATAGACTTTGTTTGAATAAAGAAGCTCAAGCAGGGAAGCCATCGACTGCGGGCTTTTTTCCGCAAACTTGCCCGCTAGCGTTTTCGCCTTTTCCAGCAGCTCCTCTTCATTTTCGGCGCCTATTGTGACAAGCCCGAGGCTGAGCGCTTCTTCTCCGGTCACAGGTTCTGAAGTGCCGATCATCTCAAGCGCTTTCGCCGTGCCGACGTACCGGGGCAGGCGCTGCGTCCCGGCAAAGCCCGGAATAATGCCGAGATTCAGCTCGGGCAGGCCGAGCTTTGCATCCAATGTGGCGATTCTGATATGGCAGGCCATGGCAAGCTCCAGACCGCCGCCGAGTGCAGCGCCGTGAATCGCCGCGATAACGGGCTTCGGAAACCCTTCAATTCTTTCCATCAGCTGCTGGCCTTTATCCGCCATGGCAGAAGACTGCTCAAGATCATCAAGCGACGTAAATTCCTTTATATCGGCGCCCGCCGAAAAAAATTTCCCCTCTCCGCGAATGATGATGCTTCTGACGCTGTCATCTGTTTCATACCGGTCGAACAGACCGGATAATTCAGCTAAAACCGCACCGGACAGCGCGTTGGCCGGCTGATGATTGATGGTGATCACCGCGACAGATTGTTCAACCGCCACTGAAAGGCTGTTCATCCGTCAACCCCCTTTAATTTTGATGAATCCCTGACACCAACAGTTCCAATACCTTGTCTGACAAATCCGGAAGATCATATTTCTGATCGTTCATCACCCATGTTGTCACTGTTTCATCTATCGTCCCGAATATCATCTGCCGGGCGAGGCGGACGTCGAGATTGTCTTTCCATTCGCCCGACTCGATTCCTTCGGTCAAAATGGTGTCCAGCATGTTTAAATAACCTTTTAAAATATCATTGATTTTCAGGCGCAGCTTGATATTCGACTGTCTGAGCTCAAGCTGGGTCACAATCGCGAGGTGGCGGTCATTGCCGAGCAGTGTGAAGTGCTGCTTAATGACGAGAGCGAGTTTTTCTTTTGCCGTCGTTTTTTCTTTCACTTCTTCTTCCATGCGTTCAATGAACTGGCCCATCTTTTCTTTAAAAAGAGAAATGAGTATATCCTCTTTGTTTTTGAAATATAAATAGATGGTGCCGTCCGCAACGCCGGCCTGCTTGGCGATTTTGGACACCTGTGATTGGTGATAGCCGTTTTCCGCTATGACTTCTACTGCTGCATCAATGATCTGCATATACTTTGGCCGTTTTTGGTTCAATGTCATCGTTCCTTCCTTCAATAAATGAATGACTATTCATTCATAACTTCATGATAAAAAGGATTCCCGATTTTGTCAAGTTTTTCTTTTAAGGCACCTTGTTTTCATGGGAAGCATCTTCCTCTTCGACCAGACGCCTTCTTAATATCTTTCCGACGGCCGTTTTCGGAAGCTCTTTTCTGAATTCGTACAGCTTCGGGACTTTGTACGGCGCAAGCCGCTCTCTTGCAAACGCATCAAGCTCATCGGCATCCGCTTCGGCGCCTTTTTTCAAAACGACAAATGCTTTCACCGTCTCCCCTCTATAGGAATCAGGCACTCCCGCTACGACGATTTCCTGAACGGCTTCATGCTCATACAGCGCCTCTTCCACCTCACGAGGGTAAATGTTGTATCCCCCGGCAATGATGATGTCTTTTTTCCTGTCGGCGATGTAGAAAAATCCTTCCTCATCCATATACCCCATATCTCCGGTAAACAGCCAGCCGTCTCTGATGACACGGGCCGTCTCCTCCTGCTTGTTCCAATAGCCTTTCATAACCTGCGGGCCTTTTATGATCAGCTCGCCGTGTTCATACGGCTCCGCAAGCCCGCGTTTTTCTTCTGAATAGATTCCGGCGTCGGTATTGGGCCAGGGACAGCCGATACTGCCGGGCTTATTTTTTCCCCAGATGAAATTTGAATGGGTCACCGGTGATGCTTCGGATAATCCGTAGCCTTCCACAAGCTTTCCGCCGGTCACTTTTTCAAATTTCTGTTTGACTTCGACCGGGAGCGCCGCTGAACCGCTCGGACAGCTTTTTATGGAGGACAAATCATATTGATTCAGTTCCGGATGATGCAAAAGCCCGATGTAAATCGTCGGAGCTCCCGGAAAAACTGTCGGCTTTTGCCTGTCGATTGTTTTCAAGGTATCCAAAGGATTGAATTTAGGAAGCAGAATCATTTCACACCCCTGCATGATGGAAAAATTCAGCACGGCGGTTAATCCGTACACATGAAAAAAAGGGACGATGCCGAGCACTTTTTCGGCTCCCTTTTTCATTTTGTACATCCAGGCGGCGCCCATCTCTGTATTGGCCTGAATGTTTTTGTGCGTGAGCATGACGCCTTTCGGATAGCCGGTTGTTCCGCCCGTGTATTGAAGCACGGCGATGTCATGCTCAGGATCAATATCAAATTCCTCCGCCTTCTCCGCTTTTTCATTTTTTAAAATGTCCGCTAAGCTGTGAATCTGTTCATGTCCGTCGTAATCGATATGCACTTGTTTTTTTTGCGTGAGTGTATAAAGCATATTTTTCGGAAACGGCAAAAAGTCTTTGATACTGGTTGTAATAATGCGTTCAACGATTGACAACGTTTTCATTTTTATCACCTTCGGAAACAGCATATCGAGGGTGATGATCACGCGCGGCGAACTGTCTTGCAGCTGATACTCAAGCTCGTGTTCCGTGTAGAGAGGATTGGTCTGAACGACTATGCCCCCGGCGAACAATACGCCGTAAAATGCGATGACCGACTGCGGACAATTGGGCAGCATAATGGCGGCTCTGTCGCCTTTTTTCAGGCCTGTTTTGCGTAAAAAAGCGGCTAGCTTTAATGAATCTGTGAGAACGTCTTGGAATGTGAGTTTTTTTCCGAGAAAATAAATGGCGGTATGGTTCGGGAATTGAGCTGCGGAGTTTGTCAGATTGGATGGCAGGGTTTGACCGGTAAATTCAAGCTCATGCGGAATCTCTTCGGGATATTGAGAAAGCCATGGCTTTTCAGACTGCATAAAACCTCTCCCTTCTGTTTTCCTATACGCTATTATTATAGCAGAAGGCTGATTGGAATTGGAAAGCGTTTCATGTGATTTTCGAGTTCAGGAGGTGTTGAGTTTGCTGGAAACACTGCATTTTGAAGAGGGAGTTCCTATCCTGCGCCAGCTGCCGAAGCCGTTTACTTCAGCCGCCTTTTTGCTTCATCCCTTTGTCCGAATGCCGGATGGGTGGGAAGCGCAAAAGCGCAAGCGGCCTTTTGAGCATATCTATCCGAGTGATGAGGAGATCATCGCAACGGGCAGACCCGTTTCCTGGAAAACCGCCATGACCATTTGCGGACTGCGCTCTGAAAAAGAGATGGCGCTTCTCCTTATGACCGCTGTCATGGCACTGCGGGATGAATATGCACATCCTGAATCCGCCGAGCTGTTAAATCGGCTTCATCATCCCGATCTGTACTTGCCGAGCGATGATGTCACTTCGCCATTTTTGATACCGGGACTCTTGGACGTGTTTCGTTCAAAAGGCATTGAGCGCTGCACTTTTTATGAGCCGATCGAAGCGGAAGGCCTATTTTCGCTCAAGCAAATGTCGCCTTCGGATGTATGCGGACTGCTGCAGGCTGACATGATGATTGCCGAGGTAAAGCGGCGCGCTGCTTTTATGAGTGTGTACGATTCTTTCACAACACTCTTTCTCATGGAGGATCAAGACATGCTGTCTGTTATCCGCGCCATGAATTGGGAAGCCGTCATTTGCTCTGATACGATGAGCATAAACTGGTATTCTCAATAAAAAAGACTGCCGATTTCAATTCGGCAGCCCTTTTTCAGTATTAAGATGTCATGACCAGATAAATAAGTCCGATGAACAGAAAAATTCCCGCTGCCGACAGCAGCACTTTCGCAAGCTTCTCCATTTTTCCCCGTCCCCTTAAATCCCGGCGGCCACCACAAATGACAGGCCGACTGAGATGACAAATGAAATAAAGCCGACAGCTCTGTTATCTTTTTCAATTTCTTTATCAATTTTAAACCGGGGCGTCAGAAATTCAAAGATAAAATAGCTGATTAAAAGCATAATAAATCCGTATACGCCCCAGCCGATCATTTGCAAAAGCGAATTATGCTGGGCGATGCTGTGCTGAAAGACATTCGCGATACCGAGAATTTTCCCTCCGGTCGCCATTGCCACCGCAAGATTGCCTTTTTGGATTTCCACCCAGTTTTTATAGGATGTCACCAATTCAAACACGGTCAGAAAAATGACGAGACACAAGACGGCCACACTGTAATAAGCCGCGATTTCAACAAGCTCATTTTCCCAAAAAGCATTCATGACGTTTTCTCCCTTTTTATTTTAGTTCGACAATCGTTACGCCTGATCCTCCTTCTCCCGCTTCCCCGAACCGCGCGCTTTTCACGCTGCGGTGGTTTTTCAGAAGATCCTGCACCCCTTTTCTGAGGGCGCCCGTGCCTTTTCCGTGAATGATGGACACTCTCGGGTAGCCGGCAAGCACCGCGTCATCTAAATATTTTTCGACGCGGCTGAGGGCATTTTCGTAACGCTCTCCCCTGAGGTCAAGTTCAAGGGATACGTGATAATCCTTCCCTTTTACGGCGGTGATTGCTTTTTCTTTTTTCGGTTCAGGAGCCGATTTGAGAAACTCGAGATCTTTTTCCTTCACCTTCATTTTGAGGATGCCGATTTGGACGTTCCATTCTTTCTCGCCGGTTTTTTCAAGCAGCGCCCCTTTTTGTCCGAATGTGAGCACCTTTACTTCGTCGCCCGGCTTCAGCTCGCGTTTTTTCTCTGTTTTTCTTTCCGGCTGCTTTGATTTTTCAAAAGCCGGCATCGCGTCTCCGAGACGTTTTTTGGCATCAATCAGCTCGTGTTCCTTAAAGGATCTGTGTTCTTGCTTGATGGACCGGAGCTCGCGGATGATTTGTTCGGCTTCATTTGCGGCGGCTTCCAGTTTTTCCGCCGCTTTTTGTTCGGCTTCTTCCATCATTTTATCTTTTTGGGCGTTCAGCTCAATGATTTGCTGCTGAAGCTCTTTATGCAGTTTTTCTGCTTCTTTTCTGATTGATTCGGTTTCAGAAAGCTCTTCATCCGCTCTTTTTTTGCTTTTTTCAAGCGATGCGATCATCAGATCGACTTCGTTGTGTTCGGCGGTCATTTCTGACTTCGCCTGGCCGATGATATGCTCCGGCAGGCCGAGGCGTCTTGAAATTTCAAATGCGTTGCTTCGGCCAGGTACTCCGATCAGGAGCTTATAGGTAGGCGAAAGTGTTTCAATGTCAAATTCAACGCTGGCGTTCATGACGCCTTGCCGGTTATATCCGTATGCTTTCAGTTCCGGATAATGGGTTGTCGCAAGCACTCTGGCGTTTGTCCGGTGGACTTCGTCAAGAATGCTCATGGCAAGCGCCGCCCCTTCCTGCGGGTCTGTTCCGGCACCGAGTTCATCAAACAGCACAAGGCTGTTTTCAGACACTTCTTTTAAAATACTGACGATATTGACCATGTGGGATGAGAACGTACTCAGATTTTGTTCGATCGACTGTTCATCTCCGATATCGGCAAACACATTGTCAAATACGGCGGCTTCCGATCCCTCATCAGCCGGTATGTGCAATCCTGCCTGCGCCATTATCGTCAGCAGCCCGAGTGTTTTTAACGTAACGGTTTTACCACCCGTATTCGGTCCCGTGATGACGATCGTTGAATAATCTCCGCCCAGTTCAATATCGTTGGCAACGACTTGATCTTGGGGCAGCAGCGGATGGCGCGCTTTTTTGAGACGGATAAAGCCGTCTCCGTTCATGAATGGTTTTGTCGCCTTCATTGCTTTTGCGTATCTCGCTTTGGCGAAAATGAAATCCAATGTCTGCAGTACTTCTACATTTTTAGCGATTTCATGTGTGTGTTCAGCCGTATGCTCCGTCAGCATCCGGAGAATCCGTTCGATTTCCTGTTTTTCTTTTACCTTCGCCTGCTGAAGCGAGTTGTTCATATCTACGATCGCCTGCGGTTCAATAAAAAGCGTCGCACCGGATGAAGATGTATCGTGGACAATTCCGCCGTAGCTTGATCTGTATTCCTGTTTGACCGGAATGACAAAGCGGTCATTCCGAATCGTAACGATGGTGTCAGACAGCATTTTTGAAGCGGAAGATGAACGCAGCATCGATTCAAGACGGTCTCTCACTCTTGATTCAAGCGTCCTGAGCTGCGTCCGGATTCCTCTTAGGGCGGGGGATGCATGATCAAGCACTTCGCCGTGATCGTCAATGCAGGAGTTAATCTCCCTTTCCAAATCGCCCAATGTAATCAGTTCTTCTGCATGGGCCTGTATCAGCGGAATGCTGACGCCGTCATCTGTCATTTGGCTGATAAAGTGCTTCATTTGTTTAACGGCATACAGCAGCCCGGACAATTCGGTAAATTCCGCCGGAGTCAGCACACTGCCGATTTCCGCCCGCCGCAAAGCCGATCTTATATCGGTCAGCCCGCCGAACGGGGCATGGCCTCTTAAGCGCATGACCGCGGATGCTTCTTCGACTTCATCCAGCTGTTTTTGGATGTCGGCGAGATCCGTCAAAGGCTTCAGCTGCAGAAGCTTTTCCCGGCCGAGCGATGAGGCGGCATGTGCGGTAATCTGTTCTTTTACTTTATGAAATTCAAGTGATGATAACACTTTTTGCTGCACGGTTTTATGGTCCTCCTTACTTAATCATTGCGCGTCAGAAATGCTTTGACCTCATGTAACGGCCGGGCGTTTAACACATGCTTTGTTTCAGTCCAGCCTTTGCGCGCAGCGGTCACGCCCGTTTTCATGTCATCGAGCATTTCTATATTATGGGCATCCGTATTAATGACCAAAGTCACGCCTTTTTCGTTTGCTTTGATCAGATGCTCAGTCCGTAAATCGAGACGCGCAGGGTTTGCATTCAGCTCAAGCGCCGTATTTGTTTTGGCTGCGAGCTCAATCAGCATGTCGATGTCGACTTCATAGCCGGCCCGTCTGCCGATCAGGCGGCCCGTCGGGTGGGCGATAATGTCCACGTGCTTATTCGTCAGCGCCTGTTCCAGCCGTTTCATAATGACATGCTCCGGCTGGCTGAAGCTTGAATGAATGGATGCGATGACAAGATCCATTTCAGACAAAACACTGTCATCATAATCAAGCGAACCGTCGGGAAGAATGTCCATTTCTACGCCTTTAAAAATATGAAAGTTTTCAAACTCAGCGTTTAACGCGTCAATTTCTTCCGCTTGTTTTCTGAGCCGTTCGGCCGTTAACCCATTGGCCACCTTTAAATATTGGGAATGGTCGGTGATCGCCATGTACTGATAGCCTTTTGCCATACACGCTTCTGCCATTTCCCTGATGGAAAAAGCGCCGTCACTCCAGGCTGAGTGCATGTGGAGATCGCCTTTTATCGCTTTTTGCTCCACAAGGTCCGTTTCTTCCCGGTACGTGTCGACCTCCTGCCCGCTTTCTCTGAGCTCCGGAGGAATAAACGGCAGACCGAAGTGGGCGTAAAAGGCTTCTTCACTCGGAAACGTTTTGACTTCTCCCGTTTCTATGGTTTCTACTCCGTATTCGCTGATCCGTTCGCCGCGCTCTTTCGCCAGCTGGCGCATCTTAATGTTGTGATCTTTCGAGCCGGTAAAATGGTGCAGTGTGGTCGCAAACTGCTCCTCTGTCACAAGCCGGAAATCCACACTCGTCTCATATTCAAAGGTCAGGATAACTGATACCTTTGTATCCCCGCTCGCTATCACGTCTTTTACGTTCGGCAGGGACAGAAGCTGATCTCTGACAGCCTCCGGATGATCTGTAGCGATAATGTAATCGAGATCTTTAACAGTCTCCCGCGCTCTTCTGAGACTGCCGGCCCGGGAATATTTCTGAATATCCGTCAGCCGGTCCAAATGTTCTTCAATTACTGAAGCAATGCCGAGCGCATAGCCGATCGGAAAACGTTCCGGCTGTTTTCCAGCTTCTCCGAGAGCCTGAAGGATTTTCTCCTCCGTTTTTTTTCCGAAACCGGCGAGCCCTTGCACCTTTTGCTGCTCGCATGCTTCTTTCAGCGATTCCGCGTCATGAACGCCAAGCTCCTGATACAGTTTGGCGATTTTTTTGCCGCCTAGGCCCGGAAGCTTCAAAAGAGGAACCAAGCCTTCCGGGACTTCTTTCTGCAATTGGAGAAGCGTGCTGGACACACCTTCCTGCATATATTCACGAATGACGCCGTAGGTGCCTTTTCCGATTCCGGATAAAGACATCATGTCGTCGATTTCCGACAGGCTGCGGTCATCCTGCTCAAGCGCCGCTGCCGCTTTTCGGAAGGCTGATATTTTAAACGGGTTGTCCCCTTTCAGTTCCATATAGACCGCAATCGTTTCAAGCAGCCTGATGATATCTTTTTTATGCATACTGTTAACCCCCAGTCGTTTCCTGCTTTTCATCATACAAATTTTTCTTCTCCGGCACAACTGACGCAGAGCTTGAAAAAAACTTCTCCGGTCAAGAGAAGTTTTTTATGCCCCGTACTGGGCCCACAGTTCTTGCAGGAGCCCAGACAGATACGGCGTATGATGCGTGATGATATTTGCAAGCGTCGATTGTGCGAGCATATCCTGAAGCGCGCTTACCGGCAGTACGGATGCGACGTATAACAGGATAAACGCAAATAAATAGACTTCCAGAAATCCGAGCACCCCGCCAAGCAGTTTGTTGATCTGTTTAATGACCGGAATGCTTGCGATGATATTAAGCGCCGCTCCGATAATCCGAAGCAGAATCTTTGCAATGATAAACAAAATGACAAACGCGATCGCGTTGTAATAAGCCGTCTCTACGTTTCCTTTAATAAAAGAAAGAGCCGTCTGCCCGCCGGAAAAATCAGGCGCGGGTATAAAACTTAAATGCGGGGCCAGATTTTTGTAAAAAAGCGCCGCAAACGCAATCGAGAGGATGAAACTCGTTAAATATATAAATTGGAGGATAAATCCTCTTTTCAATCCAAGCAATGTGCCCATCAAGAGCAAAACTAAGATGATGATATCTATCATATGGTGTTCATTCCTTTTCTTTAAGCTGCCGCTCCAGTAATTCATATTTTTCTTGCAGTTTCATATAATCATGCACGACATTGACCGCAGTCAAAACAGCGAGCTTATTTATATCAAGATATGGATTTTTCTCATTGATTTCTCTCATTTTATCATCAACCATTCCGGCCACATGGCGCATGTGCGCTTTGCTTTCTTCCCCGATAATGGTGAAGTGCTGGCCGTAAATGTTTACTGTCGTTTTGGTTTTTTTGCCGTCAGACAACGTTTCTCCTCCATTCCGCGAGAATCCTAGTTCCTATCATACCACGATTATCGATTGAATGGAAAGACGAGCCTCAGGCTGTTATGATACACTGGTATATACAGTGAAAAGTGCCAAAAAAGGAGATTATATCGTGTCCCATTCTGTTATAAAAGTATCCGCTTCCGCTATAGAACAAATGAAACAATCCTATGCCGGCTCCCTTACTCCGGCCGTTCCGCAGGGCGCCGTCTTCCAGGCTAAGCCGCCGGGCTGTACCATTACAGCCTACCGTTCGGGCAAGGTTCTCTTTCAAGGAAAAAACGCCGGCACAGAAGCGGCCCGCTGGGGAACGACTGAGGCGCCGAAAGCAAAGAAAACCGTCAAAAAAGCGGCCGACCCGCTCTACGCTCCCCCGGCGGGCATTGCGTCCATGTCGGTAATCGGCTCAGATGAGGTCGGAACAGGCGATTACTTCGGACCGATAACGGTTGCCTGCGCCTATGCCGACAAAACAAAGCTTTCTTTAATGAAAGAACTGGGCGTGAAGGATTCGAAAGATTTAAAAGATCCGCAGATTATTGAAATCGCCAAACTGTTAATTAAAACCATTCCTTACAGCCTGCTTGTGTTAAAAAATGAAAAATACAATCAGATGCAGGAAAAAGGCATGAGCCAGGGGAAAATGAAGGCGCTCCTTCATAATCAGGCGATTTCCAATCTGCTGAGGAAAATGAACGGCGTCAAACCGGAAGCGATTCTGATTGACCAATTTGCAGAGCCCGGCATTTATTTTAAGCATCTTTCCGGGCGGGATATCGTAAAAGAAAAAACGTTTTTCAGCACGAAGGCGGAAGGCATACATCTTTCCGTCGCCGCAGCCTCTATCATCGCGCGGTATTCTTTCTTAATTGAAATGGATAAGCTTTCCCGGGAAGCCGGGATGACGATTCCGAAAGGCGCGGGGCCGCACGTCGATGAAGCTGCCGCCAAGCTGATCATCAATAAAGGAGAAGATGCGCTCAGGACGTTCACTAAACTGCATTTTGCCAATACGCAAAAAGCAAAACGCCTTGCAGAACGGAAAAGGTCATAACAAAAAAGCTTGCAGAGTGATCTGCAAGCTTTTTCTTTATCCTCTTAATACGGCCTGATACGTTTCTTCCAGCGCTTTCAGCACGTTTTCGTGGACTTTTGTCACTTCTTCTTCTGTCAAGGTTTGTTCAGGGTTGACATATTGAAGCGAGAAGGCGACGGATTTTTTGCCCTCTTCCATATGCTCACCTTCGTACACATCAAATACGGTGACTTCTTTCAATAGGGCGCCGCCGGCTTCTTTGATCACGGCCTCGAGCTGTCCGCTTGTGACGGTTTTATCTGCAACAAGCGCAATGTCGCGTGTGACGGACGGGTACTTCGGAATCGCCGTGTACACGACAGGTTCTGTTTTCTCAGTCAGAAGCGCGTGCAGATCAAGCTCGAACACATACGTTTCTTTGATATCCAGCTCTTTTTCCATTGCCGGGTGCACCTGTCCGATAAATCCGGCAAGTGAGCCGTTCAAAAGAATGTTTGCGGTCCGGCCGGGATGCATGTTTTTGCGTTCTGACTGGACAAATTCAATCCGGTCTGACACATTCAATTGATGCAGCAGGCCTTCAACGATTCCTTTGACGACGAAGAAATCAACCGGTTTTTTCTCACCCTGCCATAGGTTTTTGCGCCATAATCCGGTTACGGCTCCGGCAACCCGTTCTTTTTCAACCGGTTTTGTGTTTTCTTCCTTCGTCAGAAATACAGAACCCGTTTCGTATAAAGCAACGGAATCAGTCTGTCTGGCCAGATTGTATGAAACGGCTTCAAGCAGATTCGGCACGAGGCTGTGTCTGAGAATGCTTCTTTCTTCGCTCATCGGCAGAGCAAGCATCGTATTGAATGATTTTTCGATCGCAAAAGCGGCCGCTTTTTTATCATTCGTCAATGAATATGTGGTCGCTTGTGAAAGACCCGCTCCTTCAAGGAAACGTCTCACTTTCCGGCGTTTTGCCTGATACGGTGTCAAGCCGCCTGTCGTGCCGGCCGTTTCCGGAAGCGTGGACGGAATATTGTCATACCCGTACAGTCTTGCCGCTTCTTCAATCAGGTCCTCTTCGATTTTAATATCTCCGCGGCGTGACGGCACCGTTACGACCAGAACATCTTTTGCTTCACCGACTGCAAAACCGAGGCGCTTGTAAATGCTGATGATTTCTTCTTTAGTGATTGTCATGCCGAGCACGGCGTTCACTTTGTCAACAGATACATGAATGTTGTTCGCTTCGATTTCCAGATGGTTTTCTTCGACCGTGCCTGAGAGCACTTCTCCGCCGGCATACGCCTGAATGAGGCTGCAGGCCCGTTCAGCCGCCAGCAGAACGCGTGCCGGGTCAATGCCTTTTTCATATCTGGCGCTCGCTTCGCTTCTCAGCCCGAGGTCTCTCGACGCTTTGCGGACGGTCTGTCCGTCGAAATAAGCGGCTTCCAGTAAAATCGCGGTGGTGTCTTCACGGACTTCAGATTCTGCTCCGCCCATGACTCCCGCAACGGCTTGCGCTTTTTCTCCGTTCGTGATGACCAAATGGCTGCTTGACAGCTTGCGCTCCTGTTCATCCAGCGTCACGATGGTTTCGTTTTCCGCCGCTTTTCTGACGACGACCTCTTTTGAACCGAACCGGTCGTAATCGAAAGCGTGAAGCGGCTGGCCGTACTCAAGCAGGACGAAGTTTGTGATGTCCACAACATTATTGTGCGGGCGGATGCCTGCATTCATCAGCTTCGTCTGCATCCAAAGCGGAGACGGGCCGATTTTGACGTTTTTAATGATTTTTGCGGCATAATGCGGATTGGCCTGCGTATCTTCAATTTTGACGGAAACAGCGTCCGCTGCTTTTTCTGCCGCTTTTTCATATGAAGTCTCCGGAAGCTTTACCTCGGTGCCGAGAATAGCCGCAACTTCATAAGCCACACCAAGCATGTTCATTGCGTCGGCGCGGTTCGGCGTTAAGCCCAATTCTAAAATCGCATCATCAAGCTGAAGGGCTGCCATTGCGTCAGCTCCCGTTTCAGCATCATTCGGAAACACGAAAATGCCTTCCGCATATTCTTTCGCCACGAGCTTGCTTTCAATGCCGAGCTCCTGGAGAGAACAGATCATGCCGTGAGACGCTTCGCCGCGCAGCTTGGCTTTTTTAATTTTGAAATTGCCGGGAAGAACGGCACCGACTGTTGCAACGGCAACCTTCTGTCCTTTATCAACATTCGGGGCGCCGCAGATAATCTGAACGGGTTCCTCCGCACCGATATCGACAAGGCATTTGTTGAGTTTGTCGGCATTCGGGTGCTGTTCACGCTCAAGCACGTGTCCGATGACAACGCCTTTTACGCCTTCCCCTTTATACTCGATACCCTCAACTTCAATACCGGCTCTCGTAATTTTTTCTGCAAGCACGGCCGGGTCGATTCCCTGCAAGTCAACGTAATCTTCTAACCATTTATATGAAACAAACATGTGTATCCTCCTCTTACGCCTGTTTAAACTGCGAAATGAATCTGACATCATTGGTATAGAAATGGCGGATATCTTCAATGCCGTATTTCAGCATTGCGATACGTTCCACACCCATTCCGAAAGCAAAGCCCTGGTATTCCTCAGGATTGAATCCGGCCATTTTCAGCACGTTCGGGTGAATCATGCCGGCGCCGAGAATTTCGATCCAGCCCGTTTTTTTGCAGACGGAACAGCCTTGTCCGCCGCACTTAAAGCAGGTCACATCCACCTCGACAGAAGGTTCAGTGAATGGGAAAAAGCTCGGACGGAGCCTGATTTCACGGTCTTGGCCGAACATTTTTTTGGCGACCAATTCAAGCGTGCCTTTCAGATCGCTCATGCTGATTTTGCGATCCACGACGAGACCCTCAATCTGCATGAACTGGTGGGAATGTGTCGCGTCATCGTTGTCGCGGCGATACACTTTTCCGGGACAAATGATTTTGACGGGGCCTTTGCCTTTATGCTTTTCCATCGTGCGCGTCTGCACCGGTGACGTCTGCGTTCTCATCAGCATTTCTTCTGTAATGTAAAAGCTGTCCTGCATGTCACGGGCCGGGTGCTCCTTCGGCAGATTCAGCGCCTCAAAGTTGTAATAATCCGTTTCCACTTCAGGACCTTCTTCGATGGTATACCCCATGCCGATAAATAAATCTTCAATTTCTTCAATAACGACCGTCAGCGGATGGCGCCCGCCGATGTTTACCTGACTGCCCGGCAATGTGACGTCAATCGTCTGGCTGCTGAGTTTTTTATTCATCTCTTCTTGTTCAAGCTGTTCATTTTTCGCCGTAATGGCTGCTGCAATGCGCTCTCTCACTTCATTGGCGAGCGCTCCCATTTTCGGGCGTTCTTCGGCGGACAGTTTGCCCATGCCGCGGAGAACTTCTGTAATCGGCCCTTTTTTTCCGAGATATTGCACCCGAATGTCGTTAACTTCTTTTAATGAACCTGCCGCTTCTACTTTTTCTGCAGCTTCCAGTTCGAGCTGTTTAAGCTTCTCTTCCATCATGCATCCTCCTTTTATGTAAACCAAACCGTTCTATGCCTTTTTCAGAAAACAAAAAAACCCGCCCCTTGAGAGAAGGGACGAGTTGTGGCCGCGGTACCACCCTTTTTAAGGCAGACTTCATCTGCCGACAGCTTCATTGACATAACGGAAACGATCGTTCCGGTTCACCTTTACGCGCGTTTGGCGCGGTCCCGGTGACAACTCGAGAGGTGAAAATCAATTTCTGTGCTGCGATAAAAATGCTTTCAGTCGGCGGCATTTTCTCCCTGGAAGGCAGCTTGTGAAAAAATTGACGTCCTCTGTCACGGTTTTTACATTATTGCTATCTATTATAGTGAAATTCGCGGCTTTGCGCAACCTATCCTCTGAGATGATAGACGAGGATGGCGGCCGCCACCGCCACATTCAGCGACTCCGCCTGTCCGTACAGCGGAACGTACAGGTTGAGATCCGTTTTTTGCAGAAGGCCGGCGTCCACTCCCGCTCCCTCGTTCCCGACGATTAACGCGAACGATTCTTCAGGCTTCACGCTTTGATAAGCCGCACCGTTTTCAAGCGCCGTGCCGTAGATCGCGACGCCTTGCGATTTCAGCTCATCGGTAAACTCGTCGAGCGGACGTTTCAAAATGGGAATATGAAAGTGAGATCCTTGGGCTGAACGCAGCGTTTTTCCGTTGTATGGATCTGCCGTTCCCTCACCAAGGACAACGGCGTCGATCCCCGCCGCATCTGCCGTTCTGATCATTGTTCCTAAATTCCCCGGATCCTGCACGGCATCAAGCAGAAGCAGCCGCTTCAGCCGGTCAGGCTTCTCGTCCGGCATATGGCAGACTGCGGCAATCTGCTGCGGCGTTTCCGTTTCCGTCACGGCTGAAAACGCATCTTCGCTCAGCACATAGCACGGAATGCTCATGTCCAGATCGGCCGGGATGGCGCTCTCATCTTTTACGAGAATTTCTTTTACCGTTCCCTTTGACTTGAGCGCTTCTTCTGCCAGATGCTCTCCTTCTATCAGAAATGTATTCGTTTTATGTCTCTCTTTTTTTGTGTGAAGTTTTTTCCAGTCCTTCACTTTTTGGTTTTTTGCCGAGTCAATTCGTTTCACTTTATTTCTGCGCTCTCCTTTTTTCATGCATGTTGTTATTATATCTCAAGAACAGCACATAATAAACCGCGTGCGCGGTAAGAATATGCGTATCACATTCAGGAAAAAAGGAGCGGTTGTAATGGATCTTAATTTACGCAACGCCGTTATTGCCAATGTGACCGGCAATAACCAGGATCAGCTGGAGCATACTATCGTTGACGCCATCCAAAGCGGTGAAGAAAAAATGCTTCCGGGTCTCGGTGTCTTATTCGAAGTTCTTTGGCAGCATGCGTCAGACTCAGAAAAAAATGAAATGCTCAAAACACTTGAAGGCGGATTAAAACCTGCGCAATAAGCATGAAACCGGGTGAAGGCACACCCGGTTTTTTTGTATAATAATGGCGAGGGGGATCGCCAATGCAGTTACAGCCGGAACTGGCAAAAAAATTGATTGCCGAAGTCAAACATATGTACAGCCGCGAAGTGATTATTGCCGATACAAAAGGAATGATCATCGCGGGCACCAACGCTGCGCGCGCCGGATGTTTTCATGAAGGAGCTCTGATCTGCGCGCGGGAAAAACGGAATGTCATCATTACGAAAGAAGATGAAAAACGGCTCGAGGGCGTAAAAGCAGGATTAAACCTCCCCGTTTTTTCGGGTCATGAGGTGATCGGAGTATTCGGTCTGACAGGAAACCCTGACGATATCCTGCCTTTCGGGGAATTGCTCAGAAAAATGACGGAACTTTTTATAAAAGAAACGCGCCACCTGGAAGAAGTGCAATGGCGTGAGAGAATGCTTGAATCCTTTATGGTGGATTGGCTGCAGTTAAAAGAATGGTCCCCGGGTTTTTTAGAAAAAGCAAAGCTCCTTGCAGCAGACCTTCATTCGCAACGCCGAATCATACTCATTCAAGGCCGTTATGAGCAATATGAAGCAGAAGAGCTCGGGCGCCTCTGGCAAAGTGAATACCCTGGAGACCTGTTTGTCCGCTGGGGAAATGAACGTATTCTCATTAATCATGAAACAAACTCGGATTCTAAGGAGAAGCTCATCAAAAGAATGAACACTGTTTTTGGGCATCCTGTCACGGCCGGCATCGGACGGATCGTTCCGGGAGAACGCCTGACGGAATCATACGGACAGGCGGAGAAAGCTCTTTCGGCGGGCGCTATTGGTAAGCAGGCCGTCTTTGAAGAAGATTTAAAACTGGATATGTGTCTTGCCGATATTGCGCCCGGCACACGGTCTGAATTTTCACGGCGGGTTCTCGAGCATGTGCTCGGCCGTGAAGAACTTCTGGATACGCTGCGCGCCTTTTTCGACCGGCAGTTATCGTTAAAGCGCACCGCTGATGACATGCATATTCATATTAATACGCTGCGCTACCGTCTTTCCAAACTGGAATCACTGACAAATATGAAGCTTGACCGCCCTGAAGACATAACGGCTTTTTATTTGGCGCTTCGCTTTTTAGATCAACATACAAAAAACACGTGATATCACCATCATTTTTCATCTATTTCTCCATAGTTTACGAAATCATTTTTCTTTACAATTAAATGAAAACGCTTTTCTAATCGGGAGGTTGGGAGAATATGATTTCACGAGAGGCAAAGGAACAGTTCATCCGGGCGGTCGGGAAGGAGAATTATGATGATTCGGCGGCTGGCCGTCTTGTGTATTCGTACGATGCGGCCCCTCAGCTGCAAGCCATGCCGGATGCGGTAATCGCCCCCCGCTGTTCGGATGACGTGTCCCGTATATTAACGATTTGCAGCAGGCATGACATTCCGATCGTTCCGAGGGGTTCAGGCACAAACTTATGCGGCGGCACATGTCCGTCTGAGGGCGGTCTTGTTCTTTTATTCAAACATATGAACCGAATTCTTGAAATTGATGAGGAAAATTTGACGGCAACCGTCCAGCCGGGCGTGATCACGCAAGATATGATTCATGCGGTTGAACGGAAAGGGTTATTTTATCCGCCTGATCCGAGCAGCATGAAAATATCGACGATCGGCGGAAATATTAATGAAAATTCCGGCGGACTGCGCGGCCTGAAGTACGGTGTCACCCGGGATTATGTCCTCGGCCTTGAAGCCGTCTTGGCTTCAGGCGATATCATCCGCACAGGAGGAAAGCTGACAAAGGATGTCGCCGGTTATGATCTGACCCGGCTTTTCGTCGGATCAGAGGGGACGCTCGGTGTTGTGACGGAAGCGACTTTAAAGCTTGTTCCGAAGCCGGAAACGAAAAAAACGCTGCTCGCACTCTATGAACATATTGAAGCGGCTGCAGAATCGGTTTCTGCCATCATCGCTGAAAAAATCATTCCGGCGACACTCGAATTTCTGGATCAGCTGACACTGCAGGTCATTGAAGATTACGCCAAGATCGGGCTTCCGACAGACGCAAAAGCCGTACTGCTGATCGAACAGGACGGTGACAGCGACACGGTCAGACGCGATATGGAAAAAATCGAAGCCATCTGTAAAAACGGAGCCGCCGTATCCGTCCAAACGGCTGAAACCGAGGAGGAAGCATTCGCCCTTACAGAGGCCAGACGGTCCGCACTATCAGCTCTCGCCAGACTGAAACCGACGACGATTCTGGAAGATGCAACCGTGCCGAGATCACAAATTGCCAATATGGTCAGAGCCATTAACGAGATTGCAGAAACATACGGCTTGTCCATCTGCACATTCGGCCATGCAGGCGACGGCAACCTCCATCCGACGTGCACCACCGATATCCGAAATACAGAGGAGATGGAACGTGTCGAAAAAGCCTTTGCCGCCATTTTTGAGAAAGCGATTGAGCTGGGAGGAACGATAACAGGTGAACATGGGGTCGGCATCGTAAAAGCGCCGTATTTAGAAATGAAGCTGAAAACAGAAGGCATCACCGCCATGAAAGCGATCAAACAAGCGCTTGATCCCCAAAACCTGCTGAATCCGGGGAAAATATTCGCCAATTCGTCAAGGAAACGCGTGGTGGTGATGAAATGACAACGGCTAAAGAGCAGAAACAAATTCAAACAGAATTCAAAAACCGCATGGATGAAGGTGAATTGCTGAACTGTATGCGCTGCGGCTTCTGCCTTCCTTCCTGTCCGACCTATATCGAATCGGGATTTCAAGAATCCCATTCGCCGCGCGGCCGGATCGCCCTGATGAAAGCCGTCACAGACGGACTGATCGAGCCGGATGAAGATGTCGAGCGCTCACTTTCGCTGTGTCTCGGCTGCCGGGCATGCGAGCCCCTTTGTCCGGCAGGAGTCAATTACGGACAGCTGCTTGAAGAAGCAAGGGATATCATTCATCAAAATAAAAAACATAAGCCGGGCGTGCGCCTCTTGCGGAAAGCAGCATTTACCGGGCTTTTTCCCCATCAAAACCGCATGCGGACAGCGGCGAATCTTCTCGGTATATACCAAAGATCAGGACTGCAGACCGCCGTCAGAAAAACCGGTATGCTGCGCGTTTTGCCTGAGCATCTGCGTACAATGGAACAAGTGCTCCCGCCCGTCCCGAAATGGAAAGACATGAAGAAACGGCCCCGTTTTCTTCCCGCCTCGGGTCCCGTTCAAAAACGGGCCGCTTTTTTCTCGGGCTGTTTAATGGATACGATGTTTTTAGCAACAAATCATGCGACAACGGCGCTTTTACAGGCGGCCGGATGTGAAATCGCGGTTCCGGAAGGTCAGGCGTGCTGCGGCGCGCTTCACGGGCACAGCGGAGAAAAAGAGACGGGAAAAGAACTGGCCAAGCGGAATATCGCGGCTTTTGAAGCGCTTGACGCAGATTATATCATTACAAACGCCGGCGGATGCGGCGCCTTTCTTCAGGAATATCCGCATTTGCTGAAGGATGAACCTGAATGGGCGGATCGTGCCGAACAATTCGTCCGGAAGCTCAAAGACTTTTCATCCGTACTGGTTGAACTGAAGTTCCATCAAAGGAACCTTCAGGCGCAATCCCCTCATATCGTCACATATCAGGACTCCTGCCATCTCCGCAATGTGATGCATACGTCAGAGGAACCGCGCATGCTTTTGAAAGGCATTAAAGGGGCTGAGTACAGAGAAATGGAAAAGGCCGACAGCTGCTGCGGGTCGGCGGGAATTTATAATATAACAGAATCAGAGATGTCTATGAAAATATTAGACAGCAAGATGAAAGCCGCCGGAAAAACGGAAGCAACCGTCATCGTGACAGCCAACCCAGGATGCCTTTTGCAAATGCAGCTCGGCATTTTGCGCGAAGGATTAACAGACCGTGTCCGCGCGGTCCATTTGGCGGATTACCTTTTGGAAGCGGCGGATTTGTCATAAACGGAAAAAGCAGAGAGACCGAACGGCTCTCTGCTTTTATGATGCTGCAAGTTTTACAGTTCGGGGCAGATTTATCCGGGTATTGAAGCTTCCAATCTGGCACTCGGATCACGCCAAATGTTTGCCCATTTTTTCACAGCCGCCATGATAATCACAAACCCGAGAATGAGCATGATAATGGATAAAACGCCATTCAGCACATTGTATCCCGCCGCTTCGGGATTCAAATACACATACCGCACCATCCAATAACCCGCATAGTTGACGGTCACGTACAAATAAGCGAGAGGAATCAGGCATGTCAGCATATAACGCCGCTTATCGGCTATCTTCAATACGACAGTCGCACCGATGATTAATCCGACGGACGCCATAAGCTGATTGGACACGCCGAACAGCGCCCAAATGGAGCTGATGTCGTCCGAATACAGAAGATAGCCCCACAGCAGGCAGGCGAGCGCGCTTGAGAAAATCGAGCCCGGCAGCCAGTCTGTTTTTTTCAGCGGCTTATACACCTCTCCGAAAAACTCCTGGATCAAGTAGCGGGCGACACGGGTTCCCGCATCAATCGCCGTTAAAATAAACACCGCTTCAAACATAATGACAAATTGAAAAAAGTATGAAGCCAAATGACTGAAAAACGGAATCTCCGTAAAGATATACGTCATTCCGACGGCAAGCGTAACAGCGCCGCCCGTTCTTCCTTCCAGACTGAGCCCGATTTCTTTGCTCAATTCAGGCAGATGGACGACATTCATCCCAAGGGCGCGGAAAATTTCCGGCGTGCTGTTAATGGCAAAATAATCGGCTGGCTCAAGTGCGGCGGCTGCTATGAGCGCCATAATCCCGACGAGACATTCGACAAGCATCGCTCCGAAAGCAACCGGCTTTATATCACTCCATTTATCCAGCATTTTCGGCGTTGTGCCGGAACCGACAAACGCATGAAAGCCTGAAATGGCGCCGCAGGCAATCGTTATTGAAATAAACGGCCAGACAGGTCCCGCGATCACCGGTCCGCCGCCGTGAATGAACTCCGTTACGGCCGGGAATTTAACGGCTGGATTAACGAAAAAGACTCCGACGATCAAAGCGGCAAATACCCCGATTTTCATAAAACTGCTTAAATAGTCACGCGGGGCAAGCAAAAGCCAAACCGGAAGCGCCGCGGCGAAAAAAGCATAGACGGGAAGCGCCACCGCGAGTGTTTTCGCATCCAACGTCAGCATGTCGCCGAGAGCCGTTGTCTGCAGCCGCGGCCCGATCACAACGCCGGCCATTAACAAAAGAAAACCGACAGTTGATGCAAGTTTGAGATTGCCCGTTTTTTTATAGTAGACGCCGACCCCCATCGCGATCGGAATCGTAATCCCCACCGCAAACGTTCCCCACGGGTTTTTCTCAAGTGCGTGCAGCACAACCATGGACAGCCCCGCCATCGTGATCGTAATGATAAACAGCATCGAAAGACCCGTGCAAAAGCCCGCCACCGGGCCGAGCTCTTCTTTGGCGACTTCAGAAAGCGTTTTCCCGTTTTTCCGCATAGATGCAAACAATACGACAATATCGTGCACGGCTCCCCCGATCACCGCCCCGATTAACAGCCATAAAAGCCCGGGCAGATAGCCGAACTGAGCTGCGAGAATCGGTCCGACAAGCGGGCCGGCAGCGGCGATTGCCGCGAAATGGTGGCCGAATGACACCCATTTATTCGTCGGCACATAATCTTTCCCATCCTCAAGCACATGGGCCGGAGTCGGTGTCTGATCATTGATTTTTAATACTTTGACCATCATAAAGGTACCGTAAAGCCGATAGGCGATCGCCAAAATGCATATAGACGCTATGACGATTGTAATCGCATTCATTTAATCCCAGCCCCTTTTCTCTTTTTCTAAATATTATCACAATTATCAGATAACGGGAGATGATTTGTGCGTAAAAAAAGCCGGCGGCGCAGCCCGGCTTTTCGGAACATTATTTTCCTGATAAACGGATGACATTCCATGACAGCGGCGTAAAATGAGCCGTTATCCCTTCAGCGTTTGCGGAAGACGTTCCGTTTGAGTGAGGCATAACTTCTTTTCTGTTTTTTTGATTGGTCGCTTTCATATCCTGATGCTCCAGCACGATATGCTCAATGATGCGGTAATCTTCAAACCCTCTCAGTTTGATCTCCGTTTCTATCGGTTCCTTGCTTTTGTTGACCGCAAAAATGGTCAGGGCTTCATCCTCTTCACGGTAAACGGCTGCGGCATCAACATACGGCACATCCGTAAAATCCGCTGAGTCGTATTTCGGGGAGGTAATCAGCAGCTTCATCGAAGTCCCTCTCCCGTAGACAGAGGCGTGCATGTAAGGATAAAAGATCGGCTGCCTCCATGCTTCTCCGCCCTTTTCAGTCATGATAGGCGCAATCACGTTGACAAGCTGGGCAAGACAGGCGATCTTTAGTCTGTCCGCATGCTGCAGCATCGTAATCAGCAATGAACCGATCAACAGCGCATCTTCAAAATTGTAGATGTCTTCCAGAATCGGCCGGGCCGTAATCCATGGCTCCACTTTTTTATCCGCTTCATTTGAGTGATACCACACATTCCATTCATCTAAAGAAAGGTGAATCGTTTTTTTGCTGCGTTTTTTCGCTTTCATATAATCACATACGGCTGTGACGGATTTGATAAAATGGTCTAAATCCATCGACTTCGCCAAATAGTTTTCAAGATCATTTTCATGGTTGCCGTAATACGTATGCAGTGAGATGTAATCCACATGCTCATACGTATGCTCAAGCACCTCCGCCTCCCATTCGATGAAGGTCGGCATGCCGCTGTTTGAGCTTCCGCAGGCCACCAATTCGATCGTCGGGTCCGTCCATTTCATCACTTTTGCCGTTTCAGCGGCGAGCCGTCCGTATTCATGCGCCGTTTTGTGCCCGATCTGCCAAGGGCCGTCCATCTCATTTCCTAAGCACCACGTTTTTATGCCGTAAGGTTTTTCATAGCCGTGCGATTTTCGTAAGTCGCTCCAGTATGACCCTTCAGGATGGTTGCAGTACTCGACGAGGTTCCGGGCGGCATCGATTCCTCTCGTCCCGAGATTGACCGCCATATTCACTTCGGCGTTCACTTTTTTTGCCCACGTTAAAAATTCATTCGTCCCGACTTCGTTCGTTTCTGTCGTCTGCCATGCCAGATCAAGCCTCCGCGGTCGGTCCTTCACCGGTCCGACGCCGTCTTCCCAATTGTAGCCCGAGAGAAAATTCCCTCCAGGATAGCGGATGAACGGCACTTGCAATTCCTTGATTAACTCCTGTACGTCTGTTCTGAACCCGTCCTTGTCGGCTTTCGGGTGTCCTGGCTCATAAATGCCTTCATACACCGCCCGGCCCATATGTTCTATAAATGATCCGTACATCCGTTTGTCCACTTCACCGATGATATATTCTTTATCTGCTTTAATTCCCGCTTTTTTCATTATGTTTCCTCCCTCTCTCTATCCCTTCACTCCGCCGACTGTCAGGCCGGAAATAAAGTATTTTTGGAAAAACAAGAATATGATAATCACCGGCAGTATCGCAAAAACGGAACCGGAGATCAGCATGTCATAGTTGTTGCCGTACGGACTCAGCAGCCCTGACAGTCCGATTGGAAGCGTAAACATTTCTTTCGACCGAAGCACGATCAGCGGCCATAAAAAGTTATTCCAGCTGTTTAAAGATTGGAGAATGATCATTGCTCCGAATGCCGGTTTCATGAGGGGCGCCATAATTCTGAAGAAAATGCTGAATTCCGTGCAGCCATCCATTCTCGCTGAATCGAGCAGATCCCTCGGAAGGCCGAGTGCGTATTGCCTGAAAAAGAACACGGCGACAGGCGACACAATAAACGGCAGAATCACCCCCGTATAAGAATCAATCAAATGAAGCCCCACCGTCAGTTTAAATAACGGAAGCATCATCACTTCCAGAGGCACCATCATAATGATCAGCACAAGAACGAAAATAACATTTCGGCCTTTAAACTCGTACACACCGAGTCCGTAGCCGATCATTGAGGAAAAAAACAGTGTGAGCACCGTGGTGAGAACGCCGAGCAGCAGGCTGTTAAAAAACCACTTAAAATAAATGCTTCCCCCGTTGAACAAATACGTGTAGTTATCAAGGCTCATCACATCCGGATCAAGACGCAGATTCAGTCCGATGCGCATCAGCTCAGATGACGGCTTTAATGAACCGAGCAATAGGCAGATCATCGGAAAGATATACAGCAGGCTCAGCATGATAAAAAACAAGGTAAACGCGACTCTGTACACGGAAAACATGTGATTGTTACGCACCATCTATCCCTCCCCTTTAAACGAACCGGACAGTTTCAGCGACACAAGGCTGACAAGTAAGATGACAAGCAAAAGGACAATTCCGATGGCGGCCCCGTACCCCATTTCGTTGTACGCAAGCCCCTGCTGATATAAATAACCGACAAGCGTGAGGCCGATATTGCCCGGGGAATTATTCTGCCAAAGCACATAGCTTTCCTCAAACATTCTGAAACCGCCGATAATACTGATCGTTAACACATAAACCGATACCGGCTTTAAAAACGGGAGGGTAATATGCCGGAACTTTTTCCACGTACTCGCCCCGTCAATTTCAGCCGCCTCATATAATTCTTTCGGCACGTTTTGCAATCCGGCCAGAAAATAAAGAATGTTAATGCCCATCCATCTCCATGAGGCTAGCAGCACCATTAAAAACATGCCGGTTCCTTTGTTATTGAGCCAGTTTTGAGGCGATACGCCAAGCTTCATCATCAGCTCGTTTGCCAGCGACGTATTCATTTCTCCGAACATCAGCCGGAATATAATCCCCGCGACGATCGTCGATGTCAAAGCCGGTACGAACAGTGCCGATTTAAACACATTTCTGAATCTGACGAGCTTCGAATTCAGAATCACCGCCAAAAGAAGCGGCACCGGAATCAGCACGATCAGCGTCCAGAAGGTATATTCCAATGTATTAAACAGTGCGGTGTAAAAGGTTGGATTAAGAAGAGAGGTGTAATTGGAAAACCCGACAAATGCAGCTTCTCCCGGCAGTATCCGCTGAAAGCTCATGATAAACACGCTGATGATCGGATACAAAAAGAAAACGAGAAACGAAATGATAAAAGGCGCCGTAAAAAGATAAGGCGCCGCTTTTTTGGAATACAGCACATTGCGCCGGCGCGGCTTCTTCCGGGCTGCGGAAACGGTTTGCGCTGCCTCCGTCTTTACAGGTATCATAAAAGCTCCCCCGCTTTCTCCGTTAAAATGGGCGGCTTCTTATTTTTCCAATTGCTGTGCCGCCTCGTCCAAGGCTTCCTTAGGTGTTTTTTCCTGCGTCTTCAGCGCATCGAACAGCACCTGTCTGACGACGAGATCAGCCGCTTTAGAGAAGTCTTCATGCAAATAAATCGGATTGATCTCATCTTTTACTTCAAGGAGCGTGGAAAAAATGGATGTACCGTTCCGGAAGAAATCCGTGTACTTGTTTTTCTCCTTCAATTCTTTTGAATCCCACACGTCCCAGCGGAGCGGATCAAAGCCGAGCACCGTCCACAGCTTAATATTTCCTTCCTTTGAACCTTTCGCAAATCCGAGAAATTCTTTCGCAAGTTTCAGATGTTCAGCCTGTTTCGGTACGACGGTGGCTGTTCCGCCCAAGCCCGCTGATCTGTCGCCGCCTTTTTTCCAAGCCGGCATAGGGTAAATCGCCATTTTCCCTTTTAAATCAGGCATATAATCGATAAACCGTCCCATGTACCAGATGGGCATCAGCACTGACGCTGCCCCGCCCTGATTCATAAAACCGTAGTATTCTTCACTGTGATGGCCGCCGCCGGGAGCCGGCAAAAGGGTTTTATCATTTACCATGTCCTTTAAGTCATTCAATGTGTCTATATTCGTTTTATTGTTCAGAATCAACTTTCCGTTTTTGCTGAAGTAGCCTGATCCTTGCTGTGAAATCATGGAAAGAAATGTGGCGGAATCATTTGTTTCAACCGTTCCCATCGGTTTCCCCGCGATTTCGCGCACTTTTTTCCCCGCCAGCCGGTAGTCCTCCCATGTCTTAATCGATGCGGGATCAACGCCCGCCTTTTTCATAATATCCATGTTGTAAAACATCACGGTCGTCCCTACATGTGTGTCAAGGCCGTACAGTTTGCCGTTTTTGCTGTATAAGGCCAGGCGCGCTTCCACAAACTTATCGCGATCTTTTTCAATCAGCGGAGTCAGATCGGCAAGCGGGATATCCTTCCCCTTCAGAAAATTCGAGAACCGGCTTAATTCCACGTCGGCAATATCAGGAAGCCCTTCGCCCGCGATCAGGGAAACGGATAGATTATCATGCATTTGTCCATAAGGATAAACAACGGTATTCAGCTTAATTTTGCGGTCCGGGTATTTCTGATTCCATTCTTTGGCCATTTCCTGATAAAACTGTTCGTGCAGTCCGTTAAACGTCCAAAATGTCAGCTCCGTTTCTCCCGCCCTGCCGGCAGTCCGTTCTTGTGAACAGCCGGCGGTAAATAATAAGAACATCATCAGCGCCAAACATACAGCGGTCGTTTTTTTCATGTCATTCCCCCTTCCGCTTCAGGCCGTGCGGCGAATGATGTGCAAAGAGCGCTGCATTTTCATTTATGATGGTTAAGCCGGTATAACGGTCTCGCAGTGTGTGTGCGTGCTTAAGGGCGTCGCTGACAAGGTCCTGTTTTACACCGATTTCATCAAAACTGACGGGACCTCCGGCAGATGTGAGCCACCCGGCAATTGTTTTGCCGTCAGGAAGCCCTTCATATGCTGATTGAACCGCCTCGCGAAAGTGCGTCGGAAGTTCTGCAAGCTTTTCGTGGCAGGCCAGATCTTTGTAAATATCACTCAGCACCACACATGCGCAGCCCACCTTCGCACCGTGGAGAATCGGGGGCTGTTTCGTCTTTAGCAGTTCCATCTCAATCCAATGCGAGATGTGATGCTCTCCTCCTGAGGCGGGACGGGAGTGATCAAGGGCAAGCATGACAAGACCCGAAACGATCAGCGCTTCCATCAGGATGCGAATGCCGGCCTCTGTTCCCATGGCAATGTCAGCACGGTGATCAATGCACTGCCAAAGCGCGTCTTTCACAAGTTTCGCCCCGGCTTCTGAGTACGGCTCATCCGCAAGCCTATGGGAGATCTCCCAATCTGCCAGCGAAGTTATTTTTCCGAGCATGTCGCCGAAGCCCGCGGCTGTCATTGCGCGCGGCGCTTCTTTTAATAGATTCGTATCCGCAAATAAGGCGATCGGCGCTTTCGTCTGAATCGTCGTTTTGATGCCGTTTAATATGAGCGGCGCTCCAGCCGATGTAAATCCGTCGACTGAAGGAGCGGTGGGGAATGAGATAAACGGCAAACCGCGCTGGCAGGCGGCAAACCGCGTAATGTCGTGAATCGTTCCTGACCCGGCCGCAATGATGACATCCGTCTCTTCCGCGATATTGATCAGCGTATAGATCAGTGTCCTTTCATCAGCCGCAGCGGTTCCTGTTTCATGCTCCGGAATGATGATCTTTGCCGCTTTGATTCCGCCGGCCTTCAATTCGTCCGCAAGCATCCCTCCCGCCGCTTCGTCAGTGTTCTGGTCACAGACGATCGCCGGATGTTTCCAGCATTTTTTTTGCAGAAATCTGAAAAGCTCTTCTTTTGCATCCGCCCCGATCACGATATCTTCTATTTGAATCGGTGAGCGGCTGGCCCCTTCCTTGTCAAACTCGGATTGAATGTCCTCAGGAGAACGTTTCATAAAAGGATTCCCTCCTTCGCTAATTCTGTCAGGTCTTTAATAGAGTCGAGCACGATGTCAGGCTCATAGAGACGGGTCTCCCCAAGTTTTGCCGATCCCGTCAGAACCAATACGCTTTTCATCCCGTACAGCCTTCCCATTGCGATATCTGATTCGAGGCTGTCTCCGATTATTGCGCATTCTCCCGGAGAAAGCCCGAGCGCTTCACATGCTGCCTCAGCCATCAGCCAAGACGGTTTGCCGACGACAAGCTCCGTTTTTACTCCGGCAGATGCCTCAATGGCCCCGATCATTCCCGCAACGTCCATAGCATGGCCGCCTTCATTCGGAAACGAGCGGTCCCGGTTCGTGGCGATGATGCGCGCGCCGGAGGAAGCTGCCTGAAAAGCGAGATTCAGATCCTCATAGGTGACAGTTTCATGCAAAGAGATAACAAGCCAGTCTGCCGCCTCCGGTTTTTGCGCCATGGTGACACCCGCTAAAGCGAGTTCATCAGTCAGCCCTTTCTCTCCTAACACCCATACCTTTGACAAAGGATAATGCTTCTTTAAAAATGATGCCGTCACACTGGAGGACAGCACGATGCTCCGTTCATCCGTGCGGATACCGGCACCAAGCAGTTTCTTTTGGCACATGGCTCTTGATAGATTGCCGCGGTTGCTTAAAAAGACAACGGCTTTGCCCAGGGACTGAAGAGTATGAATGGCTTCTGTTGCGCCGTCAATCAGCTCCTGCCCCCTGAATACGGTTCCGTCTAAATCAATCAGAAACCCGGATGCGTCAAGTTTGGCCATAATAAGCATTCGCCCCGTGTTTTCTGTAAAAATGCTTATCATGCAGCACTCTGTCTATCGGGCTGAGCTGTTTGTTCAGCATAAGCGAATGGTAGGCCATTTCCGCCACGGTTTCGAGCACTACAGCGTTATGCACGGCATTCAGCGCGTCCGTTCCCCAGCAGAACGGACCGTGGCTGTGGACGAGAACACCCGGATTTTGTTCATACGATTCATTTTGAAAGGTTTCCGCTATGACTTTGCCTGTATGATATTCGTAATCTTTCACAATTTCTTCTTCATACATTTCCCTCGTACAGGGTATAGCGCTTTCAAAATAATCCGCGTGGGTCGTTCCGAGCGCGGGAATGTCTCTGCCTGACTGCGCCCAGCTCGTCGCCCAGCGGGAATGCGTATGAACGATTCCGCCGATAGCGGGAAAGGCTTTATACAGATAAAGATGGGTCGGCGTGTCAGAAGACGGCTTCAGCGAGCCTTCCAGAATGTCTCCGTCCTCATTCAGGACGACCAGTTTGTCTGCGGTCAGCTCACTGTAATCGACACCGCTCGGTTTAATGACGATTCTCCCGCTTTCTCTGTCAATGCCGCTGACATTTCCCCATGTAAACGTGACAAGATTATGTTCCTCAAGCTTCAGATTGGCGGCGAGCACTTCTTCTTTTAACGCTTCAAGCATGGCGGCTCTCCCCTTTCGCGAACTCACGGTTTTTAATGGCTTTCAGGCGTTTCATGACATTGTTTTCTTTGCCGAAGTAGTGAACGAGCTCTTTGTATTCCGCATATAAGCTGTCATAAATCTCAGCTCTCCCCCGATTCGGGACATAAGAGCCGTCTTTTAATTTCCCCATATGTGCGCAAGCCTCAGCAATATTGGAGAAACCCCCGTTTTCCCGTCCCGCAGCGAGCGCTCCGAAAATCGCGGAGCCCAGTGCCGGCGCCTGCGGAGACCCGGATAATTTAATGTCCATATTTGTGACGTCTGCATAAATTTGCATGATAAATGGATTTTTCTCAGCGATTCCTCCGGCTGCGTAAAGCTCCTCGACCGGAACGCCGTTTTCGCGGAACGTTTCGATAATCATCCTCGTTCCGAACGCCGTCGCTTCAATCAATGCCCTGTAGATTTCTTCCGGTTTCGTGTGCAGCGTCATGCCGAGCATCATGCCCGTCAAATCGGCGTCCACCAAGGTTGACCGGTTTCCGTTCCACCAGTCAAGCGCGAGAAGACCGCTTTCCCCCGGAGCAAGCTCTGCTGCTTTTTCGCTTAAAAGCTCGTGAATATCGATCTGTTTTTCCTCGGCTCCCTTCTCATAGTCTTTCGGAACGCACGTTTTAACAAACCATTCAAAATGGTCGCCGACACAGGACTGCCCCGCTTCATATCCCGCATATCCAGGCAAGATGCCGTTATTGACAACTCCGCACATACCGGGGACGATATGTTCTTCCTCACCGAGCAGCACATGACAGGTGGACGTTCCCATGATCATCAGCATTTTCCCCGGCTCTGTAATGCCGACCGCTGGCACTGACACGTGAGCGTCAACATTGGCGACGGCAACGGCCGTCCCCGGCAAAAGCCCGGTCAGCTCCGCCATTTTTTCGGTCAGTCCTCCTGCCTTTTCTCCGACTGAATAAATGGTTCCGCTTAATTTATCATTTGTAATCGTTTTCATTAACGGGTTGAGCCTTTCGAAAAAATGATCAGGCGGATATCCCGTCTCCTCATTCCAAATTGCTTTGTAGCCGGCCGTGCAGTTGCTCCGCTTCAATGAACCGCACAATTGATAGACGATCCAGTCTGCCGCTTCCACAATCCGATCTGCCGCCTCGTATATATGCGGCGCTTCTTCCGCAATTTGCATGATTTTCGGGATCATCCATTCGGAAGAAATTTTACCGCCGTATCTTTTGAGAAATTCTTCTTTTGTTTCTTCGGCAATCGCGTTCAAACGGTCTGCATGCTTTTGAGCCGCATGATGCTTCCACAGCTTCACATAACTGTGAGGCTCCCGTTCAAATTCCGGAAGCATACAAAGCGGCTGTCCCGCGCCGTCTACCGGCAAAATGGTGCAGGCCGTAAAATCAATTCCTATGCCGATCACATCTTTTGGATCAGCGCCCGACTGCTGAAGCAGGCTCGGAATCGCCGTTTCCAAAACTTCAATATAATCGGCGGGATCTTGAAGCGCCCAGTCACGAGGGAGCTTTTCCCCCGTTTTCGGCAGCGTACGGTCGATAACAGCATGAGTGTATTCTTTGACCGCGGATGCGATTTCTTCTCCTGTCCGGACATTGACAAGCACCGCCCTGCCGGACAATGTGCCGAAATCTACACCAATTGTATACGCCATATCAATTTCCTCCCAGCCGGTATAATGCGTCATTCCACTTCAGCTCTTTTTTCAGCTCGCGTATTTCGGTATTGCGGGAAATAAAGATGCTTTCAATGCCTGCCATTTCAGCCCAGTCAAGCATCTGTTCAGCCGTAAGCCGGAAGGACATACAGGTATGATGAGCGCCTCCCGCCAAAATCCATGCTTCCGCGGCTGTTTTCAGCGATGGCTCAGGCTTCCACAGCACCCGCGCCACAGGCAGATTCGGCATGTCATGTTCAATTTCCATGCCTTCCGCTTCATTTAGAATGAGACGGAACCGCCCTCCGATGTCAATGATACTTGCGATGATGGCTGAACCGCCGATTCCGTTAAAGACCAATCGGGCGGGATCTTCTTTTCCCCCGATTGAGAGAGGATGGACTTCAATTTTCGGCCGATCAAGGGCAATTGTCGGACATACTTCAAGCATATGTGATCCGAGAATCATCGCACGCCCCGGCTCAAAATGGTACGTGTAATCTTCCATGAAGGAGGTTTGTTTTCCGTCCGCCATTATTTTCATCATTCGCACCAAGGCAGCCGTTTTCCAATCGCCTTCGCCGGCAAATCCGTACCCTTTTTCCATGAGACGCTGAACGGCAAGCCCCGGAAGCTGCTTCATTCCGTGCAGCACCTCAAAGGAGGTCGAAAACGCTGTATATCCGCCCCGTTCGAGAAAAGCCGTTAACCCAAGTTCGATTTTCGCCTGTTCTTTAATGGAAGAAACTTTTGCTTCATCCTGTTTCGTTTCGTCGCTGATGACATACAATTTGTCGTATTCTTCATAAAGCGCTTCAATTTCTGCATCGGTGACATTGTTCATCACCTCGGTAAGATCGCCGATTCCGTACCCGTCAACCTGCCAGCCGAATTGAATGTGGGCGCCGACTTTGTCTCCGTCAGTAACGGCTACATTCCGCATGTTGTCGCCGAACCGGGCTACTTTAATATGCCTGCTTTCATTCCAAGCGGCAGCAGTATTCATCCATTGTGAAATGTCACGTTTAACTTCTTCATCATCCCAATAGCCTGCAATGACTTTTCTCGTCTGCCCCATTCTTGACTGGATATATCCGTATTCCCGGTCTCCGTGGGCGGATTGGTTGCTGTTCATAAAATCCATATCAATCGTTTCCCACGGAATGTCGCGATGATATTGGGTATGCAGATGAAGCATCGGCTTTTGAAAGGCGGAAAGACCTTCAATCCACATTTTCGCCGGAGAAAATGTATGCATCCACGTGATGATCCCGGCGCAGTTTTCTTGATATTGGGCTTCCCGCAAAACCTCTCTGATTGTTTCAGATGACGTAACAACCGCTTTATGCCTGATCTTGTATCTTGATGACACCCCGCTGAGACCGTCACATATCCCTTTTGCGTGTTGATCGACAAGCTGAAGCGTTTCCTCTCCGTATAAGTGCTGGCTTCCCGTCACAAACCAAAATTCATATTCTTTGTTCTGAAGCACATTCATTTCCCCTTCCTGTCAAAATAAAGCGCTTGCATTTAAAAATATACGTATAAATTAAAATATTAAACTTTTAACCTTTTATTTGTACGAACAATTTTATTATAGTTAAGGAGGAATCAAACTGTCAATCTTTTATTGCAAGTAAAAAGCCGGACACACATGCCCGGCTGCTCAATTAATAGGATGGCCACCCTGAACTCCAATCGATATCATTGATGAGCATCTTCGGGATTCCGCTGTTTTCGGCATCATACGCATGACGCACTAAAATATTTCCGTTCACAATGTCTTGGCCGCCCGGGCCTTTCCAGCGGTCATTGCCGGAATCAAGAATCGTCCCTCCGCCTTCTGACATGCTTTTCCCGCTTTTATCAAGGTATGGACCGGTGATGCTTTTGGATCTTCCATAAGCAATTTTGTACGTACTATTCACGCCTGAACAGCATTTATCAAACGACACCATTAAGTAATAGTAGCCGTTCTGATAGGTGATGGCAGGCGCTTCCAAAGCTCCGCCGTTATTCGGTCTTGAGGCGATGGAATAAAGGGATCCGGTCGGTTTCATTGTGTTTTTATCAAGCTTTGTCAGCTTAATGCCGCTCCAAAAAGAACCGAAGGCAAGCCATGGATTTCCGTCTTTATCAATTGTCAGCTCCGGGTCAATTGCATTGTAGTTATTGGCGCTTGTTGAACGGATGACGAGCCCTTCGTCCTTCCAGTTTCCCGAACTGAGACTTGTAGATGATGCAAGACCGATCGCGGAGGTATTTTTGCCGAATGAAGAAACGGCATAATACAGCCAATACTTTCCGTTATAAAATTGAACATCGGGGGCCCATTGATTCAGCCCGTAATTCGGCACGTAATTGCCCCACCAAGACAGCGGGGAAGTAAAAATTGATTTCTGAACGGTCCACACGCCGCCGCTGCCCGCCTTTAAGACACGAAGACCCCTCTCACCTTCCAAACCGGTTCCGAACGCATACCACGTGTTTCCTTCTTTCGCCATTGTCGGATCGTGCAGCAATTCATTCGACGCACCCCAAAACGCGGCAGATGCCGGAGATGAAGACAGCAGCAGCAGCCCGGCTGTGACGGCTGCGCACGAAAAGCGGATCATGCGTTTGAATCTGTTTTTCATTTCATAACTCCTCCCTTTTTTTGAAGCGCTTACAAAAATCTTCTGTAAGATATTTCTATGTCTTTTCTTATTGTAGCCATCGTGATTATATTTGTACAGACAAAAAAAGAATCTGCTTGAAAAAAGCAGATTCTTCCGTATCATTATTGATATGTAATACGGTCAACCGTTTCCCGGTCTAATTTTTTAATTACTTCTGTGATCAATTTTACCGTATTCTCATAATCATCCCGATGCAAAATAGCGGCATGAGTGTGAATGTAGCGCGTTGCGATCGTAATGGACAGCGCCGGCACTCCGTTTGCGGTTAAATGAATGGAACCTGAATCCGTCCCGCCTCCGGCAATGGAATCGAATTGATACGGAATTCCCGCTTCTTCCGCCGTATTTACGACAAGGTCGCGCAGCCCTTTGTGAGAGACCATAGATGCGTCATACAGAATAATTTGCGGCCCTTCGCCGATTTTACTTTGCGCTTCTTTTTCAGAAATTCCCGGTGTATCTCCGGCAATTCCGACATCCACACCGAACGCGATGTCAGGCTGGATGGTATGCGCCGCTGTTTTAGCCCCGCGCAGCCCGACTTCTTCTTGAACCGTTCCCACTCCGTATACTTCATTCGGATGATCGCTGTTTTTCAGATTTTTTAATACATCGATGGCAATCGCACAGCCGATACGGTTGTCCCATGCTTTCGCCAATAAATGTTTTTCATTGTTCATCACTGTAAATTCAAAATACGGCACAACCTGGTCCCCCGGAAGAACGCCCCATTCCATTGCTTCTTCACGGCTGGACGCTCCGATATCGATGAACATCTCTTTGATATCGGCGGCTTTTTTTCTGGCGTCAGGCGGTAAAATATGCGGCGGCTTCGAACCGATGATTCCCGTGATGTCTCCTTTTTTTGTCACGACGGTGACGCGCTGGGCCAGCATCACCTGAGACCACCAGCCGCCGACGGTTTGGAAGCGGAGAAAGCCTTTATCAGTGATTTGCGTCACCATAAAACCGACTTCGTCTAAATGCCCTGAGATCATGATTTTCGGGCCGTTTTCTTCGCCGGTTTTTTTGGCAATTAAGCTTCCCAGCCGGTCGGTTGTGACCTCATCGGCAAATGGTTCTATGTATGATTTCATCACTTGTCTTACTTCTCTCTCATTTCCCGGTATCCCTTTTGCGTCCGTTAACGCTTTCAGCATGGTGAGCGTTTCATCTAATTTTGTCATCAATAAACCTCCTTTTTTTCACTACCCTTCTTATTATACAGAACCGATGCAGAAGCATACGATTAATTCGCCTGAAAAACGGGTAAATGTTTTTATCTATTTCTTTTAAAAAAATGAAACCTTTTGTTTTGTTTTTCGTATTACATCAGATCATGACAAAGGTAAGGAGGTGCCTTCACACAGATGGCCATTACAGTATTCAGGATTGTCTTGCTTGCACTTCTTATTTATTTTATTTACATGGCGGTCAAATTCTACGCAAACCCGAAGAGAAGGCTCAGACTGGCACAATCAAAAGAAAATTTTTATTTTGTTGATGAACAGAAAAACACGCGAAAAAATCTCCAGCTTACTTATAAAGGAGTGCTCTTTGAAGGAGAGAAGCATATCCCTTCCAAAGACCATCCGCTGTTTATTCATACGATATTTGTATGGACTGAGACTCCGGAAAAGCTGAGCAGCTTTTCTGCAGATGATTTCGAAGAAGTTGAGAAAAAGGTATTGGAGCGGTACCCGAATTGCAAGATTGATTGGGACCAGCCCATTAAAAAAGCAAAAAAAGCAGGCGGGCGCTGAGCCCTCCTGCTTTTTATTTATCATTCAAATAGATCACCACAAGGGCAGCTTCAACGAGAAAAAGCAGCGGCACCCCGTATAAAAAAGCTTTGTGCTTTGTCTTATGCCTGAAGGTGCGCATGCCGAGCCATACGCCGAGTGAGCCGAACATGGCGGCTGTGAGCCATATCCGTTTCTCTGATATTCTCCATCTGTGCGCTTTCGCTCTTCTTTTATCAGCGCCCATGATCCAAAAGCCGTATCCGTTTATCAATACGGCATAAATGAAGAGAGCCATTAATTGTCACCCTTTACGTAAAAAAAACCGCTCCCGGAAAGAGAGCGGCTTTTTTCAACTTACTTGTCTAACTGAGCTTTAGCAGCATCAGCAAGCTGATTGAAAGCAGTAAGGTCGTTTACAGCAAGATCAGCAAGCATTTTGCGGTTTACTTCGATGCCTGAAAGCTTAAGACCGTGCATTAAACGGCTGTAAGAAAGACCGTTCATACGAGCAGCTGCGTTGATACGAGTGATCCAAAGCTTACGGAAGTCACGTTTTTTCTGACGACGGTCACGGAAAGCGTAGTTTCCAGATTTCATGACCTGCTGGTTTGCTACTTTGTATAATCTATGTTTTGAACCGAAATAACCTTTTGCTAATTTAAGAACCTTTTTACGACGCTGACGCGACACAGTTCCGCCTTTTACTCTTGGCATTATATTTCCCTCCTAATTGTTCCTTGTCCGATTACTTGATGTTAGCAAGCTGTTGTTTGATACGTTTGAAGTCTCCTGCGCTTACAATAGCACCCTTGCGAAGCTTACGCTTTTGCTTTTGGGATTTGTTGGCGAATAAGTGACTTGTATATGCATGAGAACGTTTTAACTTCCCAGAACCTGTCTTTTTAAAACGTTTAGCAGATCCGCGGTGAGTTTTCATTTTTGGCATGGGATTTCCTCCTTATTGCTTTTCGTTTTTCGGCGCGAGCATTAAGAACATGCTGCGGCCGTCCATTTTTGGTTTTGTTTCGACTGTCGCAACTTCCGCACATGCTTCAGAGAAACGGTCCAATACGCGCTGGCCGATTTCTTTATGAGTGATTGCGCGTCCTTTAAAGCGGATAGAAGCTTTCACTTTATCGCCTTTTTCAAGGAATTTAATCGCATTGCGCAATTTCGTGTTAAAGTCATGCTCATCGATTGTCGGACTTAATCTAACTTCTTTTAAGTTAATGATTTTTTGATTTTTGCGTGCTTCTTTGTCCTTTTTCTGCTGCTCGAATCTGAACTTACCGTAGTCCATGATGCGGCATACAGGCGGTTTTGCATTTGCTGCAACTAACACAAGGTCAAGATTTGCGCGGCCGGCGATTTCAAGTGCTTCCTGACGGGACTTGATGCCGAGCTGATCGCCATTTTGTCCGATCAGACGAACTTCACGTGCACGGATACCCTCATTAACCAATTGATCTTTGCTAATAATGAGCCACCTCCATAGTTTCTTCGAATTGATTCACAACGCGTTTTGACTGCATTCTGCAGGCAAACAAAAAGTGCGGGCATGACAACACACCCACACTACGAACATCTGCATAAATAAAAATGTACGGTCAACCTGCCAACTACATGAATGTGTCAATCAGGTGAGAAGCGGGTGCCTCTGCTTGTGATTTATATTCAATTCAATAACTATTCTACACAATACCGGAACGTTAGTCAAGAATGACTTATCCGGATCAACTTTTTCATTCTAACACGGCACCAGAGGAAGCGCAAGGAAAAATGTGAAATTTCGTTCTTTGCCGTCCGCGGATGAGCCGGACAATAAAAAAACCCGGATGTATGATCCGGGTTTATCCACCAATGAGCTGAACGAATACCGGGATGACCAGCACCGTCACCACTCCTACGACGACAACCGCGATACTTGCCATTGCCGCTTCTACTTCTCCCATCTCAATACCGACCGCAACACCGAGTGCGTGTCCGGATGTGCCGAGAGCCAGTCCTTTAGAGATCGGATGTTTCACTTTAAACAGTTTTAAGAATAATGCCCCGAGAGCATAGACAATGACGGCGTTGAAAATGACGGCGAAAGCAGTGATGTCGGTGATGCCGCCGATCCCTTTTGACAGCGGAAGGGCAATTGCCGTTGTCGCCGCCTGCGGAAGCATGCTTTTCATAACGGCCGCGTCAAGATGAATGCCTTTTGCGATCAGATAGACAATCGTGACTGAGCAGATAGAGCCAGCAATGATAGAAGACATGATCTGCCACCAGTATTTTTTCAGCTTGTCACGCTGTTTGTATAAAGGAATGGCAAAAGCAATCGTCGCGGGCTCCAGAAAGAACTTAATAATGTCTCCGCCGCTTTTATAATCTTCATATGAAAAACCGCCGAGCTTCAGAAAAAGAATGCCAAGCACCATCGCGACAAACAGCGGGGTGAAGAGGAAAAAGCCTTTCGTTTTTTTAAATAAATACGTGCCGATGCCAAAGGCCGCAAGTGAAACGACAATACCGAAATATGGACTCATCCGATTTCCCTCCTAATGCTGCACAAGTTCATTTTCTTGATTGGAACGGCGCACCGTTTGTTTATCAGCCGGAGCTGCCTTCTGACGTTTTTGGCTGACTGACAGAATCAGCTGAGAAAAAAGGCCCGTCGCCCCTAACAGAATGATGGTGGCGAGTAAGATGACGAGTGCGATCTGCACGCCGTACTGCTGCATGACGCCAAGTGAATTCATCACGGAGATGCCCGACGGGACAAATAAAAATCCGATCAGTGACGTTAATGATGTTCCCAGCGTTTCTACTTGTTCAAGTTTTATCACTTTCAGGCATAAAAGGACAAATAATAGCACCAAACCTACTACGGAAGCGGGTATAGGAATGGGGACAATCGCTGCAATCCCATTAGATATGAGCATAATGCCGGCAAAAATAAATGCTTGTGTCAGAAATCCGTACACTTTCTTCGCACTCATTTTCTTCACCTCTTTCTCTAAGTTAGGTCCATTATAAAAGAGAAACCGACTTATTAAGCGCTTTCATCACAAACGGCAGAATATTCAATCTGAAATGCAAAAAACGGCTGCTGAAATGCAGAAAGCCGCCTCATATAATATGAAGCAGCTTTTTTAAGTCCTTAGCGTATGTACGGCTGACGGGAATTTTAGAGCCGTCTTTTAAGATCAGATTGTAGGTCGAATTAAACCATGGATGAATTTCCGTAATATGCTCCGTATTCACGATGAACGCGCGGTGCACTCTCAAGAAGCCCGTCTCAGGCAGCTTTTTCTCAATGACAGCCAAGGTTTCATGAACGGAATAAGACGCGGCAAACGTTTTGACGGAAACGTGCCCGTCCTCCATGCCCGCAAAAATAATATCTTTCGTATCTAAAATGACAATGGATTCGCCGGCTGATACCGCAAGCTTATGCGCTCCGGCTGCGGTTTGCTGTTCTGAGACGGCTTCTGCCCTGTCCTGCTTCACTCTTTTAAACTTTCTGATTGTCTGGCGGACTCTTTCTTCATCAAAAGGCTTTGTTAAATAATCGAGCGCATCGACTTCAAAGGCCTTTAAAGCAAATTGGTCATACGCCGTCGCAAAAACGACAGCCGGCGGATTTTTCATGTTTTTCAGCCGCTTGGCAATGTCAAATCCGTTTTCTCCTGACAAATCAACATCTAAAAACAGCAGATCCGGTTTTTGATCCATCATGCTGTCAAAAGCGGATTCAATATTTTCCGCCTCGTTTATGTCATCTACTTCATTCGTCCGTTTCAGCAAATAAGCTAATTCATCCCTTGCCAGCATTTCATCATCAACGATTAACACCTTCAGCATGTTCTTCTCCTTTAGTCATCAGTTTCAAAGGCAGCTCAAATGATACGTCCGTACCTTTTTGGGGCTCACTTTCCAATCGCAGAGCGGCTTCAGGGCCGAACAGCCCGATCAGCCGCTGATTTAAATTGTAAAGTGCCGTTCCCGTTCCTTCTTTAGACGGCAGCGGACGGTTTCCGAGCACGGACAGCAATTCCGGATCAATTCCCCGTCCATTGTCCCCCACCCGCATTAAAACCGACGGGCCGGCGGATACCACGCTGACATTGACGGCACAGCTGTCCTGCTTTCTTGAAAATGCATGGCGAAGCGCATTTTCGACGAGGATCTGCAGCACAAAAGGAGGAATTTCGATGTCCTCCAAACCGTTTTCAATTTCAAGACTGATTTTATATTTCCCGGGAAAACGGGCCTGCTCCAATGACAAATATGCCTGCAGATGGTTCAGTTCTTTAGAAAGCGGGATGAGCAGCTGCCTTGCCCCCTGCAGGTTGGAACGGAAGTAGACGCTGAGCTGCAGCAGAAGCTTTCGGGTTTTTTCCACATCCGTACGGCAAAGAGCAGAAATCGTATTGATTGCATTAAACAGAAAATGCGGATTGACCTGTGCCTGAAGCGCCTTTATTTCTGCATCTTTCAGCAATTTGCTCTGCAGTTCCGCCTCGCCGAGTTCAAGCTGGGTGGAAAACAGCATGGCGAGACCCTCTGCGAGCTCTTCTTCAACCCGGCTTAAACCTGACGGGCTTTTAAAGTACATTTTCAGCGTCCCGATTGTTTTGCCGTTTGACGTCAGCGGCAATACGATCGCCGCATGCAGCGGACAGGGATCGTGCGTGCATTCAATTTCTTCCTTTGATGTCGCTTTCATAATATGCCCCGTTTTAATGACGCGTTTTGACAATCCGGTAATCAGGCTTTCAGACGGAATATGATGGTCGGCACCCGCTCCGACGTGAGCTAAAATCTTTTCATTATCCGTAAGCGATACCGCATCCGTTCCTGTTTGCCTGTGGATGATGGCAGCGACGCTTTTGCATGAGCTTTCATTCAGCCCCTGACGGAAAAACGGAAGCGTCTGGTCGGCAATCATCAGCACCCTGTGGGTTTCAAGAGCTCTTGCCCGTTCTTCCTTCCGGATCATCGATTGAATGATCGAAAGAAAAATAAAAGTCCCTGACCCGTTTACCAATATCATCGGGATGCCAATGATGCTCACTAGGGTCCAAGCGTCAGAAAACGGCTTGGCCATTAAAAGAATGAGCAGCATTTGCAATGATTCCATGCCGAGTCCGACCAGCGCGGCCACTCGCGGTGTCGGCATTGCATAGCGTTTTCTGAAATACCGCCCGATCCAGCCGGACAAAACCCCCGCTAAAACGGATGAGACGGCACAGCTGACTGCGGTTGCGCCGCCTAGTGATAAACGATGCAGGCCGGACAGTATGCCGACACCGATCCCTACATACGGGCCGCCCAAGAGTCCGCCGATTTCAACACCCATAATCCGCGTGTTGGCAATTGAACCGGACGGATTAATTTGAAACACCCAGTCATTATTCATAATTGTATTCTGCTGAATTTCTATTCCCGTATAGTTGCTGATAATACTGAACAGCGAGAAAATTGAAATCAGCACCGCTTTTCCTTTATAGCTCTCAGGCTGCTGGAGCGCCTGCCTGAACAATCTGGTATGAGCCAGAACAAAGCCCAATATGACGATTATTCCGACTCTTTCCAGCATCATAATAATCAAATGCAGCATGCTTTTTCACCTGTTCTTTCAAATTTTATTTTATCACGTTTTAATGCTCGAGACAGAATATGACACAAATCTGCCTGTTTTTTTCAAATCATCTGAAAACAAATCTTTCGCAGTCTATGTATCTATTGTAGAATAAACGGGAGCCTTGCGGCAGAGAGTTTCAGAATATAACAAAGAGGAGAAGATCATGAAAGCCGTATTTTTTGATTTGGACGATACACTGTTATGGGATGAAAAAAGCGTCAGAACAACATTCAGGGAAACATGTTTACAAGCAGAAAAAAAATATGGCCTTGACCCGCACACTTTTGAAGAAGCGGTTCGGAAAGCGGCACGGGAATTGTATATGTCATACGAAACCTATCCTTATACGGTCATGATCGGCATTAATCCGTTTGAAGGGTTGTGGGCGAATTTCTCCGAGCCGGTCAGCGAAGGATTTAAACAGCTGAATCAGATTGCGCCGGAATACAGACGAAACGCCTGGACGAACGGCTTAAAAAGTGTCGGCATAGACGATGCGGCTTACGGCGAATATTTGGCGGAGTTTTTCGCGGCGGAACGCAGACAGCGCCCGTATGTGTATGATGAAACATTTGCGGTGCTTGATAAGCTGAAAGGTGTTTATGAACTGCTTCTGCTGACAAACGGCGATCCCAGCCTGCAAAAAGAAAAACTTGCCGGCGTTCCTGAGCTTGCGCCTTATTTTAATGAAATCGTCATCTCAGGCGCTTTCGGAAAAGGGAAACCCGATGCCGCCATATTTGAACATTGCCTCAGCCTCCTGAAGCTGAAAAAAGAAGATGCCATAATGGTCGGAGATAATCTCAACACTGATATTTTGGGAGCGAAACGGGCAGGCATCACGACGGTGTGGGTAAACCGGACGAATAAGAAAAATGAAACAGACATTACGCCTGATTATGTGATCAGCAATCTTCACGAACTGTTTGCGATTATAGAGAAGCAGAAACAAAGATAAAAAGAACCCCATTCATTCAGAATGGGGTTTTTTGTGTGTCTGGTTATTTTTTCGCTTCGGCTACAGCCTTTTTCACAAAATCGTCCAATGAGACGGTTTCGGATTTCTGCTCGCCGTATTTCCGGACGTTTACCGCGCCGTTTTCAGCTTCTTGGTCACCGACCACAAGCATGTACGGGATTTTTTGCATTTGCGCTTCACGGATTTTATAGCCGATTTTCTCATCCCGGCTGTCAAGCTCGACACGCAGGCCTTCGCGCTGCAGGCGCTCCTGCACTTTTTTCGCGTAGTCAAGATGCACAGACGGTGATACAGGAATGACTTGGAATTGCACAGGCGCAAGCCATGTCGGAAGGGCGCCTTTGTGCTCTTCGATTAAGAAAGCAACAAAGCGTTCCATCGTTGACACGACGCCTCGGTGAATAACGACTGGACGGTGCTGTTTGCCGTCTTCTCCGACGTAAGTGAGATCAAAGCGTTCCGGAAGAAGGAAGTCAAGCTGCACGGTTGACAATGTCTCTTCTTTGCCGATCGCCGTTTTCACCTGCACGTCAAGCTTAGGGCCGTAAAATGCCGCTTCGCCTTCCGCTTCATAGTAATCATGGCCGATTTCATCCATTGCCGCCTTCAGCATGGATTGCGCTTTATTCCACATCTCATCATCATCAAAATATTTTTCCGTGTCTTCAGGATCCCGGTAAGACAGGCGGAATGTGTAATCACTCAGGCCGAAGTCTTCGTATACGTCTTGAATCAAACGGACCGTGCGGATGAATTCTTCTTTAATTTGATCCGGGCGGACGAAAATGTGTGCGTCATTTAACGTCATGCCGCGTACGCGCTGAAGACCTGAAAGCGCTCCTGACATTTCATAACGATGCATCGTTCCGAGCTCGGCGATGCGGATCGGAAGCTCCCGGTAGCTGTGAATGTCCTGCTTGTAAATCATCATATGGTGAGGACAGTTCATCGGACGGAGCACAAGTGTTTCATTGTCCATTTCCATCGGCGGGAACATGCCATCCTGATAATGTTCCCAGTGGCCTGATGTTTCGTACAGGTCTTTGCTTCCGAGAACAGGCGTATACACGTGTTCATAGCCGAGGCTCAGCTCTTTATCCACAATGTAGCGCTCGATCACGCGGCGGATGGTCGCGCCTTTCGGCAGCCAGAGCGGCAGGCCTTGTCCGACTTTTTGAGAGTTGGCGAACAATTTTAGTTCTTTGCCCAGTTTTCTGTGGTCGCGTTCTTTCGCTTCTTCAAGCATGCGCAAATGCTCTTTCAGGTCATCCTTTTTAAAGAAAGCCGTGCCGTAAATGCGCTGAAGCATTTGGTTTTTGCTGTCTCCGCGCCAGTATGCGCCAGCAAGGCTGAGCAGCTTAAATTCTTTAATTTTTCCTGTAGACGGCACGTGCACGCCGCGGCAGAGGTCAAAAAATTCGCCCTGCTCATAAATGGAGACCGTTTCTCCTTCTGGGATGGCATCCAGCAGTTCAAGCTTCAGATTATCGCCGATTTCCGCAAACATGGCTTTTGCTTCCTCACGGCTCACTTCTTTTCGGATGATCGGCAGATTTTCACCGACGATGCGTTTCATTTCTTTTTCAATCTTCGGAAGATCATCCGGCGTCAGCGCCTGCTCCATTTCAACGTCATAATAGAACCCGTTTTCAATGACGGGGCCGACTCCGAATTTCACATCTTTATAAATGCGTTTAATCGCCTGAGCCAATAAATGCGCCGTGCTGTGACGCATGATATTCAGGCCTTCTTCTGTGCCTTCTGTAATAATTTCTACGGCACCGTCCTCTTGAATCGGCGTTCTTAAATCAATTTCCTGTCCGTTCAGTTTTCCGGCTAAAGACTTTTTCTTTAATCCCGGACTGATGGATGCCGCGATATCTTCTGTTGTTGTTCCTTTCGGAAATTCCTTTACCGCTCCGTCCGGAAATGTGATGTTGATCATATCTGACATCTTCGTCACTCCTTTTTTTATGCAAATCAAAAACCCCGCCCCCTATGAAAGGGACGAGGTTAAATAAACGGAATCGTGGTTCCACCCTTTTTTCCGCGCGGCCGGTTTTTTTCGGCACCTGCGGCTCTAAACTCTGTAACGGGAGTTCCCGTCAGCTATTACTGGCGCTTATTCCGGCGTTCACAGCTGAAGTTCAAAGGCGGTAAAGACAATGATCCATAGCTGGAAAGCTTTCAGCCTGGGCTCTCCTCTCTTATAAAGCCGGTATCAATGCTTCATGTCCTTATCAATACGTGTAGCAATCATTAATCTGTTATGTATTATAAAATGTCTGTGAGAAAAATGCAACTCGGTTTTCCGTCTGATTTCGCACAGACAGCCCCGCTGCTGCCGCAAGGCCGTCTGTGCAGCTATCCTTCCGTCTTTTCCGCCGCAAATGCGCCTAACGGAAAAAGACGCACCCGCTCCTGGAACACGTTTTGAATCGTTCTGGACATCATATGCTCCGGTTTGTCCGTATACAGTTCTACCGTCTCAGGCGCGATGGAGATCAGCGGCGCAAGCAGGTGGGAATCTATATACATCGGGTGCTCCCGCACAAACCGTCTGTCTATGTATTTTTTCTGTTCCCGTTCTGACACGTAGCGCAGCTCCCACAGTGTAAAAGCCCGGTCATGTACGATATGGACTTTCTTCATCCGCGGCGGATTGGATGTCACGTAATCTCTCAAAGACTGGATAAAGTTTTGATATTCCTGTTCCATCCGGTATTCATCTATCGCAGCCTCGGTATATTCCCTGAGCCGCTCATAATACCTGCCGAGCCGGAACGTCTGAAACGAACGCACGGAAAAAACACCCGCATCAAGTGAAATCGTCCGGAGCGCTTCTGAAATAAACTGTGTGCGCGGCTCTTTCTTCGGCTCAAACGGATGATCATCAAGCTCCCCTTCCATAATGCTGTGTGCAAGCTGAAGGATTTGCTGCTGTTCATCCTGATCGGTGAAGCAGTATTCGTCTTCAATAAGCGAAAGCATATGCTCGTCTTCTTTACATTCTAAAAAAAATCTGACCAGGATCGGCTCAATAAAGCGCTGGACGCAAAAAGCCGATTCAGACCTTGCGATTCCGACTTTTTTTATGCCTTCACGGACAATAAAATGTCTCCGGTCGTCCGATTGCTGAATGAGATGTAAAAAAGCGGCGGTATCGTGGTCATCTTCAAAGATCACTTCAAGCATATTTGTCCCCCCTTACGGCATCTGTTACAAGTATATGGGGGATGTTTTTAAAATAGACGTAAAGGTTAGCTTTCACCGCCGAACAAATGGCGGACCTTCTTCTTAAAGATGAGGGGAAGCGATAAAAACACGATGTAAAGACAGATGACTCCGAGCACGGTCAGCATATTTCCGGACATAAAGCTCGCGCCAAGCACATTCAGGACGATCGTCCCCGGGATGATGCCTGCTGCAGTCGCCAAAAAATACGTCATCGGCCTGACTTTCGAAAGGCCCGCGGCATAGCTGATCACATCAAAATTTACAGGCAGAATGCGAAGGATAAAAATATAAAAGAAGCCATTGGTTTTCATCTGCTTTTGAATGGCTTCCATTTTTCCGTGACGGCTTTTTTCTTTAAAGGCAAACAGCCCGGCCGCAAAAAAAGACGCGGCCGCAGCGCCCATTGAGCCCGCCAGCGTATACACGGTGCCGAAAAACGGTCCGAACGCCAATCCTCCGGCGACGGAAACGATTGATACGGGAAACAGCACAAAAGGCCTGACGATGGAAATTCCGATAAACACAAGCGGCGCAAAGACACCGAACGATAACACCCAAAGACGGATCTCCTTAGGCGACAGATTCAGATATTTGCGGTTTGCCCACAACAAAAGGCCCGCTCCCGCCGCAGCCGCAGCCCATGTGACAGCCTTCTTATTCCTCATTCCCTCAAATCCTTCCCTTTGGACGCCGGCATTATGGACGGCGGCGGTTTTCCCCGTCAAGACGGACAGGCGAAGCCAAATATAAAATCCGCTCCATCAATCTTGCCGCTTTTACCTCTTCCTTTTCTCCCCGCTGTGAATACGTAAAATGATGCTTCAGCTCGTCAGGTGAAAAATTGGACGAGAAAAACGTGGGAAGCTGCTGGCTCATTCTGTGCTGAAGCACGGTGCCGATGACCTCATCCCTGACCCAGCTTGTCATTGACTCCGCTCCGATGTCATCAAGCATCAGGACGGGCGTCGTTTTGACCATATTCAGTTTCTCCTCCAGCGACTGATCCTGGAGCGAGTTTTTCAGCTCTCTGACAAATTCGGGAACATATACGATCATTGATGAATACTCTTTTTCCGCCAGCTCATTAGCAATGGCGGCTAGAATAAATGTCTTTCCGATTCCGAATTTTCCGTACAGGTACAGCCCTTTGCCTTTGCCCGTTTCATTATAGCTTTTCAGAAAATCCGTCACATGCTGGAAAATGCCGAGTCTGCTCGGATCTGTAATGTCGATCTGCTGAAACGTCGCGCCGAGAAGATCCCGCTGGATATACATGCTCTTCATCAGGGACTTTTGTCTTTTCTGGCGGTCGAGCTTTCTCTTTTCCGGACATTCGTAATATTCAATATCAATAGAACGTCCGTTGATCACAAGCTTCGGATGATAGCCTTCAAGCAGGCTGTTCGTCTCGTTGTCTTTTGAACAGAAGGCGCACTGCTTGCTTTGCTGAACGTATTCGTACAGTTTATTTAACCCTCTGTCAATCATGTTTTGATTAATTGCATCTTTCTGTTCCTTCAAAAAAGCCTGGACGTCTTTGTCGGCCATGACTTGCTGTTGCATTCGTTCCAGGCGTTTTTGAAAGTCAGGTCTCTTCGTCACGCCTTCTAAGGATCGGCTGATCGGTTCCATTCAGTATCACCCCGCTTCTCTGTCTCAGTAGGCAGAGTATTTTTTCAGTTTTTTCATTTCTTCCATCATTTTTTTCTTCTGTTCTTCGAGATCCTCCGCGGAAAGAGCCGGCTGCTGTTCAGACTTCTTCCCGGTTTCTTCTTCTTTCATCCAATCAGGGCGCTTTTCTTCCCGGACGGTTTTTTTGCCGCGCGCAGCGCCGTTTGTTTTGCCGTCCGCCCAATCAAGATACTGCCTGTGCTCTTCTATTGCGAGCTTCATTGCTTCCCGGACCGTTTTTACTTTCTTTCTGGCCCAGTGAGCGGCGATTTTTTGAATATAGTTTTTGGACAGCTTCATATCCGTTTTCAGCATGACATAATAAATCAGCACATTGGTGACACCGGGCTCAAGCTTCTGTTCGAACATAATATCGGCGATAATCTGCAAGTCTGCTTTGGACGGTTCGGTCCCGTCCGCAATGTCCTGAAGAAGCTTTCTCGGTGATATGGTCTCAAGCTGTGCAATGAGTTCGGCATTCAATGAATCGTCCTTTTCCGTCTTGTTTTCCCGCAGACGGACAGGCTGTGTTTTATCAATCAGTTCCGGAAGCTTCCCGCTTCTTTCAATTTGGTACCAGTCGCTGGCCGCTTTCCTCAGCGCTTCGGCCGTTATCGTATCCTGTTCATTAATTGCGGTCATGACGACGTGCTGCATGGAGATAGGATCTATTCCGTATAAATATGAAAGCTTTTTAATGCTCTCCCGCACGTCCTGCGTGATTGATTTGCGCGGTATCATCGTTTCTGACAGTCCCGCCATGAAAAGCTCAAAATCAAACACTTCCTCCGTCACCGTATAGGAAGGCGCTTGTCCGACAGACGCCGTCTCATAATCCTCGGGGAGCTTCATCGCTTCTTCCATATCCGGCGTCATTTTCCATTCGCTCGGCTGAAAAGAGGCAAAGGCGTGATTAAACGGACGCGTAATTTCCCTTGCGTCCGCGCCGACGGAAGGATGCGTGTAAAATTGTCTCAGCTGCTGGTATTTCGTTTTACCGACTCTGTTATAAAGAAAGACATTCAGCATGCCGTCTTCAAAAAAATCATTCGGTCTGAGCGGGGGCAGCAGCTCATAAATAAACATCCGTTCCTTTTGCTCGGACTCCCGGATATACACTTTCAGCAGCCCGATTCCTTCAAGCTTCCCCTGTTCATGATGAATCTTTTTTAAATTTGCCTGCATCATGCCCATCAGCTGTCTGTGCGTGGATTCAGCTCCCCACAAACGGTTCTGCTCAAGCTCCCCCCATAAAGTCATATACAGAGAGAATGCAAATGAACCGATCAGCGGCTGGTACAGATGTGTCAAAACCTGTCTGTCGACATCCTGAAGAAGCGAACGGCTTTTGACCGTATAAGGATCTACAGGCAATACGTCATTCCAATAGTCAGCCATGATTCTCAAACCTTCCGATATGTTTCTACTCTCATTTTACACCGTTTCCGTCATCTATCAAATGCCAATTTTGCTCATGAGAAAAGAGCCAGACATCATCTCTTAGCTCTTTAGCGCTCTTTCTTTATTAAATCTTTCAATTCATCAATAAACACGTTTATATCTTTAAACTGCCGGTAGACCGAGGCAAAGCGGACATAAGACACCTCATCTATTTTCGCCAGCCGGTCCATCACCATTTCTCCGACAAGTTCGCTTTTGACTTCAGATACGCCTTGATTTCGCAGCTCTTTTTCAATGTCAAAGCACATGTCTTCAAGTGTTTTTAAAGGAACGGGCCTTTTTTCACAGGCTTTAATTAATCCGCGCAGCATTTTTTCACGGCTGAATTCTTCCCGGACGCCTTCTTTTTTCACGACGATCAGAGGCATCTCTTCAAACTTCTCAAATGTAGTGAAGCGGTAATGGCAGGCTTCGCACTCCCGCCTTCTGCGGATTGATTTCCCTTCGTCCGCAGGCCGTGAATCAAGTACGCGGGAACCGTTATGCTGGCATGAAGGACATTTCAATTGGATCAGCTCCCATCTGTTTCATTGCTGTAATGCGGTTCGCAAGCTTCCGGTAAATGCCCGCCAACGTATCTAGGATGAGCCTATTGTGTTGGGAGAGCCGATAGACCGGCCTTATCTTTCTCTATTTTACAAAAAAAATGCTTAAAGAAAAAGCAATGCTGTTTTTTTACATAAGAAAAGGAGCATCAGCTTCAAAGCGCGTAATGGCTTTTTCAGCTTAGCTCCCTTGTGTTTGCGTTTTGAAAATTACAGTACTTTCGCTTGTGCCTGTTTAATCTGTACAGGCCCCATTCCTCTCGGTATTTCAATGTTTTCTCTTGTATCTGCATGTAATGCGTCCGCAATGTAATCAGCAGCCACATTAGGATCCAGGTCTCCACAAGTATAAACATCAATGCTTGCATATCCGTGTTCAGGAAAACTGTGAATCGTTAAATGTGACTCAGAGATAATAACGACTCCGCTTACGCCTTGCGGTGCAAATTTGTGAAATGCGACCTCGCGCACTTCAGCTCCTGATTTCAAAGCAGCATTTACAAACGTTTTTTCAATAAAATCCATGTCATTGAGCTTATCAAAATCGCATCCCCACAGCTCGGAGATGACGTGACGCCCCATTGTTTCCATAATCATGGACCCCCCTTAACAAGAATTAAAAAAGTGAATTTCCGAGAACTGACCCGGCCATTTACCACGGGGGAAAGTTAGTCCGGAGAGGTCCTAACCCTTTAAGTAATTCCGAAGCAGTCACGAGCAAGAAGTTCACGAAAGATAGTATACTGTGTTTAAGTTTATTTTGCAAGGAGTGTTTTTTTGCAAATATGGCGTTAAGGGTTTTTTCTAACAAATGTCCATGATCTTTATTCTACACAGCTGACGGGTGTTTCATTCGTGCGGCGACGTGGCGGATAAGATCAACGACCCGGCAGGAATATCCCCATTCATTGTCATACCAGGCGAGCACCTTTACTTTTCGGTCTTCCATCACCATTGTCGTCAGCCCGTCAATGATCGCGGAGTGTGAATTCGTATTATAATCCGAAGAAACGAGCGGTTCATCCGAATAATCAAGAATGCCGTACATTGACGTCTTTGCGGCTCGTTGGAAAGCGGCGTTCACTTGCTCGGCCGACACATCTGTTTTCAGGTCACAGACAAGGTCCACTAAGGACACGTTGGGAACGGGAACCCGCAGAGCCAGGCCGTGAAGTTTTCCTTTCAGATGAGGGAGCACGAGCGACAGCGCTTTAGCCGCGCCTGTAGAAGTCGGAATGATGGATTCTCCGCACGCTCTCGCCCTCCGCAGATCTTTATGCGGATTGTCGATATTTTTTTGGTCATTCGTGTAAGCGTGAACGGTCGTCATCAGGCCGCTCTCAATCCCGAATTCCTGATCAAGCACTTTGACGACCGGTGCAAGACAGTTTGTCGTGCAGGATGCATTTGAAATAATTACATGTTCATCCGGATTGAACTTTTCTTCATTCACTCCCATGACAATGGTAACGTCTTCATTTTTACCCGGAGCCGTTAAAATAACCTTTTTCGCCCCTGCTTCAATATGGCTCATCGCTTTTTCTTTTGAATTAAATTTTCCCGTTGCCTCTATAACGATGTCTATTCCGCACTCTTTCCACGGAAGCTCTCTCGGATCCCGCCGATTGAACAGCATAATATGTTTTCCGTTGACGATCAGACTGTCTTCGGCGGCTTCGACTTCTTGACCGTATTTGCCGTGAATTGTGTCATACTTTATCAAATGAGCAAGCGTTTCCGGGGGATAGCTTGCATTAATGGCTGTTATTTGAATTTGATCATCTTCCATCGCTTTTCTGAACACCATTCTTCCGATTCTTCCAAACCCGTTGATTGCTACTTTTACCTTCATGCCCAGGTCACCCCTTTTTAATATGCCACTCTAATTTAATTTTAATTATATATAGTATAACACATTGAAAGAAATCCGCCAGTACAACTTAATAAAAATCCGCCCTTATACCGATCAATATGTTGTTCAATCGGTTTTTTTGCATATAAAATGATCTTTTTTCCATAAAAAAAGCAGGATCAGCATCTCTGGCTGCCTGCTTTTTTCTTATATTTGTTCCGGATCTTTAAACCTGTCATTTAAAATGCTGTCCTCTAATACGGATGACACCTCGCCGTACCGTTTAGAAATATGCATCGCGCCCCAGTCGCACAGCGCGTTTAAAATTCTTTCCAGGCTGTGGCCGTATTCACTCAATTCGTATTCCACTTTCGGCGGCACCTGATTGTACACGATCCGGTTGATGACGCCGTCAGCTTCCAATTCCCGCAATTGCTGTGTCAGCATCTTTTGTGTAATGTCCGGCATAAGCCGCTTCAATTCGCTTGTCCGCTTTTTTCCGCGCATCAGGTGGCAGAGGATCACACACTTCCATTTTCCGCCGATCACTTCTAGCGTCGCCTCTACAGATATATTGTATTTTTTCTTCAGCAACGGTAATTCCTCCTCATCTATAGGAACTAAAAAGTGCCTATGGCACTTAAAAGTACGTTCTTTTCAATGACTCATCTATCGATCATAATGACATTTGCCGGCTGAAAAGGAATGTACTCTTATACTTATATCGTTTACCCGGCATCATTTCAACCATACATTATCGTTCAAGGAGGAAAACAGATGTCTTCACATCGCCAAAGCTATTTACCAGCACTGCTGGCATTAGCCGTCAGTGCTTTTGCGATCGGCACAACCGAATTTATCAGCGTCGGACTGCTGCCGCTTATATCTCATGATCTGCATATACCTGTGACAACGGCGGGACTTACCGTTTCCATGTATGCTCTGGGCGTGACATTCGGCGCGCCGGTTTTAACTTCTCTTACATCAGGCATGTCGCGGAAAACGCTGCTGCTCTGGGTGATGCTGATTTTTATCGTCGGAAATACACTTGCAGCGAGCGCTTCCTCAATCGGCGTCTTACTGGCGGCACGGGTCATTTCGGCTTTTTCCCACGGCATTTTCATGTCAATCGGGGCAACAATCGCCGCCAATATCGTGCCGGAGCATAAAAGAGCAAGCGCGATTTCCATTATGTTCACGGGGCTGACGGTGGCTACAGTGACCGGTGTTCCGTTCGGGACCTATCTCGGCCAGCAATTCGGGTGGAGAATCGCATTTGCCGTCATCGTCGCGGTAGGAATCATTGCATTTCTCACAAATGCGCTTCTCGTTCCGTCAAATTTGCGCAAAGGAACGAAGACCGCATTTTCCGAACAGATAAAACTCGTCAAAAACGGCCGGCTGCTGCTTTTATTTATTATTACAGCGTTAGGCTACGGCGGAACGTTTGTCGTGTTTACGTATTTATCTCCGCTTCTTCAGGAAGTAACAGGTTTTCAGAAAGAAACCGTCGCGGCCATCCTGCTTGTTTACGGAATTGCGATTGCTATCGGAAACATGATCGGCGGCCGGTTATCAAATCGGAATCCGCTGAGAGCATTGTTTTACATGTTCATTGTCCAGGCGGCTGTGCTGTTTATCTTGACTTTTACCGCGCCGTTTAAAACAGCCGGACTGATCACCATTATTTTTATGGGGCTGTTGGCGTTTATGAATGTGCCGGGGCTTCAAGTATATGTCGTGATGCTGAGTGAACGTTTTGCGCCAAGCGCCGTTGATACAGCATCAGCCTTAAACATCGCGGCATTTAATGCCGGAATCGCAATCGGTTCTTTTGCCGGCGGGATTATAACAGATTCAATCGGGATTATTCATACCGCTTGGATCGGGGCGTTAATGGTGCTCAGCGCGGTCATGTTAACCGGATGGAGCAGAAAGCTTGAAAAGCGGGATCGCACTGTCCTTGAAAGGAGGTGAGTTTTTCTTCAGCGCATTTTAATTTTTTTAACAAACAAACAATAGGAGGAACATATACATGACAACACATTTACAAGCAAAAGCAACATTGCATAACGGCGTAGAGATGCCTTGGTTCGGCATCGGAGTTTTCAAAGTAGAGGAAGGCGCGGAACTCGTCAACGCGGTGAAAACGGCATTGGCGCACGGCTATCGCAGTGTTGATACCGCCGCGATTTACGGAAATGAAGAGGGTGTCGGCGAAGGCATCCGCCAAGGATTGCAAGAAGCGGGATTAAAGCGTGAAGACATTTTTGTCACGTCAAAAGTGTGGAATGCCGATTTAGGGTATGAAGAAACGTTAAAAGCGTTTGACACAAGTTTAGAAAAACTCGGTTTAGACTATTTAGATTTATATTTGATCCATTGGCCTGTCGAAGGAAAGTACATCGATGCGTGGCGGGCGCTCGAAACCCTCTACCGGGATGGACGCATTAAGGCGATCGGGGTCAGCAATTTCCAAATTCACCATCTGAAACATCTCATGAAAGAAACGGAAATCAAGCCGATGATTAACCAGGTGGAGTACCACCCCCGTCTGACACAGAAAGAACTGCACGCTTTCTGCGCCGAACAAGATATTCAGCTTGAAGCATGGTCGCCATTGATGCAAGGCCAGCTGCTTGATCATCCCGTCTTACAGGAAATCGCTGAGAAATACGGCAAATCAGCCGCTCAAGTGATTTTGCGCTGGGATTTGCAAAACGGCGTCATCACCATTCCGAAATCAACTAAAAAACACCGTATTGAAGAAAATGCAAATGTCTTTGATTTCGAACTGTCAGCTGACGATATGAAGCGGATTGATGATCTGAACGAAAATCTCCGTGTCGGCCCGGACCCTGACAATTTTGATTTTTAACCAGAAAAACACCGTTCGGTTTTCCGAACGGTGTTTATTTATGTCCAGCTGCTCAATATTTCCTCCAGCTGATGCTTCGTATAGTCAAGACTGCCGCTGTTATCAATGACGGCGTCAGCTTTTTTTGTTTTGTCTGCTAAAGGCATTTGCGACGTTATCCGGCTCATCGCTTCTTCTTCTGTAAGTGAATTCCGCTTCATCAGCCGTTTGAGCTGAATGTCTGCCGGTACGGTGACGACGAGCACTTTGCCGACCAGATAGTCAAGCCCGCTTTCATACAAAAGCGGTATATCCAAAACGACGAACCGCTCTTTTCGCGCTACGGCTTCATCCCGCTGTTTCATCATTTCCGCACGCACTGCCGGATGAACGATCTGATTCAGGATCAGACGCTTCTGTTCGTCCGTAAAAACGATAGAACCGAGTTTTTTTCTGTCAATGCCGCCGTTTTCCAGCAGAATGTCTTTTCCGAACGCTTCAACGATCTGTCCGTAAGCCGGCATTCCTTTTTCCACCGCCTGCTTAGCGATGACATCCGCATCAATGACTGTTATTTTTTTGTCGATCAGCATGCGCGATACCGTGCTTTTGCCGCTGGCGATGCCTCCCGTTAAACCGATGACCAAGCTCAAAAAGCCCACTCCTTCTTACATTTTCCAAATCCCGATGATAATCAGCAGGATCCCCGGCAAAAATGTCATTTTATCTATCCAATTCCACCTTGAAAGAAAATGCCCGGCGTTGATGCCGAATGACACAAACAGCGAGCTCATCACCCCGACGGTCACGCTCATCATAACCGGAGAAAAACCGAGAATGGCCGCTCCCATGCCTGCGCCAAAGGCGTCAATAGATAAGGCGATACCGAGCAGAAGCGCTTCGACTCCATTAATGGTTCCGGATTGATCAATATCGGCGCTGGTCGGCTTTTTCAAAATGTGAATCACGATGCCGAGCGATTTCACTTCAAGGTTTAGCAGCGTTTTTTCGTGTAATAAGTAATCCGGCTCTTTCGCCGGTTTAAAAAATTGATAGATGACCCATGCCCCGATTCCGATTAAGATCAGCCCGCCCAGTTTCTCCGTGACGGATACAGGGAAAATCTTTGTCAGAAAATGGCCGATCAGCATGGATATAAACATCACAGAGGCTGAACAGCAAGCGATCACGGCAATCGCTTTGAACGGGATTTTCATTTTTCTCAATCCATACGTAAACCCGACTGAAAAACTGTCCAAGCTGACAGCAAAAGCCAAAAGCAGCAAAGAAACAATCTCCATATCCGTTTCTCCCTTTCTCTTGATCGGCAATTGTGACATATGCCTATTGGGTGAATCACAATATATATATGGAGAAAGGTCATCAACTGTGTTAGAAAAAAGTCATTCTGCTGCCGCCTGCTTGAACAGCTTCAGTTTATGATTTTTTTTGGCATCGGGCGCAAAAATGCGTACCCCTTCCGCCGACTACGATTTTAGAAATCATCGTGCCGCACGTTTTGCACGGCTCATCCTTTTTGCCGTATACGTAATGTTTGAGCTGAAACATTCCGATTTCCCCTTGAGAATTGATATAAGACCGGACGGTGCTCCCGCCCGCGTCAATCGCTTCCTGAAGGGTGTCTTTAATTTCTGTATGAAGCGTTTTTATCTGTCCGTCAGACAGGCTGTTCGCTTTTGTCTCAGGGTGAATCCGCGCCCGGAATAAAGCTTCATCGACATAAATGTTGCCGAGACCGACGACCGCTTTTTGATCGAGCAGGGCGGTTTTCACCGCGCGGTTCGTTTTTGCCAGCCGCTCTTTTAAATAGGCGGCGGTAAAGGCTTCATCATCTGGTTCGGGTCCGAGCTGTGAAAGCGGTAATGCATTCAGTTCCTCTCCCGGCGCAAATAAATGCATCGTGCCGAATTTCCGGACATCCCGGTAGCGGAGCTCTGTTCCGTCCGTCATGCGAAACACGACGTGGACATGTTTGTCGTCAGGCTCATCGGCCTGATAAAGACCGTATTTCCCCTCCATCCGGAGATGGGACACCATGACATAATGATCCAGATGGAAAAGCAAAAACTTTCCCCTTCTTCCGATGGATCGGATGGTTTCTCCTGCAATCTGCCGCGCGAATTCCTCCGGCTCGGCGGGTTTTTTGATGATATTCGGCCATCTGATGTCCGCCGATTCAATCGTTTTCCCCTTCACAAGACCGGTCAGAGTGCGCCGGACCGTTTCAACTTCTGGTAATTCCGGCACAATCATCACTTCCTTTTTCTCTGTTTATTTATTTTGCATCGTACCAAGACGGTCCTGAAGCATAATCCGCCTTTAACGGCACGTCTAATGCCAAAGCATGCTCCATCACTTCAGGAACCAGCTTCTCTAATATTTCAATTTCTTCCTTAGGCGCTTCAAAAATCAATTCATCGTGCACCTGAAGCAGCAGTCTTGCCTTCAGTTTTTTCTCCTTCAGCTCAGCTGCCATATCAATCATGGCTTTTTTAATAATATCAGCGGCGCTTCCCTGAATCGGCGTATTCATGGCCGTCCGTTCTGCAAAGCTCCGCAGGTTGAAGTTGCGGCTTGTCAGCTCAGGGATATAGCGGCGGCGCTGCATAAGAGTCGTCACATATCCTTTTTGTTTCGCTTCCTGCACCGATTCTTCCATATACGCCTTGACGCCCGGAAAGCTTTCCAAGTAGCGATCAATAAAAGCGCCCGCTTCCTTCCTGGTAATGCCGAGGTTTTGAGACAGCCCGTAATCACTGATGCCGTAAACGATCCCGAAATTGACGGCCTTTGCCTGACGGCGCATCGCCTGTGTCACTTCATCCTCGCTGACATGAAACACATCCATTGCGGTTTTTGTGTGAATGTCCATATCATTCGTAAACGCCTCAATCAGATTTTCATCTTTTGAAATATGGGCAAGCACCCTTAACTCAATTTGTGAATAATCAGCGGCGAAAATAAGCCAGTCCGGTTCTGACGGAACGAAAGCCTGACGGATTTTCCGTCCTTCCTCCAGCCTGATCGGAATGTTTTGCAGGTTCGGATCAGTTGAGCTGAGGCGTCCGGTTTGAGTCAATGCCTGATTGAATCGCGTATGCACCTTATGAGAATCCTTGCGTGTGACTTTCAGCAGCCCTTCAATATAAGTCGATTGGAGTTTGCCGATTTGTCTGTATTGCAGAATGTAAGCGACGATATCATGTTTGTCTGCGAGCTTCTCCAACACATCGGCTGAAGTGGAATAGCCTGTTTTTGTTTTCTTTACTGGCGGCAGGCCGAGCTTTTCAAACAGAATGACGCCGAGCTGTTTTGGTGAATTGATGTTAAACGGTTCACCGGCGATCTCATGGATTTTTTCTTCGTATTCTTTCAGCTTCGCCCCGAGCTCTTCGCCCATTCGCTTCAGTCTATCAACATCCACTTTGACGCCCATTGATTCCATTTCTCCGAGAATAAGCGCAAGCGGGAGTTCGAGATCTTCATATAATTCAAGCTGATTATTTTCTTCCAGCGCGTGCAGCAGTTTGTCCCGGAGGCTGTTAACGGCAGACGCTTTTCGCGCGAGATGATCGGCAAGCTCTTTTTCAGCCGGAACGGCGCGCTTTGCGCCTTTTCCGTAAACCGCTTCATCTTTCGAAACGATATTCAGGCCGTATTCTTTCGCTACGCTCGCGACATCGTCGTACGAATTGCCCGGGTTTATAATGTAGGCAGCAAGAAGCGCATCAAATTCTGTTCCCTTCAGCTCAATTCCCTGCCAGCGCAAAGCGACAACGGAGCGTTTGCTGTCAAACACCCACTTTTTCTTCGACTCATCTTCAGCCCAGGATTTAAACGCTTCGGACTGGATGGCGGTTTCTTTCGGAATATAATAAAGGCCTGTTTCATTCACGATGGAAAAGCCGAGTATCGGTTCTTCGTGATAGTTATCCCCGATTTGTTCGACGACTAAAGCGGACGGCGAAACGAGCATAGCTTCGGTGATTTCTTCGGCCGTTTCAACATTGATGTCCTCAAAATCTTCTTCCGCCGTTTCTCCGCTATCTTCACCGAGCCGCTCAAGCAGCGTGTTAAAACCGAGGTCTTTAAAAATGGCAACGACTTGTTCACGGTCGAACCCTTGATAATCTAAATCGTCAAGTTTGACTTCAATCGGCGCATTTGTCATAATCGTCGCCAGCTCTTTGCTCATCAGGGCTTGTTCTTTATATTCTTCGAGCTTTTCTTTTAATTTTTTCCCGCTGACTTCATCAATTGAATCAAGCAGTTTCTCAACCGAATGGAACTGCTTCAAGAGTTTAATTGCCGTTTTTTCGCCGACACCGGGAACGCCCGGGATGTTATCGGAGGAATCCCCCATTAATCCCTTCATATCAATGATTTGCAAAGGGGTCAGACCGTACTTTTCTTCGACGTGTTCCGGCGTGTAATCTTCCACGTCGGTAATGCCTTTTCTCGTAATAGCAACGGTCGTTTTCCCGGTTGCAAGCTGCGTTAAGTCTTTGTCTCCGGAAAATACCTTTACTTCAAAGCCGTCTTTCTCAGCAGATACGGCAAGTGTGCCGATAATATCATCCGCTTCGTATTCAGGAAGCTCATAGCGGCTGATGTTATAAGCATCGAGGAGCTCACGGATGAACGGCATCTGTTCAGAAAGCTCCGGCGGCGTTTTTTGTCTTCCGCCTTTATATTCTTTAAACGTGCTGTGGCGGAAAGTCGTTTTTCCCGCATCAAAAGCCACCAGCATGTGGGTCGGTTTTTCATCCTCCAGCATTTTCATTAAAATCATCGCAAACCCGTATACGGCATTTGTATGAATGCCTTTTTCATTGCTTAGAAGCGGTAATGCAAAAAACGCCCGGTACGCCAGACTGTTTCCGTCGACAAGCACTAATTTTTTTCGTTCCGTCATTCAATATCCTCCTAAGAGCAAAAGCTCGTCATTCCTCTGTTTTTTAATCTCACAGCTTCTCTTATTTTAACAAAGTTCAATTTGAAAGGAAAATGAGCGGACCCCGTGAAAACGCAAAAAAGGACGGGAACAAGAAAACACGTTCCCGCCGTCAAAATTGGCTCCTTGGATGAAGGGGTTCTGTTACATCCTAACAAGATAGGTTTAACAGGTCATGAAGAAAATGTTAATCCTTTGTAAAGCTGATCACGCTGCCGGCGGCCGCTTCAGCGTCACAGTGAACACAGTTCCCTGTCCCGGCTCGCTTGTGACTTCGATTTTGCCTTCATGGGCTTCTATTAAGTGCTTTACGATGGCAAGACCGAGCCCGGTTCCTCCCGAGTTGCGGCTTCTGTCTTTATCCACGCGGTAAAATCTCTCAAATATCCTCGGAATCTCTTCCTTCTGAATACCGATTCCCGTATCGGACACTTTGATATCAACAGCGGTTTCTTTCACATTTACCGAAATCGCCACCGTCCCTTTTTCAGGCGTGTAGGTTAAAGCGTTGTTCGCCAGATTCAGGAATACCTGCTTCAGCCTGTGCACATCACCCGTCACAAAAATCGGCTCCTCCGGAAGATCGAGCTGAAAACTGATGCCTTTTTCCTCAGCCTTATGCTGTAAAAGGGCTTCGATTTCATGGAGGATTTTTGCAGCGTCAAAGGATTCTACGCGCATCGTAAAGTTTTGCTGCTCCATTTTGGATAAATCCAATAAGTCCTGTACGAGGGATTGGAGCCGCTCACTTTCTTTCAGAATGATAGACAGAAAGTCTGAAAGCGCCTTTTCATCTTTCATCGCCCCGTCTAACAGCGTTTCCGTAAAGCCTTTAATCGAAGTGATCGGCGTTTTCAGTTCATGGGAAACATTGGCGACGAAGTCCTTCCTCATCTGCTCCAATTTTTTAATTTCCGTTATATCGTGAAAAACGAGAACAATGCCCTTCCATTCATCATCAGGACCCATGATCGGAACGCCGTCAACTTCAAAGTAGCGCCGCTCAATATTGATGGGAAGTCTCAGCAGCTGGCATTTTTTCGTCTCCGTCATAAAAATATCTTCGACGAGCCGAATGATTTCCTCATGCTCAAGCGCATCATGGTAAAGGCGGCGAAGCAGACGTTCAGGCTTTGTATGAAACTGCTTCGTGTACGATCGGTTCACGAGATTAATAAAACCTCTCCCGTCTATTAAAATCAAACCTGAACCGATATTTTCAATGACGGTTAACAGACGGTCGCGCTGCATATCCTGCGTTCTCGTCATTTCCATCAAATCGACTGCCAGACTGTTCATCGCACGCCCGAGGCGGTCAGACCGCCTTGCGTAACCGCTGTAGGAGCGGGCGTCATAATTGCCTTTGGACAGCTCCGTCGCCACCTTCGTCGCGGCGTCGATTGATTTTTTGTAACGGGACGTCATGTTTGTATAAAAGAAAACAATAATGATAAAAGCGGTACAAAGACTTGCTGCCAGCATGCCCCACATTTCTCCGGTAATACTTGAACCGCCGCTGATTTCCGAGGAAACGAGCACATATCCCGCCGTTTGGCCGGCGTCATTTTTTACGGCAGCGCCGCGGATCACTTTGCTTCCCGCCTGTATGGCTGCCTCATTTTTATTGTGAGAAATGAACTCCTTTACGGCTGCATCATCAGCATGCCTGCCGGAATGATAAACGGCGTCACCCTTCTCATTGAGCACGGAGACGTTTATACCGAGGGTGCGGCCGGCGTCGCGGACCACCGTTTCATTGCTTTTATTGCCGATTCGGCCGGTGTCAAGAAGGCCCGCTATGTATACCGATTCCTTTTTCAGCTGATCCGCCGTTCTGTCTTTAGCGGCTGAAGAAATAAGCTGCTGTAAAAAAAGGCCGAGAACACTGAAAACCAATATGATACATACAACGAGTAAAGCGAACAGACGCACACGGACTTTATTCATTCATTTTTGGCTCCTCCAGTTTATACCCCAAACCTCTGATTGTTTTAATATAGATGGGTTTTTTGGTATTTGATTCGATTTTGTCGCGCAGATGGCTGATATGAACGTCAACAATCCGGGTGTCCCCGGCAAAATCATAGTTCCAGACTGCGCTCAGCAGAAGATCTCTCGTCAGCACTCTTCCCTTGTGTTTTCCCAAATAGAGAAGCAGTTCAAATTCTTTAGGCGTCAATTCCAGCTGTTCTGACTTGAAGTACGCTTCGTAATGCTCCGGAAGAATTTTCAGCTCGCCGATAAGGATCTGCCCGTCCTTTTCCTCTTCTCTGCTTTGTGACAGCGAAGAAATGTCAGCCCTTCTTAAAATGGCTTTCACCCGCGCAGTCACTTCCCTCGGACTGAACGGCTTTGTCATGTAATCATCCGCTCCGAGCTCCAGTCCCAGCACCTTATCAAACTCTTCATCTTTTGCTGTCAGCATCAAGATCGGAACCATCATTTTCTGCTGTCTGAGCTGTTTACAGACGTCGATTCCGTCCACTTTCGGCAGCATGACATCCAGTACGATTAAATCCGGATTTTCCTTCTCTGCCTGCTCCAGAGCCTCTTCGCCGTCTGATGCGGTAATGACATCATAGCCGGACCGTTCCAGATTGTACTGTAAAAGAGTAACGATAGATTGTTCATCATCTACAACTAAAATTTTTTTGTTCATGCTGCGCCCTCCGCTGTCTATTTTCCCCGACATCCAATTTTCTCTATTTTATGTGTTGCATATCACTTTATGATTTCATTTTATCCAATACTGCCCGTTCAGACAATTCGCCTTTTTGATCATTTTCAGAGAAAGGATCGTTCAGGGAAAAAGAAAACGCTTTCATTAATTGTAAAAAGAGGAAGGCTTCTGATTCGGAAGCCTTCCCTTTTTTCTTATGACAATACTTTCATCACGTTTTTGACAGATTCAACTGATTTACTCAGCTGTGCTTTTTCATAGTCTGTCAGTTCAAGCTCAATGATTTGCTCTAGGCCGTTTCCTCCGATAATCGTCGGCACGCCTAAGTAAATACCTTCATGACCGTATTCGCCTTCTAAATAAGCGATAGTCGGAAGCACGCGGCGCTGATCTTTCAAAATGGCTTCTACCATTTCTGTCAGTGATGCAGCAGGCGCATAGTAGGCGCTTCCGTTGCCGAGAAGGTTGACGATTTCCCCGCCGCCTTTTCTTGTGCGCTCTACAATCGCATCAAGACGGTCTTTCGGGATAAGTGTTTCGAGCGGAATGCCGCCCGCATAGGAATAACGGACGAGAGGAACCATGTCGTCACCGTGTCCTCCAAGAACAAAACCGGTCACGTCTTTTACTGACAGGTTTAATTCTTCAGCGACGAATGTTCTGAACCGCGCAGTGTCAAGCACTCCGGATTGTCCGATAACGCGTTCTTTCGGGAAGCCTGATTCTTTGTACACCGCATATGTCATCGCATCAACAGGGTTTGTTAACACGACGATAATGCAGTCAGGAGAATATTTCACGATCTCACGTGTGACGCTTCTCATGATTTTTTCGTTTGTAGATACGAGATCATCACGGCTCATGCCTGGTTTTCTCGCAATTCCGGCCGTGATGACGACGATATCAGAACCGGCTGTGTCCTCGTAGTTGGACGTGCCTGTGATTTTCGCGTCAAATCCTTGAACCGGACTTGCTTCGAGCATGTCAAGCGCTTTTCCTTTAGTCGGGTTTTCTAATTGAGGAATATCAACGAGCACAACATCCGCAAGCTCTTTTTGAGCTGTAAGGAAGGCTGTTGTCGCTCCCGTAAATCCTGCTCCGATAACAGAAACTTTACTGCGTGTTTTTCCCATGATTCTCTTCTCCTTTTTTGGCTTCATTAGAAGTCTGCTTTAGGTTCAGTCCATGTTTTTGATAAGCTCTTCACCGAACTCTGAACATTTCACTTCAGTTGCACCGTCCATTAATCTTGCAAAATCGTAAGTTACTACTTTTGAAGCAATCGTTTTTTCCATAGCTTTAATGACTAGGTCAGCCGCCTCATTCCAGTTCAGGTGTTCAAGAAGAAGCACTCCTGAAAGGATAACGGATGACGGGTTGACTTTGTCAAGGCCGGCATATTTAGGAGCCGTTCCGTGAGTCGCTTCGAAAATCGCATGCCCTGTTTCATAGTTGATGTTCGCTCCCGGTGCGATTCCGATTCCGCCTACCTGAGCGGCAAGCGCATCAGAGATATAGTCTCCGTTTAAGTTCATCGTCGCTACGACGTCGAATTCGCTCGGACGGGTTAAGATCTGCTGAAGGAAAATATCAGCGATGCTGTCTTTGACGATGATTTTTCCTGCTGCTTCCGCTTCGCTCTGCGCTTTATCAGCCGCTTCTTTTCCGTCTTTTTCGACGATGCGGTCATATTCGGCCCAAGTGAATACTTTATCTCCATATTCTCTTTCGGCAAGCTCGTAGCCCCAGTTTTTAAATGCCCCTTCAGTGAACTTCATGATGTTTCCTTTGTGGACAAGCGTGACAGACTTACGGCCGTTTTCGATCGCATACTCAATGGCAGCTCTGACTAAGCGGCTTGTTCCTTCTTCAGAAACAGGCTTGATGCCGATTCCTGATGTTTCAGGGAAACGGATTTTGTTAACGCCCATTTCATTTTGCAGGAAGCTGATCAGCTTTTCAACTTCTTCAGAACCTTTCGCATACTCAATTCCGGCATAAATATCTTCTGTGTTTTCGCGGAAAATGACCATATCCGTATCTTCAGGACGTTTGACCGGAGAAGGCACTCCAGTGAAATATCTGACAGGGCGCAGGCACGTAAACAAATCAAGTTCCTGTCTCAGCGCCACGTTCAGAGAACGGATACCGCCGCCTACCGGTGTCGTCAGAGGTCCTTTGATAGCGATGAAGTACTCTCTGATGTCTTCCAGCGTTTCGGCAGGAAGCCACTCACCTGTTTTATTATAAGCCTTTTCACCGGCATAAACTTCTTTCCACGTGATTTTTTTCTCGCCTTTATATGCTTTTTCAACAGCGGCTTCCAATACTTTAGAAGCGGCATTCCAAATATCAGGGCCTGTGCCGTCACCTTCAATAAACGGGATAATCGGATTATTTGGTACGTTTAATACTCCATTAGAGACTGTAATTTTTTCACCTTGTGACACAATATTACCTCCCAGTATGTAATTCATATTTAGAAAACATTTTATTTTTCTTGTATAGAAAATAAAATGATTTTTCTCAAGATTCTATCAAAATTGTAAACCAACTTGGGCTTGATTAACAAGAGGCTAACGACATGAAAATCACCAGCCTCCCGTTTGATCAGGCTCTTTCGTCAATCGGAACAAAAGTCTGCTTATCCGGACCCGTGTATTCAGCGCGCGGGCGGATGAGGCGGTTGTTATCGTATTGCTCAAGAATGTGCGCGATCCATCCGGACATTCTGCTGACCGCAAAGATCGGCGTGAACAGATCGTGGTCAATGCCGAGACTGTGGTACACAGATGCGGAATAGAAATCAACGTTAGGCGGAAGTTTTTTCTCAGATGTCACAATTTCTTCGACACGGATTGACATGTCGTACCATTTGCTTTCACCCGTCAGATTCGTCAGGCGTTTGCTCATTTCTTTTAAATGTTTGGCGCGTGGATCCCCATGCTTATACACGCGGTGTCCGAAGCCCATCACTTTTTCCTTTTTCTCCATTTTGCTGCGGATATAAGGCTCGGCATTTTCCACTTCGCCGATCTCTGTCAGCATTTTCATGACGGCTTCATTGGCTCCGCCGTGAAGCGGTCCTTTTAATGCGCCGATGGCCGCCGTGATGCCTGAGTAAATATCGGATAAGGTGGCGACACATACTCTCGCCGTAAATGTTGATGCATTCAGCTCATGATCCGCATGAAGAATGAGCGCTTTGTTAAACGCTTCCACTTCGATCGGAGAAGGATCTTCACCGTTTAAGGTGTAAAGGAAGTTCTCCGCAATACCGTACTCTTCCTTCGGTTCAACAGGATCAAGTCCTTTGCGGATTCTTGAGAAAGCGGCGACAATGCCCGGCACCTTCGCCTGCAGACGGATGGCTTTTCTGTAGTTCGCTTCCGGATTCATGACATCGGCTTCACTGTCAGTCAGACCGAGTAATGAAATTGCCGTCCGGAGCGCAGCCATTGGATGTACGTTATTGAGGGGATAGGATTTGAAGTGCTCAATGATTTCTTGTGGAACGGCAGCTTCTTTCGCAAGCTGTTTTTTCAGTTCAGCAAGCTCTGTTTTATTCGGCAGGCGCAGATGCCACAGCAAATAAATGATTTCTTCAAAACTTGCATTCTCTGTCAAGTCGTCAATATCGTACCCTACATATGTAAGGGTATCGTCGATAATAGAGCTTACAGATGATGTTGTTGCTACAACCCCTTCAAGACCGCGTGTTGCTGTCATATTCAACCTCTCCTTTTCAATCAAAATTCCCCTTTAAAGAGTACATAAAACATACGGCTTACTTAAAATGAGTCATGTAAACACTCCCTTTCCCCTTTAAGAAAATGCTTACATTTCATTGATTGCGGTTACATAACCGATATGCTTATAGAGGAACATAACAAATTCTTATAAGCTTATTTAAGTTTAAGCCTATTCTTATTATAAACAATAATCAGACATTTGTTAAATGTTTACCTATAATTTTTTTTTCTTTCTCGCACATTTTCTTGATTTTACGCGGTTTTTTCCTCTTTTTCCGCAAAAAAAAAGCGGCTTTACGCCGCTTTTTTACTTTACGAAGTGAATATTTTTACGATCTGCATGGCCAGATAGGCAATTCCGGCGCCGATTAACGGGCCGACGGCGACGCCGCCGAAAAGCGCGACGGCAAGTATCGTGCCGATCACCAGCGCCGTTGTAATATGAGGATCGTTTTCCAATAAGGTGAGACCGTTTTTGGCAATTAAGGCAACGGCGATTCCGGCGCCGAGAGCGATCCACGCATAATATGATTTCATCGCTTCTCCGAGCTGTTTAAAACCGATGTCACCTGTCGCAATCGGCACTAAAACGGCGATTGTAATGACGGTGACCCCCCAGTTGATTCCTTTTGACTGAATCACCGGGAACAATTTCTGGTCAAGACCGACAGCTTTTATCACAATAAGAAAGCCGACGGCAAAAAGCAATGACTGGTTTTTGGCTATCAATGCGATGGCCAGCAATAATAGTAAAAATAAATTCGCCTGTGTAAACATCCTGAAAGCACCATCCTTCATCATAACTGTATTCATATCCTTTTTTTTGACGAATAAACTAATGTAATAGGACGTGCCGACCGAGAGGAGGATCGATGTGAATCCGCACTATGCAACTGTTTTTTTCCGCGCGCTGTTTGTACTATTTGCGGCCGGCGGCGCTTTAGCGGCCGGTTACGCCTCATTTTCGTTAACTTATCCGTTTCTGATCGCCCTTATTCTGTCGTCGGCGATCATTCCCGTGGTTGACTGGCTGGACAAACTGACGGGGCTGCCCCGATCAGTCAATACAGTCATTGTCCTGGCCTTCTTTTTGCTGATTCTTCTTGGCGCGGCGACTTTTCTCGTTGCGGAAATCATCTCGGGAACCGCCTATCTGGCCAAAACGCTCCCTCCCCATATCAGCGCCTTTATAACGTATTGCGAGGAGTTCTTCACTTCCCGCATTCAGCCATTGTACCACGAGCTGACTGTCTTATTTAACGGGCTGGAAACCAATCAGCAGGCATCCATCGTGACGCATATTCAGACTCTCGGTGATACAGCCGCTAAAAATGCGGGGCTGATGCTTTCACACCTTTTAGAGCTGGTGCCGAAATGGATTGCCTTCCTTCCCAATACGGCTGCTGTCTTCGTATTCGCAATGCTGGCGACTTTTTTTATGACAAAGGACTGGCACAAGCTGAAAGCGATGCTTTATTCCATTCTTCCGGAACGCGTTTCGGCAAACGCCAAGGCCGTGTCGGGAGAACTGAAAAAAGCGATGGCCGGTTTCATTAAGGCGCAGGCCGTGCTCATCCTTTTTACGATGATCATTGTCTTTATCGGACTGTTTCTTTTAGGAATTGAGCATGCGGCGACCATTGCCTTTTTTATCGGCCTGGTGGATCTTCTCCCGTATCTCGGCGCCGGATCGGTATTTGTTCCCTGGATTATGTATTTGGCCATTGCCGGTCAGCTTCCCCAAGCGATCGGTCTCGGTATTTTATATATTGTGGTTCTCATTCAGCGCCAGCTGACGGAGCCGAAGATTTTAAGCAAGTCAATCGGGCTTGATCCGCTTGCGACCTTAATCGCCCTGTTTGCCGGCTTTAAGCTGTTCGGAATTTTAGGACTGGCTGCGGGGCCTGCGCTGCTCGTTTTCATTCAGGCCTTTATCACAACGGGCGCTTTAAAAGAAATATGGGCCTATATTACTGTTCAGTCCAAATAAAAACAGCAGCCCTGCAAGAAGGCTGCCGTTTTTATTTGATAATGATCCGCTTGTTTTTTGACATTCCTCTCAGCCATTTGAACAAAAGCGGCTTCATGCGGTTCCGAGTGAACGGAATCAGAAGACAGGCCCCTGCAATATCGGACAAAAAACCCGGAAGCATCAAAAGCAGGCCTCCGATAAAGACGCATATTCCGTCAAGAAGCGCGTCACCCGGCATGCTGCCGTGCTGCAGGTCGCGCATCACCCGATGATATACATCAATTCCCTGTCTTTTTGCCACCAAGGCGCCCAGCACGCCTGTCAAAATGATGAGAAGGACGGTCGGAAAAACGCCGAGCCATTTTCCCGCCAGCAGAAACAAGCCGATTTCAATTGCCGGACACACGATAAACAGTAAGAATAAAAGTCTCATTTTTCTGCCCTCCTGCCCTTCTAAAAGCGCGTCACCGTCCGCATGGGAATAGGAAAATCAACCTAAAGACAAAAGAGAAGGGAGAACCCCCTCTCTTTTTTAAAGCTGTTTAAAGAACGCTTGCGCGGCCTTCATACACAGCGCCGCGGGCAGCGTCAACTGTGATAACCTGTCCTTCTGTTAAAACTGAAGTTGCGTTCTCCAGACCGACGATAACCGGAATGCCCAAGCTTAAACCGACTACTGCGGCATGGCTTGTCAGACCGCCTTCTTCCGTGATGAGCGCTGATGCTTTTTCAAGCGAAGCGATCATGTCACGGTCAGTGCTTGAAGCAACCAATACTGCGCCGTCTGTCATTTTTTGTTCAGCTTCCTTCGCATTTTTTGCAACAACAACCGGACCGAATGCTGATTTGCGTCCGATGCCTTGTCCTTTTGCGATTACGCTGCCGACAGTGTGGACTTTCATCAGATTCGTCGTGCCTGATTCACCGACAGAACCGGCTGTAATGACAATCAGATCACCGTGTTTCACGAGTCCGCTGTCAAGTGATTTTTGAACTGCATCTTCAAGCATTTCATCTGTAGAATTCGCGTTTTGGCCGCTTGCCGGGAAGACACCGAATACAAGGCCGAGTTTGCGTGATACAGACTCATTCACTGTAACGGCTACAATCGGAGCCTGCGGACGGTATTTCGCGATCATACGCGCCGTATGGCCGCTTTCTGTAGGCGTAACGATAGCTGCCGCGTTCAGATTGATTGCCGTGTGCGCAACGGATTGGCCGATTGCATCGGTAATCGTCATGCCGACCTGATCTCTGCGTTTAGACAGAATTTCTTTGTAGTTCAGAGATTCTTCCGTGCGTGTGGCGATGTTAAACATTGTTTGAACCGCCTCAACAGGATATTGTCCCGCAGCCGTCTCACCGGAAAGCATGATCGCATCTGTGCCGTCGAAAATAGCGTTGGCAACGTCACTTGCTTCAGCGCGTGTCGGACGTGGGTTGCGCTGCATGCTGTCGAGCATTTGAGTCGCGGTAATAACCGGTTTGCCGAGCGCGTTGCATTTTTTGATCATTTCTTTTTGCACGAGCGGCACTTCTTCAGCCGGAATCTCTACGCCGAGGTCTCCACGCGCTACCATTAAGCCGTCAGATACTTCCAGGATCGCATCCAGATTGTCTACGCCTTCCTGGTTCTCAATTTTAGGGATGATTTGAATGTCAGACGCGTTATGCTCTTCAAGCAATTCGCGGATTTCCAGAACATCCGTAGAGCGGCGTACAAATGACGCAGCGATGAAATCAACGCCTTGCTCGATACCGAAGACGATGTCTTTAGCGTCTTTTTCAGTAATTCCCGGAAGGTTGACGCTGACGCCGGGAACGTTTACGCCTTTTTTATTTTTCAGCGTGCCGCTGTTTAAGATTTTTGTTTTGATTTCTTGTTTTTCCGGATTTGATTCAATCACTTCCAATCCGATTAAACCGTCATCCAGCAGGATGATAGACCCTGCTGACACGTCGTCTGCCAGGCCTTCATAAGAAACTGAGAATTTTTCAAGCGTTCCCAGCACCTGTTTTGTAGAAACGATAATTTCATTTCCCGCCTGAAGCTCAAGCGCGCCGTTTTCCATATCGTGCGTGCGGATTTCCGGACCTTTCGTATCGAGGAGAATCCCCACGTTTTTACCGAGCTTTTTGCTTGCTTCTCTGATGTTTTTGATTCTTGCGCCGTGCTCTTCGAAATCACCGTGTGAAAAATTCAGACGGGCAACGTTCATACCCGCTTCCATCAATTTTGTCAGCATTTCTACACTTTCACTGGCCGGACCGATTGTACAAACGATTTTTGTTTTTTTCAACTCGTTCACTTCCTTCTGAAATCTTCAGCTTCTTCCGTCTTAAATAGACAGTTCTTTTGAAAGCTGATACATGTTTGGTTCAACAGTATGTTTTGATTCTAAAATTTCTATAATATCATGGTCTACAAGCTTGTTGTTTTGTATACCTACGCAGCGTCCGCCTTTTCCTTTAAGCAGAAGCTCAACCGCGTAAGCGCCGAGGCGGCTTGCAAGAACCCGGTCAGAAGCGCTTGGAGATCCGCCGCGCTGGATGTGCCCTAAAACGGATACCCGTGTTTCAAGGTTTGTTTCTTCTTCGATGCGTTTTCCGAATTCAACCCCGCTGCCTACCCCCTCAGCAACGATGATGATACTGTGTTTTTTACCGCGGTCATGCCCTCTCTTCAGACGGCCGATAATTTCTTCCATATCGTAGTCCGCTTCAGGGATTAAAATGGATTCCGCTCCGCCTGCAAGACCTGCCCATAAAGCAATGTCGCCTGCATGGCGTCCCATCACTTCAATAACGTATGTACGCTCATGCGACGTAGCTGTGTCACGGATTTTATCAATCGCATCAATTACGGTGTTTAACGCCGTATCAAATCCGATCGTAAAATCAGTTCCCGGGATGTCATTATCTATCGTACCCGGTACACCTACACATGGAAACCCGTGTTCCGTTAATTTTTTCGCACCCATGTACGAACCGTCTCCGCCGATAACGACAAGACCTTCAATACCGAGTCTCTTTAAATTTTCGATTCCTTTTTCACGGCCTTCAACTGTTTTGAATTCAGGACATCTGGCTGTATACAGCTTTGTCCCTCCGCGGTGGATGATGTCACCGACCGAACCCAGTTCCAGTTTCTCTATTTTTCCGCTGATTAATCCTGAATAACCGTTATAAATTCCGTAAACTTCTACATCGTGATAGATAGCTTTACGCACAACCGCTCGCACCGCTGCGTTCATCCCCGGGGAATCCCCGCCGCTCGTTAATACTCCTATACGCTTCATTTCCTATTCACCTCAGCAACATATATATGTTAAACATATCATGATCATTGCCCTAAAACAATGAAAAGGGACGCCTGAGCTCCCATGAAACCTTACCTATTATACAATTAAATAAACTGTTTTTAAATAAAATTTAAGGAATATCACAAAAAACACAAAAAATAAACGTGAGCCATAGGCTTCACGTCTATTCAGTTTGCCCCGATATATTGATCCTCAACCGAAACTTTTCCGATGGCTTTGTATTTTTCGTAGCGCTGTGAGATCAATTCTTCGGCGTTCAATGGGAGAAGAGATTTTAATGTTTCTTTTAGGATGCCGTCAATGTAGCCCGCCTGCTGCTTGATGTCATGGTGAGCTCCGCCCTTCACTTCTTTAATCATATTATCTATAATTCCTAATTCTAATAAATCGGGCGCAGTAATCTTCATGGTTTCAGCAGCTTTTTTGGCAAGGCTGGAATCTTTCCACAAAATGGACGCGGCTCCTTCAGGAGAAATAACGGAATACGTCGAGTTCTCCAGCATCAGCATGCGGTTGCCCACACCTAATGCAAGCGCCCCTCCGCTGCCGCCTTCGCCGATGACGATACAAACGACAGGCACTGTCAGGCCGGCCATTTCGAACAGGTTCTTAGCAATGGCTTCACTTTGTCCCCGTTCCTCCGCCGCTTTGCCGGGATACGCTCCCTTCGTGTCGATGAAGCAGATAATCGGACGGTTAAACTTATCCGCCTGCTTCATGAGGCGAAGCGCTTTACGGTAGCCTTCAGGGTGAGGCATCCCGAAATTGCGGACAAGGTTTTCTTTCGTGTCTTTTCCGCGCTGATGACCGATGACGGTGACCGGCATGCCGTGATATTTGGCAACTCCGCCGACAATCGCAGCATCGTCTCCGTATGTTCTGTCTCCGTGGCACTCAAAAAAGTCGGTAAACAGGTATTGAATGTAATCAAGGGTCGTCGGCCGCTCGGGAAGGCGTGCAATCTGCACTCTGTCCCAAGGCTTCAGGTTTTTATAAATTTCATCCTGGAGCTTGCTGAGCCGGTCTTCAAGCCTTGCGATTTCAGCGCTTAAATCCATCTCCGAATCTTGGGTGAATTTTTTCAGTTCGGCGATTTTTGTCTGCAGTTCAATCACCGGTTTTTCAAATTCTAATCTTGCAGCCACTCATGCTCACCTCCTGTTTGGTGCATGTCCAGCAGAAATGCGAGTTTGTCTTTCATGTCGTTTCTGTGAATCACCGCATCAAGCTGGCCGTGCTTTAATAAAAATTCCGCCGTCTGGAAATCTTCCGGCAGTTTTTCTCCGATCGTCTGTTCAATGATACGTCTTCCGGCAAATCCGATCAAGGCGCCCGGTTCAGCGAAATTATAATCACCGAGAGACGCGAAACTGGCCGATACGCCGCCAGTCGTCGGATGGGTCATAACCGAAATAATCAGCCCCTGCTCTTCACTGAACAGTTTCAATGCAGAGCTTGTCTTCGCCATCTGCATAAGGCTTAAGACCCCTTCCTGCATACGTGCGCCGCCGGAAGCGGTAAAGATGATGAACGGGACTTTTTCCTCTTTCGCTTTTTCAATTGCCAGCGTGATTTTTTCGCCGACAACCGAGCCCATGCTGCCCATGCGGAATGTCGAATCCATGATCGCGATCACGGCAGGGAATCCGCTGATGGTCCCTTTTCCGGTAACAACCGCTTCATTCTGCGATGTTTTCTCACGGTCTTTTTCGATTTTTTCTAAGTATCCCGGGAAACCGAGCGGGTTTTCAGATATCATTCCCTGGTTGAATTCTTCGAATGAATTTTCATCCAGGAGGATTTCAATGCGCTGCTTTGCATTCATCGGGAAATGATGCCCGCAGTTCATGCAGACGCGCAGGTTTTTATCTAACTCTTTTGTGAGCATGATTTTTTTACATTTGGGGCACTTTGTCATAATGCCTTCCGGAACATCATGTTTTGCCTGCTCAGACGGCACGGAAGCATATTTTTTCTTTTTTGTGAATATATCCTTTAACAAATGATTACCTCCCTTTTGTGAAGGGTTCTCTTCACTGCATGTCTTCCGATTAGATAGACTTAATAATAACTTTACCGAAACTATTGTACTTTTTTTGTCAAACGGTGTCATCCTCCATTCGACATTTTTTGCTGAAAAGCAGGCGGAAACGGACGGATGACAGACCTTCAAAAGCGTTGCTCAGCCTTATCTGTCAGCGTTTTCAAAAGAAATAAGGATTCTGCTGAAATTTTTTTAAGACCTGCCCTTAAAAAAATGCCAGCAGTCCGTATATTGAACAGCAGCGCGTTGTTTTTCCCAACGCGCTGCCAATTCTTTTTGTGTTATTATTCGCCGATGACCGTAAGCTGTCTTGTTTTTTCAGCCACTTCCTCAGGGTCGACCGTAATTCTGGCGACGCCCGTTTCCATCGCCGCTTTCGCAACGGCTTTCGCAACGGCAGGAGCCACGCGTTTGTCAAATGGAGCCGGGATGACATACTCCGCGCTTAATTCATCCTCTGAAACGAGGGAAGCGATCGCTTCAACCGCAGCTATTTTCATTTCTTCGTTGATATGAGTCGCGCGAACGTCAAGCGCTCCGCGGAAGATTCCAGGGAATGCAAGTACGTTGTTGACCTGGTTCGGGAAGTCAGAACGGCCTGTTCCGATTACGCTTGCGCCGGCTGCGCGCGCGTCTTCAGGCATGATTTCCGGATTCGGGTTGGCCATTGCGAAAATAATCGGATCTTTCGCCATGCTTTCCACCATTTCTTTTGTCAAAGCGCCTTCGACTGATACGCCGATAAAGACGTCTGCATCTTTAATGACATCCTGCAGCGAACCGTCATTGCGGTCTTGGTTTGTAAACTTGGCCACTTCGTTTTTCACCGCATTCATGCCGGCAGGACGCCCTTCGTAAATGGCTCCTTTAGAGTCGCACATCACGATGTTGCGAACGCCGAAATGGTAAAGAAGCTTGATGATCGCGATGCCTGCCGCTCCCGCTCCGTTTGCCACAACTTTAATGGATGACATGGATTTTCCTGATAATTTCAGCGCGTTTACAAGTCCGGCTACGGTTACGATGGCAGTACCATGCTGATCATCGTGGAAAACCGGAATGTTTGTTTCTTTTTTCAGGCGCTCTTCAATGATAAAACAGTTCGGCGCTGCAATATCTTCAAGATTGACACCGCCGAATGTCGGTTCAAGCAGCTTCACCGTGTCGATGATTTTGTCCACGTCGTTTGTGTTGAGCGCGATCGGGAATGCATCCACGCCCGCGAAGCTTTTGAACAGAACCGCTTTTCCTTCCATAACCGGAAGTGAAGCTTCAGGCCCGATATTTCCGAGACCGAGAACCGCTGATCCGTCTGTTACGACTGCTACCATGTTCCCCTTCATTGTATAATCATATACTTTATTTTTATCGTCATAAATCTCTTTACAAGGCTCAGCTACCCCCGGAGAGTAGGCAAGGCTTAAATCGTCCGCATTTCTGACTTCCACCTTTGCTTTTGATTCAAGCTTTCCTTGGTTTACTTTGTGTAAATGTAACGCTTCTTCTCTTAATGACATGCTAAACACTCCTTTTAAGTACTTTGTTACATATTCTGCCGCATAGACTGGTACAATCTCTGGAGGTGAAAAATTTCAGAATCTTTAAATAAGATAGCACAATTGTTTCAATTGTATAACAAAACCATTGTTGTTACCACTATTTTAACACGACGTTTTCGCGGCCCAGCAGCTCTTTTAAACGGTATAACGCCTGATGGTCCGCCTGAATATGAAAGGTGTCGGGCAGCCTGATGGTCTGCTTGTCTTTTTCATAATACAGATAAACGCCGGTTTCCCCTTTATGCTCCAGTAAAATACGCTTCATCTTTTCCAAAAACTCCTGATTGTGCCGGCTGCCTTCGATTTTGATGTAAACAGACGGCGCTCTGTCTGTCTCCGTCTCCTCAAGGAGAGAGGCGGATGACATGATGAATTGGGTCTTCTCCTGCCGCTCTTCCATTTTTCCGGCGGCGAATAATAGCGCGCCTTCTTTTAACAGCGGAGACAGCCTTCTGTATTGGTCAGGAAACACGACGGCTTCCATTTCTCCCGTTTCGTCGCTTAATGTGAGAAACGCCATATGCTGACCTGTCTTTGTCCGAATCGTTTTGATGCCTGCGAGCAAAGCGCCGATCGACAGCTGCCCCTTAGGCGCCTGACGCGCTTTTGCGATCGCTTGCGCACCCCGTTTTTTCAAGAGATCCCTGAAAGCGGACAAAGGATGGCTTGAGAAATAAACACCGAGAGCTTCTTTTTCAAACCGAAGCTTGTCCACGAGCGGAAATTCCTCAGCCTCTACATATTTTGGCTTAATGGAAAACGATTCTTCCAAAAACAATCCCATTTGGTCATCGTCTGCACGAAAAAGTTCAGCGTGCTCTAAAGCGACATCCACGGAGGCCAGCAAGGAGGCGCGGTTTTGATTGAATTCGTCCATGGCGCCAGAAAATATAAGGGCTTCGATTGTTTTCCGATTCACGCTTTTTGCAGGTACGCGAAAGCAGAAATCGAAAAGATCCTCGAACGGTTTATGTGTTCTTGCTTTATAAATATCTTTCACTGCCGAGACGCCTACGTTTTTCACGGCCCGCAAACTGTATCTGACGGCTCCGTTTTCCGGCGCAAACGGAAAACCGCTCTTGTTTATTGACGGCGGAAGAACTTGGATCCCGCTCCCCTTCGCTTCATGCAGATATTGCGATATTTTGTCCTCATTGCCGATGACGCTCGTCAAAAGACCGCACATAAAATATAAAGGATAGTGCGCTTTTAAATAGGCGAGCTGATAGCCGATCATGCTGTATGCGACAGCATGGCTTCTGTTAAATCCGTAGTTGGCGAATTTGACAATCAGATCGTAGACCTCGTTTGCAGTGACTACAGAATACTCCTTTTTTAAGCACCCTTCAACAAAATGGCTTCGCTCTCTGTCCAGAATGTCCTTTTGCTTTTTACTGACAGCCCGTCTGAGCAGATCCGCTTCACCTAATGAAAACCCTGCCATCCGCGAAGCGATCATCATAATCTGCTCCTGATAGACGATGACGCCATACGTGTCGCTGAGAATATTTCTTACATCCTCATGCGGCACTTCCACACGCGCCCGCCCGTGCTTCCGATCGATAAATAATGGAATATTTTCCATCGGCCCCGGTCTGTAAAGCGCATTCACCGCGACAATGTCTTCAAGCCTCGACGGCTTCAAACGCTTCAGCACGCTCCTCATCCCTGATGATTCCAGCTGAAAAATGCCCGTCGTATCGCCGTCTGACAACAGGGAGAACGTTTTTTCATCCTGGTAAGAAATCTCGGAAAAATCAATTTTCGTATTCGTCTCTTTTTCAATCATCGTTTTAATGGATTCAATAAGCGTCAGGTTGCGCAAACCTAAAAAGTCCATTTTCAAAAGACCCAAATCTTCCAAGTGATCCATCGCATACTGCGTTAAATACACGCCGTCATGCCCTTCTTGAAGAGGGACAACTTCAGAAAGCGGATCTTTACTGAGAACAACGCCGGCCGCGTGTGTTGACGTATGTCTCGGAAGACCTTCAATTTTTCTGGCGACCTGAAACACTTTATGAAGAACGGCGGATTCAGACAGCCGCCTGTTCAGCTGAGCGGACTGCCGCCTCGCTTCCTCAAGCGTCATTCCCGGCTTTGACGGAATCAGGCGGGCAATCTGGTCAGCTTCTTTCGGACTGATTCCGAACACTCTCCCGGTGTCTCTTAACGCCGCCTTTGCGGCCAATGTTCCGAAGGTGATAATCTGAGCGACGTGCATGGCCCCGTACTTATTTTGTACATACTGAATGACCTCATCCCTTCTCGTATCTGGGAAATCGATATCAATATCGGGCATGCTGATCCTCTCCGGATTAAGAAACCTTTCAAACAGCAGAGAATGTTTCAGCGGATCCACGTCTGTAATGAAAAGAGAGTAAGCGACCAGCGAGCCTGCCGCAGATCCTCTTCCCGGGCCTGTCACAATACCCTTTTCATGCGCGTACTTCATAAAGTCCCATACGATGAGAAAATAATCACTGAATTTCATGCGCCTGATGACGTCCAGCTCATATTCAAGCCGGCGGACGGCGCGCTCATCAGGAGTGCCGAAACGGAGACGCAGCCCCTCGTGACAGACTTCCGCCAAATAATCATCGGCTGATTTGCCGTCCGGCGCCGGAAAAGACGGAAGGCGTGTCTGTCCGAGGCTGACATCGACCCGGCATTGCCCGGCGATACGCGCGGATGCTTCAATCGCTTCCGGATGCCGCGTGTAAAGCTCCGCCATCTCTTCAGGCGGCCTCAAGTGTAAATCCGGCAGATTTCCGCTCTGATCCTCCCATTTCTCACCGGCTTTAATGGCGCACAGACAGCGGTACGCATCTTGATCTTCTTTCTTGATATAACGGACATCCCCCGCAGCGCAGACTGGGATTTCCGTCTCGGCTGACAGGCGGAGAATATCTTCCGATAACGTCTCATGACCTTTGAACGGCTGGTATCCTAAATAAAAACGGTCTTCTCCGAACAGTTCCCGGAATCCTTCGGCAGCTTTGACCGCTTCTTCAAATTTCCCGGATTGCAGCAGACTTTCAATGTACCCGTTTTCACCGGGCGTAATGGCGATCAGCCCCTCATGATAGCTCTTCATCCATTTTCGCTTCATGCCGCCCTTTGCTATGGATTGCAGTGCACTTGAGATTTTCAGCAGGTTCTGATATCCGGTGTTTGTCTCCGCCAAAAGAACAAGCGGGCGTGCTTCAAGTTCCGTTTCGTCCGTGTATATAGAAGCCGTCAGACCGATAATCGGCTTTATTCCGTTTGACTTGCATGCTTTATAAAATTCAATGGCGCCGTACAGCACATTTTCGTCCGTCAGCGCCAATGAAGAATAACCGAGCTCCTTCGCTTGTGTAACAAGATCTTTTACAGAAGCGGCGCTGTTTAACAGGCTGTAGCCGCTATGTACTTGCAGATGAACAAAAGACAATGCCGCCACTCCTTTCCGTATACGTTCATTTTGCCTTTCTACATTATAAGACGGGTTTTCTTAAGAAACAAATGTTCTTTTTTGACTCATCATCATACTTGTCCGCTTTGCTCAATATGATAGAAAAGTGAGGTGGTGTATATATGGATCAGGAAGCCGGCTTTATGGCGAATTTTATCAGCAGTTATTTTATCGCCCTCGGCGTTTTGCTCGGCGGAGCGCTCATCGGCGGCGTCGGAGCTTATTTATCAGGCGAGCCTCCGCTTACGGCGATTACAAAATTGGCGAACAGGCTGAAGATCTGGGCGCTTGTCGCGGCCATCGGAGGAACATTTGACGCCGTATACAGTTTTGAGCGGGGGCTGTTTGAAGGCAACACGCGCGACATCTTCAAACAGCTTCTATTAATTATTTCAGCGATGGGCGGCGCGCAGACCGGCTGGCTGATTGTGTCATGGCTGGCTCAGGAGAATATGCCTTCATGAGAATTCCCGAGTATTATAAAAAACCGGGATGGCAGCGTTTTTTTGCGGGAATGATGTGCGGAGCAATCGTCAGCTGGCTGTTCTTTCTGTTTACATACGGAACGTTTCAGGAAGAACAGGTGACGTTAATTGAAAAACAGCGGGAGCACGCACGGGATTTGAAAAACCAGATCTCCATCTATCAGAAAGATCTTCATAAATTAAATGAGGATAATAAACAAAGACTGCTTATCCAAAGTGTTGATGTGAAGCTGATCAATGGGGAAAAATACAGAATCGCCCAGCCTGATAAGATGAAATTTGAAGAACAGGTGAAAGATGATATTTCTGAAGTCATCACAAAGGATATTGAGAGCGTGTATAAAACAAAGGAGCTTTTAAAACGGACGATTGAAAACAAGGTGTACACCATAAATGAAAAGGAATATAAAGCTCAAGTAAAGGAACTGACGATTTATACGAGATTGTCTGTCGAAATTCATATTTCTTTTGCGACGTAATTATGTCATTTTTAAAAAATTTCCATAGATCTGTCGCTTTTTTCTCCGCTTTTTTATAAACTGTAAATGAGACATTTTCAATGATTCTGAAGGGAGGAAGGGAAAATGGAGGTTTTTAGTGAACGGCGCCTGGCAAAAGATCATGCAGACCGAATCAGAAAAGGCTATTCCGCATATGCAGAAACAGACACACTCGCTTCCCTCATAAAAAAAGAACTCCAAATCTGTAATCTCCGCGTCTACGAAGACCTGACTGAATTCGGCTGCTGGTTCATCCCCGTGACAGATGAACACTAAGAAAGAGGGTCTCCCCTCTACTTGTGTTCGTTACATATCTCTTCAAGATCAGCAAGAATCGGACCGGTTTCATCCCAGCTGAAGATGGATGCGCCGGCTGCAAGCGGATGTCCGCCGCCATTGTATTTCCGGGCAATTCCGTTGATGACCGGGCCTTTTGAACGGAACCGGACTCTGATTTGGTCGTCTTCTTCTACGAAAAACACCCAAGCGCGAATACCCGAAATGTTTCCGAGTGTTCCGACGAGCTGCGACGCTTCAGAAGCGGTGGTTCCATATGTCTCCAAAATGTCTTTTTTAATGAAAACGGAAGCGACGCCGTTTTCAGACAATGACACATTTTGATAAATAAAGCCATTCAGCTTCACCACATTTAATTTCGTTTCATACAATTGATTAAACAGCTCTGACGATGAAAATGGGAACTCAATGAGCTCTCCCGCGTATTTTAATGTCTTTTTTGTGGTGTTCGGGAATAAGAAGCGTCCCGTATCACCGACGATACCCGCGTAGATCAGCTCAGCTGCTTTCGTATTCAGCTTCCAGCCGTGCTGCTTTCCTTCCAGGTACAGCTCATAGATCATTTCGCTTACGGAGCTTGCATTCGTATCGACCCATAACAGATCGCCATACGGATCTTCATTTGGATGGTGGTCTATTTTCATGAGCTTTGCGCCGGAATGGTAGCGCTGATCGTCGATCCGTGCTTGGTTTGCGGTGTCGCACACGATGACAAGAGCATCTTTGTAGGTTTCGTCACCCACCTCATCGAGGGAATATAAGAAAGACAGGGACGGCTCAGGCTGTCCGACGGCAAAAATATTTTTTTCGGGATACGTTTCCCGCAGGATTTCCGTAAGGCCGCACTGTGATCCGTAAGCGTCCGGGTCAGGCCTCACATGTCTATGTAAGATAATGGTGTCATATAATGATATGGTTCTGATCAATTCGGATTTCATCGTTTTCTCCTTTTGTTTTTATTCATTTAATCATACTCTTTATCCATGGAAAAGGAAAATCTTTCAGCAACGGTATAAACGGTTTTGCAAACTCATATAATGGAGGATTTCATTTATGCTGGTTTTTGTTTTTCTCATCGGGCTTTCTGCCTGCTTTTACGTGTATTACAAAGTAAAAGGCATCCAGACGAAACGGGCGCTGGAGAAGGAATGTTTTTCGGCTAAATCAAGTATGGCGTTAGGCGCGCTGGTGCTTTTGTACGGAGTAAACCAAATGATTCTGTTTCACTCCGTTCTGACCCTCGTCATCGGCGGCGTCTTCATTTTAATCGGAGCAGGCAGCGCATGGGCCGGGTATAAAGCCTATAAGCATTATGAACCTATCCATGCAAAAGAAGCGGAGAGAGACCACGCATAATGAATGTCAAGGGACCGAGATGCGTCCCTTAACTTCTCTCCATCAGCTGCACCATGAGCATCGCTTTTGAAACGATGCCGCTTTGGCTTGACACTTCCACTTCCATTTTTCCGAATTTCCGGCCCGCTTCTAAAATGCGCGGCTTTACTTCAATGACCGATTCCATCTGAACGGGCTTTAAGAAGAAAATCGTAATGCTTTCAATGACCAGCTCGCCGCGTTTGCGGGACCGTAAAAATCGGCTGGCAGCCTGAGTTAAAATCGTCGTAAACACCCCGTAAGAAATCGTCCCGAGCTGATTGGTCATCTGCGGCGTGACTTCATATTGATAAACAGCCGGCGTTTTGTCATCTTCTTCTTCTTTAAATCCCCTTGAAACGATATCATCAAGCTTTTCCCCGACCTGAGGCTGCTTTTGAATCATTTGCAGCGCTTTTAAGACGTCCTGACGGCTGATCATGCCGATCAGTCTGTGGTTCCCGTCTGTCACCGGGAGCACTTCGATTCCTTCCCAAACCATCATTTGAGCCGCTGAGGCGACAGACGTTTTCCCGATGACCGTGACAGGGTTTTTGGTCATTACTTTTTCAATCGGGACTGACCGGTCATGTCCGGCGATATCTTTCGGTGTGAGAATCCCGTGGATTTTCATTTGCCCGTCAATGACAGGAAAGCGGCCGTGTCCGGTTTCATCGTTTTTTTCGTACCATTTCTCCAGCTTATCTTTAGGAGACAGCGTCACTGTCCGATCGGCGGGAGTCAAAATGTCCTCCACGAGCACAATCTCTTTTTTTATGAGCTGATCATAGATCGCCCGGTTGATCATCGCGGCTACCGTAAAGGTATCATAGCTTGTGGAGAGAATCGGAAGCTCAAGCATATCGGCCAGCTCGATAATGCTGTCGTCGGTATTAAATCCTCCGGTTACCAAAACAGCCGCGCCCGCTTCAAGCGCCTGGCGGTGGGCATTGATTCTGTTTCCGACGATTAACAGGTTCCCAGCCGCCGTATAACGCATCATCGCGTCAAGCTCCATCGCCCCGATCACAAACTTATTCAGCGTTTTATGCAGACCGGCTTTTCCGCCGAGCACCTGGCCGTCTATCACATTGACAACCTCGGCGTATGTCAGCTTTTCGATATTTTCCTTTTTCTTCTGTTCAATCCGGATGGTTCCCACACGTTCAATAGTGGAAACGAACCCTTTATTTTCGGCTTCCTTAATGGCTCTGTAAGCCGTTCCCTCACTGACTTTCATTTCTTTCGCAATTCTTCTGACCGAAATTTTTTCACCGACAGGAAGCGAATCTATGTACGATAGGATTTGTTCATGCTTTGTTGCCAAGCGTTTCACCTCTAAGGACAGTCTTCTGCTTTTATTATAAGGGCACGGGGGATTCATTCGCAATGAGACGCCCGAAAAAAGGCGTCATCACAAAAAGACCTTCTGAACGTTTGGTTCAGAAGGTCTTTGACACATATGTCAGGCAAGCTCAATGGTCTCGCCGACCGCCATGACTTTACCGACGCCTCCGGGCAGACTTTCAGCGAAAGCGTCAGGGTCCTGTTCAATGACAGGGAATGTATTGTAATGAACGGGAACGACCTGTTTCGCTCTCAGCCATTCAGCCGCGAGTTTTGCATCTTCAGGCCCCATGGTGAAGTTATCACCGATCGGCAGAAACGCCAGGTCAATGTGATTCAGTTCCCCGATCAGTTTCATATCTGAGAACAGCGCCGTATCGCCGGCGTGAAAAATCGTTTTGCCGTCAATCGTTAATAAAATCCCGGCCGGCATCCCCGTGTATGTGATGGTTTTGTTTTCTTCATCAGTGACCGCCGATCCGTGGAACGCCTGTGTCAGTTTCACTTTGCCGAAATCAAATTGGCGCGCCCCGCCGATATGCATCGGGTGGACGTTTAACCCTTTAAAGCCGAGATAAACGGCCAGCTCGTTCGGCGCAATAACGAGTGCGTCGTTTTGTTTGGCGATCTGCTCTGTATCTCCGACATGATCATTGTGTCCGTGAGTAAGCAGAATGACATCCGCTTTCACTTCTTCCGGCTTCAGATTTGTCAGACTGTTTCCGGTTAGGAACGGATCAAAAATAATGTTATGGGTTTTCGTTTCCACTTGAATGACAGAATGTCCGTGATAAGTCACTTTCATCGTTTTCACCTCATAAAAAATTAATATTTATCAAGTTCCCTTTTTGACAAACGAAAAAACTTACAGGGATTGATGCCTGTTAATCACATTCAGCCCGCCTGTTGCTTCTATGACCGTTCCGGTGACAAGATCGGAATCCTCTTCACATAAGAAGGCGATGATTCTTGCAATGTCTTCTCCGGTTCCGGACCTCCCGATCGGCGTGTTTTCTTTCCCGATTTTCCGTCTTGCTTCTTCTATAGACGCTTCTTTCATATCTCCTACGATATCACCCGGGCAGACCATGTTGGCCGTGATGCCTGATTCGGCTTCTTCAATCGCAATGGTTTTCGTTAACGAAGCCAATCCGACTTTAGCCGCTCCGAAAGCGGAACGGTGAAGCCAGCCGGGGGCATGATCTGCGCCTTGGAAGCCGTATGTAATAATCCGGCCGAAGCGCTGCTGTCTCATTACCGGGATAACCGCTTTAAACAGATGGAAAACGGCGCTTAAATTGCCTTCAAGCATGCCATACCATTCGTCATCGGAGTAATCGGCAAGCTTTTTGCGCTCAAATATGTACGGCCCGGCGTTGTTAATCAGTATGTCAATTCTTCCAAACCGCTGAAGGGCTGCATCGACGATCCGCATGAGATCTTCTTTTCGGGTTACATCGCCCTTAACGAATTGCAATCTGTCATGGCACTGGGGATAATCAGCCTTCAGACAAGCGACGGCTTCTTCGTCCTGTCTGTAATTCACTGTGACCGAAAAGCCTTTTTCCAGCAGCATTTCAGTCACTTTTCGGCCCAACCCCTTCGTGCCGGCAGTGATTAGAGCATGTCGCACATTGAATACCCTCCCCAAGCAACGTTGCCGCTTCAATAAAATAAAGTCGTTTCTCCCTCTACTTTACTATAAACAAGCGGCAATATCACTTTTTTGCACTTCATCCGCACGAAAAAAGCCGTCTTTACAGACAGCTTAATTTTCCGAAGGGGCTGAGGCTTCCTCCAGACCGACATAACCGCTTTGGTATGCCTCTGAGATGAGCCGGGCCGTTTCTTCACTTTCTTTTTCATCATAGATGTAACGGTCTTGTTCTTTGCGCATTCCTTCTACCTCCCATCATTATAGATGTAGCGTGTCTGATATGACGGGAAAATATGAAGGAAATTTTAGCAAATTAAACGCCGGCGCAGGCTTTTGCTTTTATGAGCGCCTGTTTTACCTGCTGAAAGCCCGTTCCGCCGGCGCTCATTCTTTTTTCAACCGCATGATGCGGATCGAGCACGGTATAGATATCTTCTTCAAAGAGACTGCTGGCTTGAAGGAATTCTTCAAATGCCATATCACTTAAATAGATTCCTTTTTCAATACAGCTGTACACAAGCTTGCCGACCACTTCGTGCGCTTCTCTGAACGGCATGCCTTTTTTGGCTAAATAATCGGCAAGTTCCGTCGCGTTTGAAAAATCTTGTTTTGTCGCCTGTTTCATGATGTCTTTGTTTACGGTCATCGTTTCAATCATGCCCGTAAAAATCTGAAGGCTTCCTTCAACGGTTTTCACCGTGTCAAACATACCTTCTTTATCTTCCTGAAGGTCTTTGTTGTATGCGAGCGGGAGCCCTTTCATAATCGTGAAAAGCCCCATCATATCACCGTATACGCGTCCGGTTTTTCCGCGGATCAGCTCCGCCATGTCCGGGTTTTTCTTCTGCGGCATCATGCTGCTTCCCGTTGCGTACGTATCATCCAATTCAATGAATCTGAATTCCTGCGAGCACCATAGAATGATTTCTTCCGAGAAACGTGAAAGGTGCATCATCAGCATACTGCTGCTGCTTAAAAACTCGAGAATAAAATCTCTGTCGCTGACCCCGTCAAGACTGTTCTCATAAATGGAGTCAAAACCGAGCAGCTCCGCCGAATAGCTGCGGTCTATCGGAAACGTCGTTCCGGCAAGCGCCCCGCATCCGAGAGGCGATATGTTAATCCGCTTCAGCGCGTCACGGAAACGCTCTTTATCCCGTTCAAGCATCCAAAAATAGGCGAGCAGATGGTGGGCGAAAGAAATCGGCTGGGCCCGCTGCAAATGGGTGTACCCCGGCAGAATGGTCTCGACATTGGCCTCTGCTTTTTCGATCAGCGCTTTTTGGAACTGTTCAATCAGCCCGATGATATGGGAGACATGATCTTTCAAATATAGATGCATGTCTGTCGCCACTTGGTCGTTCCGGCTTCTGCCTGTATGGAGCTTTCCGCCGAGCGGTCCGATTTCTTCAATCAGCATTTTTTCAATGTTCAAATGAATATCTTCATAATCAACAGAGAATTCAAGCGTTCCTTCCTCTGCTTTTTGCAGGAGGGTCTGCAGCCCTTGACGGATGGCGCCTTCTTCTTCCTCCGTCAGAATGCCGCATTTTTTCAGCATTGCCGCATGAGCGAGAGACCCTGTAATATCCTCTTTGACTAAGTTTTGGTCGAATGTGATGGATGCGCCGAACTCATCGACCCACTTTTCCGGTGTTTTTTGAAAACGGCCTCCCCAAAGCTTCTTCATGCTTCAATCTGCTCCTTCTTTTTCACAATGCTGTTTACTTTTGTCGGCAGTCCCCAAAGCTCGATAAAGCCGATTGCCGCATGATGGTCAAACGCATCGTCTTTTGTATATGTCGCCAGTTTTTCATCGTAGAGAGAATATTCCGACTTGCGTCCTTCTACAATGGCATGGCCTTTAAACAGCTTGACGCGCACAACGCCGGTGACGTGCTTTTGGGTTTCTTTCAGGAATGCAAGCAGCGCGTCTTTTAACGGTGAGAACCATAAACCGTTATAGATGATTTCAGACAGTTTTTGTTCAATTGCCGGCTTGAAATGAGCCACTTCTTTCACTAAAGTCAGATCCTCAAGCTCTTTGTGAGCCGTAATCAAAGTCATTGCGCCCGGGCATTCATAAACTTCACGGGACTTAATGCCGACCAGGCGGTTTTCGACATGGTCAATCCGGCCGATGCCGTGTTTTCCGGCAGTCTCGTTCAGCTTGAGAATTAAATCAGCAAGCGGGTAGGATACACCGTCGATTGAAACCGGCACACCGGCTTCAAATGCGATTTCGATGATTTCAGGAACGTCCGGCGTATTTTCAAGAGATGCTGTCAGGTCATATGCCCCTTCAGGCGGCGCCGCCCACGGGTCTTCTAATATACCGCATTCATTGGCGCGGCCCCACAGATTCTGGTCGATGGAATAAGGGCTGTCAAGATTGATCGGAATCGGTATGCCGCGGCTTGCGGCGTATTCAATTTCTTCTTCACGCGACCATTGCCACTCACGGACCGGAGCGATGACCTCCAGATCAGGGTTTAATGATTTAATGGATACTTCAAAACGAACCTGATCATTGCCTTTTCCTGTGCAGCCGTGCGCCACGGCCACTGCGTTTTCCTTTTCCGCGACTTCAACGAGTTTTTTCGCGATTAACGGACGGGACAGTGCAGATACGAGCGGATACTTCCCTTCATACATTGTATGAGCCTGCATAGAAATAAGCGCGTACTCTTGGGCGAATTCTTCTTTTGCATCAATCACGTACGAATTTACGGCGCCTACTTCCAGCGCTTTTTGCTGAACGAATGCCAAATCCTTTCCTTCCCCTACGTCTAAGCAGCATGCAATAACATCGTATCCCTGTTCTTGCAGCCATTTTATCGCTACAGAAGTATCAAGACCTCCTGAGTATGCCAATACAACTTTTTTCTGTTCTGCCATGTTAAAAGCTCCCTTTGTATAAAAATTAGTTTTAATTAATAAAAATGCATTTTGTATGTATACACTGTAACAAGTAAATTCTGTTTTTTCAAGCTTTTTATAAAAAAAACTCCACCCATTTTTTTGAGCGGAGCAAAGCTTTTTTATACATTTATAAGTCTTTTCGGATCTCCCGGAGCACATGGGGCAGTTCAGGAATAATCAGTTTCTTCATTGCAAGCTTGACGGCGCCTGAGGAACCCGGTGTGCAGAAGACTGCGGTATTTTGGATCACGCCCGCTGCCGCTCTGGACAAAATGGCCGCGGAACCAATGTCCTCCGTATAGCTCAGCATGCGGAACAGCTCGCCGAATCCCGGGAGCTCTTTTGAAAACAGCGGCGTGACCGCTTCAATGGTGACATCCCTTTCGGCAATGCCCGTCCCTCCGTTTAACAGCACCGCATCTGTATATTCATCCATACAGCCGGATAAAACGGCTTTCTGCAATTCACCTTTCTCATCTTTTACGATGTCATAAGCGACCGTCTCAAATCCCGCTTCCCTGATGAAATCCATCATGACGCGCCCGCTTTTATCGGTTTCTTTCGTTCTCGTGTCGCTGACTGTAATCACTTTGCAGCGCACCGCTGACGGGGCCTTCTGTTTATGTTCATGCACACTCATTGTTTCACCTCATCATTTATGTACTAAGCATATCGTAACGTTTGGCGCTTCGGCATTCAATAGAAAAGCACATCCTTTAAGGATGTGCTTTTTGTCGATCATTATTGTGCAAGGCGGACAACGTCGCGCGCGATCATGACCTCTTCATCAGTCGGAATGATGATGACTTTGACAGGAGAGTGCGGGTAGCTGATAAACGCTTCCTCGCCGCGCACGTTGTTCAGCGCAGGATCCCAATAAACGCCCATGAATTCTAAGCCGCGAAGCACGCGTTCTCTGACTTCAACGCTGTTTTCACCGATACCGGCAGTGAAAATAATCGCGTCAACGCCGCTCATTCTCGCAGCGTAAGAACCGATGTATTTATGGATTCTGCTTGCGAACACTTCAAGCGCCGTTTCCGCTCTTTCGTTGCCTTCTTTTGAAGCTTCCACGATATCGCGAAGGTCACTTGAGAAACCGGATATGCCAAGCAGTCCGCTCTTTTTATTTAATGTATTTAATACTTCATCAGCCGTCTGATTCGTTTTTTCCATAATGTACGGAATCAAGGCAGGGTCAATGTTCCCTGAACGCGTTCCCATCGCAACACCCGCAAGCGGTGTGAAGCCCATTGACGTATCAATTGATTTTCCGCCTTCGACTGCTGCGATACTTGCTCCGTTACCCAGGTGGCAGGAAATCAGGCGCAAGTCTTCAAGCGGACGGCCGAGAAGCTCAGCTGCGCGCTGTGTCACGTATTTATGAGATGTGCCGTGGAAACCGTATTTGCGGATGCCGTATTTCTCGTAGTATTCATACGGAAGGCTGTACAAGTAAGATTGCTCAGGCATCGTTTGGTGGAACGCCGAATCAAATACTGCAACCGCAGGTACATCCGGAAGCACTTCTTTAAAGGCTTTAATGCCGACGATGTGAGCCGGGTTGTGAAGCGGCGCAAGTTCTGAAATCTCTTCAATCTCACGGATTGTTTCATCCGTAAGCAAAACAGAATCGCTGAATTTTTCTCCGCCGTGAACAACACGGTGGCCGATTCCGTCAATTTCATTTAAATCCTTTATAATACCGAATTCAGTCAGCTTGTGAAGCAGCATCTTCACCGCGACCGCATGATCCGGAATATCTGTCACTTCTGTATTTTTTTCGCCGTTAACAGAGATTGTGAAAACGCTGTCGGCGATACCGATTCGTTCTACTAAACCTTTTGTTAGCACCTTTTCTGAAGGCATTTCGAATAGCTGAAATTTTAAAGATGAGCTTCCTGCGTTAATTGCAATAATTTTAGACATAAATGACGCTCCTATCAAAATTCTTCTTCGTTTGTTTCGTTCTTTTTTCCCAGACCGTAACTGCAATCCAAAAAATATCTGACTTTTCCATTTAAACATTGTCAACTCAGCATTTCAAGTCAACATCCATATTGGTACCGCTTACAAAATGAAGTCGTTATTTTCTGATAAATCCGTACTGTGCCAAATGGACGGCTCAGTCTTACGGAATGTTATGTTCTTTCCTTAAGTTGTGTCAGCACCCTGATATCCATTCATTTTCAAAAGCAAAAAGCAGTGCGGGATTTTGCGTCCCACCCTGCTTTTTCGCCATTATTTTTCTTTTTGAATCCATTGATCCAATTTTGCCATCATCTCACGCATCGCCTGCTGGTTCGCGAAGGAAGGAAGATTGGCCAGAAGCGTTTGTTTCGGCGGCTTTGCGCCATCGCCTTTTTTCTGCAAAATTAAAATGCTCTTTGCCTGCGCTTCGTCTTTAAACAGAGTAGCAGGCAGCTGAAGAAGGGCGTTGATATACACTTTTTCCGCAAAAAACCGCTTCAGTTTATCGCTTTGGGCGCTGTCAAACAGATGGTTCGGAATCATAAAAAATAAGTATCCGCCCGGTTTTATATGCTTGACGCTCTGCTCAATGAATAAGTGGTGGGCAAATGAGTGGCCTTCATCCGCTTTCAGCTCAAACGCTTCTGCGCCTTCGTCATTCGGATAATAGCCGACCGGCAAATCGCAGAGGACCGCATCAGCCGGTTCGATAAATAACGGCTGAAGACTGTCCTGGCAGAACAGCTCCATTTCTTTTTCCTGCAGATTCGCCTGGGCATAAGCGATCTTCAGAAGGACATCATCGATTTCAATGCCAAAGCTTTTTGCCGCTTTGTCAGAAAGCTGGTTTGCCGCGGTCAATAGAAGGTTTCCGGTGCCGCAGGCGGGGTCCAGCAATGTCAGGCCTTTTTGGCCGCCCGTAAATTTATTCACGAGGTAACTGATGAAAAGGCCGATCGTATCAGGCGTCATCTGTCTGTTCGGATGGGATTTATCTTTCAATCCTTTTAAAATGGCGAGCTGGAACGCCTTGCGGATCCATTCAGGCTCCCATTGTTTGAAGTCTGCTTTCGCAAGCAGGCTTTTAAGCTGTTCGGTTTGTTTTTCATGAAGCCGAAGCTGTTCGGCCGTTTCGAGAAAATACATCTCTCCCGCTTCCGCAAGCCCCTCAATATAAGACAGCTGAAGGCCTTCTGCTATTACTTGGGCGGCTTCATCTAAAAGTTCATAAATCTGACCGACATGGTCGTGTTGCATGCTGTTTCCTCCTTGCCATGAAAAGAGCTCCGCGGCAGCACCCGGAGCTCTTTTTCTCTCTTTACTTGATTAACGCTTTTGCAGCTTCGATAGGCTTTTCATAATTCGGGTGGTTTGTCGCTTCGCTTACGTATTCCGCATAAACGACTTTTCCGTCCTGATCAAGAACGAATACGGAACGCGCCAAAAGACGAAGTTCTTTGATGTAAACACCGAATGCTTCACCAAATGACATCTCTTTATGATCCGATAATGTTTCAACTTTGTCGATTCCGTTCGCTCCGCACCAGCGCGCTTGTGCAAACGGGAGGTCGGCGCTGATAGTATAAACGTTCACATCGCCGAGTTTTGCTGCTTCTTCGTTGAAACGGCGCGTCTGCGCGTCACACACGCCTGTGTCAATGGAAGGAATAACGGATATGATCGTTACTTTCCCTTTCATATCTGCTAATGTCTTCTCTTCTAATCCGTTTGTCAAAACCGTGAAGTCAGGAGCTTGGTCACCCGGTTTCACTTCTTGTCCGATCAGCGTCACGGCTCCGCCTTTAAATGTAATCTCAGCCATTCTGATTCCTCCCTTATCTATGTATAGCTCTATCATAGTCGAGTTTTATGCAAACTGCAAAGGTTATGCCGCATCGTAAAAAAAGCTAACTGCGGGCGGCAGTTAACTTTTCTGTTATAAATCAATATCCGTTCTTTTTTGGTTCCGGCCTTTTTCATTTTTTTTAAACATATGCTGGATGCGTTCAATCGTTTGAGGCGCGGAGTCTAACAGTTTATCAATCAAATGGGTGTTCTCGTCTAAATGAAGCATACGCACGCCGTTTGTTCCGACAATCAGAAACGCAATCGGCGTAATGGATACTCCGCCGCCGCTTCCGCCGCCGAACGGGAGCTTCTGCTCTTTTCTTTCGTCGTCCTCGGTTCTTTTTTCAGCCGGTTTTGCTCCAAACTCGCTTCCGCCCGCCGCAAATCCGAAGCCGACCTTTGAAACCGTTAAGATTACGCTGCCGTCAGGCGTTTCAACCGGATCACCGATGATTGTATTCACGTCGATCATTTCTTTCAAATTTTCCATAGCGGTTTTCATTAAACCTTGAATGGGATGGTCTGCCATGTGCGCTCCTCCTTAAACTGATGAATCATTCTTTGAAGCAGCCGGAACCGGCTGTTTCTTTCGTATGATAGAAAGTCCGTTCCGCCCGTATTTGAGCAATTTGAAAGCTGCACCTATAAGATGTCCAAAACGAAAAAAGAATATACACTGCAAATGCGTCTTGGATGCAGGCACTTGAAAAGAAGGAATGACTTCGCACACCGGTTTATGTATAAAACGCAGATGGTCATACAGCAACGCCGTAATGCCTCCCTTTACGGCCCACAAGCCGCCGGCAGCGATTCCCGTAACGGCGGCGTCCTTTATTCCGATAACCGTCACCCATTCGAACTTCGTCACGCGGACTCCCGCAAGAAATGAGGCGCCGATTTGACGCATTCTGACGACCTGATGCAGAATCATTTCTATTCTGTGAATGGTCTGTTTGACATCTTCATATGTGATTTTTTTCTTCTCTTTTTGCTGACCCTTTATTTTAGATTTTGTGTCTTGCTTGACATCAATTGACGCATCTTCGCTGTTTACTTTAATAACGGGCAGCGTTTTTTTAAAACGGATCAGCCCGTATAAGGCAGAGAGTTTAAACGTCATTTTGTCGTTATCTTTATCATGCAGATATTCGAAAGTCAGATGGATTTTCATCCTCATGAGCAGCCAGAACAAAATGAGAATGAGAATAACAGCTGCTGCGGCATATCCCATAAGCTTCACTTCCTTAGCTGCATTATCGCCAAAACCAAAAAAAATAAACCCGGATGTTTATCCGGGTTTATTGCTTTTATTTGCGGTACAGTGCTTCGTGAATCACCGTTGTGTCAGCAATAAGATCATGAATTCCCTGCTTCTTAGGCGTAAACGCAATGACAATATAAAGAATCCAGATTTTATCGATATAACGCCCCACTGCTTCCCTGAAAATGACGGTGCCCCATGTCAGCGGTTTTCCGGGCGTCAAAGAAGTGACCTTTAACCCGAAGACCATTTTGCCGAGTGTCTGATGAAACCATTTTGTCATGAACACAAAATAGGCGAGGTAGACGATCAAAGTCGTGACGGAATAGGCTGAGATTGTAAACATTCCGCTTGTTTTCGGTAAATTCATCAGCGTGAACACCGGTGAAACGATGAGATGGTTAAGCCCCCAGATCACCAGCCAATCGAGAAGAAACGCCCAAAACCGGATCCAGAAGCCCGCGTAAGCCGGGTCGAGCGTCCCCTGTTGCTCGGCTTCCTCTTCCTTACCGTGAAAGCCTTCGTAAGTTGCGTCCATTCTTTCTTCCCCCCTACTTTGCATAGAGATACATCATCCGCGGCGAACCGGATTGCGAAATGAGCTCTTTCATATTCAGAAAATCAATTTCGCTTTTAAACATTTTCGCTGCGCTCATGGAAAAGAGCGAGCCTAATCCGAATCCTTCCTCATACGTGATGACTGAAGCGTTTTTCATATTTTTATGGTCCTTTTTCATCGCGCTGATCGTATCATCGTAAAAACCGAGATCATCAACGAGGCCGATTTTTTTCGCTTGTCTGCCGTCGTAAACACGGCCGTCGGCAATTTTTTTCACATCCGCTTTTGACATATGCCGGCCTTTTGAAATAACATTGACAAATTCTTCATAAGAATCATTGACCATCGTCTGCATGATCTTTCTTTCTTCCTTCGTCATGTCGCGGGTCGGTGACATGATGTCTTTATGCGCGCCGCTTTTGATGGTTTCAAACTTGATGCCGAGTTCATCAGCGAGCTTAGAATAATTAACGCTTTCCATGATGACGCCGAGTGAGCCGGTGAGCGTTTCCGGTGAAGCATAGATTTTATCAGCGGCCGTTGAGATGTAGTAGCCTCCCGATGCCGCCATGGAGCCCATGGATACATAAATCGGTTTCTTCGTTTCTTTCTTTAGTTCTTCCAGTTTTTTATGTATTTCCGCGCTTTCGTACACGCCTCCGCCTGGGGAATTGATTTTCAGGACAATTCCTTTGACGCTTTTATCTTCTTTCGCACGCTCTATTTGTTTTAAAAATGATCTGTGATCATACCCGCCTGAGCTGAGCAGGCCTGCGGACTCCCCGTTATCCTCAATCGTGCCGTCCACTTCAAGCACGGCGATTTTACTGCCGGGGCTTCCCTTATCAAGCGTCACTTCCTCTGTGTCATCTGTCAGGGATGCAAAGTCAGACCCTGTATCTCCGACATTTTTCAGCACCCCGACAGTCACACTTGCAATGACTGATACGCCGAAAATGCCGATGGCGATGACGAGCGCAATCCATCTTTTTGCATTCATTTGTTCTGCCTCCTTTTCTGTCACTATTCGTACGTTTTCCTGGAAAAAAAGATTCACTTTTTTCATGAAGCGCTTTCACTTAACGGATAAACAGGAAACATGTTACACTATTGCCACAGGTATTTTAACACAATATCTGATGGGAGAAAAACGTAAATATGACAGCAAAGGGGAATGGAGATATGACCGATCTTCGCCGCAATGTTTATTTTTTTCACAAACAAGACAACGAAACAAAAGAACAAGTCAGCTCTCTGAAGCAGCTTGCCAAATCGCACGGTTTTACAGTTGCGGCCCAACCGGAGGATGCCGGGATTATCGCCAGCATCGGCAGCGACGGCTCATTTCTGCAGGCCGTCAGAAAAACCGGATTCCGTGATGACTGCCTGTATGTCGGCATCGCTAAAAAAGGAAAAGCCCATTTGTACTGTGATTTTCACAGCGATGAGCCTGAAAAAATGGCGGACAGCATGACCGCGGAACAACTTGAGGTCAGAAAATATCCGCTCATTCACGTAACAGTGGACGGCAGCAATCATTTTCACTGTTTAAACGAGGTTTCCATCCGTTCAAGCATTATTAAAACGTTTGTGATGGATGTGTTAATTGATGATCTTCACTTCGAGACCTTCAGGGGCGACGGCATGATCATTTCCACCCCGACAGGCAGCACCGCCTACAATAAATCCGTTTCAGGCGCTGTTGTTGATCCTTTGATTTCCTGCATGCAGGTATCCGAACTGGCCTCTTTGAATAACAACACATATCGCACCCTCGGATCTTCGTTTATTTTAAGCGCGGACCGGAAGCTGACACTGCAGGTGGTGCAGGACGGCAATGAGCATCCGATTATCGGACTTGATAATGAAGCGCTCAGCACGAGAAATGTCAAAAAGGTTGAGATTACACTATCCGATAAAAAAATCAAAACGGTCAAACTGAAAGACAACTCTTTCTGGGAAAAAGTAAAGCGCTCATTTTTATCATAAAAAAAGAGGACGGGCATTAACGCCTGTCCTCTTTTTCATATACGATACGGCCGCCGACGACGGTTTTGACAGCTTCCAATTCATGAAGCTTTTTCGGGTCCGTTTTAAACGGATCGCCGCTGAGAACGGTAAAGTCGGCATCATAGCCGGAAGCTATCCGTCCGCGGCTATGTTCTTTATGGATGATTGCCGCGCTTCCCTCCGTGTAAAGCTGAATGGCTTCGTACACGGTCAGGCACTCTTTTTCATAATAGGCCGGACCTTCCGGGTGCTGCTTGCTTGTACGGAGCACAGCCGATTGAATGCCCAGAATGGGATCTGCCGGTTCTATCGGGGCATCTGAACCTCCGGCGCACAGCAGCCCTTTCGACAGCAGGGTTTTCCAGGCAAAAGCGGTTTTCATCCGCTCTTCTCCGAGCCGGTCAATCACCCACGGAAAATCACTGGCCACAAAATGCGGCTGAAGATCAAGGCCGATCGGAAGCCGGGCAGCTCTTTCCATCAAACCGTGATCTAATACTTGCGCATGAATGAGCCTGTCTAGCTGTCCGGGCTTTGCCGGGTATCTTTCGATCACATCGAGCACCTTTTCAAATGCAAGGTCGCCAATCGCGTGCACGGCGATCTCCATCCCTTTCTCTCTCGCTTTATAAACAAGAGCGGCAAGGGTTTCGTCATCGTGCACCTGAACGCCGGAAACAGACGGATCATCATGATAAGGCTTTTTCAAAAGAGCCGTTCTGCCGCCGAGCGCGCCGTCTGCGAAGATTTTCATCGCTCCGTATTCCAGATAAGGCCCTGTCGTTTTGTCCAGAGCGCTCCACCTGTCGACGGCTTCGTGATGAACAAGCAGATGTGCCCGAAAAGGGAGCAGGCCGCTGCCTGTTAATGACTCATACGCGGCAACGGGAACGGACGCGTCTCCGTAGTATGCCAGATCCTCGGAATGCCCGCCGGTCAGGCCTTTTGTCCAGCAGTCCGTGATTGCCGTTTGAAGAGCGCGTTTGACATAGTGAAGCGAGACGGGCGGAAGAGCCTGAGTCACAAGCTCTTGGGCTTTATCCAGCAGAAGGCCTGTCGGACCGGCACTGTCCCGGACGATAATCCCGCCGTTTGGATCAGGTGTATCGTTTGTAATTCCCGCCGCGCGCAATGCGGCCGAATTGACTGCAGCAGCGTGCCTGCATACCCGTTTCAGCAGGACGGGGCGATCGGGAAAGAGCGGGTCAAGGTCATGCTTCGTTACGTAAACCGGCTGTTCAAACAGATTTTCATCCCAGCCTTCGCCGATCAGCCATTCGCCATCTTCCAATTCACGCTCTGCTTCTTTTGCAGCCTGCAGTATCGCTTCTTTTGACTTCAGCTGTGACAAATCAAGGCGGAGCTGTTTTTCACCGTGTCCGATCAAATGCATGTGACTGTCTGTAAAACCGGGAAACATGACAGCCCCATGTAAGTCGATTTCCTCCGTATCAGGCGAACCGTATGTCTCGCAGAGCTCCTGAAAGCTGCCCGTCTGTCTGATGATGCCGTCTTCGGTATAGACGGCTTCAGTGACATGGTTTTCGTCAAGCATTGTATAGATGGTGCCGCCGTGCCAAATCGCTTTCATCCCCGCTCACCCTTTTTCTGTATTAAGCTTTTTTATCCGCCTTCAGCCGTTCTTCACGCTGTCTCAGCTCCACCCGTCTGATTTTTGCGGATGCCGTTTTCGGCAGGCTTTCGACAAATTCAATTTCTCTCGGATATTTATAAGGCGCCGTAATCGTTTTTACGTGGTTTTGCAGTTCTTTAACAAGTTCGTCACTGCGCTTCTCATCGTTTTGTAAAACGACATAAGCTTTTACGATTGAACCTCTGATTTCATCCGGGCTCGCCACGACGGCGCATTCTTTCACTTCCGGATGCTTGACGAGCGCGTCTTCCACTTCAAAAGGCCCGATTGTATATCCGGAGCTGACGATAATGTCATCATTGCGGCTTTCAAACCAAAAGTAGCCGTCCTCGTCTTTTTTCGCGCGGTCGCCTGTCAAAAAGTAATCTCCGCGAATCTGCTTCTTCGTTCTTTCAGGGTCTTTATAATATTCCTTGAATAAGGCCGGTGTGCTCAAGTGCACGGCGATATCGCCCGTTTCGCCTATTTCACATATTTCGCCTTCATCGTTTATAATTTCTACTTGATTTCCCGGTGTCGGTTTCCCCATGCTTCCCGGCTTAATATCCATATTCTTCAGGACGCCGACTAACAGAGTGCTCTCTGTTTGGCCGTAGCCGTCTCTCACTTTAATGCCGAAATGTTTCCGGAAGATGTCAATGACTTCCCGGTTTAAAGGTTCACCCGCAGAAACTGCGCTGTGAAGGGCAGAAAGGTCATACTTGTCCAATTCCTCCACCTTGGCCATCAGGCGGTATTCAGTCGGCGTGCAGCAGAAGACATTGATCTGATGGCGCTCAAGCATCTCCAGATACGTCTTAGCGTCGAATCTGCCGTGATAAATAAATCCTGTTGCGCCGCTTCCCAGAACGGCAAGCAGCGGGCTCCACACCCATTTCTGCCAGCCGGGCGCCGCGGTGGCCCAGACTGTATCGTCTTCAGAAATATCCAGCCATGCACCGGCGGATGTTTTTAAATGGGCAAAAGCCCAGCCATGTGTATGTACAACGCCTTTAGGCTGGCCGGTCGTTCCTGAAGTATAGGATAAAAACGCCATGTCCTCTCTAGTTGTATCAGCGGTTTGAAAACTGTCTCCGTCCGCTTCAATCGTTAAGAGGTTTTTCCAGCCGGCATCATTTTCACCAATGGCCAATGTCACGAGCTGATCGGTTTTCACCTCATCAAACGCGTTTATAAATGAAGGATAAACGATAACGCCTTTCACTTCGGCGTGTTTAATGCGGTAGTCCAAATCTTTGGCGCGAAGCATCTCCGAGCAAGGAATGACGACCATCCCCGCTTTTAAGATCGCTAAATACACAGCATACGCTTCAAGCACTCTCGGAACCATGACAATCAGCTTATCGCCTTTTTCAAATCCGAGACCTTTCAGGCGGGCTCCGATTTTATTCGTTTCTTCCATCAGTTTTTCATATGTCCAGACTTTCTTACTGCCTGTTTGATCTTCCCAAATAAGCGCGTTCTTCTCTTTGGAACGGCTGAACTTTTCGATTTCATTTACTAGGTTATAGTTCTTTGGGGCGATTAAATCTTCTCGTTTTAACACGAACAACTCCTCACTTTCTTTCCCTATTATACATAAACATAGGACGTAACAATAAAGATATGCATAAATTGCTTCATGCCTTCTAGCTTTATTCATGAAAAAAGAGCGGGGAATTCCCCGCTCTTTTAGCCATTATGTGAAGTTGTGATTAAAACTGCTGCTGGCTGCTTCCGCCCATGCTTTGCTGAGCAAAAGAAACAAGACGTTTTGTGATTTCTCCACCGACAGAACCGTTGGCGCGAGAAGTTGTTTCCGGTCCAAGGTTTACACCGAATTCAGAAGCGATTTCATACTTCATTTGGTCGATAGCTTGTGCAGCTCCTGGCACTAAAAGCTGGTTGCTGTTTCCGCTGTTTGATTGTTGTGACATGTGTATCACCTCCTTGTGAGTATAGAATGTGATAAAACACATGTCCTCATTCAAAAAAACTTTGGTAATTGTATACAGTTCTAAAACAGGCCGGCAAATTTATCGTGAGCTTCTTGTTCCGAGTAAACAGTAATGGTTTCAATACCGGCTGCCGCCTCTGCAATCAGCGGTTCAAAATCAACAAAGCTTTCGAAATGCTCGATTTTTTCTTTTTTCGGGCGTGTTTTCGGACTTGGCGGCGTAAAGATGGTGCAGCAGTCCTCAAACGGCTGAATGCTTGTTTCATAAGTGCCGATTTCTTTTGATTTCTCGATGATTTCTGTTTTGTCCATTCCGATCAGAGGACGCAAAATCGGCGTTGCCGTAACGGCATTGATCGCATACATGCTCTCAAGCGTCTGGCTTGCCACTTGGCCGAGGCTTTCCCCCGTAATGATCGCAAGCGCTTTGCGTTCTTCTCTGATTCTGTCCGCGATCTGCAGCATGAGACGCCGCGTCGCCGTCATCGTATAGTTTTCCGGGATTTGTTTTTGGATGAGCTCCTGCGTCTTTGTAAACGGTACGATATGAAGCGTCATACTGCCTCCGAACTTTGCGAGGCATCCCGCGAGGTCCATAACCTTTTGCTTTGCCCGTTCGCTCGTATACGGCGGACTGAAGAAGTGCACGGCCTCCACTGATAATCCCCGTTTCATCGCGTAAAATCCGGCGACCGGACTGTCAAAACCGCCGGAAAGCATCAGCATCGCTTTACCCGCAGAACCGACGGGAAGGCCTCCGGCGCCTTTTTCATTACGAATGGTCAGGAATGTCGCTTCCTCCCTGATTTCAATCCGAAGCGGAATATCGGGATTCTTCACATCGACGGTTAATCCATCCGTGTTTTTCAAAATATGGCCGCCGATCTCAGCGTTCATCGCGTTCGTATCTAATTCAAACTGCTTGTAAGCCCGTTTGGTCTCGACCTTAAACGTATTCCCCGGCTTATATTGGCCTTCCATCGCGGCTAATGCCGTTTTTTTAATCTCTTCAAGCTTGCTTTCGCATTTAATGGCGAGACTGAAGCTCTGAATGCCGAATATATTCTTTAATAAGGAACAAATTTCCTCCGGGTTTTCTCCATTAAGTGTAATTGACATCCGATCCCGGTTTGAAAAGTATTTTACCTTTTTATAATCCTTTAATACCAGGCGGATATTCTGTTTTAATCTCTCAATAAAACTGCGTCTGTTTTTTCCTTTTGTGGATATTTCACCAAAACGGATTAAAATATGATCGTAATTCATTTGCTACCTCATCATTTTTTTTAGTTTTTGAACAGCCGGCGCCAGCGCGGCCATAAACGGTTCTGTAATATCAGCCGTGTGGCTGAAGTTCAGGCTGACTCTGATGCTGCTTGATGCAATCTGTTCGCCTTTATTCATTTGCAGAAGAACACGGCTCGGCTTGTGCTCTTTTGCCGAACATGCCGCGGTCGTTGAAACATATATTCCTTTTTCCTCAAGCATGTGCAGCAGCACTTCCGCCTTGACGCCCGGAACGGAAAAATTAATGATATGCGGGGCGCTGTTTTTTACGGGGGTGTTGATGACGACCCCGTCCGTCCCGCTCAGCCTTTCCATCAGCGCATTCTTAGCCGCCTCCATAGAAGAAAGCCGCTCATTCATGTCACGTGCAGAAAGATTGACCGCTTTTGCAAGGGAAACGGCGCCTGATGTAGGTTCTGTCCCGGCACGGATGCCTTTTTGCTGGGAGCCGCCCGTCATAAGCGGAATGAGCCGCGTTCCCTTTTTGACGATAAGCGCCCCGGTTCCTTTTAAGCCGTGAAATTTATGCCCTGAAATGGTGCAAAGGTCGATACCCGCTTCTTCTATAGACAGCGGGACTTTATGAATGCCCTGTACATGATCAACATGAAACAGAATATTCCGGTGCTGTTTTAACAGCCCTCCGATTTCTTTTACGGGCTGAATGGAGCCGACTTCATTATTAACATGCATAACACTGACGAGTATTGTGTCCGGCCTGATGGCCGCTTTTACATCTTCTAAAGAAACGATGCCGTCTTGGTCGGCCGGAAGATATGTGACCTCAAAGCCAAACAGATCTGTCAGCTGATCAAGCGTTTCCGTCACGGAAGGATGCTCAATCGCTGAAGCAATGATATGTTTTCCTTTACTCATGTTTGCCCAGGCGGCTCCCTTTAACGCAGCGTTGTTCGCTTCAGTCGCGCCTGATGTAAATACAATATCATAATTTTTCAAACGCAAGGTTTTTTTTATTTGCTGAGCGGCAGCTTCAAGGAGCTGTTCCGTCTCAGTTCCTAATCGGTGCAGGGACGAAGGATTGCCGAAATACCGGCTGCTCGTCTGTTTGTACACATCCAATACCTCTTCATACGGCTCGGTAGTTGAGCTGTTGTCTAAATATATCATTTTTTTTACTCCTTTTATGAAAACGGTACATCGTATGATATTTATGCTACCATAACAAAAGTAAATATAAATTCGCAATAAATCGAGTATTGACTTCTCTGTACATTGCCATATAATAAGTAATGTTCGTTTTGTTATATTGTCTGACAATTAATTGACAGAATATTTCAACATAGTATTTAGGAGGACTTTTATGAAACACTCACTACCTGTCAAAGATACCGTTATTATCGGTTTCATGCTTTTCGCACTTTTTTTCGGGGCAGGAAATATGATATATCCGCCGGAGCTTGGACAAGCGGCTGGGCATAATGTCTGGAAAGCGATGGGCGGTTTCTTACTGACCGGCGTTGGTCTGCCGCTTTTGGGTATCATCGCCATCGCATTAACGGGTAAAGATGCAAAAGGGCTTGCCGATAAAGCTCATCCGGTATTCGGCACTATTTTCACCGTTGTGCTTTATTTATCAATCGGACCGCTTTTTGCGATTCCGAGAACCGGAACCGTTTCATATGAAATCGGTGCAGTTCCGTTTTTGCATGGTGTTCCCGAAAGACTGTCGTTATTTGTTTTCACGCTAATCTTTTTTTCCATTACGTATTATTTAGCTCTTAATCCTTCCAAAATCGTGGATAGAGTCGGAAAGATTTTGACTCCTATTAAATTCGGTATTATTTTAATCATCGTCGTAAAAGCCATTGTCACTCCGATGGGCGGACTGGGCGCCGTACATCAGGCATATTCCGGAACGCCGGTATTCAAAGGATTTTTGGAAGGCTATAAAACAATGGATGCGCTCGCTTCGATCGTCTTCGGTGTTGTTGTCGTCAACGCTGTTAAAAGCAGGGGCGTCACCCAGCGTAAAGCGCTCGCGGCCGCTTGTATTAAAGCGGGTCTTATAGCAGCGGCAGGTTTGACATTCATTTATTTATCTTTGGCCTATTTGGGAGCGACAAGCACGGACGCTGTAGGGCCGCTCGGCGAAGGCGCAAAGATTTTATCAGCTTCATCTGATTACCTGTTCGGTTCACTGGGCAACATCGTTCTCGGCTCTGCCATCACCGTTGCGTGTTTAACGACAAGCATCGGGCTTGTTACATCTTGCGGCGAATATTTTTCAAAATTGATTCCCGCTTTATCATACAAAATGGTGGTTACGATTGTCACGCTCTTCAGCCTGGCGATTTCAAATTTCGGGCTTGCTGAGATCATTGCATTTTCAGTTCCTATTTTATCAGCCATTTACCCGCTGGCGATTGTCATTATCGTCCTTTCCTTTATTGATAAAATCTTTAAGGAAAGACGGGAAGTTTATATCGCCTGCCTGATCGGAACGGGGCTCTTCAGCATTCTGGACGGCTTGAAGGCAGCCGGCATTCCGCTCGGATCATTAGATTCATTCTTAAACGCAAATCTTCCGCTTTACAACATGGGAATCGGCTGGGTGCTTCCCGGAATCGCCGGAGCGCTCATCGGCTGCATTATCACGCTTTTTACCAGCCCTCCTATCGAATTAAATAAAGTGAAATCGTAACATTCAGCGTCTGCGGCTTGACGATATCAGCCGCAGGCGCTTTTTATATTCCGTGAGAAACAAAAAAACTGCACCTCTGATGTACATCAGGGTGCAGTTTTTGCCTGTACGGCTATGAAGCGGATTGATCAGCTTTAATTTTTTTCACGGCGCCGGGAGCTGCTTTTTCAACAGCTTCTGCCGCCATCTCATAAGCTTCATTATAGCTGTAAGCGTAAAACAGCCGTTCAGCTTCTTTCAGCTGTTCAGATAAAATGTGATTCTGGCTTCGGAAGCGATTGCCGTACTGAATGATCCGCTCAATAAGCTTTACCTGAATGACAAGTTCCTTCGCCTCTTCGCTGACTTCTTCAACCATCTTTTCGGCTTCGGTGAGGTGTTTGGCGGCTTCCTCCATGTTCAGCGGCAGCTCTTCCAATTGGCTGACGGTTTCTTCTATATGATGATTTGCCGTCTCCAGCTTGTCCTTGACCTGCTCGGGAATCCCCGGCACATTGCTTTTTTGCAGCATTCTGGCCGTATCAGAAATGGTTTTCCGAAGATGCGTCAGCGTTTCCCGCGCCTGCAGTTCTTCTTTTCTGAGCGCCTGCAGATTTTCACGGTATTCGGCATGTTCTTTCTGAGCCTCTTCCATCTGTTTTTCGATGGCTTCGACTTCCTCAATCAGCAGTGAGTAAGCGACATGCTCACCGTCGAGTTTTTCTCTCGCCTGCTCAAGAAGCCGGCCGATTGTTTCCATCTGTTTTTCGAACGCGTTCTGTCTGCCGATTTCTCCCGCCGTCAGCTGATAGCTTTCCTTGACGAGCTCTGTTTCGGTTTTTGTGCGCTCTTTTTCGTCCTCAAGCTTCTCATACGCGATGATCAGTTCAGGCATTTTGCTTAAGACGGACTGACCGGCTTCCACTTCGCCTTCCAGCTGTTCATACATCGATTGAATGGTTTCATCAATCAGCTGAAGAATGGCGGATGCTTCGTCGACATCCAATTCTTCCAAAAGCGCGTTTTCGGCCCGTTTCACTTGATTTGTGAGTGTTTCCAGCTCTTTTTCGATTTGAATATGCTCCAGTTTGTAGCCTTTTTCCGTCATTTCCCGGTAGCCGTCTTTCAGCTTGGCAATTTGGTTCGGCACGGTCTGTTTACAGTCCGCGAGCAATTTGGGAACGTCATTTATGTATGTTTGAAGCTGATCCAGCCTGCGATCCTGTTCAAGCAGCACTTTTCTCGCTTTGATGTAATTGCCGCCTTCCGTCTCTTCTTCAAACTCTTTTATGCCGCTCCAAATTTCATCGAGATCCGTCTCCAGGCTGTTATAAAGCTCACCGTAGAGATGGCTGTACGCCAGAAGGTTTTTCCGCGCTTTTGAATACCGCTCACGCACCTGTTCAATCTCTCCGCGGCTTTTTTCCTCGCTCGTCACAAGGTCGCTGATCCCACGCAGTATGCCTTCTATATTTGATTCAGCGGCGGTGAGGAGGTCGTCAATGTGGACAAGCACCTGATTCGCTTTTTTAAACCGGTATTTGTCGGCGTTCTCTTCGGCATCATAAAGGAGCTCTTCTACTTTCGGCAGATGGGCTGTGACTATTTCATCCCACTCTTCGCGCCATCTTTCAAAGAACTCTTCCGTCTCTCCGGTCATTTTCAAATGTTTGATCTTGGACATTTCTTCCACTATCGAACGGTTTAAAATTTCAATCTTCCATGACTCCAGCCGGTCAATTTCCGTATAAATTTTTTTCCTGAAAAAGTAGCCCGCCGCAAAGAGCGCGAGCAGTATAACCAATAATCCGATGACTAACTCCATAATGAGCCCCCTTGTTGTTCTCTTAATCTGTCAGGGTGTTTTATGTATTCAGAAAGATTTCAATATATGTATTGAGAAAATCTGTCGTTTTCATTGTTATTATGATACCATGTAACCAACATTTTTTGACCAGAAATCAAAAACTTTTTGCATAATTTCGGCAGGATTCTGCAATTTTTTAATGGAGTGACACAAATGGAAAAACGAGACGCTCATATCCACACGCCTTTTTGCCCTCACGGCTCGGAAGACACGCTGAAACAATATGTCGAAAAAGCCCTGAAAAAAGGCTTTGACTCGATCACATTTACAGAGCATGCCCCCCTTCCCCCGTCTTTTCAAGACCCTGTACCGCTTCAAGACAGCGCAATGGATCTCAGACAGATGGAAGTTTATTTGGAGCGGCTGTCACAGCTGAAAAAGGAATACAAGGGGCAGATCAGCATTCTGACTGGGCTTGAAACCGATTTTATCACAGGGTATGAAGAAGAAACCGCGGCGTTTCTTAACACATACGGCCCCTCACTGGATGACGGCATTTTATCCGTTCATTTTTTGAAGGCCGGTCCGTCTTATATATGCCTTGATTTTGATGAGCATGCGTTTCAGCAGCTGGCCGCGCACTTCGGCAGCGTTGAAGCCGTATATGAGCAATACTACAAAACCGTGTATTCTTCCATTGTAACACCGCTCGGACCATTTAAGCCAAAACGGGTCGGCCATATCACGCTCGTCAAAAAATTCGCGCGCCTTTTCCCTTACAGCATGTCATCTCAAATAAGAGAGCTTGCGGCCCGCTGTCTTGACGCCGTGAAAGAGCATGGAATGGAGCTGGATGTGAATACATCCGGACTCAGAAAGAAGTTTGCCGGGGAAGTATATATAGAGGATTGGATGGCTGAGACAGCGAAGCAAAAAAAAATCCCGCTCATATTCGGGTCGGATGCCCATCAAGCGGAAGATATCGGCAGTTCCTATGAAACGTACAAAAGCATCGTCACTTCATAAGCGCCGCATCGGGACGGCGGAACACGCTTTCGATCCAAATCTTCACCTCTTCAAAATACCTTTTATAAAAGTACGGCTCATGAGGCTGCATATAGAGCACCTCCGTAATATATTGAGGCTGGAGATACGGCATCATCAAGAGGGATTTCAATTGCAGAATAAAATGCGGCACGGGCAGCGTCAGCCGTTTGTGGCGTGACTGCCCTTCTTCAATCACCAGCTGGAAAATATATTTTTCTTTCATTAAGTAAGTAGACATAATTTCCCTGATAAGCACGGAATCAATCGTCACTTCCCGATACACAAAACGTGTTAATTGACGATGATCGTGCTGATAGGATAAAATATCGAAAATCACCCGCAGGATGCGTTCCTGCGCGTCTTCACCGTTCACACTGCCGGCGGCTTTTTCCAGCGCTTCAGTATAGCCTTCGTAAAACTCGGAAACTAAATGTTCCATTAATCCGCCTTTCCCTTTAAAATAGTAGGAGATGTGCGCAACATTTACATCAGCTGACTTTGCGATTTCACGGACGGACGTGCCGGAATAGCCTTTTTGGTTAAACAGCAGAACAGCGGCGTTAATAATTTTGTCTTTGGTGCTTACTTTCATACGGCTCACCCCTTTATGTGTTTACAATTCAAGCAGAAAGGCGCCGTTCCTGTAAGAACTTCTCGACAAATGCCGGCAGAACGGCCGGAACTTTGTTTGATATTATAGAAAAAGTGAGGGTTTTCCATGTTTCATGTCGAAAAACAGTCCGGAGATAAAGAAAAAAGTTATCAGCTTCTGCTTAAACAGCTCGAAGCCATGACAGAAGATGAAACGGATGCGATCGCAAATTACGCGAATGCGTCAGCGCTTTTATACCATTCATTACATGAGGTCAATTGGGCGGGGTTTTACTTCGCTAAAGAGGGCGAGCTTGTACTCGGACCGTTTCAAGGACTTCCTGCCTGTGTGCGCATTCCGTTCGGCAAAGGCGTATGCGGCACTGCCTACTCCAACGGCGCCGTGCAGCGGATTGCCGATGTGAATGCGTTCCCGGGACACATTGCCTGTGACGCGGCTTCCCAGTCAGAAATCGTCCTCCCGATCCGCGTAAACGGAGAAGTGATCGGTGTGCTGGACATTGACAGCCCCGTGAAAAACCGTTTTGATGAAACGGACGAAACCTATTTAGCAAAGTTTGTTGAAACGCTTGAAAAACGATTAGGATAAAAAAGGAGTTCGGCCCGCAGGCCGGCTCCTTTTTTACGTCGCCGTGCTGTTTTGATGGATAATCAGCCGGTTTTTACCGCTCCGTTTAGCGATATAAAGCGCCTCGTCCGCTTGCTGAACGAGCATTTTCAACGGCTTAGGGCCAGTCTTTGACCAGCAGGAAACGCCGCAGGAAATCGTTACGCGCGGCTCGGTGTTTTCCCGGATGGCACGGACGAGCCTTTTGGCAATGCGCTCTCCGGATGACACGTTGATGTTCGGCAGATAGACAGCCAGCTCTTCGCCTCCCCATCTCGCAGCAACATCGTGCTCCCGGATATGGTTTTTCATAACGGAGGCCACCTGAATGAGGATCGAATCTCCCGTTTGATGTCCGTATGTATCATTAATGTGTTTGAAATTATCGATATCAACAAGGATAAATACACCCCGTTTATGGATTTTCATGCTGTATTGAATTTTCTCATCCAAATAGGTTCTTGAATACAGCTCCGTCAGCTGGTCTGTCTGAACAAGATGCTCAAGCCTGTCGCGCAGCATGGAGTTCGTTACAGCCAATGTCGCATGGTGAATGAGCGCCTGAAAAAGCTTATACATTTCAAACGTAAAAGCATACAAATCCTTTTTCAATAAAATCGCAAATCCGAAGACGGTGTCATTTTCGATCATCGGCACCGCCATCAGCGAACCGTAGCCATTTTCGCCGAATACGGTCTTTCCGCTGCCGATAAACACACCCTTTTCTCCCTCGAACAGCTTTTCTTTCACACTGCTGATATACGGGTTAGCGCGTTCTGTCTTAAAAAAGGCGGTATGTCCGGGAAGCAGATTTTGCGTCTCAAAATGATCAATATGAAAAAAAGCCACTTCTTCGGCGTAAAACGATTGGGTCATGATGGCGGCGAGCTCCCGCATCGTATCAGTGAGCCTGAGACGCTGATTCAGCTGGCGCGATGTTTCATTAATGAGCTCCAGATTCGCAATGCTTTTTTTCGATTGCTCATACAGCTGCGCATTTTCAAATGCTTTTCCCGCCGCGCCCGTAAGCAGCAGCATTTCACTCAGCGTGCTGCACGAAAGCGCGGCGTCCTGCATTCCCTCCGTCTTCAGAACCCCGTAAGTCCCCTGCTGGCCTTTGATCGGCAGGTAAGCAGATGACCTGCCTTTCCTGAGCATTCTGCCTGATAAAAACACCTGCAGGGCAAACTGATCGGCGTCTTCTCCGTCCATATGCAATTCTTTTGCGGGGAGCTGTCTGTCCGTATCCTGGTCCTGCGAGATGAACAGTGAAAAACGGAAAGACTGGAAAGCCTTCCTCAAACTCGCCTGCAGTTTTTCCAATACTTCATCCTGATCTAAAAGCGAATGGAACATTTCTGTCATTCTGTGGATTTTCCGCTGATGCTTTGTTTTGTCAAACAGCCCGCTCTGTCTCACAGATTGATTGATAAATTGAGTAACGAGCTCAGGCAATGATTCCGGGATCGGCAGCCCGCCTTCCGTGCGCAGATAAAAGGATCTGCCGGACGTCTGATTCCTGATCATAAAACGGCCGTCACTTTCTTTCAGCGGAGCATAATTCGGTTCCTCTTCTGTTTTTATGGTGAAACGTGCTGATTCAGCCGGTGAAAGGGTCAATGAAAGAGATGTAAAGCAGGATTCTAGAGCTGAGGCCAGCCATAACAGCGAGTCGGATAATGAGACGGATTCAGATTTCGTTAAGAAAAAAGAAAGCATTTTCTGATGAAAGGCCGTCACTTCATCGATTGTTTGTTTTTTCATTTTTATCACCTAAACATGTACTACTCATTTTTGTACATTATATCATAAACCGGCAGTCTTCATGGAGAAATGGTTGACGGCGGCGGAGAAAAATCATATAATGTTCTTTGTGTGAAATATTGCAGCCTTTTTGTTCAGCTTCTGTGTTTGCATTTTGTTCCTTAGCTGTAAGGTGTATCGTGTAACTCTCTGCTGCTGGAGCGAGGATACATGAAAACAAAATGTGCACGGTCGGATCGAACAGACGGTTTTTATTTTCCACAAAATAAAACCAAAGGAGGAGTCACATTATGGCTCGCTATACAGGTCCATCATGGAAACTGTCCCGCCGCTTAGGAATCTCTCTTAGCGGTACAGGTAAAGAATTAGAAAAACGCCCTTACGCACCAGGTCCCCACGGTCCGGGACAGCGTAAAAAACTATCAGAATACGGTTTGCAATTGCAAGAAAAGCAAAAACTTCGTCACATGTACGGTGTAAACGAACGTCAATTCCGTACATTGTTTGACAAAGCTGCAAAAATGACTGGTAAACACGGCGAAAACTTCATGATTCTTTTAGATGCACGTCTTGATAACGTTGTGTACAAGCTTGGTCTTGCGCGCACTCGCCGTCAGGCACGCCAATTAGTTAACCACGGTCACATCCTTGTTGACGGAAGCCGCGTTGACATTCCGTCTTACCAAGTAAAACCTGGTCAAACAATCGGTGTTCGCGAAAAATCAAGAAACCTTTCTATCATCAAAGAATCTGTAGAAGTAAACAACTTCGTTCCTGAGTACCTTACTTTCGACGCTGAAAAGCTTGAAGGTACATTCACTCGTCTTCCAGAGCGCTCTGAGCTTGCTCCGGAAATTAACGAAGCGCTTATCGTTGAGTTCTACTCTCGTTAAGTAAAATGCTCTTTAAAGAGCATTGGATTAAACCCCGGACATGTTGTCAGTGACAATGTTTCCGGGGTTTTTCTTTTGGGCTGTCAGAATGGTGGACAGATGCTCCCTCTCTTTATTAAAAAAAGCCCCTGTCCAGGGCTTTTTTTATGTGCCAACTGGCTTTTCAGCTACATGTACATTAGAAAACCCCATAATGCCTGCAACAGATAATGCCGCAAAAAGAATTCTCTTTTTCATCAAATTCCTGCCGCAAACGCAGAAATGAGTTTGTTATTTTTTCTGACACACCATAAGCATTTGACAGGCAGGAACGATTTTTTACATAATGAATCATCATACCTTATAAAAAGGAGAGACGGAATGAACAGCATCCCCTCTATCGTCAGCAATCACAAAACCTATTTTGCAGCGGGACATACGAGACCGCTTGAATCGAGACTGAACATTTTGCAGAAGCTGAAACAAGCCGTCAAAACTCATGAAGCCGATCTAATAGCCGCTCTCTACCAGGATCTCCACAAATCTGAGCAAGAAGCGTACTCAACAGAAATCGGAATCATCTTGGAGGAAATCAGTTTTGTGATGAAGCGGCTGGGAAAATGGATTAAACCGAAACGAGTCAAAACGCCTCTGACTCACCTAGGCTCGAAAAGCATCATTATCCCTGAGCCATATGGAACCGTTTTGGTGATTGCGCCTTGGAATTATCCCTTGCAGCTGGCGCTTTCACCCTTGATTGGAGCCATTGCGGCCGGAAACACAGTCATTCTTAAACCGTCAGAATATACGCCGGCGGTTTCCGCTGTTCTTTCCAAACTCATCAGCAGCGTTTTTCCGACCGATTATGTCGCTATGGCGGAGGGCGGGCCCGACGTCAGCACGGTGTTATTACAGCAGCCCTTTGACTATATTTTCTTCACAGGAAGCGTTGCCGTGGGAAAAATCGTCATGGAGGCCGCCGCCAAACAATTAATTCCCGTTACCTTGGAGCTCGGCGGCAAAAGTCCCTGCATTGTCCATAAGGATGCTGATATACAGCTTGCCGCCAAACGCATCGTCTTCGGGAAATTTACAAATGCAGGGCAAACCTGCATCGCACCTGATTATTTATTTGTCCACCAAGATATCAAAACGAAGCTCACAGAAGAAATAAAGCGTGCGATCAGTGAATTTTACGGCCCTCAGCCTGAACAAAATCCGCAGTACGGCAAAATCGTCAGTGAACGCCACTATCAGCGGCTGCTCAGCTTTCTGAATGATGGCGTCCCGCTTACAGGCGGACAATTTAATCCTGATCACCATAAAATAGCGCCGACGATTCTAGATCAAGTGAAGGATGACTCTCCAGTGATGCAGGAGGAGATTTTCGGGCCGATTCTTCCGCTGTTTACATACGGCGATATCGATGAAGTCATCGAGAAAGTCCAATCACGCCCAAAGCCGCTCGCTCTTTATGTCTTCACAACAAACACAGGAATCGAGCGAACTGTTTTAGAGAATCTGTCATTTGGCGGCGGCTGTGTCAATGATACGTTAATGCACGTCGCGACACCGTATTTGCCATTCGGCGGTGTCGGAGAAAGCGGCATCGGCAGCTATCACGGATTTGACAGCTTTAACGCATTTACGCACAAAAAAAGCGTCGTCAAACAAACGAACCGCTTCGACTTCGCTTTCCGTTATCCTTCTTCCAAAAACGGGCTGCGAATGATTCGGAAAATACTTAAATAAAAAAGCGCAGAGTATCTGCGCTTTTTATAAATCCTCTATACACCAATTAATCGGTTCGTCTCCCATTTCATCTAAAAGCGGTTTGATCTCTTTAAAATATCTCTCAGCAGACTCAGCGTCTTGTTGTTTTATCGCGATATACCAATCATTTAATATATTTGCAACACATTCAGAAGCCAGTTTACTCATACGATAATTCCCTATTTCTGAAAATATTCTAGCATACCTTTAACAAAAAATGTAATTAACAGGAGTTTTTTTTCGACATCGCGCAATTTCAAAAAAAGGCTATTTACCCACTTTTTCAGAACGGTATTATAGCAGACTATTTCTCTCTATTGTCGAATCTACACTCCGCTGTCCCCATTCTTAAATAATAACAAGTCCGATATAATTTGGATCGTAATGAATATACAATAGGGAGTGTGATTATCTGAAGAAATTCAGGTCAGCTTTACTATTGTTTTTGGTCACTGCATTGGTTGTAGGTGTTATGCCTAATTTTAAAGCCCAAGCAGAAAGCAATGAAATGTTGGATACCCCTGCATCAATGTCAAATGATCCTGTAGGTGAGCATGTTTTTGAGATTGATGGGGAAAAGTATGTCTATTCTTACGACTTTACTGACCCTGCTGTGAATAAAGGTAAAGTTACTGAGGAAAATGGGGCAGTTACAAAATTTGAATACAACAACGAAACAAACACACTTTATAAAAACGGTGAGGTCGATTTTAACCTTACTATGGAGGAAGATGGAGTTTTTTCTTCTTCTAATATGTCAACTATGAAGATTCCGCCCGGTGGAAAATACATGGGGAAATACAATTATAAATACAATTTGAAAGGCGTTTCTGTCGGTGTAGCAGCCACAGCTATTTCAACATTAACAAAAACACCTTACAACGTAATATTCGGTATTGTAGCATTTTTAGCAGGTACCCAAACAACTGCATACTATACAGTATTCCAATATCGTTATGCCTTTAAATGCAGTGCATACCCTTATGCTAATAGAACAAAATTCTACGAAGACTCTAAAAGAAAGAAAGTCCTTAAAACGGCAGACAGTCCCAAATTCTTTGGAAGCAGACCAATCCCATCAACTTGCCGACCATAAAAACGAGGTGAGAAAATATGCAACAAGAAAAGACGACGTCTAATATTAACAGGATATTAAAAAGATATATCCTACTGTTTCTTGTATTATGTGCATGTTATTTTGTATACATGGGCGTTTTGGGTAATAAATTCACTCCAGTCCCATTGATTATTTTCATCGCTGGATCAATTATTGGGGAGTTAATCAGAATAGGAAGAATGAGAAGATAGGGGGTTACATCCTCCTATCTTTTCATTGTCCATGAATTACCCATATATTTATTATACTGTGCAACTGCCTGAAACGCCGTTAGCCCTTTCCCCTACTGTTTTCAACCCCTATGCCAATGTTTTTTTCAACGTGTGTAGGTGGCTATATCATCCAAGCCGACATACTCAGCGGCAGCCATCGACGGGACAACCCGCTCTAATTCCCTGTTCGTTCTGTTATCTAGAATAAAAAAGCACCCAATCCGGGTGCTTCATGCATTAAAATCATCGTCTTCCTTCTTCAATCACACCATACTCAGCTGCGGTTCGAATAATTCATAGTGAATGGATTCCGGCGGTGTATTGAATTCAGAAATCAGCTTTTTCATTTCTTTAATGAACGACGGTGATCCGCACAGGTAAAAATCAGCATCTTTATCTGTCATCACTTCTTCTAACAGCTGTTTGTCAATCCGGCCTTCCCGAAAACGAATGTTTTCTGAACGGTCTTGTTCGGACGGCTCACTGTAAATAAAGACGGTGTCAACAGATGAGTGTTCCGCGGCTTCTTCAGCTTCATGCCGCAGCGCATGATACTCGCCGTTCCTTGCCGCATGGATAAAGAGAACGTTTCGCTGCGGCTGGGCTTTGGCAACCGTCTTTAACATGCTGATCATCGGGGTAATTCCGACACCGGCACTGATGAGAACAAGATTCTTTTTGGAAGCAGGGTCTAATACGAAGTCACCGGCCGGAGCGCTGATCTCAATTGAATCTTTTTCATGTAATTGGTCATGCAGATAAGAGGAAACAACCCCTTCTTTTTTCACGGAAATCCGGTAATAATCCTTACCGCACACATCGGATAGGCTGTACTGGCGGATATGTGTATAACCCGTATCCGGAATGTATACTTTTACACTGATATATTGTCCCGCTTTGAATTCGGGGAGAACTTGTCCGTCTTCCGGTTTTAAATAAAAAGACATGATCTCTTTGCTTTCTTTTACTTTTTTATCAATTTTAAACGCCTTATCGTCTTTCCAGCCGCCTTTTTGTGTTTCCGCTTGTTCATACATCTCCTTCTCAATACCGATAAATGCGTCTGCAATGACGCCGTATGCTTTTTCCCATGCCTGAATGACCTCAGGAGAAGCCCCGTCTTTTAACACATCCTTTATCGCGATTAACAAGTACTTGCCAACGATTGGGTAATGCTCGGGCTTAACTCCGATACTCCGGTGTTTTTGGCTGATTTGTTTAACGACGGGAACGATGTTTTCCAAGCGGTCAATATTGGCGGCGGCCGCGATCACAGCATTCGACAAAGCTGTACGCTGGGTTTTTTTCTTTTGATTCGTCTGATTAAAGACATTCAGCAGCTCAGGGTGATGCTGAAACAGCAGGTCATAAAATCGTCCTGTGATTTCTTCACCGTGCTCTTTTAAGACCGGCACTGTGCTTTTAACGATTTCAATTGTTTTTTCATCGAGCATTCAGAAATCCCTCCAAAGATGTCAGCATCTCGTTGAACTGAGAAAAGAATTATGTTGAATTCTTTTTTATAAATTTCCCTGATTAAAAAGCGTTAACCATCCCAATTTGAAGCGAATTCAGGAAAAACCATACAGATACTATCCGCCCCTTATTGCAAACTTCAAAATGTGGACTTGCCGTGGTGTACTTGTCCGTTGTCAGCATTTAATAAAGTACGGGAGGTGAGATGAATGGGTAAAAAATCGAAAGTATATTACTGTGACCCTAAGTATATTGTGACTGACACGTATACTGACAAAGAAGTGGTTTACGTATATCAGAAAGAAACAATTCATGAGGTTATTGATCCGGGCGATCCTGGGAAATGCGGATGTAAAAAGCATAAAAAAAGACACAAAAAGTAATTGGTTCGATTTCTTGCCTTATCTCAGGTTAAACACGCAAGTTTCAGCAGACCTCCGTACCTTTTGGCTCCTCTTTTTCAGAGGGGTCTTTTTTATGCTTATCTTCAAGCAAATACGTTGAGAGAGAGCGATTTGCCTGATATCCTTGTCATATACAAACTACACAGGAGGCATGACGTATGAGCAAAAAAATCGCAGTTCTGATAACAGACCAATTCGAGGATATTGAATATACAAGCCCGGCAGAAGCATTTAAAAAAGCAGGCCACAGTGTGGTGACCATAGATTTGGAAGCAGGAAAAGAAGTGACCGGCAAGCACGGTGAAAAAGTAAAGATCGATCAAGCGATCTCAGACGCAGACGCCGTTGAATTCGATGCGTTATTAATTCCTGGAGGCTTTTCACCGGATCTGCTTCGCGGAGATGACCGCCCGGGTGAATTTACTAAAGCATTCGTGGAAAATCAGAAACCCGTTTTTGCGATCTGCCACGGCCCGCAGCTGCTGATTGATACCGACCTTCTGAAAGGAAAAGATATCACGGGATACCGCAGCATCCGCAAAGACTTAATCAATGCCGGCGCAAATTATAAAGATGAAGAAGTCGTTGTCAGCCATAACATTGTAACAAGCAGAACACCTGACGATTTGGAAGCCTTTAATCGCGAATCATTGAATCTGCTGAAATAAGCGAATAAAAATGCACAGACCAGTTCAGTCTGTGCATTTTTTTATGGATTTATAAAGAAACACCAATAGTTAGACCTATTCTCTCCCTCATCCATAATAAGTAAAATAAAGAGTGGGTTTTTCAACACTCGACGGGAGGTTCGCTTATGTGGATAATCATTTTTCTGCTTATCATTTTAATCGGTTTTACCGGAAATATCGTCTCGCTTTTAAGAGCGCAACGGCGTGCAACTCAAAGAATGATTGAGCTTTTAGAAGAGAAAAGCCGAAAATAACCTTTCAGTGCTGTTTCATCCGTAATAATAATAAAAATTTCGGCAGATTTCCTGAAAGATAATTTGATGCCCTGTCTCGTTCGGATGAAGGCCTTCTGACATGCACATTTTACGGAAAGCGGGATTATACGGGTCGATGAGATCTGTATCAAATAGGTCGGCATACGGTACAGAAAGCAGGGTGCAGGCTTCTTTCTGGGCTTTTACATAGTCAGCCAGCTTCAAACCCAGTTTATTTTTATCAGTATCACGGCGGACGATTTTTCCGTTTGACATTTTCGCTTGTTTCGTCGGGGTCACTGCAATGATGCTCGCGCCTTTATTTCTGCTGCGGAGCTGCTGAATGACTTGGCAGAAACCTCCGTAAAATGAAGTGATATCTTTTTCATCTGTGCCGATGGGGATGTGGCCGCACCAATCATCATCTGTTCCCTGCACGATAATGACATCTTGTCCCGACGTTTTCAGCGATTGCTGATAAATGTTATCGTTTCCGTTGTTACTCATATTGACGCCGCTGACAGACAGATTGGTGATTTCGGCGTTTGTCCGGTCTTTCAGAATGTCACCAAAGCTGTATTTCGCACGCAGCCCCCGGGCGACGCTGTCACCTAAGATCGCGATTTTCGAAGCCTTCCGCAGCCTGCTTATGCTGATGAAGTCAACGCTGATATGCCCGCTGTCCGTAATATGCAAAAGCTTGCTGCTGATATCCTGCGAATAGATTGTTTCTCCTTCAGAGTCTTGATACATTTCCTCATTCAGCTTCATTCGGCGTCATCCCTTCCTGTTTTATCCTTCGGCATGTTGTTCAAAAATCAAAAACGGACACGAACAAACAGCGTCATGTTGTCAGTTCAGTGTCCGCAGGTGATACTGGAGTTTTTATCCAGTCCCTTTATTGCCATTATAGCAGATCATATATCATCGTTTCTACAGTCAGCATTTAAAACAGCGTTTGCGGGAAGAGCGTCGTTTCTGATGGGACCGTCTTGTGCGATGTGTCCGTTTTTGGCTGCGTGAACGATGTGTCCGGTGCGTCCGTTTTTTGCTGCGTGAACGGTGTGTCCGGTGTGTCCGTTTTTTGCTGCGTGAACGATGTGTCCGGTGTGTCCGTTTTCTGCTGCGCGAACGGTGTGTCCGGTGCGTCCGTTTTCTGCTGCGCGAACGGTGTGTCCGGTGCGTCCGTTTTTGGCTGCGTGAACGGTGTGTCCGGTGCGTCCGTTTTTGGCTGCGTGAACGGTGTGTCCGGTGCGTCCGTTTTTGGCTGCGTGAACGGCGCTTACTTTTTCTGGAAACCGGTTCTTGGTGCAAATACTCCCCTAACCCTTCTCTATGAGCAACGGCGACTCCATGTTCAATTTCTTTAACAGAAATAGCGTTCAATCGTATTCACCTCCCTTTTTCTTTACACCATAAGGTATGAAATGAAAGTCTCTCTTGTATAAGCTTCTCTCTCAATCCGTGATAGAAATAGTCATTTACATAACAAAAAGACCCGTGTAAACGGGCCTCTCTGTTAAAACGCAAAATACAAGAACAGATTTATTTCTTCCTTTCACTCTCCGGCTCGGGATGAATCATCACCTGTGCTTGTTTAAATTCATCCGTAATATCCCTTTCAATGCGGTCACACAAGTCGTGCACGTCTTTAATCGTCACGTGAGACGCCACGACCATGTGAAAATCAATATACTCCTGCGGGCCGGACCGCCTTGTGCGAAAATCGTGAATTTCAATAAATTCGTGATGGAATGTTTCGATAATCTCTAAAATTGTTTTTTCTTCCTCCTCTGACAAACGGGTGTCAATCAGCGGCGGAAATGCTTCTTTCATTAATTTAAACGCTTCATATATGATATACACCGCCAGCACCATACCTATAATCGGATCAAGTATGTACCACTTCGTTAATGTAACGACCAAAAGGCTTGCCGCTACGCCTAATGATGTGTACACGTCAGTCAGTAAGTGCAGGGCATTTGATTTCATTGCCACGGAATTAACCTTTACAGCTTCTCTTTTTACTAATTTCGAGACGATCAAATTAATAAGAGCTCCCGCAAGCATCACAACGATTCCCAATACCGGCAGATGAACAGGCTCCGGGTTTACCAGTTTTTGAACGCATTCATATATCATCCAAATCCCCGCCGCAAAAATCAGCATTGTTTCGATCGTTCCGGACAGATTCTCGACCTTCCCATGGCCGTACGGATGCCCTGTATCAGCCGGCTTTTTTGAAATCCTGACGGAAATAAACGCGATGAAGGCGGCGATCAGATCTAAAAAAGAATGAATGGCTTCGGAAAGTATTGCGACAGACCCGGTTACCATGCCTACCGCTATTTTGAGCATGACGACCAGAGAATTGCTTATCACTGATAAAAAAGCGATTTTAGAGGTGTTTTCCACCATGATCCTCCTCTTTTTGACTTTCTTGGATTTATCGTATCAAACGGCATCCGTGTGGGTCTACAGCAACGTTTTTCACAAGAGCCATACAAGTAACTCGCCCCAAAATAAGTTGGAAAGCGACAACACGGGCGAATTGTTCTTTCAGCACTCAAGTCCCATTGACAACATACAACCGCTTACATTATAGTAGTTTCATGAATAACCACTATGGAGGATGTTTATGGAGGATGTTCTGAAAGAACTGCAGAAATTCGGATTTTCTCAATACGAATGCAAAGCATATATCGGCTTGTTGAAACACTCGCCTGTTACCGGATATGAAATCAGTAAAAGGTCAGGCGTCCCCCGCTCAATGATCTATGAAGTATTGGGGAAATTAGTTGATAAAGGCGCTGTCCATATTGTGCCGTCTGATCCGGTTACATATGCCCCGCTTGCCGGAAAGGAATTAATCGACCGGCTGCGGCATGACTTCGAGAGCTCCTTCGGTTATCTTGAAGAGAAATTATTGGCGCTTGAAAGCGAGCAGGAGATGAATGTTATCCGCCGCATCAGCACAAATGATCATGTCATCAATGAATTGAAGGATATGATTGAAAAAGCCGAGGAAGAGTTGTGGCTGTCTGTCTGGGAACAGCAGATTCCCTTTATTCAAGAGGCCGTTAACAAACGCGCCGCCGAAAAATTACCCGTCTTTTCGATTGTGTTCGGCCCTCCGGAAGTGAAGCTCGGAAATACGACACATCATAATATGTCTCCTGAAGTGGCAGAAAAACGCATGGGCGGAAGATTAACGATAGCAGCACGGGATAATAAAGAAGTCTTAATCGCCAATTTTTCCCCGCAGACGAATGCCTGGGCCATTAAAACAGAAGATCCCGCTCTCGTTCTCGTGGCCATGGAATATATGAGGCATGACCTGATGTTTGCGGAGCTTGTGAAAGAAGTCGGAGCTGAAAAAGTTGAAGGTCTGATGAAACAAAACCATTCTTTATTTCATGTCGTCACCGGAAATCGGTTCATTTAAATGTGAACCGTATTTTCTTTGATTTTTTCATTAGTCGTTATTATTATAATCTCTAAGGAAGGAGTATAAAAATGATTCAGACAGAAGTGCAAAAAACCGCCGTTTCCCGGGAAATGAACGATACGTTTTTACAGGGGGTGCGGGATTGTGTGCCTACACTGCTGGGCTATATGAGTGTCGGTTTTGCTTTTGGCATTGTTGGCGTTGCCTCACACCTCAGTATTCTTGAAATTTGTTTGTTATCCTTGTTGGTCTATGCCGGCGCCGCCCAATTTATTATTTGCTCACTCCTTGTTTCCGGGAGTCCGATTTCTGCCATTATTTTAACGACGTTCATCGTCAATCTGCGGCACCTGCTCCTGAGCCTGACCATCGCGCCTTATTTCACAAAATACTCTTTGGTGAAGAATATCGGCTTCGGTGCTTTGCTTACTGATGAATCTTTCGGGGTAGCAGTGAACAAGGCGGTTCAGAACGGCAGGCTGTACGATAAGTGGATGAATGGCCTCAATATAACCGCCTATGCGTGCTGGGTTATTTCTTGTGTGATGGGCGGGCTTCTCGGACAATGGATATCTGATCCTTACGCCCTCGGTCTGGACTTTGCTTTGCCCGCTATGTTTGCGGCGCTTTTAGTGCTGCAATTGCAGTCGTCCGCATCGGAAAAGCTGAAACACAGCCTCTCCCTTATTCTCTATATGATCATTTTTATGATCTTGTTATCGTATTTCGTCCCGTCACACATCGCGGTCATCGTCTCAACCGTAATTGTGGCAACAATCGGGGTGGTGACGGACAAATGAGCATCAGCACGCAAATGATCTGGATTATACTCGGCTGCATGATTGTTACGCTTGTGCCGCGCATTGTTCCTTTTATATTTGTCCGGAACATTCAGATGCCGGAATTGGCTTTAAAGTGGCTCTCCTTTATTCCGCTTTGTATTTTGACCGCCTTGGTAACGGAAAGCATGATCGTAAAAACAAACAGCACTTTGACCTTTGATTGGAAAGCAATGATCGTCCTCATCCCGACATTGCTTTGCGCAATGCGGACGAAAAGCTTATCCATCACGGTTATTACAGGTGTTGTACTGATGGCCGCCGTCAGACTGATATGGTGACAAACAAAAGCCTCCATCCCTTGGGAATGGAGGCTTTTGTTTTATGAGGTCGAGTTTTCTTCTTCCGCCTCAGTTTCTTCGGCTTTGACTTCGGCGTTCATGCTTTGCTGCTGTTCCCAATGATCCCGCTGCAATCTTTCTTTCGCAATGGTAAACATGAAATTCACGGCGCAGCGCCCCTTCCCTGTTTTGCTTATACTACGTACTGTACTCATTTCCCGGTGCAGTATTCGCAAAACATAAAAAAGCAGCCTGCCGCATTGAGCGGCCGGACTGCTCTTTATTTTCAGTATGTGATCAGGAAGTATTTTTTCTTTCCGCGGCGCAGTACGGTAAATTGATCTTCGATGCGGTCTTCCGCCGTCAGCAGATGACCGATATCCGTCTGGCGCTCTCCGTTAATGTAAACAGCCCCGTTTTGAATGTCTTCGCGGGCCTGCCGTTTTGAAGGCGACAGCTTAGATTCCACAAGCACGTCTACTAAAGACAGTTCTTCAGAGCGGTCTTTTTCAAGTGAAGGCACGTCTTTAAAACCTACCTTGACGTCTTGAGCGGAAAGCTCTTTAATATTGCCGCTGAACAGCGCCTGAGAAATATGAACGGCCTGCTCAAACGCTTCACGGCCGTGTACAAGTACAGTCACTTCTTCAGCAAGGCGTTTCTGCGCTTCCCTTTTCTCTGGAGCCGTCTCCGCTTTTTCAGCATAAGCTTCAATTTCCTCTTTTGATAAGAAAGTAAAGTATTTTAAATATTTGACGACGTCACGGTCATCTGTATTGATCCAGAATTGGTAGAATTCATACGGCGATGTCTTTTCTTTATCAAGCCAAATCGCGCCGCCTTCTGTTTTGCCGAATTTCGTGCCGTCAGCTTTTGTGACGAGCGGAATGGTAAGGCCGAACGCTTTCGCCCCTTCTTCTTCCGATTTTCTGATCAGTTCAAGACCTGCCGTGATGTTGCCCCACTGGTCACTGCCTCCGATTTGGAGTTTGCAGTTCTTTTCTCTGTACAGATTCAGAAAATCGTAGGATTGCAGGATCATGTAGCTGAATTCCGTGTAAGAAATTCCGGTTTCAATTCTTGAGCTTACAGTATCTTTCGCAAGCATGTAGTTGATTCCGAAGTTCTTTCCGACGTCGCGGAGAAAATCAATGATGCTCATTTTTCCGATCCAGTCAAAGTTATTCGCTATGACAGCTGGGTTTTCTCCTGCATCGAAATCTAAAAATCGGGAAAGCTGATTTTTAATTTTTTGCGACCATTCGACAACGATATCCTGAGTATTTAACGTACGCTCCGCTTTTTTACCGCTCGGATCGCCGATCAGCCCCGTCGCTCCGCCTACAAGCGCAATCGGATGGTGGCCTGCAAGCTGGAAACGGCGCAGTGTCAATATCGGCAGAAGGTGTCCGATGTGCAGGCTGTCCGCCGTCGGGTCGAAACCTGAGTATAAACGGATTTTTTCTTCGTTCAGCTGTTTATTCAGTCCTTCTTCATCCGTCATTTGCTGGATTAAGCCGCGGAATGATAAATCTTCTAATAAGTTAGTCATTTGTCTGCTCCTTTTTTATGGAAATAAAAAACGCCCCTTCGTTTAAAACGAAGGGACGATATAATCGCGGTACCACCCTACTAATAAAAGCATAAAAAAGCTTTTATCACTCTTTTTGATAACGGACCGTGTCCGTTCTTCCACTACTGAAAGCCTTGGAAGGGCTTTGTTCGCAAAAGCGGTTCATGAGTGTATTCGGCATATCTTATGTGCTGATTTTCACCGGCCATCAGCTCTCTGGAACAATCAGATATCCTACTTGTCTCAATCAAAACCTTTTCGTATGAAGCTTACTCATTTTTAACATAAATAAGATGTGATGTCAACGCCGTCTCTTTAATCTTCCATTGTGGACAGGTCGCCTGCCGGCAGGTTCAGCTCCCACGCCTTCAGCACACGTCTCATGATTTTTCCGCTCCGTGTTTTCGGAAGTTTATCTTTGAATTCAATTTCCCGAGGTGCGGCATGGGCGGCAAGCCCTTGTTTTACAAAGAGGCGAATGTCCTCCTTCAGCTGATCGGATGGCTCATGCCCTTCTCTGAGCGCGATAAATGCTTTAATAATTTCTCCCCGGACAGGATCCGGCTTTCCGATGACACCGGCTTCAGCAATCGCCGGATGTTCAACAAGTTTGCTTTCGACTTCAAACGGGCCGACGCGCTCGCCGGATGTCATAATGACGTCATCGACTCTGCCTTGGAACCAAAAATAACCGTCTTCATCCATATAAGCTGAATCTCCGGAAACATACCAGCCGCCCGGCATGAAATAAGATTCATATTTTTCTTTGTTATTCCAAATGGAATCCATCATGGACGGCCAGCCCTTTTTAATGGCGAGGTTCCCCATTCGGTACGGCGGAAGCTCATTCCCTTGGTTATCAACGATCGCCGCTTCCACTCCCGGAATGGGTTTCCCCATTGAACCCGGCTTGATCTCCATGCACGGATAATTGCAGATAAGCTGCCCGCCTGTTTCCGTCATCCACCACGTATCGTGAATGCGCTTGCCGAATACTTTATGTCCCCACTTAATGACCTCCGGGTTTAAAGGTTCTCCGACACTCAGGATGTGACGAAGTGAAGTCAGATCAAATTTGGACGCCATTTCATCTCCGGCGCCCATAAGCATTCTGAAAGCCGTCGGAGCGCTGTACCATACGCTTACACCGAGCTTTTCAATCGTGCCGTACCAATTTTCCGGACTGAATCTGCCGCCGACGATCACATTCGCCGCTCCGTTCAGCCACGGCGCAAAAATCCCGTACACCGTCCCGGTCACCCAGCCCGGGTCCGCCGTGCACCAATATATATCGTCCTCTTTAAGATCAAGCACCCACTTGCCGGTCTGGTATTGCTGAATCATGGCTTCATGAACGTGAAGCACGCCTTTAGGCGTTCCTGTTGACCCTGATGTATAGTGAAGCAGGTAGCCGTCTCTTCTGTCCATCCATTCAATATCAAGTCTCGTGCTTTCTCCTTCAGCCGCTTTATCATAATGAATGATTTTATCTCCGGCTTCTTTGCTGCCGCCGACAATGAAGATATGCTTCAGGTCGGGCAGGCTGTCCGCCGGAATCCGTTCAGCCAGTTCAGGTGTTGTCACGACAACCTTGGCCTGACTGTTCAACAGGCGGTCTTTCACGGCGCCTTCCATAAATGCTTCAAATAAAGGGCCGGCAATCGCACCGATTTTAATTGCGCCGAGCATGATAAAATAAAGCTCCGGCGAACGCGGCATGAAAATGAAAACGCGGTCCCCTTTTTCAACGTTTCCATACCGTCTCAGCACATTTCCCGCCCGATTCGATTCCTCCATCATTTCTTTAAACGTGTATTTTTCTTCCCGGTTTGCGTCCTTGTAATACAGCGCTACTTTGTTTTTGCGAAATGATTCGGCATGACGGTCAATCGCTTCGTACGCGGCATTCAGCTTTCCGGTCTGATGCCAGGAAAACTCCGTCTCGACTTCTTTCCAATCGAAGCTGCGGTATGTTTCCTCATAATTTTGCAGATGATAATTCCCCTTTTCCGCTGGCAACGTTTTCAAATTCATGCAACATCCCCCTTTGCTTATCTATAGACTAATTATAGTAGATGTTCACAGTTTTCTCAATTTTTAAAATATAAATTACCGTACTATTGAAAACGCTTTATATTTTGTTATGCTTAAAGGAGATGTGTTTTTATTAAGAACCGACAGGCGGTGAATCAGTGAAACATCATAAAACGTACCATTCTTCATCTATTCAGACAGCAGCCGGCCCTCTTTTGGTAGAAGGGCCCGTTCCTCCAGAGAACTTAGCACAGTATGAGTTTCATGAAGGCCTGACAGCCTTTCGCCTTCCTCATGAACAGCACAAAGCGTTAGTCGAAATAGCCGGGCTTCCCGAAGGGCGGATCATCATCGCCAGGGACGGAGAGACGATTATCGGCTATGTGACGTATTTATATCCTGATCCGCTTGAACGGTGGTCTGACGGAAATATGGAAGATCTCCTTGAACTCGGGGCGATCGAGGTCGCTCCCGGCTACAGAGGCTGTTCTGTCGGAAAAACTTTGCTGACTGTCAGCATGATGGATGAACAGATGGAACGGTACATCATCATGACGACAGAATATTACTGGCATTGGGATTTAAAAGGGATGAAAAAAGACGTGTGGGAGTACAGAAAGATCATGGAAAAGATGATGAATGCCGGAGGTCTTGTCTGGTTTGCAACGGATGAACCGGAAATCAGCTCTCATCCGGCCAATTGTCTGATGGCCCGCATCGGCAGGCACGTCAGTCAGGAGTCAATTGAACAGTTCGACAGACTTCGTTTTTATCAGCGATTTATGTATTGACTGACATACAAAGGGGATAAAAAGATGATTGCAGAACAAATCATGAAACGGGACGTCATCACCGTCACAAAAAACGACTCCATAGAAACAGCCGTACATAAAATGAAGGCATATCATATCCGCCATCTCCCTGTCATCGACGAAGAACTGCACGTTAGCGGCATCGTCACAGACAGAGACATTAAACAGGCAGGCCCGGGCAGCTTTAAACAAGAAGACCGCGTCGTGTTTCTGACAAACAAAGTGGAAACCATTATGAAACGGAATGTCATCTGCGCCCATCCGCTTGATTTCGTAGAGGAAATATCGGCTTCTTTCTATGAGCATGGCATCGGATGTCTGCCGATTACGGTAAATCATAAGCTGACGGGCATTTTAACCAAAACCGATGTACTCCGGACCTTTGTCAGCCTGACAGGCGCAGCCCAGCCGGGATCACAGGTGGAAATTTTGGTGACGGATATGACCAAAAGCCTTGCTGATCTCAGCTGCATGTGCCGCGATCTTCAGCTGCAAATCTTGAGCGTGCTCGTTTACCCCCATGATTCCGCCGGGGCAAATATACTCGTCTTCCGGGTGAAGACGATGAATCCGCTCCCTTTTATCCGCAGCGTTCATGAAGCCGGGTATAATGTCTTGTGGCCGAAACAATTGAGGGATCAGTCATGAGAGACAGCGTTTTTGTTTACTCGCCTTCTTATCAGACGTATCAATTTCACCAGGATCACCCGTTCAATCAGCAGCGCGTGCTTTTGACATACGAGCTGCTTCAGGCGGCGGACGCGTTTGAAGAGGGAGATATCGCCGCTCCGCGCATGGCTTCTAAAGAAGAGCTGGCACTCGTTCATACAGAGGATTACATACAGGCGGTTGAACTAGCGGGGGCGGGCCGGCTCCCTGCCGCAGAAGGAGAAAGCTACGGGCTCGGAACGGAAGACACCCCCGTTTTTGCCGGCATGCATGAAGCTGCGTCGCTTCTGGTGGGCGGCACCTTAACAGCGGCTGATTATGTCATGACGGGACAGGCGAGGCATGCCTGCAATTTAGGCGGGGGCCTTCACCACGGCTTCCGCGGCAGGGCATCGGGCTTTTGTATTTATAATGACAGCGCCGTGGCCATCCAATACATTCAGAAAAACTACGGGGCAAAAGTGTTATACATTGATACCGACGCTCATCACGGCGACGGCGTTCAATTTACGTTTTACGACAGGTCAGATGTCTGCACAGTTTCATTTCACGAAACCGGGCGTTATTTATTTCCCGGGACGGGACAAGTGCTGGAAAAAGGAAGCGGGCAAGGCTACGGCTATTCTTTTAACATTCCGCTGGACGCTTTCACAGAGGACGATTCCTTTCTTCACGCTTACAAAACGGCCGCTTCAGAAATCGCGGCTTTTTTTAAGCCGGATGTAATCCTGACCCAGAACGGAGCGGACGCCCATTATTACGACCCATTGACACACCTGTCCACTACCATCTCCATTTATCAGGAAATCCCCCGGCTCGCTCACTCATTAGCCCATCAACATTGCAGCGGCAGATGGATCGCGGTCGGCGGAGGCGGATACGATATTTGGCGAGTGGTTCCTAGAGCATGGAGCCGTATATGGCTTGAGATGAAAGGGATTGATCCCGGGGAGCGCATACCGCAGGAGTGGATTCATAAATGGCAGAAACACTCGCCCTATACCCTGCCCGCGTTTTGGAGTGACCCTGAACAATTATATCCTCCGATTCCCCGAAAAGAAGAAATATCAGAAAAAAACGCCCAAACCGTGGAAAAAGCGCTTTTTGCCATCCGGTCTGAACAGCGGTATAAAACAAAATAAAAAAACGACCCTTACGAGGAGGTCGTTTTTTTTATGACAATTTCCACACGGCGGTTTTCATTCATATGACCGGGGCTTTTGTTGTCCTTCACAGGTTTCGTATCCGCGTATCCGACTGAAATAAACCGTTTGGCGGAAAAGTCTTCTTTCGCGGTAAAATACCGGATCACACTCGCCGCTCTTGCAGACGACAGCTCCCAGTTCGACGGGAATTGATAGGTGGAAATCCGGCGGCTGTCCGTATGGCCTTCCACTTGAATGTCATTCGGAATTGTTTTCAAAAGCACTGCGATCTGATGCAGGACTGGCTCGGCGTTTTTCAGCACATCCGCTTTCCCTGTCTGAAACAGAACGGCCTCCTGCAGCACAAGAACCACTCCGCGCTCATCGCGCTTCGCCGTTAATTTGGAACTCAAATGGTGCGATTTTATGTATGTTTTCACGTTCTGCAGCAGCAAATCCTGTTCTTTATTTTCGTTTGCTTTGTCTGATGACGCCGGTTCACCCCCGCTGCCGTCTGTATGAATCGATGAAACGGCTGATTGAAATTTTTCCGCGTCTATTTGCGACATCGAAAAAAGCAATATAAAGAACACAAGAATGAGCGTGATCAAGTCAGCGAACGTTACCATCCATCTTGGTGAACCGCCGGAATTTTCCGGTTTGTTTCTTCTTTCAAAACGCTCTCTTCTAAGCTTCATGGACAGCGCCCTTTTTCTTGTTCGCAGGCTGCTCTTTACGCCAGTCTTCTCTTGAGCTGAAAACGACGAGCTGACTTTCGAGGTTGCGGGGATTTTTTCCCGATTGGATGCCGACAACCCCTTCGATCATAACTTGTTTGATGAAAATTTCACTTTCCGTTTTTTCTTCAAGCTTTGCCGCGATAGGGATAAACACGAGATTGGCAAGCAGCGCGCCGTACAGCGTCGTCAATAGCGCAACAGCCATGTTCGGCCCGAGGGTATGCGGGTCATTTAAATTTTTAAGCATGAGCACGAGTCCGACAAGCGTCCCGATCATTCCCCAGGCGGGCGCGAAATCACCGGCTTTTTCAAAAACGCGCCTTCCTTTTCTGTGTCGTTCTTCCATCGCGGCGATCTCAGAATCCATCACCAGCCGGATCGTTTCTTCATCCCAGCCGTCAATCGCAAGCAAAAGCCCTTTTTTCAAAAACGGATCCTTGATCTCGCGCGCCCGGTCCTCCAGAGACAGAAGCCCCTGTCTTCGCGCCTGCTCCGCAAGGCTGACGAATACTCTGACAAGGTCCTTTACATTGTCATCCTGACGGGAAAATACCTGTTTTAAAACAGAAGGGGTTTTCTTTAAATCGCGAGGCGGAAAGCTGATAAAGACCGCCGCGGCAAGGCCGCCTGTGACGATTAAAAAAGAAGTCAGATCTAAAAATGAACTGATTCCCGCAAGTCCCGTTCCTGAGAGAATTCCGATTGCGACAATAATACATCCTAACATAAATCCAACGGGTGTCAGATAATCAAAACGTTTCATATCTTCTCCTTACTCAAGTAAAAAAGCAAGATTCCACTCCTCAGAGTGAAGCTTGCTTTTCCGTTTTTTTATGACTTTGTTGATTGTCTTAATTCGATGCGGTGAGGCAGCTCAACGATATGCTCTTCAACCGGCTCTTTGTTCATCAGTTTTGTCAAAAGCCTCATCGCCACGGCTCCGATATCGTAAGTAGGCTGCACGACTGTGGAAAGCTGAGGGCGGACCATCAGGCTCAATCTCGTATTGTCAAAACCGATAATATCAAGATCGTCAGGAATCGACAGACCTTGATCCTGAGCCGCATGAATAATGCCGAGCGCCATTTCATCCGTTGCAGAAAGGATTGCCGTCGGCTTCCGCTCAAGGCCCATTAAGCTTTGAAGCGCCTCCATTCCGGAATCATAGGTGTAATCGCCTTCCGCTACGAACTGCTCATTAAACGGGATGCCCGCTTCTTCAAGCGCCCGTCTGTACCCTTGCAGTTTTTTCGAGCGGTTGATCGGCTCTGCCATCGGTCCGGAGACAAATGCGATATCGTGATGCCCTTTCTCAACGAAAAGCTTAACGGCATCATAAATCGCCTGTTCATAATCAATGGCGACAGAAGGCGTCTCTGCCTGTTCTTCCACTGATGCCGCCAATACGATCGGCACAGGAGAGCGCTTAAATTCTTCGACATGCTCGTCCGTAATGTTGCCGCCCATAAATACGATACCGTCCACTTGTTTGCCGAGCATCGTGTTTAACAGGTGCAGTTCCTTCTCGAGGTTTTGGTCCGAGTTGCTTAAAATAATATTATATTTGTACATCGTCGCGATATCTTCAATTCCCCGGGCAAGTTCCGAGTAGAAAATGCTTGAGATATCAGGGATGATGACGCCGACCGTTGTCGTTTTTTTGCTTGCCAGTCCTCTTGCCACCGCGTTCGGGCGGTAGCCGAGCCGGTCAATGGCTTCCAATACTTTTTTTCTGGTCGTCGGTTTTACATTCGGATTGCCGTTTACGACGCGGGAAACAGTCGCCATGCTGACATTTGCTTCTCTGGCCACATCGTATATCGTAATGTTGCTCACTGAAACCACTCCTTTTACTGGATACACTTATCCTTATCTATAGCATAAACACTTTATGTAAAGAAATGTCGTGCGTTTTCGCATTCTGTCGTTTATGGTTGTAAGCGTAAGTCAGTAGTGTACATTATTTTTCATTATTCATCAAATTTAAATACTTCTCATGAAATTATACACGTTTTTCCCAGTGATGAAAACGTTCACTTCCATTTTATAATTAAATAAAATGAAGAAACGAAAAAGGGCCGCACGAGGCGGCCCTTAAAGAACGGAACACTTTATTATGCTTTTACTTTCACCATCGGCTTTAATTCGTTCAGCCATTTCTCGAATTCAGGTATATCCATCTGCTGCGCAGAGTCTGAAAGGGCAACGGAAGGATCAGGGTGAACTTCGGCCATCACGCCGTCAGCGCCGATCGCAAGCGCCGCTTTTGCTGTCGGAAGCAGGAGATCGCGGCGGCCTGTTGAATGTGTGACGTCAACAAACACCGGCAAGTGAGTTTCCTGTTTCAAAATCGGCACGGCAGAAATGTCAAGCGTGTTTCTCGTTGCTGTTTCGTACGTTCTGATTCCGCGCTCACAAAGAATGATTTGGTCATTTCCTTGTGACATGATGTATTCAGCTGCATTGATGAATTCTGAAATCGTTGCGGCAAGACCGCGTTTTAACAATACCGGCTTTTTAACCGAACCGGCGGCTTTCAGCAATTCAAAGTTTTGCATGTTACGTGCGCCGATCTGAATGACGTCAATGTAATCAATCGCTTGCTCAATGTGGGCAGGCGTAACGATTTCACTGATCACCGCGAGGTCATATTCATCAGCGACGCGTTTGAGGATTTGCAGGCCTTCTACGCCGAGACCTTGGAAATCATACGGGCTTGTGCGGGGTTTGAACGCACCTCCGCGCAGGATTTTAATGCCTTGTTTTTTCGCAGCGGCCGCTACTTCCGCAACCTGCTCATAGCTTTCTACGGCACAAGGACCGACGATGAATCTCTGATCGCCGTCACCGACTTTTTCGCCTTTAATGTCAACGATCGTATCTTCTGCTTTTTTCTTCCGGGAGACGAGCAACGCTTTGCTGTGATCCTCTTCTTGAAGCTCAAGGCCGGCTTTGAAAATTTCTTTGAAAATATGCTGGATTGTTGAGTTTTCAAACGGGCCGTCATTGCTTTCAATAATGCGGTTAAGCATTGTACGCTCTCTGACGGGGTCAAATCGGTTGACACCCTGTGCTTCTTTGGCTTTACCGATTTCTTTTACAACGGCTCCGCGTTCATTGATTAATTTAAGGATTTGTAAGTTTAGTGCGTCTGCCTGCTGTCTTAGGCTCTCTAATTCCTTGTTGCTCATCTTTTTCATCCCTTCTATGCTATGTTTTATTTTAATGGTTAACATGCATCTTACTATAGTTATGCGAAAATAGGAATATGAAACAATAAATTTTTTCACATTTTACTTTATTACCGAAACGCTTTTAAGCTTTTATGCATTGAAGTAACGTATATTGATATCCTACATGATATGGCTGAAATGATCAATAGTTTTTTTCAAAAAAAACCGCCGGTATCATCGGCGGTCAGTAAATTATGAAAGGTGCTGCTCTATTGCGTTTTTTGTGATTTTGGAATGAGACGCGTGCCATTTCACTTCGCCGTTTGTAATGACGAATACTTGCGGGCTTTCATGTTTCACGCCGTATGTCTCGGCAATATAGTTTGAAAGCGGCCGGCTGTCCTGCACCTGCAGGTAATAAGAAGGCACTTCTGAATGCTCCGATGCAAAGGCGTCAAACTCCTGAAACGCCGCTTGGCTGATCGGGCAGGTTGTGCTGTGTTTCAAAAACACGAACGTGCTTTCTTTCTCAGCGGCATTTTTGAACTCTTCTTCTGACGATATCAGCTGCTTTGTCATGTCTGTTATCTCTCCTTATTGAAGATCAGCGATTTGCCTGACCGGCTTTTTCCCCTGCATCTTCCGCTTCGGCTTTGATACTTTGGGCCGTGTCCTGCATTTCGCTTCTCGTCTCTTCGGCTTTCTCGGTTAGTGTGCTCTTAGAACGGTCTTTTAAATCCTTCACTTTATTCATAATCTGGCCTGACTGATCAGCTACCAGCTGGGTGATGTTAGATGTTTTGTCCTTGGCGATGCTGACATATTGAGAGCCTTTTTCTTTCGCGTCGGCCGTCATTCTGTCCGTCCTATCTTTCAATGCAGAAGCCTGGCTGCCGAGATCGTCGCGCAGCTCCTTGCCTGATTTAGGCGCCAAAAACAATGCCGTTGTCGCGCCGATAATTCCCCCGATCAGCGTTCCGATTAAAAAATCCTTACTATTGATTCCATCTTTGCTCATTATGATTCCTCCTTAGTGGATTTTTCTTATGATTAAAGCGATGTTTTTTTCTTTTGCTTCCACTTGTCCCATATTTCCATAGCGGCCTGGCTCCAGGTGACAACCTGACTGATCTTATCCTGGTTCTCTCTGACAGAGGCCGAAACGGAACCGGCTGCCTGCTTTATGGATGTATTAAACTGCTGGACGGAAGTTCCCACTTCCTGCACAGCATGGACAACCGTATTTAATTTCTCTGATTTTTCCTGAATGTCTTCCGCGAGACGGTTTGTCTTATGTAACAGCTCAGTTGTCTCTGCGGTAATGCCCTTCATCTGCCCTTCAAGGCCGTCTAAAGTCGACGCTACGTTTGTTAAGGTCATCTGCACGGACTTTAATGTTTTTGACAGATAAATGACGAGGATGAGAAATGCTACGGCAATGAGTGCGACGCTTAAGTAAAGAATGATAATCATCTAATACCTCCTTATTGCAGGATATAATGGTATATACCCAATTATTAAAATGATAAACATATATGAAAGGGGCTGTATGTATACTATTTCTCCGTTTATCGGTAAATCCCTTTGCAGCACGCGCAAAAAAGCAGTGAGAGCCCCACTGCTTTTTTTGTTACGCTATGACGTTTTCATAGGCCCTCATATATTTTTGAATGTCTCCGGCGCCCATAAAGATCAGCACTGCGTCTTTATGCGCTTTTAACACGGATGTGTCATTCTCTTCAATGAGTTCTGCGTTATCGATTTTTTCCTGCAGATCCGTGATGGTGAGTTTGCCGACGTTCTCGCGGGCAGAGCCGAAAATGTCGCACAGATACACACGATCGGCCGCGCTCAAGCTTTCTGCAAATTCATCAAGGAATGATTGCGTCCGTGTAAACGTATGCGGCTGGAATACCGCGATGATTTCACGTTCTGGATATTTTTGGCGCGCCGCCTCAATGGTGACTTTAATTTCAGTCGGATGGTGGGCGTAGTCGTCTATCAGCACCTGGCTGCCGATCACTTTTTCATTGAATCTGCGTTTGACGCCGCCGAATGATTCAAGTCCGCGCTTAATCATGTTCACGTCTATCTCTTCATAGTGGCAGAGCGCAATGACCGCTAATGAATTGAGGACATTGTGATGGCCGTATGCCGGGATGTAGAACGTATCGTAAAACGTATTGCGGACAAAGACGTCAAATGTCGTGCCTTCCGTATTTTTTACGATGTTTCTCGCTTGAAAATCGTTTTCTTCTCCCGTGCCGTAATAAACGACAGGCACATTGGCGTGAATTTTCGGCAGATACTCGTCATCACCGCAGGCAATGATGCCTTTGTTGACTTGAAGCGCCATGTTTTGGAAAGCATCAAACACATCGTCAATGTTGGCGAAATAATCAGGGTGATCAAAATCAATATTCGTCATGATCGCATAATCAGGCTGATAGCTTAAGAAATGACGGCGGTACTCGCAGGCTTCAAATACAAAGTATTCGCTGCTTTCATTTCCTCTGCCCGTCCCGTCTCCGATAAGAAACGAAGTCGGCTTCGCCTGCTGCATCACGTGTGCCAAGAGACCCGTAGTGGACGTCTTGCCGTGTGCGCCCGTAACCGCGACACTTGTATATTTTTTCATATATTCAGCTAAAAATTTATGATATCTGATAACAGGAATTCCTTCAGCGAGCGCCTTTGCGATTTCCGGATGAGAATCAGGGAATGCGTTTCCGGCGATTACCGTTAAGCCCGGTTTGATGTTATCGGGGCTGAACGGATAGATCGGGATATTTCTTTTTTCAAGGGCAGCCTGAGTAAAAATCTGCTTCTCGATATCCGATCCCTGCACCTGATACCCTGTATCATGCAGGATTTGAGCAAGCGGGCTCATACCTGTCCCTTTTATTCCAACAAAATGATAAACAGTCATAATCGTACCTCCAACAAACGTCTATCTGTTCCCCAGTATATGACGCTCATTTCATTTTGCGACCGCCGCGGGCAAAAGCCCGCACAGCGGCGCTTCCATTTATTTTTACGTTATCGTCAGTATCTGTAACTTTCTTTTTGATTAAACCTGCCGCATGATATTTCAGCGCGTGACAGTGATGCTGTTTGATGGTCCATCCATTATCATACCATGTTTGTGAGAAAAATGAACGATATTCTTATTCTTGAGTAATGTCAGCAGCCGTAATCAGCACTTCGCGGGGTTTGCTGCCCTTTGCTTCTGAGATCATGCCTTCAGCTTCCATCATGTCAATCAGCCTCGCCGCACGGTTATAGCCGATCCTGAACCTTCTTTGAAGGCTGGAGGTGCTGGCGCTGTTTTGCTCCACGACAAATTGGCACGCCTCAGGAAAAAGCTCGTCCTCTTCCTTGAGGGCGGTTCCCTGCCTGATCAGTTCTTCCTGTTCAAACAAATAAGAAGGCGGGAGCTGCTTTCTGACATGAGAGACGACGCGGTCGATCTCGCTGTCTGACACAAAGTTGCCCTGCAGACGCACCGGTTTTCCGGTACCGTTTTCCCAGTAAAGCATGTCGCCTTTTCCGAGCAGCTTTTCCGCCCCCGCCATGTCGATAATCGTTCTGGAATCGACCTGACTTGAGACGGAGAATGCGATCCTCGTCGGGATGTTCGCCTTGATCATGCCGGTAATGACATCGACAGACGGACGCTGTGTCGCGACGAGGAGATGAATGCCGCAGGCTCTCGCTTTCTGCGCGATTCTGGCAATGCTTTCTTCCACATCGTTCGGCGCGACCATCATTAAATCGGCAAGCTCATCAATAACGACTACGAGGTACGGGAGCTTTTCGCCTGTCTTATGCTCGGCCGTTAATTCATTAAAGCGGCCGATATCTCTCACACCTGAATGGGCAAACAGTTCATATCGCCGTTCCATCTCTTCCACAACCCATTTTAACGCCGCGGTTGCGGCTTTGGCGTCCGTGATGACGGGGCTGACTAAATGCGGAATTTGGTTATAAGGCGCAAGCTCGACCATTTTCGGATCAATCAAAAGCATTTTGACATCGCTCGGATCTGCCTTATAAAGCAGACTGACCAAAATGGTATTGATGCAGACGCTTTTTCCCGATCCTGTCGCACCCGCAATCAAGCCGTGCGGCATTTTTTTCAAATCAATGACGACCGGGTTGCCAGAAATATCGACACCGAGCGCGGCTGTAAGCGGAGACGGATTCGTCCTGAAAGCGGCGCTTCTGATCATCTGCCGTAAATCAACGACCTTGCTTACGCGGTTCGGAACTTCAATGCCGATCGTGTTTTTGCCGGGGATCGGCGCCTCAATCCGAATATCCTTGGCAGATAAACTCAGCTTTATATCATCTGCTAAGTTTGTAATTTTGTTTACTTTCACTCCCGGCTCAGGATGCACTTCAAATCTTGTGACGGACGGGCCTTGTGTGACATGAACGACTTGGGCGCGCACATTAAAGTTTTTCAGCGTGACGTTTAAAAGCTCGCGCTGTTCTTCAATCCATGATTGGTCGTCATGTCTCTGCGCCGGCGGTACGTCCAGAAGCGACAGATTCGGGAAAACATAGCCCGCTCCGCCCTCTGGCGCCTTCGTCTGCTTGTGTTTATCGCTTTTGAGCATCATGACGTTAAACGGAACACTGCGCTCTTTCGGCCGCTCCGCCGTTTTTACGGGCTGTTCGTAATTCTTCGTTTTTTCTTCGGCAGGCGGGGCCGGGGCTTCGGCCGGATCGATGACTGCAGATTCAGGCTCCGGTTCAGAATGCTGAGGGGCTTCGTTGAACTCAGGCTGTTCATCTGCTTTTTGTTCCGCGTCAGCCTCAGGCGATTCAGACTGCGGCTGAACTTCCTCTTCATTCCCCGGTTCTGAGTATGTATATACCGGTTCCCCAGCGGTTTCAAAAGCTTGAGCGGCTTCCGTCTCAGACTGCTGATACTCCTCCTGCTGCGGCGCTTGTTCTTCCGTGTGTTCAGACGGCCGGGACGCTTCATACTCAGTCTCATTTAAAGGCTGCGGCTCGGTTTGTTCCAGCTCTTGTTGATCTGTATAGCCGGCAGGTTCCGTGCTTTCCGGCTGCTGCAGGTCTTTAGCCTGGCGCGGTTCTGATGCACTGTACACTTGCTCTTTTGCATTCTCAGCCTCAGTGTGCGGCTGCTCTTTTTGGGCGGCCTGGAATTCTTCCGTTTCTTGTTTCACAGACGGTTCCGGCCGGGTGTCCGTCTGTTTTGTCATGCCGGATGCTGTGAATGCGGGCTCTTTTTCCGTTTCCTGACCGGACTTTGGCGGAACAAATTGCTCCTCTGACAGCAATGTCACGCTCTCTTCACGCTGTTTTTGCGGATTAGGCGTTTTTTTAATGCTGTGCTGAGATTGAAAACCGTAGACCGGTGAAGGAATGGAGGACGGTTTAAAGGGCTTTTTCACCGGCTCCGGCTCTTCATATGTATGCTGCTTCCGCTCCCGCTCCGTATGCTCCGTCGCGGCGGCATATCCCCGGGACGGCTGGCGGCGGCGTTCATGCCTTTCCTGCTGTCTTTGTTCCGTTCGCTTATAGCCGTCCGGAACGACAGGAAAGCGGAAATTCCCTTTCGGATATTCGTAATATATTTTAGGATCTTCCATGCGCGTTAATTTGCCTTCTGGCTGATCCGGTATCTGCTGTTTCGGGATTTGGGCATGTGTGTTCGGTTCATGTTCATGTTCATGCTCTTCTTCTTTTTCACCTAAAAATAAGTCAAAAAATTTATTCAGCCAACTCATGTTTAATCACTCTCTAACTCCCTTATTAGTAGTCTGGGACGATATTTAGTATACCACTGCCGGGCGGCTCAGAAAAGATTAAGCTCCCAACTGAAGAAAGCCGTTAAGCAGGCCTGCTTAACAGCTTTCTCTCACATCATTCGATTCTGTGCACTTATTTATGGGAGTTAGAATTGAAATGCTTCGCCGGCCTCGCGGCTGTCTTCAAGAACGAGAATGCCTTTTTCCGACGGTGCATCCGGCAAAGCGAGTTCTTTCGCGGAACAGATCATGCCGCTTGACGGAACGCCTCTTAATTCAGCGTCTTTAATGACAAGTCCGCTCGGCATCACTGCGCCGACTTTAGCAACGACGACTTTTTGTCCTTTGTCTACGTTCGGCGCGCCGCAAACGATTTGAAGGGTTTCCTCTCCCACATTCACTTGGCAGATATTCAGTTTATCCGCATTCGGATGTTTTTCTTTCGATTCAACATGACCGACAACAAATTTCGGAGAAAGGTCAACTGTCAGCGTTTCTGAAACGCCGTTTCTGTTCAGTATTTCATTCACGTCCTGAACGAATGTCTCAGACAAAGCGACAGGGCCGTTGTCCTCAATCTGTAAATAAGAAGATACGTTAAAAATATTAAAGCCCGTCGTTTCTTTTGTTTCTTTGTTAAAGATTCTGACGACATCGCCTTCTCTTTCATAGCCGATTTCTTCACGTGCTGCATCTTTAAGAGAGATCAGAAGCGTATCTCCCACACCTTCTTTATTGTAAAAAGCGTTCATAAGAAAAATCCTTTCTAATCCTTTTTCGGCCGGCTTTTCGCCATGATAAACACAGGTTCCAGTCTGCCTTCATTATAGAGAAATGAAAGGGCCGTAATCGGCACCGTGCCGCTTGCAAAGAAGCTCATGGACATTTGCCCTAAAATATCATAACCCGATTCATTTCGAATGTCAGCAAGTATTAATACATCCTGATGCGGGACAGAAATCGCTAATTCGCCTTCAGCGGCCTGTTTGTATTCATGAAGAATCGAATCATTGAGAATCCGGCTGGCGTCATAGCCGTCATTCGCTCTGAAAAAATAAAAATAATTGCCCGCAACCGTATCCTGTTTCACGACCGAAGGGAGCGAGCGGAGATTGAATGATGCCGTTTCCCTGATCCGTTCTTTTGTCCAGTTTTCTTTCTCAAGCATCCGGCTGTCAATTAAGCGGTACGTCTTGCCGAGGTCAAGAGCGTAGTAGATTCTGGTTTCGGCGGTATGGTCATCATACACGAGCGGAATGCCGTCGCCCGTTTGATCAGGAAATGACGTGGAGCGGATCACCGGATAAATTCCGGCTTCCTTTCCGGACATCTCCTGTCCGCTTCCTCCCATCGCCTCCATCGCTTCTGACACATAGTAGACGATCTCGTCGATCGCTTCTTCTTTTTTCGTCTCCCACTTGGCGATGATCGGCGGAAGTTCTAATGTGATGCCTTTTTTGGTCGTTTGATCCTCAACACGGAGGGTGTCTTTTTCTCTGTCAAAAAAGAAGGATCTGTTCTCGTGCTGCAGGCGCTGTTTTAATAGATCCGACAGCTTCCTCGACGTCATCTTCAAAGCCCGTGGCCTCCTTTATGCTTTAGCAAGGGAATCGGTTAAAAATTGCTCGATTTCTTCTTTTGTTTTGCGGTCTTTGCTGACGAAGCGGTTTACTTCTTTTCCTCCGTTAAATACCACAAAACTCGGAATGCCGTAGATTTCCCATTCCGCACATGTATCGATAAATTGATCACGGTCTACGTAGTAATAAGTGAATTCAGGAAAGTCCGCTTCCAGCTCAGGGAGAAACGGCTCCACAAAGCGGCAGTCCGGGCACCAATCCGCTGAAAACATAAATACCGCCCAATCGTCCTGTACCGCTTTTTGCAATTCTTCCGTGCTTTCAATCTTTTTCATTGTCATTCCTCCATCTGGATTTTGAGTTTTTTTGTATGCTGATGTTTATCCAATTGGATCATACCAGACTGTTTACAGCAAGACCAACTATATGCAATATCATTATCATATTTCATTTGCATTATCAAGCAAGTTTCGTTTACCATTTTGCTTATAGCCGTACGAAAATCTGAATATGGAATAAGGAGGAGCAAAAGATGCAGTTTGTCGTATATTTAGCCGGTGAAATCCACAGCGATTGGCGGAACGAGATCAAGAACAAAGCAAAAGCGCTGCACCTGCCGATTACGTTTGTCGGACCGATGGAAAACCATGAGCGCTCAGACAATATCGGAGAAGAGATTATGGGCGAGCAGCCTGATTCTGTTTTAAAGGACGCCAGAGCTTCTGATATCAACAATTTCCGTACAGAGGTGCTGATGGAAAAAGCCGATTTTGTGATCGCCCTGTTTGGCGAGAAATATAAACAGTGGAATACCGCAATGGATGCTTCTTATGCCATCGCAAAAGGCAAGCCGCTCATTCTGATCCGTCCGAAAGAGCTGCACCATCCGCTGAAAGAGCTTTCCGGCAAAGCGAATATTACGGTGGAAACCGTCAATCAAGCGATGAAAGCACTCTCTTATTTATTTGAAACAGAATAAGCAGGCCGCCTTATGCGGGCCTGCTTATTTTTTCACACATTTTCTCTGATCGTTTCAACCGTCTGCTTGTCACTTGCCATGACCAGCTTAATGAGCATTTCTTTCGCCGCGGCATAATCATCGACATGGATGATGGCGGCATTTGTATGAATGTATCTTGAACAAATGCCGATGACGGCTGACGGAACCCCGCTGTTTGATATGTGAACCCGCCCGGCATCCGTTCCTCCGCCGGAAGCGAAATATTGATAAGGGATATTGTGCGTTTCCGCCATATCAAGGACGAACTCTCTCATCCCGCGGTGCATGACCGTCGTTCTGTCGAGTATGCGGAGCAGCACTCCCTCACCGAGACGGCCGAACAGCTCCTTATCGCCGCTCATATCATTTGCCGGGCTTGCATCAAGCGCGAAGAAGAGATCAGGCTGAATCATGTTGGCCGCTGTCTGCGCCCCTCTCAGGCCGACTTCCTCCTGAACGGTGGCCCCGGCGTACAGGTTGTTCGGCAGCTCTTTTCCGTGCAGCTCTTTTAATAATTCAATGCTTAATCCGCATCCGTAGCGGTTATCCCACGCTTTGGACAATATTTTCTTCTCGTTGGCCATCGGAGTGAACGGGCATACCGGCACGACCTGCTGACCCGGTCTGATCCCCATTCTGACCGCGTCCTCTCTGTCATCTGCACCGATATCAATCATCATATTTTTGATCTCCATCGGCTTTGCGCGCTGGGCATCCGTTAAAATGTGGGGCGGGATGCTTGAGATGACGCCGATGACAGGTCCGTTATCCGTCTGAACCTCGACGCGCTGGGCCAGAAGCACTTGACTCCACCAGCCGCCGAGCGTCTGAAATCTCAGCATGCCGTTATCCGTAATCTGCGTTACCATAAATCCGACTTCATCCATATGGCCTGCTACCATAACAGTGGGCGCATCTTCAGCACCGCGCCTTACGCCGAAAACACTTCCGAGTCTGTCCTGCACGATGTCATCCGCATATTTCGCAAGTTCCCGTTTCATAAAGGAGCGGACCTGATGTTCATTTCCCGGTGCGCCGGGAAGCTGCGTCAGCGTCCGGAAAAGCGTTTTCGTTTCCTCATTCATATTTTCCCCTCATTTCTATGTAATGCTTTTATTTTATTAGAAAAACAACTGTTTTCCAAGCGGTCAGATTGAATGGGCTGCAAAACCGCCGCTTTACTTAACACCGTCTGGCATCTTCTGTATAATAAAAACTACGACATAATTGGAGGTGCTTCATATTGAAATTACGTCATTTTCTCTTAGGTGCAGGAGTCGGATTATTCGCTGCCATCGCAGTGAAAAAGTATGCGATGAAACCTTATATCTCTTCAGAAAAAGCGCTCCGTATCGTGAAAGCGGCTTTTAAACAGCGCGGACCGATAGACGGATCGTGGATTTACACAGAGCCTGAGCCTTACCAGGTAAACGGAGAAACCATCCAGGTATACAAAACCGGTGTGACACGTTCGGCTTTCGGCGAGCTGGAGCAATATGAAGTCATGGTCAATGCAAAAACAGGCCAGATTGTCGATGTCATTGATTCTGTCGCCTCATAATTCGGACAAGCAAAAAATAAAGCCCAAAACCATCAGCGTTTTGGGCTTTATTCGGTTACATCGGCCGAATCCGTTTGTATACAGGGTGCCACATCTCGTCTTGCACCGTTTGGATCAGATCCTCGGGCTCCGTTTCCGCTACACCGTCCTGGATGGCCGCTTTCGCTACGGCTACCGCTACAGTTGCCGATACCGTTCTGAGATCTTCCACTTTCGGGAGCATCGGCGCCCCTGGCTTGCCGACATCCACCATACCGGCGATGGCATTCGCGCAGGCGACGAACATATTGTCCGTAATGAGCTTTGCCTTTGTCACAATCGTGCCGAGTCCGAGTCCCGGGAATACGAGCGCGTTGTTCGCCTGGCCGATATGGTACGTCACGCCGTTATACTCAACAGGCGGGAACGGACTGCCCGTCGTGACAAGCGCGCGGCCCTCCGTCCATTTAATTAAGTCTTCCGGTTTTGCTTCTGATAATGTGGTCGGATTTGACATCGGCAAAATAGCGGGCCGTTTGACATGTGAGGCCATTTCTTTGACGATTTCTTCCGTAAATGCGCCTGATACAGTAGATGTGCCGATCAGAATCGTCGGCTTGGCCTGACGGACCGTCTCCGCCAGATCAATTGATCCGCCTTCACCGCTGCGGCTGTACTCTTTCACTTCATCGGCAGGCCGGGCGTACGGAACCTGAAAATCACGCAAGTCTTTCATGTCATCCGTTAACAGTCCGTTTCTGTCGATACACCAAAAGCGGCTGTATGATTCTTCTTCGCTTAATCCGGCATGCACCATTGCTTCACGCAGCTGCTCAGCAATTCCGATACCGGCCGTTCCCGCGCCGAAGACGACGACTTTATGTTCTTTTAAAGGCACTTTTGATGCTTTCGCGCAGGCTAAAACAGCTGCAAGCGACACCGCGCCCGTTCCTTGAATGTCATCGTTAAACGTACAGACTTTATCTTTATACCGTTTCAATATGCCGCGGGCGTTAGCCGTGCCGAAATCCTCCCAATGAAGCAGCGCATTCGGGAATGTTTCCCGGGCAAGCGAGACATACTCATCAATAAAACGGTCATATTTCTCGCCGCGCACTCTTGAATGCTGGTTTCCGACATAAAACGGATCATTTAAGAGGCTTTCCTGATTCGTCCCCGCGTCCAATACGACCGCAAGCACCCGTGACGGATCAATCCCGGCCGCTGCCGTATACACCGCAAGTTTTCCGACAGAAATGGCGATGCCGCCGACGCCCCAATCACCGATTCCCAGAATGCCCTCGGCATCTGTCGCAACGATTAAATCAATGTTTTCATTTTTTCCGAACTGCTGAAATGCGGCGCGCATTCCCTCAGGATCATCTATCGACAAATACAGACCGCGGGGTTTTCTGTACTCATGGCTGTAACGCTGGATCGCGGTGCCGACTGTCGGCGTATATACGATCGGCAGCATTTCGCCTAAATGATCATTTAACAGCCTGTAAAATAATGTTTCATTCCGGTCATGGAGAGCAGTTAAGTACACATTTTTGCTCAGCTCGTCAGGCTGCGAACTGAACTGTTCGTAAGCCCGCTTCACCTGCTCTTCGATTGTCAATACCTTCGGCGGCAGAAATCCCTCGAGTCCGAGTTCCTTTCTTTCCTCTTGTGTAAAGGCCACCCCTTTATTTAAAAAAGGAGTAGAAAGAACTTCTAATCCGCGCAGAGTTGTTTTGATTTCTCCATCTTTTGTCACTTGAAATTGATTCACCTGTCTCTTCCTTTCAAAGCAATTTGTCTTAGGTTTGCTTTTATTCCCGAAATTCATACAGGTAAATCATTTGATCCGCTTATTTTTTCTCCCGTTTGACAGACGCCGCCACTTCGCCGTCTTCGCCCCATTTTACGGCTCTGTAAATCGTGTCGTGATAGAAAATCAGCCAGGCGTCTTTCTCTGCCGCGAACGCCTGCCATTTTTGCTTTTGCGGAATGGAGGTCATCGGATAGTCATCATATGCCAGCACCCATAACGGATTTTTATGGGCGTTTGTCGGCATCAGGTCGGCAAAATGCACAGCCGTTTCCCCTCCGTCTTCTAACACAATGACACTGTGTCCGTCACTGTGGCCGCCGGCGTGGTGCATCGTAATGCCTTCTGTGAGCTCATACGCGTTCTCAAAGGTTTCGACCTGATCTTGTACAGCCTCCCAATTTTCTCTCCAGTATGTATTTTTCGATCTGATATTAGGGTTTTTCATTTCTTGCCACTCTGTCGCAGAAGTGATAATGCGGGCGTTCGGGAAAACAGAGACAAGCTCCTCTCCGCGGTATTCCGTCAGGCCGCATGCATGGTCAAAATGAAGATGGGTCATTGCCGCAATATGAATGTCTTCACAGGAAAGCCCGAGTTCACTCAGAGATTTTTTCAGATTGGATTCCTGCGTTACACCGTAATTCCTTTTCTGCTTATCGGAGAATTTCCCTCTGCCGATCCCCGCGTCAACCAATATATTCAGGCCGTTTTTTCTGATCAGAATCGGGTCTGTTCTTAATTCAATCTGGTTTTTGTCGTTTACAGGGTATTTTCTCGACCATAAAGGCTTCGGGACAACGCCGAACATCGCTCCTCCGTCCATATGCGTTACACCGCCGTCCAGCCATGTTAATGAAATATTGCCAATATTCAATGTCTCCATCTTGATCCCTCCTGATGTAATGGTAGCAAATGGAGGCATAAAAAAACAGACTCCCGCATCAGAGTCTGTCTTTTGTTCTCCATTCAACTTCAGCCCGGTAAATCGGCTGGCCGAGCGCGGAGAATTTTTCTTCGTATTCTGTCATAATATTGTCTTTCGGATCGCTGTTGTGCAGATCGAGACTGACTTCCTTCAGGAGCAGGCCGTATTCGGAAAAACTTTTCAAAGAGTATTCAAACAACCCGCGGTTATCGGTTTTGAAATGAATCTCACCCGTTTCGCCCATGACTTCTTCGTATTTTTTCAAGAACGCTTTAAAGGTTAAACGGCGTTTTTCGTGACGGTTTTTGGGCCAAGGGTCAGAAAAGTTTAAATATACGCGCTTGATTTCTCCCCGTTCAAATACGTCATTCAGTGTTTCCGCGTCTATATTTAACAAACGGACATTGTGAGCCCCGCTGTCCTTTACTTTTTGGACGGCAGTGACGATGACACTTTTAAACAGCTCAATTCCGATATAGTTGATATCCGGATTTTGCTTGGCCATTCCTGAAATGAACTGCCCTTTTCCCGTACCGACTTCAATATGGATCGGGTTGTCATTGCCAAAGACCGTGTTCCACCGCCCTTTATACTGAGCCGGATCACTGATGGCGATGTCAGCGTTTTCTGCCAGAAAATCATTCGCCCAAGGTTTATGGCGCATTCTCATATGATTGACACCTCTATCTATAATTTCGAGTAACAACATACCATGAAACAAAAAGAGCCGCAAGCGCCTTTTAAAGGCTCCGGCTGCATAAAAAAAGAGGCTCCCCGGTCCGGAACACTCATGTGATGCATAAAACCGCACCGCTTTGCACAATGTATGACACAGAAAGGATGTGTATATGAATCATGGGCTTAACAAGCGAACATCAGGTCCGGTTATTAAAGGACATACTGGCCGACCACCAGTTGGATTGCTGCGGCACGGTTGCCGAGTATGAACAGCTCGAGCGCGTCATCAAATCACTGATGGCCAACACCGGCCTTGATTCAAATATAAAAAACGTGCTCGAGGATGTATACCGCTACAGCCAGTCAGGCATCACGGCCGATTCTATCGACACGCATATTCAGGAGCACCAAAACCATTTGTCCCAATGGGTGGAGCAGATGGATTCGTACTCCTGACTACTTGACAATCCGCTTCATCAGGGCATGAAGCTCTTCCATGGCATCATGATACGCTTTGTCATTCCCTTTTGATTTGTGCCAGGCGATGAAGGTGATGGTCTCTGATAACATGTACCACGCCATCCGCAGCCGAAGCCCTTCCGTGAGCTTCATGCCGTACATCCCAAGCCAGCTGTCCCACGCTGGCTCTTCGACGTAATGATACAATAAAGGGCCAAGATCCATGGCCGGATCAGCTATCATCGCGCCGTCCCAATCTATTAAATACAGCTGGTCGTTTTCAGACAAAAGCCAGTTATTATGATTCACATCACAATGGCAAACGACTTTTTCACCGAATTGCACCTGATCCACATGAGCTTCCAAATAAGCAAGGCCTTCCTGAATAAGCGGCGAAAATTGCCGCACAGCAAAGACGGCCTGCTTCAGCTGCGACAAAAGAGCGCCCGGATCGAGCGGTTCTTTCCCCAATCTTTTCAGCATGTCAAGCAAGGCTTTAGATGTGTGGATTTTGCGGAGCAGCTCAGCCACCGGGCGTCCGCTCATATCCTTCGGCTTCAGCTCTCTGCCCGTCATCCAATGCTGAGCCGTAATAACGTCTCCGTTTTCCATCCGTTTCGTCCAAACCAGCTTCGGAACAATGCCTTCGGCGGATAACACGGCTAAAAAGGGCGAGCTATTACGTTTTAAAAAAAGCTGTTGGCCGTTATGTTTCGCATAATATGCATCTCCTGTAGCTCCTCCGGCGGGGAAGATCTCCCAATCGCTACCTAGTAATTGTCCCAACCAGTTCATATCAATGTTCAACCCATCATTTCTTAAAATATTTTAGAATAGGCCTCCAGCCTTTCTCTTTCGGCGGAGCAGCCTGTCATAAACAATTTCTTGAGAATAAAAAAGACAGCTATTGAGAGTCTCATATGCTAATCAATAGCCGTCTTATAAATTTTAGCGCTACAGCACAAACTTCGTCAAGCAAAACTAGCAAGAACACCTGTGAATTCTGAAGATTTATGCCGCAAACGGTTCTTTGCCGAGAAAGATTTGACGGGTTTTATTTTTATCATGTTTTTATTTTTAACGGCGCTCCGCCCGGCATCAGCCGAAACGGCGTCGTTCCGACCAGTTCGCCGTCAGCGTGAAACGGAATTTTCCCATCTGTTTCAAAAATGAATTCCTTCCCCTTTATCACCGTCACTCCGTCCATTTTGATATGCCGGCCAAAGCTCATCGCCCATAAAAAACGATACAGCGAGAAAAAGGACAGGTTTTCCGCAATGACAATATCAAAATCGTTTTGGCGGGGATTTGCAGAAGGCGCCGCTTTCATACCGCCTCCGTAATAAGGATGATTAGCCGCAATGACAAACCAGACATTGCGGAATTCATGCCTTTGGCCGTCTGCCGTGCATGCAAACCGGAACGGCTGAAATCCCGAGGCCGTATGTATATGCGCAAGCGGGTAAATCACAAAGCCGAGACGCAGAAACCGAAGAACACGCGAAAACGGAAACTCCGCGGCTGCCTTCGAAACCGACCCTACAGACAGGTGGTTAATAAAATAAAGAGATTGTGCTTTGTCATGAAAAAAGTTGATGCTTCCCCCGAAAAATTTCCGTGTGAGCGGGCGGTGCAGACCTTTGATTTCATGGAGGAGCGCCGACTTCTTAACACCGAGGCCTTTGGAAAAGTCATTGTACGAACCGGCGGGCACAAAGGTCAGTTCAATCTGATCCATTCCTTTCAGTCCGTTAATGACTTCATGCATCGTGCCGTCGCCGCCGATGACAAAAAGCCGCTTCAGCTTATGATCCTGCATCGTTGAAATCTGTCTCGCCAGCACTTCCGCATGTCCGGGATGTCCGGTCAGAAAGGAGCGGTGGCTGACACCGCGTCTGGTCAGCTCTTTTTGAACCGATTTCCAGACACGCCGCCCCCTCCCGCCTCCTGAGACCGGATTAATAATAAAAAACCATTGACTCATCGTTTGTTTTCACCTGCTTCATTGAAGAAGAGACAGCCTCCAAACGTCCGTTTTAATCAAGCCATTCCTGTCTCCGGCTTGAATCGCTTAAGCCGTAAGACAAAAGTGCCTTCGCCGCCTTCAGCTGATGGTGCTTGATCGGCGCCGTATTTTTCCGCTGCTTTTCCAGCCACTCTGCGGCGGTCCGTTTATCGGCTATATCCAGCCCGAATGGCGGCTCCGGGTAATCAAAATAAGACGTTCTGCTGAGCAAAAGCTTTCTGACGGGAATGTCGGCCTGCTTTTCTTTCACGATTTGCGAAACGACCGAGCCCGTGCGGTTCAGGCTGAGAGACGGATTTAATACTTGGCGCGTGCTGCCGGAACCCCTCTCTTCCCAAAAACGATGTTTTGATCCGATATATACGCTGTCCTCTTCAGCTTCCATAAAAGCAGCGCAGAAAATCTCCAGCGGGGAGATGATGATGATGCTCAGCTCGACGGACGCCTGCTGGATTTGAAGAACCGGATGATACATGACAAAATAGGAATCGGGCAGCTTTTGAGCCAGCATTTTTAATATCCTGTCCCTCTTGACCGCCTGCGAAAGCTCAGACTTTTGAGAAAGCGTGGAGCTCGCCCATTTTAATTGAAAGTCATACAGCTGTTCTTTGAAAAAAGACGCGAGCTCAGACTTTTGAGACGGAAGATGTCCGAACAGCGCCTCTTCTTCCTCCGGCTCATCAAACCATTGGTGCCTCTTTTCATTTATATCGGCCGTTATTTCTTCTTTTCTCTTTTTTAAGAAAAATTTTTTTCGGGCCGGCGTTTGGCCGGTTTCACCGCCTTGAGCCGTTTCTGTTTCTTTTTCTTCCGTTTTCCGGTCAAACGCTTCAAGGAGAGCCTCCCAGCGTTCTTTCTTCAGCCGGATAAACTGGTTCATATAATGATATGGATCAAGCTCATATCTTGAAATGCAATCGTGTATTTTGATGATCTGTGCCATGTGATTTCCCCACTCCGAATATTTGTTTATGTCAATTGAAACTGTGCGATTTCTTCGTATTTTGGCGACCGGTCAAGGTGGGTCTGAAACAGGGAAAACCGGCTGACGGCGCTTTGCACCCTGCCGCTTTCAAACGGCACATCGTCCGAAAACGGCCGGTCTCCCGCCCACTTCCGCGCCATCGTCATATGAGGATGATACGGCCGTTTTTCCACTTGAAAACCGGCTTTCAAAACAGCCTGTTTTGTTTTTTCCCGCAAATCAAAGAGCCGTTCATTCCGTTCAGGTTCTAGGTGAAGCACTCTCGGCTGTCTGCGGTCGCCGAAAACATCCAGATGCTGAAACTGTACGGTAAACGGCTGCGCTTTCGACGCAACATATGTGAGCAAAGGCAATAGTTTCGCAAGCCGGGCTTCATCCGCAGCCCCGAGAAAAATGAGTGTAATATGATAGTCATGCGGATGCACCCATTTTTTGAATGTTAACGCCGGCTCCTTTCTGGCTGCTTCCCAAATCGGTTCAGCAATGTCAGCAGGAATCGGAATGCCGATAAAATAATGCGGCAATGAAGCTTTCATATGAGGATCTCCCCTCTTTTGTTATGGTGTTATTATAAAACGGATACGCGGAGAGGAGAACCCTGTCCGCTTATTATGATAGGATATTATGTACCGAACGTTTTTATACAGAAAGGAATGAGCCGGTCTTGAAAATCGCAAACAGCACGGCGGAGCTGATCGGCGGCACACCGATCGTAAAGCTCAATCGCCTTCAGCCAGAACATGCAGCTCAAGTCTATTTAAAATTAGAATCATTTAACCCAAGCGGCAGTGTCAAAGACAGAGCGGCTTACAATATGATCATTGAAGCGGAAAAAAGCGGGCATTTAAAACCCGGCTCTGTCATCATCGAACCGACAAGCGGCAATACAGGCATAGGTCTGGCGATGAACGCGGCGGCCCGCGGCTACAGAGCAATCCTCGTCATGCCTGACACGATGACGAAAGAACGCATCAACCTGCTTAAAGCGTACGGCGCCGAGGTGGTATTAACGCCGGGGGCTGAAAGAATGCCCGGCAGCATCAAAAAAGCGAAAGAACTCGCCAAACAGATTCCGGGAAGTTTTATCCCGATGCAATTCGATAACGGCGCAAATCCGGACGCCCACCGAAAAACGACCGCGATTGAAATCTATCAGGCCGTTCAGCAGCTCAACAGGCCGCTCGGTGCTTTTGTTGCAACGGCGGGAACAGGCGGAACCATTACCGGAACCGGAGAAACGCTGAAGGAGCTTTTCCCTGATATGATTGTTCATGTCGCCGAACCCGCGGGATCGCCGGTACTGTCCGGCGGAAAACCCGGCGCTCATAAGCTGGTCGGGACAAGCCCCGGATTTATTCCCGGCATATTGAATCAGGACGTTTACGATGAAATCATGAAAATATCTGATGAAGATGCGTATACGACAACACGGCGCCTGGCCCGGGAAGAAGGTATACTCGTCGGCCCGTCTTCAGGCGCCGCCTGCTTTGCCGCCATTGAAACCGCAAAACGCCTCCCTTCCGAACAGATCGTCATCTGTATGACGGCCGATACGGGAGAACGTTATTTATCAACGGATTTATGGTCATTTGAATGATAAAAAAGGGATGCCGCTTTCGGCGTCCCTTTTTGTGATCACTTGGCAAGCTCATAAATGGCTTCGGCGTATAAAGCGGTTGACCGGAGAAGGTCATCAATTTCGATGTACTCATCCTTTTGATGCGCGCTGTCAGGCCGGCCGGGAAACAGCGGTCCGAACGCCACGCCCGCCGCAAGGGATCTCGCATACGTTCCTCCGCCGATTGAAATCAAATCCGCTTTCTTTCCCGTCTGTCCTTCGTAAACCTTTTGAAGCGTCTTTACGAGCGGGTGATCGGCAGATACGTGGTGCGGTTTGCTGTCTTTAAATTCTTCAAGCCGAAATTCAGCAGCGGACATAAAGGCATCACGAATCACTTGGCTGTCCGAAGTGACGGGATAACGGATGTTGATGCCGAGTTCTCCGCCCTCACCCTTTCTGTATGTAAAGGTGCCGACATTCAATGTAAGCTCTCCGCTGATGTCATCCCTGCAATCAATTTTCAGCTTTTTGCCCCGTGTATCATTTGAAAAATAGTCACTGACGGTTTTGACAAAGTGTTTTCCGGCTTCATCCAGTTCCGTTCCGTTAAGGCATTCAGCAAGCTTTAAGCCGGCATTGACACCATTATTCGGTTCCATCGCGTGGCATGATTTTCCGAACACCCGAAGCGTCAGTTTTCCGTTTTCCGAAACCGCTTCACCTTGTGTTTTTGACTGCTCCAGCCAGTTGCTGAAATATGCGTGCACGGCATCCAGGCCGGCCCCTTCAATGACCGCTTCAGCCGCATCCGGCACCATGTTCAAGCGCAGCCCTGAACGGAATGACAGAAGCGCGTTTTTTGCGTCTTTGTCAGAAGTTCTTTTTGCAATACGCAGTGTGGCATCTATCATTCCTTTTTCCGCGTTAATGATCGGAAAATCGGCGTCAGGGGCAAATCCGATGTCAGGCATTTTTTCGTGTTTGAAATAGTGGTCCACGCATCTCCAATCACTCTCTTCATCTGTTCCGATGATGATTCTCACGCGTTTGGATAAAGGCAGCTGCATGTCTTTGACGATTTTCAGCGCGTAAAACGCCGCCATTGTCGGCCCTTTATCATCAATGGCGCCTCTGGCATATATCCGGCCGTTCCTGATTTCGGCTGAAAACGGATCGCTTGTCCAGCCGTCTCCGGGCGGAACGACATCGACGTGGCACAGAACGCCGACAATTTCGTCACCCGTCCCCCACTCAATATGGCCCGCATAGCCGTCAAGATTTTTGACGGTGAAGCCTTCTTTTTCGCCGAATTCCAGCAGTGAAGTCAGGCTGGCATTGACGCCTTCCCCAAACGGCCGGCCGGGGCCGGCTGTTGATTCGTCCATCACGCTGTTGATCTGTAAAAATTTCTGCGTGTCACGGATGAGATCTTCTTTGTTTCGAATAACTTCAACTTCCCAGTTCATCACAAATCCCCTTTCTTGATAAAGACTTGCAAAATGTTCATAAAACGAATAATATAGATGATGTTTTGAAAAAATGTTCGTCATTGGAGGTACTTATGTTTCATCTCGACAAGCATCAAACGACAATAAAAAGAGAAATTACCGCGGGACTGACCACCTTCTTTACAATGGTGTATATCATTGTCGTCAATCCGGTGATCCTTTCAAATGCGGGAATTCCGTTTGACCAGGTGTTCACCGCCACGATTATCGCTTCCATTGTCGGAACTTTATGGATGGCTCTCGCTGCGAATTTTCCGATTGCTATTGCCCCCGGCATGGGCTTAAACGCGTATCTCGCCTTTCATGTCGTCGGCGCAGGCAGCGGCATTTCGTATCAGACGGCTTTCAGCGCCGTATTTATCGCGGGAGTCATCTTTATCATTTTATCGTTAACGCCTTTAAGAAAACAACTAATAGAAGCCATTCCAGGCAATTTAAAATACGGCATTACGACCGGCATCGGCTTATTTATCGCATTTATCGGTTTGCGCCAATCCGGTATCATCACAGCTGATAAATCTAATTTAGTCGCACTCGGCGACCTTCATTCACCTGCCGTCATTTTAACGCTTATCGGGCTTATCATCAGTATCGTGCTGATGGTGCTGAATGTAAACGGGGCTCTGTTCATCGGTATGGCGCTGACCGCTGTCATTGCCTTTTTGACCGGTCAGATTCACTTTACAAAAGGGTTCATGTCCTTCCCGCACCTGCCTGAGGGGCTTTTAATAACAAATCCGTTCGGAGCCCTCGGGGATGTCGTGCACCACGGTCTGTACGCCGTTGTGTTTTCTTTTCTTCTCGTTACGATTTTTGACACGACCGGCACCATGATCGGTGTCGCCGAACAGGCAGGATTGATCAAAAACAATCAGCTGCCGAATGCGAGAAGAGCGCTTTTGGCTGATTCGACCGCTACGACGGTCGGAAGCATTTTCGGCACCAGCCCGACGACCGCGTTCGTTGAATCTTCAGCAGGGGTGGCCGCCGGTGGAAGAACGGGCCTGACGGCGCTGACGATTGCCGTTATGTTTGCCGTTTCCATGTTTTTCAGTCCGCTTGTCAGCGTCTTATCAGAAGTGTCCGCCATTACGTCACCGGCTCTGATTATTGTCGGCAGCCTGATGATGGGAGCGGTGTCGAATATCCGCTGGAATGAGCTTGATGAAGCATTCCCGGCCTTTCTCGTCATTTTGGCGATGCCTTTAACATCCAGTATTTCAACCGGAATCGCGCTAGGCTTCATTTCATACCCGCTTGTGAAGCTCGCTAAGAAAAAATGGCGCGAAATCCATCCTTTAGTCATCATCTTTGCGGTGCTGTTTTTTATTCAGCTTTTTATTTTGAACGGACATTAAAAAAATCCCTTTCCTTTTTCGGAAAGGGATTTTTCACATATAAAGGGCGGAAAAAACCGCCGCAATGAGGCACCATCCGGAACAGATGATTTGAATGAGGGTTAATACGCTGTTTCTCGCCCGGAAATAGTCATCACTGTCTCTTTTGATACCGCTTAAAACCGGTTTGTCCGTGATCCGGTCAAAGAGAAGCGACGCAGCATATCGGCTGACCAGTGTAAATAAAATGAGGGCTGCCGGCTTCAGCAAAAGCGGAAGAACGAGAATAAGAGCCGTAAAAGCCGCGGTTAAAAGGTAAAGCTGCCGGAGATACCCGCCGTTTCGGATCAGCACTTTAAAAAACAATTCTTTCCACGCCGTATACGCCGACCGTTTTGTAAAGATGTGCTTTGAGCCGGGATATAAAAACGGCTTGCTCCGCCCTTTCTTTTTTACATTCGGCAGCTGTACATCATGGCTGAGCATCAAAACAGAGGCGGCGAATGAAAGCTTGCGCCTGTTCTCCTCAAGCACTTCTTCCTCAAAAGCTGATAAGGACTCCGCTTCTTTCCAAGTCAATAGAACGGAGCAGATGAACAATATACATCCTGCCGGCCAAAGCCAGTACCACTCGGCGGCAAACCGGATCATGAAACACGCGCCCGCCAACAGAACCGCCGCTTTCAGCCAGCCTGCCGCCTGATGTCCGAATGTCTGCCGTCTGATTTTTCTTTGCCGATGCACTGCCAATATCGCAGCATGAAAGCCGGACAGACAGCAAAAAATGCCTGAATATGCCGAGAAGGTGCAGTCACCGTACTGGCGCCATAAGGGAAATAACAGCACGGCAAGCACGCCCCATTTGATAAGTGAAAGGAACATCGAATACAAAAGCGCGTACCGTTTCATCTTTTTCATCAGATATTTTGCATGCACCAAAAACACATGATCCGCTTCCAGCAAAAAGGTATGAATAAAACCGGTGCATAACAGCAGGACACTGAAGACATACAGCCAGCCCCAGCCTAATACTCCGGCAGCTCTATCAAGAAGCCCCCTGCCGTTCAGCCATTCAGCATATTGATAAACGGCCAATGCGGCAGCAGGAAGAACGATATACAGCGCGACCGTCCAATCAATGACCGTCTGAAACACCTTCCATTGATACCGCCAGAAATGAAACATTCTTTGAAAAAACAAAGCCCGCCCGGTCATCGCTGACTGCTCCGAACCGCTGAATAAAAGCAATCTAACAATGAACGGCTCCCCGTTTTTTCTTGAAGCTCCGCTAACGTGCCTTGAAGAAGCAGAGCGCCCTGATCCAGCAAATAAAACCGGTCGCAGATTTTTTCGGCGGTATCCAGAACATGGGTGCACATCAGAATAGCCGCGCCCCTTTCTTTCTCAGCAATCAGCATGTCGGTAAACAGCTTTGTTGAGATCGGATCAAGTCCGATAAACGGCTCATCAATGATGTAAATATCCGGCTTCGCCAAAAACGCCTGTATGAGCATCAATTTTTGCTGCATCCCTTTTGAAAAACCGGAAGGCAATTCATGTTTTACCGCCGCCAATGAAAATTCATCAAGCAGCCGCCCGGCCCGCTCACGGCACTCTCCGGCTTCTATCCCCCGCAATGACCCTGTGAGTTCAAGATGCTCCCAAAGCGTCAGTTCTTCATAAAAACTCGGACGCTCCGGTATGTAAGCATAGGATGAATCATTCCATTCAATTCCGCCTTCTATATCCCTGCACAGCCCGAGAATTGCCTTAATCACCGTACTTTTCCCCGCTCCGTTTGCCCCGATTAACCCGGCAATTTCCCCCGCGTTGACCGACAGAGATACATTTGAGATCACCTTCGGCCTGTCAGCATAACCGGCGCAGACGATGTTTGCATTCAATAAGTCTCCCAAGCTTTCTCCCTCCCCCGTTTTCATACGGACACGTATAAAAAAAGTTTCAGTTTCCATAATAATAAAAGCGGGCCGGGCATAGTAATGCACCAAGGCGGCGCTCAATTGGTAAAAATTATCTGCGCTTATTCCTAGATTCATGTCCGCCATATCGTGTATAATGGAGGCAGTTAAAAGAGAAAAAACAGAATGTCTGCCTTTGTTGCTTATTCGTACGAAGTTTTAGAGTCGAAAGTTGTGGTATATCAAGTCCATCCGATCTTATGATAGGGAGTGGTTTTTTGAAACCTTCAACAAATCGTATGCTGACTCGGATTAAATCAGTTTACATGTTCATCCAGGAAAAAGGTCTTGTGACAACACAGGAACTGGTTGATGAATTCGGCATTACACCTAGAACCATTCAGCGAGACTTAAATGTGTTAGCATACAATGATCTTGTTCATAGTCCTAGCCGAGGCAAGTGGGAGACAACACGAAAAAAAGTAAAAATTACATCTTAAGCGAACAATTACATAAGGCCTTTTTCGGCCTGACATGCTGCAAGGCAAAGCAGCGTCTTTGCCTTGTTGTTTTTTGTTCCTCTATATAAAAAGCCCAAAACAAATCTGTTTTGGGCTTTTCTGATATCGATTACACTTCAGTATCTTTCAGCGCTGCGAGCTCTTCTTCAGTCAGCTCGCGAAATTCTCCCGGCTTAAGCTCCGGATCAAGAGAAACAGCCCCCATCGAAAGCCGTTTTAAATAAGCCACTTCATTTCCGACAGCCTTTGCCATCAGCTTCACCTGATGATACTTGCCTTCTGTAATCGTCAAATGAATGACCGTTTCATCCGGGCTTTCAGTGATAGTTTCAACAGCTGCCGGCTTCGTCTTATAGCCACCTTCAATGACGACGCCTTTTTCCAGATTGATGATGTCTTCCGGTGACAGAGGTGAGGTTAACCGGACCTCGTATGTTTTAGGCACGTGCTTTTTCGGAGAAAGCAGACGATGAGCGAGCTGCCCGTCATTGGTCAGAAGCAGAAATCCTTCGGTATCCTTATCAAGACGTCCCGCCGGAAACGGTTCGAATCTCTGTTCTTCGGGCGTCAGCAGATCAACCACCGTTTGCTGGCGGCTGTCTTCTGTAGCGGACAGCACTCCTTGCGGCTTATTCATCATGACATAAATAAATTCCCGGTAGTCTGCCGGCTCTCCGTATACCGTGATGTCCTGTTTATCCGGATCGACATGGGTTTTCACATCTTTCGCCGGCTCTCCGTCAATCATGACAGCCCCTGCCTTGACGATTTTTTTCACATCTTTTCTTGAGCCGAATCCGCTGTTTGAAAGCAGCTTATCAAGTCTCATCCTGATCCTCTCCTTTAAAAAGAAAAGTCCGCAATAAGCGGACTGTTCATTATTCCTCAATGGGCGGAATGCCTGCCTCTTCTTAAAACCCGCGGCAGACGGTTTCCAAACATTTTCTGCAAAAATCCGATTCGGTACGCGGCATACATGTACACCGCACCGCCGACAGCGGCACAGACAAAGACGACAATCGCCGCATGCAGCTGGCCGCTTTGGTACGTTACGAAGAAACTGAGCAGCCATTGAGTCAGCTTGACCGCGACTCCCATTACAACGGATAAGACCGCAATTAAAATGACCCGCTTCATAAGCACCGTATACGAATAGCCCGCATGGCGCTTAATCATAATAAAACCGTACAGAAGAGAAGCGATATAACCGAGCGCCGTTGCCAATATGGCGCCGTCTCCCTGAAACAGTTTGATCAGCGGCACGTTCAACACCACTTTTATAATGACGCCGATGAAAAGGCTCACGACCGCAAATTTCTGCTTATTAATCCCTTGCAGGATCGCGGCGTTTACTGTAAATAGAGAAAACAAAATCGCAACAGGCGCGTACCAGAACAAAATATCCTGTCCGATATCCGGACGAAGGCTTTCAGAACCGTAGAAGAACGTATAGGCCGGCCCTGATAACACCGACATCCCGACAACGGCGGGGATAACCAGAAACAGAATGATCTGCATCGTCTGGTTAATCTGCTGGTTCAAAAGCTTATAATTCCTGCTCGTAAATGATTCGGTTATCGTCGGGATCAGCGTCAGACCGAAAGCGGTCGCCAGAGAAACCGGAATCATGACAAGCTTCGGCACATAAAGGGTGACAATCGCCAGCATGTCCTGGCTGATGTCCTTATGGCCCGCCGCAATCATCGCTTTATTAAACGTATTCGTATCGATATAAGAATACAAAGGAATCGCCAGTCCGACAAAAACGTAAGGAGCGGCATAGCTGAAAAGCTCAATAAACATTTTTTTATAGCTTAAGTTCGCTGACGGGACGAGGTTCGGCTTCATCGCCAGAAGATCGCCCTTCCGCTTATTCCAGTAAATATAAAGGACGACAAGCCCTCCGAATGATCCGATCAGCGCTGCGAAAGTCGCATATCCGACTGCGATGACAAGGCCGCCGTTAATCACTCTTAAAATCAAATATGTTGCGCCCAATAAGAAGATGATCCGGGCAAGCTGCTCCACAACCTGAGAAACGGCTGTCGGCCCCATCATCTGGTGGCCTTGGAAAAAACCGCGTACAAGACTCATAATCGGCACAACCAAAAGTGCCAGACTGACCATCCGGATGACATAAACGACGTGGTCAATCGTAAGGCCGTTGTTACTTGCGCCGCCGAGAGATGTTTCCGCAAAAAACGGCGCCGAAATGTAAAGAATCGAAAAAGCGATCATCCCGGTAACGAGCATAACCGACATTCCCGCTCTCAGCATCCGCCTGCTCGTCTCATAGTCTCCTTTGGAATTATATTTCGAGACAAACTTTGAAACCGCGGCGGGAAATCCCATCGTGGCAATGTTTAAAAACAGTGTATATTGATTATATCCGTATTGAAACAAAGCTCCGCCCGTCGCTCCGACCATCGCTCCGAACGGGATCAGATAAATCATCCCTAAAATCCGCGATATATAGGTGCCGAGCGTCAGCACGAACGTGCCCCTTAACAATTTGCTTGACATGTTTCCTCATCACCATTTTCTACGAAGATTCAACTTTTCTATTTTAACACAACTGGGCAAATAGACGGTAATAATTACAGCGGGAAACTTTTTGGGAAGCCCTAAAAAAACAAAACACGTTTAAGGATTCCCTTTCTTTCGCTATAATAGCAGGAAGCGGACATTTCCGCCTATTATACGCGAAAAAGAAAGTTGTTGATGAAATATGAAACATTATGACGTGATTGTGATCGGCGGCGGCCCGTCCGGTTTAATGGCTGCCATTGCCGCAGGTGAAGAAGGGGCAGATGTTCTATTAATTGATAAAGGAAACAAGCTGGGACGGAAGCTGGCGATTTCCGGCGGCGGGCGCTGCAACGTGACCAACCGCCTCCCTGTTGAAGAGATTATCAAACACATTCCCGGCAACGGCCGCTTTTTATACAGCGCGTTTTCCGAATTTAATAATGAAGATATCATCGCCTTTTTTGAAAACCTCGGCATTCAGCTGAAAGAAGAAGACCACGGGCGCATGTTCCCAGTGACGGACAAAGCGCAAAGCGTTGTCGATGCGCTTTTGAACCGTTTAAAAGAACTGAATGTCACCATCCGCACAAATGAAAAAATCAAAGAAGTGCGGTACGAAAATGGCAGAACAGCGGGCATTACGACAAACAATGACGAACACATTAACGCACGCGCCGTCATTATCGCGGTCGGCGGAAAATCAGTCCCCCATACCGGCAGCACCGGAGACGGCTATGCATGGGCGGAAGCTGCCGGCCACACCGTAACTGAACTCTTTCCGACAGAAGTGCCGGTTACGTCGTCAGAGCCGTTTATTAAGCAAAAAACCCTTCAGGGGCTGTCTCTTAGAAACACGGCCGTCAGCGTCCTGAATAAAAAAGGCAAACCTGTCGTCACACATGTGATGGACATGCTGTTTACCCATTTCGGCTTGTCAGGCCCGGCCATTCTCCGCTGCAGCCAGTTTGTCGTCAAAGAACTGAAAAAGCAGCCAGAGGTCAAGCTCCGCATCGATCTGTTTCCCGGCATCACCGAGGAAGAGTTATTTCAGCGGATGCACAAGGAGCTGAAAGACGCGCCGAAAAAAGCGCTCAAAAACGCGCTCAGACCATGGATGCAGGAACGGTACCTGCTTTTCCTTCTGGAGCGGAACGGCCTTGATCCTCAGATCAGCTTTACGGAGCTGCCGAAGGATCAATTCAGGGCGTTTGTCAAAGACTGCAAACAATTTACGGTTTCAGCAGACGGAACGCTTTCTTTGGACAAAGCGTTTGTCACGGGCGGCGGTGTTTCTGTAAAAGAGATTGAACCGAAACAAATGGCGTCTAAAAAAATGGAGGGCCTATATTTTTGCGGGGAAATCCTTGACATTCACGGCTACACCGGAGGCTATAATATCACGTCAGCCCTTGTTACGGGCCGTCTCGCCGGCTTGAATGCAGGACGTTACTCACACTCGCTGTAAAATAGTTTTAAGCACATTAACGTGAGCGTCCCCACCAAAAATATGATAGAGTTTTCTGCGTTTTGTTTCACCTGATTGAGGGAATAGGAAGAAAGGAATGACCTGCAATCGTACGATCATACTAAAGCAAATGGCGTATTGAAAAAATAGTCAGAGGGTGAGAACGTTTGAAGAAAAAGAATATCTCCAGTGTTTTTTGGATTGTGATCGTTATCACAGCCGCTGCGGTTTTATGGGGAGTTATTTCACCTGACAGCCTGCAGCAAGTTACAGATACGGCACAACGTTTTGTTACGGATTCTTTCGGCTGGTATTATCTGCTGGCCGTATCAATATTTGTCGGTTTCTGCCTCTTTCTCATCGTGAGTCCGATCGGCAAAATAAAACTCGGAAAACCCGGGGAAAAACCGGAATTCGGCTTATTATCATGGTTTGCCATGCTATTCAGCGCAGGTATGGGAATCGGTCTGGTATTTTACGGGGCTGCGGAACCGATCAGCCATTACGCGATCAGCTCTCCCTCAGGTGAAACAGAAACGCCCCAAGCTTTTCGTGATGCGCTCCGGTATACGTTTTTCCATTGGGGGCTGCACGCTTGGGCCATATACGCCGTCGTCGCTTTATGTATCGCATATTTTCAATTCAGAAAAGATGCACCCGGTTTGATCAGCAGCACACTGACACCGATTTTAGGCGATAAAGTGAACGGTCCGATCGGCAAGACGATTGACTGTATCGCCGTATTTGCAACGGTTGTCGGTGTGGCGACAAGCTTGGGGCTCGGCGCGACTCAGATCAACGGCGGTCTGCATTATTTATTCGGCATTCCGAAGACATTTTCCATTCAGCTGATCTTGATCGTTGTCGTGACCGTGCTTTTCTTAATTTCTGCGTGGAGCGGCATCGGCAAAGGAATTAAATACTTAAGCAATACCAACATGGTGCTCGCGGGTATATTAATGCTTTTCATGCTCATTGTAGGCCCGACGGTGCTGATTATGAACTCATTTACCGATTCTATCGGGCAGTACATCCAAAATATCGTGCAGATGAGCTTCCGCTTGTCACCGAATGATCCCCAAAAACGCGAATGGATTAACAGCTGGACCATTTTCTATTGGGCCTGGTGGATTTCCTGGTCTCCGTTTGTCGGCATTTTTATCGCCCGTGTATCAAGGGGCCGGACCATCCGGGAATTTTTAATCGGTGTGTTAGTGACACCTTGTATATTGGCCTTTTTATGGTTTGCGATTTTCGGCGTATCTGCAATGGATCTTCAGCAGAAAGGCGTCTTCAATGTCGCCGGATTGTCGACGGATACGATGCTGTTCGGCGCTCTCAGCCACTACCCGCTCACAATGGTGACATCCGTGTTGACGCTTGTTCTGATCGCTGTATTTTTTATTACATCAGCCGATTCAGCGACATTTGTGCTTGGAATGCAGACGACTTACGGCTCGTTGGACCCTTCAAACCGGGTGAAAGTCACCTGGGGCATTATCCAGTCTGCCGTGGCAGCGGTTTTATTATATTCCGGCGGCCTTGCCGCACTGCAAAACACAGCCATTCTCGCTGCGGTTCCGTTTTCAGTCGTAATCCTTCTGATGATCGTGTCTCTGTACAAATCATTAGCGAGTGAAAGAAAAGGAATCAAACAAGCGGAGAAATACCAAAAGCCGAGAAGTCCCCGCGTCAAAAAAGCATAATGCACAGTGAAGCCCAGCCATTCGTCCGGGCTTCTTTATTTCCGATATAAAATGAGAGCGGAAAAACAATAAAGCTGCTCTCCTTCCGGATCACAGGCTGCCGCTACCGTATATTTGATATCAACGAGCTGTTCTTCAGAAATCCCCTTTAAAAATGAATTGACTTCAGTCTGCAAATCCTTTTCATGCTCCTCATCAAACACAGCTATCTTCAGCACGTCATCCTCTCCTTTCCCTATCAATTTATTCCGGTAGAAATGAATTATGATAGAGAATAAACAAGTTTTTCTTTTTTACTGATCTTTACTAAAAATAACCGAAAATCGTTATTGAAAACGCTTACTGACATGTGATAATATCATTTTAATCATAACCAGTTCGTTTCTATTTAGTAAATTTTTAGTAAAAAGGAGATGCAAAATGGTCCGCCTCAAAGATATTGCCTTACAAGCATCTGTATCCAGTGCGACAGTATCAAGAATTTTGAACAGAGATGACTCTTTGGCCGTGACTGAAGAAACAAGAGAAAAAGTCCTGCGGATCGCCGATGAGCTGGGCTATCAGCCGGCGGCAAAAAAACGAAAGAACCGCAGCCGCAGCGATTCAGCGCCTCTGATCGGCGTTGTCAGCTGCCTGTCACCGGAGGAAGAACGGCAGGATCCTTATTTCTCAGCGATCAGAAAAGGCATTGAAGAAGAATGTTTTCATCAAAAAATCTTTATCACTTCTTCTATCCATCTCGGTTCTTTCCAAGAGCAATTATTTCACGATTTGGACGGTGTGATCGTAATCGGCAGCCTCCAAGACGAGGCGCTTACGAATATCTGCGCCGCTTTCAAGCATGCGGTATTTATCAACGGCACACCCGATCCCGCCCGCTACGACTCCGTCAGCGTGGATTTTTATGCCGCAGCGCAAAAGGCGATAGAACATCTGCTGTCACTCGGCTATCAGCGGCTTGGCTATATTGGCGGCCGTGAACGGGAGCATACCGTCATAAATGGTGTAAACAGCAATCAAACGATTGAAGATAAGCGTCTGACCGCTTTTTTACAAATGGCCGGCGCCGAGCCGGAGCATGTGCTGGTAGGCGAATACAGCATGCACGAAGGTTTCCGGCTGATGAAGGAAGCCATCAAAAGCGGGAGTCTGCCTGACGCTTTCTTTATCGCAAGTGATTCAATGGCCGTCGGCGCTTTAAAAGCCTTGCAGGAGGCCGGCCTTCAAGTCCCGCGTGATACAGCGATTGTCAGCTTCAATGGCATTGATGAAGCAGAATACGCCAGCACGCCGTTATCAACGGTAAAAGTATACACGGAAGAGATGGGCCGGACGGGCGTCAAACTGCTTCTCGACCGTTTAAATGGCAGAACCGTCCCGCTGGCCGTGACGCTTCCCACTTCACTGATTGTCAGACAAAGCTGCGGTTCACAAGAAAGGAGGTGACGTTTCCCGCAGCGTTTATATCATATTTAAAGGAGGAAAAGATGAAACGCTTACTGGTTTTGTTTCTTTCTTTTACTTGTATGGTACTTACCGGCTGCTCGGCAAAAGAGAGCAGCTCAGGAGAAAAGCAGAAAACCTTGACAGTCTATTCCACCATTTCCTCAGACAGCGAACGCACCGTATTCAGAAAATTGGCTGATGCATTCCAAAAAGAACATCCGGACATTCACGTAAACGTTCATTTCCCAGGCAATGACTACGAAAATATGATGAGGGTCCGAATGGCGGCCGATGACATGCCCGATCTTTTCGACACGCACGGCTGGGCCAAAATCCGCTATGGAGAATATACAGCCGATCTCAGCGGAATGTCTTGGACGAAGCGGCTCGATCCGAATTTAAACAGCATGCTTAAGGACGCCAAAGGCAGAATATACGCCTTCCCTCTGAATCAGGCAAAGGACGGACTGGCCTACAACCGTACGTTGTTGGAAAAGTACGGCATTAAACCGCCGGAAACGATGGATGATTTGATGAAGGCACTGAGACAGATTAAAGAAAAAAGCGGCGGAACAGTCACCCCCTTCTGGTTTGCCGGTTATGAAAAAAGTTCATTTGCCCAATATTACGATCAATTCGCCGCACCGCTTCTCATCACAGATCCCGCTCACCGTTACAAAAAACAGCTGTTAAACGGAACCTTCCGCTGGACACACTTCACCTATTTATCTGACAAACTGAAAGAGATGCAAAAGGAAAACCTGCTCAATATAGATGCCGTGACGGCAAAACGGTCCCAGCTCATCGAACTGATGGCGCAAAACAAAATCGCCTTTACGCTGCAGGGGGGCACCCTCGGCCAAGATGTTGCGCAAATCAATCCGAAGGTAAAAGTCGGCATCATACCGACCCCGGCTATCCACAAGGGAGACGCACCGGTATGGATCGGGGGCGAACGTTATACGCTTGCGGCATCCATGGATTCCCCGCGGCTTGAAGAAGCGAAACAGTTTATCGCATTTATGGCCCGTCCCGAAAACGCAAAATCAATTGCCGAAGCGACCTCGCTCCCGGCCGGATTAGTGAATGTGCAAACAGACATTTTCTATGCAAATGACTATAAGCGCTATCAGCATATTAAGGTACAGCCTTATTTCGACCGCCTTTATTTGCCGAACGGAATGTGGGATGTGATGGGAACAGCCGGACAGGAGCTGATGGCTGATATTTTAACTCCTGCTGAAATTTCGGCGAAACTCGGCAGAGAATATAAACGGCTCCGTCTTCAGTCTGATTCACAAGGAGCTGAAAAAGAATGAGTAATCTTGCAAGAGAAAACGCCGGATATCAAAATAAGAAACCTGTAAAACCCGCGTCACTATGGTGGATGTACGTCCCTGCTCTTGCCACGGTTTTTATTTTTATGATTTTTCCGTTTGTCAAAGGCGCTTTTATCACATTTACAAACTGGAACGGTTTTTCGCAGACATATCAGTGGGTGGGTATCACTCAATATAAAAGGCTTTTTACAGACCCGGACACGTGGCTCGTTGTGAAAAACACTTTGCTTTACGGACTCGGAAGCACTTTTTTTCAGAATATGCTCGGACTTTTATATGCTTTGCTTTTGAATCAGAGCTTAAAAATGAAGGCGATCACAAGAACGATCGTCTACCTGCCCGTCATTATCAGTCCGCTGATTATGGGATACATTTGGTATTTTATTTTCTCATATGACGGGGGCGCGCTGAATGATGTGCTTGGCGCGCTGGGAGCCGGTTCTGTCAATGCCCTGGCAAGTCCGTCGGCGAACCCTTGGATTATCGTCATGATTAACACCTATCAATACGCAGGCATTGCGATGATTGTGTATTTGGCAGGGCTGCAAAGTATTCCGAAAGATTATTACGAAGCGGCAAAAATGGATGGCGCGGGCGGTCTTCAGCCGTTTTTCACCATTACCCTGCCTTTATTGATGCCGGCTGTCACAATCAATATGATCATCAATATCATCGGGGGGCTGAAACTGTTTGATGTCATTTTCGCGCTGACCGCAGGCGGGCCGGGCAATTCTTCTCAATCAATGTCGACGTTTATGTATGATTTATATTTTAAACGGCAGGATGCGGGATATGCCGCCGCCCAAGGTGTGTTTATGTCCGTCATTATTCTCGTCATCAGCTTTACGGCTCTCGTGTATTTCAAGCGAAAGGAGACGGAAATGTCATGAAAACAGCCCGAATGCGGATCTTTACCCTGTTGGCTGCCGTCATCTCATGCGTTCATATTGTCCCCTTTTACATTCTGCTGACCACGTCCTTAAAAGCAAAAGGAGACTACAGTTCAAAATGGTCGCTGCCTTCCGCTTTTTCTTTTCAGAATTTTCGTGAAGCATGGGAGCGGGCCTCTCTCGGGCAATCCTTTCTGAACACGATCATCATTACGGCCGTTTCCGCCGCTTTGTTAATTTTCATGGGTTCGCTTGCCGCATATCCGCTTGCAAGAAGAAATACGAAGCTGAATAAAATCGTCTTCGGTCTTTTGATTTCAATTATGATTATCCCGCCTTTGACTTCCATGGTTCCTTTATACAAGATGGTCGCTGATGCGGGGCTGATCAATACGCATGCCGCAGCCATTCTCATTAATACGGCTGCATATATGCCGCTGACCGTTTTCTTATATTCAGGGTTTATCCGCTCTTCCATTCCGAAAGAGCTTGAGGAAGCGGCCCGGATGGACGGCGCGGGATTGATCAGGACTTTCTATACGATCGTGTTTCCCTTGTTGAAACCGATTACCGCAACAGTCTGCATCATTTCCTGCGTGTTTATCTGGAATGATTACCAATTTGCGATTTTCTTTTTACAAGATCAAAAGGTGCAGACATTGACCGTGGCTATGGCGGGATTTTTCGGCGAAAATGCGAACAATCTTCACTTAGTCGCCGCAGCCGCGATTATGGCGATGCTGCCGATGGTCATTTTGTTTTTGGCGCTTCAAAAATATTTTATTGCAGGGCTGTCCTCCGGGGCGGTTAAAGGCTGAAAAGAAAAGGGAGGCTTTTCTGTTGAAGAAAATTACGTTTATCGGAGCCGGAAGCACGATTTTCGCAAAAAATGTGCTGGGAGACTGTTTACTGACTGAAGCTTTAAACGGATTTGAATTCGCGCTTTATGATATTGATGCTGTGCGGCTGAAAGAATCCCAGCTCATGCTTGAAAATATGAGAGACCGATATAATACAAGCGTTTCTATCATCTCTTACGATGACCGAAAACAGGCGCTTAAACACGCCGGCTATGTGATAAATGCCATTCAGGTCGGCGGCTATAAACCCGCAACGGTCATCGACTTTGACATTCCGAAGCGGTACGGCCTCCGCCAGACGATCGCCGATACTGTCGGAATAGGCGGCATTTTCCGCTCCCTCCGCACCATCCCCGTTTTATTTGATATCGCAAAAGACATGGAGGAAGTCTGTCCGGATGCATGGCTGTTAAACTATACAAATCCGATGGCTTCTCTGACCGGCGCGATGCTCAGACATACAAATGTGCAAACGGTCGGCCTGTGCCACAGCGTGCAGGTCTGTACGAAAGATCTGTTTGACTCACTCGGCATGGATCACGAAGGTACGGAAGAACGCATTGCCGGCATCAACCACATGGCTTGGCTCTTGGAGATCAAAAAAGACGGAATTGATCTATATCCGGAAATTAAAAGACGTGCCCGTGAAAAGCAAAAGACGAAACATAAAGACATGGTTCGATTTGAGCTGATGGATAAGTTCGGCTGCTACGTCACGGAATCATCTGAGCATAATGCCGAATATCACCCGTATTTTATAAAAAGCCGATATCCGGAGTTGATAGACGAACTCCAAATTCCGCTTGATGAATATCCGAGGAGATGCACAGAACAAATCAAAAATTGGGAAACGATGAGAGACGGCATCATCAACAATCAAAACCTGACGCATGAACGCTCGAAAGAATACGGTTCGAGAATTATAGAAGCGATGGAGACGGGGCATCCGTTTATGTTCAGCGGCAATGTGCTGAATACGGGGCTGATACCGAATCTGCCGGCGAAAGCGATCGTAGAAGTGCCGTGCGCCGCCGTCAAAAACCAAATGATGCCGTGCTATTCAGGCGAACTTCCGGAACAGCTCGCGGCGCTCAACAGAACGAACATCAACACACAGCTTTTAACCATTGAAGCGGCCGTCACTTTAAAAAAGGAAGCTGTCTATCAGGCGGCGATGCTTGATCCGCATACGAGCGCCGAGCTTTCCATGAATGACATCATATCTTTGTGCGATGACTTATTTGAAGCGCACAAAGACTGGCTTCCGGCTTATCATTGATCTACGCGATCCGGCCCTTGAGGGGGCCGGACGGCTTTATATGTTCAGCACCAGTTTGACCGTCTGTAAGGTGTGTCCTTTAAAGTCTTCTTCAAATTCACATACCCATTGAAATCCTTTAGCCTGATAAAAGGACAAGGCGTGGCCATTCTCTTTTTCTGCATGGACATAAAGCTCTTTTATCCCGCCGGACTGTCTGATGCATTCTTTAAGAAGTGCCGTGCCTATCCCGCTTCCCTGACAATCCGGATCAATATAAATGGCGGCGAGCTCCGCTTTCCCGTCTTTTTGAACCGGGGTGGCATTTGCAAAACCGAGATGTTTTCCCTCTTTTTCTTCTGCCACAAGGAACAGTGAATGACGAAGCCGGCGTTCCATCATCTCATCCTGATAGGCGGATTCGAGAAACTGATCCTGAATGTGTCTGGGGATAATCCCTTCATACGTATGATGCCAGCTTCGTTCCGCGATTTGCCGGACCTGTTTGATATCACTTGCTTTCATAGCGCGTATGACCGGTTTCACCTGATCGCCTCCCGTTTTTTTCTATAAAAAAAGAAGAAAAGACGTGCATCCCTTTTCTTCTTTCACTTCAAAACGTTATTTCTTCGGCTTTGTTTCGCCTTCCCATTCCAGCATTCCGCCTTCAACATTAACCGTACGGAAGCCTTGCTCATGTAAATACATACAAACGTTCATGCTTCTTTTTCCGGAACGGCAGATAAATACATATTCCTTGTCCTTGTCTAACGCATCCATCTTTTCTGGGATGTCCCCCATGCGGATATGAACAGCCTGCGGAATCATTCCTTCGGCGACTTCTTCATCTTCTCTGACATCAATCAGATACAGCTCTTCTCCCGCTTTTAATTTTTCTTCAAGTGCGGCTGTGCTGATTTCATTTATTTTCAATATGTGACACTCCCATTCATCTTTATGGTGTAAGTATACCAAAGCCCGCGGTGCGATTTCTATGATAGAGGCCTGATAAAAAAGCCCCTCTCTGCAGGAGAGGGGCTTCGTCCGGTCAGTTTGCGACGATATTGACAAGCTTGCCCGGTACGGCAATGATTTTTCGGATCGTTTTTCCTTCAAGCTGCTCTTTTACTTTTTCGTCAGCTTGTGCGAGCTGTTCTAATGCTGCTTTATCAGCATCAGCCGGAACCATTAATTTCGCTTTTACTTTTCCGTTCAGCTGGACGACGATTTCCACTTCATCATCCACCAGTTTTGATTCGTCATAAGCAGGCCAGGCTTCGTATGCAATCGAACCTTCGTGGCCGAGTTTTTCCCACAGTTCTTCCGCCAAATGCGGCGCAACAGGAGAAAGCAGCTTCACAAAGCCTTCGACATATTCTCTCGGAAGTTCATTCGCTTTGTAGGCTTCATTAATGAAGACCATCAGCTGAGAGATACCCGTATTAAAGCGAAGAGCTTCGTAGTTTTCAGTCACCTTCATAACCGTTTCATGATAGACGCGCTCAAGAGTCTCGCCCGCGCCTTCTGTCACTTTGCCCGTCAGCTCGCCGTTTTCCTCGATAAACAAACGCCATACACGGTCAAGGAAGCGGCGCGCTCCGTCAAGACCTGATTCAGACCAGGCGATAGATGCGTCAAGAGGCCCCATAAACATTTCGTACAGGCGGAGCGTATCTGCTCCGTGAGACGCCACAATTTCATCCGGATTAACGACATTTCCGCGGGATTTACTCATTTTTTCATTATTTTCCCCGAGAATCATTCCTTGGTTATACAGCTTTTGGAACGGTTCTTTCGTCGGTACGACACCGATATCATAGAGGAATTTATGCCAGAAACGCGCGTACAGAAGGTGAAGCACGGCATGCTCCGCTCCTCCGATGTAAATATCGACAGGCAGCCATTTATCCAGTTTCTCAGGTGAAGCGAGCTGATCCGGATTTTTCGGGTCGATAAAGCGAAGGAAATACCAGCAGCTTCCCGCCCATTGCGGCATCGTGTTCGTTTCTCTTCTGCCTTTTCTGCCCGTTTCAGGATCAGTGACCTCTACCCACTCTTTAATGTTGGCAAGCGGTGATTCACCTGTTCCGCTCGGTTTGATCTCATCGGTTTTCGGCAGAATCAGCGGCAGCTCTTCTGCCGGAACGGCTGTTGAAATGCCGTCTTCCCAATGAATGACCGGAATCGGCTCGCCCCAATAGCGCTGGCGGCTGAACAGCCAATCACGCAGACGGTATGTCACTTTTTTCTCACCGTTTTTCGTTTCTTCAAGCCAGGCGATCATTTTTTCAATCGCTTCCGCTTTATTCAGTCCGTTCAGAAAGCCGGAATTGATATGTTCTCCGTCTCCCGTGTACGCTTCCTCTTCCGTGTTTCCGCCTTTTACGACTTCTTTGACAGGCAGGCTGAACACTTTGGCGAATTCAAAATCGCGTTCATCATGCGCCGGCACGGCCATTACAGCACCCGTTCCGTAAGAAGCGAGGACATAATCAGCTATCCAGATCGGCAGCTTTTCCCCGTTTGCCGGGTTTACCGCATATGCGCCCGTGAAGACACCCGTTTTTGTTTTCGCAAGATCCGTCCGTTCCAGGTCACTTTTCGCCTGAACTTCTTTAATATAAGCGTCTACTGCTTCTCTTTGTTCAGCCGTCGTGATGGCCTCCACAAGCTCATGCTCTGGAGCCAGCACGGCATAAGCCGCGCCGAACAGCGTGTCCGGTCTTGTCGTAAACACCGTGAATGTGTCGTCAGTGCCGTCGATCGCGAAATGGACGTTTGCGCCTTCTGAGCGTCCGATCCAGTTGCGCTGCATGTCTTTAATGCTTTCAGGCCAGTCAAGCTCTTCTAAATCTTCAAGAAGCCTGTCCGCATAAGCAGTGATTTTCAGCATCCATTGTCTCATCGGGCGGCGTTCAACCGGATGGCCGCCCCGCTCGCTTTTGCCGTCAATGACTTCTTCGTTCGCAAGCACCGTTCCGAGTGCCGGGCACCAGTTGACCGGCACTTCGTCTACATAAGCGAGACCTTTTTCATACAGCTTGGTGAAGATCCACTGCGTCCACTTGTAGTAGTCAGGATCCGTCGTATTGATTTCACGGTCCCAATCATATGAAAAACCGAGCGATTGGATCTGGCGGCGGAAATTATCGATATTGTGTTTCGTAAACTCAGCCGGATCATTCCCCGTGTCAAGCGCGTATTGCTCGGCGGGAAGCCCGAACGCGTCCCATCCCATCGGATGAAGCACGTTGTACCCTTGCATGCGTCTCATGCGTGAAAGAATATCGGTTGCCGTATAGCCTTCCGGATGCCCGACATGAAGGCCGGCTCCTGAAGGATACGGGAACATGTCAAGCGCGTAAAACTTCGGCTTGTCACTCTCTTCGCTGACGGCGAACGTTTTATGCTTCAACCAGTAATTCTGCCATTTCTTTTCTATTTTTTCGTGCTGAAAACTCAACGCAAAAACCTCCTTCTGATTGAATACGGCGTATGTAGTCCAAGTATTGACGGGATAAGGAAGATGATATTCAGATTATTCTAAAACTAAAAAAAACTCCCTCATCCCAAAAAGGGACGAGAGATTTTTGTTTCCCGCGGTACCACCCTCGTTAGCGCGGTTTTAAGCCGCACTCACTTGATACTTTTAACGCAGTTATGCGTCAGCGGTTTTGCCGCTGCAACTCTGAGGCGAGTTCGGAAACAGACTTGATTGACTTGCACCGGCCGTCAACTCTCTGACTGCAAAATCTGCTTCTTACTGCTCCTCTTCACTGTTCTTATCGCTACCGTAATCTTACCTGTATTTTATAGAATTCTGTTCATAAGTGCAAGCAGGTTTGTATACAATGGGAATGTACCCAGAACGGGTCATGAGCGGGGATATTATTTTGATGGAGGATTTTTTTGCTGGTGTGGTTTTGCTTCGGCCGAATCACTGTTTTGTTCCCTGACAAAATCAAAGCTCCTGAGAACAGCTTCTCCGCCGTAGCCTGCGATTATGGATAAGATGACGAGTTGAATTCCTGAATCGGGGTCAGCGGATAAGACAAGTAAGATGGAAGCAGCCATTCCGATAAAACCATCTTCCAAAAAACCGAGATAGATAAACCGCTTTGTCATTCTGGGTTTCTCCAGCCTGCCTCTTTTTTTCACATGACCGAGAACCCCCATGATTCCTCCAATTACACAAGCAATAATTACCTGATGCAGCATCTTCATCACCTTCCTAAAGCCCTTATTTAGTAAAGCGACTTCAGGCCATCCAGCCCCCTTACGAATACGATGATTTTCGATATCTACATACCGGCGAATGAGCAGGAAAGTAAAAAGCTTGTTTCTTCCATTATATGTGAACACATGATCGGTAAGCTTGATGCATTAGATTCATTTTTCACCCAGTGACAATGACCTAGTCACTTACTTAGCGATGATGTGCCTTCCCCTTATATATTCAGTGTATATGAGGACAAGCCCGAATGACAAATTGCAAACTGCGGCTGCTTGAAACAGAACATGTGTTATGCTACGGTTACTGTAGATTCATTTAAAAAGGGGAGAAACAATGGCTGAAAAAAGTGCGCAGCTTTACGGCCAAAAGGGGGTTTTATATGGCTGACTCAAATGTACTCGGAAATCTGGAGCAGCTGGAGCTTATCAAAAAGGCGCTTGATCACGCACGCATCGGCGTGGTGATTACAGACCCCTCTCTTGAGGACAATCCCATCATTTATACGAATCAGGGATTTATGGATATGACAGGCTATTCTTCCGAAGAGATATTAGGTAAGAACTGCAGATTTCTGCAAGGAAAAGAAACCGACCGAAAACAAGTCGCGAAAATAAGAAAAGGCCTAAAACATAAAGAAAAGATCACGGTGCGGCTGAAAAATGTAAAAAAAGACGGCACCCCGTTTTGGAATGAACTCAATATTGATCCTCTTTATGTTGAAGACAAGCTCTATTTTGTCGGTTTTCAAAAAGACATCACAGAGCAGAAAGAGTACGAAAAGCTTCTTGAGGATTCCCTCGGAGAAATTGCGACGCTGTCAACGCCGATCGTTCCGATTCGAAACGGGATCTCCGCCATGCCGTTAGTGGGGAATTTAACAGAAGAACGATTTGATTCCATTGTGACAACTTTGACAGACATATTAACCGCATCTAAAGATGATTACTTAATTATAGACTTATCAGGTTTAGCTGAGGTAAACGAACAGACCGCAGACCGGATTTTCAAATTGCATCATCTGCTTAATTTAATTGGCACAGAATTGATCATCACCGGTATCAAGCCTTCCCTTGCCATGAAAATGAATCAGCTTGATGCCAGCTTTACTTCATTAAAGACATATTTAAATGTTAAGGACGCCGTCAACGTGCTTCCGCTCTTATAATCAAAAAATCCCGCCGAAACAGCGGGATTTTTTATGTCGTCATCGCACTTGGACGTTTTGTTTATTAACGGTTTTCAGACGTTTGTCATACAGCACCGTCGCTAGGATGCTGACGACAAGAAGCGCCATCAGGAACAAAAGCAGCACGCTCATGCCGTATTGATCAACCAGCACGCCGCCAAGGAGCGGCCCGATCATTCTGCCGCCCGTCGCCGCACTGTTGACGAACCCTTGGTAAAACCCTTCTTTCCCCTTAGGCGCAAGCTGATTGGCAATAGTAGGCACGGCAGGCCAGACAAGCATTTCTCCGATCGTTAAAATCACCATCGCGGTAAGGTACATCGGAAAGTGCTTGGCGCCAAGGAGCACGCCGAACGAGACGATAAAAATACAAAAGCCGATGACCATCTGCGTTTTTAACGCACCGGACCATTTTTTCAGAACAGCACCTATAAGCGGCTGTCCGGCGACAATCAGTATTCCGTTTACGGTCCAGAGCACACTGTATAATGAAAGCGGCATACCGATGCTTTGAGTATGTGACGCAACGGTTGTGGACCACTGCGAATAGGCAATCCACCCGAGAACATACCCGCCGCTCAGTATAAGAAGCGCCGTAAATTTCGTTCTGCTGCTGACAGGCTCGTAGTCCAGTACAGAGACCTGGCCCGCATTTCCGGTTTTAATATTTCGAAACCCGAAAAATACGATAAGGAAAAACAGCACATACAGCAAAGCATTGGCTAAAAACACGTACGTAAACGAGTACGCCGCAACCATTCCGCCGAGTGCTGAACCGACCGCGACACCTGCGTTCTGAGCTACATAAATCGCATTAAAAGCTCTCCGTCCGCCCTCTTTCCAGACCGCTCCCGCCATGGCGTAGCTGGCCGGAAACACGATGCCGGAACCGAACCCGACAATGACGAGCAGCCAAATATAAACGGGCCACTGGTGAAACAGAACGAGTCCGAGAAGACTTGCCAAGGTGATGATAATGCCCAGCATAATGGATTTGAATCCGCCGATTTTATCAAACAAAAATCCGCCGCATAAATTCCCCGCCACACTGGCTCCGGAATTCAGCATCAGAACAACCCCCGCGACAGTCAGCGATTTCCCTAAATGATTATGAATATAGATCGTATTCAGCGGCCACAAAAAAGATGCGCCCGTCACATTGATAAACATTCCGATAATTAATATCTTCAAAGCGCGCGGCATACCGATCCCCCTTTCTCTATAAAAAAACCCATGAAAAAACGGAAACCGCAAGCTGCAGCTCCGTATCGATCCCATTATCATAGCAGATTCATTTTATCGCCGCGGACGTCTTTTTACAACATCAGAATCTGAAAAAAATAATGCCGGAATGTTGAAAAAATTCCAAATGATCGGCTTCACAAACATAAGCGGGCTTCATGCTCTTTTCCTCAGCAGCCAAAACGGAATATACAGAATGAAAAAGCTCAGCATCACCGCCGCTTCCATTGAAAGAAGATACCACGGCCAAGGGCCGAGAACATTCAGAAGCGAAGCGGTCTTCGGTTTTTTCATTAAATAGAGGTAGTTTGCATTCAGCACATGGTCAATCAAAAAGACACACGCCCCGTACAGATTTACGATCAGCAATGACACCCAGAGCGCGCGCACCGACGGCCTGTACTTTTGGGCACCGGCCATAAACAGACAGGCTAGAAACACACAGCCGTGCGAGATGAAAAATACGATGTACCGAAAATGAGGGAAAGAATACGCCCCTAAATCAGGTGTGGCCATCGCTTGTATGGCGCTGCCCAAGCCGGCAAAATAGAGAAAGGAGAACAGCTTTTTGCTTTTTGTCATGACCATCAGCATCGCCAAATAGACGGAAAGGTCGCTCAGCTGCAGCGGCAGAGATATTTTCAGCGACCAGGCATGATGCCAGAGCAGCCATATATGATAGCTGATCTGCGACACGGCTAGAAGAATGAACAGCACATATCGGAAAACGCGATTCGGCCGGCCGTGATGGAGCGTTTTCCGGAATACGATCACGCCCGCCCCCAGCAATCCGATGATCAACAGCGTGAAAATGTGTTCCTTGGAAAAAAGATGAAAAGCCCCTGTTTCAGATTTCAATTGAAAATACTTCTGCATAAGGCTCCCCCGCGCGAAAAAATGACGTATGTCTATTCTTTTAAAAATCGCTTTTTTCTATTCATGCAGAAAAAAGCCCCGCACAGCGGGGCTCCTCAACCTGTTTTACAATGCGGACCGAATGACCTTTTTATAATAAAGCACCGACAGCATGCCGAAAATGGAGTACAGCAGCGTATACAGCGCCATGACGATAATCATCGGCGTCCATACTTCCGTTCCGAATAAAAACCACCCTGACTGAATGGCAAAATAGCTGTGGAACAGCCCGAGAACGAGCGGAATGCCGAAATGATACGCCTGCTTCCGGCGGATGCCTTTCAGCAGATCTCCCGTTGTGAAGCCGAGCTTCCGCAATATCGTGTAATCAGCCTTCTCATCCTCACACTCGCCCATTTGTTTAAAATAAAGGATACAGCCTGAGGTGATCAGAAAGGTTAATCCCAAAAAGCCGACAATAAACATGATCAGCCCCATGTTTTTCTTTTGCGTGTCAGCCGTTTCAAATTGTGAAAGCGCGCCGTCTGAATAGTGCTGCGCCTGAAACAAACCATCAGCTTTTTGGATGTCCTCTTCTCGTTTGAGTGTAATGCCGAAGAACCGATTTGATTTTCCCTGAATGGACGGATCGATATCTTTCTCGATCCTGTCAAATACGTGCTGCGTGACGATAACGGTCGGCAGCCCTCCGCTTGTAAATGTATATGACAGGAGGAAGTCGTTCTTCAAGCCCTTATACGCCAGCGGTATTTTATCCGTTTTGCCGTTTATATCAATGGAACCTGACGTTTTCAAGTCGAGAAATCTTTTCATCATATCATTATATCCGGTAAACACGGCTTCTCCGTCAGAAAGCTCCGTCCCTTCTGCGTCTTTCTCGCTTATAATCGGCAGCGCCAAGCTGGACGGGTCTTGTTTGAAGCTTTTCATATCGCCGTTTACGATATTCTTCATATTGACACCGGCTTGAATGGTCTTGATTGTTTTTACTTTGTGTTCAATTCCGTTTTTCTTCAATAAAGCGGTAAATGAGTCAGTCTCCTTTTGGTTATCAAACGCAAAGTCCGCGGCTGTATTTTGCTCAGCCGATTTTTCCGCGGAGTAGTACGAGATATAGCTTAAAGACAGCAAACCGATTGCCAGTGCCGAAAGCGTCGTAATAATCGTCAGCAGCACGGCGTTTGACTTCATTCGGAACATGATGGATGACAAAGACAGCACTTCACTGACATTCAGATACCCGCCTTTTGATTTCCGGATGAGATTTGCCAGAAAGCTGACCGAACCTTTATAAAACAGATAGGTTCCGATAATGACCGAGCCGAGAATAAACACCATTGCCGAAAACAGTTCATTCATGGTTGTAAAACTGCCTCCGAATAAATCTGCGGACACGGCATAGCCGGCGATAATGGCCGCAATACCGACAACGCCGATTGTCATCTGCACCCAAGAGAGCCGTCTTATACTGCTTTCTGACGATGACGCGGTTTTAAATAAAGACAAAATGCTTTGCCGTTTAATAAATAGGTAATTCATCATCATAATCAGCACATAAATTGCCCCGAACACAATTAACGTCTGAACGAGCGCCTTGCTTGAAAAAAACAGTGAGACAGAGGCTTTCACACCGACTGTATGAAACAGCATCATCATACATAATTTCGAGAGAGAAAAGCCGGCAAAAATACCGATCCATATCGATCCGAAATACAAAATGAAGTTTTCTGTGCTGAGTATGCGGAAAATATGCATTTTCGTCATGCCGATTAATCGGAATAAGCCGATTTCCCGGCCGCGGCGTTTGATAAAAATGGTGTTGGCGTATAAAAGAAATACCGAGACGATCGCCACAAGCAGTATGGAGGCGGCCCGGATTGCCGCCGCCCCTTTTATGGAGCTTTTCATTTCATCAAGCGCCGGATCGTATTGCATCGTGACAAACGCGAAATAAAGGGCCGCGCTGAACACCAGCGCAAAAACGTAAAGGTAATAGTTTTTCATATTCTTTTTCAGGTTCTGGAAGATTAAATGATGAATGCTCATGCCTGAACCCCGCCCAATACACCTTGCGTTTTCATAATATCATGAAAAAAGTCCGGTCTGTCCTGGCCGCCTTTATTCAGCTGTGTATACACGCGGCCGTCTTTAATGAAAACCACACGGCCGGAATAGCTGGCGGCAACCGGATCATGCGTCACCATCACAATGGTAGCGCGGCGTTTTTGATTCAGGCGGCTGAGTTTATTCAGCAAGTCGGAGGCGGCTTTAGAATCAAGCGCTCCCGTCGGCTCATCAGCAAAAATAATGCCCGGCTCGTGAATAACAGCTCTCGCGGCAGACGTCCGCTGTTTTTGTCCGCCGGAAATTTCACTCGGATACTTATCTCTCAACTCATAGATGCCAAGCTCCTCTGCCGTCTCGGCAAATCGCCGGTCCGCCTCTTTTTTAGGCATTTTCGTAATGGATAACGGCAGGAGTATGTTTTCTTTCACGGTCAGCGTATCCAATAAATTATAATCCTGAAAGATAAAACCGAGGTGCCGTTTTCTGAATTCGGCAAGCTGTTTTTCTTTCATGGATGTGATCTCCGTCTCATTCAGTCTGATCGTGCCCGCGCTCACTTTATCAATGGAAGATAGCACATTTAAAAGAGTGGTTTTCCCTGATCCTGACGGGCCCATAATGCTGACAAATTCCCCTTTTTGGATCTGAAGATCAATTCCTTTCAGCACCTCCTGCTTATTCAGCTTATTTCCGTAGTTTTTTCGAATATTGCCTGCTTCTAAAATCATCAGTTACGATTCTCCTTTTACATTGGTTATCTTCATTTTAAAAACAAAAGCCGTTTTTTTCGTTTGATTAAGCGAACAAAAGAGAAAAGCATGTGACACTTTTGTCACACGCTGAACATGCTGACGGCGTCGTTTTGTTTCGGAAATACCAAGGTGAAAACCGTGCCTCGTTTCGGCTCTGATCGCACGCTGATCTGGATGTGAAGCGGAGCCGCAACTTTTTGAGCCAAATACAGACCCATTCCCGTTGACGCGTGATCACGGCTCATCCGCGTGGAAGTAAACCCCTTTTCAAAAATGCGCGGAAGATCTTTAGGCTTGATGCCGATGCCGCGGTCTTTGATATCCACATGCACCCGGCCGTTTAGTTCATAGCTTTTTACGGTTATATCATCCGCTTCACTGTATTTGACGGCATTGCTTAACAGCTGTCTGATAATGAAGGAAAGCCATTTTCCGTCACTGAGAACGTCCGGTGCCTCAAGCTGAATGTCAAATCCGATTCCTTTTTGTATACACCATGATTGCAGATTTTTAATTTCTTTGAAAACGAGCGGGCGGAGCTGAATGCGCTGGAACGATAAATCATTTTCGATAAAGGACAATCGTTTCTGATGAAGCTGCTGGTCGAGGAGATGGTGAATCCGCAGCCATTCATAATGCAAAGGGGCTTTCAGCGGCTGTTCATCAAGGCGCTCGATCATGAGATGCATCGCTGTCAGCGGTGTTTTGACTTCGTGAATCCACGACATCAGCTCATCCTTCTCATGCTCTGATGCCGCCTGCATATGAAGTGAGCTACTTCTTAATAGCTCTGTTTGTTCTTCAATGCTTTCTTCAATGATCGACTCAAACGGACTGTCGGGCGTTTTAAGACCGGAAATATCTAAATCAGCGTCCCAATCTTTTAAGCTTTTATAAAAAGCTGTCTCTTTCCGATAGCGGAACAAGAGAAAAACAAGAAACACAAGAAGCGACAGGTAAACAAAATACAGCACTGAAAGAAACGGAATAGACGGATCAATATATGCCGCAAAAAGGAGCACAGCCTGCTGAAAAAGAAACATCGCGATCCAGCTTTTTCTTTCGAGCAGAAATGATTTAATCATAAAGACCGTCTTCTTCCTTTGCGATGTATCCCTGCCCCACCTTGGTTTCAATCATTTTCCCGATGCCTAAATGATCGAGCTTTTTCCGCAGCCGGTTGACATTCACCGTCAGTGTGTTATCGCTGACGAAACGTTCATCATTCCATAGGCTTCTGATGAGTTCTTCGCGGCTGACGATTTTATTTTTCTGCTCGGCCAGCAGTTTTAAAATCAGCATTTCGTTTTTGGTCAGTTCGACCGAACCGTTTTTATGGCTGACTGTGCCGGTTTCTGTGTCAATGACCGCCCCGCACCATCTTTTCATCAGCGCCGGTTCTGTGCCATATTGGTGCACGCGGCGGAATACCGCCTGGATTTTCGCGATTAACACATCAAAATGAAAAGGCTTCTGTATAAAATCATCCGCTCCGAGCTGCATCGACATGACCATATCTGCCGGATGGTCGCGCGAGGACAAAAACAGAATCGGTACGTTTGATTGAGAGCGTATCATTCTGCACCAGTGAAAGCCGTCAAATTTCGGCAGCTGTACATCAATGATCACCAAATCAGGCTTGATTGCTGCAAACTCCTGAATGATCCGGCTGAAATCCTTTATTCCGTGCACCGCAAATGACCAGCCCGTTAATCTTTCTTTCATCTCGTGAAACAAAGTGTTATCATCTTCTATTAACAAAATGTGAAACATGGTATCCGCCCTTTTCTGATAGATAGATGAAAAACCGGCTGTTGCGTCCAGCCGGTTTTTTCTCTTTACAATTCTCTTCTTAATGCGGTCAGAACGTTGGTTTTTGTCGCTTTCCGTGCCGGATTCATACCCGAAATCACCGCGACCCCCGCACAAATGACAACTGCGATCACCACGAGGCTGAGCGGTATATAGGAGAAGGTATAATGAAGATCTTCAGCTCCGGTATTTCCCCCTACCGCTTTCAAGATAACCGGCACAGCCAGATTGACGGCAAAACTCACTCCGTAAGAAATGATAATCCCGATGACAGAGCCTAGTATCCCGATATAGGCGCTTTCCATCAAAAACATTCTGCGGATAATGGACGGGCTTGCGCCGATCGCTTTCATAATCCCGATTTCCTGCGTTCTTTCCGTAACCGCCATCGTCATCGTATTGAAAATACCGATGGCAGAAATGACGACGGCGATAAAGCCGACAAAGATCAGGCCGATTTTAAAGACGAGGAAAAAGGTGTTGACGCCTTGCAGCTCGGTTGTGACGGACATGACTTGATAACCGTCATCACTCAAATCATTCGTTAACTGTTCAACATTGTCAAATTTGTCAGCGTAGACTTTTATGCTTTTTTCAGCATTTCCGCCTTTAAAATCTAAGAATTTCGAAAAATCCTTTTTGAATTGATCACTGATAAAAATATTTGTGTCCTCCATCCAATCTTGGGACGGTTTTTTTGTAATCCCGACAATTTTAAAGTCGTATGTTCTGGTTCCTTCCGTTTTTCCGCTATCATTGTTCGTCTTAGAAATGCTCAGCTGTATGGTTTTATTCAGCAGATCCTTCGTGTAGCCTTTTGGCTTTTTCACATCTGAGACATCGTCTTGATGATCCTTTAAGTCCTTGTTGTAAGCCTCAGCTTCTTTTTTCGTCAATAGGTTTTTCGCGAAATCATAACCGACCACAATTTCATTTTCTGATTTGGCTACTCTTCCCTGATCAAGCTCCATATTGGCTTTTACTTCGTCTTTCATATTTGTTAACACGATCGTTGAACCTTCGTTTGTCCTGTTATCCAATGACGCTTTATTCGGTTCATATACTTCGGTTCTTTCAACGACAGACTTGACATTCTTATATTTTTCCAAGTTTGATTTCTTCACGGCTTTTCCGTTCTCTTGGCCGAGCACTCTTATTTCCGTTACGATCTGCTGGCTCATGGTTATGTCTGTTATCGTTTTTTGAATGCCGAATCCGACGGAGGCCAGCACAACCAAAAATGCACATGCCATCGTTGTTGCAAGCACAGTCATGAAAACACGCAGGCGGTTTTTTTTCATATTTCTTCTGATAAAGTGAACCTGATCCTTAAATCTCAACAGTAACGCCCCCTTTTAATACGCCGTCATGCAGCTGGAATTTTGAGTGCGCAATCGAAGCGACTTCATCGTCATGCGTGATGATGACAAAAGTAATCCCGCGCTCCCGGTTCAGCTGCTGAATTAATGAAAGCACCTCAAGTTCCGTTTCTGAATCAAGGCTTCCCGTCGGCTCATCTGCTAAAATGATCGACGGATTTAAAATCAGCGCTCTTGCGATACTGACACGCTGCTGCTGGCCGCCCGACAGCTCATTCGGATAATGATTCGCATGATTCTCAAGTCCGACCCGTTTCAGCATGTCCGCGACTTTCTGCTTCCGTTCAGACGGTTTAATCCCTTTGAGGGCAAGCGGCATTTCAACATTTTCATAGGTTGTCAGACTCGGAATGAGCTGGAAGCTTTGAAAAATAAAGCCGAAATGCCCGAGGCGGAACTGAGCCCACTCCTTTTCACTGAAGCCCGTCACATCAGTGCCGTTAATGACGATACGCCCCTTCGTCGGCGCTATGTAGCCGGAAATTAAATTCAGAAGCGTCGATTTTCCGGAACCGCTTCGCCCGACGATACAGGCGATCTCCCCTTTTTCAACCGTCAAAGAGACGTCCTTCAGCACCGGAACCTGACTCTCTCTGCCTTTCCTGCCGATTTTAAATGAATGATCGATATGCTGCACCTCTATCACGTAAACCACTCCCCTTTATATTTGTTTCGTTTTTTTATAGATGAAGTAATAACTGATGAAAAACCCGATAACCGCGCCGATCAGCATGCCGAATATGTAACCGGTATATGAACCGTTACCGTTATAAGCATATCCGCATACACCCGCACTTCCCAGCATGCTAAGCGCTATGACCAGCCCTTGGATTATACGTTCTGTATGTTTGTTCAAGATAAAATGTCCGCTTCGCTCACTCGGCATTTTCAGGAAATTCACATAGCCGAAAAGATAGAAACAAAATCCCATTAACGCAGATATAAGCAAGGCATGTTTCGTGTAATACATCCATGGTGTATGGATGTAAGCGGCAGGCATGAAATAGATCAGAAATCCGCTCCAAGGAAAATGAATATTCTGCACAGCCTGGCTGCCAAAAAGGAACTCAGCGTTTAACAGGTAAATGATCAAGACAACGATCGGAAAAACGGAGACCATGAACGCTGTGATCAGCTGTGCTGCTAAATTGCCTGTTATCGTGCCGGCGGCTGTCACTAATGCATAAATCATCAAGCTGATGACCAGCATCCCGGCGCTGAATGAGTGAAAATGATGTACAGCGTCAGGTTTAAGCGCAAGAAACAATATGTCAGATAATCCGTAAGAAACAAGCTGCGAGCCGGCTAACACGGCTGCTCCCAACAAAAACTTAGTATGGAATATCCGGCTTCTCGAATACGGCAGACTCAATGTAAACATGTTTTCAGCCCGTCCCGCTCTTGTCAGAAAAAGCCCCATCATAACCGGAGGAATGAAGTACAGCCCAATCAAATTCTGATTGCTGTAATTCATGCTGAATGTACAAACTGAACCTGAATATTGATGAAGCGCACCCAAACAATCCTTATAGTGAAAATACTCATTTATAATTGCCAAAGGGCCTAAAATAGATAAGAATCCCGCTGTAAGAAGCAGCAGCGTCTGCCGCTGCTTCCATTCTTTATAAAGCAAACCGTTAATCGGCACCTTGCCTTCCCCCAAACTACACATTTTCATACAAACTTACATATGCTTTGTTTTCCTGTAAACCGTAAAATAAGTGATAAAAAAACCGATCACAGCGCCGAAGAACACGCCGGCTAAATAGCCGAATATCGTGTTTGTGACTCCATATCCGAATAAACCAAACCCCATAACGGCAAACACAATCACCAAGATCTGCACCGGGCGGTCCAATTTTCTCCAAAGAAAGAATCTGCCGTTCCGTTCATTCGGATGTTTCAGAAAGCTGACATAACCGATCAGATAAAAGACGAGGCTCATCACTGCCGGAATTATTAAGACTAAATCTCTTTCTCTGATCCAGTCGTTAAACACATATCCAATAGGAGTTATAAATACAAAAAGACGAGATTCGATATAGCTGCTGATGAAAGAGAATTGATTTCCTACACTAATATCGAAAACAACCTCCAGATTCGCGGCCGGCAGACCGATGAGTAAAAAGGGCAGAACTGTTACTGTAAACGCAGTTAACAGCTGGGCGAATATATGTCCCGTTAATGCGCCGGCTGCCATTAACAGGGCGTAAGCCATAAAACTGATGACAATCATTCCGATTGAAAAATGATCAAAATCGTACGTATGGCTCGGTTTCAGCAAAGATATGAGCAATGACGCCGCTCCGTAGCCTATCGCCTGAGAAACAACAATGACTGCTGCGCCAAGCCAGAATTTAGTCTGAAAGATTTGGCCTCTGCTGTAAGGCATGCTTAACAAGGCATCCATCGTTCCTTTGGTCCGTTCCAAGCCCATTAAGCAGACAGCAATAACGACACTCACAACCCAGCTGAAAGAAAGAAGCGACCCATTCGTATAACTCACGGTAAATTCACAATATTGCGGATCCAGATACTTCAAACGTCCTTGGTATGATAAATAGTAGTAATAAATCATAAAAGGGTTTGCCGCTATTAAGAAAATACCGCTCAACAAAAACAGCCACTGATTTTTCTTCCATTCTGTGTACAATAATCCCCGCGGTATCATTCCGGTTCTCCTCTCTTACACATGCTTTGCTTTTTTATAAATTACAAAATAACTGACTAAAAATCCGACCGCTCCCCCGACAATCATCCCGGCCACATATCCTGTCATTGACTGTCCCGTCGAGTACCCCGCGAGACCAAAACCGAGAACGCCGATCATGATGACCACAATCTGAACGGGGCGGTCAAGCTGTCTCCAGAGGAAAAAACGGCCGTTCCGTTCCACCGGCTGTCTGACATAGCAAAAGTACCCGATGGCATAAAATACAATGCACATCACTGCCGGGATGATTAATATGTACTTGCTGGCAGATACCCAACCCGTATCAACGTACGTAATCGGATTCAAATATTGAATAAAATGGTATGCTTTTATATAAGCATCTTCTGACGGCATCAGCTCATACATGCCGACCCCGAAAATGACTTCCGCATTTGACAGCGGCAACGTAATAATCAGGTAAGGCGCTATCGACACAGTAAACGCCGTTAACAGCTGGGCGAACGGATTGCCCGTTAAGCAGCCTGCACTCGCGACCAATGCAAAAGCCAAAATACTCACAATGATCTCACCGACGCTGTAATGATGGAAGAAATATACGCGCTCAGGCTTTAACAGAAGAATGAGCAGCTCAGCCAGCCCGTAGCCGATGATTTGGAATCCGGCAATGACCGCCGCTCCGAGCCAAAATTTGGTGTGAAACACCTGAGCGCGGGAATAAGGCAGACTGAACAGCGCATCAATCGTTCCTTTCGTACGCTCCAGTCCGAATAAGCAAACCGCCAAGATCACACCGGGCGCCCAGTTCAAGTTCAGCATTCCGCTATCCAAAGAATTCACATAAAACTTACAATATGCTCCGTGGGTATCCAGACAGCCTTGGTAGACCAGATAGGTATTTAATACTTCAAACGGATTAACTGCCGCTAAAAAAATGCCGACCATCACGAGAACAGTTCGATTCTGCATCCATTCTCTGTACAGCAATCCCCTGTCTACCATCTCCGGTTCCCCCCAAACTTCGCGATGAAGACTTCTTCTAAATTCACAGGAAGTTCGTTCCATACTTTCGGCCGCAACTTTTGCAGAAATTCCTTTTTCTTCTCATCGTTTTTCGGAATCAGCACTGTATAAAATACACCGGCATGGTCGAGAATCGGTATGTTTTGTTCTCTGATCATCAAGTTGACATCCTCTTCAAACGCCATTTGGATTTTCATGTATTCTTCCTTCATATCATCCAAATCCATCACATTCGTCAGCTGGTTGCCTTCCAAAAATCCGATCCGGTTGCACATTCGCTCAATATCTTCTAAACGATGTGAGGTAATCAGGATGCTCGTTTCCCGTTCAGCCACTTCGTCCACCATAAGCTGAAGCACGTCGTGACGCGTTACGGCGTCAATGCCGTCCGTCGGTTCATCCAAAAGAATCAGTGCCGGCCGTGAAGCAAAGGCAAGGACGAGCGCGAGCTGTTTTTTCAGCCCTGTTGATAGTTCACGGTATTTCTTCGTTTCCGGAATATTGTACCTGTTCATCAGCTCATTGGCGTAAGTTACATCAAAATTCGGATAAATTCTGCTTACAATCGCAACAAGCTGTTTATATGTATATTTGTCATAAAAAGGATTTTCAACAGGCATATAAATGATATTCTGTTTTACTTTTGGGTGCCGCTTTATTTCCACCTGATTAAATAAAACCGTCCCTTGGTCCGGCAGGAGAATCTGCTGAATGAGCCGGAGCAGCGTTGTTTTCCCTGATCCGTTTCGGCCTAGCAGCCCGAAAATTTCTCCTTTTCCGATAGTGAGTGAAATATCTTTGAGCACTTCTTTACCGTCAATTGTTTTTGAGAGATTGCGCAATTCAATCATGATCCGTGCCTCCTTTCACATCAGCGCTGATTTCCTTTATCCATTCCTGCAGCTTCTCCAGCTCAACTCCCGCGTAATGGGCATCGATGATGAGCTGTTTCAATTGCTCTTTTATCATCGTCATCTTCCCTTCAACCAATGTCTTTTTTGCATTCTCCGATATATACGTTCCTCTTCCCCGCAGCGTTTCAATAACGCCATCGCGTTCAAGCTCCTTGTACGCTTTGCTGACGGTATTCGGATTGGCGATAATGATCGTTGCCAATTCTCTTACAGAAGGAAGTTTATCCCCCGGCTTCATGATCCCTTTCAAACAAAGCTCTTTCAATTGCTGTATGATTTGCTCATAAATCGGAGTTGAGCTTCTCGGGTCGATTTGAATCATTTACTTCCCTTCTTTCTTTTACGAGCTGCTCGATTTCTTTAAATGTTCTGCCACTGAAAACCGATGACGACAAGAATGACAAACAGACTGCTGGCCAAAACCGAAGCGGCGATAATAAGAGGCACGTCTTGTTTTACGGATCTTTTGTTTTTCATGAAAGCTCTCCTTTCCTTTGCTCAGCATTTATATGTCGTTTTTATTTTTTGAGTGTTTGTAGTGTATTACGTCAAGTAGTACACATAATACAATAAACACACTCCGCCTTATTGTCAATTCTTTTTTGAAAAGAAATACAAAAAAACCCGCCGGGATTCCGGCAGGTTTTTTTGCACCATCTGAAACAGCGCGGTCAGTAATCGAAATTACGCTGCAAAATCATATTGTTTTGCAAAGTCTGCAGCTGCAGCCTCATTCGGTAAAGCTGTTCTCTCTGCTGATCATTCGCAGATAATGACAGCTTGTTTAATTCATTTACCGCGTTTTCAAGCATCATTTGCGCTTCACTGTACTCATTATCATTATAATGCTCTTGTTTTGAAGCGGTTATAAATTGCTCATTCGCAAATTCATACGCCTGTTCGCTTCTTTGGAGATGTTCATCTACTGATTGTCTTGTTGCCATAAACAGGTCCTCCTATTGATAATGTCATATCAATAGTATTTCTAATTCCAAACAAATTCTCACATGAAATATCTGGTAATTCAGATACACGACAGAGAAAGTATAAAATACGAACAAATGTATAATTTAATCAAGACAGAATTAAATCTTTATAAAAATCCGCCATTTTAGAACGTTGCACTTTACCGCTTGTAGTTTTAAAAATTTTCCTAACAGGTATAACTTGATGTACATTCAAACCCAATTGTTTTGTTAATTCTCTTTTCAATTCCTTCTCTGCTGTTGTAATATCATAACTTTTCTTACATTTTACAAATATCACAAGATCTTCTTCCGCCTTTGTTTCATTCGGAACCCCACATGCCACAACATTACCCAATTCAATATCCTTTACATTCTCTGCTACTCTCTCTATATCATGTGAATAATAATTTTGGCCATTCTTTATAATGATATCTTTTGTTCTTCCAGTAATAACCAAACTATTATTATGTATAAACCCTAGGTCTCCTGTATTTAACCATCCATCTGCTGTTATAGCGTCTTTGGTAGCAGATTCATTATTGTAATACCCAGACGTTACGTTTTCCCCCTTTATTTGCACATGACCTATAAAATCATCATCCAGAATGTAATTATTAGAATCACATATACGGAAAGAACAATGACGTACAGCTGGGCCAACTTCAACAAAAGTTATTCCCTCTTCTTCTTCAACAGTTTTTTGAATTTTTTGACCTATTTCTAAAGCTTCCCTATTAAGGGTTACAGGAACAAAAGGGTTTCCTAATTTTGGGACACTAACAGCAACTGTAGCCTCAGCTAAACCATATACAGTATTTAGGGTTTCATATTTTAAACCGAATTGTTTCATTTCCTCTAAAAATCTCTGGCACAAAGAAGTAGAAATCGGTTCTGCTCCATTAGCTAATAATCTAACACAAGTTAAATCCCAGTTATAGATTTGATTTTTTTTGTAGTTATCCAACAAAAACTTATATCCAAAGTTAGGGGAGTATAATTGTGTAACACGGTGTTGATGTGTTTTCAATAACCACAAAGTCGGTCTTCGGATAAAAACGGAGGTTGGAATTATATATTGTTGAATTTTTTTATATGTTGATGCTAAGTGGATAGCAATGAGGCCCATATCATGAGTTAAAGGCATCCAGCTTAGTGAGGAATCGGATTCCGATGTCTCCCAAGCCTCATTTAATGCTGATATATTGGTAATAAGATTTTTATGTGTTAATATTACACCCTTAGGATTTCCAGTTGTACCAGAAGAGAATTGAATAAAAGCAATTTCTTCTGGTTCCGGGGAAATTAATTCACCCACTTCATTAGAATTCTTAACTTCATCTAAATAAATTGAATGCTTTACAATTGATGAATAAGTTTCTGCATCCGCAACTTTCTCAAGTGAATGTAATGTTCTTTGATCAGAAATACAATAAGGATTATTAAGAATACTCCATATACGAAGTATTTTTTGTTTATGCTCTTCATTATACCCCACACTTAAAGGAATAGGTATGATTCCACCTAATATGCACGCCCAAAAAACTTTAATAAATTGTTCATTATCCTCAATTTGTATAATTAGTTCATCTTTCTTTTTCAAACCCTTTTTTTGTAAAAACCCTAATATTTTTCTGGATTTTTCAAATAAGTGAGCATAAGAAATATACACTTCATTGTCGGTTCCATTTATAAATGTAATTCCTTTATCATCTCGATTTTCCGCATCAACTATAAAATCATATACTGTTTTATACACTTAATTTTACTCCTCTTTCTCTAAAATTAAAGCAGAGTTGAATTTCCCTAATAAACCATTCAGAAGAGAGTGAAATTTAGAAGAATTAAGATAATAGTATGTTTTATTTTGATTTCTCGTACTCTCAACTAAACCTTGCAATGTCAAAATTCTCATATGGTGTGAAATCGTTGCGTTGGTTAAATTTAGCTGTTCGGCAATCTCATTAGCATACATTTTTTTATGACTAAGTAAGATTAATATCTTGAACTTACTTTTATCTGATAAAAGCTTCAAAAAATCAATGATGTGATTAATCTCTGCTTTCTCTAATGTATTTTCAAAAATTTGATCAACTTTATAACCAAGTCCAACATAAATGTTATCTTCACTTTTCGTAATAGTTGCAGTATAAGGTAAAAGTGTTGGATATATATTAATATAATCACAAGATAAGTATTCCTTACCTTTTAACGTACTGATTATCTTTTTTGGAAAATCCATATTGATGTTTTTTAATTGATTCATCCACTCATCTCTAAATTTAATTAAATTATAAATCGCCTCGTTAAGATAACCATTCACCAACATTAATTTGTTGCAAAATTGATCTACATAAGTTTTAGGAGATTTCATTACCTTAAATATTATCCACTTGTATTCGGGCTTTATATTAAGATTATTAAGCAGCTCAAATAAACTTTCCCTATCATTTAAATACTGTTGGGTAGATGTTTCGGTTTTAAGCTCTCCTTGTAAATAAATTAGAGACTCTAAAATATTTTTTCTTATCTCATCTTCTGTAACTCCAGACAAATGATCAATAATTTCAAAAAAATCTTTCGTATAAATTTTCGGTATTTTAAAAAAGGTTGTGGCTAAACAAAAAATATTTGCATTCCTAACATCTTTGTAGTCACAAAAGCTGCCAAAATAAAAATTTAAAAACTCACTATCTAACTCTTTTATTCGTTTAAGATCATCTATTAATACAAAATATTCATTATCTAAGTTTATACCCATTTTATTGCTATAATCTTTGAAGAATCCTTCGTGTTTTAAGAAAAGCAGAGAAGAAATCTTATCAAAAAAATCCGAAACACTGTCACTAATCACCAACTTCACATCTAAACACCTCATAAAATAAAATCAAAAATCATAAATTCTTTTTTTCACAAATGAAATTGTTGTAATATCTTCATGGCCAGGGCATATTATAGTATTATCTTCAGTATTATTAATTAAATAAGAAATGGATTTCTTTAAATAATCTTCATTTCCTGTTTTTTTATCAATTTTTGCTTTCTTATCTTTAAAAATAGTATCACCTGTAAATAAAAGTTTGTCATAAAGCACGCATACGCTACCTGTTGTATGACCCGGACTGAGAATTATCTTGAGGCTAATATCCCCAATGTTTAAAACTGTATATTTATCTTTAATTAGGATATCACCGCTTTCAAATTTAAAACTTTTCCCAAGAAGAGCAAGTCCATTATTTATGATATCTTTCGCAAAATTTATTTCTCTTTCATGAATTATGAAATTACAATTGAATTTTTCTTTTATTTCGTTTGCAGAATAAGTATGATCAAAGTGAGCATGTGTAAGAACAATATAATCTATTCGATTCAATTTCAATCTTTCACAGAACTCTGTTAGATATTCTAAACTAACTCCAGAATCAATAAGGATATTCTTATGAGGACTATAAATTAAATACGTGTTTGAATTATTTATTCCATTCGAGAATTTATAAACTTTACAATTATTCTTTTCAAATATTAATTCATCTGTTTCATTATTTTTTTGTGATGATTCATTAACGTAATCTAGAATTTCGTTTAATGTTTCTTTTTCTATAAACACTTCTAATGAAATATTGGGTATTTTCGACTCAATTTCATGATACATACTTACCAAACTTAAGGAATCTCCACCTGCTTGGTAAATATCTTGAGAAAAGTCTATTTTATTTAGACCAAATAGTTTTGCCCATGTTTCAACTACAATTTTTTCTTGTTCATTTAAAATAACATCGTCATTTAAGACAAAGTCTATTTTTTCTTCACTATACCAGCACCGAGTTTTCTTAAAGGTGAAAACAGGCAAAGAAACAACTTGATTATGTTCTTTATAATACATGTCCCAACTTATTTCACCGCCCATAATATACCTTCTGCAAATTTGCCTTAAATCGTCTTGAGGCTCATCTCCTAAAGACAATTCTTTTACATTAGAGGTTATATCACTAACGTTAAAATAAATTTCACTATCTTTAATAACTTTATTTCCTTGTTGAATCATGTTTAATACTTCTTTTAATTTTTCTAATAAATCTTCCTTACAAGATGCTATTATAGCCACTCTATTTGCTAAATGATCTCTTCTGCAATTCAATGTATATCCAATATCACTTAGTAGCATCTGATTCTCTTCAAGAAGAAAATTATATAAATCACTTAATAGAAAAGTTAAAGTATCCAAATCGTTTGCCGAAAATGTGAATATTTGAGGCTCTAAAAAATCCTCATTTGGAATATTTCTTTTTTTGTCGTAATTAGAAATAATCATATGGCAATTAGTTCCGCTCATACCAAATGAACTTATACATCCTAACAGCAATTCTTTTTTTTGCAACTCTACTTTCTCAGTATTAATAAACACAGGTGAGTTACTAAAATCTATATTTTTATTAGGAGTATTATAATTTATCGTTGGTGGATACATTTGATTTTTTAATGCAAGCACGCTTTTTAATAATCCAGCAGCTCCGGACGCACTTAATAAATGACCTATATTATTTTTTACAGACCCCATAGGCAAATAATTTTTTTTGTTAATTTCGGAGAAAGCACGATTGATTGCTTCTATCTCTATTACATCTCCGATTGCAGTTCCTGTTCCATGCCCTTCTATAAATGAAATGTCATTGATACCTATATTGGACTTGTTAATATTTTCTGAAATAAGGTTTTCCTGTCCTTCAATACTTGGAGTAGCAACCCCAAAAGAAAACCCTTGATTACTAACACTACTTCCTTCTATCACAGAATAAATGTTATCATTATCTCTTAAAGCACTGAATAAAGGTTTTAAAATAAATGTAATAATACCTTCTCCAAATCCTGTTCCATCTGAGTCATTGTCATAAGCCCTCGTTCTAAAAGTACTCGATTCAATGCCGAGCCTTACTTCATGCTGAAGAGGAATAAGATTTAAGTTACATCCCCCTGCAATAGCCATCTCACATTCATTATGAATTATAGCTTTACATGCTTCGTGAACTGCTACAAGAGAGGAGGAACAAGAAGTATCTAGAGTCATACTAGGTCCTTTTAAATCCAAATAATAAGAAACCCGACTAGCAATCATTGAAGGAAGGTTATTAACAATACTTACAGGATTTCGAATAGATGAATCATATATAACCTTATCATAATTATATATTGAATCACTATTACTGCTACCAACGTATACACCAATATTACTTCCATTAACTTTTTTTTCTGGGTATCCTGCATCCAATAATGCATGAATACTTGACTCTAAAAATAACCTTTGACGAGGGTCCATCAAAGATGCTTCTTGATAAGGAATATTAAAATATTTGTAATCAAATTTATCCACATCGTTTACAAAAGCCATTTGCTGATAGTTTATTTTTTTCGTATCTACACCTTTATTCTCAAAAAAATAATCGCAATCCTTTTTTCTCTGGCTATCTATTTCTCCAATACAATCAACCCCATTTATCAAATTACTCCAAAAATCCCTGAAGTTATTTGATTTAGGTAATCTCGAGCTTATTCCAATTATAGCAACTTTGGTTTCTATTTCTTTTTTAGTGAACTTAATTTCATTTTTATCTAGTTGTTCAAAAACATTAAACATAAAAACATCACTCACCTTTTTAGAGCACCTGAAAAAGGTGCTCTTTCTACTTTTATATTAAACCAGAAATAATATTTATATAAGTATTAAAAAAATTCTCTACTGATATTTCCTGCAATTTATTATTTTTAAATGTTAATTCGAGATTTATATTGTTATCATTAACTAAATAACTAAATATAAATTCATAAGATTCGCTAATATTATTTTTAATTTTTTGTTTATCTACTATTAAAACATTAATATGAGCGTTATCTCTCTCAAAACCCAGGTTGCTACGCAAAGTTATTTTGGATACTATCTTTCTTTTTATATTATTCTCCTCTATGTTTTTTATAAAACCTGTTAAATCACTATACTCTTCTATATATATTTTTTCCAAATCTATATAACTCGATTTTAAAAGAGATACATAATATTTATCGTTTTCTATAAAGTTGCTAAATAAATATAAAAATGTATTTATTACTTTATTATTTACTTCTTCTAAGTCGGTTTTAACCTTAATGTCCAACTGTTTTTCTAAAATTATGGTCTTTTCATTTTTATTATCTTTTCTGTTAGCAAGAATTTTTGGAGGCAATTTTACTGATTTTAATTTTAAATTCTTATTCTCCTCTTTCATATCACTAATAAAATGTGATAATTCACTAATTTTTTGATACTTGAATAAATCAATTATATTCAAATCCGAATATTTTTTTTCGATTTTAGTGTATACATTTGAAAGGGAAATTGAATTACCGCCTAATTCAAAAAAGTTGTCATCTATGCTGATTTCATCTGTTTTCAAAACGCTTTTCCAAATATCAACTAAATCTCTCTCAATTTCTGTTCGAGGCTCTTTGATTTTCCTTCCAATCGATGCTTGATCTGTAACGTCTAGAGCCAGCAGTTTTTTACGATCAACTTTTCCGTTACCTGTTAAAGGAACCTCTTCAATTTGTACGATATAGCTAGGTATCATATATTCCGGCATTTTCCGGCTTAAAAACTCTTTCAGATCAGTTGGCGGTAAAGATTGGTGCCCCGCTACGTACGCATATAACACATCTTGATTTCTGGCATCCTTTTGATTAATGACTACCGCGTTTCTCACCTGTCGGTGCTCTAATATTACACTTTCTATTTCACCTAACTCCACGCGATATCCGCGAACTTTAATCTGATGATCTTTCCGTCCCAAAAACTCAATATAACCCTCTTGCGTCAAGACCCCCATATCCCCCGTACGGTAAATTCTTCCGAAATCCGGGTGATCAATAAATGACGCTTCAGTTTTTTCTTTATCGTTTAAATAGCCTTCTGCTACACCTTTTCCCCCTATATAAAGTTCACCTTTCACTCCGATTGGACAAGGATCATTTTCATAGTTTAAAACATAGTAAGTTTGATTTGATAATGGATAACCGTAAGGAATGCTGGTCCATTCAGCCTTGACTATTTTAATTGGATAATAAATCGACCAAATAGACGCTTCAGTAGCCCCGCCTAAGCTTATGACTTCACTTTCAACGAAGTGATCCTTAATCCTCTCAGGAAGATGAACAGGTATCCAATCCCCGCTTAATAATACCAGTCTTAATTCAGGAAGCTCATCATAGTTAATAACTCCAGCGTTAGATTTGTTTTCTGTTTCATCCATGTAGTTTACTAACATTTCCATGATCATGGGAACGGAGTTCCAGACTGTTATTTTTTCCTCTTTTACGATGTCATGAATCTTTTTAATATCTCTCTGATCTTCGACCATTACTAATGTTGCTCCTGCAGAAAAAGCACCGAAAATATCATATATTGATAAATCAAAGGACATAGACGATAATCCGATAAATCGATCTGCTTCATTCACACCGTACTTTTCATTGATATCAATTATAGTATTGGTTACAGCTTTATTTTTTATGATTACACCTTTAGGTTTCCCCGTACTGCCTGAAGTGTATATCGCATAAGCTATTTGTTCCGGCGCTGCCAAACTTTCCTTTTTGGACTCTTTATAGCTTGATATAACAGTTTTTGCCAGTTCAGCTGTTAACACAAGTTTACAATTTCCATCTTTCGCAATATATGTTTGTCTTTCTTTTGGAAATTCCGGATTAATTGGGATATAGGCAGCTCCAATTTTTAACACTGCGAGGATACCGGCGATTGTCTCGATCTCACGATCAACAATAACCCCAACATACTCATTTGGCTGAATTCCCTTCTCTTCCAAAAAACTAGATATACGGTTGGACATGACTTGTAACTCTTGATAGGTAACTGCTCTTCCTTGACACTCAATCGCAATATTCTCAGGTGTTTTTATTGTTTGTCTGGCAAACAAGTGATATAAAGTATCCGGCTCGATGGCCTTCTCAGTTTGATTATAATCAGTAATTGCTTGTTCCAGTGCTGTGTCTTCAAAAGAAATCATCTCACCGAATGATAATTGGTCAATAATGTGGGTATATTCTTCAAACATTGACTCAATTACGTCATTTTCAAAAGCTTCTGAAACATAGTCCCAACTAAGCATGACTCCATCATTAAGCTCTATCACTTGATGATCCAAATAAACTTGTGATGTCTGGCTGACTGCCATTTTTAACTCACCAATATTCAATAGATCATTATTATTAAGATTAAACATGTTTCCAAATAACATACTGGTGAACACTACTGGCATGGTCGCACTTTTGTGTTTTAGATTATTATATTTAGCATATTCTCTTATAAATTCAACTCCATCATAGTCTCTATGTTCAAGTGCTTCCATGAAAGTAACCTGAACCTTTTTTGCCTCCTCCCAAAAGTTCATTTCTTTCTCAAAACTCGCTTTTAACATAATCAGCGATGTAAAATCACCTATTATATCATTAACTTGTTTATGGAGAGGCTGTCTATTAAATACTGTTGTATTTACCGCTAAGTTTTGTTGGTTACTCCACTTCGACAACACTTTTGCGTAGGCTGTAAATAATATTATTGCAGGTGTAATATTATAGCTTGCAGCTTTTTTACAAAGTATTTGCCATAGAGGCTTGTCAATTATTTTAGATTTTCTTTTGAAAGTTGGCTTGCTTATTGCACCTAATCTGTCTTTTAATGGCACCGCAGGTGCTTTTGGAAAATCTTCGAGCTGACTTAACCAATAGGCTTTATCATTTTCATATTTTTGAGTGGTCTTGACTTTTTGGTATGCTAACATATAATCTCTATAGCTTATTTCTAATGGCACCATTTTATCTTTTCCATTATAAAATTCAGATATCTGTTTAAATAAAAGCTGGATACTGGCGCCATCAGCTATTAACATATCAATGCCAAAAAATAATCTATGTTTATCCCCTTGAATTTTCAAGGCTTTGAATTCAAATAAAGGCCACTCATTTGGATTAAAGATATGATGTGATGCTCTGTCTCTTTCTTCTGCTATTTTCTTCTCTTGTTCTATATCACTTAATTGACTAATATCCTGTACAGATATTTCATACTGAGGGACTTGTTGAAGAATCTTTTGCTTTCCATTCGGAAGAATGACCGCACGCAGCATGTCTTGATGATCTATTACTTTTTGTAAACTTTTGTTGAGTTTTTCAATATTCAGCTCAGTCTCAATTTCTAAATAAGCATGCGTTGAGGTGCCACCAAGTTCAAATTGTTTATCTCTTCCCATAAGATAAGCCATTTGAACGTTAGTTAAATCGAATTCCGTATTTATATGCTTGATATCAGCTTGAATTTCCATCAAATTACCATTTGTTTTACTTTTTCTTTCAGAGACACTGATTACTTTTGCTAGTTTCTCAATGGTACTATTAGATATAAAATTTTTAAAATCTAATTTAATAAATAAACGATCCTCAATAGCAGTAATTAAATTAATGATCAATATGGAATTACCGCCTAATTCAAAAAAGTTGTCATCTATGCTGATTTCATCTGTTTTCAGAACGCTTTTCCAAATATCAACTAAATCTCTCTCAATTTCTGTTCGAGGCTCTTTGATTTTCCTTCCAATCGATGCTTGATCTGTAACGTCTAGAGCCAGCAGTTTTTTACGATCAACTTTTCCGTTACCTGTTAATGGAACCTCTTCAATTTGTACGATATAGCTAGGTATCATATATTCCGGCATTTTCCGGCTTAAAAACTCTTTCAGATCAGTTGGCGGTAAGAATTGGTGCCCCGCTACGTACGCATATAACACATCTTGATTTCTGGCATCCTTTTGATTGATGACTACCGCGTTTCTCACCTGTCGGTGTTCTAATATTACACTTTCTATTTCACCTAACTCCACGCGATATCCGCGAACTTTAATCTGATGATCTTTCCGTCCCAAAAACTCAATATAACCCTCTTGCGTCAAGACCCCCATATCCCCCGTACGGTAAATTCTTCCGAAATCCGGGTGATCAATAAATGACGCTTCAGTTTTTTCTTTATCGTTTAAATAGCCTTCTGCTACACCTTTTCCCCCTATATAAAGTTCACCTTTCACTCCGATTGGACAAGGATCATTTTCATAGTTTAAAACATAGTAAGTTTGATTTGATAATGGATAACCGTAAGGAATGCTGGTCCATTCAGCCTTGACTGTTTTAATTGGATAATAAATCGACCAAATAGACGCTTCAGTAGCCCCGCCTAAGCTTATGACTTCACTTTCAACGAAGTGATCCTTAATCCTCTCAGGAAGATGAACAGGTATCCAATCCCCGCTTAATAATACCAGTCTTAATTCAGGAAGCTCATCATAGTTAATAACTCCAGCGTTAGATTTGTTTTCTGTTTCATCCATGTAGTTTACTAACATTTCCATGATCATGGGAACGGAGTTCCAGACTGTTATTTTTTCCTCTTTTACGATGTCATGAATCTTTTTAATATCTCTCTGATCTTCGACCATTACTAATGTTGCTCCTGCAGAAAAAGCACCGAAAATATCATATATTGATAAATCAAAGGACATAGACGATAATCCGATAAATCGATCTGCTTCATTCACACCGTACTTTTCATTGATATCAATTATAGTATTGGTTACAGCTTTATTTTTTATGATTACACCTTTAGGTTTCCCCGTACTGCCTGAAGTGTATATCGCATAAGCTATTTGTTCCGGCGCTGCCAAACTTTCCTTTTTGGACTCTTTATAGCTTGATATAACAGTTTTTGCCAGTTCAGCTGTTAACACAAGTTTACAATTTCCATCTTTCGCAATATATGTTTGTCTTTCTTTTGGAAATTCCGGATTAATTGGGATATAGGCAGCTCCAATTTTTAACACTGCGAGGATACCGGCGATTGTCTCGATCTCACGATCAACAATAACCCCAACATACTCATTTGGCTGAATTCCCTTCTCTTCCAAAAAACTAGATATACGGTTGGACATGACTTGTAACTCTTGATAGGTAACTGCTCTTCCTTGACACTCAATCGCAATATTCTCAGGTGTTTTTATTGTTTGTCTGGCAAACAAGTGATATAAAGTATCCGGCTCGATGGCCTTCTCAGTTTGATTATAATCAGTAATTGCTTGTTCCAGTGCTGTGTCTTCAAAAGAAATCATCTCACCGAATGATAATTGGTCAATAATGTGGGTATATTCTTCAAACATTGACTCAATTACGTCATTTTCAAAAGCTTCTGAAACATAGTCCCAACTAAGCATGACTCCATCATTAAGCTCTATCACTTGATGATCCAAATAAACTTGTGATGTCTGGCTGACTGCCATTTTTAACTCACCAATATTCAATAGATCATTATTATTAAGATTAAACATGTTTCCAAATAACATACTGGTGAACACTACTGGCATGGTCGCACTTTTGTGTTTTAGATTATTATATTTAGCATATTCTCTTATAAATTCAACTCCATCATAGTCTCTATGTTCAAGTGCTTCCATGAAAGTAACCTGAACCTTTTTTGCCTCCTCCCAAAAGTTCATTTCTTTCTCAAAACTCGCTTTTAACATAATCAGCGATGTAAAATCACCTATTATATCATTAACTTGTTTATGGAGAGGCTGTCTATTAAATACTGTTGTATTTACCGCTAAGTTTTGTTGGTTACTCCACTTCGACAACACTTTTGCGTAGGCTGTAAATAATATTATTGCAGGTGTAATATTATAGCTTGCAGCTTTTTTACAAAGTATTTGCCATAGAGGCTTGTCAATTATTTTAGATTTTCTTTTGAAAGTTGGCTTGCTTATTGCACCTAATCTGTCTTTTAATGGCACCGCAGGTGCTTTTGGAAAATCTTCGAGCTGACTTAACCAATAGGCTTTATCATTTTCATATTTTTGAGTGGTCTTGACTTTTTGGTATGCTAACATATAATCTCTATAGCTTATTTCTAATGGCACCATTTTATCTTTTCCATTATAAAATTCAGATATCTGTTTAAATAAAAGCTGGATACTGGCGCCATCAGCTATTAACATATCAATGCCAAAAAATAATCTATGTTTATCCCCTTGAATTTTCAAGGCTTTGAATTCAAATAAAGGCCACTCATTTGGATTAAAGATATGATGTGATGCTCTGTCTCTTTCTTCTGCTATTTTCTTCTCTTGTTCTATATCACTTAATTGACTAATATCCTGTACAGATATTTCATACTGAGGGACTTGTTGAAGAATCTTTTGCTTTCCATTCGGAAGAATGACCGCACGCAGCATGTCTTGATGATCTATTACTTTTTGTAAACTTTTGTTGAGTTTTTCAATATTCAGCTCAGTCTCAATTTCTAAATAAGCATGCGTTGAGGTGCCACCAAGTTCAAATTGTTTATCTCTTCCCATAAGATAAGCCATTTGAACGTTAGTTAAATCGAATTCCGTATTTATATGCTTGATATCAGCTTGAATTTCCATCAAATTACCATTTGTTTTACTTTTTCTTTCAGAGACACTGATTACTTTTGCTAGTTTCTCAATGGTACTATTAGATATAAAATTTTTAAAATCTAATTTAATAAATAAACGATCCTCAATAGCAGTAATTAAATTAATGATCAATATGGAATTACCGCCTAATTCAAAAAAGTTGTCATCTATGCTGATTTCATCTGTTTTCAGAACGCTTTTCCAAATATCAACTAAATCTCTCTCAATTTCTGTTCGAGGCTCTTTGATTTTCCTTCCAATCGATGCTTGATCTGTAACGTCTAGAGCCAGCAGTTTTTTACGATCAACTTTTCCGTTACCTGTTAAAGGAACCTCTTCAATTTGTACGATATAGCTAGGTATCATATATTCCGGCATTTTCCGGCTTAAAAACTCTTTCAGATCAGTTGGCGGTAAGAATTGGTGCCCCGCTACGTACGCATATAACACATCTTGATTTCTGGCATCCTTTTGATTGATGACTACCGCGTTTCTCACCTGTCGGTGTTCTAATATTACACTTTCTATTTCACCTAACTCCACGCGATATCCGCGAACTTTAATCTGATGATCTTTCCGTCCCAAAAACTCAATATAACCCTCTTGCGTCAAGACCCCCATATCCCCCGTACGGTAAATTCTTCCGAAATCCGGGTGATCAATAAATGACGCTTCAGTTTTTTCTTTATCATTTAAATAGCCTTCTGCTACACCTTTTCCCCCTATATAAAGTTCGCCTTTCACTCCGATTGGACAAGGATCATTTTCATAGTTTAAAACATAGTAAGTTTGATTTGATAATGGATAACCGTAAGGAATGCTGGTCCATTCAGCCTTGACTGTTTTAATTGGATAATAAATCGACCAAATAGATGCTTCAGTAGCCCCGCCTAAGCTTATGACTTCACTTTCAACGAAGTGATCCTTAATCCTCTCAGGAAGATGAACAGGTATCCAATCCCCGCTTAATAATACCAGTCTTAATTCAGGAAGCTCATCATAGTTAATAACTCCAGCGTTAGATTTGTTTTCTGTTTCATCCATGTAGTTTACTAACATTTCCATGATCATGGGAACGGAGTTCCAGACTGTTATTTTTTCCTCTTTTACGATGTCATGAATCTTTTTAATATCTCTCTGATCTTCGACCATTACTAATGTTGCTCCTGCAGAAAAAGCACCGAAAATATCATATATTGATAAATCAAAGGACATAGACGATAATCCGATAAATCGATCTGCTTCATTCACACCGTACTTTTCATTGATATCAATTATAGTATTGGTTACAGCTTTATTTTTTATGATTACACCTTTAGGTTTCCCCGTACTGCCTGAAGTGTATATCGCATAAGCTATTTGTTCCGGCGCTGCCAAACTTTCCTTTTTGGACTCTTTATAGCTTGATATAACAGTTTTTGCCAGTTCAGCTGTTAACACAAGTTTACAATTTCCATCTTTCGCAATATATGTTTGTCTTTCTTTTGGAAATTCCGGATTAATTGGGATATAGGCAGCTCCAATTTTTAACACTGCGAGGATACCGGCGATTGTCTCGATCTCACGATCAACAATAACCCCAACATACTCATTTGGCTGAATTCCCTTCTCTTCCAAAAAACTAGATATACGGTTGGACATGACTTGTAACTCTTGATAGGTAACTGCTCTTCCTTGACACTCAATCGCAATATTCTCAGGTGTTTTTATTGTTTGTCTGGCAAACAAGTGATATAAAGTATCCGGCTCGATGGCCTTCTCAGTTTGATTATAATCAGTAATTGCTTGTTCCAGTGCTGTGTCTTCAAAAGAAATCATCTCACCGGATGATAATTGGTCAATAATGTGGGTATATTCCTCAAACATTGACTCAATTACGTCATTTTCAAAAGCTTCCGAAACATAGTCCCAACTAAGCATGACTCCATCATTAAGCTCTATCACTTGATGATCCAAATAAACTTGTGATGTCTGGCTGATACTCTCTATAAAAACTCCTAGAGAATCTAAATAGTTTAATTCGTTTTCAAATAACATACTTGTAAAAACAATCGGAAAAACAGCTTTCCTTCTATCTATATCATTAAATTCACAGTATTCTCTGGTAAACTCTATTCCATCAAAATCATTATGTGATAAGCATTTAAAAAAGTTATCCTGAATATTTTTTACTTCTTCCCAAAAATGATTTAAATTGTTGAAGCATACATCAAATATCATAATTTCTGTAAAATCGCCTATAACGTTATTAATCTGCTTATGCAAAGGTCTTCTTTTAAATAGTGTAGTGTTTAACGCAATATTTTGCTGATTACTCCATTTAGACAACACTTTTGAATAAATAAACAAAAGTAGTATACTAGGTCTAATATTCTTCTGAGAGCATAAATTCACAAATTGATTCCAATTTCTTTTCTCAATAATTTTTTTCTTTCTTTTAAAAGTAGGTTTTTTTATACATGCTAAATCTACTTTTACTGGAAGAGCTGGTGTTGAAGGAAAACCTTTAAGTTTATTTAACCAATATTCCTTGTCATTCTGATATTTATGATTTTCCTTTAATTTTTTATAAGCTAACATATAATCTCTATAGGATACTTCTAAAGGCTCTTGAATCTTTCCATTGTACAATTCAGATATCTCTTTAAATAAAAGCTGGATACTAGCTCCATCTGCTATTAACATATCGATATCAAAGAATATTCTATATAGATTATCACTGATTTTTAAAGCTTTAAATTCAAACAATGGCCATTGGTATGGATCGAAGATTCGTTCGTTAGTTACTTTTCTTGCTTCTAATATTTTGTCTTCTTGGTCTGATTTTTTAAGATAACTCACATCTTGAATAGCTAATTTATAATTCGGTACGTGTTCAAGTATTTTTTGCTTACCATTTGATAAAAAAACTGCACGTAGCATGTGTTGACGCTCTATCACAGCTTGTAAACTTTTATTGAATTTTTCAATATCTAGTTCAGCCTCAAGTTCTACAAAAGCATGGGTGGAAGTTCCCCCCAATTCAAATTGCTTGTCTCTTCCAGATAAATAAGCAACTTGAACATTTGTAAGATCAAATTCTTTATAGGCATTTTCTTCATCGTTTAATAAATGTATTATATTATGCTCTATTTTATTATCTAATAACTGAAACTTTTCATATACAACTTGACAAAATGACAGTACATCTGGGTTGTCAATATAATCATAAAATTCAATATTTATATTATATGTATCTTCAATGGCTCCAAGTAATTTTAATATATTCAAAGAAGATATTTGATAATCAAAAATATTAGTTCTTAAATCAACTGAATCATCTTTACTTAATTCACGAATTTTTTTTATTATAAAGTTAGAAATCTCTTTAAATTTATTACTCGTTACTAGCGTGTTATTAATCAATGATTTACCTCCTTGTTCTTTAGTCCTACCTCTACCGAATGTAAATAGATTTCATTGCTATTCAAATTAAATTCATCTTTAATTTTATCGAAGTCTATTTCTCCTATGGAGCACGATCCAACATCAAAATATTCTGCTATATTAGCCAATGTAGCTGACATAACACCACATTCGAGAATACCATAGTAATACCCCGCACCCTTATATTTGGGCATGATTACATCACAATCAAGGGTGAAAAAGATAGAGAAATTCGAAGTATTAAATGCACTGTGGTTTATAAAATAATGATATTTTTTTTCAGCCAGTTTTACTCTATTAAGTAAATTGATAGAGTGGCTGTGAGGATTATAAAAATATAGCCCTTCCTCAAGATTTTCGACTCTCCCATCTTTAATATACAAATATATGTTGACAGGATACAGTCCTCCTGCACTTGGGTAGAAATATTTAATATCCTCTTGAATTGGAGACTGTTTAAAGACATTTAACAACTGACTAAACTTAGAAAAATTCATCATTTTACTAGTATCAAAATTCCTAGTACTTTTTCTATTTTGAACTAAAGAGGGTAAATCTGAGCATTCCTCCAAATCAATTGATTGAAGAGTATTCTTTGACATAAACCTAGTTAATTGTTTCTTCTTATACGATTCTATATTTTCTTTATATAAAAAAAACTCATCGTCATATTCTTGATAAACAAATTTGTTTTGCGTTTCGAAAAGCTCTGTCGGTGTGCTTACATTGCAAACTAAAACTCTATTACGTATTAAATCTTTTAGAAACATTTTTAAAATTTTTGGATTAAAGTCTTTAAAAATAACATATATTTCGCTTAAAGAAATGCCTTTTTGAAAATGAAAATAAATATCAGGAAAAAGTTCAACTACTTTCCCTCTAAATTGAAAATCATTAATAATAATATGGTTATTTTCGTTTCTCCAGTGAACATGAGGAGCCCAAAAGTATTTTTTCACGTTAAAAACCTCCATACTTAAACTAATAATTTATCTTTAATAATTGATATAACTTCTGTAACGGATTCATTAATAAAGAAATGCCCTCCGTTAATCTGGTATACGTCAACCTCCTTATCTGAATATTCTTTCCACCCTTCAACTTCTCTTATAGTTAATGATTCATCAAACTTGCCTGTTAAAACAGTTAATGTAACATTTGATAATTTTTTTTTGATGTTGTGGTTGTAACTTTCTATTAGTTTATAATCATTTCTTATTACTGGCAGAAATAGTTTCATTAGTTCATAATTCTCCATAAGATCCTTGGGAATCCCCCCTAATTTGTTTAACCATTGAATAACTTGTTTATCAGGAAGACCGCTTATAAATGTTTCCTTAGTTAAATAAGGTGCGCCTTTGCCAGATACAAATAAATGCTGAGGAAGATTATCTGTAAGTTTCATTAATTTAAGTATTACTTCATACGATATATATGCACCCATACTATGGCCGTAAATTGCATAGCACTTATTATCACACTTTCTTAATATTAATTCTGTAATATCATCTATAGCCTGATCTATTGTTTTGTAGGGCTTTTCAGAAAATCTAGAACCTCTTCCTGCTAGCTCCACAGGTATTAGTTCAATTTCTGGCCCAACTGAGTTACTCCATTCACTATAAATACTTGACAATCCTCCAGCATGCGGAATGCAAAAAAGTTTAATTGGATAGGTCATTAGCTCCTCCTTTTTCAAAAAAACCCATGAAAAACCAACTTTTAAATAATAATAAGGAATTATTGTCTATTTGTAAAGTATTAATTTGGAATTTTAATAGATTTAAAGTAACGGTTATCTTAATAAAGTTTGTTATTTTATAATATATTGGATCCAAAAACCATATTATGAATAATATTGACACCAATGATTTTTTTTCTTATTATGTTTTTAGACATATGTCAAAGTTTTTATTAGATTGTTTTCTAAAAGGAGCTGTATGTATATTGAATTTCAAAAAATTAATTATGTTATCTGCATTATTATTAGGTACATTCATTTCGGTAATGGACACCACTATAGTAAATATAGCCTTACCTAAGATGCTGGATTATTTTTCAAGCAACCTTTCTCAAGTAGCTTGGGTGGCTACAGGTTATACTTTAGCTTTTGCAGTATTATTAGTAGGTGCCTCAAAACTGGCAGACCATTTTGGAAGAAAAAAAGCTTTTATATTTGGATTAGCACTTTTTATTTTGACATCGGTTATTGCCTGTTTGAGCACTTCAATTGAAATGCTTATCACAATTAGAGTGATTCAGGGATTATCTGCTGCTTTCATTGTGCCAGTTACAATGCCTATTGCTTTGGCCATCGTTCCTCCAAATAAAAAAGGATTGATCATTGGAGTTTGGGGGGCTTTCTCAGGATTAGCAGCTACTTTAGGACCTGTTCTTGGAGGATTATTAACTGAAAATTTTAATTGGCAAGCTATCTTCTTCATAAATATTCCTTTAGGTCTGATTTCTCTTTTTTTAGCAGCATTTTTTATTACTGAGAGTTACGATGAGACAGTAAGTAAAAAAATTGATTATATTGGAATTATTATTTTATCCGGAGCTCTTTTCTGTTTAACCTTTGGTTTTGCAAAAGTATCTGACTTAGGCTGGTCATCATCATTAATTATCACTCTATTTGTAATCTCTGTATTATTATTCTGTTTGTTTTTCTTTATTGAATCTAAAATTAAACACCCGATGATTCCCTTATCCATGCTGAAGATACGTACGTTTAGTTTCAGTTCTTTCACCCTCTTTATGCAAGGCCTTGGATTAACAAGCGGTACCCTTATTATTACTTTACTCCTCACGAATTTAATGGGGAAAACTGAATTAGAAGCAGGGTTAATTGTTTCTACATTAGCTCTATCATCTATGTTTACCTCTGTCCTTTCCGGAAAGCTATCTGATAAACTCGGGGGCATTTGGCTTTCGGGCTTAGGAATGCTCGGTTTAACAATCACAACATATTTATATGGATACATACGATACGACAGTTCTATAACAACAGTAATTATTCTATTATGTCTGACCGGCTTAGCCTTAGGGCTTGTAATAGGTCCGGCTATGAGTTCAGGGATACGACTTATTCCTCCTGAAAAAGTAGGAATTGCTTCTGGTATTCTTAATATGATGAGAACAGTTGGTCAGGCACTAGGCATCGCGATACTTACATCTGTGCTTACAATGAATATAAATGATCAGACAGTTTCCGCCAAAAAAGAAGCCATTAAAATTGTAGAAAACAACCAGGTTTTTGATAAGAATGCAAAAAAAGAAATAATAACCCATTTAAAGCATTCTGACGGTAAAGGTTTCGATCGGAAAAAAAGTATTGCAGAATTAAACAAAAAAGAGGATGAAATTCTCTCAGTAACTCCTGACCCATATAAGGAAAAAGTTCAAAGAAGCTTCGATATTCAAAAGAAGGAAGTTATCGCCCTCCAGAAAAAAATTTCAAATATATATAATGAAAAAATAAGTGACAGTTTTAATATTACTTTCAAAGCAGGCGGTTTAATTCTTATATTAGGAATTATTTTTGCACTGTTCAGTGATATATCTCCAAAAAGATTAAAACAACAACAGAAAAGCCAGGTAGATATTACGTCTTGACCGTTCCATAATTGTTTCATTGTTCCTCTCTGTCATTCATGCTACAATTTTAGGATGCATCTGATGTGAGGGAGGCTTTTTGAACATTGAACGAGAATAACCCTTTTCCTTATTCAAATACGGAAAAACGGTACCATACATTAAATTATCATCTGCGGGAGCATTTCGGACATAAAGTGTTTAAAGTCGCGCTTGACGGCGGTTTTGACTGTCCGAATCGGGACGGCACGGTCGCACACGGCGGCTGCACGTTCTGCAGCGCTGCGGGCTCCGGCGATTTTGCCGGCAATCGGGCCGATGACTTAATCACGCAATTTCACGATATCAAAAACCGCATGCACGAAAAGTGGAAAGACGGCAAATATATCGCCTATTTTCAAGCGTTCACGAATACGCATGCTCCGGTAGAGGAGCTGCGTGAGAAATTTGAATCCGTACTCAAGCTTGACGGCGTTGTCGGCATGTCTATCGCAACCCGTCCGGACTGCCTGCCCGATGATGTGGTGGAATATTTAGCCGAACTGAATGAGCGGACATATTTGTGGGTTGAGCTCGGGCTGCAGACCGTACATGAGCGGACCGCCCTTCTGATCAACCGCGCCCATGATTTTGACTGCTATGTTGAGGGCGTCAATAAGCTGAGAAAACACGGCATCCGCGTTTGTTCCCATATCATTAACGGGCTTCCGCTCGAAAACAGGGACATGATGATGGACACGGCCAAAGCGGTTGCCGATTTGGATGTTCAAGGCATTAAAATTCACCTGCTTCATTTATTAAAAGGCACACCGATGGTGAAGCAGTATGAAAAAGGAAAGCTTGAATTCCTTTCTCAGGAAGAATATGTCCAGCTTGTATGTGATCAGCTCGAAATCATTCCCCCGGAAATGATCGTTCACCGCATTACGGGAGACGGGCCGATTGAATTAATGGTCGGGCCGATGTGGAGCGTCAACAAGTGGGAAGTACTGGGCGCCATTCAAAAAGAGCTGGAAGCACGGGGAAGCTATCAAGGAAAGCATTTCAGGAAAATCGGGGAGGAGACTGCCCTATGACCTTGATGCATATCCTCCCTTTCAGTAAAGAATTGCTGAAGTCAGCCGCTCAAGAAGGAGATATCACGGTTGACGCGACGATGGGCAACGGACATGATACATATTTTCTGGCAGGCCTTGTCGGTGAGACAGGACATGTTCATGCCTTCGATATTCAAGCGGACGCACTCGCCAAAACGAAGGAGCGGCTCGGTGCCGCCTTCAGCCCGCGCGTCACGCTTCACCATAAGAGCCATGATCAAATCAAGGCCGCTCTGCCCAAGGAAGCGCACGGGCATGTGGCTTGTGCGGTGTTTAATCTCGGCTATCTGCCCGGCGGCGATAAAAGCATTACGACAAACGGCCGTTCTACCATTTCTGCCATCGAACAGCTCCTTGAACTGCTGAAGGAAAACGGGCTGATCGTTCTCGTTGTGTACCACGGGCATCCTGAAGGCAAGACGGAAAAGAATGCGCTTCTAAAGTATTGCGAAAACCTAGATCAGGAAAAGGCGCGCGTGCTGAGCTACGGCTTTCTCAATCAGCGAAACGATCCGCCGTTTATTATAGCGATTGAAAAGAAATCTGCCGCCAAATAAAGAATCGGCCTGTCATAAGCGGGCCGATTCTTTTTGTGAATGGTGTTTACATTTTTTCGAAAGTCCCTTACCATGAATAATGGAAAAAAGTACATGTTTAAATGTAACATCCGGGAGGAGCAGCAGTTTGAATATTCTTCGCATCATATTTTCCAGTGTTCCCTATGTCATGTTCGTCATCATCTTATCAAGACATTTAGGATTTGAGTTCGCAAAAACCTATTATTGGTGGTTTGCCGCATTTTTCGTCATCGGGCTGATCGGCAAATTTGCAATGCACCTTGCGGCAAAAAAGAAAACATTAAAAAAAGAGACAGCGTAAATTGCATGTCTCTTTTTATTTACTGCTTTTGCAGCACGTTACGTGTATACGCAGGATTATTTGTAAATACCCCATCTACTTTTTGTTTCAGCATAATCGGCGTCAGCGCCCGCTCATCTTCCTTATCAAAAAAGACGTGAACCTTCATCTTATTGTGGTGGATACGTTTGACGGCGGCTTCATTTGTTAATTTAGCATTAAGACCGACTGTATCAGCATATGTTCTGATGGCTTGCAGCTGCTTATCATTTATGTTCTCAGCCTCTTTATCTTTTAATAACCGAACAAGAGGAACGCTTTTATTCATAGATCGAACTTTCTTTAAGCTCTTCTCGCTAAAGGATTCAATGACTGCTTTATGACTGGAAATCAGCTTATATTTTTGTAATATGTCAATCAGCTTCTTTTCCATTACCAAGCTGCCGTTGCTTTCTCTTGTCTCAATATAGTAATTGGCAGTTTGTCCGAATTTTTCTATGATTTCTTCAATCGTTAAAATCTTTTCTCCTTTTCCGGCATTCAGTTTTTTGACCTCAGCCAAAGACAGATCCTCTGTCAAACCTTTACCATCAGTTGTCCGATCGACTGTTTTATCATGAATTGCAATCAGATGGCCGTCCTTTGTCACTCTTAAGTCTATCTCAATATAGTCTGCTTTGTCTTTAATGGCACGTGCATAGGATAAAGCGGTATGTTCCGGTTCAATCGCAGAAGAGCCCCTGTGAGCTATTAATACGGGATGATAGCCGGCGGAAGCATGTATGACGGAGCAGCCGGCCGTCATGGAAATTAATCCTATGATGACTAAATACTTTAATTTTTTCATAAAATTAAAGTATCATATTATGCCTGCGCAAACAATGTTTCATTCTAAGAATAAAAAAACCGCGCCTTCATGAGAAAGGCGCAGTTCACCCATTATGAACTTTTCGTCCAAGCCATCTTCTGAAATTTGCGGTAGGCTCTTCCGTTGATATAAAAGAAAAATGACGTTTTTCCGCTTGCTCTGATCAGCTTTCGCGCGAGGCGGCCCATTTCTTTTTGGCTGGCGACTTTGTCATCGGATAAATAGACGCCGAGCAGCCCCCTGTTAATCAGCCGGTGAAAGTTTTCATGCGGAATGCCGTGCAGATGTTCATCCGCTTTTTCAATAAAATGCTTCAGTCTCTGCATCATTTCTTCATGAGACTGATAATACGTACAGAAATTCAAATCGCCTTCAAGCAGATCCTCTTCCTGGTCAATTAAATAATCGAGCAGAATGTGCAAGCCTTGTATGTACGGAAAATAACTGCTGCGGATTTTCTCAGCGGTATGTTCGTTAAAATCAGGCTGGAATGAATAAGCAACGAGACAGAAAATGCCTAATGTCGATCCGGCGCAGGCCGAAAATTCAAACCATTCCATTTCCGGAAGCTTTGACTGATACTGCTCAAACCAGGCTTTAAGCCTCGGAACGCGTTCATGTTCTACGACATGCTTATGAACCTGAAGATCGCAATAATAATCGCACAGCTCAAGCAGATACGGTTTAATAAGGCTGTAATGTTCTATTGACCCAAGCACCCGCTGGCATGTTTTGACCAGCTCATGAAGATAACCGCCGTCATCCTGCTCCTCTCTGTACTGATAGTACGGCTGCACCTCTGCACCGACCGTCAGCGCGTCACGCATGGAAAGGTGAAGCATGCGGAAATCCTCCGGGTCAAGCGATGTGCTGCGGTCGCACAGATTGTCCAGATAATCACTGATCGTCTGATACGCAATGATAAATTGCACGCACTTCTCTTTTTGCTCTCCCGACAGCAGTGCTAAAATGCCGCCGCCTTCACAATGAAACGATTTATCACGGATACTTGCGGCCGCCTGCTGCCGCAGCTCGGTATTTTTAATGGAATCTGATTTTTCCCGCCACATATTCAATTCCTGATGAACGAGCGGAAAAATTTCCCGATACACTTTTGCCATAAGGTTAAAAGGATGTTCCGGTACTGTCAACATATGCACCTCCAGCGAATTCAAATATACTGATCTGTAAAGGCTTTCGCCGCCTTAAACACAGCTTCTCTTTCCGGTTCATTGAAAATTTCATGATAAAGCCCTTCCCACTCCCGGTAAGACTTATTATGGGAAGCCACACCGGAAAACCATTTGCGGACTTTCATTTTATCGACGATTTTGTCATCACCGCCCTGCATAAGCAAAAGCGGCACCTTTAAAAACGCATCAGTCGGCACCATAGCAGCGTCAATCGTTTTTATAAGCTCTCTGTACCATCTTACAGATACTTTCGTGACATATAAAGAATCGTTTTGATCCGCTTCAATCATATCCGCATTCCTCGTCGCCATATCAGGCGATAAACCGGAGTCCACTCTGATGGACGGAGCGAGGACATTCAGCCCTTTAGACGCAAAATCAAGCACTTTATTGACTTTTATTTGCAGCCCGAGACAAGGTGATGATAAAATGAGTGCCGTAATGCGGGGATTTCTCTGCTGCTTAAACCATTCTATCGCAATCAGTCCGCCCATGCTGTGGCCCAAAAGGAAAACGGGTGCTTCAAGCGTTCTCGCTTGATCAATCCATATATCTACTTCATCAATGTATTCTTGGAAAGAGCGAATATGCCCTCTGGCGCGGGTGGATGTTCCCTGACCCGGCAAATCGCCCATCACCACGTTATATCCGGAAGATCTCCACATTTCAACGAGCCATTTATAACGCCCGTGATATTCGCTTGCCCCGTGGATGATGACAATGGTACCGACGGGCCTGTCTGCTTTCCAAGTCCACATGCAGTTCACCTCTTACATAAATTTAAAGAAAGAAGGATGAGACATGATAATCTACCCTTATAAACAATTTACGCCGGATATACATCCTGATGCGTTTATTGCGGATAACGCCGTCATTACGGGTGACGTCGTGATCGGAGAACAATCAAGCATTTGGTTCTCAGCCGTCATCCGCGGGGATGTTGCGCCGACAAGGATCGGAAAAAGAGTCAGCATACAAGACTTGAGCTGTCTGCATCAAAGTCCCGGGCTCCCGCTTCTTATTGAAGATGACGTCACGATCGGCCATCAGGTTACACTGCACAGCGCAGTCATCAGAAAGAATGCTTTAATCGGTATGGGCTCCGTCATTCTGGACGGGGCGGAAATCGGAGAAGGCGCGTTTATCGGCGCCGGAAGTCTCGTTCCTCCGGGCAAAACCATTCCTCCCGGCTGTCTTGCGTTCGGCCGGCCCGCAAAGGTCATCCGCCGGCTGACAGAAGAAGACATACGGGACATGGAGAGAATCAGATCAGAATATGTTGAAAAAGGCCGATACTATAAAACACTGCAAGAGAAATAAAAAAGATCAGCTTTGTTTTACTACTGTACCATTTTTCAAAATATTATTTAAGTAATAACCATTTGCGTTCCGCTGATTGTCAGGAAACAGTAGCAAAATGTTCAGGAATTTGTTTTATTCTTCCCCCTTTTACCCGATCCTATGAAAAAAGAGCCCATTTCAGCGGGCTCTTTTTTTACGCTTTTTCGGCGAATGTCTGTCCATTTTCCAGGTTTATGTGTTTTCTTTTGTGGAAGCCTTTCCCGTAATAGGCTGCTAATAAAATGCCGAACCAGGCAGGGCCGATGATGACAGCCACCCTGGTTTCTGCATCAAAAGCCATCAGCACAACGACAAATGCGAGAAAAGCCAGTGAGATGTATGAGGAAAAAGGGTATAAAGGCATTTTATATTTTAGTTTTTTCCGTTCTTCCGGCTGTAAACTTTTACGGTATTTCATTTGGGAAAGCAAAATAATCGCCCATGTCCAAATTGCTCCGAACGTCGCAATGCTTGTCACCCACGTAAACACTTTCGCCGGCACCACGTAGTTCAGCAGAACGCCGATGCATAACGCACCCGCTGAAACCAATACCGCTTTTCCCGGCACGCCGCCTTTTGTGACCGTGCCATAGGCTTTTGGGGCTTCATTTTGCTCCGCGAGATTAAACAGCATGCGTCCCGTGCTGAAGATTCCGCTGTTGCAGGAAGAAAGAGCCGCTGTCAAAACGACAAAATTAATGATTCCGGCTGCTGCGGGAATTCCGATTTTTTCAAATGTCAAAACAAACGGACTTCCGCCTGAACCGATTTCCTGCCACGGATAAATTGACATAATGACAAATAAAGCTCCGACGTAAAAAATGAGAATGCGCCAAAAAACAGTATCAATGGCCCGCGCCAATGATTTTTCCGGATTTTTGACCTCACCGGCTGTGACACCGATCAGCTCAATTCCGAGATATGCAAACATGACCATCTGCAGCGACAGCAGCACCCCTTTAATCCCATTCGGGAAAAAGCCGCCGTTGCTCCATAAATTGCTGATTCCAAGCGCGACGCCTCCGTTTCCGAGACCGAATACGATCATCACCAGACCGATCGCAATCATTGACAGAATCGCCAAGACTTTAATGAGTGCAAACCAGAATTCAAGTTCACCATACGCTTTGACCGCCAGAAAGTTGACAGCTGTCATAATGACGAGTGCACAAAGCGCCCAGATCCATGACGGCACGTCAGGGAACCAGTAGCCCATATAAATGCCGACCGCGGTGATTTCCGCCATACAGGTCACGACCCATAAAAACCAATAATTCCAGCCTGTTAAAAAACCGGCCAGCGGCCCGAGATAATCTCTTGCATAGCGGCTGAATGAGCCGGCAACAGGCTTTTGAATCGCCATTTCCCCTAATGCCCGCATAATAAAAAACATAATCAGCCCGCTGCAGGCGTAAGCGGCTAAAATCCCCGGTCCTGCAAGCTTTATGGCAGAAGCTGACCCGAGAAACAGTCCGACCCCTATCGCGGCGCCCAAAGACATAAGCGAGATATGCCTCTCTTCCAAACCGCGGTGAAGCGTTTTTCCTTTGTTTTGCATAACTCTCCCCCCTGATTTTGACAGAAAAGTAACAAACCGAGACGAAATAGCCAGAAAGCACTTTCCGGCATCTGCCCGATTAGTCCTATTATAACCTTTTTCTGAATATTGCGTAATACTTTACTGAAAACATAGCGGAATAGACGGTTTGCATAAAACAATAGAAAAAAGGCTTTCGATAACATCGAAAGCCTTTTGGATTAAACGAAAATGACTTCTTTCGGCTGATGATTCAGCTCTTCCGGCACCAGTCTTTTTTCGACATTGATGCTGTGCCAGATCATGAAGATCAGCACGGTCCAGATTTTGCGGCTGTTGTCCGCTCTGTCTGCGCAATGATCTTCCAGAAGCTGAAGGACATAATCCTTTTCAATATAAGCGTCTGTTTCACTTTCACGAATGATGTTGCGCACCCATTCGTTCATTTCATTTTTCAGCCAGTGGCGGATCGGCACAGGGAAACCGAGTTTTTTGCGGTTCAGCACATGATCAGGCACAACTCCTTCAGCGGCTTTACGCAGAAGGTATTTCGTCGTACCGTTTTTCGTTTTCAGTTCATCCGGAATTTTAGATGCCACGTCAAACACGACTTTATCAAGGAACGGCACGCGCAGCTCCAATGAATTGGCCATCGTCATTTTGTCAGCCTTTAACAGGATATCGCCGCGCATCCACGTGTGAATGTCAACATACTGCATTTTATTAATGTCGCTGTATGAACGGCTTTCCGTAAAGTACGGCTTCGTAACATCACGGTATGAAAGCTCTGGGTTGTAATGTTTGAGCAGCTGTTTTTTCACTGGCTCTTCAAAAATCTTCGCATTCCCGATATAACGGTCCTCAAGCGGTGTGCAGCCGCGGACTAAGAGGCTTTTTCCTCTCATTCCCTCGGGCATGACGGACGCCACATGAAGAAGCATTTTTTTCAGACCGGACGGAATGCGTTCAAACGGTTTAAGAGACAGCGGTTCGCGGTAAATATTGTACCCGCCGAACAGCTCGTCCGCGCCTTCCCCGGATAATGCGACCGTTACATGCTTTTTCGCTTCTTTCGCGACAAAATACAAAGGAATCGCCGCCGGATCTGCAAGCGGGTCATCAAAGTGCCAGACGATTTTCGGAAGCTCGTTCATATACTCCTCAGGAGAAATGACTTTGCTGATATTTTCAATCCCGAGCGCGGCAGCTGTTTCCTTCGCTACGTCAACCTCACTGAAGCCCTGCTGTTCAAAGCCGACAGAAAATGTTTTAAGGTTCGGGTGAAATTCTTTCGCAACTGAGACGATAAAAGAAGAGTCGATGCCGCCGGATAGAAACGAACCGACAGGAACGTCACTTCTCATGTGGACTTTGACAGAGTCAAAGATTGCGTCTCTGACTTCTTTCACCAATTTATCTTCATCGGACTGAACAGGCTTAAAGTTCGCTTTGAAATACGTTTTAAACGCGATTTCGCCTTCCGGGCGGATCGTAAACTGGCTGCCCGGCTCGACTTTTTTCACTTCAGCGTCAAGCGTGCTCGGTTCAGGGACGAATTGGAAAGACATATATTGCTGTAAAGAAGCTTTATCGAGATCAATACCGTTTTGAGCGGCCATTAAACTTTTTCTTTCAGATGCAAAATACACTTTGTCCCCGATGGTTGTGTAATACAGCGGTTTAATGCCGAACGGGTCTCTCGCGCCGTACATGACACGGTCAGTTTTGTTCCAGATTAAAAACGCAAACATTCCGCGAAGCTTTGAAGCAGCTTCTTCTTTATAATGACGGTATGTCGCAAGGAGCACCTCTGTATCGGAATCTGTATTGAAAGTGTAGCCTTTCGCTTCAAGCTCTTCTCTCAATTCAATGTAGTTATAGATTTCGCCGTTAAAAATGATCCAATATTTCTCATCTTCATATGATAAAGGCTGTCCGCCGTTTTCTACGTCAATAATACTGAGCCGTCTGAAGCCGAATCCGACGTGCTCATCATGATAATACCCATCGCTGTCAGGACCGCGGTGAACGATCATTTGGTTCATTTGTTTGATTAGCTCTTCTTGATCTGCGGTTTGAGTTAATGGATGCTTATTAAAAACACCGACAAATCCACACATAGTATAGCCTCCATAAGTGTAATTTTCTAATTGAACCCCCTTTTTATAGACGCTTTGTTACGCCATTGGTTTCACGCTATGTAAAAAATAAGCATGGCAGCATCTGCAAAAAGGGAAAGCCGCTTAAATAAGCGGCTATAAAATTATTCTCCTAGTGCTTCTTTGCGAAGCGCATCCGCCTTGTCAGTACGCTCCCAAGGAAGATCCACATCGTGACGTCCGAAGTGGCCGTAAGCGGCAGTCTGTTTATAGATCGGACGGCGCAAATCAAGCATTTTAATAATGCCGGCAGGTCTCAGGTCGAAGTTATTCCGTACGACTTCGATCAGTTTCTCTTCAGAAGCTTTTCCTGTATCAAATGTATTGATGGAAATAGATACAGGCTGCGCCACGCCGATTGCGTATGCAAGCTGCACTTCACAAGAATCAGCAAGTCCTGCAGCCACGATGTTTTTCGCTACGTATCTCGCAGCGTAAGCCGCTGAACGGTCTACTTTCGTCGCATCCTTACCGGAGAATGCACCGCCGCCGTGGCGTGCATATCCGCCGTATGTGTCAACGATGATTTTACGGCCGGTAAGTCCCGCATCGCCTTGAGGACCGCCGATTACGAAACGTCCCGTAGGGTTGATGAAGTATTTTGTTTCGTCATCAATCAGTTCCTCAGGCACGACAGGGTTAATGACATGCTCTTTCAGATTGCGCTGAATCTGCTCAAGCGTAATTTCCGGATGGTGCTGAGTTGAGATGACGATCGCATCGATGCGGACCGGCTTATTGTTTTCATCATATTCAACGGTAACTTGCGTTTTTCCGTCAGGGCGAAGGTACGGAAGAATGTCTTCTTTGCGGACTTCGCTCAAACGGCGGGCCAATTTATGCGCCAAAGAGATCGGAAGCGGCATAAGCTCTTTCGTTTCGTTACACGCATAACCGAACATCAGACCTTGGTCACCCGCTCCGATAGCTTCGATTTCAGCATCGCTCATTGTGCCTTCACGCGCTTCAAGAGCCTGATCGACACCCATCGCGATATCCGCAGACTGTTCATCAATTGATGTTAAAACAGCGCAAGTCTCCGCATCAAATCCGTATTTTGCCCGTGTGTAGCCGATTTCTTTAATCGTTTCACGGACTGTTTTCGGAATGTCAACGTATGTTGATGTTGTAATCTCTCCGCTTACCAGCACAAGGCCTGTCGTTACAGATGTTTCACAGGCTACGCGCGCGTTCGGGTCTTTTTTTAAAATCTCATCTAAGATGCTGTCAGAAATTTGGTCACAGATTTTATCCGGATGACCCTCAGTAACAGATTCAGATGTAAATAGTCGACGGTTTTTACTCATTCACTTTTCCTCCTGAAAAAAGATCTTTTGAAAGACCTTCTCATATGATACGGAACTCGCTCCCTCTTAATACAATGTCATACTATATCAGAGAATGTTAATTGGCATATTTTATGAAATAAAAAAACCTTTTCCACTCGAGGAAAGGGTTTGGTCTGTGTGCCTTTCACTCTTATCGCTCAAGGAAATATTAAACCTTGCATCAGGTTAGCACCTTGGTTTCCCACAGTGTTTTCACCTGCTTTTTTACAGAGAAACCGGTTGCTGGGCTTCATCGGGCCTGTCCCTCCGCCAGCTCGGGATAAGAGTATCCGCTCAATGAAATATCTTATCGTAAAAGGGCGGAAAGTGTCAATATGAATTAAAGCGATTACGCGCCTTTATTTCAGGAAGCAATGGAAAAACACAAACAAAAAACAATAAACAGTATAGACTATTTTTATATATGTGTTATACTAATTCCACATTCAGCGAAATACAAATAAACCGGCAAAGGAAGGGTTTTATGAAATTAGTTGATTTAACCGCAGATCTTCAAGCACTACTCGCAAGTCCAAATGTGCATCATAATTTATCGGCGCCAAAACTTACCGAAAAAGTGATCACCCGAAATGAAGGCACACTGACATCTACGGGCGCCGTACGCGCCACTACCGGTGCATATACGGGGCGATCACCTAAAGATAAATTTATCGTTCGTGAAAAAAGCACAGAAAATCAAATTGATTGGGGCGCAGTGAACCAGCCCATTTCTGAAGAGGCGTTTGAAAAGCTGTACGCCAAAGTCGTCAGCTACTTAAAACAGAGAGATGAACTGTTTGTTTTTGAAGGATTCGCAGGCGCAGATGAAAAATACAGACTGCCGATTACAGTCGTAAATGAATTTGCATGGCACAACCTGTTCGCGCGCCAGCTGTTTATCAGACCGGAGACGGCTGAAAGGGATCCGGAAGCACAGCCGTTTACCATTCTCTCAGCTCCGCATTTTAAAGCGGATCCGGAGACGGACGGCACGCATTCGGAAACATTTATCATTGTATCTTTCGAAAAGCGCGTCATTTTAATCGGCGGCACCGAATACGCCGGAGAAATGAAAAAATCAATTTTCTCCATTATGAACTTCCTTCTTCCGCAGCAAGATATTCTGCCGATGCACTGCTCAGCCAACGTCGGTGAAAAAGGTGATGTCGCCTTGTTCTTCGGTCTTTCCGGCACGGGGAAAACGACGCTTTCGGCCGATGAGGACCGGAAACTGATCGGCGATGACGAGCACGGCTGGTCAGACTCCGGCGTGTTTAACATTGAAGGCGGATGTTATGCTAAATGTATCAATCTGAGCGAAGAAAAAGAACCGCAGATTTTTCGTGCGATCCGCTTTGGGTCTGTTCTTGAGAATGTTGTGCTTGATGAAAAAACGGGTGAGGCGGATTACGACAATTCCTTCTACACGGAAAACACAAGAGCCGCGTATCCGATTGAGATGATCGGCAATATCGTGCAGCCGAGCATTGCCGGCCATCCGCAGGCGATCGTCTTTTTAACGGCGGACGCGTTCGGGGTGCTCCCTCCGATCAGCAAACTGACGAAGGAACAGGCAATGTATCATTTCTTAAGCGGGTACACAAGCAAACTCGCGGGAACCGAGCGCGGCGTGACATCTCCGCAAACGACTTTCTCCACGTGCTTCGGTTCACCTTTCCTGCCGCTTCCGGCTCACGTCTATGCCGAAATGCTCGGGCATAAAATCGACGAGCACGGCGCTCAAGTCTTCCTGGTCAACACAGGCTGGACCGGCGGAGGGTACGGAGTCGGAGAGCGGATGAAACTTTCGTATACAAGAGCGATGGTAAAAGCCGCAATTGACGGCACGCTTGATCAGACAGATATGACGGCAGACAGCATTTTCGGCCTGCACAGTCCCGTTCACGTTCCGGGCGTTCCGGATGAAGTTCTTCAGCCTGAAAACACATGGAGTGATAAAAAAGCATACAACGAAAAGGCGCTGTTTTTAGCCAATGAGTTTAAAGAAAACTTTAAAAAGTTTTCTCATGCAGACTCGATCGCCAAAGCCGGCGGGCCTCTCGTTTAATCAAAAAAGCCAAGGGCGCTGCTGCCCTCGGCTTTTGTTTTTTCAGTTAGTCGAATGAAGCGAAGTGAGTCTGTATGTAATGCTCGTCCGTCCGTTCGCCCATTCGAGCTTTTGGACTTCGCCGGTCCCGGATTTCTCGCCGTTTTTTGTTTTGCGCACGTCCATCGGAATATCAAGAGGATAAACGCGGTAGCCCTCTTTCTCCAATAAAAAAATATTTTCCTCTATCCGTTTTTCATTGCCTTTTGTCACAATCATTGTATTAAATTCAACAGGCATTCCCAAAATGAAAATCCCCTTTCATTCTCTTTTTCTTTATTATCATATCATAAATCCGTTATCTTACCTTGTCTTCATCCATTCCGCCAGACGCCTGACTATGCGTCTGTTTTCCTGCGGCGGAAAATAATGCGTAAAACCGCTGTAATACCAGGTTTCCACCGGTTTTCCCGCCTCTTTCAGCCTGTCCTCAATCATCCGCGCATGTTCGATCGAAACATTTTCGTCATTCTCGCCATGAATGAGCAGCACAGGCGCTTGAATACGGTCTGCTTTTTCAAACGGCGAGCGCCATCTGTATTCATCCGGCACCTTTTTCGGCGTGCCGCCGATCACCCGCTTCATCATCCGCCGCATATCCTTCCGCTCTTCATAAGTAAGCACCATATCACTCACACCGCCCCAAGAGACGAGCGAAGCCGCCTGATGCCCCATCTCGATCGCAGTCAAAAGCCCCATGATGCCGCCCCGGGAGAACCCGAAAATATGAACCCGGCCTTCCCTGACGTTCGGGTGATCCCGAAGCAGGCGGAAAGCGGAAAACGCGTCCTCTCTGTCCTCTCCCGCAAAATCTTCATTTCCCTCGCCGCCCTGATTGCCTCTGTAATAAGGTGCAAACACGACAAAGCCTTGGGAAGCGAACTGAACGATTCTTCCCGGGCGGACCATGCCGACATTTTTTATGCCGCCGCGCAAATATAAAAAACCGTCGTATGTTCCCGGCGCCGCAGGCTCGGCAAGGAGCCCCTTTACCTTCAGCCCTTCTGACTCATAGCACACCGCAAAGAGCCGGACATGCGGGCTCGGAGACGGAAACCTTCTCTTTTCAACCAGCAAAGCAAATGAGCCTCCTTCATCATCAGTTTTTTTATTCTTTCCCAACCTGAATATGGGCACTCACACATTTTTTATACCCATCATACGATATGTAAAGCAAAAAGGGTTATTTTAACGCTTAATATAAGGAGGTTACAACGTGAACAAATGGCTCAAAACGAGCTGTATCTTTGTCATATGCGCCTTATTCCTGCTCATTCTTCCGGCCTGCAGACAGGAAGAAAGTCTGACAAAGGTGAAGGTGGCGGAAGTCACACACTCCGTCTTCTATACGCCTATGTATGTCGCTGAAGCGAAGGGTTTCTTTAAAAAAGAAGGGCTTCAAGTGTCTCTTCAAACAACATGGGGCGGAGACAAAACGATGACATCGCTTTTGTCAAACGGCTCTGACATCGCGCTGGTCGGTTCTGAAACATCTATTTACGTGGAAGCGCAAGGAGCTAAAGATCCTATCATCAACTTCGCGCAGCTGACGCAGACAGACGGCACTTTTCTCGTGGCGCGGAAGGATGAGACATCATTCAAGTGGGACGATTTAAAAGGAAAAACATTTCTCGGCCAGCGAAAAGGCGGCATGCCTCAAATGGCCGGTGAGTACGTCCTGAAAAAACATCACATACAGCCGAAAAAAGACATCAACCTGATTCAAAACATTGATTTCGCCAACATTTCCAACGCATTTGCATCCGGCACCGGTGATTATGTGCAGCTGTTTGAACCGACGGCATCCCAATTTGAAAAAGAAGGCATCGGCCATATCGTCGCATCCTTCGGAGAAGCTTCAGGCCAAGTGCCTTACACAACTTTTATGGCAAAAGAAAGCTATTTAAAAAACAATGAAAAAACGGCGGAAAAATTCACCCGCGCCATTTACCGCGCCCAGCAATGGGTGGAAAGCCACCCGGCCAAAGACATCGCAAAAACGATTCAAAAGGAATTTGCCGATACCGACCCGGCCATTATTGAAGCATCAATAGAACGCTATAAAAAACAAAAATCATTCTCTTCAGACCCTGTTCTGCAAGAGGATGAATGGGAACAGCTCCAATCAATTATGGATGAAGCCGGAGAGCTCCCGAAACATATTCCGTACAGCAAACTCGTCAACACAACAATCGCCAAAAAAGCCACCTCAGAACAATAGGAGGAACATGAATGTCTTTTTTACAAGTGGATCATGTGACACATACTTATTTCTCGCTGAAAGAAAGAACAACCGCCGTGAAAGATATACATTTTCATATTGAAAAAGGGGATTTCATCTCTTTTCTCGGGCCGAGCGGATGCGGAAAAACCACACTCCTGTCCATTCTGGCCGGCCTTATCGCCCCCGCGCAAGGCCGGGTGCTGATTGAAGGAAGCGTGCCGAACCATAAAGAACACCAAATCGGCTATATGCTTCAGCAGGATTATTTATTTCCTTGGAAATCAATTGAGGAAAACGTCCTGCTCGGTTTACACATTTCCAAAACATTAACAGAAGAAAAAAGGGCTGAAGTTCTCAGCCTTCTGCCTAAACTCGGATTAATCGGCGTCGAAAAAAAATATCCGAAAGAGCTGTCAGGCGGAATGCGGCAGCGGGCGGCACTTGCCAGAACGCTTGCGTCCGACCCGGGACTGCTGCTTCTGGATGAGCCGTTTTCCGCGCTGGACTTTCAAACGAAGCTTTCTTTAGAAAACCTTGTCTTCAAAACATTAAAAGATTTTCAAAAAACCGCCGTGCTCGTCACCCACGATATCGGTGAAGCCATCGCCATGAGCGATACGATCTATTTATTTTCGAATCAGCCGGGCACCATCCATCAAATCTTCACCGTGCCCAAGGAGCTCGCGTCCTTAGATCCATTTGACGCGCGTCAGGACCCGGCCTTTCAGCCGCTGTTTCAAACGATATGGAAGGAGCTGAACTCCCTTGAAAAACAGCAGCGGCACGATTGAACAGCTTCATCAGGAGTTTAAGAAAAAACACCAAAAAGAAAAACGCCGGATCCGTGCGTATCAGGCCGCCATTTTCATCGTATTTTTTGCCGGGTGGGAAATATCGAGCAAGGCAGGCTGGATCGATCAGTTAATCTTCAGCTCACCCTCTGCCGTTTGCCGGCTCTTGGCGGAAAAGATCGCGGACGGATCTCTTGCGGCTCACATCGGCGTTACATTAGGAGAAACCGTTCTGGGCTTTTTGCTCGGCACACTTCTCGGCACATGCCTCGCCGCTCTGTTATGGTGGTCAAACAGGCTCGCCCGTGTGTTAGACCCGTACCTCGTCATTTTAAACGCGATGCCGAAGGTCGCACTCGGGCCGATTCTTATCGTCGCACTCGGGCCGAGTTTCACAAGCATCGTAGCCATGGGTGCAGTCATCAGTGTCATTATCACGACGATCGTCGTCTTTACGGCTTTTCAGGAAGTGGATGAGAATTATATTAAGGTCATGAAAACCTTCGGAGCGAAAAGGCGCATCATATTTAAAGAAGTCATCTTGCCGGCGTGCTCCCCCGCGATTGTTTCTGCGCTTAAAGTGAATGTCGGTTTATCCTGGGTCGGGGTCATTGTCGGCGAATTTCTTGTGTCCGAAAAGGGCCTGGGCTACATGATCATTTACGGCTTCCAAGTCTTCAATTTCACTTTGGTGTTCTTAAGCCTTCTGATCATCGCGGTTTTTGCGACATTGATGTATCAGGGAGTCGAATGGTTAGAAAGAAAATGGACGAAAGGAAAAATATAAAAAAGACCCGTGCGGTATCGCCGGGTCTCCGTTTTTATGATTGAAATACGCCGTCCTCTTTCAGCTTTTTCAGGCTGATCGGAAGCACTGAATCTTTCATGATGAAACTGAACTTTTTATTTCTCGGGAGATTCTCCGGCAGTTCGCTGAACAGCACTGGCCCCTTCGTTTCAAAATAATCAGCCTGTTTTTCAAGCCTTTCAATATCGGCAAAATATATATTCTTAATGATTATCTTTTCCCTGCCGAGAACTTTATACTGTCCGACGTACTGAAGGTGTCTTACCGCAGCGCCGGTTTCTTCTTTCACCTCGCGCAGGGCCGCTTCCTCCGCACATTCCATCGGCTCCACTTTTCCGCCCGGAAATTCAAACCCCCGGTCTTCATGCTCAGTCAAAAGCCATTTATCGCCATATCGGCATATGACCCATACGTGCTTCGGGCTGTCTGAAAAAGGCTGGTGTTCAAAGGAGAGCTGAACAGTATTCTGATAATAGTCTTTAAACTCGTACATGTTTATCCCTCTAATCCGTTCCTTCATATCTTCCATACATCATACCACAGTTGCGTTTGTTCGGAAGCCCTTTATCAAAAATTCAGAGGAAAACCATCATACCCGCTAGTATAGCCTCGTTTGAAGCAAATGTTACGGTTTGCGCTTGAATTTATTTTTCAAGGCGTCCAAAAGATCGACGAGCACCTGCGGAACCGGGATGCCCAGTGAGCTTGCCGTGATCACAATCTGTACCGATTCGTATAAGATATAAAACATGATAGCCAAATTACGGATAGCGCCTTCGGTATAAAGCAGCTGATCAAAAAAATGGCAAACTGAGACTAATGCCAGGGTCACAATTTTTTTGACCAGCCGCGCAAAAAGCCTTTTGGGGCTCAGCTGATGCAAAAGAGACTCTTTTAAGCTTGTACTGATAAATTCGATCGCCATGACCGATAGCAAAATCAGAAACGAATACTGAAAACCGCCAAAGAAAAATCCCGCTGCCGACACAATCACTGCAAAAAACGAAAAGATGCCAAAGTCTCTGCCCATTTGATCCAACATCCTTTCACAGAAACGGCCTTACATTATTCTATGAAAAGTGAACGGAACGGTCTGGATTTTTCAGAAAAATGGACAACATCTTCGGCAGCCAAATAAAAGACCGGACGCTCTAAAGCCCCGGTCTTCCCTTGTTAATTATCCTAAATACGCTTTCAGCATCCAGTTATGTTTTTCGATATTCTGGTGAATGGCCAGCAGCATATCGCCGGTCGTTTCATCCCCGACCTCATCTGCGAGATCCATTCCGCTTTTCAGCTCTTCTGCAATGACAGTGAAATCATCATAAACGTTCTGTACCATTTGTTCTGCGCTCTCATTGCCTTCCGCTTCTTTTATAGAAGCAGTCTTCAATGATTCCGTCATGGTGCCGATCGGCTTGCCGTTTAATGCCAGCAGACGCTCTGCAAGGTCATCAATATATGTAGCCGTTTCGTTATACAGCTCTTCGAATTTCTCATGCAATGTGAAAAAGTCCTTCCCTTTGACGTACCAATGATAGTTATGTAATTTCACATACATGACCGTCCAGTTTGCAACTTGTTTATTAACTGCTTCCAATAGTTTTTCTGACATGCCAATCTTCCTCCTTTGGTTTACTATTGATATACCCTATATATCGTGTGTTAAAACATAAATTTTTAGCCCTTGGTTTTCCAGATGGAAAATATGTTATCATTTGTTAAAAAGGAGGGATTTCATGCTGCTTCTACTGAGTCTCGGCTTTCTTATCGTGCTTGCCGTGCTGCTTTTATCCATCTGGTCGACGGTAAGAGCCTATAACGTAAAGCATACGATCGATCCGCCGCAGGACGCATCAAACGGATTGACGGATAAAAACAAGCCTTAATGATGTTGCGCCTTTTCCTCACGGCCGGAGGAATCATCGGCAGCTTCAGCATCCCCGACACGCACTTTTACAGTCGGCATATTGTGCTGCTGTTTTGCCGTTACGTGGGATTGAACGGTATATACACCTTCTTTATCGAATTCAGTCCGCAGATAATACGCCCCTTTTTCCTCCTTGGCCTTGCTTGTTTTGCCGCTGCCTTTTTTTCCTTCTTTCCATACTTCAAACATGACTTCATCCGCATCCGTGACCCGCTTACCGCCGTAAAAAACTTCCGCCTTGTATTCTGCTTTTTCATGCGGCTCTGCCGTTTCCGGTCCGGTAAGCTTGACTTCAAGCGCTTTCGGCTCTTCATCCGCGGAGGTTTTGTCCGCATTGCCTCCGCAAGAAGATAAAAGAAATACCATACCGCACATACCCGCCAATACAGCCCGTTTCATTCCATCACTCCTTCATGTTTGCTTCTATTTTAGCAAACGCTTACACATAAGGTGTGACATTTTTTAGAAATATGTAAAAAAGCCTTTTTGCATGACAGCAAAAAGGCCTGTTTTTTATCCGAACACTTTGAGCAAATCTTCTTTATCCTGTGACAGCCAGAAACGCATCAGGCGTTTCGCGCCTTCCAAATCATGAAGTTTCGCCTGGCCGCACTGTTTTTCGTTGGCTGCCGGGATCTCCGTAATATCGATGGCTTCTTTCAGCGTAGCGTCAAGCAGGTCGACAATTTCTTCCGCTGTCGGCTCGCCGCTCACAACTAGATAATAGCCTGTCTGGCAGCCCATCGGTGAAATATCTATGATGTCGAAGTGATCGTATTTCTCAGAATGTGTGCGAATCGTAAACGCAAGCAAGTGCTCAAGCGTATGAATCGTATCCGGCTTCATCGCCTGTTTGTTCGGCTGACAGAAGCGGATGTCAAACTTATTCACGACGCCGTCTGTTCCGACTTTATGCACCCCGCAATGTCTTACATACGGAGCCACAACCGCATTATGGTCAAGCTCAAAGCTTTCTACTGAAGGCATAATAGCACTCCCTTTTTTTCAGAATATGCATCCATTATAACACAGTTTTCCGATAAGAATTGCGGCGGAAGCTTTTCAATCTGAAATTTTTTTTCTATACTGGCATTAGAAAGGTGGTTTTTTTGATGAAAACCATAATGATTGCGTTAATCCGCGGATACCAGAAGTTCATCTCTCCGCTGACGCCGCCGTCATGCCGCTTCTATCCGACATGTTCTCAGTACGGAATCGAAGCCGTCAGGACTCACGGCGCATTAAAAGGCGGATGGCTGACCTTGAAGCGAATCTTAAAGTGCCATCCGTTTCATCCGGGCGGGGTTGATCCCGTACCGGAAAAAAAACAAAAGCATTAGTCCATATGCTGGTAGCCGTCGATCACCAGATCAAGTTTACCGGTTTCAGGATCAATCACCAGACCGTGCACCGGCACATTGTCAGGGAAAAGCGGATGGTGTTTAATGACGTTTACGCTGTCTGTCACACTCGCTTCTACAGAATCAAAGCTTTTCAGCCATTGATCAAGATCAACACCTGAGTGCTTCAGCATGTCAATCCGCTCTTTCGGAATACCGCGGTCAATAATTTTACCGAGCATATCCTCGCTGTTGATTTTGCTCATGCCGCAATCATGATGGCCGATCACGCAGACTTCATCAGCGTTTAATTCATATACGGCCACTAAAAGGCTGCGCATGATGCTTCCGAACGGGTGGGCGACAAGCGCGCCGGCACTTTTAATTATTTTCACATCGCCGTTTCGCATGTTCATCGCGTGAGGAAGCAATTCAACAAGGCGTGTGTCCATGCAGGACAAAATCGCCATCTTTTTATCCGGGAATTTAGATGTTTGGTATTTTTCATAATCTTTGTTTTTAGTGAACTGCTCATTAAAATTCATGATATCGTTTAGAAGACTCATCTTGGTGTTTCCTTTCTGTCTTTTTATTCACAATATAACACAAGGCGGGCCATTTCGTCACTACCCGCACCTGATCCCAAAGTAACAGACGGCCCAATAAATAAGACAAACCCCCTCGGGCTTGTCTTATTTTCCCATATTGTATTTTTTGTTGAACTGTTCGACTCTCCCGCCTTTTTCGTTGAACTTTTGGCGGCCTGTATAAAACGGATGCGTATCTGAGCTGACTTCTACTTTAATCAGCGGATATGTTTTTCCGTCCTCCCACTCTGCCGTTTCCTCTGACGTTTTCGTTGAATGGCTTAAAAATCGGTAGCCGCTGTTCACATCTTGAAAAATCACTTGATGGTTATCCGGATGAATATCTTTTTTCATGCTGATCTCCCTTTCTTAAATCGTAATAATTACGTTTTATTCTAAACCTTAAATAGGCGCTTGTCAATCATATATGCCCTGATCCCTTGATTTCTAAACCCTGCCCATATATGGAATCAGAAGAATAATCTAATGGCTTCAGCAAATAATATAACCACATTACATAAAACGGTAATAAGAAAGGCGGTTTATGACGTGGATGATTTAGTGTTAGCCAGAAGCCTGTTCGGGACAACCATGGGCTTTCATATTATTTTTGCGACGCTTGGTGTCGGCTTGCCTCTGATGATTTTAATGGCTGAATTAATTTATCAAAAAACCAAAGATCCTCATTATGCCATTATGGCGAAAAGGTGGACAAAGGCGCAGGCGGTTCTGCTCGGCGTGGCGATACCGACCGGAACGATCGCGGGTACACAGCTTGCTCTTTTGTGGCCCGGATTTATGGAAGTCATCGGCAGAGTGATGTCACTCCCGTTTCAAATTGAAATTTATGCTTTCTTTATCGAAGCGCTGTTTATGTCCATTTATGTCTATGCCGCTGACCGGCTGACTCCGGCGATGCGCATCATTGCGGTTATTTTCGTTTTGATCGGCGCCGCGGCATCTGCCGTCTTAATCACAAATGTTCACGCATTTGAAGGAACGCCGGCCGGCTTTAAAATTTTAAACGGCAAAATCACTGACGTCGAACCGTGGGCCGCATTTTTTAATCCAAGCTTTTTCACCACCGCGGGCCATGTCGTTCTGACGGCTTTCATGACCGGTGCATTTATCGTCGCCTCAGTAGCAGCTTATAAAATGCTGAGAACGAGAAAACAGGAGCAGATATACCGGTTTCACCGAAAAGCGCTGCTGCTCGCTTTAACGATCGGCGGAATCTTTTCCATTATTGCTTCTTTAAACGGACACGAATCTGCCCAGCTTCTTTACGAATACCAGCCTGAAAAGCTTGCGGGCGCAGAAGGGCTGTTCGAAACAAGATCACACGCTCCGCTTGCGATCGGCGGTTTTACCGATCCAAAAGAAGAAAAAGTAAAATGGGCGATAGAAGTGCCGTGGGCTTTAAGCTTTTTGGCTGCAAACAGCTTTGATACCGTCGTTAAAGGGTTGAACGCGTTTCCGAAAGACGAGTGGCCGCCTTTATTCATCCATACTCTGTTTAACGGAATGGTCGGCATCGGAATGCTGCTCATTTTATACTCCATCATCGGCATCGTATGGAGAAAAATCTTAAAGAAAGACAGCTTTCCGACTTGGCTTTTGATTTTATTTTTAACAGCAGGACCGCTCAGTCTGATCGGAATTGAATTCGGGTGGATATTCGCTTGTACGGGACGGCAGCCATGGGTGATTTATCATCTGCTGAAAACATCAGATGTCGTCACCACAACCGGTTCAATCGGCTTGCTGTTCATCCTGTTTACGGTGGTTTACGCCATTTTGGCGGCCGCAGTCATTTATGTGCTGCTTTATTATTTCCGCAAACATCCCGTTGAGGAGGATGTAAAAGCGGCGGAATCTTAACAAAGAAAGGGCTGAATTGAAATGGACATTACCATGGACGCTCTCATCGCGATATCAATCGTATGGGGCTTCGTGTTTATCTACGCGGTCATGGCAACGATGGACTTCGGAGCCGGCTTTTGGTCGATGATTTATTTAAATAAAGAACAAACAAAGGCGACAAACATCGCCAACCGTTATTTGTCCCCGACATGGGAAGTGACCAATGTCTTTATCGTCGCAATCGTTGTCGCCCTTTTCAGCTTCTTTCCCGGGGCAACCTTCGTGCTGGGGACCGTTTTATTGATTCCGGGGAGTATCATTCTGCTGCTTTTAGCGATCCGCAGCGGCTTTCTCGTCTTCTCCAATACGGCGAAGGAAAGAAAAATCATGAGATATATCTCCGGAATTTCAGGCTTCATTATTCCTGCCGTGCTGATTTTGGTCCTTCCGGTCACACACGGGGGATTTATCGACAAGACGGGCGGAGTGTATCACTTAAATTTGGCAAATGTCTTTACAAGCCCAAATGCGTATGCGTTTATCGGCTTTGCCATTTTAAGCACCTTGTTTTTATCTTCGCTGCTTCTGGCTGACTTTTCAAATGTTGCGGAAGAGGAGCATGCGTACCGCATCTACAGACGGAGCTCTTTAATAACAGGGCCGCTGTCACTTCTTTTTGCCATCTTCATTATGGTGACATTACGCTCTGAAGCCGGCTGGCTGTATACGGGGATGATGAAAGACAAGACATGGCTCATCCTGTCTGTCATTACATTTATTATTGCGGGCGCGGCCCTGTTTCTGCCGAATAAACGCTTCGGCCAGAACATCGGCAAACCGAGAATCGCCATGATCGCCATTGCGCTGCAATATTTCCTGGCAAGCTATGCGTACGGACGGGCCCACCTTCCTTATATGATTTATCCCGATATTACGGTCATGTCTGGGTTTACGGAGCCGGCAACCTTCAAGGCGCTGTTTATGACGTATATCGTCGCTTTCATTATTTTGTTTCCCGGGTTTTATTTCTTCTGGAAGCTCTTTATGAAAGACAGACGTTATATCCGCCAAGAGGAATAACAGAAATCAGAGCGGTTCATACTAATGGCGTACCTTTTATCATGGAGGGAGAGTCAGCATGGATCATCAAAAAATACTGTGTGAAGTCAATAACTGCTCTTATTGGGGCAAAGGAAACAAATGCACGGCCGACGCGATTTATGTTGTCAGCCATACAGGCGAAACCGCTGAAAAAAGTGAAGAAACCGATTGCAAAACCTTTAAACCGTATGATTTATAAAAAAAGAGCTGTTTTTATACAGCTCTTTTTCATTTCCGCGCCGATGAGAAGCACGGCAGAAACGGCAAATTTGCGGCGGCAGACGGTACAATCCGTATCGCATTGTCATGACATGCACAGAATTTTTTATCAAAATGTACATGTTTGCCTCAGCCAGAAAACGACGAGAACGATGTTAAGCTGAGACTGTTTGAAAAAAATTATCGCATTCGCCTGCCAAAAAAACCGGCTTTTTCAGCCGGTTCAAACGGGGAAGGGGTGATGTTGAACAGTTTTAATATAACAGCAGCTTACAGTGTACTCAACTTGCTGAAATAAAGTTTTATCAGCTGTTTGTTGTGAAAACGTCCATTTGGGTGACGTATTTTCTCATTACTTCCTGATTCACGCTGACACCCAGTCCAGGATCGTCCGGAACAGAGATAAATCCCTCTTCGATACGGATGTCAGGAGTAACGATATCCTCCTCCCAGTATCGGTCTGATGAGGAAATGTCACCCGGTATCGTAAATTGCGGCAGCGAAGCAAGCGCGACTGTCTGCGCTCTCGAAATGCCGGTCTCGAACATTCCGCCGCACCATACCGGCATGTGATGCTCTCTGCATAAATCATGTATTTTTAAAGCTTCTGTCAGGCCTCCTACACGCGCCGGTTTTATGTTAATGATTTTACAGCTTCCAAGCTCAATCGCCCGCCTCGCGTCATCAAATGAGCATATACTTTCATCAAGACATATCGCCGTTCTCAAATGTTTTTGCAGGTGGCGGTGATCGACAATATCATCTGCCTGAAGCGGCTGTTCTATCATCATTAATTGGAATTCATCCAATTCTTTCAGCCTGCTGATGTCTTTCAGTTCATATGCCGAGTTGGCATCTGCCATCAGCGGTAAGTTCGGGAAACGGCTGCGGATGGCTCTGACCAAATCAACGTCACGGCCGGGCTGAATTTTTATTTTTATACGTTGATAACCTTCTTTTAAATATTGCTCAATTTCCCGAAGCATCACATCATCCGAAGCAAGACCCACTACGACCCCGGCGGGCACTTTATCTCTTTTGCCCCCTAAGGCTTCTGCGAGAGATATCCCCTTTTTCTTGGCATATAGATCCCACACGGCTGATTCGAGCCCCGCTTTTGCCATGCGGTTTCCTTTGAAACGCGCGAGACTGTCAGGCACTTCTGACGGATGGAAAAACTCGCGGCCTACGATATTTGGGATGAAAAAATCTCTCAGCATATGCGCGCATGTCTGAATCGTTTCTTCTGTATACCAAGGAGAAGAAAACGCCGATACCTCCCCCCAGCCGGTTCTGCCGGTTTCATCGATCGCCTCCACGATCAAAAATTTGCGGTCCTGCAGCGTTTCAATACTTGTTTTAAACGGTTTTTTCAGCCTCATACTTACATGATAAAGGGTGATTTTTTCAATCTTAATCATGACAATTCTCCTTTACGAAGCTCATTCAGCCGATGTCTCATCAGTTTATTGGACGCGTTCCGCGGGAGCTCGTCAACCGCGAAAAAAGCAGCCGGTACTTTATATTTTGCAAGGCGTTCACGGCAAAAGGCGGCCAGCTCTTCTGCACTGACAGAAGAAGTCAGCACGAGAAAGGCATGCGGCACTTTCCCCCACTTTGGATCTTCGGCTCCTGAAACACCTGCTTCCGCTACAGCCGGATGGGCAAGCAGCGCCGCTTCCACTTCAGCCGGATAGATGTTCTCTCCGCCTGAAATGATGAGATCCGACCGTCTGTCCAGCACATATAAAAACCCTTCGTCATCTAAATAACCAAGATCGCCCGTTTTAAACCAGCCATTATGAAAAGCGGCCTGATTCGCTTCATCACGATGATAGTAGCCTTTCATCACATTCGGGCCTTTTACCGTGATTTCACCGTGTTCAAACGGCGCACAGCGATTTCCTTCTTTTTCAATTCTGATCTCGCATGAAAACAGCGGTTTACCGGCCGAGCCGAGCTTTTCCATGCTGAATTCAGGTGACAGCGTGACAATCTGTGAGCAGGTTTCGGTCAAGCCGTAAGACTGGAAGACCGGAAATTGCTTTCTTCGGCATTCTTCAAGGAGCGGCAGCGGGGCCGGCCCTCCGCCAAGCAGAATGCACCGCAATGATTCCGGACATTGTTCGGTTTCTGAAAGCAGGCCTGAAAGCATTGTCTGCACCGCTGATATGATCGTGACCCGGTGTGAGCTGATGCTGGCAAGCACATCAGTAACTGAAAATTTTCGGTGCAGCACGACGGGCATACCGTAAATGACCGACTTAAACAGTGCAGACAGACCGCTGATATGAAACAGCGGCAGCGCAATAAGCCAGCGGTCCCGCTCCGTGACCCCCAGATTCAGCGCAGACGATACAGCGCTGGAATAATGGTTTCCGAAAGTCTGCTGCACCCCCTTCGGTCTTCCCGTTGTTCCTGACGTATACATAAGAGTCGCCGTATCATCAAGTGTTACATAAGCTTCCGGCTCCATGTCACCCGCCTTTTCAGCTTGCAGCTCGTCCACATCTGCGACAGCGACTGCAGATTCATAATCTTCGCGGCAAAAACCGTCTTCCGTCAATAAAAGCTTCGCCTCTGAATCTTCGAGCTGAAACAGCCGTTCTTGTTTTGAGAGCTTCGTATTTAACAGCACCGCTTCCGCTCCTAATAAGAAGCAGGCGTGAACGGCATAAATCATTTCTGGGCGGTTAGAAAGCAAAATTGCAACACGGTCTCCTTTTTTAAGCTTGCAGTATTCGGACAGCCGCGCGGCCATTTGTTCAGAAGCATGATACAATTCTCTGAATGTCATCTGTTTGTTTTCAAATATGAGAGCGATTCTCTCAGGTGTCAGCTGAGCCCTTTGAATGAGCCAATTTGGCTGTTCTGTCAGCATGTTATCATCTCCGAGGTAAAAGTACTGTGTTTGAAAAGAAAACAGCTTGGACCAGAGCGGCTCAAGCTGTTTCGTAGTGTCATCTGATCACGGAAAACGAGGGAACTGACCGAAATCCGGACTGCGTTTTTCTTTAAAGGAATCGCGGCCTTCTTTCGCTTCGTCTGTCGTGTAATAAAGAAGTGTTGCATCTCCCGCAAATTGCTGAATTCCGGCGAGGCCGTCTGTATCTGCGTTAAATGCCGCTTTAAGGAAACGAAGGGCTGTAGGGCTTTTCTCAAGCATTTCCTCACACCATTTAATGGTTTCCTCTTCAAGTTTCTCTAATGGGACAACCGTATTGACAAGACCCATGTCGAGCGCTTCCTGCGCATTGTATTGACGGCACAGATACCAGATTTCACGGGCTTTCTTATGTCCGACGATACGCGCCAGGTAGCCTGAACCGTAACCGGCATCAAAGCTTCCCACTTTCGGTCCGGTCTGACCGAAAATCGCGTTATCAGCCGCAATCGTTAAATCACAGACGATATGAAGCACATGGCCTCCGCCGATCGCGTAACCTGAAACCATTGCTACAACCGGTTTAGGAATCACGCGGATTAAACGCTGAAGATCAAGCACGTTCAGACGCGGGATCTGATCGTCTCCGACATATCCGCCGTGACCGCGGACTTTTTGGTCTCCGCCTGAACAGAATGCTTTATCTCCCGCTCCCGCAAGAACGATGACACCAATATTAGAGTCATCACGCGCACAAGCAAATGCGTCAATCATTTCTGATACCGTCTTAGGAGTAAATGCGTTATGTACCTCCGGGCGGTTAATTGTTATTTTTGCAATACCGTTATACGTCTCGTACAAGATTTCATCGTACTGACGTTCAGTTTTCCATTCTGCAGCCATTGATATGACCTCCTTCATTTTTGCCTGAGTCCGGCCGAAAAGCTATTTTCTATATGCTTTACAAGCCGTATAAAAACTCACTTACTATCTTACCAAAAATTCGCGGCTGTTCCACATGTACCGTGTGCCCCGCCTGTTTGACAACCTCTATTTTACTTGATGGGAGCAGGTTATGCACCTTTTGATTAATCACGCAAAACTTTTCGTCCCATTCACCGCATATAAGCAGAACGGGCGCCTTGATGCGGTCTAATGCATCCCACCAGGAAGGCTGCGAGCCCGTCCCCATTCCGAGCAGACTGCCTGCAAGTCCGGACGGATTATTTTTCAGCCTGCCGGCACGGATGGACGCCTTTACGCTGTCCGGCAGAGAAAGCTGCGTGGCAAACAACGGAATGCCCTCCCAATAATCGACAAACGATGTGATGCCTTCCTTCAATATAAAGTCCGCAAGCTTCCGGTCTGACTGAATCCGCTTTTTGCGTTCCTGAAGCGTGCTGAGACCCGGAGTGGAGCTTTCCAAAACAAGCGCTGACACCCGATGCGGAAATGCCTGTGCAAAGGAATACGCAAGTCTTCCCCCCATAGAATAACCAATAAGTTTCACTTTGTGAAGTTTTAATTGATCAAAAACGGCGGCAAGGTCCGCAACCTGCCGGCTCGTACTGTACCTTGCCGCTTGCACAGGCGCGTCTGTCTCCCCGTGACCCAGGCAGTCAATCATCACCATTCGCTCGCTGGGAAACATCTCGCGCAGAAACATCCATGATTCTTTACTGCCCGTAAATCCGTGCAGGCAAACAATTACTTCAGACGAGCGGTCACCGGTATCATTCACCCGGTAGCACACTCCGTCAGCCATTTTGACAGTTACAGTCTCCATTCTTTTTTCACTTCCCGCACTGCGGCCTGCAGCAGATCGCGATGGAATTGAACTCTTGATGTCCGATCTGTTTTCAGCTCGATAATATGAAGTCCGGGCTTGTCCGCCTGCGGCTGATACGCATCCTTAAATGCTTCCCATGTCTCAGGGCAAGTATACGTCCCGCCATACAATGCTGCGGCATGCTTGAAATCAAGGCCCGTCGGCGTACCGAACAGTTCTTCAAAATGAGTTTTATCAGATGCCTGCGGCAAAAATGAGAAAATCCCGCCGCCATCATTGTTTATTAAAATAACCGTAAGCGGAATTCCAAGTTTTTTAGCCGCTAACAGCCCGTTTAAATCATGGTAAAACGATAAATCTCCAATCACAAGCGTGACGGGAGCTTCTGTTCCCTCACATACGCCCATAGCCGAGGAAACAACTCCGTCAATTCCGTTAGCACCGCGGTTGGCATAGACGCGGAAGGAACGATCTTGCTTTTCAAAGAAAGTATCCACATCGCGAATCGGCATGCTGTTGCCGACAAAAATCGAACTGTCTTCAGGAACAAGGTGCTGAAGGTGACGATATACATTTCCTTCGAATGACAAGTTATCCATGCCCGCATGCTGTAAATGGCCGCGGAACCGTTCATTGACAAACTGCCATTTCTCCAGCCATTCGGATAGCCGTCTTCCCGTTTCAACTGAACGGACCGCTTCCAAAAACACCGACGGATGGCAATGAATCATATGCGCGCCGGCCTGAGTGGGATCTCTCCACCCTCCGTCTTCATCGACGATAAACTGCTCAATGGCAGGATCATCCCTGAGCCATACAAAGAGCGGTTTGGAAACCGGCATCGGACCGAAGCGAATCACAGCTTCCGGACGCAGCACTTCTTTTATCTCCTCATCTCTTAAGAACGAGTCATAAGCATCAATGATCAGCGCCTTATCATGCTTTCCGTTTCGCAGATTTGAAAGCGGATCAGCCAAAATCGGGAATTGAAGTATCTCGGCAAGCGCGAGGATCTGCTGTTTTTCTGCTTCACCGTGAATTTCGCCGCAGACGATCATACCCTTTTCGGTATTCGCAAGACGCTCTGTAATATGACGCAGTGAGGCCGGATCGGCAGACTGAATCCCTGTTGTGACAGAGACATGCCGATCTGCTCTCATTCTTTCAAAAGGCCGGGCTGACAAATCAGGCATCAAAGGCTCCCTGAGCGGCACATTGACATGCACCGGTCCCATTGGCTGCTTTCCCGCTTCACTTGCGGCTCTGTCGGCCAAAGTTCTGATATAACTCAGCATTTGAGGATTTTCCTCGGGAAGAGCCGAGTCTGTGAAAAACTTAACAAAGTTACCGAACAGAAAATGCTGGTTAATCGCCTGAGGCGCCCCTACTTCCCTTAATTCATGGGGCCGGTCAGCAGTCAGGACAATGAGAGGCACTCTTGAATAATGAGCCTCAATCACGGCCGGATAGAAGTTAGCCGCTGCCGTTCCTGACGTACAAATCAGCATGACCGGACGCTGGCGGGCTTTTGCAAGACCGAGTGCGAAAAAACCTGCGGATCGTTCATCAATTTGTATATGGACTTGAATATCCGGGTGGGCCGCTGCCAAAACCGCCAGCGGAGTCGACCTCGATCCGGGACAAACGACCGCGTCGGTTACACCACAAAGAGCGAATTCATCAATAAAGCTTCCGATATAATGTGTAATCGGGTTTGTCAAAGCCTTTCACCTCCTAAAGCAGAGATCATCGGCTTTAGTTTAATTTGTGTTTCTTCATATTCTGATTGCGGATCTGAATCTTCAACAATGCCGCAGCCTGCAAAAAGGCGCGCCCTTTTGTCTTCAATCAATCCTGATCGGATGGCCACGACAAATTCTCCGTTTTCCCTGCCGTCCATCCAGCCGATCGGCGCCGCGTACCACCCGCGTGTCATCGGTTCAATTTCAGCAATAACATCAACAGCTTTCTGCTGGGGCGCTCCGCCCAATGCCGGTGTGGGATGCAGCTTTTCAATTAAATCAAACAGCGAAGCAGACGTTTTAAGACGGCCGGTGATCGGCGTATATAGATGCTGCACACTTTTTGTTTTATATAATTGCGGACCTGCAGGCTTTTTCACACCACTGCAGCTCGATAAAAAAGCATCGTTTATCATTTGAACCACAAAATCATGCTCCGCCAGGTTTTTTTCGTCATGCAGCAATTCTTCGCCGAGAACGTCATCTTCTTCCTGACTTTCTCCGCGCTTAATTGAACCTGCCAGACAAGAGGACATGACGTCTTTGCCGGATTTTTTGATCAGCCGTTCCGGTGAAGCGCCGACAAAGCATTTATTTCCCTGCTCAATCGCAAAAACATAGCTTGTCGTTTGGTCCGTCAAAAGCTTGCGGACAACGCTCTCCGCCGGAATTGGCCCGTCATATGACAAAACGACTTCCCTTGCCAGCACGACTTTATCATATTGATTTGCTTTCATATCATTTGTTGCTGTTTTAATGGCGTCAAGCCAGTTTTCTACATCAAGTTCTTCCGCTTTTGTTAAATCAGGATATTCCTCATACGTCATTGAAGAAACTGTAAAAGCTTCAGAAAAAGATTTCAGACGTTTCAGCACATCTTCTGCCTGATTGCCGTCTGCCGCCCATTGATTGACGGTTAAATAATCACCATCCGCCGTCTTTGTCAGCATGAGTGAGGGAATAAAAAACAGTCCTTCTTCGAACCCATCCCATTCGTCTCCTCTTTCTTCAGCGGGATTAAATGAAAAACCGCCGAATAAGACAGGGCCGACCGCGGTTTGCGCCGCCTCTTCTTCTTCATGAATATGATAAGCCGTCTTTTTAAAGCGCTCCCATTGTTCAAAAACGTCTTGATAACGTTTTTCGTTTTTTTCATTCGATTGGAACAGCGCTTCTGTGCCAAGACCGACTATTGTTAATTCACTACCGGGTTCTGACCAAAAAAATCGTTTGCCTTTATATTTTTTTGCTCCGTCTTTGAAAAATGATAGAGGGTCTAAAGACGCAATACGTCTTGAATAGCTCAATAAGACAGCATGGTTGACTTGTTTGGCTTTATGTAATGCATGATCTGCTTCCTCTCGGAACGTATGCTGCACCGTTGTCACCATGAGACATTCCTCCATAATCCGTTAAATGCTTTTAATACAATACACCTGTGATGACTTTGTGTCAAACACACAGATTTGCGCACGACAAAATGCCTGCATTTCTTATTATAAACCTTTTTGCGCAAATGAATAAAGAAACAAACTTGAATTTTCTTTCCCCACTCTCGGCAATCACTGTATCCTTTACTTTACTGTGGGAAAACGACCATTTTTATCCACCATTTTTCTGCACAAAAACGTTCATACTAACAGTCATAAGCATCACATAGAAACGAGGGAATGATGTGCTTACAAACGAACAGATCACACACTTGAAAAAAGAGCTCGAAGAAGCCAAACATGATATCTTAAGTCGTTTTAAAGAGAATGACCAATTTCAATTAACAGATGAATTCCCGTATCAGTCATCCGGCGAATTGTCTTCCTATGACAATCATCCCGGCGATCAGGCGACTGAATTATACGAGCGTGAAAAAGATCTGGCGCTCCTCGACCATGAACGGGAGCACCTTCGCGACATTGATTACTCCTTGAAACAAATTGAAAACGGCACATACGGTATTTGTGAAGTCAGCGGCAAAGAAATCCCTTATGACAGACTGGAAGCTCTGCCGACGGCTACCACCTTGGCGGAATATTCCTCTCAGGATGCCGTTTCTAAAGACAGGCCGATTGAAGAGGAAACACCGTTCGGACAGTTTGAATTTGATGATGATGAATCAATACGGCCGCCTTACGATAGTGAAGACTCATATCAGGATGTAGAGGAATACGGAAACTCAGAAACACCTCAAGATTTAGAGGTTCCGCCTCTCAGCTACAACGATATGACAATGAACTCAGAAGAAAACATCGGCTATGTTGAGGATTATGAAAATTTTATCGCCACAGATATTACCGGAAAAAACATTTCCGTGTATCCAAGCAGAGACCACGAAAAATATGAACAGGAACTGGATGAAGAAGGAATTATGACGACTTTCGGCGATCTTCATGCTGACTAAAACCCCGGTAAGCCGGGGTTTTTACATTTGTTGCATTTTTGCAATGGAAACTCATACACTTATTGATGCATAGCTCTCAAAAAGGTTTGACCTTTCTAAAATCGGGAATGACATTGAACAATGGAGGGAAGAGATGAAAAAGAAGTATATCGGTGCGATCATTGTATTTATCATTACATATGCCTTGTTTTCCTTAGCGGGGTTTCTCTTTCCCGTAGATCGGGAATGGTACGACGCGCTTCAAAAACCTGACTGGACGCCGAGCGGATCAGTAATAGGCATCATATGGGCGGTTTTGTTTGCACTTATCTCCCTGTCAGCAGCCTTGGTATACGTAAAGCTTTCATGTAAAGAATCCAAAGCTTTCTGGGTGATGCTTCTCATCAATTATATCGTGAATCAAGGATTCAGCTTTTTTCAATTCACACAGAAAAATTTGCTTGCTGCATCTATCGATTGCCTGCTTGTAGCCGTTACAACACTCATTTTATTGATGATTGCCAGTAAATACAGCAAAGCTTCAGCCTGGCTTTTGGTTCCTTATTTATTATGGAGCGCTTTTGCCACATACCTGTCTTTTACCATTTACAATATGAACTCATAATAAAAAACCTTGCATAGTATGCAAGGTTTTTTTAATGACCCGTACGGGATTCGAACCCGTGTTACCGCCGTGAAAGGGCGGTGTCTTAACCGCTTGACCAACGGGCCTTATGGCGGAGAAGGAGGGATTTGAACCCTCGCGCCGCTTACACGACCTACACCCTTAGCAGGGGCGCCTCTTCAGCCACTTGAGTACTTCTCCATATGGCTCCACAGGCAGGATTCGAACCTGCGACCGATCGGTTAACAGCCGATAGCTCTACCACTGAGCTACTGTGGAAAATTATCATGGTGGGCCTGAGTGGACTCGAACCACCGACCTCACGCTTATCAGGCGTGCGCTCTAACCAGCTGAGCTACAGGCCCACGACAATATAAAAATGGAGCGGGTGATGGGAATCGAACCCACGACATCAGCTTGGAAGGCTGAGGTTTTACCACTAAACTACACCCGCATTTGTTTGGGGCGATTGATGGGAATCGAACCCACGAGTGCCAGAGCCACAATCTGGTGCGTTAACCACTTCGCCACAACCGCCAAAACAATATTAAATTAAAATGGTGGCTCGGGACGGAATCGAACCGCCGACACACGGATTTTCAGTCCGTTGCTCTACCAACTGAGCTACCGAGCCTTTTTATATAAATGGCGGTCCGGACGGGACTCGAACCCGCGACCTCCTGCGTGACAGGCAGGCATTCTAACCAACTGAACTACCGGACCATTTTTGGTTGCGGGGGCAGGATTTGAACCTGCGACCTTCGGGTTATGAGCCCGACGAGCTACCGAACTGCTCCACCCCGCGATGATGATTAAATTAGATATGGCGGAGGAAGAGGGATTCGAACCCCCGCGGGCTTTGACACCCCTGTCGGTTTTCAAGACCGATCCCTTCAGCCAGACTTGGGTATTCCTCCGTATAAGTGGTGGACCTTGTAGGACTCGAACCTACGACCGGACGGTTATGAGCCGTCTGCTCTAACCAACTGAGCTAAAGGTCCAATGGTAGCGGCGGAGGGGATCGAACCCCCGACCTCACGGGTATGAACCGTACGCTCTAGCCAGCTGAGCTACACCGCCAAAAAACAATTAAAATCAAGTGGAGCCTAGCGGGATCGAACCGCTGACCTCCTGCGTGCAAAGCAGGCGCTCTCCCAGCTGAGCTAAGGCCCCAAAGTGGTCGGGAAGACAGGATTCGAACCTGCGACCCCATGGTCCCAAACCATGTGCTCTACCAAGCTGAGCTACTTCCCGATTTTTCAAAAGTATGTATGGCGCGCCCGAGAGGAGTCGAACCCCTAACCTTTTGATCCGTAGTCAAACGCTCTATCCAATTGAGCTACGGGCGCAACAATAAGTGCCGAGGGCCGGACTTGAACCGGCACGGTAGTCACCTACCGCAGGATTTTAAGTCCTGTGTGTCTGCCAATTCCACCACCCCGGCATGGATGGTATAGTTTAGTTGGAGCGGAAGACGGGATTCGAACCCGCGACCCCCACCTTGGCAAGGTGATGTTCTACCACTGAACTACTTCCGCGTTTGGCAATGCGGATGAAGGGACTTGAACCCCCACGTCTGTAAAGACACTAGAGCCTGATTCTAGCGCGTCTGCCAATTCCGCCACATCCGCAAGAAAAAAACATGGTGAGCCATGAAGGACTCGAACCTTCGACCCTCTGATTAAAAGTCAGATGCTCTACCAACTGAGCTAATGGCTCTTTTTACAAGAGACTTATATAGTATAACATATAAAAGTGGTGCCGGCAAGAGGACTTGAACCCCCAACCTACTGATTACAAGTCAGTTGCTCTACCAATTGAGCTACACCGGCCTAATACGCCAACTTATGTATGATAGAAATGGTGGAGGATGACGGGCTCGAACCGCCGACCCTCTGCTTGTAAGGCAGATGCTCTCCCAGCTGAGCTAATCCTCCGTATATTACACTTACGTGTAATGGCTTGGCGGCGTCCTACTCTCACAGGGGGAAACCCCCGACTACCATCGGCGCTGAAGAGCTTAACTTCCGTGTTCGGCATGGGAACGGGTGTGACCTCTTCGCTATCGCCACCAAACCATTGAGAGTGTTCTCTCAAAACTAGATAACAGTAAGCATACATTCAAAAATGGTTAAGTCCTCGATCGATTAGTATCTGTCAGCTCCATGTGTCGCCACACTTCCACCTCAGACCTATCAACCTGATCATCTTTCAGGGATCTTACTTCCTTGCGGAATGGGAAATCTCATCTTGAGGGGGGCTTCATGCTTAGATGCTTTCAGCACTTATCCCGTCCGCACATAGCTACCCAGCGATGCCCTTGGCAGAACAACTGGTACACCAGCGGTGCGTCCATCCCGGTCCTCTCGTACTAAGGACAGCTCCTCTCAAATTTCCTGCGCCCGCGACGGATAGGGACCGAACTGTCTCACGACGTTCTGAACCCAGCTCGCGTACCGCTTTAATGGGCGAACAGCCCAACCCTTGGGACCGACTACAGCCCCAGGATGCGATGAGCCGACATCGAGGTGCCAAACCTCCCCGTCGATGTGGACTCTTGGGGGAGATAAGCCTGTTATCCCCGGGGTAGCTTTTATCCGTTGAGCGATGGCCCTTCCATGCGGAACCACCGGATCACTAAGCCCGACTTTCGTCCCTGCTCGACTTGTAGGTCTCGCAGTCAAGCTCCCTTGTGCCTTTACACTCTGCGAATGATTTCCAACCATTCTGAGGGAACCTTTGGGCGCCTCCGTTACCTTTTAGGAGGCGACCGCCCCAGTCAAACTGCCCACCTGACACTGTCTCCCCGCCCGATAAGGGCGGCGGGTTAGAAGGTCAATACAGCCAGGGTAGTATCCCACCGATGCCTCCACCGAAGCTGGCGCTCCGGTTTCCAAGGCTCCTACCTATCCTGTACAAGCTGTACCAACATTCAATATCAGGCTGCAGTAAAGCTCCACGGGGTCTTTCCGTCCTGTCGCGGGTAACCTGCATCTTCACAGGTACTATAATTTCACCGAGTCTCTCGTTGAGACAGTGCCCAGATCGTTGCGCCTTTCGTGCGGGTCGGAACTTACCCGACAAGGAATTTCGCTACCTTAGGACCGTTATAGTTACGGCCGCCGTTTACTGGGGCTTCAATTCGCACCTTCGCTTACGCTAAGCGCTCCTCTTAACCTTCCAGCACCGGGCAGGCGTCAGCCCCTATACTTCGCCTTACGGCTTCGCAGAGACCTGTGTTTTTGCTAAACAGTCGCCTGGGCCTATTCACTGCGGCTCTCTCGGGCTTGCACCCTAACAGAGCACCCCTTCTCCCGAAGTTACGGGGTCATTTTGCCGAGTTCCTTAACGAGAGTTCTCTCGATCACCTTAGGATTCTCTCCTCGCCTACCTGTGTCGGTTTGCGGTACGGGCACCTCTCACCTCGCTAGAGGCTTTTCTTGGCAGTGTGGAATCAGGAACTTCGCTACTATAATTCGCTCGCCATCACAGCTCAGCCTTCACGGGAAACGGATTTGCCTATTTCCCAGCCTAACTGCTTGGACGCGGATATCCAATACCGCGCTTACCCTATCCTCCTGCGTCCCCCCATTGCTCAAATGGTGAGGAGGTGGTACAGGAATATCAACCTGTTATCCATCGCCTACGCCTTTCGGCCTCGGCTTAGGTCCCGACTAACCCTGAGCGGACGAGCCTTCCTCAGGAAACCTTAGGCATTCGGTGGAGGGGATTCTCACCCCTCTTTCGCTACTCATACCGGCATTCTCACTTCTAAGCGCTCCACAAGTCCTTCCGGTCTTGCTTCACAGCCCTTAGAACGCTCTCCTACCACTGTTCGAAGAACAGTCCGCAGCTTCGGTGATACGTTTAGCCCCGGTACATTTTCGGCGCAGAGTCACTCGACCAGTGAGCTATTACGCACTCTTTAAATGGTGGCTGCTTCTAAGCCAACATCCTGGTTGTCTAAGCAACTCCACATCCTTTTCCACTTAACGTATACTTTGGGACCTTAGCTGGCGGTCTGGGCTGTTTCCCTTTCGACTACGGATCTTATCACTCGCAGTCTGACTCCCAAGGATAAGTCATCGGCATTCGGAGTTTGACTGAATTCGGTAACCCGGTAGGGGCCCCTAGTCCAATCAGTGCTCTACCTCCGAGACTCTTACCTTGAGGCTAGCCCTAAAGCTATTTCGGAGAGAACCAGCTATCTCCAGGTTCGATTGGCATTTCACCCCTACCCACACCTCATCCCCGCACTTTTCAACGTGCGTGGGTTCGGGCCTCCATTCAGTGTTACCTGAACTTCACCCTGGACATGGGTAGATCACCTGGTTTCGGGTCTACGACCACGTACTCCTATTCAGACTCGCTTTCGCTGCGGCTCCGCATCTTCTGCTTAACCTTGCACGGGATCGTAACTCGCCGGTTCATTCTACAAAAGGCACGCCATCACCCGTTAACGGGCTCTGACTACTTGTAGGCACACGGTTTCAGGATCTATTTCACTCCCCTTCCGGGGTGCTTTTCACCTTTCCCTCACGGTACTGGTTCACTATCGGTCACTAGGGAGTATTTAGCCTTGGGAGATGGTCCTCCCGGATTCCGACGGAATTTCACGTGTTCCGCCGTACTCAGGATCCACTCTGGAGAGAACGAAGTTTTGACTACAGGGCTGTTACCTCCTATGGCGGGCCTTTCCAGACCTCTTCATCTACCTCGTTCCTTTGTAACTCCGTACAGAGTGTCCTACAACCCCAAGAGGCAAGCCTCTTGGTTTGGGCTGATCCCGTTTCGCTCGCCGCTACTCAGGGAATCGCATTTGCTTTCTCTTCCTCCGGGTACTTAGATGTTTCAGTTCCCCGGGTCTGCCTTCTCATATCCTATGTATTCAGATATGGATACCACTCCATTACGAGTGGTGGGTTTCCCCATTCGGAAATCTCCGGATCAAAGCTTGCTTACAGCTCCCCGAAGCATATCGGTGTTCGTCCCGTCCTTCATCGGCTCCTAGTGCCAAGGCATCCACCGTGCGCCCTTTCTAACTTAACCGTTAAAAAGAATCACTACGTGATATCTTGCATTACAATTGAATGTGAATTACTTCTGTTATCTAGTTTTCAAAGAACATTATCTCGAAGAATCGAATGATCCTTCAAAACTAAACAAGACAGGGAACGTTCTGTTTATAAGACCCAAGGTCTTATATTCCGTTAAAATCCTTAGAAAGGAGGTGATCCAGCCGCACCTTCCGATACGGCTACCTTGTTACGACTTCACCCCAATCATCTGTCCCACCTTCGGCGGCTGGCTCCATAAAGGTTACCTCACCGACTTCGGGTGTTACAAACTCTCGTGGTGTGACGGGCGGTGTGTACAAGGCCCGGGAACGTATTCACCGCGGCATGCTGATCCGCGATTACTAGCGATTCCAGCTTCACGCAGTCGAGTTGCAGACTGCGATCCGAACTGAGAACAGATTTGTGGGATTGGCTTAACCTCGCGGTTTCGCTGCCCTTTGTTCTGCCCATTGTAGCACGTGTGTAGCCCAGGTCATAAGGGGCATGATGATTTGACGTCATCCCCACCTTCCTCCGGTTTGTCACCGGCAGTCACCTTAGAGTGCCCAACTGAATGCTGGCAACTAAGATCAAGGGTTGCGCTCGTTGCGGGACTTAACCCAACATCTCACGACACGAGCTGACGACAACCATGCACCACCTGTCACTCTGCCCCCGAAGGGGACGTCCTATCTCTAGGATTGTCAGAGGATGTCAAGACCTGGTAAGGTTCTTCGCGTTGCTTCGAATTAAACCACATGCTCCACCGCTTGTGCGGGCCCCCGTCAATTCCTTTGAGTTTCAGTCTTGCGACCGTACTCCCCAGGCGGAGTGCTTAATGCGTTAGCTGCAGCACTAAGGGGCGGAAACCCCCTAACACTTAGCACTCATCGTTTACGGCGTGGACTACCAGGGTATCTAATCCTGTTCGCTCCCCACGCTTTCGCTCCTCAGCGTCAGTTACAGACCAGAGAGTCGCCTTCGCCACTGGTGTTCCTCCACATCTCTACGCATTTCACCGCTACACGTGGAATTCCACTCTCCTCTTCTGCACTCAAGTTCCCCAGTTTCCAATGACCCTCCCCGGTTGAGCCGGGGGCTTTCACATCAGACTTAAGAAACCGCCTGCGAGCCCTTTACGCCCAATAATTCCGGACAACGCTTGCCACCTACGTATTACCGCGGCTGCTGGCACGTAGTTAGCCGTGGCTTTCTGGTTAGGTACCGTCAAGGTGCCGCCCTATTTGAACGGCACTTGTTCTTCCCTAACAACAGAGCTTTACGATCCGAAAACCTTCATCACTCACGCGGCGTTGCTCCGTCAGACTTTCGTCCATTGCGGAAGATTCCCTACTGCTGCCTCCCGTAGGAGTCTGGGCCGTGTCTCAGTCCCAGTGTGGCCGATCACCCTCTCAGGTCGGCTACGCATCGTCGCCTTGGTGAGCCGTTACCTCACCAACTAGCTAATGCGCCGCGGGTCCATCTGTAAGTGGTAGCCGAAGCCACCTTTTATGTCTGAACCATGCGGTTCAAACAAGCATCCGGTATTAGCCCCGGTTTCCCGGAGTTATCCCAGTCTTACAGGCAGGTTACCCACGTGTTACTCACCCGTCCGCCGCTAACATCAGGGAGCAAGCTCCCATCTGTCCGCTCGACTTGCATGTATTAGGCACGCCGCCAGCGTTCGTCCTGAGCCAGGATCAAACTCTCCGATAAACGGATCACAGACTAAGTTCACTGCATCCTGCAGTAACGTCTGTGTGATCTGCATCATGCAGACCTTAGTTTGACTGACTACGCACATCACTGTGCGATTTATTTAAAACTTTGAATTAACAGGTACGTTTTGTCTTGTTTAGTTTTCAAAGATCATTACCGCTTGTCGAAGCAGCTTTATTATCTTACCACTCAGCCTCTTTTATGTCAACAACTTTTTCCAAGTCGTTTTCGAAGCTTTTTGTTGTTGTCTGCTGTTCATCAGCGACGTTTAATAATATAACACCCTTTTGAAAGTATGACAATAGTTTTTCAAAAAAAGTCTCCGTTTATTTTCTTTCTTACTTATTTCAGTTTCTCTTCTATAGAAAGAATGCAGTCTTGTGGTTTGGTATATTTTCTTGTATAGTAAGATTGAACTAAATACTTGATGACCACAAGGGGAGCATTAAAGCTGAGAGTGAACGTTTTGTTCTGACCCTTTGAACCTGTTAGTTAACGCTGGCGTAGGGATGTGGCAAAGCCAAATGAATTGCAGTTTTGTAAGCAGCGCGCGGACCTTTTCCCATCCTTCCCCGCGCTGCTTTTTTGTTTATCCTTGATACGGTTGTCTGAGCAGGGGGAAAACTATGAATCATTCAACACAGCTTGTGCGCTTAATAGAAATAGCGATTATGACCGGAGCGGCCGTCATTCTGGACATTGTGTCAGGTATGTTTCTCCGGATGCCCCAAGGCGGATCAGTCTCTATTATGATGATTCCGATTTTTTTGATTTCATTCCGCTGGGGAGTGAAGGCCGGGCTTACGACAGGCTTTTTAACAGGGATTGTCCAGATCGCCATCGGCAATTTGTTTTTACAGCATCCGGTGCAGCTATTTCTTGATTATACCGCGGCGTTTGCAGTTCTCGGTTTCAGCGGCTTGTTTGCTTCCGGTGTCCGTGAAACGGCATTGGCTAAAAAAAGAGGCGCATTAACGGTGTATGTGGTAAGCGGCGTTTTTATCGGCAGTGTACTGCGGTATGCGGCACATGTAATCTCCGGAGCGGTCTTTTTCGGAAGCTATGCTCCGAAGGGCACTCCGGTCTGGATTTATTCGCTCGTCTACAACGCGACTTATATGATTCCTTCTTTTATCCTTTCAGCCATTGTCCTTATCTTATTATTCATGACAGCGCCGCGGCTTCTTGAATCCAAGCGGGCAAATTGAAACAGCAGGCGGGTTATGCCTGCTGTTTTTTTATCCAGAGCTGCGTTCTTCTTTCGAATCGCTCAGTTCTTTTGTAAGTTCATTTATGCTTTGTTTTATGTTTCCTTTGCCTGAAAAATTCTCAATGATCTCTTTTACATTGATTCCGGAAGATGCTTTTAAACTTTCCTGAAGACCGGCCATTAAATTGGTTGCATAGCCCGTGACTTTATTGGCTCCGCCGTTTTCACCGCTTCCTCCCGTATCAACAACGGTTATTTTATCAATGTTGGCAAGAGGCGCCGAGACTTGCTTCGCATACTCAGGCAGCATTTTCACAATCATATCGAGGATTGCGGCCTGCCCGTATTTTTCGAAGGCTTCAGCAATTTTCTCTTTAGCTTCCGCTTCCGCAAGACCTTTCAGGCGGATGACTTCCGCTTCGGTTTTTCCTCTCGCCTTTTCAGCCTCCGCTTTAGCAAGACCGTCAATTCTCACGCGTTCAGCTTCCGCTTTGGCCATCGCTTCAATACTATACTGTTCGGCATCTGCTTCTGCGAGCTGCTTCGCTTTTGCAGCTGCGGCCGCTTGTTCTACCGAATAACGGTCGGCATCGGCCTTTTTCTTCACTTCAGAGTCATACTGGCGCTCACGGCGGAGAATTTCTTTTTCTTCCAATTCAATCTGCTTTTGCCGCTCAATAATTTTAATCTGCATTTCCTGCTCTGTCACCTGCTGGCGGGCTTTTGCTGTTTCGAGGTCATATGCCTGGTCGGCATTGGCTTTTGCTGTGTCCTGCTCTCTTCTGTATTCCGCCATTTTCAGCTGATTGATTTTTTCCGCTTCAGCTATTTCCGTCGCCCGCTCCAGCTCTGATTTTTTTGCGTCTTTATCAGCCGCCGCACGTTTAATTCTCGTCTCTTTATCCGCTTCTGCCGTGGCAATGTCCGCATCCCGCTTGACTTGGGCGATTCGCGGCTTACCTAACGATTCTAGATAGCCATTTTTATCGCGGACATCTTTAATCGTAAAGGAAACGATCATCAGTCCCATTTTGGCAAGATCCTGAGACGCGACCCGCTGGACTTCCTGAGAAAACTTTTCCCTGTTTTTATAAATTTCTTCAACGGTCATGGAGCCGAGAATAGATCGCAGATGGCCCTCCAGCACCTCACGCGCCTCCTGCTCGCGGTCATCCTTAGACTTCCCTAAAAATTGTTCAGCGGCTGTTGCGATTTCCCCGATGGAGCCGCCGATTTTTATAATGGCGGTTCCGTCGGCCATTACCGGCACGCCTTGCTCTGTATAAACTTCAGGTGTAGAGACATCAAGTTTGCTTGACAGTAAACTGAGAGGTTCTGCCTGCTGGAATACCGGGAGCACGAATGTTCCCCCGCCCCGGACGATTTTCAAACGATTTCCGCCTTCATCAACGTGGACGTTCTTATTTCCCAAATAACTTCCGGTTACGATAAGGGCTTCGTCCGGCCCCGCCGTCCGGTACTTCGTAATAAATACAGCAATAAGTGCGATGAGTAAAAAGAATACGATTCCGATAACAATGATAATCGGCATAGTCATAACAGTTCCCCCTTAGATATCAGATTGGTTCATGCGGCGTCACAAAAAGCACTCCGTCTTTCACATCAATCACTAATACGGCCGTTCCGTACTTGATCTGTTCTTGATCAAAGCTGACCGCAGATTTAGAAATGGCGCCTCCGATTCCCTCTATGATCACTTCCCCATAGCCGTCTTTCGGAACGGAAGTAATAACCCTGCCGATTCTGCCCTTTAAATCCGACTCCCGATATACGAGCGACTCTTCCGCTGATGAAAGCGGTACAAGGATGAAGAAGTAAAGCAGGCTGACCAAAAAAACTGAAAGCACAAATGAAAGTAATGCAATGACAGGATTTGAAAGCGAAGTTGCGATTTCGCCGATGTAACCTGAGGCTGAAAAGATGGTCAAAAACGATAAAATCAATGTTGGATTTACGAATGAAACAGGAATGGCTTCCGAGAGGCCGTGAAACACATCTTGAAAAAACAGAATCAAAAGCGTGAGGCTCCCCGCAATAATCAGTGTGTAAAGATAGATCGTTTCAAGCGGCAGATGAAATATGTCCACATACTTTCCTCCTTTCGGCCGGGTCTCGGAGTGTTACTTTATATACGGGTGTAAAGGGAAATGGTTTCAATTTTCTGATAAGAAAGGCTGATTACATGATTATCCAATCCGGATATGGTATGTTTACTCCAAAGGAGGAGATAGAATGAGCATTTTTAATGAAGCCAGACAGCAGACTTGGGAAGAACTGAAAGGACTCTCTGATGAGGAATTCAACCAAAAGCCTGCGGCTGATGAATGGAGCGTGCGCGAAGTCCTTGACCATTTAAAGAAAATTGACGAATCAGCGCAGAATCTTTTAACAAAGCAGGCAAAAGACGCACCGTTTAAAAAAATCGAAGAAAAACCGATGGAGTTTATAGAGGACAGAACAAATAAACGGCCGGCGCCGTCACAGCTTGAACCTGAGCAAAACCGAATATCAGTCATTGAAGCGAAACAAGAATTAGATACGGCAAGACAGCAGCTGACCGCCGTTATTTCATCATTAAACGAGGAAGACTTTGAACGGGTGCTTCCGCATCCCGTTTTTCAAGAACTGACGATCCGCCAGTGGATTGATTTTATCGGCCATCATGAAAAGCGTCACATCAATCAAATAAAAGAAATCAAACAAAAAATCGAAAAGGTCTGACTCAGACCTTTTCGATTTTTTTCTTGACGCGTTTCGGTTCATAAGAATGAATGTCGACCGAATCACCCGTGCATATGTCTCCCGGCCGTTCAACAATACACACAATTCCCCTTCTGCCCATCGCGTGTCTCACAAACGCCGCAGCGAGTTTTGGCTGATCCGGGTAAAAGGATTGAATGATTTCTCCCGGCTGAATGCACGGATCATTTTCTCCCTCGCACAACAGAGACGCACCGCTTGGAAATATTATTCTGCTTCCTTCTTTAAGCGACGTCAGTGCAGAAAAACCGCTGATCGCGATATTAGCGCCGAGCCATTCGGGAAAGATATGAGAAACCCCTATCGCCGCCGCAATCTCATCACATTCCTCCATGGACACGATTGAAATTTGTCTCCGGTTAAAAATTTCCGTCCCTCTTTGATACATCGGCTCCCGCGCACCTGCTTTTTTTGTCAGTCCGAAATGAAGGTCACCGGGAAACCCGCCGTATTCCGCACGAAACTTGTCCATCTTTTTGGTAACAAATTGTTCCGTATCCGCTATATATACGCCTTCCGCCTTTGCTGTTATGCACTTCCACATCACCCGTCACCGCCTTTTTCTTGACATTATCCTTAAAAAACCCCGCTCTGTAAAGAAGCGGGGTTCAATTATTATACCGTTTTCGGCGTTAAGTCAAAGCAGCGTTTGTAAATCCAGTTGTATGCTTTCTCATTCAAGTCTCTTGGATTTCCGAAGGTTTGCGGATCTTTCATGGCTTCTTTGGATAAGCGCTCAATCATGTCCGGAGACACACCTTGTTCTTCTAAGCTCGGCACCTCTAAATCTTTTACAAGGTCATACATCCAATTGACGGACGCTTTGGCCGCTTCTTCGGTTGTCATTTTGCTTGTATCAATTCCGAATGCTTTGGCGATGCGGGCAAATTTTTCCGGATATCCCTTCCAGTTGTATTCCATTACCGGCCCCATCATTGCTGCGACGCATTGCCCGTGAGCGACAGGGATGATGCCGCCGAGTGTCTGGCTCATTGCATGCGCAGCGCCAGCGGATTCACTGCCGTATGAAAGTCCGGCAAGCATCGCCGCCTGTGCCATGCCGTATCTCGCTTCCAAATCCTCTCCGTCCGCGAACGCACGCTTAATATAATGCGCCGCATATTCAATAGCCATTAAAGCCACGGCATCAGTGATCGGCTGCGCGAATTTCATCGTATAGCACTCAATGGCGTGCGCGAGGGCATCGATACCTGTCATAGCCGTCACATGCGGAGGCATGGACGTATGCAGCTCAGGATCAATGACTGTTAAATGCGCGGCGATAAGCGGTCCGCCCGTATTGAATTTAAATTCTCTTTCCTCGTCTGTAATGACCGCCCATTGTGTAACCTCTGAACCTGTTCCGGCAGTTGTCGGGATCGTTGTCAGCGGAGGAATACGGTTTTCCAGCGGCTTTTTGCCTTCCGCTGCTTCATAATCAAGCACGCTTCCTTCGTGTGTCGCTTCTACTCCGATCGCTTTCGCCGTATCCATGGAGCTTCCGCCGCCGACAGCCACAAGGCCGTTGCAGTTTTCTTTTTTATACAGTTCAGATCCTTCGTTCACAAGACGTACAGGCGGGTTCGGCTCCACTTTGTTAAACAGGACGACTTCGATGCCCGCTTCCTGCAAAGATTCAATAACCGGGTTTGCCACTCCCGCGTTATAAATTCCCGGGTCTGTTACGAGCAGCGCTTTTGTGACGCCAAGCGCTCTGACTTCTTTTCCCGCATGCTGAATCGCGCCGATTCCGTGCTTAATAACTGTCGGGATTTCGAATGTATGGAATTTATGCATGCTTTCTACTTTCATATTTAATGTCATATTATATCTCCTCCTCGTTATGCTTGAAACCAGTTCACAGGTGCGGGTTTCGTGTTGCGGTAAATATGTTTGACTTCCGTGTACTCTTCCAGACCGATTTTGCCGAGTTCGCGGCCGAAGCCTGATTGTTTGTACCCGCCCCACGGCGCTTGCGCGAAATACGGATGAAAATCATTGATCCAAACCGTACCCATCCGCAGTTTCGCGGCTACGCGTTCGCATTTTTCAATATCCTTTGACCATACCGCTCCGGCCAGCCCGTAAATGGTATCGTTGGCGAGTCTGACCACTTCTTCTTCAGAAGAGAATGACTCGACTGTTAAAACGGGGCCGAAGATTTCCTCTTGGACAATTCTCATGTCAGACTTGCAGTTTGAGAAAATAGTAGGTTCATAGAAGAAACCGTTTTGAAGAGCGGGATCATCAGGACGTTTGCCGCCTGTTTCCAGCTTTGCCCCTTCTTCGATGCCGATTTCTACGTATTTTTCAACTTTGGCCCGATGCTCGGCGGAAATCAGCGGACCGCTTTCCGTATCTTCATGAAAACCGTTTCCTAATTTGATGCTTTTCGTGCGCTTGATCAGCTCGGCTAAAAATTCATCATGAATGGCTTCGTCCACTAAAAGGCGCGAGCCTGCAGAACAAACTTGGCCGGCATGAAAAAACACGGCGTTGAGCGCTTGATCTGCAGCTGTTTCGAGATCCGCATCTTTAAACACGATATTCGGATTTTTGCCGCCAAGCTCAAGGGCAATCTTTTTCACATTGCCGCTTGCCGCCTGCATGATTTTTTTGCCTGTTTCAATTCCGCCCGTAAAGGACACCAAATCGACGTCAAGGTTTCTCGCCAGCTCATCCCCGACAGAAGCGCCCGGTCCAAGCACAAGATTGGCGGCTCCTTTCGGAATACCGGCTTCTTCTATTAATTGAAAGACTTTAATCGTTGTCAGCGGAGTTATCTCGCTCGGCTTTAAAACGATCGTGTTTCCGGCCGCAAGAGCGGGAGCAATTTTCCAGCTCGCCTGAAGGAGCGGATAGTTCCACGGCGTAATTTGTCCGCATACGCCGATTGGCTCTCTGACGATTTTACTTACGGAATTAGGAATCGGAGATGAAATGACCTCGCCTCCGTCTTTATCCGCCAAACCGGCATAATACTGAAAAACATTTGCGATATCATCCATGTCGGCTTTGCTTTCTTCAATGGTTTTACCTGTGTCCAGCGATTCCAGCTCAGCTAATTCGTTCAGATCGCGTCTGATTAATTCCGCAATTTTCAGAACAAATTGACCGCGCTCCAGTCCGGAAAGCACCGGCCACTCCCCTTCATCAAATGCTTTTCTGGCTGCGGCGATGGCTTTCACCGCATCGTTCCGGTCTCCTTCGCATACTGTTGCAATTTCTTCCTGATTAAATGGATTGATGATACGGCGGGTCTGCTTTTTTTCTGCACTGATCCATTCGCCGCCGATATAAAGCGTTTTGCTCATGAGAGTCCTCCTTACCGAAAAGTAAGTTTGTTAAATAAAAATTTAATGTTTTTAACAATGTTAATTTAACACATGTTTTTTAACCTGTCAAAACCTTGTTTGTCCGCTTAGGTTTTGACATTTTGCCATGATTCGTTAAGATTAAGAACATAAAGAAATGACTTAATCAATTTAATCTTCAAGAGGAAAAGAGGGACAGTATGGATGAGAATCCAGAATTTGCAGCTATAGAACAAGCAAGGGATCTTGTTATTGATTCCATTGCTGAGACGATGGATCTGTACGGAATCACCCGGAGTGTCGGGATTTTATACGGAACAATGTATATGAGAGATGAAATGACACTTGATGAAATGCGTGAGGAACTGCAGATGAGCAAACCGAGTATGAGCACAGGCGTCAAAAAGCTGCAGGATTTAAACGTGGTCAAAAAAACCTTTCACCGCGGCACGCGGAAGCATACATTTGTGGCGGAAAAGGATTTTTTTACGTTTTTCACGAATTTCTTCCCGCCGAAATGGGATCGGGAAGTTCAGGTGAATTTGTCCGCCATCGTACAGGCCCAGGCGGATTTGCAGGCCGTTTTGCTGGCAGAGGAAGGCAGCGCGGAATTACAGGAAGAAGCACGGCAGTTATATGATCAGCTTGAAAGCTCGAAGGCCTATTATCATTGGCTGAAGCGGCTCGCCGATTCAGTCCGGAGCGGAGAGATTTTTAACTTTATTCCGATAGAAACAGACGAAAAAACGCCTGAATCGTAATCAGGCGTTTTTTCTTCGTCATTTTTCGACGCGATTTAATTATTTTCGAGGAAATATAGGAACATAACCCCATTTACTTCCATTAAAATTGATGGTAAATTTTTATAGGTACCGTCGTTCTTTTTTAAGAACGATCGGCAAATTTTTTAAAGGGGGATTTTGATATGAAACAAAAGTTTTTCTCAACTGTCATGGCAAGTTTATTCGGCTTGGCTTTACTGCTTTCTCTGCCGACAGCGTCATTCGCCGCTGAATCAGGTTCAACCGTTCACGAGCCGGAAATGTCCACAAAGGCGACCGCTACTTTATTTGCAAAATACACAGGTGCCAGCCAGCAGGAATGGTCATTTTCTGATATCGAATTGACGTACCGCCCGAACACGATCCTAAGCTTAGGCGTTATGGAATTTACCCTTCCTAGCGGATTTGCGGCTACAACAAAAGATACAATCAACGGACACGCTTTGCGTGAAAGACAGATTCTGAATAACGGCAAAACAGTCAGACTTCCGTTAAACATTGATTTGCTCGGCGCAGCGGAATTTAAGCTTTCTCTTAATAATAAAACATTGCCTGCTGCAGGTACATATAAGTTCCGTGCAGAAAATAAATCATTAAGCATCGGCTCTAAATTCTATGCTGAGGACACAATTGTTGTTCAAAAACGCAGCACACCGCCGACACAGCCTTGCAACTGCAAATAATTGCGAAAAACGGACCGGCACAAGCTCCGCTTGTCAGCCGGTCTTTTTTTGTGCCGTTTTATCTTACGGCTCTCACATTGACAAACCTTTGAAACAGGAGTACATTCTTGTTTGTTGTATTTGGAGTGACGAAAACAGTTTCTTAAGGAGTTATGAGGATTGGGAAAAATCAAAAATAAACAATTTGCCGTCATCGGACTCGGCCGTTTCGGCGGAAGCATCTGCAAAGAGCTTTTTAAAATGGGGCATGAGGTGCTGGCCGTCGATATCAGCGAAGAGCGGGTCAACGCATACTCCTCTTATGCCACTCATGCCGTGCGGGCAAATGCGACGGAAGAAAGCGAACTTCAATCGCTCGGCATCAGAAATTTTGAATATGTCATCGTGGCAATCGGCGCCAACATTCAGGCAAGCACGCTGACGACGCTGTTATTGAAAGAACTGAACATCCCTAACATTTGGGTGAAGGCGCAAAATTATTATCATCACAAAGTGCTTGAGAAAATCGGCGCTGATCGTATTATTCATCCGGAAAAGGATATGGGCGTGAGGATTGCGCAAAGCCTTTCGGATGAAAATGTCTTAAATTATATTGATCTGTCAGATGAATACAGTATCGTAGAACTGTCAGCCACGAAAAAACTCCATTTAAAAACCATTCTTGACCTCGGCGTCCGTGCCAGATTCGGCTGCACCATTCTCGCCGTGAAACATAATGGAGACATTCAGCTGTCCCCTTCTCCGGAGTCTGTCATCCATGAATGTGACTGCCTTGTGCTGATGGGGCATAAACGTGATATTAAAAGATTTGAAACAGAGGGAATGTAAAAAAAGCCGGCTGCGGCCGGCTTTTGTGATGCTTATGTTTCTTCATTTAACTGGACGGCGGTTTGGTCAACCCAACCGATCAGCTTGTCTTTCACCTGAAATTGATACCAGACGGATCCGCCGTTTTGCTTCTCAGAGACAACTTTAATATGCTGGCCGGTAAACTTTTGCGCCGATGCCAGTTTAATAGAATGCTGCTCTTTCGACGGCTTGGACCAAACGTCTTCCATGGCTTGGTCTTTGATGGCGCCTTTCTTATCAACTGCTTTAAGAGAGGCATTGATTTTGTCAAACTCATTCAGGTTATAGGTTTCTATGACATCTTTAATTTTTTCCGCATAGTCGGGATCTGTGGCATAGCCGGATTTTTGAAGGGCTGCCGCAGCTGTTTTATAATCGTCCGCTTCTATGACGGGTTTATACTTCTTTTTATTCCAAGACGTTCCTTTGACAAATAATTTGGCGTGGTCATCCATGGATTCAAAAAACGTGTTGTACTTACGGAATTTTGCCCGAATCGTTTTTCGTTTCCCTTTTTCAAATTCATCTGTTTTCATCGTGACGTGTTTTCCTTTATAATCACCTTTTACACCGAACAGGTTGCGCGCTTTTCCCGCAAGCTCACTGTTCCCCCAATCCGATTCGAGAATGGCCTGTGCAAGGGTGATGCTCGGAAGGACATGATATTTCTCATATAAAATCTGAGCATGCCCGGAAAGGCTGTCAATAAAGACCTGCTGCCCGTCCACCTCTTCAGGCGGTTTTTCTTCCGTCGCTATGAATTTCGAAAACACCATTGATACCAGAAATAATCCGAATATAAGAGATACAGCAAAAAGGCATCCAAGCACCCTTTTGGTCTTTGCTTTCTTTTTCATATCAACCTTCCTTTAATTCCGGAATCACTAGATTTATAATTTTACTGGTCATTGATGAAAATTTCAATAAAATAGGGAAAAAGACGGAGAAAGAACATGTATGCAAACAAAAAACCCCTCAAAGAGGAGTCTTTTTTTTATGCCATGCTCAGCTGAGGACCGAACAATTCAAATTGAACGGAATCAGAGTTAAACCCGAGTGCAAGAATCATATCTTTCATTTGCGTCATAAACGGTGCTGAACCGCATAAGTAAAATTCAGTATCTTGATTCAAGTGAAGCTGCTCTAAGAAGCTTTGATCAATCCGGCCGCTGTAAAACGGCTTGTCCCCTGAGCAGTCTTGTTCTGACGGTTCACTATATACATAAATGACGTTAATATTCGGATTGCCTGCCGCAGCTTGCTCGACTTCTTTGCGGAACGCGGCGTACTCTCCGTTTTTCGCGGCATGAATAAAAGTAATGGAACGCTCCGGCTGTTTTTCGGCGGCTGTTTTCAGCATGCTCATCATCGGCGTGATTCCGGAACCGGCACTGAGAAGGACAGCCGGTTTTTCGGCGGAAGACAGTTTGAAATCCCCGGCGGGTGCGCTGACTTCAAGTTTATCTCCTTCATGAACTTCATTGTGGAGATGAGAAGAAACCGCCCCGTCCTTTTTCACGGAAATCCGATATTCCCCTTTTCGGGCAGCATCAGACAGGCTGTATTGGCGAATGTGCGTATAAGGAGAATCTGCAATCCGCACTTTAATGCTGATATATTGCCCCGCTTCAAATTCAGGAAGCGCAGAGCCGTCGCTCGGTTTGATATAAAATGATGTGATGTCTTTGCTTTCTTCGGTTTTCTTTATCACCGTAAATTCTTTATATCCCTGCCATCCGGCCGCATTGTACATATCTTTTTCAATGCCGATGAAAGCCTCTGCAATGACGCCGTAAGCTTTTTCCCAAGCCTCCATAATATCAGGAGTTGCAGCATCCTGCAGCACCTCCTTGATCGCCAGAAGCAGATATTTTCCGACAATCGGATAATGCTCCGGCTTCACCCCGATGCTTGTGTGTTTATGGCCGATCTGTCTGACCGCCGGAATGATTTGTTCTAATTGATCAATATTCGCCGCAGCCGCAATGACTGCATTTGCCAATGCTGTGCGCTGCGTCTGTTTCTTTTGGTTCGTTTGGTTAAACATATTTAACAGTTCGGGATGATCTTGAAACATCAGGTTATAAAAGCGTCCTGTGATGTTTTCTCCATGTGTTTTCAATACGGGTACTGTGCTTTTGATGATGTCTATTGTTCTCTCATCCAGCATGTTAATCCTCAACCCTTCTAAAGATGTATTTTAAATATATCTTTATAGTAAGAGATATTTCGAATAAAAGATATATCTTAAATGAATCTTTAGAAAAGTCGTCACAATATTGTTGTCAATTTGGAATCATTGGTTTTTATTCCCTTTTTCACCTATTGGAACCGGGACACATATTCTAGAAATTATACGTTTACACATGAAAGCAGGGGATTGTATGGTTTCTTATATGGATTACACGTCTCCGAATACACAGTTCACATATGATGTGAATGAGAGCCGTTTTTTCACTAAAGATCATCGGAACTTTATCAATGTATTGGGGATTAAACAGTTAAACACGCTTGAAAATATTTCATTATTGGATATCTTTTTGAGCAAGACAAATGTGATTGAACCGCATACCCATCAAAATGCCGCTGAATTGGTGTACTGTATTTCGGGTTCCGCAACCGTGTCGATGCTGAATCCGTTCACCCAGAAAATACGAAATTATCCGATCACCCCCGGGCAAGTGGCGAATATTCCGCAGGGGTGGTGGCATTATGAGATCGCGACTTCAGATAATACCCATCTTTTGGCCATATTTGACGCCCATACGCCTGAAGTGATTTACGGCTCGGATATTCTCCGCCTCACACCGCCCGAGATCATGGCGCATACGTACTGTCTGAATGAACAGGAATGGGAAAAAGCTGTTTCACCGATCCGCAAATCAACTGTGATAGGTCCCGATAAATACTGCGGGCAGTCTGAAAATACGGGTATTCACGATATGAATAAACCTTATCAGCCAAATACGCATTATCCGAATGATCCGTATCGGCATTATGATCCGCCGTTATATTGGGGGTATTAAACGGAGAGCAGGAGCGGCATTAAAAAAAGCCCCTCATGAAAGAGGGGCTCTTAATCATTACGGTCCGGTTCCGCAGCTTACTTTGTACTCACCTTCGGGCAATTTTTTTGAATAACATAAGTGCGGCGTCTGTCCGGTTTCATCTTTCCAATCGAACCAATTTACATCATAAAGGTTCCCGGCCTCATTGTTGTTTTCTTCTTTTCGAAGAATCGCAAAGTAGCTTTGATACGGATAGCCTTTTTTATAAATGTCATGCCTGATGGCTCCTTTTTCTGAAGCAGACGTGAAGACGACAGGAGAAAGAACGGGGAGCGCTGTTAAAAGAGGTGCCACTGCCGCTGAAAGAGTTAGTAGAAGATAGATTTTCTTTTTCATTTTCCTCTTTTTCCTTTCATTTAGTTGTTAGAAATGAAGCAGAACACAGAGGCTGCTGCAGAGGATTAAAAACTTATAAAGGTATGGAGCCAAGGGGCTCGCACCCCTGATCTCTACACTGCCAGTGTGGAAATGATAGGGGTTGCTGACGAATCTTTCTGATAAAAAATCTTCTGTTTGGCGAAAAATGAACAAGTTGGTCCCCAAATAGGATTGTAAATGAAAGTTAATTCCCCACTAGACCTGCCATCAAAACGCCCATCACAATCAATAATAATAGTAAAAGTAAACAAAGTGCCAGGATAACAAAAGAAATATTCTTTGCAATTCCTTTAGGCGATTTGATTGCCAGAGTACTCCCCACGACAATTCCTAGCATTCCAAGCGCCCAATGAATATGAGGCAGAAAGCACAATGTGAATAAAAGGATGATAAGCGACACGATCCCAAAATACTTTCTCATTACTCTCCTTTCTATTTTCCCTCCATTAAATTGATAAATTGAAAAGAAAATTGAACTTATAAATATTGAGTGCCATATTTTTTAAATATTAGCATAGATTTATCGTTCGAGCTGATGGCGACCGATACATACGCGAAGTTATCTGCGCAGTTCATTACGGGACCACCTACGGAAGGATTTCGTGTGAGGGACTTAAAGGGGGATACATGGCTTATTGTATTTGATTCTTTTTTATCCGTTGAGACTTATGAAGTTGGGGGATGATCAAATGACTGATTTTGAACGAAAAGTTATTATATGTCCCGCTTTGGGAAAAATCCCTCCATGGAACAATTGAAAAGAAAAACCAGGTGGATGTTTTGAAACTAATGAAGAAACTAAAAAAACCTTTTCCGAAGAAAAGGCTTTATACGTTCAAGTTTGAAAACGATCAGAAGCTACTTTGATTGTATCCTGTGCTTGTTTTTCTACCGAGTTCATACCCAACCCACATACTAAAGTCAATGTCAGACCCAGGACGATGAAGATGCTCTTTTTAAAATTCATACAGGCACTCTCCTTCTTAGGTTTGATTACGATCAGATGAAACTTGATATGATCCATCAAATGAAACAGCCGAGGCCGTTAGACCGACCCCTGACATTAAAACGACAGCCGATACAATGATAAATACGCCTTTTCTAAAATTCATACAGGCATTCCCCCCTCTGAATTTGTTTTTGCGTTTGAATCATTTTTTGATGATAAACATAAGATTTGTCATATTGTTTTGACTCTGCATAAACAGCAGCCGTATCAAGAGCAATATCTTCCACATACGAATAGTTTTTATTTTTCTCAAGGTAATCAATTGTTTTTTTGATTCCCATTTGGTCTATTGCATTAATATATAAAGCATCCAAATATTTTTGCAGAGATTCAAACAGCTTATCCCCGTGATGTATCGCTGATGAAAGTCCCTTTTTGCTGATTTGAATCGCCTCATTTGTTTTCCCTTGTTTAAATAGAAGCTTTGCGTATGTAAACAAGGAATGCGGAAGGTTACCCAATTTATACTTTTCAGATAACTCTGCTGCTTTTTTTAAGTAGATTTCAGCATTACTATATTCTTCTAGGTCTCCGTAATTCTTTCCTATGTTGTAATAAGCAGAACTGAGCAGCCTTTCATTATTATTTAGTTGTTTCGACAACTCTAAAGCTTTTTCTAAATGCGGCAAACTTTTTTCAAAGCGTTTAAAGTCAACATAATTCCCTGATATGACGAATAGACATTGAATTTTCCGGACTTTATACAACTCATACTGATCGTAAATATCGAGCGCTTGCTTTACGTGATGCATGGAGACGTGGCTTTGTTTCATACCGTAATATGCTTCAGCCAATTTAAAATGAAACTCCGCTCTCTCAATTTCATCATGCACATGAACAAGTTGTTTTTCAGCCTCTCTATAAAAACCGATCGCCTTTACATACTGCTTTTGATCAAATTCATACATGCCGCGGAAAAATAAAGAGTAATAGCATAGCAGTCCGGAAATTCCTTTATTTGATGCTTCGATTTTTTCCAGCAGCTCGTCAATTGTCGGTCTCACGCGGGTAGTCACCGGTTCTAAATAATCCAGCATGAGCTGATGGCGGAATTTCATGAGGGTGTAGTAAATCAGTAGATACTCGTCTTCTTCCATCTCATTTATTTCTTGCTCCACTTCCGCTTTCAAAATTTCCGCATCCGGAACACTGAACTGACGTATCATTTTGTACCATTCATTAATTTTAACGCCTACCTCCGATGATGGTAAAACAGAACTCACAAGGCCACTCCTCCTTTTATATAATATTCTAACATTTCCAAATTATGCTTGGATAAAAAAACCGCAATTTGTTTACGGTCTGCCATATTACTTATTTTCACATAACTGTTGGAATCGTCCATTCCATTTGCGATAATAAAACTAATGCATGGGGAATATAATTGGGAGGATTAAGGATGTGTCATTTTAAAATGCGCCTTACTTTATCACTCAAATGTTTTAAGCTTATGAAAATGTGTACTTTGGAATTGGTTTATAAGTAGACTCTCTACAAGTCTACTTTATTTTTTTCTCATAAATAAACGAGGTGAAAATCAATGGATGGTATAAAATTTTTAGAAGATATAACACGACTCGGAGTAATCATTTTGGTCTTCTCCGGATATGCTGTTTATTGGAAATTAGGTAAAACAAAAAGAGAGCGAGGGCTTACAAAATTTGAAGCTTGTCTTAGGTTCTCTGTGATGTTCGGTATATTAGCTTGGGGGTTTTCGACTCTTGCTTTGAGTTTATGGTCATAATCCTTTTTGTCAATATTCGACTTATCCTGTCTAAACAGATTAAAACCAGATAAATGTACCCTAATTCGGAAAACCACCTAGGCTCTCCTTATAGAAGCCGGTGAAAATATGAGCGCCATTCGAAATGCGCCGGTCATGCAAGCCGAAGACATGTAACCGAAAAACTTGAAAATGAGACAGCTCAATATTTTGAACCATTCAATCTTAATTTGAAGGCGAGGCTTTTTTGGGGCTGTTGGCTCTGTTCCTGACAAATAAAAAAACCCTTATAGAATAAGGGTTTAAAGGTATGGAGCCAAGGGGGCTCGAACCCCTGACCTCTACGCTGCCAGCGTAGCGCTCTCCCAGCTGAGCTATGGCCCCGTGCGATAACGTCATGTTTTATTATAGACGAGTTTCCTTCGAATTTCAAGCCGAAAATTCAGTTTGCTTACATTTTTCCGAGACGTTTTTCAAACATAGAAAAGACCCTCTGGGGGCCTCTTCGTTTATCGCACGAGCATGATTAAAATGATGCCGAGGATGACACGGTAAATGGCGAACGGGACAAGCTTAATCCGATTAATAAGCCGAAGAAAAAATTTGACGACTAAGAGAGCGACGACAAAGGCGCAGATAAAACCGACAAGAAAAAACGGAATCATGTCAGGAGAAAGACTGCTCCAGTATTTCACCAGCTTCAGAAGGCTTGCACCCGCCATAATCGGAATGGCCATGATAAATGTAAAGTCTGCGGCTGCCCGGTGATTCAAGCCGAGAATGACACCTCCGGCAATCGTTGAGCCTGATCGGGAAAAGCCGGGCCACAAGGCGAGACATTGGAATAAACCGACACAGAAAGCCTGTTTGTAGGTGATTCTGTCTACCGTATTGATCGTATCTTTTCTTTTATTGACCCAGTCCGCAATCAGCATAAGCACGGCTCCGGCAATTAGTCCGTAAGCAACCGTTCTGACGGAGAATAGATAGCGGTCAATGAAATCCTCAAATAAAAAGCCGAGCACTGCGGCCGGAACAAGACCGACAGCGATTTGCGCGATGGTCAGCCTGTATCCTTTCTGCTGGTCGCGCGTCACGTTTTTTTTGAGGCCGAGTAAATTTAATATCCGATCCTTAAACACAATGGCCACCGCCAGGATCGAACCGAGCTGGATCACCACTTTGAAGGAATTGGCGGCTTCAGGATTCATCAGGCTTCCGGATTTCAGCCAGATGTCATCCGCTATGATCATATGTCCCGTGGAAGAAACCGGCGCGTATTCCGTCAGCCCTTCCACGATTCCCAAAACGGCTGCTGTGAACATCTCCCATAGTGTCATCCTATTCTTCCCTTCATTTATCATTTACAAAAGAGAAGCTCTCCTCTGAAGGAAAGCCTGTCTTATAATAAATATCATGTCGGTTCCGATTTTATGACTTCGATACTTCATCATTTTTTTCTTCTTCATATAAATGCGAGCGCATTTTGAACCAATCAAACAGATGGGTCGTGACCACTTTGATGACCGCGTAGCCCGGGATGGCTAAAATAATGCCGACAACCCCGAACAGCTTTCCGGCGGTTAAAAGAACAAAGATGATGGTAATCGGGTGAATGTGAAGATTTTTCCCCATGATCTGCGGAGAAATTAATTTTCCTTCCACGAGCTGGACAACGGTCCATACAATCGCAAGCTTCAGCAGCATAAGGGGCGAAGTGACCAAAGCGATAATAATCGCCGGCGTGATGGCAATGGTCGGCCCTAAATACGGAACAACGCTCGTACAAGCGGCAATGACCGCAAGCAGTGACGCATAATCAAGTCCGATAATCAGATAGCCGATAAATAATAAAAACCCGATGCAGAAGCTGACGATGACCTGTCCTCTGATATAGGAGCTTAATCTGTGGTTCATTTCGCTCAGCATCGTATACGTTTGTTCTTTCAGACGGGTGGGCACAAATTTCAAGATATAGATTGGCAGTTTTTTGCCGTCTTTCAGCAAATAGAACAGAATAAACGGCACGGTCACAATCGAAATAATCACTTCCGTCAGCGCACCGATAAAATTCCCGACTCCGGTAAATGTGCTGTTTGCAATTGTCGCCGCCTGCGCCGATACTTTATTGGCAAGATCGGAAATGTTGATATTCATCGTCTTTTGCGCCTGATTTACAAAATCGCTTCCGATCAGGCTTTTCGTCTGATCTTCAACGATGTCCACATATTTCGGCAGATTGTCGATCAAACTCATGATCTGTTCCTTTAAAAACGGAATAATAGAAACGATCGTAATTGTAATCAGCCCTATAATAACGAGGTAAAGGAGCAGGATGGAATAGACCCTTTTCACTCTTATTTTTTCCAATATATCTACGATCGGATTAAGCAGATAATAAACAATTCCTGTCAAAATAACGGGGAGCGCAATCGTTTTGAGCAGGACGATAATGGGTGTGAAAATAAAAGATGTCTTCATAAAGACAAGGATATTGAGACCGATGAGCAGCAATACAAGTAAAAACAAGACAAATTTATTGTCTAAGAAAAACTGTTTAAATCTGCCGCCCCATGTTTGCAATGTTTCCACTATTGTTCCTCCATCATATGTATTTTACTTAAATTGTACACTATCGTTCCTGTAATGAAAAATAATAACCGGTCTCTATGGGAATTTTTCCTATACTTTTGGCGGACAGTCTTTTTTCCATTTATGTTTCTTTGAAAAAAAGCTATAATGTAAGCCAATACATAGAAGGAGCGATAGCAATGATTCGATTTGCAACAGTCGGAACGAATTGGATTACAGAACGATTTCTGGAGGCGGCTTCTGCTATTGATGATTTTCAATTAACGGCGGTTTATTCCAGAACTGAGGAACGCGCGGCGGAATTTGCCGGCAAGCACGGCGCAGCTCATTATTTCACCAGCCTGAGAGAAATGGCGGAAAGCGAAGCCTATGACGCGGTGTATCTCGCCAGCCCGAATGCATTTCACAAAGAGCAGGCGATCCTTTTTATGGAACACGGCAAGCATGTGCTGTGCGAAAAACCGTTTGCGTCTAACGCAAGGGAAACGGAAGACATGATTCACGCAGCCAAATCAAACGGCGTTCTCTTGATGGAAGCCATGAAAACGACGTTTTTGCCGAACTTCAGCATGCTTCAACACCACTTACATAAAATCGGACCGATCAGGAGATTCACGGCAAGCTACTGCCAATATTCATCACGATATGATGCATATAAAAACGGAACGGTGCTTAATGCGTTTAAGCCTGAATTATCGAACGGTTCGTTAATGGACATCGGCGTATACTGCATTTATCCGGCCGTCGTCCTGTTCGGCAAACCGAAAAACGTCATTGCGACTGGTCACAAACTAGCATCCGGCGTTGACGGCGAGGGCACGGTTATTTTGTCATACGACGGGTTTGAAGCGGTACTGATGCATTCAAAAATTTCAAATTCGTTTGCCCCTGCGGAAATACAGGGTGAAGACGGCACAATCGTGCTGGACAGCATTCACGGGCCGGAGCGGGCGGAAATCCGCTATCGTGACGGACGGATGGAGGACATTTCCGTTCCTGATCTGAAACCGGCGATGTATTATGAAACGGCTGAATTCATCAGCCTTCTTCGGAACGGACAGCAGGAGTCTTCCGAAAATACCTTTGAACGCTCTTTCATTACGGCAAGCATTATGGAAGAAGCGAGAAAACAAATCGGAATTGTCTTTCCCGCCGATCAAAACTAAAACATCCGCCCGGGTTTCGGGCGGATGTTTTTTATTTGGACGCTAACAAGTCAGCGAACGCTTTTGCATACTGCGGAAGGTCGGGCGGGCGGCGGCTTGATACAATGTGGCCGTCAGTTACGACGGCTTCATCCAGCCACTGTGCCCCGGCATTTGTCATGTCGTCTTTGATGCCGGGCGTGCTCGTTACTTTTTTTCCTGCGAGAATTCCGGCAGATATGAGCACCCAGCCAGCGTGGCAGATCTGGCCGATCGGCTTTTTCTGCTCGTTCATCGTACGGATGATGTCCAAAACTTCCGGATATCTTCTCAGTTTGTCAGGAGCCCAGCCGCCAGGCACGAGCACGGCATCATACTCCTGAATAATCAGGCTCTTAAAATCGTAATCCGCCGTCGCGGGCACGCCGTATTTTCCTTTGTATGAACGGCCGGCTTCTTCTCCTATTAAATGGACGATCGCGCCTTCCTCCCTCATCCGGTAGACGGGATACCAAAGCTCTAAGTCTTCAAAGTCGTCACTGACAAGCGCTATGACTTTCTTGCCTTCTAATCTCATCACTGCCACTCCCTTCTTTTTTTCAAGTGTATCGCTTTTTTCAGCTGAGGAAAAGAAACAGCTCGTTACAGCTGTTCTTCGCCTTCAGACTGAATCGTAAATTTCCGTGTGACCTGCTGCAGTTCTTCTGCCATGTGCGCAAGCGTTTCAGCAGAGGAACTGATTTCTTCCATGGAAGCCAGCTGCTCTTCGGCTGACGCGGCGATGTCTTGAATGCCGGCGGACCCTTCTTTGGCGACTGAGGTAATGTGCTCCACCGCGTTTGTCACGTTTTGCGACCCGGCCGCAAGCTGCTCAAGCGTTCCGTTCATATGCTGCAAAGCGCCTGAAATCTGAGTCGTCATTTCCGAGATTTTTTTGAAGCTTTCGGCCGTTTGGTCCGTAATATCAAGGCCTTCTTTCACGTCTTGATTCACTGCTTGGAATACAGAAAGCGATGTGGCGATTTCTTTGACGATTTCCTGAATCAGCGTTTCGATTTCCTTGGCGGAGTCGGCTGATTGGACAGCAAGCTTTCTCACTTCTTCCGCAACGACGGAGAAACCGCGTCCGTATTCGCCGGCTCTGGCTGCTTCGATAGCCGCGTTTAGAGCAAGCAGGTTTGTTTGATCGGCAATGCCGTTAATGACGTTCAGAATGCTCTTAATGTCGTGCGACTTCGTTTCCAGTCCTTTTACGACGGCTTCCGCCTGCTGTACGGAACGATCAATTGTTTTCATCTGGCCGACCGTTTTCGCCACTAATTTTTCTCCGCTTCCGGCCGTATCAGAGGTTTGAATGGCCGATTCGGTGATTTCCGCCGATACATTCGCCGTCTCGGCAATGCCCGTATTCATTTGGGACAGGTGATCAGCACTTTCTTCCAATTTCTCGCTTTGTGATTCGTTTCCGTTTGAGAATTGTTCAATCGCAAGTGTGATATGCTCGGTCGCCTTGCTTGTCTGACCGGCAGATGCCGTCAGCTCTTCGGATGAAGAAGCGACATGTTCGACGGATGATTGAATGACGCCGATGACAGACCGGAGTGATGCCGACATCTCATTGAAGCTTTGGCTGAGCTGACCGAATTCATTTTTCGACCTGATGTTAATCACTTCGGTTAAATCGCCGTCACTGATTTTAGCTGATGTCGAGACAAGTTTTTTGAGCGGTTTTGAAATCGAGCGAATGATAAAGAAGATTAAAATCCCGCCGACGATAAGAGAAACCGCAAGAATGATCAGCGCCATTTTCATGACAGGCGCGGCTGCGTCATGTATCTCACTGACAAAGAATGTGCCGGCGATTTTCCAGCCCGTCAGTTTATTTGTCGTGAAGGCCATTTTCTTTTGCTGTCCTTCAAACGTGTATTCAAACGATCCGCTTGATTTAGAAAATACTTCTTTCGTCCACTCTCCGGAGCCTTCCGTTCCCGCTTTGATGGTCGGATGGGCGATGTATTTTTTATCTCCCGTTGTAATGAAAGCAAATCCTTTATGACCGATCTGTACGCGTTCGGAAGCGTTCAAAAGGTCGCCCAGTTTAATATCCAGCGCTACAACGCCTGAGCCGTCTTTTGTCTGCTGGGCAATCGTAACGACCGTTTGTCCGGTTGCAGCGTCCTTATAAGGCTCGGTAAACACCGGCTGTCCGCTTTTTTCAACCGCTTTTGTATACCACTCGCGTGTGAGCGGATTGAAATCGGACGGCACGTCAGCGGACGGATATGTCACAAACGCTTTGTCGGCGGACGCGGCATAAATTGATGTGACATCGTCATTTACGGTGACATACTGCTTCATATTTTCAAGCAGGTCGGATTTATTTTTTTTGTTCATTTTGTCCTTTGTGATTAATTCACTGTAATAGTCAAGTCCTTTCAGCTTGCCTTCGAGCATGTTTTCCAGCACGCTGTTCAGTTCGCTGACATTTCCTTGCGCGCTGTGGGTCAGTTCGTTTTCTAATGTACTTCCTGCCGTTTGGTAGCTGAAATAGGCAAGTATGCCGACTGGAAGCACCAATACGGCTAAAAATGCCGCGATAAGCGGCTTGCTGATGGATGGCTGTTTGATCCAATGTATCAGTTGTTTCATTTTTTCAGTCTCCTTCTTTGAAAAGCTAAATCTATTATCGACAGCTAGGACAAAAGATTTATTAAAAAAACTAAAAAAAACACCCAAACAGCACATTTGGGTGTTCTATGGACTATTATTCTATTTTAAATTGTTTCGTCATATCACGTAATTCTTCCGCCATCTGGGATAACGTTTCTGAAGACGAACTGATTTCTTCCATGGAAGCCAGCTGTTCTTCGGCGGATGCCGCGATATCCTGAATGCTGGCTGAACTTTCTTTTGCGATGGACGCGATTTGCTCGGAAGCACCTGAAATCTGCTGCGAACCGGCTGTCAGCTGTTCTACCGTGGCATTCATGTTTTGAATTTCTCCGGCGATCTGGTTCGTCATTTCCGAAATCCGCCTGAAGCTCGTTTCGGTCTGATTCGTAATATCCAGCCCGCTCTCCACCTCTTTGTTGACGGATTGGAACATGCCGAGAGATGTATTGATTTCGTTGACGATTTCTATAATTAAGCTTTCGATTTCTTTCGCTGAATCGGCAGACTGCACCGCAAGTTTTCTCACTTCTTCTGCGACGACGGAGAAGCCCCGGCCGTATTCACCGGCACGCGCGGCTTCAATTGCCGCGTTCAGCGCAAGCAGATTTGTCTGATCGGCGATTCCGTTAATGACACGGAGAATGTTTGTAATGTCTTTTGATTTTGTTTCAAGCCCGCGCACCACTTGTTCAGCTTCTTTCACTGACCGGTCAATGACGTTCATTTGACCGACTGTCTGATGAACGAGCTTTCCGCCTGAATTGGCGACTTCCGCTGATGTGACGGAGGATTCAGTAATGACAGCAGATGCTTTCGCCATATCTTTGAGCCCGCTGTTCATTTGGTAAATATGTTCCGCGGCGCTTTCAATTTTTTCACTCTGGCTTTCATTTCCGTTAGAAAATTGTTCGATTGCCAGTGTGATATGTTCGGTTGCCTGGCTTGTCTGCTCCGCTGAAGCCGTCAGCTCCTCTGAGGAAGACGCGACGTTATTCACGGAATCCTGAATGGCATGGATGAGAGACCTGAGTGAAGCGGCCATATTGTTAAAGCTTTTGCCAAGCTCGCCTAATTCGTCTTTTGACTGGATCTCGATCGTTTCGGTTAAATCGCCTTCACTGATCTGTTTCGACGATCTCACAAGCTGCTTGAGCGGTTTTGTGATTGAACGGATAATCAGCACCATGACGATGGTTCCGATGGCAATTGCTAACACCAGAACGAGCAGGGACAGATGAAGGATCGGCAGCGCCGCTTCATGAATTTCGTCCAGATACATCGTTCCGCTGATTTTCCAGCCTGTCAGCTCGTTCGTATCATAAGCCATTTTCTTTTCCTGGCCGTCATATTTGTATTGAAAATCACCTTTTTTGCTGCCGTACAGCTGTTCAGCCCAATCTCCGTCTAATGCTGTGCCTGACGTGCGGTTCGGGTGGGCGACCACTTTTTTGTCTTTCGTCAGGATGAAAGCGTAGCCGGATTTTCCGAGTTTTACTTTCTTTGTCGTTTTCAGAAGTTCTTCGATTTTCATATTGATAGCGACGACCCCTGAGCCGTCCTTCGTCTGCTGGACGATCGTCACGACCATCGTATTGGTGGAAGCCGTGCGGTAAGGATCTGTTACAACAACTTTCCCCTTGTTTTCCACGGCTTTTTTATACCAGTCCCTTTCAAGCGGATTATATCCTTTAGGCATCTGCAGATCGGGATACCGTGTGAAATGGCCTTCCGTGTCACTCGTATAGATGGATTCCACATCTTTATTGATTTTCATATACTCTGTGAATTTATCAGTAATTTGCGATTGGTTTTTCGGCTTGTACCGATCCTTGGTGAGCCAATCGCTGAAATATGCCGTTCCGTCTTCCTTCTGGCTGATGCTGGTATTGATCATATCATTAATCTGCTGCACATTATCTAATGCGCTTCCCATCATCTGCTTGTCAAGCGTGCTTACCGCCGATTGATATGCGATAAAAGCCAGAGTTGAAATCGGCAGAATAAGAATGGCCAAAAAAGAAATGAGCAGTTTTCTTGTAAGCGATCTCTGCTTGATGATTTGCATGATTTTTTTCATCTGCTATATCTCCTCTTACGTGTTTACCCTTCATATCGGCGATTATGGGTAAATATACATATCCAAAAAGAAGAAATATAACAAAACATACTTTTTACCTATTACAAAAGTAGTCTTTTAGACTTAATTAAAAACTTATTTTAAAGCGTTTTGTCAGCTTGCGTAATTCTTCCGCCATTTTTTCCAGCGTGACGGCGGATGAGCTGATCTCTTCCATAGAGGCGAGCTGCTCTTCAGCAGAAGCCGCAATGTCCTGAATGCCGGCCGCGCTTTGTCTGGAGACGGCCGCGATATCCTCTGAAGCGTTCGATACTTCCTGAGATCCGGCGGAAAGCTGTTCTACGGTTGCATTCATATTTTGCAGTTCACCGGCAATCTGATTTGTTTTGACGGAAATGTCCCGGAAGCTTTTTTCCGTTTCGTCCGTCAGCTGAAGTCCGCTTTTCACCTCGTGATTGACGGATTCCAGCATTCCGAGCGATGTATGAATTTCTTTAACAATTTCATGGATTAAGGTTTCGATTTCTTTTGCTGAATCGGCTGATTGAACGGCAAGCTTTCTCACTTCTTCGGCAACGACTGAAAAACCGCGTCCGTATTCTCCCGCTCTTGCCGCTTCAATGGCTGCGTTTAAAGCGAGAAGATTCGTTTGATCGGCTATGCCGTTAATGACGCGCAAAATGCTGGTGATGTCCTGCGATTTGTGCTCAAGCCCTTTTACGACTTGTTCCGCTTTACTTACGGATTGATCAATGGTGTCCATCTGGCCTGCTGTTTTCTTAACAAGCCGCTCTCCGGCACCGGATATCTCCGCCGATTCAATAGAAGTTTCCGTCACAACGGCTGCCGCTTCCGCCAGATCGCTGAGCCCGTCTTTCATCTCATTCACTTGGGCTGTCGCTTTTTCAATGCTCTCACTTTGGTCTTCCGTTCCATTAGAAAACTGTTCAATCGCAAGGGTGATATGTTCCGTTGCTTTGCTCGTCTGCTCGGCGGAAGCCGTCAGCTCCTCTGAGGAGGAAGCGACATGTTCAACAGAGTCCTGAATCCCCTGAATAAGCGTCCGGAGTGAATCTGTCATATGATTAAAACTTTTACTGAGCACGCCAAGCTCATCTTGAGAGCTGACTTGAATGGTTTCCGTCAGATCTCCGCTTCTGATTTTTTCCGCTGACGCTGCGAGACGTTTTAACGGTTTTGTAATAGAGCGGATGACAAAATAAATGAAAACCATTCCTGCGGCAACCGCTATGGCCAAAATGATAATGGCTGTGATCAAAACCGGTCTTGCCGCGTCCTTGATTTCATCAACGGACATGGTTCCGCTGATTTTCCAGCCTGTCGCCTCATTGGTGACATACGCCATTTTTTTCGCTTTTCCGTTCATCGTATATTCAAAATCGCCTTTTTCCCCGCTGTATAATGTATCAACCCATTTTCCCGATACCGCCGCGCCGGATTTTTCATTGCTGTAGGCAACGGCTTTTTTATTTTTGCTGAGGATAAAGGCGTATCCTTCTTTTCCGATATTGACTTCTTTTGTCATCGTAATGAGATCGTCGATTTTAATATCAATGGCGACGACCCCTGAGCCGTCCTGAGCCGCACGGGCCATGGTAACGACCATCTTTTTGTTTGAAATGGACTGGTAAGGGTCTGTGATGATGGTCTGGCCTTTATTCTCCATGGCTTCTTGATACCAGTTTCTCTCAAGCGGATTGAAATCGGCCGGCATATCGGCATGAGGATAACGTGTAAACGTTCCTTCCTTGCTGCTTGAAAATACAGCGGCAGCTTTATCATTGCTTTCTATGAACTGCTTGAATCTGTCTTTCATTTCCGTTTGGTTTTTTTCTTTAAATTTTGCGCTTGTCGCCCATTCGCTGAAATATGCTGAGCTTTTTGTAAACGTTCCGATCCGGTCATCAATCATATTGTTTAAGATTTGCACATTCCCTTCGGCGCTTTCCATCATTTGATTTTCAACGGATGAGGCAGCCGAACGATAGGCGCTGGCAGCCAGCACTGCTACCGGAATGATTAAGATCAGTAAAAATGAAATGATGAGTTTTCTGGCTATTGATTTTTTTGCGATGTTTTTTGCTGTTTTTTTCAATTTTGTAAACCTCTTTCAATCATTTACTGTTTATATCGGCAATCTCCCTTTTTATTACATTGAAAATTTAGTCATAAATGAAAAATAGTTCTATGTGCTCTTTTTCAGATAAGACTTTTTATTTAATTTTCCCGATGAAGCCATAAAAAAAGACGCCTTCCATCCGGAAAGCGTCCTTTTTTACTAGTTGATTTTAAATTGTTTCGTTAATTCCCGCAGTTCTTCGGCCATTTGCGCCAAAGTGTCGGCGGATGTGCTGATTTCTTCCATAGATGCAAGCTGTTCTTCTGCGGATGCGGCAATATCCTGAATGCTTGCTGCGCTTTCCCGTGAAACGTCCGCAATATCGGTTACCGCGGCTGAGACGTGCTGAGAGCTGTCTGACAGCTGTTCAACCGTGCCGTTCATGGATTGCAGCTTCTCGGCGATGTCATTTGTCATGCCGAAGATATTCTGGAAGCTTTCTTTTGTTCGGTCCGTCACCGCAAGTCCTGATTGCACTTCTTCATTAACGGATGTAAACATGTGAAGCGACGTATTAATTTCAGACGTGATTTCCTGAATGAGTTTTTCAATCTCTTTTGCAGAACCGGCGGATTGGACGGCAAGCTTTCTCACTTCTTCCGCTACTACTGAGAAGCCCCGCCCGTATTCACCGGCTCTTGCCGCTTCAATGGCTGCATTTAATGCAAGCAGGTTTGTCTGATCGGCAATGCCGTTGATGACTCTCAAAATATGAGCGATGTCTTTTGATTTGGCCTCAAGGCCTTTTACAACAGCTTCCGCCTGCTGGACGGATTGATTGATGAGATTCATCTGCCCGACGGTTTGCTGCACATATTCTTCCCCGGTGCCGGCAGCTTCTTTCGATTGTTTAGATGCTTCCGTAATGGATGATGATGTGCGGGAAACGGCGGCGAGCCCGTCATTTATATGATTCAGCTTGGCTGAGCTTGAATCGACTTTTTCACTCTGCTCTTCGTTCCCGTTTGAAAACTGCTCAATCGCCATCGTAATATGCTCCGTCGCTTTGCTTGTCTGCGAAGCTGAGGCGGTCAGCTCTTCTGATGACGCGGCCACGTTGTCGACCGAGCTTTGGATCGCGCTGATCAGTCCGCGCAGAGATTCTCCCATTTCATTAAAGCTTGCGCCCAGTTCGCCCAGTTCATCTTTCGAGCGGATCTCAATGGTTTCAGTCAGGTCTCCGCCGCTGATTTGTTTAGACGAGCGGACAAGACGTTTCAGCGGTGATGTGATGGATCTGACAATAAACAGAATTAAAATTCCCCCGATGATAATGGATGCTGCAAGGACGATCATTCCCATCGTCAGCACCGGTTGTGAGGCGTCTTTAATTTCGTTGAGCTCCATGCTCCCCTCTATTTTCCACCCGGTCAGTTTATTTGTCGTAAATGCCATTTTTTTATTTTCATCATCAAGCTTGTATGAAATAATCCCGCTGTCTTTGCTGTATACCTCGTTCAGCCACGGGGTTGAGACTTTATCGCCCGGTTTGTGGTCTTTATGCGCGACATAGGTTTTATTTTTAGATGTGATAAACACGAAGCCTTTTTGCCCGATTTTGATTCCCTGCATCTGCTTCAGCAGCTGGTCAATCGTAATATCCATGGCCACTACGCCTGTTCCGTCCTGCATCTGCTTTGCCACGGTGACGACCATGCTGCCGTCGCTTGCCGCGGTGTAAGGATCGGTGACAACGAGCGTGCCGCCGGCCTTTACAGCGTCTTTATACCATGTCCGTGTTCTCGGATCGTAATCAGCCGAAATATTTTCCTTCGGCGCCTGTGTGTAGCTGCCGTCTTCCGTTCCTCCGTAAATACGGGCTACGTCCTTATGAATAGACGTGTATTGCCCGAACTTTTCTTCAAGAGCGGACATGTTTTTCTTTGAGAATGATGACCCTTTTAAGGTTTCACTGAAAAATTCAATCGCCTTTGCTTTTGCGCCGATATCATTTGTAATGGTTGTGTTAAAAGATTCGATGTTGTTTTTCGCGTTGCCTGAAATCTGATCATCCAGCGAATTGCTCGCCGTATGGTATGAACTGAATTCTAACACGAGAATCGGTATGATTAAGATCACGATAAATGAAATGATTAATTTACGTGAAATCGATGCCTTTGTGCACCAATTAATGAATTTTTTCATATTAAGCTGCTCCCTCATGTGTGATACCTTATATATCGGCTCAGACTTCACATTTTGTTAACATTTCCTCCTTTTTTATGACTTGATTTTCATTTCCCAAGCTTCCTGCATACCTTATAAAAAAAGATAGGGGGGCGCGCAGATGATTATCATTTCCGGCCAAGTGCTTCGGCCCCAGGACATTGCGAACTGGCAGACGGAAGAAAGCCTTGTTCCGTATCTAAATGAACTGACCCATTCTCCCGTACAATTTGATTACGGATCGATTGCTGAACTGATGTTTGAAGCACGGCTGCGGCGCCATATTGTGGAAGCCGCAAGAGAACTGCACGGATCAGGCGCAAAATTTGCGACTTTCGCCAAAACATACGGAAATACGGCTTATTGGAGACTGACGCCGGAAGGAGCCCTGGAGCTGAAGTACAGAATTCCCGCTTCAAAAGCGATTCGGGATATTGTTGAAAACGGGGCGTTTTATGCATTTGAATGCGCGACGGCCATTGTCGTGATTTATTATCTGGCCGTTTTAAAGACAATCGGTGAAGAGCGGTTTGACCGCCTTTTCCGGGATATTACTTTGTATGACTGGCACTATGAGCATCTGCCGATCTACACGGAAACCGGCAGCCACTTTTTAAGGGGAGATTGTTTATATTTTAAAAACCCTGATTTTAATCCTGCAAAGGCCCAGTGGCGGGGAGAAAATGTCATTGTGATGGGGAATGACCAATATTTCGCCCACGGTCTCGGGATTCTGACCGCTGAACAGATTATCCAGAAATTGAATTCTTTAAGAAAAAGAGATGCCGTGCAGTCGGCTTATCTGCTTTCTCAGGCGACAAGGCTTGATGCGCCCGCGCTATATCGGATGATGCATTAAAACAATCCCATCGTCTGTCAATGTGACGATGGGATGTGGAATGCTTTTCTTTTTCGGTAAAAAGCCGTCGTGCCGAGCGCTTGATTTGCCGCCCATTCAAACTTCTCTAAATCATGGCTGGTGACGGCTCTGTCCCGTCTGCTCCATTTAATGGCCCGGACAAAGTAATACCCTTTAATCGGCGCCATGGTGACTTTGGAATGCGGAAAATCTTCAAAGACAAACTCAATATTTCCTCTTTTTTTATAGGACATTTGAAGAATCTTCATCTTCCATCACCTCACAGCATCTTGATTATGATCGGCACAAGCGGTCCAAAACGGCTTTCACATCTGTCGGCCCTTCAAGTTTCGCGGCGGACTGGCCCGCCCATAAAGACATGTACTCCGCATCTCCCGATTGAGCCGCATGCCCGCGCATCGGCTTTGTGAGCGTATTATGCAGCGGATAAGGCAGCGTTTTTCCCTCGTCAGCTTCATATGTTTTCATGAACTGATTCACGATTCCGCGCGCCTGTTTTCCCGAAAACAAGGTGGTCAGCCGTGTGTCGGCTCCTTTTGATTCGGCAATGGCTTTTTGATATGCCGGTGAAGCGCTGCTTTCTTCACAAAGGAGAAACGGCGTGCCGACTTGAACGCCGTCCGCACCCAAACATCGGGCTGCCTGCACCCCGCGGCGGTCAAAAATGCCGCCTGCCGCAATGACCGGGATATTCAGCGCATCTTTAGCCTGCGGAATGAGCGCCATAAGACCGAGAGCCGGTTCTCCTTTAACCGGCAGAAACGATCCGCGATGTCCCCCGGCTTCTATTCCTTGTAGGATAACGGCGTCCATTCCCCGCTCTTCAAAAGCCTTCGCTTCCTCCGGCGTTGTCGCCGTGCCGAACAGGAAGCAGCCGTTTTTCTTCAGCTTTTCCGCCGTTTCTTCCGGCGGCAGGCCGAAGGTGAATGAGCACGCTTTGACCCCGTAACGGATCAGAAGCTCCGCTTTTTCTTCAAAATCGTTCCACTCTTCTTTCAGATCGGAGAACGGCTTGGCGTCTTTTGCCCTCGGGATGCGCGCTTTCCATTGTTCAACCAGTTCCTCCTCGGGCATCTGCCTTTCTTCCGGGACGAACAGATTCACTTGAAAGGAGCGGCCGGTCAGGTCTTTCATCTCGATAAGCTGTTTTTCAAGCGCCGGCGGGCTGACGTATCCTGAAGCGAGGCTTCCGAGCGCCCCTTCATTTGATACCGCCGCAGCCAGGCGCGGCGTGACAAGCCCTCCGGCCATCGGCGCCTGAATGACTGACTTTGTTAATGATAAGGCGTCCATCCACTCACTCATTTGCGGCTGCCTCCGTTTCAGCGTGGATTTTGATATAACATGTTCTGTTTCTCGGACCGTCAAATTCGCAAAAATAAATGCCCTGCCACGTTCCGAGGATCAGGCGCCCGCCTTCTATGATGACATGCTGGGATGCGCCCGTTGTACTCGCCTTCATATGTGCCGCCGTATTTCCCTCCATATGCCGGTCCAGTTCGTGCTCCCACGGATACACTTCGTCAAACCTGCGGAGCATATCCCTTTTCACATCCGGGTCGGCATTTTCATTGATGGTAATGCCGGCGGTGGTATGGGGACAGTATATGAGCGCCAAACCGTTTTTCACGCCTGTTTCGCGGAGAAACGCTTCCGCTTCATGTGTGATGTCGATCATTTCATCCCGTCTGTTTGTTTGAATCTGCAATTGTTTCAGCATATGAATGCCTCCTCTCTTTTTCTCTCCCTTTCCCATATTCGTTTCTGTATTTGTCTTTTCCTGTCGGATCGCGATGATAAACGCAGATCATAAAAAACTTCAGCCCCAAAACTGAAGTTTTTCACCATATATATACGCGGGCCTCATAAGGCTTTAAAAGGAAGGATGTCACATGCCGATGCGGCGGCGTTTCCATGTTTGCGAGCACGAGCGCATCGGCGGCAAGCGGATAACCGGGGTGCCTGTATAATGCGGGAGTTTTAGACAGATTGGTGATGATCAGGGCGGTTGTTGTTCCGTTTTTTCTTAGGTAGGCATAAATCTGCCGGTCTTTTGGAAGCAGCAATTCATAAGTTCCGCTGATCAATACGCCATGTTCTTTCCTGAGGGCGATCAGCCGTTTGTAGAAATGGTATACGGAGGTTTCATCCTTCATTTGCGATGCAGCGTTCAGCCATGTGTGATTCGGATTCACCCCGAGCCACGGAGAAACTTCAGAAAACCCGCCGTTCGCCGTCCCGCTCCATTGCATCGGTGTCCGTGAATTATCCCGGCCCTTCTTCCAGATCGTCTTCATCACTTTTTCATGCGGAACGCCGCGGGACGTCTCTTTTTCATACAGCTGTTTGATTGTGACGTCGTCGTAATCTTCAATGGATGGGAACGAAACATTGGTCATGCCGAGCTCCTGTCCCTGGTAAATAAACGGCGTGCCTTTCATCAGCATATACATCGCGGCAAGTGCCTTAGCGCTTTCTGTCAAAAACCGTTCGTCACCCCATACCGAAACGGATCGGGGCTGGTCGTGATTTTCCATAAATAACGCATTCCAGCCTTTTCCTTCAAGGCTGTTCTGCCAATCGGACAAAACGCGCTTAAGCGCCGGGATGCAAATGCTTTGATCATCATCCGTATCCCAAAGGCCGAGGTGTTCAAATTGAAAAATCATATGGAAGACGCCGTTTTCTTCACCGGCCCAATCAGCCGCCTCCCAAGCCGTCACCCCGTTCGCCTCGCCGACCGTCATGATCGGATAATGTGAAAATGTTTCCCGCTTCAGCTCTTTTAAGAGATCCACGATGCCTTCTGTATTCATATGATACGGGAAGGACGGGACATACGGGAGACCGTCCGGATTCGGCATGTCAGGGAGCCCTTCTTTTTTCTTGATGTGAGAAATGGCATCCACCCGGAAGCCGTCAATGCCTTTATCAAGCCACCAGCGGATCATCTCATAAACGGACTGCCTCATCGTTTCGTTTTCCCAATTTAAATCAGGCTGTTTTTTATCAAACAGGTGAAGGTAATACTGGTTTGTCTTTTGATCATATTCCCACGCCGATCCGCCGAAAATGCTTTCCCAATTGTTCGGCTCTTTGCCGTTTTTTCCGTCTCTCCAGATGTACCAGTCCCGTTTTTCGGAATCTTTCGCTGAGCGCGATTCGATAAACCAAGGATGTTCATCACTCGTATGGTTGACGACGAGGTCTATAATCAGCTTCATGCCGAGTGCATGGATATCCCCGAGGAGCCGGTCAAAATCCTCCATCGTCCCGAATTCTTCAGCAATTTGTTTGTAATTTCGAATATCGTAGCCGTTGTCGGCGCCCGGCGAGTCAAAAACGGGGCAAAGCCAGATCACATCAGCCCCCAACTCTTTTATGTAATGAAGCTTTGCTCTGATGCCGTTCATGTCGCCGATTCCGTCCCCGTTCGAATCCATAAAGCTGCGGGGATAAATTTGATAGACGGACGCCGTTTTCCACCAATCCGTTTTCATACCGTCCACTCCTTTCTTTACAGCATATGAAGGAGCGGGATGAAGAAGCATTTTTTTCGCAAAAAAAGCCTCATTGCAAAAGCAGGAGGCTCAGAAATCTGTTTTTTTAATTTCAACAAAGCGGATATGATGGTCTTCTGCTTCAAGCACCTTGAATTCGCACCCTTCAGCATGAAACACATCACCGTTTTTCAGCTCCATTTTTTGTGTGAGGAGCCAGCCCGCAATCGTGTCTATGTCTTCATTTTCGATCGCGATATCAAGAAGATCATTCACCTCTTCTATCAGCGCTTTTCCGTCCATCACATAATGATGCTCGCCTTTTTTGACGATGTGGGGCATTTCATCCTGGTCATATTCATCACGGATTTCGCCGACGATTTCCTCCAATATGTCTTCGACAGTCACAAGTCCCGCCGTACCGCCGTATTCGTCAACAAGAATCGCCATATGAATCCGCTCCTTCTGCATGCGGATCAACAGCTCTTGAACAGGGATGCTTTCAATGACTCTGATGACCGGACGCATAATTTCTTTTAATTCGATGGAACGGCCGAGAAAATACGCTTTAAATAAATCCTTGTTGTTAATAATGCCGAGAATGTGGTCTTTGTCTTCTTTAATGACCGGATATCGCGTATACCGCTCGTTGATGATCAGATGAATAGCTTCATCAACTGACTGCTCGAGCGAGATGGCGGCGATTTCGGTGCGCGGCACCATGATTTCTCTGGCGACACGGTTATCGAATTCAAATATTTTGTTGACGTAACGGAATTCGGATTGATTGATTTGACCTTTTTTATAGCTTTCAGACAAAATCAGCCGCAATTCCTCTTCACTGACCACGACTTCATGTTCTTTCACCGAATGAAATCCGAACAGCTTGACCAAAAATCCGGCTGAGCCGTTTAACAGCTTGATAAACGGATACATCACTTTATAAAAGAGAATGAGCGGTTTCGCCGTCCACAGACTGACGGCTTCAGCTTTTTGAATGGATATCGTTTTCGGCGCAAGCTCGCCGATGACGACGTGCAGATACGTGACGGCGATAAACGCCGCAATAAACGTGACGACGTGCGTAATGGATGACGGCATTCCGATCAGACTGAAAACAGGATGAAGAAGCCGCTGAATCGTCGGTTCGCCGAGCCAGCCGAGTCCGAGCGCCGTAATCGTAATGCCGAGCTGGCACGCTGATAAATACTCGTCGAGATTTGTAATCACCCTGTGCGCCGCAAGCGCCCGGCTGTCTCCGGTTTCAACCAGCTCCGCAATTTTTGAACCGCGGATTTTGACAATCGCAAATTCCGCAGCGACAAAGATGGCCGTTAATCCGATTAACAGCATAATGAGAATCAGTTTTAATATAAGCAAAAAAACCCCTACCGCAAACGGTAAGGGGCCACCTCCTTCGTGTTAATTCTCATCACGACCATTTAAGAAAATCATCACAAAACGAAGCAGCTCGAATAATGAAACGAGCGCCGCAGCCACATACGTCAGCGCAGCAGCGTTCAGCACTTTATTCACGCCGTGTTCTTCACTGTTGCGAATGAATCCTTCCGACACGATAATCCGCTTCGCCCTCGCGCTGGCATTAAACTCGACAGGCAGTGTGACAAGCTGGAAAAAAACAGCGGCAGAAAACAAAATAATGCCGAGCCCGATTAAATTCAAGCTGCCAAGGAGCATTCCGCCCAAGAAAAGCAGAGGGGCGACCCCTGAGGCAAAATTGACGACCGGAAAAATTTTGTGCCTCAGCACAAGCGCGCCGTAAGATTCCTGGTGCTGCAAAGCATGTCCGACTTCATGGGAAGCGACGGAAATGGCGGAAATGGAGCGGCCGTAATATACCGGCTCAGATAAACGCACCACCCGCTCCGTCGGGTCGTAATGGTCTGTTAAAGTGCCTCTTACCGGTTCTACCGGCACATCATATAAACCGTTTATATCAAGAATCCGTCTTGCCGTTTCCGCCCCGGTCCGCTGACTGGAAGCTTCCACGTCTGAGTATTTCTGAAAATTACTTTTCACTTTAAATTGTGCCCAAAACGACAATCCCAATGCAGCAATTGTTAAAAAGACAAACAGCATATTATCCTCTTCCTTTTTCTCTTATATCGTACGATCTGCTTATATATTATTTTAATGATTGCCCGCTTTCCTGTACAGAAATCCGCTTCTTTTTTCTGACAGGAATCAATCCTCCGAGCAAAATCAGAACACATCCGGCCATTGCAGTATAAAACGGAAACGTGCCGACAGTCCCTTTTGCGAAAGCGAGCCATGAAAAGCTGCCGGACATATGATCATATCCATTTAAATCGAAAATAAGCAATACGGCCGCTGAAGCGAGCAGCTGCGCTCCGGCCAGCGCCGCCAGCAGTTTTTGAATGACTGTCATCTGACTCACCCTTTTTCGGTCCGCTTTCTTTATCATATGAAAAAATGAAGGTGAATATGTTTTCGCTGATTTTTGAAAGACATCAAACGAACTGGGACATACTGTAATAAAAAAGATACAGGTGTGATCCATCATGAAAGTGACAAATGGCGAAAAAGAAAAGCTGAGCAATGCGATAGACAGAATGAATGAAGGGCTTGACGCCTTCATCCAGCTCTATAATGAATCGGAAAACGACGAACCTCTCATTCAGTTTGAGGATGAGACGGCCGATTTAATCAGACAGGCGCGTGACTCATACGGGCAGGAACAGCTGAATGAAAAATTAAACACCATTATTAAGCAGATTTTGTCCATCTCTTTGTCGAAAGAGGAGCAGGCCGAATGAAATCAAACCGTATCTTTATTTCCTGGCTGAGATGGCCGTTATATATCCGGATCGGACTGATCATTATCGCCTTGATCTTATTGTTCGGCCAATTGATTTACATGCTTGAACCGAAGCAATTCACGTCTGTGTTTGAAGGGGTTTGGTGGGCGGTTATTACGGTAGCCACGGTCGGTTATGGCGATTATGTTCCGCAGACTCCGCTCGGACAGATTGCCGCCATGGTGCTTGTATTAAGCGGAGCGAGTTTTGTGACCGCCTATTTCGCTACGCTTTCTTCAGCCGTGTTCAGCAAACAGCACCGTTATATCGAAGGGAAGGTCGCCTTTAAAGGCAAGGGGCACGTCATTCTTATCGGATGGAATGAGAAGTCGCATATGCTGCTGAAAGAACTGCAGCACATCGCACCGTCAAAAACTGTCGTCCTGATTGATGATTCATTAAGAGAAGGCCCGCTTATTGAAAATGTCCATTTCATCCGCGGACATGCCGCTGATGACAGCACGCTCAATAAAGCGAATATTACGGAAGCCGATACCGTCATTCTGACAGCAGACCAGCAGAAAAATGAATCCGAAGCTGATATGCTGTCGGTATTAACGCTTCTCGCCATCAAAGGGCTGCATCCGTCCGTTTATTGTATCGTGGAAATTTTAACGGAACGGTATGTCAAAAACGCCGAACGTGCAGGAGCCAATAAGATTCTGTGCACATCACGCCTGTCGAGCCGGGTGATGTTTGAGCATTACCGGGTCAAGATGCAGCTTGCCAAGCCGCAGACGCTGTCCGACCTGACGCTGGAGAAAAAGGTTCGCATCATTCCCGTCCCCGAGGAATTAAAGGGCTCCTCTTATCATGATTGTGCGCGCTATTATCTCAAACGGAATACAACGATTATCGGCATACAAAAAGAAGAGGGGCCGATGCTGACCCCTCCCCTGTCATACCAAGTGCTCAGCACTGATCTTTTTTTGGCGCTTTAATGCAGCAGGACATCTTCCAGCTCTTTCACGAGCGAGATGCCGATATCTATATATGAGCGGTCAATTGCCGCATCCCGGCGTTTCGGCTCGGAGAATTGGTTGAATAATGATTCAAAAACTCCGCCGCCTGCTGCATCATCCGTTTCCTGCTGATAGACGTGCCTCAGCAAAAAGGGTGTGCCGATTGTAACGGCCGTTCCCCGTTCATCAAGGCGTCCTTTATTTGCTTCAACAGGGATACGGAGAAACAAATAGCCGTCCTGATCGGAAATTTTGTAATCAAAGAATCCCCGGTCATATTCCCAGCCGCCTCCGATGGTATAACCGATCGGTTTCAGCACCTGTTCCAATTCGCGGAGTAAAAAAGACTGTCCTTCAAGTGAAGATGGTATGCTGATCATGTAAATACGCTCCTTTTAGTCTTTAGCGTCCCCGGTCTGCGATATCTTCATACGGCTTCCGCAAAGAATCAGGAGCAGCATTCAGACGCTGAAAAGAGGTAACGGCGCATTCAATCAGAACATACGTCACAATTGCGGAGAGAGCGGCATCCGGCGAAATGAGGAAAACGACGGCATACAGACAGCACTTCGTAATGAGCGAATGCATCCGGCCCATCTTCAGTTTCAGCCGGACCATATCCGTAAACAAGCCGAGGGGAAGAGCGAAAAAAAAGATCGTTTGTAAGAGGGAAGCAGAGGACGGGTTCAGCGCAAAAAAGACAATAGCAGCGGAACAGAAGGAAATGCCGGTATGCTTACATAAGAGCCGTGTCAATTCATCATCACACCTTTCACGGTTTAAAAAAGGCTGACCCGTCATGCGGGCCAGCCATTCTTTTTATTTCTCAAGGCGTTTTTCAAGCTCTGCTTTTTTCTCTTCAAAGCCCGGTTTGCCGAGAAGCGCGAACATGTTCACCTTGTAGGCTTCAACACCCGGCTGATCAAACGGGTTGACTCCGAGCAGATAACCGCTCATTGCCACTGCTTTTTCAAAGAAATAGACGAGATATCCAAATGTATATGCGTTAAGCTCCGGAATGTTGACGATTAAGTTCGGCACTTTTCCGTCTGTATGGGCCAGCATCGTACCTTGGAACGCTTTTTTATTGACGAAATCGACCGTTTTGCCGGCTAAGTAGTTTAAGCCGTCGAGATCATTTTCCGCTTCTTCAATTGTCAGCTCATGCTTCGGTTTTTCTACATTTAATACAGTTTCAAACAGATCGCGTCTGCCTTCCTGCACGTATTGGCCGAGAGAGTGAAGGTCTGTTGAGAAGTTAGCGGAGGAAGGATAAATTCCTTTCTCGTCTTTTCCTTCACTTTCACCGAAGAGCTGCTTCCACCATTCTGCAAAGTACTGCAGGGTTGGCTCGTAGTTAATGAGCATTTCAATGGTTCTGCCTTTATTGTACAGAACGTTGCGGACGACGGCATATTGGTAAGCCGCATTCTCTTCTAATTCCGAGCTGGAAAAGTCTTTGCTTGCATCAAGCGCGCCCTTCATCATTTCGTCGATATCAGCCCCGCTTACCGCAATCGGCAGAAGACCCACCGCAGTCAGAACGGAGAAACGTCCGCCGACATCATCAGGAATAACGAATGATTCGAAGCCTTCTTCGTTAGAAAGCGTTTTTAAAGCGCCGCGCTCTTTGTCAGTTGTCGCGTAAATCCGCGCTTTCGCTTCTTCTTTTCCGTATTTTTCTTCAAGAAGTTTGCGGAAAATCCGGAAAGCGATGGCAGGTTCCGTCGTCGTTCCTGACTTAGAAATGACATTGATAGAGAAATCAGCGTCTTCCAAAAGATCCATAACGTCTTTCATATAAGTTGAGCTGATATTGTTGCCGATAAAGATGACTTGAGGGTTTTTGCGTTTATCTTTCGGCAGGACATTATAGAAAGAATGGTTGAGCGCTTCAATCGCCGCGCGGGCGCCTAAGTATGAACCGCCGATTCCGACGACAAGGAGCACGTCTGAATCTGATTTGATTTTTTCAGCGCTTTTTTTAATGCGCGCAAATTCTTCTTTATCGTAGTTTTCAGGGAGGTCCACCCAGCCTAAAAAGTCGCTTCCGGCGCCTGTTTTTTCATGGATATTATGGTGTGCCGTTTTTACGAAATCACGTGCGTATGTAAGTTCATGTTCATTGAAAAAAGGTAACGCTCTTGAGTAATCAAAGCGTACATGCGTCATTTGCTTGTCCCTCCATCACGGTGAATTGTTTTCTCTTCCACTTTATATGAACTCTACCTCTAAATCAAGTCATGAAGAAGGCCTGACGGATACGGGATTTGCGCTAAAGACGCATTCATTTTTTCATACAATATCTCGGTTTTGAGATAGGTATTGTACAGAACGTTATATTTGTATGTATGGTGAGAAGGATCACTAATCAAATGACGAAAAAGCAGTAAAGGTGAATACACGCACAATAAATCAAATACTTCCATTTTTAAAAATAGTGTCTATATTTGGGTTATCATGTTAAGATGAAAATAATTTTAAACCGGGAGGTGATTTTATGACTAAAACCATTGGTCTTATTTGTGGAAGTTTACGAAAAAACTCGTATAATCGAGCAATTGCTCAATCATTGATTGACTTGGATCATTCGGCGCAATTTCGTTGGATTGAAATAGACCGTCTTCCTTTTTTTAACGAAGATTTAGAAATGGCCGGAGCGCCAGAATCCGTAACATCCTTTAGAGCAGATATACAAGACGTTGACGGCGTCATCATTGTAAGTCCAGAGTACAATTCCGGAATGCCGGGGGTTTTAAAAAATGCATTGGACTGGGCATCGAGACCGCGGACCTCTTCTGTGTTCAACAGAAAACCGGTTGGCTTAATCGGAGCAACCCCCGGAGGGTTCGGTACTGCCTTTGCCCAAATGCAAACGAGAGAAGTACTCGAAGCTATGCAAGTCAATGTGCTGCCCTTTCAAAAAATGCTGATTTCGCAAGTCCATGAGAAAATTGATTCCACTCAAAACATACTTACGGATGAACAAACAAACCGTTATCTTCAACGCTATTTACAACAGTTCATCCATTGGATTGATCATGCTCCGGTTCCCGTTCTAGATTAATAGAAGGATCATAACCCTCACTAAAAGTCACCTCAGAAGCTTTCTACATAATTCTTAGATGCCTTTGACAAACTTACTTAATGAATTTAAGGAGGATGATAAAATGTCTGATCTTTATTCCCGTCTTTCAAAAGATGATGCTGCTGTTCTTTTGGTGGATCATCAAACCGGCCTTATTTCCGGTCTAGTACGTGACTATGGTGTTGATGAATTTAAGAATAATGTATTGGCTCTTGGCGATACGGCTAAATTCTTTGATTTACCGGTTATTTTAACAACGAGTTTCGAAAATGGACCTAATGGCCCACTCATGCAGGAATTGACGGATCTCTTTCCTGATGCACCAAAAATAGCGCGTCCAGGACAAATTAATGCATGGGATAATGAAGACTTTGTGAAAGCCATTGAAGCGACTGGGAAAAAACAACTTATTATCGCAGGTGTAGTTACAGATGTCTGCGTTGCGTTTCCTGCACTTTCCGCAATCAAGGCAGGTTACGAAGTGTTTGTTGTGACAGATGCTTCGGGAACATTCAGTAAGCAAGTAGCAGATGCATCATTAACCCGTATGGCTCATGGGGGCGCACAGCTTATGAACTGGTTTAGTGTAGCATGCGAGTTACAACGTGATTGGCGCAACGATGTTGAAGGGTTTGGCGCATTAATTTCCAGTCATCTTCCTGGTTACCAAAACTTAATGGGGAGCTATATGGGGGCGCAGCGAGATCTTAGTACACAAAATGCATAAAAAGAGCGCTGATTTAATCAGCGCTCTTTTTTATTCTTACTTTCCATAGTTATTTCAGTGCAAGGAGTGTTTCACTTGCTCCTGATTCACTCATAGAAAATCCGGTAGATCTGCAGGATGTGATCTTACAGAGACGCCTTCAGGATGGCAAGCACGTCATCTTTGTTCAGTTTTTGGAAATTGCCGAATCCGCCGTGTTCCATTTCTTTTGCGGCGATATCTGCGATCAGCTCAAGCTTGTCTTCGCCGATGTCATAATCCGCAAGACGGGACGGCGCGCCGAGGCTTGACCAGAACGCTGATAACTTATCGATTCCTTCTAAAGCAATTTCTTTATCTGTTTTGCCTTCGGTATCAATGTCAAACATGTTAAGCATGAGGTTTTTAAAACGGTCTACATTTGTATCAAGCGTGTATCTCATCCAGTTCGGGAACAGAATCGCAAGTCCTCCCGCGTGAGGGATGTCATAAACCGCTGATACGGCGTGCTCCATCGTGTGGGAAGCCCAATCGCCGAAATAGCCCATTTGCAGCGTGCCGTTTAAAGCGATCGTACCCGCGTATAAAATCGTTTCGCGATGCTTGTAGTTCCCGAGGTCTTCCAAAAGTTTCGGCGCTGTTTCAATCACCGTCTGAAGCACCGCAAAGCACATTCTGTCCTGAAGCGGCGTATTTTCAACATTGTGGAAGTATTGTTCGAATACGTGGCTCATCATATCCACCATGCCGTATACGGTTTGGTTTTCCGGAACGCTGAATGTATTCTCAGGGTCTAAAATAGAGAAACGCGGATGAGTGACATCGCTGCCCCATACGTATTTTTCATTCGTTTCCCAATTTGTGATAACGGAATCAGGGTTCATTTCAGAGCCTGTCGCCGCAAGCGTCAGCACCGTGCCGAACGGAAGCGCGTCCTGTGCCGTTACTTTTTTGCTGTAAATGTCCCATGCGTCTCCGTCATACTTCGCTCCGGCCGCAATCGCTTTTGTACAGTCGATGACACTTCCGCCGCCGACTGCGAGAAGAAAATCAATTTCATGCTGTCTGCACAGCTCAATTCCTTTATTCACCGTTGCCAGACGCGGGTTCGGTTCAACGCCCGCAAGCTCATGAACGGCTGCGCCTTCTTCTTTTAAGATGCCTGTTACTTGGTCATACAGGCCGTTTCGCTTAATGCTGCCGCCTCCGTATACAAGCAGCACGTTTTTCCCGTATTGTTTCAGCTCTTTTTTCAATTGGTCGATTTGACCTTTTCCGAAAATCAGTTTCGTCGGATTGTAGTACGTAAAGTTCTCCATTTATCATAACCTCCAAAAAAATCGTAAGGGAATTACTATAACACAGAAAAAAAGGAGCTGCCAGTTCGGCCGCCCCCTTTATTCTATTACAATGATGCCTTCAGTATCGCAAGCACATCTTCTTTCTGAAGTGATTTGAACTGTCCGAATGCGCCGTTTGCCATCGCTTTATCTGCAATTGTATCCAGCTTTTCATCTGAAATATCATAATCAGCGAGTCTGTTCGGAGCGCCGAGGCTCGTCCAGAAAGCAGACAGCTTGCTGATCCCTTCAAGCGCGATCTCTTCATCTGATCTGCCTGCCTCGTCAATATCAAAAACACGGACGGCAAGCTGCTTAAAGCGGGCCGGATTTTCTTTGAGCACATGTCTCATCCAGTTCGGGAACAGGATCGCCAAACCTCCGGCGTGCGGGATATCGTACACCGCTGACACCGCATGCTCGATGTTGTGTGTAGCCCAATCCCCTCTTGCGCCCATTGACAGCATTCCGTTTAATGCGATGGTGCCTGTATATAAAATGGTTTCACGAAGCTCATAGTTCTCCAGATCATTGATCAGCTTCGGCGCTGTTTCAATCACCGTGCGCAGAAGTGATTCACACATCCGGTCCTGATACGGCGTGTTTGACGTGTGGTGGAAATATTGTTCAAACACATGGCTCATCATATCGACCATGCCGTAAATGGTGTGGTCTTTCGGAACGGTAAATGTGTTTACCGGATCAAGAATAGAGAATTTAGGATAAACGAGCGGGCTTCCCCATCCGTATTTCTCCTGTGTCTCCCAGTTTGTGATCACTGATCCGGCGTTCATTTCCGAACCGGTCGCCGCAAGTGTCAGCACTGTTCCGAACGGCAGCGCTTCTTTCGGCTGGTGTTTTTTCGTGACGATATCCCACGCATCACCATCATATTTAGCGCCCGCGGCGATGGCTTTCGTGCAGTCAATGACACTTCCGCCGCCGACGGCCAATAAGAAATCGATGTTGTTTTCTTTACAGAGCGCAACACCTTTGTTCACCGTTGAGACACGCGGATTCGGCTCTACGCCTGCCAATTCATGTACCGTAACTCCTGCTTTTTTCAGCAGCTCGGTTACTTGATCATAAAGACCGCTGCGCTTAATGCTGCCGCCTCCGTATACGAGCAGCACGTTTTTTCCGTACGGCTTGATTTCTTCTGGAAGCTTTTCAACCTCTCCCTTTCCGAAAATCAATTTTGTCGGATTCCAATATGTAAAGTTTTGCATGACATCTCCTCCTTTGGATTTATATTATGCAGAAAGTTGACGTTCAATGTAAAGCAATCCGCTTTTTTGACGGCACATCACACGGTTTCATGACAGCGGGTTCACGGGAAAGGCACTGGTACAGCATGAGACAGGATGCGATTTTCACGCCGGAGAATGAAGCATGTATAGTTTCTTTGCTTTGTCACAATCTATAACTGTTTCACGAATTCATAGAGGAGGTTGTTTACATGAGTGTTATTCAGCGTATCTGTCTCGTTTTAACAATTATCGGCGCGATTAACTGGGGACTGATCGGATTTTTCCAATTTGATTTAGTAGCAGCCATCTTCGGCGGCCAAGGATCAGCTCTGTCGCGGATTATTTACGGCCTTGTCGGCATCGCCGGTCTCATCAATCTCGGCCTGCTGTTTAAGCCGAACGAAGAAACATCCCGCGAGGAAGCGGCAAATCCAGAAGTCAGATAAACATAAAAAAAGCACCGAACATACATATCCGGTGCTTTTTTTGATGCTTATTTTTTGATAAGGTCTTTGCGGTTAGACTGTTCGATCCACTCTTCAAGCTTATCTTTCAGTGTGTTGAAACCTTGCGGAGCAGATGTTTCTTCAGAAGCTTGAGCCGCTTTCGGTTTTCTTGGCTTGCTTTCTTTTCTTTCAGGCGCTGCTTGAGTCGCACGGATAGAAAGGCTGATTTTGCCTTTTTCTTCGTCAACTGCAAGAACTTTTACTTGTACTTCGTCACCGATAGAAAGGTGCTCGTTAATGTCTTTTACGAAACCGTGAGTGACTTCAGAAATGTGAACAAGTCCTTGAGTTTCTTCATCTAATGCAACAAACGCACCATACGCTTGTAATCCTGTTACTTTACCAGTGTAAACACTGCCCACTTCAAATTTTGCTGCCATTCATAACAACTCCTAAGTTAAATTAAATACAGTTTATACGCAATTTAAAATTATATCATACAAGTTTGTTTTTCGCAAAGGGAACTTTTTTGTATGATGATGTTTAAGCACAGAAAAAGGTGGGTATACTATGATTACGAAGGCTTTCTAGTATTCCCCCCCTTTTATTTGGATGCGAACCGGGTTCGTATCTTTTTTTATGCCCTTTTTTCAACAAACCGTTTGATTCTGACGAGCGCTTCCTGAATCTGCTCAATAGATGTTGCATAGGAGCATCTGATGTACCCTTCGCCGCTCGGGCCGAATACATTCCCCGGAACGACGGCTACTTTTTCTTCAAGAAGCAGCTGTTCCGCGAACTCTTCTGAACTCATGCCTGTCGATTGAATGGAAGGAAAAGCGTAAAACGCTCCGCCAGGATGGTGGCAGCCGAGTCCGATTTCGTTCAGTGTTTCCACAATCAGATTTCGGCGTCTCCGGTAGCTTTTTTTCATTCGTTCGACGTCTTCCTGACCGTTTTTCAAACCTTCAAGCGCGGCGTACTGCGCCATAGAAGGCGCGCACATCATCGCGTGCTGATGAATTTTGAGCATGGCATCCCTGATTACGGGAGGCGCCGCCGTAAATCCGAGTCTCCATCCCGTCATGGCAAATGCTTTGGAGAACCCTGAAATCAGAATCGTCCGCTCCTTCATGCCGCGGATGGCCCCCATGCTCGTGAATGGCTCATCATACGTCAGCTCGGCATAAATTTCATCGGAAAGCACGATCAAGTCATGTTTTTCAGCGAAAGCAGCGATGGATTCAAGTTCTTCTTTCGAATAGACGGAACCGGTCGGGTTTGACGGCGAGCAAAGAAGCAGCGCTTTCGTTTTGTCCGTCAGGGCCGCTTCAAAATCGGCCGGGGATGCTTTGAAACCTTTTGCAGCGACAGTCTGAATCGGCACCGGCTTCGCCCCCGTCAGCGTCACGAGTGATTCATATGCGACAAAACACGGTTCGGGAATTAACATTTCCTCTCCGGGATTCATAATGGCACGGACAGCGAGATCAAGCGCCTGGCTTGCCCCTACCGTAACAATCAGTTCACTGTCAGGCGAATAATTCAGGCCGAACCGCTGATCTAAATAGCGGCTGATCTCTTCTCTCAATTCATAAAGACCCGCATTTGCGGTATAAGCCGTGTAGCCCTGTTCTAAAGAAAGAATACTCGCTTCCCTCACGTTCCAAGCCGTCACAAAGTCAGGCTCTCCCACTCCCAGTGAAATGACGCCTTCCATCGTAGCGGCCAGATCAAAGAATTTGCGGATGCCTGACGGTTTAATCTGCTGCACATAATCCGATAAATAAGAAGTCTTCGTTTCCATTTACGGAGACACCACGATTCTTTTGTCATCGTCTCCGCTTTCAAAGACTTTGCCGTCATGCTTATATTTTTTCAGGATGAAGTGCGTTGTCGTGGAAACGACAGACTCAAGGGTGGACAGTTTTTCAGAAACGAAGCTCGCCACGTCTGACATCGTATTGCCGCGGATGACGACAGATAAGTCATACACCCCTGACATCAGGTACACTGATTCGACTTCCTGGAATCTGTATATCCGTTCAGCAACTTCATCAAAGCCGACATTTCGTTTCGGAGTGACTTTTACGTCAATCATCGCCGTGACGCCTTCCAGCCCGTCAACTTTGCGCCAGTCGATCATCGCCGCATAATCAATGATGACTTTTTCCTTTTCAAGCTTTTCAATGATGCTTTTGACTTCATCAGCGGGAATGTTCGCCATTTTGGCGATCGTTTCCGCATCAACGCGGCTGTTTTCGTCTAAAATTTCTAATATTTCTGTTTCTTTTTCGGTCAGCTTCATACGTTTCACACCTTTGCTTAATCAAAAATCTTCATGACATTATATCATGATTTTCGACAAATGCTAAGAAAAACCCGCAAGAAACCAGAGCTAAAATCTGACAATTAAAAAGCCATTACACTACAACACAGAAAGGACGGAGAAGACGCTCATGGAAGCTGTTTCACCGATTAAACGGGCCGCGATACACGGAGTTGAGCTGTATTACGAGCATTATGAGAATCCCGGCAGACAGACGCTCGTCTGCGTACATGGTTTTTTATCTTCGGCATTCAGCTTCAGAAAACTGATTCCGCTGCTCAGAAACCATTATGATATTATCGCCGTTGACCTGCCTCCTTTCGGACAATCGGAAAAGTCACGGACGTTCGTATACACTTATGCAAACCTCGCCAAGCTTCTGATCGGACTTTTGGAAAAGCTCAATATCAGCCGGGCCGCGCTCGTCGGCCATTCGATGGGCGGCCAGATTTCCTTATCCGCGTCTTTGCTTAAACCCGAGCTTTTTACTAAAATCGTCCTGCTGTGCAGCTCGGGGTATTTAAAACGCTCGCATCCGTCGATTATAGTCGGAACGCACCTCCCTTGTTTTGACCTGTATCTTAAGTATTGGCTTTCAAAAGACGGCGTGCTGAAAAACCTGTTAAATGTCGTGCACGACCGGACGCTTATCGACCAGGAAATGATTGACGGCTATGAAAAACCATTTACAGACCGCCAGATTTTCAAAGCGATGACAAGGTTCATCAGACACAGGGAGGGCGATTTGGACTCTGAGGATTTGAAGAAAATACAAAACCCCGCTCTTTTAATATGGGGGGAAGAAGACCGGGTCGTGCCGGTTTCAGTCGGAAAACGGCTTCATCACGACCTGCCGGATTCTATTTTATATTCGCTTAAAGATACGGGGCACCTCGTCCCCGAAGAGCGTCCTGAGTTTGTTTCGGAGCGGATTTTTGAATTTGTCCAATAAAAAAACCGGCGTTTCCGCCGGTTTTAAGGGGTGCAGGAGCTGCTTTCTTTTATGAGCAGAAGCTGCGCGGCGGCCTTTTGACAGTCTTCGATCGGAAGCTTTTGTTCAAATGAAACTTCAAAGATGTCCTGTATGGCTTCTGCCAGCTTGCCGGCGCTGTCTTCACGATATACGGCCTGAACGATATCGACAGCTTCTGTCTCATAAAATTCTTCTCCATATTTAAACGGGTCCCACTTGGCAATGATTTTCATCATTTCCATGACCGCTTGGCTTTCTTCCATTTTCATCACCGCTTATAATAAAGTTTGCAAATCTATTTTATCATAGATACGATGTGAAAAATAATGATACTACAGGAGTGACATACATGAACTTTGACCTTCGAGAAAACCGCTTTGGCACTCAATCGGTGAAATGGGACAAGGCGGAAGCGTTATTCGGCGTATCGGACGCACTTCCGATGTGGGTGGCCGATATGGATTTCCGCGCTCCCGAAGCAGTCACAGAGGCATTAAAAGCCCGTCTTGACCATGGCATATTCGGTTATACGTCTCCTGATGAAAACACAAAAGAAGCCGTCGCTTCATGGCTTGATACACGGCACGGCTACCGGCCAGATCCCGCAAGCATCACGTTCAGCCCCGGAATTGTGACGGCAATCAGCATGGCCGTCCAGGCCTTTACCGAACCGGGAGATGAGGTTTTGATCCAGTCACCGGTATATACGCCTTTTTATCAGATGATCAAGGAAAACAAACGGCAGGTTTTACATAATCCTTTACGGAAAGAAAACGGAATCTACCGCATGGATTTTGAGGACCTTGAGAAAAAGCTGAGCGATTCCGAGGTTAAGCTGATGATTCTCTGTAATCCGCACAATCCGTCCGGCAGAGCGTGGAGCCGGGATGAGCTTTTGAAGCTCGGATCACTGTGCGCCGCCCATAACGTCACCGTCGTTTCTGACGAGATTCACTCCGACTTGATGCTGTACGGAAAACCGCACACGCCTTTTGCTTCTCTGTCTGAGGATTTTGCGCGGATTTCCGTTACTTGTGTCGCGCCGAGCAAGACGTTTAATATTGCCGGCCTTCAGGCATCGGCCATTATCATTCCCGATCGGTATAAGCGGGCGAAATTCTCCGCGGCATTGCATCGGAACGGGATCTCCAATCTCAACACATTTGCGGTTGCAGCAATCGAAGCGGCTTATACAAAGGGAGGCCCTTGGCTTGACGCGCTGATTCCTTACATTGAGGGGAATATGAAATTAGCTGAGGACTTTTTAAAAAAAGAATTATTGAAAGTCCGCATGATGAAGCCTGATGCTTCCTATTTGATCTGGATGGATTTCAGCGAATACGGATTTTCAGACGCCGAGCTCAAAGATAGAATGCTCAAAAAAGGGAAAATCATTTTAGAACCGGGAACGAAATACGGACCGGGCGGCGAAGGATTTATGAGACTCAATGTCGGCTGTTCGGCAGCAGCTGTAAAAGAAGGGCTTGAGAGAATCAAAGCAGCGCTTGCTTCATAATGTAAAGGACGCCTTTATCAGAAGAGATAAGGGCGTTCTCTTTAGAGAAATATATACTTTTTTTGCCGGTAAAGATGTTATAATAGGTTCATATTTACATAAGAAAGGATTTCGCATAAATGGAGATTGTAAAGGATTATCTGCTTCACTTCTCTTTTCTTTTATTTCCTATTTTTCTCTATCAAGTCTTCTGGCTCAGCAAGCCCGATTTGCTTGTGCCGAGAGCGAACCGCCTGCTGGTCGCCGTATTTGCAGCGGCATCTTCATTATTATGTACGGCTTTTCCCATCCAGGAGCTTCATTCCGTCCGTTACGGATTGCAGCTGATTCCCATTATCGTCTGCCTGCTTTATTCCGGAACTGCCGCAGGACTTGCCGCAGGAGCAGCGTCTGTTTTGTTCCAGCTCATATGGTTTGAACCTTCCGCTCTTTTTTTCTTATCCTTAATTCCTTTTTTAATCATCATCTCTATCCAGCTCCAAACGAAATGGCCCTTTTTTTCAAAGCGGAAGAAACTGATTTTCGCTCTTCTCATCGGCTGTACTGAAGCCGCCTTATTAACCGCATCTGTCTTCATCTATTCCGTGACCAATATTTTCAACTTTCAAAATCTATCTTCCGTATATTATGAGGCGGGAGTATCCATTTTTTTTCAGATCAGCGCTCTTGTGCTGTGCATTTATTTGATTGAAATCATTGATGAGAATGCGTCCATGCGGGCAAGGCTGATTCACTCAGAGAAAATGGCTGTTGTCAGCGAGCTTGCGGCAAGCGTCGCACACGAAGTCCGCAATCCGCTCACGGTCGTCAGAGGTTTCGTGCAGCTGCTGTTCAGCGGCGATCAGCTTCAGGATAAATCACACGCCGGGTATCAGAAGCTTGTGCTGTCCGAACTTGACCGGGCTCAGACGATCATAACGAATTATCTGGATATGGCGAAGCAGGATGACTACGAAAAAGAAAAGTTTGATATTTCTCTGCTTGTGAAGGAAACAGGTTCCTTAATGGAGTCATACGCCAATTTTAAATCGGTGACCGTTACTGTTCGAAGCGAGCCGGATTTATATGTGTTCGGGGATGTGAAAAAACTGAAACAAGCCTTCATTAATCTGATTAAAAACAGTATTGAAGCCGTGCCTTCTGAAAACGGCCATATCGAGGTCTCCGTCCAAAAACAGGAACAGATGATTCTCATTCAGATTACGGATAATGGGATCGGCATGTCCGACGAAGAACTTCAAAAACTCGGCAAGCCGTATTATACGCTGAAGACTAACGGCACTGGACTTGGGCTTACTGTGACATTCTCCATTATTCAGCATCATGAAGGCTCCGTCTATTTCACCAGCGGAGAGCACTCGGGCACCACGGCCTCTGTCAGGCTTCCGGCAGCTGTTCTCTAGCCAATCGCGTTGATCTTATATAGAATAAACAGAGAGGTGAACGCAATGAATTCATTTGAAATCGGCACAATCGTAAAAGGGTTTTATAAAACAGGAGTATACATAGGGGAAGTGACAGACGTCAGGCCCAATCACTATTTAGTAAAAATTAAAGCCGTTCTGACGCATCCCGCTCAAGGAGATCTTCATCATCCGAAGCAGGCGGATGTTCCGTTTTTTCATGAAAGAAGAGCGCTGGCATTCGGAGAACAGACAAACTTACCGCATCATATGGTCAAACCGTTTGAAGGCGAAGTTCCTGATTATACGGCTTCCTTACAAGCGGCGGCTGCCCGGCTGAAAGATCAGCTCACAGCGGACGGCTCAGAATGGGCGAAACGTTCGCTCGCCAACTTGGCCGTGTTAGAGCGCGACTATTTTAAAAGACTATGACCCAGTCGGCATGATTGGGTTTTTTTATGTGGCCCGGCGAAACAGTTCAGTCAGATCGACGCGATCGCCGATCGTCGGAGGTTTCGGTTTTTCAAGGTATTGTTTATCCCGTTCGACAAGCTTGAATAATTTATAAGTCGTCTGCGCATCATCAAGCGCTTTATGATGTGTGCCCGTCCCTTTATCGCCATACTCTTCAGCCGCTTTCCAAAGCCCGGTCAGAGTTCTGTCTCCGAAGAAGTTTTTATATTCAAGGGACAAATCCCGGAGTTCTCCTTTAAATGGAAAGGGGATGTGGTTAAACATGCAATTTTGCTTTAACACTTTCATATCCATATTGCCCCAGGTGACGATCGTGCAGTTTTTATCAGGGTCAAGCTCATTTAATTTGCGGATGAATTCATTAAACGTGATTCCGCCGTCCACGTCTTTTTGGGTGATGTTCAGAAAGGTTTTGCATCGTTTTGTCAGCTTCGGAAATTTTTTCGGTTTGATATAACTCGAAAACGTTTCAGTCACTTCATCATCCACTGTCTTGACAATCCCCGCTTCAATAATTTCGGGAAAGAAATTTTGCGGGCTGTATTTTCCGTCAGGCATCGTAAATTCAAAATCAATAATGAGCAGACTGCGCTGATCCACTTTTTTTACACCTGCCTTTCCTCCGATCAAAAATGATATTTTATGATAGTATATCAGTTTCCCCTCTGAAACTTTCTTCATTTTCTAAAAATAATGAATTTTCCTATATCCGCATCGAAAATACAAATACCGGATTCATTCCTATATACTTATAATTAGACACACGAAAAGTAAAGAAGGTGATGTTATTTCTGTCCGTAAGAAGAACTTCGTCGTCATTTGGATTACAAATTTCTTTATTTCCGCCAGCATGACTATGATTGTTCCGTTTCTTTCGTTATATATTGAAACGATCAGCCCCCATTCGGACGGGTATGTGCAGAGATGGAGCGGTTATGTGTTCGGCGTCACGTTTTTAATGGCGTTTGTGATTTCCCCGTTTTGGGGAAGATTCGGCGATAAGCGCGGCTACAAAAAAATTCTCTTGATTACAGGCACCGGCATTGCCGTCAGCATTTTATTGATGGGGTTTGTGACATCGGTTTATCAGCTGTTTGTCCTCCGGCTGCTTATGGGCCTTGTCACGGGCTTTGTTCCGACATCACTGGCGATGATTTCGGCGCAGACGCCGAAAGAGACTGCCGGGAAAACACTCGGCACGCTGCAGATGGGTCAGGTGTCAGGCACTTTATTCGGGCCGATGCTGGGCGGGCTGCTTGCTGACAGCTTCGGGTTTACGTACACGTTTTTTATTACGTCTTTTGTCATTTTCGCATCTGTGCTTCTCGTTTTATTTCAGGTCAATGAGCAGCCGCTCGGCGAGAAACAAAGCAAGCGGAAAACCTACTCCAGAAAACAGGTGCTCTCTTATATTTTTCACCAGCCCGCGCTTTGGGCGATGATGGTGCTTACTATGATCGTGCAGACCGGCAATTTCAGTATTCAGCCGCTGCTCGCTTTATATGTCAATGAGCTGCACGGACCTGTTAATTTAGCTTTTTTCTCCGGAATGGCGTTTTCAGCGACCGGACTCGGAAGCTTGCTGCTTGCCCGGAAATGGGGAGACCTCGGCGACCGCTTCGGCCACAGCCGGATCTTAATCGTGCTTTTGATTGCCTCAGCGGTGTTTTTTATTCCGCAGGCGCTCGCCTCCTCCCTTTCCATCCTTTTAGTCTTCAGATTTCTGTTCGGGATGGTCATGGGCGGGACGCTGCCTTGTATTACGGCAGCGATCCGCGTCAGGGCGCCGGGCAGCATTCAGGGGGAGGTGCTCGGCTATAACGTCAGCTTCCGTTTTCTCGGAAACGTAATCGGCCCTCTGCTCGGCGGTGCGGTTTCGAGCGGTTTTTCCATTTCGGCCGCTTTCTACGTCACCGCCTTTCTCTTTTTGGCAGGCGCGGGGCTTTTATGGCTGGCCGGACATTTGCAAAAAGATACAGCGTCTGATGCGGGCTGACCGATCAGCAATTACGATTTCTTCTAAATTTAACCTTCTCGTATTCTTAAAAGAATGATACGATATGGCTAGAAATCAGGAGAAAAGAGAGTGACCATGGTACGTAAAATAATCGGATGGATTTTGCTGCTCGGCATTATCCCGTTGTTTGCATTTACAGTTATTGCTTCCGGCAAAGAGGTAAAACAAATTAAGCCTTTTGATCAGGTGCTCGATAAACATATTGATTTAAAAGCGATCAACCTGGTTCAAAACAGTTACATGTATGACAGGGACGGAAGCCTTGTTTCTGAGATTGTCAGCGATCATGAGAACCGCGTGATCGTGCCCTTTAATAAAATACCGAATGAGGTAAAACAGCTGTTTTTAACCTCTGAAGACCGTCATTTTTATGAGCATAAAGGGTTTGACTTTATGGGGATGGTCAGAGCGGCCGCCTCCAATTTCAAAGATCATAAAATTGACCAGGGCGCCAGCACCATCACCCAGCAGCTGGCGAGAAATGTGTATTTAAGCCATGAACGCACCTTCAGCCGAAAACTGACGGAGCTGGCCTATTCCTATCAGCTTGAGAAAAAATACAGCAAAGATGAGATTTTGGAAGGCTACTTAAATACGATTTATTTTAATAACGGTGTATACGGTGTCGGTTCGGCGGCACAATTTTATTTCAGCAAGCCGCTGAAATCTCTCACCTTGGGAGAAATGGCCTTTATCTGCGCCATCCCTAATAACCCTACATTATATGATCCTCTCAAGCATTTTGACTATACGAAAAAACGACAAGTCAGATTGCTTAACGGATTAAAAAAAGCGGGTGTCATATCCGGAAAACAGCTGAAAAAAGCCGAAAAGGAAAAGATCAAGCTTGATATAAACGAAAAAACAAACAAATATCCTGACTATGTTTCCTATGTAAATGATGAATTCACACAGCTTGTTTCATCATCTGAAGGCTATGACAAACGCCTTGAAAAAGCTTCCGGAAAGGCGAAACAAAAAATACAGAGTGAGCTTTCCGATAGAGTCGGCACATTGTTAAAAGACGGTGTGAAGATTTATACGGCGCTGAATCCGTATATGCAAAATCAGGTCGTCGCCCAAGTGAATCAAAATCTGCCGTATGCAGGCGTTCAGGGCGGAGCGGCCGTGATTAATCATCAGACGCATCAGATTATCGCGCTTTCAGGCGGGAAAGATTATCATAAATATGATTTCAACCGCGCCTATCAGGCATACAGACAGCCCGGTTCATCCATTAAGCCGCTGCTTGATTACGGGCCTTACATTGAAAAGACCGGCGCAACGCCGCACAGCAAGATTGACGCAAGCAAATTCTGCAGTGCGGATTACTGCCCGCAGAACTATAATAACCGCACGTACGGGACGGTTACGCTGGAAACGGCGTTTAAATACTCGTACAATACACCGGCCATCAGAATCATGGACCGCGTGGGCGTCAATAAGGCGTTCAGCTACCTTGAACCGTTTCATTTCGCGAAGCTGGTCAGCGCGGATTACCGTCTGCCTGCGGCGCTTGGCGGTTTTACAAACGGCATGACGCCGCTTGAGATGACCAATGCGTACACCACGTTCGGAAACAACGGCGTTTATACGCCGAGTCACGCGATTACGAAAGTGACTGATTTAAAAGGAAAAACGATATTAAAATGGAAAGATGAGCCGACGCAGGTATTCAGCGTGCGGACCAACATGCAGATCAAAGAAATGATGAAAGCCGTCGTGAAAAGCGGAACAGGGAAAAAAGCGAACTTTAAAGCTCCGTACGTCGGCGGAAAATCAGGGACGTCAAATGACTATCACGATATGTGGTTTGTCGGCCTGACGGATGCTTACACGATGGGGGTATGGGTCGGCAAGGATACACCGTCAAGCGTCGAATATCTACATGACGCAAGCCCTCAGCTTTCGATCTGGAAAAACACGCTGCAGGCAGCTTATTAAAGATAATGGAGGGGATCCGACTTGAAACCAGCTCAGCTTCCGGACCGCGTGCTTTTGTTTGACGGCGTCTGCAACTTATGCAGCGGCGCCGTTCAATTCATCATTAAACGCGATCCGGCCGGCCTGATCTCATTTGCATCATTGCAATCAGATACCGCCCGGGAGCTTTTGGCATCAGAAGGACTTCCGACAGAACAATTTGACAGCATGATTTTTATCGAAAACGGGCGGATCTACAAAAAATCCGCAGCCGTATTAAAGGCTGCCCGGCATCTCTCCGGGGCCTGGCGGCTGTCAGCGGTTTTTTTCGCAGTGCCCCGCCCTCTCAGGGACAGAGCTTATTCTTTCATCGCCCGGCGCCGTTATAAATGGTTCGGAAAGAAGGAAGCATGCATGCTCCCCTCCCCTGAGATCAAAAACCGATTTCTATCCTAATAAAAATGGCTAGCTTACACAGGTAAGCTAGCCATTATGCTATTATAAAGCTTGATAAAGATGTACAAAATACCGATAACAAAAGTAAACCAAAACAGAATCTCAAGCAATATGAAACCGATCAGCGAAACGACCGAGAGCGTTGAATAGATTCTGTACACCATGAAGATCAAATAAACGAGCGTGACAACGGCAAAAAACGCCGCAATCCAGAAACCATTCTGCACAAGCGCAAAGGAAAGAATTCCGCCGCCTACATAAATTAAAGAGCCTAATCTGATTTTTTTCAGGTTTTCCCCTTCAGGGTCATTTGTGAAAAATAATAGAGACAGCTCTGTCACTGTGTTTGCAATCAGCTTCAAAGCCGAAAAAAGCATAAAATACACAAGGGCGAACGCTGCAAAAAGCGCCAGTCTGATCCCTTTCTCAGAGAAATAATCCAGCATTCCCTGATACATGCCGAGCGTCTGAAGCATCTTCATGACATAAAGCGAGGTAGAAATGGATAATGACGAACTAAAAAGCAGAATCGCAACGAGCGGAAAATAACCCGTCCAATAAGTATTTTTCATATAAAAAGTCCCTTTCTGTAATCTACTTCACTTATTATGGAGGACTTAAAACACATTGACAAGATAAAAAATTCCATTTTTCCTCACTTTTACGAAATAAGAGCCCGATCTTCACAAACCGGCTTTTTCGGAGTAAAGTAGAACGCGGGAATGATAAACGTAAGGAAGGCTGTCATGAAAAAAACATTAAAATTGCAAACCCGATTAACGATATTCGTCTGTATTGTCGTTCTTATCGCACTTTGTATCACCTTTTTCACCATCAGCGTCCAGACCGCAGACCGCGTGAAAGAAGAAGAACGGACAACCGCCCTGCGCACCGCAAAGCTGGTCGCAGAAACACCGAGTGTCGCGCAGGCATTGCAAACAAGAAAAGGGCTGCAAGAGCTCCGGCACTATACACTGGATGTCCAGCATACGACAGGAACCGAATTTGTCGTGGTGATGGATATGAACAGCATCCGTCTCACCCACCCCGACGCAAATAAAATCGGCAAGAAATTCACCGGCGGAGACGAGCAGCCGGCGATGCACGGCCATATCAAAACGAGCACATCAGCAGGAACGCTCGGGAAATCCATGAGAGCCTTCGTTCCGATCTACGGAAAAGATAAAAAACAAGTGGGCGTCGTTTCGGTCGGAATTTCGCTTAACAAAATACAGGATGTCGTCAGCCACAGTTTGAGACCGCTTTATTTCATTATCTGCGTAAGTATTTTTGTCGGCGTCATAGGAGCCGTCATTGTCGCCCGCACCGTTAAAAACATTATGTACGGTCTTGAGCCTTATGAAATTGCCACTCTGCTTGAAGAGCGGAGCGCCATGCTCGAATCCACGAAGGAAGGCATCCTCGCGGTTGACGCGCGGGGAAAAATTAAGCTTGCCAATGCCGAAGCGAAACGCCTCTTTATTAAAATGGGTATTCCGACTAATCCGGTCGATCAAGATGTGAACGATATCCTTCCGAAAAGCCGGCTGAAGCAGGTGATTGAAACGAAAAAACCGCTTCAAGACAGGGATATCCGCATTAACGGACTTGAGCTTGTTTTTAATGAGGTTCCGATTCATCTGAAAGGACAAACCGTCGGAGCGATCGCCACTTTCAGGGACAAAACGGAGGTCAAACATTTAGCAGAACAGCTGTCCGGTGTTAAAATGTATGCAAACGCATTAAGAGCACAGTCCCATGAATTCATGAATAAGCTTCATGTCATTTTAGGACTTGTCCAGTTAAAAGAATACGATGATCTCGGCACTTATATTAAGGATATCGCCATTCAGCAGAAGACGGAAACAAGCGAGATTATCAGCGATGTCAAAAGTCCGGTTCTTGCAGGGTTTCTGCTAGGAAAACAAAGCTATATACGCGAACAGGGCGCTGACCTGGACATTCAGCTCGGCAGCATGATTCCGAATGCGGCGGATCCCGCCGTCATCCATGAGCTCATTACGATTATCGGAAATCTGCTGAACAATGCGCTTGATGCGGTGGCGCAGATGCCGAAAAAAAACATTACGTGTTCGATGCGGTTTCAGGATCGACTGCTTGATATAGAAATTACGGACACCGGAGCCGGAATGTCCGCCAAAGACCAAACCCGTATTTTTGAACAAGGCTATTCCACGAAAGGGACAAACCGGGGATTCGGTCTCTATTTTACCCAGCAGGCAACAGAAAATTTAAAAGGCCACATGATTGTGACAAGTGAAAAGAATGAAGGAACGACTTTCAGTCTTCGCATTCCGTATGAACCGAAGGAGGAAAATGATGATTAATGTACTCATAGTTGAAGACGACCCCATGGTGGGTGAATTAAATAAACGCTATCTCAGCCAGATTGAAGGCTTTCAGCTGAAAGGGATCGCTTCATCCTTTCAAAGCGCGCTGCACGTGTTAAGCGAGCATCATATCGACCTCATCCTCCTTGACATTTATATGCCGGGAAAAAACGGTCTTGAGCTTTTAACGGAAATCCGCAAACAAAATGAATCGGTCGATGTCATCGTCATTTCAGCCGCAAGCGAGCTGGATGTCATCAAAAAAACACTTCGGTACGGCGCCGTCGATTATTTAATCAAACCATTTGAGTTTGACCGCTTTCAAACCGCCCTTTCCGACTACAGACGCAAGCAGAAGGTTTATCAATCACACAGAAGCATGACACAGAAAGAATTAGATGCGGAGCTTTTTCAAAAGAAAGTAGCGGCGGAAAAGGTTCACCTTCCGAAAGGACTGACAAAAAGCACGCTTAAACTCATCTGGGCGAGCATCGAATCTTTCGGCGACAGCTCTTTTACTACGGAAGACCTCGCCAAGCATACTGAAATCTCGCAAGTCTCCATCCGGAAATACCTTAAATTTCTTGAAGACATTCAAGTGCTGAACGTAGAGATGGCGTACGGCACGATCGGCAGACCCGTCTTTCAATACCATATCAACACCGGCAATGTCAGCACCATAAAACAATATTTATAATGTCAAAAGCGCCGTTCCGCCGTGAACGGTGCTTTTTACTGTCATATCCCCTGACAAAAGGCTTGAGATTCCGTTTTGATATGCTATATAAGAATAATGACCCGACGGAGCCGCCGATGATTTATCCAAATGAGGAAACAGATTCATAATATTGATATTTTTTTAAAAATAAGCAAATTTCTATTTATTTATGCTGGGTAAAATGATAAATTATGATTGGTTAGCTGATCTTTTCAGATATGACATAAGTCCCGAACTAACACGAGACAGCCGCTCAAAGCGGGAAAAAGAGAGACGTCTCATCACTATTATCAGAAAGTTTTTTCGATTCTGTATCCTGTCGGCGGCTCAAGTCTGAAAAAAACGGCATCAGCCATATTTTACAGGGGGGTTATATCTTTGAAAAAACGCAAAATCGGAATGGCGGTAGCGCTCATCGCGGCGGCCGGAACCCTATTAAGCGCATGCGGTTCGAGTGACAAAGCAAACGGCTCCGGCAGCAAAAACTTTACCGTCGGCATGGTCACGGATATCGGCGGAGTCGATGACAAATCATTTAACCAGTCCGCCTGGGAAGGCATTCAGGCATTCGGAAAAGACAAGGGGCTTACAAAAGGCAAAAGCGGGTTTGACTATCTCCAATCAAAATCAGATGCAGATTACACAACGAACTTAAATAAATTAGCACGGGAACACTTTGACCTGATTTACGGCGTCGGGTACCTGATGCAGGATTCCATCAGCGAAATCGCCGATCAGCGCAAAGACACGAATTTTGCGATTATTGATGCCGTTGTCAAAAAAGACAACGTGGCGAGCCTTACATTTAAAGAGCAGGAAGGTTCATTCCTCGCGGGAGTAGCGGCTGCGTTATCGAGCAAAACGGGAAAAGTCGGATTTGTGGGCGGAATGGAGTCTGAATTGATCAAAAAATTCGAAATCGGCTTCCGCGCCGGTGTACAAGCCGCAAATCCGAAAGCGGCCGTCGAAGTGAAATATGCGGGCGGATTCGACAAAGCCGATGTCGGCAAAGCGACGGCTGAAAGCATGTACAAATCAGGCGTTGACGTCATTTATCACGCGGCCGGCGCAACGGGTACGGGCGTCTTCACGGAAGCCAAAAACCTTAAAAAAGAAGATCCGAAACGCAACGTATGGGTCATCGGCGTTGATAAAGACCAGTATGCGGAAGGTCAAGTTGAAGGCACAAAAGACAATGTCACGCTCACATCAATGATCAAAAAAGTGGATACAGCCGTGAAGGACTTAACGAAAAAAGCAAGTGACGGCAAATTCCCGGGCGGCAAAACATTAACTTACGGATTGGCACAGGATGCAGTCGGCATCTCGGATCACAAGGAAAACCTTTCTGACGATGTCATCAAAGCAACAGACGATTGGAAGAAGAAAATCGCGGACGGACTCGAGATCCCTTCAACTGAAAAAGAATTGAAATCTTTCAAGGCTGAGTAAGAATCAGGGGATAAGGAGACTTTCGTGCTTATCCCCTCTCTTTTTTGGAAAGAGCGGTGAAGGAAGAGCTGCATCTCTTGCAGCTTTTCTTTTGCCAAGCTTTTTCATCAAAGCATCTCTGAAAAGGAGCGTCAAATCGGTGGATTATATCATTGAAATGCTTAATATACGCAAAGAGTTTCCCGGAATCGTTGCCAATGATGACGTCACACTTCAAGTGAAAAAAGGTGAAATACACGCCCTGCTCGGGGAAAACGGCGCGGGGAAATCGACACTCATGAACGTTTTATTCGGCCTGTATCAGCCGGAAAAAGGTGAAATCCGGGTGCGGGGTGAACGTGTTCACATCAACAGCCCGAACAAAGCCAACGATCTCGGCATCGGAATGGTGCACCAGCATTTTATGCTCGTGGATACCTTTACTGTCTCAGAAAATATTATTCTCGGAAAAGAGCCGAAAAAATTAGGACGGATTGACAGACAGCGCGCCGACCGGGACGTGCGCGATATTTCCGACCGTTACGGCCTGCAGATTGATCCTGAAGCTAAAGTTGCCGATATATCTGTCGGTATGCAGCAGCGGGCGGAAATATTAAAGACCCTCTACCGGGGCGCGGACATTCTCATTTTTGACGAGCCGACCGCGGTGCTGACCCCGCACGAAATTCAAGAACTGATTCAGATTATGAAAAACCTGGTCAATGAAGGAAAATCCATTATCCTCATCACCCACAAATTAAAAGAAATCATGGAAGTCTGCGACCGTGTCACCATCATCCGGAAAGGAAAAGGCATTACAACACTCGATGTCGCACATACGGATCAGGATGAACTGGCAAGCCTTATGGTCGGACGCGCAGTTTCATTCAAGACGGATAAACAGCCGGCTATACCGAAACAGGAAGTGCTTTCGCTTTCTGATGTAACGGTGAAAGACGCGCGCGGAGTTGAGGCGGTCAAACAGCTCTCCCTCTCTGTCAGAGCCGGTGAAATCGTCGGCATTGCGGGCGTTGACGGCAACGGCCAATCTGAATTAATCGAAGCCATTACAGGTCTCAGAAAAACACATGCCGGCACGATCACGTTAAACGGCAAACAGCTGCAAAACATGCCGCCGCGGAAAGTCACTGAATCAGGAATCGGGCATATCCCCCAGGACAGGCATAAACATGGACTCGTTCTAGATTTTCCGATCGGAGAAAATATCGTGCTGCAAAGTTATTATCAAAAGCCCTACTCTTCTTTCGGCATATTAAATAAACACGCGATTTATGACAAAGCGCGAAGCCTGATTGAAGAATACGACGTCAGAACGCCTGATGAATATACGCCCGCGCGCTCTCTCTCGGGAGGAAATCAGCAAAAGGCCATTATCGGCCGGGAAGTGGACAGAAATCCCGACCTATTAATTGCCGCCCAGCCGACGCGGGGGCTCGATGTCGGCGCGATTGAATTCGTCCATAAAAAGCTCATTGAGCAGCGTGACGCCGGTAAAGCTGTGCTGCTGTTGTCTTTTGAGCTTGATGAAATCATGAATCTCAGCGATCGCATCGCCGTCATCTTTGAAGGCAGCATCATCGCAAACGTCAATCCGCCGGAAACAGACGAGCAGGAGCTTGGTCTTTTAATGGCGGGAAGTAAGCAAATGGAGGCAGGGAACATACATGATTAATCGACTTTCTCATCTGGCTGTGCCGCTGATTGCAATCATTCTTGGTCTGGCTGCGGGCGCGGTCATCATGCTTGCCAGCGGCTACAATGTCGCAAGCGGGTATTCGGCTCTTTGGAACGGCATTTTCGGTGAAATGTATTATCTCGGGGAAACGATCCGGCAGATTACGCCTTATATTTTATCCGGATTGGCCGTGGCGTTCGCATTTCGGACCGGCCTGTTCAATATCGGTGTTGAGGGACAGCTCCTTGTCGGCTGGACGGCCGCGGTTTGGGTCGGGACTTCCTTTGACGCTCCCGCTTACATCCACCTCCCGCTTTCGTTATTGGCGGCTGCTGCCGCGGGAGGCATTTGGGGGCTGATTCCCGGATTTTTAAAAGCCCGTTTTTTTGTTCACGAAGTGATTGTCACGATCATGATGAATTATATCGCTCTTCATTTAACCAATTACCTCATATCCGATGTCATGACGGACCACAGGGACAAAACAGACAAAATTCATGAAAGCGCGTCGCTCCGCTCGCCGTTTTTAGAGCAGCTGACAGACTACTCCCGCCTTCATTGGGGGATACTGATCGCTTTGTTTGCGGCAGTCTTCATGTGGTTTATCATTCATAAAACAAAAAGCGGATTCGAATTTCGGGCTGTCGGCTTTAATCAGCACGCGGCACAATACGCCGGAATGAGCGTCAGAAAAAATATGATGTATGCCATGATGATTTCCGGCGCCTTCGCGGGGCTTGCCGGGGCGATGGAAGGACTCGGAACCTTTCAATACGCGGCGGTTAAAGGCGCGTTTACCGGAGTCGGCTTCGACGGCATCGCGGTTGCGCTTCTAGGGGGCAGCACGGCAATCGGCGTGGTTCTTGCGGCCTGTCTTCTCGGCGGCCTTAAAGTCGGCGCCTTAAATATGCCGATTGAATCCGGTGTGCCTTCTGAAGTCGTTGACATCGTCATCGCCATTATTATTTTGTTTGTGGCATCAAGCTACGCCATCCGGCTCATCCTTGATAAATTGAAGAAAAAGGGGGCGAAGTAAGTGGACTTCCTGCAGATTTTATCCATAATTGTCCCGGCCACACTCGTTTATGCGGCTCCGCTTATTTTAACCGCTCTCGGCGGCGTGTTTTCTGAAAGATCGGGGGTTGTCAACATCGGTCTGGAAGGCCTGATGATTATCGGCGCCTTTACAAGCGTCATGTTCAACTTATTTTTCGGACGTGAGCTCGGCGCCGCTGCCCCGTGGCTCGCCCTGGCTGCGGCTATGATTGCCGGCGGACTGTTCTCGCTGATTCACGCGGCTGCCGCGGTTTCTTTCCGCGCCGATCAGACGGTAACCGGGGTGGCGATCAATATGCTCGCGTTAGGAACGACGCTGTTTATCGTTAAGCTGATATACGGCAAGGCGCAGACTGATAAAATCCCGGAGCCTTTTTACAAAACGAACATTCCGGGGTTAAGCGACATTCCGATTTTAGGAAAGATCTTCTTTTCAGACGTATATTATACTTCGATTCTAGCCATCGTACTGGCCTTTGTTTCTTGGTTTATTTTATTCAAAACACCGTTCGGCCTTCGCATCCGTTCTGTCGGAGAACACCCGATGGCGGCAGATACGATGGGAATCAACGTGTTCGCCATGCGCTATATCGGCGTCATGATCAGCGGGCTGTTCGGCGGCCTCGGCGGCGGTGTGTATGCTTCTACAATCGCGCTTGATTTCACGCACTCCACCATTTCCGGACAAGGCTTTATCGCTCTTGCCGCGCTTGTTTTCGGCAAATGGCATCCGATCGGCGCGCTCGGGGCTGCGCTGTTCTTCGGATTTGCGCAGAGTTTGAGCATTATTGGCTCGCTTTTGCCCCTGTTCAAAGACATTCCGAATGTATACATGCTGATGGCTCCTTACATTCTGACCATTCTCGCGCTTGCCGGGTTCATCGGCCGCGCGGATGCGCCTAAAGCCAACGGCATCCCTTATATTAAAGGAAAACGCTGATCATCATACAAAAAGAGTTCCGCGCCCTGATGCCGGAACTCTTTTCATCTATAAACGATTCTAATATATTCACGCGGCTGAAACGGCTTTTGCATTGATTCAGCCGCACTCAGCTTGTCGTTCGCGTATTCTGTCCCGAGAAAAAAATACTCCCATTCATCTGCCTCCGTCTCCTGCCTCCCTTTGCAGAAATCGTCCGCTATGAATGTTCCTGCAATAATAGAACAAAATATTCCAATACAGGCCGCCGCCTTTCTTTTCATCTGACCAGCTCCTTTTGTAAAGCTTGATCTGAAAGCTAAATGTATATACAAAGATCCGGATATTTGATAAATTAATTTTAGGTTCAAAAGACCACAAAAACATAGAGAGGAATACATTATGCCGTAGCAGGGTAAAAAAAAGTGCGATATAATTTGTACTGGGTCCTATGACCGTGAATTGATTTTTTCACTCTTACATAAAGCAGTTGCTTGATGAAAAACAAGCAAAGGAGGTCTTCTGTTGCAGCTGTTACATTTCGCGATTTTGGCGCCTTTTTTATTTGCATTTATCGTTCCCTTTCTTTATAAACGGGTAAAACAAGTCCATACAGGCTGGTTTGTGCTGATATTGCCCGTTGTGCTGTTTGTTTACTTTATCAGCAAGCTCCCGCTGACAATGGCGGGAGAAACCGTCCGGTATGCGGCCGAATGGATTCCTTCCCTCGGTATTAACTATACCGTTTATATTGACGGACTCGGGCTGTTATTCGCTTTATTGATTACGGGCATCGGCTCTCTGGTGACACTTTACAGTATTTTTTACTTATCGAAGGACAAAGAAAAGCTCGGCCCCTTTTACGTGTACCTGCTGATGTTTATGGGTGCGATGCTCGGCGTTGTGCTCGTCGATAACGTCATTGTGCTTTATATGTTCTGGGAGCTGACAAGCCTGTCATCCTTCTTATTAATCGGGTATTGGCATAAGCGGGAGAAATCACGCTACGGGGCGGAAAAATCACTGCTGATTACCGTCGGCGGCGGACTGTGCATGCTCGGCGGCTTTATCCTGCTATATCTGATGACGGACTCATTCAGTATCAGGGAAATGGTCAACCAGGTGCATATTATCGCCGGCCATCCGTTCTTTATTCCGGCAATGGTTCTCCTGTTATTGGGGGCCTTTACGAAATCAGCGCAGTTTCCGTTTTACATCTGGCTTCCTGATGCCATGGAAGCCCCGACTCCTGTCAGCGCCTATCTGCACTCGGCAACAATGGTGAAAGCGGGCATTTATCTGATTGCCAGATTCAGTCCGGTTTTTGCGTTTTCACCCGTCTGGTTTTGGACGGTTGCCTCAGTCGGTCTGATCACGATGGTATGGGCTTCCTTCAACGCGATTAAACAAACCGATTTAAAAGCGATTCTGGCTTTTTCCACAGTCAGCCAGCTCGGTATGATTGTATCGATGCTCGGCGCAGGAGCCGCCGCGCTTCACTTTCAGCATTCGGAGTATTTCACGGCAGCTGTGACCGCGGCTGTGTTTCACTTAATTAACCATGCTACTTTTAAAGGAAGTTTATTTATGGCGGTCGGCATTATCGACCATGAAACGGGAACGAGGGATATCCGCAGGCTCGGCGGACTGATGGCGCTTATGCCGATAACGTTTACCGTTTCATTGATCGGAACGTTTTCCATGGCCGGCCTCCCTCCTTTTAACGGCTTCTTAAGTAAAGAAATGTTCTTTACAAGTATGCTGCGGATTGCTCATGCAGATATTTTCAGCCTGGATACGTGGGGCGTGCTGTTCCCCGTTCTGGCGTGGATCGGCAGCGTCTTCACGTTTATCTACAGCATGAAGCTGTTTTTCAGAACGTTCAGTGGCGCGCGCAAAACGGATCAGCTTGAAAAGACGCCGCATGAAGCTCCGCTCGGCATGCTGATTTCGCCGGTGATTCTTGCCGCTTGCGCCGTCAGTCTGTTTTTCGCACCGAATGTTTTGTCCTACAGCCTGATTGAACCGGCGATGAATTCCATTTATCCGGCTCTGTTAACCGGCGGAGATACATTCCATGTCCACATTTCCCAGTGGCACGGTGTGACGGCTGAAGTGCTGATGACCGTCGGCATTATCATTGTCGGCACGATCGGTTACGTGTCTCTGTCTAAATGGGAGCGGATATACGGTCTGTTTCCGAAAAAACTGACGCTGAACCGGCTTTACAATGCGGTGACGGGCAGTATGGAAAAAAGATCTTACCAGCTGACGTCATCTTATATGACCGGATTTTTGCGGGATTATCTGCTGTATATTTTTGCGGCGTTTATCATTCTCATCGGAGCGGCGTTCGTGATGAAAGGCGGCTTTTCCATGACAACGAAAGGAATGGCTGAGATCGGTCTGTATGAAATCGTGCTGTCGCTCGTTATGGTGAGCGCAACGATTGCGACTGTGTTCGCCAAATCGCGGCTGACGGCCATTATCGCACTCGGAGTTGTCGGGTATACGCTCGCGCTGTTTTTCGTGATTTTCAGAGCGCCCGATCTGGCGCTCACGCAGCTTGTCATTGAGACGATATCCGTCGCCTTGTTTCTTCTTTGTTTTTATCATCTGCCGAAAATGCGGCGGAAAAAGAAGACCCGAACATTCCGGCTGACGAATTTTATCATTTCTCTCGGTGTCGGCGTCATCGTGACAATGCTCGGAATCGCGTCTTCCAGCGAAAAAACAAAAGACAGTATCGCCTCTTTTTTCACAGCTTACAGCCATAAGCTTGGCGGAGGCAATAATATCGTCAACGTCATCCTCGTTGATTTCAGGGGATTTGACACAATGTTTGAAATCACGGTGCTGTCGATTGCCGCACTCGGCATTTACGGCATGATCAGAACGAAAGTAAAAGAGGAGGGAGAAGAGCGTTGAGACAGCAAAAAACAAACGACATCATCCTTCAGACGGCAACGAAACTTGTATCTTTTATTATTCTGCTTTTCTCTTTCTATTTATTTTTATCGGGGCATAACGCTCCCGGCGGGGGATTTGTCGGCGGGCTGATTACATCTTCGGCCATTGTGCTTTTGCTTTTGGCCTTTGATTTAAAAACCGTCAAGTCGATTTTGCCCGTCAATTTTATTTATGTAGCGGGCGCGGGTCTGCTTATCGCGATTGCAACGGGTGCAGGTTCGTTCTTTTTCGGAGCGCCCTTTCTCACCCATACATTCGGCCATTTTCATCTCCCGGTGCTCGGGAATACGGAGCTTGCGACGGCCACTTTGTTTGATTTAGGTGTGTATCTCGTTGTTGTCGGCGTGACGATGACCATTATTCAAACGATTGGAGAGGAAGAATAGTGGAAATCTTAATGTCTGTCATTGCCGGTATTTTGTTTATGGCGGCAACCTACCTGCTGCTTTCTAAAAGTCTGCTGCGCGTAATTATCGGCACCGCGCTTTTAAGCCACGGCGTCCATTTGCTGCTTCTGACCATGGGCGGACTGAAAAAAGGCGCCCCTCCCATACTGGGCGGAAAAAGCACATCGTTTGTCGATCCGCTGCCGCAGGCACTCATACTGACGGCGATCGTTATTTCGTTCGGCGTCACGTCCTTCCTGCTTGTGATGGCGTTTCGCGCCTATCAGGAACTGAAAACGGACGATATGGATCGAATGAGGGGAAATGATCAACATGAATAACTTTGTGATATTGCCTATTCTGGTGCCGCTGCTTTGCGCAGTGCTGCTGATTTTTATGAACAGGCACGTAATGCTGATGCGGATATTCAGCACTGCCGCTTCCTGTGTCTCCATCGCCATCAGCGCCGTTCTCGTTCAGACGGTTTTTACACACGGAATTCAGACGCTGACACTCGGCGGCTGGAAAGCGCCGTATGGCATTGTGCTCGCCGCTGATCAGCTCGCCGCACTGCTTGTTTTGACAACCGCCGTCATCGGGCTGCTCGTCATTTTGTACTCCTTCCGCTCTATCGGAGAAAAACGGGAGCGCGCTTTCTATTATTCAGGGGTGCAGTTTCTTCTGGCGGGGGTAAGCGGAGCGTTTTTGACGGGTGACCTGTTCAACATGTATGTCTTTTTTGAGCTTCTGCTTATCGCGTCCTACATGCTGATCGTGCTTGGCGGAACGAAAATTCAATTAAGAGAATCATTGAAGTATATCGTGTTTAACATTGTGTCATCCGCGTTTTTTGTCATCGGTGTCGGTTACTTATATGCGGTGACGGGGACGCTGAATATGGCTGATTTAAGCGTGAAAATCAGCGAATCGGGCCAGACCGGGCTGATAACTGTCATCGGCGTCCTGTTTCTCGTCGTTTTCGGTTTAAAGGGCGGGATATTTCCGCTGTATTTCTGGATGCCAGGCTCTTATTACGCCCCGCCGGCTGCGATTTCGGCCTTATTCGGATCTCTTTTGACGAAAGTCGGCCTGTATGCCATTTTGAGAGTATTCACCTTGATTTTCATTCACGATGCAGGCTTTACCCACCAATTGATGATGTGGCTTGCGATGCTGACGGTGTTATTTGGCGTAATCGGGTCTATCGCCTTTTCGGATGTCATGAAAATCGTCATCTATAATATTATTACAGCCGTCGGCGTGATTTTGTTTGGCATCGCCATGAACACCCCGGCCTCCATTCAAGGAGCGGTTTATTACTTGATTCACGATATGCTGATAAAAGGAGCGCTGTTTATGCTGGCGGGAACGCTTATCACGCTGACCGGCACGGCGAGTCTGCATAAAATGAGCGGCCTGATCACCCGTTATCCCGTTTTGGGATGGATGTTCTTTATCTCCGCCATATCTTTGGCCGGCATCCCGCCGTTCAGCGGATTTGTGGGCAAGCTGAAGATTGCTGAAGGCGGTTTTGATCAGGGGGAAACATTGTTCTCCGTATTGATTCTCTTGTCGAGCCTGCTTGTGCTGTATTCCGTGCTGAAGGTTTTTACGACGGCTTTTTGGGGAGAAGAAAAAGAAATCCCGGGCGCGGGCGGACGGTCCGCAAAAGGGCTTCTTTATCCGGCAGCCGCTTTTCTCCTTTTGTCGCTTCTGTTCGGGCTCGGAACCGAATGGGTTTCACCGTATGTCAATCAGACGGCTGAGAATCTGCTGAATCCGGAAAAATACATTGAAGCTGTTTTGAAGGAGTAGATGGCATGGCTTTGCAACTATTATTAAATGTTCTTCTCGCTGTTTGCTGGATGTTTCTTACAAACAGCCTCAGCGCGGCGGGATTTGTTACCGGATTTATCGCGGGCTTGGCGGCGCTGTTTTTTTTCCGGCGCTTCTTCTCGCGGCCGTTTTACATTTGGAAAATATGGTCGGTCATCAAACTGATGCTGATCTTTATAAAAGAATTATATCTGGCCAATGTCAGCGTGCTGAAAACCGTTATTTCGCCGAAGATGAACATCCGCCCGGGCATTTTCGCGTTTAAGACGGAACTGACGGAGGATTGGGAGATCACACTGCTCTCGCTGTTAATCACTCTGACGCCGGGTACGCTTGTGATGGATATCTCCGATGACCGGTCGATTCTCTATATACACGCTATGGACATTGAGGATGCGGAGAAAGCGATTCATGACATCCGCGTCTCTTTTGAGAAAGCCATTCAGGAGGTGAGCCGCTGATGTTTACGTTTATTCTGCAATTATCACTCGGCATTATGGCGGTTTCGACGCTTCTGTACGTCATTCGAGTCATTAAAGGGCCTACGATACCGGACCGGGTCGTCGCGCTTGATGGGATCGGCATCAATCTGATTGCCATGACCGCGCTCGTATCCATCCTCTTAAGAACAACGGCCTTTTTGGACATCATTCTGCTGCTCGGCATTTTATCATTTATCGGCACGATTGCCTTCGCTAAGTTTTTGGAGAAAGGAGAGATTATCGAAAATGATCGAAATCGTTAAATGGGCCGTCGCCGTTTGTATTCTGATGGGATCGCTGATCTGCCTGGTCGCGTCTTTCGGCACACTCAGACTTCCTGACATGTATACACGCGCCCACGCCTCTTCAAAAGGCTCGACACTCGGCGTTAATTTGATATTGCTCGGGGTGTTAGGTTACTTGTGGATGCTGACCGGAGAAATTTCCGTAAAAATACTGCTCGGCATCATTTTTATCCTGCTGACGGCGCCGGTCGGGGCGCACCTCATATGCAGAGCCGCGTATAACTCGGGAACGGCGCTTGATAAACGAAGCGTTCAGGATGATTATAAAGGGATCAGAAACTTTGTGATCAAACGAAAAGAAGATTCATATTTGTAAAAACAAACAGCCGGACGATTCAGGGTTCCGGCTGTTTGTTTATTTTGTTATAACAGCCAGCGTGCAGCGGGACACACAGATCAGCCTTTCTCTTTCATCGAAAATGTTAATCCCGTACACAATGGTTGTCCTGCCCGTGTGAACGGGTTCCGCAATCGCCGTGACCGTACCGCCCTCTTTCACGGATTTTAAATGATTGGCATTAATCTCAAGCCCGACACAGGCCTGTTTCGACTGGTCGATAAAATGCTGGGCACCGATGCTTGCAACAGTCTCCGCCAGCGCTACGGACGCGCCTCCGTGCAGATATCCGAAAGGCTGCACCGTCCTCTTATCCACCGGCATAACAGCGACGCATCTCTCCGCCGTGTTTTCAGTGATTTCAATGCCGAGTGCGCCGAGCAATGTATGATTCAGATTCATAGGTCATTCTCCTTTCAAGGTTTATAGTACATTATCCGACTTGGCGATCAGCACCGCTTCAGTGCGGGAGCCGACATTCAGCTTATTAAAAATGGATGTCAGGCTGTATTCAATCGACCGCTTGCTTAAGTGAAGCGCATCGGCGATTTCCTGATTGGTCAAACCTTTTTCGACCTCTTGGAGAATATGGCGCTCTCTCGGGGTTAACCGATCCTGCTCACTTTGAGGGGAAGAAGACGTTTTTGTTTTTTGCTGGGTCATCAGCTGTTTGAAATAGGAGAAATCAACTAAAATCTGTCCGTTGAGCACGTGATATATGTATTGCATGATTTTCTCTTTAGATTCGGTTTTGCTGATGGCGCCATGCAGGCCCGCGCGGATGGATTCTTCAAAATAATCTTCAACTTCATAGCCTGTGTAGACAATGATTTTACAGAGAGGATTCTCTTTTAAGATTTTCTTGGAAAGCTCTATGCCGCTGAGGTCATCACCCAGATTTAAATCCATTAATATGAGATCGTAAGCTGAAAAATCATGCCGGAGAACGAACTGTTCACTGGCATCGGGACTGAGGCAATCGACAGAAAGATTCGTGTCCGTTTCCAGAATCGTCTTGGTGCCCTCCATGACAGCCGGATGATCATCAATCACTAGTATCTTTTTCATGGTTTCCTCCCTTTTACTCATTCATTTCCATTTTATTAAAAAGACTTGGCTTCTGCCAAGTCGATTTGGTGATAAATTGGTTACAATTCCATTTCAATATCCGCTTTAAAACCATTTCCTTCACTTGTGTCGATTTTCATCCGGCCGTCAAGCGCCCGGACGCGCTCCTTAATGCCCGAAAGCCCCATGCTCATCGACTGTCCGCCGCCTTCTTCCTGATTGCACCCGACCCCGTCATCTTCATAATGCAGAATCACTTTATTTTGAATGCTGATCAGCATAATCAGCACCTCATTGGCCTGTGAATGCTTCATGGCATTCGAAAGAAATTCCTGAATGATGCGGTACAAATTCAGCTGCGTATCCAAATCCAGCGCCGCCGTAAACCGGCCCGTATTCAGACGGATATGAAACGGCGCACGCTCCTGCTGCTGTGCGGCAAGCTTGGATACCGCCTTGACCAGACCCAAATCATACAGCAGCTGAGGCCGAAGCTCATGGCACGTCTCCCGGGTCATCAAAATAACATCCGACATCTGCTCATTCATCTGATGAAGCTTGTCCTGCACCTCTAACTGGCAAGGCTCTTCTCTTTTAAAATCAGCCAGAAACAGCTCACACTGGCGCTTCAAAGAAATCAAATCCTGCAGCACCGAATCATGCAGATCACGGGCCAGATCCGACCGCTGCTTTTCCTCGATCGTAAACATCAGCTTTTTGAGCCAGACTGGGTTTGTCTCCTGTTTCTTTAAATCTTCGAGATGATTCATCAGTTCTTCGATTTTCATCACGTTTTCTATTGAAACATTAACGTAAAAAGATAATGTTTTTAACCAAGAAATTTCTTCACGTGATAAGCGGGGCGTATTCATTTTAGACAAACAGAGAACAACGAATGATCTATCTCCCCGTTCTCCTACTTTCATTACGAAACCTTGATTAAACTCCATTATTTTTCCTATCTCAACAGTAACACTATTTAAAAGCACTTGATAATCATCTATCAAACTTGAGTCTCTTTCGTCAAATGCCTTTACATTTCCGTCATACGTGACTTCAAATATATACACTTTACTCGTAAGAGTTACTTCGAGAATGGTGGTTTTTAACTCTCCAAAAACCTGATTTAAAGAAGATGAGTTTCTGATTAATTGGGTAAACTTATAAATGCTGTCTTGGTAATTGAATCTTTCTGAGACCCTTTTTAATTTAAACCGGAAATCGAGTATTTCTTTATAATAAAAAACAGCTAACATTAAAATGTATATTAAAAATGTCAGTTTGAGATTGTAAAAATTCTCTTCCGGCTCACGTAATAACTCTATTGTCGTAACCAGAATTATAGTTGGAGTTAAAGCTAAAAAGCCGTAATATTTTAACTTACTTAAGATAAAATCAACGTTATATATTTTATTCGACATGAATTGATATACAAGTGAAAAAGGTATTAGCAGCATAAATGATGCTGTTAAGAAAGAAGAGACATAATAATCATTAAAAAATACATATGGTATAAGATACAGACATAAAAAAGGCGAAAATGCCAATATATTTATTACTACAAGCACCTTTATAATATGTGCCTGATCAGTATCTTTGTTTCTTCTCAAAATAACAATAAAATAATATGCTACAATTAAAAAAAGAAGAAAAAACGAAATCAAATTAAATTTTGGAATAAAATCACCAAAAAATAATCGCGACCGAAATAATTCAAATAATATATTTATAGTTGGAAATAAATACAAAACAAAAACTTTTTTGCTGAAAAGCACTGTACCTAATTCTTTAAAGTAATGATAAAGAAACAGAAGATAATTTAATGGTACAGTTATTAATGTTAGCAACATGATACATCTGCTGAGCAGATCGCCTTTTGCCGACCCTCCAGCACTAATATATGCAATTGAAGCAGATAAAAGAAATACAATTAGTACCAAAGCAGATTTCAAGTTTTTTTCTTCATTTATTTTGATGATGAAGAAACAGCAAAATAAACATACTACATAAAAAATTATCGGTATTAAGTAAGTACTGAAGTTCCTGTCATTAAATAAATTGAGCTTAATCTCAATATCATGACCGTTTCTATCAACAACCATAGAGTTTACATTTTTCAGCTTATTCATTTGAATATTAATTGACTTTACATTTTGGTGATTAATATTCTTTACTATATCTCCCTTTTGCACTCCGGCGTAATATGCCATTGTAAAATCTTCTACATCTTTTATTTTAATTTCGCCCTGTTTATTTTCAGAAATTGTGGCGCCGACTAAGAGATTATTTGTGCTTATATAAGTCAGATAAATGACATATACCAATGTAAGCAGAATTAAGACAACTGAAATCTTATTGTACTTGGACTTCATTTATATCAGCCTCAATATTTCCAGTCACCGCCGAAGGAAATAACATCTATACCCTTAAACGCATTTATAACACAATCTGTTTGATCCTGGCTAACTCCAATCAGACTAGCATTGCCTTCAATCACTTTATTTAAAACTTCTGGATTTTTGGTTAAGTATCCTACAATTTCCTGCATTATCTTTCATCCTCCTCTAAATTAACAATCGCATTTAATAAAGTTTCCGATTTATTTCTTTCTATTTCCAATTCAAATATCTTACTTTTTATTTTCTTTAACGACAAATGTTTCAAAACCAATAAGTATTGAGTTACACCTGCTTCAATTAATTTCTTTTTTATGTCTCGAGTCTTTAAGGTTTTGAATAGCTCTGGGTTTTCATACCACTGTAAGATTTCTTCAGAAGCTTTATTGAATCTCTTTTTTAAATATAAATAAGCAAGTGTATTTTTTCGTTGAACAAAATCATTATTCAAGTAAAACAAACCTTGATAATCATTATCAATCTGGGATATTATTCCGAGTTCATACGAATATGATTGAACGATTGGATTTAAATTTCCTGTAGCCAGCATCGCTCCCATAACGCAAGGCATTGCAGTTAAAGAGCCGGATTTATTCTTAATCATTTCCAAGCACTCTTCTTCAGTTTGCGGTGCATTCAAAATATCATCTTGCTGGCCCTCAATTGAATTCAAAGCAAAGTTTAAAATTTGCTTAAGAAAATACGGGTTTTCACTAACCTGATTCATAACCTGTATACTTAATGTATAGAGAGCTGTTACAGTATTCAGCGTAATGGGGAGACCTGTTTTCATCCATTCCATTTTCAGATTATCATTATCTTCTAAATCATCATAAATGTCGTATGACAGGACTAATAATTCTAAACCTACGGCTAAGTTTAAAATCGCCTCTGTGTCTCTGCCATTGAACGCCTTGTAATGTTGATATGCCAATTCAGCAAACCCAAATGAATCTTTTGATGCAATAAATTTCAGAAGGTACATTTTCAGGTTAGTATTGCATATATTGTGCTCCACAATTTCCTTCATCTTCTCTTTAATCGTTTCGGCATCTAAACACATTTGCTCAATAATTGTCTTCACCCTCCCATTCTATTTTACTAAATGCAGGTGATGAAAGACAGCGGGTTTTTGTTTTTTTAACAATCGTATAATACTTTATCCATGAAATGGGTGAAAAATGCACAAAAAAAAGACTTGTTTCCAAGTCTTTTTAAGAAATTTTCATTGCATATGAGAATTTATCGAGCTGATCAATGCTTTTGTTAATGTTTCGTAAAGAGTCGGTTGTTTCTCTGATATCATTTTCAAGTCGGAATAATAATTGCTTTACTTCTTCTAATTTCTTTTCCACCGTTTCCACACTCCTTTTTTTGAAAGATCAATGAATTGTGTATGGTGAACGAGTCCTAGGTATTTGATCTGTTACTAATAGTGTAAACGTTTTTGCGGGATTTTTCACCGAAAAGTATGTGTAAAAGTATCTGCGTGACACCGCAAACCTCGATAATCCTATAGTCCTGAATGGAGCATTTAAAGAACAGGACTATATAACTATGATAAAGGCAGACGTTTGGGGTGAAGCAGATCAATTTTGTGGTTCTGCTGTTTTTTTAACGGTTTTCCGACAAACCGACAAGGACTATAGTCCCCATCGTCGCAATTTCAAAACAGAATGGGCGAACAGCGTCGCATATCCACCGACAAACACCGAAAAGACCGCAACCCCCGCATTGTGGTCTTTTTGCATGTCATAACTCGTGATCACGCGGCCTATACTCATATATAACGAATGTTATCTCAGGAAGGAGGCCGCCGCATGCATTATGTGTATCTATGCTGCCCTGTTTTCGCCGCGCCGTACCGCAATCCTGCGCCTGCTCCCCAGGCTTCCGCAAATATTTTGACAGCGTCCGCAAAAGACGCTGCGGGCATGCTGGAGGATGCCCGCCTGCTTCTTGCGCGGCTGTCGGCGTCAAAAGAGCTTGCGCGCCGCATCCTCACCGCAGCGGAATCATCTGACGCCGCAGCGGTCAAGCGGCTCATTAAGCAGACCGGCATCAAAAATGACTTTGACGTGACATTTAATCCCGACGGCATCCGCGTCAGTCTGATCAGGGAGCAAAGCCGGTTCATCATCGCCCTCAAGTGGTCGGCTTAAAGCATCAATCCACGATCAGCTGCCGGCACCATTCAATTGCCTGCAAGTAACATTCATACGCTGCTTCTTTGTCCAGTTCTTTTCCCCACTCGTCACAGTCCCAGTTGTTGCATTCAATGGCTTTGACGAGCCCGAGCATCTTATAATAATCGTTTTCATAACCGAGCAGCGCCTGTCCGACTTCATCAATTAAAGGCAGTTCTTTGACGATATCCTCCAGCTCCCTGTGGAGAAGCGTATCGATGAGTGAAAACATGCCGATCAGCATGTAGGAAGCGGGCTGCGGTCTTCCGGTCCTTTTCGCAAGCAGTTCGCACAGCTTGGCCCTGATTAAGGAAATCTTAATGATTTCTTTTTGGCTTGAGTGGCTTTTCGCCGTTAAATCTCTGAATGAAAGAATGTAAATCAAGCGCTTAATCTCATTCAGCCCAAGCATCATGATGGCCTGCCGGATGCTGTCTATCTTTTTTTTCAGCCTTGTCTGCGATCCGTTTAAAAAACGCAGAATCTGATACGATAATGTAACGTCCCGCTCTATGTATTCCGTCACGCGCTCTATATCGGGCTGGTCTTGGTTTAATTCGTTTAAAAGCTGGTAGTAAGAATGAAAATGAAACGTCAGATCATTCCCGCTGATGACACGCGGTTCACTGAAAAAATATCCTTGAAACAGGTGAAAGCCGTCTATGGCCGCCTGTTTGTAATCTTTTCTTGTCTCCACTTTTTCCGCTAAATAAATCAGACTTTTACAGCTGTACGTCTGAATGATTTTTTTGCGTTCCAGACGCGAGGATTGCAAAAAGTCGATTTTTAAAATATCAATATATTTCATCAGCTGTTCCAATAATTCTTCATTTGCCGGATTGATGGCGTAAAAATCATCAAGTGCTAATGTATATCCTAATTTCTTCAGCTGTCTGCATCTTGAGATCAGAGCCGGAGTAATCGGTATGTCCTCAAGAATTTCGATAATGAGCTGGTCAGGATCAAAGGAGGTAGGGAGATCTGAAAACATCAGGCTTTCTGTAAAATTCACAAAGCAGCGTTTTCCCTCAGTCAGTTTTTCGATTCCGATGTTGATAAAGCTGTTAATAATGAGATCAGTCGTAGCTTTATCTCCGTCTGCGGCCGAATAACGGTTCTCTTCGCTCTCCCGGTAAAGAAGTTCATAAGCAACAACCTGTTCATTCCTGTTGAAGATAGGCTGTCTCGCAACAAACACCTTCATTCATTTACCCCCTTAGATGCGGCCTTCGAACATAAGTATATCAAATAATTTGACGAATTTTGTCTAAATGTGAAAAATATTATCGCAAACAAAAAGCCTTTCCAGAGAAAGGAAAGGCTGCTTTGTCTTCTATTCAAGTTCCCGTTTCAGCTTGCTTTTGATCTCATGAATCCGCTGCATCTTGTTGCTCCAGCAGTCTTCGCTTAAATCAACCGGATATTCTTCCGGCTTGCTGATCCGTTTGTATTCCTCCCACAGAAGTTTGAGGTTATCCTGCACGTATTGCTGGATGTCGGTGATTTCGGGATTATCATAGCATAAAACGCCGTTTTCAAAAATCGGCTCATGCAGGTCTTTCGCATAGAAATCAGTGACGAATTTGCTGACGAACGTGTGAACGGGATGGAACATTTTTAAACGTTTCTGGTCATTTACCCGCTCGTCATAAAGAGCGATATAATCCCCTTCCGAGTGGTGGTTCAGCTTGTTGATAATCCGGTATACTTTCTTTCTTCCCGGCGTTGTCACTTTTTCAGGGTTCGACGAAATCTTGATGGTGTCGGTCAGTTTGCCGTCCTCTTCAATGGCGACAAGCTTGTAAACCGCGCCGAGGGCCGGCTGATCGTATGCGGTAATCAGCTTTGTGCCGACTCCCCATGTATCGATTTTCGCTCCCTGCGATTTCAGATTTAATATCGTGTGCTCATCAAGGTCGCTTGAAGCAATGACCTTCGCGTCTTTGAAACCCGCTTCATCAAGCATTTCTCGCGCTTTTTTTGACAGGTACGCCAAGTCCCCGCTGTCTAAGCGGATGCCGATGAAGTTGATCCGGTCGCCGAATTCTTTCGCGACTTTAATCGCATTCGGCATGCCTGAACGGATCGTATCGTACGTATCGACGAGGAACACGCAGTCTCTGTGCGTCTCCGCATATTTCTTAAAAGCCGTGTACTCATCGCGGTACGCTTGTACGAGTGCATGAGCGTGCGTGCCGGATACCGGTATATTAAAACGCTTGCCGGCTCTTACATTACTCGTCGCGCTGAAGCCGCCGATCAGAGCCGCTCTCGCTCCCCACATAGCCGCATCCATTTCATGGGCGCGCCGCGTTCCGAATTCAAGGGCGTCTTCATCACCGACTACGCCTTTAATGCGGGCCGCTTTCGTGGCGATTAATGTTTGGTAATTCACAATGTTAAGCAGAGCCGTCTCAATCAGCTGCGCTTCAATGAGGGGCGCTTCGACCCGCATAATCGGTTCGTTGTTAAAGACGAGCTCTCCTTCTTTCATGCTGTAAAGAGATCCGGTAAATGACAGATCCCGCAAATAATCAATGAAATCATCAGCATAGTGCAATTCCGTTTTTAAATAGTTCAGATCGCTGTCAGTAAACTTGAAGTTCTCCAAGTATTCGATTGCTTTTTCTAAGCCCGCAAATACCGCATAGCCGTTTTCAAAAGGAAGCTTTCTGAAAAAAAGCTCAAAAATTGCTTTTTTCTCATGAATGCCGTCTCTCCAGTACGTTTCGGCCATATTAATTTGATAAAGATCTGTATGTAAAGACAAACTGTCGTCTTTAAAACCATGCTCCACCAAAATTGTTTTCCCCTTCCTTACTCTGCCACTTGCGCTCCGATGCTGTTCTTAAAATGGGACAGCGCCCATTCATGCCCTTCCGGATTAAAGCTTGCCACAGCGTTTTGATGAATGACGATCTGAAAGCCCTTGTTGTAGGCGTCAACCGCCGTGTGAAGAACGCAGATGTCGGTGCACAGGCCCGCAAGATGCAGTTCAGTGATCTGCCGTTCCCGCAGTTTCAGCTCTAAATCCGTTCCAGCAAAAGCAGAATATCTCGATTTTTCCATGTAGCTTACGTTTTTTGCGTGTTTATGTTTCTCATAAAGAGGCGAGAGCTTTCCGTACAGCTCTTTGCCCTCCGTGCCGTTGATATTATGCGGAGGAAACAGGCGTGTTTCCGGATGAAAGTCATCGTCTGCATCATGTGAATCTACCGCAAAGACAACGTAATCACCATTTTCTATAAATGCTTGTGTCAAACTGACAATCTTATCCTCAATTTGCCTTGCGGGTTCTCCGCAGGTTAATGCTCCGTTCTCTGCTGCAAAATCATTCGTATAATCAATGCAAATAAATGCTTTTTTCATAGCCGGCCTCCCCGCCATTCATATGAAAACCATTATATCCTATCTCCACTTGTAAGTGAATTGGCATTATAAAATGACACTTGCTTTTCTAAGATTTCAGGAGTGAGCGCTTGAAAATGTCATCCTGAACGTAAATGCCGTCAAGGTTCACCGCATGATCGGCGGCAAATATCAGGCCGAGCGGCGTTTCGAATTGAAGATCCGAGATCACGGAGCTTCGGACACCTTCCAGTGCGGCAAGCTTCATATAGGGTGAATAAGCATGATACGGGAGCCTTCCGTTTATATAGAGCACCGCATCTTTTCGTTTTTTCAGCGCCTGTTTCACTTCTTCATACGGCTTCTTTTGCAGCACCTGCCCCTTCGTCAGGGCAATGATGACCCGTTCACGCAGCGAGCCTAAAAATAAATGCCGTTCATCCGGTTTCGTCTGCAGAGGGCCGTACATACCCTGCTGTAAATAAAGGTCAACCGTTTTGTCGCTCATCGGCCTTCCCTCCTCAGCTTGTTTTACAATTATCGCCCCGGACGGGACGCGGTAAACCGTCTTCGTTACATTTCAGCCGCCCAATGGGAGATCTTGCCTGCGAGCTCTCCGGCGGGCTCTTCATCCATCAGCTTGCTGAATGATTGTAAAAGCCGCTGCGCCAGCGCCTTTTTCTCTTCCTCATAGGAAATGATCGTGCTCCACTCAAGTTCCGGAACGGCTACGAGGGTATGCTGTTCTTTTTTATTTTCATGCAGATACACGTCGCCGATCATTCCGGACTGAACGGTAATATTCGCTTTTCTGATTTTCATAAAAATTCCCCTTTTATAAAAGACTGATTCTATTATACTACAAAAAAGCGACAGCCTCCTAAAGGAGGCTGTCACGCGTTAAACCAATCAGGTTCGTCAAACAGATCAATGTCTTCAAAGCGCGTTTTGCTGAATTTATTAGTGACTTTGACAAAATCTCCGGAATGAAACGCCCCTGACCCCGCGCCTGAGTGGTCAACGGCTTTGGGAGAAATGGCAAACACGTCACCGAAGCTCGCCGCAGCGTCTCCGGCTAAGCTCATAATATAAATCGGTCCCACAATTGCAGGCATACCCACACCTCCGCTTTTCTTTACAGCAGTTTATGCGCTGCGTCTGGAGTTGTGCCCGTTTTTATTTCGGCTTGCGGCTGTCTTCGTGCTTCGATCGCTGACGAAGTTTGATAAGCCGGACGATATTTAAGACGAATGCTTTTAAGACCGCGTAAACCGGCACGGCCAGAATCATTGCGAGAATGCCTCCGAAACTGCCCGCTCCGATAAGCAGAAGAATAATGGTGAGCGGGTGGGTATTGAGCCGCTTCCCGATAACAAGCGGAGAAAGCAGGTTTCCGTCAAGCTGCTGGACGACAACGACAACAATCACGGCAAACAGCGCCTTAGCCGGAGAATCCATAAACGCGATAATGACCGCCGGTGCCGCCCCGAGAAACGGTCCCAGGTACGGAATGATATTGGTGACGGCGATCACCATCCCGAGAATTAACGCATACGGCAGGCCGATGATCCAATAACCGATAAAGCATGCCGTTCCGACAAAGAGACAAATCAGCAGCTGGCCTTGGAAATATGCGGCCAATGTGACATATAAGTCGTTAAATATTTTCCGGCCCTCCGCACGGTAGGAAGAAGGCAGAATTTTAACCGCCAAAAGCGGAAAACGCCGGCCGTCCTTCAGCATATAAAACAGAATGAACGGAACGGTGATCACGACAAGCGTAATATTCGTAACGACGCCGAACACGGCCGACAGGCTTGCCGTAATATTTTGCGGAAGACTTTGTAAAAATCCCGTCAGAGACTGCCGGATTTTTTCTATCGACACATAATCCTGCGTCATCATCCACGTAAACCATTTGGAATGGGATAATTGTGTAATCAAGCTTTGAATCTGATTAATGTAATCAGGGAAATTGTTAATCAGCCCCGTGACCTGAGAAGCCACGATCGGTCCGATTGCGGTGAACATAAAGGCGATCAGGCCGATGAAAACGAGATAAATGAGCAGGATCGCCAATGTCCGGGGGATTTTTTTCTCAAGCAGGCGGACGATCGGATTAAAAATGAAAAACAAAATGCCCGAGATCAAAATCGGAAAAAACAGAGTAGTGATGAAACCGAAAAACGGCTGAAAAATAAACGAGACTTTCGTTGATACGTAAATAATGAGCAAAACGAGCAAAATTTGCAGCGTCCAAAAATGGACCTTTGATTTCAACAAGCGGTTTCCTCCTATTGTCATGTGAACTTGTACTGTGATTGTACCAAAAAAAGGTGCCGTGCATCTATGTATCTCAAAAAAGAAGACGCACCGGGGTTCTGTAAGGGCCGCCTCCGGTCTGCGCCTTATCCTGGGCTGTTACACACGTTCGGTATAATCAGGCATGACAGAAACCACATGGCGGTTCCTGATATATAATACGCGGTCATGCGTTTCTTCAATGGCGATATGATCCGGAGCGGCATCAATCAGCCGTCCCCTGACAATCCGTCTGACGGTTTGAATGATAAACCTTGAGCCGATAAGCTTATGGATGGTCTGATAAACGTAAGGATCTACTAACGAGACGAGTTGCGGGCTTCCTTGATGGGCCATTTTCGCTGATCCCCTTTACTATGTTTTCCTTCATCATATGCAGCGGACAAAGGCTTTGACACAGTACGTCTATCGGAGCGGAAAAGGTGTTAGTGAGTTTGCGGGGTTATGTAAAGCGGAAAAGGCCGCATGAGTGGCCTAGACTGAGCTTCTTATGGGATATTGGGCTTGGTCAATTAACTGATCAAGCTTTTGGATTTGTTTGAGCGCGGCCGTGTGATCCATTTGGCGGTAATGATGATGTCCGCCAGGTTCTTCATCGAGTTCGTCCGCTTGTTTCACGATTTGCTGGAGCGTATTCTTGTCCAGTTCGCCTTCAGGCAGATAGGAATCGGTGTGGAGCAGAATCGCCAGCGCAATGTCTTTCGCCGCTTTCGGTTCTTCACCGAGCCGGATGAGCAGCTTATGCGCCCGTTCCGCGCCTTTTATGGCATGGATATCGTTTCTTCTGTACTTTTCATAGTCCCATTTGCCGTCTGTGTACCATTCGTAATGGCCGACATCATGCAGTAAAGCCGCTTTCGCCGCAAGATCGGGACTGACACCCGCTTTTACGGCAAGACGGTATGCATGAAACGCGCAGGCAATCGCATGGGCGACACCGGAGCGCTGTAAATACTTTTGTGCGATTGGATGGGTGAAGACATCCATTAACGTTACATTTCTCATGGAAACCCCTCCTTAATTATATTTTTAGAATCCTAACATAAATCGAGAAGAAACTCAATTCATCTGATACATTTCTTATACCCCTTACACGGTGTTTCATTCATAATATGCCGCCGGGCGCCGAAGTGATTGTACAAACAAAAAAAGAGCAGCGTAAAAGCTGCTCTACAAAAACTCTTTAATATCGTATATCCGTCCGTTTTCCGGCTCACCCGCGATCAGTGAGTGAATGACACTGGCGATGTATTCCGGGCTTCTGAGGTTTTTCGTTTCTTTCAGATTGCGGAACCGCTCGATGTCATGGAAATCTTCTTTTGACGAAGAACGGATGACAGCCTGCATGTCTGTATCCATCACTCCCGGCGAGAATGATATCATGCGGACCGGCAGCTCTTCATCTTCCTGTTCGAATCCGAATGTTTTCGTAAACATATCAAGTCCCGCTTTTGAGCTGCAATACGCGCTCCATCCTTTATAGGGATTTTTCGCCGCGCCAGATGTGATGTTGACAATTGTTTTGCTGCCGCTGAACGCTTCGAAACGCTTTGTGAACATTTGGCTGAGCAAAACGGGCGCCGTCAGATTAAGGGTGTAGTGGCGGTTCAATTCTTCCGCGGAAGCCTCTTTCGCCCGCTTGATCGGCTCCACCATTCCGGCATTATTGATCAGTGTGACGGCGGAATACCGCTTCTTCTCAGCTTGATCAAGAATCGCCTTCATCTGCCGCTCTGTATCTGCCAGATCAGTTAAATCAACACTGTATTCTGTCAGTCCCTCACGCTTTTCCCCGCTTATCGTTCTTGAAAGCGCGGCGACTTCGGCTCCTTCTTGCAGCGCCTGTTCCGTCAGCGCCCGTCCCAATCCTTTTGACGCACCTGTTATAAGAAAAAACTGCATGAAACTCCTCCTTTTTTTCTTATTTTACGGGCTGTCTTCCCGCAAACACAAGCGATCCGTTTACCGCTTTGCCTTTTCCTGCGCCGTGACCTTCGGAATCAGATAGATCATTGCGGCAATGCCGAGGAGGATCAAGACGGCATAAATGACAGGCAGCAGAAAGGAAGTCTTTTTCTCATCCGTTTCCATGTCTGCTGAGGTGTGCCGCACGGCAGGCTCGGCAAATGTGATACCCAGTTTTTTCGATTGCGCTTTGATCGTATTCGGCTCCGTTTCTGACGATGTAAACAAATTTGATATCAGTTTTTCATCCGGGTTTTCTGCCGGCTGATCGAACGTGATGTCCTTCTGTTCTTTCGGAAGCGCCGTTTTTTCCTCGGAATAGGCATCGTCATGAAGATAATCCGTACGAATTTCAATGTCCTTCTTTTCATATTCATTCGGCTTGACATCAGTATTGTCCTCATTCGCAGCTGCGGCATGCGGGAGAAAAAGGAGAAAGGAAAGAGCAAACAGCAAAACTCCTTTTTCCACGATTGTATTACGCCTCATAAGACTGATCACTTTCCTCCGTTTTTTCCGCAAGCAGCCGAATGATGAGCGGAAGCGCCGCCGCAATCAGCGTAATGATCGCAAGAACCGTTATGCCCATCGCAAACAGATGGCCCGTTCCGTATTGAATATCGATATACACTTTCGATACCGGGCTGTCAAAGCTGAAGTTCGGCATAATCAGGTCGATCAAAGGCGCCACATAAAAGAGAATGAGCGCTGATGAAGCGATCCACCCGGTGATTGAGCTAAAGACAAAGGCTGCCCGGATGAAAGCTGAACTCGCCGCAAGCAGGAGAATCGTAAAGACTGACCATTTAATCGTCTGATCGTCCGGAAGCGAGTAGATATTCAGACCGAACAGACTGATCATCAGTCCGACCATTATGTTTAAAATCCCAAAGAGCGCGCCTTTGACAAGAAGCGGCGCCTGCTGATAATACGAGCTGAAATAGCCGATCAGAAGACTGCTGATCAGAACGATTACCAAAATGACGACCGGCGGAACATTCTGAACCCGGTCTTCCGGCACCTCTCCGCTGATTTTAAGCGGATTGGCGAGATAATCGTAAACATATCCGTTTTCCTGTCCGTCAACGAGCGCGTTCCCTAAAATGCCGTACACGTCATTTCTGATCAATTTCGTGGAATCGACATTTTTACCCCAGTTGCTGTTCAGGGTGTCCGCTTTATGCTGGACGTCATTTACGCTTTGCTGCATATTGTCGGTATAGCTGATGATGCCGGACTGGCGTTCTGACAGATGGCCCATCGTGTCAGACATTTGCAGCACTTCGCGGCCGACGGTATCCTGAGCGCCGAGCGCCATCGTCCCAGTTAATCCGTCTCCGCTGAATGCGGCCGCTTCCTGCACAGCGCCTTCAGCCAGCTGATCGGATGCTTTCGCCGCGCTGTCTGAAATGCTGGCGATCTCATTGAGCACTCCGGCTTGTTCATCTCTGATATATGAGCTGTAGTTGTCCGAGAATTCGGTCATGCCTTTAATGAAATTGCTGATGTCTTCATCTGTCTGCATCTTATTGTTTTTCAGATTTTCCCAGCTTGCCGTTTCTTCCGGTTTGATGGCGAGAACGGTTTGGACTTCGCCTTGCTGGGCTTTCAGCACCCTGTTTTTCACATCAGGCAGCGAGCCTGCGTCAAGCGAGTGATAGAGTGTTGCCTCATACAAAGATAAATCATTATAGTAACTCATTAAATCGGATATATCTGTTGTATTGATGTCAGCGGCAAACATCAGTTCGAGAGCAGATTTGCGGCCGCTATCCAATAACGGGTAGTTCAGAATGTTCTGTTCTGTCTTTACAATCATTCTGTAAATGGTATTGAAGTCTTGTTTTCTCTTTTCTTTTGATTCTTCCAGCTGTTCACGTAATTTGTCCGCTCGTTTTTTCGCGTCATCAATTCGGTCTTTAAGGCCTTGGATTTCTTCATCAAGATCATCGAGACGTTTTTTCAGTTCTTCATTATGAGTCTGCTGTTTCTCTTCCAGCTCTTTTTCAATTTGCTGAATGCGCTCTGCGGCTTGGTTCAGCCTTTCTTTCGCGTCAGAAACTCCCGTGCCGCCGTCTCCTTCTGAATCGTTTGAATCATCCGTCGGCTCAACAGCAGGCGGAGTGACGTTTTTAGCGGCCGATGCGGTTTGGACGGTTTTTGGCTCTTCGCCGCCAGTGTTATCGGAATCAGGCTGCTGATCTTTTGTGCCGTCTTCCGTTTTTCCGTCTTCTCCGGGAGCCGTTCCGTTATTCGGATCGGTACCTCCGGGTTTTTCACCGTCATCGCCTTGGCCCGGTTTTTCAGGGTCAGGATTTTCTTTTTCCGGTTCTTTTAGTCCGTCTGAAATTTGATTGATTTCAGCGGAGATGCGTTTTAATTCGTCACGCTGATCGTCAAGGTCAATTTTCAGATCGCCGGGTTTTTCTTCTTCCGGTTTTTCTTCTTCTTTCGGTTCATCTGAGCCGTCATCCCCCGGATCATTTTCCGGAACGGTTAATGCGTGCCGATCCCTTTTCATAAGGGTTTGGATGCTGTTCAGTGTTTCAAATCTTGCTTGAGCTTTATATTGGGTCAAATAATTGTTCAGTAAATTGGATTGAATATCTGCCATCCCGTGTTCCTGCTCAGGAACCTGCGCTTCTCTCACCTGCTGGGCGGCAGACAGAGCCGCTCCTGTCTGGTCAAGCTGTGTCTGCGCCTGGTTTATGCCTGAAGACAGCCCGCTCATCATGGCGCTGAACTGATTGGCGGCCTGCTGTGCTTTAATGGCGTTCAGGCCGGTTGTGATTTGCTTTTGATTTTGTTCCTGCGCGGCCATCAGCAGTTTTTTCTGATTTTCCTGATATTGTTTATAGCGCTCAACCGTATCGGCAAAGTCTTTGAGCGTGTTTTTGGCTTCATCTGCCGAAGTCAATTTTTCTTTGGCCGCGCCTTGTGCTTCATTCATTGATTTTTTCAGTTCGTCAATCAGGTCTTTTTGCCGTTTGATTTCACCCGCTAAGTCATTTGAGCTCGGCTTGTAAAAGTTGTACATGACGTTTTGAAATTCTGATTCTTTATTGACGATCTTGTCAAAATCGCCTCTGACATTGTTCACTTTTTGTGAGACGAAATTCCAATACAATGCCGACATTTTTTTATTCATTGATTTTTGGGCGTCTTCAAGCTCACGCTGCACTTTTTCTTTGTTGACGGCGTTCAGGCTGCTTTGAATATTGAATGTCAGCGTGGCTTTTTGCGGACGCTCTTGGTCATAGCTTAAAATGTCTTTTGAAAAATCGGATGGAATGTAAACGACGGCGTCATACTTCTTAGCCGCCAGACCGTTTTCAGCCGCGCTCCTGTTGACAACCGTCCAGGAATAATCCGGACGGCCGCCGAGAGCCGCCGCCACTTCTTTTCCGAAATGGACGGATTCCTGCCCCTCATTTTCATCTGTTTGTAAGCCCATGTCTTCATTCACGACTGCGATTTGACGGGTGGCATTGATTTTTTGTTTTCCCGGGTCATCGCCGATAAATCGGAAAAACAGCACCGGCAGCACCAGAATGATAACGACCGCGGCTATTAATTTGATCAGGCTTTTTCGTTGTTCTGTCATCTGACGGCCTCCCTTTCCGCTGAACATAGAGGTATTTGGATTTTTTGCTCCTTCCCGTTTTCAACCAAATAGCCGAAGCCCGGCTGAATGTCCGGTTCCTGCCTTTGGTAAGGCAGCGGAATGACGTTTTGTTCGGATTTTTTCACAAGCAGCATCGCGTGGCGGATCTGTTTCATTTCCGTCGTTAAGGAATCATAGCCTTTTGAGAATTCGCTGTGATTGCCCGCCGGGATAAAACTGAAGCCGACATGCGCGTAAGATTTCATAAACATCGCCAGCTTGTCCTGAATGGCGGTGTCGATTGTCTGCTGGAATCTTGTAATGCCGTCGGCCATTAACACGATCGGAGAGAAACTGAGTCTGTGCATATCACCATTTTTAACGGCCTGTGCATACTGGGCTTCACGCTCCGTGAATAGGGCTTCAGCAGATTCGATCCACTGCTGTATGTCTTCTTTTGTGTCCAGATAACTGACCTTTGTTTCCTGCGCATATTGCGACAGTCCGCGATCAATTGAGTCAAACAGTCCGATCTGTTCCGTTCCTTCACGCAGCAGGTGATTCAGCATGACTTTCAGGATGTTTGTTTTTCCACGCTGTGTCTGTCCTAAAATGAGGCAATGTTTATATTTACCCAGATCAAAGTACACGGGGCTGACCTTTTCCTCATGCAGCCCGACAGGAATTCGGAACGGTTCTTGACCCGGTTCGAGACGGAGCGAAAATTCGCCGGCCGTCAGCATGTCCGGGAGCATCGGAATCGGTTTTGGACCGGCCGTTCCGGCATGGCTAACAGCTAAAGCTTTGACATCGTCTTTCAGCGCTTGGAACATCTCGAGGTCATTTTCCGCTTCTGCCGGAAGAAACATTTGCGCGAAATGCAGTTCTTCTTTTTGGATCATGACGCGGCCCGGAATCGGTTCGAGACTGAACGGCGGACGCCCGTATATGGAGTATCCTTCTGACTGATCCATTAAATAATGAACGACTTTCGTTTTTAAATTGTTTAACAGCGACTGGCGGACGGCGTTTACCCTCGTTGCGGTCAGCAGGAAGTAAATGCCTAAACTTTGCCCGTCGCGTGAAATCTGGATGAATTCCGTTTCCAATTCATGCATTTCGTCTTTGACGATATCGAAATTATCAATTGTGATAAATATAAACGGCAGCTCTTCTTCACTGAGCGAATTGTACATTTTAATATGGCTGACTTCTTTTTCTCTGAACAGCCGTTTCCGCCGCTCGATTTCTTCCTTGATGCGGATCATGAATTTTTCAATCTTTCTCATTTGATCCATTAAGAAATAATCTGCGGTGTGCGGAAGCTTTGCCAATGGCAGAAGCGTTCCGTTGCCGAAATCAAAGATATACATGTGAAGCTCTTGTGGCGTGTACCCTTCCGCGAAGTTCATCAGGAACGTGATGGCAGAAACTGACTTGCCGTAGCCCGATGAGCCGAAAATACCGATGTTGCCGTCATCCATCATCGTATAAGCGAGAGGCGCCTGTCTTTGCTGATCAGGCTCATCCACGCAGGCGATGAAGAAGCGGTCTTTTTCCTTCGAAGGATAAAGCGTGCGCGGAATACGTTCGGCAAGCGGCGGCAGCCAAGGGCTCGGCAGCTTTTCAATGCCCATTTCTTTTTGAATCCGCTCGATTTCTTCGACTACGGCCTCTATTTCTGCCGGGGCGTCTTTTTTCGCCGCATCATCCGCGTCCACCTCAGACAGCGGAATTAAGCCGGTATCGGTAACGATGGCAATGTCATCCTCGGTGCCGTATACATCTTCCATGTAAGGGGCGCCGCTCCAGGCAGACTGGAACTGCTCATACACTTCATTATTTCCGACTTGCAAATAGCCGCGTCCGGTGACGGTAATATTCGCCGCATCACTGTTTTTCAGGATTTCTTTACTGTCGCTTGCATCCTGCACTTTCAGGGCGACCTTAAAGCGTGAGTTGCTCCATATCTGGTCGTCAATGATGCCGCCCGGCTTTTGCGTGGCGAGGATTAAATGCACACCGAGGCTCCGCCCGATGCGCGCCGCGCTGACAAGCTCCCTGATAAAGTCAGGCTCTTCGCTTTTGAGCTCGGCGAATTCATCTGAAATCAAAAACAGGTGCGGCATCGGAATATCCGTTTCTCCCTGTTTATACAGCTTTGTATAGTCATTGATGTGATTGACGCGGTATTGATCAAACAGCCGCTGCCGTTTTTTCAGCTCGCTTTTGATGGAGGCAAGCGCCCTGATACTGAAGTTTCTGCTTCCTTCGATGTTCGTGATGGTTCCGAGAAGGTGCGGCATCTTGCGGAACGGCTGCGCCATTCCTCCGCCCTTATAGTCAATCAGCAAAAACGCCGCTTCATGCGGGTGGAAATGAACGGCCAATGACAGAATATACGTTTGCAGAAATTCACTTTTCCCGGAGCCGGTCGTTCCCGCCAGCAATCCGTGCGGCCCGTGGGCTTTTTCATGCAGGTTTAAATACACGATATCGTCTTTTCCCTTGTAGCCGATCGGAACAGCCAGCGATTTAGCAGACTCACTTGTCTCCCACTTCTGCCTGATGCCGATTTCTTTTACTTCCTTCGCATGAAACAGTTCCAGAAATGAGACCGTTTCAGGAATGGAATTCGTCATCCCGACCTGATGGTGCAATGTCCGAAGCGTCCGGGAAAACCGCTCGTTGTCTGTCCGTTCATGCCTGTCCAGCTTAAACGGGATCTGCACCGCTTTTTTCTTCTGAATGAGAATGTCGCCCTCATCCTCATTAATGTAGCGGACGAGGGTGTGAATGTTTTCTGCCAGGCTTTCCTTCGTTTCCGCGGCAATGATCGCCGAGATGCCGAGATGCTCATGCCGGCCTTCGATATATTCTAAAATGACGTGCTCTGCAATCAGCTGCTGATTTGTGATGACAAAAACAAAATGCGGCTGGAAGATCTTTTTTTCTTTCTCGTCTTCCAAATCCCGTTCCCGCAGCAGCTCATAAATGGACGATAACAATTGATCGCGCGTCTGTTCATTGTAAATAAACCCTTTCGCATACATATGAGGCAGCTGAAATTGCGGCAGCCACTTCATCCATTCCCAATCCTTATATTCCTCTTCATGAAAGATAAAGACGAACCGCAGGTCATGGTAGCTGTTGAAGAAAGCGAGCTGGCCGATGAGCTGATGAATTTCATTTTTGACGATCTGGGGTTTCCCGACGAGCCCCATCGGCCCTTCTTGTAAATCAACGGTCACGGGCGCATGGCGGATATCTTTATACACACGCTGCATGTGCTGCGACTGCTCCATCAAATCATCGACATCCCGGTTCGCCAGGTCTCCGCCGCTCATCGAAATCTCGTAGCTTGCCGGAACCGTGCCCGTTCCGAGCCGGAGCATCAGGAAATCCCTGCTTTCCAGCGATTTCTCCCAAATGCGGCCGCTGATTTCAGAGGTTAAATATTTCATTTTTTCAAACGGGGGAAAGTGATGCGTCAGCACTTGCAATTGTTTTTCCGAAAGCGTCTGAAGCTCTTTCCGTTTGTTTTCTAAATACTGCTTGTACACACGCTCCCGCTTTTCCTCCCGTTTTTTCCGCTGCGTTTTTTCTCGGAAATACTGCACGGTGGACGTAATGAGAGTCATCATAAACATCGCCAAAGAGACGAGAATGAAGATACCCCTCGGCTGTATAATGGCGACAACCCCCATTACAATCAGCATGACCACAGGAGGCAGAATGACGAGCCACAGCCCCCGGTTATTCTGTTCGCTTTCCTGCGAAGGGAAACTGAATGACACGCGGTCTTCGGGAAGATCGTAGACCATCCGCGGCGTTCTTCGATATTGCGGGTATTTCTTTTTCATTTCAGTGCTTGGCTTTAACGTTTTGATTAAGCCGCTTTGAAACGGTTCGTGATGAATGACTTCTAAAAGGTCATCCTCGGTCAGCCTCACACGCAGAAAATTCCACAGCAGCTCATCTCCCGTCCGAAGCTTTTCAGGAGCTTTTGTGAGCTCTCCGTTCAGATAAACTTCCCGGCCGCCAGGAACAACAGACCAGCTTCCTCCCGCTTTTCGCAGATAAAAATCGCCTGTTTGAGCGGACGACGGCTCTTTGTATATATCCGCTTCCTCTGTTGCTGATGAGAAAACGATCTCGTCCTTCCCGCCGATAAAGTAAACGGAGGATTTTTCCTGATCAGGAGTGAGAAGAAGCCGCAGCGTCTCTTCTTCAATCCGGCAGGGCATTTCATTTCCTATTGTCAATTCGCCGGCACAGTTATTTCCCAGGAAAACTTCGTAACGATCTGTTTCCTTACGATAAAGGGTTGCGGCAGGCTGCCGTAACGGCAGTGTGCCGAACGTGATCGTATCCTTTATTTCCGGGCCGATCGTAATCGGCTGAGACGGCGGGAGTTCAGACAGCTGAATCTTTTGTACGTGCTCCCGGTAAAAGACCCATAACAGACTCATATGGCGAACCTCCTGACTGCCTGATCGTTATTTACGGCCAGTTGATATACGCTGTTATTTTTTTTCATCTTTTTTCTCATCTTTCTTGTCGCTCTCTTTGTTATCCTTTGCTTCGTCCTTTTTGCCGTCTTTATCCTGTCCTGCGGAAGCTTCAGCGGTGTTTTCATCCGCTTCTTTGTTTTGCTCTTCCTGCTCTTTTTTCGCCTTCTCCAGCTCGCTTTCCACAGCGTCCAGTTCTTTCTGCTTTTCGTCGTCTTTCATACTGTCGTCCGCCAATAATTGCTGCTTATATTTTGTAAGCCCGAGCCAGATATACGGGTTGTACTCAAGATTGCGGCCGATATTGATGGCTTCTTCATTTTCCCCTCGGCCGATATCAATCCAATATAGGAAGTGCTTCGGATCAGATTGCAGAGTGACCAGATTTCCGATGTTTTTCCGCTGTTCTTCGCTCAGTTTTTCTACTGCCACATAAGAAGAAGCAAGCTCGTACTGCACCGATTCAGGAAGGCTTTCCGCATCGTATTTGGCGAGTGTGTCAATGACTTTGCTGTACTGCTGATTTAAAAAATAGCGGTTGCTTTCGGTGATTGCCTCTTGCTTCGGCTGGGCGAAAAACAGTGCGTACAAGGAATACAGAAGTGCCGGCACAAGGAGGACGGCAAGCGCCAGTCCGGCGTATCTTTGAATTTTCCATTTCTTTTTCGGCAGTTTTATGTATGTCTTGTCCCTTGCTTCGAGGGAATCAATTACGGTTAGAATGGTTTCTTCCAGGTCCTCAAACGTTTCCGCTTCTAACACGCTTTTTACCTCGGGAGAGAATTGAAGTGTCTCCTTGTACTTCAAATATTCTTCGAAGGTGAAAGCCCCGTCAGCCGCAAGCGCCGCACATGCTTTGAGCTCCTTTAACACCCTTTCTCTGTCTTCCTCATAAGGCGGGAGGCTCTCCTTTACGCCGTAATGCAGAAAGTAAGGTGTCAGCGCTTTATCAAACACGATATTTTCCGGGGCCGCAATCAGATTGAGCCGTTTCAGCTTATGCTGTTTCACGGCTTGAACGAGACGGTAGGCAAATTGCCACCTGCTTTTTTTATCTTTTCCTTTTATATAGCGGAAAGCCTGGTAAGAAGAAGGGGGTCTGATCGTTATGGTTACTTCGTCTTCTGAGACTGAAACCTCTTTTTGAAAAAAAGGATCGGCCTCTTTAATCACGTTTGCTTCCAGCCCGTCAAGAAGTTTGACTTTTTCCCGCTGGAAGGTGAACGTGAAGCCTGATTCGGTTTCTTCCCGGACGGCGTCCAGTTCTGTTTCTAAATAAGATCTGTTATGACCTGTCATTCCACCATGTCCTCTCATAAAATTTCAAGGCGGTCTCCGTTCGTAATGCCGCAGTCAGATAATTTTTGCTCTCCGGAAAAAACCGTTTCTTTATTGACCACTCTGATCCAATAGCCTTCACGCGGCGGAACGGATACTTGCTGAGCCTGCCGGGCAATATCAATGACTTTTTTCACAGAATGGTAATCTGACAATCTGAGATCGAAGACGCTGCCGTTATAATGTGTTAAATCTATTGTAATATCGATATACATATTCATATCACCCTTACATAGAAAGAGCGCCGTCTTCTTGATTGAATCAGGCGCTCCGTTCTTCATTCATCTTATTATCCGCGAATTTGGTTAGCGATATCTTGGTCAGTAGACTCAAGCGTATTTGCCGTTTGATCGAGCTGATGATTCACATCTTGAAGCAATTCAGACATTTTAATAAATGAAGGTTTCAGCTGCTCATATTGATCCGCGAATGCTTCACTTGAAGCACCTTCCCACATGCCTTTCAAATCAGAAATCATGCGGTTCAGGCGGTCAACCTGATTCATGACTTCCTGACTTTCAACGCCATATTGCTTAGCCATCGCTCTTAGCTCTTCGGGTGTGACACGAATTAATCCAGACATATTCCTTATACCCTCCTGTGTCATCAGCCTAAATATGGGCTAATTCACTTATTTTTTGAACGTCATTATTATAAAAACAACAATTCGGCACAGTCAAACAAATCTGTTTTAATTTTACAAAATGAGTCTTATGATATATTGGATTTTTCGTTATATTTACACATTTTGTAAATATAATAGTATGATTATCTTATTCTTTTCCATTTTTTCAAATGATCCTATTTTCCTACTCCGTTTCCGTTCAAAGATGCCTTTCAGTCTGAAAAACAAGATGGTAAGATCAAGATATGAAGCTATGAAAAAGTAGGGATACAGATGACCAATCCAAAAGATCCATTTAAGTACAGTTTCGACAGGCTTGAAGATGTAGCCGACCATATCAGCGAGGTCCTCCAATGCCCCATTACAATAGAAGACGTTAATCATAAACTGCTTGCATACAGCACGCACAGCGATTGTACAGATCCGGCCCGGACGTCGACGATTATCGGGCGGAGGGTGCCTGAAAAAGTCATCAATAAACTGTGGAAAGACGGAACCATTCCGGCCCTTTTAAAAACGGACCAGCCGATCAAAGTGAAAGAAATTGACGAGGTGGGCCTGAGCAACCGCGTGGCGATTTCCATCTGGAAAAACAGTCAGGTTCTCGGATTTATTTGGGCGCTTGAGATCAAAAAAAAGCTCAATGACGAGGACCTGAAGACGCTTCAGCTGGCAGCCAAAGCGGTGCGGAACAAGCTTTTGCACCTGCAGATCCGCAAAACGAAAATCGAAGAGCGGGGCCAGGAGTTTTTTTGGAAAATGCTGACCGGCCATATTTATCAGGAAGCCGAGATGGCCGAAGGATTTCATAAGCTCGGAATGGCGCTGCCGTCCGTATTCAGCGTCATGATCATCCGTTTGCATGAGGAGCTGACTGAAAAGACGGAACAGCAGCTGCAATATTTGCAGGAAACGACACAGCAGATACATGTCATGCTGGCGACTGTTGATTCAAATGAATTAATCTTATTAGCCGCGCCGAAAACCGATCAGCCTTTTAAAGATTTAAAGCACTTCGCTCTTCATATTCAAAAACAGCTGAAGGAACGATATAAAATTGAGGATGCGTCGATTGCGATCGGCGGTATTTACGAATCGATTTCTTACGTTTACCGCTCCTATCAGGAAGCGCTCTCCGTATTAAAAGCGAAAGAACGGTTTGTGAGAGAGACCAAACACCTTTTCAGTTTTTCTGAACTCGGCATTTATCAGTACCTTGATGTGTTGGATGAAAAACGCAAGCACAGCGGCTATATGAACTATTCCCTGTCAAAGCTTGAGCAGTATGACAGGGAGCACCAAGCCGATATGGTAAAAACGCTCGAACATTTTATTGATGCCGACAGCAACGTCAACACCGCCGCTAAAGCGCTTAACATTCATGTCAATACATTGAATTACAGGCTGAAAAGAATCAGCCAGATCGCAGAAATCGACTTAAAAAACGTGAATGAAAAGTTTACGATTTACCTTGATATCAAGCTTCGCAACATGGGTTCGTGAAATTTCACAAATCCGTGTTTTTTTATTTTCTGTTTCAAACAAAGAATTTTCGCAAAAATCGCGCTACACTTGAAGCATCACACAAACATTGGAGGAAACAGACATGATTATCGGGGTTCCAAAAGAAATCAAAAACAATGAAAATCGAGTGGCATTAACACCTGGAGGCGTTTCACAGCTTATCGGAAACGGCCATCGGGTTCTTGTGGAATCCGGAGCGGGACTCGGAAGCGGTTTTACTAATGAAGATTATGTATCTGCAGGCGCGGAAATTCTGGAGGACAGACAGCAAGTATGGGATGCGGAAATGGTCATGAAGGTAAAAGAACCGCTGGCTGAGGAGTATGCGTATTTCCGTCAAGGCCTGATCTTATTCACTTACCTTCATTTAGCCGCAGAGCCGGAATTAGCTAAAGCGCTTACAGAAAAAGGCGTGACAGCTATTGCGTACGAAACGGTAACGGACGGACGTTCACTTCCGCTGCTTACGCCGATGTCTGAAGTTGCCGGAAGAATGGCCGCTCAGATCGGTGCTCAGTTCCTTGAAAAACCAAAGGGCGGAAAAGGAATTTTATTAGCCGGCGTACCGGGTGTATCCCGCGGGAAAGTCACGATCATCGGAGGGGGCGGCGTCGGAACAAATGCCGCGAAAATGGCTGTCGGCCTCGGTGCCGATGTGACAATGATCGATTTAAACGCAGACCGCCTGCGTCAGCTTGATGATATTTTCGGGCATCAGATTAAAACACTGATCTCAAACCCTGTAAATATTGCAGACTCTGTCGCGGAAGCGGATCTTCTGATCTGCGCCGTACTCATCCCGGGAGCCAAAGCGCCGACTCTCGTTACCGAAGAAATGGTCAAACAGATGAAACCGGGTTCCGTCATTGTTGATGTTGCCATTGATCAGGGCGGCATTGTGGAAACCGTTGATCATATTACAACACACGATAATCCGACTTACGAAAAACACGGTGTCGTTCATTACGCTGTCGCCAATATGCCGGGCGCCGTACCGCGTACATCTACGCTCGCATTAACGAATGTGACCGTTCCTTATGCGCTTGAAATCGCCAATAAAGGCGCGGCGAAAGCCATTGCCGAGAGCCCGGCGCTTAAAGCGGGGCTGAATACGGCTAACGGACATGTCACGTATGAAGCGGTAGCCAAAGACTTAGGCTATGACTACGTGCCTGCTGAAAAAGCGATGCAAGGTTCAGCTGCAAAAGCTTAATAGATATGAAGAGGACAGCCTGATCAGCGGGCTGTCCTTTTTTCTTTCTCATAAAAGGAAAAACGGACACCTGTCTCGAATATCAATTCATATCCCGGAAGAAAAAGGAGGATTCATATGGCTGTTCAGCACTATGGTGTATTAAAAGGCACTGTGTTAGATATGAGAAGGGAAACAGATGATGATTCTCCGCATTTTCAAGTCGAGGTGCTAGGCGAGCCTGATACGCACTATCGCTGTGCGATCAATGTCATGTCAAGTTCAAAAGAATCAGAGGTTCTGTATGCGGCGCGCGATCATTTTGACGCAAGCGCGATCACCCTGCTGCCGAACATACCGTATGGGTACACCCCAATTGATGAAACGAGCCGTGAGCTGGCGCTGGATTATGTCCGCGGCGGATTGTTTGATCCCCGGAACATGGCGCCGCTCCCGCATGAAGTCACCGGGCCTGATAATGACTTAAATGATTTTATTGAGACGTATATGCAAAAAGCCAAATCGGAAAAAGCCGCAGTCTATATTTACGGCTCTAAATTCGGACCGGAGCCGGGCGCTGATAAGATTTTCGGATTCAAACCGACAAACGGCATGCATAATATTCATATGAATCAGGGAAATCCAATTGACACACGCTGGAAGAAGGATAACGGAACGTGGCACGACGGCGGTATTTTAATCCAGTTTGCAGACCAGTGGGCCGCGGTCTTTTTGGCTTTTCTGTCTCAGTCATGGTGCACGAATGAAGAAGGACACCCTTATACATTTTGTGATCATACACAGCTTAACAGCTGATATCCGTATAAAAAGCCTGCCGAAATAGCGGCAGGCTTTAATTTATTACATCTTAGCGGCTTCGGCCTGTTTCAGGCTTTCCGGCCTCATATCACGCCAGTTTGTTTCAATATATTCGAGACAAACGGAGCGGTTTTCATTCGTCAGGCGGGTTTCCCAGCCGTCCGGCACATCAAGATAGGCCGGCCACAATGAGTACTGGCCTTCAGCATTGACCAGGACATGATATAAGCTGTCTTCCCGTTCAAATGGATTTGTCATAGCAGATTGATCCTTTCTTTACCGGACTGTACGCCGTCCGTTTAATTTCTCTGCCAGAATCGCGCCGATGTCGGCAAGCGGTCCCGGCTGGCACATATCCTTATGGCGGCAGTCTAAATCATACCGCTCGATTTTTCCCGTAATATACGGTTTCCAAGTATCCGGCTCAATCGGGTCAAACCACTCCGGAATAATCGCGGATCTGAAGAACAGTACATCTCCGTGGAACGGCTTCGGCTTGTATGTTCCTAACAGCCCGACAGAATTAATGTACGTGTCTTTCAGGTTCATCATCACCGACTCGTCCAGACTGGCTAATGCGCTTCCCTCACGGCGGAGAATGGTCAGCGCGGTGTCAAAATCAAGCGGCTGATCCCCGAGGCTGTCCGGATCGTACCCTCCCAGGGCAAGCAGCGCAATGACGGCTTCCTCGTCATCAGGCGCATTTTTTATCGGCAGAAAATGATTCGGGTACGCGTCAAGCATCACCAAAAGCGAAACCTCTTCGCCCCGGCTCTGTAATTGTGTCGCCATGGCCTGAATGACATTTCCCCCGAGAGACCAGCCGAGCAGACGGTACGGCCCTTTCGGCTGCACGGTGCGGATCTTTTCAATATAATCCGCCGCCATGTCATCAAGGCTTTCGGGAAGCGGTTCTTTTTTTCCGATGCCTCTCGCCTGTAAACCGTATATTGGATAATCGGCTTCTAAAGAAGACATCAGCCCGGCATAACACCAGCTGAGACCGCCGGCAGGATGGACACAAAACAGCGGTGTTTCTTCTCCGGCTGTTCTGAGCGGCAGAAGCACATCAAGCGCGCTTGTCCCTGTGCCCGTCTCAAGCCTTTCAGCAAGACTTGCCACCGTAGGAGCTTCGAATAATGTTCCGATACTGAGCTCGGCTCCCATCGCTTCCCGAATACGGCTCATTAAATGGACCGCAAGCAAAGAATGGCCGCCTAAATCAAAGAATCTGTCATCAATACCGACACGCGGCAGGTGCAGCACCTCTGCGAACAGCTCACACAGCATTTCTTCCTGAGGTGTTCTCGGTCCCCGGCCGGTGACCTCCGTTTGGAAGTCAGGCGCAGGGAGCGCTTTTCGGTCAAGCTTTCCATTCGGTGTCAGCGGCAGTTCATTCATTTGGACAAAAGCTGACGGTATCATGTAATCCGGCAGGCTTTCTCCGGCAAACCGGCGAATCTCTCCCGTATCTAAGCTGCTGCTGTCAGAGCGGACAAGGTAAGCGGCGATCCGTTTGTCTCCCGGCCGGTCTTCACGGACGACTGCAGCCGCGTCCTCAACTCCCGGATGTTTGACGAGAACCGCCTCGATTTCTCCCAGTTCAATCCGGAATCCGCGGATTTTTATCTGGTGATCCGCCCTTCCCATATAATCAAGAGAACCGTCCGTCCGCAGGCGGGCTAAGTCCCCCGTCCGGTACATTCTCGTTCCCGGCGGGCCGTACGGATCAGCCACAAAGCGTTCCGCGGTCAGGCTTTGCCGCCCTAAGTAACCGCGTGCCACACCTTCCCCTGCAACATACATTTCGCCTGTGATGCCCGGAGGCACAGGCTCAAGCCGGTCATCAAGCACATAGACGTTCAGATCAGGAATGCCGCAGCCGATGAGGCTGTTTGCCTTAAGTTTCGCAATGTTTTTGTCTAATTCAAGATAACTGACGTGCACCGTCGTTTCCGTAATGCCGTACATATTTATGAGCACCGGCTTATCGTCCGGATGGCGGCTGTACCAATCTTCAAGCCGGCCCAGCTCAAGCGCCTCGCCGCCGAAGATGATATATCTGAGTGCAAGCTGCCACCCCAGTTCTTCGTTTTCTTTTTCCGCATGCATCAGCTGGTAAAACGCTGACGGCGTTTGGTTAAGCACGGTCACCCGCTCTTTCACGAGAAGATCCAGAAACGCTTCCGGCGATCTGCTGATGTCATGCGGCACGACGACGAGACGACCGCCGTGAAGCAAAGGCCCCCACATTTCCCAGACAGAGAAATCGAATGCGTAAGAGTGAAACATCGTCCATACATCATCAGAATTAAAGCGATACCAGTGCTGTGTCGACTCAAACAGCCGGATGACATTGCTGTGCGGGATGATGACTCCTTTCGGCACACCTGTTGATCCCGACGTGTAAATGACATAAGCCGGATGAAGCGGTGACAGCGGACAAATCCTGTCTGCGTCAGTCGGGTTCGTGACGGCATATTGCTCAAGTGTTTCTTTTTTCTGCGGGTCATCCAAAATGAAGGACGGCATACCGCTTTCGGCAGGAAACTTACTTGCGCCTTCACGATTTGTAAGCATAAATACAGGCTTGGCATCCTGTAACATAAAAGCGATGCGGTCCGACGGATAATCGGGATCAAGCGGCAAATACGCAGCTCCCGTTTTCAGGACGGCTAACAGCCCGACAATCGTATCTAAAGATCGCGGCAGGGCCAGCGCGACAAACTGCTCCGGGCCGACGCCGCGGGCGATCATCATATGTGCGAGCTGATTGGCTTTTTGATTCAGCTCTTTATAAGTGAGCCGGCTCTCTTTATATACGGCCGCCGTTTCATCCGGTTTTTCGGCGGCCTGTCTTTCAAACAGTTCAGGCAATGTCTTTCGAGGCTGAGTGTGCTGTTTATTCCGTTTAACCGGCAATAGCTTTCGGCGCTCTTCATCAGAAAGAATCGTTAAGCTTCCGATCGGCTTTTCCGGATGCGATGCGGCATCTTCGAGCAGAAGAAGCAGACGTCCCGCAAGTGCTTCAGCCGTTTCTTTTTTGAATAGGTCCGTGCTGAATTCCAAAAGACCTTCAATACCGGCAGGCGTGCCGTCGTCATGGCGCTGTTCAGCCAATTCCAGCGTCAAATCAAATTTGGACGCTCCGACGCTGCTGATTTGCAGGCTTGTTTCCATGTCCGGAAGGCTGAGTACAGGATCAGGCGTATTTTGGAATGCGAGCATCACTTGGAACAGCGGATGTCTTGACCGGGAACGAACCGGGTTCAATTCCTCCACGAGACGTTCAAACGGCACGTCCTGATGTTCATATGCTGCGAGATTTATCGTCCGGACCCTTTCAAGAAGCTCACAAAAGCTTGGATCTCCTGAGGTGTCGGTTCTCAGCACGAGAGTATTAATGAACATGCCCACAAGGTCGCCCAATGCGTCATCACTGCGGCCGGCTATCGGACTGCCGATCGGAATATCGGTTCCGGCCCCGAGCCGGGTCAGCAGTGCGGAAAGCCCTGATTGAAGCACCATAAACAGGCTTACGCGCTGATTTCTGGCAAGTGAGAGAAGACGGGTATGAAGCTCTTGGCCGATTTTGACCGGAATGACGCCGCCTCTGTAGCTTGATTCGGCGGGTCGCGGAAAATCAGACGGCAGCTCCAGCTGATCCGGTACATTTTCAAGTGTTTTCTTCCAGAAATTCAGCTGGCGCGCTATTAAGCTCTCAGAATCAGATGCGCTGCCTAAAAGCTGCTGCTGCCAAAGCGCATAATCCGCATATTGAACCGCTAGCGGCGGCCATTCTGCTTTTTTGCCTGTTTGGCGGGCGTTATAGGCCGCGGATAAGTCACGCATGAGCGGATTCAAGGACCAGCCGTCACCTGCGATGTGATGCAGGAGAACCATCAGCGCATATTCGCCGTCGCCAAGATCAAACAACTCAGCCCGTACGGCCGGCTCTTTTGCGAGATCAAACCGGTAGCGTGCCGCAGCGGCAAGCATGTCTTGAAGCTCGTTTTCGTCTGCATGTGTCACTGTAAACACGGGACGGGCTTCTTCAGCAGGCAAAATGAGCTGATGAGACGAGCCCTTATTTTCCGGGAAAACGGTGCGCAGGCTTTCATGGCGGCTGACAACATCGTAAAAGGCGTGTTTCAGCGCTGTTTGGTTAAGCTTTCCTGACATACGGACAATCACCGGAATGTTGTAAGTCGGGCTCGGACCTTCAAGGCAGTAGAGAAACCACAGACGCAGCTGCGCGAATGACAGCGGGATATGCTGCGGCCGGGCAAACGGCTTAAGCTGTGGCCGCGCGTTCTTTGCAGTGTCCAGCTGTGCGGCGAGCCCGGCAACCGTCGGTGTATCAAACAGACGGCCGATGCCTAGCTCTGCGCCCATCGTCTCCCGGATCCGGCTCATCAGGCGTCCCGCTAAGAGTGAATGGCCGCCCAGTTCAAAGAATCCGTCATCAATTCCGACCCGTGCAAGACCGAGAACCTCGGCAAACAGCTCGCATAATATTTCTTCCTGCGGCGTCCGCGGCCCTCTGTCACTCAGGACAGCGGAAAAATCAGGGGCAGGCAGAGCATTGCGATCGAGCTTCTTATTCGGTGTCAGCGGCAGTTCCTCCAGCTGTACAAATGCGCCCGGCACCATATAATCCGGCAGGCTTTCGCCCATATATGCACGAAGGCCGCCGATATCAAGGGGGTGATCCGCGACAGCATAAGCCGCCAGCCGCTTGTCTCCCGGCTGATCTTCACGGACAATGACAGCGGCCTGCAAAATACCCGGATAGTTCGACAGCACCGTCTCAATCTCCCCTAATTCTATCCTGAATCCGCGGATTTTAATTTGATGATCGGCTCTGCTGATATAATCAAGTGAACCGTCCTCACGCCAGCGCACGAGATCGCCCGTCCGGTACATTCTCGCACCTGCGGGGCCGTACGGGTCGGCAATGAATCTTTCCGCTGTTAAATCAGGCCTGTTAAAATAGCCTCTGGCAAGCCCCTCGCCCGCGATATAAAGCTCACCCGCAACTCCCGGCGGGACGGGCTGCAATGCGGCATCCAGCACATATACCTGCGTGTTCCAAATCGGCTTTCCGATCGGGGGCGTCCCTGTATAGTCTTTTGCAAGCGGCTGTGCGGCCGACCAGATTGTTGTTTCAGTCGGCCCGTACAGATTCGTCACCGTACAGCCTAATTCAAGCAGTGCATGCATTAACGCTTTCGGGAGCGCCTCACCTCCGACAAGCACCTGCAGCGACCGAAGTGAATCCGGTTCATTTGTGACTAATGAATGCCATAATGTCGGTGTTGCCTGCATGATTGAAATACCGTATGAGTGAATCATGTGCGCCAGCGCCTGCGGCTCCTGAATCGTCTCCTTTCGGGCAATGACGCACCCCGCCCCGCTGATAAGCGGAAGGAAGAGCTCAAGCCCGGAAATATCAAACGCCGCAGTCGTAACGGCGAGCAGGCGGTCTTGTCCGCCGAGCGGAAACATTTCCCGCATGGATAAGAGAAAATTGCTTACGCTTTTTAATGTGATGACAACGCCTTTCGGTCTGCCCGTTGAGCCCGAAGTATAAATGATATAAGCAGGGTTTAAAGGTGAACATTCCGCCTGAGCAGGACCGTCAGCATTTTGACTGGCAATGTTTTTTACCGTATCCGGGTCATCGAGAATGATCCTTTTTGCATCAATGTCTTCCGGCATGCGGCCCGATAATTCCATCGTTGTAATCAGACAGACAGGCTGTGCATCTTTGAGCATGTATGTGATCCGCTCAGAAGGAAAATCAGGATCAAGCGGCAGGTACGCGGCTCCCGTTTTCAAAACGGCCAGCATGCTCACGGCTAAATCCTGTGACCGCGGTAGCAGTAAAGCGGCAAATTGTTCCGGCCCGAGCCCTTTTTGCTTTAACATGCCGGCAAGCTGGTTCGCGCGCCTGTTCAATTCGGCATAGGTGAGCTCTTCGTTTTCCGTGATGATTGCCGGGCGGTGCGGTGTTTTTACGGCCTGGTCGTAAAACAGCTCCGGAAGACTTTTCTGCCTTTCAGGTTTGCACGTGTCATTCCAGCTTTTCAGCACGCGGAGACGTTCGCTTTCAAGCAGAAGATTGAGTGTGCCGATTTTTTGTGTCTGGTCTTTCACAGCTGATTCCAGCAGCAGCAGGAAGCGTTTTTGATGGTTTTCAATATCTTCGGCGCTGTACACTTCCGGATTCGCATCAAAGTCCACACGCAATCCGCTGCCGTCGGCTCTGTCGTAAACGTTAATTGACAAATCATCAACAGGCCCTGCTGATAAGTTATGAACGGTTCCCCGCGCTCCGGCGAAATCAAGCGCGTAATCAAACGGCATCACATTGACTTGCGGACCGAACAGCCTGCGGTTTTCTCCTAATAATTTAAGATCGCGGCGCAGGTCTTCATGGCGATATTTCTGATGACGCCGGATGCTTCGGATTTCTTTTGCCACTTGGCTGACCGCCTCGTGAAAATGCATATCCGGGCGGAGAGAAAGCCGCAAAGGCAGCAGATTCATCACCATACTCGGAATATTCAGTGAAATCGAGCCGATCCGTCCCATCATCGGCAAACCGAGAACGATATCCCCGGCGCTTGTCATCCGATGAACATATACAGCTACCGCGGCCGTGACCGCCTCATGCCAGTTCGGAATCGCTTTCACATGCTGTACAGCCGTTTCAGAAAGATAAGCCGTGCTCCTGTGAAAGCTTGTTGACGTTCTCGGCGCTCTTTCCGCCAAGCTGACGACATCAGGTTCATCGGCAAATTTCTCCATCCAAAATTCCCGATCTTTCAGGAATTGATCAGACGCGCGGTACTCTTGATCTTCTTTTACCAGATCCTCCAAAGAGCCGAAGGAGCGCCCGTTATCCGGACGTCCCTCCCGTATTGCGGTGTACATTTGCGCCGTACGCCGTGCCAGCAGTGAAAAACCGTAGCCGTCTATCGCGATGTGGTGAATGCGCTGATACCAGAAAAAACGTTCCGGTCCGGCTTGGAATAAAATGTCGCGGTACAAGGGCCCGGCCGCCATATCAACGGGCTCAGCCAAATCAGTCTGCATGATTCTGAGTGCGGCCTGCTTCGGATCAGCCGCTGCGCTCACATCTATGACATCAATCGCGGCCTCACAAGAAGGAGCGATCGTCTGTCTCGGTCCGTCTGTTCCCTCTGTGAAGCGGGCGTGTAATGATGCGGCTTCGGTCAGCACACGTTCAAGAGCCGTTTTAAATATGTTCACATCGAGCGCGCCATTTATCTCAACATACTCGCCTGTATTGTAAATCGGATTATCAGGATCAAGCTGCTGCGCAAACCAGATACCGGCCTGTGCGCCTGTCAGAGGCAGCTGTTGTGTATCATGCATTCTATTCTCTCCCTTATAAATAATCTGCATTCGGCAAGACTTTTTGAGATCGGGAAGAAAGCAGTCTCCACCACTCTTCAAGCGTCGGATTCTCCGCCAGTTCCACAAACGTCACTTCAGCTCCGTCACGGCGCCATTGTTCGACAAGGCTCATGATTCTGACGGAGTCAAGGCCTCTGTCCAGCAGGTCTTCCTGATCCGGAATATCGGACGGGGATTCTTGAAGAATCGCCGCAATTTGCTCCCGAACCCGTTCTTTTGTCAATGCGGCGGGAGTCTTCTCTTTTCCGTCAGAAACCGGCGAGCCGCCCAGCACTTCCAGCACTTCGTTTGTCAAAGCTGTGTAAGCGCAGCGCTGGGACGCATATTCGATGGCCATCTTATGTTTTTCTGAAGAAAAGTCAGCTACGGCGTCTCCGATAAAGAAGCTTTGAATATCATCCATAAAAGCTTCACAGGCTGTGACGAGGCAGCCGATGTGTGCGTAAATTCCCGTAATAATGAGCTGATCTCTGCCCTTTTCACGCATGATATCAAGGAGATTCGTCCGTTTAAACGCGCTGTATCTCCACTTTGTGAGGACAATGTCATGATCTTCGGGGGCAAGCTCCGGAATGACCTTTTCTTCATAAGGACCGCTTTTAAGTCCCGGCCCCCAAAAATCCGTCAGCAGGGCGCGGTCTGCCGGGTCTTGGCTGCCCGGCTGCGCGGTGTACACCACCGGAATGCCGAGCGCTTTGCATTGCTCTTTTATTTTCTTGATATTCTGAGCCGCCTCCGTGATCGGAGCCTTCCCTTTCTCAAAAGCATCGACGAAATAATTCTGCATGTCATGGATTAAAAGCACCGCACGTTTCGGGTTCAGCGTCCACGATACTTTATTTTCAGGCATATCTGACGCTGTCGGCAGCGCATATGCGGGAATAGCCGGTATAGCCAATATAAACACTTCCTTTTTTTATGATTGTTTGATTTCAGCAGGCTTCAATTTTTGGGCGATCGTTTCGCGAAGGTCCTTTTTGCTGACCTTGCCGACGCCGGTTTTTGGGAAAGAAGCGATAAATTCAACCCGGTCGGGAATTTTATATGCCGCCAGCCCGCGCTCCCGTAAAAACGCTTTCAGCTCTTCCGGTTTCGGCGCTTCTCCTTTCGGAATGACGAACACACAGGACCGCTCTCCGAGAAAATCATCCGGCATTGAAACCATGGCCGCATCATGAACGGCAGGATGGGCCAGAAGGTGATTTTCCACCTCTTCAGCGGCAATCTTTTCGCCGCCCCGGTTGATTTGATCTTTCGCGCGGCCTTCAACGACGATATAACCGTCCGCCGTCAGTTTGACGAGATCGCCGGTCTGATAAAAGCCGTCGTCTGTGAATGCTCTTTTATTATGTTCAGGCGCTTTATAATATCCGCGGATCGTGTAAGGGCCGCGTGTAAACAAATGTCCGGTTTCCCCGGGAGCCACGTCCCGTCCGTCATCATCTAAAACCCGCACCTCATCAAATGGTGACATCGGTCTGCCTTGCGTATTGACAATGACCTCCTCGGGATCATCCAGTCTCGTATAATTCACTAATCCTTCCGCCATTCCGAAAACCTGCTGAAGAGTGCATCCGAAAGCGCTTTTCACACGGCGGGCCGCTTCCGCGCTGAATTTGGCGCCTCCAACCTGAAGCACTTGAAGGCTTGATAAATCATCACGCCGCGAAGCGGATGCTTCCATCCACACCATTGCAAGCGGCGGGACGAGCGCTGTAATCGTGACACGCTCTTTTTCAATTAACGGGAAGCAGTCATCCGGACTCGGCGCGGGTGACAGAACAACCCGGCCCCCGGCATATAAAGTTCCCAGCACACCGGGTGAGCTGAGCGGATAATTATGCGCTGTCGGCAAAGCGGCTAAATAAACGCTGTGATGATCCAAGCCGCATATTTCCGCACTGAGGCGCAGACTGTATATGTAATCATCGTGTGTCCTCGGAATCAGCTTGGACAGCCCCGTACTGCCTCCTGAAAGCTGTAAAAAGGCGACTTCCGACGGGCTGACGTCTTCCAGCTGGACGGGCTCTCTATGCAGGCTGCTCAGTTCCTGAAATTCCTCAGCGTCGCCGGCCACAATGACATGCGCCAAAGCCGGAAGTTTGTCTTTCACCTGTCTGGCAAGCGCTCTGTAATCAAAGCCTGAATGCGTATCAGGAATGATGTATGCTTTCGCCTCCGCAAACTCGCAGAAATACGTAATCTCACTGCTTCTGTGAGAAGGCAGCGCGAAGACGGGCAGCGCCCCGAGCCGGAACAGCGCAAAAATCACTTCAAAAAACTCAGCGATATTCGGCAGCTGAACGACAACGCGGTCTTCCTTTTGAATTCCGAGCTTGTGCAGTCCCGCCGCCAAACGGTCGGCCCTTTCATCCAATTCTTTGTAGGTCCAATGTACACCTTTACACGTCACGGCAGTTTGATCTCCGTATAAAGCCGCGCGCTCTTTCAGCATCCCTCCGAAAGTTTCACCCTTCCAGCAGCCGTCTTTGCGGTATTTGTCAGCCCATTCTTCCGGCCATGGCGTAAATCCAGTCAGCACGATCTGTTTCCTCCTTTTTTACATCTCATCTTGATAAAGCCCCATCGCCCGGAGCATGGTGCGGAATTTCGCAGATGTCTCGTCCAATTCGTCCTGCGGCTTTGATCCGGCGACAATCCCGGCACCCGCAAAGAGCCGGAGAGACCTTGTTTCCGCTTCGGCGCAGCGAAGTGCGATAATCCATTCTCCGTCACCTTCAGCATCACACCAGCCCGCCATTCCCGTGTAGAAATTGCGGTCAAACGGCTCAATATTTTGAATCGCTTCTCTCGCCGCATCCGTCGGCGTTCCGCATACAGCCGGCGTCGGATGAAGAGCGATGGCCAGCTCAAGCGATGTAGTTGAGGGATCACTAAGCTCTCCCTTCACCTCGGTGGACAAGTGCCACATCGCCTCAGTTTTAATGAGTGACGGTTTTTCCGGCACATCAAGCACACGGCAGAATGGTTTAAGTGCGGCGGCAACTGCGGCAACGACTACGGCATGTTCATGCAGGTCTTTAGCTGATTGCAGGAGTTCCTCCGCTCTTCTCTGATCCTCTTCGGGATCTGTGCTTCGCGGTCTGGAACCTGCCAGCGGATTGGACAAAATGGATGTTCCGTTTTTCGACAGAAGCAGTTCAGGACTCGCGCCGAAAAGCGTTTTTCTTGTTTCTGACGTTCCCGTCACATCTGCAGCGAATGTATAGCCGCGCGGGTTGTGCTGCGCCAAATGCTTGACGGCCTGGGGAATATCGATATCTCTTTCAGCGGTCAGATGCAGCGTCCTTGACAGTACAATCTTGCTGAGCGGACCGTCCGTAATGTTTAAAACGCCTTGTTCCACACCGCTCATAAAGTCCTCAGGGTCAGGAACGGGCCGGATGTCATATGTATTCGCTTGGGGTTTTTCTGCGGAAGCATCCGTAAACGAAAGCGGACCTGCCGTAAGGACGGCTTTCGGTACAAAAAGCCGCGAAGCTTTTCTGCCGTCAAACGGAATGGCGCCGGCCGCAATCGGATGTTTGATGCCGGCTTGCTTTGCCTCAAGAAGCGTCTGTCTCACACGTTCAGGCAGTGAGTCCAGCTGATTCTCCGCGTCTGCATCCGGCACTTTTGCAAACACACCTTCTGCAAGGAGCGTACTTTTCGGGGAAGCTAAAAAGAACGCTCCGGGCTTGTAAGCGTCCAGCACCTCTTTTGCAGACACTTCCGTCAATAAATGTTGATTTGTCATGATTGTCCCTCCTTCTCGTTACATCAAATGCCTAAAGTAGCGCCGCCGTCCACGCATAAATCATGCATCGTGATATGGCTTGCCTGTTCAGAGGCCAGAAACAAAACGGCATTTGCAATATCAGAAGGCTTTGCCAGCTTTTGAAGCGGAATTCCCGTTTTATATGTATCAAGCGAACCTCTGATAACGTCCTGTGCTCCGTTTTCATCCCGCCACAGCGCACGCTGCATGTCGGTTTCCGTTGAGCCGGGAGATACGATGTTGCAGCGGATATGATAGGCCGCAAGCTCCAGCCCGAGGCATTTCGTAAACATGACGGCTGCCGCTTTCGACGCCGCATAAGCCGCCATGGAAGCACGCGGAACTCCGGCTGCATTTGAACCGACCGTTACGATGGCGCCTTTTTTCCGCTCCATCATGTATCGGCTGACAGCCCGTGACACATGAAATACACCGGTCGTATTAACTGAAAATGTTTGATCCCACTCTTCATCACTGAGGGAATGCACCGGCCCTGGCCGCAGCACGCCCGCAACGTTCGCCAATATTTCAATAGGACCCATGTCGTGTTCAACGGCGGCGATGATATCATTGACAGCCGCACTGTCTGATACATCTGCTGCGAAAGCCTGTGCCTGCACGCCTTTTTCCCTGAGTCTGTCAGTAAGCCCCCGAAGCAGGCCTTCGTTCTTATCTATAGCAGCCACATTTACGCCTTGTTCAGCAAGGGCGAGCGCTGTTGCTTCTCCGATGCCTTGAGCGGCGCCGGTGACAACCGCCGTTTTCCCTCTCATTCCCAATGCGTCCATATTATCATTCCCTTCCTATATTGATAATGATTATCATTATCAATTATGATTCAAGACAATCATATCCAAATCAAAACACTCCGTCAATTAGAAAATTAGAATCAGCCGTATTTAGTTCTAAGGGCCTGTTTTTTCTCAGGCAGGAGAATACGGGGTATGCGGCCCTCCCGGATTCAGGCAGAAACGCAGGGCCCTGCTGATTAAAACGGGCAGGACAGAGATATGGCCCTCTCCTTCAAACTCGCGGTATTCAGCGCGGACTCCGCCACCTTCAAACTCGGATAGTACAGAATACAGCGCCTCTGCGTGCTGCGGAATTCTGCTTTTATGTGTCTTTTCAATTTCTCCCGCTGCCAGCAGTACGCTGACTTGAAGATTGTCCTCAGAGAGCAGGTCTGACAAACGCTCCGCTTCTTCCTGAATGAAACGTTTGTTCCAGTGAATTGACGGACTCCCGGCAACATAGGTCTGGAACATGTCCGGTCTCGTCAAAAGCACTTGCAGCACAAAAAGACCGCCCAGCGAATGGCCGAAAATCGTCTGCCTGTCTCTGTCGATCGGATAATCCCGCTCCACCGCGGGCTTTACTGCTTCTTCTATAAATGCCAGAAACGCTTCCGCTCCTCCCTGTTCAGGCCACGCCGCGCCGCGCGGATGCACCGGCAGTTCTGATTCAGAGAGCGGCATCGTAAAATCACTGTGGCGTTCGGCGGAAAACGGCTGATCAGTCGGGTAGCCGATTCCGACAATCACCGCCGGGACAACGCCTGTTTTTTCCGGCCGGCGGCTTTGCACCCGCAAAGCTTCGGCCATTGTACCGAACACGGAATTCGCATCAAGCAGATAGATGACGGGAAAGCCGGATGGAGGCGGTTCTTCCTGAGGAAAAGAGACAAAGATACGATACGTACGGCCTCCTTTTGAACGCATTTCTCTTACTTCTGTACCCGGAATCGCGTATCGTCCGGCCTGCGCGAAACCCCGCTTTGTTTGTTTTCCGTCCATTATGAGTTCATCCCCTCTATGACATTCGCTCCGCTTATTGATAATGATTTTCAATATCAAAAGACACCTCAAATAATAGGTTTTTTGCCAAACAAAGTCAATGGATTTTGGATATAAAAAAAGCACCTTATTTCAATAAGGTACCTAAGAACTATATGATGATATGTGTTTAATCCCATGTAAAGCGCTGATTTTTCCATGGATCTCCCCTCATATGGTAGCCGTTTTTCTCCCAAAAGCCGGGGTGGTTTTCCTTTGTGAACTGAATGCCGCGCAGCCATTTGGCGCTTTTCCAAAAATAAAGATGGGGGAAAACGCCTCTGAGCGGATAGCCGTGCTCGGGCGTTAACGGCTCGCCGTTATGCGCATATGCAAGCAGGGATGTCTCCCGCGTAAAATCAGAAAGCGGCAGATTGGCCGTCCAGCCCTCTTCAGCGTGCAAAATGACGAAACCGGCTTCTTTGTGCACACCCGCTTTCTCAGCGATGTCTTTCGCGCGTATGCCCTGCCAGACGTTATCAAGACGGGACCAGCCCGTAACGCAATGAATATCATTTTTCAATTCGGCTTTCGGAAAGGCTTTAATATCTTCAAAGCTTAACAGCATAGGACGGTCGACAAGCCCGTACACCTGCAGGTTCCATTTTGACATATCTTCATAATAAGGAACATTTCCGGCGTGAAGCACGGGAAACTTCGTTGTGACATTTTGGTTTGGCGGAATCCGATCCGACTGTCCTGTTTGTTTCGTTTTCCCGAAAAACATAGGGCTCCCTCCATTTAGTAAACCTATATAAAATTCGTGTTGACAATTAATTATCCTTCGATTACGCTAATCAGGTACAAGTGTAAGGGGGAAAAACAAATGAAACAACGCAACCTTCGCGCGGGCGATATGGCGCTTATCGGCATGTTTGCCGCACTGATGGCCATCGGCGCCAACATTACATCAATGGCTCCCTTTTTGCAAGTTGCGGGAATTCCGCTCTCGCTGCAGCCTTTCTTTTGCCTGTTAGCCGCGATGCTTCTCGGCGCAAGACGGGCCGCCATTGCAATGACGGTATACGCATTGGCCGGACTCGCGGGGGCTCCCATCTTCGCCCAATTCTCAGCAGGCTTTGCGCCGTTTATCGGAAAGAGCGGGGGATTTATTCTCGCTTACATCCCGGCGGCATTTGCAGCAGGCTGGCTGCTGGAAAAGACAAAAGAACCCGGCCGTCTGCATTATGCATGGGCCTCTTTGATCGGTACCGCGGTCATTTATCTCATTGGCACGACCTATACGTATATTGCGCTGAAATTATGGCTTCATGCCCCGATCAGCTACGGAATGGCCTGGTTTTATATGATTTGGTTTTTCATAAAAGATATCATTTTAGCACTGTTATTGGCATCTATCGCGCCTGCCATTTACAGGTCCATTCATAAAGCGACGGGCTTCAATCGAAATCCGGCGTAAGTTTTTTCAGCATTCAAAAAGGCTCCCCTTTCCGGGAGCCTTTTTTTACAGGACAACTGCGGCAATCCAGCCGAATATGACAAGCGGAATGTTATAGAAAATAAATGTCGGGACGCACGTATCCCAAATGTGGTGGTGCTGTCCGTCGGCGCTGAGGCCTGACGTCGGTCCGAGCGTACTGTCACTTGCAGGAGAACCCGCATCACCGACCGCGGCGGCCGCTCCGATTATCGCGATCGTCGCCATCGGGCTGAATCCGAGCTGAGCGCACAGCGGAACAAATATAGTCGTAATGACCGGTACGGTTGCAAATGACGATCCGATTCCCATCGTGATTAATAAACCGACGATCAGCATCAGGAGCGCGCCTAACGATTGGCTGTGGCCGATCAAGCCTGTTGATGCTTTGACCAAGGAAGCCACATCGCCCGTTTTGTTCAATACATTTGAAAAACCGGCCGCAACAAGCATGACAAAACCGATAAAAGCCATCAGAATCATGCCGTCTGTGATCAGCTTATCCGCTTCATTGCGCTTCATGACTCCGCTGATAAACAGCGTAAACAAGCCGGCGAGCGCGCCCATGATCATGCCTTCCACTCCGAGCACCTGTGACAGGTAGAGCTGAACGGCAAGCGACACGGCAATGGAGAACAGGGCGATGGCAATGCTTTTTTTCGTATAAGGAGAAGACGATAATCCGGCAATCTCCTTCGTCTCATATTTCTTCGGTTTGCGGAAGACGATGACGGATAAAATTAAACCGACTACCATCCCCGCCGTCGGGATGATTAAAGCATACGGGATATCACTGAGCGGCACCTTTAAACCGGCTGAAGCCATATTATCTCTCAGCATCCCCTGGAAAATCTGTCCGAAACCGACAGGCAGAACGATGTACGGCGCAGTCAGTCCGAATGTCATCACACACGCGACCAGCCTGCGGTCCATTTCAAGTTCGTTAAATATTTTTAAAAGCGGCGGAATTAATACCGGAATAAACGCAATGTGAACGGGCACCACGTTTTGCGAGAAACAGGATATGATTAAAATAATCAGTACGATCAACACTTTAGACAGTGCTTTTTTCCGCGAATCTTCCTTTTTACCGATTAGTTTGACAGACGCTTCGACCATTGCATCGGGAAGCCCCGTCTTTGTCAGCGCTGCGGCAAATGCTCCGAGCAGCGCGTAGCTGACCGCGACGGTGGCATTTCCGCCGAGACCGTCAGTAAAAGCCTTCACCGTCTCTCCGAGGCCTAAGCCGCCTGTCAGTCCGCCGGCAAGCGCCCCGATCATTAAAGCTATAATTATATTAACACGCAGCAGGCTTAAGACGAGCATAAGCAATACTGCGACAACAACAGCATTCATTGATGAGTCCCTCCAAAAATCCTTTAGTTTGCTAATGTAGTAGATAATTAAAGTTAACATACATTCCGCGCTTTAGTCAACTAAAGATTTTGGAAATCAAAAAACCCGCTGCATCAAGGCAGCGGGTGCTGTTATCTTTCAGGCGTAAACCGCTCAGTCAAAACGGCCAGCGTCCTTGCCATGACGCCTGTTGCGCCGGCAGGGCCGAAGCATGTCGCTTTATTCGCCGTCGCGGTTCCCGCAATGTCGAGATGAACCCACGGGGTGTTTTCCGCGAATTCACCAATGAATGTGCCCGCCATAATCGCGTGGCCTTCTCTTCCCGGAGAATTGTTCAAATCAGCCATCTGACTGTTTCTCACGCGTTTTTTATCTTTTTCTGTAATCGGAAGCTGCCAGATCGGCTCTCCGGATTCCTTCGCCGATTCTGCCACCTGCTTATAAAACCCGGCGTGATTGGTCATGGCGCCCGTCATTTCGTTTCCTAAGGCGACAATGACACCGCCCGTTAACGTTGCGACGTCTACGAGGACAGAAGCTCCGTGCTGCTTGGCATATGTGATGCCGTCGGCAAGCACGAGGCGGCCTTCCGCATCGGTGTTCAGAATCTCAATGGTTTTTCCGCTGAGCGAGACGATGACGTCATCCGGCTTCATGGCATCAGACGAGATCATGTTGTCCGTAGACGGAATGACGGCTAGCACGTTTTGTTCAGGCCGCAGTTCGCCGATAATTTCCATTGCGCCCAATACCGAAGCGGCCCCTCCCATATCGCTTTTCATGCCGACGATGCCGGTTTTCGGCTTAATTGAATATCCGCCGGTATCAAAGGTAATTCCTTTTCCGACCAGGCCGATTACATCTTTCCAATGATCTTTGCCCTGATACTTCAGAACGATCATTTTCGGCGGTTCGGATGAGCCTTTGTTAACGGCTAGCAGCCCGCCCATTCCGAGCTCTTCCATTTCTTCTTTTTCTAAAATTTCACACTCAAAATCATATTTTGCCGCAAGCTCAGCGGCATATGACGCCAAATCGGTGGCCGTCAGCATATTTCCCGGCATGTTCACAAGCGTGCGGGCTGAATTCGTCCCTTGGCCGTATGCCGCGCCGACGTTCAGGCCGGCCTGCACTTCCCTCAAGTCTTCTTCGGTCACGGCGCAGACGGAAGTCAGTTCCTGATCCGGCTCATTCGATTTATGTTTATAATCCTGCACCTCATAAACCGCAAGCAGACAGCTTTCCGAAAGCGCATGAGCGGCATCGGCGGCAGGCACTTCACCGGAGACGAACGTATCAAGCAGAACAGATACTTCTTGTTTTTTATCTTGGTGAATCTGCTGAAACACGCGTGCGAAGCATTCTTTCGCATCTTCAAACGAATAATCCGCTTCCCTTCCCAAGCCGATAAAGTAAATACGTTTCATACCCGTCGCAGCCGGAGGGTATACTTTTGATACACGATTGCGTTTGGCAGACACATCACCGTCCTTTAACAGCTGTGTCAAATGTCCGTCCAGTTTATCATCCAATTCCTTCGTAAATCCGCTCAGCATGCTTTTTTGAAAAAGACCGATGACAAGGGTTTCAGGATGCCGCAATTGATCAGATGCATAAAACATGAGTACACACTCCTTATGTGGGTATTTGTTATGTAAAGTGGTATAATGAAAAAACATTTTTCCATTGATTTTATTTTACCAAACTAAGGGCGTTTTCTGCAGTTTTTCGATATGATCGGACTTTCGCAGATACAGAAAGGATGTCGCATATGGATGTATTTATGAATTTTCCTTTACTGGCGAGTTTTGCTGCCATTATTTTTGCCCAAGTTGTAAAAGTGCCTATTCAATTTATCGTATCCAAAAAACTTGACTGGTCTCTTGTGACGAGCACCGGCGGCATGCCGAGCTCCCATTCCGCCGCCGTCACCGCGCTGTCAACCGGAGTCGCTTTGGAACAGGGACTGGACTCGCCTCTGTTTGCAGTCGCCGCGATTTTCGCCGTCATTACGATGTTTGACGCTACCGGTGTCAGGCGGCATGCGGGTGAACAGGCGACGGTCATTAATAAACTGGTCATCGACTTTAATCGGTTTGTCAGCGAAGCGAAGGACTTTCAGAAAGCGGAAGAGAAAGAAAAACAGAAGAAACTGAAAGAACTGCTCGGCCATCAGCCGATCGAAGTGTTCTTCGGCGGCGTCACCGGCATTGTACTGACACTGATTTTAAATTATTTCTTTATGTAAAAAACGCTTCAGCGGATGCTGAAGCGTTTTTATTCTTTTACCGTTTTGTATTGATTTCTGAAGACTTGAAGTGACTTTGTTTCGTTCAGCTTTACAAGTTCGTCCTCGGTCACTTTGCCGTTCCCTTTTTTGACAATGTAGACATCAAGTGTTTTTTTGCCCCAGTTGTTATAGACGTCCTTTACGGTGTCAAAGTAGAGATCCAGACGGCTGCCTTTAATTTTCGAGCCGGTATCGGCGACAACCCCGTATCCGTAATTCGGTATAAACAGAATCGTCCCGATCGGGAAAACAGACGGATCGGCCGCCACAGTTGAATATAAATCGCGTTTGACCTTCACGCCTGAATATGTAATTCCATACTGCGGATGGCCCGGAGATTTCCCCGTAGATTCCGCTCCTGCGGTATAACCGGTGGCCGTCACCTTTTTTGACGGATAGCGTTCCCAGTCAAAAGCTTCTTCCAGCGGTTTTACCTTGCCTGATGCCTGCTTTTCCGGCTGATTCTGTAAGGATTGAAACGGAGTGCCGATGTTTTTCATAACGGCGCCTCGATGTTCCGTCATCCAATTTGTCAGATCCTTTGCTTCAACACCCGTTATGGAAAAGTATGTCGCATGGCATGCGCCCAAAAAAAGCGCAATCATGAATACGCGTCTGATTATCGTCAATCTGAAATCACTCTCCTCCGAGTCAGTGTTCCCAACCCGGTGAGGTGCTATACAAAAAGCGCCGAGGCACAAAAAAAGCTTTCTTTGAATAAGAAAGCGGCTTAAAACATTTGATATCCTCTTTTTCTCAGCGCCTTTATGGCAATGCCTGACATGATCGCTCCCGCCAGTCCGCCTGCCAAAATCACGACATCCGCAGCCGCTAATGACACGATCCGCTGAAACAGGCTTTGAAATGATTCCCCCGGCGCCTGCACGTAACTGATCATCTTTTTATTACTGATAATGAAAAGGCATACAATCGGATAGACAACAGCCATAATCCACGACATTCTCAGCAGCATGTTCAACAGAAAGCCAATGCCGAAAAACAGTACGAAAAATAGTACGATTGAGATCAGGACCACCGGCAAACTAATCACAAACATCCACCCCCTACAGCACTTTCAGTGTACCTCGGGGGCGGTAAAAAAGTCAACGTCTGGAAAATTCAGCGTCTCTCTTTGCCGCTTCCCTGGCAGGAGGGACATGTCTCGGAGCCGCCAAGAAGCAATTGAAAATACCCTTTACCTGAGCAGAACGGACACGCTGTCGTTTTCATGCGGATCACCCTTTTTCTTAATTTTCTGATAATATATCATATTTACTTGTCAAGCACCAAGTCAGAATATGTAACGAATCATTTCATGTAAGCGGAAACATTCGTTTTTTTCTCTTACATGCTTTATATAACGCTCTTTTTTGAAAGAAGAAAAAACCCGCTCCTGCGGGTTTTTCAGAAGAATTTAAACTTCCCTTTTTTCAGTGTCAGGCCGAGTCCGCCGATCATAAATAACGAACGGTTGTCAATGACCTTTTTCATAAAGGACGCCGGCGTGCCTTTGAGCTTCCTGCCGTATACGACACCGACCGCGTTATGCTCACCGAGGGAGGCGACGGTTCCTTTAATGTCCGGCTTGAACTCTTCAAGCTGGCCTCCTTTAATCAGACGGCCCAGGTTTTTGGCCACGGTTTCTCCTTGCTGCATCGCGATCTGAGCAGTCGGCGGGTACGGCCGTTCCGTCTCTTCATTAATAAAGAGCGAGCTGTCGCCGAGAATAAAAACGTTATCATGGCCGGGCGCCCGAAGATCGGGATTGACTTTGACGCGGCCGCGCATATTTTCAAAACCCGCTTCCTCCACGATCGGATGTCCGCGTACGCCTGCGGCCCAGACAACGGTCTGCGATTTGATTTCTTCAGGCTCTTCATCCTTCTTGCCGACTGTGACACCGTCCGCGCGGCATTCTTGAACCGCCGTGCCAATTTTAAACTCAACACCCTTGCTCTCAAGGTATTGAACGGCGTAATCGACAAGCTCCGGGTCAAATCCCGGCAGAACCGTCGGAGCGGCTTCGACGCAGACGATCCGGACGAGACTTTCATCTATATCATAATTTCTGCATAACTCCGGCTTGCGGTTCGCAAGTTCGCCGAGAAATTCAATTCCCGTAAAGCCCGCTCCGCCGACGACGATGGTTAAGCGGTCGGGGCGTTTTTCGGCCTCCGTATTGTATGTCGCAAATTGGAGCTCAATATGCTCTTTCAGCTGACGTGACGTATTAATATTAGCGATCGGAAAGGCGAACTCTTTTAAGCCTTTAATCCCGAATGTTTCAGGGACGGCACCCAGCCCGATAACGAGATAATCATAAGGGATGTCCCCTTGTGAAAGCGTCACCTTTTTATTTTGCACATCTATTGCTTTTACGGTATCCTGCACAAATTTGACCCGTGAATCATTAATTACATCTTTCACTTGATATCTGCAGCGGTCATGGTGGAGCGTTCCTGCGCTCGCTTCATGCATCCATGTCGTTTCATAATGATAATTGTGTTTATTGACCAAAGTGATTTCGGCGTCATTTGCCCCGATATGCTTCGGAAGCCTTGTTACTGTCATTAATCCACCATAACCTGCACCTAAAACCACGATTTTGGGTTTATTCAATGCCATCACATCCACCTTCTTTTTTTTGCTGTTAGACGCATAATCAAATCAACATTTGTATTAGCTTCAGCTTATTGGCGGGATTTTATGAAATGAATTATAAATTTTTTAGAAAACCGCACATGTCTGCATATCACCATACTATCCGGAAGCATCGGAAAACATTCAGGAAAAAACGGATTGGAATTTGTCCCCATATTAGCGGCAGGCGCAATTTTTTTCAATAATGAAGCGGCCGGGCGGTTTTCGGCACTCGTCATCCTTTCAAATTCTATGTTATAATTAATAACAATTTTCAATTAGGAGGCAATTTGGTATGCAAGAGGATTCAAAGGTTTATGATATTACGGTCATCGGCGGCGGCCCGGTCGGCCTGTTTACCGCTTTTTACGGGGGAATGAGACAGGCGAGCGTCAAAATCATCGAGAGCCTGCCTCAGCTTGGCGGCCAGCTCAGCGCGCTGTACCCTGAAAAATATATTTATGATGTAGCCGGATTCCCGAAAATCCGCGCCCAAGAACTTGTGAACAACTTAAAAGAGCAAATGGCAAAGTTCGATCAGACCATCTGCTTAGAGCAGGCCGTTGAATCTGTTGAAAAACAGGCTGACGGTGTGTTTAAGCTTGTCACGAATTCAGAAACGCATTATTCAAAAACGGTCATTATCACCGCGGGAAACGGCGCATTTAAGCCGAGAAAGCTTGAGCTGGAATCAGCGGAGCAATATGAAGGCAAAAACCTGCACTACTTCATTGACGACCTCAATCAATTCGCAGGCAGACGCGTTGCCGTTCTGGGCGGCGGCGATTCCGCTGTTGACTGGGCGCTCATGCTTGAGCCAATCGCCAAAGAAGTCAGCATCATCCACCGCCGTGATAAATTCCGCGCGCATGAGCACAGTGTCGAAAACCTGCACAATTCTAAAGTCAACGTGCTGACACCGTTTGTTCCGGCTGAACTTGTCGGTGAAGACCGGATCGAACAGCTCGTTCTTGAAGAAGTGAAAGGCGACCGCAAAGAAATCATTGAAATTGATGACCTGATCGTAAACTACGGCTTTGTTTCTTCTCTCGGCCCGATTAAAAACTGGGGCCTTGAAATCGAGAAAAACTCCATCGTCGTCAAAAGCACGATGGAAACCAATATCGAAGGCTTCTTTGCCGCCGGAGATATCTGCACATATGAAGGCAAAGTCAAGCTGATCGCGAGCGGTTTCGGCGAAGCTCCGACAGCCGTGAACAACGCGAAGGCTTACATGGACCCGAAAGCGCGCGTCCAGCCTCTGCATTCTACAAGCATGTTTGAAAAATAATAAAAAAAGAGTCTGTGTCCTGCCGGCACAGACTCTTTTTTATTTAAAGATCCACATATAATTCATGACGGTTCCGACAACGAGCGCAATCACAAGCGCCGACACGACCCAAATCGTGCCTAAAATAATCCGGTCCTGAATTTTCTGGGCTTTCGGGCTGTGCCCGGGCTGTTTTTGTTCCACACCGGCCCCTCCCTTCTTTGCAAATCTATCTATCGTAACAAATGTCTTACAACACCCAATACTACTATGATAACCAAACTGCAAAAGGATGACAAGCTGACGGCGTATGAGGCAGCATGAAATCATTTGACATTCCTGACAAAACAAAGTACATTATAAAAAGACGAACATTTTAATTTAATTATAATTTTATCATTCGCTTTTAGGGGTGTTATTTATGGAAAATGTATTTGATTACGAAGATATTCAGCTGATTCCTGCAAAATGCGTTGTAAACAGCCGATCTGAATGTGATACATCAGTTACATTGGGCGGACACACATTTAAACTTCCGGTCGTACCGGCCAACATGCAGACGATTATAGATGAAAACATCGCGGCCTGGCTCGCGGAAAACGGGTATTTTTATATCATGCACCGCTTCGAGCCGGAAAAACGCCTGGCCTTTGTCCAGGATATGAAAGCACGCGGACTGATTTCCTCGATCAGCGTCGGCGTGAAAGACAACGATTATGAATTCATCCGCGAGCTGAAAGCACAGGAGCTTGTACCGGATTATATTACCATTGATATCGCGCACGGCCATTCCAATGCCGTGATCAGCATGATTCAATTTATTAAAGAACATGTGCCGGAAAGCTTTGTCATTGCAGGGAATGTCGGGACGCCTGAAGCTGTACGGGAACTGGAACGCGCGGGCGCTGACGCGACAAAAGTGGGGATCGGGCCCGGGAAAGTATGCATCACAAAAATTAAAACCGGCTTCGGAACCGGCGGATGGCAATTAGCCGCGCTTCGCTGGTGTGCAAAAGCGGCAAGCAAACCGATCATTGCTGACGGCGGCATCCGCACGCACGGCGATATTGCGAAGTCCATCCGTTTCGGCGCGTCTATGGTCATGATCGGATCATTATTCGCTGGCCACGAAGAATCACCGGGGCAAACAATCGAAATCGACGGCAAGCTGTACAAAGAATATTTCGGCTCCGCTTCCGAATTTCAAAAAGGCGAAAAGAAAAACGTCGAGGGCAAAAAAATGCATGTTGAGCATAAAGGATCTCTGCAGGATACGCTGATTGAAATGGAGCAGGATCTGCAGTCTTCCATTTCTTACGCCGGAGGCAATAAACTCGAAGCCATCCGCAATGTCGACTACGTAATCGTAAAAAACTCAATTTTCAACGGCGACAGATTTTAACCCACAGCAGAGCCGCTCGAAAATAAAAAAAATGACATTCAACATGAATGTCATTTTTTTATTAAATACCAAAATAAAGAGCCGCACTGGCCAACAGATTAATCACAAAAATAAACAAAAAGATGTAACGGATGAATTTATTTTGCACCGGAGCAAATATAAAGAGATACAGTCCTGCCACTCCAAAAGTAAGAACAGGAAACAGCCACTCAAAGGATAAAGAAATGATATAACCGATAATCATAACAATCGGCACACCGATTAATGATAATTTACTTCTCATATGATTTCTGCCCCTTTTACTTAAAAATTGGTGTGATGTAAGCTTCAATAATGGCAGCGGCGATCAGCAGACAAATAATAAGCAGCACCAATATTCCGATATGCCTGAACATTGAAGCCATTATCTTTTTTTCCTTAGAAAAACACAGCCTGATGACCAAATCAACGCCTTTAAAACCAATGGCGCCACTCAATAATAACGCAGGAACTTCAAATATACCATGAGGAATTAGCAGTAAAAAAATCTGATAAAAAGGAACCCCGCTATGCAGATTTTCGATAATAGAGCCGCTTAAAATAAACCCGTTGGTGAATAAATAAAAGATTGAGGTCAACCCAAAAGTAAAAAAACCTGCCGCTAAAAACAGACAAGCGATTGCATTATTCTTTAACAATTCAACTGCGCCTGACGAGCCATTATAAGACGCTGATGATACAAAGTGATCGGTAAAAACCGCAGCGATTGCACCGCCTGAAAAAAACAGCAATGACGCGGTTAACGGAATGGCGGACGTTCTGATTGCCGGCAAAATGCGGTTCATCATGTATAGATACGCTCAGCCATTTCTTCGATTTCTTCTAATGAATGCTCGGATGACTGATACTCCGCCGCAAAAACGCCGTCATGGATAATACCGATCGTATCGCACAACGAATGCGCCAGTTCCAGCAGGTGAGTCGATAACAGGACCGTATTCCCCTGTTTGACGTACTCCTTCAATAACGTCCGTATCGTTTTGCCGCTGATTAAATCAATGCCCGTCAGCGGCTCGTCAAGGATTAAGATCTTAGGCTGATGAATGAGCGCGGCAGCGATTGATAGTTTTTGTTTCATTCCGTGTGAATAGGTTTTAATCAGCTGATTTCCGTCTTGTGAAAGCTTCAGCGTCTCTAACATATTCTTTATATAATCATTTGTCCGCTGAGACGGCACTTGAAACATCTCCGCTGTAAAACGCAAGTATTCGACTCCCGTTAAGTAATCATATAAAAAAGCATGGTCGGGCACAAAACCGATATCAGCCGATATTTGCCCCCCCTCTTCTGAATCTATTTCTTTACCGTCAATCACGACGCAGCCTGACGTCGGTTTAAGCAGGCCCGAAATGATTTTCAAAGTCGTTGTTTTCCCGACTCCATTGGTCCCGAGCAAAGCGTAGATTGAGCCTTTTTTCACCTCAAAGGAAATATCCTTTAACACCTGTTTTTCACTATAGTTTTTTTGTATATTCACTAATTTAATCATTGTTCGCAAACCTTTCCGCCATATTAATTCTGCGAAGAAACAGAAACATGACTCCATAGTTTAATAGTGTGAACAGGACAAATATACCTGATGCAGAATGAATAAGCAGCGTTTCAAGTTCCGGCTTTTTATAAATAAAATATGACGTGATCGCAGCAATTTGAAGCGACACAATGAAAATCAAAGAACCGTATAAGTTGTTGTACGTCTTTGCTTTCCCGGCTTCTCCGATTTCGTACAGGTGCTCCCAGTTTTTTTTAGGGTACAAGGCGGTGCTTGAAATCTGGACAAGACTGTATAAAAAACCCGAACATAAAAATACAATAAACAGGTAGACCGTCAGCGCAGCGGAGGACGGAAAAAACACCGTAATCAAAATGGTCATGATGAATGAATAGATAAGAGCCGCAAGATTATAAATACATACTTTCGGAAACACGAGCTGCCACGCATGTTTGATATTCCGGTGAAACAGATGCTGATTTTTTATTTCTCCGTCAACGGATAATACGGTTTTGAGCGCGTCCCCGACAAGCTGATACGAAAAGTTCGCAATGATAACCGCCGCGGATACGATGGCGGCTGCCGAATACCCGGTAAAATGATGAGAAAGCAGCGGAACACAAAAACCTAAAAACAGCATGAACAAATAAAGCATACTGCCGAAATTCCTGATAAAAAACCCGTCAATTCTCGTTAAAAACAGAAGATCCTTTTGAAAAACGGCATGAAATATTTTGTTATTCCTATATAATTTAAGCTTTGGTGCAAAAGCCGCGTTTGTCAAAAACATATAAGGAATAAGATCCATTTTCTTCAGGGTAGCCGCCCACAGCTTAAACAGTCCAGCCGTAAAAAGGACGGCGGCTGCAAATACTGCTGCGAAAACGAGCACGGAATCTGAGCGGAATACCAGCCATACATACGGTGTATTCATGAGGATGTTCCGGAAAGCCGGCGACTCCGTAAATCCGGAAATGTCCTTTACCGTATACTCCCCAAACACGAGAAGATAAACGGCATACCCCACTGCCAGCGGCACCAGCAGGCTGACGCTGAATAAAATGCCCTTCATGATTTTCAAGTAAAACCATTTGCTCCACATATTCGTAAGAAGATAAACAACGTAAGAAAACAGCATAGATAAAAATAAATTGAGAAGAAAATAAACGAAGCCCAGGAAAAATATGATGACCGCTGCAGATCCAGCCATGCCTGCGCCGGTTAAAAACAAAAAGACCGGAAAAACAAAAAGATACCATACGAAAATGGTTTTTTTGATCGCCTGGCCGGTAAAAACTGAAAACAGCTGTAAAAAACGAACCTTTTTTAATTGATGAATGACCTTTCGCGTATCCAGCAGAAAAGCATTTTGATGTTCTTTAAAGAAGCCGGCAGCCCAAAAAAGCTGCTCCAATGAAACTGTGATTAAAACAAATTGCCCCCACGCGCTGATAGGAAGCTGAATCAGTTTTGTCCCGAATACAACGCCGCATCCCAGTAAAATAAGATAAACACATAACAGAGAAATAATAATGGCAGAAAGCAGTTTGCCGTTGAGTTGAGGAATTCCCCAATCTTCCTTTTTTTTGCGGAACGACGACAGGGTATTATATTTGATAAGAGCTGTAATTTGTCTGACTATCATACTTTCAATCCTTACATATGTATTTGGGAGAGAGGCTCTTTTTGCAGCTTGTACAAAAAGAGCAATTATTTATTGATCGATTTTACCAAGCAGCTGCGTATTTTTTGCCGTATTTCTTAATCATTGTTTTTGCTGTTGCAACGATTGCATAAGAAATCGCGCCTGCGCCTGTAACGATACCGATGAGAGAAATGATAGAAGCAATTGTTGAAGCCGCATCAATGATATCAATTGCTTTTTTAGCTGCTGCTGTAGAGATACCGAGAGTCGAAGCTAATTCAGCATTGGCTGAGAATGCATGAGCCGCCGCCACATTTAATTCAGTGCCAGTTAATAAAAGTGCATAAACCAACGTCGCTGCAGCAAGAGCCGCGCCAAACAAAATGAAAGATTTTTTATTAGATTTTACTAAGTTCATCTTAACATCCCCCTGCTCTGTTTTTAATATATAATAAAATTCAGCTTAATTGACTCTCTCCCGAGCTAAATTTTATCCGCCATAAAATAATTAAAGAAGATAGTGAAGAGTTTTAATAAAACAAAACATCCAGTTAAAATAATTCTCTTTCCTTTGCTGAGATCGGTAAGTTTTCCTGCGGCAGCATAAAGAGCCGCGATTGACAGAAGCAGAAATGGATCCAGCAGCTGTAAACTCAGTTTGGTGCCGCCGGCAGAATATATAAGTGAGGAATCAGCCGTTAAGTAGTTAACAACTGACAGAATCAACATTTTAAATGCCGAGATTAAAGAAGTCAGCGTATATAGAAGCAAATATATTTTTTTCGGTTTTTTTGTACCGAGAATAAAAGCGGCAACGAATAACAGAAACCCACCTATCAGGATTTCCACAAAAGTGGTGAAGATCATAAACCCTTGCAGAAACATGACAATCGTACGAACACTTTTCTCCCCGATATCGTAGGTATTTTCTCCGACAGAAGAGTAATAAGACTGCAGCACTTTATCTGAAATACTGAATTGGAAGAGTAATGAACAGATCAAAATGATGAAAAAAGAACTTAAAAATATTTTTTTATTGCTCAATTGACCTATCATATTATCATCCTTTTCTTACAAAATAAATGAACTATTCTATACTTTTACAATTTAGTTTATTCCTATCAAAAAATCAATATCCTTTCGAAAAATATGACTTTAGAACGTGTTGACAAAGAGCATATTTTTCATAGTTTTTGATGCTATATACCCTTTATTTTTTTCTTAATTTGCAAATAGTACGATTTAGACAATGGATTTGAGATATTTGAGAGAATGACCTGCGTAATGAGACGCAGGATCCAAAAAAGGAGGATATCGTTATGTATCCTCCGGATGTATGATCGCCAGCACCTGATGATCTTCCCATTTTCCATTTATTTTTACATTTTTTCTCGCAATGCCTTCTTTATGAAAGCCGGCTTTTTCGAGCACCCGGATTGACGCCTTATTGTGCGGCATGACTCCGGCTTCTATCCGATGCAGGTTCAGCTCATTGAATGCATAATCGGCTGCCAGCTTGACAGCCTTCGTCGCATAGCCTTTTCCATTATGTTTGCCATCTAAAAGCAACCGATGAAAGCGCTTTGGTTGTCGCCCCGAACCACCTAAAAAAGGCTGATCGTGCCAATCAGGGCCTGATCCTGAAGAAAAATGCCGAAGCTGTATTCCGTGTCATTTTCCGCATTCTTCAGTGATTGTTCAATTCGTTTTTTCCGGCCTTCCAGCGTATAAAAATCCTCTTGTCTCGACATGGTTTTCCGTCTGCAAAATCAGTTCCTGCTCTGCATCATTCAGGCTGAGCGGCCTGATATCAACGCTGTTTCCTTCCTGCATATGCATCGCCGTCCTTTTGTTTTAATCAGAAACGTTTTTTAATTGCCTTTTTCCCATGTTATACGGTACGCTTTATCGCATCAAGAAAGATCCCAGAATTTGATCGGAAAAGGTTCTTTTGTTGACTTAAACCGCACTTTAAGCCGTATCATCATATTATGACAAGGAAAGAATAGTTTTGGCGGGTTTCCCGATGATCCCAAAAAATATATTGATTGGATTGCAGCTGAAATGTTATCAAAGAAATGTAAAACAATCGGAAAAGAGGAGTTCATATGAAACTGACGGGAAATACAATACTGATTACAGGCGGAAATGCCGGAATAGGATTGGCTTTTGCAGAACGATTTTTAAAAGCGGGAAATAAAGTCATCGTGACCGGACGGCGTGAACATGCTCTTCAAAAAGCAAAGGAAACATTTCCGGATCTTATTACCTATGTCAGTGATTTGAGCATTCCATCTGAACGTGTATCACTGTTTGATTGGGTGACAGAGAACTATCCGGAAGTGAATGTGTTAGTCAACAACGCGGGGATTCAACAACGTTTTCATGTGCTGAATGCGGATGCGAAGGACAATTGGGACTATTTCAATAAAGAAATCACAACGAACATTGAAGCTCCCTTCCACCTGTCTATGCTGTTCGCTCCGTTTTTTGCCGGAAAAGAAGATGCGGCTGTCATTAACGTCTCTTCGGGATTGGCTTTTACACCGCTTGCCATTGCTCCGATCTATTCAGCAACGAAAGCGGCGCTTCATTCATTTACAATGAGTCTGAGACACCAGCTTTCTGATTCAGCTGTAGAAGTGATTGAAGTTGCGCCTCCGGCAGTCAATACAGATTTAGGCGGAGCAGGGCTGCATACGCAAGGAGAACCGCTGGATGAATTCGCTGATGGGATTTTTAAAGGACTGAAAGAGGGCAAACTAGAAATCGGATATGGTTCTTCAGCGGAACGGCTGCGCATGTCCCGGGATAAAGCCGATGAACACACGGCAAATATGTACAATGCAATGAAACATACAATTGAATAACATCTTTGAAAAAGAAAACCCGCTTCTGTTGAGCGGGTTTTGCTTTTATTAAACAGATAAACGCCTTTCTTAACAATGGTGCAAGCGCCATCGAAAAGTCCTAAGAATGGCAGGTTGAGCCCTAGCACTCTTCCGGCGTACCGGCGTTTTTGGCCGTGCGGAAAGAAGATCCGCAGCCGCAGGAAGCGATGGCATTCGGGTTGTCAATGGTGAAGCCGCCGCCCATCATGGACTGTTTGAAGTCGATGATCGTGCCGGTCATAATATCGAGGCTGTCGCTGTCGACCAAAACGGTGATTCCGTGCTGTTCAAACATGCTGTCTTTTTCGCCTTTTTCATGCTCAAATCCCATTCCGTAAGACAGGCCGCTGCAGCCGCCGCCTTTAACGCCCACACGGAGGAACGCGTTTTCTTCTTCATGCTCTTTCATCATATCTTTTATATGCAAAGCTGCTGCTTCAGTGATGGTTACTGGAACACTCATAGGTAGACCTCCTTTTTTAAAAACGAATACTAATATCTATTATAAACCTTGAGAAGTGTATTTCTCAAACGAGCTGTTTACAAATAATAGACGCCGCTGCATACGGTTTCGGCGGGCCCTGTCATCAGCACGTGCCCATTGTCCTGCCAATTAATCACAAGGTCGCCTCCCGCTAAATGAACAGTGATATCCCGGTTCCGTTCAGAAACACCGTTCAATACGGATGCGACAGCCGCCGCACAGGCGCCTGTTCCGCAAGCCTGTGTAATGCCGGAGCCGCGTTCCCATACACGGAAATGAAGTTCATCCGCGCTGACGGTTTCCACAAACTCGACATTGACGCCTTCCGGGAACCTCGGGTCTTTTTCAATGATGGGGCCGAGCGTTGTAAGAGGCGCTTGACGGATATCTTCAACCGGAAAGACAATATGGGGGTTTCCCATTGATACGGCAGTTCCTGAAAGCTCCGTCTCTCCAAAAACAAAGGTCTCATCGATCGTCCGTTCATCTTCATTGCCGAGCATCGGCAGCTCTTTTTTGGTCAGGCGGGGTTCGCCCATATCAACGGCGACTTCACGCACAATCCCGTTGTCCTCCGTAATGTCTGCTTTCACAAGACCTGAAAGCGTCTCAATGAAAAAGGACGTTTCTTCTGTCAGCTTATGTTCGTATGCGTACTTTGCCACACAGCGAAGGCCGTTGCCGCAATTTTTTCCTTCTGAACCGTCATTATTAAAAATCCGCATTTTGACGGGCGCTTTTTCTGACGGACAGATGAGGATCATGCCGTCAGAACCGATGCCCGTATGAATGCTGGACACTTTAACGGCAATCTCAGCCAGCCGTTCTTCCGGCAGCTGTTCTTCGAATTGATTAACATATATATAACTGTTTCCAAGACCGTGCATCTTGGTAAAACGGAATGAATTCATATCGGCCTCCAACTTTTTTTCTTTTACTTAGTATAAAAGCTCTTCCCCTCGGACACAATACAAATATCCCCCGTTTTTCATACATAAAAGCTCCCTGCATATGCAGGGAGCTTTTATCGTTTACTAAATAAACATACCGGCAATCGCCGCGCTGAGAAGGTTAGCGAGTGTTCCCGCAATAACCGCTCTTAACCCGAGGCGCGCGATGTCCGAACGGCGGCTTGGGGCCAAACCGCCCAATGTGCCGAGCATGATCGCAATGGAAGAGAAGTTGGCGAATCCGCACAGCGCAAAGCTGATAATCGTAGACGTTTTTTTAGAAAAGTCCGCAATATGTGGACCGAAGTTGGAATAAGCGACAAACTCATTCAGCACAAGCTTTTGTCCGATATAGCTTCCCGCTCCGAGCGCTTCATGCCAAGGAACTCCGATAACAAATGCGATCGGTGAAAACACGTAACCGAGAATGGATTCTAATGTAATATGTTTGAAACCGAACCAGCCGCCGATTCCGCCGAGAATTCCGTTCACTACGGCGATGAGCGCGACAAACGCAAGCAGCATGGCGCCGACGTTTAGCGCAATTTGAAGGCCGGTGGACGCGCCTTTTGCCGCGGCATCGATCACATTAGCGGCGCCTTCGCCTTCTTCGTCCATATTAAAGTCACCTTTAACCGTCTGCGTTTTTTCTGTTTCCGGTATTAATATTTTTCCGAACACGAGACCGGCAGGAGCCGCCATGAAGCTGGCCGCCAGCAAGTACTCGATCGGAATGCCTAACAGGGCGTATCCGAAAAGCGTCGAACCCGCTACAGCCGAAAGGCCGCTCGTCATAATCGTAAACAGCTCGGAACGGGTCAATCCCGCAATCAGCGGTTTAATGGCAAGCGGTGATTCAGACTGTCCGACAAAAATATTCGCAGCCGCCGCAAGCGATTCTGTTCTGCTTGTCCCAAGAAGCTTTGACAGTCCGCCTCCGATGACGCGAAAAATAAGCTGCATGATTTTCAGGTGATACAAAACGGCAATCAGCGCTGAGAAAAAGATAATGACCGGCAGAACACTCAGCGCGAAAGCCGGGCTGCTGCCCACTTTTAACAGCGGGCCAAAAATAAAGCTGATGCCTTCGTTCGCATAATCAATGAGAAGCTGCACACGGCTTGAGAACCATAAAAATACGGCCCGGCCGGCGTCCCACTTTAATACGATGAATCCGAAGGCCATTTGTAAACATAAACCGACAATGACGGTTCGCAGTTTAATTTTGCTTTTCTTCTCTGATAACAAAAAAGCAATGGCTAATATAGCAACTGCCCCAAGCAGCCCCCAAACGATATTCAATGAATCCACCTCTAAAATTTTATTTAAAAAAAGTCTTTATTAAGATAACAATATTTATTTTTGCTGTCTACAAATTTTTTATTTTGCCAAATCCCGGGGCGCATAAAAAAAGAGGCCCGTTCGGAGCCTCTGATTAAAACATCGGATTTTCTTCTATGAATGTATATATGTTGTCAACCAATTCAGCAGGCGTGCCTCCCGTGACCACTTCGCCGTTAACCAAGGCGAACAGGGACTCCATGCATTTCCCGCAATAGCTTAAACAGCCGTATTCAAGCACGTCCAAGTTCGGATCCTTCTCTAAGATCTCAAGTGCTTCCTGGGAACCGCGCGCTAAATTGCTGACACAGAATTCAATCATCGGATTCATGCGGTTTCACCTCACATATGTACCTTATCCTAACGGAATTCCCTCTATTCGTCAAAGATCCGGTTTCACACTCAATGTTATCGTAACATATTAATTCAGGTTAAAGGTTTTACTATTAAGCGTTTTCTGGTCAATTTGTAGGTTATTTTAAAACTATTATTGTGGTTTTAGATCAAATTCGATATAATTCTAGATGTTATTTTACATAGTTCGTTATTTTGTAACAACATTGACTACCATATTTTTCGGGCAAAAGGGGAATCATTATGAAAAAATTGGTCTTGATCGGCGGGGGTTACGGGAACATGCGGGTGCTGCACCGTTTATTGCCGAACCAGCTTCCGTCAGATACATCCATCACGCTGATTGACAGAAACCCGTATCACTGCTTAAAAACAGAATATTATGCGCTCGCCGCCGGCACGATTTCTGATCATCATATCAGAGTGTCCTTTCCAGAGCATCCGAATCTGGATGTTCAATACGGTGAGGTGGCTTCCATCGACACGAAAAACAAACAAGTTCTGTTTCATGACCGCGAACCGATTTCTTACGATGACGCGGTGATCGGACTGGGCTGCGAGGATAAGTATCATAACGTGCCCGGCGCGCCGGAACATACTTACAGCATTCAAACCATTGACCAGTCACGCGAAGCCTATCAAAAGCTGAACAACCTCGGCGCCAATGCATCTGTCGCTATCGTCGGAGCGGGATTAAGCGGCGTGGAGCTTGCCAGTGAATTAAGAGAGAGCCGTGACGATCTGAAGATTATATTATTTGACCGGGGCGATCTGATTTTATCAAGCTTTCCGAAAAGGCTCAGCAAATACGTTCAAAAATGGTTTGAAGAGCACGGCGTCACCATTATCAATAATGCGAATATTACAAAAGTGGAAGACGGTATCGTTTATAATCATGACGAAGCAATACCGGCCGATGCCATCGTGTGGACGGCGGGAATTCAGCCGAATAGAGCCGTCAGAGAACTGGACGCTGAAAAAGATCCGCAAGGCCGCATCGTTTTGACACCGCACCATAACCTTCCGGGCGATGAGCATGTTTACGTCGTCGGTGATTGCGCAAGCCTTCCTCATGCGCCGAGCGCTCAGCTTGCTGAAGCGCAGGCGGAGCAAATTGTGCAGGTTCTTTTGAAACGCTGGAACAATGAAGAGCTGCCGGAAACAATGCCGCAATTTAAGCTGAAAGGTGTCCTCGGCTCACTCGGAAAAAAAGCGGGTTTCGGTCTTGTCAACGACCGTCCGCTGATCGGGCGTGTGCCGCGCCTGTTAAAATCAGGCCTTTTATGGATGTACAAGCATCATAACGGCTGATAATGGAAAAGCCGCTGATTGCGATCAGCGGCCGTTTTTATGAGCCCGCTACATAGCCGCGCTTTTCCATTTCTTCATATATATCTTTTAAATGCGGATTCCCTTCTCCTACAATCACATCTTCCACCAGCACAAGCGGATAGAAAAATTCATCGTTTCTGATTCGCTCCGCAAGCTCTTTTGTCTCTTTTTGCTGAGGCGGTGTGTCAATATCAATATACTGCATGTTAAAAGGCTGCTCCGGATATTTCCGTTTCAGCGCCGCCTCCAGCCATTCAAACGTATCTTTGGCGCTCGGCATATTTACGCAGCTTGCGCAGAGCGTTTCAGCGCCGTAAACACTGAGCGTCACCGGCTTTGTCATGTTTATCATCCCCTTTCCACCAGTATACAAAGGACGGGGCAGCTTTTGTATAAAAAACGGTTTTTATGTTCAAGTTTAAATATGCTATAATGAAGAAAGCAGCATTGCAAACCAAACATTAGATTTTTACCGTTACTGTGAATATAATGGTTTTATGCATATGAAAGGAGCGAATCTCATGACTGAGGTTGAAATGAAAGAGCAAGTACAGGAAGTATTGGATAAATTACGCCCGTTTCTGCTTCGTGACGGCGGTGACTGTGAGCTTGTCGACGTTGACGAAGGCATTGTAAAGCTTCGTCTCCTTGGCGCATGCGGCAGCTGCCCAAGTTCAACGATTACGCTGAAAGCCGGAATCGAACGCGCCCTTCTTGAAGAAGTGCCGGGTGTCGTTGAAGTAGAACAAGTATTTTAATAACAAAACCAGGCTGATGACAGCCTGGTTTTTTATTTTATTTTTGGAGATAGTCATTAAACCATGAATAAATATAACGGATGCGCTTGATCCGCTGTTCCGGATGGCCGCTTCTCGACAGCTCATGTGTGGCCTTCGGAAATCGGATGAACGCCGTCGCTTTGTTCAGCTTCTTCAACGCGATAAAGAGCTGCTCAGCCTGTTCTATCGGACAGCGGTCATCACGCTCGCCGTGCAGGATGAGAAGCGGCGTTGAAACGCGGGACGCATATTTTACAGGTGAACGGTCCCAAAGCTTATCCGCTTCCTCAAACAGATCATGGCCAAGCTGCCAGTCGGTAAAAAAGAAGCCGATATCGCTGACACCGTGGAAACTGAACCAATTTGAAATGGAGCGCTGCGTGACGGCTGCTTTAAAACGGCCGGTCTGCCCGACAATCCAATTTGTCATAAACCCTCCGTAGCTTCCGCCCGTCACGCCGAGACGGCTGCTGTCAATAAACGGATACGCCTGAATGGCTTCATCCACCGCCTGCATGACATCACGATAATCTCCGCCTCCGTAATCGCCTCTGACACGATTGACGAAATCCTGTCCATAGCCGTGGCTTCCCCTCGGGTTGACATAGACGACAGCATATCCTTGCGCGGCCAGCACTTGGAATTCATGAAAATACGTATGCCCGTACATCATGTGAGGCCCGCCGTGTATGTATAGAATGAGGGGATAAGTTTGATCTTCTTCAAAAGCCGCGGGCTTTAAAAACCAGCCGTGCACCGTCAGTCCGTCTTTCGTTTCATATTGCAGCTTCTCCGGCACGGATATGATGCGGTCCTCTGTAAAACAATCATTGTTGTCTGTCAATTGCTTCTCTTTACCGTTTTCAAATGAAATGCTGTAAAGCTCAGAAGGCCGGGCAGGTTTGGCAATTACGGCGATACAGCTTTTCTGATCGGGATGAAAAGCAAAACCGTTCACATACTCTTCTTCTAATCGAATCGGATATACGAGGCCGTCAATCGAGATATAATAAATGCCGGTGCTTCCCTGCTCGCTCCCGAGGACGTAAAATCCCTGCCCGTCATTTGTCCAAACCGGCCGGGGCGTCACTCCTCCTATGAGAGAATCGGCAATAAGCGCATCGCTCAAATGAACATCCAGCATGTCGGTTAAGCAGGACAGCCGCTCATTTTTCACATCGTACAGCCACGCTTTTTCTAAGGTCGCGTTGCGAAATTCATTCTCATGGCCCAGCATCGCGATATAAGAACCATCCGGTGAAAACACGCAGGAGCCGAAAGAACCGCTGTGCGGGGTAATCTGTTTGAGATCGCCGTCTGCCAGATTCATCAGGTAGACATCGCTCGGCTTTCCGGCGTCACCGGGATCGCATAAATTGGCGGTAAACGCAATCTGCTTGCCATCCGGTGAAAATGCCGCGTCATCATGATCCGCTTCATGGTCTGTCAGCTGCTGAATCTCCCCCGTTTCAAGATGAATCAGCACAAGCTGTGTCCGGCTGCCATTGAGCAGGCCCTTCCCGTCACGTTTATATGTTAATGACTGAATGTCGATTGGCTCATATTCGTCATGCTTCTTTTTTTCTTTCTCATCGGCGCGCTCCGCTGATGTCAGACTGACGGACACAAGCACGGATCTGCCGTCGGGAGCCCATATCGGATCTGTCACGCCCCAAGGGATATCAGACGCCTTTTCCGCCTCTCCCCCGGCAGTGTCTACGATGTACAGCTGAGGGACGCCATCCTCCCTGTCAGAAATAAAAGCAAGGCGCCGTCCGTCAGGCGACCACCGCGGGCTTGTATTTTTACCGCTTCCGAATGTCCACGGTTTTGAGGCGCCCGATTCTGTGTCGTACACCATAATGGCTGAGGAATAAGAGTCCCGTTTATCATTGACAGTTGTCCGGACGTATGCGGCCCGTCTGCCGTCAGGGGCGTATTGGGGATCTGTCACGGATACGAGAGACGCAATGTCCTCCTCGGTTATAAGTTTTTTCAATCGCTTCTCCTCCTTTTCTCTTTTATTTCGCTTCCCTAAATAAAAATCCTTCTCCAGAAAAAGAAAGCGTCCTTCTCTGATGGGAAGAACGCTTTTTACCATTATACACTTTTCATTTGCTTTAAAGGATTCCGTTCGATTACGCTTCCTTCTGACGGGACGGTAAGCGACGCAATCTCACAGTGCGGAAAATGCTGAGAAAGGTGGCTTCTCATCTCTTCTCCTTTTCCTTTTGCAGTCAGGACAAGAATCGTCGGGCCCGCTCCGCTCAGCGCCGTCCCATAAGCGCCTTTCATTTCTGCCGCATGCTCCACCTTCGAAAGCTCAGGAACAAGCATGGCGCGGTACGGCTGATGCAGCATATCTTTTCTCATCATTTTCCCCGCGAGCGCCCAGTCATTTGACATGATCGCAGCAACAAGAAGGTTGCTGACGGCGCTTGCTTTAACGGCGCCGCGGTACGGCAGTTCTTTCGGGAGGACGTCTCTTGCGTCCCTGGTCAGAACTTCGTAAAACGGAATAACCGCAACAACGTCGATATCCGCTTCGGCTGTACGCACGATATGTGTTTCATCTTCTTCATGAAGGCCGATCACAAGCCCTCCTGCGAGAGAAGCGGCGGCATTATCAGGGTGCCCCTCTTCAAGACTGGCTAAGTGCAGCTTGTCGCTTTCCGGCAGCTGCAGGCCGCATAACTCATCGGCAAGCTCAATGGCGGCGACGATAGCGGCTGCGCTGCTGCCGAGGCCCCGCGCAAGGGGGATGTCACTCCACACCTTGACATGCGCGGGCGGCAGCTCTTTCTGATAGCGGTCAGCCGTCCGTTTGGCGACTTGATAGATGAGGTTGTCCGTTCCTTGAGGGATGCCCGCGACAGTTTCCGTCTCCGCCGAAAACGTCCATTCATCATTTCGGAAAACCGAAAGCTTCAAATATCTGCTGAGCGCCATCCCGACGGAATCAAAGCCCGGTCCTAAGTTGGCGGTGCTTCCCGGAACCGTAATGGAAAACAGCATCTCCGCCTCATTCATACACGCGCCGCTCCATTTAAGTATTCGAGAATACTGTCTTCATCTGTCGGCAGCGTGATCGGTTTTATCTCAGATACGTCTACAGCCGTGTTCGGATCTTTCAGGCCGTTTCCGGTCAAGACTGCGACAACCTTGCTTCCTTTTGGAATTTCACCGGATTTCACCTGTTTTAAAACGCCGGCGATGGATGCACAGGAGCCCGGCTCTGCAAATACGCCTTCTTCACGGGCAATCAGCTGATAAGCGTGAAGGATTTCTCCATCTGTGACTTCATCAATTTTTCCGGCTGATTCTTCCGCTGCAAGCACGGCTTTGTCCCAGCTGGCAGGGTTCCCGATCCGGATTGCCGTCGCAACGGTTTCGGGATTTTTAATGACCTCGCCGCGAACGATGGCTGCAGAACCTTCCGCCTCAAAACCGCGCATCTTCGGAAGTCCGGTGCCGTTTTTCTCATGGTATTCTTTGAACCCTTTCCAGTAGGCCGTAATATTCCCGGCGTTTCCTACCGGGATCGCCAGAATGTCCGGCGCTCCGCCGAGCTGTTCGCATACTTCAAAGGCCGCTGTTTTCTGCCCTTCAATCCGGTAAGGGTTTACCGAATTCACTAATGCAATCGGAGATTTTTCACAAATCGACCGGACGATGGCCAGCGCGTCGTCAAAGTTTCCGTCGATCGCGATGATTTCCGCTCCGTACATGACAGCCTGCGCAAGCTTTCCGAAGGCGATTTTTCCGTCCGGAATGATGACAATGCATTTCATGCCTGCTCTCGCGGCGTATGCCGCAGCCGCCGCGGATGTGTTGCCTGTTGAAGCGCACATGATCGTATCATTGCCTTCTTCTTTCGCTTTGGCGACCGCCATGACCATGCCGCGATCTTTAAAAGATCCCGTCGGATTAATGCCTTCCGTTTTCACATGCAGCTCAATTCCGAGCTTTTCGGAAAGCTTCGGAAGATGAATCAGCGGCGTATTTCCTTCATGCAATGTCAGGGCCGGCGTTTGTTCCGTCACCGGCAGAAATTCTTTATATTGATGGATGAGTCCTTTCCACATTAGCTCCAACCGTTCCCTTCTACGCGATATGTGCTTTTTACTTCCTGTACGACTTCGAGATCATTTAAGTTTTGCAGAATGTCGCTGAAATCTTCTTCTGATGTATGATGCGTGACAATCACGATTTCCGCAAGATCATCGCGGCCTTTGATCGGCAGCTGCAGAATTTTTTCAAAGCTTACGCCGCGCTCTGAAAAGGCGGATGTGATTATTGAAAAAGAGCCGACCTGGTCTTTGACGTGAATTCTTAAAAACTGTTGGGCGTAGATATCTGACGGCTGCTTCAGATTTCTTTCATACTGCGGGGCGACAAAGCTGTTTCCGTTTACGCCGAGACGCATGTTTTTCATAACCGCGACCAGATCGGAAACGACTGATGTCGCAGTCGGCATGCTTCCGGCGCCAGGGCCGTAAAACATCGTTTCTCCAACAGCTTCTCCGTATACGTAAACGGCATTAAACTCGTTATGCACCGCAGCGAGCGGATGATGATCAGGGAGCAGTGTCGGCTGAACGCTGACCTCGATTTTATTGTCATCACGCTGGGCGATGCCGATCAGCTTCATTGTGTAGCCGAGCCGTTTGCTGAAGCTGATGTCTTCATCCGTAATGCGGGAAATCCCTTTTACTTTGACATCGTCCAAGTCGACATTCATAGAGAAACCGAGACGGGCTAAAATCGCCATCTTGCGTGCGGCATCGAGTCCTTCTACATCGGCGGTCGGGTCCGCTTCCGCGAATCCGAGATCCTGCGCTTCCTTCAGCACTTCTTCATACGGGCTTTTTTCTTTAATCATTTTCGTTAAGATGAAGTTCGTCGTTCCATTGACGATTCCCATCATTTTTGTAATCCGGTCAGAGGAAAGCCCGTCTTCGAGTGTACGTAAAATCGGAATTCCGCCGGCGACACTCGCTTCATAATACAAGTCACAGCCATTTTCCTTTGCGGCGGCTAAAAGCTCTGAGCCGTACACAGCGATCAGATCTTTATTTGCTGTCACGACATGTTTTTTCGCTTTCAAGGCGTCGAGCAAGTATTGCTTCGTCTGTTCGACACCGCCGATGACTTCAATAATCACATCGACCTCAGGGTCATCGATCACATCATAGACTTCCGTCGTCAGCACTTCTTTCGGCAGGTCTGCGTCTCGTTTTTTATCAATATCTTTAACTAGCACTTTTTTGATCGTCACCGGACAGCCGACCTGGTGCATAAGCTTATCCTGATGATCTTGTATAATTTTGACGACACCGCTTCCCACGGTTCCCAGTCCTAACAGTCCAATACGAATTGCTTCCAAAGAGAAACTCCACCTTTCTTCCTTTTGTCCACTTGAAAAGGACAATTGTTAACCCTTCACAGACATTTAAGTTACAAATATTATATAAGCCCGCTTTTGTTTTGACAAGCGGCTGAATATTGATTTCGCGGTCATGAAAACGCTTAACACACTGATATGACAAGATTCTCTATTTTCTAAATATTTTTGCGTTATATTTTCTTACGAAATGCTTCCTTTTCCGAGCCAGGCGACAGGCGGGACAAAAACCTGCGCCGCTCTGACATTCAGCATGTCGTGACATGTCTGCAAAAACTGTTCATAACGGGTGCAGTCGGCAAGAATGTAGTCCAGCTGCTCTTCATAAAAATGCTTTTCAGACTCATCGGAGATGTAATAGCTCTCCACCGTCTCGAAAAAATGGAGCGGAAACAGCAGGCGGCTGTAAAACAGGCGTTTGGAAAAGGAGGATAACGGCGTAACTTGCTCATATTCCTGCAAAAATAAAAACCCGTCATTGAGCAAGTCGTCACGATGATACAAATACGTGCTGCGCATATATTCCGCAATATCACGGGCGGCATGGTCGAATACCCAATCGCCCGGAATGCGGATCAATGAATCAGCCGACCAGGTATCCCGCTCCATCCGCTGATGGCAGATCGTCCCCGAGTCTTCCGCGCCGGGATTGTCATCCAGCTCCGTATCCACTAAATATTGAATGGCATTTTCCGCTAAGCCTGAATAATAAGGAAATGCTTCGATCATTTTCTTTTCGAACGGTTCAAGCGGAGACATATGAATTTTCTGCATCCAAAATGATTCCAGCTGATCCACCCGTTTTCCCCATAAGTCTTTCCATTGGCCGATTCTGCCCGCTTCTTTCACTTCATAAGGAAAACCCCGCCCTTTTCTGTGGAATTCAGCAAGCTCCCCTCCGACAGAAAACGACCGGTTTGAGACGGGAATCGGCGCTTTTAAGAGTGCATATGTTTTGCCTTCGTCCTCAAAGGTCAGTTCTCCTTCCTTCGTAAAGATAAACACTGAAACGTATGGGTCACTTTGTTCTTGTAAATACTGACTCATGTAATAAAGCTCCGTCAGCTCTGATTGCGAAAAGCCGGAGACGGGAATAATAAGAAAGAAGGAATTAGGCGTCTGGAAGCATTGGTATTTCTGATAAACGGAAAGTTGTCTGACATGGATGCCGTATTTTTCTTTAATGATGCTTTTCATCATAATCACCTGCCTGAAAAATTAGAGCTATTCACATCGTAGTCATACGCCGGCGGAATTATGAATACATATTGTATTCCTTTGAATGAAGAGGAGAAACATCGTACACATCGGAAGGATGCTGTATAAACTAGTAAAAAAAGATTGGGTGAAGCAAATGTCAGAAAAGGAACAACTGAATCAGGTGGAAGCTGTCGCCAGAGCGCGTTTACATGAACGGGGAGTTGAGACGGATGATATTGCCGAGCTTGTGTATTTCCTTCAGAAAAAATATCATCCTGATTTGACGATGGAGGTATGCAGGCTCAATGTGGACCGCGTCATCGCGAAACGCGAGGTGCAAAACGCGATTTTAACGGGAATAGAATTAGATGTGCTCGCCGAACAAAAAAAGCTGTCTGAACCGCTTCAGACCATTTTGGCGATTGATGAAAGCCTGTATGGGGTTGACGAGGTGCTCGCCTTCTCTATCGTGAATATATACGGCTCGATCGGCTTTACGAATTACGGTTATATTGACAAAGAAAAACCCGGCATTCTCGGGCGTTTAAATGATAAATCAACGGGTGAATGCCATACGTTTCTTGATGATATCGTCGGCGCAATCGCAGCAGCGGCTTCAAGCCGGCTTGCCCACAGCGCCAGGAATACAGAATAAGGACGGCCGTCATGGCCGTCCCTTTTTTATAGATGTTCAATCCATTCAGTTAAAGAGTCAATCGCATATGTCGGCTTCTGATCGTAACCGGCCATATGCTCACGCTTTGTCACTCCGGTATGAACGAGCAGCGTATCCATGCCCGCATTGATGCCGGCCATAATATCCGTTGCATAGTTATCGCCGACCATGAGTGTTTCGGAAATATCCGTTCCGAGCACACGCATCGCCTGTTCCATAATAATGGATTCAGGCTTGCCGATAAAGACAGGCTCGACGCCCGTGGACACTGTCAAAACGGATGTCAGTGAGCCGTTCCCCGGCAAAAGCCCTCTTTCAGTCGGAATGGCGACGTCGCCGTTTGTTGAAATAAACCGGGCGCCGTTTCTGATCGCCAGACATCCCGTTGCCAACTTTTCATATGTAATGCCGCGGTCAATTCCCACAACGACAAAGTCCGCGTTTTCTTCTCCGAAGCTCAGCCCGTTTTCTTCGATGGCCTGGCGGATGCCTTCTTCGCCGATCACATATACCGACGCATCTTTTTTCTGCTGGGCGATATGCTGCGCAGTCGCCATGCTTGTTGTGAAGACCTGTTCTTCAGAGGCCGGAATGTCAAAGCTCATCAGCTTGTCCGCCACCTGCTTCGGCGTCCGGGAGGAATTGTTCGTCACGAATAAATACGGAATGCCGCGCGCTTTAAGCGTTCTCACGAATTCACACGCTTCTTCGATTTTTTCCGTCCCGTTGTACATTGTGCCGTCCAAATCAATCAAATATCCTTTATAATCCTTCATACTCAACACTCCTGTGGATTTTCTCACTTGTTGTTATTTAAATGCGGAAACAGGGCCTAACTCTGTTTCAAGGTAGGTTCTTACGCGGGCCGGAAAGGCTTTCAGCACGTCTCTGGTTGACGAGATCAGTGTAAACAGCTCCTGATGATCGGCGTGCTGATATTCCTGAACAAGCTGCTTTCTGGAAGAGATCAATTGCTTCAGCTTATTTCCTTCTTCCTCAGCTACCACCTTTTCGTCCGTCAGAATATCCATGATGTCGTCATAACTTCCCGGATCGCGCATGATAAAGCCGTCAATCATATCATTTCCGACATCGAGAATGCATTCGATCATAAGATGGCTGATCCGCTCAAGCGCTCTTTTTTCGATCTCGCTCTGCCAAGCCGGCGTGCTGTCAAACAGCGCCAGCTGATTCTCAAAAAAACGGAGTGTTTGTTCGATATTATTTCTGTCAACAAAATACACGTGACAGCATCCCCTTCTGCATCAATTATTTTCTGATTCGTTTAAGAACAAAATACGCGCAGCCGAAATTGCAGTATTCGTAAATGTATTCGTCCAATGTGCTGATTTTCGTTTCAAAGGTTGCTTTTTGATTCTGGTCATCAAAGAAGCCTTTGAGCCGCAGCTGACTGTATCCCCAGTCCCCCACAATGTAATCATATTTATTTAATATGTCCGAATAGCGGGCTTTGAACGCTTCTTCATTAAAGCCGTTTTTAAAATCATGTACGAGTTCAAACTCGGCATTTTGAATAAGAATCATGTCTTCACCTCTTTTATCACTCTTTACTATCATAATTCATTGACTTCTGTGCATCAATTGCAAAATGAGACGCTTCGGATTGCGGAGAAGATTTTTCCCTTTTATATCCAGTTTAGCGGTTCAGACGGTCCTTATTCAAGAATGACTTTTTTTCGGCTGAAACGGCTCCATCACAAAAAACCCAAAACCTGCGGTGTTTTGGGTTTTTTCGGCTTATATTATGCTTGGGCCTGGCGTTTTTTAGACGCTTCGTTTACTTGTTCATCCGCGTGATAGGAAGAACGGACAAGCGGGCCTGCTTCACAGTGGCTGAAGCCTTTTTGCATCGCGATTTCTTTCAGTTCGGCAAATTCGTCCGGATGATAATATTTTTGAACTTTTAAATGTTTTTTGGATGGCTGTAAGTATTGGCCGATCGCCATGATGTCGACTTTGTTCGCAAGCAGGTCGTCCATCACTTCAATAATTTCTTCCTTCGTTTCGCCGAGACCGATCATAATGCTTGATTTCGTCGGGATGTCAGGCTGCATTTCTTTCGCACGGCGCAAGAATTCTAAAGAACGGTCATATGTTGCACGGGCGCGGACTCTCGGTGTCAGGCGGCGCACGGTTTCAATGTTGTGGTTCAGAATATCAGGACGGGTATCCATTAATGTTTTCAGGTTGTCGTAATTTCCGCCCATATCGGATGGCAGCACTTCAATCGTCGTGAACGGGCTTTTTCTGCGGATCGCCCGGACCGTTTCCGCAAAGACGCCTGCTCCGCCGTCTTTCTGATCATCACGCGCCACGGCGGTGATGACGGCGTGCTTTAAGTTCATCAGCGCAACCGAATCAGCTACGCGTTCCGGCTCCTGCAGATCCAGCTCAGTCGGCAGACCCGTTTTGACAGCGCAGAAGCGGCATGCTCTCGTACAGACGGAACCGAGAATCATGAATGTCGCCGTACGTCTGACAGCCCAGCATTCATGGATGTTCGGGCATTTTGCTTCTTCACATACGGTATGCAGATTATTTTCACGCATTAATTTTTTGAGACCCGTATAGTTTTCATTCGTGTTCAGCTTTATTTTGAGCCATTCCGGCTTTCTCAGATGCTCGTCTTTCTTTGCCATTTCCCCATCATCTCCATTATCCCTTTATTCATGTTTATGTGCGAAAAATTTCTCTTTCACGATGGATATAAAACTCGCGGATTTCTATTCATAAGTCACTTTAACATAGGAAAAATTTCTCGACAAGGGAAGAGAATTACTTACATTTTCTCGGATTGTTGCCGCAAACTATTTGTATTCAATCCTGAAAGGAGATCATGTTGTGAAAGTTCTGTTATCTGCTCTTCTCCTTTTATCCGTTTTCTGTCCGGCTGCAAGCGGAAAAGAACAATCGGCTTCTGTTTACGACGGACGGATGCAATTGTACCGCAAAGCCGAGGCGGTCACACAGATTCCTTGGTATGTGCTTGCGGCGGTTGATCAATATGAAGAAAATGTCCGCTCGAACCGAAAGGATCTGCCTGAAAAAGCGGGAATCATCAGCATTTATATTCCGGATCATTTGTGGAGCGGGCCTGAAAATCCAAATCCTAAGGACGATGCGCCCCTCAGTATTAAAGTATTTGACGGCATCGGCCTGGACGGCGACGGTGACGGAAAAGCCGAGGTAAGCAATGATGAGGATATCCTTTATACATTTGCACAGTACTTAGCGGGATTCGGAACGGATCTTGACCATATCCGCATCGGCCTCTGGAATTATTACCGCCGTGATCAGACGGTCGGCATTATCACCGAATTCATGACACTGTTTAAGACATTCGGCCGCCTTGACCTCGGAGAGCACGCCTTTCCGCTTCCCGTAAAGACGGATTACAGCTACCGCAGCACTTGGGGAGCCGCGCGGGGGTTCGGCGGGCGCCGGATTCACGAAGGAACGGATCTGTTCGCTCGTTACGGGCTCCCCGTCAGATCGACCTGCTACGGGATTGTCGAAATGAAAGGCTGGAACCGCTTCGGCGGCTGGAGAATCGGCATCAGGGATATCAATAACACGTATCACTACTTCGCTCACCTGAACGGCTTTGCAAAAGGCATTCATAAAGGCCAGATCGTCAAACCCGGTGAGGTGATCGGTTCTGTCGGAAGCTCCGGCTACGGCCCGCCCGGCACCGCGGGAAAATTTCCGCCGCATCTTCACTACGGGATGTATAAAGATAACGGCAGAGCGGAATGGTCTTTTGACCCGTATCCTCATTTAAGGGCATGGGAACGGAAAGAAATCCGCAGGAAAAAGTAAACACACAGCCGCCAGAAGAGAATGCGGCTGTGTGTCTTTATTTGTCTTTCTCCTTTTTTTCATTCGGCAGCTGAACGGAAGGCGTCACACCTGATCCGCCGCTTCCGTTATAAAACTGAGGCACCTCTCCTTGAATGGCTTTAATGGAGACCGGAATATTATTTGTCACGACTGATGTCTTGCTGGCAAACGGGATAATCACCTTCACTTTAATCTCCACGAAAATACTGATATCAATCAGGGCATTGTTGATGCCGTACGGCTTTATTTTTGTTTTCACGTCAGTTAACGCATCGCCGATCAAGTTAAAGCGCACGGGGATTTTCGGCCCGAGATTCCCAAGAATGCTGTTTCCCGTGACCTGCCCTAAAGGGATGTTAATCATAATTGCATCGGCCGTTTTGGCGCCTTTTTCTGTTTCATGCTGCTTATTGTTCGACTCCGCTTCCTTCAGATGAGCCTGAAGCTGCTTTGTCACTTTCGCCTTCATGCTGTTGACCACTTGTGTATTAAAATCCATCGTTGTGACTTTTCCGTTTTCATCCGTTTTCATATCGACCATATCTTTCACATTGTCGCTGTGAGACATGTATTCTTCAATGGATTCTGTAATGACCTCTGTCGCCACCCTTTTTGTTTCCATTTCTCCGATGTTCATCAGCACCGGTTTAATTGAGGAGTTGATCATCCAAAGGCTGATGACCGTCGATATGATAAAAAAAGCAAACGACAGAAGAAGCACATACCGAAAAGGCAAAGGCCCTCTCTTGCGAAGAGTGCTCCGGTATCTAGGCAAGAAAAATCCCCCCTTACATATCACAATGTATGCTTGTAAGAGGGGACATAGTAATTTATTTTTACTCTTAAAAAGTCACGCTTTCCTTCATTCAAGTGCCCGCGGCAGAAATGGACCGGCGAACGAACACCTCTGACATTACGGCTGCTGCGCAAGCTTCCAGGCGAGCAGATCTCTTAAAAACTCCGGCATAAAGTATTGTTTTTCTTTCGAATCACGGATCTCAGGGAACAGTTTGCCGAGTGTGAACATGTCGAGAACGGCAACCGAGTATATCCGGTCCGGATCAAGCTCTTCTCCGTTCACTTTCACATTGATGAGGTGCGTCACCCCGTCTTCAAGAATGTCAGTCTGCACCTCTGCTCCGGCATATACCATCCTGCCCATGACTTCTCCGCGGAAGCCGAGGCCTTTAATCCGCAGCTGCTCCATTTTTTCAGAGGCAGCCTGGCTGATTGTTTCTTGAAGTTCCCTGCCTGAAAGACGCACGGCGACCGGATTGATCGGATGCGGGCAGATGCGGTGCAGATCAAGCTTTGTGACAGGCCCCTTTCTTAAAGGCCCCAAAATGACACCTGAATTCACCATGCTGACTTCACAGCCGCACCAGCTTTTCAGCGCTTCGGCTAAAAGAAGCGGAAGGGGCGATTCTTCAAACCACTTCACGCCGGCTTCTTCATTCAGATCGGCGACTTGTACGGAAAGCAGGTTTTCCGCTTCCCGTTCTTTCTCTTTCAGATAAGCCGCCGTATCTTCAGATTCACCGTGCCAATCAGCCATTTTCTGCACAGATGCCTGTTTGCTGACGATGGTTCTTGATTCGCTTTCGATCGTCAGCTCGACACAGCCGACATAGTTCCCGTATTTCTCCGCACAGGCAAGCAATACGCCGTTTATGTCCTGGCCGTCCTCAAGAAGGTGGTGCGTATGCGATTCAAGAATGACATCAATATCGGGGAATTTTTCCGCTGCGGCCCGGTCATCGATCAAACCTAAATGCGAAAGCAGAATGATGATATCCGCTTTGCCCTTGATATCGTCAAGCGATTCTTGAATGCTTTTTTCCGCATCCGTCACCGTCCAGCCAAGCTTTTGATAGACGGGATAATACGGCACCGTGACGCCGAGTATGCCTGCGGTCATCCCGTTTTTCAGCGTTTTGATCACGTATGGCTCGGCCCATTCCGGCCGCTGTCCGTCCGCGTCAAACAGGTTGGACACTATGACGGGAAACGCGGCATGATTATATAAATCCGCCAGTTCTTCATGAGGCAGCGTAATTCCTTCATTATTCCCGACGGCGGCCGCATCAATCTCAAGACGGTTTAACAAGTCGACATTCGCTTTGCCGAAGGTCGCTTCCGTTATCATTTGAAATCGGTCCATATGGTCGCCGATGTCGAAAACGAGTGTTTCCTCCCCGTCTTTTTCATGCTCATGTTTCTTCTGCTCAATATAATGTACGATTTTCGGCCAATTTTCGAAATGGCTGTGCAAATCATTCGTATGATATAAACGGAGCTTCTCTAACATACCATCTCTCCTACCTTTTAGCTGAATATCCCTTGATAAATCAATTCACAGCCGATCAAAATCAAGACGATCCGCATGAAAAGCACGATCGTTTTCGTCTGCACCCGCTTATTGACCCACGCGCCCATTTTACCGCCGAACCATGCGCCCGGAATAAGGCACAGCGCATACAGCCAATTGACATGGCCCTCTGCGATATGTGACACGGAACCCGTCACGGAGGATAAGAAAATAATGAGCATTGACGTCGCCACAGCCACTTTCGGCGGGAACAAAAATAACAGCATCATGGCCGGAACCATAAGAGAGCCGCCGCCAATGCCGAAAAGACCGCCCAATAAGCCGACGAAAAAGGCAATCGCGATACCGGTAAACATACGGTACGAATATGTATAAAGCTCACCCGATTCATCCTCAAATGTCCGGATCATGCCTTTATGCGCTTTATTGACCGGTTTTGCTTTCGCCTTCAGCATTAATGTAATGGAAATCAAGATCATAAAAAGTCCGAACCAGACGGAAAACGTATGTGCATTAAAGAGTTTAGACAAATACGCGCCGATGATGCTTCCCGGGCCGGAACCGATAAAAAAGATCAGCCCGCTTTTATAATCAACGGTTTTATATTTCATATAGGCCAGAGTTGATGACAGACCCGTAAATATAATCACCAAAAGGGACGTGCCGATGGCAGTCTGCGGTGTTACGTCATGGAAAAACGGAGTCATCGTGCTTAAATAGAGCATTGCGGGCACAATAATAATTCCTCCCCCAAGCCCGATCAGGCTGCCGACCGTTCCTGCGATAAATCCTAATATAATTAAAATAAGATAAGACATGTGTCTTGAAACCTCTTTTCTAGCTGAATAGGTCAAGCTGCTTCGGAGCAAGCCCGGTATATTGTATATCTAGCATTTCAAGCATCTCAAGGCCGTTGTCGGCGGCGTCTCCGCCTGAGTTATTATTGAAGAGCACGTACAGATTGCGCGACTGCTTTTTCAGCTCCTGAAGATTGTTTTTCCAATCTTTGAGTTCCTGTTTATTATAGCGGTATAAATATCTGACCTCACGCCAGTTTTGCCCGCCGTCAGGTTTGACCCAGCCCTGCTTGTTCCGTCCGTGAAAACGGACAAGCGTTTTTTCTTCATCCGTTGCTTTCAGGACGGCCGGAATGCTGCCCTCGCCGATTTGCGGCTCGTCACATATGGTGTGAATCCAGCCTTCCGACTTCATAAAGGAAAGCGTCTGCTCGTAAAACGGCGGGGAAAACCATGACCTGTTGCGGAATTCAAGCGCACACGGGATATCACCCATCTGCTGCCTGCACCATCTTAAATATGCGACGTTTTCTTTCTTGCAGTCAAACCACGGCGGGAATTGGAACAGCACCATGGCAAGCTTTCCATGCTCTATATACGGCGTCAATGACAGCTTAAACGCTTCAAACATCTCTTCCTTCGTTTCAAAAGGAATATCGCCGCGCTGATGGCCCGTCATCCCTTGATATGCTTTGATGATAAATTGAAAAGTTTCCGGCGTCTCTTTGACCCACCTCTCGTTATTACGGGCGGGCTGTATCGCGTAAAAGCTCGCGTCCAGCTCAACGATGGGAAAATGGGAGGAATACGCCTGCAGTTTTTGCGGTCCCGCCGTTTTAGGCGGATAGATGCTGTCATGATCCCCCCAACCCGTCAGTCCGATATAAATCACATTCCTTCACCTCTCACTCTAGTTTATCACAGGTGTTTTTCTCTTTCCGTCTCCATGTTTTGTCTGAATGCAGTTTTCAGATACCGGTATTGATGTTCATTGGTGTCCGAAAATGCTTCACTTCTGGTAGAAGGGATATGCTGATAGACGACCGGCTCCGAAAACTGTTCCCTCGTGAAATCGTATATCTCCCCTTCTATTCGGTTATAAAAATGCCAGCTTGTGCCGGTTTTTGTTTTGAGAATGTCACCGCCGTAAACATCTTGGATGACTAAAGCCGTCACGCCGCACTGGCCTTTGGCCGGGCATTCTTCCGTCCATTTTGTACTGGACTGCCGCGACCAGGATGCCGTTAATATGTTCAAGATTTGATCATACAATGTGTTTTACTCCTTTTTATAAAAAGATACCACGTTGATGAAATTTTAAAAACAAGCAGGGCGGAAATCAAAAAAACCCGGCGGTAAAATCCGCCGGGCTTACGAAGGAACGACCAGCGTTCCGTCAATGCCTTCTTTTGCTTTCTTCCCGTCACTGTACACGCACCGGCCTTTGCTGTATGTAGCCGAAATGCGGGAGGGAAAGGTATGTCCTTCGTAAAGGCTTAGCTTATGCTTTGCAAACATCGATTCTCTTGTGACAGTGTACGGCTCCATGCTGACGAGCACAAAATCCGCATCACACCCTGCTTCCAGCCGCCCTTTTTTCTGCAGGCCGAATCGCCGCGCAGGTGCTGCCGCTGTCCATTCAGCGATGGTTTCAAACGGAATCTGATGCTCAAGCGCGAGTTCCAGCATCCCTAATAAAGTAAACTGCCCGCCGCTGATTCCGCCCCATGATAAAAACAGATTATCCTCCCGCTTCAAGGATGGACGGCAAGGGGAATGGTCAGAGGAAACCATGTCAATGTGCCCCGCAATGAGCGCCTCGATCAGCGCTTCCTGCGACTCCCGCGGCCGGAGCGGAGGCGCGCATTTTGCGACAGAGCCCTTTTCCCGTAAATCGTCATGGCTGAACAAGACATAATGCGGGCATGTTTCGACTGAAACATCGAGCCCTTCCTGTTTCGCCTCTCTGATCAGCCGAACCGCTTTCGCCGTGCTGATATGAACAAAATGCACCGGGCACCCTGTCACCCTCGCATACTGAATGGTGCGATATACCGCTTCAGCTTCAGCTTCCTCCGGACGGGAGGCGGCGTACGCATCCGCATCCACCTTTCCTTCATTGGCCAAAACCATCTGCAAATAACTTGTGAGCGCGTCGCTTTCCGCGTGAAGAGCGAGGATTTTCCCTGTTGCCGCGATTTCCGCCATGCCTTTGAGCAATGTCCGTTCATCAACAGAGCGGAACTCATCTGTGCCTGATCTTGATAAAAATGCTTTAAATCCGATCGCTCCCGCTTCAGCCATCGGACGGATGTCCTCGATATGGCCGGGCACCAGGCCGCCCCATAGCGCAAAATCCACGGCTGATTTTTGTCTGCCGAGTTCAGCTTTTGCGTGTAGATGCTCTGCCGTTACGGTTGACGGGATGCAATTGAGCGGCATATCAAAATAGGTAGTGCAGCCGCCTGCCGCCATCATTTGAGAGCCTGTTTCAATCCCCTCCCAGTCCTCTCTGCCCGGTTCATTGAAATGAACATGGCAGTCTATCGCACCGGGAAACACGTACTTTCCGTCTGCTTGGATGATTTCTGCCCCGCTTGTTTCAATGACAGAACCCACCTCGGCAATGATACCGTTTTGAACTGCGATATCAACTTCCTTCACACCATCTGGCGTAACTGCCTTCGCACCTTTTATCACCATATCGTAAGCCATACCGATCCCCCCATGTCAGGTTGACGATTTTCCATGTCAGTTTATGTAACACAATCCATTCTATTTTCAACAGTTTACTGCTACTATAATCGTATTACATCAGCAAAACCGCTAGAATTCCTATTGAAAATTATTCATCTTAACCAATCTTTTTATAGAAAAGGAGAATGCGCTATGAATATTTTTGATGTGATGAGAATACCGGCTTTTGAAAACGCTCATTTAATCGCTGGAAAAGCAGGAGGGGAAAGAGAGGTTCAGCATGTCAATATGATGGACGCACCGGATATTGCAGACTTCCTGCACAAGAATGAATTGCTCGTCACCACCGCGTATCACCTGAAGGATCACCCGGACCAGTTATCTGAATTGATTCGGCAAATGGCAAAACGCGGCTGCGCGGGTCTCGGCATTAAAACAAAGCGCTACTTGGAGGATATCCCGAAAGAAATCATCGAACTGGCGGATTCATACGCGTTTCCGATCATTGAGCTTCCGGAACACATCCGTCTCGGCGATATTGTGAATGCAACACTCAGCCGTATTCTCGATATGCGTTCCAGCGAGCTTCAGCAAGCCATTTACGCGCACAAAAAATTCACAAACCACATTATGAGCGGCAAAGGGCTGCAATCTCTCCTCAAAAAGGTCTCAGACCTGCTTCAGATACCCGTACTGCTTCTGGACCAGCATGCCAAAATGCTGTCTGCGTCCCATCAGATCTCAATTGAGACCGAAAAGCTAAAAAGAGTCCTGAACACCGTATCCGGGCCGTTTTTCACTTGTTTTTCTGCAATCTCCGATCAGAAAACATATTCCGTCCTTCCTATTTATAATCATGAAAAAAACTGCGGCTTCCTGCTGATACCGGACATGGTGCATGCCGGCGACAAAGGATTGATTCTCACCATTGAGCAAGCGGCCAACGTAATATCCTTTGAACTGCTGAAGGAAAATGCGCTGAAGCAATTCAGCCGGCGTGCGCGCAATGAGTTTTTCAGCAATTTTATTGAGCGCACATTTTCTTCAGATGATGAAATCAAAAACCGGGCGAAGGAATTCAAGCTGCGCTGGGATCAAAAATACATGTGCATCGCCGGCAAACTCGACCGGAATAACGATTCGATCAGCTTCACAGAAAATCAGCTCGCCTCCGACGGTGTCTTCGACTTTCTTGAAGGTGAATTATCAGCCTTCCCGTTTCCGCCCCACCTTTTTATAAAAGGAAATGTCGGCATTATTCTGATAGAAGCGACAGACAGCTGGAATGAAATGCACGCCTCGGTGATCAGCTTTTTAGAGCAGTTCCAAACACAGGTCAGAGCTCAATTTAAGCGGACGGTGTCCTTTGGCATCAGCAATATATGCCAAAAGCTCATTGACGTCCCCGACGCATTCACAGAGGCTTCTGATGCTCTGCACTCTGGGCATTTGTCAAGAAGCACGGAGTTTATCCAGGTGTATCACGCGAAAGATGTGCCCGAGCTTCTCCGCCTGCTTCCGGTTGAGGATTTGAAGAAGTTTTACAGCTCCACGCTTCAAAGCCTCGCTGAAAAACAGCAGGAGGATCAAAGCCTGCTTCATACGCTGTCCGTCTATTTAGAAACACACTGCCAAATCTCCGAGACGGCAAAGCGCCTGTACGTTCATCGCAATACGGTCATCTACCGCCTTGAAAAATGTGAGGATCTGCTGGGCAAAAGCTTAAAAGATCCTGAAACGACGATGCGTTTGCGGCTGGCCTTACGGATGCAGCGGCTGATCAGCTAGCATCCGTCACATAATCTTACAAACTAAACCGTTTTTCGTCACTTCCAGCAATAATGCCTGTCTTTTTCAGCTACTGTACCCAATGACACCCAAAAATCAGCACGCTATCATGTTACTAAAGTTTACATACAAGGAGGGACTATGTTGAAACAAAGATCGTTTGCGGTGTTTTCTCTTGGCCTTCAGCATGTGCTGGCCATGTATGCAGGTGCGATTTTAGTGCCCCTGCTTGTCGGCAGGGCGCTGAATGTAACCTCTGAACAGCTGTCTTACCTGTTAGCGATTGACCTGTTAACGTGCGGCATCGCGACGCTTTTGCAGACCTTGCGCGGCGCACACATCGGGATCGGGCTTCCCGTCATGCTGGGCAGTTCATTTGTGGCCGTCACTCCGATGATCGCAATCGGCGCCAATTACGGCATTCACGCGGTTTACGGTTCCATCATTACAGCCGGTGTATTCATCTTTTTGTTTGCGCGTTTTTTCGGCAAGTTGACCGTGTTATTCCCTCCTGTCGTAACAGGAACCGTTGTGACCTTAATCGGCCTATCACTTGTTCCGGCAGGTGTGAAAAATATGGCCGGCGGCGAAAAAATAAACGGCAGCGCCAACCCCGAATACGGTTCGCTCGAAAACCTTCTTCTCTCTGTCGGCGTTCTTGTTCTGATCTTAGTCCTCAACCGCTTTCTCAAAGGGTTTGCCCGAACGCTGTCTGTTCTGATCGGAATCGCCGCCGGAACAACGGCAGCAGCACTCATGGGCAAAGTCAGCTTTTCTGCTGCTGCTGAAGCCCCGTTCTTCCAAATCCCGAAACCGTTTTATTTCGGAGCCCCTTCATTTGAAATCGGACCAATCTTAACGATGCTGATCGTCGGAATGGTCATTATCGTTGAATCAACCGGCGTTTTCTACGCAATCGGCAAGATATGCGGCAGATCTTTAACCGAAAAAGATCTTGTCAAAGGCTACCGGGCGGAGGGAATCGCCATTCTCATCGGCGGATTGTTCAACGCCTTTCCTTATAATACCTTTGCGCAAAACGCCGGCTTATTGCAGCTCACGAAAGTGAAAACAAGAAATATCGTTGTTACAGCAGGCTGTATCCTTGCCTGTCTCGGGCTGATACCAAAGATTGCCGCCCTTGCTTCTGCCGTTCCTGCTGCTGTACTTGGCGGCGCAACCGTTGTCATGTTCGGCATGGTGATTGCCTCAGGCGTTAAAATGCTCAGCACAGCGGATCTCAAAAACCAATACCACCTCTTGACCATCGCATGCTCAATCGCACTCGGCATCGGCGCCAGCACGGTCCCCGGGATTTTTGCTGAATTCCCCGCTCCAATCAGAATTCTGGTCAGTGACGGCACTATCACCGGCAGCCTGACCGCCATCTTTTTGAATTTATTTTTCAGCCTGCGCGGCAAAAAAGAAAAAACAACACAGAAAACTGAACTTCCGGCATTAGATCATACACTCGCATTAGAAAAAGAGGTGTGAAAAAGATGAAGAAACAGCAAAATGCCTTTCAGCTGGCGATACTCGGACTTCAGCATATGCTTGCCATGTATGCGGGAGCCATTCTCGTTCCGCTCATTGTCGGAGCAGCGATCGGGCTGAATGCGGGGCAGCTGACATATTTAATCGCGATCGATTTGTTCATGTGCGGGGCGGCGACTCTTTTGCAGCTGTGGAAAAACCGGCTTTTCGGCATCGGCCTCCCCGTTGTGCTCGGATGTACGTTTACCGCGGTCGGCCCGATGATTTCCATCGGCAGCACATACGGTGTCTCAGCCATATACGGCGCCATTATCGCCGCAGGGCTGATTGTCGTCATTGCCGCGGGCTTCTTCGGAAAGCTTGTCCGTTTTTTTCCGCCTGTCGTGACCGGCTCAGTCGTCATGATCATCGGCATCAGCCTGATTCCGACGGCAATGAATAATCTGGCCGGAGGTGAAGGAAGCAAAGACTTCGGCTCACTGGACAATGTGCTCCTCGGGTTTGGCGTCACGGCTTTTATCTTATTGCTGTTTTATTTCTTTACAGGCTTTATCCGCTCCATTTCGGTTTTGCTCGGCCTTATCGCAGGTACAGCGGCCGCATTCTTCATGGGAAAGGTCGATTTTTCTGATGTCATGGAGGCGTCCTGGCTTCATATTCCGTCTCTGTTTTATTTTGGCATGCCGACCTTTGAGCTGCCGGCTGTTGTGACGATGCTTCTCGTTGCGATTGTCAGTCTGGTCGAATCGACAGGTGTATACTTTGCGCTTGCCGATATCACAAACCGCAGGCTGTCCGAGAAGGATCTGGAAAAAGGCTACCGGGCGGAGGGCTTTGCAATTATGCTTGGCGGCTTATTTAACGCGTTTCCCTATACCGCTTTCTCGCAAAATGTCGGTATTGTCCAGCTGTCAAAAATGAAAAGTGTCAACGTCATCGCCGTCACGGGAATGATGCTGATGGCAATCGGACTGGTTCCAAAAGCAGCGGCACTGACAACAGTGATTCCAACCCCCGTTCTCGGCGGCGCGATGATCGTCATGTTCGGCATGGTCATTTCTTACGGGATCAAAATGCTTTCCAGCGTTGATCTCGACTCGCAAGCCAATCTGCTGATTATTGCCGCTTCCGTCAGCTTAGGGCTCGGCGCAACGACAGTTCCCGCGTTGTTTTCATCTCTTCCGGGAGCGGCTTCAGTCTTGGCAGGAAGCGGAATTGTGATCGGCAGTTTGACGGCCATTGCATTGCACGCTTTTTTTCATACCAAACAGCCGGATCACGCTGAAATAAAAACGTAAAGGAAGATGCCAATGTTCACTATCGATGACCTGAATCAAATGGAAAGACACACACTGACAGACACGCTGGGATCTATTTTCGAACACTCTTCATGGATTGCGGAGGAAGCTGCGGAATTACGCCCGTTTTCTTCCCTTTCTGACCTTCACCGCAAAATGGCCGGCATTGTAAAAGCTGCGGACCGCCAGACGCAGCTTGATTTAATCAACAAGCATCCCAGGCTCGGAACAAAGAACATAATGAGTGATGCCTCAGTAAGCGAGCAGCGAAACGCAGGGCTCAGCAAATTAGAACAAGAGGAATACGAGGAGTTTCTCAAGCTGAATGAACACTATTATGAACGCTTCGGCTTTCCTTTTATTTTAGCGGTAAAGGGAAAAACGAAACAGGACATTCACCGGGCCCTAGTGAAAAGGCTCGAGAACGAACAGGAAACCGAGTTCCAGCAAGCCCTTATCGAAATTTACCGCATCGCCCGCTTTCGGCTGGCTGACATCATAACTGAAAAAGGAGAGACGCAAATGAAAAGAACCATGTCTTACGGCAAAGGAAATGTATTTGCATACCGAACGTTTTTAAAACCGCTCACAGGAGTAAAGCAAATCCCAGAATCATCTTTTGCCGGGAGAAGCAATACCGTTGTCGGCGTTGATGTGACATGCGAAATTGGCGGAGAAGCCTTCCTGCCGTCATTTATAGACGGGGATAACACCCTCGTTGTGGCTACAGACTCAATGAAAAACTTTATTCAGCGCCATTTCGCTTCCTATGAAGGGACTACAATTGAGGGATTCTTACACGATGTGGCTCACCGATTTTTAAATACGTATTCTCATATGGACACGATTACTCTGACAGGCGAAGAGATTCCATTTGAAGCAATGCCCGCATATGAGGCGCAAGAGCTCCGCACAAGCCGGCTCGTTTTCAGAAGATCGCGCAATGAACGGGCTCGTTCTGTGCTGAAAGCGGAACGAATCGAGGATACCATAACGATTAAGGAGCAATACAGCGAAATCATAGATCTCCAGCTCGTCAAGGTGAGCGGCAACTCCTTCGTCGGCTTTATTCGCGACGAATATACGACTCTCCCCGAAGACGGCAACCGCCCGCTGTTTGTCCATCTAAACATTGGCTGGCATTATGAAAACACAAATGACGCATACGCTTCTGATCCCGCCCGCTACGTCGCCGCTGAACAAGTCCGCGACTTGGCAAGCGCCGTATTTCACGAGCTTGAAACCCCTTCAATCCAAAATTTAATCTATCATATCGGCTGCAGAATTTTAACGAGATTCCCGCAACTCACTGAAGTCAGCTTCCAATCTCAAAATCACACATGGGACACAGTCGTGGAAGAAATTCCGGGGTCCAAAGGAAAAGTCTACACCGAACCGCGCCCGCCATTCGGCTTCCAGCGTTTTACCGTGACAAGAGAAGACGCCGAGAAAGAAAAACAGAAAGCCGATGAAGCCTTAGGGAGCCTGAAGGCTTGATGGGAAAGCTGACGACCCATATCTTAGATTTAACCTGCGGCAAACCCGCGGCGAACGTAAAAATCGAATTGAAGCGGCTGGGCGGCGGAGGCTTTAGGAAAGAGGCATACACTAACGATGACGGCAGAGTCGATGCGCCGCTTCTCGCAGGTGAAGAGCTGGTGTCCGGAGAGTATGTGATGGAGTTTCATGCAGGGGACTATTTCGCGAGTAGAAACGTGAACACAGCCGCTCAGCCGTTTTTAACCATCGTCACCGTCAGGTTTCACATTGCAGATTCTGATGCGCATTATCATATCCCGCTTTTGCTGTCGCCGTTTGGTTATCAGGTGTATAGGGGAAGTTAATTAAAAGGAAGCCCGCCGGTGAGGCGGGCTTCTCCAAGTATGTCTTACACTCTTTTTACTTGGCGGCATTCACAGCTACAAGGAAAGAGATGTATTCACTGCTGTTTGTGCATGAATGAAAGCCGTATCAAATAATGGCACTTCAGAATCCTCGGCTTTTACTAATAATCCAATTTCAGTACATCCGAGAATAATCCCTTCTGCACCTCGATCCACCAAATGATTGATAATCTTCTTATACATGGTTTTAGACGACTGTTTGATTTCGCCTAAACACAGCTCCTGATAAATAATATGATTGATTACTTCTCTTTCCTCATCAGCAGGCACAATGACATTGATATTGTGAGACTCAATACGTGATTTATAAAAATCTTGTTCCATCGTATACTTCGTTCCAAGTAAACCTACTGAACGAATACCTTGTCTTGTGATTTGATCGGCAGTTGCATCTGCAATATGTAAAATAGGGATGGTGATCATTTTCTGGATATAGCCAATCACTTTATGCATGGTATTTGTACATATGACGATAAAATCTGCACCGGCTTTTTCTAATGATCTCGCAGCCTCCCCCAAAGCTGCACCCGCCTTATCCCAAGCCCCTTCAGACTGATAGTGTTCAATCTCTTTAAAATCAACACTGTATAAAACGCATTTTGCAGAATGCAGCCCTCCTAGTTTCTTTTTTATCTCTTCATTGATCATTCGATAATATTCAGCCGAAGATTCCCAGCTCATTCCGCCAATAAGGCCGATCGTTTTCATATCACCACTCCTGAATTTTTTTCAGAATATAATCAATTATTCTAAAGTATCGATTAGTCTTATACAATTATTTATTTTCAGAAAATGGCCTGCGGGGAAAATATCCCGAAGTTTTTTAGATACTAAAAGTCCGCTCTTAACAGCCGAACTCCCTTTTCCCTCTGTTCAGCTCTCTTCTAATCCTCCAAGCCGACCGCATAATTCCGCCGTACCCGGTACACCGGCACAAATTCCCCGCCAGCCCTTCTTCTATGTCTTCATCTGTGGGATGCGGGTTTTCTTCGAACAAAGCTTTAAGCGCAATGATCATTCCCGGCGTACAGTAGCCGCATTGGAAGCCGCCTTCTTCCAGGAAAGCGGTTTGGCACATGTCCAGCTCTTCTTTTTGAAGCCCCTCGATGGTTGTGATGGAATGGCCGTCTGCTTGATAGGCCATCGTCATGCACGCATTGGCCAGCTTCCCGTCGATTAGGATGGAGCATGCTCCGCAGCGGCCGATTCCGCAGGACACCTTTGTCCCGGTCAGCTGAAATTCCTTTCTAAGCAAATCACTCAGACGTGCCGTGGGAATGGCTGAAATCTCCCGCTCCTGCCCATTTACGGTCATTTGGTACTGTCCCTTTTTTACAGGAAGTGATCCAGCTTCTTTTACGTCCATTGCTTCAGCCCCTTTCTGTCTATCGCTTCAAGCAGCTCTTCTCTTGAAATCGGCAGCTTGTTTATCCAGCAGCCGACCGCATCATGGACAGCCTTTACAATAGCGGGAGTGATAGCGATCGTTCCGATTTCGCCAACTCCCCTCGGGCCATATGCGTCTCCCTTCATCAGTTCTTCTATTGCGATCACCTTCATGTTAGGAACATCTTTGACGACAGGGATTAAATAGTGATCGAGATTTTCCGCGGCATAACGGCCGTCCGTCATTTTGGCCTCCTCCATCAGCGTATAGCCGAGAGCCATGGCGGCGCCGCCTTCAATTTGGCCCCAATAACCCTGCGGACTGACAATCGGCCCTGCCGCAATAGCATGCTCACAATCTATCACTTTGACATCACCTGTTAATAGATCCACCTCCACTTCAACGGCGGCTGCTCCGAATGAGTAGAGAAAATGTCCGCCATCCACAGGATCAGGCGTTGTTGGAAAGTCAAATGCCGTTTCCTCTGCCAAAGGGCCTTTTTCAGCCAGCTCCTTATACGTCACCATGAGTGCCTCTGTGTGTTTGTCACGCAAGCCTTTAGCGCCGGGAATAAGGTTTTCCGCTGAACAGCCGCTCCATTCTGCCGCCCGTTTTTTCAAGCGGGAAAGAAACGGCTTCTTCAAACGCTGAATTGCGTGCCATACCATGCTTGTGCCGCGGGATGCCGTGGAGGAGCCTGACTTCGGCACCTTTGCGGTATCCCCGATCACAATGGAAATATCCTCTGCGGCACAGCCAAGCTCCTCTGTGACGATATGTTCAATCGCGGCCAGAATGCCCTGTCCGCATTCTTCAAATCCGAACGAAGCTGTGATTTTGCCGTCACTTGAAAGGGACAAACGGCCTCCCGCCGCATCCATTCGGCCATAGCCCAGCCCGCCGCCGTGCATCGTTATTGCCGCTCCCGTGCCGCTCCATATATACCCGGAGTTTCGGCGTCTTCTTGTCAGAATGGGAGATTCAGAAATGGCATTCAACACCTGTGCCGCTCCGTCAGTCGGTGCAATCCGATGCTCCAGCGGCCCTAAGTCATACGGCTTTCTGATATTTTTTCTTCTCAGCTCCAGCGGGTCGATACCGAGCCTATCACTGAGACGGTCGAGATGGGTTTCAAGGGCAAATGTGATTTGATTGCCGCCAAAGCCCCGGAATTCTCCCGCCACCCCGTTGTTCGTAAACACAGATTTCCCTTCCGTCCGGATATTCGGAATACGGTACGGCCCCGCGGCATGCTCGACAGAAAAATCAAGAACGGCGGGTCCAAGTGTGGCGTAAGCGCCTGTGTCCGCCACAATTTTCACGTCATGAGCCAAAAGCTTTCCTGTTTGATCAGCTCCCGTTTTTATTGTCACCTTCATCGGATGGCGCTTAATGCCAGAACGTACAGATTCCTTTCTCGTCTGATGAATTTTGACAGGGCGTCCGCTTTTCAGGGCCAAAAGCGCGGCATATGGCTGGATATTCAGCTCATCCTTTCCTCCGAACGAGCCGCCCATCGGACTCGACACCACCCTGATCTTCTCTTCAGGAATGTCAAAAATACGAGCAAGCTGGAAACGGTCTTTATAGCCGTGCTGTGTTCCTGCATACATCGTAAAGCCCCCATCATCCTCCGGAACGGCTGTGCCTCCTTCCGTTTCCATATACGTATGCATCTGCCGGGGCAGCTCATAGGTTTCTTCAAGGACTGTGTCACACACCCGAAACCCTTCTTCCGCATCACCGTGTGCAAAACATGCACGGTGCAGAATGTTGCCGTCTTCGTGCAGTCTAAGCGCGTCCGGAAGAAGCGCTTCTTCCGGTGAATCAATAACCTCCAGCTCTCTATACTCAACACGAATCAGCTCCAGCGCCGCCTCCGCGATTTCCTCCGTTTCCGCAGCCACAGCGGCAATCGCATCCCCGACATACCGTACTCTGTCCTCGCATAAAACCGGCTGATCAGGAATGACTATGCCAAATCGGTTTAATCCGGGAACATCCTTATGAGTGACGACAGCCCTCACGCCTTCCATTTCTTCAGCTTTCATGGTGCAAATCGACACAATCTCCGCATGGGGATAAGCGCTTCTTAACACCTTGCCATGCAGCATTCCGCGAAAGCTGAGATCGGTCATATATTTCAGTTCCCCTGTGACCTTTTCTCTTCCATCCGGCCTGACTCTTGACGGTTTGTTGATCATCATTTATTCCCCTCCCTCAGCCATCAGCTCTGACATAATGACGTTGGCAGCGGCTTTTTTTCTGTATGCCGCTGACATAAAAGCATCTGCGGAAAATGACAGCTCATGGATAAGCGTTTCGTACAGCTCGTGCGGATCACACCCTGACGCCATCCGCTTCGCTTCACTTTCCAATAATCTTTCAGGTGTAATATCGGCATGGCCGGCAGCGAGACGAATGCCGCCGTCTTTCAAAAAACGTCCGGCCACAACAGCAGCCGCTCCTGTAAAAGCCTGGCGCCTCCCAAGCTTGCGGTAAAACACACGCTCTCCCTCCGCACGCGGGATGATGACACGCGTGACGATAGCAGCTCCATCGTTTTCATTTGCGAGCCAATCGCCAAGCGGCAGTCTGATCAGCTCGTTTTGATACACAATCAGCTCCGCATCAAGTACGAGCAAGAGCGGAAGCAAATCGCCGATTTTACTCGCGATGTTTCCGCCAATTGTGGCCCGGCTGCGGACACCCGGTGCGGCGACAGCAGAAGCAGCGTCGCTGAAACAGCCAAGCGCACTTTTGATGAAAGGATGCTTTCTGCATTCATTCAGTGTCGTGAGCGCTCCGATCGACACGTGGGTGTCACTGACGCTGATCCCCCTCATCTCTTCAATTCCTTCAAGACTGACAAGGTGCTGTTTCGGAAGAATTCCCTTATCCCACTGAAGCTGAAGCAGTGTGCTGCCCGATGCGGCACACACATCCGGGGCAAACTGCTCTAGAAGCGAATAGGCTTCATCGAGCGCTGCCGGTTTCCATAATTGAATATTCATCCTTGCTTTTGGCACTTGCCCGTTCATACCATCGCCCTCCTCACCATCTCATATTCCTCCGGTGTATCAATATCGTTCAGCTCCGTGCTTTCCTTTGCCTCCAAAACGGCTCCTCTTCCAAGCTGCCCGCTTTTCAGAAGTCTGCGGGCCCCTTCATCTCCCTTTAGCTTCTTTATATAAGGAAAACACGCTGCTGAGAAATAGATTGGCGGAGTGAGCGCGCCTGAAAACGAAGATACGGCAAACGACTCAGGTGCCATCGCCACAAGGGCATTGAGATGATCAACGGAAAGCTGCGGCTGGTCGGCTAACAAAATGACAACGCCGTCCGCTCCCATGCTTTCCGCTTTTCTCACCCCGCTGCTGACTGAATGCCCTTGACCGTTTTCTGCGTCTCGACAAACATGCAGACTCCAGCGTTTTCGAAAAGGCGGAGCGTGATAGGGCGCTCCCATCCACTCAAGGGAAGCTTGCTCTGTCCGCTCGACGATCAGCACGTGATCAAGGCCGGACAGAAGAGCCGTTTTCAAGGAAAGCGATCCGATGGTTTCTCCTTTTAGCGGCAAAGCCAGCTTGTTTCGGCCCATCCTTTTACTTTTGCCGGCAGCGAGAAACACGCCGATCAGATAGGGGCTTCTCATACAACCGCCAGCCGTTTTCTTGTTTGAATGATTTCGGCAACAACGCTGACGGCGATTTCCTCGGGGCCTTCCGCACCGATTGAAAGCCCGACAGGACTGTAAAAGTGAGCCGGCGGCTGTTTACCGTTCAGCAGCCGCTTCGTGCGGTTCACCGAACCCAACAAACCGATATAATGAAGATGTTGAGAAAATAAAAAGTCGATGATCGCTTGATCGTGCTGAAAATGGTGGGTTGCCACAACGGCTGCATCCTGCGGTAAAAACTGAAATTCATTGAGCATTTGTTCCGGAAAAGCCGTGATCAGCCGATCCGCTTTTGGGAATAGAGAGGATGTGCAATAAACGGGACGCCAATCTGTCACGATCACAGAAAATCCTGTATCAGCCGCCAAATTGGCAAGCGGCACAATATCCGGTCCCGCTCCGAACAGAATGAGGCGCGGCTTCGGTTCAATCCGCTGAATAAACAGGTTGGCAGATGGATCAAAATGCGGTAAATGAAGCGCAGAAACGGTACGTTGTATGTCTTGCAGAGGCGCGCCCGGCCAATTCCCGAAATGCCCGTTTTCCGTCAGAAATAAAGAACGGGAAGAGTCAATCTGCGTAACGGCTGTTACTGCTTTGCCTGCATGAAGGCAGTCTCTCACTCTTTTATAGTACCGTCTTTTTTTCTGAGTGATTGCTTCCGCATGAATATGAATCACGCCGTTGCATCCGGCTCCCATGCCCCAAGAAAGATCGTCCTCCGCCCGCATATCATAAGAAATCAGCGCTGACGTCAGCTGATCACCCAGCTCACTGATTCTGTGGAATAAATCTTCTTCCACACATCCGCCGCTCAGCAGGCCGACCCTTTCCCCATTTTTCTTAAAGAGCATAGAGGCGCCTGCTTTTCGATATGCGGAGCCTTCTACTTGAACAATTGTCGCCAGCACAGCCTCTTCCTGATCTTCCAGGAGCGCATCTACCATCATGTGCAAATTTGCCAATGCTGTATCCCCCTCTCTTACATTGCTGTGAGAATCAACAAGTTCAGCGTGATTTTATAGGTAACTTGTATAAAGAATAGATGATGGAAGAAAAAATGACTCATGCTTCGTCAGAAAATACAACACGGAGAAAGAAGATTTGTAAAAAGAGTCAAACGGAGAAAAACGGATTGGAGAAATAGCACATCATATGACTAAAAAAGCTTGCGGAGATTCCGCAAGCTTTTCTTTATACCGCCGCCTGATGGCCGGCGTTTTCATACACGTCAAGCGCTGCTTGGAGTGCTTTTCCCGCTTCGATCGCTGCACCATGCCTGAGCAGCACAGCCTCCAGCCCGGCAAGGACGAACAGCACGTTTTCTTTTCTGCAGCTGTAGCCCATCGTGCCGATTCTCCAGATCTTTCCTGCCAGCGGACCGAATGAGCTGGCAATTTCGATGCCGAATTGTGCCAGCAGCATGCGGCGGACAGACTCGCCGTCAATGCCGTCCGGAATTTCTACACAGGTGACAACAGGCATTTTGCAGCTGTCATCTCCAAACGGATTCAGCCCCATGGCCTGAATCCCTGCCGCTAATGCGTTCTCATGGCGGCGATGGCGTTCAAAGCGGGCTTCAAGACCTTCTTCAAGCACCAGCCTGACACCCTCACGCAAGGCATAGAGCATCGTCGTCGCTTCTGTATGATGATTAAGCCGTCTTTCGCTCCAATAATCCTCAAGCTGGCTCAAATCAAAATAATTGCTTGTGATCGGCCGGTTTCCCGAAAGCGCTGCCCTGTCCGCTTGTGTCGCAATCCCGCGCTCCACCTTTTTACGAGCCGCAATCACATCCGCCACCCGCTCATTATATGTAATCGGCGCCATCCCCGACGGAACAGACAAGCATTTTTGCGTGCCGCCGATGGCCGCGTCAATCTTCCATTCATCCACCTTTACCTCGCAGCCGCCGATCGTCGCGACTGCATCAACAATAAACAATGCATTGTTTGCGCGGCAGGCTTCGCCGATTGCTTTCAGCGGGTGGATCCTCCCTGTCGATGTTTCGCCGTGCACCATCGCCACGATTTTCGGCTTCACTTTTGTCATTTCCCGTATGATGTCCTCCGGGTCAAAAACCGTTCCCCATTCACACTCAAGCGTATGGACATTCGCCCCGTACCGCTCGGCAATTTCAGTCAGCAAATAACCAAAGCGCCCGTAAATGGGGACGAACACATCATCTTCAGGTTCAATGATACTCGCCAGCACCGCTTCGATTCCCGCTCGAGAAGTGCCGTCAATCGGGTATGCCCAGCGGTTTTTTGTTTGAAACAGCTCCCGAAGCATTTCCATCGTTTCATTCATGATATCCGTAAACGCCGGATCAAATTGTCCGACAACAGGGGTGCTCATCACTCTTAATACACGCGGATCAACCTCAACAGGGCCCGGCGTCATAATCGTTCTTAACGGCGTGCATAATTCTTTTCTGCCTGACACAGCCATTCCTCCTTTATCAGTAAGCCAGTTTGTATAATAAATCAGTCAGTACGCGGACGCCGATCTCAAGCTGTCTGGCTGAGGTATATTCCTTCGGTGAGTGGCTGATGCCGCTTCGGCTAGGCACAAACAGCATACAAGCCGGATGGCGCCGTCCGATCATTTGCGCGTCATGCCCTGCTCCGCTCACCATTTCCTCACAGCTGATACCGTTTTCTGCCGCCGTTTCAAAAGCCGCATCCTTCAGCCTTTTGTCCATCGGCACAGGCTCTATCCGCATATATTCATCAATCACGGCGTGAATTCCTTTTTGACGGCAAATTCGGTTGATCAAAACAGCCATGTCTTCATGAAATTGCTTCAGCACGCGCTGATTTTGATGGCGTATATCGATTGAAAACTGCACCCGCCCCGGAATGACATTGGCTACATTGGGTTCGGCCGTTATTTTGCCGCATGTCAGACGGAGCTCATCCGGCTGCTCTTCCGCGCGCAGAAGCAGTTCATGAATGATGCGGCTGCCTGCTGCGAGCGGGTCCTTGCGCCATTTCATGGAGGTAGTTCCTGCGTGATTGCATTCTCCTTCGAGCGTGACGAGATATCGTCTCTGCCCCGCAATACTTGTCACAATGCCGAGATCCCGTCCTGACATTTCCAACGTCTGCCCCTGTTCAATATGCAGCTCAACAAATGCGCTGATATCTGTCCTATATGCTGACTGAAACACACCTTTGCCAAAACCGCTCTCATGCATCGCTGTTTGGAGGGAGACTCCCGACTCGTCTCTTGGCTCTTTTGCATCTTGTTCTGAAAAAACACCCGTCATATTCCCCGACCCCCAATAGGTCATTGGAAAACGGCTGCCTTCCTCCTCACATAAGGAGACCGCCTCGAGCGTTTTTTTCGGCGCTCCGTATGTTTCCTTGAGCTGCTTGATCGCGAGCATTGCCGCCAGAACGCCATAAGCGCCGTCATACTTTCCCCCATTGATGACAGTATCAATGTGCGAACCGGTTACAATCACTTCATCCGGAGACTGGGTGCCCGAAAGCCTGCCGAAAACATTGCCGACGTCATCGAATCTTGTTTCAAGCCCGAATGAAGACATTTCCGTCTTCACTGCAAGCTGTGCGTCCATCCACTCTTTTGTGTACAAAAGCCTCGTTACACCGCCGTCTGCTGATGCGCCGTATTGGGCGAGCCATTCAATATAATCTGTGATGCTGTTTTTGACTGAAAGCTTCTGCTTCTCCATGTACTCCCCCCTCTGGCCGTTATGGTGACTTCATTATAGAAGGAGAAACACGACAGTTCATTGACAGATTAACCAAAAAAACGTTTATTTTTTGGTCACAGTATCTCATGTAAAGCCCACAGAAAACACAGTAATCAGCCGCAATGAATGAAGGAACCAGCGAGAGGAAAAAAGGAGGACAAAAAACCTTTCATATGAACAAGCCAAGCTTACAGGAGAAGCGCTGCGGAGATCGCGGGACGGATGAAAACAGAAATGCCGGCAGCTTGCCTCCTCCCAACTGAAGCAAAAACCGAGTCTCAGGATATCCCCCAAAGGAACCAATTTACAATTTTAATGAAAAATATACAAAATGACACTTCTATCCTTTATATCAATTTTAGATAATAGATATGAGTTGATAAAAGGAGGGCAAGCGATGACAAAAAAAGCATGGTTTCTGCCGTTCGTCTGTGTATTACTGATTTCCGGATGGTTTGCGCCGGCAGCTTCAGCAAGCGCGCAAACCGCATTAAGCCTGAATGACCGATTGGCGTCTTCCCCTTCAGGAAAAATGAGCCTTCTCTCATTAGCCACACCCGCAGCACCTTATACTGACATTGACACCTATTATGAAGGGGCTGACGGAAAAACAGGGAAATCGCTAAAAAGCGCCCTGCACCGCATCATCAGCGGACACACGATGCTGTCCTACAGCGAAGTGTGGAACGCACTGAAAGAAACCGATGAAGATCCGGCAAATCCGAATAACGTCATCCTGCTCTATACGAATGAATCACGGTCCAAAAACTTGAACGGCGGCAATGTCGGCGATTGGAACCGCGAGCACGTCTGGGCGAAATCCCATGGCAATTTTGGTACGGGCAAGGGACCCGGAACTGATATTCACCATTTGCGACCGGCTGATGTCCAAGTTAACAGCGCCAGAGGAAATATGGATTTTGACAATGGCGGCACTGAATATAAGAAAGCACCCGGAAATTATTATGATGGCGATTCATGGGAACCCCGTGATGATGTTAAAGGCGATATTGCCCGCATGCTGTTTTACATGGCTGTCCGTTACGAAGGTGATGACGGCTATCCTGACCTTGAGCTTAATAATAAGACAGGCAACGGCTCGGCTCCTTATATCGGCAAACAATCTGTCCTGCTCGACTGGAATAAACAGGACCCGGTTGACGACCGTGAGCGAAAAAGAAATGAAATCATTTATGAGAAATACCAGCACAACCGCAATCCATTTATCGACCACCCTGAATGGGCCGGCGACATCTGGCCGTAAGAAAAAGGTGCTCCTTGTGAGGAGCACCTTTAGATAACTTTGGTAAACATATTCTGAGCAAAAGGGATACTCATTTAAGATAATTATACACACACAATACAAAATCATTCTTAGGAGGAGCTTTTAAAATACAAGACAAACAAAAAATAGACTAATTAGAAATTAAAATAACCGGTAGTTTTTAAGATTAATATCTTTCGAATATGAGCTTATTCGTAGGATACTAAAGAAAGTACGAAGTACCGGATTTATTGTGCAAAAGAGCTCTTACCTATTCCTTTAGAAAGACTGGCCCCTACCACTTGGATAGGTGTAACGAACGAATGAGATGCATTTGACAAGTTTTAGACATGGGAGCGAAAAGCTACAAGTGTTGCGTAGAGAATACGTACGATACATGGAAACTATTGGAGTTATTACTACCTTAAAATTCTTGTACTGTGGATAAACGCTTAGCATCCAGCTTCAGCGCCTAGCCCCTCGAGGTCATAAGCGACGCTGATCAAGGCGCTTGCGCTTTTGTTCTTTCCTTTATATTTAAAATTATAGAAAATATCTTAGTAAACTAATAGTTATCATTCCTGCCACTACAGCACCTAGCAAACTCTTAGTTAATAAAACAACTAAAAAAGTTGGTATGATTCCTAATAACTCATGATTATTTGAGAGAGGTGAAAAATTATCATCTTCAAAAAGAAGTTCTTGACCCAACAAAGCAGTCATAACAGTAACCGGTACAAAACTTAGCCAACTCAAAAACCATTTAGGCAACTCTATTTTACTTAAAAAAAGGAGTGGGATTACTCTAGGTAATAATGTAACAATACCTGTACCTAAAACAATGAGTAAAATATCTAATCTCAATTCCATTTCTTAATCACCATCCCGACTGTTGAAGCAATAATAGTTGTCACCATGACGGCCCACATACCTGGCATTAAATAGTTAACAGCGATCAAACAAAAAATTGTAAAGATAGCTATTGATATTTCGAGAGCTTTATTGGTCTTACTCAAAATCTGTAGAACCAATAGGCCAGCGAACATCGCAGGTAAAGCAAAGTCCATCCCTATAGACTCTGTATCTGTTACTAAACCTCCAAAAATACCTCCTAGGACATTAGCAAGTAACCAATTGATATATGCTGTTATATTTAATCCGAGTAGCCAAGAAAAACTCGCTTCCTTCCTATTTTCTAGATGATTGGATGCAACACCAAATGTTTCGTCCGTAATTTGCGAACCAATAACAAAGTTTTTCCAAGCGGAAAATTTACGACAATAAGGAGCTAAAGAAGCACTAAATAGCAAATGTCGTAGATTTACTAAAAAGATTGAAAAGAGAATGGAAGTGATTGCACTTCCAGCCAAAATCATTCCAGCTGTTACAAATTGTCCTGAACCTGCATAAAGGAATAGGGATAACAATGCAATTTCTAGAACACTTAGACCAGCTGTCTTTGCAACTACCCCTGCTGCAAAACCAATACTGAGATAACCAAACACAGTCGGCAAGCAAGCTTTCACACCATCCATAAAAGTTTCTTGGCTTTGTGCTGAACGTTTAAGTTGAAGAGCACTGTCTGACATACGAATTCCACCTTTTTATAATTTTCAAAATAAGTTATATTGTATGGTATGACCCTAATATAAACCAATAATTAGAATAACAGTCAACATAACACTATAACACCTTGATGGTTTTACGGAGGGATTAAATTTGAAAATTGAATTGAACAGATATAGTAGAATATCCCTTGTGCAACAAATATACGAAAATCTATCCGACAGAATACGGTCAGGGATATTAAATGAGGAGGAGTGTCTGCCTTCAATTAGGGAAATGTCCAAAAATTTAGAGGTGAGTTTTCTTACAGTTGTGAAAGCTTATGATCTACTTGAACAAAATAACCTTGTCAAAAGAGTACAAGGAAAAGGAACTTTTGTTAAATCGCATTCCATCAAGTGTGAAAAATCAAAAAACACGGGGAGTTCATACAAGTGGCAACTTTCAGTACAAGATTATCTTCCAAGAACACATTTTGATACACATTACAATTCGTCAGATCATAGTTTACAATTTTCATTAGCAGCTATTGCTCCCTCTCTCTTGCCAAATAGATATCTAGAAAACGAGATTCATATAATGTTAGAAAAAAATCCTCTTATCTTATCAGAATATGGACCAATTCAGGGAGACTTAGATTTAAGAATAGCTATGAAACGAACTTTAAAGAAACAAAAAATTAATGTTAGCGAAAAGGATATTTTAGTTACAAACGGTACACAACAGGGAATAGACTTAGTAGCAAGGACATTTATTGGTCCAGGAGATGTAGTTATAGCAGAAGCGCCTACTTATCCAGCAGCATTAGACATATTCCGTTCGCGAGGAGCCTCAATTTTACCCGTTCCAATAGATAAAAATGGAATAAGAACAGACATATTAATTAAACTATGTGAAACAAAAAATCCTAAATTAATATATACAATCCCTAATTTCCACAATCCCACAGGAATAGTTCTTAGTGACGATAGAAGAGAACAACTGTTAACAATTGCTCAAGAATTTAAAATTATAATTATTGAAGATGATCCTTGGAGTGAAATTTATTACAATGAAAAACCGCCAAATCCAATTAAAAGTTTGGATACTAAGGGGAATGTTATATATCTAAAAGGATTAAGTAAAACACTAATTCCTGGTTGTAGAATAGGATTACTAACTGCAGATGGGACTATTTTTAATCGTTTGGTATCATCAAAAATGAATGCTGACCTTGGAAGTCCTTTATTAACACAAAAAGCTTTATATCCACTATTTCAATCTAAAAGAATGGAAGATCATATAAAAAAATTAAGAACTGCATTAAAAATAAGAAGAGATTTAGTAATTAAGTTGTTAAAGAAACATATGCCTGAAGGTGTTAAGTGGATAGAACCAAAAGGAGGATTAAATATTTGGATATCTATTCCTGAAAAGTGGGATACCAAACAGTTATTATTAGAATGTCAAAAGAAAAACCTATCTTTCCTACCAGGTTTTGTATGTTTTTCTGGTGAACCAGAAACAAATCATTTAAGATTAAGCTTTTCATATCTAAACGATAAGGTTTTAGAGACAGGAATTATAGAATTATGTAGAATCTTAAAAGAATTTTTATCAGTTACTCCTCCAGAGAATAGTCGGCTAATATTATAAAATAGATATTTTAGTAACCTATTATCAAAAAAGAGCGAATATTAAAAATGTTCACTCAGGCTGTCGAGAAAATCTCGACAGCCTTTATTTTTCCTTAAAATATCCATTCTCCTGCAATAAAATAAAAGAAAGACTAAAAAGGACGGTGTCTTTCTCATGTTCCACACAAGAAACTCTTCTCAAAACACAGCCGAATTTGTTCTGCTTGACCAACTCGTCGAAGAGGATCATCTGCTTCGTAAAATTGATAAACACATAGACTTCTCTTTCATCATTGAAAAGGTGAAACCTTACTACAGCGAAAACAAAGGCCGGCCCTCACTTGATCCGCTGATTTTATTCAAAATGATGTTTATCGGATACCTCTACGGTACCCGTTCAGAAAGACAGCTTGAAAAAAATTTACTACAATATGGCGTACAGATGGTTTTTGGGACTGAATATCAATGACCCAGTTCCGCACTACTCCACCATCAGCTGGAACAGACGAACACGCTTTAAAGATACAACTATTTTCCAAGACATCTTTGATGAGATCGTTCGCCAGGCCATCAATCATGACATGGTGGGCGGACGTGTACTTTTCACCGATTCAACTCAACTGAAAGCCAATGCCAACAAGCACAAATACACAAGAAAAACGTCTGAACAGGATACACAAAACTATATCAAAGATTTAAATGAAGCCATCCAAGAAGATCGGGAGGAACACGGAAAAAAGCCATTACCCGCCAAAGAGGAGGTGAAACTGAAAAGAGATCCCCCAAAGTACCACTGATCCTGAAAGTGGATATATGTACCGTGAAAACAAACCGGAGGGTTTCTTTTATTTAGATCACCGCACAACGGATATGAAATACAACATTATCACCGATGCCTATGTCACGCCCGGAAATGTCCATGATTCTGTGCCCTATCTTGACCGATTGGATCTTCAAATCGCACATTTGGTTTTCAAGTAGAAGCCGTCGCTCTTGATTCCGGATATTTAACGACTCCGATCTGTAAAGGATTAGCTGACCGCCATATTTTTGGCGTTATTGCCCATAGACGATATCACCCTACTAGAGGCTTGTTTCCAAAATGGAAGTTTCATTATGACAGTGAAGATGACAGTTATATTTGCCCGAACCAGCAAAAACTTACATACTCAACAACTGACCGAAAAGGCTAACGGTCATATAAATCAAATCCTGAAACCTGTTCCGCATGCCCTTTACTTGCGCAATGCACAAGATCAAAAAACCGCCAGAAGGTCATCACCCGGCATGTATGGGAAGATCCTAAAGAAAAGGTCAAACAAAATCGCTTGTCTGTTTCAGGAAAAACCCTCTATAAAAAAAGAAAAAAAATAGAGCGAAGCTTTGCAGATTCAAAACAGCTGCATGGACTTCGCTATTGCAGGTTGAGGGGAAAACGAAATGTGAGTGAACAAGTTATCCTCACAGCCGTATGCCAGAACATGAAGAAGATTGCCACATACCTAGCCAAGCAGGGCTAGGCATGTGGGAGCGCTTTTTCTGCATCTGAAACTGATGAATATTTAAAGAAACTGGATAAAACAAAAAATCTTGTAGAAAAAACATCGTTTTCTCTACAAGATGAGTGAACATTAAAAATGTTCACTCTTTTTATATGGGGTGGCGGCAAACTTCTACCCTGAGGAATACAAGTTTATAAAAGGTTAGGTGACATTTGCTGAGTCTGCAATTCAAGATAAGTTAGGGGGAGAAGCAAAATCCTATAAATGGGAAATTTTCATAAAGGATACTGGCGTCCAATTCTTCACAAAACCTTATGTTCCGCTAATTAGCGAAACTAGGGTTAAAGAGCATAACTCTACTAAAAAATTCAATCATATAAAAAAATTTAAAAACAGTCAAGGAAGAGCAATAACACTACTTATAACACTAGGGAATTTAGAATAACACTTGTATTCGATTGTTATTTACAAATTTAGTCATATCTCGATAAACTGACACATGAAACACCACAGAAAAACAAGTAATAACGAAAAAAATATCAGAATGGGAGGATTGAAGTTTTATTGCATATGTTCCATGGAGCATTTACAAACAAAATCAAGAGGGAGAACTAACTTTCATATGGGTAAACTTTACACATTATCTATCGAGAAAGAAATGTTAGAAAAATTCAAGGACATTCACTTAACAGGAATTATCGTTAAAAACTTGAAGGTGAAAAGTATAAATCCTAATTTTTTTGAACCTTATATTTCCGGCTTAAATGAACTCTATAAACAACAGGATGTAACTGAAAATGAAGAAGTGAAAAAATGGAGAAATATATACAAAGAAATGGGACTAAAGCCAAGTAAATACCATTGTTCTTTTGAAAGTATTCTTCGAAGATATTTAAAAGGCTTTAATTTTCTGGGCATTAATAATGTTGTAGATTCCTATAACTCTGTGAGTCTATTACATCAAAAATGTATTGGTGGTTATGATCTAGACAAGATTCAAAATAAAATCACTCTCCGTTTTGCGAAGGAAGGTGAAACTTGCTTACCAATTGGAGCAAGCGAACCAATTTCTCTTTCTAAGAACTCTGTTGTATATGCGGATGAAGAAAAGGTGTTGTGTTCCTATTGGAACTATAGAGATTCTGAGTATACAAAAATTACTGAAAATACAAAAAACTCTATATTCTTTATAGATGAAATTGACGCAACACCTACAAAAGGGAAAAATGCGATCAAGGACTTAGCAAATCTACTAAAAGATACATGTGATGCTCAAATTATATATCAATTTGAACTAAGTAACGAGTATCCCACTAATTATTTCGAAGTTTAAATAAATTATTATTCGTAAGGGAGAGTTATTAATGGAAAATAAAAATAGAGGTTTTCAAACTAGTTGTATTCACTCTGGAGAAGAATGGAATAAGAGTGGTCATTTGAGTCCCCCAATATGTCAATCTACAGCATTTGAATTTCCCAACACTGAGGAAGGTGCACGTAGAGCAGCAGATATACATGCGGATGAGTTTTACGGAAGATGGGGTAGTAGAAATGAAAGGGAGTTTGAAGCGATTATAGCTGCATTAGAAGGAGCAGAAGATGCCGTATCTACTTCTTCAGGATTAGCAGCAATATCGATGGTATTCCATGCTTTACTGCAACCAGGAGACCATTGTGTTGCTGTACATAATTGTTATTCCGAGTCGAAAATATTAATCGAGGAATTATGCAAACAACATTCTGTTGAACTTACAATGATTAGTTCAGAGGATATTGAAAACTATAGGAATGCCATTAACCCAAATACAAAACTTGTATATGCAGAAACACCAGCAAATCCAACTATCACTCTTGTAGACATTCAAGAAGTGTCTAGGATTACAAAAGAACAGAGTGACGCAATCTTTGTAGTGGATTCCACTTTTGCAACACCATACAATCAACAACCTTTAAAGCTCGGAGCCGATATTGTACTACACTCGGCAACGAAGTATATTGGCGGTCACTCTGATGTTGTAGCTGGAGTTTGTGCAGGAAACAAAGACTTAATGAGCAAAGTGAGAAAAGCATTTTCGTTCCATGGTCCGAAATTAGATCCTTTTGCAGCATGGCTTTTATGCCGCGGTGTGAGAACTTTAGGATTGCGAGTTCAAAAACATAACGAAAATGCTTTGAAAATAGCTACATTCCTCGAAAATCACCCTATGGTAAATAAGGTATATTATCCATTCCTTAAAAGTCACAAACAACATGATATAGCCGCTCGTCAAATGACTGGTGGGGGGGGAATGGTTTGCTTCGAGGTAAAAGGTGGAATGAACTCGGGTCTTTCACTTATATCTAACGTGAAACTTAATAAGATGGCTGTTAGTCTTGGTGGTTATTCAAGCACCATTACACACCCTGCTTCTATGACTCACAATTTATTACCTCGTGAGGAAAGAGAAAAAGGTGGAATTACAGATGGAATGCTTAGACTTTCAGTTGGAATTGAGGAAGTTGAAGATATCCAAGCTGATTTAGAAAATGCATTAAATCAAGCAAATTTAGTAACAAATTAATATAAATAATAGGGTGCCATTCGGCTCCCTATTCTAATTAATAACGGAGGAAAAGTCATGTCTTCAGTGAACTCTATCTTTTCACAAGAAACTAGAAAAAAATTAACCAAACTTTACAAGAAAAATAACTGGTATAACTTCTTATGTATCTTCTTTAATTGGGGCGTGATAAGCAGTTCGATTTATTTATCTATGAAAACCCCTAATATTTGGATATACCTATTAAGTATTACCTTGATTGGAAGTAGAATGAGAGGTTTTGACAATCTCATGCATGAAGCAAGTCATAAAATGTTATTTAAGAATAAACACTTAAATAAATGGGTTACTTGCTTTTTTATAGCCTTTCCTATATTCACTTCTTTTACAACGTACTGTAAGTCACATGTACTACATCACCGTTTCTTATGGGATCCTCAGAAAGACCCAGATACCAAACGATATGAGTTAATGGGGTTAGATAAACCACAGAAAAAAATGAGCACATTCTTAATTAATCATATTATTAAACCATTAACATTATTACATGTACCTAAGTATATATTTGGAACATTAAAAGTTAATCTTTTCTCAAAAGAAGAGCCATTGAGCGAACGTATCGCACGCCTCGGTTTTTGGGCAACTATTTTAGTAGTTATTGCTGTATTTAATCTATGGTTAGAGTTATTGTTATTTTGGTTTGTACCATTATTAACAACATTTCAAATCATTAGATATTGGGCGGAAATGGCAGAGCACTCAGGTTTAAAAACTGATCATCCCCTCTATTCAAGTAGAAACACACTTGGTAATCCTATCGAAAGATTTATCTTGCATCCACATCATGATAATTACCATCTTGTTCATCACTTATTTCCTGGTATACCGCACTACAATTTAAAAAAGGCACATATTATATTAATGGAAAATCAAGAATATAGAGAGGCGCATCATTGTATGGGCTTCTTTAAGTCCTTCTTACCTGGATTTTCATCGGTTATAGAGGACATATGCGGTAAATTTATATTTTTGCGAGATAAATAATACTACTTTATTGTAATAATGAATGCCACAAGTTAATTACAGAATACTTGTGGCATTCATTTTATATAAATTGTTATTAGCAAAAGAGCTATAATAAAATATTAGGAGATGTAGATATGAAGGTAGTCAAATTTGGTGGTTCCTCGTTAGCAACAGGTAATCAAATCAAAAAAGTGTTTAATATAGTTGTGTCAGGTCCAAACCGAAAAATAAATGTAACGGCAAGTGAAAGACTTAAAATCAGCAGGGCAGCTGTGATTACGGGATAATTAATTCGCTGAAAAGGACGGCCGCTATACCACGTTCTTTATTGAGTATTTCTTCTCTTAAAACTCCTCATACTCCGCGCGGGATCTTAACCGTTATGGGTATGTCCGGGCGGGTAAGCGAATGATGATCTTCATGTCGTTTTCTTCAAGGAGAAATCAAAAACAGAGATATTTACAGGCTGGCTGTCTAGCGGTGCTGATTTTGGAATAGAGACAGTACCGGGCTAGATATGCCAGCGTAAGATCACTTAGAAATTGTTTTATGATGCTTTCCTGCAATTTGCTCAAGCTGAAGATGCCTTTTCAGGAGCACCTTTCCTAATACACAGCCTCTTCCGTCTCCGCATCGAAAAAGACGGCGTGATCCATTTTCACTGCCAGCTGAATCGAATCGCCTGCGGCAATTCGCGTGTTCCCATCCAGGCGCACCGTCAGCCGCTCGTCCCCGCTTGTGACATGGACAATCAGCTCCGATCCCAGATTTTCATTCACTTCCACCTTTGCTTTACACACTGAATCAAACAGCTGTTCATTCCCTGCCACATGTGTGATATGCTCCGGCCGGATGCCGGCAATCATCTGTTCTCCGGCGTAACCCTTTTGTCTAAGCCGCTTCGCTTTTTCTTCAGGAATGTGAAGCCGGATCGAAGGATTTGTGAAAAACAGCTCGCCATGCTGCTCTTCTATGACGCCTTTCAAAAAGTTCATTCCGGGAGAGCCGATGAAACCTGCGACAAACAGATTTGCCGGATAATGATAAATGTCATGAGGTTTCGCCACCTGCTGGATTTCTCCTTCATTCATCACGACAATCCGATCGCCCATTGTCATCGCTTCGGTCTGGTCATGTGTGACATAAATGATGGTAGCCTCTAAACGCTGGTGCAGCTTGCTGATTTCTGTACGCATCGTCACTCTCAGCTTCGCATCCAAATTGGAAAGCGGCTCGTCCATTAAAAAGACCTTCGGCTCCCTCACAATCGATCTGCCCAGCGCCACCCTTTGCCGCTGCCCGCCGGAGAGCGCCTTCGGTTTTCTCTTCAGCAAATGCTCAATCTCTAAAATTTGAGCTGCCGCATGAACCCGCTCGGTAATTTCCTGTTTGGACATCTTTCTGAGCTTTAATCCGAACGCCATATTATCAAAAACCGTCATATGCGGATAAAGCGCATAGTTTTGGAATACCATCGCGATATTACGTTCTTTCGGAGGGAGATCATTGACCCGCTCCCCATCAATGAGAAGGTTTCCTGCAGAGATGCTTTCCAGTCCCGCCACCATCCGCAGCGTGGTCGATTTTCCGCATCCTGACGGCCCCACCAGCACCAAAAGCTCCTTATCCTTTACATTTAAATCAAAGTCCTTCACCGTTAATTGTGAGTGATATGATTTTTTGACATGTTCAAATGTTAACGAAGCCATCAGACATTCCCCCTATCTTTTCATCTGTTATTTCGTCACTGGAAACAACGCGGTCTTTCTGTTATTTTTAAAATAATCAATTCCTATTTTTGCTATATTCCTAAAATAATAAATGCGAATTTGTATTATAACGTCATATTACATTATAATATGAATAACAGGTTAAAAGGAGGCTACCTTTTGTTAAACAATGGAAGTTCTACACCTTTATACATTCAGCTGAAACAAATCATCACTGATGATATCAAAAAGGGCGTGTATTCTCCCGCCGCCAAGCTGCCTACTGAAAACGAGCTTTGCAGCAAGTATAATGTCAGCCGCATTACCGTCAGGAAAGCCATTCTTGATTTAGTCGAAGAAGGCTATCTGATCAGGCAGCAGGGAAAAGGAACGTTCGTTAAAAGCCCTAAATTAAAACGGGAGCTGATTGCAGTAAACGGCTACTCGGAATTTATGGAATCAACCGGAAAAAAACCGAAGCACCATGTGCTGTCCCATGAGATCATTCCGGCGGCAAACCTCATTGCTGAGAAGCTTCAGATCAATCCCGAGAGCCCTGTCGTTGAACTAAAACGGATTTTATATAACGATGACCAGCCGCTCACCTTTGAAGTGACACATTATCCGCTGGATCTGTTTCCCGCTATTGATACGTTTATTGCTGACGGCGTATCCATGCATGATATTTTGAAACAGCAATACCAAGTTGTTCCGACTCACAATACGAAGCTATTAAATGTCGTATATGCCCAGCAGGAGGAAAGCAAATACCTGGATTGCGATATCGGCGATGCGCTGTTTGAAATTGATAAAACGGCTTTTACATCAAATGACCAGCCAATCTACTGCTCATTGTTTTTGATGCACACAAACCGTGTCACCTTTACCATCAACAGCCCCTACACTTAATAGGCATAAAAAACGAGACACTGCTTACAGTATTCTCGTTTTTTCACTGCTTCCCCCGTCATCCTCCAAGCGATAAGGATGGCCATAGCCGAAAGCCCCGTACACACTGCAAGTTTTTGCAGCCGTTTCCGCCGCTTGGCGCAAAGCAGGCGTTATGTCCTGCTTCTCACAAAAGGCAGTCAAAAAACCAGCGATAAAAGAATCTCCCGCTCCAAGTGTATCTATTATATCAATTTCCACAATCGGCTGATGATAGATTCGGTCTCCCGCAGACAGGATCGCTCCCTGGCTCCCGCGAGTCAGACAAACGAATTTGGCTCCGTACCCATGAGCTTTTTCAACAAGCGCACCGCACTCTGACTCACTCAAATCGCTTCCTGAGAAAAACGCATACGTCACATAAGGACAGACCTTTCTCAAATAATCATCCTCCCGATTGGTTGAAAAATCAAAAGAGACCGGGATCAGCCCACACAGCTGCGGAAGATCGTTCTCAAGCCGGCTGTACACACTGGTATGCAGCAGATCATGCCCGCTGATAAAGGCGAGATCTTTCTCCTGGAACACGAGCCGGAGCCGGGACTGAATGCCGCCTTTATTTGACCTGACAAAAATTCGGTCCCCCTGTTCATCAAGGGTAACAATCGCCATTCCGTTTTCTCCGTGCGCTTGGCGGATGTAATCCGCATTAACCTTCTCTAAATTCAGTACGTTCAAAAGATGTGCCGCAGCTTCGTCATTGCCGACAATTCCGATATAAGAAGCCTCGTGCCCGAGCCGTTTGGCAAGCACAGCGACATTCAAGGCATTTCCTCCCGGGTAGAACGTTTCTTGATCCTTATAGTAATCGACAACGTTATCTCCGACCGCAATCAATTTCATTTCTCTTCCCCCTTTAACCTTTTACACTTCCGCTTGCAATCCCGCGGACAAAATATTTCTGCATCAATAAAAATAGAATGATAATCGGTGCTGCTGAAATCGTTAACCCCGCCAGCAGGACGCCCCAATCTGTCTGCAGCGCGTCTCTGAACTGCATCAGCCCGGCTGGAATGGTCCGCAAATTCTCATCATCTATGAAAATAATCGCAAACATAAACTCATTCCACGTATGATAAGCCGTCAAAATGCCGGAGGTGACCAGGATCGGCACACTCATTGGTAAGAAAATTCTGAAAAATACTCCGAAACTCGAACACCCATCTAAATAAGCCGCCTCCTCCAATTCTTTTGAAATAGAAAGAAAATAAGAGCGGATCAAAATGATGGTGAATGGAATCCGGTAAGCCGCATACGGGAGGATCAACGCCCAATACGTATTGTACAGGCCAAGCGACTGAATAATAGAATAAAGCGGAACAAGACTGACCTGCGGCGTCAGCATCAATCCGCCAAGACACAACACCAAAAAGAATCCTTTTCCTTTAAACTCAAAACGGGAAAGTCCATACGCCGCCCATGCACTGATAAAGACAGTGATCACACACGTCAGCGCCGTGACAATGACACTGTTCATAAAATAAGAAGAAATCCCCTGATTCCAGGCCGACACAAAGTTCTCCGGATGCCAAGAAGACGGCAGCGACCAGCTGTGCTCAAAAATATCATCCGAGTTTTTAAAAGCGCTCATCACCATCCATATAAGCGGGTAGGCGATCGCAATCAGATAAAGAAACAGAAAAACCCACACAGACGTTTCTCCGATGTACCATTTTCGTCTAGGCTTTCTTTTCTCCTCAATGCGCCGGTCAGGCACAGGCTCCAATCTGAACGAATCTGTCTTCTTCTGGGGCAGCATCTGTTAATCCTCCTTTCCGGTTTTAAAGAACTTCATTTGCATGAGCGACAATACGAGGGTAATGATTAACACAACGGTGGCAATCGCTGAGGCATAGCCCATCATATCCTTTGTAAAGGCGCTTTTATATAAAAACGTGCTTAAAACTTCTGAAGCGTTTCCCGGCCCGCCGCCTGTCAAGATGTACGGTTCATTAAATACCGTAAAAGCCCCTGTCAGCGTCATGACGACCGCAACAAATGACATCTCTTTCGTCTGGGGAACGGTAATGTGAAAAAACTGCTGAATTTTTCCCGCCCCGTCAAGCCGGGCCGCTTCATACAGTTCATCCGGTATTTTTTGAATCGACACAATGTACAGCATCGCAATATAACCGACAGATTGCCATTGAGACACGAAAATAACAGAAAGCATAGCCGTGCTGTCCTCCCCAAGCCAAGCCCTCGTCAGCTGATCAAGACCTGCCGCCTGAAGCAGCTGATTCAACAGCCCCGTCTCAGGGTTGTAAATAAAATCAAACAAAAGCGCGATCACCGTCATAGAGATGACGACCGGCAAAAAGAAAACGGTGCGAAAAAACGGCGACCATTTTCTGACCAGCTTATCCTCAAGCACCGCCGCCAAAATCAAACCGCCAAATACCTGGCATACAATGGAGATCACAGCGTAAAGCACATTATTGGAAAGCGCCTGGTAGAAGACAGGATCATGAAATAGTTCCACATAGTTTTTCAAGCCGATAAACGTTTTTTCCGGAGAAAAAGAGCTCCACTGAAACAAGCTGAGGAAGACATTCTCAAAAATCGGGATATAAACGAAAAGTAAAAAAACGAGAGCGGGCACCAAAAACAAATAGGGGATTATTTTATTCTGATTGACCAAGGATATCTCATCTCCTTTATAAAAAGAAAAGGTGCGAAGCTTCACCTTTTCTTGATTTATTCAGATTGCGCCCTCACTTGCTTCGCTGCTTTTTGAACGGCTTTCATCACCTGCTCCGGTGTCATGTCGCCTCCAAGCATTTGCTGGACGCTCGTTAGGTACGCATCTGCAATTTCAACATCGACATCCATATCAAACCATGGAACCATTGATTTGGCATCAACAATATGCTGAACGGCTTCACGCTGGACGGCTGTAGAATTTTCTTCAGTTGCCGTTCCTTGCACTGCACTGTATTTTCCGACATCTTTGACGAGCTTTTCCCCCATTTTCTTCGACGTCAGAAACTGCAAAAATTCCACTGCTTCCTTCGGATGTTTTGTTTTTGAGGAAATCATGAATCCTTCCGGCGCTCCCGTTAACGCTTCTGAGGATCCTTTTTGCCCGCTGATTTCAGGGAATGGGAACATCCCCAGATTCACCGGTTCAACCAGCTTGATTTCCGCTGTTTCCGCATATATCATCGCCGACTTTCCGCTCTTAAATTGCTGTCTTACATATTCGTGGTCGACGGAGTTTACATGTTTATTGAAGTAGGGCATCAGCTCCTGAAGCTTTTCAAGTGCTTTTACATAGCCTTCATCGGTAAATTCACCTGTTTTGGCGTTATAGTCCTTTTCCCGGGTTTTTTCATCGACCATCCGCTGATTGAGCGTGCCGATATAGTGCGAGATTGTCCAAGTTGCCTTTGTGCCGAAGCTGATCGGTGTGTATCCATGTGCTTTCAGCTTCTTTGACACATCGATTAATTCATCCCATGTCTTCGGCGGATTAAGGTTCAGTTTTTGAAAAATGTCTTTATTATAGAAGAATGATTTAGCGTCCATTTGCCACGGCACGCCATATTGCTTGTTTTCATAAGTAAATGGTGTGATTTGCGATTGAACGAGCTGTGATGACCAATCGGTATCATTTTTGTAGTAGGACGAGAGATCAAGTGCTTTATTGCCTTTGATGAATTTAAAAGCAAACTCGTCGCTCCAAGAGAAGTAAATGTCTGGAGGACTGGTGGTTCCCAGCATAACCTTAATTTTGTCTTTATAGGAGTCATTCAAAACGGATTCAATCTGAATGTTGATATCCGGGTGCTTTTTTTCAAATTCCTTCACAACCTCTTGAAAGTAACTTTTTTCCGGCTCCTTCGGCCATCTGTGGAAAAATTTCAATGTCACCTTTCCGTCCGCTGAACTGCTCTGACTCGAACAGCCTGCAATGGTGAGCATACTGACAGCTGCAATGATCAAGAACAACAACATTTTCTTCAAAGGGTTGGCCTCCTCTGGACACTAGACTATAATGTTATATAACATTATAGTCTAGTGCATAATGGTTCCTCATTTTCAGATCAATACTCAACTTTCCACATGTATCTTCTATGAGATAAAGGATGATTTCTCGCCTCTGCCAGCTCGTCTGCGTAGCTTCTCAGCACACGGTTGAGGACGAGCGGGGCAAGGTAGCCTTTAACTGAATCGTCAATTGCAGTGAAATCGTAAGATGCGGCATCAAGCACAGTGAGCTTTCTGCCATACTTTTTCGAGAAGGAAAGCGCCCGCTCTTCAAGAGGTCTTGTTTCGTCTAAGCCGAGCAGGATAATAAATGGAACGGATTCATCAATGATTTCAAATGGTCCGTGAAAATATTCTCCGGCATGAATGGCGTGGGAATGAATCCATTGCATTTCCATGAGAATGCAGATGCTGTAGGAGTAAGCGACACCGTAGTTTGCACCGCTTGCCATTGTGTAAATGATGCTTTCTTTTTCATGAGCTTTTGCGAATTGCTGTGCGTTGTCAGCTTCCTGCTTAAGGGCTCCTTCATACACAGCCTGTAATTGGTCTAAGCCTTCAATGGCCTGCTCAAATTTCGTGTTTTTTTCTAAAACTTGCAGGGTGCCGAAAACGATTTGATACAAAACGCCATAGTTCGTATTGATCGCAAGCGCCTCATCACCCCAATCGTACTGGGCAACATATTGCGCTTCCTGTGCTAAAGGAGACTCCGGTTTATACGTCATCGCAATCGTAAGTGCGCCTTTGCCCCTTGCAAACGCGGCAGCTTTAACTGTTTCCGGGGTATTTCCCGAATGCGAGCACAAAATAACAAGAGACTTTTCACCAAGCTGAACAGGGTTGCGCTGAATAAATTCGTTTGAGCTGTAAAGGTCTGAGCTGATTGATTTTGACTCCCTGTCAAACACATATTTACTCGGATACATAATGGCCGAAGACCCTCCGCAAGCGACAAAGAAGACATGATCAATGGTTTTCCCTTTCAAATCCTGCAAGAAAGCTTGAACCTCACGATTTACTTTTGCTGTGGCCTGACTCAAATCCTTCACTCCTTATTTTTATTATATAACGTTATATAACATTATATATTGTTATATTAATCGCAATAAAGGTGTGTTGTCAATTATATTTTCTGAAATTTCTAAAATATAAAGCGGGATCGCCTTATTTCCCGCACTCTCTTGACCTGACCCTTAGAGACACGTTTAGAATAAAAGCAGGGAGTGATGCAGAATGAATATAAAAGAAGCTGCCCGGCAGACGGGTCTCACGAAAAAAGCCATCAAATATTATGAGCAGGAAGGTTTAATTACCGTCAGCAAAAACCCTGATAACGGATACCGTGAGTATTCCGCAAAGGATGTAAATACACTGAAAATGATTGCCGCCCTTCGAATGCTGGCACTGTCCGTAAGCGATATTAAAGCGTTTCTCTTAGAGGGCAGCAGCCTGCATGAGATACTGCAGCAGCAGCATCAAAAGCTCAGCCGGCAGATTGAAGGGCTTGAGCAGGAACGGAAACTCACCGAACTGCTGCTCAAACGCGTGGAGGGTGCAGAAAATGTCGATTCCATTTTACATGACATCGGCGAAGTCCAAATAGACGAACCGAAGTATATGGGGCTTCAGCTGAAAAAAACTGTTCCCGGGAGATTTCGGAAAATTTATCGCCGCGCTGTTTGAACCGTTCCTCGACTTTTCTATTGATACAGATGAGAAAAAAACGACATGGGCGGAGCTTATTAAAGTATTGGATGATATGGAAGAAGTGCCGGCCGCTCACCCGATCATGCAGCTGGTCGGCAAGGAGGATCCGGCTCAGCTCCAGCAGCACAAAGCCCAGCATGACCAATTCATCGAGCGGATTTTGGAGAGAGACCCCGCTACTTGGGACACTCATAAAAACACAATCATTCAGCTCGTAAAAAGAGTGCAGACAGATGAAGAATACAGAGAAAACCTGATCAAGGTCGGGGAATCCGCTTCGGATCTGCCTGCGCTTAAGGCGGGTTCGCCTTTCAGCGATCTCCTTCAAAAGCTCAGTCCGACATATGACAAATACGTGCGCCTTCAGCTTGAACTGAAAAAAGAAGCCGACGAGGAGCTCGGCTTTGATTCAGAGGCATATTTAAAAGAGATGCTGCAAATAAAAAAACGCTAAGGCCGTTTTCCTTAGCGTTTCTTTCTTCAGCTTCAGTGCTGCGCATTAATGCGGTCCACGACATTAGCGATGAGCTGCTCTTTGCCTAAGTCGGAATCTTCGTCAACGCTTGCTACGGTCAAAATGATGGCCGCTACCGCAAGAGCGATCGTCTCAATGGCGGCTGCCGCGTTTAAAAACACCCAAACTGCCGTTGCGCATTGGCCGATGGCCGTTGATTTTCCTTTGTCCATGCTTTTTTTGTCAAATTCTTCTTTCAGCACTTTCGCCATAATCTGCGAACCTTGATCAATGACGCTGTTCACTTTCTCATAATCGCCGCTGTAGACCGCGGCTTTTAACTTTTTAAAATAATCCGGCGATGACTTTTTAATATCAGCGATCACCTGATCGGAAACTTGCTTTAATTCGTCCTGATTAATCTTTTTGACAGCTTTGGTATCCCATACCTCGGGAAGAAGCTTTGCGACCTCACCTTGTCCAAAAAAGATGCCGGAAAAAATGTCTTCACCCGAATAAGAGACGGCTGGCTTCGTTTTCGCTGTGGCATGCGGGCCGACTAATGCGACCATTAAAACAAACACCAGCAGCATGGCGGCAGCTGACCTTTTACTTTTAACCATATAATTTCCTCCTTTTCCTTTTATTGAGAAAATTGTAACTAATAAAATAGGAATTGTAATGGTTCAAAGCTACTGTTTTCTCTGCCGGCACCAAAAACAGGACCAAAATACCAGACACTGTAATGGAAAATGAGGTAAGCCCAAGCATGACAGCAAAAATTTCATGCATAAAAATGGATATAAACAAGATCAGGCGCCAATATTTTTTCGGAGCGAACAAAGCGCAGAACATAATGGTTTGCACAATGAGCGTGCCCCAAGTCGGGATGATGACAAGCTTTGACTGCAAGATAAAGTCAAACAGACTGTGAAGCGCATCCGGCAGCCCCAGCATCGGATCGTTCAAATAGTAATAAACGGCGGTGCCATTCTGCCACTCTTCTTCCATCAGTTTGGCAATGACGGAGTTAAAGTACAGCATCGCGACCTGTATTCTGATGATTGTCAGTGTCGCCCAGCATAAGGAACGGTAATAAGGCTCAAGCGGCCTTTTCTCAAAAGACGCTTCGTACGGAGACCAGTGCCACTTCCGCGGATCAGTTAATGTCAAGGGCAGCAGCAGCAGCGTAAAGACGGCAGCCACCTGATCTCCCCCATCAAGGGTAACGGCGGAGTTTTGGAAGCTGTATGAAATCCACCAGTGAAAAAAACCGGTTAGGCGGGGCCGCCAGCCAATGACAACCAGAATTAAAATACAGATACAAACGGCTTTGACGACCTCAATGTAACGGAATTCGGGAAACAGCAAGAACAGGCTGAACGTATCGGAAAAGCTGAGCATTTGATTTTGCGTTTTAAAGAAGACAGACGCCGGATTGAACAGCAATGTCAGAAGCGTGCCGAGCGCGATTAAACTTCTGGCAAGCCCGTACACATTTGTCCAAGGCGGATTCTTCATCATCCATAAGGTGAGCTGCTTTTTTGCATCCTGAATCAATTGACATCCACTCCGATGTATTTTTTGATGGTTCGTTTCGTTTCAGTATGGCTGCTCCATGCCCATGGGGTAATGCGTTCATATGTAATGATCATTTTTCCTTTCAGCCTTGGGGAGGGAGACTCATTTTTCACCTTCAAAAATGTGGTATCCTTAAAGTCCTGGCCGGTCGTGAAGTCGTTCCACTTTTCTTTGGAAGGCAGCTTTTCCAGCATAAGGCCGAGCTCTATCCCTTGCGTCCGTCCGTAGCGGTTTAAGCCGATCACGTTTTTCAGAGAATTATTCGGCCATCTGAGCTCCTCCCCGGCATCAAGAAGATAGATGTTCAGGCTGTCTTCTCTCGGATCTTTACTGAAAAACCCCCAGCTTTGCGGATAAATCATAGAAACGGTTTTGGATTGATGTTTGGTTAATTGGATGGCGGAGCTTGGCAGTGCCGCGATAACGGTTAAAAACAAAACGATGATCCAGGCGGCCATGATAAAAAGAAAGAATGAAAACATGCCGGTTTGCTTCTTGTCAGTCAATCGAAACCCTCCTATTGTTTGGAAATTTCATTGACATGATTATACACCATTCAACAGGTAAAATATTGATAAATTAGATTTTTCGTACTAATATACTATTATATGTAAAAAAGGAGTGTTCATATGTTTTTGATGAATGATAAGGTGCTGTGGGGAGCGGTGGCTCTCGCCTTTATTCTTTCGATTGTGTTTTATCCGTTGCTTCCTGCTGATATGGCCATTCACTATGACGTGTCGAACCGTCCGAATACAGCTATCAATAAAACGGCCGGCGTTCTGATTTTACCCGTGCTTATGGTTGTCTGTATGTTATTCAGAAAACGGATCGTCCAGTTATTCCTCGTCGTATACTTTCTGCTGATCGTCCATATAGCGGTGCTGTGGCTGGCACTGTAACAACAATAAAACCGGAGCCTGAAGGGCTCCGGTTTTCCTTATTTATAAAATACTTTCTCAATGTTGTATTTTGACTGAAGGGTATTGATCGCGTACGTTTCGTAAATCTCCCTTTCCATCGGATCATTGACGACACATACTTCAATTTTATACACTTCGTCCCTGTGATGTTTAACAGGCGACACATTGTCTTCAAAATGCTTTTTGATTCTTTGTCTTAATTTACGGGCTTTCCCGACAAACAGCAGTTCATCATGAATGTTATAAAACATAAAGATGCCGCCTTTGTCTCTTGGAATTCGGTGAAAATCAATGAAACCGTAAATCGCTTTAATCGCCGGTTCATTTTCCGACTGTGACTGCTGCCGTTCCGTAATCGTTACATCAGGAGCAGGAAGGTTTATTTTTATCAAAATGGGTCACGTCCTCTTATTCATTAAAGCTCCATCCTATCATAAGAATGCGCCAAAAGCTATTTTTTATTCAAGCGCCCCGGCCGGATCATAAAGGCTCAAATCAATTTCTGTCTGCTGACCGAGCGCGAGTTTCGCCAGTTCAGCCCCCAGATACGGCCCGCTCGTCAGCCCTGAGGCGCCCAGCCCGTTGGCAACGAGAAGTCCGCTGATATTCGGCAGTCTGCCGATGACGGGAAGAAAACCGGGAGTAAACGGCCGGAATCCGACTCTTGTCTCCATCAAAGTACTGTCTGAAAGCCCCGGCGCCACGGTTAATGCTTTATCAAAAATCTCGCGGAGACCGCCGGCCGTCACCCGCAAATCCATGCCGGTATCGTTTTCATGAGTCGCGCCCGCTACAATCCGGCCGTTTGCAAACGCGAGAATGTATTGATCATTTGGAGGCATGACGACCGGCCAGCCGCCCGTATCCTCATCCTGAAGTTCTAAATGAACGATCTGCGCCTTTTGGTACGATACTGAAAAGCGGATGCCGAGCGGCTCAAGCAGCTCTCTCGCCCAAGCGCCGGCCGTTACGAGAACCTGATCGGCCAAAAGCCTGCGTTCTGCGGTTTTCACACCGATGACGGCACCGTCCTCTGTCAATATTGACGCCTCTTCCTTGTAAACAGCCGCGCCGTGCTTAACGGCAGCGTTTAACAGCGCCTTACGAAGCGCCCTCCCGTTCACCCGGGCCGCACCGCTGATATGAACCGCTCCGTATTCCTCCGACAGCGCAGGAAACAATGCCTTCGTTTCTTCCGGAGTCAGTCTTGTAATGTCACCGATTTCAGGAGCGTCCTCTCTTCTTTTATAAGCTCTTTCCTCCATTTGGCTGAGCTTTTTTTCATCCGTATGGAGACTGACGGCACCGACCTTTTGATAACCGGTGTCCGTTTCTCCGTCGGCTTCAAGCTGCTGTATCAATTGGTTATAATAACGGGCTCCGCCTTTTGCGATCGCATACCATGCCTGATTGCGGCGCTGCGACAGCCACGGGCAGACGATCCCCGCCGCAGCGTCAGTCGCCTGCCCCTTGTGTTTCCGGTCAAAGACCGTTACATCCGCACCGGTCTTTGCGAGATGATAAGCCGCTGACGCACCGAGAATGCCTGCCCCGATAATGATATAAGACTTCATGTGTAACACCTTTTCTATCTGTTTTGTCTTATTTATTTTAACAAATGGAGCGCTTTGCTTCGACCTTTTGCCCCCATATGAATAAGAGGAAGGATCGACCAATCTCTTCGCTCTTCTATCAAAGATCCCATCTCTATCAATAGAGAAAAGGTCATGTCATAAAAGTAAATCATCATGGATGTGAAGGAACACAGACCCTAAAACGACAATCGCAAGCTTTCAAAACAGTGGCCAGTATCAATTCAAAAGTCATAGTCAACATATATACAGATCAAAAACATAAGAGACAAGATAGAGAAAAGTAATGGCTAAACTCCTATCAAGCAAGAGATACCTGCTAATGAAACCATGATTAAAAACAGAGGAACATAACTCTGTTTTGGCTCTATTGTAACAAATGAACGATAATAGTAATAATATGATGTTCACTGGTAACGAGATTATCATTAAAGATGTATAGTAAGCTAAGATATCAAAAACATAAAAGAACGCGGCTAAGTATCAAGCCCCGTCCCTTTAGTAATAAAATTTTTGTGAGGATAAAGGAATTAACGTTATTATCCTTCCTCTATATAAACTGATCTATTGTGCTATTTTTTAGTAAAAACGAAAGTGTAGTATCCATCAGCTTCTCCAGTCCGCAACTTAATTGCTGATCTTCCATAGGCTGATTTACTACTCATTTTACCGTACATTGTAGAATACTGCGTTAAAGTACCCGTTGACTTTCTTTTGTAAGGCTTAAAAGCAATATATCCTGATTGACCTTTTTTTATTGTGAATGAATATGTACTAGAACTAGATTTTGCTGACGTAAAATTAAAACTAGCTCCATAGTTTATAGCCCTAATTTCTGATGAGGCATTAACACTGTATGACTTGGAAATATTCGCCTGCCATTGTTTATCTACTCTACAAGATGATGCAGTACACTTAATTGAGGCTGATACTTTAATAGGGTCTCCATAATATTTAGTGGATGATTTTTCTGTATAAAACCAACTTCTGATATCAACGTCAGCATAGGGCTTAAATTCTGGTTCGTCATTACTTTCCTCAGAAACAACAAACTCATTCTCTAAATCTTCGTTTTCTTTTATTTCAGTCGTTTTTTCATATTCATCTTTTGAAACAGGTACAAGCCCATTTTCTGTCGCTTTGAATGGTGCAATTACTGCATCTTGTTCCTCATCATAAAATTTTTCAACATTTGAATCAGATAGATTAATAGTATCTTGCTCGGCTGCAAATCCTTTCGTAGGATTTCCAAAAATCATCAAACATACCACGGAAAAGGTAATTAAAAACGCAACTTTCTTTTTCATATACACCCTCCTTATTTTTACGACACATTAAAATATTACCAAAGTAGGAGAGTTTTGTAAACTGGATGTGATTAATTTATACTAGGAATTAACAAATAGTATATTCCAGATTTCTTATCCACATGAGGGATTACATTATTATCTGTCTGAGTTTCAATTTTTAGTTTTTTTGTTTTGTTAACTCCAGCATATAATTTATACTTTTTACCTGAATACGACTTTACATCACCTGAAATATCAGTTTTAGTATTATTCTTGCTATTAAGTACTATATCATTCCCGTTCTTTACCCATGTCACTTTTTTATCTTTCCATACCAATGTTCCTGTTCCTATACCCATTTGTTTATTTTTTTCAAATTTGTATATCACAACTTTTTCATTGTCGATTTCCTTTGTTTCATCTATAAAATCAGTGATATAAGGTGATTCTTGTTTAGCATACTGTAAAGCTTCCTGTTCAGTATTAAATTTTTTCACTGAATCAGAAGTTCCATTATTCTTAATAAAAAAAAAGCCAACTATGAAAATAATACAGATAGCCAATAAACAAATGATGATCTTTTTCCCCTTCATAACAATAGTCCTCCAAATTAGAAATATATTAGCTATTATTATAACAATTTTACAGTAATAAAATAAAGATCTTATTGAATTAATTTCGAAATAGTCAGACACCAATTATTCGAATTCCTTATTTTATTATAAAACGCGGCATTACCTTTGACATCCCAAATCAATTCGGACGGTTTGCGGCAGATATATTAAAACCATTCCCCATCTCTTCCTATACGTGGTTTATCGGTGATGGAGAGGCGTATACTGAGTTCAAAAAAGACACCGATACAGACCTGTTTCCGCAAAATCAGCGCATCATTGAGGGTCAAGAACTCCGTCAGCGTCTGGAAGGAAACCCTTATTATATGATTTTTGCTGAATTGAAAGCTTTCCCGAGCGGGATGGTAACGGAAATCAATACGTACGAGGAGTATGTGGAGAGTTCCTGTGAACTTGTGCTTCTCATCGCGGATTGCTCGTATGTAACGTTATATTGCAAAGATCCGGACATGCTCGAAGCTTTTTTTCAGCAGGCTGTACAATGCGGGTTTCACCGCGTTGGCTATGTGACAGATGAGAATGATGCGAGAACGGGATTGTCTGTCTGATGAAGATGGGTTCTTTTTATGAAGCGCCGGATAGGGCTTATGATTCAAAATATTGACAAATTCGTGTGTTTTCAACAAAAAAACAACCCCCTCATGTATACTGAGTGCGTAACTTACATATGAAAGGGGTATGACAATGAAAATCAGTTTGAAGAAAAAAGCAGGTTTTTGGAAGAAGACGGCGGTTTCATCTCTTATTTTCACTATGTTTTTTACCCTGATGATGAGCGGTACGGTTTTTGCGGCCGGGCTGAATAAGGATCAGAAGCGACGGGCGGAACAGCTGACCAGCATCTTTGAAAACGGCAAGACGGAAATCCAATACGGCTATGTTGAAGCATTGGATGACGGAAGAGGTTACACCTGCGGCCGGGCCGGCTTTACGACGGCTACCGGAGATGCGCTGGAAGTAGTCGAAGTATACACGAAAGCGGTGCCGAATAACAAATTGAAAAAGTATTTGCCTGAATTACGGCGTCTTGCAAAGGACGAAAGTGATGACATCAGCAATCTGAAAGGATTCGCTGCTGCCTGGCGCTCACTTGGCAATGATAAGGCCTTCCGCGCTGCCCAGGATAAGGTAAATGACAGCTTGTATTATCAGCCGGCGATGAAACGTTCAGAGCAAGCCGGACTGAAAACGGCATTGGCAAAAGCGGTGATGTACGATACGGTGATTCAGCATGGCGACGGCGATGATCCAGACTCCTTTTATGCCCTGATTAAACGCACGAACAAAAAAATGGGCGGGTCACCGAAAGACGGAACGGACGAGAAGAAATGGTTAAATAAATTTTTGGATGTGCGCTATGACGATCTGATGAATCCGTCAGATGAGGACACCCAGGATGAATGGATAGTATCGGTTGCCCGTGTCGACGTTTTCCGTGATATTGTCAAAGAGAAGAACTACAATTTAAACGGGCCGATTCATGTCCAGTCAAGTGAATACGGAAATTTCACTATTCAATAAAACAAAAAAACCCCGCGCATGGCGGGGTTTTACTATTAACCGATAGAACCTTCCATCTCGAACTTGATCAAACGGTTCATTTCAACTGCGTATTCCATCGGAAGTTCTTTTGTGAACGGCTCGATGAAGCCCATAACGATCATTTCTGTTGCTTCTTCTTCAGAAATACCGCGGCTCATCAAGTAGAAAAGCTGTTCTTCAGAAACTTTTGATACTTTCGCTTCGTGCTCCAATGAAATGTTGTCGTTCAGAATTTCATTGTAAGGGATTGTATCAGAAGTTGATTTGTTATCCATAATGAGCGTATCGCACTCGATGTTAGAACGGGCGCCGTCCGCTTTCCGTCCGAAGTGGACGATTCCGCGGTACGTTACTTTTCCGCCTTGCTTTGAAATCGATTTTGATACGATTGTGGATGACGTATTCGGTGCAAGGTGAATCATTTTCGCACCTGCGTCCTGATGCTGTCCTTTGCCCGCAAGAGCGATAGAAAGCGTCATGCCGCGCGCGCCTTCACCTTTCAGAATGACAGCCGGATATTTCATCGTCAATTTAGAACCGATGTTTCCGTCAACCCATTCCATTGTTGCGTTTTCTTCACAAACCGTACGTTTCGTTACAAGGTTGTAAACGTTGTTCGCCCAGTTTTGAATTGTTGTATAACGGCAGTAGCCGCCTTTTTTGACGATGATTTCAACAACCGCGCTGTGAAGTGAGTTTGTTGTGTACACAGGAGCCGTACAGCCCTCTACGTAATGAACGCTTGCTTCTTCGTCAACGATGATCAGTGTGCGTTCGAACTGGCCCATGTTTTCAGAGTTGATACGGAAGTACGCTTGAAGCGGTGTTTCAACCTTCACGCCTTTAGGCACGTAGATGAAAGATCCGCCGGACCAAACAGCTGAGTTCAGCGCCGCAAACTTGTTATCAGTCGGCGGAATGACTTTCGCCCAGTGCTCGCGGAAAATGTCTTCATTTTCTTTCAGCGCGCTGTCTGTGTCTTTGAAGACGATGCCTTGCGCTTCAAGGTCTTCTTTCATGTTGTGGTACACAACCTCAGATTCGTACTGTGCAGAAACACCGGCAAGGTATTTTTGCTCAGCTTCAGGAATACCGAGTTTGTCGAATGTCTGTTTAATTTCCTCAGGCACTTCATCCCAAGAACGCTCTGAACGCTCAGACGGTTTTACGTAGTACGTAATTTCGTCAAAGTTTAAAGAGTTTAAATCCCCGCCCCACTGCGGCATCGGCATGTTGTAGAAATGCTCAAGAGATTTCAGGCGGAAATCGAGCATCCATTGAGGCTCTTCTTTCATGCGTGAAATTTCTTCTACGATTTCTTTTGTCAATCCGCGCTCTGAGCGGAAAATGGAAACGTCCTTATCGTGAAAACCGTACTTGTATTCACCAATTTCAGGCATTTTTTTAGCCATCCATTTTCACTCCAATCTTTTAATTGCCGCCTTTTTCGCCAGCGACTCCTTTTTCAAGTGCTTTCCATGAAAGGGTGGCACATTTAATCCGGGCCGGGAATTTCGAAACACCTTGAAGGGCTTCAATATCCCCGAGATCTATTGAGTCGTCATACTCTTTCCCTTGCATCATGTCTGAGAAAATCTTAGACATGGAAAGGGCGGTATCAATATCTTTTCCTTTAATCGCCTGCGTCATCATGGAAGCTGAAGCCATGGAGATGGAGCAGCCTTCCCCTTCAAACTTCGCTTCCTGAACGGTATCGCCGTCAAGCTTCATTGTCAGTCTGATCCGGTCGCCGCAAGTCGGGTTGTTCATATCGACGACGATGCTGTCATCCAAAACCCCTTTGTTGCGCGGATTTTTGTAATGATCCATGATCACTTGTCTGTATAATGTATCTAAATTTGCATTAAAAGACATTTGTAAAGTACTCCTTTGTCTTTTGGAGAGCTTCCGCGAGCTTATCGATCTCTTCCTCTGTATTATACAGATAAAAACTCGCTCTCGCAGTAGCAGATACATCCAGCCATTTCATGAGCGGCTGGGCGCAGTGATGGCCGGCTCTGACCGCAATGCCCTCAGCATCAAGGACAGTCGCGACATCATGAGGGTGAACGTCATCAAGGTTAAATGTCACAAGGCCCGCCCGCTCTTTCGGTCCGTATACCGTCACGCCGTCGAGCTGTTCGAAACGGTCAAGCGCATAGGCCGCAAGCTTATGCTCATGCCGGGAAATCTCGTCGAGTCCGACCTCTTCAAGAAAATCAATCGCGGCTCCCAATCCGATTGCGCCTGCAATAATCGGCGTGCCTGCTTCAAACTTCCACGGAAGCTCTTTCCAAGTTGATTCATAAAGCCCTACAAAGTCGATCATCTCGCCGCCAAATTCAGCCGGCTCCATATTCTCAAGCAGTTCTTTCTTGCCGTACAGCACGCCGATTCCCGTCGGGCCGCACATTTTATGGGAAGAAAGCGCGAAGAAGTCGCAATCCAGATCCTGAACGTCGATTTTCATGTGCGGTGTGCTCTGCGCTCCGTCCACCACGATGACCGCGCCGTTGTCATGAGCGATTTTGGCGATTTCTTTAATCGGGTTGATCGTACCGAGCACGTTTGACACATGAGCGACCGCCACGATCTTCGTATGGCTTGTGACCGTCTGCCGGACGTCTTCCAGCGAAAGCGTGCCGTCTTCCTGCATCGGGATATACTTTAAAGTCGCACCGGTTGCTTTTACAGCCTGCTGCCACGGGATGATATTCGCATGATGCTCCATTTGGGTGATGACCACTTCATCACCGGGTTTTAAGCTGGCGCGGGCATAGCTCAGCGCCACCATATTCAGTGAAGTTGTCGTGCCTTTTGTGAAAATGACCTCAGCCATTGACTTCGCATTGATAAACTTACGGACTTTTTCACGCGCTCCTTCATAGCCGTCTGTCGCTCTTGTGCCAAGAGTATGAACGCCTCTGTGAACATTGGAGTTGTATTTGTTGTAATACTGATCCACTGCTTCAATGACTGACCGCGGCTTCTGAGAAGTCGCCGCGCTGTCAAGGTACACGAGGTCATGTCCGTTCACTTGCTGATGAAGGATCGGGAACTGTTCACGAATATCAGTGATATTCATTATTTTACTTTCCTTTCGATGACGGAGACGAGCTGTTTCTTAACTCCTTCAATCGGAAGTTCTTTTACCACCGGAGCAAGGAATCCGTAAATGACTAAGCGTTCTGCTTCTTCTTTCGCAATTCCGCGGCTCATCAGGTAGTAAAGCTGAATAGGGTCCACACGGCCGACAGATGCCGCATGTCCTGCAGTTACATCGTCTTCATCAATTAAAAGAATCGGGTTTGCGTCGCCTCGCGCTTTTTCACTCAGCATCAGGACGCGGGATTCCTGTTCAGCGTTTGCTTTAGACGCGCCGTGCTCAATTTTGCCGATGCCGTTAAAGATGGAAGATGCGGCATCTTTCATGACTCCGTGCTTCAGGATATAGCCTTCGGAAGCTTTACCGAAGTGGATGATCTGCGTCGTAAAGTTTTCCGTCTGTTCTCCTCTTCCGACAACCACGGTTTTCGTATCGCCGTATGTGCCGTCTCCGTAGAGGTTTGTCGTGTTTTCAGAAATCGTGTCGCCGTCGTTCATCAGACCGAGCGCCCACTCGATTTTGCTGTCGCGTCCGCGCGCGGCTCCGCGGCGGTTGACGTATGTTGTGACGCCTGCTGACAAGTTGTCAACGGCACCGTACGTCACGCTGGCATTATCACCTGTGATTACTTCACTGATAATGTTGAATACAGCTTCTTTCGGATTCACTGTGCTGATATAGTTCTCAACGTAAGTGACGGAGCTGTGGTCTTCAGCGACGATCAGCACGTGGTTGAACAATGCCGTGTCATTGCTTTCATGAACGTAAACGGCCTGAACAGGCGTCTCCACCTGAACGTTTTTAGGAACATAAAGGAATGCCCCGCCGTTCATTAATGCCGCATGAAGCGCAGTCAGTTTATGCTCGTCGACCTTTACGCCGTCTTTCATGAAGTATTTCTCAACGAGGTCGCTGTGCTCACGGGCAGCCGTTAAGATGTCCGTGAAAATAACGCCTTTATCTTTCAGCTCTTTAGAGAGAGACAGGAATGCAGGCGTTTGGTCACGCTGCACATATAACGTTTTGTCTTCATTTTCAATATCGATCAGCGCTTTTGCTTCATCAGCTAAATCTTCCAAAGAAGCAAGCGGCGCGTTTTCTACTGTATGCTTGTTGAACTTTGTAAAGTTCCAATTTGTGATTTTTGTTTTATCAGGCTTAGGCAGCGGCAGATCTTCAGCTTTTTCAAGAGCCTGTAAGCGCAGGTTTTTCAGCCAGGCAGGTTCTTGATGCTTTTCGGAAAAGCCTTTGACATATTCCTGATCTACGGATAGTTTCGTTTCCAAAGTCATGTTAATCCCCCTAACGCTTACGCTTCTTGGCCTACAGTTTCGTCTTCAATGCCGAGTTCTTGTTTAATCCAGTCATAACCTTCCGCTTCAAGGCGCTGTGCAAGCTCCGCACCGCCTGATTTCACAACGCGTCCCTGCATCATAACGTGAACGACATCCGGCGTGATGTAGTTCAGAAGGCGCTGATAGTGAGTGATCATTAAGCAGCCGAAGTTTTCGCTGCGCATTTTGTTGATTCCTTTAGAAACAACTTTAAGCGCATCGATATCAAGACCTGAATCGATCTCGTCAAGAATGGCGATTTTCGGCTCGATCATCATAAGCTGAAGGATTTCGTTGCGTTTTTTCTCTCCGCCTGAGAAACCTTCGTTCAGGTAACGCTGCGCCATTTCAGGATCCATTTCAAGGAACTCCATGTTTTCGTCCATTTTGCGGATGAATTTCATAAGAGAAATTTCATCGCCTTCTTCGCGGCGTGCGTTAATCGCAGAGCGAAGGAAGTCGGCATTCGTCACACCGCTGATTTCACTTGGGTACTGCATCGCAAGGAAAAGACCCGCCTGAGCGCGCTCGTCCACTTCCATTTCCAGTACATCCTTGCCGTCAAGCGTGATGCTGCCTTTAGTGACTTCGTATTTCGGATGTCCCATAATCGCTGCAGAAAGCGTTGATTTACCGGTACCGTTCGGCCCCATGACAGCGTGGAATTCGCCGCCTTTTATTTCAAGGTTTACACCTTTTAAGATCTCTTTTCCTTCGATTTCAACGTGAAGATCCTTGATCGTTAATGTTGAAGCAGCCATATCTATACCTCCAAAAATATATAATCATTATTCTCAATTTATTCTCATTCTAATTTTATAACAAATGAAAAGTAAATACAACTTTTTATATTACCCGGAACATTCCTAAAGTTTATCAAAGAACCGGACGTAGTTAAAGCTGTTTGAAACAGAAAAAGGGCGGAATTCCACCCTTTTTTACTGACCGATTTTCTCATTAAACTGCGCTGCGAGGAACTTGCTTTTTTGGTACTCAAGCTCCCTCTGCCGTTCGACTTCCATCCTTTTTGAAAGACGCCGTCCGTATTCCTCGTAGCCGATGCCGTGTGATTTCTGCATCGCTTTTTCCATTTCAGGCGTATAGTCAAGGTCCAGTCTCTCGTGGCTGGTGCAGATAATGAATCAATCCCTTCATCTATTTGCTTCTATTGTAACAATGATCCTCTGCTCCGGCCAAAGGGAGTGTGCCCCTGAATCCTTTCGAATGTGCCGGTAACCGGCGCTGGCTTTATCTGAAAAACGGTATTCATACGATTGCTCTTTCTAATGCGTCGTATGTCCGAATTCCTGAATACACTGCTGCACGAGGGTTACTCCCTGACTGAGAGCCGCGCCTCCCCCGAATGCCGCGGCGACGCTGATGACCTCAAGGATGTTTTCCTCTGTCGCGCCCTGATCAAGACAGCCTTTCGTGTGATAAATCATGCAAAATTCATCTTGAGCGCTGATGCTGATGCCCAGAGCGATTAATTGTTTCTCTTTTTCAGTTAATGAATCCGCTGAAAAACACTGTTCAGTAAATTCATTAAATTTCCGCCCCATCATCGGCATTTTTTGCTCGAATATGCCTAAACCTTCTTTATATTGTTTCAATGCGTCATGCACGCTTTTTCCGTTATCCTGGTATTGAGCCACTGCCATTCCCTCCAATCGTTAACCTTCCTTTTTATTATGGACAGTTCTCCGATTAATACCCAAAAAAACCCCGGATGATCCATCCGGGGTTTTTGCTTTATTCAGATACAGGAAGCACGGCTCCGTCGTATTTTTTCTCAATAAAGTCTTTGATTTTCTTAGAGTGAAGCACTTCCATAAGCGCTTTGATTTTCGCTGATTTTTCGTCACCTTTGCGTACGGCGATGATGTTTGCGTACGGGTTGTTTTTCGTTGATTCCACTTGAATCGCATCTTTTAACGGATTCAGTTTGTTTTGAATCGCATAGTTGACGTTAATGAAGACTGCATCGCCTTCTTCTTCATTATATGCTTTCGCCGTTAATTCAGGGGCGATTTTTTTGAATGTCAGGTCTTTCGGGTTTTTCGTAATGTTTTTCGTAGTAGCGTCAATTGTTTTTACCTTCGGATCAAGAGTAATCAATCCGGCTTTTTCAAGCATCGCCAGCATCCGGCCTTGTTCAGCGACGTTGTTTGTCATGATGATGGTCGCGCCTTTAGGCAGGTCTTTCAGTGATTTGTATTTTTTCGTGTAAATTCCGAATGGCTCAAGGTGAACGGCTCCGGCATTCACGAGTTTGTAATCTTTATTTTCTTTCATTTCCTGTTCAAGGTAAGGAACGTGCTGGAAGTAGTTTGCATCCACTTCTTTATCAGCTAACGCTTTGTTGTACATTTTGTAATCGTTCAGCACTTTTACTGTTAATGTGTAGCCTTTTTCCTTCAGGAGCGGCTCCGCTTCTTTTAAGATTTCAGCGTGCGGCGTCTTTGTCGCAGCGACGACGATTTCCTTTTTATTTGAGCCGTTTGATCCGCAGGCGGCCAAAACTCCCGCGAACACAAGCAGCAGCGCACTTAGTACAATCTTTTTCAATGTAAATCCTCCCTTATCTTTTGTCTATTATATTTGTAATCACATCACCGATGATTTGAATGATAAAGACGATGATGAGTATAAATACAGTTGCTACAAACGTTACATCCGTATTATTGGACTGGTACCCCTCTACATATGCAAGGTTTCCGAGTCCGCCTGAACCGATGGCGCCGGCAATGGCGGTAGATCCGATCAGGGCGATGGCTGTAACGGTGATGCCCGAAATTAACGCAGGCATTGATTCAGGAATCAGCACTTTGAAGATAATCGTCGATGTCTTTGCTCCCATTGATCTGGCAGCTTCGATGACTCCTTTATTGACTTCCCGCAGCGCGATTTCAACAAGCCGGGCATAAAACGGCGCGGAGCCGATAATCAGCGCGGGCAATGCCGCGTTCGGCCCTAAAATCGATCTGACCAAAAACTTAGTAAAGCCGAGAAGCAGGATAATTAAAATAAGAAACGGAATAGACCTGAAAATATTAACGACCGCCGCAATCACGGTGTTAATGATTTTATTTTCCCATAAGCTTCCCTTGCCCGTTAAAAAGAGCAGAAGACCGAGAATCGCTCCGATGACAAATGAAAAGGCTAAGGCGATGACCGTCATGTAAAGGGTCTCGTATGTGGCCGTCCACAGCTCGGTTAAATCAACGTTCGGGAACCATTTTTCAAACATTTGTGATCACCTCTGCTTCTACCTGTTTGTCTTTGATGAACCGGATCACGTTTTCTACTTCTTTTTCCTGACCGTCAATATGGATGAATAAAGAACCGTAGGCTCCGTCCTTCGTCTGTGAGATTTTCCCCTGCAGAATATTGACGTCCACATCAAAGTTTCGAATCATCTCCGTAATGAGGGGCTGCTCGGCGGCCTGCCCGACAAATGAAAGCTGAATCGTTTTTCCTGTCGCGGTTTCCTGCAGAAAATGCTGGATGGTTTCTTTCGTCTCCTCCGGCTCTGTCACCTGCTGAACGAAACGCTTGGTCATCGGTTCGCGCGGGTTTCTGAAGACTTGGAGCACTTCGCCTTCTTCAACGACTTTCCCGTTTTCCATAACGGCGACTCTGTTGCAGATTTTTCGGATGACGTGCATTTCATGAGTAATGAGCACGATCGTCAGACCGAGTCTGTCATTTATATCGGATAAAAGATCCAAAATTGAATCGGTCGTCTGCGGGTCGAGCGCTGATGTTGCTTCATCGCACAGAAGGACTTTCGGATTATTGGCGAGCGCCCGGGCGATGCCGACACGCTGCTTTTGACCGCCGCTCAGCTGTGACGGATAAGACTTTTCTTTCCCCTCTAATCCGACCAGTTTAATCAGCTCATCGGCGCGGCGGACCCGTTCGCTTTTTTTCACGCCGGCGATTTCCAGCGGAAACATAATGTTCTCCCGGACGGTGCGCGACCACAAAAGGTTAAAATGCTGGAAAATCATGCTGATTTCCTGGCGCGCTTTTCTCAGTCCGCGGCTGCTTACTTTATTTAATTCCGTCCCCGCAACTTCCACGATGCCTGACGTCGGCTTTTCAAGGCCGTTCAAAAGACGGATTAAGGAACTTTTACCAGCTCCGCTATATCCTATAATTCCAAATATTTCGCCCTTTTTGATATCAAGAGTGACATCTTGGACAGCATTGACATCCCCATGCTTCGCTTTATAAATTTTTGAAACATTTTGAAGATGGATCAAAGCAATCACCTGCCTTACACTATTCTAAGAAATCTTCCGGTTTTCTACGCAAAAGAAAAGCCTTTCTGCAAAAATGAGCAGAAAGGCTTATTGAAAAAGGCCTTTCTCTCATCTTTCAAAGCAGACCGCTTTGAGTGAATTGGCACCATTTCAACATCGTTGATGGTTGCCGGGCTTCATAGGGCACTTCCCTCCACCTCTCTTGATAAGAGAAAACATATCGTATTTTCGTCCGGAAATTCTTACTGTAGAATAGCACGGCGAATGATAAAAAGTCAATAAAATAAATAATGGAAGCTATTGTCACATAGTAGATTGGCTGTTTACGGCCGTTTGCTGATCGTCTGAAAAAATCCGTTTGTCAGCCAGAGGATGGCCTCCAGCTTCAGCAGAGCTCGGAATGATCCTTTCACTTTGAGTTTTCCGCTTTGGATGAGCTTCTGCAAAGAGACATCACCGTGCAGGAGATGGATGATTTCCGTCTGGTTTCCGTAAAAGGTCAAATTTGATTTCTCCTTTGAAACCGCCGTTTTTCTCATTTCTCCCTGTCCGTTAATTGAGACCGTTAAGGCTTCTTTTTCTCCCTGGAATGTAATCAGCAGCGTTGAGGCGTTTAATAGCGGTTTCAAAAACAGATGCTGTCCGTCATTCTCCAAAACTTCTATTTTCTCCACTCGTATAACCTCCCGTTTTAATGGCCATACATACACTTTCTCTTTTTAACGGACAGAACCCTTTATAAACCGCACGACATTTTCCTGTAAAAATTGTCACATCGGGAACGTTTGCGATGTTTTTTGTTTAATCAGCTCATATAAATAGGAAACGGAGCGGAAGGCGTATCCTTTCTCAACAAGCTCTCCGCCTTTAAACAGCAAAAAGCACGGAACGCTCTCAATCTGATAGGCTTTGGCGAATGCGGGGGAATAATTCACGTTGTTTTTATAGAAGGCGGTGCCGGGCAGCATTTCTTCGACGACAGAAAGCATCTTGGACGCCAACTGGCATGTGCCGCAAAACGGGGTGTACAAATACAGGAGATAGATGTCATCCTGAATCAATTCGAGTTCATTTTCTTGGAGTTCTTTCATTTTGATTATCACCTCAGGTCGTTCTTTTTCAAAAATACAGGGTCTGCATCAAGGCCGGCTCTGATCAGCACGGATGCGAGATGATGGCCCGGGCACGACTCGACTTGCCTGTATGTTCTGTCTATATAGATATGGCGCGCTTCGGGAAGCTCCCGTTTCAGCTGTTTTCTTAATTTTTCTCCGGATTCATCCGCGTCCGTTAATATAAACACGTCTCTGTCAAACAGGCGGTCCGCCAAATCTTCCAGTTCGGTTTGGCCGATCGTCCCGTTTGTGCAGACGATTTCCGCGGGTTCGATGAGCACTTCTCTGACTTTGATTTTATCCGATTTTCCTTCTACGATGATCACCTTTTCATCTCCGTTGAACATAAGCGCATCACCTGCCGATTGTTTTAGCGTCAGATTAAAAAAGAAGGCAGTGAAATTCACCGCCAACTGTTAACACCAGCCGTTCTCATAATCGCAATCCACATATTTCGGATCACTGCCGTTTATGACATCGGCTGTTTTATAAAATTTTTGATTCTCAAATGAAAAGCCCTGTTTGAGCTCGTACTGGTTCATGCCTGTCATCTCGCCGATGGCTTCATTTTCATGAAACAAGGAAAACCGGCCGTTTTGAAAGCGGCCCGTGACGTTCTCCGTCACATCGACCTTTTGTTTATCAAAAGCCATATTAGACACCTCCCGTTACAGATAGAATGTCCAAATGGCCCTTTGGCTATCCGATCAGTCTTCCTGTGTCATTTCTTCATATTGCTCGGAAGTCATGAGGTTTTCGATTTCTTCAGCATCAGCCGGTTCCACGACGATCATCCACGCTTTTTCATACGGAGACTCGTTTACGAATTCAGGGCTGTCATCAAGGTCTTCGTTCACTTCCGTCACCGTTCCGTTAATCGGTGCGTACAATTCGGATACGGTTTTGACAGATTCTACGCTGCCGAATGGCTCGTCCGCTTTAATTTCAGCGCCGACTTCCGGAAGCTCGACAAATACGATATCGCCAAGTTCGGCTTGCGCAAAATGTGTAATCCCGATACGGGCTTTTCCGTCCTCAACTTTGACCCATTCGTGCTCTTTGGAATAACGCATATCTTTCGGTGTGCTCATCTAAATCCCTCCAATTTTTTCTTATAATAAGAAGATACCATAATTCTTAGAACGCGGCATTACATCCAATATTTTTCGAATTGGTCTTCTTTGAAGCCGACAGTGACTTTTTCGCCGTCTGTCGTAATCGGGCGTTTCAGGAGCATACCGTCAGATGCCAGAAGATCAAGCTGTTCATCCTCTGACATGTGATACAGTTTTTCCTTTAGGTTCAGCTCGCGGTATTTCATGCCGCTCGTGTTGAAAAACTTTCTCAGCTCAAGGCCGCTCTTCTCATAGAGGTCTTTAATTTCTTCTTTCGACGGAGTTTCCTCCACAATATGTATTTCGTTTATTTCCTTACCGCGGTCTTCCAGCCATTTTTTCGCATTACGGCACGTTCCGCATTTAGGGTACCAGTAAAAATTCAACGACATCTTCTTCACCCCTTGTAAATGATCGTCGTTATTTTAACACAATCACTTGTAAAAACCTATAACGTTGCTTCATGAAAAAGCGCTCCGGATGAAGGAGCGCTTACAGCATGTGATCAGACGATATATTTTTCTTCACGGAAGACAGCGGCCGCTGCTTCACGTTTTTTCTGAATCAGATTTTTCGGTGTCAGGCGCGTCAGTTTGCGCAGCACGGAAAGCATCATGCGGAGGGAATCTCCTTCCTCCATGGCGATCAGTGATTCTTTGGCATGCGCTTCAATATTCTGAAGGGCTTCCTGGGCAAAGATTTCCGTATATAACAGCTTTTGCGCGGCTTTTTCGGCACCGTCCGCCGCAATCGCTTTTTCCGTTCTGAGGACGGCAGATTCCAAAGCGTACACCGCGCTGACGATATCAGCGATGTTTACCATGATTTCCTGCTCGCCTTCGATCTCTTTTCCGTATTTCTGCGCCGCGAGCCCCGCTGTCAAGAGGGCGATCTTTTTCGCCTGTCTGACAATGTATTTTTCCTGTTCAAGAGGCTCTGAGCCCGGCTCTTCAGGCATCAGCATCATGAGCTCTTCCTGGAGCGCCTTCGCTTTTTCAAAGAGCGGAAGCTGCCCTTTTACGGCTTTTTTCAGGAACGTGCTCGTTACGATCAGGCGGTTGATTTCATTTGTGCCTTCAAAAATTCTGTTGATTCGTGAGTCACGATAGGCGCGCTCCACTTCATATTCCTGCATAAACCCGTAACCGCCGTGAATTTGAACGCCTTCGTCGGCAATGTAATCAAGCGTTTCAGATCCGCACATTTTGTTGAGCGAGCATTCAATTGCGTACTCGGCGATTGACTTTGCGACTTCGCGTCCGTCTTTTTGCGCTTCTTCCGTCAGTCTGCTCATATTATCTTCGAATAAGCCCACTGTTCTGTATACAGAGCTCTCCATGGCGTAAAGCCGTGCGGACATTGTCGCAAGCTTTTCCTGAGTGAGCGTGAAGCTTGAAATCGGTGTTTTAAATTGCCGGCGCTGGTTTGCGTAAGCGGCAGACAGCTCAATCACCCGTTTAGAAGCGCCGATTGTGCCGACGGCAAGCTTGTAGCGTCCGATATTCAGGATATTAAAGGCGATGACATGGCCTTTTCCGATTTCGCCGAGAAGGTTCTCTTTCGGCACTTCCGCCTGATCTAAAATCAGCGTTCTCGTCGATGAACCTTTAATCCCCATTTTTTTCTCTTCAGGGCCCGTTGACACGCCCGGATAATTTTTCTCTACGATAAATGCGGAAAACTTATCTCCGTCCACTTTTGCGTAGACGACAAAGACATCTGCAAAGGCGGAGTTCGTAATCCATTGCTTTTCTCCGTTGAGAATATAATGTGTGCCCGCTTCATTCAAAACAGCCGTCGTTTTCGCGCCGAGGGCATCTGAACCTGAACCGGGCTCAGTTAAGGCGTATGCCGCGATTCTTTGTCCTGAAGCCAAGTCCGGCAAATATGTTTTTTTCTGTTCTTCCGTTCCGAAGAACACGATCGGCAATGAGCCGATACCGACGTGAGCGCCGTAAGATAGCGAAAAGCTGCCGGCACGCGAAAATTTTTCCGTAATGAAGGCTGAACTGATTTTATCCAAGCCGATGCCGCCGTACTCTTCTGGCACGTCTGCTCCGAGGAGGCCTAAGTCTCCGGCTTTTCTGAGCAGTCTGACTGAATGCTCAAACTGATGGTTTTCAATTTCATCAATATAAGGAAGCACATCGTTTACGACATAGTCTTCTGTCGTTTTGCCGATCATTTTATGTTCGTCTGTAAAGTCCTCCGGAGTGAATATTTGATCATATCCCGTCTCCTCAATCAGAAAGCTGCCGCCTTTTTTGACGTTGACCGTTTCCTGTTTCATGTTCGTTTTCCCCCTTTGTTTAAATGAGCTCAAATACGCCGGCAGCGCCCATGCCGCCTCCGATGCACATCGTCACCACGCCGAATTGCTCGTTTCTCCGTTTCATTTCATGAATGAGTGACAAGGTCAGTTTCGTCCCCGTGCAGCCGAGCGGATGTCCGAGCGCGATGGCACCCCCATTGACGTTCACCTTTTCTTCATCTATTCCCAGCGATCTGATGACTTGAATGGCCTGTGAAGCGAAGGCCTCATTCAATTCAAAAAGCCCGATATCCTGTAATTCGAGTCCGGCAAGCTTGAGCGCCCGCGGAATGGCTTCAATCGGACCGATCCCCATGACCTCAGGGGGAACGCCGCCTACGGCAAAGGAACGGAATTTGACTAGCGGCGCCAATCCGAGCGACGAAGCTTTTTCGCGATCCATCAGCATGACAGCCGCCGCGCCGTCACTCGTTTGTGAAGAGTTCCCGGCCGTCACGGTTCCCGTTTTAGAAAAAGCCGGACGGAGCTTTGCCAATACGTCAGCCGATGTGCCGGGGCGCACGCCTTCATCTTGAGAAAAGGTAAATTGTTTTTTCCGCGGCTTATGATCATCCCCGACTTCTGTCAGCGTTACTTCAACCGGCACGATTTCATCATTAAATTTCCCTTCTTTAAGGGCTTTCGCGGCATTCTGATGGCTGCGGACGGCAAACGCATCCTGGTCTTCTCTGGATACGCCGTACGTTTCGGCGACCTGCTCCGCTGTGTGCCCCATGCTCATGTAATACTCAGGCGCATGCTCCGCCAAAGCGATATTCGGGCGGGTCACATGCCCCATCATCGGAACTTGTGACATGCATTCCGCACCGCCGGCGATGACAGTGTCGCCCGCGCCGATCATAATTTTTTCCGCACCGTAAGCGATGGATTGGAGTCCGGAAGAGCAGTAGCGGTTCACCGTAATGGCCGGCACCGTATGAGGAAGCCCCGCCAGCGCACCGATATTCCGCGCCATATTTAATCCTTGTTCGGCTTCAGGTGTTGCACATCCGATAATTAAGTCATCGATGTTTCCTTCATAGCCGCCTGCCCGTTTCAGCGTTTCTTTCACACAAAGCGCGCCTAAATCATCAGGACGAACGGCTGCAAGCGACCCTTTTTTCGCTTTACCGACCGGCGTTCTCGCACCGGCCACAATGACTGCTTCTCTCATAAACACCCTCCTAGTTCCGTAAAGGTTTGCCTTTGACCAGCATATGCTGCATTCTTGCTTGAGATTTCGCCTCGCCAGCGAGACTTAAAAAGGCTTCTCTTTCAATCTCGAGTAAATATTCTTCTGAAACCTCCGTGCCGAACGGGACTCTTCCTCCGGCAATGACATGGGCCAGCTTCTTCGCAATCTTCATATCATGATCTGATAAATAGCCGGATCTTCTCATTTGGTCTGCTCCGAGCAGTAACGCGGCACAGCCGGTTTCCCCGGTGACTTTTACCTTTTTGCGGGCAGGCGGGCGGTATCCGCTGTCATATAAATAAGCAGCCAGCTGTTTCGCATCGTGCAGCAGGTGATCCTGATTCATGCTGACACGGTCTGCCGCAGACAAAATCTTCATATCACGGGCTTCGTGCGCCGAGCCGGAAACCTTGGCAAGCGCAATTGTTTCGAAGGTTTTAATGGCCGCGTCCATCAGTTCACTTCCGCCGTTCAAGTAATTCATGTACAACTCTTTATTTCCTCCGCCGCCCGGAATAAGGCCGACGCCGGTTTCGACAAGACCCATATACGATTCGCTCGCCGCCTGAACGCGTGCCGCCGGAAGACAGACTTCCGTTCCTCCGCCGAGTGTCATTCCAAACGGCGCCGCCACAACAGGTTTGGCGCTGTATTTGATGTTCAGCATCGTCTGCTGAAAACGGCGGATGACAAAATCGACTTCCATGAAGTTATCATCCTGAGCTTCCATTAAAATCATCGCAAGGTTTGCTCCCGCGCAGAAATGTCTGCCTTGGTTTCCGATGACAAGACCTTTATAATTCCGCTCCGTTTCCTCAAGCGCATTGTCAATCATCTGAATAATGTCTAAGCCGATCGCGTTGCTTTTCGTATGAAATTCCAGCAAAGCGATATCATCGCCGAGATCAATCAGACTGGCGCCGCTGTTTTTGCTGATCACGCCCTTTGTTTCCTTTACCGTTTGCAGGCTGATCCGTTTCGGATTTTCTTTCACAGCCCTGTATTGGCCGTCTGAATAGTAAAACGGTCTTCCGTTTTCCTTCATATAAAATGTTTCATGGCCCTCGTCAAGCATTTCTTTCACCCAGCCGGGAAGTTCTGCGCCTTCTTGTTCAAGCCGCTCTGCTGATGTTCTGACACCGATGGCATCCCATATCTCAAACGGGCCGAGCTCCCAGCCGAAGCCCCATTTCATGGCGTCGTCAATCGCTTTGATATCATCAGCGATTTCACCTAAAAGCCGGGCTGAGTATAAGAGGGTTTGCGACGTGATATTCCAAAGCAGGCGGCCGGCGCGGTCATCAGAATATATAAGCGCTTTCATTTTCCCTTTGGCACCCTTTGCCTGTTTGGCGGCTTCTAAAGCGGGCATCTTCATTTTCGAGCGCTCGCCGTATGTCATGGTGAGCGGATCGAGCTCATATATTGTTTTACCTTCTTTTTTGTAAAAACCTTGGCCTGATTTGCTGCCCAGCCAATTGTTTTTCAGCATGTCATTCATAAATTCCGGCAGCTTAAACATGTCTTTTTCAGCGCCGTCGGCTTTGTCATAAACATTTTTTGCCACATGGGCGAATGTATCAAGCCCCACGACGTCAAGGGTTCTGAAGGTCGCGCTTTTCGGTCTGCCGATCAAAGGCCCGGTCACCGTGTCCACCTCGCCGATGCGGCAGCCGGAGGAAAGCATCTCCCTTACCGTGACCAACAGGCCGTACGTACCGATGCGGTTAGCGATAAAGTTAGGCGTGTCTTTTGCGATGACGACACCTTTTCCGAGTGTATTTTCTGCAAATGAAGTCATAAATTGCAATACGTCAGGATCTGTTTCCTGAATCGGAATGATTTCCAGAAGCTTCAAGTAGCGGGCCGGATTAAAGAAATGGGTTCCTAAGAAATGAGCTTTAAAATCGGCAGATCTGCCTTCCGCCATTTTTGTGACGGAGATACCGGACGTATTGCTGGACACGATGCTTCCCGGTTTCCGGTATTCATCAACAAGTGAGAAAATCTGTTTTTTCACGTCAAGATTTTCGACGACGACTTCAATAATCCAATCAGCATCTTTCAACCCAGCCGCGTCATCTTCCAAATTCCCCGCCGTTATATAATCGAGATTGGCAGCTGAAGTCAGCGGCGCCGGTTTTTGCTTCAGCAGCTTTTGCATGGCCGATCGGCTCAGTCTGCTGCGGACCTCCGGGCTCTCTAATGTCAGCCCTTTTTTCACCTCATCCTTTGTCAGCTCGTTTGGCACAATATCAAGCAGCAGGACGGGAATTCCGATGTTAGCCAAGTGCGCGGCAATTCCGGACCCCATGACGCCTGACCCGAGAACGGCTGCTTTCTTTATAAACTTGTGCATGAGTCATCCCCCTTGAACTTTGAATGAATAGTCATTCATTTTTTCGGCAAAAAAAATGAAACCCTTTTCTTCTTTCATCTTAAAAGATTTTCAGGATGACTTCAATAGCAAATATGGAATTTTTTTAAATTTTTTGGCTTCCGCATGTTCCGTGCCGCAGGCGGGAAACTTAAACCCGGAGGTGAAGGGAATGGTGCGAGGGAGAAAAGATCCGTCTTCCGGCGCAGTGAGCGCGGCAAGCATGAAAGGAAATGCGGGACCGAAGCAAAAATACGGCGGCGGCAAGCGGACAAGCCAAAATCAGCAATATAAAAAAGACAACATGGAGTAACAGACTGCGGCTGCTTTTTTAAGGCAGCCGTTATTTTTTGAAGATTCCTTTCAGCACAAACGCCGCATTTGCCGGGCGCTCGGCAATTCTTCTCATCAGGTAGCCGTACCAATCGGTTCCGTACGGGACGTACACCCTCATCCTGTATCCTTCTTCGGCAAGCTTCTTCTGCCGCTCCGTTCTGATGCCGTACAGCATTTGGAATTCAAACTGCTCCCGGGGAATCTGATGCTCGCTGATGAGTGTTTTCGTATACGAAATCATGTCGTCATCATGTGTCGCCACCGCTGTTTCATGCCCGCTCAAAAGCTGCAGCTTGATCAGCTGCTGGAAATGAAGATCGGTCCCTTTTTTATCAGGAAACGCAACGGACGCTGATTCTTTGTATGCGCCTTTTACAAGCCTGAGCCGCGGTTTGTATGGCATCAGGCTGCTGATGTCTTCAGCCGCGCGGTACAAATAAGCCTGAATGACGGTGCCGAGCATCGGAAAATCCGGTTTGCACCGCTTATACAGATCAAGCGTGCGGGCGCATCTGGAATAGTCCTCCATGTCAATCGTGACGGGGACGCGGTGTTCTTTTGCCTCCGTCAATATGTCTCTGATGTGCTGTTCGGCGAGATTCTCTGAGATATCCAGACCGATGGATGTTAATTTCAGCGACAGCTCACAGTCCAATTGATTCTCGGCGATCGCCCTGATTGCTTTTTTACATTCTTCGGCCGTCCTTTTGGCATCCTTCAGGGACCCTGCATATTCACCTAGATAATCTATCGAAGCCGACAGCCCGTTTTGGTTCAGCCGCTTCACCGTTTTTACAGCTTCTCGAAGTGTTTCCCCCGCAACGAATCTTCCCGCGCCGAAGCGGAGGCCGTAAGCCTGGGCGAATTTCGTAAGCATTTTATTTTTCGACAAAAATAAACATATGCTCCGCAGCAAGGGCGAACTCCCTCCTTTTTCTTTTATTCGTGTATGAAATCCCGGTCGCAGAGAAAGCTAAGAAGAACAGAATTGAAGGAGGCGTTTATATGAATAACCAGGAGCAGCACGGACATTTGCCGCCTGCCGTCATCTCAACGAAAGACCATTTGTATCTTGAAGACATGCTGAACTGGAATCTGCTTGCCATGAAAAAAGCGCATTTCATGGCGGAACACTGCCAGAATCAGACGTTAAAACAAGAGCTTGAACAAATAGGCCGGATGCACCACAAGCATTATCAAAACATTTTAGGTCACCTGAATCCCGCTCAAGGCGGACAGACAACAACAGGCTATATGCAATAGGAGGACAATACATGGAACAGCAAAATCAAAAAATCACTAACCCGCAAACGCCCGTGCCCGATACGGCGCAAATGAATGACCGAGACTTGGTGAATGAACTGCTGACGACGGAAAAGTATATCACGTCTTCATATTGCACAGCCCTGCACGAGTTCAGCCACGAGTCTCTTTATCAAGATATTCAGGCGATTTTCGATGAGTCACAAAAAGCGCAGAGAAGATTATACGATGTAATGTTTCAAAATGGCTGGTATTCCATTGAAGCGGCCGACACCCAAAAGCTTCAGCAATCGTATCAGAAGTTCCAGCAGACCATTCAGCAGCAGTCTCCCTACCAGCAGTAACATAAGAAAGGATTTGATGTTTTCACTAAGCATCAATCCTTTTTTTATTTTTGCACAAAAGGATTGACTTATCTTTAATCCTTATTTATATTTAACTAATGTTAATTATTTTCCCGAAGAACCAGATGAGGAGGAGTTATGAAAAACGCGGATCAATATGTGTCTGACATCCAAAAATCCCTTCAGACGCTGCTGCAAAACATACAGCCGGAAATGATGGAAAGCATGGCAAAACATGAGGTGACTCCTGCCCAATTATTTGTTTTAGCCAGCTTAAAAAAACAAGGGAGCTGCAAAGTTTCCGAAATTGCGGAGCGCATGGAAGTAAAGCCGAGCGCAGTGACGCTGATGGCCGACCGCCTTGAGCAAAAAGGACTGATCGTCCGCAAACATAATCAGCAGGACAGACGTGTCATCGACATCAGCCTTACCGAAAAAGGCGAGAAGAAATTCGAAGATGTCGTGGAAGGAAGAAAAGCGATATTAGCGCGAAACCTGTCCGTTCTGACTGACGATGAACTGATTCAGTCCGTGAACATCATCCGCAAAGTAGCGGAAGCCGCCGAGAAATACGCGGCTGACCAAAAAGAAAACGAATAGAAAAGAGGAGCTGCCGAAGCATGAGCATTGAACAGAAGGATCCAAAACGCACACTATTAATAACTGGCTTAATTATCGCTATGTTTTTCTCAGCCCTTGACGGCACGATCGTAGGAACGGCGATTCCTAAAATCGTGGGTGACCTCGGGGGATTAAGCATGATGACGTGGCTGACCACGGCATATCTTTTAACTTCGACAACGATCGTCCCGATTGCGGGGAAACTTGCAGATTTATTAGGGCGGCGCGTCGTATATGTATCAGGTTTATTGATTTTTATGGGAGCTTCCGCACTGTGCGGAATGGCCAGCAACATGACGGAACTGATTATTTTCCGCGGACTTCAGGGAATCGGCGGCGGTGTCATGATGCCGATGGCCATGATCGTCATCGGAGATTTGTTCACAGGGAAACAGCGTGCCAAGTTCCAAGGGCTTTTCGGGGCGATTTACGGGCTGGCTTCTGTTATCGGCCCGCAAATCGGGGGCTGGATTGTTGACTCTTTAAATTGGAAATGGGTTTTCTATATCAACCTGCCTGTCGGAATCTTAGCCGTCATCTTTATCGCAAGAGGACTTCAAGGCAGAAAACAGACCGGGCCGATTAACTTTGACATCGCCGGCATTTTCACAATGATCGTCGGAATCGTCAGCCTCCTGCTCGCACTCAGCTTCGGAGGAAAGGATTATGCATGGGGGTCTTGGCAGATTCTCGGTCTCTTTGCGCTTGCGCTTGTCGGGATTGTCGGATTCATTTTCGCTGAAATCAAAGCAAAAGAGCCGATTCTGCCGATGTACCTGTTTAAAAACAGAACGTTTACCGTACTGAATCTGATCGGGTTTTTCATGAGTATCGGCATGTTCGGCGCCGTTACGTTCGTTCCTTTCTTTATGCAGGGAATTATCGGAGTCAGCGCTACCGCGTCCGGAACGATTATGACGCCGATGATGGTATCTATGATCATCACAAGTATTATCGGAGGCCAGCTGGTTTATAAGATCGGCATCAAACCGCAAATCATGATCGGCATGCTGATCATGGCCGTCGGCTTCTTCTTATTAACGACTTTGCAGCTGGATACAAGCAAGCTCGCGGCTACATGCTATATGGCCGTGATCGGTCTGGGAATGGGGCTCGTTATGCCGCTTCTCACACTCGCTCTGCAAGAAACGTTTTCAAAAGAAGAGCTGGGTGTGGTGACTTCATCAAGCCAATTTTTCCGGATGATCGGGGGAACGTTCGGCATTACGGTGCTCGGCGCTGTCATGAATGCCAGATCAGGAACCCTTCTAACCGACAGACTGGTGCCTTACTTAGATTCACTGCCGAAACAGGCAAGTGCCTTTGCCGACCAGTTTAAAGGCATGATTGACAAGAATCCTGAAGGGCTGCTTCAATCCTTGTTCAGCCAGGAATCGATTAAGCAGATTCCGGCGGCATTTTCTTCCCATATCGTGCCGGTTTTAAAAACGTCACTGATGGATTCGCTTCACAGCGTGTTTTTCACAGGTCTGGCCTTTATCGCTGCCGGATTAATCCTCACGCTGTTTGTTAAATCAATTAAACTGACTAACAAAAAAACAGGCAAACAAGAAGAAAAGGCGAAAGCCGTTTAATAGAGAAAAATCCCGCGGATGCCGCGGGATTTTTTTTATATCATCTGGGCCTCTCCGTTTCCGAATGACCAGTCTTCCGCCGCATTGCCTGAGAGGACGATAAACACATCTTCTTTTCTGACGCCCAGCTTTTCGTGCAGCCGGAGTACCTACCCCGCAACAAGTGAATAGGAAATGGGGGTAAAAACCCTAGTGATGAAACCCTTTAATAAACCTTAAACATTTCATCGTTATCTTTATAGTACGACATAATAAAGTCACGAAAATTTCTTACCGAAGAAGATAACAGCTTATGTCTCATCCAAGATAAGCCGACTGGATATGAAGCAGAGTGATCAGTCACTTTTATAAAATTCAGCCCCAATGTTCTGCAAACTGAAATAGGAAGCAACGCAACACCTCGATCCAGCTTTATAATCTCGACCAGTAAATGAGAATCCGCCTCAAATGCAATATTTGGGGTGAAACCAGCTTTCTCACAAAGCGAGGTTGTAAAACCTCTATACTCCTCATTATTAGCAAGGGTAATAAATGGTTCATCGGCGACAAGACGTAAAGAAATTTCTGTTTTACCCGTAAATCGGTGGTTTGAGGGTAAAGCCAGAACAATATCTTCATTTACCAGCACATAGCTCTCTATCTCTTCATCTTGAATCGGATGACCTGTTATTCCTAAATCAATGTCCCCTTTTTTTAAACTTGTGATGATCTCGCTTTTAACTCCGATTGCTTGGAGAATTTTTGATTGAGGAGAGCGGTTGATATATTCACTCATCAGTCCTGCAAGGAATCTTGGATTGGAAATAGATATTCTTATGGTGTCAGAAATTTGATGTTCCTTCAATTGAATTTCCGTTTGTGCATTTTCAATTTCAGTAAAAATCCTGTTTACATGTTTTAAAAGAATTTCCCCTGATGAACTCAGCTTAATATTTCTGCCTTTTCTATCAAACAAGGCTGTTCCCAGTTCATTCTCCAGTCTTTTTATAGTAAGACTTAAAGAAGGCTGGGCAATCTTTAATTGTTCTGCTGCTTTAGAAATATGCTCAGTATAGGCAACTGTCTGAAAGTATTTTAGCTGCAGCAATTCCATCTGTCTGCATCCCCCTTATTTATTTCAATAAATATACATATACCTTATTATGTATTAGATTAAATGTAAATGCGGATGTAAGATAATAGCATAGTTAAATTGAAAAACTTAAAAAAGAAAAGGAAAGGGTGTCATTCAATGAAAATTGATGTGAAAGATATAGCAAAAAATTTAAATACGCCGCTAACGGCTCCTGCTTATCCTATCCCAAATTATAAATTTGTTAACCGTGAATATTTAAATATTATTTACCGAACGGATGAAAAAGCGTTACGTGCGGCAGTGCCAGAACCTCTTGAAATTACTGAACCTTTAGTGAAATTCGAAGTGATGTGGATGCCCGATGTTTCCGGGCTTGGTGCCTATACAGAGGCAGGACAAGTCATCCCTGTCAGCTTTAATGGTGAAGAAGGGGATTATGTACATTCTATGTACGTAGACAATTTTCCAGCTATCGCAAGCGGACGGGAACTTACTGCATATCCAAAGAAATTGGGTGCCCCTAAGCTGTATATAGACTCTGATACTCTTGTCGGCACACTGGATTATGGCAGTCTTCGCGTGGCAACTGCGACTATGGGATATAAACATTTCGAAATGGACAAGGAAAAAGCGAAAAGGGAAATTTGCCGACCTAATTTTATGGTTAAGATTGCTACTGATTATAATGGTGATTTAAGGGTTTGTGATTTGGTGCGAACGCAAATAACGAATATAGAAGTTAAAGGTGCCTGGACTGGACCCGCGCGGCTTCAATTATTTGAACATGCTCTGGCACCTCTTGCAGACTTGCCTGTATTAGAAGTCGTTTCAGCATCTCATATCCTTACAGATTTAACCTTAAATGCTGCTCAGCCGGTTTATAATTACTTAGAGGAAAAATAAGGAGACGTTTACAATGAGAATTGCAATTTTAGGGGCAGGTTCTTTAGGAACCATAGTGGGAGCATATCTGTCTGCTGGCGGAATGGATGTCGAATTGATTGATTCATACAAAGAACATGTAGATACTCTAAATCAAATAGGTGCTAAAGTAGTTGGTACAACGGAATTCCAAGCAAAGGTGAAAGCCATTACCCCTGAAAACAAGTCAGGCAAGTATGATTTAATATTACTTCTGACGAAACAATTATATAATGATTCGATTCTTAAAGAGTTACTGCCTTTTTTAAAGGATGACAGTGTTGTATGTTCCTTGCAAAACGGTATACCTGAACAGAAAGTTGCTTCGATCGTTGGTAATGAACGTGTTATTGCGGGTTCTGTTGAATTTGGTGCTACGTTTATTGAACCAGGCGTATCCAGACTTACAACTGAGTATACTCAATTTAAAGAGTACGCTTTTCAAATTGGAGAATTAAATGGTGAAACAACAGAAAGAATCCAGCGTATTAAATCGGTTTTAGACCTTATCGGCGGAACACATATTTCCGATAATTTAGTTGGGACGAAGTGGTCAAAATTACTTATCAATAATGCATTCAGTGGTTTATCGGCAGCATTAGACGGAGAATACGGAGACATTCTTGACCATGAAATCGGCATTGTCAGCGCAGTTCATATCGCAGATGAGACGATTAAGGTTGGACACGCCAATGGTGTCAAATTTGCGAAAATGGGCGGCCTTGATTTAGAATCTTTGGAATTAAGAAGCGAAAATGATATTCCTGAACGTATCCAGACATTTAGGGCAGCCATGGCACCATCTAGGCTGCTAAGAGCAAGTATGCTGCAGGATCTTGAGAAGAAACGTAAAACTGAAATTGATTATATTAATGGAGTTATTCCCAAAATGGCAGAAGGTACTGGAATTTCAACACCTTTTAATGATTTGGTTGTAGCACAAGTCAAATGTGCCGAGGAATCTCAAACAATGCCCAATTTTGATACAAATATAAAAGCATTTGAAGAGTTATTAAGTATCCGAAAAGAAATGTGATATATAGGAAAGAGAGAAAGGGATTGCTGCGGCGGTCCTTTTTTCTTGGTTCAACAAGCGGAAGAAATGTACGTAAACAAACGGGGGCGTTAGTTAAATTAAAGTTCTTCGCTATGAATTGAATGGCGCCTTTATTGATTCCTTTTCAGCAAAAAAAGCTTCCGGCACCTCTCTTTGATGCCGGAAGCTTTTTTATTGTTTTTTTCTGTGCTCTTCATTGAGCTGTTTAATGTGCTGTATCGCAGCTTTGATGCCCTCTTTGGCGTCCGGGTAGGATTGGTTCCAGTGCTTGACGAGCGGAGGCATGCTTTTTGCAATATGTGTATACAAAATCCATTGCCTGACTTCTTCCTTTAGTTCCGGGGTTGTTTCGCCAAGCAATAGTTCCGTATATTTTTCAAGCAGGCCGTCCAGCTGCTGCTGCAGTTTTTCTTCCATACCGTTCCCTTCCCTTTTTCATGATTATGACAATCGGGCGGTGAGAGCCGCTTCCTGCACGATGCATCTCCCGCGCCCGTGCGGAATGCAAAGCGGCGTGCCGAACAGCGGGTCCTGCGTGACTTGGCAGTTCATCGCAAATACCTGCTGCACAAGCTCGCAAGTGATGACTTCTTCGGGACGGCCCTCAGCGTAAATCTGTTTATCCTTAATGGCGACAAGATAATGAGCATAGCGGCATGCGAGATTAAGGTCGTGCAGCACCATGACGATGGTCCGTTTTTCTTTTTCATTTAGCTCAAACAGCAAATCAAGAATTTCAATTTGATGCGTCATGTCGAGATAGGTTGTCGGCTCGTCAAGCAGAATGATATCCGTATCCTGGGCGAGTGTCATCGCAATCCACGCGCGCTGGCGCTGTCCGCCTGACAAAGAATCCACCGTACGGTCGGCCATTTCCTCAAGCTTTGTCGCCTTCAGCGCTTTTGCCACTGCGTCTTCGTCCTCTTTGGACCATTGCTTCAGCCAGCTTTGATAAGGGTATCTCCCCTGCTTTACAAGCTGATGCACGGTCAGGCCTTCGGGAGCTGACGGGCTCTGCGGCAAGATAGCCAGTTCTCTGGCGACTTCTTTCGTCGGCAGCTTAGCGATGGCTTTTCCTTCCAAAAGCACAGAACCGCCCCTCGGTTTCATCAGGCGCGCCAATGAACGTAAAAGCGTCGATTTTCCGCAGCCGTTGCTTCCGATCAATACAGTGATTTCGCCTTTTGGAATCGCTACATCCAACTCGTCAATGATAACAGTCTCTCCGTACCCTAAGCTCAGCGTCTCTGTAGAAATTGCACTCATACCGCTAACCGCTCCTTTTTTGTATTTCCCAACACTATGTATATAAACAAATTGCCTGAACATTCAACGTGAGATCATGATTATATTGTAACAGAAATTAATGACTCTGAATATCATTATCAATTAGTTTTGGGCAAAAAAACAGCGGACCGCGGTTATTTCTTGATTTCCGTCATTTCTCCGTCGCTTTTTTTCAGTTTCAAATAAAAATGGTCATAATGGCTGTCTAAATTAAAAGCAGAGAGCACCTGCCTGACGACTTCGCCTTCTTGCATCCCGCTGTTTACGGCAAGTTCTCCGAGGATCATCTTCATTTCATCAAGCGCTTCCTCGCCCTCTCTGTGAACACCTGAAAGCTTGTCCTGGATGTCAGCCGTTTCACGACCGCCTTTTCTTTCATACAAACCTTCATAGCGGTTATGCTCTCCGGCTCCGTAGTTGACGCGAAGGGAAAAGCTGCTGTAAGGAACCGGCTTCGCGGATGATACGGGCGTGCTGTCTTGTTCCGCATTCCGTTTTTCTTCATTCAATCGGCAGCCGGCAATCAGCATCAGCGCCAGACATAAAACACCCGCCGTCCTGATCCATTTCATGCGATTCACTCCCATTCCATTCCGATCGTTTTTAGGTATTTCCAAGGGAGGCGGCTGTCATTCATCGAACAAAAAAGAACCGGAGCTGTTTATCGCTCCGGCCGGTTCCTCTCTATATCATCATTCAGTCAGCTCTAAAAATTCCTGTACATCCCGTACCGCAAGGCGGACCGCGTCCTCCCAAAACGATCGTTCCGTCAGATCCGCTCCAAGGTGCTTCATCGCCAAATCCTCAACGGTCATCGAAGCCGTGTCACACAAAAGCGCGATATATTTTTCTTCAAAATCCGCATTCTCCCGAAGAGCTCTTGCGTATATTCCAAGCGAAAATAAATAACCGAACGTATACGGAAAATTGTAGAACGGCACTCCCGTAATATGAAAATGAAGTTTTGACGCCCAGAAATGCGGGTGGTATTCCCCTAATGAATCGCAAAACGCTTCTTTCTGCGCCGCTTCCATCAGTTCATTCAATTTATCAGCCGGAACGACGCCATGCTTCCGCTCTTCATAAAACCGCGTTTCAAATAAAAATCTCGCATGAATATTCATAAACATGGCTACGCTTCTTTGAATTTTATCTTCAAGCAGGAACAGCTTTTCTTCTTTTGTCTCCGCTTGTTTCAAAGCGGCGTCGGCGACGATCATTTCCGCAAAAGTCGAGGCTGTTTCAGCGACATTCATGGCGTAGGCTCTGTTCAGCTGCCGCACTTGAAGCATGGCCTCCTGATGAAACGCGTGTCCAAGCTCATGCGCAAGCGTTGATACATTTGAAGCGCTTCCTGAAAACGTCATGAAAATACGGGATTCTCCGCTGTCGGGAAAGCTGGTGCAAAAACCGCCGACCCGTTTGCCGCTGCGGTCTTCCGCTTCAATCCACCGATCGCGGAACGCTTTTTCCGTAAATGCGGACAGTTTTTTGCCAAATGTGGAAAATTGGGTGACGATCAAATTGGCCGCTTCATCATATGTGTATTTTTTCGGCGCCTCGCCGATCGGCGCATTCACATCATACCAATTCAGGCGCTCAAGCCCTAGAAGAGACGCCTTTCGATTCAGGTATTCGGCAAAGGGTTTTTTATGATCGGTGATGACCTGCCACATGACATCCAGTGTTTCTTTTTTCATCCGGTTGATCGCAAGCGGCTCTTCCAAGGCACTTTCCCAGCCCCGCGCTTTATACATTTCCGTTCGGAAGCCGGCCAGATGATTCAGCGTGCTGCCAAACAGCTCCTCTTCTCCCTTCCAGGCTTCGTTAAGCTCTTTAAATACTTGCCGCCTGGTGCCGCGGTCCGGATGCGCCATCATGTTTTCCGCTTGGCCGACTGACAGCTCTTTATCCTCAAACGGAATCTTCATTCTTCCGACAGCCGCATTATACAGGTCGCCCCATGCGTGATAGCCGTCAACGGCCAGACCTTCAATCAGTCTCTCTTCTTGTGCGCTGAGTTTTTCTCTGATCCGGTCTCTTCTTTCATTTAAAACGTATGTGAGGTCCTGAAGTTCCGGTTTTTGCAGCAGTTCCTCCCACACCCGCTCATCAATCCGGGCAAGTGTATCATCAAGCGTGACCAGAGCGGATTTAAAATCACCGCTCAGCTGATTGATCCGCGCCCTCCACTCATTCGCTTTCTGGTCATCAGTGTTCTGAGCCTGAAGACAGCCGACGAACGCTCCCGCCTGTCTGATCATGATCGCCGACCGTTCAAACCGATCAATCAGATTGACCAGCTCCCCGCCTTCATCAGCATGCGACGGAACTGTAAACGCCTCTGCCTCTTTTTGAAAAGCGCTGAGCTGCTGTTTAAGCTCTTGTATGTATTGCTGAAAATCTTCCGACCTGCTCCCGCCCTCAAAAATGGAGTTTAAATCCCATGTTTCCTTCAATCCCTCTAATGCCATCTTTTTCATTACCCCTTTCTGTCCGAAGCTGATTCCATTATAAAATAATTCTGACATATTTCCGAACGATTTCTCCTTCTCACCGCTAAATGTTATACACTAACATATAAGAACAAACGGGGAGGAATATGAGTTGAACAGAAAAATTGCCATTGTAACCGGCGCGACGAGCGGATTCGGTCTGCTGACAGCGCTGAAGCTCGCCCGGTCTTATCATGTCATCGCAACAGCGAGACAGCCTGAGAAAGCTGAAACATTGAAAGAGGCCGCCGCCCAAGCGGGTGTATCCGGTCATATTACCATCGCTTCTTTAGATGTGACGGATGAGCAGTCGGTGTCTGACTTCGGCAATACCATCAGCAGTTTCGGACCGGTTGATGTGCTTGTGAACAACGCCGGCACTGCGTACGGGGGATTTATTGCAGATGTGCCGATGGAACATTACAGACAGCAGTTTGACACGAATGTATTCGGCCTGATTCATGTCACCAAAACCGTGCTCCCTTATATGAGAAAACATGGCGGAGCGAAAATCATCAACATCAGCAGCATCAGCGGACTGACCGCCTTTCCTGCTCTTTCTCCGTACACTTCTTCCAAATTCGCGATTGAAGGGTTTACGGAGTGTCTGCGTCTTGAGCTTCTGCCTTTAGGAATCGATGCCGCTTTAATAGAACCGGGCTCCTATAAAACGTCTATTTGGGAGACGTCTCTCTCCAATCATCTTACGGCATCCGGAAAAGATTCGCCCTATTACCGCTATTATCAGCAAATTGAAGCTTACGTTAAAGCCAGCGCATCCAAAAGCGGCGATCCCAATGACGTGGCGGAGCTGATTTTTCAATTGGCACAGACGAAACGCCTGAAGAAACTGCGGTATCCGATCGGCAGGGGCATTAAGCTGACATTGGCTTGCCGCTCCCTCTTCTCTTGGCCCGTCTGGGAATCGATCATAAAGAAAAAGCTGTTCAAGGAAACCTAAATTATAATTATTATAATTTAGTATTGATTTTTATTTGATACGTGATATAATTAAATTAACAGATCACAGGGAGGACGATAAATATGAATACACAAAACGCGAAAAAAACTGAAAATCTAGTTGAGAAATCAATGAACACCCAATTATCAAACTGGTTTATCCTTTACTCTAAACTGCACCGCTTCCATTGGTATGTAAAAGGCCCTCACTTCTTTACGCTGCATGAAAAGTTTGAAGAACTGTATAACGAAGCGGCAGAAACGGCAGATGCCATCGCAGAGCGTCTTCTGGCCATCGGCGGACAGCCCGCGGCGACTTTTCACAGCTATCTTGAACAAGCTTCCATTACGGATGAAGGACAGGAAAAGACGGCTTCTGAAATGGTAGAATCACTCGTTCAAGACTACAAACAGATCAGCCGCGAATCAAAATTTGTCATCGGCATCGCCGAGGAACAAAATGACCCGTCAACAGCCGACCTGTTTGTCGGATTAGTTGAAGAAGCGGACAAGCATGTGTGGATGCTGTCAGCCTACTTAGGAGAATGACGAAAAAAGCTGAACCTCAGGCGGAGGTTCAGCTTTTTTTATGCGTTCAGCTTGCGCTTTCAGTTTGTTTCGTTAATGTGATGTTCAGCGTCTTTTTGCTGCCGCCTCTGAGAACTTGAACAGTTGTCTTATCGCCGATTTTCAGCTGGTTATACAGAATCTGTCTGATATCGGCGCTGCTGCCGACATCTTTGCCGTTCAATTTTACGATGACATCATTTGATTTGATGCCCGCTTTCGCAGCCGGTGAGCCGGACTGCACTTCTTTTACGTAAACGCCCTTAGACAGCTGGTCGCCGAACAATCCGAGCGTGTTTTCCTGATAGGTTTCCGGCACTTGCGACATATCAATCATCTGCACGCCTAAAAACGGACGCTCGACTTTTCCTTTAGCAAGCAGCTGGTCGACAATCGGTTCCACATCGTTGCTCGGAATGGCGAAGCCGAGTGATTCCACGCCGTTTTCACTGACTTTCATGCTGTTGATTCCGATGACCTGGCCGCTGGAGTTGATTAACGGCCCGCCGCTGTTACCGGGATTAATCGCCGCATCCGTCTGAATCACGTTCATTTCCACCGTGCCTTGGGAAGTGTCGGCGTCTACCGTTCTGTTCAGTCCGCTGATCACACCTTGTGTGACGGTGCCGGAAAACTGCTGGCCGAGCGGGTTGCCGATGGCGATTACCTTATCGGCAATGCGCAGCTGTGAAGAATCGCCGAAGCTGGCCGCTTTTTTGACATTGGACGAGCTGATTTCCAGTACGGCCAGGTCACTGATGGCATCCTTTCCGACAAGCTTTGCCGTTTCGGTTTTCCCGTTATAAAGAGTGACCGACAGCTTGTTTGCTCCTTCTACGACATGGTTGTTTGTGATGATGTACGCTTTTTGGCCGTCTTTTTTGAAAATGACGCCTGACCCCGTGCCGCTCTCCGTTTCAGAGCTTGAACCGCCGTCAAGTCCGAATTGGCCGCTTTGCGACGCTTGATAGTTGGACACTCCGACAATCGCAGGCTCCAAATCTTCTACCATATCTGCCACACTTGAGGTATTTTTCAAAGGCGTTGACGTAAAATTCGCAGACTGAACTTGTTTCGCCGTATCAGAAACAGATTCTGCCTTATGCTGCTCACCCGGCAGATTCGGCACAATGCCAAGCACGAGGCCGCCGCCGATAATGCCGCCTAAAATCGGGCTCAGCCAAGCGGCTCTCCGTTTTTTTTCTTTTTTCACGGCAGCCGTTTTTTCAAATTCCGTACCGGCGGCCGCCTCTTTTTCCGCTTCTTTCGAGACGGGGCCTTCAAGCAGCTCGGGCTCCTGATGGCTGATCCGCTGCTGTTCATTGCCGTTTTGCTCCGTATGTGAAAGATCTGACTGATCGCGGCTGATGCCGTCATCTCGCTGATCGTTCATATTCACGCACACTCCTTCAGTATGTTCTCATTCTATTCATTACATATTCATCGCATGTACAAGTTCTATTGTCCCAATAATAAGGAGAAAAGCAAAGCTCCAAAACAAAATGTGTTTGAACATGTTATCTTCCCCGCTTTTTTTCTTCCTTTCTTCCCTTATACACATCATAAACAAACATTGTGGGATAAAAATGAAAAGAATATGTGAAATTATGAAAATGCGGCCTGAGTGTGTTAAAACTAGTATAATGACGTTGAAAGGATGTGAACTGCCTTGTCATACACCATTTATCTAGTTGAAGATGAGGACAATCTGAATGAACTGCTCACAAAATATTTAGAGAATGAAGGCTGGAACATTACATCTTTCACAAAAGGCGAAGAAGCCAGAAAGCAGATGCAGCCGTCTCCCCATCTGTGGATTCTTGACATCATGCTGCCGGATACGGACGGCTATACATTGATAAAAGAAATAAAAGAAAAAGATCCCGATGTGCCGGTCATTTTCATTTCCGCCCGGGATGCCGATATTGACAGAGTTCTCGGGTTAGAGCTTGGAAGCAATGATTATATCGCCAAGCCTTTTTTGCCGAGAGAGCTCATTATTCGGGTTCAGAAACTGCTGGAGCTTGTGTATAAAGAACAGCCCGCTCCCAAAAAAACCGGACTCACCGTTTCCACCTACAATGTGATCGAAGATGCCAGAGAGGTTTATGATGAAACCGGCAGCCTGGTCAATTTGACGTCTAAGGAATTTGATCTGCTGCTTTTATTTCTTCACCATAAAGGACACCCCTTTTCCAGGGAAGATATCCTGCTGAAAATATGGGGCCATGACTATTTCGGCACTGACCGGGTGGTCGATGATCTTGTGCGGAGGCTGCGGAAAAAAATGCCCGGCTTAAAGGTTGAAACCATTTACGGATTCGGCTACAGGATGATGACGTCATGAAAAATAAGCCGCTTGCTTTTCAAATATGGGTGGTCATCTCGGGTATCCTTTTAGCCATCTCGATTCTGCTGCTCGTGCTGTTCTCAAATACGCTGCGGGATTTTTTCACGGATGAAACGTACACGACCATTGAAAATGAACAGCATGTGCTGACGGAGTACCGGCTGCCCGGGTCGATCGAGCGGGGATATTACAGTGAGGACGCGACCGCTCCGACGACTTTCCGATCCGTTCAGCACGTTCTTTTGCCAGAGCGCGAAGAATCGGCGAGCGACAAAGATTTAAACTACTTTTCTTCTTCCTTTATCCATAAGGTGTACAAGCTCGCGGGCCGCCAGCACAGCGTCACGAAACGATACAGCGCGGACATCGGCGGGGAAAAAGTGTTTTTCGTCATTAAAAAAGGCCTCACCATTAACGGTCAGGATGCGATGATGCTGTCATATGCGCTTGATTCTTACCGTGATGATCTGTCATACACCCTGTTTAAGCAGCTGCTCTTTATCATTGCCGGCGTCATTTTGTTAAGCTGGATTCCGGCGATTTGGCTTGCCAAATATCTCTCGCGTCCGCTCGTCTCCTTAGAGAAGCATGTCAAACGGATTTCCGAACAGGACTGGGATGATCCGGTCATCGTCGACAGAAAAGATGAAATCGGAAAATTAGGCCACACCATTGAAGACATGCGGAGCAAGCTGGTGCAAAAGGATGAAACGGAAAGAACGCTCCTGCAAAATATCTCTCATGATTTAAAAACGCCTGTCATGGTGATAAGGGGCTATACTCAATCAATAAAGGACGGGATTTTTCCTAAGGGGGACCTGAAAAACACAATTGATGTCATTGAAGGCGAAGCAGAAAAGCTTGAGAAGAAAATTAAGGATTTATTATATTTAACGAAGCTTGATTATTTAATGAAGCAGCGGGTGCACCATGAGACATTTGACCTTGTGAAGGTCACGGAAGAAGTCATTGAGCGGCTCAAATGGGCCCGGAAGGAATTATCGTGGACCGTTGAAACAGAAGATGTATTGATGATGCCCGGTGATCCGGAACAATGGGGCAAGCTCCTCGAAAACATTCTTGAAAATCAAATCCGCTATGCAGAAACGGCGATTCACATTCGGATCAGCCAAAATCAGCAGCAGATTGTCATGACGGTTAAAAATGACGGGCCTCCGATTGAGGATGAGATGCTATCCAGCTTGTACGAGCCTTTTAATAAAGGGAAGAAAGGCGAGTTCGGCATAGGACTCAGCATCGTAAAACGGATTTTAACCCTGCATAAAGCATCAATTTCAATTGAAAATGACCAATCGGGTGTAATCTATCGGATTATCATACCAAAGTAGACTGTAGTGTTTCATTGCAGTCTTTTTTTATGTGAAGGAGTAGCCGTTAAAATCTCTGTAGTTTGTTTTCAGCGGTTTTTGGCATTGATGAACCCATTTCTTTTCACAAATCGTCTTTTTCGGATATTTCACCTTTTCGACTTTAATTCCTCTGTTTCGCAAGCGGCTGATCATTTCATCTAATTCTTTCATTTTCAGATTCACCCTTTCGCCAGAACTTTGACCATTCGGTCAGCTCACTTTATAATATAAATAAAACAAAACAAAAAAACAAGTTACAATCAGGTTAAATTTACAGAATATCAATATGACCATATAGTCACACACGTGAAGCACAAGCCAGCCTCCTGGCTCCGAAAGGGTGGAACCATTGAAGGAAAAAGAAAAGCTGATTATTGAAGCAGCAATTAAACTGTTTGCCCGAAAAGGGTACAAATCAACATCGGTTCAGGAAATCGCCGATGAATGCAAAATCTCAAAAGGCGCTTTTTATCTTCACTTTCCTTCCAAAGAAGCACTGCTTCTGTCCATGCTGAATTACTACTATGATAAGACGTTTACCCGAATCACGACGATCCAAACGGAGGGTGACAGCCCGAGAGCCGCTTATCAAAAACAGCTTGCGGTGTTTTATGAATCGATTCTCGCCCATAAAGATTTTATTACCGTGCAGATGAAAGACGGTTCACTTCCTTATACCGAAGAAGTGGCCCAGTGCGGAAAGAGAATCCGCCGGTCGATCCTGCAGTTTCATATCGACAGTCTTCTTGCTATTTACGGAGAAAAAGCCGAACCATACACCGCCGAACTTTGTTTTTTAATAGAAGGAATCAGTCAGATGTATCTTGAATACCTCATTCTGACCGGCCGGTCTGTACAGCCTGCGCTTCTCGCAAATACCGTGATTCACAGAATTGATGACATCGTAAACGGAATGGCGGACAGACATGATGAAGCGTTTATTTCTCTTGATGAGGCAAGCTCACTGTTTGGGCCCCTTCATAACGGGAAGCCCGATCCTTTAAGCCAATCAATCTTGCAGACCCTCCGTGCGCACATCAGCACGATGGACAAGCCGCAAGCATCTGAATACACCGAGAGCTTGGATATTCTTGAAGCGGAAATGAAGAAAAAGTCGCCGAAACCGGCAATCATCAAAGGAATGATTCTGAATTTGAAGGAGTCCGACCTGCTGGCTGAAGATGCAGAGCAGCTCAGATTTTTACTGAAACAGCAGTTTATTTAGAAGAACGGCCGCAATGACTGCAGCCGTTCTTTCTGTTTATGCTTTCGGGTGCACCATATCTTCCGGACGCACCATTTCATTAAATTGTTCTTCTGTCAGAAGGTTCAGCTGTAATGCCGCTTCTTTCAGCGTCAGGCCTTCTTTATGGGCAAGCTTGGCGATTTTTGCGGCGTTTTCATAACCGATATGCGGGTTAAGCGCCGTGACAAGCATTAATGAGTTAGAAAGGTTTTCCTGAATGGTTTCCTGGTTCGGCTCAATACCGACAGCGCATTTGTCATGGAAGGAATTCATTCCGTCACTGAGAAGCTGCACTGTCTGCAGGAAGTTATAAATGATAACCGGCTTGAAGACGTTCAGCTCGAAGTTTCCTTGGCTGGCCGCAAATCCGATTGTCGCGTCATTTCCCATCACTTGCGCGGCGATCATTGTCAGCGCCTCACTTTGCGTCGGGTTGACTTTGCCCGGCATGATAGAGCTTCCCGGCTCATTTTCAGGAATGACGATTTCGCCGATTCCGCAGCGCGGACCGCTTGCCAGCCATCTGACATCGTTGGCAATCTTCATCAGGTCGGCAGCCAATGCTTTTAAGGCGCCGTGAACGTGAGTGATTTCATCATGGCTTGTCAGCGCATGGAATTTGTTAGGCGAGCTTTTGAACGTCTGCCCCGTTACTTTTGTGATTTCTTCCGCGACGAATTCACCGAACTGCGGGTGGGCGTTGATTCCGGTACCGACTGCCGTGCCGCCGATGGCAAGCGCGCGGATTTTTTCCGTTGACTCAAGAATCATTTCTTTAGAACGGTCAAGCATGTATACCCAGCCGCTGATTTCCTGTCCGAGTGTCAGCGGAGTCGCGTCCTGCAAATGCGTGCGTCCGATTTTCACAATGTCTTGATACGCTTTCGCTTTTTCGTCAAGTGTCTCGCGCAGCTGATCAAGGGCCGGAACGAGCTGCTCATATACGGCAAGGACCGCCGCAACGTGCATCGCCGTCGGGAATGTATCGTTTGAGCTTTGGCTGCGGTTGACGTCATCATTCGGATGAATCTTCAGATCAGAATTTTTTTCTTTCAATAAAGCAGTCGCGCGGTTGGCCACCACTTCGTTCATATTCATGTTGCTTTGTGTGCCGCTTCCCGTCTGCCAGACAACGAGCGGAAAGTTATCGTCGTATTTGCCGTTTAATACGTCATCACATACAGCGGCAATCGCCTGTGCTTTTTCAGACTCTAAATTGCCGAGGCGTTCGTTAGCGATCGCCGTGCTTCTTTTTAAAATTGCAAACGCCTTCACAACACGCTGAGGCATTTTTTCTGAACCGATTTTGAAGTTCTCTTTGCTGCGCTGTGTCTGAGCGCCCCAAAATTTATCTGCCGGAACTTTAACTTCTCCCATGGTGTCTTTTTCAATTCTGTAGTCCATTTATGTATCCCTCCATAACAGTTGCTTCACCCTGAGTATTATTCGCCAGTAACCGATGAAACCCTTTTTATTTTTCGGTCTTGGCCGTTTTTAATTTCAGCTCAAGATAGACGCGCGAATCCTTAGAGTATTTGTACTTCGGATTTGTTTTTCGGTATTCCTTCGACGTGTAAGCCACTTCGTAATGCGCTTCAAATGATTTGATGAGCTGTTCTATTTCTTCGGCATTTCCTGCCAGTCTGACTTGTGCCACATCTCTCCTCCGCTTTCATAAAAAAACTTGTACCACTAATTACTTTATCATAGTATATCATTTTTTTAACAGGAAAAGATAACCTCAATTAAGGAATGGAAGGCGGGTGACAGTTGATGGCGCAATCGGAATTCAAGGAATACATACACATAAACCTGGCTATGGTGCTGCCCCACCTAGAGCCGAACGATGACCTTGTTCAAAATAAAAAGATGCTTCCGAACGGGCTTGTTTTTTATTATATGTATCTGAGTGAAATGAACGATGAAGACAAAATAAAAGAAGCGATTGAAACGCTGCTGCAGGGAGAAGACACCCTGACGCTGGAGGCAGTGACGAAGCGTCTTGATCAGATTGACGCCCGTCCCGTCACTGCGGCGAAAGAAGCCGTCACTTCCATTCTGCGGGGGAAATGCGCCGTGTTTATTAACGGCCTTGATAACGTATACATTCTTTCCACGGGAAAAAGAGAAAAAAGAAGCGTGACAGAACCTACCTCCGAAAAGGTTGTAAGAGGGCCTAAGGTCGCTTTCATCGAGGATTCTGATACAAACGTCGCCATGATCAGGCAGCGGACGAACCATCCGAAGCTGAAAACGAAAAAGGTTCCGCTCGGAGAAAGCAAGTTAAAATACGCCACTGTCATGTACATAGATGATGAGGCTGACCCGTCTGTCGTCAGCGATGTTTTAAAACGCCTCAGCGAAGTGAAGCTGGACGACATTCAGGATTCCGGGACGCTTGAAGAGCTTATTGAGGATAATAAGTATTCGCCGTTTCCGCAAATACAAAATACGGAACGGCCTGATAAAGTCTCCTCCGCCTTGTTTAACGGCCGCGTCGCCATCCTTGTCGACAACTCACCGTTTGCGCTGGTGGTTCCGGCTTCTTTAGGAATGTTAATGCAGTCTCCCGACGATTATTATGAACGGTGGATTTCCGCCTCGCTCATTCGGGCGCTGCGGTTTACGTCTATTTTTATCACACTGTTTTTTTCAGCCATTTATATCGCCCTCGTCTCGTTTCACCAAGGGCTTCTGCCGACGCCGCTTGCAGTCACTATCTCGGCGAACAGAGAAAACGTTCCCTTTCCGCCCATCATTGAAGCAATGGTGATGGAAATTACGATAGAACTGCTGAGAGAAGCGGGTTTGAGGCTCCCTAACCCGCTCGGCCAGACGATCGGATTGGTGGGCGGAGTCGTCATCGGCCAGGCGGCCGTTGAAGCGAATATTGTCAGCTCCATCATGGTCATCGTGGTCAGCATTGTCGCGCTCGCTTCATTCACGGTGCCGCAGTACGGAATGGGGCTTTCATTCCGTGTGCTCCGTTTCATTTCAATGTTTGCTGCGGCAGCATTCGGGCTGTACGGCATGATTTTATTTATGCTGGCAATATACACCCATTTATCGAGACAGCGAAGCTTCGGTTCTCCATATTTCTCGCCGAATGGGTTTTTCAGCTTAAAAAACGCAAGCGATTCCATTCTCCGTCTCCCTATTAAAAATCAACCAAAAGAGGCGAAAAACGTAAATGAGCCAGAAAACAACTCACAATAAACTTACAAGCTATCAAGGGACGGCATTGATTGCCAACACGATGCTCGGGGCGGGGCTCCTCACCATGCCGCGGTCGCTGTCAGCGAGGGCAAATTCGCCGGACGGCTGGATCGCATTATGTCTGGAAGGCGTCATCTTTATCTTTTTGATTTATCTCAATACGCTCATTATGAAAAAGCATCAATACGGATCGTTTTTTGATTATATGAATGAAGGTCTCGGCAAATGGGCGGGCAATATCGTCAACCTGGTGATCTGTCTCTATTTTATAGGAGTCGCCAGCTTCGAAGCCCGTGCGATGGCGGAAATGGTCAAGTTCTTTTTATTGGAAAAAACCCCCGTGCCGGTCATGCTGATTATCTTTATCGCCTGTTCCGTTTATTTGATTATCGGCGGCATGAGTGATATCGGCAGGCTCTTTCCTTTCTATTTAATGATTACGATTATTATTTTGCTGACGGTGTTTTCCTTCAGCTTTAAAATATTTGATATAGACAACCTGCGGCCGGTGCTCGGCCAGGGATTTTCTCCCGTTATGGCCTCTTTGACCGTCGTTTCTGTTTCCTTCTTGGGCATTGAAATTATGCTGTTTCTCCCAGAGTACCTTAAAAATAAACAGCACACGTTCCGCATGTCGGCCATTGGCTTTGGCATCCCGATTATTTTATACATCATTACCTACGTGCTCGTCGTCGGCGCCTTAACCACCCAGGATGTCAAAACAATGATCTGGCCTACGATCGCGCTCTTTCAATCATTTGAAATCAAAGGGCTTTTTATCGAACGGTTCGAGTCCTTTTTACTTGTTGTCTGGATTATCCAATTTTTCGCCACCTATGTATCGTACGGATATTTCGCGACATCTGGCCTTCATAAAATTTTCGGGCTGAAGCAGAAAAAAGGCATCATCTTCGTAGGGATTGCGACATTCTTGGGGTCATTGATGCCAAAGGACGCGAACAAGCTGATGATGTTCAGTGATATTCTCGGCTATATCTTCTTAGGTTTCTTTTTGCTGCCTTTACTGATGTTTGCAGTCGTCGCTGTGAAAAGGAAGGTGAAAAAAGCGCAATGAAGAAATACATCGTAATCTTTCTTTGCTCATTGCTTTTGACGGGGTGCTGGGATAGCCGTAATATAGAAGACTTGAGCCTCGTTATCGGAGTCGGGCTCGATAAACCTGAGGAAGAAAACGTGGAAGTGACGCAGCAGATTCTGATACCGCAAAAAGCAAGTTCCCAGCAGTCGACATCAAGTAATCCGACAAAGGTGACTTCCACTTCCGGGGAAACTGTTCACCAAGCCTTAAGGACGGCATCGTTAAAAAATCACCCCGCTTTCTCCCAGCACTTGCGCATCATGCTGTTTTCCGAAGCGCTGTTAAAGGACAACATCCCGTTTGACGCATTAATGAACCAGTTTGTCAGGGACAACGGAACGAGAAGAAGCTGCAATGTGATGACGGTGCCGGATAAAACGAAAGATATTTTCAATGTCAGCGACCAGGGGGAGCCTGCGTCAAATACCATCTATGACTTAACGGAAAATAATGCCGTCACCATCCGGATGATGGAGCCTGTGACATTGGGGGAAATATCCGAGAGAATCGCCAAGGGCGAAACCTTTGCCCTTCCTCAAGTGCGCAAAGTGGGCAGCAGACTGGAAATCTGGGGCGCTACCATTATAAAAAATAAATTCTGGTATGCGAATTTAACGCCTTTACAAGTCCAGAATATGAACCTGTTCACAGGGACGGTAAAAGGGGGCGTCACGTTTGCAAAGCATGACAATTATTATTTATCCTTCGAGGTATTTTCAAGCAAATATGATGTAAAAACACAATATAAAAACGGAAAATTCAAGTTTATCGTTACCCGATTTGTTGAAGGCCGCCTGTCTGAGGATTGGAACCCGAAAGAAGATTCCTTCAAGGAGTCCTATATAAATGAAATCAAAAACGCGGTAAAACGAAGCATCCATTCGGATGTCATGACATTCATCGATTATCTGCAGCATGATTTAAAAGTGGATATTACCGGGTTAGGCGACCAGGTCCGCATTCATTATCCCGATAAGTGGCAAAAGGTGGCCTCTGACTGGGACCGTCATTTCAGTGAATCAGATATTGAATACAAAGTCAAAGTCGCCGTCAGAGATTTCGGAACAAAAGGAATGTCCCAATGACCTGTCCTGCGGGGAGAGTGTGCATAGCGCCGCTCTCCTTTTTTCATTTCACGAGATGATTGCGGTGGGCATATACGGCGGCCTGCGTGCGGTCACTGACATCAAGCTTTGACAATATATTAGTGATGTGGGTTTTCACCGTTTTAATCGTTATGAACAGCTCTTCCCCAATCTCTTTATTCGTCTTGCCTTCCGCGACGAGACAGAGGATTTCCAGTTCTCTCTTCGTCAGCGTTTCATGCGGAAGCTGATTCTCTGAATGGCGCAGCCTTGACAGCACTTTTCCCGCCACCTTCGATTCAAGCTTCGGTTCGCCCTTGGCAGCCGCTCTGATGGCTTCGGCTATTTCCGCCGCCTTGGACGTTTTCAGCAAATAGCTGAGCGCTCCCGCTTCGATTACCGGGTACACTTTATCGTCATCAATAAAGCTCGTCAGCACGATGATTTTCGGGTCATCGAGTTTGGCGCAGATCTGTCTCGTCGCTTCGATGCCGTCCATGCCGTCCATGACAAGATCCATTAAAATCACATCCGGCAAAAGCGCGGCGGCCAGATCGACGCCCTGCTGTCCGTCTGATGCTTCACCGGCGACTTCAATGTCCGGCTGTGCTTCTAAAAACGCGGCCAGACCCATCCTGACCATTTCATGATCATCAATCAGTAACACTCGAATCACTGTCGTTCTCTCCTTTTGTTTTCTCGTAAATCGGGACTTTCACGTCGATCTGCGTGCCTTTTCCCTTCACTGAGATAATCTCCGCTATGCCGCCGATTTCGCTCGCTCTTTCCTTGATGGAATGCAGACCGTAAGAGGACGCTTTGACTTGATCCATTGTAAACCCCGCCCCGTTATCAATGACTTTAAGCTGAAGTTTTTGATGTTTCGCGCCGAGTCTGACGGTGACCTTGGTCGCCTTTGAATGCCTGAAAACGTTGGAAAGCGCCTCTTGTACGATTCGGAACAGATGGTCTTCAACGCCTTTTGACACACCCGTGTCGCTGATATCCCACTCAATATCAAGCGGCTGCTTCGCTTTGAACTCTTTTAACAGCTCAATCAGCCCTTCTTTCAAACCTTTTCCTTCTAACGTGACGGGCCGCAGATGCAATAGCAGCGCCCTCATTTCGTTTTGCGCTTCCCCCGCCATATGTTCAACCATGCGAATCCGTTTGACGATTTTGTCATCCGCATCTTTCACCTGCTCTAAGACGGCGGATGTCATCATAGAGATGGCAAAGAGCTGCTGGCTGACGGCATCGTGCAGATCGCGCGCCAGCCGCTGGCGTTCTTCAGTAATGACCGATTTTTTCATTTGATCCTGCCATTCCGCCCGCTCGTTGGAAAGCTTTTGCAGCGATGTGACCTGCAGCTCGACCCGCTTGGCCATTTCGTTGAGCTGGTCTGCCGCCAGACCGATTTCATCATCACCGAGCGGCGGCACCCGATAAGCGAAATTGCCGTTTTCAAATTTCAAAACCGCTTCAATCAGTGTATCCATTCTCGTTTTCAGACGGCCGCCGTATACATAACCGGAAATCAGTCCGGCCGAAAGGGACGCCAAAAGCAGGATGACCACAAACGGAATACCGAACCAGCCGGAAGAAAACAAAAGCATCGGATCAAGCCCGTAATATAACAGCATCAGCGCAATAAACACCGCGCAAAGGAGCAGACTGAGCCCCGCGGTCATCCGCATGGCGCGCCACTGAATATTGGCGAGTAATTTTTTCCTCATAAATACTTCACATCCACATCGCCGATGAATAGAGAAATTGATATTTTAATCCTCCGCGGCGAGTCGCCGTACTCAGAAGACACTTTATACAGATTCGTGCTCATGCCGCTTTTCTTAGAACCAAGCAGGTTCATATCGCCGATAAAAGCTGATGAACTGACGGACACTTCGATATCGGACGGGACGTACACATCAACATTGCCGATGACGCCGCTGATTGTCATCGTGCTTTCTCCTTCAGGTATCATCGCCTTTGATAGATCAATTTTCACATCACCGATAAACCCGGAAACATTTAAATCATTCAGCTCAAACGGGTCCTTCATCATGCGCAGCTCGCCGATAAAAAAGCTGCGGAGGTCCGGCTGTCTGCTTTCCGGCTGGACGGCCGGCTTTGGCTGTTCTTCTTTTTCAAGGCTGATTTTCTTTTCTTTATGCTCCAATACGCGCTTTCCTTTCAGGAGCCTGTAGCCCGCGTAAATGAGAAAGGCGGCGAAGGCATAGCCGAACAGGCTGAAGGTGGCGCTGAACAGGTTTCTCAAAAATAAAAAAGCGGCAAAGATATACAGGACGGAGCCGAGCCAGCCGCGGGAGTATTTATTAAAAATATAGCCTGTGATCAGAAAAAAGAGCGGCCAAAACAGGAAGTCGCCAATGCCGATAATACGTAAAAACATGCTGACGCCTAATAAGGCGATGATAAGTCCGAGAATCTGTTTTTTTGCCATGTCAGCTGCTTGCCCCTCCTTTCCTTGTCTATTGCAGTGCAATATTGCCGCTCGTCACTTTTATATCTATCGGCCTGGCGCCGCTGCCTTTCATGCCGGTGAAGGTCCCGCCTTCCTTACTCGTTTTTTCAAAGGAATAGGACGGCTGAATCCTTCCGCTTGCCGTTTCGGCGTTTACCGTAAAATTCCCGTCTTTCGTCAGGCTGATGGCTGCGCTGCCGCTCGCAAGCCTGACGGATACGGGAGCGTTCGCCGTCTCAAGCGAGGCGTCGACACTGCAGGAAGCGCTCCTCACGTCAAGGGCTCCCTTCACATGATGAAGCCTGGTATGTCCTGAGGATGAGCGGACTTCCGCCGTTTCAGCCGCAAGATCGGCTGCTTCGAGATCGCCCGACAGCCCTTTTGCTTTAAACACATCCGTCTTCACATGCTTCAGCGATATGTTCCCGCTTACAGAACGGACGCCGAGATGCGCAAGAGACAGCCCCTTGTTTCCGTCAACGGAAATGCTGCCGCCTGATGTTTGGACGGTGATGTCCTGATGATACTCATACGGGATGCGGACAATCAGCAGAGGACGCTGAAAGAGATTCAAAAATTGGAATCGTTTCTCCTTCGCTTTGAGATTGAGGGTTTTCCCCCTGCTTTGGACAAACATTTTCCCCGCTGGTCCGGTCATGTTTACCGCGATGTCATTCCGCTCTTCCGCAATGATTTTCACATCCGTCTGTTCCGACGAAACGGACAGGCTTTTGACGGCATGAGGCGGCACGCTTGCCGATACCGATTCTGTTTCGTACAGCGAAAACAAACGCCCGGCAAACACTTCTTTCACCAAAAACAGACAGCAGATCAGAACGGACGCCGCCATCAGCCCTTTGGCAATCTTACGCTTCATTACGTTCCATCCTTTTTCATTCATTTTATTATAAAGGAAAAGCCGGATAATTGATACGTGCGTATAGGGAAGAGGCGTAAAAGCGCCGACCTTCCCTTGTGCACATTATTCATGAGCCGCTTTTTGATGCTCTGCTTTTTCCAGAGAAAGCGAGCGCATTTTTTCAAGCTCAGCTTCGACCTCGTCCGAATATTGCGAGCGGCTGTGTTCTGTATTCGCCTCAGCCGAAGTGCCGTATTTGACGCGGACTTCCATTTCTTCAATGCGGTTTTCCATTCGGAGAAACTCTCTGTAGGCGCTTTCGCTGTCAATCTTGTCAAAAGAAGCGTTCATATGTTCCTTCGCTTTTGCCGCGTTGGCGCGGGCGATGAGCGCCTGTTTTTTATCCTTTACGTCGCGAAGACGCGTTTCCAGGGTTTCCAGCTGTTCTTTCAGCTCGGCCAGCTGTGTTTTCGCCTGCTCGTACGCTTTTTCATGTTCGGCCGCTTTTCCCTCAAGGTATTTCATTTCAGTCAAAGCCTTTTTCGCAAGCTCCTCTTCCCCGGCGTCAAAAGCAAGCTGAGCCTGATTTTTCCGCTTTGCCGCCGTTTCGGAAGCGTCCTCCTGTTTTTTCTTAAACTGATGGACGATCGTGTGCTGTTTGACGATCGTTTGTTTCGCCTTAGCGATGTCACCTTCCATATCACGCACATATTGATTCAGCATGACTTTCGGATTTTCTAATTTATCAAGCCCTTCGTTAACAGATGCGACGAACATATCTCTTATTCTTTTTAAGACCATTTTGTCTTCCTCCTTATTTTTTCTTCAAAAATTCTTCCCATTCAGAGTCAAAGCCGGATTGGTATCCCGGTGATGCCGCTTCGGGTTCATACTGGCGGGAAGCTGTGTCTGAGCCGCCCTGCTTCATCATTTTCCATCCGCCATACACCATGGCGCCGGCCAGTCCGATGGCAACGATAAATGGAAGAGAGCCGACAAGAATCATAGCTCCGATGACGCCCGCGATGATGCCGGATACGGCGCGGCCGTTTGAGAAACGTTTGATTCCCCAGTAAAGCATCAGGCCTCCGATCGCCAGCGGTATGATAAACGCGAAGTGGCCTCCTCCGAAAAAGACAGAAAGTCCGAACACAATCAGCAGAAAGCCGCCTGCCGTTTTTACATTTATATTCATGCAGATCCTCCTTTCGATTTCCTTGTCTTTACTATAAACAAATCCCCCGGCCGGCAAAACGAATCAGAGATTGATTTTCATATCAGACCGGAGTCGTATAAGCCCCCCGACCCTTACGACAAAAAAACGCCGCTGCACCGGACGGCGCAGGGCGTTTTACAAGAATGCTATATTCTGATGCTCGCTTCTTTTTCCTTGATGAGATCAGTGCGTTCCGCTTTGGCAAGCTTCGTAAAGAACAATATCCCGAGACCTGACAGGACTTCAACAAGACCGCCGGCGGCAATGACTTTTCCGGGACCGAAGGCGTTAGCCGCATATCCGCAAAGAACCGCACCGAGCGGAATGGATATGTTGGAGATCATATGGATGACGGCATAGACCTGCGGCTGATCATCATGATCCACAGACGTTTGAATAATGGTATACTCCGGCACATTTATGGCGCTGACGGCTGATCCGAACGCAAACGCCGCAAGGAAGACGAGCGGCAGAAACGTGTTGATGCCGGTGATGAAAAATGCAGCCCCTTCTATGATTCCCGCTGACACAAACAGGAGACCGTATTTGTTCACCTTCACCTTAGCCAAAATAAAACCCATTAAAAAAGCTCCGCCCGTGCCTGTCGCTTTCAGAAGCGAGTAAATGATCGGCGGCATATGTAAATCTTCGGCGACGTAAACGGCGGAAAGCGCCTCCCACGGAGCGGCCGCAAAGTTCATGAAAATACAATAGATGGCGAGCGGGTATAAAATTTGGTGTTTTCTAACGAGCACAAAACCCCGTTTAAGCCTTCCGAAATACGTCCCGCGCTGTCTGACGGCGGCGGTATCCTGTTTGTCATGCTGAACTTGGTATGACATAAAGAGTACGAGAAAACCTGATAGAAGATAGAATATAAGTGCGATAAACAAAGAATAGGCGGGACTGATAAATGTTAAAAACACCCCGCTCAGCGTAATGGCGGCAAGCCTGACGATCTGGCCTGATGACTGGATGACCGCATTCGCTTTCTGCAGGCTGTTTTCTCCGACAATATTGGGGATTAAAGAGATAGATGCAGGATTATAAGCAGCTCCGGTGGCTGAATGCACAATCATGAGAAGCATCACAAACCATAAAGGAGAAAAACCGTTAAAATAACAGACCGGAATGATTAACACGACCGCCGCGCGTGTGAGGTCTGAAAAATACATCCAGAATTTCAGCGTATGCTGCTTCATAAAAGGCCCGGTAATCGGCGCCAGCATCGCCTCCGGAAGGAACGTAACCGCAATTAACAGCGCCGTGCCGATCGCCCCTTCACCGTCAAAAATCAAAAACCAGAGAATGGAATTAAAGGCAAAACCGTCTCCCGACAATTTAACAAGCCTTGAGATAAACAGAAAGGTGAAATTTTTATTCCAGATGCTCTCGCTCTTATGATTTGTATCCATCTATCAAATCCCCCATTTTTTTACAATGTTTCTTATAATATCTCATTTTTTAATTTTTCAGTCAATAATGCATAAGATACATTTTCCTTCTGGCAATAAGGGTTCAATTGATGGATATCGCCGTTAAAAACAGCCGGCTTCCTCTCGCCGGCTGAATCAAAACGTTATTCATCTTCACGGAATACTGGGGCGCTTCTTTCATACTCTATATCTTTCACGCCATGTCTTGCGTTGACTGCTCTTGCCGCCGCGAAAAAATAATCAGACAGGCGGTTCAAGTAACGCATCACCGTGTCATTTATCTCTTCTGTTCTGCCAAGTTTCACGATGAGACGCTCCGCCCGTCTTGTGACGGTCCTGGCAATGTGAAGCTGAGCAGCCGCCTTATGCCCGCCCGGAAGAATAAATTTTTCAAGCGGAGGCGCTTCAGCGGTATAACGGTCTATGCAGGCTTCCAGCACGGTAATAGATTTCTCTCTTAATGTATAGCTCTTATTCTCCGTGACAGTCGCCAAGTCGCCGCCGCAGTCAAACAGCTCATGCTGAATGTTTCTGAGTTCGGCTTTCAGATCACCGCAATTCTCACAATCATCAAGCTCCGCAAGCGCAAGCCCGATAAAGCTGTTCAGCTCATCGATCGTCCCGTAGCTCTCAACCCGCAGACTGTCTTTATCCGTTCTGCCGCCGATCAGGCTTGTCTGTCCTTTATCGCCGGTTTTCGTATACAGCTTCATCGTTCTGTTCCTCCTTCTTCCGCCGCTTTTACACATGCCGCGGTTCCTCTTCTCACAGCTTTTTCCGCATGGCGGACGTCCATTACCTTTCCTGTCTGCAAGGCACAAATGACAATGTCGCCGTTTGCCTGTCTGCCGGAAAGAGCCTGCATTCTCGCTTCCGTTGCTGCCGTTAACAGCCGTACAAATCCTTGTTCAGATAAGCGGCCGCTGATGAGCGCCCAAACGGTGTGCTTGGCGGTCACGGCAATCGTTATCGAATCAAACGTCCGGCAGACAAAACCAGCCGCCGCTGATCCGGTAAGCCGGCGGCTCCACGAAAAGCCTGAGCCGTCAGATGCGGTTGACAACATTCTGAACGGACGGTCTGTTTGAAGCGTTACGGTATTTCCGCTTTTGTTTATCAAAGAGGCGAACGGAACGCTGGCGGACTCTCTTTCCTCCCGCACTTCCGGCATGAAGGCGATCAGCGGTTTCGGTGACGCTTTTTGGCCGACAGCATTGACGGTGATGCCGTAAATGTCTTCAATCGTTTCTTTTTTCAAAGCCTGATCCGGCGTCTGCTTCGAAAAAGCGCGTCCGTCTTTCATCATCAGGAGCTGATCACAGTATTGTCCTGCGGCGTTGAGGTCGTGAAAAATACTGATGACCGTCAGGCCGCTTTCTCTCGTCAGCCGCTTCACCGTATCAAGCAGGTCTTTTTGATATTTGAGATCAAGAAATGTCGTCGGCTCATCCAGACACAGCACCTCAGGCTGCTGAGCCAGCGCCTGCGCCAGAAAGACGCGCTGCCGCTCCCCGCCGCTCAGATTGCGGACGGATTGCTGCGCATATCGGTCGATGCCGGTCATTTCCATCGCTTCCCGAACAATGTCTTCGTCATGTTGATCCATCTGTCTGAAGAGTCCCTTTTGATACGGGTATCTGCCGAAAGACACCGTTTCCTTCACGGTAAATGAAAAGGCTTGCTCCGTATGCTGCGGCAAAACGGCCATGATTTTCGCAAGCTCCCGCGGCTTGTATCTGCCCACGGGCCTGCCTGCGACAAGCACTTCGCCTTTTGACGGAGAAAGCATCCCCGTCAGCAATTTCATCAGCGTTGTTTTTCCTGAGCCGTTCGGACCGAGTATGCCGACAAATTCACCCTTTCCGGCGGTAAAGCTGACATCCTCTACAATCATCCGGCCTCCGTACCCGCCGGACAGGCCGCTCACCCTGATCATAAGCGTTTCCCTCCATGATGCTGGCGAAGCAGAATCAAGGCAAATACAGGCGCTCCCGCCAAAGCCGTCATAATGCCGATCGGCAATTCGACAGGTTCAATGACGGTGCGGGAAAACAAATCAGCCAAAATGAGAAAACCGGCGCCCGTCAATGCTGACAGCGGGAGTAAATGGCGATGATCCGTTCCCCATAAAAGCCGTGTCACATGGGGAATGACAAGGCCGACAAATCCGATTGTCCCCGATACGGCAACCGCTCCTCCCGTCAGCAGAGATCCGGCAGCGATCATCAGCAGTTTTCTTTTTCCCGTACTGACGCCTAACAGCCTTGCCTTTTCTTCTCCATAAGTCATAATGTTTAATTCTCTGCCATTGATAAGCAGAAGCGCCGTCCCGGCCAGAAAAAAAGGCAGAAACAGCGCGACATAGCCCCAGCCCCTCATTGATACGCTTCCTAACAGCCAGCGCACAATCGGGAGCAGGTCATTTCCCGTTAAAGCGATCACAAGCGAAATGAGAGCTCCGAGAAAAGAATTCATGATGATGCCTGTCAAAATGAGCGTCGAAACAGACATCGACGCATGAACGAGACGGCTGAAAAACAGAACCGCCGCCATGACCGCAATGGCTGCGGCGATGCTGACAACCGGAAGTGTGAACCGGCCGATGACTGGAATCTGGAAGCCGAAAAATAAGGTGATCACGGCTCCCGCCGAAGCTCCCGAAGACACCCCGAGTGTATAAGGGTCGGCGAGCGGATTTTTCAGAAGTCCCTGAAACGCCGCTCCCGCAATAGATAACGCGGCTCCGACAAGGGCGGCCAGAACGACTCTCGGCAGGCGGATATTCATCATAATATTGACATTCATAGGGTCAGCCGAGGATGTCCGGCCAACCCCGATCCAAAAAACGTCGGATAAAGGAATATGCAGACTGCCGATTGAAATGCCAAACGCCGCACAAACGGCTAAAAACAGCAGGGTGACCGCGTAAGCCAGCGGCCGGTTACTTTTTAAACGTTTCAGGATAAACGCTTTCCGCAAGCTTCTCGACCCCTTTTACAAGGCGCGGGCCTGAGCGTGTGACAAGGTCAGGATCAACAGAATAGACGTTGTGGTGTTTGACCGCATTGACGGCACCCCAGCCGGCGCGTTTTTCCACTTCAGCGGCCTTTACGCCGTCTGTCGTAATGATGACGTCCGGATTCATTTTGACAATCGCTTCATCCGTCAGCTGCACCCAGCCGGTCTGGCTGCCGGCGGCGTTTTTCGCATGTATATCTTCAAGCATTTCGTTCATAAACGTGCCCTTTCCCGTTGTATAGCCGTCAGGAGAAACCTCGACGAATACTTTCTTTTCATCTTTTTCAGAAATCGCCGCCGCTTTCTTTTCTATGCCGGAAAGGTCGGATTTCATCTTTTTGATCAGCTTGTCCGCCTGCTTTTCTTTGCCGGCTGCTTTTCCGATCATACTGATTGATTTGTACACGTCTTGGAACGATTGCGCATCATTGACCGTTAAGACGGTGATGCCCGCATCTTTTAACTGCTTCATCGCATCGGCGGAAGCAGACATTGAGGACGCGTGGGCCAGCACGAGATCCGGCTTCAGCGCGATGACTTTCTCAGCGTTTACATTCATATCTCCGACTTTCGGTTTTTTTGCAGCTTCTTTCGGATATGTATCATTGGTTGTGACGCCTGCGACCTTATCTCCCAGTCCGAGCGCGTATGTAATTTCCGTATTGCTCGGCATGAGGGAGACGATTTTTTCGGGCGCCTGCTTCATGGTTACTTTGTCATTTGCGGCATCCTTGATAGTTACCGGGAATGCCTCGGTTGAAACGGCTTTTTGTTTGGCCGGGCTTCCTTCTTCTTGCGCGCCGGAACAGCCGGCGGACACAACGGCGGTGACAAAGAGCGCCGCCCAGACGGCAGTGATCTTCTTCATTCTTTTAACTCCCCCTGATTATGGTAAACGATTGTCTTCTTGACATTCGTATCCTTTTTTCGCAGTAATTATACTATAAGTCTTGAAGGCTTGTATATCCGGCCTTTTTTGCATGAAAGCAAATGATTCGTAAACACTAAAATTCATCATGTATACTGTTACACAATGGAGTAAAAAGGAGGATCATCATGGAATTACAGCTTGAACGAAAACTCGTATTAATCACAGGATCAACTTCCGGCATCGGAAAAGCCGCGGCAAAAAGCTTTTTAACCGAAGGCGCCGAGGTGATTGTAAACGGAAGAAAAAAAGAAACCGTTGAACGGACGGTTGAGGAGCTTTCCGCTTACGGAACGGTTCACGGCATCGCCGCAGATTTATCGCGCCAGGAGGAGGCCGATGACCTGATCAAGCGCGCCGCCGGAATCGGGGAAGTCGATATTCTCGTTAATAACCTCGGTTTTTTCGAAGTAAAGGACTTCGCGGATGTATCTGATGACGAATGGACCCGGTATTTTGAAGTGAATGTCATGAGCGCTGTGCGCCTGTGCCGGCGTTTTCTGCCGCAAATGCTTGAAAGAAACAGCGGACGGATTTTGAACATCTCCAGTGAAGCCGGTGTCAAACCGCTTGCGCAAATGATTCCGTATTCAATGACGAAAACGGCGTTAATCAGCTTGTCACGGGGAATGGCGGAAATGACAAAAGGCACGAATGTCACGGTAAACTCTGTGCTGCCTGGACCGACATGGACCGAAGGCGTCGCTTCTTACATGGAAGGAGCCGCAAAGGCCGCTGGAGAAGATACGGACAGCTTCGTTCGGGATTATTTTAAAGTGAATGAACCGACATCTTTGATCCAGCGCTATGCGACCCCGGAAGAAGTCGCCAATACGATTGTATTTCTCGCTTCAGCTGCGGCATCTGCCATTAACGGCACCGCACAGCGGGTTGAAGGCGGCATCATCCGCTCCATTTAACAAAAAAAGCCCGGCACAATGGGACTGTTCCCATATGCCAGGGCTTTTTTACATGAGGCCTGCAAACGGAACCGGCTCCCAGCCGCCTGTCTCAAGCTCTGCGGAAAACAGGCCGCCCGCATGCGGCTGTTCAAGTCTTTCGGCTTCCGTCAATTTTTCCGTCGCGGTCGTAATGTATAATGTGTTGAGCTCCCTTCCTCCGAACGCACAGCAGGTGACGTATTTTGCGGGAACTTCAATAGATGCAATTTCCTTATGCGAAAACGGGTCAATCCGGACGGCACGGCCGCCTCCGAACAGAGCCACCCACAGCATTCCGTCCCGGTCAATAGTCATCCCGTCGGGAGATCCTTGCGACTCCGGAAAGCGGTAGACTGTTTTCGGATCTGATACGGCTCCGGTTTCAGGATCGTATGCATAACAGACGATTTCCTGCGTCGGAGTATCAATATAGTACATCAGGTTTCGATCCCGATCCCAATCCAAACCGTTCGAAGTGGAGACCTGGTCTTTTATTTTGGCAAGACTGCCGTCCGTATTCAGACGGTACAGCGAAGCCTCCTCTTCTTTGCCTTCCATGCTCGTCGTCCCCGCCCATAATCTTCCGGACGGGTCGCATTTGGCGTCATTGAAACGGATATCTTCCCGCATGTCTTTCGGCTGCTTCATCTTCGTCAATGTGTCTTCCCGGAGATTGTACAGGTAAAATCCGTCTTTCATCGTCATCACCAGCTCTTCCTTTGAATACAAGGCCAGAGCCGTGACAAATGATTTGAATTTAACGGAACGGTTGATTCCGTCAGCCGGAGTGAAAATATGGAGCTGGCTGCCCAGTATATCCACCCAGTACAGGCATTGCTTGTCCTTATCCCATAAAGGGCCTTCTCCTATAACTGCTCTCGTATCTGCTCGTAATGCTGCTTCCATGTGTGAACACCTCTTCTTTTGCTTGTCAGTCTTCTATTGTTATTCCCGACAAAGCGGCGTCCAAACTCAATCTTTCTTAAAAAGAATCGTAATCACCGTTCCGGCGCTGATTCTGCTGTTGACATGAATGGTTCCGTTATGGAGGTGAACCAGCTCCTTAGCAATGGCGAGCCCGAGTCCAGTTCCTTCTGACGGCCCCTTCGTATTCGTTCCCCGGTAATAACGGTTAAACAGCTGGTGAATCGTTTCGTCGTCCATTCCTCTTCCGTTATCTTTCACCTTCAGAATGAGCTGTTCTGCTGATTCCTCAAGCACGACCCGAATGGCGGTCCCTTTTTTATTATGCTTTACCGCGTTTGCCAGCAGATTCTCCAGAATACGGCGGAACCATGCTTCATCAATGGCGAAAAGAATGTCTTCCTTTTTGGTTTCAAAGGCGATGTCATAGCCTTCCGAGAACGTGTTTTTCGTGAAATCGTTCGTGACGTTTCTGATAAACGGAACGACGTTGATCAGGCGCCGTTCGATCGGGAGGGCGGCGTTTTTCAGACGGTATGTCAAGTTCAAGTCCTCAATCAGCTTCGACATATATTCTGATTTTTCCCGGACAATCTGCCCCATTTCTTTGACTTCTTCCGGGGTCCAGTCGTATTGCTTCGATTCAAGCATCATGCTGTAGCCGTAAATCGTGCTCAGCGGGGTTTTCAAGTCATGGCTCAGACCGGCGATCCACTCTTCCCTTGTCGCCTGGATTTTTTCTCTGTTTTTCTTATCCCGCTTCAGCGTGTCCGTCAGCTGATCCATTGATTCGAAAATCTCAGCGAAAAAGCGGAACGGCTGCTTTGTTTTGCCTTTTTTGTTTTTGCTGACCGGCTGTCCTTTGCGGTTCTTCGGCTCTTCAAGCCGGCCCTTTGATAAATTGACGAGCCATTTGATGGTATGAAACAGCGGCCAGCCGAAACGGAAAGAGTACCAGATGGTCAGGATGCAGATCATCAATACTAAGATTCCGATCAAGAGGAAGAGGGTTTTCATCACATTTCTCAGAAATGACTTGTTAAACTCATGATCGGGAATGTACACGGGGTTCGGCACCGACGCGACCATCCATTTCGTTTTATCGAGTCTTTTAAAAGAAATTTCCCGCTTGTAATTCCACGGTTTGGAATTGTATTTCAGCAATTCAAGCTCATTGACGGTGTTCCGCTCTTTTTTGGTGCTGTTGATATCCCCGAGCAGTCTGCCGCTGTCTTCGAGAAGGTAGACCGCCCCTTTTTCCCGTTTAATATAATCAACCGTGCTTTTTTTATATTGAGAAAGAGAAGCGAGAGATGGCTCCTGGGACTCGATGTAAGTGAGAAGCTGCTCACTGGCGGATTTCCAGCCGAACAGAATCAGATAGGTCTCATCATTAATCGTGACCGTCCAGTAGTTCAGCTTATAGTTGTCGAAATTCCGGTACTGATAAATGGATAAGAGATCTTTTCTGCTGTAATGGCTCGGGACGTCTTTCGGCACTCTGTACGCGTAGTCCGTTTTTTCTTTGTCATTAATGATCTGCAGCCAGCCCTTCTGCTTTCTGACCGACATCTTTAAAAATTCATCGACATCCCATGTGCCGTCTTCGTTTTTATCAAGCCACGCTTCAAACGAGTCTGCCGTCGCTTTAGTAAGTCCCGCATTGGCTTCCGCTTCGCTGAAACGCCAATCCAAATAGAAGAAAGAAGCGACGGCCAAAACGGACATCAGCAGGATGACAAGCAGCAGCTGACCGAAAAAGTGAAGCAGAAATTTTCCGCGCATTCTCATGAGCGGGTTCCTTTTTCTCCTTGATCGGGAATAAACCGATAACCGAGGCCGCGCACCGTCACAATATAGGACGGATTGCTGGGGTCTTTTTCAATCTTTTCTCTGAGCTTGCGGATGTGAACCATGACGGTGTTGTTGTCGCCGTAAGACGGATAGCCCCATACTTTTTCATAGATCTGGTCTTTAGAGAGCACCACATCAGGATGTTCACAGAAATATTGAAGCAATTGCAGAAGCTGTGCGGAGCAGCTGACGGGCTCGCCCCCGACAATCAGCTCGGCGTTTTGCGGCGAATAGGAAAAATGGCTGTATGAGTACGTTTTCTCTTCGCGCTTATAGGTTCTCTTCAACGTCGCCCTGATCCGCGCCGCCAATTCAAGCGGATTAAACGGCTTTGTTATATAATCGTCAGCTCCCAATGCAAATCCTGACAGCTTATCCGCATCAGACGACCGGGCAGTCAGAAAAAAGATCGGAGCGTCGGTATAGTTCCGGATTTCGGCGCATGCCTCAAAACCGGACATGCCTTCCATCATCACATCCAGCACGAGCAGATCCGCTGTCTCATGTTTAACAAACTCAATCGCTTCCTCTGCGCTGCCTGCTGTCTTAATGTTGTGATAGCCTTCTTTGACGAGAACGCGCTTGACCATATCAACGATCGCCTTCTCATCGTCTACAATTAAAATTGACGCATTTTCCACCTTGGACGTTCCTTTCTCTTTGTTTTTTTCATCATATCATTATATGGATAAGATTTGGTACTTTTTTAGTGCGGAGGTCTTGCGGGGAAACAGAAAAGAAAAACGAGACCGGACATCTCCTCTCGTTTTTCTCGCGGTGTCAGAGCGGAATCCTAATCATCCCGCCGCTTTGTCAGGAGCTTTCATTTATAAGATGAAGAATAAATTCCCAAAATCCCGGCACTTCCTGGCATAACAGCATGTCCGCTTTCTCAACGATTTTAATCTTCAATTCCTGTTCCAGATCTTCTCTTTCCTGGTAAGACGTATTGCTCAGTTTTTTTTTATCATTGGCGAAAAACGCGAAATTAAAAGTTCCATTTCGTCGATATCTGTTTTCCCCTTATTGAAGTCAAATGGCCCGTTCACTGCTTATTTTCCCCCTTTTTTCTGCTTGTCCAGCTGCTTTCTGAGATTGTCGAGACCCTTTTTATGAATATTGGAAATGTTCTGCCGCGACTCCCCCAGAGACTCGGCAATCTCCTTCATTGTCGCTTCGTGAAGGTAAATATTCGTCAGCACGCTTTTTTGTTTATCGGTTAACGTCTGGAGCGCTTCGTATAAATCCCGGTTTTGGACATGCTGGCTCAAATCCCCCTGCTGCCGCAGAAACTCTTCATACGCGTCTTTTCCCATTTCATAGGGAAGCGCTTCACCTCCTTCCGGCTGATCCACCGTAAGCGGATAGCGCTTCTGATTTTTGCGGATGCGCTTGTCAAAGTCGATGGAGAAAATCCGGATCATAGAATTCATATATTTGATGATCCGGATTTCCTTATAAAACTGCTTAAAATGTTCGTCCAGTGATTTTGCATCCTTCTCGTCTGAATGTTCGAGCACATTTTTAAATTTCTCGTAATGCTTAGGGTCACTCAAGAAATGTTTGACGATCGGATGTTTCATGATTTCCTTGCATTTTGACCGTAAAAGAACTTGATAGTCCATAAAACCGCCTCCTATTTAAATTAAATGAAAGAAAGCAAAAAAAAGTAAACTACTCCTTTCCGACTAAGGTTTCACACTCCTTATGTCCCGGTTTTGCCGGAACAAAAAAAGACTCTCGCCCGGATATCAGGTTTACAAGAGCAGCACGTTCTTTCACTTATATACATGACTGCAGGTCAAGTCAGGAGGTGGCTGGTGATGGATCAGGTTTTTATAGAAGAAGTTGTCAGACAGATCGGCAATCTCGGCTTTCCGGCTCTGATTGCCATGTATCTTCTCACACGGTTTGAGAAGAAGTTTGACGCCCTGATCGAGCTGATGGCGGAGCTGAAAGACCAGAAAATGAAAAATTAATTTTCACACGAAGTTGACTTTTCATCAGGACGCATCACTTAACAAAGCAGAAGAGAAAACGAAAGGCCTTTCACATTCTCTTTCTGAAAACCAAAGCTTGAGAGGAGACGATTTACATGTCAAAAGAAAACAACTGCAATATCCCGCAGCCGATCAGAGGAGACAAAGGAGCGACCGTCACGATACCGCGCAACCTGGAAAGAGACCGCCAAAATCCGGATATGCTGACGCCGCCGGAAACGGATCACGGCACGGTGGATAATATGAAATTCTCTTTCTCAGATGTGCATAACCGGCTGGAAAAGGGCGGATACGCGCGTGAGGTAACCGTCCGCGAGCTGCCGATTTCTAAAAATCTCGCATCTGTCAACATGCGTTTAAAACCAGGCGCCATCCGTGAGCTGCATTGGCATAAAGAAGCGGAATGGGCATATATGCTGACGGGCAAAGCGCGGGTCACAATTGTTGATGAACAGGGACGCAGTTTTATTGATGACGTGAAAGAAGGAGATCTGTGGTATTTCCCATCAGGCCTGCCGCACTCCATTCAGGCGCTGAAAGAAGGCTGTGAATTCCTTTTAGTCTTTGATGACGGTTCATTCTCAGAAAACAGCACATTCCAAGTAACTGACTGGCTTGCCCACACACCGCTTGATGTCATCGCCAGCAACTTCGGGGTTTCAGAAAAAGACCTTGCCGGACTGCCGGGGAAAGAAAAATATATCTTTGAAGAACCTGTTCCCGGCAAGCTGAAAGATGACATTGTGGAAGGACCGAACGGCGAGGTGCCTTACCCGTTCACCTACCGTCTGCTGGATGAAGGTCCGACTGCTGAAACGGACGGCGGCAAAGTATATATTGCGGATTCCACAAATTTCAAAGTGTCCAAAACGATCGCTTCAGCGCTTGTCGTGGTCGAACCGGGCGCAATGAGAGAGCTGCACTGGCATCCGAATACACATGAATGGCAGTATTATATTTCCGGTAAAGGACGAATGACGGTGTTTGCTTCGGACGGCCATGCGAGAACTTTCAACTATCAGGCCGGAGATGTCGGCTACGTTCCGTTCGCCATGGGCCATTATGTAGAGAATCTTGGGGATGAGCCGCTCGTCTTCTTGGAAATCTTCAAGGATGACCACTACGCCGACGTGTCTCTGAACCAATGGCTCGCCATGCTTCCTGAGAAATTCGTCCAGCAGCATCTGGATCTGGGCAAAGACTTTACGGATATTCTTTCGAAAGAGAAACACCCTGTCGTCAAAAAGAAATGCTGAAGACACACACCGACTTGCAGAGTCCGTCTCTGCAAGTCTCCTCTGTGTAAAAAGGAGCTGAGCAGATGATCAATCAAAACGGGCCGAAATTGTTTTTTCTCCAGGTGCTCAGGTATGCCCTGGCAGCGGCCGCCGTATTATTCGGGTATTTCATCGTGATGATGACCGTTTTTTCATTAGCCGGGACGAGCTACGGATCAATGGCGTACGTCCTGCTTTTTTCCGTGCTTTTTATTCTTCTCGGTTTATGTTTTGAACCGCTTGAGCGGCTGATGATACATAGCTTTACTTTTTTTAGGACGGGCAGGCTGCCTTTTCTTCTTTTAGCCAGCACCGTTCAGCTGCTGTTCCTCTGGATGACTGCGTATACGACGGATAAAATGATTGAAAAGATTTGGCTGTCAACGACCGAGGAGCTGATTGTGGCGGGGGTTTTTTTCGTTTTGGATAAATGCGTCTCCGGGCAAAAGCAGCCCCGGGCGCAATAAAAAAACGCAGACCGAAATGGTTCTGCGTTTTTACCGTCATACCGTGGCATTTTCATGCCGGATTAAATCGTATGTCAAGCAGACGGGTTTGTTCGTGCGCGGATCTTTAACGATCTGTGCGTCAATCTGAAACACGTCTTCCAATATGCCGGGCGTCATGACTTCCTCCGCCGTCCCTTCCTTGATGACGCGCCCTTTTTTCAGCGCAATCATATAATGGGAAAAACGGGCGGCATGGTTCAGATCATGAATAACCATTAAAATCGTGCGCCCCTGCTCTTTGTTTAATTTGTCCAGCAGCTGCAGAATTTCAAGCTGATGGGCGAGATCTAAATAAGTGGTCGGTTCATCAAGAAGCAGCAGCTCCGTTTCCTGAGCGAGCGCCATGGCGATCCACACACGCTGCCGCTGTCCTCCGGAAAGCGCTTCGATCGGCCGGTCGTAAAATTCGGCCATCCCCGTCTCTTCAAGCGCCCACTTGATCATATCACGGTCTTTATCACTTAAGCGGCCCATTCCGGACTGATGCGGAAACCTGCCGTAAGAAACAAGTTCGTATACCGTCAGCCCGCTCGGCGCTTCAGGCGTCTGCGGAAGGATGGCCATTTCCTTGGCGATGTCCTTCGTGGATTTTTGCATGATCGCCTGTCCGTTTAAATAGACGGCGCCGGATTTCGGTTTCATGATTCTTGACATCGTCTTAAGAACCGTCGATTTTCCGCATCCGTTTGGGCCGATCAGCGTTGTGATTTTTCCTTTCGGTATGGCGATGTCCAATTCTTTCGCTATCAGACGGTCTCCATAACCGACAGTAAGCTGTTCCGCCGATAATGAGTTCATCGCGGCAGTCTCCTTCCTCTATTTCGTTTTCATCAGCAAATAGACAAAATACGGCGCTCCGAGCACGGAAATCACCAAGCCGACCGGAACCTCGGACGGCGCAAGCACATTTCTCGCCAGCGTATCAGCGAGCAGAAATAAAAATGCGCCGATTAAAGCCGAAACCGGAATAAGCGTTTGATGGCGCGGCCCGGTAAGCCTTCTGGCCAAATGCGGGGCAATCAATCCGAGAAAAGCGATTCCGCCGGCTGCCGCAACACATGACGCGGCCAAGGCGGCAGCTGAAAACAGCAGAATGCGCCGTTCCTTTTCGACCCGGGTGCCGAGTCCCGCCGCCAGCTGGTCACCGAGCTGGAGCACGTTTAAATACCTCGCTTTATAGAGGCTGAACGGCAAAAGAACCAGCAGCCACGGCAAAATGGACAGCACCATTTTCCAATTGGCATTCCAAATCGAACCGGAAATCCATACAAGCGCCTGCATGAAGTCCCGCGGGTCCATTTTCAGCTGAAAAATCAAGAGAAGCGCATTAAACCCCGCATTAACGCCGATCCCGACCAAAATGAGCCGGACAGGCGAAACACCTTTTTTCCAAGCGAGCACATAGATGAGCAGCACAGCCAGAAAAGCCCCCGCCAAAGCGCTCACCGGAAGCAGCCATGTACTGAACATGCTTAAATCAGCAGCGGACCCTTGGAAAAAGAAGATAAACAGAACGACCGCCAAAGACGCTCCGGCGTTGATACCGAGAATGCCCGGCTCCGCCAAGTCATTTTGAGACACGCTTTGAAAAATCGCGCCTGAAACCGCGATTCCGGCCCCGACCAGTAATGACAGCACCATGCGCGGCAGTCTGAATTCAAATAAAACGAGCTGATCCCGGGCATCCCCCTGTCCGAAAAAGACACGTAACGCATCGAAAGGCGCAATCCGGATCACACCCATATTTAAGCTGATAAAAAAGACAATGCATATGAGCAAAAACGTAACGGCTATAACCGCGAGCGGTTTTTTCGATTTCACATTCATTACAGCCCTCTCCTTTCCCTGCGCGCCAAATAAAAGAAAAAGGGAACGCCGATAAGGGCCGTTAAAGCGCCGACCGGTGTTTCAAACGGCGCATTGACGAGTCTTGCCGCAATGTCACTGAAGACTAACAAAACGGCGCCGAATACCGCAGAACAAGGAATAATCCATCTGTAATCTACACCGACTAAAAAACGGGTGATGTGCGGAATCACCAAGCCGATAAAAGAAATGGCTCCGGCGACTGAGACTGAAGCCCCCGTCAAAAGGACAACGACAACCATTCCGATGACTTTCACAAGCGCCGTGTACTGCCCGAGCCCTTTCGCAAGCTCCTCACCCAAGCTCAGCACCGTCACTGAGCGCGCAATCAGAAATGCGAGCAAAAGTCCGATGACGCCGACTGCCAAAAGCAGCTGGACGCCCTCCCATTTCACGGACGCGACTCCTCCGGCATACCAGAACTTCACATCCTGAGCGACATCAAAACGGATCGCAATCGCGCTTGAAAGCCCCGTTAAGAAATAGCCGACCGCCGTACCGGCCAGCGCGAGCTTCACCGGTGTCAGCCCGCCTTTTGAAAACAGGCCGATGCCAAACACAATGAGCGCCCCGATTCCCGCTCCCATAAAGGACCACAAAACAAGCCCAGCGGCAGAGAGCCCCGGAAAAAAAGCAAATGCCAAAGCGATCGCAAATCCCGACCCCGACGTCACGCCCATAATGGAAGGCTCAGCAAGCGGGTTCCGCGTCAGCCCCTGCATGATCGCGCCGGACACAGCTAAAAAAGCCCCGACGAGCGCGGCGGCGGCAGTTCTCGGCAGCCTCAGATCGCGTATGATTTGATGAGATGTATTTTGCGGCTGAAAGTGAAAGAGAGCATCCCACACCGTCCGCAGATGAATATCGGCAGCTCCGATGGAAACAGACAAGGCCGCGCCGATCAATAAAACCGCAATACCGGCACACAGCAGCACAGCCGCCCGGAATGAACGCGCCGTCCACTGGATTTCGCTCCCTGATGCCCCTTGAGCCGTCATTGTCTGCTTCTTTTTTAATAGACCCAACACTCGTTCTTCCTTTCTCAAAACAAGAATGGTAATGATAATGATTATCAATGACTTGTTTCAGTATAGCACTTTTATCTTCTCTTTTAATAGACCTAATTTCATATCATAAAAGAAAGCTTTTCTTTAAAAAGAGCGTGCTTCTCTATAAAAGCAGTGATATAATCACACTGATAATGATTCTCTTTATCACTATTTTTTATGAAAGAAGGAATGTCAGATGTTCCATACATACAAGAAAATCGGCGCTGCGCTGATTGCCGTGCTGCTCATCGCCGCTTTGGCCGCATGCGGAAATTCTTCAGACACGAAAGGCTCTTCTGAAAAAGGAGAAACCGTCACTTATAAAGCCGAAAACGGCAATATTAAAATTCCGAAGCATCCGAAACGTGTCGTCGTCATGGCTGACGGCTACTACGGCGACTTCAAACAGCTCGGCATCAATGTTGTCGGCGCGCCGCAAAACGTATTTAAAAACCCTTATTACAAAGGGAAAACAAACGGTGTGACAAACATCGGCGACGGCACGTCCGTTGAGAAAATCATTGACTTAAAGCCTGATTTAATCGTTGTCTGGACGACACAAGGCGCCGATATTGAAAAACTGGAAAAAATCGCGCCGACCATCGCCATTAAATATGACAAGCTCAGCAACATTGATCAATTCAAAGAGTTTGCGAAAATGACAGGCACTGAAGACAAAGCAGATAAATGGCTGGCTGAATGGGATAAGAAAACCGCTGCCGCTAAAACAAAAGTTCAAAAAGCGGTCGGCTCAAAAACCATCTCCATCATGCAGACAAATGGAAAAGACATCTATGTATTCGGTAAAGACTTCGGCCGCGGCGGAAGCATCATTTATGACAAACTCGGGCTGAAAGCCACAAAACTGACGCAGGAAAAAGCCATTAATCAAGGGCCGGGCTACGCCAGCATTTCACTTGAAAAACTGCCTGACTTCGCGGGAGACTATATCTTTATGGGGCCATGGCAGGCCGGCGGTGACGACAAAGGCGTGCTTGACAGTTCAATCTGGAAGAATCTCGATGCCGTCAAGCAAAACCATGTCTATCACATTGATCCGATCGGCTTCTATTTCTCAGACCCGATCTCACTCGAAGGCCAGCTCGACTACATCACAAAAAGCTTAACAAAGTAACCCGGGAGCCGCTGTCACAGCGGCTTTTTATGACGCCAAAAACTTGACAAAAAAATTTATTTATGCTATAATTTACATTTTTGGATTAACATGTATAATGAGATTCTCCCGGCCGGAGATTGATGTAAATAACGGAGGATCTTTAATATGAGAGAAAATAAAGCGAGTATGACTTCCCTGCTGTCGGCTTTCGTAAGGGCGTACCACAGTAAATACGACACACCGGTGATATTTGATGATTTCTTGGCACAAGATCTTTTATCTGAAAAAGAGCTGTCGGACATCAGCGATCATTTGATTCAAGGTATATCATTTTTCAGCAAAGACATGGCCCGGAAGCTTCAAGGCAAACCGGATGACATCTTAAAATGGGTGACTCAAGTTCAGCTGTCTCCTACACCGTTAGCCCGTGCCGCATATTGTGAAGAAGTGCTTTTGAATGAAGTGAAGCTCGGGGCCAAACAGTATGTCATCCTCGGCGCAGGGCTGGATACTTTCTGTTTCAGGCATCCCGAGGTGACAAACAGCACAGACATCTTTGAAGTGGATCTCCGCGCTTCACAGGAAGACAAATTAAACAGATTAAGACGTCTTGAGCGCGATATCCCGAGCCGTCTTCATTTTGCGCCGATGGACTTTACGGTTCCGCTTTCTTTCAGCTGTCTGAATCAGGAAGGTTTTTCCCGCCGAAAAACCTTTTTCAGCCTGCTCGGTGTGTCATATTATCTTACGAAAAAGCATCTCGCCCGCCTGCTTACACAATTATTTGCCGAAGTCCCGCCCGGCAGCTCTGTCGTGTTTGATTATGCGGATGAGTCGCTCTTTGAAGAAAAAGGACTGTCAAATAGAGTGGAGAACATGGTGAAAATGGCTGCGGCAGGCGGAGAACCGATGCTGTCGTGTTTCAGCTATAAAGAAATTGAAAAGCTGTTAGAATCATCAGGCTTGCTTATTTATGAACATTTATCTCCAACGGTAATCAATGACCGTTTTTTCAGCGGGCGCACTGATCATTTAACCGCATTCGAGACCATTCATTATATACACGCCGTCAAAAAGTAATCCGCTGACGCCAAAAAAGACATCCCACAGACGTGAGATGTCTTTTTTTATACGGATTGTCTGTTGTTTGCAAATTTCTTTGAAACGAAAGGATATAACAGCAAACCGACGAAAAACAGTCCGATCCCGAGAATAAAGGTCGTTAAATCGGCCGTTCCCGTAATAATGACGTAAAAAGAATAAATGCAGGCAAGGATGGCGATGAAACCGTCCTTCACTCTTGAACCCTTGATTTCGTCATACGTTTCACCCGTCAGCACGAGCTTCAGGCTGTAAAACGCTGATATGAGATATGGAATCAGGTAAGCGAGTGTCGCCGCCGTTGTTAGAAACGTAAACGCGTCACTGATTGTCCGGGAAATAACCGAAAAGATAAAGATCTGTGACATCACGTTCGTGACGATTAACGACACAACCGGGCTTCCCTGTTTATTCGTTTTTGCAAAAGCGGCGGGAAAGTCTCCTGATTTCGCGGCTTGATACGGAACTTCAGAGCCGAGAAGAATCCAGCCGAGCATCGTCCCGAACAGACAGAGGATCGCCAAAATCGCCATGATGATGCTTCCCGCATTGCCGACGATCGCGTATAAGACGTCAACAAACGGTTTTTCCGAGCCGACAAGCTTACCATGCGGAAGCACGCCCATCGTAATCAATGTCACGATGATATAGATGCTGAGCGCAATCAATAAGCCGGTAATGGTGGCGCGTTTCACGTCGCGCTGCGAACGGGCGCGCCCGGATAAGATGACTGCCGATTCAATTCCGACGAACGCCCATAATGTTGAAATCGCCGCATTGTGGACCTGACCGCCGATTCCCTCAACCGTGTGAGGACCTGTTTGAACCGGAAAATAAAAATGATCGAAAAACGACGTTTGAAATACAAACAAACCTGCAATGATAAAGAAGATAAATCCTAATACTTTTGAAAACGTCGTAACGAAATTTAATTTACTCGCACCGTTCATACTGGAAACGAGAATCGTGTGAGTGCCCCACAATAAAACCGTACATACGGCAAACGTCAGCAGCTGGCCAAGTGTAACCGCCTGACCGCCGATTGAAAACATTTCACGCTTATCCGTTAAAATCGGGAAAAAAGAAGTTAAATATCCGGCAAGGCTGGTGATGATCGCCACGTTGCTGATCCAGCTCGCCACCCAGTAGCCCCACACCATCGTGAATCCGGCTGCATTCCCTTTTTTCCGATCGCTGAACAGCGCTCTCGCATAGCTTTGCGGCCCCGCCGTCAGCTCAGGCTTGCGGATGGATAAGTGACCGAAGACAAGCGCGATCATTAACACACCGGCTCCCGTCAAAAGCCATGCCGATGTAGCGCCGAACGGGCTCGCGATTTTTGCGAGCGTGCTCGGAAGGGAAAAGATGCCCGAGCCTACCATATTTCCTACGACAAATGCCGTTAATAACCAAAAACCCCATTTTTTCGTCTGTTCCATTCCTGTACCTCCTGGTTGTTCATTCGTACGGACCAGACCCCGAGACCATATTTACACACAAAAAAAGCCTGAACAAAAGTCCATGCTTAAAGAAACACACACCCTTGATCTCCGGATAGCCCTCCGCGAAAAAGCACGCGGCAGTCCTGCACTTATTCAGATACAGTCCCAGCATAAAGAAGGATCGGCTTTCTTTACACTTCGGCGCTGATGCCTTTAACACATGTTTTGCGGCCCCTTATCAGCCTGGCATGTGCGACTCATCATCAAGCGCAACCTCTACCTCACCGAGAAAGAGTGAGGATTTTTATCATTCAATTCTACTCAGAGGTTATCAGAGATAAAAAGATCTGTCAAAGGGAAAAATTAGACGGAAAACGGATAGAGCATTCGCCCTACCCGTTTTATATGGTCAGCGGTTGTTTTTTTTCTTTTGAACAGCTTCTTGAAGCGGATCGTCTTTCAAAGCTGCACCGGCGTCCTCAAGCGCACCTTGAATGACGTTTTTGTTTTTATCGCTGTTTTTGCCTTTTTCTTTGTTAAAGAAAGCCATCTGTATCACCTCTTTATCAAATATAGGTACACCTATAATGTGTCTTTTTCCGCGGCAGAATATGCGGAATCCGATCCTCCTTCCTTTTGGCGGAACAGGTAAAGTTTGTTGATCAAACATGCATTCTCTTGATATATTTGTAATTCAGGGGATTTTGGCAAAAATAAAAAGGAGAAGCGAAAAATGACAGGAAAAACACACATCATGGGAGGCATCGCTTCTTGTTCCGCAATTGCGTATTATTACGGGTATGATCCGGTCCTTATGACCTCCGCGGGTGCCCTCGGGGCGCTGATTCCCGATATATGCCATACGAAAAGCAAAATCGGCAGAACGCTGCCCGTTCTGTCCAAAATCGTAAGCACGGTGTTCGGCCACAGAACGTTTACACACAGTCTGCTGTTTATGCTAATTATGTTTTTCATCACGGCAGCCTATATCCCGAATCCAAGCATCTCCGCCGGACTGATGATCGGAATGGCAAGCCACCTTGTGCTTGACGCATGGACCGTCAACGGCATTAAACTGCTGTTTCCGTCAACCATCCGCTTCCGTCTTCCCCTTTATATGAGGACGGGGAGCTTTTCGGAGCAGCTTGTGCTGGCCGGGTTAACGATTGTATCCTGCTATTATTTATACGAATTGGTTCACGGCCGCATCTCTTAAACAAAAAGCGTCTTTCGCTTTTAGGGTGAGGAGTCATACATATGAAGAAATCCTTTTTCAGCAATCATCGGTTTTTATGCCTGTCCATCCTGTTCATGTGGATAAAAACATACGTCGTTTACAAGCTCGGTTTTGATCTGCAGAACAATTCTGTTCTTGAGGAATGTCTGCTTCTCATTAACCCGCTGAGCTTTATTGTGCCGCTGTTCGGCATCGGCCTGCTGCTGACGGAAAAAAAGCAGCGGATCTTTCTGCTTTCGGCGAATGTGATGCTGACGGGGATTTTAATTGCGAATACGGTGTTTTACGGGTTTTATATTGATTTTATCACCATACCGGTTTTGTTTCAGGCAAGCAATATGGGCGATATGGGAAGCAGCGTCCAAGAGCTGTTTCACCCGCTGTATATCGCTTTATTCGCGGATATTGCGGTTCTGTTTTACCTAGCGGGAAAGCATAAAGCCGGTAAGGGAAAAGCGGGCGCCCGGACTGTTAAAGCGTATGCGTGGGCATCAGCCGGCCTCATGCTGTGCAACCTTGCGCTGTCTGAGGCCGAGCAGCCGAAGCTGTTCAGGCATCCTTTTGATCGTGAAGCGCTCGTAAAAGGAATCGGCCTGTTCCACTTTCATTTGTATGACACCATTTCGCAAACGTTGAATGCAGGGGCTAAAGCGTTTGCCGACGAAGACAGTCTTGCGGCGGTCGCGAACTACACCCAAGCCGACTACAGCCGCCCGTCCGATGCAAAATTCGGGCTTGCTAAAGGGCGTAATGTGATTTTTGTCACGCTTGAATCAACACAGCGTTTTGTGATGGATGAACGGGTCAACGGGCGGGAGATTACCCCGTTTATGAATAAGCTGCGGAAAAAAAGCTATGACTTCACTCATTTTTATCAGCAGACCGAACAGGGAAAAACCTCAGATTCAGAATTCATTACTGCGAATTCGCTGTATCCGTCTTCAAGCGGCGCCGTTTTTTTCACAAAAAGCGGCCACCGGTTCAATACGCTGTACCATACGTTAAAAGACCATCGGTACTATTCGGCCGTTCTGCATGCCAATCATAAGGCCTTTTGGAACCGGGATGAGATGTACGGGGCATTCGGCATCGACCGTTTTTTCGACGCGGATGAATTTAAAGTGACACCGGAAAACTCAACGGGCTGGGGCCTGAAGGACAAGGAATTTCTCGAACAGTCAGCGGAAAAATTAAAGAAGCTTCCGCAGCCGTTTTACGCAAGCCTGCTGACTTTGACCAACCATTTTCCTTTTGAAATTGATAAACAGGATCAGCTCATTGAGGAACCGGACACTAGCAGTGATTTGTTAAACCGTTATGTGACGACGGTCCGCTATGAAGATGAGGCGCTAAAACACTTTTTCAACAAGCTGAAAAAAGAAGGGCTGTATGACAACGCGATGATCGTCCTGATGGGAGATCATTACGGCATATCCGAAGCCCACAATAAAGGACTTGCCGAATTCTTGGGAAAAGAAGAAATTACGCCGTTTGATACGGTTCAGCTTCAGCGCGTGCCGTTTATCATTCATATTCCCGGGGTGACCGACCGTGAGCCGGAAACGATCGCTTCCGCCGCGGGGCAGGTTGATGTAAGACCGACGCTGCTTCACCTGCTCGGCATTGAAACGAAAGGCAGCATTCAGTTCGGCAATGACCTGTTTTCCAAAGAGCGGACTCCGTTTGCTGTGCTGAGAAACGGCAGCTTTATCACGGATGATCATATTTATACGAAAAATACGTGTTACAGCCGCAAAACGGGCGAACCGCTTTCTGACATAGGCGCGTGCAGCGATGAGAAAGAAAAAGCGGAACAAGAGCTGATGCTCTCCGATAAAATATTAAACGGCGACCTGCTGCGGTTTTACAAACAATAAAAAAATCCCTCCGTCATTGGAGGGGTTTTTTATGTTTCATATATGAGCCGACCGGTCATTTTCGTATCATATCCGGATAATTGAGAAAGCTGAGACTTGAATTCCTCGGAATTGAGAATGTCCTGCACGCTTTGAACAAGCTCCCGGTTTTGTTTTAAGACGACCACATCGTACTGCTCCCTGATTACCGGGATAAAATCCGTACCGGCTATATGCGCCGCATGCTGCGAGCCGATTCCCGCATCCGCTTTTCCGCCTGATACTTGTGAAGCCGCTGACAAATGATCCGTGACAATGTCATGATATCCGGCGACATCAGACGGCTTGATGCCGAATGATCTGAGCTGTTCATCAAGCAGCACCCTCGCGCCTGAACCTTTTTCGCGGTTGACGATACGGACATCTTTTCTGCTCAAATCCTGAAAGCCCTGAATGTTCAGCGGATTGCCCTTTTTCACGTATAATCCGGCCTGCCGAAGCACGACATGAAAGAGCGCAAACGGCTCTCCTGAAAGAATGCGCTTCACATACGGGATGTTATACTCCCCCGTCTCCCCATCATACAGATGCAGACTGACGATGTCGCAGGCTCCCCGGTACATCTCGATCAAGCTGTTTAAGCTGCCGCTGTACTTGCGAAGCGGAGACGCCTGTATCTTTTGTTCCAGCTGTTTGCTGAGGAGATCCATCGACACATCCTGGCCGCTGATGATAACAGACTGGCTTTTTTCCGGCTCCGGCCTGCGGGGCGGATCAGCCTCCTTGACTGCTGATGGCTCTTTAGACATCCTCATGTTTTCTTTATATTGTTTCAAGTCCTCTTCATCGACCCTCATCTGTCTTCCGACCCTGTACGCCGAAATGAGTCCTTTTTTTATCAAATCATATACTGTCAGTTTTGAGACCTTCAGAAGGCCCGCAACTTCTTCTATTGTATAGGAAGTGGCTTCTGTCATATTATCACGCTCCGTTTTTATTATAACGGTTCACATATTGAAAAAAAACCGCACCCTCACGTACAATTACGTTATAATTAGTTTTATCTAATGATATTCAGTTATAAGGGGTGCACAATGTTGAAAAAGAAAGCGACACTATTCACAGCTGCGGTTATGGGCGTTTTCCTCGCAACTGCGGGCTGCTCATCCGGACAATCGGCCAAAGGCGGACAAAACGAAAAAGTAACGCTGACCGTTTCCGCGGCGGCCAGCGCTCAGGACGCGCTTAAAGAAATCCAAACCAACTACGAAAAATCACATTCAAACGTTGCCATCCAAGACAACTTCGGATCATCAGGCACACTGCAAAAACAAATTTCCCAAGGCGCAGGAGCTGATTTATTCTTCTCGGCAGCCGAAGATAAATTCGAAAAGCTTGTTCATGACGGCGATATCGACAAAAAGGACAGCACGGACCTTTTGAAAAACGAACTGGTCATGATCGTGCCTGAGAAAAACAGCGCACACCTTACACATCTGAATGACCTGAAAAAAGACAGCACGGAAAAAATCGCGCTCGGCACGCCTGAATCCGTTCCGGCCGGACAATACGCCAAACAGTCATTGACTAAATTATCCCTGTGGGACAAGGTAAAAGATAAAGTCGTCTATGCCAAAGACGTCCGCCAAGTGCTTTCTTATGTTGAAACCGGAAATGTCGATGCCGGGCTTGTCTATAAAACAGACGCTCTCATTTCGAAAAAGGTGAAAATCACCGATGAAGCACCGGCGAAAACACACGATCCGATCGTGTACCCGCTAGGCATCGTCAAGGATACAAAGCACCGTAAAGAAGCAGAAGCGTTTTATCAGTATCTGCAGTCAGATGCAGCGATGAAAGTGTTTAAGAAATATGGATTTACTGCCAAGTAACATTACGGCTTCGGAGTTTTTCACCCCAATCGTATTGTCTTTTGAGGTGGCTTTGGCTTCGGGCATCGCCGTCATCCTTCTCGGAACGCTTGCAGGCGCCTGGATGGCGAAAGCGCGATTTCCCGGAAAAACGGCTGTGGAGACGCTGTTTATGCTCCCGCTCGTTCTTCCGCCTACCGTTGTCGGCTTCATCCTCATTATCATTTTCGGGAAACACAGCTTTATCGGCCGGGCGATCGAGCGGATTTTTCACCAGCCCGTCATTTTCACGTGGTGGGCCGCGGTGATCGCTTCGGCCATTGTCGCCTTCCCGCTTATGTATCAGTCTGCCAAAACGGGTTTCGCTGCGGTTGATCCTGACATCGAAGGAGCGGCGAAAGTAGACGGAGCCGGCAGATGGCAGGTATTCACCCGCATTTCCGTCCCGCTTGCCTTTCCGTCCCTTTTGACCGGAAGCATTCTCAGTATCGCAAGGGCGCTCGGTGAATTCGGGGCGACTTTAATGTTTGCGGGGAATATCCCGGGCGTCACCCAAACACTGCCGACAGCGATTTACGTCGCCATGGATTCCGGCAATGAAACACTCGCCTGGGTGTGGGTGATCTGTATTATGATGATTTCTTTTCTGATGCTGTTTTTCATCCAACTGAAAAAACCGGCTTGACCGATCCGCCTTCCGACCACATTTCGCCGGGAGGCTTTTTGATTTAAAATCGGATGGTATATAATGAAATAAAAACACACAAAGGGTGCGGCTATGAAAATTAATGTCATTATCGCGGATGATAATTCTTTCATCAGAGAAGGAATGAAAATCATTTTGCATACATATGAGGAATTTACAGTATCGGCAACGCTGGAAAACGGATTAGAGGCGGCAGAGTATTGTAAACACAATCCCGTCGATATCGCCTTATTGGACGTCCGCATGCCGGTGATGAACGGCGTCGAAGCCGCAAAACGGATCGCGGAGGAAACGGATACGAAGCCGATGATCCTGACGACATTTGACGACGACGAGTATATTTTAGAAGCGATTAAAAACGGCGCAAAAGGATATTTATTAAAAAACACCGAGCCGGAACGGATCCGCGATGCGATCAAAAGCGTCTTCAACGGGCACAGCATCCTTCAGGACACCGTGCTGGATAAAATAAAAGACAGCCTTTTCCGGCCGGCGGAAGCCGCGCATCAGATTGATGAAAGCCAGTTTACTGAAAGAGAGCTCAGCATCATGTCGCTTATTGCGAAAGGACTGTCGAACAGAGAAATTTCAAAACAGCTTTTCATTTCTGAAGGGACGACGGCCAATTATATTTCATCTATTTTAGGGAAAACGGGTCTTGAGCACAGAACGCAGATCGCGATTTATTATATCACCGGGAAGGTGGATAACGAGCGTTGAACGGTATGGATTTTTGGATGCTGATGAGCAGACTGATCGTCATTTTTTATACGGCCTTTTTGTTCGTATCGGCCGACCGCCCTTACATGCCGTACGCCGTCTTGTTTCTGCTGCTTTATCTGTGTCTGGGCATTGCGGTCTGCATGATCAGGCCGACCGCTTGGAGGCGCGGGATCACCCTCATGACGCTGGCATTGACCGCCTTGCTTTCCGCCGGAGGCCATCCGGCGTTTCTGTTTCTTCTGCCGCCCGCCATTTTTGCCGTTCTTGCCGAATATCCGGTTCACCGCTATGTGTGCTGCCTGCTCGTGTTTTTGCCGTTTTTATTTATCCCGTACGGCGATCTTCCGACGTATACCGTCATGACCTTGTTCTGTCTGGCGATTTTCGTTTTGGCCGCCCGGTCAAACGATCGGCTGAAGACATATGAGGAGCAGTCAGACAGCATGCGGGCAAGCATTGAAAAGCTGACGAAACAGCTGCACAGCAGCACAGAATATATCAAACAATCGGAGTATACCGGCAAACTCGAGGAAAGAAACAGATTGTCCCAAGCCATCCATGACAAAATCGGCCACTCCATGACCGGCGCGCTCATTCAGATGGAAGCGGCGAAGCGGATGCTCGGCTCCCGTCCGGACAAAGCGGCTGAACTGCTTCAAAACGCCATTACGATTTCCAAAGAGGGCATAGAAGATATCCGCATTACGCTGAAAAATATGAAACCGCCCGCTGAACAAATGGGCATTCACCGATTAAGAATATTTATTGATGAATTTTCGGCTAAAAACGGCATGCCGGTTCCGTTTACGCATCAAGGCGATTTGGACAGGCTGACGCAGATGCATTGGAAAGTCATTCAGGAAAACGTAACCGAAGCTTTGACCAATGCGATGAAATACGCCGATGCCGCACAGGTTTCCATTGATATTCAAGTGCTGAATAAAGCCGTGAAAGCGGAAGTGAAAGATAATGGAAACGGCGCCGTCCGCTTTAAAAAAGGCCTCGGCATGCTCGGTATGGAAGAACGGGCCGCCGCCCTGCACGGAACTGTCATTTTTGACGGCACGGCGGGTTTTTCCGTCACGACATTACTGCCTATTGAATAAGTGAATGTTTTCATGTGAAAAATATGAGGATTCTCATGTCAAAAGAATGAACAGCTGCACTAACGGCCGTTCATTCTTTTTTTTATAATTAGAACATCATAAGACATAGAGGTGGAAATATGAACATTTTGGAGCTCAAACAGCTGAGTAAGAAATTCGGCGATTACGCCGCCGTTGACCAAATGTCGCTTGCTGTAAAAGAAGGTGAGATTTTCGGGTTTCTCGGCGCAAACGGAGCCGGAAAAAGCACGGCCATCAACATGATCTCAGGCCTTTTAAAACCTACTGACGGAGACATTCTGTTTCTCGGAAAAGATATTTTCAAACACAGCAAAGCCGTGAAAATGAATATCGGCATCGTCCCCCAGGACCTCGCCATTTACGAAGAATTAAACGCCTATGAAAATGTGAAGTTCTTCGCCGGGCTGTACGGACTGAGAGGGTCGGCTCTGAAAGAACGGGTCGAGGAAGCCCTGACATTCGTCGGCTTGAGCGATAAACATAAATATCTGCCGAAGCATTTTTCCGGCGGAATGAAACGCCGGCTCAATATCGCCTGCGCCCTTGCCCACCGGCCGAAATTGATCATCATGGATGAACCGACGGTCGGCATTGACCCGCAATCAAGAAATTATATTCTGCAATCAGTGAAAAAGCTGAATGAAATGGGCTGCACGATCATCTACACGAGCCACTACATGGAGGAAGTTGAAGAAATATGCACGCGCATCGCCATCATTGACCACGGGAAAGTCATCGCAGAAGGCACAAAGGAACAGCTTACCTCCATCATTACCGACACAAAGGACGTCGTCATTGAGCTGTCATCCGGAAACGGCATCAGCCTCGGCGATATTCAGGATCTTCCCGGCGTCAGAGCCGCCGCACTGGAAGAAAACAGCGTGAAAATCAGCTCTGACACAGGGGTCAACAATTTAAACCGCCTGATCCGGTACTTCATGGACAAAGGAATTGAAATCCGCTCTTTACAGGAACAGGCCCCCGACTTAGAAACGGTATTTCTCACTCTGACAGGCAGAAGCCTGCGCGACTGACCCAACTGAAAGGAGGATTGCAAATGAATATTCTGCACATCGCCGGGAAAGAAATCAAAATCAGTTTCCGTGACAGACGGACCTTTATTTTCATGCTTGCTTTTCCGATCGTCTTTATGATGATTCTCTCTGCGGCATTATCAAACGCCTTTGATTCAGAAGTGACGGTCGGACACATCAAGGTCGAATATACGGACCAGTCAAACGGACCGCTTTCTCATCATTTTACTGAGTTTATGAAAGCCGCAAAAAAAGAGCATGTCTATTTTCAAAAAGCGGATACGGCGGCAAAAGGCAAAAACGACGTTCGTGAAAATCAGGCGGATGCTTTCGTCACTGTCAAAAACAGCGGTTTTCAAGTTTATACAAATGACCGGAGCGGTATGAACGGCACGATCGTCGAAGGCATGCTCACCGCTTTCACCAACCAATACAAAGCAGGCGCCGCCGCATACAAGGCGCATAAGGCACCTTCCGCCGGACAAATAAAAAGCGATTATATGAAGCAGACGTCTTTAAACAAAGCGAAGGAACCGAAAGCGAAAGATTTTTACGCGGTGTCCATGACGACGATGATCGGGCTGTACGCCTCGATTTTTGCAAGCACCTTGTTCCGCGGGGAAAGAATACGCCACACAGCCGATCGCCTGATTGCCGCTCCGCTCCGGAAAAGCGATATCTTTCTCGGAAAGATGCTCGGCATTATGGCTGTGAACGTACTGACAATCCTTGCCGTTGTCGCCTTCAGCAAATTTATTTTAAAAGCCGATTGGGGCAGCCACATGGGACTTGTGCTTTTGATTCTCGCCTCTGAAATTCTTTTGGCCGTCAGCTTCGGGCTCAGCCTGAGCTATTTGACCAAAAAACCAGAAAGCGCCAGATTAATCACCGTCATCATCGTTCAAGTGATGGCCATTATCGGCGGCGCCTATTATAAATATGAAGGCGGAGGAATTTCCTCCCTGTCGCCCTTATCCTGGATCAATAAGGCGATTAACAACATCATATACGCAAATGACGTATCGGCCGCCTGGCCCGCAATTGGTTTAAACACAGCATTAGCGGCGCTCTTTTTGCTGATTGCCGCGGTTACGTTTCAAAGACGGGAGGGACTGTAAAATGAAAAACTTCTGGTGGCTGTTTATACACACGCTCAAAGGAATCACAAAAAGCAAAAAACAGCTCATTCTTTATATCGGGGCTCCGCTGATCGGCGTCTTTCTCTCCTTCATGTCCAATGCCAACGGCGGAGCCGAAACGCTCAATATCGGCATTCTCAATCAAGACGGCGGAGAAGTGGCACAGGATACGGTCACGTTTTTAAAAGGACTGGATCATGTGAAAGTTTCGGAGGAAACGGCTGCATCCGCCTCATCCAAGATCGCATCGGGAAAAATGGAAGCGCTGGTTACGTTTGAAAAAGGCTTTTCCCAAAGTGTAAAAGACGGAAAACCGGCTCACATCGGCATGACCTCGCTGAAAGGCGCCCAGGTCACCGGATATGTCAGCTCTTATCTGTACAATTATATAAACAGCGCCGCCTCAATCGGCAAATCTTCCGGCGGAGACGAGAAAGCCTTTCAGGCGATGTACGCCGATTTCAAGCATTCTCCGATTCAAACGGAGTCCGCTGTTTTACAAGATACTTCGAATCATAAAGAAATGACCTACTCAGTCATCGGGTATCTCATTATCATTATGCTCTATTCCGCCGGCAACCTGACGGAACTGATGATTAAAGAAAGAGAAAACAGAACGTATTACAGACTTCTGTCAACGCCGATCACGTCAAAGCAGTATGTATTGGCAAACGCGGCGGTGAATATCATTATCATGGCCGTCCAAATTCTATTCGCCGTTCTCTTTATGGGCGCCGCTTTTCATATTCATCCGTCTTTCCCGCTGTGGCAGCTGTTCGTTCTGATGATGCTGTTTGCATTAAGCGCAATCGGGATCGCCTTTATTGCCGTCGGTTTTTCCAATAGCAGCGCTTCGGCATCGGCGCTTTTGAATTTGATCGTCGTGCCGACATGCTTGCTCGCAGGCTGCTTTTTTCCGGGCAATATTATGCCGAAAACAGTGCAGACAATCGCCGAATTTCTGCCTCAGCGCTGGGTGCTTGATACGGTGGATCAATTGCAGCACGGCCGCACGCTCCAAAGCCTGACGCTGAACATCATCATTTTGGGAGCCTTCGCCGCCGCCCTTTTATTAATAGCCGCATACAGATTCAGCGTAAAACGGCAGACACGGACATTTATGTAAAGAAAAACAGCCCCGCAAAGGGCTGTTTTTTTTCTTAGAACAGAAGCTCGTCCGGGTTCGGGCCGACACGCTCATCTTTGTTCAATGCGCTGATCTTTTCCATTTCGTCCTGTGACAGTTCGAAATCAAAAATATCGGCATTTTCTATGATGCGGTGCTCTTTAATGGATTTCGGAATGGTAACGACTTCGTTTTGAAGATCCCAGCGCAAAATCACTTGAGCGACCGATTTGTTATGTTTTTCCGCAATTTGTGACAGCACTTCGTTATCCAAGAGCTGTCCCTGCATCAATGGAGACCATGCTTCCACTTGAATGCCCTGCGCTTTGCAGAAATCTCTTACTTCTTTTTGAGTCAGGCGCGGGTGGAATTCTATCTGGTTGACCATCGGCTTGATCTCAGCATCTTTCAGCAGTTCTTCTAAGTGATGCACTTGGAAGTTGCTGACACCGATCGCGCGGATTTTGCCGTCTTTGTACAGCTTTTCAAGAGCGCGCCATGTGTCTTTATATTTATCCTTGCCCGGCCAATGAATCAGGTATAGGTCGAGGTAATCGAGGCCGAGGCGCTCAAGGCTTTTCTCAAACGCGTCAAGTGTCGTTTCGTATCCTTGATCTTCATTCCACACTTTTGACGTGATGAACAGCTCTTCTCTGGCAACGCCCGCCGCTCTGATGCCTTCGCCGACGCCCTCTTCATTTTTATAAATTGCCGCCGTATCAATGCTGCGGTAGCCATTTCTGATTGCCGCTTCGACAGAGTCCGCCGCTACACTTCCGTTTTCCACCTTAAATACACCAAGGCCGAACCACGGCATTTCAACGCCATTATGAAGCTTTACAGTATCTTTTAAGCTTTTTGCCACGTTGAACCATCCTTTCTAGTCATTATGTAAACGGTTATTATTATCTCACATTTCCGCCGTAAGAAACCAATTATACGCTCATCGTTATAACAGAAACCATCTTTAGTACCCAGGTACCACTAACGTTATTATTTTCCTATTTTTCAAAAAATCCGGTTAGCCCGGTAACTGACCGGGTAAATCGCTAATGTAGCCACCAAACAATCGAAGGAGGAAATACGATGAAACGTATACGCATCCCAATGTCCGTTGCCCTTGGCGCCGCTTTGTCCCTGACTCCTCTGTCCTTTGTATCCGCAAAAGAAAACCCGGTCCCTCAAAACATGGCACAGCAAAAGTCAGATGTCTCCGCAAAAGATGTCGGTTTAAACATTGATGTTGACCTGCTCGGCATCGGCAATTCGATTGCTGACGCGATTAAGTCGGCGCAAAACCGTGACGGCTTCGTCAAAAACTTAATGGAATCTTCATTCTACGCTTCAGGACAAAAATATAATGTCATGGTGTTTAATTTAAGCCAGGAATATGAAGATCATTTTAACGGCGTTCAGTTTTACGGTTCCGCCGTTTATGACGGCATCACATACGGCATTTGGGTGTTTGAAGACGGAAGCTTCACCAACAAAGGCGATGGCGGCTGGATCAACTGGGCCTTCAGAGGCTGGTTTGACCGCGACGGCGATCACGTCGAATTCCATCGTCCGTAATCAAAAAAAGTCCGGCACACAGATGCCGGACTTTTTTCATTTATTCATCTCCGTCAAGCATCGCCGCTTCCACATCATTGATGTATTGGCGAAGCTCATGTGACATGTCGCGGGAGATTTCCCGCTCTTCGAATAATGTTTGGATTTCGTTGCGGATGGCCTGCACGGCCCGCAGTTTGATCTCGAGTTTTTGATTTTCAAAACGGCGGCTCGGATTCTGTTCGTGATACGAGTGCCCCAGCCTGAAAATCAGGTGATTGTAAAAGGAAATGACGGCAAGCGTCACATCTTTATTTTCTTCGGTCATGTGTTTTTTCAGGCTTTCAATCGCCGCTTTTGCCGTTTTAACCCTTGTGGCGCGAATGAGGCCTTCTTCATTTAAAATCGACATTTCCGGCTTTTTTTGTTCACCGAAAAAGATCCAGTACATCAGGCGTTTCAGCTTTTTCTTAGATAAGCCGACTTTAAACGGATTCGTATACAGCACTTCCAGTTCATCAAACCGTTCCTGGAGGCTGTCAGCCGTTTCTTCCGGGATGTCGCCCCGCTCAATCAGCCGGAGCAGTTCTTCCTGTTCAGCCTGTATCCCTTGGGCGCGGACTTTCCGCTCATCTTTTTTCGTGCGGTTTTTTACGGTGAACTGCTGAAACCTGAGATTTTTCATTTTCTCATTGTATTCGGCAATGACCGCAAAAGAAGCCGTTTTGTTTGTCTCATTCATATTTTCTTTGATGGCTGATAAAGCAGCCTTTATCAGCTTCCGTCTCGCTGTCAGCAATTTGACTTTCTTCTCTTTCGCATTGTCTTCCGGCTTATCAGTCAGAATCGGCAGTACGATTGTCGCCAGCACCAATGTGCACAAAATAACACCTGCGGCTAAAAAGAGAATCAAATTCCGTTCAGGAAACGGCGAGCCGTCGGAGAGCACGTACGGAATGGAAAAGGAACCCGCAAGCGTGACCGCTCCCCTGACGCCTGAAACTGAAATCAGCAGCGTGGAGCGCAGGCCGGGCTTATAAATGCTCTGATCCTTGTTAAAAAACCACTTGCCGTTCCAAAAAAACAGCACCCACAAAAATCTGAGAATCATTAACGTCAGCGTAATGACGATAATGTACCCGATGACCATCATATTGTTAAACGCGGTATCATTAAAAATAACAGAAACCACATCCGGTATTTGCGTTCCTAATATGACGAAAACAAGACCGTTAAGAATGAACAAAATAATATTCCACGTACTTGCAGAGACGATTTGCAGTTTGACCATCGTTGATTCAAGACGATCCTGCTCCACCGCATGCGTGATGCCGCCGGCCACAACCGCTAAAATGCCGGAAACGCCGATTTCTTCAGCCGCCAGATAAATGACAAACGGCGTCAGAATTTGAATCAGCATATGCATCGTGACATCCTGCATGCCGAGGCGGCGCAAAAACAGCCGGAAACGGATAATCAAAAAAGAAATGACGACACCGCTGAGTAAACCGCCGGCTGAAATCAAAACAAAGCTGAACGCGGCTTGCGCCAGCGAAAATGCGCCCGTCACAGCAGCCGCAATCGCAAATTTAAAAGCGACCAGGCCGGATGCATCATTCATCAGCCCTTCTCCTTCAAGGAGACGCAGAATGCCTTTTGGCATCTTCACACGCCCTGACAGCGCGCTGACCGCAACAACGTCAGTCGGTGACAGGATCGCCGCCAGCCCGAACGCGGCGGCCAGCGGAATGCTCGGAATCATCCAATGAATGGTGTAACCGCCGACAATGACCGTGGCAAACACGAGCCCGAGTGCGAGAAGCAGAATCGGCGCTCTTAAATTCCAAAGTTCCGCACGCGGCGTCCGTTTTCCATCGTTAAAAAGCAGCGGAGCGATAAACAAAACAAAAAACAATTCGGTATTCAGTTCAAAATGAAGCCCCTGCGGAAATGACGCCGCAATGATACCGAGCGCCACCTGAATCAGAGGCACCGGGATAAAGGGGACAAACCGATTTATAATATTGGAGATCGCAATGATGGTTAAAAGTACGAGTACGACTAAAAATATGTCCAAAGCATGACCTCCTTCATCTGCTGCATTGAATCATCATTGCCTGTTCTCATGGCCCCTGTCAAAGGCCGGAGCCAATTACCGGGCTGGCCCGGTGTATTTTCCGCACACAACCTTTCTTCTCTTATATTACCCGTTTTTATTTAAAATTTCTCATAACGTGCTCACGGGGAACTTTTTTTGCCTTCGGCTACTTTTTTTCTAAAAAAAGAAAAAGCCTGTTTTCTATGAAAACAGGCTTTTCGCACGGCTGCGTTCTTACTGTTTTAGTAAATTGTTTCAGCAGCTCATCTTATTCGTGAAAATTCGTTCCGTCTGTTGTCGCTTTAATAATGCCCGCACGGATGACGAAATCTCCAAAGTGTTCGCCTTCCTCGCGCTCTTTCGCATAACGCGGCAGAATGGTGCGGAGCTCACTGAGAATCTCCTCTTCACCGATATTTTCCCGGTACATTTTGCTTAAACGGCTGCCGTCAAATGCAGCTCCTAAATACATATTATATTTTCCCGGCGCTTTTCCGATAAATCCGATTTCGCCGAGCGCATGGCGGGCGCAGCCATTCGGGCAGCCAGTCATACGGATTGTGATCTCTTCATCCCGCAGACCGTTTTCGTCAACAATGGCTTCAATTTTATCAATCAGCTTTGGCAGATACCGCTCCGCTTCGGCCATCGCGAGCCCGCATGTCGGAAGCGCGACGCAAGCCATTGAACTGCGGCGCAGGGCGGAATGCTGCCGGCCGTCTGTCAGACCGTATTGTTCGATTAATGCGCTGATTTGTTTCTTTTTCTCGCTCGTCACATTGCCGATAATCAGATTTTGATTAGAGGTGAGACGGAAATCTCCCGTATGGACTTTGGCGATTTCACGTAATCCTGTCATCAGCTTATAATTCTCATAGTCCGTGACACGGCCGCCTTCGATAAACATCGTAAAATGCCATTTTCCTTTTACGCCTTTCACCCATCCGTAACGGTCGCCGTTATGGTCAAAATGATAAGGTTTCGCCTCATCCAGCTGCCAGCCGAGGCGGTTTTCCAGCTCAGCTTTTACATTTTCCAGACCGAGACGGTCAACAGTATATTTAAATCTGGCATTCTTTCTGACGGAACGATTTCCGTAATCACGCTGAATCGTAATGGTTTTTTCCGCTACATCATACAGCTGCTCCGGTTTGCAGAAGCCGATGACTTTTGAAAGCTGCGGATAAGTGGCCGTATCACCGTGCGTCATTCCCATACCGCCGCCGATCGCCACGTTGAATCCGATAAGTCTGCCTTCTTCTACAATGGCAATGAAGCCGAGATCTTGAGAAAAGACATCAATATCATTGGACGGAGGCACGGCGATTCCGATTTTAAATTTCCGCGGCAAATACAGCGGCCCGTACATCGGTTCCGTTTCCGTATCAGGAGTGCCCGCCACCCGTTCCTCATCAAGCCAGATTTCATGATAGGCTCTCGTGCGCGGAAGAAGGTCATCACTCAGTTTTTTCGACCATTCGTACACTTCCGCATGGATTTCAGACTGATACGGATTTGAAGCGCACATGACGTTTCGGTTGACATCTCCGCAGGCCGCAATGGTATCAAGCAGCGCCGCATTGATTTTCTGAATCGTTTTTTTCATGTTCCATTTTAAAATTCCGTGCATTTGGAACGTTTCGCGCGTTGTCAGCTTTAATGTATTGTTTCCGTATTTTTGCGCCAGTTCATCCATGACAAGCCATTGTTCCGGAGTTGACACGCCGCCTGGCATCCGGACGCGCAGCATGAATTGATAAGCCGGTTCAAGCTTTTGTTTCTGACGTTCATTGCGGAGATCGCGGTCATCCTGCAGGTAGCTGCCGTGATGCTTCATCAGCCGGTTGTCATCGTCCGGGATGCCGGCTGAAATCCGGTCAAGCATGACTTCTTTCAACGTGCCGCGCAAATAATCACTTTTTTCTTTAATTTCCTCAACATCACTTGGAGGGCCTTCCGGCGCTTTTAAAATGTTGTTCACCATGCTGAATAAGCTCCTTTCAAACCAAAATCAATATACGTCACGCTGATAGCGTTTTTTCTGCTGCATGTCTGCCAGGAAGCTTTCCGCTTTTTCACGGCTCATGCCGCCTTCTTCCTGAATGATATCGAGAAGCGCCTGGTGCACGTCATGCGCCATATGCTGTTCATCACCGCAGATGTATACGGCGGCTCCCTGCTGCAGCCATTCATACAGCTCTTTGCTTTGTTCTTTCATACGGTGCTGCACATATACTTTTTCCTCCGAATCCCGGGAAAAAGCGACGTCCATTTTTGTAAGTACACCGTTTTGCAGCCATTTTTGCCATTCCGTCTGATACAGAAAATCAGTGACAAAGTGCTGATCTCCGAAAAACAGCCATGTTTTCCCTTCAGCACCGGTTTCTTCACGTTCCTGCATAAAGGAACGGAACGGCGCGATGCCTGTCCCCGGCCCGACCATAATAATCGGTGTATCCGGGTTTTCCGGCAGCTTGAAGTTTTGGTTGTGCTGAATGTAAATCGGAAGCGTATCTCCCGGCTGGAGTCTTTCCGCACACAGAATGCTGCAGACGCCCTTTCGTTCTCTGCCGTGCGCGTCATATCTGACCGCTCCGATTGTCAGATGCACTTCTTCCGGATTCGCTTCTAAACTGCTTGCGATCGAATAGAGCCGGGCCGGCATTTTACGCAGGATGGAAAGAAAGTCTTCCGCGGACGCTTCCCACGGACCGAAATCCCGGACGAGATCAAGCAGATCACGGCCGTTGATGTATGCTTTCACCTGCTCTTCATTTCCTTCGGCCAGAAGTTCACCCAGCTTTTTGTCAGTCGTAAACTGTGCGGCCTTTTGCAAGAGCGGTTTTGTTAACACTGTAATTTCAAAATGAGAAGTGAGCGCGTCTTTCAGCGGACGGGTCTCTCCTTGCTTATTCACCGCCACTTCCTGTTTTGGGTCCCATTTCAGCTCATTGATCAGCTCATCCACGAGCGCCGGATCATTTTCCGGATAGATGCCGAGGCTGTCCCCGGGCTGATACGCGAGACCGGATCCTTCAAGCGAAAGCTCCAGATGGCGTGTTTCTTTATTCGAACCGCGCCCGTTCAGATTGATGTTCTCAAGAACCTCCGCCCGAAACGGGTTCGTTCTGGAATAAACGGATTCACCGAGAGCAGGCGTCTCGGCAGGCGCTTCGGCTGTTTGGTTTCCCGCACCTTCGTTCAGGCCGCCGATAACCGCATCAAGCCATTCCGAAAACGGTTCATCATAATCAAGATCGCAATCAACCCGAGGCGCAAGCTGCGTGCCGCCGAGCTCTTTAAGACGCTCGTCAAACTCTTTGCCGGTCTGGCAGAAAAATTCATACGAGCTGTCCCCGAGCGCCAAAACGGAAAAACGGAGCGCTTCAAGCTTCGGCGCGCGTCTGCCGTGAAGAAATTCATGAAAAGCCAGCGCATTATCCGGCGGATCGCCTTCTCCGTGCGTGCTCACCACGATCAGTAAATTGTTTATTTTTTTCAGATTATTCGGCTTAAAATCGTTCATAGACGCGACGGTGACTTGGAATCCCCGTTCCTCAAGCGTCTTTACCGTCTGTTTCGCAAGACCTTCCGCATTTCCCGTTTGCGATCCGTATAATACGGTCACTTCTTTCGAGACTGCCGGGCTTTCTGCCGCAGCCTGGGGAGCGGGTGCGGCTGCTTCACCGGACTCGGGCCGGGCCGCAGCCAAATAACCGCTCAGCCAGATTTTCTGTGATTCTGTCAAGGTCGGCAGAAGGCGGTTAAGGAGCTCTGCCTGCTCCTGATTAAACGGACTGTTCATGACCTGAAGTTGCAACGATATCCACCTCACAAGGAATTAAACGTAACGTACGTTATTTCTATAGGAATTGTCAAAATAATATTCTAATTGAAACTTTACCGAAAGTTTGTGTGTAAGTAAAATATATAATCATGATGATAATGATTAAGATTACTAATGATAAAAAGCCCTTTGCACTTGGGCAAAGGGCTTACACGAATAAGCCGGCGGGCACTTCGTTTATAAAAGGAGAGAGTTCTCCCGGAGACAGCACGGTCAGATGATGCATCGCCCGCGTGCAGGCCGTATATAAAAGCTTGCGGTCATGCCCGCTTTTATACTGAGCAGCAGAGGCGTCAGCGACAATGACGGCGTCAAACTCAATGCCTTTTGCCAAATACACGGGAATGACGCATACCCCTTTTTGAAAAGGCTGGTTTTCTTTATTGATCAAACGGACACTGCTCCCGGCGCTGACTGTCTGAAACACTTTTTCCGCTTCCGCGGCCGTTTTGCAGATGACAGCGATCGTCTCCCGGCCTTTTTGCCTGAGCTCCCGTATTGTTTGAGTCAATTGCTCGCGGCGCTCTTTTTCAGTATCCGCCCGCAGAACCCGTGGTTTTTCCCCGTTCCGGTTAAAAGGCTCAATGTCATCACCATCAGCCAGCAGCGCTTTCGTAAATTCAACAATCTGCCGCGTCGATCTGTAAGTCCTCTTCAGGCTGACATCCTTTTCTGCGCCATTGCGGAAGCAGCCGGCGAGTGAAGAAGGACCGGTAATGGTGTGTGCATAAATCGACTGGCTGACATCACCGAGCACCGTCATTTTTGCAGCCGGGAAGATGCTTTGAATATACGTGAGCTGAAAAGAGGAATAATCCTGCGCTTCATCAATGAAAACGTGCTTCATTTGTGTGTTTATTCTTTTTCCTTCTATCAGGTCCTGCAAATACAGATACGGAGCGGCATCTTCATACGGGAGCGACCGTTCTGCAAATGCGCTGCGGGTTAAAGCCCCGATGCTCTGCCAATGATCGGGCTTTTCATCAGCTCCCCAGTCTGAAAACAGCCGGAGGTACATCCGTTTTATATCGAGAAAGCCGAGCTGTCTGACGGCCTGTTTAATCGGTTTAAAGGCTTTGCGGACAATAATGGCGCCAAGCAGGCGCTGTTCACGCTGATGGTCGTCAAATGCAGGTTCATCATCCGCCGCTTGCTTCTTAAGTTTTTGATAAACCTCCGCATAATCTTCTTTATCAAGCAGCTCACTCTCCTGCAGCACCCATTCCTTCTTACGCTCCTTTTTTTCGAGTGCGCTGATTTCCGTAAGAAGCCATTCCGCCGTCAGCTCCGCTCTGTTCGGAATCAGCAGCTGCTTATCAAGCGAATAAAAATAGGCTTCAATCCGCTCTTTTGAAATCAGGATGTCTCCTCGGAAGCTGATCTGTTTACATATCAGACCGGAGACCGAAAGCGACCCGGCATAACGGTCAATCATGGCCTGAAAAGCTGGTGACGCTTTGTAAGCAATGGCTTCGAGCCTTACGGAAAGGGCGTCCTGGTTCTGCTCGGTCAGGCAATATTCGAGCTGTTCGTACGGGCTTTCACATTCAAACTTTCGTCCGAGCCGGCGGGCGATATATTCCTGAAACGTGGCCTGCTCCATATTTTCTTCTCCCAGTTCCGGCAATACGGCGGAAACGTAACTGTTGAATAAAATGTTCGGAGAAAACAGCACTATCTGACGGGCGTCAAGCACACCGCGCCCGCGGTACAGCAAGTAAGCGGCCCGCTGAAGCGCCGCGGATGTTTTCCCGCTTCCGGCGGCTCCCTGAACGATGAGATATTTGCTTTTTTCATCACGAATGATTTCATTCTGTTCTTTTTGGATGGTTGACACGATGTTTTTCATATGCTGGCCGGAATGGCCGCTCAGCACCTCTTGCAGCATTTCGTCACCAATCGTCATATCCGTGTTAAACATCGCTTTAAGCGTCCCGTTTTTAATGATAAACTGCCGCTTCAGTGTGATGTCCCCTTCTATCGTTTCTTCCGGAACTTCATAGCGGGCTTTTCCCGGGGAATATTGATAGTAAAGAGATGAAATGGGCGCACGCCAATCGTAAATGAGAAAATGCTCATTGTTTTCATCCATTAAAGAAGTCAGCCCGATATAAATCTGCTCGGCAGAGGACTCCCCTTTTTCCGTAAAATCGACACGGCCGAAGTAAGGAGAGGCTTTCAGCTTTTGGATTTTTTGAAGCTGCCGGTATTGAAGCCGATGCGTCCGTTCACGTTCTGAAAGCATTTCAGCCTGCTGTTTAATGCTTGAAAATGTTTCCGCCGCTTCATGGGCATCATCCAAATTAACCGTGACATCATCCCAAAACGTTTTTCTCAGGCCGACAATATCCTGCTTCAATCCGCCCGATGATGCTTCAAGACGCGTTTGTTTCTGATCCAGTTCCTTCATGACAAAATTGATTCTTTCCTGCTCTTCTTTCCATTCTTCATCACGTTTTGCCATCAGCGGCACCTCCGACATCAAGCTGACAAATCCGGCTTTCTTTACCAAACATATTATTCATCATTATAGTCAAATACCCTTTTTCTTATCATATCGGGCGTCTTTTTATCCGTTATGCAAAAAAACCGATTTCTTTTATGAAATCGGTTTTTTACTGATCTATATGATAGGAACGAATCGGCAGGCGCCACCTGAAAACATAACTGCAGATGCGGCATGCCACAAGCACTAGGAACAGCACATACAAACCTGCGGCATTCCCGGCCCAGCCGAGGCCCACGATTAATCCTCCGAGTGCGGCCCAGACTGCATAAATTTCCGACTTGAGCACAAGGGGCTTCCTGCCCGCGAGCAGATCCCGTATGATGCCGCCCCCGCTTCCGGTCAGCACCGCGGCCGCAACCACTGCACTGAGCGGATGGCCCATTTTCACGGCATACAAAGCGCCTTGGATGGCAAACGCCGAAAGCCCGATGGCATCGGATAAGTTGCCCCATTTACTCCAATGTCTTAACAGCAGCTTCGGAAATAAAAAGACAATCGTAACTGATGCGAGAGCGATTTGAAAAAATGCGCCTTGCTCCCACAAGGCGGAGACCGGAACACCGATCAGCAGGTTTCGGATGGCTCCGCCGCCGAACGCCGTTACAATCCCCAAGATATACACGCCTAAAATATCATACTCCTCTTCCATCGCAACAATCGCTCCGCTGACCGCAAACGCAATGATGCCGATTACACTAAGCAGCTCCCAGGCCATTCCATATGCTCCTTTTTATTTGTTAAATTTTCTGACGACCATTAGATTTTATAATCGCTTTCTCTTAAAATCAACCTTATTTTTGAAAGATTCTGATCCCAAAATCGGGACAACTGCATTCAGCATGGCTGGAGGCAAGAACATTTTCCTATTTTATACTATATTAGGAGGTTTATTGGAAGTTACATTGAATACCTTCTCTTAACAAAAAAGGGGGGTTATAAGATGAAAATCAGTTCACTTGTTTTTCCAGTTTTACTGGCCGCCGGATTAATTCCTGGCCTGCCGTCAGCCGAAAGCCATACGCATTCGCACACTCATGCGGAGCCGGCCAAAACGGTGTATACGGACCCGCTTCCGAAAGCCGATCATTTTAAAGATCTGAAAGGCCCGGTTCAGATTGAACAGACGGTTGATACAAAAATTCTGGATGAAAACGGTAAGCAGGTCGGCACGAAACGATTCGACGCCAATGTCAATCAGGATAAAGCCTCAACTAAAGCCAGCACGGGCTCTCAGAAGGTCAGAGTACTGGCGGTGGCGGACGCTGAATACCGCGCCAAATACAGCGACTGGCAAACGCGGATCGTCCAGATCGTGGAGCAGGCTGATGTCGCCTTCAACCGTGATCATAACATTGATTTTGTCGTACAGGCCGTGCAAGCCTGGAATTCCTCCGGCTCAAACAGTTCTCAGATTTTATCGAATCTCCAAAGCAGCTTCAGAAATCAAAATTATCATTTTGTCGTCGGTTTTACCGCAAAATCGAGTTTTGACGCCGGCGGTATCGCGTATGTATATAACGGCAAACCGAGCGGCCCGGCTTTCAGCGTGAACCTAGATCAAGGAACGGCCAACACGGCGAAAGCGGCCCAGCACGAGTTTTCCCATAATTTCGGACTTCAGCATGACGCCCAAGGCAGCGGCATCCGCTGCGTCATGAATTATGATTATGCCTATTCCGTAGATATTTGGGACAGTTCCCATAACAGACAGATTGAGACAAACAAAGCTTGGTACAGATAATAGAAAAAGAGCCGCTCCCATGGAGCAGGCTCTTTATTTTGCCGTGCGTTCCGCTTTGACAAAACACATGCAGACAATAATGAGAATAAATGCCGTCAATGCTAAGAATGGAATGGTAATAAAACCGAACCAGTTAATATATTCAGATGAGCAAGGCACGCCGTAGACGCATGGCTTGATGCCGCTGAAACCGGGCACCTTCTGCTCAAGGTAATGCATGATCGATATAAACGCACCGATGACGGCCATCGGGAGCACATATTTTTTCACGCGCGTGTCACCCTGAAAGGTGGCGATTCCTAAAATCAGGACAAGCGGGTACATGAGAATTCTTTGATACCAGCACAGCTCGCACGGTATGAATTTTCTGATCTCGCTGAAATATAGGCTGCCGAGCATGGCAACAAGAGCTATTACCCAAGAAGCATATAAAAATACGATTCTATTTTTCATTTTTCAGCTCTTTCTTAATCGTTTTTGAAATCTCCTCATAATTAGCGAAGTCTTTAATCACTTTGTCATTTACGTAAATCGTCGGTGTCGCCGTGATATTTAATTTATCATTCAGGTCAGTGTCAGCTTTCAGCTCTGTTGCGAAGGTTTCTTTATCAAGGTTTTCCTTCAGCTTGTCAGGATCAACCTTTTTCGCGGTGCTTTTGACCGTCTTTTCAAGCAATGCAGGCGTGACCCATTCCTGTTCGCTTGACGGCTGCTCTTCAAACAGCTTTTCATGGAAAGCCCAGAATGATGCCGGGTCTTCCTTCCACACCTCTTCTGAGGCAAGTGCCGCCAGACGCGAGCCGGTTCCGTGGAACATGACGTTCACAAATGAAAATTTCACGTCGCCTTTATCGATAAAATCTTTTTTGATTTTCGGAAAGATATCGCTGTTAAATACTTTGCATGACGGACATTTGTAATCTCCGAATTCAACTACCGTCACAGGCGCGCTCTCTTTGCCGAGCACGGGCTGTCCTTTAATGGAAGGCTGTTCGGCGGCTGTTTCGCCCGCTTTTTCCGTTTGGTTGTTAATAATTACGATGGCCGCAAATAAAACGACAACGATTAACGTCAGAATCACCGCAAATTTCGCAGACGATTGTTTCTTTTTCACTCAGACACCTCATTGTTTTTAAAATAAAAAAGAAGCGGATGCCGGATGGCCCGCTTCTCTATTTTACCAAGACAACCTTGTTTAAGAAAACCCTGAAAAACGAATTATCTTTGACAATTATTCCGCTTTCACTCTCATGACGCGCATCGCGTTGGCAACGGCGATCAGCGTGACGCCTACATCTGAAAAGACCGCTTCCCACATGGTGGCGAATCCGAATGCGCCAAGCAGGAGAAAAATGATTTTCACGCCTAAAGCAAATCCAATGTTCTGCCAGACGATCCGGCGTGTGCGGCGTGCAATCCGGATGGCTTCGGCTGCTTTTGACGGCTGGTCTGTCATCAGGACGACATCGGCCGCTTCTACGGCGGCATCAGAACCGAGAGCCCCCATGGCAGCTCCGATGTCAGCTCTGGCAAGCACAGGCGTATCGTTAATCCCGTCACCGACAAACATCAGTTTTTCATTCGGTGCAAGCGCCGCTTCGAGTTCTTCGACTCGGTCTACTTTGTCACCCGGCAGCAGTTCTGTATACACGTCATCAATACCGAGCTCGCGGCCGACCGCTTCACCGGTCTGCTTTGAATCACCCGTCAGCATTACTGTCCGTTTGACGCCGAGCGCTTTTAAACGGGCAATGGCCTGTTTGGCGTCCTCTTTGATTTCGTCGGCGATCACGATCGCCCCCGCATACTGCTGATCAACGGCAACGTAAACGACGGTTCCGTTGTTTTCAGCTGTGCCGGAAGCGATTTGTTCTTTTGCCATCAGTTTTTGATTTCCGGCCAAAATCGTTGAACCGCCAGTTTTCACCCGAATGCCGTGTCCGGGTATTTCTTCATATTCTTCAATTTCCTCAGCCGCGAGCGGTTGATTGTAAGCCTCGCGGATGGATGAAGCAATCGGATGATTGGAATGGACTTCGGCAAGCGCAGCCGCATGAAGCAGGCTGTCTTGTGTAAATCCTGCCGCCGGTTTGATATCAGTAACGGCGAAATTGCCTTTCGTTAAGGTTCCCGTTTTATCAAACACGGCGTATGCCACCTGATTGAGCGCTTCTAAATAGTTGCTGCCTTTCACGAGCACCCCTGCTTTAGACGCGGCTCCGATACCGCCGAAAAACCCGAGCGGAATGGAGACGACAAGTGCGCACGGACAAGAAATCACAAGGAAAATCAGCGCCCGGTACACCCAGTCGGACAGCGCGGCTGACGGCACGAAAAGCGGCGGTAAAAAGGCGAGAAGCACCGCAACAATGACAACGGCCGGTGTATAGTACTTGGCAAACTTCGTAATAAAGTTTTCCGTTTTCGCTTTGCGTCCGGCCGCATTTTCGACCAGATCCAATATTTTTGATACGGCGGAGTCTTCATATCCTTTAGAGGTTTCAATATGAAGCACGCCGTTCTGGTTCATAAATCCGGCCATCACATCTTGCCCCGGCTCCGCTTTTCTCGGCACGGATTCGCCCGTTAAAGCGGATGTATCAACCATCGATGAGCCGTTCAGCACCTTTCCGTCCAGCGGAATCCGTTCTCCGGGATTCACGACGATGACCTGTCCGACTTTAACGTCCTGCGGCGGAACGGCAGCCATGCCGTTTTCCGTTTTCACATTGGCGTACTCAGGACGGATGTCCAATAACGCGCTGATCGATTTTCTGGATCGGCTGACGGCCGCCCCCTGAAACAATTCACCGATTTGGTAGAACAGCATGACCGCGACGCCTTCCGGATACTGATGAATGATAAATGCGCCGATTGTCGCAAGCGCCATCAGAAAATGCTCATCAAATACCTGGCCGCGGACAATATTTTTTCCCGCTCTGGCTACGATATCGCCGCCGATGATCAAATACGAAGCAAAAAAGAGCAGAAACTCAAGGACGGCGCCTGTGTGCGCGAAATAAGCGATGACGGCCAAAACGGCGCCCGCCGCCAATCTCACTAACATCAGCTGCAGCTTTTTGCGGTATTCATCCTCTCCGGGTTTGTCCTCATGCTTCGAACGGACGGTCACATGAGGATCAATGGACTTTACTTTTTTTGCGACTTCGTCTTTCATCCATTGCTCATCTTTGCCCCCGGCCGAAACCGTGATGGTGCTTGCCGCAAAATTGACAGCACAGCCGTCGATGCCGTCAATGGCTTTTACGCCGTTTTCTATTTTTTTTGCACAGTTGCTGCAATCAAGTCCGTCTAACACAAATTCACCTTTTGCCGCTTTCATTTTCGACTCACCCTACTTTCCGTAATAGGATTCCCATAATATCAATGCAGCTAAACGAAATTATATATATGAGCATATGTTCATATAGTTGTTTTCTATATTATATGCAAGTTTTGGATAAAGTGTCAATAAAAAAGACAAAACCGGCATCAGCCGATTTTGTCTTTTTTCACCTTCTGTAAACGCAAAGCATTAAGGACGACCGATACCGAGCTGAACGCCATGGCGGCGCCTGCCACCCACGGAGCCAGAAAGCCGGCTGCCGCAATCGGAATGCCTATGGTGTTGTAGCCCAATGCCCATCCTAAATTCTGCTTGATGTTTCTCATAGTCAGCCTGCTCATGCCGATGGCGTCGGCAATGCCGTTCAGGTCTCCGCGAATCAGCGTAATGTCCGCTGCTTCCATTGCGATATCGGTGCCGGTGCCGATGGCCATCCCGATATCGGCCACAGCCAGCGCCGGAGCATCATTGATGCCGTCGCCGACCATTGCCACGCGCCGGCCTTCTTTTTGCAGCCGGGAAATCTCCGCTGCCTTTTGTTCGGGAAGCACTTCGGCAATCACACTGCTGATGCCTGCGGCTTTAGCAATGGCTTCCGCCGTCTTTTGGTTGTCACCGGTCATCATGATGACGTCAAGGCCCATATCCTTCAGGCGTTTCACCGCAGCCTGAGATGTTTCTTTGATCGTATCGGCGACTGCGATAAGCCCCGCCGCTTTGCCGTCTGCCGCAATAAGCATCACCGTTTTTCCTTCCGCCTCCAAGCGGGTCATGTGCGGAAGCAATGCACTATGCTCAATGTGTTCCGATTCCATCAGCCGTCTTGATCCGGCAAGAATCGTTCTCCCGTCAGCCTCTGCATAGATTCCGGAACCGATCCGGGCTTGGAAACGGGTTAGTTTCGGAATGGAAACCCCCCGTTTTTCGGCTCCTGAAACGATGGCTTCTCCAAGCGGGTGCTCCGATCCCGCTTCAGCGGCAGCCGCCAGCCGGAGGAGTTCCTCTTCGTTCATTCCCGCTGCCGGTACGGCGTCTGTCAGCACCGGTCTGCCGTTTGTCACCGTTCCGGTTTTATCCAGTACGATTGTCGTCAGACGCTGTGTCTTTTCTAAATGCTCTCCGCCTTTAAAGAGAATGCCGAATTCAGCTGCACGGCCGGAGCCCGCCATAATGCTCGTCGGAGTGGCGAGCCCGAGTGCGCACGGACAGGCAATGACAAGCACGGCGATGAATTTGCCGATCGCTTCAGAAAACTGTCCCGGAGATACCCATACATACCAAATGAGAAAAGTCACCACGGCCAATCCCAGCACAATCGGGACGAAAATGCCTGAAATGTGATCCGCGAGACGCTGAATGGGCGCTTTTGATCCTTGGGCTTCTTCCACGATTTTAATAATGTGTGCAAGCGCGGTATCTTTCCCGACATTCACCGCTCTGATTTTGAGAAAGCCGTTTGCATTGATCGTCGCCCCGGTGACGGTGCTCCCCGGAGACTTATCTGCAGGCATGCTTTCTCCCGTAATCATCGATTCATCAATCGCGGAATGGCCTTCAATCACTTCGCCATCGACAGGAACGCGTTCTCCCGGTTTCACATATACGATGTCCCCCGTCCGGACCTCGTCAATCGGAATCACCTGTACCTTCCCTTCCCGCTCAACCGCCGCCGTCTTCGCCTGAAGCTTCATTAACTTTTTAATCGCTTCTGATGAGCGGCCTTTTGCTTTCATCTCTAAAAGCTTTCCAAGCAAAATCAAAGTCAGCAAAATGGCGCTCGTTTCATAATAAAGCCCCTCGGCATGGCCGTTTCGCCCGAGAGACGCAATCGTCATGTACAGGCTGTACGCGTAAGCGGCCGTCGTTCCGAGGGCAACGAGAACATCCATATTGGCGCTTTTATTTCTAAGCGCCTTGTACGCTCCCGTATAAAAAGGCCAGCCGATGACGAGCTGCACCGGGGTGGCAAGCGCGAATTGCAGCCACGGATTCATCAGGATATCCGGCATCCAGATAAAAGAAGTAAAAGAAAAATGGCTGACCATCGACCATAGAAGCGGAAAGGAGAGAACGGCAGAAAATATCAGCCTGATCAGCTGTTTACGCTGTTCTTTTTCCTTTTGAGATAATCCGCCGTCTTGGCCGTCCGCTTCCTTATCTTCTAACCGGTAGCCGAGTTTTGCCACGGTCTCTTTCAGTTCTTTCGGTGCCACTTCTTTAGGGTTGTATTCAACGGAGACCGTTTCAAGGGCGAAATTCACCGGCGCGCCCACAACGCCCTCTATTTTGTTCAGGCGCTTTTCAATCCGATTGGCGCAGGCGGCACACGTCATGCCTTCAATCTGAAAATCGGCTTTTTCCGTCACGACGTGATAGCCGAGTTTTTCAATCTTATCCTTTATGGCGCCAGCTTCGATTTTGTCAGGCTGATAGGAAATATTTGAGGTCTCAAGCGCAAGATTGACGGAAGCGTCATTGACGCCGTCCATCCGTTTCAGTCCTTTTTCAATTCTTGAAGCGCAGGCGGCGCATGTCATGCCTCCCACTTGAATAGTCATTTCTTTTGGTTCACTCAATGCCCTCACCTCTTCTCACAAACCCCCAGGGGGTATCATTTTCATAAAAGAAAACCGCGCCCGTTCCCGAAGCGCGATAAACCTTATACGACGTCATAACCTTGATCTTCAATCGCGTCTTTTATATCTGATACGGAGACTTTGTTCTTATCAAACGTCACATCCACCTGTCCGGCTTCCAATTTCACCTGAACCGCCGTCACTCCGTTCAGTTCTCCTACTCCGGTCTCTACTGCTTTGACGCAGTGCTGACAGGACATGCCTTCGACTTGCAGTGTTTTTTGTTCCATGATGATTCCCTCCACGTCTTGTTTTTTCTTCTTCATGTTACCATACCCCTGTAGGGTATTTCAAAACATTTTATTTATGATTTCGCGATTTTTTTCACGACATCCAGCAGCTCGGCAATCGCCTGCTCCCCGTTTCCGCTCTCAATGGCGCCGGCTACGCAGTGATGGGCGTGATCTTCCAGCAGATGAAATGCGACTTTCTGCATGGCCGCCTGAACGGCTGAAATCTGCACGAGAATATCCACGCAATATCGTTCGTTTTCCACCATGTTCTGAATGCCCCTGACTTGGCCTTCAATCCGTTTCAGCCGGTTCAGAATCTGGTCTTTTTCCTTGGCGCTTTTATGATTTAACGATTGATGTTCGGTATGTTTGTCCATTTTCCACCTCGTTTTTTCTTCGTTATCTTCATTATACAGACTTGAAAAACCGGTGTAAAAAATTTTCAACACACAAGTTTTACCAGTACACCCGCGGGGTATATATTGTTATCACATATCAAGAGGGGGAAGTTCATTGAAAACGATACAGGTTGGCCTATTGGGATATGGTCTGTCGGGGAAAGTCTTTCATGCGCCGCTTTTGGACGTCCTTGATGATTATCAGATCAAAAAAGTCATGACCTCCAGAACGGATGAGGTCAAACGTGATCTGCCGGGGGCTGAAGCCGTGCGCACGATTGAAGACATCACCGGAGACCCTGATATTGATCTCGTCATCGTTACGACACCGAGCGGAATGCATTATGAATCAGCGATGAAATGTCTCCTTGCGGGGAAACACACCGTCGTGGAAAAGCCGATGACGGCGACTTCAGCAGAAGCGGAGGAGCTGAGAAGAACGGCTGAAAATAAAGGCGTCTTGCTGAGCGTGTATCACAACCGGCGCTGGGACAATGACTTTTTAACGATTCAAAAGCTGATTCGGGACGGGGCGCTTCAAGACATTCATACATATCAGGTCAACTACGATCTATACAACCCAGTTGTACAAGAAAGATGGCGCGAAAAAAACGGACCCGCCACGGGAACGCTGTATGATCTCGGTTCACATATTATTGACCAGACACTCCTGCTGTTCGGAATGCCGGAATCCGTCACCGCACATGTGATGAAACAGCGGGACAACAGTGAAACGGCCGATTGGTTTCTGGCCGCCCTCCATTACGGCAAGCTTCAGGTTATTCTTCAATCCGGCTCCATGAATGCGGCAAGCGGCCCGCGCTATCAGATTCACGGACGGAATGCAAGCTTTATCAAATACGGAAAGGACGGACAGGAAGCTGCGCTTTCAGCCGGCCAAAAGCCGATTGACGAGAACTGGGGCGCCGATGACCCTGACAGCTTCGGTGAGCTGACAACTGCAGCGGATGAGAAAAGACATACAGAAACAATCCCCTCTGAGAACGGATCTTACCTTACGTACTACAAACGGCTGGCAGACAGCATCTTAAACGGAAAACGGCTTCCTGTTACGGCGGAAGAAGGCATCGATGTCATCCGTGTCATTGAAGCGGTGATGAAAAGCAGCGAACAAAAACGGACGATCGCCCTTTAATATGAAAAACCTCCCAGCCGTACGGCGGGGAGGTTTTTTTAAGATCAGAATGATTTTCCGGCTTCTTTCGCGCGGGCAATCGCATCTTCTTTAATTTGCTGTGCTTTATTCGGTTCAGCATTATGGCCTTCAACGATTAATCCGTCGAAAGAAGGAACGCCGAAGAAGTTCATCATGATGCCGATGTAACGGTGGCCCATTTCCATGTCAGCCGCCGGTCCTTCAGAGTAATAGCCTCCGCGCGCCTGAATGTGGAGCGCTTTTTTGTCTGTCAACAGACCGATCGGGCCTTGTTCTGTATATTTGAATGATTTTCCGGCTACAGCTACAGAATCAAGGTACGCTTTCATAACAGGCGGGAATGAGAAGTTCCAAAGCGGTGTAACGAATACGTATTTGTCAGCAGATGCGAATTGATCGCTCAGCTCGTTCAGACGGCCGACTTTCGCTTTTTCATTTTCAGAAAGCTCTTCAAAACCTGTGCCGGATTGAAGTTTTCCCCAGCCGCTGAATACATCCGCGTCGATATGAGGAATGTTTTCTTTGTAAAGGTCGATATGTACAACCTCATCATTCGGGTTTGATTCTTTATAAGAATCGATAAACGCTTTTCCTGTCGCCATGCTGTAAGATGTCTTTTCATCATGAGGATGAGCAGTGATATAAAGTACTTTTGCCATTGTAAACAGCCCTTTCGTTTTCAGATTACACACATATTTATTATGAAATATGAATGTTTTTTTATACTGATCAGTTCTGTAATAATTATAGTTACAAAAAAATCTTTTAGCAACAATAATATCTCGAAATCAGTATATTTTTTTTGAAATGCTTTAATGACGGGGGTTGGAAGCAGCAGAAAAAGCAGAAACATTTAGTTTCTGCTCAAAATCGGATTTGGTTTGCAGACCGGAATATCCAATCCGAGATTCCCCCGCAGTGTATCCGCCGGATAGCTTTTTCGGTACAGCCCCTTTTCCTGAAGGATCGGTATGACATGATCCACAAAGGCTTCAAGCATGCCCGGGATGTCAGAGTGAATGATAAACCCGTCCGCCGCTTCCCGCTGAAACCATGTTTCAATTAATGATGCCACACGTTCCGGTGTCCCGATAAAGTTGGTTCGCGGAAACGCGGCTTCGCGCGCCACTTGACGCAGCGTAAGATTCCGGGCTTTCGCCTCTCTTTTGATACGGTCTGTCGTGCTTTGAAACGCGTTTTTTCCGACGTCGCCCAAATCAGGAAACGGCTCATCCAATGGAAACCGGCTCAGATCATAATCGTCAAAAAATCTGGCCACATATTTAACGGCGTTCTCTATCGGAATCAGCTCGGCGAATTCTTGGTATTTCGCTTCCGCTTCTTCTTGTGATCCGGCTATAATCGGACTGATTCCCGGAAAGATCCGCAGTTTGGAAGCGTCCCGGCCGTAATCCGCCGCCCGCTTCTTCACATCATCATAAAAAGCTTTCGTTTCCTCAAGTGAATTGGAGTGCGTAAAGACTGCATCGGCATTCCGCGCGGCAAACGACCGGCCGGTTTCTGAAGACCCCGCTTGGAAAACGACCGGCTCTCCCTGTTTGGACCGGCCGATATTCAGCGGGCCCTCCACTTGAAAATACTCGCCTTTGTGATACAGACGATGCAGTTTGTCAGGATCAAAAAACTGTCCGGTTTCTTTGTTGCGGACGAAGGCATCTTCTTCCCAGGAATTCCACAGACCGCGCACCACGTCCACATGTTCTTGGGCGATGGCGTAACGCCGGCTGTGGTCGGGAAGGCTTTCCTTGCTGTGATTGCGCGCAGCCCCCGCCTGCGGAGAAGTGACGAGATTCCAGCCCGCCCGGCCGCCGCTGATATGGTCAAGAGACATGAGCTGTCTTGCGATGGTGAACGGCTCAGTGAACGATGTGGAAAATGTGCCGATTAAACCAAGATGGGTTGTAGAAGCGGTAAGCGCCGATAAAATGGTGATCGGCTCAAACCGATTTAAGAAATGCGGGATGGACTTTTCAGAAATGAACAAACCGTCCGCAATAAAAGCAAAGCTGAACAGCCCTCTTTCAGCGGTCTGCGCTTTTTGCCTGTAAAACGCCGCATTCGTGCTTGCTGACGGATCGACGTCGGGATGACGCCACCCGTCCGTTGTACCGCCGACACCGTGAATCATGGCTCCGAATTGAATAAGATCCGTCCGGCTCATTTTCTCTCCCCCTTTTTTCCCTCGTAATCGGCAAGCGCCCGTTCTACGTGTTCAATGCCGACTTGAGTAACGGCCTGATACACCCGCCTGTCACCGCTGCCGATTTCAACGACGGGGACATGGCGGATGCCGTACTTCGTGTGAAGCACATCACGCAATTCATCCCGCTCCGTCACATCAATTGTTTCGTACGCAATGGCCTTTTCCCGCAAATATCCTTTCACTTCCTCGCAATACGCACAGCCCTTTTTGCTCCAAACCACTACATTTGCTTCATGACTCATGTTCATCCCTCCTGTAATTGTGCGGCCGGCTGCACCGCTTCGCTTAACAGCCGATAAGACAGCCGTTTTTCTTCAGCGTTTTTGATAGGCGACAAAATCACAAAATCGGTAATGCTGTATTGAACGGATAATCGTCGCAGCTCGGCGGCGGTCTCTTCTTTTGTCCCGGCAATCACACCCGTCTTTTGTGTGATCAGCTTATATGGCTGCGTGACTTGTTCAAGAAACGCTTCCGCTTGTTTTCGGGAAGCCACATTCACCTTTTTGCCGTCTTCGAGAATGATTTTGACCGACTCACGCGATACGACGTGTTTTTGCGCTTCCGCTTTTGTATGTGCGGTAAAGACCATCGGCGCAAGGTGGAATTCGGCTTTTGCCCCTTTCGGCAGATGTTCGTCAAAGGCTTGGCGCGCTTTTTCTAACGCAGCGTCTTCACCGTTTATGAAATAGGCGAAAACGAAAGAAATGCCGAGTTTGGCCGCTGTGATCGCGCTTTCTGTGCTGCCGCCGAGCAAAAAGATGTCAGGCGCATACTCAGTATGCGGAGCCGGCCGCAATGACGCGTAGCGGTGTGAGTCCGGAAAATCATTGCGGATGAAATGAGTCAGCTCCTCAAGCTTTTCTTCAAATAAACGAGCGGGCTGAATAAGCTCGCGCTGCAGCGCATCGGTTGACAGCTGAAATCCGCCGGGCGCTTTGCCGACACCGAGCGCTATACGGCCGGGGGCAAGGGCGGATAAAACCCGGAACTGCTCCGCCACTTTATAAGGGCTGTAATGCTGCAGCATCACCCCGCCGGATGCGAGGCGGATTTTTTTCGTACTGGCGGCCAGATATCCCAGGACAATTTCCGGTGCTGATCCCGCTATCTCTTCATTATTATGATGCTCCGCCGCCCAGAAACGGTCATATCCGTATTGTTCGGCCTCTTGAGCCAATCTCACCGTTTGCCGCAAAGCTTCTTCTGCGGTTTGGTTTTCCGCGGTGACACTTTGGTCTAAAATGCTTAAACGAATCATACGACAGGCTCCTTTATGTGTTCTTTTATGTCATAACCGTAATCAGGAAGAACGCGGCGGAGGAACTTCTTCGTTCTTTCTTTTTTCGTCTTGTAAAAGACCTCTTCAGGCGTTCCTTGTTCCACGATTGCGCCTTCATCCATAAACACAATTTGGTCGGACACTCTTCTGGCGAATTCCATTTCATGAGTAACAATGATCATGGTGGCGCCGGTCTGCACAATGTTAAGCATCACCTCAAGCACCTCGCCGACAAGCTCCGGATCGAGGGCTGCAGTCGGTTCATCAAACAGCATCACATCAGGATGAATGGCAAGTGCCCTGGCAATTCCGACCCGCTGCTTTTGGCCTCCCGACAGCTGATTCGGATAGGCGTGCAATTTGTCCTGAAGCCCCACCTTGGCCAGTTCCCGCTCCGCAATGGCGTACGCATCTGTTTTTTTCATTTTCCTTGCGACCGTCAGGCCTTCCATGACATTTTGAATCGCCGTTTTATGCGAAAACAAATGATATTGCTGAAAAACCATCGCCGTCTGTTTCCTCAGTCTGAGAATGTCTTTTTTGGCCGGCTTTTTGCAGTTAATGACTTCACCATGTACGGAAATGGCGCCCTCATCCGGCCGCTCAAGTAAATTAAGGCAGCGCAGAAACGTTGTTTTCCCCGAGCCGCTCGGACCGATGATGGTCACGACTTCCCCTTTCCGGACACTTAAATTGATCCCTTTTAGCACGTGATGACTGCCAAAGTGTTTCTGAATGTTTCGGATTTCGATCATACTGCGCCTCCTTGATATCTGGCCGCTCTTTTTTCCGCCAAAGTGTTTACGGCCTCGAGAATCAGCGTTAATCCCCAATAGATGACGGCCGCCCCGATAAATGCTTCCAAAAACGCATAGTTATCGGATGCCGCAATCGTCGCCGTTCCTGTAATTTCAGGCACTGCAACGATTGCCGCGATTGAAGTGGTATGCAAAAAACCGATGCCTATGTTGGTGAAATTCGGCAGTGATAGCATGAACGCCTGCGGCAGAATCACGCGCCGAATCATCTGGCCCCGTGTCAGGCCGATTGAATAAGCCGCTTCCGCCTGCCCCGTATCGACGGCCATGATCCCTGATCGGAGAATTTCCGTCATATAGGCGCCTGCCGTTAATGACAGTGCCATGATGACAAACACGGCGACCGGAATCTGATTGGCCGACCAGCCGAGATGAAAGGCGCGGCTGAAATGATCGGCAATCAGCGGAACGCCTAAATAAATCAGCATAATATGGAGAATCGCCGGGGTGCTTCGAAAAAAAGACACGTAAAACGCTGAGCAGGCAAGCAGCCATTTGATGCGGAATATACGCACCGTGATATTGCCGAGACCTATGAAAAATCCGGCAATAATCGGAATGACCGTCATTGCCAGTGTAAGCGGAACGGTTTTCATCATTTGTTTTATCGCAGTGCCGATAAACGGAATGTCCAGCTCCAATGTTCTCCCTCCTTTTCAGCTGTGCGCGCTCATATCAAAAACCGTCACAAGGCGCGTCTCATCTTTCTTGATTCGTTTTTCACACCATCTGAAGACACATTCAAATAAAAGGGCGGCTGCGTAATACAAAACAGAAAGCGAGATATACACTTCAAGAGAATGATTGCTCGATGTTATCAATGTCTGACCTCTGCCCGACATATCCATCACTCCGATTGAAAAAGCGAGTGACGTATCTTTTAAAAAACCGATCACCATATTCCCGATGTTGGGAAAAGCCTGCACGAGCGCCTGCGGCAGAATGATGCGCCGGAATGTCTGCACCCCGTTCAGCCCGATGCTGAACGCCGCCTCCGCCTGCCCGCGGTCAACGCTGTTCACACCTCCCCTGATGATTTCCGCCGCTCTTGCCGCACTGCTCAGCGCGTACGTGGCGATGGCCGCATACAAAGGGTCCATTTTGGAAGTGTCAATTCCGGCGAGCGCCGTGAGCGCCGGGATGCCGTAAAATACAATAAACAGCTGCACCATAATGGGCGTTCCTCTGAAAAAGGAGATATACAGCTTCGCGATCTGATTCAGCACGGGAATGCGATAGATCCGGGGCAGCGCCAAAAGCAGCCCCAATAGAAAGCCGAACAGCAAAGACACCGCCAATATATACAGCGTGACGGGCAAATACCCGAGCAATGTCGGCACAAAGGATGCGATCATACTGATATCAAACGCTTTTTCCATTGCCGATCCCTCTCTTTTTCACTTAATATTGCTCCTTTGAATAATCCGCGCCGAGCCACTTTTCACTCAGCTTTTTGAGCGTGCCGTCATCAATGATTTCCTTGAGCGCCTTATCAATGTCATCACTCAGCGTTTGCTCATTTTTGTTAAACATAAAGAACACCTTGGCATTTGACAGCACCCCGCCGACCGTTTTTTCTTTGACCGCGCTCGTTTTGTTTTGGAAATCGACAGCAAACGGCGTGGAAATCGTTGCATCGGCGCGGCCGGATTTCAGCTGGTTGGCCGCATCGTTGGAGCCTTGGCCCGCATAGGCGATTTCAAACGGACTGCCGTGTTTTTCATTCCATTTCTTCAGCACAAGCGCGCCGTTTGACGTCGGACTCGTAATGACACGCTTCCCTTTCAAATCCTCAATGCCGTGAATGTTCCCGTTCTCTTGGAGCACCGTGATTTTCAGCGGGAAGTTGTTATACGCGACTTGATTGAACAGAAATTTTTTCTCCCGTTCGGCGCTTTTCTCCATTTGATGAGCCACGATATCGACTTTATGCTGGCCGAGGCTGACAAGCAAATTGGAGAAATCCATCGTTTTAAAAGTGAAACGATAGTCCGGCAGGCGCCTGTCAAGCTCTTTCACCAGCTCAACATCATAGCCCGTCAATTTTCCTTTATCATCGATAAAGCAAATATTCGGAAATTGAGTTCCCGTGCCGACCGTGATGTTCTTCACATTTTTCTGATTGCCTGATGCCGCCTCCCCGCCAGCGCCGCAGGCTGATAACGCCGCCATTGCGGCAATTGTTAATGACATGACCGCCAGTTTTATTTTCATGTGATCGCCCCGTTTTCTGCTTCAATTATTTCGTGAAACTTGATTTTGAATAATCCGCGCCGAGCCATTTTTCACTCAGCCTTTTCAATGTACCGTCCTTCTCCAGCTTTTGAATCGCCCGATCCGTATCGTCCGCCAGGGTTTGGCTGTTTTTATTGAACATAAAATACACTTCTGTATCCAGCAGCACATCACCGACCGTCTTTTGTTTGAACGCGTGCGTCTTATTTTGAAAATCGACGGCAAACGGCGTAGATACGGTGGCGTCAGCGCGTCCTGTCTCAATTTGGTTCGCTGTATCATTGCTGCCCTGCCCGGCGTATTTCAAATGTATCGGGCTGCCGTGGGCTTTGTTATATGCCGTCATATAATCCGCCGCGTTTGACGTCGCGCCGACGATGACGGTTTTCCCTTTTAAGTCCCGGAGCGTGTGTATCGCGTCATTATCCGCCTTCACTGTGATGTACATCGGCGAGTAGTTATACGGGATTTTGTGATACAAAAAGCGTTTCTCCCGTTCCTTGTTTTTCGCCATATTGTGTGCGATCACGTCAATTTTCCGGTTTCCGAGACTTGTGAGCAGATTCGAAAAATCCATCGTCTTAAAGACAAATTTGTATTGCGGCAGCTGTTTATCAATGGCTTTCATCACTTCAATGTCATAGCCGGTCAGTTCGCCTTTTTCATCCATAAAAGCAATGTTTGGAAAATCAGTTCCCGTGCCGACGATGACGGTCTGCACGCCGCTCCCCGCTTTCGTGCTTTCTCCTTGTCCGCACCCGGCCAGTGCGCCGAGCAGCAGAAGCAGACAGCCGGCTCTGATCCGCTTTTTCATCATTGCGCCCAGCTCGGTGTGCCTAATAGCGACGCGTCAAACCGCTCCGGTATGAGCACCTTTCTCATCATGACCCCGATGTCTCCGTCTTTCTCCTGCTCAAAATACACTTCATAGCCCCTCCGTCTGTACATATCCAATAGCCAGGGATGCTTGCTCGCTGAGGTGCCGAGCGTGATGGCCGGGGCCTTCAGCGTATCCCGCAGCACGTGTTCCTCCACATAAGTCAAAAGTTTGCTGCCGATGCCCTGCCCCTTCAGCTCAGGAAGCGTCGCAAACCACCAGACAAACGGATATTTTGACGGAGGTGTGTCACTCTCCCACGGAAAACGGATCGTAATGGTTGAAAGAAGCCGTCCGTCCCGTTCCAGCACGACGGCTGAATGATTTTCAATATTTTCTGTTACCATGTCAATGTCGGCCCGCGCCGACGGCCAGTCAATCTCCAAATTGCGAATCGGCTGAAACGCGCTGTACAGCAGTTCTAAAAACTCGGGCGCATCCTTTTTCTCAGCCAATCGAAATATGTCTTCACTCATTCCGTTCACTCTCCCCGAAAATATATATAATTCCAATTTGTTTACTAAGCTTTAATTGTTTATACTATAAAGCAAACTGATTTATTTGACTAATCAAAAAAAATAAAGGAAAAGTTCAAGAAAATTAATGAACAGCCGGGAGGGGATTTCGTTGGAGTTACGCACCATTAAAACGTTTCATACCATCGTACAGTCAGGCAGCTTTTATAAGGCCGCCGAAATTCTGAACTATTCACAGCCGACGATTTCAATGCGGATTAAACAGCTGGAGCAGGATGTAGGCGCGCAGCTTTTTGAACGGGGAAAGAAGCTGAAACTGACAAGAGCGGGACGGCTGTTTCATGAGCGGGCCGGGCAGCTTCTCGCGCAATACGAGGTGCTTGACCATACTCTGGCCGATATCAGACAGGGCCAGGCCGGCCTTATTCAGATCGGCATATCCGAACCGACGGCAAGCCTGATCTTTCCTGCCGTGCTGCGGGGGTTTTTAGATGATTATCCTGACATGTCGGTCAATGTCAGCGTGGATGATGCCAATACATGCAGCCGCAAACTGTTGGAGGGCGCCATTGATTTTGCGGTATGCGGCGAGCCGGAGCTGATTTTGGAAAATTACTTCGATCCGTTTTTCCATGACTCGCTCAATGTCATCGTGTCCGACAGACATCCCCTTGCAGCCAAAACAAGTATCAATCTCGAAGACTTAGAAAATGAATGCCTGATTTTCACGCCCGCCAACTGCCCGATCCGAATTCAAATTGAACAGCACCTGCAGCGGGCCATCGGCAGCCGCTATCGAAAAATGGAGCTGACCAGCAGCATGGCTCACCAATATTATGTCAGGGAAAATATCGGCGTCTCGATCTTTACGGCGACGGCGCACTCAGAGCCGATCGGAGGCACGAAGGTCATTCCGATCCGTAACTTAACGATTTCACCGCCGGTCGGGCTGTTGACAAACCAAAAAGAAGAGCATTTTGACTCCGCCACAAAAGATTTAATCAGCAGGATCATCAGCCGGTTTCAGCATGATCCGCATTAAAAAACCCCCGCCACTTTGCGGGGGTTTTTGTATATTCATCTTATATAATGCTCCGCACTAAGCCGCCGTCGATCCGCAAAGCAGATCCGTTAATGGCTGACGACAGCGGGCTGCTTAAAAAGGCGACAAAATGGGCGATCTCCTCCGGACGGATCAATCGCTGAATGATCGACGTCGGACGATTTTCCTTCATAAATCGTCTCTCCGCTTCAGCCACTGTCAGGTTTTCACCCGGATAAAGCGACTCCAGCATCGTTTCGACGCCCTCTGTTTTCGTGGAGCCCGGCATGACCGTATTCACCGTCACATTCGTCCCTTCCGTGAGCTCGGCCAGACTGCGTGACAGCGACAGCTGCGTCGTTTTCGTGGCGCTGTAATGGGCCATTTCCTGAGAAGGCATGACGGCCGCTTCACTCGCGATAAAAATCACCCGCCCTTCCTTCCGTTCAATCATCCGCTTTGCATACCGGCGTGTCAGCCGCACGCCGCTCATGATATTCACCTCGAAAAACCGGAGCCACTCCTCGTCAGGAATATCAAAATATTCCGCGGGTTCAAAGATTCCTAAATTGTTCACGAGAATATCCACATCAGGATACTGCTGAAAAATCTCGCCGCATCCTTCCGCCGTGCCTAAATCAAATGCGGCCGGATAGAGCCGGGCACCCGGCGTCTGTTTCTCTAGTTCCCGGATCGTTTCGTTCACCTTTTCTTCACGGCGGCCGTTAATGATCACCGCCGCGCCTTCTGCAATCAGCGAAGCCGCAATCGCCTTCCCGATGCCTGACGTAGATCCCGTCACAAGCGCCGTCTTCCCTTTCAACTGCAAATCCATCGTCCATTCCTCCTATCACAAGTCTCTTCTTATATATGGTCAGAAATCGAAAGCCTGAAACCTTCCGTCCCTATTATCGGATAGAAAAATGGATGAGGGGAAGTACGCACTTTTTAGTGCCTGTCGTTTGACCCGGCTGACGGCTGTTCGAGTTGAATGAAAAACTCACCATCTAATTCTGCCTCAGCCTTTTTTAATATCCTTAATACATCATCAGCATCCGAACCCAATGCCTTCTGACTGATCTCAAAATTCTTCCACACCAAAGTCAGCGGATATTCGATCCATCCTGTCAGGCAATCCCATAAGGCATTCAGATTTTCACCATAATAGTCCGGGAAATCTAATTGATCTTTTAAGGTTCGGTGTAATGCTTCTGTGCTTGTAATATCTTTTCCGTCTATGATGACGATTTCCATTCACATTCACTCCTTTATTTCGGCACGAAAAAACCGCAGTGCGGTCATGTGACGGCACTGCGGTTCTTATGTTATGTATGGAGACGGTGGGAGTCGAACCCACGTCCAGAAACATCGATTACTTAAGCGTCTACGAGCGTAGCCTGCATATTTCGTGTTTCACTCGTCTTCGTGCCTGCGGGCGGGCCTTCCGAGAGCTAGTCTGTCAGTCTCTTCTTACGTTCTCAGACGGGAACGTAAGCGTAGCCTACTTGGATGTGCTCTTCACGGACACATAGGCAATGTCAGGAAGAGCTCGCTGCGTTTATTAGGCAGCTAGTGCTAAGTTTTGGTTAAAACTTTTAGTTTTGCCAGTTATATTTAGGTGCGTGTTAACGAGATCGCCTCTCGGCTCGCAGCTCAAGCTCGATCCATCCCTGTCGAATCCGTAACGTCCCCTTGTTAAGGGTATACGGGAGATCTATCAAGCTCTTGCTCAACTGGCTGTACTGTTATTATATCATGATCACAGACAAATTCAATTGGGAATGTCTTCAATAAACAGCCTGTGAATCTGATGTGTGAACAGTATAGCATAGGGCAGTCATCACATCAAGGCTCAGGCATCAGAAGCCTTTTTGTCTGTCTCTGAACGCTCTTTCGATTTCTCTTTTGGCGTCTTTTCGTTTTAAATCTTCGCGTTTATCGTATGTTTTCTTCCCTTTTCCGAGGCCGATTAACACTTTGGCGAAGCCGTTTTTCAAGTACAGCTTCAGCGGCACGAGGGAATAGCCTTTCTCTTTCGTCAGGCCGATCAGCTTATTGATTTCTTTCCTGTGCATCAAAAGCTTTCTCGTCCGGAGCGGGTCGTGGTTATAGCGGTTTCCCTGCTCGTACGGGCTGATGTGCATATTGTGGAGGAACACTTCGCCGCGCTCGATTTTCGCAAAGGAATCCTTCATGTTTACGCGGCCGGCGCGGATGGACTTAATCTCCGTCCCCTGCAGCACGATGCCTGTTTCATAGGTTTCTTCTATAAAGTAATCATGGTTTGCTTTTTTGTTTTGTGATAATACTTTGCCTGATCCTTTTGGCATGCCTTATCCTCCTCTCTCCGCAAAAACCGTTCATGTGTGCGATACGCTTTATTTTAGCAAATGGAGCGTTCCGCGACAATGAAAATGCGGCTTGCGAAAGAAAGCAAACAGAGCATTTTGCCCCATTTGCTTTTCGCATTTACTTCTTCTTTTTGCGTTTTTGTTTCGGCGCGTTTTGGAAACCGCGTTTTTTCTTTTTCTTCTTCGGTTTTGTAAACCATTCCCCTTTTTCCTCCGATTTCGGCGGTGAAGCCGGGGTATTGCTGTTTAACACACGTTTCCGCGCCGGTCTGCCTCGTTTTCTGCGATCGCCTGTTGTTTCTCTCGGACGACGGGTGCCTTTCATGCCGACAATTTCAAAGTCGATGTTTCTCTCATCTTTATTGACGTCGACGACTTTGACCGTGATTTCGTCTCCGATCCGATAAACGTTGCCCGTGCGTTCGCCGATCATGGCGAAATGCTGCTCGTCAAAACGGTAATAATCATCCGTCATAAAGCTGACGTGCACAAGCCCTTCAATCGTATTCGGCAGCTCGACGAACATTCCGAAGTTTGTGACGGAACTGATCATGCCGTCAAATTCCTCGCCGATTTTATCAAGCATATATTCCGCTTTTTTCAGATCGTCCGTTTCCCGCTCTGCATCAACGGCGCGCCGTTCCATCGTTGACGTATGGTCAGCGATTTCCGGAAGGCGTTCGGCCCACTTTTCCTGAGTCGCTTCGTCCGATTGTCCGTTGATCAAATACGTTCTGATCAGTCTGTGAACGATTAAGTCAGGATAACGGCGGATCGGCGATGTGAAGTGCGTATAAAATTCAGTCGCCAGCCCGAAATGGCCCAAGCTTTGCGGATCGTATTTCGCCTGCTTCATGGAACGGAGCATGACGGTTGAAATCACCGTTTCTTCCGGACGGTCCCGCACTTCGTCAAGAATGCTTTGCAGCGCGCGCGGATGAATGTCTCCGGCTTTCCCTTTGACGATATAACCGAATGTGGTGACGAACTCCAGGAACTTTTGCAGTTTTTCGGCGTTCGGCTCTTCGTGAATCCGGTAAATAAACGGCACGTTCATCCAATGGAAGTGCTCGGCCACCGTTTCGTTTGCCACAAGCATGAATTCTTCAATCAGCTTTTCCGCTACTGAGCGCTCTCTGATGACGACGTCTTTTACGGCGCCTTCCTCATCGACGAGCACCTTCGCCTCTTTGAAATCAAAATCCACGGCGCCGCGGTCCATCCGTTTCGCCCGGAGAATTTCCGCCAGACGTTCCATGTCTTTGAACATCGGGACGAGCGGCCCATACCTTTCTTTCAGCTCGGCGTCGTCTTCTGTGAGAATCCGGTTGACATCTGAATAGGTCATTCTTTCCGTCGTTTTAATGACGCTTTGGAAGATCTCATGTTCTGTCACCTGTCCCTGCTGGTTGATTGTCATTTCGCAGGAAAGCGTCAGGCGGTCGACCTTCGGATTTAAAGAACAGATTCCGTTAGACAGTCTGTGCGGGATCATCGGAATGACCCGGTCAACCAAGTACACGCTTGTCCCTCTTTCCAGCGCTTCTTTGTCAATCGGGGAATTCTCCGTGACGTAATGGCTGACATCGGCAATATGGACGCCGAGCTTGTAGCTGCCGTTATCAAGCTTTGTTACAGTGACGGCGTCATCCAGATCCTTCGCATCCGCGCCGTCAATGGTGACAATGACCTGATCGCGGAGATCACGGCGGTCTTTGATGTCTTTTTCATCGATGGTATCCGGCGTGCTTGTTGCCTGCTCCATCGCTTCAGCCGGAAAATCTCCCGGCAGGCCGTGCTTATGGATGATTGATAAAATATCGATGCCCGGATCATTTTTATGGCCGAGTATTTCAACGATTTCTCCTTCGGCGTTCATTCTGCCTTCAGGGTAGCTTGTCAGTTTGACGACGACTTTATGGCCTTCCGCAGCGCCGTTATTGGCATGTTTCGGAATAAAAATATCACTCGTGATTTTCTTATCATCCGGGATGACAAAGCCGAAGCTTTTCGTTTCTGTGTATGTGCCCACGACGCGGTCGATGCTTCTTTCCAGGATGCGGATGACCGTGCCTTCCTGTCTCGATCCGCTTGACTGGGAATTGAGCCGGACCATGACGATATCGCCGTTCATAGCTGTATTCAGCTCATTCGGCGGAATAAACACATCGCTTAAAGAGGTATCCTCCGGCAATAGAAACGCGAATCCCTTTGCATGCGCGGAAATTTTTCCTTTTACTAAATTCATTTTTTCCGGAAGCCCGTAGCGGTTGCTTCTGGTGCGGACGATTTGTCCGGTCTCCTCGAGCGCCACCAGCGCTTTTACCAGTTCTTTAAATTCTTCGGCTTCCGTGATGTTCAGCATCTCCTCAAGTTCCTGAACGGTAAGGGGCTTGTACGCCTCTTCCTTCATAAACGCGAGAAGACGGTCCATAAACGCTTCTTTTTCCATTATCCGACCTCCTGTTTGTTACCAATCGAGTTTCTCTAAAAATTCGTACACATCCTGATGAACGAGGTCCCGTTCTTTGTCCAGCGTAATGACATGTCCTGACTCTTCATACCATTTCAGCTGTTTGTCGTCCGTTTCCACCTCGTTGTAAATGATGTCTGCACTGTCTGTGTTAATCATATGGTCATGCCGTGCCTGAACCACAAATGTCGGGGAATAGATCATGTCGACGTTTTTGCGCACATCGGCAATCAGCTCCTGAAGCGATTTGAGCGTATTCATCGGCGTTTTTTCAAACTCCTTCATTTCCTTTTCAATCTGCTCCGGCTGTTTTCCTTCGAATTTTTTATAATTGCGCGCGTAGGAGAGAACTCCTTCGTACATAACCTCTTCACTTTTAATGTGCATCGGAGCACACATAGGAACAATTCCCTTTATGGGTACAGTGTAACCCAATTTCAATGAAAAAACCCCGCCAAGCGACAGTCCGCAGGCCGCAATGTTTTCATAGCCTTCAGATTGTAAATATTCATACCCGTCCATGACGTCTTTCCACCAATCTTCAGGTCCCGTATGTACCAGCTCTTCCGGCGGAACGCCGTGCCCTTTATATTGAGGCGCGTGACAAGTGTAGCCGCGCTCATTTAAGTAGCGGCCGAGCATTCTGACGTCTGCCGTATTTCCCGTAAACCCGTGCAGCAGAAGCACCGCCTTGTCTCCGCCTTTAAATGTAAATGGTTTTGGTGTCACAATTTTCATGCTCATAACCCCTTTTTTGCACATTCAATTTAGTTTTCCACAGTTTTGCGAGAAACAAACGCCGTCTCTCAACAAGAAAAAGGCCTGATATTAAATCAGACCTTATACAAACATTGCCTTATACGATATACGCCAGCGAAATCGTCAACACGAAAAACAAGACTGCCAGCACAACGGTTGTGCGGTGAAGAATCAGATCAAGGCCCCTTGCTTTCTGTTTTCCGAAAAGCTGCTCCGCCCCGCCTGAAATCGCACCCGATAAACCGGCGCTTTTGCTGGATTGAAGCAATACGACAATAATAAGTGCAATACTGACGATAACCAATAAGGTAATCAATAAAGTGTGCATCCCATACACCTCCAGACTGACTGGCCTACATTGCTTCTATTTTACATGAAAAGCAAAGGCATGTCACGCCGTATCGGTGCACATCATGTCAGAAAAACGGAAATGCAATTTGAATCTTTCATCACTGTTGACTTTTGTCAACAAAATCGTAGTAAAAAAGATCTTCAAACTTCATGTCAAAGTAATAGAGCATCTTTCCGATGACCAGCTGGCCCGGCCTCCGCTCTCCATTCAGTACACGGCTCAGTGTGGCGGGAGATATTCCGATCTCCAGGGCGAGCTGGTTTAACGAGTAGTCATTATTGACCATATACTGCAGCACATAATCTCTTCTGATCTGTATCTTTTCGACCACTTTCTTCACCTTCCGTTCTGTCAAATACTTTCTTTCTTATACATAAGATACGGCTTTTGTTAACTTTTGTCAATACTTTTCCAGCCTGACTATTCCCTTTAGTCAATAAACATACTAGAATATAATTAGACCGCGGGAGGGGGAGAGACTGTGGAAAGCTTCGGGAAACAATTACGGACATTGCGGGAAAAACGGCATCTGACAGTGAACCAGCTGGCAACGTATTCAGGCGTCAGCGCCGCGGGAATCTCGCGGATTGAAAACGGCAAACGCGGGGTTCCGAAACCTGCAACCATTAAAAAGCTCGCAGATGCGTTAAAAATCCCGTATGAGGAATTGATGCAGACGGCGGGATACATAGAGACCGTTCAGGAAACGAGAGCCTCATACGACACAGGCTGCACCTTGCTGGAAAAAGCCGAAACGTATGAGCTGGATGATTTATCACTTTTGGAGCGGGAGAACTGGCGGCACCTGTCGAAAGAAGACTTGGTTCTGCTTGATAAATACTTTGCATTCTTGTCAGCGGAAGCCAAAAAAAGAAAAAATGAAGACTCATGACTTTGCACATGTGAGGCGATCTTATTGAACACATTCGGAAAGCAATTAAGAGAGCTGCGCCGCGCCCGGAAGCTTACCGTCAATCAGCTTGCCGTCTATTCCGGCGTCAGCTCGGCGACCATTTCCAGAATTGAAAACGGGCACCGCGGCATTCCTAAACCGGCGACCATCAAGAAATTGGCGGACACATTAAAAATTCCGTACGAAGAGTTAATGGCGCGGGCCGGACACATCAAGGCATTTCAGGAGGAAATCCGCGAAACATCCGAAAGCTATCAATCCATCCGCGCCATCTATCAGACCGCCGTTGACAGAGGCGCGGAGCATCTGCCGCTGTTTGACAGCAAAAAGTGGCAGCACTTCACAAAGGAAGACATTGAAAGCGTCAGCAAATACTTTGATTTTATCGCGGCTGAAGCGAAAAAGCGCTCCCAAGATTCCTCATCCTCTTTTTGATCCTCTCCTCAACTTAACAAGCGCCAGACGTACGTTCCCTCTGATTTTGCGGTATAATAGCAGAAGACGAGGTGAAAAAGCATGAACCAATCAGAAATGTGCCCCAGATTCGAAAAAGCGGTCGACATCCTAAGTAAACGCTGGGTGGCTCTAATCGTCTTTCAGTTATTGAACGGACAGCAGCGATTTAGCGAAATTGAAGCGGCGCTTCCGAATTTAAGCGGAAGAGTCTTGTCAGAACGTCTGAAAGAACTTGAAACAGAAGGTGTGATCAAACGGGATGTTATCCCCGAAACGCCTGTCCGTATTGAGTATTCTTTAACGAAAAAAGGCTGCGCATTAGCCCCTATTTTAGAGGAAATTTCCAAGTGGTCTTCAACATGGATTGATCCTTCCTGATAAACGCTTTTCCGCATAAGCGGCTGATCTCTCAAACGGACAGCCGTTTTCATTTTGCCTTTCTTAAACAGGAAAACAAGCCCTCATGCGTGCAGGGCTTGTTTTTGTCTGATGCCTTCCAGCGGAATTCGGATTTCCGCACGGGCTCCGCCAGACTCTTGATTTTCAAGTATTAATTCGCCGTGGTGAAGATGCACGACATGATGGGCGAATGTAAGCCCCATGCCGTGATGCCCCGCCGAATGTCTGCTTTTATCCTCCGTGTAAAAAAGCTGTGTCGCCCTTTTCAGCGCTTCCTGTGAGAACCCGCTTCCGCTGTCAGATACGGCAATACTGAGTGCGGTATCGGTGCATAGGACGTCCACACGGATTTCTCCTCTTTCCGGCGTATAGTCGACGGCATTCGCCGCGATATTCATGACCGCCCTGCGAAGCAGTTCTTGATCAATCGGCGCTTCTTTTCGGTCAATGCCCCGCTCTCTGAGGACGAGATCAATCTGTTTCGGCCCCGCAAGCGCCGCTGCGTCACGATATATGTTTTGAGCCCACTCTTTGAGATCGGTATATTCCAGATGAACGGCAACTGCCCCCTCCGCTTTAGAAAGCTGAATCAGCTGCCCGACATATTGCTCGATTTTGTTTCCGGCATCAAGGATATACTGCGTGTATTCCGTCTGTTCCTCATCAGGTTCTGTTAACTGAAGCAGCTCGGCATTTCCTTTAATGATCGTTGCCGGAATTTTAATATCATGCGCAAGCGCGCCGATCTGTTCCTTCTTTATCCGCTCCGCCTCCCATTGCGCAGCCAGAGATGCCTGAAGCGCGTCTTTCATTTTCAGCAGAGAGTCAATGACATCGTCAAATTCCTTTATGCGCGGCCTTTTTGGATTGATATTTAAATTCTGTTTTTGAATGCTTGCCGTAATGGAGCTGAGTGTGCTGAAATGCCGTCTCAGCTGATTGGCGAATCGCGTCGTCACGATAAACACAGTTAAAAGAAGCAAAGTGATCAGAACCGCAAGACCCGTCCATTCATAATTCGGCAGATAGCGCCTTAGCAGCGGCGACTGAAATTCCGACCTGAGTGAATATTGGAGAACGCCGTATTCATTTTTCCGATCAACCACCATGAATCCTTTTTGAGCATAATTAAAATACGGCTGGTGCTGGATCTTTTTTCTGGCGCTGGCCGCGTCTTTTTCCGTCATCGTTCCTTTCGTCATCCGCTTTGTTTTTTTATCAAAAACGGCGTATGTCATACCGTCGGGGATCATTTCTTCTGTTATCTTTTCCGCCGATTTCAGGCGGGGCTTGATCTGTTCCGCCTCATGCTCGCTGTAATTTGCCGGCAGGATCGCTCCGGCATTCAGGGCAATGGCATTTAAGGCGACGCATAATGCCGCCACCCCCATCGTGCTCAGACACAGCGTGATGGTAAATTTGACAAGCTCTTTGCGGATGCTGGATTTTCCTTTTGCTATTCCCATTTGTATCCGACACCCCACACCGTTTTGATCGGATCAGCCCCGTGTTCTTTACATTTTTTCCGGATGGTTCTGATAAACTCCGTAATGGTTGAATAGAGCGCATCGCCGTCCAAGCCGTACACTTCCTCGTAAATCTGCTCCCGTGAGAATGTTCTGTTTTTATGCTGTGCCAGAAATTCTACGATTTTATATTCGTTTTTCGTAAGAGGCAGTTTCCGGTCATCAAACCATACTTCTTTATTGTCAAAATCAAACATGAAGCCTGATATCAGACGTTTTGTCTGACGCTTTTCCCGCTGTTCCCTTCTGACATGAGCGTTTACCCTTGCCATCAATTCCTGTACGCCGAACGGCTTTGTGATGTAATCATCAGCGCCTGTCATGAGGCCTTTCACAATGGATTCTTCGTCAGACTTTGCCGTTAAAAACAGGATCGGGCTGTCCACCAGCGGCCGAATCCTCCGGCAGAGTTCAATCCCGTCGGTTCCGGGCATCATGACATCAAGAAGAATCAAATCATAGCCTTGAAAAAAATCCAATGACTGATCTTCCGCTTTTTCCAGAATCGTTACTGTATGCTGATCACGCTGTAAAATGTTTCTGATCAGAACGAGAATATCTTTTTCATCATCTACCGCTAAAATGTTTGCCACCGGCCGAATCGCTCCTTGCCTTTATTCATATGAACGCCGCCCTTCCCATCTTCTGCACCAATGGAGGCCGGCCAGACATAATATCACTATAGAAAAATATAACATTATTTCTCCGAATCTCATATCGTATCTCACATAAGGGAGGAACTCTTTTTTGACTTTGTCAAAATGCAGCAGTCCTGCAAGGCCCGACAGCCGCACGCTCCATGCCCACGGGAAAAAACGCCAGATGACATCGCCCAACCCCGTATTCATCAGCGCCGCCATTAATAAACCCGCTCCCCCTAAAAGCCCGGACGGTCCCATGCCGTACTGTATGCCGACAAAAAAAGAAATCATATAAAGCGGAATACTGCCGGCAATCAGCCACGCCCCTCCCTTTAAAAAGAGAAAGTACGGAAGGTCATTGATGTGAAGAACAAATTTCATCCCCGCCAAATAAAGACAGATGGCAAGACCTATCGATAACACATTCAAGAGCAGCAATAGAAGCAGCTTGCCCGCAAAACTGACGATTTTCGAATGCGGAACCGCCAGCATCATCTGAAAATAACCCGCCTGTTCCTCGACGGAGGCAGACATGCCGCAGACAATACTGATGATTAAAGGGTATAAAACGGCAATCACGTTGAAGAAGACGCTGTACAGCACATAAGGCTCCTGAATCCTTCCATACATCATATATAACAGGAAAAATCCCGCGCATACGGCCGGCGCCGCAACATGCATCCATATGAACGGCGTGCGCTTCATTTTTAATACATCGGCCCACATATATCGTAAAAGCACGGTCATGACCGGTTTCCCCCTTTTGCAAAAGGCACGGCGGAAATCAAACTTATTGCGATAAAAGAAAGGATAGAAAGAATAATAGCCGGAAAGATCACGTTTCCGTTTAATAAGCCGCTGTCTGCGGGAAGCGGAATTCCGTTCGGATGGATCCCGAGAATCGGTGACATCACCCGGACTGACCAGCTCCACGGACTCAGCCACCACAATGAACCGGACGCCGGCACAATACCCAAAACAAAGGCGGCAATCATATTCACGAGAATGACTGCCGTAAACCCGAACTGTCTGGCAATCCATAAGCACAATGGGATTTCCCAAAGCGTCGTCAGCCATAAAAGGGAGCCCGCTTCAACGCCTTTCAGCTGCAGCGCAGCAATTCCCGGAAACACAAGGCCAAGTAAAAACATGATGATGAAAAAGACGATTTGCGACAGGAGTGAATACAGCGCGATCAAGCTTATTTTTGAGAGCCATATGCTTTTTAAGTCTGCCGGCAATGAGTACACCGCGCGGTCGTTCGCAGATTTTTTCTCTTTTTTAACAGATAAACCGCACATTAGAGCAATCATGAGCGGCATGAAAATAACCGCCCACCAATTGAACGTGCCCGTCATAAAATAGGCGGCATTCAGCAGAAAAGAAAAAGCCGTGTTCAGAAGCGGAATCAGAATGATGAGCTTTCTGATAAATGTTCTTTTAGATGTAAGGTGTTCCGCCTGCATGTACTGAATCATTTTCCTGTCCCCGCTTTCTCCCGTGTTGATTTGACTACCTCCAGAAACAGCTGCTCCAGATCGTCTTCCCGGCTGATTTCTCCCTGATATCCCAAAACACCGTCACTGATGATTCCGATATGGTCTGCGATCTGCTCCACTTCTGATAACAGGTGGCTTGATAAAATCACCGTCATTCCCTGTCCGGGCAGGGAGCGGATAAATTCCCGCAAATCCTGAATCCCCATCGGGTCCAATCCGTTTGTCGGCTCGTCAAGAATTAAGAGCGACGGACGGTTGACTAATGCCAACGCAATGCCGAGACGCTGTTTCATTCCCATGGAAAATTGGCCGGCGCGCTTTTTTCCGGTTCCCGTTAATCCCGTGATTTCCAGCACCTCCGCAATTCTTGAATCAGGAAGCCCGAGCATCACGCAGCGGACTTTCAGGTTTTCAGCGGCTGTCAAGTTGCTGTAAAGCGGCGGCGCTTCAATCAGGGAACTGATCTTTTTCAAATCTTCGCGCTTCCATGGATGCCCGTCGAACAGAACCTCGCCGGATGTTTGCTGCAAGATGCCGGTCAATATTTTAAGAGTCGTTGATTTTCCGGCGCCGTTCGGACCGAGCAGGCCGTATATACTGTTGCGCTTAACCGATAGAGACACATCAGCCACTGCCTGTTGTCTGCCGAATGATTTTTGCAGCTGTCTCGTTTCTAAGATGTTGCTCATATGATTACCCCTCTGCTTTGTTATTTGATATGTAAGACTTTACAGCGCAGTTATCAAAATTTAATCAAGAAATCAAAAAAAGCATCCTTCACGCGGAAGAATGCTTTTTTTCATGAGGCTGAGCGTACGATCAGCTTTCTTTTTTGTTTTTTCACAGGGCTGAGGGCTCGTTCCAGCCACGCCATCAGCAGGTCTGCGGCTACCGCCATCAGTGCGGTCGGAATGGCGCCCGAAAGAATAATGGCGGTTCCGTTTGTCGCGTTCGAGCCTCTGACGATCATATCCCCGAGACCGCCTGCGCCGACGAAGGTGCCGATTGCCGTGATGCCGATCGCAATGACGAGCGCCGTTCGAAGACCCGCCATAATGACGGAAAGCGCAAGCGGCAGCTCCACCATGCGGAGCACTTGATATTTCGTCATGCCCATCGCTTTTCCCGACTCAAGATAAGCGTGATCAATATTAATAATGCCCGTGTGCGTATTCCTGAGAATCGGCAGCAGTGAATACAGAAACAAAGCCGTGATGACCGTATTGGCGCCAAGTCCCATGACAAGCATCAGGACGGCGAGCATCGCCAGCGCCGGAACGGTTTGAATCACGTTCGCCACAGCAAACACCCAGCCGGAGAGACGCCCGTGCCTTGCTGTCACAATGCCGGCCGGAATGGCGAAAGCGGCGGCGAAAACGACGCCGTACGCCGACATGAGAAAATGCCGCCAGCACTCATACAGAACATAGCTGCCGTTTTGAGCGTAATACGTAAACAGCTCTTTCAGCGTGTCCATCCGCACATCTCCTTTCCGTTATTCAAAGTAATGATGTTTTTCTAAAAATTCCTTTGCCACGACGGACGGCTCTTTTAATTGGCCGTCGACTTCGTAATTCATTTTCTGCATCATCTTCGTATCAATCGCGCCGATCATTTGATTGATCACGCCTTCCAGCTCGGGATGCTCGTTTAATACACGTTTCGGAACGACGGGTGAACAGTCGTACGGAGGAAAGAACCGCTTATCATCTTTCAGCGTTTTCAGTCCGTAAGCAATGATTCTTCCGTCGGTGGAATAAGCGAGCGCGATATCCATCTTCCTGCTTTTCAGCGCGTCGTAAACGAGGCCGATCTGCATCGGATACGTGCCTTCAAATGACATTCCGTATGTGTTCATAAAATCCTGATATCCGTTGCCTCTCAGCTTCATCCAATAGTTATCAACGCCGAATTTCAGATGAGACGCCTCTTTTTTGACATCGGATACCGTTTCTAAATGGTATTTGCGGGCAAGCTGTCCGGAAACGGTAAAGACGTATGTATTATCAAAGCCGTAGGAATCAAACCATTTCATGTCATATCTGTTCTGAAATTCACGCTGAACGAGCCGCAAAGCTTTATCCGGGTCTTTTTCCGGCTCCATACGAAGCGTGCCCGTCAGCGCGTCCCCCGTATAGCGCGTGGCGGCGATATCAATATCACCGTTTATCAAGGATTGCTGCTGTACGGCGTTGGAGCCGAGATTTTTAATAACGGTTGTTTTCAAATCGCTGTGATGTTCGATCATCTGTCCGAGCATGCTCGCGATGATTTCTGATTCGGTCATGCTTTGCGCCCCGATTTTGATGGTATCCTCCGACGCGGCGCTCAATCCCGGAAGCGAACAGCCGCCAAGGAGCAGCACGCCGATACAGGCGAATGCGAGCAGCCGTTTTTTGCATCTATTCCCCACGAGAGATCTCCTCCTTATGAAGCATTTTTTATGTCCTTCAGCCCGTCAGGCGTGACTTTCCGTTCTGTCATCCCGAGCATGCAGTCAACGGCGGCCGCTAACATCGTGACCGGAACGGCGCCGGCGATAATATACTCCGGCTGATAAAGGTTCAAGCCGATAAAAATGTAATCCCCCAGTCCGCCTCCGCCGATAAAGGAGGCAAGCGTCGCCCAGCCGATCAAATAAATCGCGGACGTCCGGATGCCCGCCATGATGACCGGGGCGGCAAGCGGGAGCTCTACAAGCCTGATCTGCTCCCATGCGGTCATGCCGATCCCTTTTCCCGATTCAAGAAGATGCCGGTTGACACCGAGGATTCCCGTATACGTGTTTCTGAGAATCGGCAGCACGGAATAGAAAAACAGCGCCGCAATGGCTGGGACCTTTCCCACGCCTAAAAGCGGAATAAAAAATGCGAGAATGGCAAGGCTCGGCAAAGTTTGGATGATATTGACGATGCCGATGACTGTGCCGGCGCCTCTTTTCATCCTCGTCAGCAGGACGCCGAGCGGAACGGCGGCGAGAATGCCCGCCATGACGGCGATTAATGAGATGTACAAGTGCTCCCATGTTTTATAAAGCAGTTCTGCACCGTTTGTCTGTAAAAATTGCATGGTCTGATTCATATCAATTGAAGCCTCCTCATGACATCACCGCGAGCTCTTTCTCTTCTCCCCAAATGGAGTCATAGACGATGTCAACGAGACTTGCCCTTGTCACGATTCCCGTTAAACGGCCGGCTTCATCAATGACGGGCACAAATTTCATGCCTCTTTTTAAAATTTTATGGACGGCGTCGCGAAGCAGGGTGCCGCTTCTGACCGTGTATAGATCGCGCTCGAGCACTTCCGCGACGGTTGCCGCCTGTCTTCGTTTGCGGCCAATCATTTCCACATCGACATAACCTTGGAGAACGTTCTTCTCATCAATGACGAGCAGCGAATCCACCCGCTCGGCGCGCATCAGCTGAATGGCGGCTGACAGCGTTTTCTCAGGTGTTACCGTCACAGGAGCGGAATTCATGATCTGCTCCACCCGTTCAATATCAGGGCTGGATGATTGAATCAGCCGTTCTTTGCCGATAAACTCCTCGACAAATTCATTCGCCGGAAATCGGAGAATGTCATCAGGCGTTCCGGCTTGGACGATTTCTCCCGCTTTCAGAATGACGATTCTGTCCGCAAGTTTGATGGCTTCGTCCATATCATGGGTAACAAATACGATGGTTTTATGTAAGGTTTTTTGCAGTTTTTTAAATTCTTCCTGAAGGGAATCTCTCGTAATCGGGTCAAGCGCCCCGAACGGTTCATCCATTAAGATAAGCGGCGGCTCTGCGGCAAGTGCCCGTAATACACCTATTCGCTGCTGCTGTCCTCCGCTCAGTTCATGAGGGTAACGGTCTAAATATTCAGGCCCCATATCAACGAGCTTTAAAAGCTCCCGCGCCCGTTCCTTCCGTTCTTTTGCAGGATGTTTTAAAAGTTTCGGAACGAGGGTAATGTTCTGCTGAATGGTCATATGCGGAAACAGCCCGATCTGCTGAATGACATAGCCGATGCTTCTTCTGAGTTCCACCGGGTCTTGTTCCATAATGTTCCGGCCCTCTATCAGGATTCTGCCTTCCGTCGGTTCAATTAAGCGGTTGATCATTTTCATCGTCGTCGTTTTCCCGCAGCCGCTCGGTCCGATAAAACAAATAAATTCGCCCTTAGCGATATTCAGATTGATGCTGTTGACGGCTTTTTTTCCGCCTTTATACGTTTTCGAGACATTTTCTAATGTCAGCAAACACTCACACCTCCATGATTAAGTTTATTCAATTTGTTAAATTTGTATTTAACTTTTCAGACAATTGAATGTTTCCCATTATAAATTAAACTTTATAAATAAAAAAGTTTACAATTTGTCCATATTATATATAAAGGTTGTGTAAGCACTGATTTACCCGTATTGACCGGCAAAGTTCTTCTTATTGCTCCGAATTACTGCCAAATTCTCTCGGAAGAGCATTTCCGCCGGTTTAAAAATATGGTATATTGACATCGGAATTGCTGACTGAAAGGATTGAAACTGTTGGAGAAAGATCCGTTACACGTAATCGAACAAGCCGAAGATCATTTAATAGAACGAATCGCTGAAAATATGCATACATTCGGGATGCCCGCGACGGTGGGACGCATTTTAGGCATTATTTATATGAACCGCAAGCCGATGACCTTAACTGAATTATCAGAAGCGACCGGCATGAGCAAAACGAGAATGAGCCAGGCCGTCCGTGAAATGCTTGACGTCAATCTGGCGGAAAAAGTGTTTGAAAAAGGCGTCCGCAAAGATTTATACGACGTCGAGCAGGATTATTACCAAACCTTTATTACGCTGTTTACGGCCACATGGAGCAAGGTCGTCAGCAAAAATAAGATGATGCATAAAAAGCTGAACCGCGAACTGACGGCCGTTCTTGAAAACGGCGTGCCGGAGGAAGCTGAGGAAAAAATCAATGAACTGCTGAAAGAATTAAAGGATTGGCTGGATTACTACAATTGGATCAGCCGCCTGATCGAGTTTTTCGAAAGCGAAGAAATTTTCAAGCATGTTCCGAAGCCATAAGAAAAAACGCCCTGACCCGCAAGGCGTTTTTTTCATGCCGCATTCGGCGCTTTGGTTCGTTTTTTCTTTCTCCCCGGGCTCAGCGCCCGCTCCAGCCACGCCATCACAAGATCTGCGATAACTGCCATCAGCGCTGTCGGGATGGCGCCGGCTAAAATAATCGCGGTTCCGTTCGTGGCGTTTGAGCCTCTGACAATAATGTCACCGAGTCCGCCAGCGCCGACAAACGTACCGATTGCCGTAATGCCGATCGCGATGACGAGCGCCGTCCGCAGCCCCGCCATGATGACGGAGAGCGCAAGCGGCAATTCCACCATGCGAAGCACTTGAAATTTGGTCATGCCCATCGCTTTTCCCGATTCAAGATAAGCGTGTTCAATGCTGGCGATTCCCGTGTACGTATTCCGGATGATCGGAAGAAGCGAATATAAAAACAGCGACAAAATCACCGTATTGGCGCCGAGCCCCATGACAAGCATCAGCACCGCGAGCATCGCAAGCGCCGGCACGGTCTGAATCACGTTTGTCACCGCGAATACCCAGCCGCTTAATGTTCTGTATCTGGCAATGAAGATGCCGAGCGGAATCCCAACGACCGCCGCAAATAAAACGCCGTATACCGACATGAGAAAATGGCGGTAAAACTCCTGAAGCACATAGGCGCCGTTTTGAGAATAATAAGTGCCGAGCTGCTGCAGCACTTCCATTTGCCCCACCTCATTTCTTATTCAAAATAATGATGTTTCTCCAAAAATTCTTTAGCGACGACGGACGGTTCTTTCAGCTTGCCGTCCACCTCGTAATTCAATTCCTGCATCGTTTCCGTATCGATTTTGCCGATCAGTTTATTCACAATGCCATTCAGTTCCGGATGCTGTTTCAGCACGCTGTCGGGGATGACCGGCGAACAGTCATACGGCGGGAAAAACTGCTTGTCGTCTTTTAAAATTTTCAGATCGTACGCTTTAATCCGTCCGTCCGTTGAATAGGCGAGGACGGCATCCATTTTCCCGTTTTTCACGGCATCGTATACAAGTCCGATCTGCATTGGATAAGTTGTGCCGAATTCATAGCCGTACGTGTCGGTGAAGCCCTTATAGCCGTCGCCTTTTCGTTTCAGCCACGCATTGTCTACACCGAGCTTAAATTGATCCGCATACTTCTTAATATCTGATACTTTGTCTAAATGGTCTTTTTCCGCAAGCTCTTTCGTGACGGTAAAAGCGTATGTGTTTTCAAATCCGTAGGAATCAAACCATTTGTAATGGAAGCGTTTCTCAAATTCTTTCTGCACGATGGATAATGCTTTTTTCGGATCTTTTTCCGCTTCCATGCCGAGGGTGCTCGTTAAGTCAGTTCCTGAGTAGCGCGTCGCGGCGATATCGATTTCACCGCCGAGCATCGCCTGCTGCTGGACATAGTTTGATCCGAGGTTTTTAATTAATGCCGTATTCAAATCTGTATTGTGCTCAATCATCTGTGCGAGCATATTGGCGATAATTTCTGATTCCGTCATGCTTTGCGCCCCGATTTTAATCGTATCATCGGAAGCCCCGCTCAGCCCGGGAAGGGAACAGCCGCCTACAAGCAGAGCAGCCGACAGCGCCAGCGCGCACATCCATCTCTTTAGGTTTCTTTTCAAAACAGCCAACTCCTTATGATACTTCCTTCAGTCCTTTCAGCCCTTTCGGCGTCACCTTCCGTTCCGTCGCCGCCAGCAGATAATCGATGATAATGGCTAAAATGGTGACGGGCACGGCGCCGCCGATAATATATTCAGGCTGATAGAGGTTCAGGCCGATAAAAATATAGTCTCCGAGCCCGCCGCCCCCGATAAAGGAAGCAAGCGTCGCCCAGCCGATCAGATAAATGGTGGATGTGCGGATGCCCGCCATGATCACCGGAACCGCAAGCGGCAGTTCCACAAGCCTGATCTGCTCCCAGACCGTCATCCCGATGCCTTTTCCCGATTCCAGCAGATTTTTGTTTACGCCTTGAATGCCGGTGTACGTGTTCCGGAGAATCGGCAGCACCGAATAGAAAAACAGCGCGACGATCGCCGGCAGCTTTCCCACCCCTAACAGCGGGATAAAGAATGCCAGTATCGCGAGACTCGGCAAGGTCTGCACAATGTTGACGGCGCCGATGACAGCGCCTGCGCCCTTTTTCATTCTCGTCAGCCCCACTCCGAGCGGAACGGCGACGAGAATGCCTAATATGACGGCGATGATTGAAATATATAAATGCTCCCACGTTTTATATAAAAGCTCTCCGCCGTTCGTCTGCAAAAACTTGATCATTTCATTCATTGTAAGCGTTCCTCCCCTTGTCAGCCTGTCACCAGCTGGTCTTCCTCGCCCCAGATTGAATCGTAAACGATGTCGACAAGGCTCGCTCTCGTGACAATCCCGACCAAATGCCTTTGTTCATCAACGACGGGTACGTATTTCATTCCGCGCTTTAAAATTTTGCGTACGGTATCGCGGAGGAGCGTCCCCTGTTCGACCGTATACAGATCAGAGCGGAGCACGTCGCCGACGAGGCTTGCTTTTTTCCGGTTCTGATCAATGATTTCGACATCTACATATCCTTGCAGCACATTCAGGTCATCAACGACAAGCAGGGAATCGACCCGGTGCTCCCGCATCACCTGTATCGCCTGCGAAAGCGTTTTGTCCGCCGTAACGGTGACGGGCTTTTTGTTCATCATTTGCTCGACGCGTTCAATGTCAGGTCTTGATTGCAATAACCGTTCTTTGCCGATAAATTCTTCGACAAACTCATTAGCCGGATTTCGGAGGATGTCATCAGGAGTGCCGGCCTGAACGATCTCTCCCGCTTTTAAAATGACGATCCGGTCAGCCAGCTTAATAGCTTCATCCATGTCGTGGGTTACAAACACAATCGTTTTATTCAGTGTTCTTTGCAGTTTTTTGAATTCTTCCTGAAGCGAATCACGTGTAATCGGATCAAGCGCTCCGAACGGTTCATCCATGAGAATAAGGGGAGGTTCCGCTGCCAGGGCGCGCAGCACGCCGATTCTCTGCTGCTGTCCGCCGCTCAGCTCATGAGGATAGCGGTCTAAATATTCCGGGCCCATATCGACGAGCTTCAAAAGCTCCCGCGCCCGTTCCTTCCGCTTTTGTTCCGGCCATTTCAGCAGTTTCGGCACGAGGGAAATGTTCTGCTGAATGGTCATGTGGGGGAAAAGTCCGATCTGCTGAATGACGTAGCCGATTTTCCGTCTCAGCTCCACGGGGTCCTGCTCCATGATGTTTTCGCCATCGATAAAAATCTTTCCTGATGACGGCTCAATCAGTCTGTTAATCATTTTCATCGTCGTTGTTTTTCCGCAGCCGCTCGGCCCGATAAAACAAATAAACTCGCCTTTTTCGATATTTAAATCAATGCTGTTGACGGCTTTTTTTCCGCCTTTATAGATTTTTGATACATTTTCTAATCTCAGCAATCCGTGCACCTCCGAAGGATTCCGTTATTTTTCTGAAAAGTATAATCTTTATTATAAGATGAAGTTTATAAAATAAAAAGTTTACAATGTGTCTAAATTATATATAATATACGTATTATTTGATGTTATCCCGCTGACAACGGGGACGTTCTTACAATCGCTCCGGAAAGCTCGCATATCCTGCCGCATCATCTTTTTCAACAACTGTAAAAAATATGATATATTGTCAGCATGAAAAGCCAGTGAAGGGATGATCAGCCGTGGAAAAAAACGCTCTTGATATCATCGGTCAAGCTGAAGAGCATCTCATTGAGAGAATCGCCGAGAATATGCATACATTCGGAATGCCGGCCACACTGGGGCGTGTGCTCGGTATTATTTATATGAACCGAAAGCCGATGACGTTAAATGAGCTGTCAGAGGCGACCGGCATGAGCAAAACGAGGATGAGCCAGGTGGTCCGCGAGATGACCGATGCCAATCTGGCTGAAAAAGTGTTTGAAAAAGGCGTTCGGAAAGACCTTTACGACGTGGAGCGTGATTATTACCAGACGTTCATCTCCCTGTTTACGGCAAATTGGACAAAGGCGGTCAGCAAAAATAAAATGCTGTATAAGAAGCTGAACCGTGAGCTGACTGAGCTTCTGGAATCGGAAAACCTCAGTCCCGAAATTGAAGAAAAAGCCCGTCAGCTTTTGAACGAACTGACGGACTGGCTCCATTATTATGACTGGCTGAGCCGTTTGATAGAATTTTTTGAGAGTGAAGAAGTGTTTCAGCATGTGCCGAAAATAGAAAAAAGCAGCGCCCGCAGATAACCGGGCGCTGCTTTTTTTAAGTCAGGAAACCAATATCGGGAACATGCCTTTCAGACCGGCGCCGATCATGCCGATCGCCACTACCGCCAAAATCAAACCCATCAGCCGGGTAATCACGTTCATTTCGGTTTTCCCGAGCTTGTTGCTGATGAAAGAAGAATAGTGAAAGAAGATGAACGTCATCGCGATGACGGCCGCAATACCGATCAGCACGCTGATGTAATGGAAGATGCCGCCGTGGCCGGCCGACAGACTCATTACCGTCGCAATCGTACCGGGACCGGCGATAATCGGAATCGACAGAGGCGTCACGGAAATATCCGCTTTCTCCTTGCTTTCCCCCTTCTCTTCATGATGAAGGGACTGTACATGTGATTGTTTCGCGTTCAAAAGATTATAAGCGATGCCGAAAATAAAAATACCGCCCGCGATACGCAGGGCATGAATATTAATGTCAAACAGTTTAAAGATCAGATGGCCGAAGATTAAAAATGCCGCCAAGATGATAAACGACAGCACGGACGCCTTGCGTGCGATCGCTGTCCGTTCTTTCTCCGGGTAGCCCTCTGTCAGTGAAAGAAAAATCGGCACGTTTCCGATGGGGTTGGACACTGCAAACAGGGAAATGAAGACATGAATGATAAATGAAAACATGCGTACCTCCTTATGACTTGCCGTTGTGATTTATGTTTTGTTTTCCGCTGTTTCTTATGCATGATTTTTACCCCGGTGCCTGCTTCTTGTAACCTCAGCCGGCCGATCTGGAAACAGAAAAAAACCGCCCTTACAGGACGGTTTTTTCCGTTTGCTATCTCCATAAGCCTTTTCCGAATTTCAACAGCCGATAAAGCATTTTTAATTTTTTTAGCATCAGTTAATTTCCTCTATCACCCTGATCAATACTCTCGTTAAAAATTCTACCATAATGGGTACTTTTTCTCTATTATCAAATAATAGAGAAAGTGAATAGTATATCTTTAGAAATCTCCGTTACATCCGCCCTATTTTCTTTTATAATGTAAATATTGAACAAAATCCCTATATTACATGTAAAAGGAGTTTTAGAATGTATTGTCCTCAATGCGGCCATCATACAGATGGCGGAAAGTTTTGTGAAAAGTGCGGTGCGCCCCAGCCCAACCAGACCGGTTCAGGCCAAATGCAGGCCGGCGCCGCTGCTAAACAGGCTTCAAAGCAATTTGCCTTATTCGTGCTTAATGTGTTAAAGAAACCGTATCAGACATGCAAAACGACAGGCAGTGAACAGCTTGTCAGCAGCATAATCAACATGGTGCTTTTCTGTCTGATAACGCCGATTATGATGTATATTCTCTTATCAGACGGCTTTCGTGACGTCAGTTTTACCGCGGTTGTGATCAAACCGGCGCTTACCTTTGCAATATGTGTTTTCTGCCTGTATCTCTTGATTTTTATCGCATTGAAGGCCGGCGGCGCGCAGGTGTCATTTAAAGATTCGCTGTCCAGATTCGGGGCGTTTTTGATTCCGTTTACGGCTATTTTGCTTCTTGCACTCATTTTTATGCTGATGCACACAACCGTTTGCTTTACCATTCTGGCTGTCGGTCTTTTAGGAGCGGCGTTTGCCGTGCCTCCGCTCATGCTGGCGAGCTACCAGCATCAGCTCACGGCTAAAGCGGATATCACTTATGCTATTATCGTCATCTATTTCATCATTTGCGTAACATTTCAATTCACGATCAAGCATTACACAAAAGAACTTATGAATTATCTTTTCTTTTAAAAACGAAAACCCCCGCCGCCTGATTGGCGCGGGGATTTTTTTATTGAATGGATGTTAAATAAATTCTTCCGTCTTTCACCACGCCGCCATACGTCCAATTAAATGTTCTGAGCTTCGGACTGCCGCCGGCTTTCGTAATATAAAACTCCTCATACGTATGAATCGTCAGATGGGAGCCGTTCTGCGAAAAGCTTTTTACATTCACTTCATTAAATACTTCTGTCGTTCCCTCGCCGTATAGTTTTTTAACCAATTTTTGCTGATCAGCATACAAAGGGCTTCCCTCTTCCAAATTGCCCGCCATGATGGCGAAATTGTTCAGGCTGACGGCGCTTGATTGATTTGTCAGGTAATCAACCATAAACGATGTGACTTGTTCATTCGTGAGGCTGCCTGAAGCTGCCTTTCCTTTGGATGACGCCCATGCGGATGTGTAGGTTTTCGGCTGGTCGTTTTTTATTTTTTTCACATTTGCCCCAGAAGAATCTGAGGCAGGGTCAGCTTTTTCGAAAACCCATTTTTTATGTTTTGTATCATATGACAGTATATAATGAAAGCTCGGTTCAGCCTCTTCCATATCAGGCTTCGTATTCCCGTCGAAATAAGCAGACTCATGAAGCTCTTTACCCGTAACAGTTACTTGCCAGCGGCCGTTCTCTTGTGAAATCGCAAATGAATCCAGATCAAAGCTTGTCTCTTTATACTGATCCTTCAAAAAAGTGCCGGAACTCTTCATGCCGGAAACCACTTCTTTCGTCTGCTCCTTCCACGCTGAACCAGCCTCTGTCATCTTATCCGTATTTCCGTCTGCCATCGCTTTTGTATACTGCTTCGTTGTTTTGACAATCGTGTCCATGATTGTTTTTTGTGTATCTTGATCGGGAATTAGCGTTAATTCCATATCAGTGCCGTTGATCGGAACATCGGCAGTTTTTGTTTCCCCCCAAGGAAAATCAGCCTCCACGGCGGCTGTCATGGAGCCGTCAGTTAAGAGCGGGCCGTATGTAACGGACTTAAAAGGGTCTTTATGGACGGACTTGCCGTTTATCAGCAGATCGCCTTTCGCGTTTTTGAAGCTGTCTGCCGGAGTGAACGTCACATCCTCGGCGTCTAACGGCAGGTCAAACTCAACATTCCGGCTTCCGGCTGCCTCCGCCTCTTGCTTTTTGACAACGTCAACCGTATCATTTTGAAGCTTGGCTTCCGCCGTATAGACACCGGGTGCATACGGGCCGAATGTTTGGGTTTCATCGGCTTTTTTGACCGTACCGGTTTTCTCGCTGTTGATGTAAAGATCGGCGCCTTTATAATTACTTGTGATGCGGAAATAAACTGGATCGACTTTCAGTTCATAATGGTCGAACAAGAGAAGGGTTTTTCCCTCTTTTTTGACATATACCGCATCTTTTTCAGATGAATTGCCGCGAAGCGATTCCAGCAGTTCACCGTGTTTCTTTGCGTATGCAAGGAGCGGTTTGACATTGGTCTCATTCAGCTTCATTTTTTTATCTGAAGGGGTGAGAAGGGCTGCGAGCTTTTTCGTGTCCCCGTCATGAACCGCCTGTTCGAATTGATCCGTGAGCCTTTTTTCAGATGTCAGCCAGGCTCCGGTTTTATATGCGGCAATCAATAAGATCAGCGCTGCGGCGATGCCTCCCCATAGGAAGAGCGTTTTTTTAGGGATCGGCTTTCTCGGCTGTGATGCGGATTCAGCCGCCTGCCGCTCCAGCCGGCTTCCTTTCCCGATCGGCTTTCCGCATTCTTTACAGAAATGCGCCTCTTCATTATTCTGTCGGCCGCAATATTTACAAAAAAACATGACTTTCCTCCTATTCAATCTGCAAAACTTGTATAACTTTTCCTATGTTTCATATTTTATAATAAAGTAGAATGATTTTGGAGTTATTTTGAAAAAATAGCTGCCGATCACAATGAAGGAGGAGAAACGGACATGCAAAAACTGAGCATCCGAAAAGCGGCAGAGCGGGATGAAGCGCTGTATGAACTATTGCTGCTGGCCGATCCGTCGAGGGAAATTGTCGATGATTATCTTGCCAGAGGCGAATGCTATACGGCTTGGACGTCAGACGAGCTTGCAGGGGTCTTCGTCCTTTTAAAAACAAGACCAAAAACGGTGGAAATCGTCAATATTGCGGTAAACGAATCAATGCAGAACAAAGGCATCGGCAGAAAGCTCTTAGAAGAGGCCTTGAATAAGGCAAAACAAATGGGAGCAGTGACTATTGAAATCGGAACGGGCAACTCCAGTATAGGCCAGCTTGCCCTTTACCAAAAATGCGGCTTCAGACTCCAAGCCATCGACCATGATTTTTTCATCAGGCATTATGAAGAGGAGATTTTCGAAAACGGGATACAGTGCCGCGATATGGTAAGGCTTTATGCAGACATATAAAAAAACCTCCCCTTGGGGAGGTTTTTTCGATTACTTATTCAAGTTATAGAAAGAGTTGATACCGTGGTATTGAGCAGTTTCAGCCAACTGATCTTCGATGCGAAGAAGCTGGTTGTATTTCGCAACACGGTCCGTACGGGACGGAGCACCTGTTTTGATTTGTCCTGCGTTCGTTGCCACAGCGATGTCAGCGATTGTGCTGTCTTCAGTTTCACCAGAACGGTGAGAGATAACGGCAGTGTAGCCTGCGCGTTTCGCCATTTCGATCGCATCGAATGTTTCAGTCAATGTACCGATTTGGTTTACTTTGATCAGGATAGAGTTGCCTACGCCGTTTTTAATACCTTCAGCAAGCTTTTTCGTGTTTGTAACGAAAAGGTCGTCACCGACAAGCTGAACTTTTTTGCCAAGACGCTCTGTAAGAAGTTTGTGGCCTTCCCAGTCGTTTTCGTCAAGTCCGTCTTCGATAGAGATGATTGGGTATTTAGAAACCATTTCTTCATACCAGTCAACCATTTCAGCAGATGTTTTCACAACGCCTTCGCCAGACAGATGGTATTTGCCGTCTTCTTTGTTGTAGAACTCAGAAGATGCAGCATCCATAGCAAGTTTCACTTCTTCGCCAGGTTTGAAGCCGGCTTTTTCGATTGCTTCAACGATTGTTTGAAGCGCTTCTTCGTTAGAACCAAGGTTCGGAGCGAATCCGCCTTCGTCACCTACAGCTGTGTTCATGCCTTTAGCAGAAAGAACTGATTTCAGGCTGTGGAAGATTTGAGCGCCCATGCGAAGCGCTTCACGGAAGTTAGGCGCGCCTACAGGCATAATCATGAATTCTTGAATGTCTACGTTGTTGTCAGCATGCTCTCCGCCGTTTACGATGTTCATCATCGGTACAGGAAGCGTTTTTGAGTTGAAGCCTCCAAGGTACTGATAAAGAGGGATCTGTAAGAAATCAGCAGCTGCGCGCGCACAAGCCATAGATACGCCAAGGATAGCGTTCGCACCGAGTTTGCCTTTGTTTTCAGTTCCATCAAGCTCGATTAAAAGCTGATCGATTGCGTTTTGTTCTGTTACGTCAAAGCCGAGAAGCTCTGGAGAAATGATTTCGTTTACGTTGTTAACAGCAGTTAACACGCCTTTTCCAAGGTAACGGTCTTTGTCGCCGTCACGAAGCTCAACCGCTTCGTATTCGCCTGTAGAAGCTCCGCTTGGCACTAATGCGCGGCCGAAAGCTCCTGTTTCTGTATATACTTCTACTTCAACTGTCGGGTTGCCGCGGGAGTCAAGGACTTCGCGTGCATAAACATCAACAATGTATGGCATGAGTTTTGTCTCTCCTTTTGATTTCAAATTATTTTTGAATTAAAGATGTTCCGGTCATTTCTTTCGGTTTTTCAACACCGAGAAGGTCTAATAACGTTGGTGCGAGGTCGCCTAGGATTCCGCCTTCGCGCAGCGTCACGCCTTCTTTCGTCACAATGACAGGGACTGGATTTGTCGTATGGGCAGTGTGCGGTTCGCCTGATTCTGTAATCAGAATATCTGCATTACCGTGATCAGCGGTAATGATGGCATGCCCGCCTTTAGCGATGATGGCGTCAACCACTTCGCCTAAGCACTCGTCCACTGCTTCAATTGCTTTAATCGTCGGTTCGACCATTCCGGAGTGGCCGACCATGTCAGGGTTTGCAAAGTTCAGGATGATCGCGTCATGCTTGTCAGCCGCGATTTCTTTTACAAGAGCATCCTTCACTTCATACGCACTCATTTCAGGCTTCAGGTCATATGTCGCAACCTTCGGCGAGTTGATAAGGATGCGCTCTTCGCCCGGGAATTCTTCTTCGCGGCCGCCGCTCATAAAGAACGTAACGTGCGGATACTTTTCAGTTTCTGCAATGCGAAGCTGTTTTAACCCGTGCTGTGCTAATACTTCACCAACCGTATTGTCAAGGTTTACCGGTTTAAAAGCCACATATCCGTCAACAGATTCACTGAAGTGAGTCAGGCAGACGAAATACAGGTTTTTCGGATGATGTTCACCGCGGTCGAAATCGCGGAAATCTTTGTTGGTAAACGTGTTCGAAATCTGGATGGCGCGGTCAGGTCTGAAATTATAGAAAATCACAGAATCGCCGTCATGAATTTTCGCAACGGGTTCACCGTTTTCTTTTGTGATAACGGACGGGATGACGAATTCATCATGAATGCCGTTCGCATAAGAATCGTCAACTACATCCATCGCGCTGCGGTAAGACGGGCCTTCGCCGTAAGCCATTGCGCGGTACGCTTTTTCTACACGGTCCCAGCGTTTGTCGCGGTCCATGGAGTAGTAGCGTCCGGAAATGCTGGCGATTTCACCGACACCGATTTCTTCGATCTGCTCATTCAGCTGCTGAATGTAAGTTTTCGCAGTTTGCGGACCTACATCGCGGCCGTCGAGGAAACCGTGGATATACACCTTCGTCAGCCCTTCACTTTTCGCAAGCTTCAGCAGCGCGAATAAATGATTGATGTGACTGTGTACGCCCCCGTCAGAAAGAAGGCCGAACAGGTGCAGCGCTTTGTCGTTGTCTTTCGCGTTTTTGATGGCGTCAAGGAACGTTTGATTGCGTTCGAATTCGCCTTCGCGGATGGCAACGTTCACGCGTGTTAAGCTTTGGTACACAATACGTCCTGCGCCGATATTCAAATGTCCGACTTCAGAGTTCCCCATCTGTCCTTCAGGCAGTCCGACTGCTTCGCCTGATGCCGTCAGCGTCTGATGAGGGTATTGGTTCCAATAACGGTCGAAATTCGGTTTTTTCGCTTGTGCGACTGCATTTCCGACTGTTTCATTGCGTAATCCGAACCCATCAAGAATGATGAGTGCAGCTGGTTTTTTACTCATATTGACCTTCCTCCAATAATTGAACGAATGACTGCGGTTCAAGGCTTGCGCCGCCGACCAAAGCACCGTCAATATCGGACTCTGCCATATATTCTTTAATATTTGCAGGTTTTACGCTGCCGCCGTATTGAATGCGGAGCTTGTCAGCAGTTTCCTGGCTGAAGCTTTCAGCAACGACTTTACGGATATGCGCGCAGACGTCGTTAGCATCTTTCGCTGTAGAAGATTTGCCTGTTCCGATTGCCCAGATTGGCTCGTACGCAATAACGGAAGCAGCAACTTGCTCTTCAGAAAGACCCGCAAGACCTTTTTTCACTTGATCGGCAACAAGATCATTTGTTTTTCCGGCTTCGCGCTCTTCAAGCGTTTCACCTACGCAAATGATCGGCACAATGCCGTGTTTGAAAGCGGCATGCGCTTTTTTGTTAACAGTTTCATCTGTTTCAGCGAACATTTCACGGCGCTCAGAGTGGCCGATGACACAGTATTCCACGCCAAGGTCTTTCAGAGCAACCGGGCTGATTTCGCCTGTGAACGCACCGTTTTCTTCAAAATGCATGTTTTGGGCGCCGACTTTTAAGTCAGTTCCTTTAACAGCAGAAGTCAGCTTTTCTAAGAAAAGTGCTGGTGCGCAAACAACGGCTTCCGCTTTGTCTGCTGCTGGAATGGAAGATTTCACTTCTTCAACGAAGCTGACAGCCTCGCCGAGTGTTTTGTTCATTTTCCAGTTACCGGCTATAATTGGTTTTCTCATCTGTTCCACTTCCTTATAGCAGTTTTATTTATCGTTCAGTGCAGCTACCCCTGGAAGCTCTTTGCCTTCCATAAATTCAAGGGATGCGCCGCCGCCTGTTGAGATGTGGCTCATTTTGTCAGCAAGGCCGAATTTTTCAACGGCTGCCGCAGAGTCTCCTCCGCCGATGACAGAGTATGTATCATTCGCCTCTGCCAATGCTTCTGCAACCGCTTTTGTGCCTTGAGCGAACAAGTCGATTTCGAATACGCCCATCGGTCCGTTCCACACGACAAGTTTGCTGTTTTTGATGACGTCAGCGTACGTTTCGCGTGTTTTCGTACCAATGTCGATGGCTTCTAAATCACTTGGAATCTCAGAGATCGGCACGATTTGAACGTTTGCATCGTTAGAGAAATCATCAGCAACGAGAACGTCTTCCGGCATATAGAATTTAACGCCTTTTTCTTTCGCGCGGTCCATGAATGATTTTGCAAGCTCGATTTTATCTTCTTCAAGAAGAGATTTACCGACTTCATAGCCAAGCGCTTTAACGAATGTGTAAGCAAGACCTCCGCCGATGATCAAGTTGTCCACTTTATCAAGCAGACTTTCGATGACGCCGATTTTGTCTTTTACTTTCGCTCCGCCGATGATTGCCGTAAACGGGCGCTCAGGATTTGTCACGGCTTTGCCGAGAACGTCAAGCTCTTTTTCCATCAGGAATCCTGCAACCGCCGGCAGATGCTCGGCAATTCCGGCTGTAGATGCGTGAGCACGGTGGGCAGCACCGAATGCGTCATTGACATATACATCCGCAAGCTCAGCAAATGCTTTAGCAAGCTCAGGATCATTTTTCTCTTCGCCAGGGTAGAAACGTACGTTTTCCAATACAAGAACGTCTCCGTCCTTCATATCAGAAATTTGTGCTTTTACAGCATCACCGTAAGCTTCATCTGCTTTTTTCACTTCTTTGCCAAGCAGTTCGCCTAAGCGTGCAGCGACAGGAGTTAAACGAAGCTCCTCAACCACTTCGCCTTTCGGGCGGCCTAAGTGGCTCGCAAGAAGGACTTTCGCGCCTTGGTCTGCAAGATGTTTGATTGTCGGAAGCGCAGCGCGGATACGAGTATCGTCTGTTACTTCCCCGTCTTTCATTGGAACGTTAAAGTCAACGCGGCAGAATACGACTTTGCCTTTTACGTCGATGTCTTTTACTGTTTTTTTATTCATGCCTTAGGAGATCCTCCTTCAAAATGGTTTGCATAGCACGAAAAACGTGAAACGTGAAACCGCCTTATGATGCTTCCGCCGCGGGGCAGATTGCAGCTTCCGGGCACGGGGCAGATCGTCTTCTGAGCCAGGGCAGGCGGCCAGAAAACGAAAGTGCCGCTGAAACTGCAAAACGCGGACGTTCTGCAGCAATCCGGCGCTTTCTGAAAGCCGGTTCTCATGGAAAAAGGGAAAGGGAGTCCGTCCCCTTCCCTTGTCCGCTTTCATTATAGCGTTTCTGTCCGAAAGAACCAAGTCCGGCCCTTTCCGGGAGCTATGAATTAAAGACCTTGTTTTGCGATGTAAGCTGCAAGGTCAACAACGCGGTTAGAGTAGCCGCTTTCGTTATCGTACCAAGAGATTACTTTTACCATGCTGCCTTCCATAACCATTGTAGAAAGAGCATCGATTGTAGAAGAGTTAGCATTGCCGTTGTAGTCTCCGGATACTAATGGCTCTTCGCTGTAGCCAAGGATTCCTTTAAGATCGCCTTCAGCCGCTTCTTTAAGAGCTGCGTTTACGTCTTCAACCGTTACGTCTTTGTTAAGTTCAGCAACTAAGTCAACAAGAGAAACGTTTGGAGTCGGCACACGCATAGCTCCGCCGTTCAGTTTGCCTTTTAGTTCAGGAAGAACTAGAGAAACTGCTTTAGCAGCACCAGTTGATGTTGGGATGATGTTTTCAGCTGCTGCACGCGCACGACGGTAGTCTTTGTGCGGAAGATCAAGGATTTGCTGATCATTTGTGTAAGAGTGAACAGTTGTCATCATACCGCGTTTGATGCCGAATTTGTCGTTAAGTACTTTTGCAAACGGCGCAAGGCAGTTTGTTGTGCAAGATGCGTTAGAGATAACATCGTGGTTAGCTGCATCGTATTTATCTTCGTTAACACCCATAACGATTGTGATATCTTCTTCGTTAGCAGGTGCAGAGATGATGACTTTTTTCGCGCCGGCTTCTAAATGTTTCGCAGCGTCTGCGCGTTTTGTGAAGAAACCAGTAGATTCAACTACGATTTCAACGCCTTGTTTGCCCCAGCTGAGTTTCGCAGGATCGCGCTCAGCAGAAACTTCGATTGTTTTGCCGTTAACAACAAGGTTGCTGCCGTCAACTTTAACTTCTGCGTCTAATTTTCCGTGTACGGAATCATATTGTAAAAGATGAGCAAGCATGTTAGCGTCTGTTAAATCGTTAACCGCCACTACCTCAACTTCAGGATTGTTTAATGCTGCGCGGAATACGTTACGTCCAATACGACCAAAACCGTTAATACCGACTTTTACTGCCATGATTATTTCCTCCTTTTAATAAGTGAGAGATATTTATATTGAGGGACTGTTATCCCTTAATAACTTCTTTGCGGCTCCTTCGTCCGTGACGAGAACCGTGTTTCGCTGCTTTTTAAAATAAGCTTCGATTGCTTCTGCTTTTGATGATCCGCCCGCTACTGCGATAATGTCGGGAATGGCATCGAGGTCATCGAGCTGCATTCCGACTGAATGCACCTTGTGAACGACTTCTCCGTCCGCATTAAAGTAGTAGCCGAATGCTTCTGTCACCGCATGATTGTCATCTATTTTCTTCAAATCTTCCAAAGGCGTGTTTCTTCGCTCCGCCATTGTTCTAGCTTCGCCGATTCCGTGAATGAGCATACTCGCTGATTTAATCGTCTGAAGCACCTCTTTTACGGAAGGTTCTTCAATAATAGATGAATAGGCGCCTTGTGACAGCTGTCCGGGAACAAACAAAAGCCGGTAAGTGCCTGAAGCCTTTTCCGCCATATGCGCGCATATGGTGTTCGCCTGGTTTTTCACGTCTTCGCCTAAACCGCCTCTTGCAGGCACAAACAAAAGCTCGCGGTTTTTAGAATCCGGCGTCATCATATCAGCGACGGCTTCAATTGTTGTACCGCCGGTTACAGCGACGATATTTTTGCCTGAAAATCTCTTTTTCATACACGCAACGGCCGCTCTCCCTAATTCTTTTTTGACCCAAGGAGATTGGTCGCTGTCTCCGGAGACGATAATGGCGTCTTTCAGATTAAGCCGCTCTTTTAATGTCTTTTCCAAAAGCGTCAATCCTAAAACATCCTTCATCGTATCTTCCAGAATCGAAAGCAGTGAATAGCCTTCTTCCGTCATTGTCATGCCGTTTGTTTTAATATCAATGAGATTCTGTTCTTTCAAAAACTGAACCTCGCTTCTGAGAACGCGCTCGGTCAATCCGAGACTGGCTGCGAGACTTCTGCGGCCGATCGGTTCGGTAAGCCTGATATACTGCAAGATTTCAAATCTTTTCTGCATGACAAGCAAAAGATCAGGCAATAATTTTTTTTGAGCTTGGATTAACTGGTTCATGACTCAAACGTTCCTTCCTATTCATACTGGACAGAAAATGTCCCGCTATGACAAAAAACGTCCCATCATAGCCAAAAAAAATTATGTCTGCTTTCTTTAATTATTTTAACAGGATGACTTTGTTAATTCAACTGTTAAAGGTCAATTCCTCGACATTCTTCGCAGGATTTACCAGTATCTCCTTGATACAGTCATTATATACAGAAACGGACTGAAAGTGACAGACAAAAGCCCGCCGGAGCGGACTTTTGTCGTAAAGCGCTTTCATTTTATCCAGAGTTTTTCTATTTCCTCTAATGATTTATTTTTCGTCTCAGGGCAGATCGTCACGACAAACAAGAAACAGAGAATATTAATGACGGCGAATATCCAGAAAGTGTACGCGAGACCCAGCCCGCTGATCATCATCGGCACGAATTGGCCGATCGCCCAGTTCGCCCCCCACAGGAATATCGTCGCAATACCGGCGGCGCGTGCGCGGAGGTGGTTCGGAAAGATTTCTGAAATCATGATCCACGTAATCGGCCCGACTGAAACGCAGAAAGCGGCGACGAATCCTAATATAATGACGACTAAAGCCGGACCGCTTGCCAGCTGAAAATAAAAGGATGCCCCGATTAAGATCATGAACAGCGCCATAAAGGCTGATCCGACCCCCATCAGCTTTTTCCGGCCAACTTTATCGACTAAAAGAACCGCAATAATGGTGAAAATCACTTCGACGACACCGACGATGCATGTCGTGACAAACCCCGCATTCTGCCCGAAGCCCATCATTTTGAAGATTTCCGGCCCGTAATACGTAATCGCGTTCATGCCGATGACCTGATTGAACAAAGCCAGCAGAATCCCGATCACAAGCGCTTTTCTCAGCCCCGGTTTAAACAGCTGAGACAATGAACCCATTTTTTCTAATTGTAAAGACGTTTCGATTTGTTTGATTTCTTCTTTCGCGGTCTGCTCGCCGTTAATGCGCGTCAGCACGGCGAGAGCTTCATTCCTGCGCCCCGCTTTTGCAAGCCAGCGCGGACTTTCCGGCACGATAAGCAGCACGATAAAAAAGATGACAGACGGAATCATGCCGTAAGCGAGCATCCACCGCCAGCCGGTGTGCACCCCCCATTCATATGAGCCGGACTGCTGGACGGCGAGGTTAATAAAATAAGTGCCGGAGATGCCCAATATCGTAAACAGCTGATACAGTGAGGACAGACTGCCGCGTATGGCCGGCGGAGCGGCTTCGGTAATATAGGTGACAGAAAGCGAGGAGCCCATTCCGATCCCCAGACCGCCGATGACTCTGGCGATAATTAAGGAAGACACACTTTGAGAAAGCGCAGAGACAACCGCTGACACCGCAAACAAAAGGGCCGCTGCCATCAGAACCTTTCTCCGTCCGAAACGGTCACTCAAAAATCCGGAAATACCGACGCCGAAAACACCGCCGATCATAATGCTTGAAATCACGAGCCCTTCCATAAAAGGACTTAAACGGTACAAGTCTTTCAGAAAACCGATGGCGCCGGAAATAACCGCCGTGTCATAACCGTACAAAAGCCCTCCCAGTCCGGCCGCGCATGAGATAAGAATGACAAACCACTTCGAATGCTCCCGAGTGACAGGTACATTTGAGCCAATTGGTGCCGGGTGATTCTTCATGAATTTTACCCTCCCGCGAATAATAGAATAAAAACGCTTACAAATTAGAGTGTTGTTACATTTGTACGTACTTATAAAGAATTTTATCTAAAAATAAGAAAAATTAGTACGTACAAATAAAGAATAAGCAGTTTTTCAGAATCTGTCAATTGTTTTTACGACTTGATGAAAGGGCTTACTATGTTATACTGGAATTTGTCCGTATACATTTTGGAGGAATTGATATGCTACCGAAATATGCTCAAGTAAAAGAAGAAATTTGTTCATGGCTGAATCAAGGGAAAATACAGCCTGACCAAAAGCTGCCTACGGAAAATGAGCTGATGCAGCAGTTCGGCGTCAGCCGCCATACCATCAGAAAAGCGATCGGGGATTTAGTCTCGCAGGGGCTGCTGTACAGCGTTCAGGGCGGAGGCACCTTTGTCGCTTCACGCACGGCGAAATCAGCCATGCATTCAAACAAAACGATCGGCGTCATTACAACGTACATATCAGACTATATTTTCCCGAGCATCATCAGGGGAATCGAATCTTATTTAAGCGAACAAGGCTATTCCATGCTGCTGACGAGCACCAACAACAATACAGAAAGTGAACGACGTGGCCTTGAAAACCTGCTGTCTAAAAATATAGACGGGCTGATTGTCGAGCCTACGAAAAGCGCGCTGCAGACGCCCAACATCGGCTATTATCTCAATCTGGAGAAAAACGGCATTCCTTTTGCCATGATTAACGCTTCTTATGCGGAGCTGGCCGCACCGAGCTTTTCCGTCAATGATGTCAAAGGCGGCATGATGGCTTGCGAATACGTCATGTCCCTCGGCCACACGCACATTATGGGAATTTTTAAAGCGGATGACACGCAGGGCGTCAAACGAATGAACGGCTATCTGCAGGCGCATCGGGAGCGCGGAATCTTCCCGTCTCCGGACATGATCGTAACTTACACGACTGAGGAAAAAGAAACCGTGCTTCTCCAAAAGATTAAGGATACCCTTGAGCAAAACAGCGGGTCATACCCGACGGCCATTCTTTGTTATAATGATGAAATTGCGCTGAAGACGATTAATCTTCTCAGAGAATTCGGCTTAAAGGTGCCTGATGACGTGTCAGTCATGGGCTATGATGATTCACATTTCGCCCAGATTTCCGAGGTGAAGCTCACCTCTGTCAAGCACCCGAAATCCATTATGGGGAAAGCGGCGGCAAAATACGTCATCGACTGCTTAGAACATAAAAAACCGAAGCAAGATGACGTCGTGTATGATCCGGAACTCGTCATCCGGAATTCCGTCAGGCGGATCGGCGAATGAAAAAAGCAATGTGCTGCGCACATTGCTTTTTTTGATCAGCTGTTTTTTAATTCGGCGATGATTTCAAACGACCGCATTCTGTCGGCATGCTCAAAGCTTTCTGAATTGACCATGATTTCATCCGCCTGTGTTGTCCGGATGAAGCTTTCCAGCTTTTCCTTCACACGATCCGGTCCGCCGACGATCGTTGAACTGAGCTGTTCATTGACCATCGCTTTTTCATACGGCGACCAGATTTGATCCATGTCTTCAACAGGGGGCTTCAGCTGGTTCGGCGTGCCGCGGACGAGGTCTAAAAATCTTTGATAATGCGATGTCGCCAGATGCTCCGCCTTTTCATCCGTGTCCGCGGCAATAACGGTAACGCCGACCATCGCGTACGGTTTATCCAGTACGTCTGACGGACGGAAGGAGCTTCGGTATAACTCAAGAGCCGGCACGGTGTTTTTCGGTGAGAAATGAGCCGCAAAGGCGAACGGAAGCCCGAGCTCTCCGGCAAGGCGTGCGCTGAAGCCGCTTGAGCCCAGAAGCCAGATCGGCACGTCCAGCCCTTCGCCCGGAATGGCGCGGACTTGATTGCGCACATTGCCTGTCGGTTTGAAGTAATTTCTCAATTCTTCAAGCTGCTCCGGGAAATCCTCCCCGCTGTTTATGTTTCTTCTTAAGGCTCTTGCCGTTAATTGGTCGGTTCCCGGCGCACGTCCGAGTCCGAGGTCAATCCGCCCTGGATATAACGTTTCAAGGGTTCCGAATTGCTCCGCGATTATAAGTGACGAATGATTCGGCAGCATAATGCCGCCTGAACCGACGCGGATTTTTTTCGTGCCGCCGGCGATGTGGCCGATCAGCACTGACGTTGCCGAGCTGGCGACGCCTTCTATATTATGATGCTCCGCCAGCCAATAGCGGTTATAGCCCCACTCCTCGGCGCGGCGCGCTAAATCCATGCTGTTGCGGAACGATTCAGCAACCGTTCCCCCCTGTACGACCGGCGATAAATTCAATACGGAAAACGCAGTATCTTTCAATGTATGTTCAGCCATCGTTTTCTCCTTTATGGTTTAGTGTAAGCAGATCTTAAACAAGGTCTCTACCACCCACCTTACCACAGCTTATCACGTGAGTTAAACAATTTGATTCGATGATCTTCGAACAATCAGTAAGCGGTCGTCACTAGTGAACTCTGTATGAATGAATCTATTACATTCAGATATCAAGAGCTTTTCATCCTATAAAAGTGAAAATCTATCGTTGAAAGAACAGACCCAATAATGTTAAGATATGTATGATATTGAATAGGAAGGAAGTCATTGTCTATATGCGTAAAAAAATCTTAATGGCACTCACAACAGCTTTACTGGCAGCAATCTTTTTTACAGGAAACACCGATAAGGCATACGCCGCAGACTTTTATGACGGCACTCAGCAGCATTTAAATGTAAGCGGATTTACCGATGCCTCCTACTACACGAAAAAAGCGAAAACTGTCGATTTTACTCTCAGTACACCGTATCCGTCTAATCGAACCTTTAAAGGAAACCTATACTTACAGCGAAAGTCAGGAAAGAAATGGACGACTTGCAAAAAAACAACCTTTTCATTCTCAGTAAGGGTGACTAAGTCATTCTCTTTAAAAGGATGCAAGACAGGTTATTATCGTGTCAAAGCCACGTTCAGCGGTTCAAAACTTGTCAATACGACAAACTCTTTTAAAATTAACCGATAAGATTCAGGACCCTAAGATGATTAGGGTCTTTTATTCATTCTTTGTGAGTTCCTGCGCGATTTGAATAAAAAGTTTTGCCGCCAATGAAGCCTCTTTTACGGAAGGAACGGCAAGCAGAACATCGCGGTACAACGCCTGATTCAGATCTCTCGTCACGACATTGTCCGGCAGCGATATTCCCGACATAGACATTTGTGATAATATCGCGATTCCCAGCCCTTCTTTAATCATGCTGATGGACGTATTGACGTTGTAAACAGTGAATGCGGCAGTCAGCACAGATCCTGCCTCCCTAAACATATCAATAAGCGGTGATTCGTACCCTCCGTCACAGATGATCATCGGCTGGCAGTCAAGGTCTTTCAGAGTGATTGACTCACAGCTGCAAAGCGGATGATCATTTCTAAGCACGACGGCCATTTTATCTTTTTTCAGCGGCAGATATTCCATATCTTCCGTAGGAAAAAGAGTAATACCTACATCTATTACCCGGGAACGGAGCCATTCCTTTACTTCGTTGACCGTTCCTTCATGAAGCACCAATTCAAGCTTCGGATACCGCTTTTTAAACATGCTGATCAGCTTTGGAATGAAATAAGCGGAAGCGGCCGGAAATGTGCCGACGTGAATCGTTCCCTGTTCAAGCCCTCTTTCCGCGGCCGCCAGCTGTTCGGCTTTTTCTATGCCTTTGAGCACCTCTCTGATATGGACGAGAATTTTTCCGCCCGTGTCCGTGAGCCTTAAGCCGTTGCGGCGCTCGCGGATGATCAGCTTAATGCCGAGCTCTGACTCAAGCGCAGAAATGGCATGGCTGACGGCGGGCTGCGTCATATTCAGCGCCTGCCCCGCTTTTGTAAAGCTTCCCGTTTCAGCAATTTGAACAAAAACCCGCAGTTGTGTAATCGTCATAACGTTTTACTTATGCTCCTTATAAAAAAGATTCATTTTATTTATCTTGCTGATTACCGTATCATATGATGGAATTGTTCTACAAGGAGTGAACGACGTGAAACAGCTTTCGAAAATACAGACAGCTCTCATGCTGGCGTTTTTAGTTACGGTATGGGGGATTAACTGGCCGCTGACAAAGGCCGCGCTTGCCTATTCGCCGCCACTTCTGTTTGCCGGAATCCGCACGCTGATCGGCGGAATTCTATTATTAATGGTGGCGCTGCCCCGTTTTAAAAAGCTGCGTTTTAAAGAAACGTGGCCGATCTATCTGATTTCTGCTATTTTAAATATTACTTTATTTTACGGCCTGCAAACGGTCGGCTTGAATTACCTGCCTGCCGGCCTATTTTCAGCCATTGTGTTTTTCCAGCCTGTTTTAATGGGTGTTTTTTCTTGGCTGTGGCTCGGGGAATCGATGTATCCTTTGAAAATAGCCGGGCTTATTCTGGGCTTTTCCGGTGTCGCCGTCATCAGCTCAGCCGGTTTCGGAGGTCATATTTCCATCGCCGGCATTCTTTTGGCCTTAGGCTCCGCAGTCAGCTGGGCGCTCGGCACGGTATATGTGAAAAGAACGGGCGGACGCGCGGACTCGATCTGGATGGTCGCTCTTCAGCTTCTGATCGGCGGCGTGCTGCTTGTGAGCTCCGGCAGTTTTTCAGAAAGCTTTTCAGCGATTCAATGGAAAGCTCCGTTCATTCTGAGCCTTCTGTTCATTTCGGTATTTGTCATCGCGCTCGGCTGGCTCGCCTTTTTTACGCTTGTCGGTTCAGGGGAAGCAAGCAAGGTTGCCTCTTACACCTTCCTGATCCCGCTTATATCCATTGTCGTCAGCTCGATATTCCTGCATGAGCCGCTGACCGTCAGCCTTTTGGCCGGACTGCTTCTGATTGTCACAAGCATTTGCTTTGTGAATATAACACCAAAGAGACTGAAAACACCTGCTTTGGCCGCAGAAAAAAAGGCCGCTCATTAAAAAAACTCTTGCCGCGGGGCAAGAGTTTTTTTGTTTATTGATGTCTCCCTTTCACGAGATACGCAGCCGTAATAAGCAGGTAGATGGCCGCGGTGATGCATGTGATGACAATGGATGTCGTCGCAATTACGCCGATCAGGATGGCCAAAAGCGCAAGCACCGCGAACCAGGTCGTGTACGGGAACCATTTGACGTAATAAGCCGGCTGTTCTGTTGAATGTTTTCTTGATTTCAAATGGGCGAATCCGATAATCAGCCAGATGAACAGCACGGTATAGCCGAGTGAACCCATCAAATAATTAAACGTCTGGCTTCCTGCAAATAAAGAAATCAGAACGCCTACATATAAAAATGACGTACAAGTCAGAATCGCATAGACGGGAACCTTTTTCTTCGATAGTTTTGAAAAGATTTTCGGCACCCGGCCGTCAGAAGCCTGCGTAAATAAGACGCGGGATGACCCATACAATCCCGAGTTCATAGACGAGATAATCGCAAGAAGAATGACGGCATTCATAATATGGTCGGCACCCGGAATTCCGATCATCTTAAATACTATGACAAACGGGCTTTCGGGAACGCTGTTGACTTGATTCCAAGGAATCAGGCTGACGATGATGAAAAACGGCAGCAAATAAAAAGCGACAATCCGCGTTAACGTGCTTCGGACAGCTTTCGGAATCACCTTTTCGGGGTTTTTTGTCTCCGCCAGCGTGACGCCGATGATTTCCGTTCCGCCGTATGAGTAGATCACGACGAGCATCGCCGTAATGACGCCCCCCGCTCCATGCGGGAAGAACCCTCCGTGATCCGTTAAATGAGACAGCCCCGGCGCCGTGTGATTGCCGAATGAGAAAAATAAAAGCAGAATTCCGCATAAAATAAAGATGACAATCACCGTAATTTTAATGAGCGCAAGCCAGTACTCTGTCTCGGCAAAAAGCTTCACAGAAAGCATGTTTACGACCGTTACCACAATGGAAATAATCAAAGCGAGTATCCATATCGGACATTCCGGCAGCCAATATTGAATGAAAATGGCGGCTACGACCGCCTCTGCGGCAATATTGAGCACCCACATTTTCCAATAGATCCAGTCTAAAAAGTATGCAGCGTACGATCCGAGAGACTGCTCAACCAAATCACGGAACGTTCTTGCATGTTTGTTTCTGACAGCCATTTCGGCCAGCCCCTGCATAATAAACAGCAGAATGATTCCGCCGAGGAGGTAGGCCAGCAGCACGGAAGGCCCGGCTTCATCAATCGCCGTGCTGCTGCCTTTAAAGAGCCCGGCCCCAATTGCGCCTCCAAGCGCCATCATCATAATGTGTCTGGACGACATCGTCCGTTTCAACGTTTGCTTGTCCTTTTCCATCTATCACACGCCCTCTCGCAAAAAGTGTTCATCACATAAAAAAGCACGCCGCCTCTTTTTAGAAAAGAGACGGCGTGCCTCAGGCAGCCGCGGTACCACTCTTGTTGATCCCAAATATCCGGAATCCAGCTTGAAAACCTTTTAACGAAGGTCAGCCGTTAGGACATAGGGAATATTCCGATAATTCCGTTCCGCCCTGCCACTTCCGGGCGAGTTCAAAGAACAATCAGTCCGCGTTGCACCACCCCGCGGCTCTCTTTTTCTGACTGGATTCTTTTACTGCTCCCGTTCACAGTGTTTTATGTTAAATGAATCTCTTGAGTTTTTATTTTCTGAATATAGTAACATAATATACAGTCTTCTAATTTCAAAGTCAATACTAATTTTTACCGTCCTATTGTCCTTCCCGGTCATTCGAAAATCTCAGCTGAAAACCGGAAACAAGGCTTTGCTTTCCAGGTGCCGCGCTTTCCGCTTTCACCTTAGTGTTTGCGTATAAAAACAGCGCAAGCGCAATGCCGAAGGATATGACGAGAATCCATGCTTTTTTCATCCAGATGCCTCCTCACTTTCTATCATCGGCGGCCTTTCTCTTTTTTTATACACCAAATCGAAAAAACAATTTTAAAATTCTGTTTTCCTTATATTGAAACTTGCTTTATCATAAAAGTATGCGTTTACATTCGAATAGGGAGGTTATAGCATGACCCCTGTCAATTCAAGCAGTATCGGGAAGATTCAGGCAGCCAGCAAAGGCTTGTCGCCAAAATTGAGAGCGATTGCAGACCATATCGTGAAGGAACCGAAAGACGTGGTTCATCTCTCTATCATTCAGCTGGCGGAAAAAACGAAAAGCTCTGAAGCGACGATTTTCAGGCTGTGCAAGCGGCTCGGTTTTTCCGGCTATCAGGATTTAAAAATCGCGCTTGCTCAGGAAATCGTTCAGGAGCCTGTGCAGCACATTCATGAAGAAATGAGCCCTGATGACGATACCGAAGTCATCATCCAAAAAGTTTTCCGCGCAAATATTTCCGGCCTGACCGATACGTTTCAGTTGTTAGATCCGGCCGATGTTGAAAAAGCGGTAGAGATGATTCACGGCGCAGACAGAATCGAATTTTACGGAAACGGCGGCTCCGGGCTGATCGCCACAGATGCGTATCATAAGTTTATGCGCACGGGCATAAACTGCATCGCTCACACGGACTCTCACTTTCAGGCGATGTCAGCGGGTCTTCTCGGTCCCGGAAGCGCAGTCATTGGGATTTCTCACTCGGGGAGCAACAAGGATGTGCTCGACGCGGTGAAAACGGCCAAATCGCTCGGCGCGGGCACGATCGGCATTACAAGCTACCAAAAGTCGCCGCTCACCCAGATTTCTGACGTTGTGCTGTATACATCAACAAGGGAGACGGCCTTCCGAACGGAAGCGATGTCCGCAAGACTCGCCCAGCTGACGGTCATTGATACACTTTATTTCGCAACGGCCCGTCTGCGGCAAGAGAAAACGCTCGCCAACTTGCAGCAAATCAGAAAAATGATCGCGCACAAACGTTTGTAACCGTTTTCTGAATATTTATTTTTCAAAGAGAAAAGCCGATACAGCGGGAATTGAGGCAATTTTGTGAAAAAAATTTTCTTCTCTATCGTTGATTTATAAAAAAATTATTCCTATAATTGACTTTGTAAGGGCATACATTATCAATCTATCTTATTATTCAATTAGAGTAGGCGGGATATATATGAAGGAAACCCAAGCTGTTATCGGTCTGGATATCGGCACGACCAGCACGAAAGCCGTTCTGTTCGGACCAAGAGGCAAAGTGCTATCCAAACATTCGGTTCACTATGATTTAATACAGCCAAAGCCGGCATGGGCCGAGCAGGATCCCGAGCACATTTTGGAAGCTGTTATCGCGAGCATCAGAGGCGCCGTCACAAAGGCCGGACTGAGCCCGGACAACCTGCTGGCAATCGGTATCAGCACCGCCATGCACTCATTGATTGCTGTCGATCAAAACGGCGGCCTGCTGACCAAAAGCATCATTTGGGCGGACAACCGCAGCGCCGAGCAATCAAAACGGATTTTAAAAGAAATGAACGGTTTCGATATTTATAAAAGAACGGGCACACCGATTCACCCGATGTCTCCCCTTTCCAAAATTGTGTGGATGAGAGAACAGGATAAGGAGACATTCGCGAAAGCCGCCAAATTCATCAGTATTAAGGAATATATTTTGCACGAGTTTTTCGGAACTTATGTCGTTGATTATTCGATCGCTTCGGCAACGGGGCTGTTCCGTTTAGAGACGCTTTCATGGGATGAAGAAGCGCTCCGGATTGCCGGAATCCGGGAAGATCAGCTGTCGGACATCGTGCCGACCACTCACCGGCTATGCGGCCTTGCGCCGGAAATCGCGGCACGGATGGGCATTCATGCGAATACTCCGTTTATCATCGGCGCAAATGACGGCGTGCTTGCCAATCTGGGAGTAGGCGCGATCGGCAAAGGCGAGGTAGCCGTTACGATCGGAACAAGCGGAGCCGTACGTTCGGTGACGGATAAGCCGGTGACGGATGAAAAAGCGCGGACGTTCTGTTATGCGCTGACTGACAAGCATTGGGTCATCGGAGGACCGACGAATAACGGAGGCATTATGCTGCGCTGGCTTCGTGATGAATTCGCTTCTCCTGAGGTCGAAACGGCGAAGCGGCTTGGCATCGATCCGTACGATTTAATGATTGATATCGCGGATAAAGTGCCCGCAGGCTCTGATGGTCTGCTGTTTCTGCCGTTTTTATCAGGAGAGCGCGCGCCGTTTTGGAATCCGAATGCCCGCGGAACGTTTTTCGGCATCAGCCTCCGCCATAAACGGGAGCATTTTATCAGAGCGGTGCTGGAAGGCGTCATCATGAGCGTCTTTTCGATCGGTGTCGCACTGAGAGATTTGGCGGGCCCCGCAAAAGATGTGCGGGCATCCGGAGGGTTTGCGAGATCGCCGCTGTGGAGGCAGATTTTGTCCGATACGATGGGACGGGAAGTCCTCGTTCCGGAAAGTTATGAGGCATCGGCGCTCGGAGCTGCCGTCCTCGCTTTACACAGCATTGGCGAAATGGAACAGATTGAGGATGTTCAGGACTGGATCAGAATTTCTCACCGTCATGAACCGAATGTCAAAAACAGCGAAACATATATTGAGCTGTTTTACTTATACGAGCGGCTGTATGACAAGCTCAAAGATGAATTTGACGTCATCAGTGAATTTCAGCTCAAACAAAGCCGTTAATTCTTCTTTGAAAGGGTGAAAAGGTCATGTTACTGTTTATAGTCATTGCCGCTATTATCGTTTTACTCTTATTGATTACGGTCGCTAAGTTAAATCCTTTTATCAGTCTTTTGATTACATCCATTCTTGTCGGTTTCGCAGCGGGCATGAAGCTGCCGGACATTATCACTTCGATGAAAACCGGGCTCGGCAATACGCTGTCTCTGCTTGCGATCGTGCTGGCCCTCGGCACGATGCTCGGAAAAATGATGGCTGAATCAGGCGGTGCGGAGCGGATCGCCCACACCCTGATCGGCCGTTTCGGCAAAAAGAAAGTGCATTGGGCGATGGTGGCCGTCGCTTTTATCGTCGGCATCCCGGTCTTTTTCCAGGTCGGCTTCGTCCTGCTCGTGCCGCTTCTGTTTACGATTGCGATTGAAACCGGTGTTTCATTAGTGACGATCGGAATTCCGCTCCTTGCGGGACTTTCCGTCGTGCACGGATTGGTTCCGCCCCACCCTGCGGCGATGGCGGCTGTCGGCATTTATCACGCCAATGTCGGAAAAACGATTGTGTATTCTTTAATTGTCGGCATTCCGACTGCTATCATCGCAGGGCCGCTTTACGGAAAATGGATCGGTAAGCGCATTCACAAACCCGTCCCCGAACTGTTGAAAAAACAATTTATTGAACGGAATGAAAAACGTAAGCTTCCGGGATTCGCAAATACATTGTTTACGATATTAGTACCGGTGATTCTGATGCTTATGGCAACGCTTGCCGAAATTGCGCTTCCGGAAAAAAGCGCGCTCTATGACACTTTTAAATTTATCGGCGACCCTGTCACGGCGCTTTTGATCGCCACGGTTTACTCCTTTTTCAGCCTTGGATTTTATCAAGGCTTTAACAGAGAAAGCATTTTAAAATTCAGCAATGACTGTCTGGGACCGATCGCTTCCATTCTGCTCGTGATCGGAGCCGGCGGCGCTTTTAACAACGTTCTGATTGATTCAGGCGTCGGCACGTACATCGCAGACATGGCGAAGCATTCGAGCTTCTCTCCCGTTCTTTTAAGCTGGACGATCGCGGCAGTCATCCGTGTCGCGACAGGTTCAGCGACTGTCGCCATGATGACGGCGGCCGGTATTGTTGCACCGATTGCATCTGTCATGCCGGGGGTCAGCAGCGAGCTTCTTGTTTTGGCAACGGGAGCGGGCTCTCTGATTCTTTCTCACGTCAACGACTCCGGTTTCTGGCTCATTAAAGAGTATTTCGGAATGACCGTGAAAGAAACGTTCCTGACATGGACGGCGATGGAAACGATTATTTCTGTCAGTGCGATTTGTTTTATTATGATTATTAACGCGTTTATATAAAAACAACCCCCGGTTTTGGCCGGGGGTTGTTTTTTATCGGTCATTCACAAGGATATAAGCGGCTTTCACGGGTCCGTGGACGCCGACAACCAAGTCCATTTCGATATCGGCCGAGTTGCTCGGTCCGGTAATATAGTTGATGCAGGAAGGAACGGTGACGCCGTCTCTGATCTGCTGTTTCAGGATATCGCTGGCCTGCGTCATTCTCGGCACAATGGAAGATTTCGGAATGATTGCGATATAGGTGATCGGAAGCAGGCTGACTGATCGGCCGGCATGCTCTGACGCATACAAAACGACGGTGGCTGATTCAGCAAGCGTAATCTCGCTGAATGTAATGCCTACATTCGCTTGTTCCGCTTTTTCAATATTTTTCGCTCCTTGTTCCGCATCCCATTCCCAAACCGGAATGCCTTCATCCGGCCACTCTTCCGACACAAGAGTCTGCAGGCCGTACGTTTCAAAGCGGCTGTCTTTCGGAATGATGACAGGCCCTCCTTCAAAACGGTCCACCTGCGTGCGCAAAGCGGCGTACAGCCCGGCGGCATCCGTTTCGATCAGCTCGGTATGAATGTTGACGCAATGGTCTTTCAGCATCGTGACAAGATCATCTTCCGTACAGCCCGCATGCGTTTCATATTGAGGCTGGTACTTCCATTCAGGCAGGGACACGCCTGCTTTTCTGCGCTCTCTGCCCAGACGTTCGGCGATCCGGTTTAAAAAGGATTCCTGATGTTTAACCGTCCCTTTCATCATCATTCTTCCCCCTTTTGTTTTTCCCGGTCAAAAAACCAATCTCTGAATCTCGATTTATGCGGCGCCGGGAAGTCCCGGACTGCGGTCCATCCCTTTAACGGCCCCGGCCCTTTTGATATTTTGTCATCTTCCGTAAACGGCGTCATGGCTGCAGGCGCCCATTTTGATCCCATTTTATAAAGGGACGGGGATGACGAGCCGATCCCGAAGGCTTTCATGGCCAGTTTTTCGCTGAACGGCGCTTTGCCCTCTTTTTCCACGATGTTCTGCCGATGCTTGAGCAGCAGCTCGTGCAGCGGAATTTTAACAGGACACGCTTCCGTGCAGGCCGCGCATAAGGAAGATGCGTACGGGAGCTCCTTATACTCATCATATCCGCCGAGAAGGGGCGATAGGACGGCGCCGATCGGACCCGAATAGATGGACCCGTACGAGTGTCCGCCGACATGCCGGTATACGGGACAGACATTGATGCAGGCGGCGCAGCGGATACATTGCAGCACCGATTGAAATTCCGTGCCGAGTATGCGGGAACGCCCGTTATCCACGACCACGAGGTGGAATTCCTCCGGCCCGTCTGCTTCTCCTTCCTGCCGGGGGCCCGTCAGCGCCGTAATGTAGCTTGTAAGCCGCTGGCCGACGGCGCTTCTCGTCAGCATGCTGACAAGCACTTCAAACTCAGAAAATGAAGGAACGATCCGCTCCATTCCCATCACGGTGATCTGCGTCTTCGGCAGCGCGGACACAAGGCGGCCGTTTCCTTCGTTTGTCACGAGACTGACCGATCCCGTATCCGCGATTGCAAAGTTACAGCCCGTGATGCCGACATCCGCTTCGAGAAATTTTTTCCGGAGGACGCTGCGCGCGTGCATGACGAGCTCTTCCGGTTTTTCCGTCTGTTTGTATTCGAGTCTCTCTTTAAAGACGTCACGAATCTGCTCTTTGTTTTTGTGAAGAGCCGGAGCAACAATATGTGACGGCGGATCGTGATCGTCAATCTGGAGAATATATTCGCCGAGATCCGTTTCTGTGACTTCACAGCCCTCTTCTTCAAGCACTTCGTTCATATTGATTTCTTCTGTCACCATGGATTTGGATTTTACGATTTTTTTGGCGTTTTTCTGCCGGATGACATCGCGGATATAGGAGGACGCTTCTTCCGCCGTTTCGGCGAAAAATACGTGCCCCCCTCTTTTGGCGACGTTTTCGGCGAGCTGTTCTAAATAGAAATCAAGATTGTCCAGCACATGCTGTCTGATTTCCTCCGCATGGGAACGCCAATCCTCCCAGTTTCCCAATTCCTCTGCCGCCTGAAGCCTTCTCGTCCTGAGCCGTTCCTGCGCTCCGGAGACGGCTCCTCTCATAAATTCATTATCTATTCCTTCTGATACCCGCTCTTTAAAAGCGGCGGTACCGATTTTCATCGCCATGATTTTACCCCCCTGTGGTTTCTCCTTTTATCTGCTGTTCAGCACTTCGGCGATGTGCATGACTCTGACGTTTTTATCCTTACGGTCAAGACGCCCTCCGATATTCATCAGACAGCCGCAATCCGCCCCGATCAGCACCTCGGCCTCCGTTTCTTCCACGCAGGCGACCTTTTCATCCACCATTTGCTCAGAGATTTGCGCCATTTTTACTGAAAACGTTCCTCCGAATCCGCAGCATTGATGTTTTCCGGGAAGCGAAGTAAACTCAAGCCCCTTTACATGGCGCAAAAGCTTCATCGGCTCCTCCGACACGCCGAGCAGCCTTGTCATGTGGCACGACGTATGTAATGTCGCTTTTTTATGCAGCACCGCCCCGACATCCTCCACTCCGAGAACATTGACGATAAAATCTGTTAACTCATACGTTTTGTCCGCAAGCTGCTGCGCTTTTTCCGCCCACTTCGGATCGTCCTGAAACAGATGCGGATATTCACGGAACATCGTCGTACAGGAACCTGACGGACTGACGACGTACTCCGCTTTTTCAAACGCGGCAATCATCTGCTTCATTGCTTTTTTCGCGTCCGTCACATACCCGCTGTTGTATGCGGGCTGCCCGCAGCAAATCTGACCCTCGGGAAAATCCACCTCACAGCCGAGCCGTTCCAGCACCTCAACCGTCGCCTTTCCGACATTGGTCTGGAACATATCCACAAGGCACGTGACAAATAATGAGACTTTCATGATGAACCCCTCTTTCATCCTCAATATGTGATCCGGTCATCTGATGACCTGTTTTTGGAAAGCTCTATAAATATCCTACACTATTCTGAATATGGATTGGAAGGTTTTTCTGAAAAATCCTTTTGTCCGATGCGCTAAGAGCACAAAAAAAGAGAAGCCCGAATGCTTCTTTACGCCTCATTTTTCAGCAGGCATCCCAGCCGTTGGACCCCCTCTTTTAGCGCGGCTTTTCCTGCGTAACTGAACGACAGACGGAGATATTCTGCGCCGTCTTCCTGATGCAGAAAAAAATATTTACCGGGTACATAGGAAACACCGTGAGAAAGAGCCCGCTCCAGAAGTGCAGACGTATCAGCCCCCGGCACTTTCACCCAGACAAAATAACCGCCGTCCGGCACGTGCCAGGATGCGGACTCCGGCAGATATTGCTTTAATGCGGCGATCAATACGTCACGTTTGCTCCGGTATGCTTTACGCAAGGCGGCGAGCCGTTCTTCAACATTCGTTTGTTCCAGATAGACGGCGGTCACCGCTTGAGAAAATGGATGATCCAAGTCTTTTTTAAACCAAGACAACGCCTTGATGAATGCAGCGTCCCCTGCAATCCAGCCGATTCTCAGACCCGGGGCGATGACTTTTGAAAATGAACCGGCGTACAGCACCCGGCCGTTCTGATCCATGGCTTTCAATGACGGCGGGATATCCGTGAATCCGAGCTCGCCGTATGCGTCATCCTCCAAGATGAGAAAATCATATGTGTCGGCAAGCTGAAGCAGGCGGGTTCTCCGCTTCGCTGACATCACGGTTCCCGCAGGATTCTGAAAAGCGGGTATCGTGTAAAGAAGACGCGGAAGCACAAGCCCTTTTCGTTTTCTTTCCTCAAGCATGAACGCTAATGTTTCTGTTTGCAGGCCGTCTTGATCTGCCGGAATGCTTATCATATGCGGTGTGTAATTTTTAAAAATCTCGAGCGCTTCCATGTAAGCCGGAGCTTCTGCGGCAGCGGCGGTTTGTTCATCGAGGAACACCCGGGCTGCCAGATCTATCGCCTGACAGGAGCCCGAGGTCACGAGCAGTTCATCGTCACGGCAGCGAATGCCGCGGATGGCCAACCGTTCTTGAATCTGCTTTTTTAAAACGGCCGTCCTCGGACTTCCCATATAATGCAGCGGCAGATCGCGCTCCTCATCCAGAAGGCGGGACGCGGCTTCTTTCAGCTCCTTATCAGGAATGAGCGCGGGATCGGGATAGCCGGAATGCAGAGGGATGCACGCTTTTGGAACAGCCGGCATCCACTCCCCGGGAGGATCGTTTGTCAGAGCTTTCTTTACATGGTCAGGAAAAAAAGATTCGGCCTGCATGTGATCTTATCCCCTTTCACAAGTCAGCTTCTATACATTTTCTTCAAAATAAGCCCCCAGCACTTCTTCCACATTGGTCAGGTGCGCGGTCATCGCGGCTTCCGCTTCATCCGCGTCTCCGGCCGCGACGGCGCTGTAAATGCGTTCATGCTCTTCATACAATCGCTGCACGCTCGTTCGTTTAGAAAACAGCCAGATTCTTCTCGTTTCTCTCATCGTTTCCAAAAGAAGCGCAGAGACATGATTCATGAGATGCTTGAGCAGGCCGTTTTGTGATGCTTCCGCCAGCGCCATGTGAAAGGAGAAATCTGCTTTTTCGCCCAATTCTTCGTCTCCGTCGATGTCTTTCATCTCCATGAGGGCCTGGCGGATTTTTTGTAAATCCTCTTCGGTGCGTTTTTCAGCGGCCATGGCGGCGACGCCGAGTTCAAGCAGCTTTCTCACTTCGAGCAGCTGTTTGACATCCTCTTTTTTCATTAAGAGAGCGGAAGAAAGCGGCTGGGAAATATGGGACGGCTCAAATTCTCTTATGTATGTGCCTTCTCCCTGCTTCATGTCGACGAGGCCCATCGCTTTTAAAGCCGACAGCGCTTCTCTGACCGCCGAGCGGCTGACCTGAAAGCTCTCGGAAAGCGCCTGAACGGAATCAAGCTTTTCACCCGGCTTAAGCTCGCCCGCTTTTATCTTCTCCAGCAATGCATCAGCGATTTCTTCGTAAATTTTTTTCGTTTTAATTTGTTTATATTTCAACGCGATCACCCCGTCACTTGTGAATCTTGATGTTTATCGTCTATTATACTTCTTTTTTCGCACGGCCGACAGGTTCAGACAATTTGTTCAAGAAAAGGATTGTATTTTCAAAACTTTCAAAATATAATGCTAATTAACCCGGTCATCAGATGACCTTATCATAAAAGTAATCGCTTGCATGACATAAGGAGGGGTTTTTTAGGGATGCAATGGACACAGGGGTATGCTCCATTAGGGGGAAATTTGCTTTTATCGGCAGCTTGCGCGCTCGTGCCGATGATCTTCTTATTTTGGGCGCTTGCGGTGAAACGGATGAAGGGGTATATAGCGGGGCTTTTGACGTTAGCCGTTTCGCTTTTAATCGCTGTATTTGTGTACGGCATGCCGGCGGAAAAAGCGGTGCTGTCGGCCTCGCAGGGAGCGGTGTACGGGCTGCTTCCGATCGGCTGGATTATCGTCACATCGGTCTTTTTGTATAAAATCACCGTGAAAACGGGACAATTTGAGATTATCCGGAGTTCAGTGCTGTCGATTACAGATGACCGGCGTTTGCAGGCGCTGCTCATCGCCTTTTCTTTCGGGGCGTTTTTAGAAGGCGCCGCCGGTTTCGGCGCTCCCGTCGCGATCTCGGCCGCTTTGCTTGTCGGACTTGGTTTTCAGCCGCTTTATGCGGCGGGGATTTGCCTGATTGCCAATACGGCGCCCGTTGCCTTTGGCGCGATCGGCATTCCGATTACCGCCGTCGAAGGTCCGACCGGGATACCGGCTATGGACATTTCCCAAATGGTCGGCCGGCAGCTGCCGTTTTTATCCGTGTTTATACCGCTTTATTTAATTATTTTGATGAGCGGGTTTAAAAAGGCTTTTGAAGTATGGCCGGCCATTCTTGTTTCCGGCGTCTCCTTTGCGGCCGTGCAGTACGCAAGCTCGAACTTTTTAGGGCCTGAACTGCCGGATGTGCTGTCAGCGCTAGTTTCCATGGCCGCGCTCGCTGTGTTTTTAAAGTTTTGGAAACCGAAAACGGCCTTTCGTTTCGCGGCAGAACGGGAATCAGCAGCGTCCATCGACGGGGTGCCGGCCGTGTACGGAGGCGCTCAAATATTTAAAGCGTGGTCTCCTTTTCTTCTTCTGACGGCCATGATATCCGTTTGGGGGATTCCCGGCGTGAAGGCCGCCCTGACCGGCCATTATGAAGGAACGTCAATTTGGCTTTCCTGGCTGAATGCAGCCGGGCGTGCATTGACTTTCACGCCTCCCGTCCCATTTGTAAATCAGCAAATTCTTCAGGCGGATGGCACGCCGATTGAAGCGGTGTACAAGCTTGAGCTTCTCGGTTCAGCGGGCACGGCGATTCTGATTGCCGCCGTCATCTCCAAGTTCGCACTCGGCATGTCGTGGAAGGCATGGGGCGGGGCGTTTATAGAAACGGTGAAAGAATTGACGCTTCCGATCGTCACCATCGTTTCTGTTGTCGGCTTTGCTTATGTGACGAATGCTTCCGGCATGAGCACGACACTCGGTCTTGCGCTTGCCATGACGGGCGCGATGTTTACCTTTTTTTCACCTGTGCTCGGCTGGCTCGGCGTGTTTATTACCGGCTCTGATACGTCGGCCAATCTGTTATTCGGCGGATTGCAAAAGGTGACGGCGCTCTCTGTCGGGATGGAACCGGTTCTCTCCGTCGCCGCCAATTCATCAGGCGGTGTCACCGGAAAAATGATTTCTCCGCAATCCATTGCGGTTGCCTGTGCCGCTGTCGGTCTGGCGGGCAAGGAAGCTGACCTTTTTCGCTTTACGATTAAGCACAGTCTGTTTTTGCTTCTGCTCGTCTGTCTCATGACATTTTTACAGCATCATCTGTTTTCATGGATGATCCCGTAACACGGAGAACCTCCCCGGGCATGGCTCGGGGAGGTTTCAGCTGTACCGTTTTCGCGCAGATGACGGCGGAATATTTAATTGGTCACGGTATTTGGCGACGGTGCGTCTGGAGATTCGGATGTCATGTTGTTCGTGCAGCAGATCGGCAAGCTTTTGGTCTGAAAAAGGTTTCTTTTTATCTTCTTTACGGACCAATGCTTCCAGATGCGCTTTTACGGCATAATTGGAGGCGCCGCCGTCTCCCGATGATTCAGCTTTCGCCGAGAAAAATGTTTTCATTTCATACAGTCCGTACGGCGTCTGGACGTACTTCCCTTTGATGGCCCGGCTGATCGTTGATTCGTGGAGCTCCAGCGTTTCCGCCACCTCTCTTAGGGTCAGCGGCTGCATTCCGCTTTTTCCTGTGAGAAAAAAGGATGCCTGCCGTTCAGTCAGGACGCCGATGATTCTCGTGATGGTTTGTTTTCTTTGCGACAACGCCCGGTTCAGCCAGCGCCATTCCTGATATTTCGCCGACAGATAATTTTTCGTATCACGGCATCCGGCGGCTGACAATAGCGGCTGGTAATGGGCATGAAGCTGGATGTCAGGGAACGAACGGCTGTTGAGCCGCGCTTGAATGGTGCCGTTTTTCACCGTGATGAAAATATCCGGTTCTACATAAAAACCCGGCTCCTCATGCGCATAACGGAGCCCCGGCCTCGGATCAAGCGCGCTGATCATGTCAAAGATGTCCTGAATGTCTTTCAGCGGAATGCCCGTCTTCATTGTAAGCGCTTTCCAGTTCTTTCTTGCAAATAGCTCAAAATAGTCGCCGGCAATCCATTCCGCCTGTTCGTTCCGTTCGGGCAGACGGCGGAGCTGAAGAAGGATGCATTCCTGCAAAGACCGAGCACCGATTCCCGCGGGCTCAAGCGATTGAAGCTTTGAAAGAACCGCTTCCGTCTCCTCCAATGATGCGGATACATGGTCGGCGGCAGCTTGTATGTCCTCATTTAAATATCCGTTTGAATCCAAAGAATATATCAGATAATTAAAAATTTTCTTCTCATCATCGGACAGCTTCATGTCCAAGGCCTGCTGTTTGAGCGAATCCTGCAGCGTTTTGCGCGTAAGTCTGATCTGCTGGCTTCCGTCCCGTTCTTTCATCCTGTTTTTACTTGTTTTATGGTAAGATAGTGGCGGCGTGTCTGTTTCCTTTCGTTCAATCAGAGGGTTTTCCAGTGAGAGCTCATCAATATATCCGGCCAGTTCCGCGGAATTGTATCCGAGTAATGTGATGGCCTGTTTAAGCTCTTGCGTTAATTGAGGCTTTAACATTTGTGTTTGCTGAAGTTTGATATCCATCATGCTCACTCCCCTTTTTTCATTGTACATGATTGGTTTCATACCGTATATACTTATTAAAAGGAGTTGCTTTATAGATGTCAGAACTTTTTTCTGTTCCGTATTTTATTGAAAACTTTACACAGCATATTGAAATGAATCCGAATGAAGACCGAATTCATGCGATGAACAGCTATTACCGTTCCGTCGTCTCAACCCTTGTCCAGGATCAGCTGACAAAGAACTCGGTTGTGCTCAAAAGAATTCAGCATTTGGATGAGGCATATAACAAAGTAAAACGTGGAGAAACAAAATAAACCTTCCGCTCATTCAAAGCGGAAGGTTTTCCTTCGTGCCGGCGGTTTCCCCGATCAGACGGACGTCCGGCGCTTCGTGCATCCAAGTGTGATAATAGTTGGCGTTTTTCCCGTATGAATTATCAATGACGGTATTTGGTTTCCCAAGAAGCGAGGACAGAATGTGGCCGTGAAGCCTTGACGTTTCCACCGATTCGTACCTGCTGAAAAACAGGACCGCTTTTTTCGTTAAGAAATCGGAATAGCGTTTCCAAAACCGCGCAATCGGCAGCGGGTTTCCCGCTTTTTTATTCAAAACATTCAGTGTTTGGAAAAAAGCGATCCCCCGGCGGTCACTTGCTGACAGCACATGCTGCCAGTCGCAGCTTTCAACGGAAGAATCGGTTTGCAGATTCGGATTGATTTCCCCGTCCGTGCGGATAAAATGAAGCCTGCCGCGTGACGGAGCCGCTGCCATCCGTATCGGATACAGCTGATGGGCCATATCCGGCATAAGCCCGATATGATTTGCCGAAAAAAAGCGTTTCGCGGTTTCGTATGACACATGATCTCTCGTAAACAGATGCAGATCCTTGTGCTCCGCAAAAAGCGCCGCTGTCTTTCGCAGCCGTGTTTTATCCTGATAATAGATGGATTGCGGCAGAATGACGATCCTATTTTCCGGAAAGGCTTTGACGATTCTTTCTCTGAATGTCTGATAGTATGGATAAAGATCCCCGAAATTCCCGCCTCCCTGGCAGACGATGATCGTTTCTTTGCCCGCCCGGCGCCCGAATGGAAAATTATCAGGGTTCCAGCGCTGTTTCACGCGGATGCCGTGCGCTTTAAAAAACGCCTCCGTCCCTTTCATAATTAATAAATCCCCTACATTTCCGTAGAGGGGATAGTCGGCATAAATGATGTCAGACTTGGGCGGTATGACGCTGAGCAGCCCTGCCAGCGTCTCCTTTAATCGGCTCATGACATGGCGGCTGTCCATGTTTTCTCCCCTTTCGTTTCAAACAGATGCGCAAGTGCGTCAATGACACGCTGCTGCTCGTCAATAGACAAGTCAGAGCCGGACGGCAGACAAATCCCCCGGCTGAAAAGATTCTCAGAAACCCGCTCATCTTCACTGTGAGGATAAAAGACGGAAGACGAGAAAAGCGGCTGCGTATGCAGCGGTTTCCACAACGGACGGGCCTCAATATGCTGTTCTGCAAGATAGGCGACGGCTTCTTCCGGCGTCACGCCGTTATCAAGCGTCAAAGCCGTGAGCCAGCGGTTTGAAACCGTTCCTTCAAGCTCCGGCATCATGCGGATTCCCGGATACGTTTCGAGCGCTTCCCGATACCTGTGAAAAATGTCTCTCCTCGCCCGGACGCGATCTTCGAGCACTTCCAGCTGTGATATACCCACCCCTGCGAGAATGTTGCTGAGTCTGTAGTTATAACCGAGCTCACTGTGCTGGTAATGAACGGCGGCATCTCTCGCCTGTGACGCAAGAAACCTCGCTTTTTCAATCGCGGCTTCATCGTCAGACACGAGCATGCCGCCTCCCGATGTTGTAATGATTTTGTTTCCGTTAAAGGAATAAATGCCGAAACGGCCGAATGTGCCGCTCTGTCTGCCTTTATATGTTGATCCTAAAGACTCGGCAGCATCTTCAATCAGACAGACATCGTATGCGTCGCAAAGGCTCATGAGTTCATCCATTTTTGCGCTTTGGCCGTAAAGATTGACGGCGATCACCGCTTTCGGGAGCCTGCCGCGCCGGTTTGCATCACGGAACGCCCGCTCAAGCGCGTCGGGCGACATGTTCCACGTCTCCCATTCCGAATCAATAAAAACGGGCTCTGCCTGCTCGTACACAATCGGATTCGCCGTGGCGACAAATGTAAAGGAGGGGCAAAATACAGCGTCTCCTTTTTTCACACCCGCAAGCCGCAGGGCAAGATGGATGGCCGCCGTTCCCGAGCTTACGGCCGCCGCGCTTTTCACTCCCGCATATTCCGCCAGCCGCGCTTCAAACGAATTGACGAGCGGACCGAGCGGCGCAATCCAATTGGAACGGAAGGCTTCCGCGATGTATTCCTGTTCTTTTCCGCTCATATGCGGCGGAGATAAATAAATCCGTTTGTTTGTATGCATGAAATCATCCTTTTTCATTATGAATAGAGGAGATGACGCGGGCCGGAACGCCGACCGCCGTCACATGGCCGGGAATCCGGCTGATGACGGCAGCCCCCGCGCCGATCACGGACCAAGGACCGATGTCCATCTGCGGTATGACGGACGCGCCGATTCCGACGTGCGCTCCTTCCCCGACTTTCACTCCGCCGGCAAGTGCCGCGCGCGGTGAAAGATGGACGTAATCTCCGATTGTATTGTCATGATCGGCAACCGCACCCGTATTGATGATGCAATGGGCGCCGATGTCAGCGCCCGCCTGAATGACGGCACCCGCCATCACAACCGTTCCGTTTCCGACGGAAGCCGTTTCACTGACGATTGCCTCCGGGTGAATGAGTGCGGCATAATTGTCATGTTCAATCCCAAGCGTTTCAGCAAGCTGCTTTCTGACACTGTTATGTCCGATGCATATCGTGAACACGGCTTCAGGGACGAGTTGCAGAAGCCTGTGCACGTCTTTCGCCCGGCCTGTATATATACCGTTCCGAACCGCAAAACCGCTGAATCCGTCGTCCAATACGCCCGTAAGCTCCATATCAGAACGGGCCTGCACGATTTCCTTCACCACTTTTCCGTGTCCGCCGTTTCCGATCAGCACGACCTTTTTCACGATGACATATCTCCGCTGCCTGTGAAGCGCTTTGCCGTCACTTGGCCGTCTTGGTGTATGCCTTCAGACACGAGAACTTTTTTCACCGTTAAAAGCAGAATCTTTAAGTCGAGAAGGAATGAGCGGTTGTCGACATACCACACGTCAAGCTTGAATTTCTCTTCCCAGGAAATCGCGTTTCTCCCGTTAATCTGCGCCCAGCCCGTAATTCCCGGTTTCACCTCGTGCCGCCGCGCCTGCTCCGCCGTGTAAAGCGGCAGATAATCCATCAGCAAAGGGCGGGGTCCGACCAGACTGATATCGCCTTTAATCACATTAAAAAGCTGGGGAAGCTCATCGATGCTCAGTTTTCTGATGAGCTTTCCCATTTTGGTCAGACGGAGATGATCCGGAAGCAGCACACCGTTTTCATCACGCGCATCCGTCATCGTCCTGAGTTTATACAACGTAAACGGACGCCCGTTATGCCCCGGTCTCGTCTGTTTGAATAATACGGGAGACCCGATGGCGCATCTGACGGCTGCCATGGCGAAGAGAAGAATGACACTTGCGCCGCACAATAACAACATCGCGGCCGCTATATCAAATACACGTTTCACCTTCAAATGTGAACAGCTCCTTTCACTTTTCGGCATTTCTGTAAAGCAAGCCGCCTTTCTTCTTTCGTACAAATGAAGAAAAAAGCGAATGCGGCATAGCTCATGCATACGGCAAGCCCCGCGGCGATCAGACCGGCCCAGCTGTCAAGCGGTGAAAACAGCCGGATACCCCGGCAGACAGCCCAAGCAAATACGGCCGCCGCCAACGGGCCGAACATTCCTTTATAAAACGCGGTTTTCTGAAAGCCGGTAATATGCGAAACATACAGCGGCGTGAAGACGGCATTTTTCAAGATGAGGGAGACAGCCCCGGCAATGGTGATACCGTACAGGCCGAGATGAGCCGGTCCGCTGAGAACCACGGCCAATATGACATTCAGTCCGCCTAAACATAAAGTAACGACGGCGGGCGTTTTTTGTTTATTAAAAGCCGTCCATACGTAAAAAAGCGGCATGACAGAGAGACTGACCGCCAAGTACCCGGCGTGAATGTATAAAAGCGGCGCCGTCTGCACAAATGACGGGCCCAGCCAAATCGCCAGAAACGGTTCGGCAAGCCCTCCCAATAATGCCGCGGGAAGCGCGAGCAGAAGCCCGTTCAGCCGTACGGCCTTATTGGCGTAAGACAGGAGGCCTTCCATATCGCCTTTTGAATAGCAGGAAGTCAAAACCGGCGCAAACAGCGAAGCAAGCGTCCCGGCGAGACTTCTGAGCAAAAGCGGAAATTGGATAATCGCCGCATAAACACCCGCTTCAGACGGTCCCAGCACGAGGTTGGCCGTCATGAGGTCAATCTGCAGAAACAGCAGCACGCCGATCTGATTGACAGAACTCCAGGCACCGGCCGAAAACAGCACTTTACTCGTCTGTAATGACAAGGTTTTACGGCTGAAAGAAAACCACGGAATCAATTTCTTAAAAAAGAAAAACGTCAGCACGGCCGCACAGACGGCTCCCGCTAAAGCTGAAAGCTGGATCTGCCAGATCTTCGGCGGCAGGCACGTAAACAGAGCGAGCACACACAGCACCCTCACCAGCATTTGCACGGCCTGAATGGAACTTGTGATATAAAGCTTGTTGGCAAAAAACGGCCCTGTCGCGAATCCCGCCGTCAAAAACGTCAGCATAAACAGCACACTGCCGATGACGATAGAGAGCCTCACATCCGTTAACAGCCCGGCCGGCACATTCATGATCTTGTCAATATAAAAAGCCGTCCCGGCGAGCGGCACAGCGAGCAAGAGCGATATCACGGCAGACGCGGCTAAATAATTGCTTACATACGCATTGGCCTCATCCCTGTTCCCCCTGTGGGCGGCGACGGTGAAAAACCTCACAACGACAGAGCTCAGCGCAACAGTAATAATCGAGAAATAGTTAATGATATTCTGTGTCAGATGGACAAATCCAAAAGCCTCCACACCTAATGTTTTCACAATAAAGGGCGTCATCCACACTGATAAAAACACCGATAGTAAAAACGCCGTCACATTGGCGCCGAAATTAATGGCAAATTTCATGCTCCTTCCGCACTGCCTTTCTCTTTCGTTTTCCGTTCGAAAAACGCATGCAGAAGAAGCGGAAGGCGCATTTTGCACAGACCGAGCACCACACGCTCTCCCGCCAGCAGCTGTTTATGCCGGCACGGCGTGCTGCGCACCGCCGTTTTTACCATGTCATACGTCAAAATTCTGCCGATGTGCGCCGTAATCTGATGTGACGGCTGCGGGGCGGCGCATGCGTTGGCGATCAGCATCGGGATCTGATGCTTGCACAAATACGTATCGATATCGCCCCGGCAGGCGTCCGTCAGTCCGTTCGCCTCATAAAAAGCCATTTTCGCCTCATATTGCTTCTGAAGTTCGTCATCTAAGTGAGGCTTAAACGGTGTTTCTGTAAGGCTTTGCGGGTTTTCCCGGTACACGTACAGCCCTTCATCTATCACTTTGATACGCGAGGCTTGCTTGAACGCTGCCAAGTTAAACGGAGAATCTTCGGCAAACCGGATATCTTCATGGAACAACAGCCCTTGCAGCGCTTCTCTCCGGTATATATAGCGCCACACATACCAAATAAACCGATGTTCGTGCGCGCGGGTCAGCAATTCAGTCATCTCAGCCGCCGTGAAGATGCGGCCCGGCGGAAGGGACGGCGGCATATACGTTCTTTCTTTAGACGGCGTTTCTTTGTAATAACCGCAGCCGGCGATATCAAGCCGGTTCTTCTCCGCTTCTTCATAAAGCCGCTCGAACATCGTTTCCGCCGCATAGTCATCGCCGTCCGCAAAGCCGATATAACGGCCGCGGGCGGCTTTTATTCCGGCATTGCGGGCCGAGCTGAGGCCGCCGTTTTCTTTATGAATCACCCGGATTCTCGCATCTTCTGCGGCGAATTGTTCAGCAATCCGGCCGGACTGATCCGGTGAGCCGTCATTGACGAAAATGATTTCGATGTCTCTCAGCGTCTGTTTTGTTAAAGATACTGCGCATTCTTTTATAAAAGGCTCTGTCTTATACATCGGGACGATCACGCTCACAAGCGGCGCGTTCATTGGGCATCACCGCTGATTTTCGAGCGCAGCCCGGCAAAATAAACACTGCGCAAAGAACCGTCTGCCTCATGCTTGCCGCTCAGCAGCCCGTTTACAGCGGCCGTCACGGCTTCAGGCTCCGGACGTTCAAGCAGTGTCATGTTCGGTATATGTTCCAGCCATTGAAAGCCTTCCATCACTTTATGATCAAACGAACGAATGACAACACAAGGCGTTTTCGTCAGCGCGCAAAAAATCATCCCGTGAAGCCTGTCAGTGACTACCGCCTCCGCGCCTTTCAGCGTATTCCACAGCGCCTCCAGCTCCCCTTCGCGTGTATGGCGGCTGACCCTCCGGCCGACCGTCGTGGTAAAGCTATGCAGCTCTCCGTACTCTTTTTTCAAAGCTTCTTTTACCATCGTTCTTTCCTCAGCTGACAGCGCACTCTCCTTATCCTCTCGTAAACAAAGGTAGATCCCTTCCCGCGGGATGCGCCGCTCGCTTTTGTCCAAATATAAGACCATATCAGGCTGTTTGAGCACAGTTTTTCCGGGAAAATGCCGCTTCATCCACTGATACGTCGTCTCATCTCTCGCCATCAGCAGAAGGTCGGGATGCGCATTGTACACTTTTTGGGCGCGTTTCAGTTCCTTCCGCCCCTTTTTTGAATCAGAAAAGTGAGCCGTCGCCGGAAGCTGAACGATCCGATACTGCCGGAATGTTTTTATAATAAAACGGCGCGTCCATTCCTCATACCGGTACAAATCCCCCATGTTTCCGCCGCCGATGATGAATACCATATCATCGGGATGGCGCTTTTTGATCAGCGCTTTTGCGGACCTGTAAATATCCTTCATATCGACCTCAATCAGATCAAAATCGGGATATTCCCGTTCAAGAAACGTTTTGCTTGCATAAGCGATGGCATGATCACCGAGATTATCGTGGGACGGAAGCAGCGTCAGAATGATCTTTTTTCTTGCCGCTGTATGCTCCGCCCTGTCCGCTGCCGTTCCGAAATGAAATTGGGACGGGTATTTGACCTTTAGCAAAAGCCATTCCGCGAGATTGATTTTTAAAGATTGTATCGACATGTCTTCACCCTCTGATTTTCATTTTGTACTCGATTGCCCGCTGATACGCGGCTGATGCCAGCGATACGAACGGAATCAGCTTCAGCCTCGCCAAAAGCAGAAGGCATGAGCGTTTGGCGTCAAACGGCGCCGTTCCGGTTTTGGAAAGACTCAGCCGGAACACGGGATCAGCGCATACCCGGCTGATATTCCGCCATTTTTCGGAGAACCGGCCGCCGTTATTCCGCTTCCATTCATTCAGCAGGCAGACTGTTCCGTGCTGGACGATAAAATAATCAAGCTCCTGCCGGTATTCCTGTAAGCAGCCGTTTTCACGCAAAAAAGCCTCGTTCAGCCGATAGAGAACGAGACCTGAGTCAAACAGCTTTTTCTGATAGCTTTGTACAATAGAAGTCAAGTGAATCCGATAATGATAGAGCGGCTGATCCACGTACGAGACCGCACCGGCGAAAACATGCGCCCGGAGGCTGAAGTACTGATCCTCCACGTGCTCAAGCTCATCCCGAAGCGGAAAGCGCAGCCGATGCTGTTCGATCATAGCCCTTTTGTACAGCTTGTTCCATGAAAATCCGCTGACTCTTCCTTCGAATAAATCTTTTAGGTACAGCTGTTTCGGACGGCCCTCGTATGCTGAAGCGATCGTTGAAACGGCGGTTTTCCCCGTCTCCGCAAATTCGGCCGCATATTCGCAAATCACGAGATCAGCCTGATGAGCCTTCGCTTTTTCATACATGCGCAGGCAATAATCGGGTTCAACCCAGTCGTCCGCATCAATAAAAGCGATAAATTCGCCGCGCGCCGCCTCAATCCCCTTGTTGCGGACCGCGCCGAGTCCCTGGTTTTGCTGATGTATGACCCGGATTCTCTCATCCCGTTTCTGATAGGTTTCAAGAATGTCCGGGCTTTGATCCGTTGATCCATCATTGACGGCGATGATTTCGATATTGGCGAGCGACTGATTGAGCAATGAATCTAAGCATCTTTCTAAATAAGTTTCCGTATTATACACAGCAATTAATAAACTGACCGCGGGTGTTTCCATATAAACCTCCAGTATCCATTACCGGGAAAAAATCGTTCTGTACGGAAGCACAGACGAATCGACCGGCATAAGCAAATAGCTGTAAAGAAAATAACAGACAATAATGGCGATATAGATCAGCGCATTCGATTTTTCATCAAAAATCCTCACAAAATAAGGGATCAGAATCATTTGGTAAAGGCCGAAATATATATTAAACCGGGCGAAAATAACGTCCTTTGTCGCCAAAAGACCGAAGAGCAGGCCGAGCAGACAGAAATTCACGATAACATCAATGTCAGGCCAGAGCTTCCGCAGCCGCTCCCGGTAGCAGAAAGCCAAAAACAGCGGCAGCAGCAGCACCGCGATTTTTACGACGTTCATCCCGTTCGTATTCGTCATCAGCCATTTCTCATAATGGCCGTACGAGCTGTTTTCCAGCACGACGACAAACAGCGAAATGAACTTCTGATACAGAAACGTCATAAGAAGAAACAATGCCGACAGTCCGAAAATCGCGGGCGACCAGGCTCTTTTTCTGACAATGAAATAAACCGGAATCATGATTAAGGCCGAGGAATGAAAGAGCGAACACAACAGCACGATGGACATATAACGCTTCCAGCTTCCATTTATCACATAGCGGACTGCCCAAAACAAAACGGCCGCCACCATATACTGCCTGATTCCGTTAAAGGAAGCGTAATAATGATACGTGCCCAAAAACAAAAACACACTCAGTTCAAACGGACGTCCGAACTCAACGAGCCCCTTTAAAATAAAGCTGCATGTCACGACCGCCACGGTGAAATACATAATTTGCGGATCTTTCGTGATAAAATTCATGAGCCAGATAAGAGCGGTAAATCCCGGATCAACGGCTGCTTTTTTCGCTCCGAACCCGAAGATCTCCCATATGCTCCCGTAATTTCCCGCCAGCTTGTACATCAGCGCGTACGTCTGAAAATCCGTCCCGACTCTGTAACGCAAACCGGAAACCAATACAAGCGATAGCAGCGGAACGAGCATGACGAGCTGATTCGGCCGGTACCCGGTTGAAAGCGATTGATCACGCCCGCCGCACATTTTCGCGAACCATGACCAAATATAAACAATTCCCATATTGACTACATATACAATCATTCGTTACTGTTCCTTTTCACAGTTCATATTGTAAAGCTTCATAACAGCTCCCGCATTCTCTCCCACGTCATATCCCAGCCGTCCGAGGGTTTCTTTAATGCGCGCCCTGCCAGGCTTTGGCGCCTCAGCTGCCCGCAAAATCGCGGATGCCCATCGTTCAGGCGGTTCTTTGAGGCTGAGCCTTTTGACCAGCCCGAGCCCGGCATCGGCTTCTTCTGTAATGCCGTCTGATATGACGCACGGCACCCCGGAGGCCTGCGCTTCAACAAGCGTGACGGGCAGCCCCTCATAAAGAGACGGCATGACAAATACATCCAGCGTTTTCAGCAGATCATGAACGCGATCCTCTACACCGATAAAACGCACAGCAGCATCAAGCCCCAGCTTCTCCGCCAGTTTTTCCATATCGGTGCGAAGCGGACCGTCTCCGGCGAGGATCAGCTGTAAACCGATGCCCCGCTCTTTCATATCAGCGGCCAGCCGAAGCAGAAATTCGTGGTTTTTCTCCTCTGTAAAGCGGCCGATATGACCGATCACCAATCGGCCGGCGGCAATGCCCCGCTTCCTTTTTTCAGATTCTATGTCCGCGCGTCCGCCGGCAAATAAGTCAAGATCAATGCCGTTCGGCAAAAGCCGCACGCCTTTTTGTTCTCCGAATAAGAAACGGCCCGCTTCTTCTCCGCAGGCGCACAGTGCGGTGGCATTGGCCGTAATCAGCCGCCGGAACACAAACATCTGCATCTTGCCGAGCCCGGACGACCGCCCCCGCCACGATGTGCTGTGCGAATGACAGATCCGCACGGGGACGCCTGCTAAACGAGCGGCCAATGCGATAAATCCCGACTGAAAATCGGTATGAGCATGCACGGCGGCAAACGGTCCTTTTTCCTGAATCACCCGTTTGACCTGTTTCACAAAAGTAATCGGGTTTGTGCTGCCGATGCTCGGCACATAAAAAAGCCGTCCGCCGAGAGCAAGAATTTCCTCATCATAAGCGCACGGATCGTTCCTATGGGTTAAAAAGTCAAATTGCACCTTCGTTTTGTCCATCTTCCGGTACAAATTCATCATCATCGTTTCTGCGCCGCCTCTGTTCATCCCGCTGAAAATGTGCAGCACCCGCGCCGGTTTGTCAGTCATGTTCGGCAAGCCCTTCTTTTTGGCGGACGTCCCTGTTTTTATGATAACGGTTCATGACCGCGGGCGGCGTGATAGCGCGGATGAGCGGTTTTGCGATATACACGTAATGGGAAAGCGGCAGTTTCAGCCGTCTGCACGCCTGAAAAACGAGCACCGCGTTATCAATGGAATACGTAAACGATCTCCGTTTAAACGCATCGCTGTCCTCTCTGACTTTATACAGCGTTTCCTGAAGGTTGTACCCTCGAAAACCCGCTTCAAAAAAGCGCAGCCACAAATCGATATCCTCCATCCGCCGCGTCCGCCTGACTGACCGGTAGCCGCCGAGCGCTTTGTACGCTTCGGCCCGCATCATAATGGTGCCGTGGCAGAACGGTGTGCCTTTCGCCATAATTCCCGGTTTCGGCACGGGCGGCAAAAGCCGGGCGCCCCTGACGCCGAATTCGTCAAATACGAGCATACCCGTGCCGACGACTTGATAGTGGGCGTGCTTGTTTAAGAAAGCGGCCTGTTTTTCCAATCTTCTCGGGACGGATATGTCATCACCGTCCTGCCTGGCGATATAATCCCCCGTTGCGTATGTCAGACAGCGGTTCAGCGAAGCGGCAAGCCGTTGATTTGTCTTATTTTGAATCAGCGTGATCCGGTCGCTGTAATGGTCCGCATAGCGGCGCGCAATCTGATACGTTCCGTCAGTTGATGCGTCATCACACATAATCAGTTCCCAATTCTTATAAGATTGGCTCAGGATGGATTCAATACTCTCCGCTAAAGTCTGTTCGCAATTATAAATCCCCATGATAACGGAAATTTTCGGTTGTGCTCCTGCATTCATACGCTTTTCTCCTTTTTATCCATATAGCCGGCGTAAATATGCGCCATTTCCTTTACCGTGCGTGTTTCTGAAAAACATTCCGCCGTACTGCGCCCTTTTTGCCCCATTGCTTTTCGCAGGCCGGGGGAGCGGTACAGCTTTTCAATCCGATCGGCAAACGCTGCGCTGTCTCCGGCCGGCACGAGAAAACCATTCACACCGTCTTCGATGATCTCACGGTGCCCCCTGTTGTCCGCGGCAACGACGGGCTTTTCGGCAGCCATCCCCTCAAGCAGATTCATACCGAGCCCTTCGCGGAGACTTGAGGCGACAGACAGATCGGCAAGCTGAATCAGCTCATGAATGTCGCGGCAAAAACCGTAAAATCGCACAATGTCGGATACCCCAAGTGATTCAGCCTTTTTTCTGTACGGCTCTTCCATCGCGCCTTCTCCGGCAAACACGAGTTTCAGCTCCGGGATGCTGCGCTTCAGCAAGGCCGCAGACTCAATGAGGATACCCTGATTTTTGTTGCCGTTTAATTCGGCGGGATATACGAGGATAAATTCCCCGGCGCTGAAGCCGTGTTTTTTTCTCAGCCGTTCACTTTCTCCCCGGCTCACAGGGCAGAACCTGTCTGTATTAACACCGATGCCGTGTATTTTTTTCGCGTCGCAATCCGTTTTTTTCATTTGCTTGGCCCGTTCGAAATCTTCTTCATTAATGGTAATGAGACAATCTGTATAAGAAGAGAGAAATTTTTCGATCGGGTAATAAAGAAGCCAGTTCTTCAGAGGCGCTCCGTCGCAGAAGTGAAAGCCGTGCGCAGTGTACAGCACCTTTGTCCCTTTTTGGCGCGCTTGTCTCGCAGCAAGGCGGGTGAGTACGCCGCCGACCGGCGTATGACAGTGAATCATGTCATAGCCGTTGTCTTGAATGAGCTGCTTCAGCCGCCTGTAAACAGAAAGATTTTCGGGATGAAACGGGGAGCGCCGGATCGGAATGGAAAACTTTTTATCAACGAACGGAAGGTTCATATGACCGCCTGCCGCGACATGCACCTCCCAGCCCATATCCTGAAACCATTGAAAATACGGAAGATGAAAGGCTTTAAAATGATAATCGACTGTGGCGCAGAATAATACTTTTTTCGTCATCTTTCTGTCCTCCCATCACACGCCTGCGGCCGCTTCTTCATGTACTGATTCAATCGCCTCAAACAGCCGTTTTCTCAGCTCATCTTCAGGCAGACGGCTGAATTCCTCCATAAAACGGATGAGCACGCCCCAATCCCCGTCGATCGCTTTCCCGATATGGATTTTCGGGAAAATCTGTTCCGTATGTACTTCATTATGATTCAGCAGTTCTTCATACATCTTTTCTCCCGGGCGGATGCCTGAGAATTCAATGGGAATCTGTTCTGTCGTATAGCCTGATAAATGAATCAGGTTCTTTGCCAAGTCGACGATTTTGACGGGCTCTCCCATATCCAGAACGAAAATCTGCCGCCCTTTTGCAAGCGCCCCCGCCTGAATGACGAGTCTTGACGCTTCGGGAATCGTCATAAAATATCTTGTCATCGCCGGATGCGTGACGGTGACGGGTCCGCCTTTTTCAATCTGCTTTTTAAAAATCGGAATGACGCTGCCGCGGCTTCCGAGCACATTTCCGAAACGGACGGCGGCGAATTTGGTGCGGCTGACCTTTCCGAGGTTCATGATGACCATTTCCGCAAACCGCTTCGTCGCGCCCATGACATTGGCCGGATTGACCGCTTTGTCAGAAGAAATCAGCACGAATGTTTCTGTTCCGCACATATCGGCGGCTTCGGCGACATTTTTCGTGCCGATAATATTGTTTTTGACGGCTTCTTCCGGATTATGTTCCATTAACGGCACATGTTTATGAGCGGCCGCATGATAGACGACGTGCGGCTCGTATTTCTTCATCAATGTAAAGATTTTATCTCTGTCCTGAATATCGGCAATCTCCGCGTGAAAAAGCACCTCTTTGCCGAAGCGTGCGGACAGTTCGTTATGCACCGAATAAATGCTGTTCTCCCCGTGGCCGAGAAGGACGATTTCATGGGGAAGAAACGCGCTGATCTGGCGGCAGATTTCAGAACCGATAGAGCCGCCGGCGCCCGTGACCAGAATCGTTTTCCCCTTTATGCTGTCAGAAATTTTGCTCGTATCAAGGGTGACCGGCTTTCTGCCGAGGAGATCTTCGGCTTTTACATCCCTGATGTTTCCGGCAGCCTGCGTTCCGAGCAGGATCTCATCAAATTGCGGCATGATTTTAATATGGGCGCCCGTCTGCACACATTCTTTGTACAGCGTTTGGAGCTCATGGGGGCAAAGAGACGGAATGGCGATGATGATATGATGAATTCTCAGCCTCTGCACCGCCGGCATAATGCTTTCTTTTCCGCCGATGACGGGCAGACCCATAATTTTGAGCTTATGCTTCGTCTGATCATCATCAATAAAAGCCACCGGCATGATCCCGAGATCATTTTTCTGCGTAAGCTGACGGGCGAGCAGCGTCCCCCCTGCGCCCGCGCCGATGATCAGCGCCCGGGAAGAGTCCTTTTGCTTCCTGCCGATCGTTTCTTTCAGCACGCGCGAAATCATCCGGCTTCCTCCGATAAACAAGAGCTGAATCATCCAGCTGACGGCTAAAAGCCGGAACAAAATCGTGTGGAACACCCCGTATTGGACGGCGGCTGTCACGGCTGCGGACAGAGTGATCCCCTTCAGCAGATCAAGCAGCTCGCCTATTCCCGTATACGTCCATACCTGCTTATACTGATGAAACATAAAAGCGCATACATGGTGGCTGATCAGCATGCTCACGGCGGTCAGTAATAACGCTCCGGAGTCATAAAAGTGATAAGAATCCTCAAAAAATTGATATCCTATAACAACGGAAAGTAAAACGAGATACGTATCCAATGCAAAAATCATTGAAAGTCTTCTCCGGTAAGTCAATCTTTCCCCTCCTCATTTATCGGTTTAGCTGGTACGGTTTTCGTAAAAAAACTGGCATAACAGCTAAAACGATAACAATGCAGCATTAAAATAAATTGGGCATTTAACCCGTCCTCACACCCCGCCACCGACGACCAGCATCTAAGGCAGCAGCAGAAACCGCTGCCCACAGCAGAGCCGAGTGCCTCCGTTGATAAAGGTAAGGAGACATCACCTGCACTGCTCAATACGAGTAGTGCTCTGTTTTTTTGATTTTCTTTTTATTCAGCAGCGCGCCCAGAAGCTTCGCCTTTGACTGCTGGAGCGCGTCTTTCGCCTTTTGGACGGTATCCATTTTCGTTTTTCCGCTCAAAACGACGAGAACGCTTCCATCCGTCTGGTTTGCTAAAATCTGTCCGTCAGCCACCGCCAAAAGCGGAGGTGAGTCGAAAACAACAAGACTGTACCGGCTGTACATCTCCTGAATCAGCTCTCCCATCGCCTTTGAGGACAAAAGCTCTGCCGGATTCGGCGGCGTCGGCCCGCTCGTTAGGACATAGAGGTTGTCAATCAGCGTTTTTTGCACCGTTTCATCGAGGGAAGCGTTTCCGACTAACACATTCGTAAGGCCTTGTACATTTTCAAGCTGATAAGTCTCGTGTATCGTCGGTTTTCGTAAATCCGCATCGACGAGCAGCACCTTTTTCTCCTGCTGCGCAAATACCGCGGCAAGATTGGCGGCGCTGAATGATTTTCCTTCTCCCGGAACGGAAGAAGTGACGAGAATGGAGCGCAGATGGGTCTGGACAGAGGAAAACTCAATATTTGTCCGAATGGTGCGGTATTGTTCAGCCACCAATGATTTGTGATGTAAAACAGATATTTGAGCCAATCCCCGTCTTGACTTCTTTTTTCTGAATCCCAAACGCCTCACTCCCCGAAATGTTTTTCATCAGACCGTGTCTGCTGATTTTTGATATCATACACAACCCCTAAAACGGGCAAGTCCGTTTTTTCGCTGAGCTGCCGCTCGCTCTTAACGGTTTCATCAAGAAAGTGGAGAAAAAACGCAAGCGTCACACCGGCCATAAGAGCCGCACCGAATGCCATCATGATATTCCGGATGCGCGAAGGCTTGACCATCGGGCTTTCCGATGCTTTCGCCTCAGACAAAACGATGACGCCTTTTATATTCATCCTGTCGCGGACTTCTTTTTTAAATGTCTTCATCAGCGTGTTCGCTATAGCGGCGGCCTTTTTCGGATTCTCATCCTGCACCGCTGCGGTGATGATTTCTGAATCGGTTTCGCTGCTTGTCGTGATCTTCGCTTTTAAAGCGGATGCCGTCTCAGAAAGATGCAGCGTCTGTTTCACTTTCTCAAGCACAACCGGGCTTTTCATTATCGTTTGAAACGTGGTGCTGTAATGAAGATTCAGCTGAACGTCGCTGAGATTCGAATTTTTTTCACCGCTTGTTTCATGAATGAGCACTTGTGTCGACGCCTGATAAACGGGCGAAATCACCCGGAATTGGATGTATCCCGTTATCAGCGTCACCGCTGCTGTCATGATAAAAATCAGTAAAAATCTGTGCTTAATAATGTCAAATAATTCTTTAAAACTCATATTCTCATTCATGTAATATACAGCCTCATCCTTGTTGCATCAGGCTTAAACGCCCCCTTCTGTTAATGATTGGATTATAAAAGAAAAGCTCGAAATTTGAAAATTTCAAATTAAGCCATTTGGTTCTTTTTAGAGAACATTATCGTGATTTTCCTCTTATTTACTGCACTTACCTTTCAATTTTAAATTTTATAAAGAACGAAAAATTTCTTATAATGAACGAAAAATGTCAGTATGCAGGGGAGAATTCAGCACAATGATTGGAAGAATAATACGTTTATACCGCAGAAGAAAAGGCTACTCTATTAATCAGCTAGCAGTCGAAGCAGGAGTCTCTAAATCTTATTTAAGCAAGATAGAACGGGGGGTTCACTCAAATCCGTCCATCCAATTTCTTAAAAAAGTGTCCGCCACCCTTCAAGTCGATCTGACGGAGCTTTTTGATGCCGAAACGATGCTGCATCACATGGGAGGCACGGAAGATGAGTGGCGCATTCATCTCGTGCAGGCTGTGCAGTCAGGCATGCCGAAAGAAGAACTGTTCACCTTTACGAACAAACTGACTGAAAAACGGCCGGAGCCCGCACCCTACCGCAACAGAAAACTGACTGAATCGAACATTGAGGAATGGAAAGCGCTGATGCAGGAAGCAAAAGAACTCGGCTTGTCCGTTCAGGAAGTCAGATCATTTTTAGAACGGAAACGTTACTGATCATATGCAGATGAAAGGGATTTCATTCGCTTCATGTCTTCATCTCTGTATATAATGAAAAGAAAAAAGGGGATGAAGTCATGACAAAACTTACCGTTCAAACCCGCTGCGGCGCATTAAAAGGAACGGCCGGCCGCGGTGTCCGCACATGGAAGGGCATACCTTACGCCAAGCCGCCCGTCGGAGTGCTGAGATTTAAAGCGCCGGAGCCGCCCGCACCTTGGGACGGCGTAAAACATGCCGACTCGTTCGGACCGGTTTGTCCGCAGCCCGCTGATTTGCTGTCCATGTCGTTTTCCGGAGAAGTTCCGCCTCAATCTGAAGATTGCCTTTACCTCAATGTGTTCGCCCCAGAATCAGAGGGTGTGAAACGGCCTGTCATGGTATGGATTCACGGCGGCGCATTTTTTTTAGGCGCCGGAAGCGAACCGATTTACGACGGGTCTGCTCTTGCCGCTGAAGGAGATGTCATTGTGGTGACACTTAATTACAGGCTCGGGCCGTTCGGTTTTTTACATTTGTCTTCTATTTCTGACGCGTATCCCGGCAATATCGGCCTGCTCGATCAGATCGCCGCGCTGCGCTGGGTGAAGGACAATATTTCCGCTTTTGGAGGGGACCCTGATAACGTCACGGTATTTGGTGAATCGGCAGGCGGCATGAGCATCGCCTCCCTTATGGCAATGCCTGACGCAAAAGGCCTGTTTCATAAAGTCATTTTAGAAAGCGGGGCCTCTCAGACGATGACTGCTGATATGGCAAAAGACATTGCCGAGACTTTTATCAGCGAGGCCGGTATTAAGACAGATGATATGAGCAAATTGCATACCCTCCCGACAGATGACATTCTCACAGCTGCCGGAAAAGTGAACAGTATAAAGGGACAGAATATTTTTCATCTTTTTTATCAGCCGGCCATAGATCCGGCCACATTGCCGAAGGAACCTGAAAAAGCGATTCACGGCGGTGCGGCAGAAGGCATACCGATACTCATCGGCACCAATCGGGATGAAGGATATTTATTTTTCACCCCTGATTCACCTGTTCATTCCGAACAGGAGCACGCCGATTATTTGCGCCATCACCTTGGAGAAGAAGGCTATTTGCAAGCGGCACCCTTATATCCTCATTCCTTAACGGGACAAATTGATATGATGACGGATTTGAAATTCTGGCGGCCGGCTGTCGCTTTCGCACAAGGACAATCGCGATTCGCACCCGTCTGGATGTACCGCTTTGACTGGCATGGCGAAACACCGCCGTTTCATAAAGCGGTTCACGCTCTGGAATTGCCGTTTGTGTTCGGAAACTTTGATTCTTTGAAAAAAACGCTGAAGGAACCGCTCGGTGAAGATGCAAAAGAGCTCTCCAGGCTGATGCAATCCTCATGGCTGGCCTTTGCGAAAAAAGGAAACCCGGACACCGATCAGCTCCATTGGCCTCAGTATGAAACAGGCTCGCGTGAGACGCTCATTTTCAACACAGCCGTCTCGACGGAAAGTGATCCCGATTCCGCTAAACGCCGCATCCTGTTTCAAGCATAAAAAAACCCCAAGGGATCAGGTTCCCTTGGGGTTTCGTTTTCATCCCAGTTCAGACCTCAGTCATTCAACTTCGCAGAATATCATTTTCCATATTAACCCTTATATGTTATATTCCTTTATAACTGATCATCTAACCATTCATAAAGGAGTTTTTATATGGAGAAATCAAGCATTATCGGCACAGCTGCCGTTATCATCGGGGCGCTGATGATCTTAGTTTCAGTTGTCTTCCTGCGCGACACTGATTTCTATGCCGTGAGGTGGATAGGCGCTGTCATCATGGCTGCAGGATTTTCATACGGGCCGGCCCACACAATTTCAAAACATAAAAACAAACATGAAAAAGAAACCCGGTAACCTTACTGGGTTTCTTTCATCTATTTCATTTATCTCACTTCATAGTGCAATTCCGCAAATTGTTTATAGCGCCGGACATCCGTCAGCTTCAGCCCGGTCTCCCGATCTCTGGGTTTAAATAACGGAATTCCCCGGCCGAGCAGAACAGGGGCGACCTGAATGATAAACTCATCGACAAGTTTTTCCTCCAAAACGGGGTGCAGCAAATCACTCCCGCCGACAATCCAAATCCGCTTGCCTTCTTGGCGTTTCAACGCTTGTATAAAACCGGCAGGCTCTTCATGAATAAACCGCACATTTTCAGTACGCCCGGTCAATGTCCGCGAAAACACATAGCACTCTTTTCCCTTATACAGAAACTCCTCGGGAAATAACGTCATAATTTCATCATATGTTTTTCTGCCCATAATGATCGTATCGACAGATTCATAGAAAGATGCATAATCGGTGTCTTCTTCACCTTCAGTCCCGATTAACCAATCCAAAGAATGATTTTCCCGCGCAAGATAGCCATCTGCGCTGACAGCACCGTAAAAAACGAGCTTTCTTTGACCGCCCATGAAAAATCCCTCCCCCTTTTTTACAAGTTCATACAAACTAATTATACCATTTTTTCTTATCTTTCTGCTTTTGAGATGCTGTTAAAATACCGTCTATCCATCTTCCTGTAATCGGCATAAAGAAATGAAGGATGAGCCCTCCTAAACAAAAGGTTAATAACGTCCCGATGCCGACCGGACCTTTTAAGATCAATGCCAATATGAAAAACACGAAGTAAATGACCGTTCTTGAAAAAAAGATGCTTCTCCCTGTTAATTCGCGGATAATCAACGTTAACCGATCAACCGGGATCGGTGCGAAATTTGTGTGCAAATAAGCCGCGGTTCCAATCCCTATTACAACCAAACCGATGGCAAAACAACCCGCTTTTTCGTACCATGGTTCAGGCACTATGAAACGATGCAGGAAAAACAGCCACATATCAATCCCGATTCCCGTTATAAACGCCGTAATCATCCCTGAAAATTCCGGTCTTTGTCTTTTTAACATTGAATTGCAGCATATTAACAGGAAAGCTATGATGATTTCCCAGCTTCCTACAGTCAGCCCAGCATGTACAGACAGCCCCACGATTAGCGCATCGAAAGGCGACGTTCCAAGATCAGATTGAATCGTGACAGAAATACCAAAAGTTAATATAATGATTCCCAAAATATAAAAAACATATCTCATGTTACCGGCCTCATTTTCATATTTTATGTTGCAAATACAACAAAATCACGTTATGTTTAATATACGGTATTTTTATTGCAATTACAATATTTCATAAATAAGAAAGGAGCTGTATGAACATGAGCATCAAATTAAAAAAATGCAGCCTCGACGATATAACAGCACTCCGGGAGATAAGCATTGACACATTCAATGATACATTTACAGATCAAAATTCACTTGAAAATATGAAGGCTTATTTGGAAAATGCATTCCACACTGAAAAGCTGAAAACGGAATTATCCAATCTGTCTTCACAATTCTATTTTGTCTATTATGATGATGATCTTGCGGGATATGTAAAAATCAACATGGATGAAGCTCAATCAGAAAAAATGGGTGATGATTCTCTGGAAATTGAGAGAATTTATATAAGAAAAAACCATCAGAAACACGGGCTTGGCAAATATCTGCTGAATGAAGCTGTGAAAATCGCTGCCGAACACAACAAAAAGAAAATCTGGCTTGGCGTATGGGAAAAAAACGAAAACGCAATCGCCTTTTATAAAAAAATGGGGTTTGTCCAAACGGGAGAACACTCTTTTTTTATGGGGGATGACGAACAAGTCGACTTTATCATGACCAAAACCCTGTCGTAGGATTTCCTGATTTCATACACAAAAAACCCGGCATCTGAGCCGGGTTTTTTCTATTATTTTAATTTTCCTGCGCGAATATCATCTGTCATTCCTTCGTACGGCGCTTCTGAAATCAATGATTCGTTATTGATTCCCGCATTATTGAGATACGTAATATCCGCAAACTCAGGAACGACATATTTAGGATACGTTTCATATTTCTCACGTGACTCTTTCATCACATCAATGTAATCATTTTGGTAGCATACGGTGATTTCCGGATGCTCATGCACCCATTTCGGGAAGAAAATAATCCCGTGCATCCGTTTTTCATTCGGCATAAAGTTTAATGAAACATCTGTGCCTGTCGGTTCAGTCCATGACACTTTATATACGCCTTCTGTCAGCTTTACGATATTCACTTCTTGGTCGCGCACCCAGCGTCCGCCTACCATACCGCTATGAATCCGATAGTCGATCGTATGATCATTTTTAATATAAATTTCATACTCCCAGCCGTTTTCATACGTGTAAATCATATGGCTTCCGATAAAGTTTTCCATGTCGACTCACTCTCCATATCATTATTGAACTTCATAAATATCCAGCCGAATGTCATCCGGCAATCTGACCGCAGCCCCGATAAACAGCCGGTCCTGCAAACTGATATGCCTCACTGCTTGCTTCAAACATAGGCACAGTCCGAAATAAACATGCTCGGGATCAATGATGCCGTTCACTGAATCATTGATGACTTTTTTAAAGAAGGTTCATTCAAGAACGTATCACCTCCCGAGATATTATGTTTATTTAAACATGTAACTATTTACACGTTTAATTGTAACGCTGTTAAAATGGACTGTCAAATAATGAGCGGCCTCTGATAAAGTTTACCCGAAAAAAAAGGTCTTCAACAAAAAAGACAAGGGCGGCAATGCCGAACCCTTGTCTTTTTTGTTTAGTGTAAATTCATTACCGCTTCATGCTCCATATGCAGCTCGCGGACTAGAAAGATGGTTCGCGATATCCTAGCAATAAAACAAAATTAGCCCAGCTTGATTGAGCGGGCTAATTTATCTTATACAAAGCTTATCTTTACATTCTTCTTTAGGTTCGGCATCAACCGTATACGACAATATTTCTTTATTGTTTGGATCATACAGACCTTCAAACTCTTTTTTTCCATTCGTATAACCCTTTAAACTAATACCATCCATTGGATTAATATGGTAATCCCTAGAAAAATGGATATCATCCACATTTTTATAGTTCGTTGTTAAAAACTTTTCCATATGATTCTGGGCTTCTTCGAATAACGCAATCTCTTTTTCCTTTTGATCATACTGATGCTTCTTAAAAAGTCCCCCAACTGCTATAATTATTAGAATAAGGATAATTATGTACTTTTTCTTTTTCATTTGGAAATCAACCCTTTCCTATAAATAACTGTCGTTTTTAAGTAAACGAAATGAGCGAAAACTTGATATGAATATACTTTCAGCATGTCAAAAGCAAAGCTAACCAATTCAGAATTCATCGCGATTGTTGCTGACAAGTTAAGATTGGAACTTAAAGCGAGTAAAATGCTGATCTGACGTTTTTCCTATCGTTGAGTTGTCATGATATTTGTATGCGGTTACCGTTAATATCGGGGATACCTCGACAAATGAGACGGTAGAGGCGATTGATCTCAGGAATAGGTTTGAACTGTATGAGAAACATATCACGAATTTTGTAAGATAATTAAACAAAATAAATACCCACTCATCCTGAGGTGGGTATTTTACCTTTCTTCGGCATTGACCACTGAAATCCCTATCTCCTTGTTCGTTGGATCATATATACCGGAAAATTCTTTTTCTTTATTATTATTTATGTAGCCTGAAACTTCGACTCCGCCTGTCGGATCGATATTGTAGTCTTTTGAAAAATGAACTTCCTGTACATTTTTATAGTCTTTTTTTAAGTAATTCTTCATGTGCTCTTGCGCCTCAATCACAAGTTTTTCTTCGTTTTTATGTTTATCATATTGATGCTTCACGAAAAAACCTCCCACTGCTATAATTATAACAATTAGGATAATAATGTATTTTCTCATGCGTATCATCCTTTCGGAATTATTTTACAATATAAGAAACGTGATGTATATATGCCAAAAGGAAAAAAGTATATTATCGTTTGAGTCAAGCAGCTTACAATTATAAAATGTTAGCCTCATATTGGTATGTTGAGAAAGTGAAGCAGGATTCTGATACGGATCTTGATGACTTTATATTCTCAAAAGGCATCAAGACAAAAAGCGGAAAATGGGTGAAATCAAAAAACCACGAAAACGGGGTCGTCGCCTTTGCGGGAACCGATATCGGAAAAGACCCGATCTTTGACTGTGGAAATATTGTTTTCGGAAATGATCCGAAAAAAGAAGTGTATTATAAAGAGAAAAACAAGAATGGCTACTCTTTAAGGAAAGGGATTTATCCGTTAGAGTTTTTGGGGCCAGCCAATAATACAAAAATAAAGACGCCAGTTAGGCGTCATAAGATTTTCCTTCCGCATCCACAGAGGAGCTCCCTATTTTGTCATCTGGAGGATCATATAAACCGGCAAATTCGTTTGGTATTACATTATTCAAATATCACTAAACTGTAATTTCGCCAGCTAAATCAATAAAATAATCATAAAGAATTCTTCTCTATTCCAGCGTCTTTTTAGTATTCACACTCTTTTTCCTGACACTCAGGTTTCTCTTCCGCATCGACTGACGAAACTCCTATTTCATCATTCGTTCTGTCATAAAGTCCAAAAAATTCTTTTTCCTTATTACCATTCAAGTATCCCTTCACGGAAATACCACCCATAGGATTTATTTTATAATCGTTAATGTATGTAATTTGCTTTATATTTTTGTAATTAGCTTTTATATAGCTTTCCATTTTATTTTTCGCTTGGATAAAAAGTTCTTGTTCTGCTTCTTTTTTATCATGTTGGTACTTCATGTAAATACCTCCTAATGCTATAATTATTACAAAGATTAGGATAATTATGTATTTCTTCATAAACTCATCCTTTCTTAGATTAATCTTACATCAACTCCGGGGTGTTGTACATGTCTAAAAACATCAATGTAACAAATATCAGTGACCGAGAATACTTTTATATAAGCCAGATATCTTATGATTATGAAACTCTTAAAAATCACTTAAAAACACAAAAGCCATTAAAATTTAAATCTCCCACCAGATGGTACGTCGATCAAATAAAATCGGACAACGATACCGGACTTGACGCGGTTGTTCTGTCACAAGCTGAAAAGAAAAACGGAAAATGGGTAAAATCAAAAAACCCCGAAAACGTGGTCGTCGCCTTTGCCGGAACCGATATCGGAAAAGACCCGATCAATGACGGCGTAAAAGCGGACGGCGGGAATATTGTTTTTGGAAATAATCCAAAAAAAGAAGTGTATTATATTGTAAAAAAAGACGCGAAGGATACCTCGAAAACACTCGGAAAATACAATGGAACGCCCTCTCAAGACGCCATGCTCACAACCGGAAAGTATAAGCTGATAACGAAAACATCACAAATCGATCAAGCCGATCAGCTGGTACGGAGCGTAAAGAAAAAGTATGCCGGAACGTCAACGATTATTTCAACAACCGGCCATTCACTCGGCGGCGCTGAGGCCGAATACAGCGCGGTGAATAATGATATTTATGCCGTTGCGTTTAACAGTCCTTCCGTCGTGAAACTGCACGATGAAGAAACACAGAAAGACATCAACAGCGGCATATACGATCCTTACATCCGGTCAATTATCAATCCGGACGACATGGTCGGGGCAGGTTATTGGAACGAATATGACCGCCACAACGGGACAACGATTTATACGAAAAACCCCTCACTCTCACAGTTCAGCCGAAAGCAGCGGCTTGATGGGAACTTAAACGAGCAGATCAGCAAGAATCTCGCTTATTTCTTTACTACCGTCATTCTGAGAAATCCGGATACACACGGCTTAAACGAAGCGAATTTCATATTTGACCGAAACGGAAACATCACAAATCCGAACGGAGATGAGTTAGTCTTCGATAAAAATCTCGGCGCTCTTCTGCCGGCCGGTGCGATCGGTAGCGGAGACGCGATAAAAGTAACGCCGAAAAACGCAAAGAAGCTGGCTGAAAAGGTGCAGGCCATGACTGAGGATTTGCGGACGATGAAAAAAGAAGCGCAGAACGCCTATCAGGAGCACGATGAAAAAATCGCCGAGCTGAAAACAGAATTTTACGGCCAAGTCGGACACGGCTTGTTTGATCAGCTTCAAGCACAGGACGTGACCAATACAATTGAAGATATTGCGCAATCCTACGATAAAGGCCCGATTTTTTACGACACTCAGGCTGAGCAGGCGTTTATTGATTCTTTGCAGACCGCGATCACGGACCTTGAAGAGATCGGCGGATTCTTACATAAAATAGCGGACGAATTTCAGGAAAAAGACCAGATGCTCGCAAACTGGTTAAGATGATAGAGGTGGATACATAATGCCGACATTAGACGAACTTTTAGAACATAAGGACGACCCGATGAAGAAAAGGCTGCAGCGGCAAATGCTGAAAACCGTCATGACGCAGGCAGCGGGAACAAAACTGGAAACAGTGCGCCAAACACTGAAACCGACATTCGAAATGGACACATTGAAAGATGAATTATATGAAGTTTATTCAGCTTTATTGAACAGCTTCGAAGGCAAGGCGCAAAAAGCTCTAGCACAGCGGATCAGTGAAAGTGCGCGGCTGATTGCCGGCACTGAAAATAACAGGGACACATTCATTAACAGTTTCAAAACAAGGTAAAATAAAAAACCTCGCGGATTTATTATTTGCGGGGTTTTTCCTATCGTCTTAACTGACACGCTCGGAGAATGTATCATATACCTCTATGAACGTTGATATATAAGTTTTTTTGATAATCCTTTGATCCGTCAGTCGGAATGAGTAGCCGGCGGGAAGTGAGAGCGGGAGAATAAAAGAAGCTTTTCATGAACATAAAAAACAAGAGGTTTATTGTATAAGATCGCGCGTATTCTTGACGATGTTCAAGCTGCTAAAAACGGCATGCTTGGATAAAGGATAAACCGCCACGCTGCAGGAAAAGCCACCGGGACACTAAACGAGTGGGATTTTTTTTCGGCTAGGCTATATCCTCTTTTAAACAAAATCCTCATTTGAAAATAATGGGTATTGTAAGGAAGGAGTGATTGAATCGTGTTATTGTTCATAGGAAAGTTCATATTGCTCTTTTTGTTCTGTACGTTAGTGTATTATTTATTTAAAGTGGTTTATTACAATGTTGGTAAGAAGGTCGCTCTCAATGCGTCAGAAGGAACAAAAGCCAATTGGGTTGCGAACGTCTTAATTAAAAATGGTACTAAGCTTACTGACGGAGATTACTTTATGGTTGCTGTCGTTACGACATTATGGCTTATGATCCATTTATGATGTATCAAAACGATTAGGACTTGCTAGTATTGATACGACTCAAAGCCATGTGCAAAGTTTGCGTAAAACGAAATGAAATAATAACGTTTTTTAACGCTTTCGCGTGTTCCCAATAAGTCCATCGAAACAAAGAAAAACCCTTGCACGGCAAGGGTTTTCGACTTCTTTAAGCTTTATTCATTTAAAGCTATCTCATGCTCTTGACGCGCTCGGAGGGATTCGAACCCCCGACAGACGTGGTACCGGAAACCACCGCTCTATCCAACTGAGCTACGAGCGCACGTTTTTTCAATCAGATACCTTTATATTATAATAAAGACACACGCAGAAAGCAACACTTTTTCAATAATAGTGAACTTTACGGCGCTTATGCTGCAGTGATGTATGTATAGTAACAGGATTATGCAGCGTCCTCATGCAGCATAATCCCGCCCCGCATAACGGCTTGTTTTTCAAAAGGCTCACACGCCTGATGCGATCAGTCATTTCAGCTGCTCAGTACTTTTCCAGTCACTTCAGAAAAAGCACGTTTCAGCTTTTTTTCCAAATGTCTTTTAACGTCCAATAGGTGAATTCCTCAACCTTTACAGCGCCTTTCTCAGAAAACAGCTCAAGCCCCAATCTGCCCTCTTTCGGATAGATACGGCTTGTCATCGTTGCTTCTCCATGATTGGCGAATACTTCAATCGAAGATCTGTCAATAAATATCCGCAGCGCCAGCTTGCCGCTTGCATCCAGCCGCACTCTTCTCACACCGTCTTTCGCTTTTCCCATTTTGGTGCAATCAAGTGTCAATTTTTTATCCGTTAGATTGTACTTAAGCACAAGTTCTTCTTCATCAAGGCCGCGAATCTTAAAACCTGCGGATTCGGCATCGCAATCGTTGATATCAAACACGACTCGGACTTCAAGCAGGTCTTCGGACGTCTTTGCCAAGTAACTCCCTGATACCTGCCGGCCTGCACATTCCCGGTATTCCTTTGTTCGCAGCTGCTTGGTTTCTTCTGCGGGATTCATCAAAAGTTTATGATCATCACGCAATGTCAGTTCTCGCGGCAGCGTCAATGCACCGCACCATCCGTCCGCTTTTGTCGGCATCTCGGATTCCCACATATCCATCCAGCCGATAGCAATTCTGCGTCCCTTATCATCCAGTAATGTTTGCACCGCGTAAAAGTCATGGCCGTAATCCAGCTCTGTAAAAGCGCCATGTGTAAATTTATTTGTTTCATAATTATAGTCACCGATTAAATAACCGGTTTGATGTAAATTGTTATATGAATCGCCGTCGGCTTCAATACCCTGTGGCGAAATCAGCAGGACATGTTTGCCGCCTAATTCAAAGAAATCCGGACATTCCCACATATAGCCGAGATGACCGTCGCTTTGGGCGAGAACACCTGCGTATTCCCATTCACGCAAATCAGATGAACGGTATAAAACGACCCGTCCGACGTTTTCTTTTGTGGAGTTGCCGATGACCATATTCCACTCATCGCGATGCTTCCATACTTTCGGATCGCGGAAATGACGGGCGCTGTCTTCCGGCGGTGCCGCAATAACGGGGTTTTCCTGAAGCTTTTCAAACACAATTCCATCTTGGCTGACCGCGATATTTTGAGTTTGATAGAAAAGGTCTTTCTCTTGATCAATCATATTATGGCCTGTATAGATTAAAGTAAGGCGTCCGTTATCATCGGCCGCGCTTCCCGAAAAACAGCCGCTTTGATCAAATGCATCACCCGGAGCTAAGGCAACCGGCAGGTGCTCCCAATGAATGAGATCTTTACTCTTTACATGCCCCCAATGCATCGGCCCCCAGTTCTCATCATACGGATGATGCTGAAAAAAGACGTGGTATTCTCCTTTAAACTGAATAAGCCCGTTCGGATCATTGATCCAATTCGCCCGGGGCATAATGTGGTACCCGAGCCGATATCTTTGTTTCACTTTACCCTCTGCTTCCTTCAAAGCTTCCTCCGCCTGCTGAATTCTATCCATTTGCGACATCCTCTCTATCCGATTTTTTGTAAATCCTGCACACGCTTGCTGTTTTTTTTCGAGTCTAATAAAGTAAAAATGGAGATCATGGTAAAACCAAAGACGACGATTCCCATGATGAGATAGGTTTGCCGGAACCCCGCACTGTCATATAATCCTCCCGCCAGCGGCGACAGAATCGACGCGCCTGCCTGAGATGCGAATTGAAAACCGACGAGATAAAGGACGGACGACAGACGCGTATCAAAATTGGCCGCCAAATATTTAAAAACGGCGATCAGCATAATCGGCAGTTCCAGTGCGTGGATGAGTTTCATTGATGAAATTCCTACAGGCTCAACTGCAATTCCGGACCCGACGATGCGGAAAGCCATTAAAAACCCCGCTAAAATCAAACTGTTTTTCGCTCCGAACTTATTGACGATAAAAGGCGCAAGAAACATCATGCCTGCCTCTAAAAATACCTGGACTGAATTAAGATAGCCGAATACTTGGTTGCCTATCGACACTGAAGGAAACAAAGACGCATAGTAGATCGGGAACTGCTGATCATATACGCCGTAAATGCAGGTCACGCCGATAATGTACATCATAAAAAACCAAAAATCCTTTATTAAAAAGAGCCGCCCCACATCTTTTAACCGGACCGAATCCGCTCTGTTTTTCTCGTGGTCTGTCATTTCGATTTTTACAGACATGATAATGGCCGTTAAAATGACGGCTGAAACAGACGCGATCCAGAAGTTGATATTGGGATTGATATTGAAAAGCTGTCCTGCAAAAAATGCAGCCGCCGCCCAGCCCAATGAGCCCCACATTCTTGATTTTCCATACTCGAAATGATATTTTCGGCTGACCTTTTCAATGTACGTTTCAATCGCGCCTATCCCCGCCAAAAAGCCGGCTCCCAAATACAGGCCTCCGACAATGGCGCCAAGAAAGACATTGTACTGTAAGAGCGGTCCATAGATGAAAATATAAAACGGACCTGTAAATAGGAGAAGAAAGCTGATCATAAATAAAATCTTTTTCTTCAGCCCCAATTTGTCAGAAATAAAACCGTAAAGAGGCTGCATGCACAAGGCAAATACGGCGTTTACAGAAAAAATAATGCCTGTCGATGATCCATTCAAATTCATTTCCTGCCCCAGCCAAATCGCAAATAAAGAATAGCTGGAAGACCAAGTAAAAAAGAAAAAGAAAAAATAAGCACTCAGTTTCCAATACAGACTTTTTGCGTTTTTCATTTTCACCGCTCCTTTAATAGGACCTTTTACTCCACGTTCCCGAACCGCTGAGCCACGTCATTCCTACCCGCTATAAAGTAAGCGCTTTCTTTTTAGCGCTGTCCGGTACTTCACTTTAGCTGCATTACGCAAACAGCCGCCGTCACTTCCCTTCACCCTCTTTGTAAAGCGCTTTCATAAAGAATTGTATGTCAACCGGTTTCATATGTCAATCGGTTGACATAAAACTTTCTGATTATTCAAATCGAACAAAACGCACCCCTAGCAGAAATATGGAATTTCCTTGCACATGTCAGCCCGATTCTCTAAAATAAGTGCGTGACGAGAATTGTAAGCCATTTCAGTAAAGCAGGAGGGCAAGGGAATGAAGCCTAACATTCACGATGTTGCAAAAATAGCGGGAGTTTCCTCTACAACCGTTTCGCGGGTATTAAATAACCGCGGCTATATCAGCGAAAAAACAAAAGAAAAAGTGTACAAGGCGATGGAAGAAATCAATTACTTTCCAAACGATCTCGCCCGCTCTTTATTCCGTAAAAGAACCAATTTAATAGGGCTTATCATCCCAAACTCCGGCAATCCGTTTTTCGGCGAACTCGCTTTTCATATTGAAAGCATTTGTACGTCCATGGGCTACAAACTGCTGCTTTGCAACAGTTTACATCGAAAGGATAAAGAAGAAAAATATGTGGAGATGCTGATAAGAAACCAAGTGGACGGCGTGATCGCTGTGACTTACAACCGGGGAATTCTCAATTATCATAAGCAAAATCTGCCGATTGTCGCCATTGATCATTTCTTATCGGATTCAATTCCCGTCGTCGGCTCAGACAACTATGACGGCGGAAAAAAAGCGGCGGAACTGCTGATCGAAAAAGGGTGCCGGCACATCGTCCATATCAACGGCCCGCTTGAACTCGAAACACCGGCAAACCTCAGAAGAAAAGCATACGAAGATGTCATGCGTAAACACGGAAGGCAGCCCATTACATATGAAGTACCCTTTTATCAACATGACCGTGACATCATTTCATCGTTATTCGATGAACAGCCTGACACCGACGGAATTTTTGCCAGTGATGATCTGATGGCCGCAGCAGTCATGACCGAGGCCAAAAAACGGGGAAAAGATATCCCGACTCAATTAAAAGTGATCGGTTATGACGGCACCGAAACCGTTCAATCGATCCTTCCGGAATTGACAACCATCCAGCAGCCGATCGAATTGATTTCCAAAACAGCCATCGAGATTTTAGTAAAAGAAATTGAAGGCGAATTTGATGATTTGCCGCTGGAAACATATTTGCCGGTGCGGTTTCTGGAAGGTCAGACAACTTAATCAGCCGTACGGCACGCCAGCGTTCTATTTCGGCTGCTCAAGCATATCATTTTCTCAAGCGCCGGCGTTGTTAATACCCATTTTCACTTTGCTGTTTGAACTTTTTGTTTTCTGGGAAAAATGGTGTTAGAAGAAAAGGTTGGCATTTGGTCAGCGTTTTGTTTGACCTTTATTGACCAAAAATGTATCATGTAAATACATACTTACCTAAAAGGTGAAGGAGGAGCATTATGAATTTAATACCTACAGTCATTGAACAAACGAACCGCGGAGAAAGAGCTTATGACATTTACTCCCGTCTTTTGAAGGACCGTATTATCATGCTTGGATCTGCGATTGATGACAACGTTGCGAACTCCATCGTGTCACAGCTTTTATTCCTTGAAGCGGAAGACCCTGAAAAAGATATTTCCATTTACATTAACAGCCCTGGCGGATCAATCACTGCCGGTATGGCAATCTACGATACAATGCAGTTCATTAAACCGAAAGTATCTACAATCTGCATCGGGATGGCCGCTTCTATGGGAGCATTTTTACTTGCAGCCGGTGAGAAAGGCAAACGTTACGCGCTTCCTAACAGTGAAGTCATGATTCACCAGCCGCTTGGCGGAGCGCAAGGACAGGCGACAGAAATTGAAATCGCGGCAAAACGCATTCTCTTGCTTCGCGATAAATTAAACAAAGTGCTTGCTGAACGTACCGGCCAGCCGCTTGAAGTGATCGAGCGCGATACAGACCGCGACAACTTCAAATCAGCTGATGAAGCTTTAGAATACGGCTTAATCGATAAAGTGCTGACACGCAATACGGAAGACCAGAAGTAAGATCCTGCCTGCAAGAGAGTCTCAAACTCTTGCAGGTTTTTTATGCTTTATCTTCATTCAAAAAAGTAATGAATGCTTTGACGACAGACAATTCTAACGCTGAAGAATCATACATAAGCCACGTATCACGTATCACAGGCTCGTTATTTTTATAAGACAGCGCCAATGTGTATAATTCATCAGAAGGCTGAAGACAGATTTCCGGCACAACAGAATAACCGAGACCGTTTTTCACCATCTCTTTACAGGTTTCCTGTCTGTCTACCTCCATTGCAATGAAAGGCGGCTCAGTAAATTGATTATTCCACCATTTTTGAATCAGACTTTTCAAAGAGGCATCAGTTTGATAATAAATCATCGGCAATTTGGGCAGGTCCTCACTGTTAATTTCAGTTTTTGAAATTAGGTACAGCCTCTCTTCATTTAACAGTTGTTTTTCCCCTTGCCAATCATAATTTCCCCTCATAATCCCAAGGTGCACGCCGGAATGATGAAGCAGATCCATCACCTTCGCACTCCATCCCGTATTGACGTGGAATTGAACAGACGGATACTGATCAGAAAACCGTTTTAGAATCGCCGGGAGCTTATACTGAGCAAAATTGCTTGAGACTCCTAATCTGAGAACCCCGCTGACTTCATGGCTCATATTGAGCATATCATCCTTCATTTTTCTGAATTCCTGCAGCATCTCTTTCGAATATTCAACCAGATATTCACCTTCTGAAGTGAATTCCATCCCTTTTTTTCTTTTATAAAAGAGGCGCACTCCGAATTGCGATTCCAGGTTTTTGAGCCGATAACTTAACGCCGGCTGTGTCATATATAACCGCTCTGCCGCCTTCGTCATATTTTTTTCCTCGAATAATGTAATGAGTACAGCCCAATCCTTTTCATCCATATAAAATCCCCCAAAATATTTTTCTGCTATAAAATTTTCTCCTATTATAAAAGTTTTTTATTCAACTTTATAAAAATTATATGTTTTACTTATAATCCATATTTATCATACGATATTTTCCAAAGGGACCGGTACCTTTTTATCCACACAAAATGATGTAAGGATGAGACAGCATGGAAAAAGTTCCTGTAACCGTCATGAGAGGCGGCACCAGCAAAGGCGTTTTTATTCTTCAAAAAGACATGCCAGACGATACAAACCTATGGAGCGATTTTCTTTTAGACATTATGGGAAGTCCTGACGAGAGACAAATTGACGGCCTCGGCGGCGGCCATTCTCTCACAAGCAAGGCAGCCATTATTAAGAAATCCGCCAGAAAGGACGCAGATGTTGAGTATACATTTGCGCAGGTCAGTCTGACTGACAAATTTACCGACTTCAAAGGCAATTGCGGAAATATCTCTTCTGCCGTAGGCCCTTATGCTATTGAGAAAGGGCTCGTTCAGGCTGAAGAGCCGGTGACAACAGTCAGAATTTTAAACACAAACACGCAAAAAGTGATCGCAGCAGAAGTTGAAGTCAAAAACGGAACATTTCATTATCAGGGAGACTGCTCGATTCCGGGGGTTCCAGGTACAGCTTCTCCTATTTATCTTTCATTTCACCAGGCTGAAGGGGCGGTGACCGGAAAACTGTTTCCGACCGGTCAGCCTATTGATATTCTCGATACACCGTATGGGAATATCTCCGTATCTATTATTGATTACGCCAATCCGCTTGTCTTTGTAAAAGCAGAGGACGCGGGGCTTACCGGCATAGAACTTCCGGACGAATATACTCCGGATATATTGGAAAAGCTCGAAATAATCCGATCAATTGCAGCCGAGAAATGCAGATTCGCTTCAAGACATGAGGCTTCGGCAAAATCACCGGCCGTACCAAAACTGACTTTAATCTCATCTCCAGCGGATTATATTGATACAAAAGGGATAAAAAGACACGCTCATGAGATGGACCTTGTCATTCGTATGATGTCCATGCAAAAACCGCATCAAGCTTTAGCCATTACAGGGGCGGTATGCACGACCGCCGGCATGTTATTGGAGGATACGATATTATCTGAATTTTCATTCTCCGGAAAAACGATCCGATTAGGGCATCCAAGCGGCATTTTAAAAACCGAAGCAGATGCCGATCCGGACGGAACAACGATTAAAGTAGTACGCACAGCAAGAAAAATCTCTGAAGGCTATGTGTTTACTAAGCAAAGTTACAACATGAATACGCTGAATCACATTGGTTAATACAAGCCCCCAGACAAGTCAAAGATAAACGGAGGAATACGAGATGATCAATGTAAACGCGTCTAATCGACTGAACAGACTGCCTTTTTCAAGGGCTCATCAAGCGGTGCTCGTTATCCTTTCATTCGCTTACTTTTTTGATTTTATTGATTTAAATACGTTTTCATATGCGGCGCCTTCACTTTTAAAGGAATGGAACATATCCACTCATACCATCGCTTTTATTACGTCTGTCTCCTATTTCGGAATGTTTATCGGCGCCTCTGCCGGAGGATGGTTTTCAGATCGTTTCGGAAGGAAAAAAGGTTTAATTCTGGTTGTCACCTTTTTCTCTTTCTTCTCCCTCCTCTCTTCTCTGTCTTGGAATCCAGAAATACTCGGTGTTTTTAGATTTCTTACGAGTTTAGGTATCGGCGCCACAACGATTGTGGCAAGTACGTATATCAGCGAATTTTTCCCATCCGCAACTAAGGGAAAATACCAGGCAATCTGTATTACGATAGGCATATGCGGAATTCCTGCAGCCGGCTGGGTGGCTAAATTGGTCGTGCCGTCCGCCTCTTACGGCTGGCGGTTTATCTTTCTATTCGGCGCGGTCGGTATTTTTTTTCCGCTGATCGCCAGAAAACTGGAAGAATCACCAAAATGGCTGGATACGAAAGGAAAAAGCGAACAGGCACACCGCATTCTGCTTGAGCTTGAAGCAAAAATAGAAAAAGAAAAGGGTGAACTGCCTGAACCGGCTCCGGCTCTAAAAAGCAGAAAAACCGCTGTAAAATCCGTTCCATATCGGACGTTATTTCAAAAGCCTTTAGCAGGAAGAACTTTGGTTTTAATGACGATGTGGGCAGCTTCCACGATTGCCATTCAAGGCTTTGGCACGTGGGTTCCCACCCTTTTGGTGAAAGAAGGCGTATCAATGGATGAGTCTATCGTATACGTTACTCTGGGAACGATCGGTGCCCCGCTTGGCGCTCTCATTGCGTCGCAAATCTCTGACCGTGTGGATCGAAAGTGGGCCATTTCTGTTTTATCGTTCATTATTATGGGACTTGGATTCATTTACGGCATCAATCCTTTGCCGATGGTCATTGTCATATGCGGATTTCTCATGCATATGTTTGAGCGTACGTTCAGTTCAATCGCATATGCTTATACGCCGGAATTATATCCGGTTGAAGCCAGGGCGTCTGGAAATGGCCTCACTTACGGCGTAGGGCGTCTTGCGAATGTAGCCGGTCCCTTTGTCGTCAGTTTTCTGTATTCAGGCTACGGATTTTTAAGTGTTTTCTTGTTCTTCACAGGCTGCTGGCTCCTTTGTGCACTGACAGTCGGTATTTTTGGAATCGGGTCAAAAAAACAAAAGATGCAGCAGGATGATTTCATATCGGAAGACACATTCGCGCAGCAAAAGTTGTAAACGCATACACTTCAAACCGCAAAACATCCATCTCCCCAGAGGAAATGGATGTTCTTCTTTCAATCCCAACCGCAGTCTCTTTCTCATCTTATTCTCATACACATGTCTTATCCTTAAGAAAGGCGTGATACGCATGAGATGGAGAAAACGGTTTTTCCCCGGAAAGAAAAGGTATTTTATGGGCGGAGAACTTTCCGATCAGAATGGTTTAGATGCAACCGCCGAACCATCTTCCTACAGAGCAGTTGATGCCGAAACATATTTCAGACCCTCTTGTCTGCCTGTCCTGAACACAGCAATTGAAAGTTCCTTTTTTAATCCTTATATTGACAGGCCTTGGAAAAGCATTCATCTGCCCCAATCCCTCACATTGGCTCCGGAAAAAACGGTCTTGCATTATTTTAGTGTTTTACGTGAAGCCGAAAATCTTACGGACGAAAAAGCCGGGGGGTGCGGTACAGTCGGCCAGGCCCGCATTCCTTTTCCGCTTGCCTTGCCTTTTTCTCTCCGGCCTGCCGTAAGAAACATTCCTACAAAGCTTTTCTTGCCTCATTTGAAGGTATCGGCCAGACCCACCTGATCAAATTGAATCAGCTTGAAGGCTTGCGCTATTTCGTTGAGATCGAAACCATTCAAGGTTCAAATCAAAACGTCACATTTTTCGCTTATTATCACGGTATTGTCCAGTTGGAAAAACACAATGGCCGGTTTCTGATCGGACGAATAACTTGGTATGGTGAAGATTTTTTGTGTGCCGCTTACCATTTGTGGCAGCACAATGCAGAAACCAGCCTTGATATCAAATTTGGCAGCTGGTGCAAGCTTATTAAAAAAAGGTGGCCTGTCCGGCAGAATGGTTATGTCAAAACAATTGATTTTGACGGAACAGACGGCGGTCATTACCGTTTTGTCTATTTTCAGCTCACGAATGGTACAGACGTGTTAGCCAAACAGCTGAGAAAAAACAGCTCCGGGCAATGGGAGCTGATTCATCTTGATGCTGACGGCTGCTTATAGAATCTTCCTTACAATTCCCGCCATTTCTTATCTAAAATCGGGTATGTATACCGATTCATCTGTTCAATCAGCTCATCTGGGCGGGAGGAGCTGTGGATCAGCTTCAAATGAGATTCATTCGAAAATCCTTCCTGAATGCTGTATTTGACCATCTTCATCATCGGCTCAAAATAACCGTTCACATTGTAAAGTCCGATTGGTTTTTGATGAATGCCGATTTGCGCCCAGCACAGCACTTCAAATAACTCTTCATAAGTTCCGAAGCCGCCTGGCATGGCAATGTACCCGTCGGCAAGTTCACTCATTTTCGCTTTCCGTTCATGCATGCCGCTGACTTCAATCAGCTCCGTCAGATTTTGGTGAACAATCTCTCCGCTGAACAGCCCGCTCGGCATGACGCCGACAGCTTTTCCGCCGCCTGCCATTAACGCGTCGGCAACGGTTCCCATCAGACCGACCCGTGAACCGCCGTAAACAAGGGCGATTCCCTGCTCCGCCATATATTCACCGAGTTCGGCCGCTTTGCGTTTGTATTCTTCATTTACCCCCAGATTTGATCCCGCAAATACACAAATCGTTTTCATTTTTTCATCTCCGCATCTATATATGTACATCAATAAATCAAAATACACTATATATTGTCCCATCTCTATATGATAATATCAATAAGAATCATACAGGACATAAGGAGTGTTTCACATGCAGATCGCTGAAACAGAACAATGGCTGAAAGACTTTTACGAAAAAAGAGGATGGACGGCGTACGGACCATTTATCAGAATCGGCTTTTTAATGGAAGAAGCGGGTGAGCTCGCCCGGGCGGTAAGAGCATATGAAATCGGCAGGGACCGGCCGGATGAAAAGGACGCGACCCAGTCAGAACGCAGGCAGGAGCTGATGGAAGAAATGGGTGATGTCCTCGGAAACCTCGCCATCCTCGCCGATAAGTACGGAATCACTTTAGAAGATGCGATGAGAGCCCATCAGGAAAAACTGATTAAACGCTTTGAAACCGAATAAAAACACGGCCTGTCCGCTTTTTCATGGACAGGCCGCACCTGAATTTATCCCGTTATCTCGTCCTGATGCTCAAAGAAGTGCTGTTTTCCGATTTTATGAAACAGCCCCGTCTTTCGGATCAGCTCCCTCGGCTGAGACTGCAATCCGACGATCATCAATCTGCCGTTATGGCGTTTGATCCGGTTCATGACATTCCCCAGAACCGCTTCTGCGGAAGTATCCATGTAATGCACATTATTCATCAGCAGGATAAGCGTTTTCGGCTTTTCCTGAAGCCTCTCCAGCAATGATGATTCCAATGAATCAATCGAACCGAAAAACAGCGGCCCTTCAATGGAATATGTGCTGACGGACGAATCGTTTTTAACCGATTTGACGGCGGCATGCGGTGTTTTGACGCTTGTCGATTCGCTCATTTTTCTGATAAAGAAAACAAAGGCAAGCACGAGACCGGCAGACACGCCGATGATTAAATCAAACAGAACCGTCAGTAAAAAGGTTGCCGCCAGTACGAATGAATCAGTGTTTCTCAGCCGCATCATATTGGCGACTTCCCTCCGTTCACTCATGTTCCAAGCCACAACCATCAATACCGGCGCCATGCTTGCCAGCGGTACGTGAACGGCAAGCGGGGCGAAGACGAGCAGGACGAGGAGGACGGTGACTCCGTGGACAACACCGGAAATCGGAGAAACTGCGCCGTTTTTAATATTTGTTGCGGTTCGCGCAATCGCTCCCGTTGCCGGTATGCCGCCGAAAAGCGGCGCGGCCATATTGGCGATGCCCTGCCCGACAAGCTCCCTATTGCTGTCATGCCGTGATCCCTTCATATTATCCGCGACCATTGCCGATAATATGGATTCAAGCCCGCCGAGAAGCGCAATGATCAGAGCCGACGGAAACATCATTATCATGTTATCAATTGAGAAATCAGGAAGCTGAAAAGCCGGAAGCTGCCGCGGAATCTCTCCGTAAGCAGAACCGATTGTCGCCATCTTGTCAGGGAAAAACACGACCGCCGCGGCTGTAGATACAAGCAGCGCCACAAGCGCACCCGGAATCTTCGGCATCAGCCTGGCTGATAACAGCAAAATGGCCAAAGCAATTCCCGCGATCAAAATGCTGTACAAATTAAAGGTTCCGATCTTTTTGCCGATCTCCGCAATGTTAAGGATAAAGCTTTCATGCTTTTGAATATCGCGCAGACCGAGAAAATGGGCGATCTGCTCTGAGAAAATCAGCACTGCGATTCCGGCCGTAAATCCGACGATCACCGGCTTCGGCACGAATTTCATAATCTTCCCGAGCTTAAATACGCCGAACAGGACGAGCATCACGCCTGCCATGAAACCGGCGACAAGTAAATTCTCAAAACCATACTGCATCACAATGGCAAATAAAATGGGAACAAACGCCCCCGTAGGCCCTCCGATCTGATATTTAGAGCCGCCTAACAGCGAAATCAGAATTCCGGCCACAATAACGGTATAAAGCCCGTATTCCGGACCGACCCCGGAGGCGATGGCAAAGGCCATGCCCAAAGGAATTGCTACAATTCCGACGACAATTCCTGCGACCAAGTCTTTCTGAAATTTCTGCAAATTGTATCCATAATATCTGCCGTAAAATTGCATGGTCAGCTGCATCCCCCTTTGACTGTTTCATAACCGTCAACCACAACATCCAGCGTCCCCGTCCCCGGATCAATCACCAGCCCGTGCACCGGCACCTCTTCAGGCAGGAGCGGATGGTGCCTGACCATATTCACGCTGTGAGCCACGCTTTCTTCGACGCTGTGAAAACCGGACAGCCATGTCTCCAAATCGACTCCCGCATGCTGCAAAAGGCTGAGACATTTCTCCTCCACGCCGCGCTCTTTTGCTTTATTTAATATGGAAGCCGCATTCAATCCCGACATCCCGCACTCGCGGTGACCTACGATGCAGACTTCCTCAGCCTGCAGTTCATAAACGGCAACCAAAATACTCCGCATGACACTTCCAAATGGGTGAGAAACAATGGCTCCCGCGTTTTTTATGATTTTGGCATCGCCGTTTCTGAGTCCCATCGCCTGCGGCAGAAGCTCCGTCAGCCTTGTATCCATACAGGATACGATGACAAGCTTTTTTTTCGGGAATTTTGTCGTTTGGTAAGGTTCATATTTCCTTTCTTGGACAAACTGCTGGTTGTGCTCCAAAATGCTTGATAAAGAAACCATTTTTCTAATCATCTCCCATCCGATTGTATTGCAAGCCTTCTTACCCAGCTTACAGTAAGGAATTATAGCACAGAAAAAGGCCTCAAAAGCGCTTTCAAAAAAAGACACGATAATTTAACTGTAAATTCAGATTATATTCATTTATATCTTTCAAAAATAATAAAATTTATCTTTATACAAACCTATAAAGCTTTTGAAAACAGCGGTCCCGCGCTTTTGCCTTTAGAAATATAGGCGGATTCTGTTATGGATTGGAGAAATCACACATGTATATCTCTTCTTCTTTTCATTTTGGGTTCAAAAGAACCAGAAATTCACCGAATGCGTTTGAATATTTCTCACTTTACCGCTTCTCTTATATAATAAAATAGAGATGAAAGACAAAGGAGGAGAAGCCCCGTTGAAACCATATGTATTCATCGCAAAACCGATACCGCCGGAAGTCGAACAAATGATAGGCGAGCATTGCCGCTATGACATCTGGAAAGAAGATACCATTTCAAAAGAAGAATTGTACGAGAAAATGAAGGATGCTGAAGGGCTGCTGACATCCGGAACGGCGATTGACAGTGATTTGCTGGATCACGCGCCGAAACTGAAAGTCGTCAGCAACAATTCAGTCGGCTACGATAATTTTAATATAGAAGAAATGAAAAGACGCGGGGTCGTCGGCACACATACGCCGTACACCTTGGATGACACGGTCGCTGATCTGGCTTTTTCATTAATCCTGTCTTCCGCCAGACGGGTTGCCGAATTGGATCGATTCATCCGGGCCGGCAAATGGGGAACTGTTGAGGAAGAATCCCTTTTCGGTATGGATGTCCACCATCAGACATTAGGCATTATCGGCATGGGCAGAATCGGTGAACAAGCAGCCAAACGGGCAAAATTCGGCTTCGATATGGACGTGTTATACTATAACCGCAATAGAAAACCGGATGCTGAGAAAGAGCTCGGCGTTACATATGCCGACTTAGATACACTGCTGAAAACGTCAGACTTTGTGCTTTTAATTACGCCGCTTACTGACGAAACGTATCATATGATAGAAGAACGGGAATTTAAAATGATGAAAGATACGGCATTTTTCGTCAATATTTCCCGGGGAAAGACGGTTGATGAAAAAGCGCTCATCCGCGCATTGCAGGAGGGCTGGATAAAAGGCGCCGGTTTAGATGTATTTGAAAAAGAGCCGATCGGTGAAGACAATCCGCTCCTCCAGCTGGAAAACGTCACATTGCTTCCGCATATCGGGTCAGCAACGGCTAAAATCCGTTTGAATATGTTCAAGCAAGCCGCCCAAAACATGATTGACGCCGTATACGGAAAAACACCGAAAAACCTCACGAAAGAATTTCAATGAGAGGAAAAATCCCGGTTGGTTCAGCCGGGGTTTATTTTTCGCTGGATCAAAAGTACTATTTTTAAATTCTATCTATTCCTTTCTTTCGATGCTGATACAATAAAAAGGAATCAGCTTCACATGATGAAAAATGGGAGGTATTGCTTTGAAAAAACGTTTATCATGGATTTCCGTATGTTTACTGGTGCTTTTCTCGGCGGCGGGGATACTGTTTTCAACGAATGCCAAGACGGAAACACCGTCTCACAAGGCACACACAGAAGCACAGGTTATCAACACATTTGACGGGGTTGCGGATTATCTTCTGACATATCACAAACTTCCTGATAATTACATTACAAAATCAGAGGCACAGGCCCTCGGCTGGGTAGCATCAAAAGGGAACCTTGCAGACGTCGCTCCGGGGAAAAGCATCGGCGGAGACATCTTCTCAAACAGGGAAGGCAAACTCCCGGCCAAAAGCGGGCGGACGTGGCGTGAAGCGGATATTAACTATACATCAGGCTTCAGAAATTCAGACCGGATTCTTTACTCAAGCGACTGGCTGATTTATAAGACAACAGATCATTATAAAACCTTTACGAAAATCAGATAAACCGAAACAAAAAACGGCTTCCCTGCGGGAGGCCGTTTTTTTCTGCAGGAAATCTGCAGGCTTTACATAAAATGAGTATTAAACTTTTCTTCAAACTCTGATCGGTCTATTCTGCTGTTTTCCGCTGTGCCATCGTGTTTTTTTATTGTTATATTGCGTTCAGACAGAACCATGTGCCCTTCCGGTGTCCGCTTAGAAGCAAGCAGGCGTTTGTTGAAAGGAGAGCGTTCATGTTCAAAGATTGTTTGTTTCATAGACTTGAGGTCCTTTTCATCGATTTCTTCAAGCGAAAATGCGTAACCTGTCTGCCAGCCGTCCCCTTTGTTCATTTCAAGCACGTATGTCCCGAATTCCGTCTCTTCTATCCTCACACGGAACGCGCCGGCCGCTGATACCATCTCGTCTCCCGAAATCGGCACAGGCTGCATGGCGAGATTGAGGCCGAAGCCTGCATCAGCGATGTACTCACTCCCCCCGGCGGAAAGAAGCACGGCCGCATGTGTGCCGGGCAGCGCCCAGCCGTTTTTCCAGACCGTTCCGCGGATCAATTTGACATCAAATCCGGCATCTTTCAGTATGAAATAAAGCAGTCCGTTCAAGTCATAACAAAGGCCGCCATGAGGTTCCTTCACCATGTGCCGCCACAGTCCTTCTTTCGTGACGTCATATTCTTTTTTGGACAAAACCGCGCGATTTTCAAACGGAAACCGATACGCGAGCGCCTTTAAAAACTCCGGCAGGTTGCTGAAATCGAGGGAATCCTTTTCCCAGCCTATCGTTTGATAACAATCTTTCAGAAACTCATTCATCGTTCCGTCCCCCTTACAAAGTGTTTACACTTCTTCCTGCACATAAGCGGACAGCTTTTCCAGCGCTTCCTTTTCATCGTCGCCTTCAGCGATCAGAGTGACTTCCGTCCCCGTGCTGACCGCCAGACTCATTAATCCCATAATGCTTTTGGCATTCACTTTCTTGCCGTTTTTCTCAAGAAACACATCTGATGCAAAACGATTTGCCTCCTGTACAAACAATGCAGCGGGACGCGCCTGCAATCCCGTCTTTAAACGCACTTCCACTTTCTCCTGAACCATAAGATCTCCCCTTTTCTGTACGGTTATTTCAAAGTGATGCTTTGTCCTGTACGCAGCTGTTCTGCAATTTCATCGAGCTTTCTCAGCCTGTGATTGATGCCGGATTTGCTGATTTTCCCGCTTGCAACCATTTCCCCAAGTTCTTTCAGCGTGACTTCCTGATAATCAATCCGCAGCTGCGCAATTTCGCGAAGCTTTTCCGGCAGCGCTTCAAGACCGATCCGTTCATCAATGTATTTAATATTTTCCACCTGTCTGAGCGAAGCCCCGATGGTTTTGTTTAAGTTAGCTGTTTCACAATTAACGAGGCGGTTCACCGAATTTCTCATATCTCTGACAATCCGCACATCTTCAAAGCGAAGCAGTGAATTGTGGGCGCCGATGACATTCAGAAATTCAGTGATTTTTTCCGCCTCTTTTAAGTACGTAATATAGCCTTTTTTCCGTTCAAGCGTTTTGCTGTTCAGATGGAATTCATTCAGCAGCGCGCATAATGAATCGTTATGTTCCTTATAAAGCGAGAAGATTTCCAAGTGGTATGACGATGTTTCAGGATTGTTCACGGATCCCCCCGCCAAAAACGCCCCTCTCATATAAGAACGTTTGCAGCAGCGTTTCGCCACCAGTTCCTCAGAAATATTCCTCTCGAATACAAAGTTCTCCCCGAGGATTTTCAATTCCTCCAAAATCAGCTTTGCATTTTCAGAAAAGCGTACAATATAAACATTGTTTTTTTTCAGCCGCATTTTTTTTCTGACTAACAGTTCGACCGATACATCATATTGTTTCTTCAGCAATGTATAAATACGGCGCGCAATCGCCGCATTTTCGGTTTGAACGTCAAGCACGAGATGGCGGTTTGAAAATGACAATGAACCGTTCATCCGAATCAGCGCGGACAGCTCCGCCTTGGCGCAGCAGTCCTTCACTTCCAGATTCGTCAGTTCTTTTTTGGTTTCCGATGCAAATGACATATTAGCCACCTCATTTCAAAAGACCTCTAGTCCCTTAATAAATCGACGAGAAGAGAAGCCACTTTATGTGTATCGTGACGGATTACGCCATTTTTATACGTGATAATCTGGTCTCTGATCACTTCAAGCCCCATGGCTTTCAGCTTTTCAACGTTAAATTCAACGGGCCGGGCCAGCTCTTTCGCATATTTGCTTTTGATTTCGTCAGGGATATCTTCATTATTGATTAAAATCGTATCGATAAACGGCTGCTCCATATGATCGTTCAGCGCCTTAACATGGTCGGCCGCGCTGTATTGAAGCGTTTCGCCGGGCTGCGTCATGACATTGCAGATATATACTTTTTTGGCCGCAGCCTTGACGACTTCCTCTCCGATTTTCGGCACGAGCAGGTTCGGGAGAATGCTTGTATACAGGCTTCCCGGGCCGATAATGATTAAGTCGGCCTGGCGGATCACGTCAATCGTCTCCGGCAGCGGATCAATTTTTTCAGGCGTAAGAAACACCCGTTTAATGCGCTGGCCGTAAGAAGGAATGGTCGATTCTCCGGAGACGACCTGCCCGTCCTCCATTTCGGCATGAAGAACGACGCTGGTGTTGGCAGCCGGCAATACTCTGCCGCGGACATTCAGCACTTTGCTCATTTCGGTGACAGCGTGAAAGAAATCACCGGTTATATTCGTCATCGCTGCCAAAATCAAATTGCCGAGCGAATGTCCGGTTAAGTCGCTTCCTTTGTTGAAACGGTGCTGAAACAGGTTTTCAACGAGCGGCTCAACATCTGACAAAGCAGCCAGTACGTTACGGATGTCACCCGGCGGCGGAATTTGAAGTTCATCCCGCAGACGGCCTGAACTTCCGCCGTCATCAGCAACGGTCACAATCGCCGTAATATCAACGGGCTTATGCTTTAATCCGCGGAGCAGCACAGACAAACCCGTTCCGCCTCCGAAGATTGCGATTTTCGGCTTCTTATTCATTTTCGGCTTCTCTTTTCAATGTCCCGGTGAGTAACATGAGTATAGAAATCCTTTTTAAAGTAATCAGCCAGATACTCAGCGAGTGTAACAGAGCGGTGCTGGCCGCCCGTACAGCCGATCGCGATGACAAGCTGGCTTTTTCCTTCCCGCTTATAAGACGGAAGCATAAAGCCGAGCAGATCAACAAGCTTTTCGATAAACTTTTGTGTTTCATTCCACTTCATCACATAAGATGAGACTTCCTCATCTTTCCCCGTAAGCGGCCTCATGCTTTCAATGTAGAACGGATTCGGCAGAAACCTTACATCAAACACGAGATCGGCATCTATCGGAAGACCGTATTTGAAACCGAATGACATCACGTTCACTGTAAAGGTCTCACCTTGGTTCGTGGCGAAATGCGCCACTATTTTTTCGCGCAGATCACGCGGTTTCATATCCGACGTGTCATAGATCAGCTGAGAGCGCCCTTTCAATTCTTCAAGCAGCTGGCGCTCCAGTGCGATTCCTTCGAGAGGAAGCCCGGTAGCGGCCAGCGGATGAGAACGTCTCGTTTCTTTGTATCTCGTCACAAGGATGGAATCCTTCGCATCTAAAAAGAGAATGCGCGGTGTAATCCACGGATTTTCCGCCATTTCATCCAGCGCCTCAATCAGCCTGTCAAAAAATTCACGTCCCCGCAGATCCATGACAAGCGCGACCTTGCTCATTTTTGAACTTGATTCTTTCATCAGTTCCAAAAATTTCGGCAGCAAGGAAGGTGGCAGATTGTCGACGCAAAAATAGCCGAGATCCTCAAAGCTTTGAATGGCGACGGTTTTCCCCGCTCCAGACATTCCCGTTATGATGACGAGCTGAATATCATGATTTTCATTCACACTCATCTTTCTCCCCCCTGAGGTCTTTCTTTTACTTGATAAGCTGCGGATCTAAACGATAGCTGAGCAGCTCGAAGTCCGGCGTATACGTAAAGGTGCCGTGCAAAAGCCCTTGGCCCTTGATCATAAAATCAAGGATATGTCCGTCTCCGGGTGCCATCGGAAGGCTGTGGATATCTTTCACGTCATGCCACTTCAGAATGCCTTCCTCTGATTCAGCGACATTCCGCCCCGTGTAGGAATCGGCGACAAAAGTAAACATCATCCACTCTGACACGATTTGTTCCTGTTCCTTAATAATAAAGGTAAACACGCCTTTTAACTGCGGATTTAATATATAAATTCCCGTCTCTTCTCTGTACTCTCTGATGACGGAATCTCTGACTGATTCACCGCTCTCCATCTTCCCGCCGGGCGCGACCCACCAGCCCCGTCTCGGCTTTTGGAGAAGGAGAACCTGATCATCTGTCTGCAGCACACAATTTGTCACTCTTTGCACAAGTACGTCACCTAACCTTCTCAACAAATCATCGTCTCTTCATTATACCGTTTCGGCATGTCTCTCACAATGCAGAGACACCGACATCCTTTTCTTTTATTTGACAGAAAACAAAAATTTACAAAAAAAGGGCACGGATACTGGAATCCGTGCCAAGGTGTATTCATATAAAAAGGGGGTCAATTACTACATTCATCTTAAAACATCAGTATTTCACCCGTGTTACAGCGGAATTAAAAGCCAGTAACGATTCAAAAACTGAACATTACAGTGATTATTTAACGGTTTTGAGCGTCTCCTGAAGCTCTTCCACATAATGCTGAACGCTTTGGGCCGCAATACTTCCGTCACCTGTCGCCGTAACGATCTGGCGGAGTGATTTTTCACGGATGTCTCCCGCAGCGAAAATGCCGGGAACTTTCGTTTCCATTTGATCATTTGTTTCAATGTAGCCTTCTTCATTTGTGATGCCCAAGTTTTCGAACGGTTTAGAAAGCGGAAGCATGCCGATATAAATAAAGACGCCGTCAGCTTTGAATTCTTCCTCTTCTCCCGTCACAGTATCCACAAGTGTCAGTCTGCCGACTTTTCCGTTTTCTTCATGGATTTCTTTTACGGTTTTATTCCATTCGAAATCAATTTTGTCATTGTCAAAGGCACGCGCCTGAAGAATGCTTTGCGCACGCAATTTATCACGTCTGTGAACGATGGTGACTTTTGAAGCGAAGCGTGTCAGATAGACGCCTTCTTCCACAGCCGAGTCTCCGCCGCCGACTACGACAAGCTCTTTATTTTTAAAGAATGCGCCGTCACATACCGCACAGTACGATACGCCGCGGCCGCCAAGTTCTTTTTCCCCGGGAACGCCGATCTTTTTGTATTCCGCTCCGGCAGAAATGACGATGGCGCGCGCTTTATATTCTTTTGAACCGGCTTTGACCGTTTTATATTCTTTGCCGTCGACGATTTCTTTAATATCGCCGTACGCATATTCCGCACCGAATTTTTTCGCATGTTCAAACATTTTATTAGAAAGTTCAGGGCCGAGAATGCTTTCAAAACCCGGATAGTTTTCAACATCCTCTGTGTTAGCCATCTGGCCGCCCGGAATTCCTCTTTCGATCATTAATGTGGATAAGTTCGCTCGTGATGTGTAAACGGCAGCGGTCATCCCCGCCGGACCCGCGCCGATAATGATCACATCATAAATTTTTTCTTCTGACACCATGATTCACTCCTTTTCGAAATGGGGCGCACCCTATATGAATAAGAATCCCCATCAATCGTATTCCTTACCCATATCCTATAAAATCTGAGGGCGATTCGCTATTTTTTTGCTCATTTTTCTGAGAAAACGTGATTAGGCATCTCCTGAGCGGGTATACAAATAAAGAAAGAGCCTTCCGGGATGGAAGGCCCTTGTCTTATTCATTATTGCACGACACGTCTTACATTGCCGTTGAATACTTTTTTCCAGTAAGGGTTGCTCATAGAATCGATGGATACACCATGAGATGTATTATCGTTCAGGAATGTCCCGTTACCTAAGTAGATGCCGACGTGGCCGTTTGTTTTATACGTATCGAAGAATACTAAGTCTCCGCGTTTCATGTCAGACGCGCTGACTGCTTTACCTCTTCCGATTAGCGTATCTGTGCTTGTGCCGCTTACAGGTCCGAGGTTAACGCCTGCGTTAGCATAAGCCCAGCGTACAAATGATGAGCAGTCAAAGATACGGTTGTTAATATCAGATTGTGTGCGTCCGCCGCCGAATTTGTACGGAGATTGACCCACAAGGCTTGATCCTACGCTGATCGCGCCTTCAATACCGCCTGAATTTGAGATAACAGATCCGCCGTCAGAATCATCTGAACCGCCGCTGTTATGAGATGAGCCGCCTGAAGTGCCCGATTTGCTTGAGCTGTCAGATGAATCAGATGATGTTGAAACAGCCGCTTTTTTCACAGTTTTAACCGCTGCCGGCTGGCTGTCATCTGTTTGGTTTTGGTCTTCAGAGGCTTTTTGCGCTTCTTCCTGCTTTTTGATCAGGGCAGCCGCTGCAGCCTGCTCAGCTTTAATGCGCTTCTGTTCTTTTTCAGTGTCAGCTTTTGCGTTTGCAAGCTGTGACGCTTCTTTTTTCAGATCAGAGATAGCGGCAGCCGCTTTTTTCTGACCGTTTTTCGCTTCGTCGAAAAGCTTGTCTTTCTGATCAAGCTGTTTGTTCAGGTCTTTTTGCATAGACTCTAGCTTCGCAAGGTCATCCTGGACTTTTTTCAGCTTCACGTTAAGCTCAGCTTCCGCATCTTCGAGTTTCGCTTTATCCTGCTCCTGCTGTTTGATCAGATCTTTATCCGCATCAACGATAGAAGATACCGCAGTCGCACGTGAAATGAAGTCCCCGAAGCTTGTCGCCCCTAAAAGAACATCTATGTATCCTTGAGAACCGCCGTTTTCCTGTAAAGAACGAACGCGTTTTTTCAGGATTTCATTGCGTTTTTCAATACGCGCTTCTGTTTCTTTGATTTCTTTTTTCAAATCAGCGATGCGCTTTTTCGTTTTTTCGTTTTCAGCTTTTTTATCTTCAATTTTATTACTTGTATCCAACGCTTTTGCGTTAATGTCTTTCAGTTCTTTTTCAATCTTAGCCTGCTTGTCCTGAAGTTTAGACAATTCCTTTTCTTTTGCATCAAGGCTTGAAGCCACCTCAGATTGCTTGCTTTCGATTTTTGCTTTTTTGCTGTCTAATGTTTCCGCCGATGCAGTTTTTGTAAATGGGATCAAAAAACTGCTTGTCCCGATGACGGAAGCCAAACCAAGTGTTAATAAACTCTTTTTCACTTTTTCTTTCCTCCCTTTTACTTTAAACCTGTTCTCATTTGGAATTCTATTATGAACATCAAAGTTACGCTTCCTCACATACCCGTGAGGCTGATGATTTTTATGTATGAATCTTTTAATCTTTTAAATTGGTATAGATTATACAGCACATGTAAAATAAACTAATCTCTTATGTACGAGAATCATTATACCATCATGTTTCGACAATTTTTATTACAGTTATATTTCAATGTGATTGCAAATCTCATATTTTGCAAAATAAACGGTGCTGGCGGCCTGATTTCGGTTCAAAAAGCAAAAAAAAGACGTATAAAAATCTCTTTTTCCGGCAGTAAAGTTCTGTTTTGCCCCTTTCTGATAAAAAAAGAACCGACTCTTTATATAGAAAGAATCGGTTTTATTCCAATATATCATCTATTTGTCTGATGTATTTTGACAGTGTTGCCGGAGATACACCGTAAATGGCGGCCGTATCTTTTTTCGTCGTTTTTTCGCCGTTTGCTTCTTTCCATACGTATGCGATGGCTGCGGCCCATGCCCGCTCATTCTGTACGGCAGCAGCGGCGCGGATGTGCTGAATGACGTGAAAAACCCAGCAGCTCATGACGTCAGTCTTTAAACTGCCGGCATCCGCTTTCTCCAGCAGCTTGACCGTCCGATACGTAAACAAAGCATCATGAGAAACGCCTGAAGCGCCTTCTTCACCGGAAAGCAGCAGTCTGACGAAGTCTTGTTCAAACGGTGAAGCAGCGCGTTTTGCCGTCAGAACTTTCTCAAGCTGGTTTCGCTCTCCTTCAGCGCTGCTGATATAATAGGCGGCGAGCCGCTGTTCAAGTGCAGCAGGCAGCGGTTCCTGCCGTTCTGCCCAAGGCGCGGACCGGTCTGATTCGGGAAATTCGGTTTCGGCCTTTCTCCAAATGGTTTCGGCAAATTCTGTGCGGCCTGTCCCGTAGGCTGAGGCGGCCAGCCAGTAATAAAACGTGTCGTCGCCTTCAAACCCGCTTTTGTAGAGAGACCGGAGCCATTTATAGCCGAGATCATGTCTGCCGACAAGCGCCAGCGTCGCCCCCAGCTTGTAGCGCTGTTCGAATAAAATCGGATACACATTGGAGAGCCTTTCGCTCAATTCCCCGACTTTTTCATCTTCTCTCTCGTAATAGCAGAATACCAGGTAGTTGCACAAGGCATGGAGATTGCCTTCATTTTTCTCAAGCACTTCGAATACCGTCTGTTTCGCTTTTGTGACATTGCCTGAGTAAAAGTAAGCGAGCGCAAGGTTGTTGTACGCGGACCAAAGCTCGGGATAATCGGCTGTAATCTCTTCAAGCATGACAACCGCTTCATGAAGCTGGCCGCTCTCAAGAAGCGTTTTTGCCCGGTCCTGCCTGATCAGCAATTCATCCTGATCATAGAGCGATTCGTTTTCACCCGCTTCACCGAAATCCAAAAGCTCCATCAGATTTTCTATCTCTTCGCTGAATTCTCCGTCCGGTTCGGCATCTGAATAAGCCGCGGCTTCTTTGTATGCTTCCTGAAAGAGCCCCAAATGCGCGAAATTGTTCGCTTTAAAGTAATGACACTCGGGCATTTCTTCTTTCAGGTTCACCATAATAAAGTCGAACAGCTCATTTGACTGCTGGTAGTGGCCCATTTCAGAATAAATGACGGCCAGCCGGGACAGCATTTCGGAATCATTCGGCTCGAGGTGAACGGCCCTCTGAATCAGTTTGCTGGCCCGTTTTAAATTCCGCTCTTTATATGCTTTTAAGCCTTTATGAAAAAAATATTGTCCATCCTGAAGCAGCTGGACAATTTGTGCGTGCTTTTTATGTTCAGAAGTGTGTTTTCCCACAAATATCCTCCGTTTTATACGTATTACCGTCAGTAGTATACCATAAAACGGTTTCGCCTCAATAGTTCAAAAGACAGAATCAGCTTCGTTTTTTACTGGCTGGTTCGACCAGATTTTAGCTGTTTTTTTTCATGCGGATCGGCAGGAAGGGTGACGCGGAAAAGGGTTCCTTCGCCCCGCTTGCTTTCTACCTCTATCGAACCGCCGTGCAGCTCGGCGATTTTTTTGGCGATGGACAGGCCGAGGCCGCTGCCCCCTGCGTTTCTCGCCTTGTCCGCTTTATAAAACCGTTCAAATACGCGCTCCGCCTGCTCAGGCTCCATTCCGATTCCGTTGTCGGCGATTTCGACAGCCGCCGCCTCCGGCAAATCAACAATTTTAACGGATATACGGCCTCCCTCACCGGTAAACTTCACGGCATTGTGAATCAGATTCATCCATACTTGGCTGAGCAGCGCCTCATCTCCGTACACATACGATTCCTGTAAATCGATGAGAAATTCAATCTGTTTGGCGGACCACTCAGGCTCACAGGTCAATATGGTGCGCCGCAGCTGTTTGTCAATGCGAAACGGTTTTTTTTGAATCGGTTCGGTTTGGCGTTCGAGTGCAGTGAGCTTCAGCAGATTTTCACTGATTTTGGATAAGCGTTCTGTTTCTGTCTCGATGATGTGCAAGTAGCGCCCCCGCTCCTCATATGATAAATCCGGTTTTTTCAGGAGGTGCGCGTACCCCTTTAATGAAGTAAGCGGGGTTTGGATTTCATGGGAAACGTTCGAAATAAATTCTTGTTTCAGTTTTTCCATTTCGCTCAGTTCGGCGGCAAGTGTCGACAGTTCATCAGCCAATTTCGTCACGGGGTGGTCCCGTTCAATCTTCTCCATTTTCCTGGAGGCGGCCGCGGTGAAGTTGCCGCTCGACATTTGCTTGATCGTGGCGGTCAGCGAATCCCAGATCGCATGATGTCTTTCACGTGCTGACTTTGAAAAAATAAACATCGTGACAAACAGCAGGCCGAAAACAAGCCAAAGCGTGAGAATCTGCTGGACGTAGGGTACAAGCAAAACCGGCCATATGAGACCGAATCCCTGAACGATCAGGTGGGCCGCCAGCCATAAGAATGCGGTGACGGTGAGAAGGATAATGATTCTTCCAGCCGTTCTGAAGATCCGTTTCATCCTGTCACCACAAACCGATAGCCGAGCCCCCGCACCGTATGAATGGCAAAAGGATAGTCTTTTTCCGGAAACCGTTCTCTCAGCCTTTTAATATGCACGTCAACCGTCCGCTCATCACCTTCATAATCAAAGCCCCAAATATCTTCTATTAAATGTTCTCTAGAAAACGTCTTATTCGGGTAACTGGCGAGCTTGAATAAAAGCTCAAATTCGCGCCGGGGCAGCGTCATTCCCGCTCCGCCGCCGCGCGTTACGGTGCGGGATTGCTTATCTAATGTGACCGTTCCGACGGTCAGCAGTTTTTCAGCGGTGATCCGGTACCGTTTCAGCAATGCTTTGACCCTCGCTTCAAGCTCAAGCGGCTCAAACGGTTTGACGAGATAATCGTCCGCTCCGGAAGTAAAACCTTGCACTTTGTCCAGTGTTTCGCCTTTTGCCGTCAGCATTAAAATCGGAATATCCGTAAAGCTGCGGACGGCTTCACTGACTTCAAACCCGTCCATTTTCGGCATCATCACATCCAGTATGACAAGATCAACAGGTGTTGATTCTATCAGCCGCACCGCCGCTTCTCCGTCTTCAGCTTCTGCGACGTCAAAGCCGCTCTGCTCCATCATAAGGCGGACAAGCTCACGGATATGGCGGTCATCATCCGCAACCAATATGACAGCCATAAAAATCCCTCCTTCTGATTTTTTACTCATCATCTTTTAATGAATCGACATGATTTTTATAAGCCGTCTGATCTTTTCATTGTCTCCTGTATCGACATACACTTTTTTTGTATGGCGGATCATCTCCTCCGTCACTTCTTTCATTACGCCTTTTTCAGAAGACTCCCAGCGCAAAGGAACATTGTATACCTGAATGGTGCCGTCGCCGTTGCTGCTGTAAGTGACCGCCCCATCAACTAAACGGGAACCGGCTAACTGAGTAACATCTTCCGGATAGCGGGCGCTCGTACGATCGTCAGGATTGACGAGTGCTCCGGCCGGAATGCGGCGAACGTTCAATTCATCTATCAGCTGATTTTCCCCAAGCTGCAGCCAGACGCGGGCATATTCAATTTGCAGAGGAGAATAATCTGCCGCGATGCTGTCTGGTTCGCTTTTGTCCGCAGAGATGTGATGTGAATCTTTGTTTACAGCTTCGTTTTTTTCTGCCGGTGATGCTGTTTCAGTCTTGTTTATGCTGCTTCCCCCGGCCGGACTTGAAGAATGGGCCGGCTCTTCGTCGTTACCGCCCGTACACCCGGCAGTCATGAATACGAGCAGCACGGCAGCGTGACAATAAAAAATCGTTGTGCGTTTTTTCATGATTTAACCCCCGCTTCCAATGAATAGGATTCCGGCTGCAAAATAAAAAGCAGCTTTTTCAGCTGCTTTCTATTCCTAAAGTCTTGCTTTACACAGCTTTGTTTTCTAAATCGGCATTCAGCTTCAGCTGCTGTTCCGCAAAATCGCGGTACAGCGCATGGGATGCCATTAATTCATGGTGTGTGCCCCGTCCGGTGATTTCCCCCTGTTCAACAAAGAGAAGCTGATCTGCATCCACAACCGTGGATAAACGGTGGGCAATCACAATAGTGGTGCGCCCTTCCATTAAGACTTCGAGCGCCTGCTGCACCCATTTTTCAGATTGGCTGTCCAGACTGGATGTCGCTTCATCAAGCATCAGAATACTCGGATTGCGGAGAAGTGCTCTGGCAATGGCAATGCGCTGGCGCTGTCCGCCTGAAAGCATAATCCCCCGTTCACCGACCTCGGTTTCAAATTTCTTCGGTAAGTCTTCAATAAATTGCAGGGCGTAGGCCATGTCAGCCGCTTGTCTCAGTTCCTCATCAGTCACCTCGCGTTTTAATCCGTAGCAGATATTATCGCGGATGGTTCCTGACATTAACGGGCTTTCTTGCGACACGTAGCCGATATGCTCCCTCCATGATTCAAGAGAATACGCATCAATCGGTTCGTTTCCGAGCAAGATGCTTCCGGCCGTCGGATTGTAGAATCGTTCAAGCAGCTTAAATAACGTTGTTTTCCCGCCGCCGCTCGGTCCGACAATCGCGGTGACTTTGCCGGCATCAATCGTTGCCGTAATGTCTTTTAAGATGGTTTGATCTTTTTTGTAGCCGAATGAGACTTGTTCAATCTTAATCGGCTGATCTGCGTTTTCAATGATTTTTCCGGTTTGGATATCTTCTTCTTTTTCTGCAAGAATGTGAATCATCCGTTCCGTTGCGCCGACGGATTTTTGAAGCTGTGTAAAAAATGAAGTGATCTGGCCCATCGGCATAATGATCTGAAATAAATACAGAATAAAGGCAACGAGCGCGCCGGCTGTCAGTTCACCGGATGACACCTGCATTCCGCCGTACCCGATGACAGCGACCAGCGCCGCCATTAATACAAGTGTAATAAGCGGGCCTACGAGCGACTGCACCTTCGCTTCACGCAGCCCGAGTTTAAAGAGCGCCATGATGCCGGCTTTTCCGCGGCCGTATTCCGCTTCTTCAGCGTTTGAGGCTTTCACAAGTCTGATTTCCGGAAGGATGTGGTTTAATAATCCGGTGAATCTCGCCGTCTCATCCTGTGTCTCCCGAGAAATTTTAAACATTTTCCGGCCGATCGGCACTAAAATCACCGCAGCCAGCGGCACGACGATCAGCACGAGCAATGTGAGCTTCCAGTTCATGAAAAATAAGATCGTCAGTGACCCGATAACGGAAATGATTCCGGTAATAAATCCGCTGATATTGTTTGTGATCAGCTCTTTTACCACCATCGTGTCATTGGTGACACGGCTGATCGTTTCTCCCGTGGCGTTTTTGTCAAAATAAGAGACAGGCAGTTTAATTAACTTCTGCCACAACAAATCACGCAGCCCCGAGATGATTTTCTGGCCGCTGTAGTTCAGGGCATAGGTGGCGTAGGCGCTTAATGCAGCCTGTACGATAAACACGGCTGCAATGATTCCGATTTGCACGCCTGACAGCGACGACATGGAAAAGCCGTCGACGAGCTGCTTTGTCAACAGCGGAATCAGCAGGCTGACAAGCGTTGTCACAATACTGAGAGACAGCGCGAAGGCCAGCATTCCGTAGGATGGTTTTGTTTTTTTGACTAATGAAAAGAATGAGCTGAATTTCCCTTTAGATTTTGGTTTTTTATTCGGCATATATTTTCCTCCTATATCACTGTTTATACTATAACGGATGTGCATGAACGGAATATGAACAAAACGTACATTTTTGATAAAAACCAAAATAAACTCTATTAGTCAATATTATCAAATTCATCTGCCTCCGGTTGCGAAATAAGGAATATTTTATTGAATGTTTAAGTTCGGGCATATTTAAAAACCTCACGGAGCTCTCCGTGAGGTTTGTTTTACTCAGATGCTGAATGGCGTTTCGCAAGAACGTCAAGCACGTCGTCCAAAGGAAGCGACTGTTCACGCAGAAGAACGAGCAAATGATACAGCAAATCTGCCGCTTCCCATTTCAATTCTTCATGGTCGCGGTTTTTCGCGGCGATGATCACCTCTGCGGCTTCTTCGCCGACTTTTTTAAGAATTTTATCGACGCCTTCCCGAAACAGATACGTTGTGTAGGCTCCCTCAGGCATCTCCGCCTGCCGTTTGGCGATTACGCTTTCCAGTTCGTTTAAGATGCCGAAACGATCCTGTGCGTCCGCTTTTTCCGGAGAAAAGCAGCTGTAGCTTCCCTTATGGCATGCGGGTCCTGAAGGCTCCGCAAGCACAATGAGGGCATCTTGATCGCAATCATAGCGGATGGCTTTCACCTTTTGGGTATTCCCCGACGTCGCTCCTTTATGCCACAGCTCCCCGCGTGAACGGCTGTAAAACCAGGTTTCTTTCGTTTCTATCGTTTTTTCGTAGGATTCACGATTCATATAAGCCAGTGTCAGTACTTCTTTGCTTGCCGCATCCTGTACGATGGCGGGAATCAGCCCGGCCTCGTCAAACCGCAGTTCATCTGCCCGTTTCATCTCACATTCACCCCGTGTTTCTTCATATAATCTTTCACTTCTTTTATAGATGTCTCTTTGTAATGGAAAATGGAAGCTGCAAGCGCGGCGTCCGCTTCACCGATCGTGAAGGCTTCAAGCATATGGTGCGCGCTGCCGGCTCCCCCTGAGGCAATGACGGGCACCGGGACGGCATGTGAGACAAGTTTTGTAAGCGTATGGTTAAAGCCTGTTTTCTCACCGTCAGCGTCCATGCTTGTCAGCAGGATTTCACCCGCTCCCCGTTTGACGGCTTCTTTTGCCCAAGCCGTGACTTCCCACTCGGTTTTCTTTCTGCCGCCGTGTGTGTACACCTTATAGCAATCCGAATCTTCGTCATACTTTGCGTCAATCGCCGCTACGATGCATTGCGAGCCGAAAAACTCAGCTCCTTCCGTAATCAGCTCGGGTCGGAGGACGGCCGCTGTATTAACGGATACTTTATCAGCGCCGGCGCGAAGCATTCTTTTCATATCGCTTAATTGATTGATTCCGCCGCCGACCGTAAACGGAATTGCCAGTTTTGCCGCAACCTGCTCAACGACGCCAGTCATCGTCTTCCGGCCTTCATGAGAGGCGGAAATGTCGAGAAAAACAAGCTCGTCAGCGCCCTCCCTGTCGTAGGCTTCGGCCAGCTCGACAGGATCGCCCGCATCTTTCAGCCCGAGAAATTGAATGCCCTTGACGACGCGTCCTTCTTTCACATCGAGACATGGAATGATTCGTTTCGTGATCATGCGTCCTTCACCCCGCTGAGCGCTTCAGCCAATGAAAATTGTTTTGTATACAGCGCTTTTCCGATAATCGCTCCCGATACGCCGGTGTCTTTGAAGCGGGCCAGCGCTTTGAGGTCGGCGACTGAGCTGACACCGCCTGAGGCGATGACGGTTTTCCCCGTTGCTTTTGCGAGCTGAACGGTGCTTTCGATGTTCGGGCCTGACAGCATGCCGTCAGTCGCAATATCCGTGAAAATGAAGGTTTCCGCCCCTTCCGCCGCCAATTCACGGCCCAGATCGGACGCTCTTACCGAAGATGTTTCCAGCCACCCTTCCGTCGAGACATACCCGTTTCTCGCATCGAGACCGATGGCGATTTTCCCTCCGTATTGTTTCAGCATGCTTTTCACAAACGCCGGATCGGAAACGGCCGAGCTGCCGAGAATGACACGATCAGCGCCTTGTGATAAGTAGCCGTACACATCCGCTTCAGAACGGATCCCGCCGCCGATCTCAACCTTGACATCAAGCTGCCGGACGATGTCCAGAACATGCCTGTCGTTTACTTTCCTGCCCTCTTTCGCACCGTCAAGATCCACGAGATGAATCCATTCGGCACCTTCGTTTGCAAATTGCGCCGCCATGTCTAAAGGTGAGTCTCCGTATATCGTTTCCTTGCCGTAATCACCTTGAATGAGGCGGACGCATTTGCCGTTTCTCATATCGATTGCCGGATATAATGTAAAAGCATTCATTTTTTCACCTTCTGTTCCGCTGCCATTTTTGTAAATTGCGTTAAGATCGCCATTCCGGCCGTGCCGCTTTTTTCCGGGTGAAACTGCGCTCCGAAGACATTGCGTTTCCCGACGACCGCAGGAACACGAACGCCGTACTCAGCGCTTGCCAGAAGATCGCCTTCTTCCATCCCGTCTATATAATAGGAATGGACAAAGTAAACAAAGCCTTCTCCCGCTTCCGAAAGCAAAGGAGATGTTTGGTGAACCGTCAGCCGATTCCAGCCCATATGCGGCACCTTCAGCTTATTTCCTTCGGCATCCCTGTCTTTGAGTCTCACTGCTTTTCCAGCTAATAAACCAAGTCCTTTTGCAGAGCCGTTTTCGCTGCTTTCTTCGAAAATGAGCTGCATGCCGAGGCAGATGCCAAGAAGCAGCTTCCCTTCGTCAACCATACGGTGTATGAATTGATCAAGCTTCGTGCTGCGTAAATTGTCCATGGCGTCACTGAATGATCCGACACCGGGGAGAATAAAAGCATCCGCTTTTTCGAGCTCTTCCGGCCGGTCTGAAACGACATACGGGACGCCGACGCGTTCCAGCGCCTTCGACACGCTGAATAAATTGCCCATTCCGTAATCAATTACACCGATCATTTACAGCATCCCTTTCGTAGACGGCACACCCTTGACGCGCGGGTCAATGGATGACGCTTCGTCCAGCGCTCTGCCAAGCGCCTTAAACACGGCTTCTATCATATGATGGGTATTCGTGCCGTAATGAACGATGACGTGCAGATTCATTCTCGCTTCGAGCGCCAGTTTCCATAAGAATTCATGTACCAGCTCGGTATCAAACGTTCCGACTTTCGCTTGCGGAAATGCAGCGCGCATCTCAAGGTGCGGCCGGTTGCTCAGGTCTACGGCGACTTGGGCGAGCGCTTCGTCCATCGGCACAAGCGCTGATCCGTACCGTTTGATTCCTTTTTTATCACCGAGCGCCTCCAAAAAAGCCTGCCCTAAGCAGATGCCGATATCTTCAGTCGTGTGGTGATCATCTATCTCCGTATCGCCTTTTGCGTCAACGGTTAAATCAAATTGTCCGTGCTTTGTAAACAAATCAAGCATATGAGTCATAAACGGCACATCCGTGCTGATATCGGCTTTTCCTTCTCCGTCAATACCGAAAGCCAGCTTAATATCCGTCTCATTTGTTTTTCTGGCGCGTTCCGCTTTTCTCATCGGTCATTTCCTCCGTTTCTCGCTTCAATCGATCTTGCATGCGCTTCAAGCCCTTCCAGTCTCGCAAAGGCGGCAATGCTGTCCGCGTGGGTTTCAAATGCCTTCCGGCTGTATGAGATGATGCTCGATTTCTTTTGAAAATCCGTGACATTCAGCGGGCTTGAAAACCGCGCCGTCCCGTTTGTCGGCAGAACGTGATTCGGTCCCGCAAAATAATCGCCGACCGGTTCAGCGCTGTATCGCCCTAAGAAAATCGCTCCCGCGTGCCTGATGCTTCCAAGCAAAGCCTCCGGCGAATGCGTCATGATTTCTAAATGCTCAGGCGCCAGCGCATTCACCGTGTCCACCGCATCCTCCATCGTTTCCGCGATGTAAATATGGCCGTGATCTTTGATCGATGCTTCGGCGATTTCTTTACGCGGCAGCGTCTGAAGCTGTTTATCCACTTCACCTGATACCGCTTCTGCAAGCTTCCGTGAGTCGGTGACAAGCACGCATGAGCTGAGCATATCGTGTTCGGCCTGAGAAAGCAGGTCAGCGGCAACTTCTTCGGGCACCGCCGTATCGTCTGCCAGGACTGCGATTTCACTTGGCCCGGCTATCATGTCAATATCCACATCGCCGAAGACTTCGCGCTTCGCCAGCGCCACAAAAATATTGCCGGGACCTGTAATCTTATCAACAGGCTGTATCGTTTCCGTTCCGTAAGCGAGCGCGGCAATCGCCTGCGCGCCTCCCGCTTTGTAAATTTCCTTTATGCCGAGCTCAGACGCTGCCGCCAGAACGCCCGGCGAAAGGCTGCCGTCTTTTCCCGGCGGACTGACAAGAACGATCCGCCCCACTCCCGCAGCGAGAGCGGGGATGACATTCATTAAAACGGAAGACGGATAAGCGGCCGTCCCGCCCGGCACATATACGCCCGCGGAATCAAGCGCCGTTATTTTCTGCCCGAGCATCGTGCCGTCTTTACGATGGTAAAACCAAGAGGATTGCAGCTGGCGCTCGTGATATTCTTTAATATTGGAAATTGCCTGCTTGATCACTTCCAGCAGCTGATCATCAAGCAGACGGTACGCCGCTGCGATTTCTTCTGCGCTCACCGCCAACTGTTCCAGGCTGATGCCGTCAAATGTTTTTGTATAGGCCAAAACGGCTTTGTCGCCGTTTTTTCTGACGTCTTCAATAATCGCCCTGACGGTTTTCCGCTGTTCTTCGGTTCCGCTGTCAATGGAACGCTTCAGTGAAAACCGCTCGCTTTTATTTATTGCGGTTATTTTCATTTTGCCGTTTCTCCTTCCACAACCCTGGCCAGCCTGGCAGCCATTTCGTCGATTACGTCATCCTTCATACGGTAGCTGACCGGATTGACGATAAAACGCGATGTGATGTCACAAATGTGTTCTGATTCAACGAGTCCGTTTTCCTTTAATGTCCGCCCTGTTGATACGATATCCACGATTCTGTCAGCAAGCCCGATTAAAGGTGCCAGCTCAATGGAGCCGTTCAGTTTGATGATTTCCACCTGCTCGCCCTGCTCTCTGAAATAACTTGACGCAACATTCGGATATTTCGTCGCGATCCTCGGGGCGACACCGTTCCAATCCGCTCCCGGAAGCCCCGCAACGGCGAGATGGCATTTGCTGATATTCAGATCGAGCACCTCATACACGTCACGCTTTTCTTCAAGCATGACATCCTTTCCGGCAATACCGGCATCAGCGACGCCATGTTCGACATAAGTCGTGACGTCCATCGGCTTCGCTAAAATAAAGCGGAGATTTTCTTCAGGAACATCGATGATCAGCTTTCTTGATTCCTCAAACTCCTCGGGCAGCCTGTATCCGGCCTGCCGCAGCAATCCGGCCGCTTCTTCGAATATCCGCCCTTTTGGCATTGCCATTGTGAGTACCTTACCCATTTTGCTCTTCCTTTCTGGCACCGATAAAGTATGTGACGTTTGTGAATGATTTTGTCATATGATCGATATTTTCAATGCCCGCCAAATCCTGCAGGACGATCTTTCTGCCTCTTGCCCTTTCTTCCTCCGCGAATAAAATGGCCTGCGCCCGCTGCTCCTTGCTGAAAATAACGGCGTCCGCCTCGCTTGTTTCTTCCTGGATGCCGAGCGCTTCAATCAGCCTGTCGATACGGAGTCCGAAGCCCGTGGCGGGAGCAGGGCTGCCGAAATGGCCGAGAAGATTGTTATAGCGGCCGCCGCTTCCGATGACAAACCCGACATTTGCCGCATACACTTCGAATAAAATTCCCGTGTAATAACTCATATGGCTGACCATGTTCAGATCAAGGCGGATATGCTCGGCACACCCGTAATCTTCAAGAATGTCCCATAGGTCTTCCAGCTCCTGAATCACGTTTTGCCCGGAGATGCCGATGATCTCCTCCGCTTTGGCGCAGATCTCCTTTCCGCCGCGCAATTCCAAAAGTCCGAGCAGCCGGCTTTTGTCTATTGAAGAAAGCGGAAGCGATTTGACATGTTCTTTGTACCCCACATAATTCTTTTCAAAGAGAAAGCGCCGCAGGACATCCGCCCGCTCGGCATTGCCCAGCACCTCGACAAACAGCTCATCTGCGAGTCCTGCATGGCCGATCGCGATTTTAAATTGGTGCAATCCCGCGTTTTTCAACGCGCCGGCCGCGAGTGCAATCACCTCAGCGTCCGCGCTTGTTGATCCGTCGCCGATCAGCTCCGCGCCGACCTGTTCAAATTCGGCCGGACGTCCGCCTTCCCGTTCTTGAGCGCGGTAGACGCTTGCCGCGTATCCCGCTCTGAGCGGATGATTATTTTTGTGCAGCTTAGACGCCGCCACCCGGGCAATCGGTCCGGTCATGTCAGGCCGAAGCACAAGCGTTTTTCCGTCCTGATCGAGAAGCTTAAACAGCTGCTGTTCTTCAATGGCTGACTGGACACCCACTGTTTCATAGAATTCGAGGGTCGGAGTCTCCATAAACTGATAACCCCATTTATCAATTAAATCCGTCAGTGTGGAACGGACTTTCTTCTTTGCTTCGTATAAACCGGGAAGCGTATCTCTCATGCCATGCGGTTTCTCAAACATAAACATTGCCTTTTGCACCTCCGCTTTGTCTGAAGGAAAATTCCGAATCCTTTAGTTCGCTAATATGATAATATGTTAGCAGATAAAAGAATGGATTGCAATGCCCAATGTCCGCCTATTCTTTCCCATATTGATGACTAAATCATGAACAAATCTGTAAACATAACAGAACAATCTAATCATATTGAACAGAAGTGCTATAATACATAGAATAGCTTCATCAGAAACAAGGGAGAATAATTGATAATGAAGACGCTTGGAACATTATGTGTGCTGATTCTGACAGCCGTCCTTGTCTATCTGGGATATAACATCTATACAAACGATATTCATTTGAATTTTTTCAATCAGCAGTCCGACGAGCCTGATGAGAAAACACCGTTAAAAGGGAGCGCGTCACCGCTGAATGTCGTTTTGTACAGACAGATGGATTCACCCAGACTGTACAATGGCTGTGAGGTGACAAGCCTTGCTATGATTTTGAACAATGCCGGATATCATGTATCAAAAAATACATTGGCGGATCGAATCAATAAAGTTCCGCTCACATACAGCAGCGGGCTGAAAGGAGATCCGAATGAAGGATTTGCCGGAGACATGGAAAACGGCCCGGGTTTAGGCGTTTATCATGAGCCGATTGTTAAACTGGCCAAAGAGTATGCGGGAAACAAAGTATACGACCTGACAGGAAAAGACATTTCTGCTGTGTACCGCCAGCTTGAAAAGGGACGGCCGGTCTGGGTGATTATCACCACTTCCTTTAAACCGGTTGATCATATGCAGACTTGGAATACGCCGAACGGAAAGGTCGACATCACGTTCAGCATGCACAGCGTAGCCGTCACCGGTTATGATCACGATTATGTATACGTCAATGACCCTTACGGCTATAAAAACAGAAAAACGGACCGGACTGAATTCGAAAAAGCCTGGAAGCAGATGGGCAGCCAGGCCATTGTAATCAAGTCATAAAAAAACCCCGCTGACGTTAATCAGCGGGGTTTTCCATTCGTTTTTTCATTTCTTCGTGCGTATAGATCAGCTTCATCGGGTTTCCTCCGACAAACGCCCCGGCCGGGACATCTTTATGCACCAGCGTGCCGGCTGATACAACGGCTCCGCTCCCGATGGTGACGCCGGGCAGAATCGTTGTGTTTGCCCCGATCATTACCTCGTCACCGATTGTGACATCACCGGTCCGGTACTCATGTATTAAATATTCATGAGCCAAAATCGTCGTATTGTAGCCGATGATGCTGTTTTCTCCGACAGTGATTTTTTCAGGAAACATAATATCCGGCATCACCATCAGCGCGAATGAGGTTTGTTTTCCGACATTTATTTTCAAAAAGGTTCGGTACAGCCAGTTCTTCACGCTTAGAAACGGCGTATACCTTGCAATCTGGATGATGATGAAGTTTTTTATCACCTTCAGAAAGGGAACCGTCTGATATACATGCCACAATGAATTTGCACCTGTAACCGGATGGCGGTCTGTTTTTCTCACGGATTACTTCACTCCGGTAATGTGCAATAAATCACTCATTTTCTCAAGCATATAATCGGGTTCATACGCGGAAAGCGCCTGTGCGCCTTTAATCGTCCACGCGACGCCGGCTGTTTTCGTGCCGGCGTTTTTGCCCGCCATGACATCGTGATAATTGTCACCGACCATCATGGCCTCCGACGGATCGCACCCCAGCCGGCTGAGCGCAAGCCGCACAGGTTCGGGATCAGGCTTCGGATGCTTTACATCATCAAGCGTGACGACAGTATCGAAAAACTCACCAATGCCTGTCAGCTTCACTCCCATATTGACTGTATCCCTCAGCTTTGTGGTAACAATCCCGAGCTGATAGCCCGCTTTTTTCAATTCATCGAGCGTTTCATAAACCGTTTCGTACTCCGTGACAAGCTCATCGTGCTTCTCATGATTGAATGCCCTGTACATGCTGATCATGTCATCGCACTTTTCGGCATCAATGCCTGAAAATGTTTCGTACAGAGGCGGGCCGATAAACGGAAGCACATCTTCCCGTTTATACTGTCCCGGGCAATAATGATCAAGCGTATGAAGATAAGAAGCGATAATCAGTTCATTCGTGTCAATCAGCGTGCCGTCGAGATCGAATAAAATGGCGGTTAAACGTTTATCAGTCATCTTATGTCCTTTCCGATTTCAGACGTCAGTCCGTATCCGCATACCGCTTATCGGCATACCCTTTAACGCGTCTGAAAACCATTAAAATAATCGCAAGAACAATCAGCACAATGGAAATGACCTGCGCGATCCGAAGCTGGCTCGTGAGCATCAGGCTGTCCGTGCGCATTCCTTCAATAAAGTATCTGCCGATCGAATACCAGATGATATACGTTAAGAACAGATTGCCCCTGCGCAGGTTCACGCGGCGGAGCAGAAGCAGAATCACGACACCCGCAAAGCTCCATAGCGATTCATACAGAAACGTCGGGTGATAATAATGTCCGTCTATGTACATCTGATTAATGATGAAATCCGGAAGGTGAAGACTTTCCAAAAATGAACGGCTGACCGCTTCGCCGTGAGCCTCCTGGTTGATAAAGTTTCCCCAGCGCCCGATGGCCTGACCGAGCAGAATACTCGGCGCGGCAATATCCGCCAGCTTCCAGAATGATATCCCTCTTACTTTTGAAAAAACAACGCCCGTTGCGATCGCGCCGATCAATCCGCCGTGAATCGCGATGCCGCCTTTCCAAATTTTAATGATTTCCCCGGGGTGTTCCGAGTAATAGCTCCACTCGAAAAGCACATAGTATGCCCGTGCGCAAATGATTGCGATCGGGATGGCGAAAAGAACAAGATCAATAAAAATGTCCTTTTTCAGCCCCCGCTTTTCGCTCTCCCTCATGGCCATCCAAAGCCCTAATAACGCACCCGCGCCGATAATGATCCCGTACCAGTGCACGGATAAAGGCCCGAGCTGCAAGGCAATCGGATTGATTGGTGTTCCTGCTTCATTCATATTATTGCCAACTCCTATTCGTCTTGTTCGCCGTCTTCAATGACATCCGCCAGCTTATTCGTAAATTGCTCGGCGGCATTTAAGCCCATCCGCTTCAATCTGAAGTTCATCGCCGCAACTTCGATAATAACAGCGAGATTTCGCCCAGGGCGGACTGGAATGGTCAGTTTTGTAATTTCCGTATCAATGATTTTCATTTTTTCTTCTTCAAGTCCGAGACGGTCGTATTGCTTCCCTTGCTCCCAAAGCTCAAGGTCCATGACGATTGTAATTCTTTTATTGCTTCTGACAGCGCCCGCTCCGAACAGCGTCATGACATTTATAATGCCGAGACCCCTGATTTCAAGCAGATGCTCAATCAGATCAGGCGCATTTCCGACGAGCGTATCCTGATCCTCCTGCCGGATTTCGACGCAGTCATCCGCGACAAGACGATGGCCGCGTTTGACGAGCTCCAGGGCCGTTTCACTTTTACCGACACCGCTTTTTCCCGTTATGAGCACACCGACGCCGTATATATCCACAAGCACGCCGTGAATGGCGGTTGTGGGCGCGAGACGGCTCTCAAGAAAATTCGTCAGCCGGCTTGACAGTCTGGTTGTTTTCAGAGGGGATCTCAGCACCGGCACGCCGTTTTTCTCGGATGCTTCTACAAGCTCCGGCGGGATCGGCATATCTCTGGAAAGTATGATAGCCGGCGTCACATCGGTGCACAGCGATTCCATCCGCTGTTTTTTATCCTCCTCAGGAAGCTGATCGAAAAATGACAGCTCCGTTTTTCCTAAAAGCTGCACCCGTTCTCTCGGGTAATATGTAAAATAACCGGCGATTTCAATACCGGGCCGTGATAAATCACTCATCGTAATCGGGCGGTTAATCCCTTCTTCTCCGCTGATCAATTCTAAATGGAACTGCTCCATTACGTCTTTGGTCCGAACCTTTGCCAAGATATGTTCCTCCTGTTCTGGGATGTTCCGAGCTTTGAACAGTTATATTTTATCACTTTACCGTCTGAACCAAAACAGATTTATACAATTCCGGCATAACTGGTCTAGATAACTAGTCTGAAAAAGAGTAAAATAAAACTAACAACTAACAAGAAAGGCGTGTTTTAAAGTGGCTGAAAGCTTGTTAATCAGCGGTGCGGACATCGTAACAGAAGAGGAAATCATCCGAAACGGATTTCTCGGTATAAAGAACGGCATCATTTCTTACGCGGGGAAAACAAGACCGCAAGAAACGTATGAGAAGGAATGGAAGGCGCCCGCGGGCTCGTATGCGCTTCCCGGAATGATTGATATTCATATTCACGGCGGATACGGCGCGGATACGATGGATGCTGATGTTGCAGCTCTTGATACAATGTCCGCCCGGCTGCCCGAAGAAGGAACAACCGCTTTTCTAGCGACAACGATCACACAGCAGCACGAAAACATTGAAAAAGCGCTTAAAAACGCCAAGGAATGGACGGACTCCTCACCGCAGGCTCATAAAGGCGCTGAGTTGATCGGCATTCATTTAGAAGGACCGTTTGTCTCTCCGAAAAAGGCGGGAGCACAGCCGAAACAATGGATTACGCCGGCCGATGCCGGACTCTTTCAGAAATGGGAGCGTCTCTCCGGAGGGCTGATTAAAATCGTGACGCTTGCGCCGGAAGAAGATCCTGATTTCAGCCTGATCCGTTATTTAAAAGACCGGAACATCATCCCGTCAATGGGACATACAGACGCGGGAGCCGATCTTTTAGAAAAAGCGGCGGATGCCGGAGCGCTGCATATGACACACCTTTTCAACGCCATGAGCTCCTTTCACCACCGTGAGCCGGGGGGCATCGGTACGGCGCTCGCCTGCGGCCGCATCACGGCGGAGCTGATCACTGACGGCATTCATTCTCATCCTTTAGCTGTAAAGCTTGCCTATTTGGCGAAAGGAAGCCAAAACCTGATCATGATTACAGACTCCATGCGGGCAAAAGGGCTTAAGGACGGAGAATACGAATTCGGCGGACAAAGAGTCACCGTTTGCGGAGACCAAGCGCTTCTTTCTGACGGGACGCTGGCCGGTTCCATTTTAAAAATGAATGAAGGCGCGGCGCTCATGCGCAGGTTTACGAACTGCTCATGGCTGGATATAGCTAATATGACAGCAGCAAATGCAGCCCGCCGGCTCGGCATTTTTGACCGTAAAGGAAGCCTTGCGGAAGGAAAAGACGCCGACGTTGTTTTGACGGACGGACAGTGCGGCGTGCTGGCAACGATTTGCCGAGGAAACACCGCATATATCTCAGGAGGAGCTGATTGGACATGAACGTCATCACATGCAGACATTATGAAGAATTAAGTGAAAAAGCCGCAGAGATGATTGCTGAAACAGTTAAACAAAAGCCGGATGCCGTTCTCGGGCTTGCGACGGGCGGCACCCCTGAAGGCGTATACAAAGAGCTTGTGCGGATGCACCGCTCCGAGGGTCTGTCATTCCGGGATGTCACGACGATCAACCTTGATGAATACGCCGGGCTTTCTCCCGAGGACAAAAACAGCTATCATTATTATATGAATACACATTTTTTTGCACATATCGACAGCAAAAAGGACCGCCGCTTTCTCCCTGACGGACGGGCAGACGATCTTGAGGCTGAATGTGAACGCTATGACCGATTGATTCAAACACTCGGCGGAGCGGATATTCAGCTTTTAGGCATCGGACACAACGGCCATATCGGCTTTAATGAGCCCGGAACGCCATTTGAATCCCGAACCCATGTCGTTGAGCTGAATGAAGAGACAAGACGGGCGAATGCGCGGTACTTTCCGTCAATCGATCAAGTTCCTGAAAAAGCCGTGACAATGGGGATCAGGACGATCTTGTCCGGCAAACGGATTTTGATCATGGCATCCGGAAAAAGCAAGGCCCAAGCGGTGAAGCAGCTTCTGGACGGGCGCGTCACTGAAGCATTCCCCGCCTCCGCCCTGCACGAACACCCGGATGTGACGGTCTTGATTGATGAAGAGGCTGCGGGCGGCGATTGAAAGGATTTGACCTATGCAGATTGATAAACAATCTCCGATTCCGATTTACTTTCAGATTATGGAACAATTGAAAACCCAAATCAAAAACGGCGAGCTGCAAGCGGATGCGCTGCTTCCGTCGGAACGGGAATACGCCGAACAATTCGGCATCAGCCGCATGACGGTGCGCCAGGCGCTTTCCAATTTGGTGAATGAAGGATTTTTATACAGACAGAAAGGCCGTGGAACCTTCGTCAGCAAACTGAAGATGGAGCAGCCGCTTCAAGGGCTGACAAGCTTCACCGAAGATATGAGAAGCCGGGGCATGAAGCCGGGGAGCAGACTTGCCGAATACCAGCTGATTCAGGCGACGGAAGAGTTATCTTCTATCCTGGGATGCGGCTGTCCGGCAACGCTTCATAAAATCATCCGCGTCCGGCTGGCGAATGATATCCCGATGGCGATCGAAGCCTCGTACATCCCGTTTGACAAGGCGGGGAAATTGGATGCCTCCCATTTTCAATCATCCATGTATGAGCACATCGAAGCGTACAATCAGATGCCGATTTCACACGCCAAACAAGAGCTTGAACCGGGAGCCGCTTCCGAGGAAGAAGCCGAACTGCTCGGAATCCAGCCCGGCGCGCCCGTCCTCTATATCAAGCGGACCACTTATCTGCAGGACGGCACTGCCTTTGAGCATGTCAAATCCGCCTACAGAGGCGACCGCTACACATTCGTGCATTATATGGACAGGGTGAAATGAAACATCTCCAACCGTTACGGGTTGGAGATGTTTTTTTGATCTGCCATTTTCAAATCAATTCTCTATGACTCTGTCAAAACGGAGAGGCTGGGGTTCTGGTATCTATTTTTATAAAGAAAAGAGTACTAAAATGCTACCCTCTGTTTTGGACAATATACGGAACCTGCTTTGAAATCAGCAGCAGCGGTTCTTTGTTTTTGTGAGCCAGTGAAAACATGATTGCGCCTTCAATCATCGAGTTGATTGTCATCCCAAGCTTCTCCGCTTCCTCTTGTTCAAATCCATGTTCAAGAAATTTTGCCGCAAACACATCCGTCCACTTCTTGAACACCTCAACACATGTGCATCTTAACGTTTCATTGATCAGAGCGGTCTCACCCGCCAGCAATCCAACCGGCACGCCCTCAATATTCTGAGGATCATTAAACTGTTCAGCCGTTACATGAATAAAGTGCTGAATGGCTTCTACAGGGTCCCCGAATTCAGACATACTATTCTGTATTTGCTTTTCAACGCATCTTCCCGTATGTCTGATCGCCGCAATGGCGAGTTCTTCTTTTCCGTTTGGAAAGTGATGATACACAGACCCTCTGGGTGCTCCGCTCTCTTTTATAATTTGATTCAAACCTGTCGCATGGTATCCCTGAATCTGAAAAAGATATGCAGAGGTTTGAATAATTCTTTCTTTTGTCCCGGTTTTACTGTTCATTATGTTTCCTCCTGCATTTAAGAAAACCAATCGATTTTAGTATAGAAAAGGGACATAAAAAAGTCAAAAGCACTTATTACAGCAGGGCGCTGCTATTTCCGTACAGAAAAAATCCTGCTGACCGTCAGATTTCTGAGCGATCAGCAGGCGGTATTTCACTGTTATGGGTTGGAGACATGCCTGAAATCAAGCTGATCCGGAGCTGGAGCATACGGCGTATTTCCCGTTTTGAACATCCAGATCGGTGATATTGTTTTGCCGTTGTACGGATCTTTGACGACGGTGTACCAGTAATAAACTGATTCTGGCTGCAGGCCGTCCCAGACCCACTCTGCGGTTTTTCCGCTTTTTACGTGTTTTTGATGACCGAGCAGTTCGTTCGTATAAACGTTGCATTCAAAATAATCGGTCGCTACCTTTTTCATTTTCGGCTGTAAATCCATTTCAGCTGAAAATTCGTCTTTATCAGCGAACAGATCGGTGTCATAGTAATTGATGTCATCCGTATACGGCGAGTAGGAGAACATGTGAACCTGATTGGCGGCCTGATCGAATTGCATGATGCGCATATAGCCTTGGCCCCCTTCAGGACCGTCCTGATAGTCGGTCAGAATTTGATGAACGAGGCGGTCCGGTTTTCCGTCGCCGTCATCGTCAAGGGCATCGGTTTTTTTCATGGCATTATGATAATGGCCGCTCAATACCATCGCCACATTGCGATTCGGCTTAACGACTTTTTGGTAGATCGTCTCCCCGATCGGGCTTCGGTTTCCGCTCACAAGCAAATACTCATGAAAACATAATATGGCGGTTCGGTCCGGATATTGCTTAAGCACTTGATTGATCCAGTCAATCTCTTGATCCCCAATGCCCCAGCCCATATAAATCATAATAAAATCGTTCCCGCTTGCCGACAGCAGATCATAATGCCCGCGGTTATTTTTGTATGACCCGCCGTAATGCATGTTCTTTTCAAAACGGCGGCTTCCGAAGAAATCCCCGAAGGTGCGGTATGTGCCGTCTTTATGGCCGACGTCATGATTGCCGGCAAGCACGCCGTACGGAATCCCCGCCTTATCAAGTGTCCGCATGGAATGATCGGCGTTTTTCCACTGTTTCATTACCATTGAATCATCGACGATATCGCCGGTATGAAAGACATATTTGATATTGTGCTTTTCCTTATTTTCTTTGATCCACTCCGTCATTTTGTCAAAAATGTTCGGGTGCCCTTGTGCGTAATACTGTGTATCGGACATCCAGACAAACGAGTAATTGCCTTTTGCCGGGATTTGATCCTGAACGATGACATTCATCTTTGAGTTTTTCACCGCATCCGCTGCGGACACGGCGGCTTTTAACGTAAACGGCTTTTTATTTTTGGCAAGGCCGCTGTCCGCCTCCTGCCAGCGGCTTGTCCGGTAATTCCAAATATACATGGTTACCTTTCGGCCGGGCAGAGAGCTTCCTTTCCAGACCGCCTCGGCCAGATCCGTTTCGTCAATAGACGGGTCAACGGTTACTTCAAATCGGTGATAAGGGAAACGTTCCTTGCTTTCTGATGAGACTGTTTTTCCGTCATTTGCCGAGATACGGTTCATTTCCGGCAGTGTAAACGGCATTTCATTTTCTTTTATGCCTTGCGGCGGTTCTGTTAATGAGGCGTGTTTATACACTCTCACGCTGCCCGGATTCCGCGCGGTGTAACGGAATCCCCGGTAAAATGATACATTCATCTCATCCTTCGTCGGATCTTTTACCCGGACGGACAGCTTCGCTTTATGGGCGCTTATGTTTTGATCGGCAAGCTCCGGCTGATCCGGCTCCTCCCGTTTGATATGGAAGGTGCGGACGGACGTTGTTTCATTTCCGGCAAGGTCTGCCGCAGTGATGGTAAGGGTATGCTTTCCGGGCTTAAGATCGGCTGATGACGTATGATGCGGGAGCGTGATGCTTTCTCCGTCCAAAAACGCTTTGACTTCTTCCACCTTGCTCCATTTATCACGGATGTCCGCTTTCAGCTCAAAGTTACCTTTCAATGTCGCGCCTTCTTTGATACCCGGAACAATTTTCGGCCCTGTATTGTCCACCCGTACAGACTGACTGAGCTGCTCCTCACCGTCGCTTACAAAAATCTGATGATAGCCTTCAGAAAGCTTCGCCGTATTCCATGGCAAAAGCCGCGACGTAAATAAATGATCCGGCAGGCTGAATGAGAAGGTCATGCTCTGATTCGCCCGCTTCCCGTCACCGATAAACAGCTGCTCAGCAGGATCCCGCTTCCCGTCTTTGATCAACGTTCCGTCTGAAAGGATCAGGCGGGCATTTTTCACGATAAAATCATCCCGATTCTCCCCCGTGTCATACGGAGAAACCTTTGAGCCCGCGCGGATGGATACTTTCTGCGTTTTGCCCCCTTTTTGTAGCAGACGTTCCGGAAGCAGAACCGAATACGTTCTGTAGCGGTGAGCCGGATCGTCAAAAATGTGCAGCACCTCGTTTTCCATCATGACGGTGTTTTTGAAATAAAGATTGGTTTTTCGGGCATCAAAGGCGAAATAGACCTCTTTTTCCAGCGCCGGCCGGGTCTCCTGCCGCTTGCCGTCAATCCACAGCCTGATCTTATCCGCGTCGGCGTCAGATGTGGCTTTGAGCAGATAGGTGCCCGATATCGTATCTTCCGGTTCAATGTTCATTCTGAGTCCGTGTGATTTACTCGTCTGTTCAATGTCAATCATCTTGACGGGTGTTTTTGCTTCATTTTCCCCGTCACCGGCTGCGATATAATACTCCAGCTGATCCTGGCCGAGCAGTTCCGGAGAATAAATAATGTGACGGTATAAGCTGTCGTTGCGGTCTTTTTCAGCCAGAATTCGTTTGAATGGTTTGTTCTCATTGGTTCTGTAATAAAACGCGGCTGTTTTGACAAGGTTTTTGTCCCGGATGTCCGCTTTTAATTCAATGCTTTCTGCCGGCCGGACCGGCTTTTTGTCTGTAAGGTCTTCAATGACTGGTTTTTCCTTGTCCGGTTTGATCACTCTTTTCTGCTGAGGGATCTGCGCCTGAAAAACGGAGCCCGGTGACGGCTTATGTTCGCTTGTGGAGATCTTCAGCAATTCTCCCGTTCCGTTCAGCGGATATTTGTACAGCAAAGAAGTCAGCCGGCGGAATGCGTGTTTTCGGTAGTGCGCTGAGGCGATGGTTTTTCCGGTGTTTGCTGACAGCACCACCGTCCGCGGGCGGCCGTTGGACATTCCGTCCGTCCCTTCGATGACGGCGAGATGTTTTCCCTCCTCCAGGCGGGTTCCGTAATAGCGGTTGAAATCATCTGCCGTCAGTTCTGATCCGGCGCGTCTCAGCCAAAACACATAAGCGCCGCCTGACGGAATGACAATATCTTCTTTCGGCCTCCATATCACATCTGAATCCGGCCCTTCCTTCGGGTAGCGGTAGCGGATATGATAATCCTTAAAGTGAATGGGTCTGTCCGTCGTGTTATACACCTCGATAAATTCATAGGCATCAGCGCCGTCTTCATTTTTCGTATCAACGGCAAGCTCCGTAATCATCAGCTCGGGAATATGATTCAAATCTGCTTGATAGCCGTCCAGCTTCAGCCGCTTTTTCTCCGATTCCGCCCGCTGTCTGCCGTTGGTGAAAACGAGGTAATATTCCAATTCTCCATTCCAGATATCCCGTTTTGAAACCTGGGCCGTAAACAGCCGGATTGCGCCTGGAGCGGGCTCCATCGGCACCATCTTATATCCCAGCTCATTGCTTTGTTTATAAAAAAGAAACGCCGAAAACGCTTGATAATCGGCATTCTGTACATGAGCCTGTATGAACAGGTTTCTTTTCATTTCCGCCTTTACTTCGATTTGGGGAGGATTCTCCAGAAGCGGTATGTAATGAGGCGGCTGTCCGAATTCCTGCTGATTCACCGGGATTGCCGATTCTTTGCGCGCCGCACCCGCAGAAGGACTCACACAAAGCAAACCAATCAGAAAAAAGAGCGTCATCACAAGTTTCATCTCATTACCTCCCTATGCATTATGTTGCGTCAGGAGGCCTCCGCTTATGTAACCGCACATAAAAAAGCTGCCCCCTCGGGGACAGCTCTTTTTTTATCCTTTTCTAAGCGGCTCCAATATGCCTTTTTGAATCAGCAAGTGGAAAACGGAAAGCACGACGGATGCCCAAATGGCGGTGCCGAACCCGTCAATCTGAAAGCTGTCTCCCATCAAGGCAGCGGTCATCATTAACGTAATGGCGTTGATGACAAACAGAAAAAGGCCGAGGGTCACAACCGTGACAGGCAATGTCAATATGACGATGATCGGCTTGATCAGCACATTTAACACAGAAAGAATCACACTGGCGATGACAGCCGCTCCGATACTGCTGATATGGACGGAATCAAAATATCCCGCGATAACGATTAATAATAAAGCATTTACTAAAATGCTGACTGCCCATTTGATCATTTATTTCAAATCTCCTTCTAAAGGTACGACAAAACACCAGATAATATATACAATCGGCACGATTCCGCTCGTGACAAGCGCTAATACAACGGTTATGATGCGCAAAAGCGATGCATCCATATTGATATACTCCGCCAAACCGCCGACGACACCGGCGATTTTACGGTTTTTTTCTGAACGGTAAAGTCTTTTCATCCAATCACCTCTGAGTATGCTTGAGCTTAATGGCTCCTGTTAACGATTCTGAGAAAATCGAGAGATGCTGATCATGGCCTTGATTTGATTCCAGCATCAGTTCTTTTTGAATGGTATCATTCTTTTCCTTTAAAATCTCCGCATCAATCAGCTCGTGGCTGAGAGAGCCGAGATTGCTTTTGAGCTCCGCTTTCACCGCCGAGTCATCAGGCAGGGCGATCTCCACATTTCCGGTCGTCGTTTTTGTGTAGATGGAGCGGCAGTGCGGCGCTGTCACGGTAAGGATGATATTGCCGTTAAAGCTTTGGACGTCTATAGATTCACTCGATCCGCGCAAATCAATCAAGCCATTAATTGTTTCTGCTTCGATCGCGCCGCATTGATGGCCGGCCAGCTTGATTTGTCCGTTAGCCGTTTCCGCCGACGCTTTCTCAGCCGTCAGATGAGAGAACGACAGAACGCCGTTTGTCGTTTTCGCCGAGAATTCTTTTACATGTAAATGTTCCCCTCTGATCGGTCCGTTAAACAGTTTCACTCTTATCTTATCGTACTCTTTCTGAGGAACATAAAGCGTGACATTGGTTTTCATCGTTTTCTTTTCCGTGCGGACAAAAAACTTATTGCCCTTCATTTCACACTCAATGTGCTGGAGGAATGCGGTGCGCGCCGCCTCCTGACTGTCCGCCCGGTACACTTTCGCCTGGCACTCCGCTCTGACATCTTCATCCTCCCACGGTACGATATTGACGCTGCCGTTTGCAATCTGCATATCAATGGCTGAGAATTCACTGTCTTTAAATTGAAAAATATGCTGCACGTCGTGTGCGTGGCCGAAATTCAGATCCAGATCCGCTTCCTTCACTTTTTTGACAGCCGAATCAATCCAATCGAACAGCTTAGCACCGAGCGACGGCTTTTGGCTTTCTTTTGTCCCGCTTTTGAAATCTTCCGCAGATTCCTGGACCTCCGTTGATAATGCGGTGATCTGCTCTTCTTTTTCTTTATATTCATGATCCAGTTTTTCAATGAGCGTCAAAGCTTCCTGCGCCGTCAGCCTGCCTTCTTCCACAAGCTTTAAAATCCGTTCTTTCTCCTGTTTCATATAAAACTCCTCCCCCGACTTTTCTTACACCTGGCGTAATACCTTTATTCCCTGCACGATATTCCAAATGACCATTCCGATGAGGATCAGAAAATAAACAGCTGCTCCTGCTATCATAACAAAAACCGGAACCATACTCTCCCCCTGAGCCGTAATCGCTCCTCCGACAACACCGGCAATCACAATCAGCAATCCCGCAAACGGAATGATGTGAGAAATCAGGGCGCGCATGGCATGCCGCTTCGTCTCTTTTTCATCGACGACGAAGTAAGCCACAATCGGAAGAATAAGAGGCGCAAAAAACACGCTGAAATAACAGATGGATGCGATGATCGCTTGGTTTCGATTCAATAAAAACACTCCCTGTGCGGTAATGTAAAAGGCCCTTCATTATACATACGTATGACGAATGGGCGGGTTTCATTTTCATGCTAAAGGACATGCTTCGTTATACGTAATTTTTCATTTCAGAGATTTCACTATAGAATCTTTTCCCCTAACCGATTACAATATGTAACAAAGCCTGACCGTATGCAAGGAGGACATACCAAATGGAGAAAGATCCCGGAAACGACCAAGTAACGGAAGAAAGTCTGCGAAAATTGATTCGCGAACAGAAAAGAATGAACAGCGAAATGCTGGCTGAACTGGAACAGATCAAGGCGGCGCCTCTTCCCATTTCTCATGATATTCAATATATAAAAGTGCTGCTGGACAGCAGCAGCACTCATATTCTGCAGGACTTAATGCATTTAAGCAGACAGCTTCCCCAACAGAAGAAAAGCCTGTAGCACAACAGCCCAAAACCGATCGGTTTTGGGCTGTTCTTGTATCTGTTAAGTGGCTGCCGTTTCTTTTTCGGCCAGCAATGCTTTCATCCGTTTTTTATCACGTTCCATTACCGGTTTCAGATAGCGGCCCGTATATGATTCTTTCACTTCGATAATTTCTTCAGGCGTCCCGGAGGCTACGATCGTGCCGCCGCCCGCGCCGCCTTCAGGTCCGAGATCGACGATGTAGTCCGCCGTTTTAATGATATCGAGATTGTGTTCAATAACCAAAACGGTATCTCCGTTATCGACGAGTCTTTGAAGCACAACCAAAAGCCTTGCGATATCATCAACGTGGAGGCCTGTCGTCGGTTCGTCCAGAATATACAGCGTCCGGCCGGTGGAGCGCTTATGCAGTTCAGAAGCAAGCTTGACGCGCTGCGCTTCTCCGCCTGAGAGCGTCGTCGCAGGCTGACCGAGCGTCACATACCCGAGTCCGACATCGGCAAGCGTTTGAAGCTTGCGTTTGATTTTCGGGATATTTTCAAAGAAAGACAGAGCATCTTCCACCGTCATATCCAGAACATCAGAAATGCTTTTGCCTTTGTACGTGACCTCAAGCGTTTCCCGGTTGTAACGTTTGCCGTGGCACACTTCGCACGGGACGTACACGTCAGGAAGGAAATGCATCTCAATTTTGATGATGCCGTCGCCGCGGCAGGCTTCACAGCGCCCGCCTTTCACATTAAAGCTGAATCGGCCTTTTTTGTAGCCGCGTACCTTTGCTTCATTTGTCTGCGCGAACACATCGCGGATGTCGTCAAACACACCCGTGTAAGTTGCCGGATTCGATCTCGGCGTCCGGCCGATCGGCGCCTGGTCGATATCGATCACTTTATCAAGATGATCGAGGCCTTTGATCTCTTTATGGCTTCCCGGTTTCGCTTTGGCTTTATGAAGCTTTTGCGCAAGCGCCTTATGCAGAATTTCATTCACAAGCGTGCTTTTTCCGGAACCGGATACCCCTGTCACCGCCGTAAAAGTGCCGAGCGGGAATTTGGCATTCGCTTTTTTCAGGTTGTTTTCCGTAGCGCCTTTGATTTCAATGTATCGGCCGTCAGGTTTTCTTCTCTCCGGAGGCATCGGGATGAATTGAGCCCCTGACAAATAACGTCCGGTCAGAGAATCCGCATCATTCATCACTTCTTCAGGCGTGCCCGCAGATATAACACGGCCGCCGTGAATGCCGGCGCCCGGTCCGATATCTATCAGATAATCGGCAGCCATCATCGTATCTTCATCATGCTCGACGACAATCAGTGTGTTGCCGAGATCTCTCATGTTTTTCAGCGCGCTGATCAAACGGTCATTGTCACGCTGGTGAAGACCGATGGACGGCTCATCAAGAATGTACAGGACGCCTGACAAACGGGAGCCGATCTGCGTCGCAAGCCTGATACGCTGGGCTTCGCCGCCTGACAGCGTTCCCGCCGCCCGGCTCAGCGTCAGATAATCAAGACCGACTTTATCTAAGAAACTGAGCCGTTCCACAATTTCTCTTAAAATTAAATCTGCAATCTGCATATCTTTCTCAGACAGCGTCAGGTTTTTGAAAAATTCCAGCGCATCGCCGACGGAAAGTTCGGTAATGGTTCCGATGTGGCGTCCGTTGACCAAAACGGCCAGCGCTTCTTTCTTCAGCCGGTAGCCTTTGCACGTCGGGCACGGCTTCTGTGACATATATTGCTCCATCTGTTCGCGGATATAATCGGAGCTTGTCTCTTTGTACCGTCTCTCAATATTGCGCAGCACGCCTTCAAATTCAATTTCATTTTCCCGCACTTGTCCGAAATCATTCTCGTATTTAAAGTAGATCCGTTCATTGCCGCTGCCGTACAGCACTTTATCAAGCTGATGCTTCGGCAGGTCTTTGACCGGAGTCTCCATATCAATGCCGTAATGGCGGCAGACCGCCTGAAGCAGTTGCGGATAATATTGGGAACTGATCGGCGTCCACGGTGCGATGGCGTGCTCTTTTAATGAGAGCTCAGGATTTGGAATGACGAGCTCCGGGTCCACTTCAAGCTTCAAACCGAGACCGTCGCAAGTCGGACAGGCGCCGAACGGGCTGTTAAACGAAAACAGCCGGGGCTCAAGCTCTCCGATGGAAAAACCGCAAATCGGGCAGGCGTGATGCTCGCTGAACATCAGCTCTTCCTGGCCGATGACATCTATCATGACACGGCCTTCTCCTAAGCGGAGGGCGGTTTCCAGTGAGTCGGAAAGCCGGGCGGCAACGCCTTCCTTGACGACAATCCGGTCAATGACTACTTCAATGGAATGCTTTTTGTTTTTTTCAAGTTCAATATCGTCGGAAAGCTCGGCCATTTTTCCGTCAATCCGCACCCTTACATACCCTTGCTTTCTGATTTGGTCAAGGACCTTAACATGGGCGCCTTTTCTGCCTGAGACCATCGGCGCAAGCACTTGAAGCTTCGTCCGCTCAGGATATTCAAGAATCCGGTCAACCATCTGTTCAATCGTTTGCGATGTAATTTCGATGCCGTGCTCCGGACAGTGCGGCTTACCGACTCTCGCGTATAAGAGCCGGAGATAATCATAAATCTCCGTTACCGTTCCGACGGTTGACCGCGGATTTCGGCTTGTCGTTTTCTGGTCAATGCTGATGGCCGGAGAAAGCCCTTCGATCGCATCAACGTCCGGCTTATCCATCTGCCCTAAAAATTGGCGTGCATAGGCAGAAAGCGATTCAACATACCGCCTCTGTCCTTCCGCATAAATGGTGTCAAAAGCAAGGGATGATTTTCCCGATCCGGACAGACCCGTCACGACGACGAGCTGATCCCGCGGAATCGTTACATCAATGTTTTTTAAATTGTGCGCCCTTGCCCCTTTCACCTCAATCCGGTCAATTGCCATGTGTTCATCATCCTTCCGCTTTTAGCTCTAACAGTAAGTCACGAAGCTCTGCCGCCCGCTCGAAATCAAGCGCTCTGGCCGCTTCTTTCATTTCATGCTCCATTTGCTCAACGACTTTCTGGCGTTCTTTCTTCGTCAGCTTCGTCAGCTTAGGCGCGGCTTTTGTTTTGTATTCTTCTTTATCCTCAGCGGCCTGCGTCGCGCGGATCACATCGCGGATTTCCTTATTGATCGTTTGCGGCGTAATGCCGTGGATTTCGTTAAAATGCTCCTGCTGTTCCCGGCGGCGCTTCGTTTCATTCATCGCGATTTCCATCGAATTCGTGATTTTATCGGCATACATGATGACCCGGCCTTCTGCGTTTCTCGCTGCCCGTCCGATCGTCTGAATCAGCGAACGCTCAGAACGGAGGAAGCCTTCTTTATCCGCATCCAGAATGGCGACAAGCGACACTTCCGGAATATCAAGACCTTCTCTCAGCAGGTTGATGCCGACCAGCACATCATATTTTCCGAGCCGGAGGTCACGGATAATCTCAATCCGTTCAAGCGTCTTAATCTCGGAATGCAGATAATTGACCTTGATGCCGATTTCTTTCAGATAATCGGTCAGATCCTCTGACATTTTTTTCGTTAAAGTCGTCACAAGCACGCGCTCATTCCGTTCTATCCTCGCCTGAATCTCGCCGATCAGATCATCAATCTGTCCTTCGATCGGCCGAACGTCAATGAGAGGGTCGAGGAGTCCCGTCGGCCTGATGATCTGTTCGATCATTTCCGGCGTATGCTCAATCTCATACGGTCCCGGAGTAGCCGACACGTACACGATATTGTGCATATGTTTCTCAAATTCCTCGAATCGGAGCGGACGGTTGTCAAGCGCTGACGGCAGGCGGAACCCATGATCGACAAGCACCTGTTTTCTTGCCTGGTCACCGTTGAACATGCCGCGCACCTGCGGAATCGTCACGTGTGATTCATCAACGACGATCATAAAATCGTCCGGAAAATAATCAAGCAGCGTATACGGCGTAGAGCCCGGAGGACGGAGCGTCAAGTGTCTTGAATAGTTCTCAATGCCCGAACAGAAACCCATTTCCCGCATCATTTCAAGATCATATCTCGTCCGCTGCTCAAGCCGCTGCGCTTCAAGGAGCTTGCCGTTTTCGCGCATGACTTTCAAGCGCTCCTCAAGCTCCTGTTCAATGTTCAGAATCGCTTTTTCCATCTTTTCCGCCCGGGTGACGAAGTGGGAAGCCGGGAAAATCGCGACATGATCGCGGTCGCCGAGAATCTCTCCGGTCAAAGCGTCAACTTCTCTGATCCGCTCTATCTCGTCTCCGAAAAATTCCACTCTGATACAATGTTCGTCACGGGAAGCCGGGAAAATTTCCACAACGTCGCCGCGCACGCGGAACGTCCCCCGCTTAAAGTCGATATCATTGCGGGCATACTGGATATCCACAAGCTTTCTCAGCAGCTCGTTCCGCTCAATCTCCATTTCCGGTCTGAGCGACACGACCATCTCCCGGTATTCTTCAGGCGAACCGAGACCGTATATGCATGACACACTCGCAATGATAATGACATCTCTCCGTTCAAACAGAGAGGATGTCGCGGAGTGCCGCAGTTTATCAATTTCATCGTTAATACTTGCGTCTTTCTCTATAAATGTATCCGTTTGAGGCACATACGCCTCCGGCTGATAGTAATCGTAGTAGCTGACAAAATATTCGACAGCGTTGTTCGGAAAAAACTCCTTAAACTCGCTGTACAGCTGTCCGGCAAGGGTTTTGTTATGGGCAATGACCAATGTCGGTTTATTGACTTCTTTAATCAGATTGGACACGGTAAAGGTTTTGCCCGTCCCTGTCGCACCCAGGAGAGTCTGATGTTTTCTGCCTTCCTGTATGCCTTTGACAAGCTTCTCAATCGCTTGCGGCTGATCTCCCTGGGGCTGATATTTCGAGACTAACTCAAAACGATCTTTCACAAAAAAGCCTCCGTTTCTTTACGAAATCTTCCTATTGATATAGTAACACAATGACGGGCAAAATCACTAAAAATACGAACTAAAGTTCGATGGTTTGTTTTTACCAAGTCAATTTTTGTATAAAAAACCTGCTTTTATGGCGTAAAAGCAGGCTTCCATTTCATATTCACCATGTCAGGCATTGTCTTTCTTTTTGTCTGCTTCTTTTTTGGCCATGTACAGCCCGCCGGCTACCAATGATACGACATCCAATCCAACGATGAAATACGTTTCGGTGTAACCTTTTAAATAGGATGCGAAAAGCAGTGCGGCTGTGAGCGCGATCGCCACATAATGGTTAAAAGTGACCCGCGTAAAAAGGACGACCAGCATAAAAGGGAAACATAATGCAAAAACGGCTTTTGTAATCACAAAAACCCTCCTCGGGAATTCTTCATCTCATCTGATTATAGTAAAAAATGAAGAATCGGACAATCGTTCCCCTGCTATCACAATACCCTTTTTCAGCAGTCTTCAATCATTTGTCAGAAAAAATGTGAATGTAAATCTATTGAACCATTAATGAAATGAATCAAATTGCCTTTCTTCAGCCGAAAGGAGGAGAAGGATTAGGTCTTTGTGTCTTTTACAGTTTCTTCCTTCCTCTTTACAATGTAATGATAGTGTTTACTATCATTTTCTTGGATGAAGAAAAAGGGGGTTATACCGCATGTATTCAGTACGATTTCAAAAAGCGGAAGAATCGAGCCGCTCAGCAGGCGCAAAAGGAATGAACCTGATTAAACTGACGAAAAACGGCCTGCCCGTTCCCGACGGTTTTGTCATTCAGACAAATGCGCTGACGCGTTTTATGGAAGATAACCGGCTTCAGGCAGAAGAGGAAGAGATGGAGCGCGCCATTATAAACGGCACGTTTTCAAAAGAGCTCCGCGATGAGCTGATTGCCTCTTTTTATGAATTGAGAGAATCATACGCCTCTGTTGCCGTACGTTCCTCGTCTGCGTCCGAAGATCTTGAAGGCGCTTCTTTCGCGGGCCAGTACGAAACCTATTTAAATATCAAAACAGAAGAAGAGTTTCTTGGAAAAGTGAAAGAATGCTGGGCTTCCTTCTTTTCGGCGCGGGTCAGCGGTTATAAAGAGAAAATGAACAATGACACTGCAGAGCCGTTAATGGGTGTTGTCGTCCAAGGGCTGATCAATTCTGAGGTGTCAGGGGTCATTTTCAGCCGAAACCCCGTCACACATGATGACGGGGAACTGATGATCAGCGCGAGCTACGGCCTCGGAGAAGCAATCGTTTCCGGAAGCGTGACGCCCGACACATTTATCGTCAATAAAGACACATTCCGGATTGACAAAGAAATCGGTTTAAAAGAAATGTATATCGTTTCTCAAAAGGAAGGCGTGACCGAAAAAGAAACGTCCGCTGACATGAGAAACCGCTTCTGCCTCGACGACGAGAGCATCAAAGAACTTGCCATGCTGACGATAAAGACAGAAGAACTGTACGGTTATCCCGTGGATCTTGAATTCGGATTTGCCGAAAATAAGCTGTATCTGCTTCAGGCCAGACCGATTACAACGATCGCGCAGGATCAGAAAGCGGCAGACGAAGAACGGGAATTTATCATGACGCCTCGGGACCAGAAAGATTTTTGGCTCAATATGGAGTCCAATATAGAAGGCCCCATCAGCCCGTTATTCGCCTCTCTCATTGTGCCTGCTCTAGAATACGGCCTCAAAGAGAGCACGAAGGCCTTCCCTGTGATGGGCATCGAGATTGAGCGTGTCAAGCTCCACCAGGGTCATGTTTTTTCCAGACAGCATAAGACGGACGACAACCTGCCCCCAGAACAGTTAGAAGCGCTTTTTCCCGTTTTGGCTGACCGCATGTATGATATTATTCATGAAACCTTTCTGCCTTTTTATCAAAAGCTGGACGGACTGGCGCATAAAAATCATACACCGGAGACTGCCCTTGAGGCGTTCCGAAACCTGCAAGAATTCTATTTAAAAGGATATGAAGAACATTTCAACATTGTCTTTCCGCAGATTGCGTTAAATATGACACTGGAGTCCATGTACGGACAGATTGAAAAAGACAACGCCTCCCTTCTGTATGAAATGCTGGCCGGCGTCATGAATAAATCACTGGAAACCGACAGACAGCTCTGGCTGCTTTCCGGACAAGTAAAAGACAACCCTGAACTGCTGCGTGTCTTTACGGCTTCCCAGGCCGACGAGCTTCATCAGACGCTTCTGCAATCAGACGAAGGAAAACGCTTTCTCGAACAAGTTGGCGAATTCTTACAAGAATACGGCTGGAGATCAGTAAAAAGCCATGATCTGATCGAAGAAACGTGGGCGGAAAATCCTTATTTCGCTTTGGCTAACATTCAAAACTACGTCCGGAACGGCTACGATTTTGACAGTGAGTTTCATAAAACGATAGAAAAACGCAAACAGCTTTACGCCGCCTTCATGAATCGAATTGAAGATGACGGCTTCCGGGAGACGTTTGACCGTTATTATCAGTGGGCGTTATCTGCATCTGTCATCATAGATGATCACCATTTTTATATCGATGCGATGCTGGACGCCAAAGCGCGCCTTTGTCTCTTGAAAATCGGCGAGCTGCTGCAAAAACAAGGCGTGATCGATGACCGGGAGGATATGTGGTACTTATATAGCGATGAAGTCGAGAAAGCGCTGGTGACGCCTGTTCCGATGAAGGAAAAAACCGCTGAACGGAAACAGCTTTTCCAGCAATATCAGCTGCTTGAAGCGCCCGCTTATCTCGGCACACCGACGCCCGAACAGCTGAAAGCCGCTGAGCAGGTTACAGGCGCCATCACAGAAGATGAAAAAAACACTGAACATCATATTTACGGACTTGCAGCGTCAAGCGGAATCGCAAGCGGCCCGGTGAAAGTCATTCGTGACGCCAGTGATTTTTCCCGTTTTTCATCAGGAGATGTGCTCGTCTGCAAAATGACGACACCGCTTTGGACCAGTCTGTTTCAGGATGCAAAGGCCGTCGTTACGGATACGGGCGGCATCCTGTCACATGCAGCGATCATCGCAAGAGAATACGGGCTTCCCGCTGTTCTCGGCACACGTGTCGCGACTGACAGGCTCAATGACGGAGATATCGTCTCGGTAGACGGCACAAACGGACAGATTACGATAGTCAAACGCGCTTCATGCTAGGTTTCCCTCTTTATTGACGGGCAGGGCGGGTGTATACTTGTCCTGCCAGTATTTACGCGAGGTGAAACATGTTGAGAACGACGAACAAGAGAATTCTTGACGCTGCGATGAATCTTATCATTCAAAAAGGATACCGCGCCGCGACAACAAAAGAAATCGCAGAAAGAGCGAATGTAAGCGAAGCAACGATTTTTCGTAATTTTAAAAACAAACAAGGACTAATGAAAGCCATGATTGAGCAGCAGGCACCGGTTCCGGAAAGCGTAATCACCAAGGCGGAAGGCAATCTGTATGAGGATCTTCTTCATTTCGCCACGACCCTTTTGCAGCGATTGGAACAAAAAAAAGAGGTGTTCCGCATCTGCCTGCGCGAACCGGAATTATTCGAAGACGTCCTGCAGGATATTGTCGTATATCCGCAATCCGTGAAAAAGGATTTAATCGTTTACTTTAAGGAACTGACAAAGAAAAACAGGATAAGCCCCGGCAGCGAAGAAGCTAATGCAGACGTCTTTATGACGATGATTTTCGGTTATTTTATGCACCGGCTGCAGCTGGGGAAAAGAGTCATCACTCTTTCTGAAGAAACGATGCTGAAACATAGCACTGAGATTTTTATTAAAGGAATTATCAGCCGGTAATGTCCGGCTCCTAGGAGGATGAAGGATGAGTTCAAAGAAAGAATGGGCGCTGATCGTTTCGCTTTTGCTGGGAGCCATACTCGTTCCTATCAATTCTACGATGATCGCAGTCGCTCTTTCATCCATTTCCCGCTCATTCAGCGAATCAATTGCCAGCATCACATGGGTCGTGACGGTGTATTTAATTGTGATGGCCGTGACACAGCCCATTGCCGGCAAGCTCGGTGATATGTACGGAAATAAAAAAATGTATTTATGGGGTGTCGGCCTTTTTCTGATCGCTTCATTGGGGTGCGCCCTCTCGCCAAGTCTTTTTTTATTGATTTTCTTCCGGGCGCTTCAGGCTGCCGGCGGCGCTTTGCTTACGCCAAACAGCATCGCCATCATCCGCCATGTCGTGTCCGAAAAACGGCTTCCGAAAGTATTTGGTTTTTTCGGCCTCGGTGCCGGGCTGGGCGCGGCTCTCGGACCGTTTATCGGCTCTCTTTTAATCGAGAGTTTCAGCTGGCATTCGATCTTTTGGGTCAACATTCCGTTTCTGGCGATCGCACTCGGGACGGCATTTATCATGTTTCCTAAATATAAAGAAGAAACCTCTGACGCGCCGCTTGATATCATCGGATCCGTTCTGCTTGCCGGGAGCATTGTATCTATTATTCTTCTGACGAAAAATGAAAGCTCTTTGGGCTATTGGGTGTACGCGCTGCTCATTCTATTATTTGTTCCCTTATTTTTCAGGCGGGAGCTGCGCACGAAACATCCGATTATTGATTTTGACCTGTTTAAAAACACAACCTTTACAAGCGCCAATCTGTCCGTTCTGTTAAGCAATTTAATGATGTATGCCGTGTTATTGATTATGCCGCTCTTTATGACCGGCCACTTCAGCATGAATACATCGCACAGCGGTATGGCTCTTTCAGTCTTTTCCATTTTTATGTCCGCCAGCAACTGGGGCGGAGCTCAGCTGCATCACAAATGGGGCGCGCGAAGAATGATTTTTCTGTCGTTCGGGCTGATGGCCGGAGCCAATCTTTTATTTCTGCTTTTGGTTTATTCCCATTCCGTCCCGTTCCTTATGGCATCGCTTATTGTGGGGGGCATCGCGTCCGGTGCGGGGCTGACGAGCATGCAGGTGTCTTCTCTTGCGACGGTAGAACCGGGCATGTCCGGTATCGCATCCGGGATTTTTTCCACCTTCCGTTATTTCGGAAGCATTATTTCTTCAGCACTGATCGGTTTAATCTCCGGATTTCACATTCTGTTTATAATATTGATCGGCGTATCTGTGATCGGCTTGTTCGTATCGCTTGGAATTAAGTCCGGCGAAACCGTTGATACGAAAAAAAGCCATTCAGCGTAAACAAAAAAGGTTCCGTGAGCACCCGCTTTCCGGAACCTTTTCTAGTTTTCCTTCTTATTTTTCTCTCTCGAAAGTGTCACCGCACTCCCCGCGGCATAGAGTATCGCAATGCCGTTTGCTCTATGAGATTCTTTTTATTTAAAAGAGAGAAGGGGAATGTAACTGAGTTCGGCCGCTGGCGCCGTAATCCGGCCGTAAAAAAAAGCCCGGCCGCCGTGTTGTTAGCGGCACCGGGCTTTTTATAATGCTGTCATTTCTTCTTGCTCATGTTCATCCTGAACGAATAAGATACCTAATTCATGATGTTCGCCTTCATAGGACGCGCGCTGATCAAACCGGATCTCACCATTCAGGCCGATGATCTCCATTTTTACAAATGCGCGGTTTTTTTGAAGTGCTTCGTAAAAATCCGATACATGCTTTACGGGAATGCCGTTTACTTTCGTTATAATCTCACCGATCTTCAGCTCAAGATCTTCCGCGGGCGTATTCGGAATGATGCCGAGCACCATTAAGCCCTGATCCCGCTTAGAGAAATAAAACGGAGCCGCGTTATCGTTCAGCCGCTGTCTCAATGATAAGAACAGGCGTCCGAGCACCGCAATACAAGCGGCAGCACCGGCAAGCGGACTCCACCAAAGGGCCGCTGCCCCGAACGCGGTGACGATAATCCCGAGAATCATGACACGCTTCGCCGTTATCCGTATGCTGACTTCTGGCAGGGATCCCTGCACACGCTGTCCGAAGCCGGCGATATAAGGAATCCAGATCAGATGGAAAGAGCCGCCCGGCACGGTAAAGACAGGCCACCAAGAAAGGTGTGACTCAAGCCCGCTGCCCGGCACCAATAAGAAAAGCGGAAGCAGCCATGCGCGATTCGCCAATTGACGGCCGATGGGCAGACCTCTGCTGCTGACGACAAGCGCCGGAGATGTTTTCAGGTGCGCTGAACGGTAAGCAGCCGCTCCCTCCGTGATGATCAAAAGGCCCATAAACACGGCCGCTGATGCCCAATTCACGCCGAATGCCTGCGGAAACCGATCCGCAAACGGCACTGTGTGGGTATACTGAAGGATAAACGCAATCATCATGCCGGCGCTGACAATATAAGCTGATGACAGCCAGTTCATACGGAACGTCAGCGATGCCAAAGCCGTCACAGCCGCAATTATGCCGAGAAGACCGAATGGAATCGAAATTCCCAGTCCAAAAAATAATATGGAGAGAAGAATACCCGGTATAAGCCCTTTTATGTATGTAAAGATAAGCTCGTCATACATATCTGCGATTTTTGTATGAAACGTATGGCGTTCACGTTTAATCCGCAAATATCCGCATGCGAGACTTATGATGATAAAAAACCAAAACATCGGGTGCAAAAAAAACAGACCGATACTTTTCAGAAGTTCAATTCCCCATTGAACAGACATTGCTTTCACCGCCTCAAGCCAAACATTTTAATTCTATTCTACCAAATAATCATTGGCTTGAATATCTCAAACGTCTATCTCTCTTCCGTCATCCACAACGTCACATTTGATAGAGAGAAATCTTTCAGATAGTGGTCGACTTCCACCTCGATTACACCGCTGATCAAAAGCATGGACCGTTTAATATCCGTCAGATTGATTCCTAAACGCTTATGGTTTTTCATTAAGTAGGTGAAATAATGCTTTGCACACTCCTCATTGATATCGTGAACACATTCAACATTTGTGTAATTGACCAGGTATCTGCTGAACAGCATAAGAAGACTTAGTGCTTTTGTTGATGAAAATGTAACGTCTTTTGTTCGGTCTTTTAGTTGTTCCACTAATTCATAATATTTTTTTTCACGCACAATACTTGCCCTCTTCAATTGTGAACCCCCATTTTTTTATCCAGATAAGCACGGGTGATTACAGCTGCCGTGCTGAAGCGCCGCAAACACTTCTGCTTTCAATACTGAAATGCAGCTGCCAAACTAAAAAACTGTTCTCTATTAGAACCTTCTTTTATTGTAAGAACTAAAACTGACTGAGGCAACTTTCAAAAGTTTCATTTTGAATACATATTAACTCGGCATAAAGTCTCTCTTCCATATAAATATCGGGTAATGTTTGTCCTTTATAAATGTTTAAATGTGAAAATTTTTTTAATATCTTGTCAAAATCGTCATAATTATATGTCTTTTGGTTCATTTATGAGACATGATAAAAGAAACAGGAGGCTTAAAAAAAGCCTCCTTTTCATTTATTTAACAAATAATGATTTTAACGCCATTTGCAGCTGTATATCATTTTTTTCGTCAGATTTCTTCTCATTCATCAGCTGATTCATTTTTTCCGCTGTTTGTTTGTCAATGACAGCTGTTTTATCAAGTTTGTACCGACCTTGGAACGCCATGACGGCTTTTTTCATTGTGCCGCTGAAATAGCCGTCCGCCCTGCCCGGGTCGAAACCCAAACCTTTCAGCAGGATTTGCGCGTGTTTGACATCTGCGCTGTTCATATCAGGCTGAAGCGGCTGTTTCAGCTGAAGCGGTCCCGCCGCAAAATAATCCGGCTGGCTTACGGTGATTGTCGGAGTAATGCCTTTTTTGTGAATCCAATTGCCTTTCGGCGTCAGCCATTTGTAAAGCGTCAATTTAATGTTGCTGCCGTCTCCCATCGGCACGGCCTGCTGTACCGTTCCTTTACCGAAGGAGGTATCACCGACAACGTCATAATGCCCCGCTTCTTTCAGCGCGCCCGCAAGAATTTCTGAAGCGGAAGCGCTTCCTTTATCCGTAATGACATTAACGGGATACGGCTTCTTATGTTTTAAAGTTGAGAAATATTGTTTTTTATCTCCGTTGCGTTCCGCGATTTGGATATACGGCATGTCTTTTGTGACGAAATGCTTTAAAATCTGTTCGACGCTTTGAAGGTAGCCGCCGGGATTTCCTCTTACGTCAAGAACGAGTCCGTCAATCCCTTGTTTCTCAAGCTTTTTCAGCGCCGCGGCGAAGTCCTGAGCAGTATGCTCGGAAAATGTCGATATAGCGATGTAGCCGACATGATGCCCGCCTGATTCCTTGCGGGAAGCAAATACGGTTTCCAGCGGGATTTCCGCTCTTTTAATCCGGAATGACAGCTGTTTTTCAGTGCCCGGACGATGTATTTTAATAGAAACTTTCGATCCTTTTTTCCCTCTGATTTTCAGCACGGCTTCATTTAAATCTTTCCCGTTCATTGACTCGCCGTTTATACTGATGATTTCATCATTCGGCTTGAGGCCTGCCTTTTCAGCCGGAGATTGCTTAAACGGTGATACGATAATGATTTTATTCTCTTCCATACCGACTTCAGCGCCGATCCCTTCAAAAGATGAATCCAGAGAATCGGAAAACTGCTTGGCGGTCTGCTTGTCCATATAAACGGAATAAGGGTCGTTTAATGTAGACAGCATCCCCTGAATCGCTCCTTCAAGAAGCTTTTCTTTATCCACATTTTCCACATATTCGTTCGAGATCAGCTCATATGCTTTTTCAATTTTTTCCATTGCCTGGCTTCTTTCTGCTTCTGATGATTTCGGCTGTGCCGCCCCGGCAATATGGGCTCCGCCGCACAAGATGCTGACGGCCGCTATCGCTGCGATTATTTTCTGCTTCATCGTTTACCTCCTCTTAGTCCTTTTACGAAAACCTGGAGATAGTATGTGTAAACTGAAAAGAATTCATGTAACGGCAACAAAAAAACGGAACCGATAGATTGTTTCATATAAATGGGTAACGTATAATAATTTGTATGCAATTCATTAAATATACAGGAGAATGCGATATGAAAATAAAATTATCGATTTTATCCGCGGCGGTGCTGGCCGCAGGCATTACCGCCTTTGTCTGGCAAAAAACAGAGGCCAATGAAAAATCACAGGCTGACGCTCTTTATGTTTCTCCCGCGGGAAACGATCAAAATGACGGAACGAAAGAAAAGCCGTTCCGCACATTGAAGCATGCGGCGGAAAAGGCGGAGGCCGGAACAACAGTATTGATTCGGGAAGGAACGTACGACGAAACATTTGAAGTAAAGCACAGCGGGACGGCGAAAAAGCCGATTACATTTCAGAACTATCAGAATGAGCATGTCACCATCAGCGGCAAATCTGCATCTAAAAGCGATTCTGAAACACCGTTAATTCAAATCCGCAATAAACAGTACATTACCATTCACGGCATTACGCTTGAAAACCTATCCGTCTCATCAGAAGATGCGACAGCCATGGGCATCTATGTCACCGGATCAAGCAGTCATATCGCCATTGACGGCAACCATATCCGGAACATTAAAACAACGGCTGATGAGGGAAATGCACACGGCATCGCGTTTTACGGCTCGGGCGCCATGAAGGATGTCAGCATCACAAATAACACGGTTGAAAAATTGACGCTCGGCGCAAGCGAAGCGGTCGTGCTGAACGGGAATGTTGACGGTTTTAAGATCGCCGGCAATACCATCCGGAACAACAACAATATCGGGATTGACGTGATCGGCTACGAAGGAACTTCCAAGCAAAACGACTATGCGCGAAACGGCGTCATTGAAAACAATACGGTGAGCCATAACTCTTCTTACGGAAACCCCGCCTACGGCAATGAATACTCTGCCGGCGGTATATACGTTGACGGCGCAGAACATGTGGACATTAAGAAAAACACCGTTTACAACAATGACCTCGGCATTGAAGCCACTTCCGAGCATAAAGGGAAGTACGCACAAGATATACGGATTACGGATAACAAAGTGTACAACAATGCTTACACGGGTATTTCAATCGGGGGATATGACACAAAACGAGGCGGCACAATCAATTCCGTGATCGCTCACAATATTATGTACCGAAATGACACGAAGGACCTTGACGGCGGCCAGCTGCTGCTCCAGTACGATACAAAAGGAAACACCATCGAAAAGAACATCTTGACGGCAAGCGGTTCACGGATTTTTATCGCAAATGATTATACGAAAAACGAAGGCAATACCGTTAATCATAATGTCTATCACAAAGAAGCGGGAAAAGACGGCATTTGGAATTGGAAGAACAAAGAATATGATTCATTCGCAGATTACAAAAAAGGATCGGCAAATGATTCGAATTCCATATATGCCGATCCGATGTACCGTGACGAATCGTCTTATGACTTTACATTAAAGCCGGGATCACCGGCCCTGCCCGTCATTCAATAACAGAACCATCAAAAAAGCCAGTCTGACAAAGACTGGCTTTTGCATTTATACACGAAGGAATTTCCGGATGGAAGTCAGGCTTCCCCATACTCCGATAACCGCGCCGATCAGAATGAGCACAAGTGATACTTGGAACACAAACGGACTGTACGGCAGGAGTGAAACAAATGAGCCCTGAACTTTCGGAGCCACCCAAGCGACCATTGACTGGTACGTGCTCAGCACGAGAGCGATCGGTATGACAGAACCAAATACCCCAAGCAGCAGCCCTTCAAGGAAAAACGGCCAGCGGATAAACCAGTTTGTCGCGCCGACAAGCTTCATGATTTCAATCTCTTTTCTCCTGGCGAAAATCGTGATTTTAATTGTATTTGAAATTAAGAACATTGCCGTGAACAGAAGGCCGATGATTAACGCGATCCCGATGTTGCGTGACACTCCGACGATCTTGAACAGACGGCTGACTTCTTCTTTCCCGTATGTCACTTTATACACATGATCCAGCTTCTCAATTTTTTTCGCGACTTTCGGCGTATCATGCGGATCTGTCGTTTTGACAATAAACGCGTTGTTCAGCGGGTTTTCCTGATCTTGCATTTTCATGGCCTTTCCGCTGTCGCCGAAGCTTTTGACCAATTGATCAAGCTCTTTATCTTTAGATGAAAATTCTACGCTTTGGATTCCCGAGATGTCTTTAATCTCATTCTGCAGCGTATCCTGCGTTTTCTTATTTGACGTCAGATCGATTAATACTTTAATTTCCACTTCTTTTTCAGCATTTTTAGCCATATTGTTTAAATTCAGCATAATGACTAAAAACACGCCGACCAAAATCAATGTAACGGTAACAGCGCTGATGGATGCAAATGTCATCCATGTGTTTCTTCCGAGAGATTTAAAACTCTCACGCAAATGGCGCCCGAGAATTTTAATCATAAGAACCATACTCCCCTCTTGACTCATCACGCACAATAATTCCGTCTTCGATCGCGATGACCCGTTTCTTCATGGTGTTTACTATTTCTTTATTGTGTGTCGCCATCACGACAGTCGTTCCGCGGTTGTTAATCTCTTCCAGCGTCTTCATGACTTCCCATGATGTTACCGGATCAAGGTTGCCCGTCGGTTCGTCAGCTATAACGACGTCAGGATTGTTGACGATGGATCTTGCGATGGAAACACGCTGCTGTTCTCCTCCGGAAAGCTGGTCGGGAAACTGCCGCGCTTTATGCTTCAGCTGCACAAGATCGAGCACTTCGAGCACGCGTTTTTTAATGACTGACTGCTGCTCTCCGATAACCTCAAGCGCAAACGCTACGTTTTCAAATACCGTCAATTTCGGAAGAAGTTTAAAATCCTGGAAAACAACACCTATTTTACGCCGCACGAAAGGAATCTCTTTTTCTTTCACAGCCGCGAGATCTTTATGATTAATCAATATTTGCCCTTTTGTCGGTTTTTCTTCTCTGTAAATCATTTTAATAAAAGTAGATTTACCGGCTCCGCTCGGTCCTACGACATATACAAATTCTCCGGGATGAATCATGACTGACAGCCCGTTAATCGCTTTTACACCGTTCGGATAGGATTTATATACTTCTTTCATCTCTATCATGAAATCACCTAATCTTTTATTTATGTCTTGCAGCCATAGAGTTCGCAAAAATACTGCGGTTTATGGCCGATCTACCAGGAAACAGATGAAAAATCTGAAAGTTCCTTTTCCTCAGTACACTTCATTATACGTCAAATTTAGACATATTACTATTACAGTTTCTTTTCATTCCCAGGCCGTGAAAAAACCTTGCCCCTATAACAGGCAAGGTTTTTCTGTTATTTTTTCTGTGACAGCCATTTTGCGATCTTCGCGGCTTCCTCATCATTTACAAGATGGCTCGGCATATTGCCGCGTCCGTTTTTAATGATGCTTTCAATTTTAGCTTCATCATACTTCCCGCCGACTTCCTGTAAATTCGGACCTCCGCCGCCTTCTAAGTCTTTACCGTGACAGCCGATACAGCTTTGCTGATAAAGCTCTTCGCCCGCTGACGCAGATGCTTTCGATCCGCCTGAGCTGTCAGAGCTTTCTTTTTTCGATTCATTGGAACCGCCGCATGCCGCCAGCAGGACGGACATGGTCAGAACCAGCGCCAATAGCGCCCATTTTGATTTCATATGTAAGATGCACCCCTTCGCTATTATAACCCCGTTTACGCGCGTTTGAAACCCTCGCCGAGCACCTCGCTTGCGTCTGCGACAATGACAAAGGCTGACTCATCAATTTGTTTGACGATTTGTTTCAGTTTTGTGAATTCAGTCTGGCCGACGACACACATTAAGATCGGCCGGTCATGTTCCGTATACCCGCCGACTGCCGAAATCTTCGTCACACCCCTGTCAATTTCCGTAAACACAGCCGACCTGACGGCTTCTTCATGCTGCGTTATAATTAAAGCCATTTTGGAGCGGTTGAACCCGACCTGCACGACATCAATCGTTTTGCTTGACATAAATACCCCAAGCATCGCATACAGTCCCTGTTCCACTCCGAAAACGAGCATCGCGCTCAGCACAATTAATCCGTCCATGATGGCAAGGCACGTTCCCAGTGAAAGCCCCGTGTATTTGTGAAGGATCTGCGCCGCCAGTGCCGTTCCCCCCGTGGAGCCTTTGCCGAGATACACGATGCCGATCCCAGCGCCGATCCCGACGCCTCCGAAAATCGCCGCCAGCAGTTCATGGGTCGTCGCGGCAGGCAGGTCTCTTGTTAAAAAGACGGCAAGCGGCAGAACGATGGAACCGACAAGTGTCTTCATTCCGAATTTCCCGCCGAGAATGATCACTCCGGCGATAAACAAGGGGATGTTAATGATCCACTGCACGTAAGCCGGCTCAAAACCAAACGTCTCCAAAATGGTGCTGATTCCGCTTACTCCGCCCGCCGCTATACGGTTCGGCAGCAAAAATACGTTAAACACGACCCCTGTAATCGCCGCGCCGATCATGATATATATGTAATCTTTGATCAGCCGGAGCGGCTTATTGTGATTCACATCCATGCAAAATCCTCCGTTCTCCGATTTTCTCTCGATAGCATTTTAAGTCTTCCCGGCTTAGAAGTAAATAACAGCCAAATACCGTATTAATTTGCTAAAGCGCTATTGTGAAAAATGGAAAAAGAGAACGGATAAAAAAACACACCATGCCAAAGGCAGGTGTGTTCCCGGATTAAGACAGTTTAGAGCGTAAGTAGGCATCAATGAAGATATCAATATCTCCGTCCATAACCGCCTGTACGTTCCCCATTTCCGTATTGGTCCGGTGGTCTTTCACCATGGAGTACGGATGGAATACGTAAGAGCGGATTTGGCTGCCCCAGCCGATTTCTTTCTGTTCGCCGCGGATTTCGTCAAGCTCCGCCTGCTGTTCTTCAATTCTGCGCTGATACAGCTTCGCTTTGAGCATTTTCATCGCTCTGTCGCGGTTTTTGATTTGTGAACGTTCCGTCTGGCACGTGACGACTACATTTGTCGGCAGGTGGGTGATCCGAACGGCTGAATCAGTCGTGTTGACGTGCTGTCCGCCGGCACCGCTCGCCCGGTACGTATCAACTTTAATATCTTCGGTACGAATATCAATGTCGATTTCTTCATTGAATTCAGGCATGACTTCACATGACACGAATGACGTGTGGCGGCGGCCTGATGAATCAAATGGAGAAATCCGCACGAGACGGTGTACGCCTTTTTCCGCTTTTAAATAGCCGTATGCATTGTGGCCTTTAATGAGCAGTGTGACCGACTTAATTCCGGCTTCATCACCTGGCAGATAATCAAGCGTTTCAACTTTGAATCCGCGTCTTTCCGCCCAGCGGGTATACATTCTGAGCAGCATGGAACCCCAGTCTTGGGATTCTGTACCGCCGGCACCCGGGTGAAGTTCTAAAATCGCGTTATTTTTGTCATATGGTTCACTGAGCAGCAGCTGAAGCTCAAATTCATTCAATTCCTTCGTTAATGACTTCAGCTCTTTCTCAAGCTCCTGCTGAAGATCCGTATCAGGTTCTTCTTTTAAAAGATCATGTGTCATTTGGAGCTCTTCATGAGACTCGCTCAGCTGATGGTAGGAGTTCACGTAGTCTTTCAGACCGTTCGCTTCGTTGATGACGGTTTGGGCCTTCTGCTGGTCATTCCAGAATTCCGGTTCCGCCATCTTTTCATCTAATTCTGCAATGCGGGCTTCCTTTGATTCGAGGTCAAAGAGACCCCCTGAAGTCCGCTAAACGAGAAGCCATATTTTCGAGCTCTGCCCTGATTTCTGATAATTCCATTCCATTCACCTCATTAAAAGATCCGGGGCGCCATAAGACGCAGACCCGGTCATGTTCGATGCATACAGTCGTGACTATTCTGTCCGGCCGCAGCAATTTTTATATTTTTTTCCGCTTCCGCAATGGCAAGGCGCGTTGCGTCCGATATCTACGACTTTGCGCACCGGCGCTTTTTTCGCTTGTTTGGCCTCATCGCCGTCCTGCGGCTGGTGAGCAGTCGTTTGGCCCTGAACAACTTCTTCGCGTTCCAGATTGCTTTCAATCTCGGCCTTCATGACGAATTTCGCCACCTCGTCCTCAATGGACTCAATCATGTGCTCAAACATAGCGAAACCTTCCATTTGGTATTCACGCAGCGGATTTGTCTGCGCATAGGCGCGAAGGTGAATCCCTTGACGCAGCTGATCCATCGCATCAATATGATCCATCCATTTTGAATCGACGGCACGCAATACGATGACTTTTTCGAATTCACGCATCTGCTCGGTGCCGAAATTCTCTTCTTTTTCATTATATTTTGTCATGATACGATCCATGATCATCTCATGCATTTCATCCGGTTCTTTTCCGAAGATATCGCTCTTTTCAAGCGCGCCTTCATCAAGATACGTTGTATTCACAAGCTCCACGAGGCCGTCAAGATTCCATTCTTCCGGAAGCTCCTCTTTCGGCGTATAAGCGGCAATTGCACGCTCCAGTGAAGACTTGATCATGCCTTCCACAATGTCACGCAGGTTTTCAGAGTCAATGACTTCAAAACGCTGCTTGTAAATGACTTCGCGCTGCTGACGGAGCACGTCGTCATATTGGAGAAGCTGTTTACGTGAATCGAAGTTGTTTCCTTCGACACGTTTTTGAGACGATTCCACGGCGCGTGACACCATTTTGCTCTGAATCGGCGTGGAGTCATCCATACCGAACCGGTCAAGCATCGCCATCGTCCGTTCAGCTCCGAAACGGCGCATCAATTCATCTTCCATTGAAAGATAAAATTGTGTGATACCCGGGTCTCCCTGACGCCCTGAACGTCCGCGGAGCTGGTTGTCAATCCGGCGGGATTCGTGGCGTTCCGTACCGACGACTGCAAGGCCGCCAAGCTCTTTTACGCCTTCACCGAGTTTAATGTCGGTTCCGCGTCCTGCCATGTTGGTCGCAATTGTGACAGCGCCTTTTTGTCCCGCTTCTTCAATGATCTGAGCTTCACGCTCATGGTTTTTCGCGTTCAGCACCTGATGCGGAATTCCTTTATTCTTCAGAAGTTTAGAAATCAATTCAGATGTTTCAACGGCAACCGTACCGACAAGAACGGGCTGTCCGGTCATGTAGCGCTGGGCGACATCCTCCGCCACCGCCTTGAATTTCCCTTCCATTGAGCGGTAGATCAAATCCGGACGGTCTTCACGGATGACCGGCTGGTTGGTCGGAATGGACACAACCTGCATGTTATAAATATTGCGGAATTCTTCCTCTTCCGTTTTTGCGGTACCGGTCATGCCGGCAAGCTTTTCGTACATACGGAAATAGTTTTGGAACGTAATCGTCGCCAGAGTCATGCTTTCATTTTGAATCTCCAGGCCTTCTTTCGCTTCAATCGCCTGGTGAAGGCCTTCGCTGTAGCGGCGTCCTTTCATCAGACGGCCGGTGAAGGAATCGACGATGACGACCTGGCCGTCCTCAACAACATAATCCACGTCTTTCTGCATCGCCGCATGGGCTTTTAAAGCCTGATTGATATGGTGGTTCAACGCCACGTTTTTGACATCAAACAGGTTGTCGATGCCGAACGTTTTTTCAGCCTTCGTCATTCCTTCTTCCGTCAGCTGAACGCCCTTAGTTTTGACGTCATACGTATAATCCTGATCTTGCTTGAGTGTGCGGACAAACGCATTTGCCTGCACGTACAGTTTTGTGGACTTCTGAGCTTGTCCGGAAATAATCAATGGCGTTCTCGCTTCATCGACTAAAATGGAATCGACTTCATCAATAACGGCAAAATGAAGCGGGCGCTGCACCATTTGTTCTTTATAAAGCACCATGTTGTCACGCAAATAATCAAAGCCGAGTTCATTATTCGTTGAATATGTGATATCGGCCGCGTAAGCTTCGCGTTTTTCGTCTTTTGACAACGAATTCAGGTTCAGGCCGACTGTAAGCCCGAGAAACTCGAAAATTTCTCCCATTTGCTGAGCATCACGGCTTGCCAGATATTCGTTGACCGTCACGACGTGAACGCCTTTTCCCGTCAACGCGTTTAAATATACCGGAAGGGTGGACGTCAGCGTTTTCCCTTCCCCTGTTTTCATTTCTGCGATATTCCCCTCATGAAGGGCAAGGCCCCCCATCAGCTGCACTTTAAACGGGAACATGCCGGTTACGCGGCGTGAAGCTTCACGAACGACGGCAAACGCTTCGACAAGAAGGTCATCCGTCGTTTCTCCTTTTTCAAGCCGCTCTTTAAATTCTGCCGTTTTTTGTTTAAGCGCATCGTCAGAGAGATTTTCATAATCTCCTTTTACAGCATCAATGTCATTCGCTATTTTTTCGTATTTGTTCAGCGCACGTTTGGTCGGATCAAACATTTTATTTAAAATCCCAAGCATCTATAACGCTCCTCTATGTTCACATGCAGATTTCGCATGGAATAAATGATAATTTTCTGTCCATGTATACCTCTCATTATCATAACATACCTTTGGTTATTTCCAAAGAATTTGCAGATAAAGTATAGAGAAAAACCTTCCGCGCGTTCACGGAAGGCTGGATGGTTTATTCAGTCGGTTCAATTAATCCGTATTTGCCGTCATTTCGGCGGTAAACGACATTTGTGAGATTCGTTTCCGCGTTGGTGAATACGAAGAAATTATGTCCGAGCATATTCATTTGGAGAATCGCTTCTTCATTATCCATCGGTTTTAAATTAAAACGTTTCTGACGGACAATTTCCGGGCTGTCATCTTCAATTTCGTCCTGAACCGCTACGTTTGTATCAGCTGCGCTTCCGTTCTCGAAGTAATGTTTCGGAAGACCCTGCTCGCGGAATTTTCGGTTGACTTTTGTTTTATGCTTTCGGATTTGACGTTCCAGCTTGTTTGTTGCGAGATCAATTGCATTGTACATATCCTCGTTATGCACTTCGGATCGAAGCGCCAGATCAGTCATCGGAATGGTGACTTCAACTTTGGATTCCTTATCATTATAGAATTTTAAGTTGACGTTCACATCGGCATTGACGCTCTGCTCGAAATATCGTTCCAGCTTGCCGATTTTTCTTTCCACATGATCCTTTAACGCAGGTGTAACCTCAATGTTTTCTCCTCTGATATTGTAGTTCATCAAAGAACGCCTCCCTTTATCTAAGGATATGTAACTATTTCTCTTTTTCCCCTTCTGATCCCTGCTGAAACGTTAAAATAATGTGTAAATTCGGTGAACGATGACGAATGGTGTCGGCTTATATCCGCTGCTTCCGGCAGGATTATCAGTATATGCAGAAGACGCAGGCAAAAGACCTGCCGCTTGCAGCAGGTCTAGTGAAGAACATACGGTTTGATGCAGTCGTGCGTCTGCTCCATCCACACCTTATAATGCGGCAGAAAGATGGTTTTTAAAAACTCCTGAAATGGAGCGGACGGGAAATCATAATCATTTAACATGCTGAAATCCTGAAAAATCTCGTCAAATGACCGAATCGCCGTCTCCACGCATCGGCACTCAACGATAGACAAGAGAAGCGCATGAGAGGAATCGAGATGAAAAAAAGCCTGAATCAAATCGTTGTAAATCCGTTCGCCCTCCGTCTTGAAAAAATCATCCTGCGTATCCAATAGGTAGCAAAGCCCCTCATCAATGGTAAAAAGAAGCTGGTAGTATGCTGACACCAAATGGTAATCGTTCAAACTTCTCAAAACACTCACCTATTTGCGTTTGTCGTAATAACGGCCGTCACTTGTCGTTTGATGATACGGATTAAAATACGTATTATGGTACACCCGTTTTTTCTTGAGTGTTTTTATTTCATTTCGGATGCCGTCCTGGATCCGTTTCACTTCCCCGGTAATCAAGCGGTCCATCGCGGCCACCTGCTGAAGCAGCGTTTTTTCTTCTTCGGAAAAAGGCGGCCTTATGCCCGCAAGCATCTCCTCCCTTTTCTCCGTAAATGCCGTAAAGCTGCTGATGAGGCCGTCGCTTTCCGGGGCATCCTTCAGTGCGGCGTGCATGTTCTTCGTTTCGTTATACAAAGAAAGGACATTGCTGTTCATCAGGCAAGGCCGCCCGCGCCGTGGCTGTTTTTCCGTTCGCTCTGCATGGCCTGTTTCCACGTATCGCGGAATTCAGTAACAAGCTTTTCCGCTTCATCTAAAAATCCTTCATTATTCTGCACGTTCGCTTCAATCAGGCGGCGGCGTATGTAATCATAGATTGATGACATTTGTTCAGAAATCTCAATCTCCCGGTTTAACGTGATGCTGAGCTCTTGAATGATGTTTTGCGCCTTTACGATATTTTCATTTTTGGCTTCATGGTTGTTTTGCTTCATCGCCTGCCTTGCCAGCTTAATGAATCGCAGGCAGCCGTTATAAAGCATAAGGGTCAGCTCTTCCGGAGCGGCTGTAAAGACGGATGTCTGCTGATAAGCAGCAAAAGGATTATTTATTGCCATTTTTATAAAACCTCCAAGGTTATGATGTTGAAGATCCTAACATTGACGTGAGATATGAAGATTGGCTGTTCAATTTCTCCAATGCCGTATCCAGTGCGCTGAACTTTTTATAATATCTCGTCTCGATGTCATCCAGCTTCGTTTTCATATTGGAAATATTTGTTTCTATTTCATCCAGGCTTTTTCCGATGGCAAAGCTGGTTGATACCGAGCTTTCCGTACCCGCCTGTTTTGAAATTTGAATCTGCATTTTATTTAATGTGTCTTTTAATCTCCGGGCAATCCCCTGTTCCTCCGGGTTTTTGGTTTTCGCTGTATCAGGGCTGTCTGCATTAAACAGTTTAGCCACGAGAGCAGGATTCTCGGTAATTTTCTGTTTCAGTTTCGCTTCGTCTTTAATGACAAGCTTTCCTTGATCCGTATAACTATCAGACGTCTCAATTCCGAAATCGGCAAGCTGATATTTTTTTCCGTCAATCGTAACCGTTGAGTACAGATCAAGCCGCATCTCCGCCAAACCGTTCTGCAGCGTGCTGTCGCTCCGCAATAAACCGCTTTTGGCTTTTGCCTCCCACTGCTCAACCTGCTTATCGGTCATCGCTTCTCTTTGTTCATCGGTTAACGGCGTATAATCGCGGTATTTTGATTCTGTCACCTTTTCGTTTGCGCTTTTAATTAACGTATTGTATTTATCAACGAAATCTTTAATGTTGTTAAAAATGCCGTCCGTATCAGTCGTGCTGTTAATCGTAACCGTTTTATTGCTGTCCGTCACGCTGTTCAGCGTGTATTTGATGCCGTTGATCGTAAAGTTATTTGACGTTTTTGTCATTTCAAGCCCGTTGAACGTAAACTTCGCGTTTTTCCCTTCGGCATTGGCCGTCAGTTCATTCGTTGTATCATCAACGGCAAAACCGAGCTGATCTTTCAGGAAGCTTTTAGTTGCGTCATCACCTGCGGCAAGGGCAAACCCTTCTCCCGTTTTATTGGAAGTAAACGCGATCGTATCCACATAATCCGTGCCGTTGGAGATTTTCTCTTTTAAAGCCGTCACCCCGAGGCCTGAGCTGTTCAGTTTGGTGACCACATCATCAATCGTATCGGTTGCGGCGATCGTGACGTTTACCTCAGTCGGCTTCGTTTCGCCCGGATTTGTGACATTGAATTTCAATGTTTGGCTTTGACCCGAAGTGAAATTGATGGCCCCTGAGGATTTATAAGTCGTCGGCGTAGCCAGCTGCTGTACAGACATGCTCGTTGAAATATTCTGTTCAGCACTGACAGCCGCCGCGCTGACACTGGAATCCGAACTTGTTACTGTTTTTTTATTCCAGTTTGTGGACATCAGCATATTATTAAATGTAGTGGAATACATGTCGGCAATCTGGGTATTCATTTCCCGATAAGCATCGCGCTTCCATTCAAGCGTCTGCTTTTGCTGGTTTAATTTATTAAGCGGCTGCTTTTCGGCATCCATCATTTTTTTCACCAGAGAATCTACATCAAGACCGGAATTAAGGCCTGTGATTCTTGTGACCATATGTACCCTCTCCTTTTCGGCGTTTAGTCGTAGACGGCTCTATGACAACAGTGAGTTTCCGACTGTTTATCATATCACAGCTCCATAAATGTATGATCTTATTCTTATATCGGTCAGATTAAAAGGTTTTCAATAATTTAACTGCAAATTATAACGTTTCATTTTGTCAATAGGATTCCTTGGCATGCTGAGGGGGGAATGCTGCAAAAATAAAAAAAGACCCTGGAGAACCAGGATCTTTCCGTCATTAACCTTTAAGCAATTGAAGAACTTGCTGAGGCTGTTGGTTAGCTTGCGCAAGCATTGCTTGAGAAGCCTGAGTAAGGATGTTGTTTTTCGTGTACTCCATCATCTCAGAAGCCATGTCTACGTCACGGATACGTGATTCAGCAGAAGTCAGGTTCTCAGAAGAAGTACCAAGGTTGTTGATTGTGTGCTCTAAACGGTTTTGAACCGCACCAAGTTTAGCGCGCTCGCTAGATACTGTGTCGATAGCTGTTTTGATTGTTGTAAGAGCTGAAGACGCAGCTTTAGCTGAAGAAGAGATGTCGATACCTTTTGTTACTTTAGAATCTCCAGCCACAGCACTGTCAGCTTGATAAACTAATTTATCAGCAGCATCATAGTAGCCATTCGGTCCTTTAGAACCGTCAGTTACAAGTGTTGCTTCATTTCCATCTTTATCTGTAATTTTAGATCCGTCAGCATTTGCTGTATAAGTTGTACCGACTTTCAGGCTTTCAGAATCCATTTTATTGATAGACAGGCTCATTGTTTGGCCTTCGTTAGCTCCGATTTGGAACGTAAGATCTTTTGCAGTTCCGTCAAGAAGTTTCTTCGTGTTGAACTCAGTGTCAGTAGAAATTCTTGTTACTTCAGATGATAATTGGTCCATCTCTTTTTGAAGCTCAGAACGGTCTGAATCTGTGTTTGTATCGTTCGCCGCTTGTGTAGCAAGCTCGCTCATACGCTGAAGAATGCTGTGAGTTTCGTTCAATGCACCCTCAGATGTTTGGATAAGAGAGATTCCGTCTTGAGCGTTTTTAGACGCCATGTCTAAACCGCGGATTTGAGAACGCATTTTTTCAGAGATCGCAAGACCCGCAGCGTCATCACCAGCGCGGTTGATGCGAAGACCTGAAGATAATTTTTCCATGTTTTTTGCAGCAGAGCTTGAACCTGCATTCAGCTGACGGCTAGTGTTAAGAGCCGCGATATTGTGGTTGATTCTCATTTTGTATTTCCTCCCTGAATTGTTTTTCGCACGTCCTTGTGCATTTGTGCAGCATCATTTTTGAAGAAAATTTTCCTCTCATTGGCTACACTATATATATCGGACGGCCGCTTCTATTGTTTATATTGAAAATAAAAAAACCCTCACTTTTTTTGTGAGGATAAATTAAGTAATAAATCAGTATTAAAAGATACAGCTCTGTTATTCTCTTCCAGGATAGACAAGTATATTTCCTTCCGATGAATATCCACGTGCTGCGGCGCTTCAATTCCCAGTTTCACTTGCTCTCCTTCGATGGCAATCACCTTGATTTCAATATCCGGCCCGATTTGAATGGACTCATTCACTTTTCTCGAGAGAACTAGCATGATCCTCCTCCTATCAAATGTTTTGTTTCATAGGAAGCATCATGTAAAATGATTTGTTTCGCCTTCATTTCCTTTTTATTCACGATAATCGGCGCTTTTAAATTGGCGGTCGTGTTTTCAAAAGGCTCTTCCAGCGTTAAAATCGCCATCACTTCGACGTCCTCTATATCTTCAATGTGCAAAAGCTCCAGAGTCGATTGGTCAATGTCAAATTCGTATCCTTTAAAGAAAATAAACGGACTGGCGACAATAAAGGCGATATGCTCCTGTTTGACAGACTGCAGCGCCAAAAACGGTGAATCTTCCGACAAAGGAAGAACAACAAATTGAGTCTCGTCATTAAATCCCGGCAGCCCGTTTTCAAATGAGATAATCTGCCCTTCGTCTATTCTGATTTCTCCGTGATATTTTGTTTTAATAATCATGCTTCACAATCCTTTACCACTTTCATCTTTTATTCTGTATTACCGTCGTCAACCGAAATCGTCACTTTAGGGTCTTGCCTCATATCAATCTGAACTCTCCCCGGTGTGTAATTCCATACCGGTTTATGGGCGGTGGCTTCAATTGAAGGTTTGCGGGCTTCAATATCAACCGTAAGCTTTGAAGGAATGCAGTCAATGTCAACGAGAAACTGCGCAGGCAGAAAGTCGCTGAATTCGCCGAATGGATCAGGCGGGCTGACATCCGCTGCCTGCCGGGCCATCACATTGCCGGTTTTCTTTTCGATAGCCGCCATTTCCTTCCCTTCTCTGACTGTTTTCGCAATAAACTCACTGCATGCTTCCGCACCTTTCTGGGCGGCTTCAGCGTTCAGCTTTTCAAATGATTTCAGATTTAAGTTCTCCCACGCCCTCGTCTGATCAATCGTCAGTTTGGCCGGCGTGCTTTCAATGTTCAGCTCTGCCGGCGGCTGCTCGATTTCCAGGTCAGCGGGCGGCTGTTCCATCTCGATTTCTTCCTTCTGAAAGGTTATACCGATTTTAGCAGGCACACTGTCAATAATCAATCTCTGCATCTGCATAGAGACCCCTCCTCTTTAGAGTGTTCTAGTAAAAAAAGCGATCTCCCTGTTGTGAGTCGCTTTTTTTATATATAGAAGACGTTTCATCTATTATTTCAGGAAGTCGATCAGTGACGGCTGAATGATATTCGCATTTACTGACAGCGCAGCTTTATGAACCGTCTGCTGAGATAAATAATCAACAATCACATCTTCCATTTCTACATCTTCATTATCTGACAATACTTTTTCAGCGGTAGCAGCTTGAGATTCCAACCTTGTCTTAATGAGTTCCAAACGGTTTGTTCGGGCGCCGATATTGGATTTTTCAGCATTCATTTTGTCAGTAAAACCGTCGATGTCTGACAGAATTTGATTTGAATCTGCTTCAGAAAGCGTACCTTTGCTTAAAGAAGCTTCTAATGAGTTGAGAAATTCAAATACATTATCTCCATTTTGAGCGACGCCCCCGAAAGCTGATTTCGGGTCAGAATTCACTTTCAGCACTGCCCCGTTCGAAATGTTGATGTTAACATCCGAAGCACTAGTGTAATTTTCATAGTTGTACGTATACGTGCCGTCGGCATTTTCAGTGATCGGCGGGACATCTGAATTTGTTCCGTTAAACAGGTAACGCCCGTTCACTTGAGTATTCGCGACAGAAACGAGCTGCTTTTTCAGCTGGCCGATTTCTGTACCGATTGCTTTTAATTCCGTTTCACCGTTCGAATCACTTTTTGCCTTAATCATCAAGTCTCGGATTTTCCCCATAATATCCGTCTCTGAGTTTACGCTGGATTCCGAGTTTTCCAGCCATGTGAAACCTTGCGAAACATTCCGCTGATACTGGTTGACCTGCGCAAGCTGAGTACGGTACTGCATTCCCTTCATTGCGACGACCGGATCATCAGAAGCTTTGGTGATTTTTTTCCCCGTAGACACTTGCTGCTGAAGCCGATCGAGCTTGTCATAACTTGAGCCGATAAATCGAAGAGAATTTTTTGCGATCATCCCTTGAGTTACTCTCATTTACTTATCTCCTTATCTTCCTCCGGTGCCCATACCGTTAATAATTTTATCGTATATTTGATCCTGCATCGTTATGATTCGCGCAGCGGCATTATAAGCGTGCTGAAACTGAATCATATTTGTCATTTCTTCATCTAATGACACGGCGCTGACTGATTGTCTCCGCTGATCGGCCGAAAGGGTGTTGCTTTCAGAGTTGTTCATAAGATTGGCCGCTTTTTGTGAATTAACGCCCAGCTTGCCGATAAGGGATTCATAAAAGTCATTAATTGTAGTGGTTTCACCGTTAATTGTCAGCTTGCTGTTCTGCACGGCTGCCAGGTTTGTCGCGTTTGTGCCGTCGCTTTTTTCTCCGTTTAACGACGCTGCGATATTGTCTGTAGACGCAAGGACTTTGTCACTGACTTTTATTTTGGCTGCCGCCCCTTTTACCGGCACCGCTTCATCACCGCTGAAATCAAAAAATGCTGCGCCCTGTTCGCCTGTATAGGTCTTTCCTTTTTCGTGAACTGCATTAAACGCGTCAGCAAAGGAGAGCGCCATATTATCAAGAGCAGTCATCATTTCAGGATAAAGGCCCTTTTCTTCTCCATTTGACATATAGCCGTATGACTCAATAAGACCTAAAAGTGAGCCTTTGCCGGTAAATGCATCAGCATTAACCGCATTGCTGCCGACGGATACGCTTGACACAAGACCGCTGTCCTGGTCGTAGTTGATTTTCATTTCTGAAACGGTTTTTGTATTACCATCAAGCAGTGTTCCGAGAGAATTGTTGTTTCCGTTCAGCAATTCCACGTTGACCGTGCCCTCAGCAGTCGCCAAGGCATGTCCGCCCGACTTATTATATGAAACTTTTATATTTGCCATAGAAGATAGTTGGTCAATCAATCTGTCTCTTTGGTCATATAAATCATTAGGAAGCATACCGCTCGGCTCAACTGCCGCTATTTGAGTATTAAGGTCATTCAGCTGATTTAAAATTGAATTGGCCTGATCCGCTGTGTTATCCAGGTTCTTTTTAATATCCCCCTGAATGTTAGTCAAAGAGCTTGATATATAGTTAAAACTCTCGACAAGAGATTTCCCCTGCTCCTGCAAGACTGAGCGCGCTCCCGTATTTTCCGGGTTCGTCGCCAGGTCCTGAAGGGCATTCCAAAACGAACTGAGTGATCCGTTTAATCCGTTATCATCAAGCTCTTTCATGACGCCTTCCATTTGCGACAATGAATTGGAACGGGCTGTATAGTAGCCTAATTTTGTATTTTCAGTTCTGTACTGATAGTCTAAAAAACTGTCTCTGACACGCTCCACTGAACCTGCTTTGACCCCGGTTCCGATTTGGCCGGCCGTCAGCTCACTGTTTTTTGATACAGCAGGGTAAGGGCTCGTCGATTGTAAGGTGACGCGCTGCCTTGTATATCCTTCTGTATTTGCATTTGCAACGTTATTTGAAACTGTGCTCAATGCAGTCTGCTGCGCACTCAGTGCACGTCTTGCTGTTTCGAGCCCCATAAATGTCGATGGCATTGAAAATCCTCCGTTCTAAGCTTTTGAATCGAATAATGTCAAACGGCTGACAGGCTGGCGCGCCGCTTGCGGCTCTTTATAATTCATATTCTCTTTTTCATCCGGCATGATCATATCGAATGCCCCTGAGATGAATTGCAAAGCCTGAATCGTGAGCTGCTTATTCATCTCGTTCACTTCTTTCAGACGGTTAAGAAGCGCAGATAAAGAGTGAAATAATCCTTCAAGCTCCTGTTTTTCACTGCCTGAAGTTCTTGAGATACATGCAGCAATTGTGTTATCTTCATCGCGGCTGAGAAACTGGGAAGTTAACTTGATTCGCTCTTCTTCAGTCTGCCCGATTGCCTGAATATACTTTTGCTCTTTGGTTAATATGTTGGAAAGCTCTTTTGTTTTACCTGCTTTCAGCGCTTCCGTTTTCTCCTCAGACAGCGTGAGCAGATGTTCATGCAGTGCGCAAAGTCGCTTCAGTTGATCGATAATTGGCTTTGCTGACATTGGCTTTCTCCTTTTTATTGCTTTTTATAGAAATTCATTATTTTTTCAGCGATGCTGTTTGAATCTATTTTATATGTTCCGCTCTCTATATCCGCTTTCAGCTGAGCGATTTTTTCCTGACGTGTTTTAGTGACCGCATCAGACGCATTTTGAAGCTCTTTTGCATGAGAAGAAATTTCCACTTTGTCTTTCGGCTTTGCAGCCTCTTTTTGTACGGCTTGCTTTTCGTAATTTTTTTGGTATGGATTAACGGATTGTGTTCCGTACTGATTGATTTTCATTGGATTCCTCTCGCTTTCTGTTCGCAGTCTAATTCTTTTATCGACTGCGTTATCAGTTAGTTTAGGGAATCAGGTGTTTTTGGTATTATAGGCATAGTATGTGTCTTTAGTACCATTTTTCTCTTTGAATTCAGCAGCTGTTTCTTGGTTCATATGATCTAATTGCGACTCGATATCAGTCTGACAGGACTTGCAGAATTTCCCCGTCCTGATCGGATTTCCGCACCTTTCGCAAGGGTATGCCAAATTCGGAAGATGGCTGATTTGAATCCTTTTTTGTTTGATAAACTTGAGGATCAGCTCTTCTTCCACACCTGTTTCCTCAGTAATCTGCTGCATCGTCGACTGTCTGTTGATCTGCTTTCTTAAAAATTTATAGACGGTTTCAAATGCTTTTTCTTCTTCTTTAATACATGCCTGGCATACGGTCTGCAGGTTCGTTTTAAAAAATAAAGCATTGCATTTTGGACAATTTGCCAATTCACCCATCGTTTTAACTCCTATTCCTTCATTTATCTGCCTTATATTTCTATCAATTATATCGGCAGAAAAAATGAATGATTTAGCTCCTGATTAAAGTAAAAGAGGAGACCGATAATGCTTTGCCTGCTGTCAGCAGAGCTTCGGCAGCTTGATGCAGTGTGGCGCCCGTCGTATAAATATCGTCTATTAAAATGACGTTCATACCTTCGACGGAGTTTTCAGCAGCTGAAAACTTTTTTTCTGCGGAGAGCCTTTCTGTTTTGCTTTTTTTGGATTGTTTTTCATTGTTCAGTCGGATGAGGGGGTAAATGACGGGCATTCCGAGCAGAGAGGCCAGCAGCTCGGATTGATTGAATCCGCGTTCCGCCAGCCGTTCGCCGCTCAGCGGAATAGGGACGAGAGTATGTGTATTTGACGGGTATGCCGCTTTAAAGCCGGCAGCAAAATCACGTTCAAATGCTTGAATGATTTTCGCATCACCCCGAAATTTAAACCGGGCCAATGCATCCTTCATCGCATCATTATACAAATATACCGAACGGTTCTGCCGCAGTAAAAAGCGCTTTTCCGTTTTTGATTCCCGCGACATGCAATCAGCGCATTTTTCATTTGACTCCTGAGACCTTCCGCACAAACAGCATACGGGACCTTCAATTTTTTCGAATTGATTGCTGCATGCGCTGCATACCTCTTGTTCCGGCGCAAGGGAAAATAGAGATCTCCAGGTCAGTGAACTTGAAATTGGTGAATCACACAATAAACAATTCAGAGATATTACGCTCCTTCCCGATTTTCACAGAACTCGCTTGGTTTAACTGAAACAATCGCGGCTGATTCAGCCAGAATGACAAGCAGCGCCGTATTTTTCTGTTTATCAACCATCTCTGCTTTTGCATAAGCTACTTTCTTTTTATCAGTAACATATGCCGGTTCAGCCCGGTTTAATGAAAGAGCCAGTACATCATTTTTGCATACGCGGCATGTGCATTTCATATGAAGCTGAGGCATATGGCGGTCGAGAAGTTCCCTTAATATGATTTCTTTAGAATTGACAAGCATGTTGACAGCTCCTCATAGGAAAGTATGAGTATACTGTATCACGTTTTCTGAAATTAACTAGTCCAACAATTTACTTTTTTGTGCCAATTTGTTCATATGTTCTATATGTTTTTTTGCTTTTTTCATTCCGTTTGTCATTCCGAAATGAAACATGACGACATCACCGCTGAAATGTTTATAGTGCCTTCCCGTTCTGCCTGCGATCTGCACGAGTGCGCTCTCAGTAAAGATAGGTGCTTCCGCGCCGAGGACACATGTCTGAACTTTAGGTACGGTAACTCCTCTTTCTAAAATCGTAGTTGTTACCAGCAGATCAAGCCGGCCGTCTCTGAACCGTTTCACTTTATCCTTTCTGAATGTGTCTTCCGCATGTACGCCTTCTGCCCTTACGTTTAATTTCTGAAAATAATCCGTTGTCTTTTTCAATACGTGTACAGACGGAACGAATAAGAAAACAGGCAGCCGTGATTGAAGTTTTTGACGGACCCAATCCGTTACTGAGTGTGGCAGTTTTCCTTTCTCAAGCTTCTTCTTCCAATTGCCGCACCACAAAAAACGCGGCTCCGGGAGAGGTTTTCGATGATATCTGGCCGGTATGCGGACGCTTTTCAGCAAACCGGCTTCAGCCTTCTTTTTTAATGCGTCTGAAGGAGTTGCCGTTACATAAACAAGGGCGCTGTTGTTCTTTCTGGCTTTATCAACCGCGAATCTTAATGTCTCATCGGCTGAAAAAGGAAATGCATCCACTTCATCTATTATCATGACATCAAAAATATCACGATAGCGCATCAGCTGGTGAGCGGTTGAAATCATTAGCGGAGTTAAACTGCCTTTGTCTTCACTGCCGCCGTACAGAGCTGAAACTTCAACATTCTCAAATGCTTTTTTCAGTCTCGGCAGAAGTTCAAGCACGACATCTGTACGCGGAGTCGCGACACAGACCCGCAATCCGTGATTCAGTGCAAACTCTATACCCGGAAACAGCATCTCTGTTTTCCCTGATCCGCAAACCGCCCACACTAACAGCTCTTGTTTCTCTTTTATCGCTTTTATAAGCGCGCCGGCCGCCTGCTTCTGTCCGGCTGTCAGTGTTCCTTCCCAAGCAAGCTTTACAGGCGCCCAGCCGCTTTCTGAGGTTTGATTCCAAGAATATAATGACGTCAGTTCATCAGCCCTTCCCATGACGACACAGGCACGGCAATAGGTAATATGTCTTTTGGCAGAAGGCGCCCAGAATGCGGCAAAGCAGGATTGGTCAGACTGGCCGCATCGGCGGCAGACGTAACGGTTTTTCCTGCGGATGACAGACGGCTCGGCCTTTATATATTCTTTTTCTATAAAAGGATTGATACGCTGATCTGAAAACGGTATCTCAGATCTCAACAAATGCCTGCCGTAAAAGAAATCCCGCACCTCTGAAAATTCTGAAGCATCTTCGGACATCTCTCTGCCTCCTTTCTGCTCAAAGTATGCCTGACGGGAATTTTTTTGTCGAATCCCGAAAATTAAAAAATAAAAAAATCTCCGCCCTTGAAAACGGAGATTTTCACTTAGTTTTTAAAGCACCAGCCGATTCCGATGGCGCCTTCGCCCAAATGCGTTCCGATCACGGCACCGAAATAGCTGTTATAGAATTCGACTTGAGGGTATTTACCGCTTAATTCTTGAATAATATCCGCGGCTTCTTCCTCCCTGTTTGCATGAATGACAGCTGCCCGCATCGGGATTCCTTTACTTGCATCCTCCCCAAACAGCTCAAAAATTCTAGAAATCGCTTTTTTGCGTGTCCGAATCTTCTCAAAAGGAACAATTACCTTATTGTCAAAATGAAGAATAGGCTTTACCTTTAACAGACCGCCGATAAATGCCTGAGCACTGCTTAGGCGCCCGCCCCGCTGCAGATGTGATAAATCGTCAACCATAAAATACGCACGGACTGTTTTCTTCATTTCTTCCAGCTCTTTTAAAATCTCTTCCGGAGAGTCAACACCGTCTTTAATAAGCTGTGCCGCTTTTAATGCATAAAAACCTTGCGCCAAACAGCTGATCTCTGAATCAAAAGGATAAACTTCGATATTATCAACCATAGCGTTTGCCGAAGCGGCGCTGTTATAAGTTCCGCTGATTCCGCTGGACAAATGTATGCTTATGACTGCATCATATGTTTTGCCCAGTTCTTCGTACAATGCGATCAATTCACCGAAAGAAGGCTGTGACGTAGTCGGCAGCTCATCATGATTTTTTACTTCTTTATAAAAGCTTCTCCAGTCGAGCTCTGTTTCTTCGCGGAATGTTTTTTCACCGAAAACCACTTGAAGAGGAATCATATGAATATGATGTTCTTCTCTCATCTCTTTCGGAATATATGCTGTACTGTCTGTTACAACTGCAATATTCATCACTTTACCTGCCTTATTAAGTACTTAATAAGTATTTTAATAGATATGAAGCTGTAAAAAAAGACTTGCCTATTATGGCAAGTCTTCTCATACATGACTAACGCATCTCTACCCAGCCGTTTTTAATGGCTACGACAACGGCTTGTGTCCGGTCGTTAACGTTCATTTTCTGCAAAATATTACTCACGTGGTTTTTCACTGTTTTCTCACTGATAAACAATGATTCACCGATTCCGCGGTTGCTTTTTCCGTCTGCAAGCATTTGCAGCACTTCACATTCCCGTCTCGTTAATATATGTAATGGTCTCCGAATTTCCGGATAAACCTCATGCTGAGGATGAGCGGAAACTCCGCTTGTCGCAAGACGTCGGAATTCGTTGACAAGATTGTGGGTTACTTTCGGGTGAAGGTACGAACCGCCTTCGGCTACCACTTTCACTGCCTCAATTAAAGTATCCGCGTCCATCTCTTTCAGGAGATAGCCTCTTGCGCCTGTTTTTAAAGCATGGGTCACATAGTTTTCATCATCATGGATGGAGAGGATAATCACCTTAGATTCAGGGTACAGCTCAACAAGCTGTTTAGTAGCCTCTACTCCATTTACATTCGGCATATTGATGTCCATTATGACGACATCGGGATGATAATGCTCGACGATACGAGCCGCTTCATCTCCATCGTCACCTTCTGCTACCACTTCAAAGGTAGGTTCAAAATCCAATATTCTTTTTACACCCTCACGGAATAGTTGATGGTCGTCGATAATAACAATATTTACTTTAGTCACACGCTACGCCTCCTTATCCTATTGTTCTATATACGCCGCTGTTCGGTCAATATGTCTTTTGGCTCTATTTAACAAATTATAGGCCGAGAGATAACGGAACCTTAATCATGATAAATGTCCCAAGACCTATTTTAGAGTCTATCGTTATCGTTCCTTCAAGCAGATCTACTCTTTCTTTCATTCCCAGCAAGCCGAATGACTTGTTTTTCTTTTGTTTAGCTTCCTTAATATCAAAGCCTTTTCCGTTGTCCTTAATGATAAGAACGACAAAATCAGCGGTTATTTCCACTTTTACCGTAATTTCCTCTGATTCTGAATGTTTGAGGGCATTTGTAACGGCTTCCTGAGCGAGACGGAAAAGCGCCACTTCAAATTGCGGGGCAAGCCTTTTGTTCTCCGTGTCTCCGATACACTGAAAATGTATTTTCACCTTTCCGTTGTATTCTTCAGTTGTATAAAGATATTTTCTCAGCGTCGGAATCAGCCCGAGATCGTCCAATGCCATCGGTCTTAAATCATATATAATCCTTCTGACTTCGTAAAGGGCATTCCGCACATTCTGCCGAAGATTTCTGATTTCCTGAAAGCCGTCCTCCGTGCCGCGGTCGCGAAAGATCCGTTCTATCAATTCCGATCTCATCATGACATTTGCCAGCATTTGCGCGGGACCGTCATGAATTTCTCTGGAAACTCTTTTTCTTTCTTCCTCTTGGGCTTCGATAATTCTTAAACCGAAATCTTGTTTAGCCTGCGCATCGGCAAGCAGAAGCCCTACTTGGCGAAGGTCTTGATTCAGGTAATTCAGAACGACGGTTATTTGGCTGACCAATGATTCTGACCGTTCAATGATTTCCTGTAGCCCTAAAAGCCGGCGTTCCAGATCATCCCTTCGCTCCCGCAGCTGTTTTTCACGCTGCTGAATCATCGTCAGTTCCACTTGAAGTTTGTGCGCCTTTTCATAGGCGTTGCGAATCTCTTCTTCGCTGAACTTATGGAAATTTCTGCTTACTTCAGACAAACGGTTTCTTGCGTGCCGAGTATGAACTTCAAGTTTGTCTCCCAGTTCAATGACATCGTAGACCTGCTGTTTGATCTGTTTGAGCTCTTCGACCAGCTGTTCATATTGCTGGCGCGACTGCTCTCCGATTTGAAAAACCTCGTCTTTGCTCCCGTCCACGGTTTTCAGCATTTTCATAAGTATAGAATCCAAAACTTTGGAGTCCATCTTCGATTTATTCATCGGTCTCCCTCCGTAACGGTGTTGTTATGTATTTTTATTATAAATGTAATTGAACTGCAATTTATGTCGAATTATAATGAAAGAATGCGTATATTCTAGAAAAAAACATTTTTATATAGTATCTTACTCTTTCATGATACCAAAATATGCGCAAAAATTCTAAAGTCTGTTCGAATTTGTAGAAACAAGTCTTTTAATGCTTGTCAGGAGGGTCCAGCAATCATGCTGCACAGCTATTTAACTGTTAAAGAAACGGGTGAACACGAGATTGTGATTGAAAAATCACGTTTTATCTGCCACCTGAGCCGTGCTGCTTCTGAAGAGGAAGCGCAGGAATTTATACAAAAGATAAAAAAACAGCACTGGAATGCGACTCATAACTGCTCAGCTTATCTGATCGGAGAAACGGATCATATACAAAAGGCGAATGATGACGGAGAACCAAGCGGCACAGCAGGCGTACCCATGCTGGAAGTGCTGAAAAAACGCGGCCTGAAAGATACCTGCGCGGTGGTTACCCGGTATTTCGGCGGAATAAAGCTCGGTGCAGGCGGATTGATTCGTGCATACGGGAAGTCAGTGTCTGAGGGGTTAAATCATATAGGGGTTACGGAGCGGAAGCTGATGCGGATTATGCATACATCGGCGGATTATACGTGGCTCGGCAAGATAGAGAATGAATTGAGGGAGTCAGTTTTTTTACTGAAGGATATCCATTATGCAGATCACGTCGAATTTGAAACGTACGTTGAAGAAAAAGACAAAGGCGAGTTTATAAAATGGATGACAGAACTGACGAACGGCAAGAGTAAGAATACAGAGGGAGAACTGACGTATTTAGAAACAGACGTCAGCCCTAAAGGAGACTAATGTAATGGCTGAACGTGTAAGAGTGCGTGTTCGAAAGAAAAAGAAAAGCAAACGAAAGATTATTTTCAAGCGGATTTTGCTGCTGCTTACCCTCGTTTTGTTAGTCGCTGCCGGGTTCGGCGGGTACAAAGTATACAAAACGATCAATGCGGCAGATAATGCATATGATGCCCTTTCCCGCGGAGATAAATCAAAACTGAGGGATGAAGTCATCGATATGAAGAAAAAACCGTTCTCCATTTTGTTTATGGGGATCGAGAATTATGCCACTAGCGGAAAAGGCGGACGATCAGATTCTCTTATTGTCGTTACCCTTGATCCGAGAAATAAAACAATGAAAATGCTGAGTATTCCGCGTGATACGCGGGTGACGCTTGCCGGCGACACAACCGGTAAAAAAACAAAAATCAACTCGGCTTTTGCTAAGGGCGGAGCGGATGAAACCGTGGCGACCGTAGAGGACTTATTAGACATTCCGATTGATAAGTATGTCACTGTGGATTTTAACGGATTTAAGGATGTTATTGATGAAGTCGGCGGAGTCAATGTAAAAGTGCCGTTTGACTTCGACGAGATGAGTGACGTCAGTAAAAAGAAACGGATTTACTTCAAGAAAGGAAACATGCATTTGAACGGTGAGCAGGCTCTGGCTTACGCGCGGATGAGAAAGCAGGATAAGCGCGGAGACTTCGGCCGGAATGACCGTCAAAAGCAAATCCTCAATGCACTGATCGACCAAATGTCGAAGGCTGGAAATATTGCTAACATCGATAAAATCGCTGAAACAGCGAGCAATAACGTACAAACGAATATCCGAATCACTGAAGGACTCGCTCTTCAGCAGATTTACAGCGGCTTTACCAGCAAAAAGATTGATACACTGTCCATTACAGGATCAGATTTATATTTAGGCGGCGGCGGAACCGCATCTACGGGCGGAACGTATTATTTCCAACCGGACCCGGCCAATCTCGAAAAAGTACGCCAAACCTTGCAGAAACATTTAGATTACCCGTCCGGAAGCGGCACCGCGGCCGATACTGCTTCTGACAGCACCGGAACGGACAGTACGACTGGTTCAAGTTCCGGCGGCACAGGAACAGACGACGGCACGACTGATTCGACTTCCGGCAGCACGGGAACAACTGATTCAACCAGTACTCCAGGTACAAACGGAACGGACAGCACACAGTCCGAGAGCACAAATTCAAACGGCACAACAGGCTATTAACAGCAAACCCGATCCTTTGAGAAGGATCGGGTTTTTCTATATAATAAGAGAATAGCAGAATCCATAAAAAAGCAGACCATTTGCATGATCTGCTCTTTTTAATTTTTCTTTACCAACCTCTTGTAAAACTTGGTAAATGGTTTAAATTGTTCATTTACTAACCCTGTGACCTCTGCTATGATTTGCATAAATACAATCAATACAAAAATAATAAACAGCGAAAGCCATATGGTCGCGCTTTTCAGCAGGATTGCACTGACGCTGAAAATAAAGCCGATTAAATAAATGATGATGACAGCCGTACGGTGTGAAAGCCCGAAGGCCATCAGCCTGTGGTGTATATGTGACTTATCAGGCGCCGAGATCGGCTGTTTGTTTAAAATCCGCCTGATGACAGCGAATGTCGTATCAAAAATCGGCACGCCCAAAATAATGATCGGAATGATGATACTGAATAAAGTAACGCTTTTATAAAGACCCAATAATGAGAGTACTGAGATGACGTATCCGAGAAAGAGCGATCCGGTATCTCCCATAAATATTTTTGCCGGATGAAAATTATAAAATAAAAATCCGAGTGTGCTTCCTATCACTACGAGAGAAAGTGACAGAATCAGGATTTTGCCTCCGGATAACGCCATTACTGCGATGGTGGACAGTCCGATGACTGACAGGCCCGCAGCGAGTCCGTCCAAACCGTCTATCAGGTTCATCGCGTTCGTGATACCGACGATCCATAACACAGTCAGCGGGTAAGCGACCCATCCCAATTCTAAACGTTCCGTTAAAAACGGCACGGAGAAAAAGTCCATTTTCAGTCCCGTGCTCACAATCATAATGGCCACGGCTAACTGGACGAAAAACTTTACCTTTGCGCTTAATTGGTATTTATCATCAAGGATTCCTAAAATAACAATAATAAACGCGCCCACCGTGATGGCGGTCATCTTCGTTTCATTATATATGCCGGCCGCGAGCACCCCTGCCGCTACGCCGATAAAGATAGCCAATCCGCCCATACGGGGCATTATTTTATCATGTACTTTTCGGTTGCTGGGCTGGTCAACTGCACCTATTTTGATCGCAATTTTTTTCACGATAGGAGTTAGGATTAAAACCGTTAGCAGAGAGACAAAAAACGCAACAACTATGCGAAACATGCGTTCGTCAAGCATAAAGAAGTCTCCTTTGGAATTATATGAAGTCTTTTCTGATATTGAACCGTTCCTTCCATTATAATTCTTACTAGTTATTATAACAAGCATCATCAAAAAGAAACACGCAAATCAAAAAATGCGCTTTCCCTTTTAATGGGATTGCGCATTTTTCAATATACCCGTGCATTCGAGCATTCGGCCGAATAAAACGTTCCAATCCCGTCTCCGGGCCAATTCACGGCGCAACGCCTCATATGATCCGCTCCGTTCCGATGCCAGCAGGGCGTCACAGGCCGCAATGAAATCTGCGGGGTCCCCGCCTTCAACGTATTCATAAACGAAAGGCCTTTTGATTTTTGCCGTAGAAGTAAGGTTGCACCCGACAACCGGTTTCCCGGCGGCTAAAAATTCAAAAAGCTTGAGCGGAAATACCGCGTCATTATAAGGTGAATTTTTATAAGGCATAATGCCGATGTCGACGAGCTGCATATAGGACGGCACTTCATTCGGCGCGGCGGGTCCCGTCCATATAACATTCGGGCGTTCCAAAAGCGACTTGAAATCCGGGTCATCGTGAGCCGTGTTCGGGCCTACCAATAAAATCGTCCAGTCCGGCCGTAAATCTGCGGTTTCCGCCAAAAGCGCGAAATCAAGCTTCGGTTTGATTCCGCCGATAAAACCGAGAACGTTTCCGTTTCTTCCCCGTAAAATGTCTTCATCCGGCTGTTTATTTTCCCGTGAAAACAGGTCATATTCCACTCCGTTTTCAATGGTGAACACTTTCTGGCGCGGATTCTCCAGCTTTTTTCCGACCTCCTGGTGCAGAAAGTCAGATGTGCAGGTAATGGAATCCGCCCGCTGAATGATTCTCATTTCCGCCTGTTTAATGATGTTTCTTCTGACATTTGACAGCACACCGGCACGGCCGCTGATCGGAGCGGCCCATAGATCGCTGCAATCGTAAATCACTTCATCCCAAGGGTAAAGATCTGATAAAAGCGGAAAACCGGGGAAGGTATACCATAAGCAACAGCGGGCCCCTTTTCCTTCTTCCTTCAGCACGGCCAGCAACGATGAAAGCTTATGCCTGTAGCACATATCTGTATACCTGCCGAATCGAAATGCTTTTTGCCGGAAGAGATCCTTTACCGCGAACTGCCGGATTCCCTCGGAAATTTCGGTCATCTGTCCGTCATTTTCCCGCGGAGACGGACATACCCAAATGACGCTTTTCGTTTCTTTTTGCCGGGCGAGAAATTCAGCCAGCCGGTGCCGTCTGTATCTCAGCCGGTCATGCCCCCATTCCGCCGCTCCGACGATTACGTGAATAATCGGTTCCACCTTCATCACCCAGCTCCTCTGACGCCTACAGTCTTTTCAAGACCGCGTTTTTCGCATATTGCATAAAACACCACGAAGCCTTGATAAAATGCAGGCGCTCAATTTCTCTATAGACAAACCATGTTTTTTTGGCGGCTTTCCACTTGTTGCTTGAAATCGAATTCTGCACAAGTCTGTATTCTGAAAGACACTCATTCAAACCGTAAGCTGTAAATCCCCTTTTCAGCAGGGAAAGCCAAGTCGCCAAATCCTGCCGCGTTCTGATATCAGGCATTTGAATCTGCCCCGTCTGCTCTCTGTCAATCATGACCGTTAAACATCCGATAATCGTGTTTTTTAAAGCTTCATCATATGACAGGCTTTCAGGCGCTTGAATCGTTTTATCCGTCGGCGTTCCGTCCTGCTCCATGACGCTGTAGCCCGTGAATGAAAAGGCGCAGGACCGCTCTGACATAAACGCCAGCTGTTTCTGAAGCTTTTCCTTCTTCCATCTGTCATCGCTGTCCAAAAATGCGACATAACGCCCCTCGGCATGCTCGAGGGCTGTATTTCTGGCAGCCGCGGCTCCCTTGTTCTCGTCTAAATAAACGACGCGGATCCGCTCATCCTTTTGTTCATATTGCCGTAAAATATCTCTCGTTCCGTCCGTTGAACAATCATCCGCAATGATCATTTCCCAATGCGGATGGCTTTGATGTAAAACGGATTGAATCGTGTCTTCGATATATTCACTTGCATTATAAGACGGTGTAATGACAGATACGAAAGGTTTCCAGTTTGTCATGGTCACATCTCCATCGCAGATTTTTAAAAGGACTCTCTAAAAAACTCAGGAATGACAATGAACATAAATGCAACTGCAATGCCGATCAAAACACCCAGAACCGCTTTCTTTTTCGGCGGCATGCCTTGTCCCGCCGTTTCACTCACCGGCTCTGAATTGATGACGCCGGCTGATTTCAGGTTCAGCTGTGTATTTTTCAATTCGTATAAAAATCTTTCCTTATCCACTTTGGCATCCGCGCTGACGGTTTCTCCTTCAAGTGCATCAATGCTTTGCCGGACCACTTTTGCCCGTTTCTCAAACAGCTCCTGATCATTCTTCAGAAATGTCTTCATGACGGACTGAAACACCGATTCGGTCTCCTGCTTGTTTTGATCGCTGTAGCTGACCGTGATCAATGAATCTGATTGTGTTTCGACAGTCAGTTTACTTTTCACGGCCGTCCTTTCTTCGTCTGTTTTGTCAGGCAGAGCCTGTTTTAAAAAAGCATCGCTCGTCAAAAGGAGCGGAATTTCTTTTGTGTTGTTATAAAGCGGATGATCATAGTTTCCGGCGGCAATCGCGGCTTCCGATGTGAAACTGCTGCTTCCGGTGATTTTTGACGGCAATAGATAACCCGCCGCCCCCAGCACTACGGGCAGCGCAATGATCCAAATGATATTCTTTTTGATACGCCGAATTATTCTTGTCAACATATCCTTCATCTCGCATCTCCCTGTTTTTCATAGTACGCCGTAACGGCAGGCTCCTTTTGTAAACGTCTCAGAATATTGACCGCCGCAATCACGAGTGAGAGAAATACCCAGTGGAAAAATAAATTTGATACGGAGCTTGGGCTGATGCTGCTTACCAAAAAACCGGCCATTGCTGTGATGAGTCCTTCTGTGATCAGTCTTGACTGATTTTCCGATTTTCTTTCATGGCATTTATAAAGTGTCCAAAAAAGGTACAAATAGACTGTCAAATAGCCGAGCATCGCAAGCACGCCGAAGTTCGCCATAATCTCGACGAGCCAGTTGTGCACCTCAACTACGCCGCCCGTATCATAAACGGGCTCGGCTTTTAAATAGTACGAGACGTTTCCGGCACCCACTCCGAACCCCCAGGAATCAATCACGTAGTAAAAGGCGTTCTTTAAAAGATTCGCCCGCGCGAGGTTCGATGGAAGCGGGTGCTGTCCCGGCATCGCCTGCGGAGCTGAAAACAGATTCAAGACGGCATTTGTGATACGGGCCGCAAATAAAACCGCAAACAGCGCAGCACCCGCTCCCGCTGCGTACAGCGCGAGTTTTTTCAGCAGGGACGGCAGCAGGATAAAGACGTATACAGCCGCCCCCGCGCATATGCCCAGCAGGCTCGCGCGCGAACCGGTCAACATGATTAAATACAAAGCGCTGATCGCAAAGAGCAGGCTGACGGCTTTTACATAGCCGTTTTTCACATTTTTCACCGCCGCCGCGTACAGAAAGAAACTGATGCACAAAAATGTCGCAAAATCATTTTGATTAAAGAAAACGGACGTCGGATAATGCTGTTTGTACTGCGGCCCGTTATAAAGCGTTGAGCTCGGCAGTTGGTGGTGAGTAAAATGGTTGTAAAAGCCGATCGCCATCACAAAAATGGTCATCACAAGCCAGATGCCGTAAAAAACCATCAGCTGATCAAAGCGCTGAATAAACATGACGATGAGATAAATCAGAAACATGCCCATCGCCATTAAAGCTAAATATTTGATCCCGTACGTCACGGATTTTGCCCACAATAACGATATGAGACCGTATGTAAACCATAAGGCGAAAAACATCAGGATGCCTTTTACATTCACTCGATTCCATCTGTCAATATGATGACGGTTTGTCAGGATGCCGGCGATGTGAAGAGCGCCCGCTCCGATTAATAACAGCCGGTATATAAATAAGCTGAAAAACCCGAGATGGATCGCAAAGAAGGCCTGATTTAAAAATGTACACGCGATCAGAACATAAATGAGCCCCATAAACATCTGACCGTTTGTGGCAAAGGCCGATAGCAAAGCAAGACCGGCAATCCCGATCATGGCGGCAAGCAGCATCACGGTGATTTTTCCGAAGCCGGCATCCGCCCTGACCGCCTCCACCATGATAAATCCTCCAGTAATGACAGCGGCAAGCAGCACAAGAACATGTGCCGCTGAACGTTTGATAATCACATGGCAAACCCCTTTCCAAAACCGGCAGCCGAGCCGGACTGCCGAGAGCCTGAAGACAAATCTTTTTCTATCTTGCCAGTTCTTTTATTTGCCGATCGGCATGAACCGCCGGACGTCCGACGGAATGATAAGTGAATCCTGAAACCCGCATATATTCCAGCGGGAACATATTTCTGCCGTCAATGATGACCGGCTGTTTGAGCAGCTGCTTCGCCCTCTGAAGATCCATCTCCCTGACTTCCGGCCAATCGGTTGTAATCAGGCATGCATCCGCATTTTTGATGGCGCTGTACAGCTCTGTGTAATAGTCAATGCCGCCGTTTCCTAATGCCGCAGACGCTTCGGGAATCGCGATCGGATCATACGCTTTTACGTGAGCGCCCTGCTCTTTAAGATGCGGAATGATATCGAGAGCCGGGGCGGAGCGGACGTCATTTGTGTGCGGTTTAAAGGCCAGCCCCAGTACGGCCACGGTTTTCCCTTTTACAGAACCGATGGCGCGGTTTAATTTTTCCGTTATGAGAACCCGCTGCTTCTGATTGGTTTCAATGACGGCTTCCATCATTTGAAACGGATATCCGGCGCTGTTTGCGATATGCAATAAAGCCGTTGTATCTTTCGGAAAGCAGGATCCGCCGAACCCGATGCCCGCCTGGAGAAATTTATTCCCGATCCGGCTGTCAAGGCCGACGCCTTCTGACACGTGAGAAATGTCCGCGCCGACACGTTCGCAAATATTTGCGATGTCGTTAATAAAAGATATTTTGGCGGCTAAAAAAGCATTTGCTGCATACTTAATCATTTCCGCGCTTTCAAGATTGGTCTTAACGATCTTCGTACGGAACGGCTTGTGAAGCTCTTCAATAACCGAAGCGGCATGTTCGCTTGTGGCGCCGATGACCGCCCGCTCCATCTGCATCGTATCCCGCACCGCCGAGCCTTCGCGGAGAAATTCAGGATTTGACGCGACATCAAACGGATATTTCCCCTTCGACGCTTCGCTGACGATTTGGTAAACGAGCTTTCCCGTCCCGACCGGAACGGTGCTTTTGCTGACAATGATTTTGTATCCGTTCAGCTGTTCCCCGATTGTTTGCGCCGCGGCCTTGATATAGGTCAAATCGGCTTCACCCGTCTTTGACATCGGTGTACCGACGGCAATATAGATGATATCAGCGGCTTTCACAGCCGGCCCAATCTCTGACGTAAAGGATAACCGCCCGGCACTGACATTTTTTTCAGCTAATTCCTCAAGCCCCGGTTCATATATCGGGATGACTCCGTTTTGCAGGCTTCTGATTTTCGCTTCATTGATGTCACAGCAAGTCACATGATGGCCGATTTCCGCAAAACAAGTTCCAGATACGAGACCTACATACCCTGTTCCTAATACAGCGATTTTTTTCACAGCTTCATCCCTCTTTCGAAAGGTTCTCCTCTTGCCCGGCCCGATTCATGACGGTCCGGTATTTCTCTTTCAGCGCTTTTGCGTTTTGGCTTGCGTCAAAATACGTGCGGACGGTTTGATAAAGTTCTTCGGCTGTTTGCGTTGTCCATGCCTCTCCTTTTTCATATTGCAGGATGGATTCCGCCAGCGTTTCGGGTGAACCCGGTCTGATCAGCAGCCCCCGGTGTTTACCGAATAAAGAAGCCACTCCTCCGACATCAGTGCAGAGCACCGGCACCTTCAGAGCAAGCGCCTCAATGACCACAGTCGGCATGCCTTCGCTGTAGGACGGCAGGGCCATGATATCCGACGCCAGCAGATAGTCCTGTATCTTGTCATTCGGCACTTGCCCCGTGACGATGTGAGCGGCTTCCCGCAATGAGGCTGCGGCGGGTCCGTCACCGACAAAGACGGCTTCAAATCTTTCATCCAATGACTGAACGGCTTTTGATAAGTCGAAAACACCTTTCTCTTTGACAAGCCTGCCGATGAACGCGATCAGCTTTTTATCCGGAGGAAGGCCGAGCCGTTTTCTGATGGCTTCTTTCGTCTCGTTTCTTTTTTGGAAGGCGTCAAACGTGATGCCGATCGGAAGCACGCTGCAATCCGCTGCGCTGATCTTCTTCATTTGTTCCCGCAGACTGCCGCTGACGGCATAAATATCGGCAGCCTCCCGCACCGCAAATGTAAATGCGCGATGAGCGCTTTTGCTGTAATGCGGATAGACATTGACATCGCTGCCATGCAAGGTCAGGACATACGGAATTCCCAGAGCCTTTGACACAATGGCGGCCGCTCCGCCTGACGGCATGGCGAAATGCGCGTGAATCAGATCAGGCTTCAGGCCGTTCTTTTTGATCGCAGAAAGAACCGATGCCGCCATTCTTTTATGCGGCTGCGCCCATTTCAGCTGCCCGGGAACCGCCTGATAAAACGGCCGGTGTACGGACACGCCTTTCCGCCATTCATGCGCAGGCCTTATATCCTTTTGCCGATATGTCTTTTTCAGCAGCCGGAATGGCGCGGCGAGTTTCGGCCGCGGACAGATGACGGTCATCTCCGCGCCAAGCTTGCTCAGTTCTTGCGCCTGTGTTTCATGAAAAACGCCTTCCCCCGGCTTTTCACTGCTCGGATAGACACTTGTCATCCACAATACCTTCATAGCAAACGTCCTTTTCTTAATTTACTTTTCATCTGCGGATAAGCTTTGATTAAAAGAAATAAATAACACAATGCGCCGCAGGCTACTGAGATCGCCAGACGCAGCTTTACATCAAGGCTGATCCGCTCCGTTCCGAGGCTGGCTGTAAAGGCGATGACACCCATCGCCGCCGTAAGCAGAAACGGTTTGGCCACGGCTTTGAAGTAAGCCGACAGCCGCAGCTTAATGACATATGCCAACAGCCAGCGGCCGATCAGGAAATTCAAGATGCTGATGAATGCGTACGTCCAGGCTACCGTCAAGAGATTTCCGGACAGCACGGCAGCGTACAATGATGCACCATACAGCAGCATCACCCCGGCGTCCCAATAAAACGCCAGATCGGCCCGCCCTTTTGCCAGCAGCACAGATCCGTTCGGGTTCATCAGGACCCTTAAAATCCCGACAATGGCGAGAACATTTAAGACCGGGACAGCCGCAAGCCATTTTTCTCCGAATACCGAAGCCACGAATGCATCCGACACTGAAACCAAACCGAGCAAAAGCGGAAAGGATATCAGCGCGAGCATTTTGGTCATATTGAGAAAGCCTTCTCTGATGGCGCTGTTTTCATGCTTGTTTTTCGCAAAGACGGGAAACGCGACTCTTGTAATGATTGGATTAATTTTTAATACCGGAAGCGTGACGATCTGATAGGCCAGATTGTAAATGCCAAGGGCCTCGGCGCCGATAAAACTGCCGATCAGAATCATATCAATATTCGCCCCGAGCCGGTTCACAAGCCGGGAAGACAGCTGAAAGGCTCCGAAAGAAAAGAAGCCTCTCATTCCCTTCAGATCAAAAACGAACGACGGACGCCATGTTTTTCTGCAGGCCATCCAGTACAGAATCCCTTTCGACGATTGCAGCAGCACCTGGGAAATCACATACGCGAGAATCGGGTCCGTATAAAAAACCGCAGCCGCCAAGTAAACGAAGGACAGCACATTTGAAAAGATTTCAATTTTGCTTAACGTGTTAAATGCCAGCGCTTTTTGCAGCATATACTGATATTGCTGACCGATCGGTGCGATTAAAAACATGACGGCCAGCACGCGGACTAAATAGTCAAGCTCCTCCCGCTGATAAAAATCAGCAATGAGCGGGCTGCTGAAAAACAGCAGCGCAAACAGTGCAAGCCCCGTTATGATATTCAGCCAGTACAAGGAAGACATCTGTTTTTCAGTGACATGATCTTTTTGAATGAGCGCGGCGCCAAACCCCATATCAAGCGCAATTTGGGCAAACACCGCTACCGTTGTGATCATGCCGACAAGGCCGAATTCAGCCAGTGACATGACCCGCCCGAGCAGGGCGAATTGAACGATTTGAATGACCGTAATACACGCTGTCGAAATACTTGTCCATTTGGCGCCGCTCAAAATTTGATTTGTAATACTAGGCATCGTTTTCCCTACTTTTTGTCTGCTGACCAGAATTTTTATCGTGCCCCGTCACCGGTCCAGATTACTTTGCACGTTTTGAGCATAATCTTCAGTTCCAATGAAAAGGTCAGGTTGCGGATATAGTATAAGTCAAACATCAGCTTTTCCCTCGGTGTCATGTCATATCCCCCATTGACCTGCGCCCAGCCGCTTAATCCCGGCTTAACAGCCAGCCGCTCCGTAAATCCCGGGATTTCTGCCTGAAACTGTTCCGTAAACACGGGCCGTTCGGGGCGCGGGCCGATCAGGCTCATTTCTCCCCGAAGCACATTTACCAGCTGCGGCAGCTCATCAATACGGGTCCTTCTGATAAAAACGCCGACCTTTGTCACGCGGGGATCCTTTTTCAGCGCCCAGACCGCACCCGATTTTTCAGCATCTATTTTCATAGAGCGGAGCTTATACAAATAAAACGGCTTCCCGTTTTTGCCTACCCGCTCCTGCTTATAAAAAGCCGGGCCGGGCGACTCCAAACGAATCAGTATGGAGAACAGGCCTATTATCGGAAGCGCCGCCAAAAGCCCCGCAAGCGCAAACACAATATCCATGAATCGCTTAAAAGCCAAATAACGGGCCGTTTTTTCCGTTACGGCAGCGGAAGTCCCCTGCCGCACTGCATAGTTATTATTTACATTCATGCTTTTCTCTGCTCCCACTGACACACACCTCACGATTTGTTGGGATGTTTGATGACCTATGCCGTGAGTTTAGCAGATGGATGTTAATTGGAAGTAAAGGAAACGTTAATGTTTATTAGAATGTTTCGATTATTGTTTTTTTATTGTAAATCTATTCATATCCATAAACGGCGGTTACTATAATTGCAAAGGATCATTATGAGGGGAAAACAACGAAAAAGCCTGCCGATCAATTTTGACCAGCAGGCTCGTACACAAATATATAAAAGTTTTACTTATAATAAGACACGATTCCATCATTGATGGCTGCAGCTGCCTTTTCCTTATAAGATGCTTGCTTTAATTTACTTGCATCAGACGGATTCGTAATAAAAGCCGTCTCTATCAGTACACTAGGCATTTTGGAATACTTAATGACATAGAACGGAGCTGTTTTAACCCCTCTGTCTCTTGTTTTTAATGCATTAACAACCCTAGGCTGAATTTGTCCTGCCAGGCGTTTGCTTGCAGCGGCTTGATATGTCTCATCATAGTAGGTCTCAGTTCCGTTTGCAGAAGTTGCATCATTTGCATTGCCGTGAACGCTGATAAATAAATCAGCTCCTGCGGTTGCGCCTTTATTTACCCTTTCCTGCAGGGAATAAAATGTATCATTAGATCTCGTCATGACCGGCAGAGCACCAGAAGCATTTAATTTTGTATTCAGCCTTTTAGCGATATCAAGATTGACGTCTTTCTCTAAAATGCCGTTACCTATAGAACCGGAATCCTGATCACCATGACCGGGATCAATTACAATCGTTTTTCCCGATGCCGGATTTTTCAGCTGATTGGCTACATTTGCGCTGACAGCCGGGGTGTTGCCGATAATGGTAAAACTGCTTAGTTTTTTTCTTCCTATAATTACTCTTGTTTCTTTTGAAAGATTGCTTCCGTTAGTCAGAATGATAGATTGTTTTTTCTTTGCAGCAAGCGCAGCACCAGCTATAGAATCTGCATATCCAAAACCATTGCTGACGAATACATTGCCTGTCGGAAGATTTAACTGCTGAACTAAATTGGCCGCAAGTTCGTATCTGTTGCTTCCGCTGATTCTTTTTGGAGACGGAAGTTTCTTAAAGACCGAAGCATTTATGCTCCCGGTGCCCCCTGCTACAATAGAGCTTTTAATTCCCTTGCTTTTTATAGCTCCTGCTGTCGCGCTGTTGATATCTGTTTGATTCGTAAACAAAATTGGATATCCGTTCATCGCAGCATACGGAATTGCAGCTATTGCATCAGCATATAAAAATCCGTTTGCAATAACAGCTTTTGAAGCGGACGACATTTCCTTCGCTACTTTAGCTGCCGTATCATATCGATTGCTTCCTGAAATTCTTTTAACGCTGATGCCGAGCGCTTTGATTTGGTTTGCTGTATTTGCTGATACAGCAGGCGTTCCGCCGACAATAATGACCGTTTTTGTTTTCAGTTCTTTTAGACGGGTTTTCGTCTCTGATGACAAATTATCTTTATTTGTATAAAGCAGCGGAGCATTCTTTTGATATGCCATCGGTGCGGCGGAAATAGCATCTGCATACGATCCTCCTCCGACGACAACAGCTGTGCTCGCTGTTGAATACACCTGCTTGGAAAGCACAGCTGCGGTACCGTATCTGTTGCTTCCCCCTGCTCTTTTAACCGCGTTATCAGCTAAAGCTGATGGGATAAATAAGATGAGTCCCAGCATAGAAATGACCAGGACTTTAAGATAAGAACGCAATTGCCTTCCCCCTGCTCTCTTTTATTTAATAGGCAGTCAATGTTGTGCCCGGGTAATAAAATTTTAAAATCGAACTATATGAATCTCCTGATTCCGCTCTTGCCTTAGCGCCGTATTGGCTCATACCGATACCGTGTCCATATCCCTTTCCGGTGATTGTAAAAGCAGAGCCGTTTTGGCTGACACTCACATAAGTGCTTTTAAATACGGAAGCGCCGATCATCGTTCTCAATTCAGTCACCGGCACAGTCATGGCAGCCGTTTTATTTGTTTCGTAATTGCCATTGTTATTTTTGACAGCGTAATTCACTTTCAAAGTTGCGGTTTTGGCCCGCTGTCCTTTGGTTGTTCCGCTGAATGTTAAATCGTTTATTTTTAAAATTTTAATGGCGGAAGCGCCCGTTTCCTTATTTTTCAAAAGCCAATTTTTAATACCGCTCAGTTGGGCTGCATTCGTCTCATTCTTTGAAGCAAACCAAGATGACGGCTTATTTACATCAATTGAATCTGTGCTGATTTGCTGCTTAGAGAGGGTCAGGCTCCAAGCTGTTTGAGGATCCTTTGTGTCTTTTTTGGCAGTTAAATAAGGAACGCTTGAACCCCATACTTCGCCGCTTGATTCTGTATAACCGCCGTTACTTGATGAATAAGCTGCCGTAATTAAATTCCCGTTGTAAGTCAGCACTTTATTTTTTGTCTGCTGCACCGCTTTAGTTGTATTGGCATTCCAGCTGTACCCGCCATATACTTGAAAAACAGTAGTATCAGCAACAGTGCTTCCAGTCTTTGTAATTGAGTATGTTCTTGCCGCAACCGTCTGCGCCTTCAGCGCTTCAAGAGACCAGCTGGCAGGCATTTCATTCGGTACGACACCTTTCAAATAATCTTCAAAAGGAATATTCTCATTTACAGGTCTGATATATTTGCCTGACTCTATTGAAAAATTAATCGTCCCCAAGTATTCTTTTCCATTCAAACTGATCCGGTTGGATTCATTGTATGTTTCCGGTTTTATTCTCAAAGAATTCCCGTATGTTTTAATATGATTAAGATTTAACTTTCCATTACTGATTTGCAGGTTATATGTGCTTCCGCCGGCTAAATAAAAATGGTTTGAAAGCTCATTTTCAACCCCGGCGGAAATTGAGCTTGTACTTCCGATAAAGTCGTATGCATACGACGCCTTCTCTTTTGCCACTGATTTAGCTGCTGAAGGAACATCATCTTGTTTGATATATAAGATTTGGCTGTCTTTTTTGGCGGCTAACGAAGCACCTACCAGAACGTCAGCATATTTAGTTCCATTAGTCATGACGACTTTATCAGCCTTCAACTTTAGCTGGTTAATAATATTAGCAGTCAATTCATACCGTGTTGATCCGGGTATTCGCTGCACAGTTGAAGTTTTTTTTATTTGATTTTCTACTGCATCACTTACGCTGAATGAACTTCCGATAATTATGACTTGCTTCGGAAGATCATAATCCGGCAATCTATCCTTTTCAGTCAGCAATATGGGATAGCCGTGTGCAGCGGCATACGGAGCTATGGCTAAAGCGTCTTGAAAAACATTCCCCGTTACAACAATTGCTTTGTCGTAATTGCCCATTTGTTTTGCAATGTTTTCAGATAACACATAACGGTTTTTCCCGCTGATTCTTTTCACAGCTCCATAAGACTTAAGCTTATTTTCTACGTCTTTCGAAATGCTTTTAGCACCGCCGATGACCAGAATATTATCGGGATTGAACTTAGCAATCTGTTTTTCTGTTGTTTTTGTCAATGTGTCCGGCTGTGTAAATAACACTGGCGCATCCAATTTTTTTGCCAGAGGAATTACTGGTAATGCATCGATAAAAACATCACGATTAACGAGAATAACTGTTTTAGGATTCGTCCATTGGGAGTCAGATGCAAGAGCCGCCGTCTCATATCGAGATGCTCCTGAAAGACGGTTGGTTACAGCCACATGATCACCAGTAACCTGATAAAAACCGGTTGGAGATATAGAAATACTTGATTGATTTCCTATGTAATTTGTCAGCTTAACTGATATATCGGAATCTGCCGCAAAGGAAACCGCAGGTATAAGCAATAAAAAAGCAGCTAGAGTCAGTCCTATTAAATGTTTGCAAGTTTTCAAGATTACAGCGCCCCCCTATTCCTAATTTGCTGGTTCAATATCCTTCAGCATAAGCTGCCCTTTGCTGTTTTTTTGATATTTCACTGTCACTTTGTCGCCATTATCCAAATTCTTAACATCATCGGCCGATTCTTCAGTGATGTCAAAACTTACCGGTTCATGATCGACAGTGACTTCTATTGTATGAGTATCCGCCAGTCCTACATAAGTGCCCTCTTTCGTTACCAGCTTTTCTCCTGAATCCTCACCTTGGGATTTTTCATTGGTAACTCCGCACCCGGCGAGAAGCAGTATAAAGAACAAACAACCAAAAATTTTTTTCATTTTTTTCACCTCATTATGGATTATCGTCAATATATTATCTATTTTAAAGAAAAATTAAGAAACATTGAAACTTTTTTCGATAATATTCGACTATATTAGGATTTATTGTATTCTATTATAAAAACTTGTATTTTCTGGCGGGCTGATTTTCAATTCAAACAGATGGGGTGTATTGAGATGAGAAGTAAACGAAGAAAAAAGAAAAAGACTTTGTTGCTGGTCTTTCTGACAATCATCGGCATTTTCATTTTAGTTTCCGGCGGCTTTACATACTACCTATGGCACAAAGCGGCATCAACCGTCGCAAGCATTCACGAAGACATTAACAAATCAAATAAACGCAGTACTGAGGTAAAAATAAATAAACACGAACCTTTCTCTGTTTTAATCATGGGAGTAGACGAACGTAAAAATGATAAAGGAAGGGCCGACTCGCTCATTTACCTTACAGTCAACCCAAAGACAAAAACAACGGAAATGGTCAGTATTCCGCGTGACACCTATACAAAAATAATCGGTAAAGGCACAATGGATAAAATCAATCATTCGTACGCATTCGGCGGTACACAAATGGCAGTAGATACGGTGGAGAATTTTTTGAACCTTCCTGTCGATTACTTCATTAAAGTAAATATGGAAAGCTTTAAAGATGTCGTTGACACTTTAGGAGGCATCACTGTCAACAGCACATTCGCTTTCAACTACGACGGTTATTCCTTCGGCAAAGGCAATATTTCATTAAACGGCGATGAAGCCCTCGCCTACTCACGAATGAGAAAAGAAGATCCTAAAGGAGACTTCGGCCGCCAAGACAGACAGCGGCAGATTATTGAGGGGATTATCAATAAAGGAGCAAATATCTCTTCTGTCACGAAATTCGGGGATATGTTTAAAGTGGTAGAGAATAATGTAAAAACGAATTTAACCTTTGATGATATGTGGGATATTCAATCCGGTTATAAAGATGCCCGCCAGAAAGTGATTCAGCACGAGCTGAAGGGTGACGGCACCAAAATCAACGGAATTTACTATTATAAAGCAGATGAAAACGGACTTGCCTCCATCACAAAAGAATTAAGAAGCAGTCTCAACCTCTAATTAATGAAAAAAAGCAGCTCAGCATAACTTATGCGGAGCTGCTTTTTTGTTACACCTCAAAAGAATCAGGACGCTCTGTACGCAATCCGAATTGATAGAGCAAACCTTCAGCAATCCTTCTTGACGCCATGCCATCTCCATAGGGATTAGATGCCCGCGACATTTTTTCATATTCTTGTTTATCAGTTAACAGTTGTTTTGTCAGCTGATAAATCGCTTCCTCATCAGTACCTGCTAATTTCAGCGTGCCCGCTTCCACTCCCTCAGGCCTTTCAGTAGTATCGCGTAATACAAGAACCGGCTTTCCTAAGGAAGGAGCTTCCTCCTGAACGCCTCCTGAATCGGTTAAAATGAAATACGACCTAGACGCAAAATTGTGGAAATCAATCACTTCAAGAGGTTCAATTAAATGGACACGCCCCGAATCACCAAAGTGCCTGTCAGCAGCTTCACGTACAGCGGGATTCAGGTGTACCGGATAAACGACTTGCACATCGCTGAATTCATCTGCGATCCGGCGGATGGCTTTAAACATATGTTCCATCGGCTGGCCTAAATTTTCCCGGCGATGCGCCGTCAGTAAAATCATTCTGTCATTGCCGATTTTCTCAATAATGCTGTGGGAATATTCAGAGCGAACCGTTGTATGCAAAGCATCAATCGCTGTATTTCCGGTAACAAAAATGGAGCTTTCTTTTTTATTCTCTTTCAATAAATTTTGCTTCGCTTGCTGAGTCGGAGCAAAGTGGATATCAGCAAGCGCTCCGGTCATTTGGCGGTTCAGTTCTTCCGGAAAAGGTGAATATTTGTTGCCCGTCCGCAATCCGGCCTCAACGTGACCGACTGCAATCTGGTGATAGAAAGCTGCAAGGCTTCCCGCAAAAGTTGTTGTCGTGTCACCATGAACAAGAACAATATCAGGTTTGATTTCCTTAAACAGGCCGTCCAGTTTCACCAAGGCGTTTGAAGTGATTTCAGCCAGCGTCTGCCGTTCTTTCATAATATTCAGATCAAAGTCAGGCTTAATTTGAAATGCGTGAAGAACTTGATCAAGCATTTGTCTATGCTGGGCAGTCACAGTGACATATGATTCTATTTCAGGGTGTTTTTTTAATTCGAGCACAAGGGGCCCCATTTTTATCGCTTCAGGCCTTGTACCGAATACCGTCATGACTTTAAGTTTTTTCATATCTCTTTCTCCTGTATCATGTTTGTGATCATCATTATCAACCCATTTTACACGATATGATCCGCCTGTTAAATATCTTGTATTATTTTTCCCCTAAATGAAAAAGGATATATCATTAAGGCTTTACGGATAAAACTTGTTTAATAATGGTTTATCTTATATCATTAAAAGTGTTAAAAATGAAATATCGGGTATACAGAATATATCAGCAAGCCTGAGTCTGTATAGATATCATAACTTATATTTAAGTGACGCTAAGGAAGGTGCTTTAAAGTGAAAAAAGTACGCAAAGCCATAATTCCCGCTGCAGGTTTAGGGACACGCTTTCTGCCGGCAACAAAAGCCATGCCGAAAGAGATGCTTCCGATTGTAGACAAACCAACGATTCAATACATAATTGAAGAAGCGGTTGAAGCGGGTATTGAAGACATTATTATTGTTACGGGAAAAAGCAAGAGAGCCATTGAAGATCATTTTGATTACTCACCAGAGCTAGAAAGAAACTTAGAAGAAAAAGGGAAGATCGAACTCTTAGAAAAAGTCCGAAAAGCCTCTAATCTTGCTGACATTCATTATATCCGGCAAAAGGAACCAAAAGGTCTTGGGCATGCCGTTTGGTGCGCACGTAATTTTATCGGTGACGAGCCATTCGCCGTCCTTCTCGGAGATGATATCGTTCAAGCTGAAAAACCAGGACTTCGCCAGCTAATGGATGAATATGACAAAACACTTTCTTCTATTATAGGGGTTCAGCAAGTACCTGAAGAAGAAACCCATCGATACGGAATTATTGATCCGCTGACAAGCGAAGGCCGCAGATATCAGGTGAAGAACTTTGTTGAGAAGCCGCCGCAAGGGACTGCTCCGTCCAACCTGGCAATACTGGGACGCTATGTCTTCACTCCTGAAATCTTCATGTACCTTGAAGAACAGCAAATTGGCGCCGGAGGAGAAATTCAGCTTACAGACGCCATTCAAAGGCTGAATGAAATCCAGCGGGTTTTCGCCTACGATTTTGAAGGCAAAAGATATGATGTCGGTGAAAAACTAGGCTTCATTACCACTACATTAGAATTTGCGATGCAGGATCATGAACTGCGTGATCATCTCATTCCTTTCATGGAGGACCTGTTAAGAAAAGATGAATTATAAGAGAAAAAGCTGCTGGATGTATTCCAACAGCTTTTTTATTTTAACATGCAGGTTAAAGTTTGATTGTCGTTATTAATGATAAAAGCGTATTTATCATTTTCGGCAATAAATTGCCGATCACTGCTTCCCTTTACAACATCTTGATCATTCAGAGATAGATCTGCCGGAGTAATAGCTGATATTCCTCTGAAAATAAGCTGTTCGGCCTTGCCATTCTTAATTACATAACTGACCTGTCCATTTTTAAGATATAGCATCTCCCGGCCATTCACTACTTCTTTCTGCAGCCCTTTCGTTCCTTGCTGTACATCATTAACGCGCTCTCCCAGAAGTGACACAAGTTGAACAGCATCGCCCTGCTTTACATACGGAGAAAAAGCGGATACTTTTACATTTGCACTCTTTCCGTTAAGGGCTGCTGCGTTTTGAGGGATATAGTACTTTTTATTGTTGATCTCAACCTTTGCCGATTGCCTGTCTTCAGATACTACTTTAACCTGAGCACCGAATGGAATAAGGAAATCCGCCTTTTTTTTCAGCTCTGTATCCTTATACGCCTGCGTCTGGTCCTTTAATACGAAACCTTTTTTATTCACCGCTGTCTGGACTTTCCCCTTATTGGCATCATCTTGATACCCGATCTTACCGAACGAAGCGATCGTACGGAGCGGGGCGCTGAAAAACATGGTTCCGGCCATAAACACAAGCAGTATTGATAATATTGCAATTTGAATAGCATTGACTGCTGATCCGGATTTATTTCTTTTCTTTTGTTCCTTCACGATTGCCTGCTGCTCTGGCGATTCTTTTTTACGTTCAGCAACCTGATCTTTCTTATATTTCTCTTTGTCTTTTTTGGAGAGTTTATTAAACCAATCGATAAATGATTTGTACTCTTTGACTACGGTTTTAGTATCGTCGAACATTCTTAATTCACCATAGTGCATCCAAGCCACACGATCACACATTTTTTCAATCTGACCGATGGAATGACTCACAAAGAAAATGGTTTTTCCTCGTTCTTTAAATTCCTGGATTCGGTCGACACATTTCTGATAAAATGTCTGATCCCCGACAGAGAGGGCCTCATCAATGATTAAAATATCCGGATCTATATGCACGGAAATCGCAAAGCCGAGACGGGACTTCATACCGCTAGAATAGTTTTTCACCGGCTGATTAATAAAATCACCAATCTCAGCAAACTCAACTATGCTTTCATACATCTCATCGATTTCTTTATTGGTCAGCCCCATCATTAAACATTTGAGTCTAATGTTATCCCGGCCCGTCAAAGCATTATTTAAACCGGCTGCAATCGCGATCAGCGACGGCTGGCCGTTCATTTCAATTTCACCGCTTGTCGGCGGTATTATTTTTGCAAGCAGATTTGACATCGTCGATTTACCCGATCCGTTAATTCCTACAAAGCCGATTGTCTCCCCTTCATATACATCAAAGGAGACATTTCGCACAGCGAAAAAACCGTTATCTTTAGCAGGGAAAAACAAACCTTTTATTTTGTCCGACTGTTTTTCATAAAGATGATACTGCTTTGAAACATTTCGAAACGAAACCTTTAGTTTCATCGTACAATCTCCTTACGTATTAAAGAAAGTCAATAAACTTATCTCTGAATTTCATGTGTAAAACAGAACCGACTGTTAGTAAAAATAAGGTGAACAGCCAGAAATACAGTGTATATTTCATATCTTGAAAGAACCACTGACCATCTAAGAAACTGTTCCTGAATCCGTCAATAATATAAAAAAGCGGATTCAGCTTCAGGACCGGCACCAATTCCGGGTGATCTGCCCCCAGTTTCGAGTGAATGTCCCAAAAAATCGGCAGCAGGAAAAACAAAAGTCTTGTCACTGCCTGCAGAAGAAACTGATAGTCTCGGATCAGCACGCTGATTGTCGAATTAAACAAGCTGAACGAAAATAAGAAAGCCATCAGACAAACAAAATAATAAATATATTGCAGCCAATGAAGGCTCGGATAGATTCCGCTGGCGAGCAATGCAATGATATAGATCACCATCATAATTGCATAACTGAACAAATTAGAAGCGATAGCGACAGACGGCAAAGAACTGATTGGAAAATTCATTTTAGCAACCATTTTAATTCTTTTAAATACACTATTTGATCCGTCTAATATTGTCGGGCTTATAAAAAACCACGGTATCAGACCTGCAAGCATCCACAGAATAAAAGGCACTTCTCCGGCACCTGTAGCCATCGGCCCCCCTTTTCTGATCCCCAATCCAAAAACAAACCAATAGGCGAGCATTTGAATAAGAGGATTTAAAAACTGCCATAAAACGCCTAAATAATTCATTTGATATTTAGACTTTGTTTCGTAGGCCGCTAATCTCATGATTAAAGGAAATGATGTTACTTGCTCTTTTAGTATTTTCACTACAGCATTCATTTTAATCTTCCTTAGGTTGATTTGATTTTATAAAGCATCGCTGATAATTGTACCAGAAATCAAATTTTTTTTCACTTTCAAGCCGCATGCAAATGCTGCTAAAAGGTTTGTAAAGCATAATAGAAAAACCCCTTGATACAAAGGGGTTTTTCTATTATTCAGATTCAAACACAATCTTTACGACTTTCTCAGAAGAATGACCTGACTCAAGGTAACAGAATTTGTCATAAAAAGGTTTGAATGAAACCGGGTGCTGATAATCCGGTGATGAAATATGTTTGATTGCCTCGATCGTTTCCTCTGTCGTTTTCACTAACGGACCGGGAGCATCTTTCTCAAAATCGAAGTAGAACCCTCTGAGTTTATCCCGGTATGTTTCAATGTCGGGAACAAAAAACAGCATCGGGCGCTTCAAATTTGCAAAATCGAAAAATACAGAAGAATAATCGGTGATTAACAGATCTGAAATCATATACAATTCACGAATATCTTCATGTGCAGAAAAATCATAAGCAAACCCTTCAAACGGGCCGAGGTCAAAATTTTCTGCCACAAGGTAATGCATTCTCAGAATAACGAGATATTCATCTCCAAGCTCTTCCCTTAATTTATGCAGGTCCAAATCAAGGTCAAATTTATAACGGCCTTTTGCATAAAACTGGTCATCTCTCCATGTCGGCGCATAAAGAATAATTTTCTTATCCTCAGGCAGGTTTAACCTTCTTTTGATCGCTGTGATTGTCTCATCATTATTGTCATTATGAAGAAAATCATTTCTCGGATAACCTGATTCAATCATCGTTTTCTCGAATTGGAAGGCGCGGGCAAATATCTCAGACGAGTAGGCATTCGGGGAAATTAAATAATCCCAATTCGATGCCTCTTTAATAAAATTCTTTTTATATTTTTTCGTATTAGTACCCGGCATATGGACTTCTTCCATATCCATTGCAAGTCTTTTTAAAGGCGTGCCATGCCATGTTTGAAGATAGGTTGTATGTTCCGGCTTTGGAATCCATAAAGGCAGGCGGCTGTTGACGACCCAATATTCAGCCCGCGCCATAGCAAACAGCCACTTGATTGAAAGCCTGTTAATGTATTGAATGCCCTTCTCTTTAAAAGGCGCTGCATACTGTTTATTTACGCTCCAATACATTTTATATTCCGGGTGATTGATTTGCATGTATTCATAAATGGCTCTCGGATTACAGCTGTATTGTTTGCCGTTAAAGCTTTCAAAAATAATGGTTTTGTTTTTAACAGGCATTTTGCTCGCCATTCTGAAAACAACTTTATAACCTTTCGTAATAAGGGAATTTCTGCGTTTTTTCAGTTTTTTCATTTTTGAAATGAAGCGTTTTTTCTTCCCTTTTATGAAGTATCTCATCCTTGTTTTCAGGCTGTAGTCGTTCACACGGATACAGACAGTCTGCTTTTTCTTCTTTTTATATACTTCATATCTGACCGGCCCGCTGTCTTTATTTACAACGCTTATGAGGCCTTTCAGTTTATTTTTTCTGTCTCCGAGCACAAGCGGAGTGCTGCTGAGAACAATATGTTCGGCTTCCTCGTTTTCACAGTGAAATTCCATAAACATGCGGTAGACAAATCGTTTTTCCAAAGAATAAGGAATATCTTTTAATGGAATCTTGATTTGGAAATCAAAAATTTCAGGGGTGAATTCATCTTCCCGAAGCTGTTTAATATTCTCCGTTTTTTTCGTCATTTCAATAGGAAAATGTTTTTCTACGGGGTCTTCTCCCCCTTTTTTAATGACAAATTGCAGATTTTTAACTGAAAGCTGATTCTCCGAATTTAAATATCCGGCATACCCTGAAATCATAATCTCTTCTGCCTTCAGCTGAATCTCATCAAACTTCACAATTTTCGCTTCTCTTTTTACCTTTAAAGAGAAATTGCCCTTATCGGTTGTATAAGGCAAAATTAACAGCTCAGTCGTATGATCAAGGTGGTAGGCACGCTCAATCGCTTCAGCTTCCACGGATAAACGCACCTGCTTCGGCTGTTCTTCTTCCTCCGCTGCCGGTTCCCCCAGTACTACATAAAAATCATAAGTCTGTCCCATTTCTAAAGCTTCAGGAAACGAGTGAATATTAATTGATGCGCTGTATTGCGCCGGGCTCTCTTTCTTTAAAATAACAACATCCTCTGCTCCGGAACGCCGTTCTTTTAATTTTAAATAACATTTCACTTCCTCAGCTAACGGTTCTTCGCTTTCAAGTGAAATAGAGAGCGCCAGATCGCCCACATTATTTTTCAAGCTTTTCAAAATACATTTACTCACAGTAGTTTCATCCATACTTATTTTCTGCTCCTCTGTATTAAAGCTCTTCACTTTGCCGATTTACTTAATCGATGTGATCCTTTTTGTTTAATTTAATAGAGAAATTCCCTTTCACAGTCGTATAAGGTTCGAAAGTATATCCGTTATTCATAAACCGATCCTTTTCGCCGAAATTGACTTCACGGCTGGATACCCTTCTTAGAATGCTGATATGGTCAGCTGTTATATATTGAATATAAAAGTCAAGAACTGAAGTATGATTCGCTTCGATTTTTTCTTTTTTGATGTCCTTCTCAAAATCAATAGTAAACGGCTGAGCCGCATGATCAGCGGATACGGAGATGATTTCAGCTTTGTTTTTCCGATCAATCCCGATCAGGCTCACCTTTTCAAAGCCATCATTCTGATCGCACACTGAAACGCTGATCGCCAATCCGGTGCCATTATTTTCAAAGGATGTAATCGGCTGTTCTTTAGATCCGACTTTTTCAGAGAGCCGTTCCTTTTCTTTTCTCACTTCAATCATCTTTGAAAGAGCATATGACCAATTTTTAATATAATTTGGCTTTGAATATTTCTCAGCCATTTTAAAGGCCTGACGCGAAAATTGTTGATGAGTGCTGTCATCTCTCATTAAAGAGACAATGGCCTCGGCTAATTTTTCTATATTATATTGCTCGATTACATAGCCGTTTACTCCATCTTCTACCAAGCTTCTGGCACCGTAATCATAATCGTAAGTTACGACAGGGCACCCGTTGCTCAGCGCTTCCATGTTGGAGAGACCGAAGCCTTCAAAGTGAGAAGTCGAAATGGTCAGCCACGCTTTTTGAAACTCATAATCAGGGTTATTCGTGTAGCCTTTCAACAATACATTATTCTGAAGGTTTTGAGCTTCAATTTCCTTTTTGATTTTTTCTGTATCTTCTCCGGACCCGTATATTTCCAGTTTCGCATCCGGGATTTCATTTACGACAAGTTTGAACGCTTTAACGGCATGCGTCAGGTTTTTCATCGCAGCAAGCCTTGAGATAATAACTGCTTTATTTCGTTCACTCGGGACGTTCAGAACCTTTTCATCAAGCGGTTTATTAATCGTATGCGGCGTAAAAAAGAACGTCTCTTTTTCCCCTGTAATCAAAGAGAAATCTGCAATCTGCTCCTCAGTAATAAAAAATACGGCATCCAGATTATTCATCTGACCGAAAACTTCTTTATAACGCCCTTTGATCTGGAATTTATTATCACCATAATGTTTATTGTGAATAATCGCGGCATAATATGATGACGGCGCTTTTTTCACTCTGAAGACATGTTTGTCCTGAGGTCTGCTGTCTACCAAAAATAGTTTAGGCTGATCGTTTTCATTTTGAAGAACCTCTATCCAATACCGGCGCAGCTCAGATTCATCCTTAAATGTTAACGGACCTTCCTCCGTATACCACGTAAAATGTGTAAATTTGACTTCTTCACTTTGGCTGTCCCACATGTAGTGTTTTTCCAGATAAACGACATTTTCGCTGTTGATGAACTCCTGAAGGAAGATTTGATTAATCTTTGTATCAAAATGAGAGACAATGACGGGTTTTCCTTCTTTATTGTATTCTTCTCTTTTGATTACTTGTTTTTCATCATTCAGATAGTCTACATAGCGCACCGCAGCACCGCCTGAATAATAGGAAAGAATATAATCATTTGATGATTTGCCGAATATTTTTGAGATCGCTTTGCTTACTTTTCCCTTGCTGACATGTCTTTTTATTTGATCCAGCTCGGTTTTCTCAGAATAAATCCGTTTGCCTTTTGTTTTTTTACTTAAAAAGTCATCATACATGTTGATCACTTGAGTATAATCAGAGTCAGCTTTCCCCTTTTCAAACAGCTCGTTCTTTTTTCTTGCAAACTCTAAGTCAAATCTAAAAGTAAGAAAGGCGGTTTTCTTTTGGCTTTCTTCTCCGAATAGTTTAGAACGCAATAAAAGAGATTTGGTTAAACCTCCGTAATTATCCGGCAGTCCGCCTGAGATAAAATAATACATCATATCGGGAAGCTCATTATTATAGTTAATAGGCTGATTGGACAAATTTTTTCTCCCTTTCACCATATGAATTTAGTAGAACACTGCAAAATAATACTATTCCCGCAGAATAAATTAATAAAACCAATTTAAGCATCAAAAAGTACTTCTTATCAATAAATAAGAAGTACTTTGATGGTTTTTCACTCAATTTATTATATTTCGGTATTACACCCCGGCAATTTCTTTTTTAATCTGAGTAGTGGAAATGCCTTCGGTTCTAGGGAGATAGATGACTTCGCATTGATCTTTAAGGAAGTCGAACTTGCCTTCCCAATCGTCTCCCATTACGAACACGTCGATGTTGTGCTCCGCTACGTCCCGGACTTTTTGATCCCAGCTGTTTTCCGGAATAACTTCGTCGACATAACGGATCGTTTCAAGAATTAACTTTCTGTGTTCATAGCTGTGGTAGGCCTTTTTTTGTTTTTGAAGGTTGAACTCATCTGTTGAGATGGCAACGACAAGATAATCTCCAAGCTGCTTCGCGCGCTCGAGCAGTTTAATATGACCCCAATGCAGTAAATCAAACGTTCCGTAAGTAATGACCTTCTTCATGAAACAAAAGCTCCTTTCTATCATCATACGTATAACAAGCAACTGCCCTGAAATGCTGTGCAGCTGTATCCTTAATCACTAAAGTGCCAATTTCGTACTCATGGAACCTCATTATATCACATAGCCCTGAAAAGGTTAAGCTAATGTAAAACGAAGTTAAATTCCACTTATTAACAAATGTTATTGCAATAGGAGTTTAGCAGGGTTTTTGCGCGTATGATTAAAGAAATTGTTATCTTATTTATATTTTTGTAAAACTATTGTTAAGTTTATCTGAAGGTATTATGTTAAAATAAAGCTTAGCTTAAGTCACGAAAAAGTGAAAGAAAATCCCGTACAAAAAGGAGGACGGCAGATGCAGACTGAAATGGTGCACAACCTTTCTTATGTTAATGGAAATTTACAGGAGTTTATTTCATATTTAGACACTTATTATATCGCACAAAAGCAAGGAGCCGTCATTGCGACGGTCAATCCAGAGATCGGATACGCTGCGGCGAAAGACAAAGGTTATCATCAAGTCATTTCTTCCGCGGATTTCGTCCTGCCGGATGGTATCGGCGTCGTGTTAATGTCACGTTTGACGCAGCACCCGCTGAAATCAAGAATTGCGGGATTCGATGTGTTTCTGTCGCTGCTCGGTCTCGCAAACCGGCAGTCTAAAAAAATATTTTTATACGGAGCTAAGCAAGACGTGCTTGACGCCGTTTTGAATCGGATCGATAAAGAGTATCCGAATATCGAGGTTGTCGGAGCCAGCAACGGCTATGAAGCCGATAAACGCTTCGTCGCCAAACAGATTTCCCGGGCGAAACCCGATATCGTGTTTGTCGCCTTAGGATATCCGCATCAGGAGCAATTTATTTATGAATACAAACATCTTTTCCCTCAGGCTGTTTCAATCGGTTTGGGCGGAAGCTTTGATGTGTTCAGCGGAACGGTGAAACGCGCCCCTGAATGGATGATCAAAACAAATCTGGAATGGCTGTACAGACTGGTGACGAATCCGTGGAGATGGAAAAGGATGCTGAACATTCCGAAGTATGCTTTTACCGTTTTGAGAAACAATAAATCAAATAAGAGCCTGTACTCCAAGCAGGCTGAAGATCAAACGAAACAGCTTTAAACAAATAAAACAGCAAAAGAGATTGGTAATCTATGAACTTGCGATCTTTATTCGCCGCTTTCTATTCTATATATCTGTCGGTTCTCGGCGTTTTGTTCAAGCCTGTAAAGCCAAAGAATCACCTGACCCTGCTGGTATCTTTTGAAGAGAATGCCCAGGCTCTCATCCGTTCTTACAAGGCGCACGCTGAATCGCTTTCTTATGAAGTGACGGTTCTGTATACGAGACATGCCGTCAGTCTGAAAAAGGAGCTGGAAGGTCTCGGCTCTTTTTATCTGAACGAAAAAAACCCTCTGCATCTTGTGAAGGCCGTTTTCATCCTTTTTAAGAGCAAAGTGGTCATAACGGATAACTATTTTCTCCTGACAAGCGTCTTAAACCGCCGGCCGCAAACGACATGCATTCAAGTATGGCATGCGAACGGCTCTTTGAAAAAGTTCGGCCTTGAGGACGTGACGAACCGAAGCCGGCCGGCATCAGATATCAGCCGCTTTAAAAAAGTGTACCGTTCGTTTGATTTTGTCACGGTCGGTTCAGATGAGATGGCTGACGTTTTTAAAAAGTCGTTCGGTATACGGGATGCCCAGCTGTTAAAAACGGGAGTTCCCCTGACTGACGTCTATTATGAAGAAAACAAGCCTGAACCGGAGCACAAATGGCCGAAAAAAATCATTCTGTACGCACCGACATTCAGGGATTATGATATGCAATCCTTCCGGCTCCCATTCACCGAAGAACAGCTCACAAACGAATTAAACGGAGAGTATATGCTGCTTGTAAAGCTTCACCCTGCCGTTTTGCATCATATTTCAGCTTCGTTTGAAAGCGAATCAATCAAGAACGTGTCTGACATGCGTCTTCATGATCTCTTGAAAGCGGCTGATATTTTAATTACGGACTACTCTTCCGTGCCTTTTGAATTCGCACTCTTAAATAAACCGATATTCTTTTTCACCTATGATCTGGAGGAATACGATCAAAAACGCGGTTTGATCGACAATTATGCTTCGGTCATCCCCGGAAGAGCTTGTCATGACAGCAAAGCCCTTCTCGAGGAAATGACGAAAGAACCCTTTCATGCAGAAGAAATGAAGCGGTTCTCGGACAAATGGAATATGTATTCAGATGGGAATTCGAGTGAAGCGTTATTGAAATTTGCGGAAACAAAAATGAAAAATTGTGCTGAAGCACCTGCCTGAATCCGAGGCGGGTGTTTTTTTGCATGAAGAAAGGCTGAAGCAACAACTTCAGCCTTTTTTTTACACTTTCATATACACAGGAACATCATAGTAAAGCGTGTAGTCGTCCAGAAGTGAGTATAAGCTGTACATGCGGTTTACCTGCTTATACGCCCAGCCGATGTCTGTCGCATACTGATGGGATGCGGCTGGAGACCATCTCATTTTATACAGGGTATCCTGGTTGTATGCGGAGTTGTGAATATATGACGCACCGATAAATTGGGCTCCGCCGATAATCGCGGCTTCCGGAGTAAACCAGCCTTGATTATATGCGTATTGTGCGCCGTAATAATTCGGGTTGCTGTCATAAGCCCCGATGCCGTACATGTTATAAACCTTTTTTCCATTATACGTAATGCCGTTTGCAAGCTCTGACGTGCCATTGCCCGTTTCAAGCAAAGCATGCGAAATCAAATACACTTCATTGATGCTGTATTTTCCGGCGGCTGTAATAAAGGCTTGGCCTTTGCCTGTCAGAATTCCTTTATTGACCAGCACTTTTTGATTCAATTCAGATGCGTTCAATCCCGCTGTCTGAGAGAGCTTCAGAAATTGAAAATAATACTTGCTGTCTTGTGCGAAGTGATCGGGATTGACGTATTGCTCGACTTCATCACTGCTGGCGTTTCTCCAGCCCATGCTGAGTTTGGCCCAGCCGTTTGTCTGGCCGGTGATGCTGACTTTATCGCCTTTTTTCAACTGCCCGATAATATTGCCTGAGCTGACTTCCGGAGTTGAGCGGACGTTCAGTACGTCGGCTGTGACCGTCCCGGAAGCCGTATTGATGTAAGTAAGCGACGCGTAAGCCGAGGCATCAGTCTGCGGGCTGACTGTCATTTGTTTTTTGACCATATCCGCAAGCGAGATGTTGTAATTGGTATTCATAATTTGCGGTCCGTTTTTTATTTTCAAAATAGTCATCGTCCATCCGTACAGCTTTTTCAGCTTTTGAGAGGCGGCGTCCGCAGACTGCGAGCCCGTGAATTGATCGCGGAGATGGAGCTCATAAACCGGATGGCTTTCACTCGTATAGCCGGCCTGCAATTGTTTGGCGCTGAAATAGCTCATGCTTTTATTTAAAACGGTTTTACCAGTGAACTTTTCGGTTTTGATGACGTACTGTGAATAGGCGGTTTTCCCCGTCTCCTTTGCAGTGCCGGCTGCTTTGTTTTGTTTGAAAAAGGCAGTCACGCGGTCAATGTCTTCCTTCTTAAGCAGCGGCGCCGTTTCAATCCTGAATTGTGTATACGCTGTTTCACCTGTTTTCTGTGAAGAAGCGGATACTTTTTTCCCTTTGAAGAAATCCAGCGAACGATTGATCTTTGCCGTATCAAGCAGTGATTCAGTTGTGACTTGGTACGTTGTTCCCGTTTGCTTGGCTGCTGTTTTGGAAACGGCACTCAGTTTATATCCGGCCAGAAGATTCAATCCTTTTTTAATCTTCGATTGGTCTGCCGTCTGCTGAGAAAGCAGCTGATATTGGTTTTCTGCTGTTTTTCCTGCCGCAGTTCTTGCCGTCTTTACATGCTGCTGGCGGAAAAACGCCTCCGCTTGATCTGCCTGTGCGGCAGTAAGCTGTCCTGCTGTAATCCTGTAAACGGACGCTGACGCTGTCTTTTTGACAGACGTTGTGTCGCAATGCCATTTTTTCTTTTTAAAGAAGGATTGAACGCTTTGCATCTGCTGAGCCGTCAGTCCGCTCATCGCGACCGTATAATTATTTTTCGTGCCGGCTTTTTGATAACTGCCGCTGACGCCCGTATTCTTCTTGATTTGGCTGACGGCATTTCGCACGGCGCTTACTCCGTTAAAATACCCTGACCGCACGTTGTACACGGCAGCTGTTTTGCTTTGGGCATATGTTTGAACATTCCCTTTGATGCCCGTTTTCTGCTGCAGCTGTTTCGCTAAGCCTGCCGCTTTATTTGCATCCGGGATGCCGGAAGCTGTCACGGTGATATTCGGGCTTCCTTTTGTTATCACCTTCAGCGACGATTGTAATCCTGTTTCCTTTTGAAAATCAGTTTGGATTTGAGCAGCTTTTTGATCGCCGGTAATTGTTCCTGATTGGATCTGAAACTGGGCTGTTTCCCGCTTGCTCGGACGGTATGATGCTTTTACGCCCGTCTGCTTCGTCAAATCTTGAGTGAGCGTTTTCGCGTCTGCTTCGGCTGCGATCTCTGAAGTCACGACCTGCATGTACGGCTGCTTCGTTCCCGACTCTTTGACGGCGCCGGTCACGCCCGTTTCTTTCGTCAATTTGGCAAGAAGGTTTTTCGTCTGCTGCCCGTCTGATAGAACTCCTGATGTGACGGTCACGTACGGCTGTTTGCTTCCGCTTGCGCTGTAAGTGCCGGCCACACCCGTCTGCTTCGTAAAATCTTTCAGCACGGCTTTCGCGTCCGTTTCATCGTGTAAGCCTGAGACGGAGATTTGATAAGCAAGCAGCGCATTACCGGCTTTCTTTGCGTCAGCCTGCCATCCCGTATCCTTTTTCAATTTCGCTGCCGCTTGAAGCGCCTCATTCTCAGAAGCGAATTGCTGCTTCGTTTCCAGCTCATAAACGGAATAGTCGCTGTATGCAGCCTGGGCGTGCTGTGTAACGGTGCTAAAGACAAGGAAAACGCCGGACAATAACATAGGTGCAACGAATCTCTTTTTCATTCCTTCTCCTCTTTCTGATTCAATTGGTTTCTATCAAACTAGTTTATTTATCGGCCGGCTTTCTTCATATTTACAGAGAGAAATTATCCAATTATCCAAATAAAAAAACTTAATCCCATCGCTGGGATTAAGTTGGGTGATTTATATATGAGAAACGATGATTGTGCATTCTCCGGTTATCGTAAAGTCAGGCATCTGATCCGGCAGTATGAAATGCGCGCCTTTTTCAAGTGTTGCGGTCTTGCCTTCACAAGTGATGGAGCCGCTTCCTTCTATAACGCTGCACAGCATAAACGGAGCGTCCTGGGTCATTTCCGCCGTCCCGCTGATATCCCATTTGTAAACAGAAAAATATTCTCCCTGCACAAAGGTTTTGATGGTGATGCCTTTTCTCGTTTCAGTTGATTCATCTAAAAATCCGTCCACATGAGGAACGGTGGCGGCGTTGACGGCATCGCGGATATGCAGCTCACGCGCCTCGCCGTTTTGATCTGTGCGCCCGTAATCATATATCCGGTAGGCGGCATCTGAATTCTGCTGTATTTCCAGAACGAGCGCCCCGGCGCAAATGGCATGGATGGTTCCGCTCGGCACATAATAAAAATCACCGGGTTTGATTTTCACGCGGCGCAGCAGGCCTTCCCAATCACCGCTGTTAATCATGGTGACAAGCTCTGCTTTCGAACGGGCTGTATGACCGTATATTATCTCCGCATTTTCTTTACAGTCGATAATGTACCAGCACTCAGACTTCCCCGTTTCGCCCAGTCCATGCTCCTCGGCGTCATAATCGTCTGGGTGGACTTTGACGGACAGGTGATGTTTGACGTCCAGTATTTTCGTCAGCAGCGGAAAGCGGTCCCCTTCCGTTCCGCCGAATAATTCTCTATGCTGATTCCACAGTTCGATCAGGGTTTTCCCTTGATACGGACCGCTTTTGACCGTGCTCATCCCGTGCGGGTGGGCTGATATCGCCCAGCATTCGCCGGTTGTTTCTGAAGGTATACTGTATCCGAATCGTTCGCGTAATAACGTGCCGCCCCATATTTTTTCTTTACATACAGGCTGTAAAAAAATCGGCTCTTGCGTCATGTTCGTTCCCCTCCCATTAAAAAGCGGCTCATATCCCATTCCCCCTGTACCTATTTTAAAACACGGAGAGAGCCGCCAGTTAAAAACAATATGTATAAATGGCTGACCTGCTCATTATACCATTCGGATGGGGCGGAATGCTCAGTCATTTCCTATTCCAGAATAAAATCCCTTGTTTGTCGCAAATTAAAATAACTGATGAAAGGGGGGAAACATTGTGACGATAAATGCTGAGCTCGGACAAAACCTTCAAGCGCTGAAAAAACGGTTCGGCCAAAGCGATGACATGATGTTTTATTCATTTACGTACGGAAACGGCAAATGTGACGCTTGCCTTGTGTATATAGACGGACTGACTGAAAATCAATTGCTTGCCGAATATATTATTTCGCCCGTGCAGGCGGCCGCCCGGCATCAAGAGGAACCGGCTGAAACACCTCCGGCATCCATTTCTTTCGGGTATCACCACACCCGGCTTTCTTCACTTAAGGATGTTGAGGCTGACATTCTTTCCGGCAAATCGGTTTTGCTGGCGGAGGGATGGAAGGAGGCCCTTTCCTTTGATACGGAAACATTTAAAATGCGGGATGTCGAAGAACCGGCATCAGAAGTGCTGGAACGCGGGCCGAGGATAGGTTTTGTCGAAAAGCTTCGGACGAACACGGCGCTTTTGCGTGAGCAGTCCCGTGACCCCAATCTCCAGATCAAGGAGCTGACACTGGGCGAACGGACAAAAAAACGGATCGCCGTTGCCTACATTCGGGATATCGCGCCTGATGATGTCGTAAAAGAAGTGATGAAAAGACTGGAGTCCATCACCATTGATGATATTCCGGAATCAGGATCGATCGAACAGCTCATTGAAGATAACACGTATTCCATTTTCCCGACCATTTTGACGACCGAACGGCCTGACCGGGTTATGGGCGCTCTTTTAGAGGGAAGGGTCTCCGTTCTTGTAGACGGAACGCCATTTACCCTTTTGGTGCCCGCTACCATTGATGAATTTATCCACTCCCCTGACGATTATAATCAGCGGTGGGTTCCGGTTACCTTTCTCAGGCTGCTTCGGTATTCATGCATTTTAATCACGATTTATTTACCCGGCCTTTACATCGCGCTCGTTACGTTTCATACCGGGCTTTTGCCGACGAGAATGGCGGTGACGATTGCCGGGAGCAGGTTGAATGTCCCGTTTCCCCCTTTTGTTGAAGCGTTTATTATGATTTTCACGATTGAAATGATCAGAGAAGCCGGACTCAGACTGCCGAAGCCGATCGGCCAGACGATCGGCCTGATCGGGGGAGTGGTGATCGGCCAGGCCGCCGTACAGGCGAATATTGTCAGCGCGATGATGGTGATTGTCGTATCCGTTACGGCATTGGCCTCTTTTACGGCGCCCTCCTATGTGTTCAATTTCCCGCTGAGGCTCATCCGCATTTTTTCGATGATTTTATCGGCGATTTTAGGGTTATACGGACTGATCATGTGTTATCTGCTCGTCGTCGGCCATCTGATGCGCCTGAAAAGCTTCGGCCAGGATTATATTATTCCGATCATGGCGCAGCCGGGACAGGACTTAAAGGATACGATTGTCAGGCTGCCGACACCGCTTTTTAAAAAACGGCCGACCCGAAAAGAGACAAAAGATAAAATCAGACAAAGGTGATCCCCATGATAAAACCGGAAGACAAGCTGTCTTTTATGCAGACCCTTCTCATGGTAAGCGGAACAATGATCGGAGCGGGCGTGTTAACATTGCCGCGCTCGGCCGCAACAGCGGACAGTCCGAGCGGATGGATCATTATTCTGTTGCAGAGTGTCGTGTTTATCGGCATTGTCCTGCTCTTTATGCCGTTTTTGCAGAAGAACAGCGGGGAAACTATCTATGAGCTGAATCAAAGCATCATGGGCCGCGCTATCGGTTCTCTTTTGAATTTATTCATCAGCTGTTATTTTGTCGTCACCGTCTGTTTTCAAGCCCGGTTTCTCGGTGAAGTCATCAATTACTTTTTACTGAAAAATACGCCGATGGGTGTCGTCATATTCATTTTTCTGGCGGTCGGCATTTACCATGTGACCGGCGGGGTCTATCCCATTTCAAAGCTCTATGCGTATCTCTTTCCGGTTTCGATCATCATTCTGCTTACACTGCTCATATTCAGCCTGAGACTGTTTAAGCTGGATTTCGTCCGCCCGGTCTTTGATGGGGGCTACAAAAGCTTTTTTGAGCTGTTTCCGCGAACCCTTCTGTATTTTTCGGGGCTTGAAGTGATTCTTTTTCTGGTGCCGTTTATGAAAAACCCGAAGCAGGCGAAAAAGGCGGCTGTCTTCGGCATCGCGGGCGCGAGCTTATTTTACAGCTTTATACTGCTTATCGTGATCGGCTGTATGTCGGTTGCTGAAGCCAAAACGGTGACGTATCCGACAATTTCCCTGATTCACGCCTTGGAAATCCGCGGTATTTTCATCGAAAGATTTGATATCTTTCTTTTAATTACGTGGACATGCCAGCAGTTCACCTGTATGCTCGGTTCTTTTAAAGGAGCGCATCTCGGATTCAACACCATTTTCAGGCTGAAAAATAAAAACAATGGCTGGCTGCTGGGGGGATTATTGGCGGTGACATTCGGCCTTTCAATGTACCCCGATGATATCAACAGTGTGTTTGCATTCGCTAATATTCTCGGATATGCGTTTTTTGCCGTCATTATGATTCCTTTTCTCATTTGGTTTGTCAGCTGGATGAAGAAAATAGCGGGGAGGAAACAGACGTCATGACACATTTCATAAAATGGGCGGCGGCGCTTTTCATACTGATAATGCTTTCAGGATGCTGGGACGCGAAGGAAGTCGAAAAACTATCGTTCGCCCGGGGAGTGGCTATAGACGAGACGAGTGACCGCCGATATAAACTAACCTATCAAAACCTGCTGCCCCAAAGTGAAAACAGCCAGGCTTCCGGCCGGCCCGTGTTTGTCAATGTGACGACGCGGGGGGATACCATTCTTGAAGCCGTCAGTGAAGTCTCCTTAAAAGATCCGCCCGTTTACAGCGATCATTTAAAAGTGCTGATATTCAGCGACAAATTGCTGGCCGACCAAAATATACTGCAGATGATGAATCATTTTATCCGTGATGATGAATTAAGGCGGAGCAGCTATCTTTTCGCGGCAAGAGGAAAAGCGTCTGATATTCTGACGGAGCCGACGCCGAATCAGCAGCAGCCCATGGCCGCGGAAAAGCTCATCGACCTCACAAACAACGGCGGCTACAACGGAAAAATTTTAAGGCCGCTCAGAATCGGGAGAGCTTCGATTTACTGCCATAATAAACTCAGCTTTCTCATGCAGGCCGTCAGCAATCAAAAAGGAAAAACGGTGTATGACGGAGCGGCCATCATCAAAAACAAAAAACAAAACAGACTGGCGGGATTCCTGTCATCATACGAAGTACAGAGCCTGAATTGGCTGACGGGAACGATACAGGGCGGCGTGCTGCCTGCTTTGGATAAAGGAGGGCACCCGATTACCTTCGAGATCAAAAAATCAACATCCTCCATCACCCCCCGGCTGAAAAACGGGAAGCTGTCATTTCACGTATCGGTAAAAACAAAAGGCATCTTGTCGGAGGATCAATATGCCGGCGAGGATTCATTCAATCAGCATTATTTAAACGGGCTCGAAAAGATTTTCGAAAAAAAACTGAAAAGCGATATAAAAGAAGTCATTGATAAGCTGCAGAATCAATATGAAACGGACCCTGTATTCTTTTCTGACAGAGTCCGCATTCAATATCCCGACTATTGGAAGAAAGTGAAGAATCATTGGGATGAGACCTTTTCCGAAGCAGCCTTTGACTATGATGTTTCCATTCAGATTGTCAACTTCGGAACAATGGGCCGGTAGCCTTCAGTGTGTTTTTTCGACACGCAGGAGGATTTGATAAATCCGGCTTTGTTCGGGCAGCTGTGTTACCGGAAATTGCATCGCCTGCGCCATTCGTGTGATTTCTTGTAAAAACAGCTGCACCCGCTCATCAACGTGAACATACGTATAGGACTGCTTTTTCACGTCAAATGTCTCTTCCGGAAAGAGCGTGCGGACCGTCTGCGGCGTAAAAAACCGCAAGTGGGTGCGGTCGAGAATGCCGGCGTCCTTGTATGTCCAGTCACCGAGCAGAAGCGGAAACAGCGCTTCGGCGTGAGAAATATTCGGAATGCTGCAGACGATTGATCCGGCAGGCGCCAAATAGGCTGAGTACGTTTCAATGACACGCCAAGGGTCTTTTAAGTGCTCAAGAATGTCTGCAAAAATGATGCAATCAAAAAAGCCTTCCGGATACGGGAGCTTCACTTCTTCGACATCTTCCTGCAGAACCGCTTCATAGTGTCCTTTTGCCGCTTGCGCCGCCAGCGGGTGCAGTTCTATTCCGTACAGTTCACAGGGCTGTCTGTTTTGAAGTTCCAGTCCCGTAGCACCCGCGCCGCAGCCGACATCAAGTACCCTTTTCGCTTCCCGGGGAACAAGCTCCGCAATTTCCGGTCTCGGGTGGGTAAAGTACGTAAAATCAGTGCCCCATTTTTCCGTAAAACGCTGGCGGTTCTCCAAATATAATTGATTGATATTGATATCCTGATTAGCCGTAAACGTCGCGTGCCCGTGATGATGCACAAAGGCATCGAGGGCGATGTGCAGGCTGTAGCCTTTTTGCAGGGCGCGCAGACATAGGTCATCATCTTCAAAAGAACCGTATCCGAATTGTTCATCGAACGGGCCGACGTCTTCAATGACGCTTTTTTTCACCAGAAGGCAGAATCCGACAAGGCGGAGCACCCGCTTCGTGTTATGCTTTTCTCTTTCACAATAAGCCTCCGCGAATGACTCCAGTTCATCAAGCGATTGATACGCGTTATGGATCATCTGCGCGCCGCTGACATAGTTGCTGACGGGACCGACCATGCCGTTTTTTTCAGATTGATACAGCACTCTCAGCATGGCGCTGAGCCAATTTTTCGTGACCATCGTATCGTTGTTCAGAAACAGCAGATTGTCCCCCGCCGCCGCTTCGATTCCCTGGTTGCACCCTTTGGCGAACCCGAGATTTTTTTCATTTAGGATGACTTTGACGTCAGGAAGTTTTGATATGTACTCTCTCGTTCCGTCTGATGAACCGTTATCAACAATGATCAGCTCTATCTCTTCTTTGTCGGTGTATTGATCAATGCTGGCCAGACATTTTTTGGTCAGTTCCAGCTCATTATATGTAAGGATAATAATGCTCGTTTTCACCGGCATCCCCGCCTTTATCGTGACTTTATACTAACGTATGACATATTCCTGTCATTTATGTGACCGGGCGCGGGACGCAGTTTTAAGGGGCCGGTGTATAACCGCCCCCTCTCACACTGGAATTAAGGATGAACTGTCTGCCGATTGGATTCTGATTCAGAGCCTCCGTTACGGCTTCGCAGATCCTGTTCGATTTCTTCAAGGCTTTTCCCCTTCGTCTCGGTCACTTTAAACCAAACGAACAGGAATGCCATTACCCCGATCGCGGCATAAATGATAAATAGATAGCTGATGCCGACGGCCTCCATTAATATCGGATAGGTTAATGAAACAAGCAATGTTCCGGCATGCAGCATCAAAGTCGAGACACCCGTGCCGATACCGCGGACATGCAGGGGGAATAATTCCGGCAGCATAACCCATACAACAGGCCCCCAGCTGAGCGCAAACACGACGATAAACAGACCTAAACAAATGACCGTCGTCCATGATGCGGCTGCTGAATGTTCAAAGAAGAGATTGACCGCGGCCAATACGAGAAGACTGATGACCATGCCCGCATTTCCGGCCAAAAGCAGCGGCTTCCGACCGATCTTATCAATGACTTTGATAGCCGCAAGCGTCATGATGACATTGACGGCGCCGATTCCGACGGTTCCCAGGATAGATGCGGAATTGCCGAACCCGACACTGGTAAATGTTTTCGGGGCGTAATAAATAATAGTATTTGTCCCGATGAATTGCTGTAAAAAGGCTAGCCCGAGGCCGGCAATCAACGCGGGTCTCACCCACGGCTCAAACAATTCTTTCAAACCGCCTTCGTTTTCCTTTTCCGCTTCTTTCATCTGGTCAATCTCGCCATCAATATTCTTCGTTCCCCGCAATGACGAAAGAATTTCTCTTGCTTTATCTTCTTTGCCGATTGTAAACAGCCAGCGCGGGCTTTCCGGCATGAATAATATTCCGATCAGCAGAATGACTGACGGCACGACCGCAAGACCAAGCATCCAGCGCCAAGCGCCTGCATCGGCAAATATATAATTCACGATATACGAAACGAGGATTCCGACTGTAATCATCAGCTGGTTCAGTGATGAAAGCGCCCCCCGTTTATGCTTCGGAGCCAGCTCCGATAAATAGAGCGGAACGATCGTTGTAGATGTTCCGACAGCCAGTCCGAGAATGATCCGGAATAAAACCATCACCTGGGTATTCGGGGCAAAAGCGACCCCTAGCCCGCCAATACAAAACAGCAGCGCCGCTCCCATGATGGCCTTCCGCCTGCCGAACCGGTCGGTCAGTTTGCCGGCGAATCCCGAACCGAGAATCGCCCCCGCCAATAACGAACTGACGACGAGGCCTTCTGTAAAGGCGTTCAGTCCCAGTTCTTTTTTCATAAATAAAATAGCCCCGGAAATGACTCCGGTATCATATCCGTATAACGCGCCGCCTAGAGCGCCGAAAAAATAGAGCCATTTATTCGAGTGTATGCTTTTCATGTGATATAGACTCCCCTCATCCTGCGCTGTATCCGCGAGGAATTGTTCTACTGCTTCTTTTGCCTGATTCCGATCGTTTCAAACCTTCCGACGGTTAACATCCATTATTTTACTGATTATTTTTTACAACCCGACGAAACATTTTCCGGTTCCCGCCGTCCAATATAATGTGAACCTGATGTAAAAATAACAGTAGATGTTGTCGAAATAGAGAGAAAGATTTGGAATTTTCTCATTTACAGAGTTGTTCCAAGCCAACAATTATGGTACGCTTCACAAAGAATAGAAACGAGAGGTAATGATATGGAAGAACGATCTCAACGCAGAAAAAAGAAAAAACGCCTCAGAAAATGGGTGAAATTCGTACTGGTTTTTGCCGCTTTCTTATTGGTGATTGCCGGTTCCGTCGGCGCCTACGCATTTGTGAAACTGAACAATGCGACCAAGGAAGCGCACGTCAGTCTTGACCGCGGCGACCAGTCCGTAAAACGGATTAAAGAATTTGATCCGAAGAAGGATTCTTTCACCGTATTGCTTTTAGGAATTGACGCCCGTGACAATAAGGGCGAATCAGTAGATGACGCAAGAAGTGACGCCAACGTGCTCGTCACCTTCAACCGGAAAAAGAAAACAGCGACAATGCTCAGCATTCCGCGGGATTCCTATGTCAACATCCCAGGTCACGGCTATGACAAATTCGCGCACGCACATGCTTACGGCGGTTATAATTTAACTTATAAAACAGTAGAAAACATGCTTGATATTCCGGTAGATTATGTGGTTGAGAGCAACTTCGACGCGTTCCGCGATGTCGTCAATGAATTGAACGGCGTTACGGTAAATGTAAAAAGCCAGAAAATTGCCGATCGTATTAAAGTCGATACAAAAGGAAAAGTCGTGCTGAAGCCGGGCGTTCAGACGCTTGACGGCGAGCAGGCACTGGCTTATGTAAGAACACGTAAAGCGGACACCGATCTGATGCGCGGACAAAGACAGATGGAAGTGCTGAGCGCCATTATTAAAAAATCTAAATCGTTAAGCTCGATCCCTTCTTATGACGATATCGTCGACAGCTTAGGGAAAAACTTAAAAATGAACTTATCTCTGAATGACGCCATCGGCCTGTTCCCGTTTATCACATCGCTGAAATCAGTGAATTCTTTACAGCTGACAGGTTCAGACAGCTATATTTACACTCCTCAATACGGCAAAAATATTTATTATTTCAAACTGAATGAGGAGAACCTTCAAGAAGTGAAAACGAAATTAAAAAAGGATTTAAACGAGTAAGATATCACGGCGGGGTTTCAGAATCCCCGCCGTTTTTCTGTTGAAAAATAGGGCATGAAGGTATAGCCTTTTAATTGACGGCTTTCTGCTGATTTCGCAAAAAGCTGAACATACTACAGGAAGCAGCTTTATTTTTAAGGAGGGCATCCATACATATGAAATTGATAGCCATTGACTTAGACGGCACATTACTGAACTCGGACAGTGTGATTTCTCCGGAAAACAGAGCGGCTTTACAAAGAGCGGATGAAGCGGGCGTTCTTGTGGCCATCTGCACGGGCAGAGCCACTTTTGATGTAAAATCACTCCTGGAAGATTTGGATATTCCGATCATTGCTGCAAACGGCGGGACGGTTCACGACAAAGGATACCGGCTCGTCAGCCGGCTCTTAATGGATCAGCAGGCCGGTAAGGATATCGCCGCTTACTTAACGGGAAAAGACATTTACTTCGAGGTTTATACAGATCATCACCTGCTGTCCCCGTTTGACGGCGAGTCCAAATTGCAGGCAGAACTGGACATTCTGAAAAGCGCCAACCCGGAAGAAGATATTCAGACATTATGGGAGGGCGCAAAGACGCAGTTCAAACAATTCGGCATCAAACCCGTGCAGGATATACAGGCCATTTTTAACGGAGACGAACATATTTACAAGCTTCTTTGTTTCTCTTTTGATATGGAAAAACTTAAAAATGCCAAAGAAGAAATTACACACCATCCGAAACTATCCCAGACTTCTTCCGGAAAACACATCATCGAAATCCTCCCTGCCGGTTCCGGTAAAGGACGGGCCCTGACGGAGCTTGCCTCACTATACGGAATTGAAAAACAGGATATTTACGCCATCGGCGACAGCCCGAATGATTTCTCCATGTTTGAAGCAGCCGGAAACCGCATCGCCATGGGCAACGCGATTGATGAACTGAAGGAAAAAAGCACGTATATTACAAAAAGCAACGATGAAAACGGCGTTGCCCATTTCATCAACCGGCTTCTCGACAACGAACAATAAAAAATCCGTCCGTCAAAAGCCAGGTCTTTCACGACCTGGCTTTTTCATGTTTTCTAAAAAAGGAATTTCCAAAATTGAAAATAAATTGTAAAATAAAGAAAAAAGGAGCGTTATTATGTCGAATGCAATCGCTGTTATTGGATTTTTGGCTTTTCTCTTCGCACTTGGATACGGAATATTCCATCTCATATGCAAAGCGGCAAAAAAAGAAAAACGTTTTTCAAAAAAGCTGTTTTGGCCCCTTCTCATCGGCGGATTTGTTCTGCTCCTGACAGGCGGTTCCTCGGCAGAGCCGGACACCTCAGCCGCGAAGGCAGAGGAGAAATACAGCACACTGGATACGGCTTATCAAAAATTAACGAAGGACCACCAGGCGCTTGAGAAAAAATATGAAAGCATCAGTGCCGCGGCTGAAAAAGAGAAATCCGAAGCCGAAGCAGGCAATGAGAAAAAACTCAGCAAACTCAGCAAAGAAATAAACGAGCTGAAAAAAACAAACAAATCACTCAAACAAGACAACGAGAAATTAAAAAATTCACAAAAGAAACTCGAAAAGACCGCTGAAACGCTTCAATCAGAAAATAAAACATTAAAGCGGCAAAAAGAAGAAACAAAAACATCCGAGCACACGGAAACGGCGCAAAATACCGCCCCTTCCTCCGGCGGACATGCCGGGACGAAAGCAGCCGACACCTCACAGGGATGCGACATTAAAGGCAGCCGAAACGGCATTTATCACACGCCGGGAAGTACATACTACGATCGGACGACAGATCCAGTGGAAATGTTCTGTTCTGTAGAAGAAGCGGAAGCGGCCGGATTCAGAGCCCCGAAACGGTAAAAGAAAAAGACGTCAGAGACACTCTCTGACGTCTTTTTTTACGGGAGCCGGATGCTGCCCGCATATTTGTCCTTCCAATAAGCGCTTGTATTCATATTTGTGATGGTTACGCCTGCGGACACAGTGACATGAATCACTTGTCCGTTCCCGATGTAAATGGCCGGATTCAAGCTCTCCGCTTTAAAGAAGACCAGATCGCCGGGCTTCAGATCCTGTTTATCGACCGGAGCGCCCGCCTGCATCTGCTTGTCCGCGTAACGCGGCAGGCTGATTCCTTTTGCTTTTTGATAGACGTATTGAACAAATCCGGCTGTATCAAAGCCATTTTCCGGTGAAACGCCGCCTTTCAGATAAGAAATTCCGATAAGATCAGCCGCTGTTGACACAACGGGATTATCTTTAGAAATAGTCAGGTTGCTGAATCGGCGCACTCCTGTAAAATGCTTTTTCCAATAATCTTCCGCCAAATAAGAAATGGTGACTTTTTCGGAGCGGCTCGCTTGGATGAATCTTCCCTCTCCCGCATAAATGCCTGCATGGGAAATTCCTTTTTTATACGTGTCGCTGAAATAAATCACGTCCCCGGGCTTTATGTCGCTCAATTTGATTTTCTCACCGACCAGCCACTGCTGCTCCGCAGATCTCGGCAGGTAAATGTGAAGCCTGTTTTCGAAAACATATTGGACAAGCCCCGAACAGTCGAATCCCGCTTCAGGCGTGCTGCCGCCGAATACATACGGAATGTCGAGATAACGGGCGGCTTCCTGAACGATCGGATTATCAGCCAGCTCCGGATCTTTTTTAATCCGTCTCGCGCCAAGATATAAATTCATCCAATAACTGCTTTTTTGAAAGCGCGTGATCGTCACGCCTTCTGACGGAGAACTGTGTATCATCTCTCCGTTTCCGATATAAAGACCGTCTTGGACGGGCGTGTTTTTTGTTGAATCCGACTTTTTGAAAAAAACAATATCTCCCGGTAAAAGGTCATTTTCTTTGACGGCAGCTCCGACTTTCCATTGATCACTGACCGTTCTCGGCAGATGGATGTTCTGTCTGCCGAAAAGATAATGGATCAATCCGGACGGATCAAAACCGTCCTCAGGCTCTTCGCCTCCGTAAACATATTTATTTCCGACAAGTTTTTGTGCGTCTGAAACGATCAGGACAGAAACTTGAGAATCCGCTTCAGCAATTTCCGTTCTCGTTACTGCAGGTGCCACAAGACAAATCATAAGGCCGGCAAGGATGTACTTCCTCCAGCTTGTGAGCATGTTTTTTGTTCACTCTCCTTGTTTTTAGTAGTTTTTACATCGGTAACTTTTAACAAATGTTTAGAGAGCATAAAAAAAGAATGCCCATATCGGGCATTCTTTACTGGATTCGGTGCAAACAATATGCCGGCAAGCGGAATCATGCGCTTATTTTGCGCCCGCTGTGTCATCTTGCTGAATTTTTTGCATTTCCGTGTCAATTTTTTGTTTTTCCTGATCTGTGAGCTGATCATTGTATTTAAAAGCTGACATAAACATAAATACCATAATGATCGCGGCAAACGGCCATCCGGCTTTAATGATTTTCATTTGTTTTTCCCTCCGTTTTCTTTTTTAAGATATTGCTGTGGTCCACATCAAACGTTAACTTTCCGTCCTTGACGCTCCAATTGAAATTCGATTCTTTCGTCAGTTCTCGTATGATTGTTTTATGATTGATGCTGCCTTTTTTAACCGGCGCAGGCGTCGCTTCATGAATGTTCATCGGCGTGACTTCAAAGCGTCCCGTGCCGTTTTTCTGCAAATGATATTGTACAAGCGCCGTGTCTCTCGTTCTTGTCCATCCCTGGTCAAATACGAAGTTGCCCAGGCTGTAGAAAATAACGGTGCCGTGGTACATTTCGATCGGTTCAAGCACGTGCGGATGGTGTCCGACGATGATATCCGCTCCGGCATCTGACATTGCTCTTGCCAACTGGCGCTGTCTGTCATTCGGATCATTATCATATTCCTGTCCCCAGTGTGTTTGAACAATGACAAGATCGGCTTTCTTTTTGGCTTTGGAAATCATCGGAATGAACAGCTCAGGATCGGCCGGAAGCACACCCGGCGCATTTCGTTTAGCTGCAAAGCCTTTTCCGGAAACATCGGTGAATCCCAGTGTTGCGATTTTGATTCCGTTTACATCTTGATATGAAATGTTCTGCTCAGCCTCTTTAAGCGTCAGGCCCGCACCGACAAGTTCAAGGTTCTGCTTTGAAAATTCTTCAACAGTATCCCGCATTCCTTGAGGGCCGTAATCCATCGCATGGTTGTTGGCTGCCGTCAGAACGGTGAAATTCGTGTCCTTCAATACTTTTACGGCATCTTTGTCTGACTGAAGGTGAATATTTTTGTCTGCTTCTTTGTAGTTCTTTTTATATGTAACCGGGTTTTCAAAGTTTCCCGATACATAGTCAGATGCTTCAAAAAATGGCTTTGCGTAGCGGAAGACGCTTTCCGTTCCGTTATGCTTTGTCACTTTCTCCACATTCCGGCCCATCATAATATCTCCGACGAACGAGGCTGATACAAGGTCATCGGCATTTCTTTTCACACTCGGCGTCTCCGCCTTCCCTGTCAGGATGCAGATGAACATCAGGCAAAAGACGATCGGCAGTGCGATAAAAACGTGAAGATTGGTTTTCTTTTTCTGCTGTTTGGTCAGCTTCAGCAGTTTCTCTTGAAAGCTTAATTGTTTTTTCATCGTTTGACACACCTTACATTAGATTAAGTAGTAAGCAAACATAATGGCAAAAGTGGCGCCGCTTAAAAACAGCGTGCTGGCAAATGTAATCGTTAATCCCTGTTTCTGAATCGTGTTGGCGATCAGACCCGGTACAATGATACCGATTCCGCGGAATTCTGATATCTCAAACGGTACGATCGGGTAGAGAAAATCCAATGCGATTTTTAAGCAGATTCCCGTGATCAGCATAGCTGCGAATTTTCTGCGTCCGTATAAAATCATAAATCTGGATAAACCGTATTTGACGATCACGTATGTAAGAAGACTTACTAACAATACGAGTAAAATAAAGACCGGCTGGTTAAAAACGAGCCCTAAATAACCTGGTACAACTAAACCGGCAGGTACGATACCTGTTTTTTCCGCGAAAATTAAACTGATTAACACGCCTAAAATAAGTGAGATATATAAATCTGATCCGAACATTTATCCTTTTCCTCCTAGCTAACGAGCTGTTTCACCTTATACTCTTGGATTTTTTCAATTAATGGTTCCGCTGAACCGTGGATGTTGCCGACGCCATATATGACACGGTTTTGCATTCTTGTTTTCAGCACGTCCATGATTTCGTCTGTTGATTTATATTCGAGATCGTGCAGGGTATCGGCAGGAATCTTGCCTTCTTCATAAGCTTTGACGATCGGTTCTGTCGTCTCGCCAATGAGAATGAGTTCCTTCGTTTTAATGTACGGAAGCACGTCATTGGCAAACTGAATCGTTCTGTCCACGCGGTCGGCGCGGCAGTTCATGATGACGATCGGTTCATCTGTCGGATAGCCGATTTCCTTTACACGTTTCCATATATTCAAAGTAGAAGATGCATCATTTGCGGCAAAGCCATTTACGAAATGACCGGGCTCCTTTGTGCTGAGCAGCGGCAGAATTCTCATGGCGCCTGGATCAGGCGGCGCATTCAGCATGCCTTTAAACGCCGTTTCTTCATCTATACCAAGAGCCTGGGCAACGCCGAGCGCAAGTGAAGCGTTATCAGGAAAGACCATATATTCGAATTTCCGCAGGTATTCATCAGTAATTTTAGAGTTATCCGCAATAATGACTTCGGTATTTCGCTCTGCGGCTTTTTCTTTAAAGAAATCTGTGTATTCACTGTCTGTAATCACAAGATGGCCGTTATAAGGAATCGTCGCGGTAAATGCTTCAGCGATTTCATCAAGCGTCGGCCCCATAACGTCCATATGGTCTTCAAGCACATTCACGATGACGCCGATGTTGGCTTGAAGGAGTTCTTCCTGAAAGATAATCTGATAATCCGGGTTTACCGCCATACATTCACTGACAATGGCATTGGCGCCCCGTTCTACGGTTTCCTTCATTACTTCTTTTTGCTCGCCGATATTCGGGCCCTGCGGTTTCCGTTTGATCGGTTTTTCCTCAGGTGTATCCCAATAGATCATCCTTGCATCTGTTCCCGTCGTTTTTCCGACTGTTTTGTAGCCCGCCTCCATCAGTATTCCGGTCGTCAGCCTCGTTACGGTTGACTTTCCGCGGATACCATTAATATTGACGCGTACTGGCAGAGCATCGATATTCTTCTGATGCCGCCTTTTTTCAATGATTCCGATGATTAGTACGGCAGCACAGGCTATAATGAGTAACCACATTGATTTTTGACATCTCCTTCTGTATTGATAAATTCATTCATCAGTATATAGCTTCACTATGAATTCTCAATCGGCATTATGTAACATAATCTTCCCGCTTTCACTGAGCCAAACTTCTCTATTAGTGACGCTATTCTTCCTATTATCGAATTGATTTTTTTGGGAATCGGCAGGACTTAGAACTTACTTCAATTTTTTTTAGAAAAAATGAATGCGTTTACATTTTCCCTCGTCTATTTATTTGGACTAATAGAACTATTCGCGTTCCGGAAGAAAAAGATGTAATCATAATCCATCTTATCCAGCCTTTTATACCAGTGTTTTCCGCACTGCGCATACGTTTTCGGACTCTTTGTCCGCTGGATGCACACTTCCTGTTTTGTTAAGAATAAGGTCTTAAAGTCATTCATTTTTCCCCTGTATTCTGCTGTCAGTCCCATTCCAAAATAACTATTGGGATGTCTTGTACATGACAGAAACAGACGGGTCCGGAGTGTTTACAAGAAATATACATTTTATATGCGGAAAGCCTATCTGCTTTCGTTCCGTTTACAGGCCATTTCTCACTCTTTTGAAATAATTTTAATAAATCTTTAAATTCGTTCAAGAAAAGTTCATCCATAATTGTGGAGTTTATGGAAAAACAGCAAGCAGCATCAAGAAATTCCTCTAATTTATAAAATACATAAAAAAGGAATGGATAATGATCCCCGCCGGCATCTGAAAGTAAAAATTCATTTAAAGCTGAACGCACGTGCCTTGGAATATGCGAAAGACAAGCTGAATTCCTATGCGGCTATCGGCAAAATGAACAAACAAGCCTCAGCCAATCTGAACGAGCGGAGCAAGCATCTCAATTGGGCGTGAGGTCTATCCTTTCATAGAGATTGTCCCTGATATCAAAGTGAACATCTCTCAAATCGGTATCGTGAATGAATAGAGGCTCAAGCCTCTTTTTTTGTTGCCAAGCGAAAATATTCGTGATACTCTTTTTGTGTAAACGGTTACATAGATAGAGGAGGAGTGTTTGTTGGCAACGATTAAAGATGTCGCAGGCGCTGCCGGCGTCTCTGTTGCCACGGTCTCGCGTGTCCTCAATGACAACGGCTACGTGCATGAAGATACAAGAACGAAGGTCATGCTTGCCATGGAGAAGCTGAATTATTATCCGAATGAAGTTGCCCGCTCTCTTTATAAAAGAGAATCCAGACTGGTCGGACTTTTGCTTCCGGATATTACGAATCCCTTTTTCCCGCAGCTTGCCCGCGGCGCTGAAGACGAATTGCAGCGGGAGGGGTACCGGCTGATGATCGGCAACAGCGATGAGGAATTGGAAAAAGAGCTCGACTATCTGCAGACATTTAAACAAAATCAAGTTGCCGGAATTTTGGCGGCCACCAATTACCCTGATCTTCCCGAATACAGCGGGAGCCTTTACCCGGTCGTATTTCTGGACCGGGCAAAAGAAGGCGCTCCTTCCGTATTCAGTGACGGCCGGGCAGGCGGAAAACGGGCGGCTGAGGAAATGCTCCGCGGCAAAAGCACAAGCATCACGCTCGTCAAAGGCCCCGGCCGCCTTCCGACCGCTCAGGAACGTTTTAACGGCGCACGTGACGTGCTGCAAAAAGCGGGCGCGCAGTTCAATGTCATCTCCGCCGCTTCATTTTCCATCAAGGATGCCGCCATTTTAGCGAAAGAATTGTTTGCCGCATTCCCGGAAACTGACGGCGTCATTGCCAGCAACGACATTGCGGCGGCGGCCGTCCTTCATGAGGCGCTGCGGCTCGGTAAAAAAGTTCCCGAGGAGATTCAGATTATCGGATACGACGATATTCCGCAGAGCAGTCTCTTGTTCCCGCCTCTTTCAACGATCCGCCAGCCTGCATATGAGATGGGAAAACGAGCGGCAAGCCTGCTGCTGCAATTAATAAAGAAAGAACCGCCAAAAGAGACGTCCATTCAAATGCCAGTCACATACATGGAAAGACAAACGACGAGAAAGGATGAGTACAAGTGAGTGAAATTTGTGTTATCGGAAGCTGTTCTATGGATCTTGTCGTCACATCCGAACGGCGTCCGAAAGCGGGAGAAACCGTACTGGGCGCAGACTTTCAAACCGTGCCCGGGGGAAAAGGCGCAAATCAGGCCGTAGCCGCTTCCCGCCTGGGCGCTGACGTATATATGGTAGGGAAAGTAGGGAGTGACAGCTACGGAAAAGCGATTATTGAAAACCTGCAGGCAAACGGTGTCAATACGGACTATATGGAAACGGTTACACACAAAAAAAGCGGAACGGCTCATATTGTGCTCGCAGAAGGAGATAACAGCATCGTCGTCGTAAAAGGCGCAAACGATGACATCTCCCCCGCTGATGCCAAAAGCGCACTCGCGAAACTTCCCGGCATTGATATCGTGCTGATCCAGCAGGAAATCCCCGAAGAAACCGTTGAAGAAGTGTGCAGCTACTGCCGCGAGCATCAAATTCCGGTGATCCTTAATCCGGCGCCGGCCCGTCCGCTGAAACAATCAACGATTGAGGATGCCGCTTATCTTACGCCGAACGAACATGAAGCATCCATTTTATTTCCTGGCCGGAAGAAAGAAGAGGCGCTAGCCGGCTATCCCGGCAAACTGTTTATTACCGAAGGGAAACAAGGTGTGCGGTATTCTGACGGCACTGCAGAGCGGCTCGTTCCCGCCTTCCCTGTGGAAGCGGTCGACACGACAGGAGCCGGTGATACTTTTAATGCGGCACTTGCCGTCGCACTCGCGGAAGGACAGGACATTGAACAAGCGCTTCTGTTTGCCAACCGCGCCGCCTCCCTATCCGTGCAGCATTTCGGCGCCCAGGGCGGCATGCCGGACAGAAAAGCAGTCGAGGAGTTGCTGTCATGAAGAAACACGGAATGTTGAACAGCCACATCGACAAAGTATTAGCCGATCTCGGGCATACAGACCTCATCGCGATCGCCGATGCGGGTCTCCCCGTCCCAGACGGTGTCCCTAAAATTGATTTGTCCTTAACGGCGGGCGTTCCCGCCTTTCGGGACGTGACCAGCCTGGTGGCCGGGGAGATGGAAGTCGAAAAGGTGATGGCTGCCTCCGAAATCAAAGACGCCAATCCTGAGAAGGCAAGTTTTCTAGAAAGCTATTTCTCAGAGCGGACAATCGAGTACATGCCCCACGAAGAATTCAAACAGCTCACACAGAAAGCAAAAGCCGTCATCCGTACGGGTGAAATGACACCATACGCCAACTGCATCCTGCAGGCGGGAGTGATTTTCTAGAAGGGAGGGATCCAGCATGCACATCGGCATGACAGACATTCATAAAGCATTCGGGAAAAATCAAGTGCTCTCCGGCGTCTCATTTGAGCTTCTGCCGGGAGAAATCCACGCTTTAATGGGAGAAAACGGAGCGGGTAAATCGACTTTAATGAATCTGCTCACCGGACTGCACCGGCTCGACAGGGGAAACATTACGATAAACGGAACAAATATGACCTTCTCTAATCCAAAAGAAGCCGAAAAGCACGGAATCGCCTTTATCCATCAGGAACTGAATATATGGCCGGACATGACGGTGCTTGAAAACCTGTTTATCGGCAAAGAGCTGACGACGGCGTTCGGTGTTTTAGAAACAAAGAAAATGAAAGCGCTAGCAAAATCACAGCTTGAAAAACTGGGAGTCTCTCTGCCTCTTGATCGGGAGGCCGGACAATGTTCCGTCGGCCAGCAGCAGATGATTGAGATTGCTAAAGCGCTGATGACAAACGCCGAAGTCATCATTATGGACGAACCGACCGCGGCGCTGACCGAACGGGAAATCGGCAAGCTGTTTGACGTAATGACGGCGTTAAAGCAAGACGGCGTTTCAATCGTCTATATATCACACCGAATGGAAGAGATATTTTCAATTTGCGACCGGATCACCATTATGCGGGACGGCCTCACTGTCGATACGGCGCATTTAAAAGATACTAATTTTGATGAAGTGGTCAAAAAAATGGTCGGCCGGGAGCTGACTGATCGGTATCCGACACGCACGCCGTCACTCGGCGATAAGGTGCTCAAAGTGAAAAACGCCTCAAAAAAAGGAAGCTTTTCACAAGTCAGTTTCCATGTGCGCGCCGGAGAAATCCTCGGTGTTTCCGGCTTAATGGGTGCCGGACGGACAGAAATCATGAGGGCGCTGTTTGGAATTGACCGGCTCGATTCCGGAGAGATCTGGATTTCCGGCCGAAAAATCGGCATTCGGGGTCCGGCTGATGCCATCCGCAAGGGACTCGGCCTGATTACAGAAAACCGGAAAGATGAAGGACTGCTTCTGGATACGTCCATTCGTGAAAACATCTCATTGCCGAACCTGACCAGTTTCTCTCCGAAAGGCATCATTGACCGAAAACGCGAGGCGGAGTTCGTCGAGCTGCTGATCAAGCGGCTGACCATTAAGACCGCGTCTCCGGAAACCGCCGCGCGTCATTTATCCGGAGGAAATCAGCAGAAAGTCGTCATCGCCAAATGGATTGGAATCGGCCCAAAAGTTCTCATCCTCGATGAACCGACAAGAGGCGTCGACGTAGGTGCGAAACGGGAAATCTATTCATTAATGAATGAACTGACCGATCGCGGAGTCGCCATCATCATGGTTTCTTCCGAGCTGCCGGAAATTCTCGGCATGAGTGACAGAATCATCGTCGTCCATGAAGGACGCATCAATGGAGAAATCAATGCGGCCGGCGCAACACAAGAACACATCATGACACTTGCCACGGGAGGGCAGCAGAATGAAAACTGAACCAATAACATCAACTGAACAACAGCGTTTTTCCATTCATACCTTTACGCAAAAACTCGGTCCGTTTCTCGGCTTACTGATTCTTGTGCTGATCGTTTCCGTTTTAAACCCGAGTTTTCTTGAACCGCTCAATATTCTCAATCTTCTTCGGCAGGTTGCGATTAACGCGCTGATCGCTTTCGGAATGACGTTTGTCATTTTAACGGGAGGCATTGATCTCTCTGTCGGAGCCATCCTCGCCTTATCGAGCGCATTGGTCGCAGGTATGATGGTATCAGGCATCGACCCGATCTTAGCCGTTATCATCGGCTGCGCGATCGGCGCCGTACTCGGCATGATGAACGGTTTATTAATCACAAAAGGAAAAATGGCTCCGTTTATCGCCACTTTGGCGACAATGACGGTCTTTCGCGGACTGACCCTCGTCTATACAGACGGAAATCCGATTACGGGACTCGGTACAAATTATGCGTTTCAATTATTCGGGCGCGGTTATTTTCTCGGCATTCCCGTACCCGCCATTACCATGCTGATTGCATTTGCGGCCCTATGGGTTCTTCTGCACAAAACACCGTTCGGCCGCCGGACATACGCCATCGGCGGCAATGAGAAAGCAGCGCTGATTTCCGGTATCAAAGTGCCCCGTATCAAGATCATGATCTATTCTCTGACAGGTTTATTATCGGCTCTGGCCGGAGCGATTCTGACATCACGCTTAAATTCCGCACAGCCGACGGCCGGGGAATCATACGAGCTGGACGCCATCGCAGCGGTTGTACTCGGCGGAACGAGCCTGTCCGGCGGACGGGGACGCATCATCGGTACGCTGATCGGGGTTTTGATTATCGGTACGCTGAACAACGGCTTGAACCTTCTCGGCGTATCGTCTTTTTATCAGCTCGTCGTCAAAGGAATCGTCATTTTAATCGCGGTGCTGCTGGACCGCAAAAAATCGGCATAGTAGGAGGAGCATTATGAAGAAGGCCATCATCGCGATTGCGGCATTATCACTGTTTTTACTGTCCGCCTGTTCACTTGAACCGCCCCAATGGGCAAAACCGTCAAACACCAAACATAAAAAAGAATTCACACTCGGACTATCCGTCTCCACTTTGAACAATCCGTTCTTCGTTTCATTAAAAGACGGCGTGGTAAAAGAAGCCAAAAAACGGGGCATGAAGGTCATCATTGTCGATGCCCAAAACGATTCATCAAAACAGTCGAATGACGTAGAAGACCTGATCCAGCAGGGAGTCGATGCGCTGCTGATCAATCCGACCGATTCATCAGCGATTTCAACCGCCGTCGAATCTGCAAATTCCCTCGGCATTCCCGTCATTGCGCTTGATCGTTCAGCCGAACACGGCAAAGTCGAAACGCTTGTCGCTTCTGACAATGTCAAAGGAGGAGAAATGGCGGCCGGCTACCTCGCCGATCAGCTCGGAAAAGGCGCCAAAGTCGCGGAATTGCAGGGAGTTCCGGGCGCATCCGCGACCCGGGAACGCGGTACGGGCTTTCATCATATCGCCGACAAAAAGCTGAATGTCGTAACGAAGCAAGCGGCCGATTTTGACCGTACAAAAGGATTGACCGTCATGGAAAACCTGCTCCAGGGCCATCCTGACATCAAAGCCGTGTTCGCCCATAATGATGAAATGGCGCTCGGTGCGCTCGAAGCGATCAACAGCTCAGGCAAACACATTCTGGTTGTCGGTTTTGATGGAAATAAGGATGCGATTTCCTCCATTAAAAATGGGAAGCTGACAGCCACGGTCGCCCAACAGCCGGAGCTGATCGGAAAACTGGCGGCGGAAGCGGCGGAACAGGTGCTGAAAGGAGAAAAAATCAAAAAAACCATTTCCGCTCCATTGAAACTTCAAACGCAAAAGTAACCGTCCGATGTTTAGACTTCCGGAAAAACGTGAAAAGAAGAAGTAAAAGGAGAGATAGAGATGAAGAAAACAGCCAAAGCGGCATCCATCCTGACCCTTGCAGCGGGAATATCAGCGGCTTCAGCTGCCGGAATAACGCCTCTTCCTGAGACACACGCGCAAGAAGCGGTCAAGATTGACGATCTGTACAGCTATCCGCTTGACTCTTATCTCGTTTCCGCGGAAGCATTGAACGTCAGAACAAAAGCATCGGCTGTCAGCCCGAAAGCTGATGTCCTTCATTTAGGCGACAGCTTAAAAATCGTTTCATTCCAGAACGCAGACTGGGCAAAAGTTCATTATAAAAACGGAAAAACAGGATTTGTATCTACTCATTATATTGTTAAAGCAGCAACAACCGTAAAAACGACCGCAAAAACTAAAGTATTTACAGAAAACCGAGCAGTCAAAGCTTCCCTTGCTAAAAATACGAGCGTTTCTTTCTTAGGATGGAAAAAAACTGCCGGCGGCGGCATTGATTTTGGCTGGGCGCTTGTCGATTACGGCGGCGCAACTGGATACATCAGCACAAAAGATCTGCAAAAACTGACATAATTTCAAAAACGGATTTCGCACATTCACCGCGAAATCCGTTTTTTTCTTTCTGACAGTCAAAATTGTCGAGAATTCGAAATATTTCTCAGGAAATATTGTCACATAAAGACGAATGCATACTGCATCAGCGGATCATTTTAAAATGATTTCTTTATGTAATCCGCCAGACTTCTCGCATTGTCACGAATATCTGCCGCACCCGCCCCATTTACACCGTACAGCGCGAAAGCCGGCAAATAGGTCATACCCGTAAAATTAGCCATTGCCTGAAACGGCCTTAAAAGCTCGCTCAATGTAAAGTGGTTGGAACCGCCTGCCTGGTATGCATCCTCCCCGGCACCTACGGAAACAGCCAGCAGTAATTCTTTGCCGTGCAGCGCCTTGCCTTTGGAGCCGTAAGCCCAGCCGTACGACAGCACATGATCCATCCATGTTTTTAAAAGCGGAGGCGCACTGTACCAGTAGAGCGGAAATTGAAATACGATCCGGTCATACTGTTCACACAGCTGGCGTTCCTTTTCCGCATTGATTTTCCCGTCCGGATATTCTTTATAAAGCTCACGGACCGTAATGTCATCGTGATTTTTTAATTCTTCTGTCCACGCCTTATTGACCACTGAGTTTTCCATGTCAGGGTGAACCGTCAATACCAAAACTTTCACAGCTACCACACCTTTCCCTTTTGACTGTATTTTACCTAATCATTGCCGATTCAGCCAAATAAAAAGAAAGCCCGGGAGAAAAACGGGCTTTCTTTTTTCATTTATTCAGGGCTTCCTTCGGTTGTTTCAATATCCTTCGCGAAATTCGGATTATCTAAATTCGCGTTGAAAAAGTCCGCCGTATTCGGAAGCTTGAGATTCATGTTCATTTTTTGAGAAATGGTCACTTTGCAATCTTTAATGATATAGTCAAACACATGTCCGCCGGAATTGCGGCCTTCATCAATGAAGTGCAGGTGATACCCGGAAACAGCGATGCCGTTTGCGTAACCCGGCGTCCAGAAGCCGGCAATCGTTCCCTGAATGTCGTCAAAGTTGAACACAGGCTGTGTTTTCACCGCTTCGATCATCGGAACGTACGGTTTCTCCTGACGTTCTACCGTTCTCGTCTGCACCTTTTTAAATACACCGTCTAAACGGATCGCATAAAATAAGTTTTTACTAGGGAGAAGGCTTGCCATTTCCTGTTCGAATTCTTCACGGGTCATTTCGCCGTCGATCGTATGCGTCATATCCGGTGTGAAAAATGTGAATGAACAGAATGGTGACAGGTCCCCGCCTTTCACAGGCGTAGCCGTTCCGTCGCCGCGCAGACGGTAAAATTGTCCGTCAAATCCGATTAATTCGCCGTCCAGTTTGTTGAAAGTGCCGATTCCGAAATCACCGAACTTCGGAATGTCAGCCATATCAAAATCTCCGTCATATACTCCGTCCAGCAGAGATGTCATTGTTGATACTTGATAGATCTGATCCTCAGGTGAGCCTTTTTCTCCGCGGCTCATCACTTGGATGTCGTTTGCATTTTTCATTCTCTTCACTCCTTTTAAATTAGGCTGTTTTAGAAAACAGGTCATGGTGCGCAGAGTGCTAGAGAGCTTTTGCTTTCATTCTTTCTTTGAATTGCTTCGGAAGCATGTCACTTGATAAATGAACGTTGTCACTGTAATCGACAGGAATGTCGATGATGACAGGGCCTTCTGTGTTCAAGCCTTTTTGCAGCACGTCTGCCAGCTGTTCCGGTGACTCGACACGCAAGCCGGTGGCGCCGAAGCTTTCTGCATATTTTACGATGTCAATGTTTCCGAAATCTACGCATGATGTACGGTTGTATTTTTTCATTTGCTGGAATGCGACCATATCATATGTGCTGTCATTCCATACAAGGTGAACGATCGGCGCTTTTAAGCGGACTGCCGTTTCCAGTTCCATTGCGGAGAACAGGAATCCTCCGTCTCCTGAAACGGATACGACTTTTTCACCCGGATTCACCAATGTGGCGGCAATCGCCCAAGGAAGCGCTACGCCCAATGTCTGCATGCCGTTGCTGATCATCAGCTTCAGCGGCTCATAAGCGCGGAAGTAGCGGGACATCCAGATCGCGTGAGAACCGATGTCACAAGTAACGGTCACATCGTCAGCAATTGCGCTGCGAAGTTCTTGGACGATTTGCAGAGGATGCACTCTGTCGGATTTATGATCGCTTGGCGCCTTCTCGCTGTCTGTCAGCATTTGTTTTAATTCGCTCAGCACTTCTTGTTCACGGCTGCCCATATCGAATGTCACCGCATCGTGCTCGATTTGTTTGACGGTTGCGGCGATATCCCCTAATAACTCTAATTCCGGCTGATAGGCATGATCGATATCGGCCTGAATTTCGTCAAGATGGATAATAGCACGGTCGCCGTTTACGTTCCAGAACTTCGGATCGTATTCAATCGGATCATAACCGATCGTTAATACGACATCCGCCTGTTCAAGCAGAAGATCGCCAGGCTGGTTGCGGAACAGTCCGATCCGGCCGAAATATTGGTCTTCAAGCTCTCTGGACAATGTGCCGGCCCCTTGGTACGTTTCAACGAAAGGCAGTTTTGTTTTGGCAAGCAGTTTACGGATTTGTTTTACCGCTTCCGGTCTTCCGCCTTTCATGCCGACTAACAGAACGGGAAGTTTCGCCGTCTGGATTTTGGCGATAGCCGCGCTGACCGCTGATTCCGGTGCAGGGCCTTGTTTCGGCGTCGGCACGCTGCGTACGTTTTTAACATTTGTGATTTCATTCACAACATCCTGCGGAAAGCTCACAAAAGCCGCGCCTGCCTGACCTGCTGACGCTGCCCTGAAGGCGTTTGTTACCGCTTCTGGTATATTCCCTGTTTCCTGTACTTCTACACTGTATTTTGTGATCGGCTGAAATAGTGCCGCATTGTCTAATGATTGGTGTGTCCGTTTTAACCGGTCCGCGCGAATCACGTTTCCCGCCAGTGCCACTACCGGATCACCTTCTGTATTAGCCGTTAACAAGCCGGTCGCTAAGTTGGATGCCCCCGGGCCTGAAGTAACGAGACAAACGCCAGGTTTTCCTGTCAGTCTTCCGACAGCCGCTGCCATAAACGCAGCGTTCTGTTCGTGACGGCATAAAACCAGTTCAGGTCCTTTATCTTTTAACGCATCAAATACTGCATCAATTTTTGCACCCGGAATGCCAAAAACATGTGTGACACCTTGCTCCACTAAGCAATCAACAACAAGCTCCGCCCCGCGATTTTTTCCAGAGGTTCTCAGTTCATTTGTTGCTTTTGCCAACACCCTCACTCCTTATTATGCATATTAAATATAAAATTTTAAGTAATTTGTGATATTATTCACTATACACCCTTTGGAAATTGACCTCCAATATCAATTCGCCGTATGATTAATATGTTTCACGAATAATTAACAAAGGGAAAGGAATGGATAAGGATGGAGCTTCGCCATCTTCAATACTTTATTGCCGTTGCTGAAGAACTTCATTTCGGCAAAGCCGCGCTTCGGTTAAATATGACACAGCCGCCTCTCAGCCAGCAGATCAAACAGCTTGAGAAAGAAGTCGGCGTGACTTTATTAAAGCGCACGAAACGGGTTGTAGAGCTTTCTGCTGCCGGAGAAAGTTTTTTGAAACACAGCAGAAACGCGATCGAACAAATAGAAAAAGCGATTGAAATGGCGCAGAGGACAGCGCGGGGAGAGCTCGGCCGGCTTGTCGTCGGTTTTGTCGGCTCAGCCACATATGAATTTCTGCCGCCGATCATTCGGGAATTCCGCGAAAAATTCCCCTCCGTCAAGCTTGATCTGCGTGAAATCTCTTCTTTCAGACAGCAGGAAGAGCTTCTGAAAGGCAACATTGATATCGGCATCCTTCATCCGCCTTTACAGCATTCGGCTTTACATATGGAAAAGGTGCAGAGCAGTCCTTGCATTCTGGCCTTGCCGAAGCAGCACCCGCTTACCGCCAAAGAGACAATCGACATTCAGGATTTAGAAAATGAACCGATTATCACACTGGCGAAAGAAACATGGCCTACTTTATACCTGGAATTTGTAAACTATTGCGAGCAGGCGGGCTTTAAACCGAAAATTGTTCAGGAAGCGACGGAGTATCAAATGGTGATCGGATTGGTAAGCGCCGGAATCGGTGTAACCTTCGTGCCTTCTTCAGCTAAAAAACTGTTTAATCTCGAAGTCGCCTATCGCGACATCAATCAGGTTCAGCTTACCGCCGATTGGGTCATCGCCTACCGCAAGGACAACCAAAACCCGATCCTGAAACATTTCTTGGAGATTATCAATAAACGCCAGGCTTTATTGCAGGCGGATAAGGAAAAAGTATAAAAAAGAGGACGCCGAGAAGCAGCCTCTTTTTTTTTGTGCTTTAATGGAATTTTACTAAATTAGTAGAAACGCTCAGTACACCTTTCGGCCTGTACTCGTATACATACAGTACAACTGATCAGGAGGGATAAAAATAACGGGGCGGCAATGACCCATCCAAAAAGGAGGCAGAACATATTACACATATTAGCGTCATATTGACCCTGATTTCTTTCTTTGTGACCATTATTCTTATTTTTTGGAGACCCCGGGGATTAAATGAAGCCGTTCCGGCATCGCTGGGCGCCATTTTCGTTTTGTTATGCGGAACCGTTTCCTTTCATGATTTAGGAGATATAGGGTCTAAAGTCACCGGAGCATCGATCACCATTATTTCCACAATGATTATGGCGATCGCGCTCGAAAGCTTCGGTTTTTTTAATTGGGCGGCAGCCAAGCTGCTCCATCGCGCCAGAGGATCAGGCATCCGGCTGTTTTGGCTGACCAACCTGCTTTGTTTTTCAATGACGCTCTTTCTGAATAATGACGGCAGCGTCTTAATCACCACTCCTATTTTACTGTTGGTATTAAAGTATCTCGGACTTAAAAAACATCATAAAACGCCCTATTTAATCAGCGGCGTCTTAATTGCGACGGCGGCAAGCACTCCTATCGGCGTCAGTAATATCGTCAATTTAATTTCTCTCAAAATGATAGGCATGGACCTTTATTTGTACACCAATATGATGTTTATCCCCGGCACGCTGGGGCTCGTGTTTATGGCCTTTCTGCTGTTTGCTGTTTTTTACCGCCGCTTGCCGAAACAGCTCCCCGATATTCCGGTTCATTTTGATTCACTGGAACACAAAAGATATCATCCGCTTCAGCCTCCGCCAGATCAGGCCCAAAACAGCCGTACGAAAATCATGTTTTGTGTTTTAGCGTTTGTATTGTTAGTGCGGGTCAGTCTGTTTGCCGCTTCATACAGCGGCATATCCGTTTCACTTGTGGCAGTCATCAGTTCAGTCATCCTGCTTGCCTGGAGATGGTTTCATTTAAAAATGAGTCCGGCAGACTTATTAAGGAAAGCGCCCTGGCATATCTTTGTTTTTGCCTTCACGATGTACATTATCATCTACGGACTGCATAATATCGGACTGACCGCATTGCTTGTTCAGTATATTGAGCCTTATGTCTCACAGAGCATTGCCCACGCGGCTTCTATTATGGGTATTGCTACATCCGTCCTCTCTAATTTGTTTAATAACCATCCTGCCCTAATGATCAGCACCTTGACATTAACTGAAATGTCAATTGACCCATTAACCGTAAAAATCATTTATTTAGCTAATATTATCGGCAGTGATATCGGATCATTGCTTCTGCCGATCGGGACATTAGCCACGCTGATCTGGATGCATATCATCAGACAGCACGGCGAAAAAGTCTCTTGGTCAGAATATATCAAAACGACCATTGTCGTTGTCCCTCTCACCGTTGTATTTACCATTACCGTTTTATATGTTTGGATCAGCTGGATATATCTTTAGCTCCGATGAAAAAAACTGCCTGCTATATAAGAGAGGCAGTTTTATCATTTATGGGAGGTGCATGGTTTTTAAATGATTCAATTTCCAAAAGACCGTATCTCCGTCCGCATTGGTCAATTCAAGAATGTTATCTGAGACGTCCTGTAACAGCCCCACTTTATTCGGTATATCACCTAAATCCAGAATAATCAATTTGCCGGTATATTTTTTTAATTGCTCCTCAAAATTCCGGACAAGGGGCACACTGGCGGGAACGACCGGCAGTTCTGAGCTGTTTAATGTATACGGCGTCTGCTCATCGGAATAAGGTGTCAGCCATTTTAAATGATGCATTGAGATGAAAAGCGTCTTATAAACCGGAGAGAAGAAAACAAAATAATCGTTTAAAACACTTGTTACATAGCCATGAATGGACCGGTCTCCCGTAACGAATATTTCTGTAAATCTGCCTTTTATATGCTGGAGGGTATTCCGGTAAGAAAATGAATGTTCCTGTTTTTCAGGATGCGGACTTTCTTCTCTTGTGTGCGGCCCTTTACTCTCATCGTCCGGCACAGTCAAAGTCATCCGCTGCAGATGCAGCAGCGGGATATAAAGAAAAGTCCGGCCGTCATGGATCACAATGATATCATGACCGATATCCAAAAGAGTTCCTGAAAATGTAGTATTTCCCGATATCTCAATATCGACTTGTTTATCCAGAAATCTGCTTAACCCAGCCATTTCATCCTCCCCTCTCCCTCGTTTTCGGACAATCTTTCCGGTCATTTACGGCCGCGTTTCCACCGGTAATCTATTGTTCTTAATACAGTGGCGTAGCTATAAGATTCATCTTCTTTCCGTTTAGAGGATCGTACGGACTTTGATGATCTTTTCGATTTTTTAGAGGAAGTATGCTGCTCTTCATGTGATGCTTCTTCAGCGCACTCTTTCTCATCTTTATTCTCGTCTTGATTCTCGTCTTTTTTGGCCGCTCCTTTTGCCCCTGCGCTGATGCTCTTAATATGAAAAGGATAGATCCGCAGCACTTCTTTATCTTTCACAAGAGTATAGTGGCCGTCGGAATTATCCACAAGTATACCTTCAACGGCTTCAGGACCTCCCCGGTTGATGGAAACCCATTTGTGGATCAGGCGTTTAAATATGCCGTGAAAATCATCAGCCATTTCAAATTCCGGGCGCTCTTCCTCTTGGCCGTCCTCTTCTTGTTCGGCGCTGATGCTTTTGACATGGTCGGCATTAAAATAGACGATTCCGTCATCTTCCGTTTCCAGCACGAGAAAATCATCCCCTGTTTCGTGAAGCTTTCCTCTTTTCGATTCCGGACCTCCCTGATTCAATTGCACCGTGCGATTGGTCATCCTGCTGATCAGGTCTTGAAAATCATCAGCTCTCTCGCATTCTGCCGGCTCAACCGGCGATAAGGTCTCACTCGTATTTTCCGTAACGCTTTTCACGTGCTTCCATTGATAGTAAACGATTTTATTATCAACCTGAAGAGCGATATAATCCGATTGAATGTCTGCCAATCTTCCTGTCTTGGACTCCGGGCCTCCCCGATAGACAGTAATCACTTTTCCTTCCATCGCATGCAGAAAGTTGTCATCAGACCGATGCCGATTCGTATTGCGTTTCATCTATTGTCCTCCTAGTCATATTTCTCATTAATGTCAAACATAATGCATATATACGTATCCCGATTCTTTTCGGGAACTGGTTCACCAGCCTATTTGTAAAAAATCTTTCTTCCTCCCCAAATCAGATATTCCACTGCTCTAACTCGCTGCTGATGAAAGCAGACCGTTCCTTAATGTATTCGCAAATCACATCAGGCTCCCGGTCAAAGCGGTCAAGCTCATCTTTTTTATAAGGGTCCTTCGCGACATGCGGCCTGATCTGCTCATACAGCGACATGACCTTCGGCTTCATATGTTCAATGGTAAACCGGGTCTGAAGCGTCTCTTCCAAAAGCCGTTTGTACGCTTTGCGGAAATACGGTTCATCCAGAAGTCTTGCGGTCAAGGTATTAAATCCTTGTATTCTGACATAATCAGCCTCCATCCGGTCACCGTGAATGTCTCGTCCCCACGTCGCATCGTAATCCCACGGAATGACTTCAAAAAGTCCCGTTTCATGGCTGCGGTACAAGGCGTAATTATGAACAAACCCATCGTAGTTTGAGGTAAACACGATGCCCGCAAGCCACCGCAAATACTTATCCGCGTCCAAGTGTTTGACAATCTCCCCCTTGAACTCTGACTTCGGCACGGTATTAATTTTATAAATCATATCCTGCAGATAAAAATCGTCTTCTTTCGTTCCCGTTTTCTTTTCATAGCCAAGTTCGAGCGATGTTTTCGTGTCCCGCTCCAAATCACTGACAAGGGAGAAATTTGCATCATCATCCACCGCGTAAAAAACAGCGCCGTCAGCCAGGTTCCGTTTCGCCAGAAAATATTCATCTACTGACTCCAACTCAAGGTACACACCCTCATATTTGCCGTTGATCTGCAAGGATACGAAATTCGCCTTTGGCGACAGCGTTCCAAGCTCCGCGAAGAAATCGAGAGACAGCTTATTCCGCATCATCGACGGATCTTTGTATTCGGCGTTTAAATGTATTTCTTTAGCCCTGCGAAATGTTTTCGGCGAATAAAAAGTGACGTGATACGATTTTTTCTTAAAGTCTCTTATATGAGAGCCGCGGTACGCCAGATCAATGTCAAGCCGTTTTTGATTCACTCTCAGCACCGCGGGCACCGGATCATCATCCCAAATGTCTTTTTTCAGCTCCAACAAGTCTTTCGGGTGAATAAACAGCTGATATAAAGGCAATGCTGATTGGTCTTTCACCTGAAAACCTCCTTGTATTAATTTAGGCTGTGCTTTTTCAATAAAACTCAGCGGAACACACATACACTTTTTTTATCCATGCGTACTATGTGGTAGTAAGGATCGCATCCTTAAAACATATATCAAGAGGAGGTTTCAAAATGGGCCACTATTCCCATTCTGATATCGAAGAAGCAGTAAAGTCCGCAAGCACCGAGGGATTGAAAGATTATTTGTACCAAGAACCAAAAAGCAGTAAGAAAAGAAAGTCCCGCAAAAATAAAAAATCTCGCAGCCACAAGAAATCACGTTCTCACAAAAAATCTCGCAGCCATAAAAAATCATGCCGCTCTCACAAAAAATCTCGCAGCCATAAAAAATCACGTTCTCACAAAAGATCCCGCAGCGATAAAAAATCACGTTCTCACAAAAGATCCCGCAGCCATAAAAAATCGCGTTCTCACAAAAAATCTCGCAGCCATAAAAAATCGCGTTCCCACAAAAAATCACGCAGCGATAAAAAATCACGTTCTCACAAAAAATCCCGCAGCCGTAAAAAATCGCGTTCCCACAAAAAATCTCGCAGCGATAAAAAATCACGTTCTCACAAAAAATCCCGCAGTCAGAAAAAATCGTGCCGCCGCAAGAAAAAACGCACTCAGAAAAAACCTTACCGTTCTCATAAAAAACAAAGCCATAAAAAAGACGATTACTGCACCAAAACAGAGTATTGGAAAGATGGAAATGTCTGGGTTGTAAAGAAAAACTATAAGAAGTAATCCCCCAACAACCTAATATCACTTGTAAATAGGCTGCCGGCTAAACGGAAGCCTTTTTCCTCAAACAGATATATGCCACGAAATAAGATATGCATCCGGGTTTCTTTTGTTGTGCTTCCGAATTTTCTTTCGGTATAATCAGGTCATACGAAAAAGAAAGGCGGCTGACATGATGCATATCTTACGAGCAGACGAATTAAACGCGAAAGATACCTACAAATTGCTTTCGGGCACAGTAGTTCCCCGGCCGATTGCATTTGTCACTACGCGTTCATCTATCAACGGCGCCGTAAACGCGGCGCCCTTCAGTTTTTATAACGTTGTCTCCGCAGATCCGCCGCTTCTTGCCATTTCTGTAAACCGCGCGGAGGGACAGCAGAAAGACACTGCGAGAAACATAATCGCTCATCAGGAATTCGTCGTGCATGTCAGTGATGAGTCCATCATTGAAGACATTAACAAAACGGCGGCAAGGCTTGGCCCTGATGTCAGTGAGCTTGACATGACAGACCTTTCCGTGACAGACAGCACCTGCATCAGCGTTCCCGGTATAAAAGAAGCGAAGGTCAGGTTTGAATGTATACTCGAACGCCACCTTCCGTTCCAGAATGACGGCGGGGAAACGACGACAGATCTCATCATCGGCAGAGTCGTTTGTTTTCATTTGAATGATCAAGTATATGATGCCGATAAGGGCTACATACGGACCGATGAACTGCAGCCTGCGGCGAGGCTCGCGGGGAATGAATACGCCAGACTCGGGAAGACATATACGCTTGTCCGCCCGACCTGAAACAGGAGCCAATATAATAGAAGAAACTAGTCAAAAAGACCCCTTTTAAAAGGGGTCTTTTTTTATCTGTTGACTGTTTAACTCAGTCTAATGTCTTATAAAAGATTGAAACTTACAAGGTCCTAAACGAATGACAAGTTTTTAGGGGGCAGACGATGGATTTCATTCAGTTACTGATTTTTTCAGCCGTATTTATTTTGCTCAGCCTTATGTTTCACGTATTTGCCGTCAAAGTTCTCCATTTGCCAAAGCCTGTTAAAAAGCAGAAGCCGATAAACGGCACACATCGATTAATCGAAATCACCCTGCTTATTTCGGGCATCGCAACGGTGTCATTATTCAATGAAATGTACGTATTTGCAGGAGTTGTTTCTATGCTTTTCTGCTGCGACGGCTTAATGGAGCGGCGGCATCGGCGGGAGAAAAAGCAATATGTGTACGATTCGTTTTACGCGGGTCTATCTGCCGCACTCGGCGTACTTATTTTTCCATCCGTTAACGGATCGTGCTCTAAACCCCTGCGGCCGCTCCGTCGCCGCGCGGGTCGGCCCCGCCTTGGAGAAAACCTTCGTCATCAATGACGATCGCTGCCGCGTGTCCCATGATCCGGTCAAAATCGCTAACCGTCTCGACGCGGTGGCCGCTTTGCTTTAATGCTTCTCTCGTTTCACGGCTGATCCGGCTTTCGACCCTCAGCCCTTCATACGCCTCTCCCCATGTCCGCCCCCACACCCAGCGCGGCTCACTGACCGCCTGCTGCGGGTCCATATTGTAATCAATAATGCGTGTAATCAGCGCCGTCTGAGTTTGCGGCTGGCCTTCTCCTCCCTGGGTGCCGTACAGGATGTGCGGCTTCCCTTCTTTACAGGCCATCGCCGGCATGAGGGTGTGGAAGGTCCGTTTGCCGGGTTCGAGCGTATTGACATGAGATTCATCCAGCGAAAAAAATGACCCGCGATTTTGCAGCAGAATGCCCGTCTCCCCCGCCGTAACGGCTGATCCGAACTCAAAATAAAGGCTCTGTATAAAGGAAACGGCATTTCCTTCCGCATCTCTGACAGCGGCATAAGCAGTGTCGCTTCCGACCGGACGGCTTACCGCCGGAGCAGCCGTGTAACCGATGTCTTCCGCCAGCTGCTTTGCATACCGTTTATCAAGTAACCGATCCAGCGGAATATGAGAAAACGCCGGATCAGTCAGCACTTCATTCCGATGCTGAAAACTCTTTTTCAGCGCCTCGATCAGCAGATGATAATATTCAAAGGAGCCGTGTTCGATCTTAGAAAAATCATAGTTTTCCAATATATTGAGCGTCATTAAGCCTGTAAACCCCTGTGAATTCGGGGGAGCCTGATAGATGCGGTACCCGCGGTAATCAGAGGATACCGGGTCCGTCCACTCGCCGCGATGGGCTTTGAAGTCATCAAGCGTCAGACGGCCGCCGTTGTTTTGCAGAAATGATGTGATGCTTTGGGCGATATCCCCTTCGTAAAAAGCGCTCCTGCCTTTTTCGGCAAGCTGCTCCAAGCTGGCCGCCAGATCCTTCTGGACAAACCGCTCGCCAGGCATGGGCGCTTTTTTGTTTCTCGTAAAAATGGCTGAGGTATAAGGTGTTGAGGCTAAAAGAGCGAGATTTCGTTCTGTGTGGGCGCACTGGTCGGCGGACACCGGGAATCCGTCTGCCGCATAATCAAGGGCGGGCTTCAGCACCTCAGCGAGCGAAAGACGCCCGTACGCCGAAAGCACGGCATCCCAGCTGTCCGCCATTCCCGGAACGGTAATGGCGCTTTCTGTCCCTCGCATCGGTATCGCTTCTCTGCCTCGATACAAGTCTCTCGTCACATGTTTTCCTGAGCGGCCGCTCCCGTTGTAAGCTTTGATTCGCCCCGTTTCTTGATGGTATGTAAGCCAAAATGAATCTCCGCCAAGCCCCGTCATATGCGGATAAACGACTGCCAGGCAGGCGCTGACCGCCACCGCTGCATCAAACGCGTTTCCCCCCTTTTCAAGAATGCCGGCCCCCGCCTGGGAAGCAAGATAATGCGGACTGACGACCATTTGTTTCGTTCCGATGGTAGAAGTATTCATGGCAAGCCCCTTTACAAATTTTCTCAAGTATAAAAAGCGGCACCGACGGCATCCACTTTTCTGAGAGAAAATCTCACACACTATTTTCTTTCCGTTAAGAAAAAATCAATATTTATTACGTAACGAAAACAATTAAAAAATTTATCCTTCATACCGTAAGATTTCATGATACAATAATGTCTACCAGATGAAGGAAGGTGAAGCCGATTGGAACATGAGTACAGCATTCCGAACCTTGTACTTGATGAAACGGATAAACATATTCTCTCGATTTTGCACGAGGAAGGGAGGATTTCCTATACAGACTTAGGAAAGCGGGTTAATCTGTCGCGTGTGGCGGTTCAGCACCGCATCCAGCATTTAATGGATGCCGGCGTAATTGAAAAATTCACCGCTGTCATCAACCCGGCGAAAATCGGCCGCCATGTGTCCGTGTTTTTTAATGTGGAAGTGGAGCCGCAGTATTTGGAGGAAACAGCGTTAAAGCTTGAAAAGGAGCCGGCCGTGACAAGCCTTTATCACATGACCGGACCGAGCAAGCTGCATATGCACGGCATTTTCGCAAATGATCAGGAGATGGAAGAGTTTTTGACAAAACGGCTCTATACGCAAAAAGGCGTCGTCAGCGTCGATTGCCAAATGCTGATTAAACGGTATAAAAGCAGAATGGGCATGAAGCTGTAAGGAGGACACGGCAATGAAAAACCCCTATTGGGACATTACGGCGGCAATGGTGCGAACAGGCATTCTCGGATTTGGGGGCGGCCCGTCCGTGATTCCGCTCATCCGCCATGAAGCCGTCAATAAATACAAATGGATAGATGATGATGAATTCGGAGAAATATTAGCGATCGCAAATGCGCTTCCCGGACCGATTGCCACAAAAATGGCCGCGTACTTGGGCTTCAAGCTGAAAGGCACGTTAGGCGCAATCTTGGCAGCCCTCGCCCACATTCTGCCTACATGCCTTACGATGGTAGGCTTGTTTGCCGCTGTAAATGTGTTAAGCCACTCAGCGGTTGTTGCCGGCATGATTGGCGCCGTCACGCCGGTTATCGCCGTCATGCTCGGCATCATGGCGTACGAGTTTGGCCAAAAAGCGCTAAAAGGTTTCGGCTGGGTCACCGGCATCCTGTTTTTTATCATCGCTTTTATCGGCCTGCAAACGCTGCAGATCAATCCCGGCTTTGTCATTATTATTTTCTTAGCATACGGCGCGTTTCATTTTAAATTAAAAGACAAAATCACAAATAAACGTTCAAAAGATAAAGGAATGTCGGCTTCATGATGATGATCTATTTATTTATGGCGTTTTTTATTGCAAATGTACTCGGATATGGCGGCGGCCCTGCGTCTATTCCGCTCATGTTTGAAGAAGTCGTCAACAGATACAGCTGGCTCTCAAACGACCAATTCTCAAACATGCTCGCCCTTGCGAACGCATTACCCGGCCCGATCGCCACTAAAATCGCCGCGTATGTAGGCTACAGCGCAGGCGGATGGCCCGGCTTCCTGATTGCGCTGATCGCAACCGTCGTACCGTCAGCGCTCGCATTGATCGTGCTGCTTCGCATCATTCAGCGCTTCCGCCAATCATCCGTCATCAAAGGCATGACGCTGTCCGTCCAGCCCGTCATCGCCGTCATGATGCTCATTCTTACGTGGCAAATCGGCGCAGACGGCATCAAAGCGATCGGCTGGATTCAATCACTAGTCATTGCGGGGATTTCTCTCCTTGCCCTGACAAAATTCAAGCTGCATCCGGCCTTTCTGATTATCGCGGCGTTTTTGTATGGAGGCCTTGTGGTTCCTCATTTGTAGAAAAAAGCACCTGTCCAGGTGCTTTTTTATTTTGGCCCGGAAATGCCGTTTGATATGACAACTGTTTCTTCTCCTGCATCACTCTTGATGATGTGCTTGACTTGCAGCGTAGTTCCTGCCATTCTCACAGATTGCTTCAACTGAGGCGAATTGGTTTCAACCTGTATCCAAACAGGAGGCTGGACCTTCCAAAATAAAAACAATGCAAGAATCAGCATGCCAGCAATGACCGACAGCAAAAACTTCATATCGCATCGCTTCTTTTCAGTAAGCTGCTCGCAGCGTTCAGCGCCTGATGATCATGAAGAATATCACCGGGACGATTGCCTTCTCCCAGCACATAGCCTTTAAAGGGCATCCCCATAAAATGAAAAATATGTTCAAATTGCTGAATCAGCGGCAGCCCTTTTAGTTTAGGATTGTCTCCTCCCACTGCTGTTACATAGGCCTGCTTCGCTGACATTTGCTGTATAAAATCAGGAAATCTCGGGTCTCTCAACGTCTGTGACCAGCGATCAATAAACAGCTTTAATGTCCCTGACATGCCAAACCAATAAATTGGGGTGGCAAAGACGAGAATATCACACTGCAATATCCGTTCAATAATAGAATCGTATTCATCTTGAACAGGACGAAAGCCGCCTTGGGCGTGGCGCAGATCTTCAATTGGCCGGATCTGATATTTCCGCAAATGAATGTGCTCCGCATCGAATCCTTGAACAGCTTTATCCGCAAGAATATCCGTATTTCCGCCAGACCGAGTTCCGCCATTAATAACCGCAATTTTCATGATGCATCTGCTCCTTTGTTTACGAATGATTTTCTTCATCATATAATGGATTCATCAATCAATACAGATGATTATTTCGATTGTTTCAATCGATAAAACCGATTTAGAAAGGGCGAGATCAAATGGAATTGAAGCAGCTGATCACCTTTATTACCGCAGCAGAACATGTAAACTTCACCCTAACCGCCAAGATGCTTAACTATGCACAATCAAGCGTTACCTCTCAGATCAAATCACTTGAAGAAGAAATCGGGACTCCTTTATTTGAACGGCTCGGCAAGCGGCTTATCTTGACAGAAGCCGGCAAAACATTCAAATCCTATGCGGAGAAGATCATTGCGTTAACAGAAGAAGCAAAAATGGCCGCAAATCAAGTAAGAGAAACAACCGGAACCTTGAAAATCGGGGCGACGGAAAGCCAGTGCACATATCGCCTTCCGCCTATCATAAAAGAATTCAAACAGGCTTTTCCTCAAGTAAAGCTCATATTCAAACCGTATATTTCCAACGAACAAGCGAAAGAACAGCTCTTACAGGGCCAGCTTGATATCACCTTCATTTTAGATGTGAACCGAACGGAAGACGGACTGCACGTTGAATCTCTGATTCAGGATGAGATCAAAATGGTAGCCGCCAATGACCATCCTTTTCCAGCAGACTCACCAGTAACATTGAAGGATCTTCAAAACGAAACCCTTCTGCTGACAGAGGACGGCTGCTCATACCGCACGCTCTTTGAGGACACTTTACAAGACGCCGGAGTCTACCCTAATAAATTAGAATTTGTCAGCATAGAAGCCATCAAACAATGCGTGATGGCCGGACTTGGAATTGGACTATTGCCTGAAATGACAGTAAAAGACGATATTGCCGAAGGACGGATGAAAGAACTCAACTGGCAGAATGAATGCCCTGTTTTTACTCAACTGGCATGGCATAAGGACAAGTGGATGTCTGCACCATTAAAGGCTTTTATCGATTTGACGCGAAAAACATTCAAATAGAAACCTTATCCGCAAGGACGACAAGGTTTTTAATAAAGCAGACACCAGGCATACAAAAAAACACTTGACGGCTTAAAGCCCCAAGTGTTACACGTGATTTTTCCGATAAAACGTTCGCAAGACATGTGTTTCAAGGTCAGCCAGACGGACAGGGATCGGCAGTCTGCTTTCATGATTGATCAAACTCATCGTGATCTGATAGCTGCTTTCTAAATCAATGTTATGTCCGCAAGACAAGAAAATAGGCTTCACATCCCGCCGCGTCCTCAGCGCCCGGCCATATACTTCGCCGTCAATGATAATATCTGTGTATACGCCGACTTCATTTTCAGGCATCTCGAAATCGCATCCTTTGATTTTGAGATAGGTTTTCGCAATCCCAATCGTCGGCTTCCCCAGAAAAAAAGCCGCATGGGTGGCAACGCCCATATGATTGTAATGCAGATACCCGTTGCCATCAAACAAGAAGACATCCGGCTCCGTCTCCAGCTTTTTCGCCGCCTCGATGATCAAAGGCAGCTCGCGAAACGCAAGAAAACCGGACACATACGGTACGCTGATTTTCCCCATACTGTGCACCTTTTCAATGACTTCTTTTGTATCAGCGTCAATCACGATGATACTGCACACCCCGTACGGTTCCCCGTCCTGCTCCCAATAGGCGAGGTCGACGCCTGCGCAGGTGTTGACGGAGTTTGGAGGGATGACGGGGGATAGGTTGATTTTATGTATAAGGGATTGTTGTATTTGAATAAAATCCGCTTCATCTTTTAGATGAAAATCGTGAATTTGATGTATTTTCATTTCACTTGTTTTCCTCTCTTAAAATAGTCTTCGCGCTCAATCTTCCTGTGTTTCGATCTAGCGAAGACTCCATATGCTTCATTGAAAAAAGCAGATAGTATCATCTGCTTTTTTATTAATACTCATTTTTCATTTCTTTCATAAAAATAAGATCCAATTGTTTAAGTAATTCTTTAAGTTCAGTACACATCATATCTTCTAGAGGATTTTCCCAATCTTCGTTTTTTATCAGTTCAATGCCATAACTTCCAGTGGGATCCCCTTCTGGGTACCACCCTACATCAAGCAGCAAACTTTTAGTTTTATGAGAAATCTGCAGGAGATCTTGATTAAAGTCAAATAACCAAGCATCATCATTTTCCTCTAGATTTTTAGGATCAGTTTCTTTTAATGTAATATAATCAACAGTCCAACCCGCCGGTATCTTAAGCCTTAAGAAATTGGGAACATGTTGGCTTAGCGGCTGCAAACCCTCTAAAACCCCGCTTCCCACAGTCCAGATTTGATATTCTAACTCTTCTAATAATTGTTCTATCTCATCAAAAGATTCATCTTCATAAATCTTATCTGTTTTTAAGCCCGTTACTATGACATGGTATTGATCATTTTCATAAATTACCTTAATAAAGGCCTTTCGTTTTTCATTTTGCAGTATTAGTAATTCACATTTTTCTTGCATCCTTCTTTCTGAACTTAAATTGTTCAGTACTACAGACCAGCCATCACAGATTTTTAATGGCAGCAATTGAGAAATATGGTCTCTGTCCATCCAGTTTCTCCTTCATTATTCTAATATATCAGTAACACAGGACAACTCTTAATGTTAACCTCCTTTTGAAATGCTTTATACAATAAGAAACAAAAACGCCAGCCCTTGGTTTAATCCATAGACTGACGTTTCGTTTAAAACCTCTCACTCTTAAGCTTTATCCAAGGCGATAAAAGTCCCGTTAGGATAGTCACCATCCCAACCACACGGAAAGTAACCCGCTTTATAAATTTTAAAAACTTTTTCAAAAAAATTATTTGTATTACCATTAATTGCTCTATTAATAGCACAATTGTTTAGGTCAGCTACTATGTCCTCAAAAAAAGCATTGAATTCAGTAGAAGCACTTCTAATACTTTCAGAAAAAGTATCTAATAATGTGTCTATATTTTCCGGCTTTTGACTATCTTCTAATTCGTAAAACCGCTCCCATACCTCACTCATTTCAATTTCCCTTATATCTTTCCATGTATATTCGTCTTCTCCATATACTTCTTCATAAGCGAAGTATTCAGCCTTTTCTTGGTCATTAATTATTTTAGTAAAATTAGATACATTAACTGATTTTATAGGCTTAAAGGTTTTTGAAAATTCAATTACCTCTTCCACTAGATCATGATATTTTCCAAAATTCATTATTTGTTATACCACCTTTCCCAAAGATCAACTGTCGCCCCACCGCCTCTTTTCCAAACGGGTTTTCTTGAGGCGCTACCTTCTTTCCTTTCTAATTTATATGCTTCTAATCCTTTCTCCTTTATTTTCTTTAATTCTGTTTCTAAATAATTATCTCTCATATAAAGAGGCAGCCCTTTTTCTTGTAATTCCCTTAATTTTTGTTGTAAACCATATACCTGTTTTTCAATGACGTCTATACTTTGGTTAAGATCGATCTCATCTAATTTTTTTCTCACAAAACTGCTATAAACTGAATGATATCCTTTATGCCGTGAAGTAGCACTTATATCATCATCCGGCACCCGTAAGAAAAAACCATTTGAAGCATCATCCATATCCATTCCTAACTTCTTCAAAACAGGATGACTTCGAAACTCCTTCGGTATAATATGTTGAGCCTGATATGGAGTACGTTTTGTTGAACGTGGAAGTCCCATTTGCTCAAACATATTTTTACCTAATTTAGTTGAACTCCCTCCTGTAACCTTGCCTGGGGTCCCTGGAATTAATCTTGTGGCAGTGCCTCCACTGTTACCACTGCCCGCCATCTTCACAATCCCAAGATCTTTCACAGCTTTGGTTTTCACATCAGCATGAATGATTGGGAAAGTTGCGCCATCCGGTGTGACAGTCTTGTGGACGCGAATTTTTACATTCGTTGGGACTTTGAATTCTTTTACTTGGTCTAGAATCTTTTTCCCTTTTTCAACTTTTGCTGTTTGTGGCGATTTTGCAAGCGGGATGCCTTTGTTTACATGCTTCGCCAATACACCAGCACCAACCAAACTCAACGCCGCTTCCAGTGCACCCGTTTTCCGCTTCTCCTCAGACACTTTGTTTCCGAACATATCCCGTCCTGTGACGGCTTCTGAAAAACCGTTTGAGGCGACGAGGCCGTATGCGCCCATTTCTGTCATTTTGAGAATGTCTAAGGATTTTCCGGTTTTATAGATGTCTAAAGCGTGTTCTGCGGCCATGACGGTTTTTCCGGTTTTGTAGATGGCTTTTCCGCCTTTGAAAGCGCGGCCCGCCCACCCGACGACCGGTATGAATCCGGCGGCGGCCATTGCTCCTGCTGTCACACGTTCTGCGGTGGAGAGTTTTTCTCCGGTCACCGGATCAACGCCTTCGGCTGCTCTTTTATAATCATAATAGCCAGTGACTTCTCCGGTAAAGTTGCAGATACCGTCCCATGTTTTCTCGTACCATGGTTTATTGGCTTCTTTTTCAGCCTTTTCCTGAAGCCGTCTTGCTTCGGCCTGCTGGGCTTTTGCATCAATATAGTTCGTTCCCTGCTTTTCTGCTTCAATGACGCTTTTGTAGATTTCATTGCTGTGGAAGGCTTTTTTGTCATAGTACATAGGGGATGCGCTTTTCCCGTTGCTGGTGGCTTGCATGAGAACGGAATATTTGCTGAGAACCGCGTTGTCCAGAGATTCTAAATTTTGATATTCAGTGGTCAGAGATTCATCAAGTTTATCGACTGCCGTGATCGTGTCACGTCTGGTTTTCTGGGCATCGCCCATTTTATCTGCGTAATCATCAAGCGTATACGTGTCGAGATGAATAATATCGCTGATGCCTGACAAGATGGAGTCGATTTCGGCTTTATGGGCGGAGACAATCTCTGAAGCCTTCAAGTCCGCGTTGGGCAGCTCATGATCCAAAAACGAAGTCTCCACATATGAATCGCTGAGTTCTTGATCTTTAATATCACCTGAAATGCCGTTTAAAAACGCAATTTGAGCAGAAACAAGCGTCAGCCAGCTATCGGCGATTTCCGCTTGTCCCTGAAAGAAATCCTTTATATTGTCTGCGCCTTTCCCTTTCAAAGCATCACCCAGATCAGCCATGCCTTGAAAGGCTTTTTTGAGCGCATTCAGCTGTTCTTCAAGAGCTTCGTATTGTTTCTTTCTCTTGTCTGCTTCATCCGTTAACGATTGTGATTCAAACACTTTGCTCATCGGCAAGTCCTTTCTTTCGTTATTTTACGGCGATCGCCTCGTCCTGTTCTTTCAGGGAATCTACGTTGTCTTTTACGTCCGCGATGTTCTTATGAACGGCTTGCTTATATTCGCTGATCATGGATACAAGCTTTGCCTCGCGGGAGTGGTACTTGGAGGTATAGTCAAGCTTGTTTTTACCGTTTGAACCCGCATTCCCGATCGAAACGGCCTCCAGCGCGCTGCTGACGGATTCAAGCTGTTTCATGACGGCTCCGTATTTGAGTTTTATTTCTGTCATTAAAACCAACTCCAGCTTCTTTTGATTGATTGTATTTTGTCTCCCACGGCGTCAAGGGCTTCTTCACCAAGCGTCAGCAGGTGCTCTGCTTCTCTCGCGATGCTTCTGGCGGCAAGGAGCCCTCCTTTTTCAATTTCAAGCTGTGTCATCTTTAAGCCGATCCGATAAATATACCCGTCGTATTTGTCTGTAACGATTCTGTATGCCTCTGTATGGGCCTGATCGCGCCGCTCATCAAATTCCTCAGCGAAAGTGCCGGTCCAATGATGATCCAAGTGCGGTCTGAGGATGTCTTTGATTTCAGACACGCCCTCTTCCTGCAGAGATTCTATATCTCTCTTCGCTTCTTTTAATTTATCAATTTGGTGTTCGATCTCGCCCAGTTTATGGCTGATTGTGCTGTTAATATGGCTTAATGTGCTTGAATGGCTCATCTGTTTTCACCTCGTCTTACGCAAAAAGTCGTACAAAAAGCACAGACTTTTCCATACTATATTTCCATATATTATATTTTAAAATAGACAGAAAGCAGCTTAAATAGGTTAAACGGCTTATTTTCAGCAGCCGAGGTGCTCTTTATTAACGCCAAAAGACTCATGAAATCGGCACGTTCATTCACAGACCTCCTCTATATATCCATGATAAATTCCCTAAAAAAAGGAGCCGGTTATCAATAACCGTCTCCTTTGCCGTGTATCATCATTATAAATATAATAAAGGCCGGCGCGGAGGCCGGCCTTTCAAGTGACAGAATCAGTCTGAGGCAGGACGGCTTTTCTTCCGATTGAGATATATTCCACGCCCGCCTGCTCCGCTTCTTTAAGCGAGTGGCAGTTTCTCCCGTCGAAAATAACCGGAGTTTCCATCAGCTCTTTGTAGGCTTCAAGCGGAAAATGCTTAATATCTTCCCAGTCTGTCAAAATCAACACGGCATCAGCTCCCCTGACCGCTTCTTCTATAGACTCCCGATAGGAAACCCCGGCCGGGAGCAGCTCGGAAGCCCGGAATGAAGCAATCGGATCGTACGCTGTCATCCGGGCGTCAAGAGCCGCCAGACGATCCGCAATGACAATGGACGGCGCATCCCGCATATCATCAGTATTCGGCTTAAAAGACAGCCCTAACAACGCTATGGTTTTTCCCGTAACTCCGCCGAGCCTGTTCAGCACTTTATCAACCAGCATGGACTGCTGGTTATTGTTGACTTTAATGACGGACTTCAGCAATTCAAAATCATGCTCCACATGTCCCGCGATCTGCACGAGGGCGTTTGTATCCTTCGGAAAGCAGGAACCCCCGTAGCCGATGCCGGCTCTTAAGAATTGATTGCCGATCCGTTTATCCAATCCCATTCCGTGTGCGACTGATTCCACATCCGCACCGACTTTTTCACATATATTAGAAATTTCATTAATAAAACTGATCTTTGCCGCTAAAAAAGCGTTCGATGCATATTTGATCATCTCGGCGCTTCTGATATCCGTATGATAAACCGGAATGGCAAACGGCGCGAAAACCCGGTCAAGCGTTTCTCCCGTCTGCCGGTCTTCAGTTCCGATTACGATGCGGTCGCCGTGAAAGGTATCGTGAATCGCCGAACCTTCACGGAGAAATTCCGGGTTCGAGGCGATTGAAATATTTACGTCCGATTTCAGCCGTGAATGAATAACTTCGCTGATCCTGTCATTCGTTCCCACGGGAACCGTGCTTTTTGTCACGACGATCGCATCTTTAGAAATAGATTCGGCAATCCGTTCGGCGACATTTTCAATATAGGTAAGGTTTGCGTGCCCGTCTTCTTTTTGCGGCGTTCCGACCGCTATAAAAATAACCTCTGCTTCCGCAAGCCCTTTTTCGTAGCTCGTTTCAAAGGCCAGCCGATGCCGGCCGATGTTTCGTTTCATCATATCTTCAAGGCCCGGTTCAAAGATAGGGGATATTCCCTTTCTCATCTGCTCAACCTTACGTTCGTCAATATCTATACATGTTACGTCATGGCCGATTTCTGAAAGAGACACTCCTGTCACAAGACCGACGTAGCCTGTTCCGATCACTGTTATTTTCATCGTGTTCCCCCAACCGTTTAGAAATTGCTGCTGGGCAGCTTACCGTTATTAGCATATGATCCCGGCGCCGGCAGAATGCCGGTAGCCTGCGGTCATGATAGAAAAAACGGTGCCGGCCGCTGATTATAGCATAAGCATAAAAAGATCATCTTGCAAAACAGCCGCTTATGCTTCATTTAAACGGAGTAGGGAAGATGGTTAAAAAAGACCCCAGCGCTTACGGCGGGCCACAGGCAGCGGAGGTTCCTTATAAACGGCTTTGTTTTCAACGAGAAGCGCAGCGTTTTCCGTAAGCATGTAAACCAGCTCTGCCCCGGCTTCTTTTTTCAGAACACCGAGCGCCTCCTGATAATAAAAATTTCTCGATCCGAGATTATGGGCGTCAGATGCGAGAAAGTGGATCAAATTCGCTTCAATAAGCTGCAGCGAAAAGCTCTTCGCTTTCCGACCGAATGCTCCGGCAAGGCAGCCGGCCGTCACTTGGGCAGCAGCGCCTTTCTTTACAAGACTGTAAAGGACGGACGGGTTTTCGCGGATTTCTCTGTTCCGCTCCGGGTGGGCGATGACAGGGACATATCCCCTCAGCTGCAATTCATAAAATAGCCGTTCGGCATAGGCCGGAACATGATCGGCCGGAAACTCCGCCAGCACATACTTTGTATCATGGAGCGGGATAAGCGGGCCGCTTTGAAGACCTGCCAGCAGATCTCCGTCTGTTCTGATTTCCTGGCCGGGCAGAACGGTGAGCGGAATGCCTTCCTTATTCAAACGTTTGTTTAACAGTCTGACCGCTTCTTTGACCGTATGCCGGTCCGTGTCATAGCGGTATTTCACGTGATGCGGCGTCGCAATGATCGTATCAATTCCCTGTCGGACCGCTTCTCTCGCCATCTCGAGGCTTTCTGTATCATCCGCCGCGCCGTCGTCTATGGAAGGAAGGATGTGACAATGGATATCTATCATATTTTAATCCCTCCTTCTTAAAAAGAATGGACCGCGCCCATTATGACATCACTGTCCATAATAGGCGTAGTCCGAGTGTTTCGTTTGTTTTTTTCCGTTCATCACGGCTCCGAGGAGCTTGCACGGGCAATAATCGAGCGCTTCTTTCGCCTTGGCCGCTTTTTCCTTGTCCGTTTTCCCGCTTGAAATCACCATAATGGCCCCGTCAGTATAGCTGCCTAATATTTTCGTATCGGCTACGGCCAAAACGGGAGGCGTGTCTAAAATCACCTTATCATAAACGAGGGCTGCTTCTGACAGAAGATCCCTCATGGCCCCCGTCGATAAAAGCTCCGCCGGATTGGGCGGGATCGGCCCGCTCGTTAAAATATCGAGATTGGCTTCCTCAGCCCGCAGGACGGCTTTCTGAAACGGAATCTGTTGTAACAGCAGCGACGTTAAGCCGGTTCCGTTATCCAATTTGAAGGTGAAATGAACCGTCGGTTTGCGCAGATCCGCATCAATTAAAAGCACTTTTTTCCCCTGCTGGGCAAATACGACGGCAAGATTGGCCGCGGTAGTCGACTTTCCTTCTTCCGGACCTGCGGATGTGATTAAAAGGGACTTCACCTCCGTATCGACGGAAGAAAATTCAATGTTTGTACGGATCGTCCGATATTGTTCTGAGTTGATGGACTTCGGCTCTGACATCGTAATCACGCTTCGTTTTGCCGGCTTGTCTTTTTTACGCGTCAACTTGTCCGCCTCCCGCTTGTTTGGTTTCTGCCATCCTCAAGTTTTTGGCAACGCTGTCTTTTGCGCTGATTGAAGTAACCGTTCCTAAGACCGGGATGCCGAGCAGCGATTCAAGCTGTTCCTCCGATTTGATCGTATTATCCAGATGTTCCAGCAAAAAGGCGAGACCGATTCCGCCCAAAAGTCCGGCTGCAAACGCAATCGCGATGTTCAGCTTACGGTTAGGCTCTGCCGGTGACTGGCTGTCCGCCGCTTCGGCCTTTGAAAGAATGCTGACATTATCCACGTTCATGATGGCCGTGATCTTGTCCTGAAAAACGGCTGCAACCGTATTTGCCATAACGGCGGCCCGCTTTGCATCCGTATCCCGCACGGCGATCGTCACGACTTGTGAATCCTGCTCGCTGGATACCGTGATTTTCGATTCCAGCTCTTTCGAAGTCATGGACAGATTCAGCTCTTTAATCACCTCATCGAGGATGACCGGGCTTTTGATGATGACATTATACGTGTTGATTAATTGGAGGTTGGTTTGAACGTCATTGAATTGGACTTCTTTTTGATTGTTTTTGGATTGACTGACCAAAATTTGCGTTGAATTTTCATAGACCGGCGTAAGAGCGAAGAAACTGATGAGTCCGCCTGCGGCAGATGCCGCCGCGGTGATAATAAGTATAAACAGCAGACGCTTTCTCAGTATTGCGAATATTTCTTTTATGCTTGCGGATTCTCCCATATAACCTCCATATCACTTTCCGTGTATTCCTATTCCCTCCAATGAACTTTTCCAATTACGATTATACAGATTTGAACTGTCATTTCTAACCTTTTCAAATGACAATATTCGACAAAAATACACAAACACTTCTATTCGGTTTATTTTTGTAAGCGCTTTATACGCTGTTATCACAGGAACAATAAAAAATCCCGCGGTCAAGAGCCCGCGGGACTTTATGTTGCATATCCATTTTTAATATGAGAAATCAAATTCTCAAGCATTTCTTTAGTGGTCATCTCAGAGGACTGCTCACCGATGTCGTGCGCATGCATTAAAATCTTCAGAAACTCCTCTTGATCTAACTTCGTTTTCTTCATCATTCGTTTCCTTTCGGCTTCCATTAAATTGAAAACAAGATTATTATATGCTGTCGGGTGCTGTTTTGCAATCTCTAATACATCATTCGACACACTCGGGTTTTTATGTCCTTTTTTAGGAAAAACTTTTTCCGGACCATGTGTTGCGATATAATAGAGGAATTGGAATCTTTTTATTTTGTGACTCGTTAGGAGCGATAATCATGCTTCAGGATATGATTGCTAAAGAAGATGTGCTCGCAGCGGCTGAACAGCTTAAAGAACTTCTTCCTTACAATGAAGACAATGTTCAGCTGATGAAGAAAGCACTCATTTTATATCGGCAGGATTCCGTCTATCGTATACAGGTTCAAACCCCGACAGAGATTTCCGCGTATGTGCAGGATGTTGTGCCTGTAAGGGTCACGCTGAACTTATTTTTCATGGTGAAAAGCGGCTGCGCATGCCCGTCTGAGGCGATCTGCCGCCACGTGCTGGCCGTTTTTCTTTACGTATATGCCCAATTTGAACGGGTCGGTTCCTTTACCGAGCATTGGCTGGAAAGAGAAAAGCTTGAGGAAAGCAGGGAGCTTGTCCGCCGGCAGTTTCAGGAAAAAGTGCTGCCGAATGAAGAGTCGCTGTCAAGCTGGCTCGCTTTTTTTGATTCGGAATTCTCACTGTGGGAGGCGCGGACGCCGGCCGGAAGCCAGACGATGCAGGGGCTTTATTACGGCTATTTGTCAGCGCTCAAAAAACATGCCCCGAAAAAACCCGAGCTCAAAAGCTTATATCAGATTCACTCGGCGCTTGCCGTCTGGCTTCATATGTTTACTTTGATTGAGTCAGGCAGACTGGATGCCGAAAAAGATTATTACAGCATCAATCCATACGTCGAACAGCTGATGGATACGATTTACTCCTCCATTGACAGACTGAAAACGTATGCCTTGTCTTTCTCGCTTGATCCCTTTTTGGACCGGACGCCTCCGGTGATCCGCAGGCTTCTGCTGAAAGAGGAGCTTTTTCAATACGAACGCCTCCGGGTATTCGGTGAAGTTTGGAGCTCGCTTTTGAACCGGCCGAAATGGGTCGCGCGTGAACAGGAGATTCTCGCACAGGAAAGCGGCCGCCGTTTTTCGCCGGAAGTACGGTTCGGACGGCTTCATTTGGCCTTTTTGCAAAAAGATGATGCAGCGGTCTTTGAAGATATGTCTCGCTTCCCTTCCGAAGCGCTGCCTTATACCTTTCAATGGCTCAGTGAGCTCACCGCCAAAAAAGACTGGAAACGGCTGAAAACATGGTACGGTCAGATCGAACCTCTTGCCGTGAACTACACGAAACTTGATAAGCCGTTTAAAGAAATGCGCGATATTATAGGAGAGCTGTTTGTGCTGCTGGCGGATTATGCGCGGCACTCACGGGATGATCAGCTGTTTGAACGGTTTGCCTCCGGCTGCCTTCCCTATACCTTTACAGAATACAGCCAGTATCTGTACGAAAAACGGCGGTATGCGGAGTGGGTGGAGATTCACAGCCTCGTCGGTTTTTCCGTCTGGGAAATCGAAAAGGACATCCTGAAGGAAATTGCCGCCAGTGATCCGGAAGCGCTCATCCCCTCCTATCACCGGGCGGCGGCCTTTTTTATCGACCAAAAAAACCGCAGCGCCTATAAAGAGGCTGCGCGCCATCTGAAAAAACTGCGGACGCTTTATAAAAAGGCAAAAAAACAGCAGGTTTGGGAGCGGTATATCAGCCAGCTGAGCGCAAGCTACAAGAGGCTGCGCGCCCTTCAAGAAGAATTGCAGAAAGGAAAGTTGATTGATGGCGAGTCTTAAGGAATTTTTCATTCATGTAGAACAAATGGAAGATTGGACATTTACGCTGTCAAGCCATGACGAGAAAGAACAGCCGCTTACGCTCAGTCAGATGAAGACTCATCTGTTCCAATGGCATGAGTCCACCTTTTACGGAACGTTTCTTGAAGACGTCAGCTTCATCGGCACTCCGGCTGTTCTGCTCAGCCCGTGGATGACCGTCGAGCTGCTCGGAAAAAACTCGTTCAATTCATTCAGCACCGTTCAGCTGACAAAGGAAACGGAACCATTAATCGAAGCGGCTTCGACGATATACGAATTTATAGCCGACGGCGATTTTCTTCCGGATTATGAGGCTTGGCAAAAGGGCGTCCTGCGCTTCAAAGACCGCGAGCTTTTGCTGGAAGGCTTTACGGCAGACTGGTTCTCGGCCGCGGTTCAGGACTACATTCAGTACAACGATGACCTGCGGGAAAAATGGCAGCAGATCGAAACCCGTTCGCCGGCCGTTCATACGTTTAAAGGCTCCTTTTTGGACGAAGATGATTTTCTTGAGGGAATCGGCTGGAATGATGATCTGACGCCGTTTACCGTCGGGCTGCGATTAAACGAGCCTGATTTTGACGGTGACGACTGGAAAATCGAAATGTTTTTACGCGAGAAAAAAACCGGAGCCATCACCTTTTTCGACGGACTGAAGGGGCTGAAAAAAGCGTGGCAGGCATACAGCGGAAAAATCGCGCGTGAACAGGACCGCTTCCGCCGAACGGTTCCCTGGCTTTCATTTGATTCGGGAACGACGCTCATTTCTGAAGAAGAGGCTTGGATCTTCTTATCGGAAGCGAGTGAGACACTTGTCGATATGGGCGTGGAGATTCTTCTTCCATCGTGGTGGCAGATTGTCCGGGAAAGCAATATGATGCTCAAAGCAAAAGTGTCATCCTCCCCGCGGGGCGAGTCCTTCGTCGGCATGAACGCCCTGCTTGATTTCAACTGGAGATTCGCCACAAACGGAATTGAGCTGACAGAGGATGAATTCAATGAGCTTGTCGCAAACAACAGACGTCTCGTCAACATCCGCGGCCAATGGGTGAAAATTGATCCGCAATTTATTAAACAGATGAAAAAACTGATGGAAAAAGCGGAATCTGAGGGTCTCCACATGTCCGACGTGCTGGCGCGCGAACTGATGGATCACGGGGAAAACGGAGCCGAGGACACGGACATCATTGACTCATCGGCATTTGCCGGGATCAAGATCGAATTATCAAAGCAGCTCAGAAGCCTGATCCGCAAACTGACGGATGCCCGGGATCTGCCGGAGCATGAAGTCAGCGCCGCGTTTCAGGGACAGCTCCGCCCTTATCAGGTGTACGGCATGAACTGGCTTCTCTTCCTGCGGGAAAACGGCTTCGGCGCCTGTCTCGCAGATGATATGGGACTTGGAAAGACGATTCAGATGATCGCCTATTTTCTTCATGTGAAAGAAAGCGGCCGGCAAAAAGCGCCTGCCTTAATCATTGCGCCGACATCGGTGCTCGGCAACTGGCAGCGTGAGCTCCAGACCTTCGCGCCGCAGCTGAAGGCCATGCTTCATTACGGACCCCGCCGGCCGAAGGAGGAAGCATTTGTCCCGGCCTATCAAGACGCGGATGTCGTTCTTACTTCTTACGGCCTCTCGCACGCCGATCAGGAAGAGCTTTCTTCCGTGACATGGAGCACCATCTGCCTTGATGAAGCGCAAAATATTAAAAACGCGCATACGAAGCAGTCCCGCGCGATCAGAAAGCTGAAAGGCGTCCATCATATCGCGCTGAGCGGAACACCGATGGAAAACCGCCTGACAGAGCTTTGGTCGATCTTTGATTTTATGAACAAAGGCTATCTCGGCAGCCTGACCGGCTTTCATAAACGCTATGTGCTGCCGATTGAAAAAGACCGTGACGAAAAAAGAATCAACCAGCTTCAGCAGTTAATCCGGCCGTTTTTACTGCGCCGGACAAAACGGGATGAAGAAGTGGCGCTTAATCTCCCTGACAAGCTGGAACAAAAAGAGTTTATCCCGCTCTCGGCCGAACAGGCCTCCCTTTATGAGCAGCTTGTCAAAGATACATTTGAACATATGGCTTCTCTGACCGGCATGCAGCGGAAAGCGCTGATTTTGAGCATGCTCGGCCGCCTGAAGCAAATATGCGACCATCCTGCGCTCTATTTGAAGGAAGAACAGACAGAGCTGTTAAACGGGAGATCCGTCAAACTGGAAAAGCTGCTTGACTTAATGGCGGCGATCCGCGGACAAGGGGAAAGCTGCCTCATTTTCACCCAATACATTCAGATGGGCAACATGATGAAGCGCCTCTTGGAAAAAACATTCGGAGAGCCTGTTCAGTTTTTAAACGGAAGCCTGTCCAAGCAGGAACGCGATTCCCTTGTGGAACGGTTCCAGAAGAAAGAATACCCGACGCTGATTTTGTCACTGAAAGCGGGCGGAACCGGTCTGAACCTGACGGCTGCCAATCACGTCATTCACTATGACAGATGGTGGAATCCGGCGGTGGAAAACCAGGCGACCGACCGCGCCTACCGAATCGGCCAGGAGCGGTTCGTCCACGTGCACAAATTAATTACGACGGGAACGATTGAAGAAAAAATTGATGCCATGCTCGAAACGAAACAAACGCTGAACGATCAGATTATCCAAAGTGAAAATTGGATTACCGAGCTGTCATCCGATGAGCTTGAAGAATTATTCACCCTCAGCGCATCGGCGCAATCACATTAAACGCAAAAAGGCCGGCTCTCTCGGAAGAGCCGGTCTTTTAAAATGCCGTCCTTACTGTTACGCCGCATTTGCCATGAATGCGTCACGCCAGTCGTGAACAGTATCGCCAAACCTTTTAAAGTAAATTCCTGATCATATGCGCAACGCCGTTTTGATCATTTGTCAATGTAACGGCGTCAGCGATCTCTTTAATATCTTCTCTCGCATTTCCCATCGCTATGCCTTTTCCGGCCGCCTGAAGCATTGAGTAATCATTTAAGCTGTCACCGACCGCTGCGGTTTCAGCCATCGGAATGCCGAGCTTTTGCGCCAGCCGTTTAAGCGCCTGCCCTTTAGAAGCATGTCGCGACGACAGTTCAAAATTGTGATCGGCAGAGCTGACAAGGGTGAGGTCTTTCTGATCACTGAATCGGTCCCAGCCCGCTTTCAGCTTCCGCTCATCAAACGAAAACCCGAGAATGTTGTAAAAATCCAGACGTTCTTCTTTCTCAAAGAGCTCACGGTATGATTGAATGTAAGCAAAGCCTGACTGGCTGTATTGCACAGAAGCCGCCTGCTCCAAAATAGAAAGGTCGGTTTCCGGATTGGCGCTTTTTACCCGATCCATTTCGATCTCGAGCAGCTCCCTGCCGGTTTCAGGCGTATAGATGGCTTTGTTTGTAAACACCTCATAGTAATATTGGTTCTCTTCAAGCCAGGACAAAATCCCCCGGGCCCTTGTTTCTTCAATCGCATCACAATGGTACAGGCTGCCGTCAGGAGCATGAATGGCGGCTCCGTTTGCGCTGATAATCCAAGTTTTTATGCCGAGCGGTTCGAATATGGAGTGCACGTCAAAATGCGCGCGTCCCGTGGACACCACGATTTCAATTCCCGCTTGCCGGGCTTCTCTTAAAGCCCGCTCGTTTTCATCGCTTACTTGATGACTGCTGTTCAGCAGTGTGCCGTCCAGATCTATGGCAATCAGTTTCACATGTCCTCATCCTCTTCTTCAGAATCAGTTACAAGCAATTCTACGCCGTGCCGGTCGAGCAGATCGCAAAAATCCTGATCAGGCAGCCGATCGGTGATCAGCAGGTCAACCTCGTGCAGGTCTGCATATTGATAAAAACTCGTACGGCCAAGCTTGGAATGATCGCTCAGCGCAATCACCTGTTCCGCCTGCCGGATCATTTTACGCTTGACCATGCCGTCTTCTTCATGCGGTATCGTCAGACCGTTTTCCGAGATGCCGACAACGCCGATCAGCACCTTATCGGCGTGATAATCCCCCAGTTTTTCTACCACAGAAGCGCCGTATAAAAATCGGTGTTCCTTTTGCAGCTTTCCGCCGAGCAGATGAATGTCAATTCCCTCTTTTGCAGAGAGGATATCGGCCTGATTGATCGAATTTGTAATAACAGTGCAGCCGGTGACATTTAAATGTTCGGCGCAGGCCTGAACGGTTGTGGAGGTATCCAGGATGATCCGGTCTCCTTTATGGATCAGGGAGGCGGCCAGTCTGCCGATTTTATTTTTCTCTTCAGAAACGGTTTTCAGCCGGCCGGAATAGCCAGGCACTTCCTGATGCACAGACGGCAGAATCGCGCCGCCCCGTGTTCTGATAATGGCCCCGCGCTCTTTCAGCTTGACAAGGTCCCGTCTTGCGGTGTCTCTTGAAATATGAAGCAGCGAACATATCTGTTCAGCGGTGATCCGCCGATGCTGTTTCAAATATTCCATTATCGCAATCAGTCTTTCTTCTTGATACACGTCCTCATTCCTTTTTTCGTCACTTATCTGTAAGTAATTATAAGTTTTTATCTTAAAACATTCAATTATTTTAAGTGTTTATAAGCAAAATCACTTCTTTTTAACCATTTTTTAGATCCCGAACCAAAAAAACCAGTCTTTCGACTGGCGTATAGGAAGGGGGTATTGCGGGGCCCGCCAAAAGGCGGGAAAAAGAGGAAAAAAGCATGTTATTCAGCAAGCGGCTCTTTCCGTTTTTGATCCATAAACCGAACGGTATCAGCCATGACCTCGGTCACATAAACTTTTACACCGTCTGTCTTTTCATAGCTTCTCGTCTGGATTCTGCCGCTCACACCGACCAATGACCCTTTTTGACAGTACAATGCCGTGTTTTCAGCGCTTTTTCTCCAAATGGTGCAGTTGACAAAGTCAGTCCCGGTTTCACCTGACGCGCTTTTAAAATTGCGGCTGACAGCCAAGGTAATATGAGCCACGGCAATGCCCGCTGATGTAAAACGGAGCTCCGGGTCTTTCGTCAGCCGGCCGACAAGCATCACGTGGTTAAACAAGCCGTATCCTCCTCTCTTTTCGAGGGTGGCTTCATTGTAGTACAAGAGCTCCTGAAAGCAAAAAGCGGAAAAAACCGTTATCCGTTTATGCCTCTCTTATGATTTCGCTTTTCTTTCAGATAAAAAAAACTTTTTCTTTTGACCGCTTATGTAATATGTATTTTTGAGCAGCCGCGAAAAAAGTTTCGTTTTAAGCCAGTTTTTCTCAAACATCCTGACAAACTTTCCGCCGTCCCATGCGAACCAGTAAAAACTCAGCTTTTTATCAGCCAGTGAAAGCTGAATTTTATACTGTTCCATGCGGTCTTTTGTTTCATACAAAAAGACGACATTCCCTCTTCTGTTAAGATGCACCTCGCACTCTTCCTTTTTGGATACTAAGTAGGAATGATCGTCTTCCCGCCTTAAGCCGTCTTCTATATAAATTTCCTTCAGGCGCAATTGATTCATAAGCATCTCTCCATGACTATATTCTTTTACATTATAATGAAAAAATAGAAATGATTAAATGTTGACCGCCTACAAAAATGATGAAGCATGTCTTACAGCATTTTCCCGGAAAAAGTGATATGTGTTATAATAAATGAACGAAAAAACATGGACAACAGGGGTGAAAATAGAGATGAAAACCTTTAAACTGGTTGATCTGAATGTGGAACGTTTAGATAAAGACGATCGGCCGATTGAACAGTTTCCCCTTTTAGACGGATTGATTATCAATAAAGAAGACGGTGAAAACCATTGGTTAATTGAAGCTCTGGTCCCGGCCGAACACTTTTCTTTTTTTGACATGCTGATGAAAAGCCAGAAAGAAGCGAAGGTGTTTGTAACGATTACGAAAAAAAGCAACCGTCCCGCCCAGCTGACGGGAAGCATCAAAAATATCGTCGAGCTGGAAAAGAGTATACAAGTTTTAATTTACGGTCAAATGGTGTCAAGAAATCACCCCGGATCAGAAAGCATTCTGGAGTCGCTCGTGAAAGAAGGATACTCAGGCAGCCGGCTGATTGAAGCGTTCAAACAAAAATTATAATCATGAAAAAGGCCGGACGTTAATCATCCAGCCTTTTTTTATGCCCTAGTCATTGTGATGCGCCCGCTGTTTCAGCAGATCTCTGATTTCAGTCAGCAGTTCTGTCTGCTGATCTGTTTCTTCGGCTTCTTCCGCCTCTTCTTCAGCTTCTTTTTTACGTCTCAGCTTGCCTAATGTGCGAATCACGATAAAAATAGAAAATGAAATAATGAAGAAGTTCACAATCGTTTGTATAAAGCTTCCGTACTTGATATGGGCGTCGCCGAATGTCACTGCCAGTCCTGAAAAATCAAGGCCGCCAAGAAGAAGACCGACAAGCGGCATAATGATATCTTCAACGAGTGACGTCACGATTTTCCCGAAAGCGCCGCCGATGACAACACCGATTGCCAGATCCATGATATTGCCCTTCATCGCAAAGCTTTTAAATTCTGACCACATTACATTCACCCCTTTCTACACGAAATGGGCTTTTTTATAAGCCCATTTGTTTATTTTTATTCTCCGAGTGCAAAGGTTAATTCGGCTTCACACACGAGCTCGCCGTCAACTTTGGCAACGCCTTTGCCGCGTCCGATCGTACCGCGTGCACGTGTAATGTCCACTTCAAGCTCCAGCTTGTCACCCGGTTTTACCTGCTTTTTGAAACGGCAGTTATCAATCCCCGCAAAAAACGCGAGTCTGCCCCTGTTTTCTTCTTTAATCAGCATCGCCACAGCTCCGACCTGCGCCAAAGCCTCTACGATTAATACGCCCGGCATAACAGGGTACTCAGGAAAATGGCCGTTAAAAAAATCTTCATTCGCCGTCACATTTTTATATCCCGCCGCCCGTTTTCCTTCTTCGACTTCCGTAATTCTGTCTACCAGAAGAAACGGATAGCGATGGGGAATAATTTCTTTAATTTGCTGAGTATCAAGCATTCTCTTGACATCTCCTTCATCGACAATAGTATGTATAGAAGGTATAAGTGGTAACCAATCTGTACATTTGGAAGTATATTATGAATCAATTTCTTTTTCAACCGCACTATAAACTGTAACCAGCTGGCAATGAGCCTCGTCCATTAATGTGTTATGATGAATAAAGATTTTTACCCTAAGCAAAGAGGTTGGAAGATGATTGCTAAGTTTACTGAAAAACGCACGCTGGTGATGCTGAATGAGTGGTATGACGCCATGGGAAAACGCCAATTCGATCTAGCCCGTTCCCTTCACGAACAAATCAATCAGCATCTCCCCAAATTACAAAAGAATGCAAAGCTCAATCTCAGATATCAGCTGTTTTTTGCACGGTTTCAGCTGCTGTTTGAGAAAAAAGACGGGCTGGTTAAACTGTTCTGTGAGCTGAAGCGGCACAAAGATGAGATGGATCATGAATTAACTTATTATTTCCATTTTTTTAAAGGATTATTCCATATGGTGAACGGCACTCCGAACCGGGCTGTCTGCCGCTTTAAAGAAGCCGAACAGTACCTGCCGGCCATCCAGAACCGTATTGAAGCCGCTGAATTTTATTATAAAACAGCGGGTGCTTATTACATGATGAAGTCGCCTCCGCTTTCCATACAATATGTCAACAAAGCGCTGAAGATCTATCAAAATGAATTCGGCTACATCAAAAAAACGCTCAGCTGCCAGCTGCTTCTCGCCGTAAATTACATAGACGAGGCACGCTATGAAGACGCTGAACAGCTCTTCAATGAATCCATAAAAATAACAGACCGCATCAATGACAATAACCTGCTGTGCCACGCTTATTACAATTTTGGTTTTTTAAAGACCGCTCAGAAAAAAGATAAAGAGGCGCTTCCTTTTTACAAAAAGGTATTGGGCAATCAGCGTTTTGAAAAGGAGTCTCCCGTTTCCTACCTTCATTGTGTATACGAAGCGGTCAGAGCACTTTTTAAAACCGGATGCCCCGCCGAAGGACAAACCGTGCTGCAGAAAGGATTATACATAGCTGACAAAGTGCAGAACAACATCATGAAACTGAAGCTGGCCGCGCTCAAAACACTGTATACCTCTCAGGAGGATCCGTACGACCGATTGCAGAAGCTCGTGCTGGAGCTGCAGAAAATTGAAGCGTGGGTGGATTTGGAAGTGCTGCTTCAGGATATTACGGATTACTACAAAAAAAAGGGCGATTTTGAGAAAGCCGCATTTTTCATCATGCGCGGCTGATCAAAACGCCCCCTTCTTTTATTATCTGACTGAGTTGATTAAGCCCAGCATTTGGTCTCCCAATGTAATCGTGCGGCTGTTCAGCTGGTAAGAACGCTGCGACACGATTAAGTCGGTCATTTCCTTAGACATATCGACATTTGAATTTTCAAGCGCCCCTTGCTCCATGCCGATCCCCTGCCGGTTTGCGCCGGTCAGCTCTTCAATCGCTGAAGCTCCCGCACCGTTTACGGAAAACAGATTATCCCCTTCCGCATGAAGCGCCTGAGGGTTATTGACATTGACGATGCCGAGATTAAACGTCTGGGAACGGGTCCCTGCCTGGTCTGAAGCTGTCAGGGTTCCGGTTTTGCTGATTTTCAGCTTAGTCAGCGAGCTGTCAATTTGGATGGGCTGACCGTTCTCATCGAGGATGGGATTGCCTCCCGCCGTCATCAGCTGCAGAACCCGGTTATTTCCGCCGGCCGGCTTGAGGGTGAGTGAGCCGTCCCTTGTATACACCCGCCGTCCGTCCGCTTCTGCCTGGAGATATTGATATGGTGATGTGAACGCGATATCAAGGTCACGGTCGGTTTTTTTGATGCTTCCCTGCCCTGAATCCAGCTGCGGCGTCATCATCGCTCCGGCGCCGAGACGCAGGCCGGGCGGTGTTTTCCGCATGTTCGGCGAATTTTCCTTTTTATCATCTATTTGATCATACTGCTGCCTGATCAGCTCGGAAAAGCGGGAGTCCCTCGCTTTATAGCCTGTCGTATCACTGTTTGAAAGGTTGCTGCTGACTGTATCCATCTGCTGCTGAAGCTGGTTTAAGGCTGTTGAAGCCGTCAGCATTGATCTGAGCATCATAATTGAACGTCCCCCATTTTATTACACTTTGCCGATTTCATTTGCGGCTTTATCCATGCTTTTATCGTAAGCCTGAATGACTTTCTGATTGGCTTCAAATGATCTGTATGCTTCCGTCATTTCTGTATACGTGCTTGTCACGTCCACGTTTGAAAGCTCCGAGACGCCTTGTTTTAAGGTATACGAGACTTGGGGATTCGCCGCCGCACTCGGCAGTTCAGAGCCGTCGGCCGTGCTGTATAGGTCATTGCCGTCCCGTTTCAGATTGCGCACGTCTTCTTCCATTCTGATGTCAATCTGCCCCGCCGGCCGGCCGTTTGTTGTGACCGTGCCGTTTTCTGATACGGTGAATTTTTCATTGTCGACTGTAATCGGCTGTCCGTTTGTTGATAAAACAAGATTTCCGTTTATCGTAAGCTGATTGTTTTCATTCAATGAGAAAGTGCTGCTTTTTGAATAGCGGACGCCGCCCGCAGTCTGAACCGGATAAAACAGCTCGGCGTTTTCATTCGTTTTAGCATTCTTGGGAACCTGATTCTCCATAAGCGCGATATCCGTCGGCCGATCGGTCGTTTTCAGGCTTCCCTGCGTGAACAATGGTTTCAGCTCCTGCATGTACACGCCTGTGTTGACGGAACCGATTTTCGTTTTTTTGTCGCCTTCTATTCGGCTCAAAAGCATTTCGGGAAAGGCGCGGATTGAACCTTGATCCTCTTTGTACCCTGATGTATTCGCGTTTGCGATATTATTTGACAGCATTTCCGTTCTTCTCTGCTGTGTAATCATTGCGGACGTTGCGGTATATAATCCTTTTAACAAGTCTTCCACCTCTGAAATAGCATGATTTCCAGTTGCCTAACCGGAACATTTGTTCTATAATGAAGATCAACATTTTTTCTTATTATCGGATTTACATTCCCTTTCGTGAAGGGTTTTACAGAAAAAACCTCATTCTTTTTCAAGAATGAGGTTTTATGATCAGCTCAGTTTGCGTTTTGGAAGCTTGTCCATGTTATCAAGCATGACGCCGGTTCCGACCGCAACACAATCCATCGGATTCTCAGCGACAAGAACAGGCACCTTCAGTTCTTCGGCAAGAAGCTGGTCAAGTCCGTTTAACAGCGCTCCCCCGCCGGTAATGATGACGCCGCGGTCGATGATATCAGCGGACAATTCAGGCGGTGTTCTTTCAAGAACATGCTTGGCAGCCTGCACAATGACGGCAACTGATTCACGAAGGGCTTCTTCCACTTCTTTGCTGTTTACTGTAATCGTTCTCGGCAGACCGGAAACCATGTCACGGCCGCGAATGGTGATTTCTTCATGACGTGCGTCTGGGAAAACCGTTGCGACCTTCACCTTAATATCTTCAGCGGTACGCTCACCGATCAGCAGCTTGTACTCGCGTTTGATATAATTTAAGATTTCCATGTCAAACTTGTCCCCAGCCATCTTAATAGAAGAGGAGGTGACAATATCGCCCATAGAAATAACTGCGATATCCGTCGTACCGCCTCCGATGTCAACAACCATGTTACCGCTCGGCTGGAAGATTTCCATACCTGCGCCGATAGCGGCAACTTTCGGTTCTTCTTCAAGGTACACATGCTTTCCGCCGCTTTTTTCTGCGGCTTCTTTAATCGCTTTTTGCTCAACGGACGTAATATTCGTCGGGCAGCAGATCAGCATACGCGGTTTTGAGAAAAGTCCTTTTACATTAAGTTTATTAATGAAGTGTTTCAGCATGGCTTCTGTTACTTCGAAGTCTGCGATTACGCCGTCTTTCAGCGGACGGATCGCAACAATGTTCCCAGGTGTACGTCCAACCATTCGTCTGGCTTCTTCGCCGACCGCCAGCACTTTGCCGCTGTTTTTATCAAGCGCCACAACGGACGGCTCATTCAGAACAATTCCTTTTCCTTTTACATGGATCAGTACATTTGCAGTACCGAGGTCAATTCCAATATCCCTTGCAAACATCTATTTATATCCTCCTTGATATCTGTTTCACAGTAAAATATCCACATTGTGCCCTAATTATATATATTATCATAATTTATCAAAAAAAAGCTGCTGAACGAGATAAGTTCTTGACAAAATTTTGCGGATATTCGCGAAACCGCCCGGAGGAAAAAAAGGGAGCCGGCAGACGTCAGACGCTACGGCTGCTGAACGGGCTCCCCTTCTAGAATTTCATCTTTTTTGTACTTTAATTTCGTCGCCTCTCCTCCTCTTAAATGTCTGATGGATTTATGATAATCGAGTATTTCTTTTACTTCATTCGCCAAGTCAGGATTGATTTCAGGCAGGCGCTCTGTCAGATCTTTGTGTACGGTACTTTTGGAAACACCAAACTCTTTCGCAATGACACGAACGGTTTTTTTCGTCTCCACGATATACTTACCAATCTTGATTGTTCGCTCTTTGATGTAATCGTGCACACCACTCGACCTCCCCAGTTGGATGTGAGAAGTGTGAAATGAGATCCGTATTCTGTAACAGATTCACTGATGATGCAGCTTCTTTGTTGTCCGATTATATAAGAAGGTTTTTGAAATATGCCCACGATCCCTCACCTCAAACACTCTCTTTGATAGGTTTGTAACAGTGTATTAGCAATGAATTGGGAATATGCTAAAAACTCAATAAGGACAAGGGACGGATCGCAATTTTCTGCTTTTTGAACGGGGGGCTTTACATCCGCGCGATCCTGCTGTAGAATGAAACAGCGCAATTAGTTACTTAGGTAAGTTTTTTGAAAAGGAGAACGGAAATGATCCCCGTCAACAGACGCCTCATTCATCAAATCAATCAATGCGCCCGCCTGATTACGAAGAAAGCCAATGAGCGGCTGGAACCATTCGGCCTGTACTCCTCTCAATGGTCAATCCTATATTGCTTGAAAACGATCGGACCGATGACCCAAAAAGAAATCTGGTCCTATCTGAATGTGGAGGCGCCGACCGTTACCAGAACGATCAAACGCCTTGAAGAAAACGGCTGGATTCAGCGGGAACAGGGAGAAGACAAGCGGGAAAAGCTCGTCGTCTTGACGAAGGAAGCTGAATTGAAATACGACTGCATCAATCAAGAGATGCTGAAGTTCGAGGAAGACATGCTTGCGGATTTCCAAGATGGAGATAAGGAAGCTTTTTCTGAGTTTCTGAATGTGTTTTTAACGAAATAAAAAAGAAAGGGAAGTGCTGTACTTTTGAGTAAATCTGACTCGATCTGGACCAAAGATTTTATTATGGTCGTACTCGTGAATTTATTTGTCTTTGTGTTCTTTTATACATTTTTGGCCGTGCTGCCTATTTATATGATTCAGGAGCTTGGCGGCAGTGAATCGCAAGGAGGGCTTTTGATCAGCCTGTTCCTGTTATCTGCTATTATTACCCGTCCTTTTTCAGGGTCGATTATTGAACGGTTCGGCAAGAAAAGAATGACGATTGTATCTCTGGCGCTGTTCGCTCTGTCTTCTTATCTGTATTTGCCGATACACAATTTCTATCTGCTGCTAGGACTGCGTTTCTTCCAAGGTATCTGGTTCAGCATTTTAACGACGGTCACGGGTGCAATTGCCGCTGACCTTATTCCCGCCAAGCGGCGCGGCGAGGGACTCGGTTATTTCGCGATGTCTATGAACCTTGCCATGGCGATCGGTCCGTTTCTCGGGCTGAGCCTTGTGAAAGTCATTTCATTCCCGGTTTTCTTTACGATTTTCGCCGTGTTTGTTTCTTTAGGCTTGTTAATTGCTTTCATGATTCGCGTGCCGGATCAAAACAACAGCGGAACGACTGTCTTCCGTTTTTCTTTCTCCGACATGTTTGAAAAAGGCGCGCTTAAAATCGCGATTGTCGGGTTGTCCATTTCTTTCTGTTATTCAAGTGTGACTTCATATTTATCTGTTTATGCAAAGACGATCCATCTGTTGGATGTCAGCGGCTATTTCTTCGTCTGTTTCGCCGTGACGATGATGGCAGCCCGTCCTTTCACAGGAAAGCTGTTTGACAAAATCGGGCCGGGAATCGTCATCTATCCGTCGATTATCGTGTTTTCCGCAGGGCTTTGCATGCTGGCGATGACAAACAGCGCCCTCATGCTTCTCTTATCCGGCGCCGTCATCGGTCTCGGCTACGGCTCTATCGTACCGTGTATGCAGACTTTGGCGATTCAGAACTCGCCCGGACACCGTTCAGGCTTCGCAACGGCTACCTTCTTCACTTTCTTTGACAGCGGGATTGCCGGCGGGTCCTATGTATTCGGCCTCTTCGTCGCTTCGGCCGGATTCCATTCGATTTATCTGGCAGCGGGGCTGTTCGTCCTGATTGCTTTACTTCTGTATGGCTGGAGCCAGAAAAAAAGAACGCCGCTTGAAGCGGACGGAAACGTTTCAATCGCAGACTGATATGACAAAAAGCCGGGGGCAGCCCCCGGCTTTTTTTATTCTGCCGCTCTTTCCCGCACCATTTGTCCCGCCGCTTTCGCATAAGGCGGATGGAAATACATAAGCACCGTATAACCGAGACATGACACAATCACACCCGCGAACCAGGAAATATCGTAGATGCCGGCGAACGCCGGGACGTACATCCCGATTAAGGAAATAAACGCGCCGAGAAAGGTCGCGGCAAAAGCCCGGTAATTATAGCCTTTGTAATAAGTGTACTGTCCGTTTTCCGAATAAAGGTCTTCAACTGAAAGCTGTCTTTTTCTGATGAGAAAATAATCAGCCATCATCACCCCGGCTACCGGTCCGAGCATCCCGCCGATGAGTCCGAGAAACGCATATACATTCGTGGCGCTCTCCATCAGCTTCCACGGTATTGTGAACAGGGCCAGAACGGCGGTCAAATACCCTCCCCTTCTGAACGTAATATATTTAGGCAGGGCATTCGCCAAGTCATAGGCCGGTGACACGATGTTTGCCGCCACGTTGACCGAGACGGCGGCGATGCAGAGTGTGATGACCGAAAGAGCGATAACGAAAGGATTATCAAACCGGGCCAAAATCTCCACCACATCCCAAATTGGTTTCCCGAATGCAACCTGTGATCCGGATGTCACTGTAATGCTTGCAAACGCAAACAGGGCAAACGTTCCCGGCAGGCCGTAAAACTGGCCGCGAATCTGTTCTTTTTGCGACGCGGCGAACCGGGTGAAGTCAGGAATATTCAGAATCAATGTCGCCCATATTCCGATAATGCCCGTTACTCCCGCCGCAAACGGCCAAAACGTTTCAGAAAAGGTATGAAATTTTCCCGGCTGCGAGTAAATCGGGCCGAGCCCGCCGGCAATATCTATCGCCCACCAGACCATGCCGCCGAATACGAGATAAACAAGCGGACCCGCCCACACTTCAAATTTTTTGATCGATTCCATGCCGTGCCTCAGCACAAGCAGATGAATGCCCCAAAAGAAAATAAACGACAGAAAGCCCGACAGATGAAGCCCGAATATATTCCAATCTCCGCCGAGGCTTCCCCAGCCCGGCCATATGTTCAGCAGCAGAATGTTTAAAGCCGTGCTTCCGGCAAATGTTTGAATTCCGAGCCACATAATGGCCGTAAACGCCCGGAGAAGCGCCGGAATGTTTGCGCCGTATATTCCGTAAGAAGCCCTGATGATGACCGGAAAGGGAAGCCCGTATTTCGTTCCGGCATGTCCGTTTAAGGCGAGAGCGGCGAATAAAATGAGTGATGCTGTCACGATAATGGCGAGCACCTGCCAAGGAGAAAGGCCGATCGCAATGAGCCCGCCTACAGTCGCATAGGTCGGGATGTTATGAATGCAGCCCATCCAGATAGATGCAAAATTCACCGCTTTCCACGTCCGTTCTCCTTCTTCTAAAGGCAGTAAATCTTTGTTGCTGAGCCGATCATTCGTTGGTTTTTTCATCTTCACCCTCCTGTATGTACGGTTTCCTCACATATCATGTTAAAGAATATAACTGAAAATTCCGTAAATAACATTGGGCGCTATCGACAATTTTCGTTTTGATTTTTGAGCACATTGTACATAAAAAAAAGAGACGGTGAGTACCCGTCTCTTTTTGATGCGGCTGTTAAGAGGCCTTTTTGAGAAGAACCGAAAACCGGAACGCCATCAAAAGGCTTACGGCGCCGACAATGATAAGAATCGTGCCGAGCATATGAAAATGGCCGGCGGTTATTTCTTTTCCGAAAAGAATGCCCAAAATGACGGAAGATAAAATCGAACCGAGATACCGGCAGGTCTGAAACAGGCCGGACGTTGTTCCGACCATGTCGGCTGGACTTGTTTTCAGCATGGCCGCCTGAAACGTCACATTGCCGAAGCCGTAACCGACACCCAGCACGGACAGAATCAGCCCCTTTCCTATCATAGGCGCCTGAAGGAAAAAGAACGTTAACAGCACCGCCCCGATCGCAGTCAGGCAGGTTCCGGCAACAATCGGCTGAAGAACCCCTTTCTTATCTATCCATTTTCCGGTCAAAGGCGACACCAGAATGCTCATGCCTGACATAAACAGCATAATCATTCCGCTTGTCTGGACGGACAAATGCATTTCATCCTGAAAATAGCTCGGAAGTCCGAAAAAGATGCAGTAAAAGAATATATTCAGCAGAATAAATTGAATATACACCGACGATAGTTTCCGATGCGTTTTAAACAGCCTGACATCAATAAACGGCTTCTCCGTTTTCAGCTCGCGCCAGATAAACAGCCCGACAAACAAAAGCCCGAATACGCCTTCTGTATAGTGAGGCTTCGTACTGAAGGACAACAAAAATGACAAAAGCAGAATAATCGCCCCGGCAAACAGGAGTATCCCGATCGTATCAAGCTGGCGGAGCACGGCTTTCAAGCCGCCGATCTCGCGCTTTTCATCTTTCGGAAACATATACATCCCGAGAAAAAAGCTGAGAATGATAAACGGCAGATTGACGAAAAAGATCGCGGGCCACCCTCCCCAAACGATCAGAAAACCGCCGAGTGTCGGACCGAGCGCCGTCATAGCTGATGCAAAGATCGACAGGACGGCAAGCGCCGACGCCTGCTTCTCCTGTATATTCGAACGGATCAACCCGACGCCGGACGGATATATCGCGCTGCTTCCGATCGATTGAAACAGTCTCATCATTAACAACGTCATGAAAGTCGGCGCAAACGGCGCGCCGACGGCCGAGACGGCAACAAGCAGAAGCCCGATCAAAAACAGCTTCTTCCTGCCGAGCATATCACCGAGCTTTCCGGTAACAGGCTGCGCCACCGCACTGGCCAGATAAAAGGACGATATCAGCCAGGACACCGTTGTAAACGACAGGTGAAATTCATGCTGAATACTGTGAAGCGCAAGAGAAATCATCGACGAGTTCAATGGGTTCAGCATTGTCCCCGAAGCCACGGCCGTTAAAAACAGAACGCGGCTTTTTTTGGAGATTGTCATTTGGTCTCTTCGATGAACTCTTCCGTCGTCCGGCTTCTGCCGATTCTCGGGAAGATAAACTTGAGTGTCGCTTCGTGCTGTTCATCGCTGAACGTCGCCATCGCGTCAGTCACGAAAACTTGCTGATACCCGAGCTGAAAAGCTTCCCGCGCCGTGCTTTCCACACCGATGTTTGTCGCAATCCCGCATAATACAATCGTGTCGATTCCCCGTCTTCTGAGCTGAAGATCCAGATCCGTGCCGAAAAACGCGCCCCACTGCCGTTTTGTCACCGTATAATCATCTTCTTTCACTCCGATTTCAGGCACAAATTCAGCCCAATCCGCCGCCGGAGCCGAATGGCCCGCCGCCCCTTCATCCGTCAGCGGCTTCAGCGCATCAGCCCCGTCATGAAAATCAACGTTCACAAAGCTGATAAAACCGCCTTTTTCCCGAAACACATCAATTAATTTTTTCGCGTTTGGCACAACGGCCCCGCTTTTATCCATCGGCACAATGCCTTTTTGTAAATCAATAAGGACCAAAGCCGTTTTTTCAAATTGCAGATTCAATGATGTTGTCATATTCAATTCCTCCTGATGCAGTTAGTGTTTCTCACCCCGATTATTTTACTCTTTCCCGGACAGGATTTCTTCTTCCGTGCTCCGATGCTCTTTTTATGGATACAAAGTCACATGCCATTCATTTGAAAAGCGACATGATGAATGCAAAAAACCATGTCAGATAACCTTACACGAAAATGTTTTATCATTCTTTTTTCTCTATAATAATGAATTAATCACAATTACATTCTGAATGAGACGGAGGAATACAACATGCAGATGGGCGATACAGTATTTATGTTCTTTTGCGCTTTACTCGTGTGGCTGATGACCCCCGGGCTGGCTTTATTTTACGGCGGAATGGTAAAAAGCAAAAATGTGCTCAGCACGGCGATGCACAGTTTTTCTTCCATTGCCATCGTATCCGTCGTTTGGGTTTTGTACGGATATTCACTTGCTTTTGCTCCCGGCAATACATGGCTTGGCGGCATTGAATGGGCGGGGCTGAAGGGAATCGGTTTTGACCCCGGAAGCTACAGTGATACGATCCCGCATTCATTGTTCATGATGTTCCAAATGACATTTGCAGTCCTGACGACGGCGATTATTTCCGGAGCATTCGCTGAACGCATGAGATTCAGTGCTTTTCTTTTATTTTCCTTTTTGTGGGTTTCCCTCGTATATACACCTGTTGCGCACTGGGTATGGGGCGGCGGCTGGATCGGCCAAATGGGCGCCCTTGATTTCGCGGGCGGAAATGTTGTTCACATCTCTTCCGGAGTTGCCGGACTCGTTCTGGCGATTGTCCTCGGGAAACGCAAGGACGGCACGGCGGCTTCTCCTCACAACTTAATTTATACGTTCTTGGGCGGGGCGCTCATTTGGTTCGGTTGGTTCGGCTTCAATGTCGGCAGCGCCCTGACGCTTGACAGTATCGCGATGTTTGCTTTCATTAATACAAACACCGCAGCTGCGGCCGGAATTATCGGCTGGATTTTAATCGAATGGATGCTGAACAAGAAACCGACTATGCTGGGCGCTGTATCAGGCGCTATCGCCGGACTTGTCGCCATTACGCCGGCTGCCGGGTTCGTTACGCCGTTTTCTTCTATCGTGATCGGTTTTATCGGCGGGCTTGTCTGCTTTTGGGGTGTGTATTGGCTCAAAAAGACTTTCGGATACGATGATGCGCTTGACGCTTTCGGCCTGCACGGAATCGGCGGGACATGGGGCGGCATCGCGACCGGTTTATTCGCCACCACTTCCGTCAATGACGGCGGGGCAAACGGGCTGTTTTACGGCGATCCGGGACTGCTTTGGAAACAGATTGCGGCCATTGCGGCAACCTATGTATTTGTATTTATTGTCACTTTCGTTATCATTAAAATTGTAGGTCTGTTCATCCCCCTCCGCGCCAGTGAAGAAGAAGAATCACTCGGGCTTGATTTAACGATGCATGGGGAAAAAGCATATCAGGACTTATAAAGTGAGGAGTGACTTAGATGAGCGGTCAAATGTTCAAGGTAGAAATCGTTACGCGTCCGGCTAAGTTTGAAACATTGAAGCAGGAACTCGGTAAAATCGGAGTCACATCGCTGACTTTCTCCAACGTACACGGCTGCGGCCTTCAAAAAGCCCACACCGAACTGTACCGCGGAGTCAAAATTGAAAGCAATGTGTATGAACGGCTGAAAGTGGAAATCGTTGTCAGCAAGGTCCCCGTTGATCAAGTGGTGGAAACGGCGAAAAAAGTGCTGAAAACGGGAGAGCCCGGCGACGGCAAAATATTTGTCTATGAAATCGGAAACACGATTAATATCCGCACCGGAGAAGAAGGACCAGGAGCTTTATAAACATACAGAACGCCCGGAGACAGCATGTCCCGGGCGTTTTTTTTCGGGCTTCATTAAAAAGAAGAAGCCTTTTTTTCATGCGGGACAGGCCGCTTATGCCGTACGGTTTGTTTTTTTGAATATGTACTGATATTGACCAGTATGCCGCACAAAAACAGCGTCATAATCAATGAAGAACCGCCGTAGCTGATAAACGGAAGCGGCACACCCGTAACCGGGAGGAGTCCGCTCATCGCTCCCAAATTCAATACAACCTGAAACATCAATTGGAACGTAATTCCGATGGCGAGAAGCTTCCCGAACGGGTCATCAGCACGCATGGCTGTTTTTACGCCGAGAAGCATTAACGCGAAATATAATCCCAACACGATCAGAACACCGAATATCCCCAGTTCTTCGCTGATCACAGCCATAATGAAGTCAGTATGCGCCTCAGGCAGGTAATTCATTTTTTCTACACTGTTCCCAAGGCCTCTTCCGAAAAATCCGCCTCCGGAAATGGCGAAATAAGATTGAATCAGCTGATAGCCGTCCCCGTTCGCGTCACCAAACGGATTGGTAAAAGAAACAAGCCGCTTCACACGATAGGAAGCGGAAAATGCGAGATAAACGACTCCCGACACCGCCGTCGCGCCGAGCACGAGCAAATGGCGCTTTTTCAAGCCGGCACATAATAAAATTGACCCACACGCCGCCAGAATTAAGGAAGCCGTTCCTAAATCAGGCTCCGCCAATGTCAGCAGAAAAGCGGTTCCCAAAATGACTAAAGGCGGCAGAACCCCCTTCACAAATTGATGAATGTACGGCTGCTTTTTCGTGTAAATCGCAGCGAAATACAAAATCATCGCGATCTTCGCCAATTCAGACGGCTGTATGACAAGCGGCCCCGCTCCCAGCCATCTGCGGGAAAAATTCCGCTCCAGCCCGATTCCCGGTATCAATACGAGCAGCAGCAACACCAGCGATCCGACCACAAACAGCGGTACAAGCCGGGCATACCGCTTATACGGCAGACAGGCTGCAAATAAAAATAAGCATATTCCGATCAGCAAAGAGGTTCTTTGTTTATGGAAGAAATAGGATGGATCTCCGTATCGCTGAGACCCCATCACATCACTGGCGCTGTACACCATTAACAAACCGAATCCGCAAAGCAGCATGATGACAAACACAAGCGGCAGATCGGCGTTTTTCAAACGTTTCAGCAACGGACAAAACTCCTTCGGCTATTCTTTTCCCTCATACTTGACGCACAGTAATACAGTCACGTTTCATTCTGTTTACTTTTTTATAATTATTTTTAATACCAATTGTGTCTCATAGAAAAAAGCATTACACTGTTCATATAAAATAAAGATAAAAGGTGATATTTGTGAATTACGAACTGTTTAAAGCGATCAATGGTTTGTCGCACCATAGTGCCATTCTCGACTCTATCATGGTATTTATAACGGAATACGCCCTTTACGCCTACGCCCTTTTCCTGCTTGCCATGTGGCTGTTTGGAAACACAAAAGGCAGACAAAACGCTCTGTACGCAGGCTTTACCGGTATTGCAGCGCTTATCGTCAACTACATCATCACAAAAATCTATATCGAGCCGCGCCCCTTTGTCGATCATACGGTTCATACGCTGATCCCTCATGCCGCGGATGCTTCTTTTCCGAGTGACCATACGACAGGCGCTTTGGCCATTTCAATTGCGATTCTGTTCCGCAACAAAAAACTCGGCTGGCCGCTAGTAATTTTCGGCCTTTTGACCGGCTTCTCAAGAATTTGGGTCGGCCACCATTATCCGATTGATGTACTCGGAAGCATTATCGTTTCCCTCGTTGTCGGATTCCTGCTGTTCAGATTTTCAAATGTGCTTCGTCCGATTGTCGACCTGATCGTGCGAATCTACGAAAGCATCGTTCATAAAAACAAATCGACAAACCATCATATATAAAAAAAGCCGGCGTCTTTCACAGACTGCCGGTTTTTGTATGTTTGGCGGTATGTTTTTTCCTTTGTAAAACACAGAATACAGCAATGCCGAGACTGTCAATCAGCACATCACGGAGGCAGCCGTTTCTGCCGAAAAAGAGCTGGACGATTTCTGACAGGAAGGCGGCGGCCAATGCATAGAGCACCGCCCTCTTCATGCGTCTGCGCTCTCTGAAAAACAAACAGGTGAGCACAAAAAAGGAAAACGCGTGCCCGAGCTTTTGAATCGCCGCTTCAGGTACGGTGAGCTCCGCCATATCGAACACAAAGAAACCGGATGCATCCGGATGGGGCGTGAAACGGAAGGCCATCGTCTTCGTCACAATCATATCGTGAAAGCTTTCAGTCAAAGCAGAAATGAAAATAAAGACGAGCCATCCTGCCGCCAGACATTTATTCATTCAGCATCTCCCTCGTTTTCTATTAGTATAAAGGCATATGAGGCAAAATGAAAAGCGCCTATCAGAGCTGATAGGCGCTTAGGGATCACAGTTACTTGCCTGAATCTTTCATTGAACCGTCATCTTTACCATCTGTCTTGTCTTTTGTGCCGTCTTCTTTACCGCCGGGTTTTTCCTCGGTTTCTTGTTTAGGCGTCACATCTTTTTTCTCGGAAGACTGCTGAATGGACCCTTCCGTTTCTTCTGTTACAGCGTTTTTCTCTTCAGCTGCCGCTTTTTCAATAGATGTTACCGGTTTGTCCATAAAGTTCAGCGGATTCATTGCTACGCCGTCTTTGCGGATTTCAAAGTGTACGTGATTTCCGCTTTCTTCACTGTAAAGGTTTTTTCCTGATTTTCCGATAACCTGGTTCTGCTTCACTTTGTCGCCCTGATCAACGCTGACTTCAGATAGAGACTGATAGACAGTAGACAGGCCGTCTGAGTGTTCAATTTCAACCACATATCCCAGTACCGGATCTTTAGCAGCTTTCACAACCGTACCGCTCAGAGAAGCGGAAACGTCAAATGATTTTCCGTCTTTCTCAGCTAAGTCAATTCCTTTACTTAGGCTGTACGTGTTATTATAGTTAACAAGTGCTGCTTCTTTCTCTTTTTTTGCGGCATTCGTTTCATAAAACTTTTTCACAACAGAAACATTTTCAGAATGAGCAGCCGGCATTGCGACGTTTTCCATTGACTTTCCTACTTCGACGGCATCGTCTTTGCCGCTGTCATACGCGGAGTTTCCGCCGTTATTCGTCAGATTGTCCTTCACATCATTTGAAACGGATTGATACCAAAGGACAGCTGTTAAAATGACGGCCGCACTGACTAAGTAAATTGCAGGGAATATCCAGCGTTTGCGAAAGAATCGCTGAAGTTTTTTGACTTGAGAAGTTTTCTTTTCTTCCTCTCTCATTTGTTCATCACCTCAGCAACATTCTGAACACTTTTCTGAAAATATATACACATCATAAAAAAACTTTTTTGAAGTAGTATGTGCAGATTGCTCATAATTATGTAATGAAATGTGAAGGGAGATCCCGGAATATGAATTTGACCCTGCGCAAAGCCGTATTGGAAGATTTAGATGCGGTTGTGGCTATATACAACTCGACGATCGCCTCAAGGATGGTCACGGCTGATACGGAAGAAGTGACGCCCGAAGACCGGATGGATTGGTTTTTGCGGCACACGGACAGGCGCCCGCTGATGGTCGCGGAAGATGAAAACGGAAAAGTGGCGGCCTGGATCAGCTTCGAAACGTTTTACGGCCGTCCGGCCTATGACAAAACGGCGGAGATCAGTATTTATCTGCACCAGGATTGCCGGGGCAAAGGAGCGGGAAGCTTTCTGCTGAAAGAAGCCCTTGAGATGGCTCCGAAGATCGGCATCCGTAATCTGATGGCTTTTATCTTCGGCCATAATGTGCCGAGCATTAAGCTGTTTGAAAAATTCGGTTTTACCGAATGGGGCGTATTCCCGGGTATCGCCGAAATGGACGGAAAACGATATGACTTGAACATTTTAGGGAGAGAACTGTCATGATCAGCATCGATAAAGAAGAAAAAGACGGTAACCAGCCGCTCAATAAAAAAGCCCGTTCCCTTGCCGACATCGCCAAATGGGGAAAGATCACCGCCGTATTTCTGATCATCACGGGCTCTCTTTCCGCTCTGTCAGCCATTGTGACGCTGCTCGGAGCCATACCGGGTGTTTTGCTCATCATTTCCGGCGTCATGCTGATGCGCTCGGCAAAAGCCGCAGCCGCCCTTCAGGAAGAATCAGAAGAAAACGCGGAAGAAAATATGCTCGAACATTACGCATCCTTTATCAAAATGCAGTTTTTTTACGCGGTATCGAGTGTGGCATTGGGCATTATCGCTTTTATTTTATTCGTCATTTTCGCTGTCATCGGAATTGTGGCTTACCACAGCACTAATACGTATGACGCGCCTGATTCATATTACTATGAGAACGACCCTGTGTTTGAATGACAAAAAGAGCTGATCGCGCGTCAGCTCTTTTTTAATACAGCATCTCTTTTTTTCGATCTTCTTCTGTTAAGAATTCAATAAAGCTTTTCATCGCAGACGGCTCCTCCGCTACCAATCGGGTATAGGCGCTTTTCCGTTCCTCGGACAGAATATTGCTTTTTCTGATTCTGTTCAGCATATACAGGCGGATCGTTTTTTGCACCTGTTTCCGCTGGTAGCCGGCTTCTTTAAAAAACGCAAGACCCAGAGCCGCAAGGAGTGCAAAAATGCCGGCCGACACGAGAGCTCCTCTCCCGGAAGGAGCCTGAATCAAAAGCGATGCCAGATGAAACAGACTAAAAGCGGCGAGCGGGAAAGCGAGAAAACGGTAAATGATGCTTTTTTTCATCAGCGGTGCGATGGCGATTTGTATTTTCTGAATTTCTTTTTTTATGAATCCCGGCAATTGTTCCGCATGTTCCAGCTTCATACCCTCTCCCCTTTGCTGTCATTTTTGTCTTCTTTTTCATATATGCTTATTCTACCGCACCCGGAACTTTCTTTGAAAGAAAACTGCATCCATCTTTGATTCCGGCTCTTTATTCTTTTAAATTGTCAATGTTATAATTTGAAATGGGAATCAGATTGCTGCACTTGTCGGAATACTAATGGGCACAGTCTTGATAAATATGATATAGCGGGGTTGCAAAGTGAGCATTTCATTTATTTTATTCGGATTTTTTTTCGTTTTAAATATACTTTTGGCCGTCATCATGATTTTCAAAGAAAGACGCGACGCCAGCGCTTCATGGGCCTGGCTCTTGGTTCTTTTTTTTATTCCCATTTTAGGGTTTATTTTATACCTGTTATTCGGCCATAACCTGAGACGCAAGCACCTGTTTCAATGGGAAGACCGTAAAAAGATCGGGATTGAAAAGCTGCTGAAGTCTCAGCTGAAAGATCTGAAGTCGAGGCAATTCCAATTTAACAACAGGGCGACCGTGGATAATAAAGATCTCATCTATATGCTTGTCATGAACAACCACGCGGTTTTTACAGAGGATAATTCGGTTGAGATTTTAACGGACGGGCGCGATAAGTTCAAACGTTTAATGCAGGACATTTCAAACGCAAAAGATCACATTCACCTTCAATACTATATTTATAAAGGTGATGAGCTGGGAAAAAAATTGCGTGACGCCTTAGTAAAAAAAGCACGGGAAGGCGTAAAGGTCAGAGTGTTATATGATGAACTCGGTTCACGATCACTCAGAAAAAAATTCTTCAAACCGCTTCGGGACGCCGGCGGCCATGTGGAAGTATTCTTTCCTTCCAGGCTTCGGCCGATTAATTTGCGGCTCAATTATCGGAATCACCGCAAGCTCGTGATTATTGACGGCGAAACCGGCTATGTCGGCGGCTTTAACGTCGGAGATGAATATCTCGGCCTGAATCCGAAATTCGGCTATTGGCGGGATACGCACCTCAGGCTTCAAGGTACGGCGGTACATGCCATTCAGACACGGTTTATCCTCGATTGGAACCAAGCCTCCCATCACCATACGCTCACATACGTTCCGAATCATTTTCCGGAATGCGAGCCGAAGGGCGATGTCGGGATGCAGATTGTCACAAGCGGACCGGATTCAGAATGGGAACAAATTAAAAACGGCTATATTAAGATGATCTCAACGGCGAAACGGTCGATCCTGATTCAGACGCCTTACTTTATTCCTGACTCCAGTCTTCTAGACGCCCTCAGGATAGCCTGTCTGTCAGGCATCGACGTCAAAATCATGATCCCGAACAAACCGGATCACGCTTTCGTTTACTGGGCGACTTTATCTTACATAGGCGATCTTTTGAAAGCCGGGGCCTCGGTCTACATTTACGATAACGGCTTTATTCATGCGAAAACGATTGTCGTCGATGATGAGACGGCTTCTGTCGGTACCGCGAATATCGACGTCAGAAGCTTCAGGCTTAATTTTGAAGTCAACGCCTTTATTTATGACGTCACCATCGCGAAAAAGCTCATTTCCTCATTTAAAGAAGATCTGCTCGTCTCCAGAAAATATACGTATGAAGAATATCAGGAGCGTTCGCTGTGGATCCGCATTAAAGAATCGGTTTCAAGGCTTCTGTCGCCAATTTTGTAATTCCCGGGTGTCTCCCGGGAATTTTATCATATAGAAACGGATGCACAGCAGGAAAAAAACACATTTTATATTCAAAAGAATGACCGAATAGTGTATAAATGAAAAGTGAGTATTTTTTTGTAAAGGAGTGCCATGTTTTGAAACCTGAATCAGTGAACCGTTCGCTTATTTCTATTTCGAAATGGGGAAAAGCGACAGGTATTTTATTCATTATTATGGGCGCATTTGCGGCGCTGGGGGGTGCGTTTTTCTTCTTAATCGGAGCCATTCCCGGCGTTTTGCAGATTATTGCCGGCATTTTTCTGATGCGCTCGGCAAAAGAAGCGGGACAGATGGCGGAACAGTTCAATGAACTGACAGAGGAACATATGCTGGAGAATTACGCAAAATTCGTGAAAATGCAGGGGATCTACCTCATTGTAACGATCGGCCTGTCCGTTCTCGGCATCATTCTCTTCATTGTCCTCATGACGTTCGGCATTGTTGACGGTATGTTTGATAACATTGATGCAAATACATATTAAAAATCCCGGCGCGTGAGCCCGGGATTTTTTCTTATACGGCTTGCAGCTCCATTATTGCCTTTTGAAGAGGCTGGCCATTCCTCTGCAGGTATTGGCGATTAAATCCCCTCTTACATCGAATACAAAGTAAAACATGACAGATGACTCCGTCAGATTCAGAAACAAGAATTGTGATTCTGCGAAAAAAGAATAAGGCTATGGCGGAACAGGACCGCCCATAATGTATTTTTTAGGCCTTTGTAATTAAATTACAAATACTCATAATCTTCACTTATGCATTCGTGATATGATATTGAAGGGGCGATCAAAAGCTTTGGCGTTAGTCATTAAGAAGGTTTTAAATCTATACGGGTGCTGCCTCACGTCAAAGTCAGAAAAAATATTATAGGAGGTCACATATGTTTAAATTTAAAAAAAAGTTCTTAGTTGGATTAACGACAGCTTTAATGGGTATTAGCTTGTTTTCGTCAACTGCGTCTGCTGCCGGCACAGACTACTGGCAAAATTGGACTGATGGAGGCGGAATCGTAAACGCTGTCAATGGGTCTGGCGGGAATTACAGTGTCAATTGGTCCAATACCGGAAATTTCGTTGTTGGTAAAGGCTGGACGACAGGTTCCCCATTCAGGACCATAAACTATAATGCCGGAGTTTGGGCGCCGAATGGCAATGGATATTTGACTTTATATGGCTGGACGAGATCACCTCTCATCGAATATTATGTAGTGGATTCATGGGGTACTTACAGACCTACCGGAGCGTATAAAGGTACTGTAAAAAGTGATGGAGGTACATATGACATCTATACAACGACACGTTATAACGCACCTTCCATTGATGGCGATAACACTACTTTTACGCAGTACTGGAGTGTCCGTCAGACAAAGAGACCAACTGGAAGCAACGCTACAATCACTTTCAGCAATCATGTTAACGCATGGAAGAGTCATGGAATGAATCTGGGCAGTAATTGGTCTTACCAAGTCTTAGCGACAGAGGGATACCAAAGCAGCGGGAGTTCTAACGTAACAGTGTGGTAACAGATCATCTTTAATCAGGGGCAGCTAACGGGCTGCTGATCGTTCCTTGAGAAATTTTAAAATCAATATGATTGTGAGTGCTAAGAGGCGACGGTCTTTTAGTTGGACTCCAAATATGGAGCCAAAACCGCAGCCTCTTGATCTTTTACGTTTGATACATGTCTCCGATGGCTGTCATTTCATGCCTGCGTTCCTTCGCTTCTATCATAAAGGCTCTTCCCGCTTTTCCTCCTTATTATCTGTAACCATTTTCATTACACTTGTGACGGCATGAACCCATCTCTTTTTAACAAAAGAGATGATTCATTACATCATAAAGAGATTTGTTCGCCAGTTCATTCTCCATTGCCCGCTGTACGCTTCCGAACGTCTCATCAAGCGCGTGCTGAATATTTTTGCCGACCGGACAGTCCGGATTCGGATTGTCGTGAACCGCAAAAAGCTCTTCCTTATTTTGTACCGCCCTGTAAACCTCTAAGAGGGTAATCTCCGACGGATCTTTTTTCAGGCTGGCTCCCGCAACACCTGCCCGGGATGTCAGAAGACCTGCTTTTTTCAGCTGGCTGATCGTTCTCCGCACTACGACGGGATTGGTGTTTACGCTGTCCGCAATCATATCTGACGATGCCCGTTCATCCGTTGAGATCAGCGAAAGAATGTGAATGGCCACAGCAAGACGGCTGTTAATCATGTTTTTCACCACCGGTGTAACCACTATGGTTACATTTCATTTGTTTTTCAATTATTAATATACACTAAAATACGCGGCAGGATGAAATCAAGTTGACAATTGAGGTGTAAATAGGCCGGCGGAAACCGGCCGGAGAGGGATTAAAATAAGAAATAACGCTGTCCGAGCGGAACATAGCTGACAGGCTGGCATGCCAGTTCTTCACCGTCGGCGAACACCTGATAGGTTTTCGGATCGACTTGTATATTCGGCATCGCGTCATTCAGCTTCATGTCGAGCTTACTCAGCTTGCGGATATTCCGTACGGGGGAAATCATTTTTTCAAGCCCGAGCTTTTCCGGTACGCCGTTTGCGATACCGGCCTGGGACATAAATGTAATAGACGTATTGCGGTTTGCTTTCCCGTAGGATGCGTACATCTGGCGCATAAACACAGGCTCAGGCGTCGGAATGGAAGCATTCGGGTCTCCCATCTGGGCGCGGGCGATCATGCCCCCTTTGAGCACAAGTTCAGGTTTGACGCCGAAGAAAACCGGATCCCACAATACGAGGTCAGCGAGCTTTCCTTTTTCAACGGAACCGACTTCATGACTCAGGCCGTGAGTGACGGCAGGATTGATCGTGTATTTGGCGACATAGCGTTTGGCGCGCACATTATCATTGCCGCTTTCTCCTGAAAGAGCGCCCCGCTGCTTCTTCATTTTATCGGCAACCTGCCATGTCCGGATAATCACTTCTCCCACCCTGCCCATCGCCTGCGAGTCAGATGATGTCATGCTGATCGCGCCGATATCGTGCAGAATATCCTCCGCCGCGATGGTGGCCGCTCTGATGCGTGAATGACTGAACGCCACGTCTTCAGGGACTTTTGAATCTAAATGATGGCAGACCATCATCATATCAAGATGCTCGTCCATCGTGTTGACCGTATACGGAATCGTCGGCGTCGTAGAGGACGGCAGAATATTGGCGTAAGAAGCGAGTTTCATAATATCCGGTGCATGGCCTCCGCCGGCTCCCTCTATGTGATATGTATGGATAACCCGGTCGCCGATCGCATCAAGCGTATTTTCTAAAAAGCCCGCTTCATTAATCGTGTCTGTGTGGATTGCCACCTGAATATCCGCCTCATCCGCGACTTCCATGCATGCTTTAATGGCGCTTGGCGTTGATCCCCAATCTTCATGCAGCTTCAGGCCGATCGCGCCGGCTTCTGTCTGTTCAATGAGAGGCGCTTTATCAGAGGCATTCCCTTTCCCTAAAAAGCCGACATTGATCGGAAACTGCTCAGCCGCCTCCAGCATTCTCGCCATGTACCATGCGCCGGATGTACAGGTCGTCGCTTTACTTCCCGTCGCAGGGCCCGTTCCGCCGCCCAGAAGCGTGGTCACGCCTGAAGAAAGCGCGACTTCCATCTGCTGCGGGCAGATGAAGTGGATGTGCGTATCAACGCCGCCGGCCGTTACGATTTTTCCTTCGCCGGAAATGACTTCTGTTCCGGCGCCGATGACCATGTGCGGGTCCACCCCATCCATAATATCCGGGTTCCCGCTTTTCCCGACACCGACAATCCGGCCGTCCTTCACCCCGATATCCGCCTTGACGATCCCTGTGTAATCCAGAACGACGGCATTTGTAATGACCAGGTCAAGCGCCCCGTCTTTCCCGGTGATACGCCCGTTTTGCCCCATGCCGTCCCGGATTGTTTTTCCTCCGCCGAATATCATTTCTTCTCCGTAATTCGTGAAGTCTTTTTCGACTTCAATCCATAAATCCGTATCTCCGAGTCTGACTTTGTCTCCCGTTGTCGGTCCGAACAGTTCTGCGTATTGCTCACGTGACATTTTCATCGGATCGCTTCCTCCATCCATCCGGCTTTTTTAAGATTCGACAGAGTCTTTTCTTTTCCCCGCTCATCCATATACGTATCGGCCATGCCGTTCAGGCCTCTGACCGTTTTTCGTCCTCCGATTTCCACGAGTGTGACGGTTTTCTCTTCTCCCGGTTCAAAACGGACTGAGGTGCCTGACGGGATGTCAAGACGCATGCCGATTGCTTTCTCCCGATTGAAGGACAGGGCGCCGTTGGCTTCCGCAAAATGAAAATGCGACCCTACCTGCACTGACCGCGTTCCATGATTGGTGACTGATACCTCCAGCGTCTTTCGGCCTTCGTTAATGGTGATGGTCCCCTTTGCGACTTGAATGGCTCCCGGCTTCATGACTTCACCTCCGCTTTGATGGGCTGATGAACGGTGACAAGCTTGACCCCGTCCGGAAACGTCGCTTCCACCTGAATGCTGTCCAGCATTTCCGGAACGCCTTCCATAACGTCTTTTTCCGTCAATACGCTGCGGCCGGATTCCATCAGCTCAGCAACACTTTTTCCGTCTCTGGCGCCTTCCATCAGGTAACAGGTCAAATATGCGGCAGCTTCAGGATAATTCAGCAGAACGCCGCGCTCTTTCCGCTGTTTTGCGAGCTCTCCCGCTGTGAAAATAAGCAATTTTTCTTGTTCAACCGGTGTCAGTTTCATCTGTATTCCCCCTTAGTGATAGTCAAACGCAATCCACATGGTCATACCGAGACGATGCAGGCGGTTACCACCCCCTTCACCTCATGAAATGTTAAGTGATAAAAAGTATTCGACGGTGAACGGCCTGATTCCTTTTGCAGAAATTCCAGATTTCTTATTTTTTTAAAACAAACGTTTAATCAAATGTGAAGAGAGATCACATTCTTTGTGAATATTATAAAGAAATTATCGTAAAATTTATAGAATATTTAAAAAGTTAGTGAATATTAACCAAACGAACTGGAATTTTTGTCATTTCTCATAACAAAAAGCCCAAAATATTTTGGGCTTTTGCTTTGTTTCGATATCAAATTAATCGTCACTGAGTTTATCTTTCGTTTCGCCGACACCCTTTTGCAGGCTGCCTTTCGCTTTGTCCTTCTTCCCTTCCGCTTTTAAGTCGGACTTGTTTGCCATGTCACCTGCTTTGTCCTTCGCTTCCCCTTTCATTTTGTTCATGCCGCCTTTTACTTTGTCTTTTAACCCGTTATCTTGACTCATATCTCTTCAGCTCCTTTTTTGTTCTGTGTACTTGTTTTCTTCCCTTTCAGCATTATCGCAAACATGTAAACTCTCAATTATTGATTTCACAGCGCTCCCCGTAGCGGAGCACTTTGTAAACGGCCAATCCGTCTGACAGCTTATTATCCCCGTGTTTGACCGGCAGAAGGGCAAAGAATACATAATACGTTGAAAAATAGACAAATTGGTAAAAAAATAAATTTGGCTCGAGAACATCTTTCATGATCAGCAGATTTATTATAAAAATAGAAGCGAGATTAAACAGACAGCCTCCGGAATAGACGAGCGCGCTCGTCAGACGGTTATCTATCCGCAATTCGCCGAATTGGCAAAAAGAATCTATAAAGTAGATACGCCGCACCTGAATCGGCCCCACTTTTAAAAAACGTTTCCCCATACCGATATCCAATGACGCTTTGCCTCCGAACAGCATCGCCATAAAGCTGTGGCCTGACACATGGATGACAGACACCATCGGTAAAATGATGAGAAAGGATACGAAAAACTTTATCATATCATTAAATCCGAACAACAAATCCCTCCTTTCAATCGTCCGTTTTTCCCTCTTTTGCGATTTTTCCGATTTCTTCAACGCTCAAACCTCATAATGTGCATAAAAAAATAACCATCTGCCGATCAGATGGTTAGAAAATTTATATATCGTATAAACATTGTTCTTTTTGAATGTTTTCTCTCATGTGAATCACTTTTTCATAAAAATACGCCGCTTCTTTATATTGCTCATGGGCGCTTGTGTATATGGCAGCCTCCAAGGCGAAATCTTCAATATACACATACAGCGATTTTTCATTCATATAGTCAAACACTTCATGGATTAAGTCCATATTGAGGGATTCCAGGTAAAGCGCTTGTAAAAACTTATATTTCTCTAAACTGAATCGGTCGCCGCGTTCCTTCGCGATCGTGACCCCTTTTTCATAATAAGTAAGGGCCGCTTCGTCATCACGCAGCCTGAAAAGGGTGTGTGTTAAGCTGAACAGCGCCTTCGGAAGCTGTTCAAGCTGATGTTCTTCAAAAACGGGCACCGCTTTTCTAAAATAACGGGCCGCTTCAGCCAGATCACGCTTTTCAGAATAACAATTCCCCAGATTGTAAAGCGAAGACCCGATCAGGCGGGGCTGTCCTTCAAGCAAAGAAAGGCGGAGCGCTTCGTCTAAATGCTCAAGCGCTTTGTCGTAGTTTTTGCAGTCGATATAGTTTCCTGAGATGACGAAATGGCACTGTATTCTCCGCACTCTGTAAAAATCGTGTTTCATATATGTATCCAGCGCCTGAATCCCGTGATTCATGGAGAAATGAGTCTGCTTCATGACGTAAAACACTTCAGACATCTTGAAATGGAATTCCGCCCTCTCTATATCATCCTCGACAAATGAAAGGAGTTTTTCCGCTTTCCGGTAAAAAGAAATAGCCGCAACATAGTTATTCTGATCGAATTCATACATTCCTCTGAACAAATGGAAATAATACTCGGACAGTCCCGATATGCTGTCCGTGCTTTCGATCGTCTTCTGCAGCTCGCTGTACTGAATTTGAGATTGTTCGGTGAAATCCGGCTTGACGTAATCAAGCATAATATGATGGCGGTAGCTGATCAGCTGGTAATATAACAGCAGCAGCTGGTCTTCCTCCATACGTTGTATATCCTCATCAATTTCCTCTTTCAGCTTTATGGCATCAGCCGCTTGAAATGCTAAAATGTGCTTGTACCATTTGTTGATCTTGACTCCAACTTGAGATGACGGAATCTCGTATGCGGTCATGCCCCTTTCACAACCTTTTCTAATTTCTATTGGTTATATTTTAACATATTGTATGGCTTTGGAATTGAATAACTTGATCGTCCTGCATCAAAATTCCTATCATATATTTCGGCCGGCATCGGTTTTTTTTGAACAGGCCGGAGCTTCATTTGAATAAAAAAGCCTGCCCTTGTTCGGGCAAGCCTTTATTCATCCGCCTATATACGACATTTCCACTTTCTTTTTCCCATCTGTTTTAGAAAGCGCGCGGTCAATTGAATACTGATCCGTGCGATTTCTCCAGACAGAGGCGATGGATTCCGTCAATTCGTCATCAGTCAGGCCGCCGCGCACAAGCTTCCGCACATCGAAGCCGCTAGAAGCGAACAGGCACGTAAAAAGCTCGCCCCTTGCCGACAGACGCGCTCTGTTGCAGGAGGCGCAAAATGCATCCGAGACGGAGGAAATCACGCCGATTTCGCCGGAACCGTCGAGATAGCGGAATCTGGAAGCGACCTCTCCTCTATAATTCGCTTCTATCGGCTCCGTCGGCATGTGCTGATTGATCAGATCAATGATCTCAGCCTTCGTGATGACGTCTTTTTTATTCCATTGATTTGTATTGCCGACATCCATAAATTCAATAAACCGAAGAATATGACCCTTTTCTTTAAAATAGCGGGCCATCGGCAGGATGTCTTTTTCATTGACGCCCTTTTGAACAACCATATTGATTTTCACACCGAGTCCGGCCGCTTTTGCCGCTTCAATGCCCTCGAGCACCTTGTTCACCGAGACGCCGCGGCCGTTAATGGCCTTAAACCGCTCATCCTCTAAAGAATCAAGGCTGACGGTCACGCGATGCAGCCCCGCCTGCTTCAGCTTTTCCGCATACACGGGAAGCAGAGAGCCGTTCGTCGTCATCGCAATATCGTTAAGCCCCGGGATGCGCGCAAGCTTTTTGATCAATTCAGGCATATCTTTTCTCATCAGCGGCTCCCCGCCCGTCAGCCTGATTTTTTCAACGCCGAAGCGGCCGACAAACAGTTTGGCAAGCCGTTCAAGCTCCTCAAATGAGAGCAGTTCCGTCTTTTGCAGAAATGGATAATCCGGTCCGAACAGTTCGGCTGGCATACAGTACGTGCATCTGAAATTGCAGCGGTCGGTTACAGAGATACGGAGATCCCTGAGCGGCCTCTCCCTTTTGTCTGACACGCGGCGCGTTTCTGTATTCATAAGCCCAAGACCCCTTTCTATTGTTCAACCCGTTCAGGATGTGTGTATACGTTAAACGATCCGTTTCTGACAAAGCCTATCGCCGTCATGTTCAGCTCTTCCGCCATTTGCAGCGCAAGCTCCGTCGGCGCCGATTTTGAAATGACAATCGACACGCCGATTTTTGCGGCTTTCAATAAAACCTCTGAGGAAATCCGTCCGCTGAAGACAATCAGCTTGTCACGGACCGGCACTCCGTTTTTCAGGCAGTTGCCGTACAGCTTATCCAGCGCATTGTGGCGCCCGATATCCGTCCTCATGAAGAGCATCTTTTCCGTATCGCACAGCGCCGCATTATGGACGCCGCCCGTTTCCTGGAATGTGCCGCTTTCGCTTTGCATCTCCTTCATGAGGCGAAGACACGTTTCAGGAGTTATGGTGATGCGGCTGACGGCGGTTTTGGCCGTTTTTACATCCTGCTGAAAGTAAAAATGGCGGCCTTTCCCGCAGCATGAACCGATCACTCTCTTCGTATAGTCTTTTTGCTCAAGCATTTCGGGATTCGTCAGCTCCACATATGCAAATCCGAGACTTTCATCTATCGTAAAACTTTTGATCTCTTTTTCAAAACGAATGACGCCTTCTGACGCGAGAAATCCGATAACGAGTTCCTCTAAGTGGTCGGGCGTGCAGACGAGCGTAACAAATTCCTGCCCGTTCACCATGACAGTCAATGGATACTCTGATACCATCCGATCTGCCGTTTTTGTTAATACCCCTTTTTCATAACGGTATATTTCTCTTACCGCCGTTGTTTTTTCATCCACTGTTTTCCCCTCCGCAGTATCCTTCTCTTTTATTCTTCCATAATCCCTGTATTTTGTCGAATCTGCGGTTTAAAAAAAGAGCCCTCTTCGGACTCTATGTTTCGTTGCGATGATGTCTGCTCAAAATGGTGAATAAAATAACTGCGGCGATAATGGCCAATATACTGACAAATATGAAGGCGGCAAGCTTCAGAAAAATTCCCATCAGTACAAAAACGACTGCCGCCAGCACTAATATAATGCCTGCTCCTTTTAACAACAGCGTTCATCTCCTTTTAGTCGTATCATTCCCGCGGTTCCGTTTTCTAAACAAAAAAGACGCCGCGCGGGCGTCCCTTTTTCAGCCTATTCTTTTGCTAAATCCTTTGCAGCGTCTTCCCAAGCCTGTTTGAACTCGTCCGCGCTGTCAGCTGAGACATACGTCCCGCCTCCTGCTTCCGCCGCTTTTTCAAGGCTTTCGCTTCCTTTCATGCCGAAATTGAAGCCGATGATATTGACGATTGTGTTGACGTTCGCTTTACGGAGCTTTTGAATTTCAGCCTGAGGATTACCGCCGCATGTTTCTTCACCGTCTGTAATCAGGTATACGACGTTTTTCCCTTTAGCGCCGGCCCGCTCAAATTCTTCGCGCGTATCAGAAAGCGCTTTTGCTATCGGTGTCCAACCGGTCGGTTTAATTTTGCTGAGTGATTGCTCAAACGGAGTCACGGCGTACGGCTGGAGTCCGTATAACGTTTCTGTCGCATTACATGATACGGCTTTGCCGGAGTTTTTATTATTGCCCTTATGGCCGAATACCCGAAGCATCAGATTCGTGTCTTCAGGAAGAACCTTCGCAAAAGAGGTGACAGCATCTTTCGCAACATCTATTTTACGTTCTCCCCCCGTTTTTTGTATCATGCTTCCGCTTGCATCAAACAGCACAGCGACGTTGGTTTCCTCTTGCTTTTTCTCAGCCGCAAAAACAGGTGATCCGAGTGAGAGCGTCAAAAGTCCGACAATCCCCGCAGTAAACATTTTTTTCATTTTCTTCATTCCTCTCCATTTGTTTTTTTGCCGATGGGCCCCGGCTCTTCTCTATGCTAGTTTAGCTATTTGGAAAAAGATATAGGGCGTGATGCCTTTTGTAAGAACGGCGATATATGACCAAAAATGAACAGAATTATGCGCATCATCCTAAAAAGATTGGCTAAATGATGACAGTTTTAATGCCTTTTTCGTCCTTTTTGTAATATAAGTCCGGGATCTGATTCTTTTTACAGTTTTCTCTTCATCTCTTCATGAAAATTTTGTTAAATCAAACATAAAAAAAGGGCCGATAAACGGCACCTTTTTCTTATTCCGCTAATGATCTCGCTTCCATTGTAAAGATACGGTTCATATCCTTTTGGCTGTGAGCTTCGTAATATTTTCCTCCGCCCGCTCCGGCAATCGCGTGCAGCTGGCCGTTGAAGCCTTCCTTAAAGTCAAAACCGATCACGTTGACTTTAATATGATGTTTGCGTAGTTCTTTCGCCGTCTTAATAGGATCTCCGCCGCATGTCTCCTCACCGTCTGTCAACAGGTAAACGGATTTAAAGCCGAATTTATGAACACCGTTAAAAGAAGCCTTCGCATCTTCTAATGCTTTTGCAATCGGTGTCCAGCCTGTAGGCCCGATTCCGTTCAAAGAGTTGAGGAAGCTTTGTCTGTCAAACTTTTGGAACCCGTACACACCGCGAATGGCTTCACATGATTGAACTTTTCCAGAATTTTTATTATTGCCTTCCGAACCGAAAACCGTCATTCTGACTTGTGATGTAGACTTAATTCGATCCGCAAAACGGATGATTTCATCTTTTGCCATATTGTATTTAGATACGCCGTCTATCCGTTTCGCCATACTGCCGCTCGCATCAAGTAAAATGGCGGTATTGTTTCTGAATAAAAGAGTGTTCTCGTCTGCTTTCTCAGCAGCAAAAGCAGGAGATGCAGCAGTCAGCATCAATCCGAGCATAAGTATGAGTGAAAATGTTTTTTTCATTGCTTTTTCCCCTTTTCAATAGATTTACGTTCAACGCCGAACAATATTTATCGTAAATGAGATGAAAAGGGAAATAAATAGGACGGGCTTCCTCATTATTTTTGCGTACATTCACATAGAAGCGGCATTTTTATCAGTGATTTTCACCCGGTGCGCAGCCATCTATCCGCAATTGTCAGCCTTTAGCCTTTCGTTATATGAGTCCGTTGGTTGTTTTACCGTTTATGGAAGAGTTTTCCGAAAAAAGACGCTGATGTCAGCGTCTACTTTTTCGCCATATATTTGTTTAAAAATGAAGCGGCCTCGGAAATGTTCACTCCCTGATAGTAATGCTTGACGATGTCCGCCACGGATTTTCCCTGCTCCGCCATGTAATTGGCTCCGTACTGGCTCATACCCACGCCATGGCCGAACCCCTTTGTCGTAATGGTGATGCTGTTCCCGTTTCGTTTCCATTCAAAGTCGGCAGACCGGAGTCCGAGTTTTTCCCGGATGTCTCTGCCCTTCAGCTTCTTGCCGTTTATGACGGCCGTCGCCACTTGATGCCCCGGTGTTCTGGCCGTAATCTGCCCCACCGTGCTTTGACCTGAAAGCTGCACGCCGAGCTTCTGCTGAAACTCAGACACACTGAAGGTCTGGGTGGCGAGATATTTAGGCGATTTCTTATCCCAGGGGCTTTTTACACTCTTTAAATAAGGAATGGCGCTTGTCCAATAGGCTTCCGCATTTTCCGTATAGCCGTTGCTTGTAGAGAAAAAAGATGCCTCAATCGGTTTGTTGTCATACGTTAAAATCTTTCCTTGGGTGCCGGCCACCGCGTTTGTGATTTTCTTAAGGTTTTGTGCGTACTCAGAACCCCATTCTTTTTTCAGCTGGCTCTTGCTTTGATAGACTTGGAACATCTGTGTGTCATCCACCAGCGATCCTTTAGGCGCCTGAACGGCTGAGTCAGCGACCATCAGTCTGACAATAAATGTCCGGGCAGCGAGCGCCTGGGCTTTTAAGGCCTCCGGTTTAAAGTCAACGGGCATTTCGGAAGCTACAACTCCGGTCACGTACTCTTCAAGCGGAATGTTCTCTACAGATTGTTTGGATGTCCGATAAACCGGAATGGATACAGGTGATTCTTTCAATGTTTCTGCTCCTTTTGTCTCTCGTATGGTGTGTGCTGTTTTGTGCCCGGGCTCTTTGTTCGCGGCCGCTCCTTTTTCTGCCTGAAACGGAAGAACGAGAATGGTGGGAACAAGAAGAATAAGTACACATAGCCCAGATAGTAGAAATACAATGGGTTTCATATATCAGCTGCCTCCTGCTTGGGATTCGACTCTACTTCATCTTATGGGCAGGGACAAGCTAATATGACTTCCTTTTGGACAGAATCTTTATTCGATTTTTCACGCCAAAAACGTATTCTTTTTTGAAAATCAGAGCATAATAATGATGATAAACCCTATAAAAAAAACAGTATGCCAGATTGACATACTGTTTTTATAACCTTTATGCGTTTAAGTCAGTAACGGCTTCTTTGCTTTCTTGTTCTGCTGCCGTTTCATCAACGACACGCTCGATGTCAGCGCCGAGAGCCGCAAGTTTTTTATGGAAATCCACATAACCGCGATCCAAGTGCTTCAGTTCCGTAACGCGTGTATGACCTTCAGCCACTAATCCCGCAAGAATCAGCGCCGCGCCCGCACGCAGGTCCGTAGCGGCAACTTCTGCGCCTTGCAGCTGTACAGGACCGTTAATGATCACAGAACGTCCTTCAATTTTAATGTCGCCATTCATCCGGCGGAATTCTTCAGCATGCATAAAACGGTTTTCAAACACAGTTTCAGTAATCATGCTTGTTCCGCTCGCACGGAGAAGGAGCGCCATCATTTGCGACTGCATGTCAGTCGGGAATCCGGGGTGAGGCATCGTTTTGATGTCGATCGGCTTCAGCTGGGCAGGGCCGATGACACGAAGGCCTTCTCCTTCATCCGTAATTTTGACTCCCATTTCTTCCATCTTCGCAATTAAAGACGTAAGATGCTCAGGAACGGCACCTTTTACTAATACATTTCCTTCCGTAATAGCCGCAGCCACCATGAAAGTACCCGCTTCAATACGGTCAGGAATGATATTGTGTCTTACGCCGCGAAGCTTCTCGACACCTTCAATTTTAATGGTGCCTGTGCCGGCTCCGCGGATTTTTCCGCCCATTGCATTGATATAGTTCGCTAAGTCAACGATTTCAGGCTCTTTTGCCACGTTTTCAAGCGTTGTTGTTCCTTCAGCTAATGCAGCTGCCATAATCAAGTTTTCTGTCGCACCCACACTTGGGAAATCTAAATAGATTTTTGCGCCCTGCAGACGGCCTTCCACTTCCGCTTCAATAAAGCCGTTGCCTACTTTGATTTTTGCACCCATTGCTTCAAAGCCTTTTAAATGCTGGTCAATCGGTCTTGAACCGATAGCGCAGCCGCCCGGAAGCGCTACTCTTGAATGACCCGTACGGGCTAATAGAGGGCCCATTACAAGCACTGACGCGCGCATTTTACGCACATATTCAAAAGGTGCTTCTGTTTCTAAAGCGTAAGAAGCGTTTACCGTAACTTCATTATTCTCAAAATGCACATCTGCTCCTAAATGACGCAACACTTCATTAATTGTATATACATCGGAGAGCGTAGGTACATCACATATTACGCTTTTTTCTTCACTTGCTAATAAAGATGCAGCGATAACAGGTAAAACGGCATTTTTTGCTCCTTCAACTTTCACTGTGCCGTTTAACTTCTGACCGCCGCGGACGATGATTTTTTCCAAGGTATTCCCCTCCGCGTCCCTATATTCTCTATATTAATATTCAGTTGTCACGATTGGTGTGCCAACCGTAACGGTATGTTTTTCGCCCATTCCCGCACTTCTAAGCGCAATTTGCACATTCATCTTATGTTTAGATGTCATGATGTAATCTGTCCACTTATATGTAAATGCAGAAACAGAAACGAAATGAGGCTCAACTACATGTTCAACTGGACTTGCTTCAAATTCTTTCATGAGCTGTTCTGCTTTTTTTTGCAAAACAATACTCATATTATCATTTAAATGACCCTTTAGACAAGTAAAAATATATACTTTATTTTGAAATATGTCATGTGCCTGCCGTTCAAACTGTTCATATGTATCATTCCAGTTTTCCGGTTGCTCCGGGCTCATTTGCTCATATAATAAATACGAAGTTGGGTTCTGGTTTTTGAGGGTAGTGACGAGCTGCAGTTTAAAAGTTGTATGATTTTTTTTGTCAGAATACGTGCCGACAGCCTTTACAATCTTATCTTCTTGAGCGGTTTCCCACTGATATTGCGGATTCTGCGTCTTCAGTTCTTTCACCTTGTCATCAAATTCACTCAGTGACAGGTTCAGATTTTCTTTCGCATGAAGCGTCCACTCATCTACAGTGACATGCTGCCGCTCCATTCCTTCGGCAATCTGGGCAAGCGGAGACAGCTCACTTGCATGAATGGAATGAAATACCGCAATTAAGGCGCTTAAAAAAACAAAAAACAAGATGATACGGCCTGCTCTTTTTTTCTTCATATCGATCTCTCCCCCCTACTCCCATTTTTGCCGGAGCCGGGGAAAGCGATACATGGAAAACTTCGTCAAAACTCGCCAAACGGGTGAAGAAAAATTGGTTTCTCCCCCAGCGATTCCCTTCATTTCAACTGACGAAACACCTTAAAACAAGTATGGAAGCTGCTTCGAATAGGTAAGATAATCTAAAAAGAAGTCAGCGACTGCCGTTCCGATCGCAATGGTAAGAAGAATAATCAGCAGCCTTGCCTGCACTATTTTTCCTTTTCGGATCAGCGGATCAAAGTTGACGGCCTGTAGCGCCCACCATGTCACCGCAATGCATACCAGATGAACCAGAATGCTGATTGCGGCCTGCTGCCCCAATACATTCACACATTCCATCTCCTTTCATTTTTCCGCCCCTCATATCCTCTCTTATTATATAAGAAGAAAAGAGAAAGATGATCATTTTCACAGCAGAATTTTTATCCAAAATTAGGGGCAATCCCCGCTTAAATGTCCGTTCTCCCGCATGGTATACTTTTTTGGAAAGGAGATGGGAATATGAATCATTCCTTTTTTCATCCGGAAAAGCAGTATGGAGAATCACTGCCCGTATTTGACCACGAGTGGGAAGCGATAGCATTCTACTATGATTATAGACAGTCTCAAACAGAGGAACTGAAAGAATTATGTCAGTTTTTCAACATTTCTCTTGATTATTCACACGGAAGCCTGAAGAAATTAGAAGCTCTCTACTTCCGCAGCATAAAAGAGCTGCTATTGGCGGACTGGAATCTGCCGATTGACGAATTTGAGAAAATGCTCAGTGTGTATGTCATTGATTGCGCCATCAGACACCATGACGATGCCGAATGGATCGTTAAACCATATCCGTATACGGACGGCGCCTATACGACGGGCGTGCGAAGAGGAAACAAAACGTGGCACACTGACAACTGCTGTGAACATTTATATCTGCAAAAAGAAGAGGATCATCCGCTTATCGGCGTCTATGAATCTCTTATGCGTTAATATAGAAAAAGAATCCTTCTCAGACAGCCGAGAAGGATTCTTTTTTAGTTTCCTGCAACATCCAATCTGTTTACAGCCCGCTGTAACGCAAGCTCAGCCCGACGAATGTCAGTATCATCTGATCGTTTGTTCAAACGGTCTTCCGCCCGCTTTTTCGCAGCAAGGGCGCGCTCTTTATCAATGCTGTCCGCTGTTTCAGCAGCTTGTGCAAGGATAGTGACCTGATCAGGACGGACTTCTAAAAATCCGCCGCTGACAGCCGCCAAGTCGGTCTGTCCGTCTTTTTTAAGGCGGACAGCGCCGATTTTAAGCGGAGCCACGGTCGGAATATGGCCCGGCAAGATACCGAGATCACCGCTCTCGGCTCTTACGCTTACCATTTCAATATCAGCATCATATACTGGGCCGTCGGGAGTAACGATATTGACTTTAACGGTCTTCATGCTTTTACCCTCCTAGGACCAGATTAAACTTCTACACCCATCTCTTTTGCATTCTCAATGACTTCTTCAATGCGTCCCACAAGACGGAATGCATCTTCCGGAAGATGGTCATATTTACCGGAAAGGATTTCTTTAAAGCCTTTAACTGTTTCTTTAACAGGCACGTAAGAACCCTTTTGTCCCGTAAACTGCTCAGCTACGTGGAAGTTTTGAGAAAGGAAGAACTGGATACGGCGTGCGCGGTGAACGACAAGCTTGTCTTCTTCACCCAATTCATCCATACCAAGAATTGCGATAATATCCTGCAGTTCTTTGTAACGCTGAAGCGTTGACTGAACTTCACGCGCCACCGCATAATGCTCTTCTCCGACAATTTCCGGAGCAAGCGCGCGGGAAGTGGAAGCCAGCGGATCAACCGCAGGGTAGATACCCATTTCAGTCAATTTACGCTCAAGGTTAGTCGTTGCGTCCAAGTGAGCGAACGTCGTCGCCGGAGCCGGGTCAGTGTAGTCATCGGCAGGCACGTAGATCGCCTGGATAGATGTAACTGAACCAACGTTTGTAGACGTAATACGCTCTTGAAGCTGACCCATTTCTGTCGCAAGCGTCGGCTGATAACCAACCGCAGAAGGCATACGGCCGAGAAGCGCGGAAACCTCTGAACCCGCTTGTGTGAAACGGAAAATGTTATCGATAAAGAACAGTACGTCCTGTCCTTGTTTATCACGGAAATGCTCAGCCATTGTAAGACCAGTCAGTGCTACACGCATACGTGCGCCCGGCGGCTCGTTCATTTGTCCGAAGACCATGGCTGTTTTCTTGATAACGCCTGAATCGCTCATTTCGTAGAAAAGGTCGTTCCCTTCACGAGTACGCTCTCCTACACCGGCGAATACGGAAATACCGCCGTGCTCTTGCGCGATGTTGTTGATTAATTCCTGGATTAATACGGTTTTACCTACACCGGCACCGCCGAACAATCCGATTTTACCGCCCTTGATGTAAGGAGCGAGCAGGTCAACGACCTTAATTCCCGTTTCAAGAATTTCAACCTCAGTTGAAAGCTGATCGAATGAAGGAGCTGATCTGTGGATCGGGTCCTTTTGAGCATCCGCAGGCAGCGGTTCATTTAAATCAATTTTATCTCCCAGTACGTTAAATACGCGTCCGAGAGTCACATCACCGACAGGAACGGAAATCGGAGCACCTGTATCAACTGCTTCCATTCCGCGCTGAATTCCGTCCGTAGATGCCATGGCAATTGTACGGACTGTATCATCGCCTAAATGAAGAGCAACCTCTAGCGTTAGATCGATGCTTACTTCATTTTCGCCTGTAGCTGGCTGTGAAACTTTAATCGCATTATAAATCGCAGGCAAGTGGCCGTCCTCGAAACGTACGTCGACAACCGGTCCAAGCACCTGACTTACGCGTCCTTTCTTCATCGCTATCCCTCCTGACAAAATCTTTCTATTCTAAAGCGGCTGCACCGCCGACAATTTCGGTAATTTCTTGTGTAATCGCCGCTTGACGCGCGCGGTTATATGAAAGCGAAAGTGAATCAATGAGTTCTTTCGCATTATCAGTCGCATTTTTCATCGCTGTCATTCTCGCAGCGTGTTCACTTGCTTTACTGTCAAGAAGCGCGCCGTAAATTAAGCTTTCCGCATATTGAGGAAGCAGCACTTCGAGCACCTCTTCTTCATCCGGTTCGAACTCGTAAGAAGCCGTGCGCTTCCCGCCGCTCGTTCCGAAATCCGTTAAAGGCAGCACTTTTTTCTCCGTCACTTCCTGTGAAATCGCACTGACGAAATGGTTATACACCAAATACAGTTCATCAAAAGCGCCGTCGATAAACATTTGAACCGTCTGACGGGTCAAATCCTTAATCTGAGCAAAAGTGACCTCGTCGCCAAGCCCTACTAACTCAGACAAAATCGGCATTTCCCGTTTTTTAAAGAAATCGCGGCCGACTCTGCCGATTGCAATCACCGTGTATTCATCTTTAGACTGATGGCGTTCTTGAATGGTGCGGTAAGCGTTTCGCAAAACCGAACTGTTAAACGCACCCGCAAGCCCGCGGTCAGACGTAATGACGAGATACGCCGTCTTTTTCACATCTCTTGAGACAAGCATCGGGTGTTTCGCGTTTTTCGCGCCTTTTCCGACGTTAAACACAACCTCCTGGATCTTATCCATATACGGAGCAAATGACTTCGCGTTGGTTTCCGCACGGTTCAGCTTCGCAGCGGATACCATCTGCATGGCTTTTGTAATCTGGCTTGTTTTTTTCGTTGACGTGATCCTTGACTTAATATCGCGTAATGAGGCCAAAGATTTCACCACCTTTATTCTTCATTTGCGTAAAAAGAGAGAAAAAGAGAACCTTTTTCTCTCATCTTCTAAGGGTTAGTTGCTTGGTGCAAATGTGCGTTTGAAGCCTTCGATTGCAGCTTTGAAGTCTTCATCAGCAGGAAGGTTTCCTGTTTTCGCAATGCCGTCAAGCAGATCTTTATGGTTTTGATCAAGGTACATGTAGTACTCTTCTTCAAAACGTCTGATATCCGCAACCGGAATATCATCAAGATATCCTTTTGTCAGCGCATAAAGAATGGCTACCTGTTTTTCAACCGGAAGCGGCTTATTCAAGTCTTGTTTCAGCACTTCAACTGTACGCGCACCGCGGTTCAGTTTCGCCTGAGTCGCCTGGTCAAGATCAGATCCGAATTGGGCGAATGCTTCAAGTTCACGGTATGAAGCAAGGTCAAGACGCAATGTTCCCGCTACCTTCTTCATCGCTTTGATTTGGGCTGATCCGCCGACACGGGATACGGATAATCCGGCATTGATCGCAGGACGCACGCCTGAGAAGAATAAGTCGGATTGAAGGAAAATCTGTCCGTCAGTAATGGAAATGACGTTTGTCGGGATATAAGCGGAGATATCTCCTGCTTGTGTTTCGACGAACGGCAGCGCCGTAATTGATCCTGCGCCTTTAGCGTCACTCAGCTTGGCTGCGCGCTCAAGCAGACGGGAGTGAAGATAGAATACATCCCCAGGGAATGCTTCACGGCCCGGCGGACGGCGAAGAAGCAATGACAGCTCACGGTAAGCGGCCGCTTGTTTGGATAAATCATCATATACGACGAGAACGTGCTTGCCGTTGTACATGAATTCTTCACCCATTGTCACCCCTGCATACGGTGCAAGGTAAAGAAGCGGAGCCGGCTGTGAAGCAGACGCCGTCACAACAATCGTGTAATCAAGCGCGCCATGCTTACGAAGTGTTTCCACCACGCCGCGTACTGTAGATTCTTTTTGACCGATCGCTACATACACACAGATCATGTCTTGGTCTTTTTGGTTTAAGATTGTATCAATCGCAACAGATGTTTTACCTGTCTGACGGTCCCCGATAATCAGCTCACGCTGTCCGCGGCCGATCGGAATTAACGCGTCGATCGCTTTGATACCCGTTTGCAGCGGCTCATGTACCGATTTACGGTCCATTACGCCTGGTGCCTGGCTTTCGATCGGGCGGGTTTTGCTTGTCAGAATCGGGCCCATTCCGTCTACCGGCTGTCCGAGCGGGTTGACGATACGTCCGATTAATTCTTCACCTACAGGAACTTCCATGATGCGGCCCGTTCTTTTGACCTCATCACCTTCACGGATATCTCTGTAAGGTCCTAAGATAACGATACCTACGTTGGATTCTTCAAGGTTTTGAGCCATACCCAAAACGCCGTTTGAAAACTCAACAAGTTCACCGGCCATACAATTGTCAAGGCCGTGCACACGCGCAATACCGTCTCCGACTTGGATGACTGTACCTACGTCATGAACTTCAATTTCAGATTGGTAATTTTGAATTTGCTGCTTTATCAGCGTGCTAATCTCTTCAGCTTTGATGCTCACTTAGGTTTCACCCCTTCTATCGATTTCCTCCGGCAAGTTGACGTTCCATGCGCTCAAGCTTTCCGCTCACGCTTCCGTCATAAATCCGGTTTCCAATGCGGACTTTAATGCCGCCTATTAAATCCGTCTGCACTTCATTTCTGATTCTGAGCGAAGCGATTCCGGCTTTTTTTGCAAACACTTGAGATAATGATAACATTTCCGCTTCTGACAGCGGTTTTACTGAATAAACAACCGCATCCTCTGTCTGACGGGCCTGATTGGCAAGTTTGATAAACTCGTCTGTGAGATCAGGCACAATCGAAGACCGGCGGCGGTCAATCAGAAGAAAAATCGTATGCAGCACAGACTCAGACAGTGCGCCGAACGATTGCTGAATCAGCTCTTTTTTCTTAGCAGCCGATACCTTCGGATGGCTTAACACTTCCTGTAATCCGGCTTCGTTTCGGAAAACTTCTTTTAGTACGGTAAGCTCTTCTTCGATTTCATTGATTTGAGAAGTCTCAACGGCAATGTCGAAAAGCGCTGACGCGTATCGTTTAGAGACAGCAGATCCACTCATCGGCTCTCTCCTACCTCTTTAAGATAGTCCTGAATCAGTTTCTCCTGGGCTTGTTCATCAAGCTCTTTTTCGATCACTTTCGATGCGATTAAGACAGAAAGTGATGCGACTTGCTCGCGAAGTGCGGAAACCGCTTGTTCTTTTTCTTTGACAATTTCGGTTCTCGCCGCTTCTTTTAATCTTTCAGACTCGGCGCGCGCAGCCTGGATAATATCTTCCTTCTGCTTTTCACCCAGTTTTTTCGCATTTTCAATGAGTGATTGTGATTCCTGTTTCGCTTCTTTTAAAAGAACGCGCTGCTCTTCAATCAGCTTCTGCGCTTCTTTATTTCTTTCTTCAGCGGACGTAATTTCGCCGGTGATATGATCTTCACGCTGTTTCATTATATTTAATAGCGGTCCAAGAGCGAATTTCTTGAGAAGCGCTAATAAAACTAACATAGCTAACAATTGGAATAGGATATCTCCGCCGTTAAACGACAGTCCTAATTCAAGAGGTAATTGAGACATCTACTACGGCAACTCCCTTCTGCAGGTTTTCTCTGCTGATAAAAGCCGTTTCAAGACGGCCTGCTTATCAGACATAAAGCAATGGCGAAGGTTCTCTTAGAGTGATCTTCGCCATTTTTAGTTCATATAAGGCTTTTATGCTTAGCCAAAGAACGCTAAGAACGCGATAACGACAGCGATAATTGGAAGGGCCTCAACCAATGCGATACCCATGAACATAAGAGTTCTAAGTTCTTTTCCTGCTTCCGGCTGACGGGCAATTCCCTCTACCGTACGTGAAACAATCAAACCGTTACCAATACCTGCACCAAGTGCACCTAAACCGATTGCAATCGCAGCTGCTATTAAATTCATGAAAAAGTTCCTCCTTTAAAATGTTATCCGAATTGGATATATGATTTTAATGATCATGACTGATTTTGTGTGACATGTACACCATCGTCAGCATCGTAAAGATAAATGCCTGGATGGTACCGATGAACAAGCTGAACGCCTGCCATGCAAGCATCGGAATAATGGCTCCGACTGTGCCGACCAAACCGAGAAAGAAACTGTTTGAGTAGAAATTCGTCGCCAGATTTGCAAGAAGGCCAAGAAGAATTTCCCCGGCGAAAATGTTACCGTAAAGACGAAGTCCGAGTGTCAGCGTATTCGCAAACTCCTCAATGATCTTCATCGGGAACATAAGCGGAACCGGTCTGAGGTAATCCTTAGAATATTCCTTCAAACCTTTCATCTTCACGCCGTAATAGTGTGTTAATGACACGACCATAACGGCTAGAGTCAGAGTAATAGCCGGATCAGCCGTCGGTGATTTCCACCAAAGCTCGTGTCCGACCGTTACAGAAAACGGCAGCCCCAGCATATTTGATACAAATATGTACATCAGCAAGGTTACACCAAGCGCCAAGAAGTTAGCCCCTGTCTTTAAATCCATTGTACTGCCTATAATATTGCGGACAAAATCAACAATCCATTCCATGAAGTTCTGGGCTTTTCCCGGACGGATGGACAGCGTTCTCGTAGTAAGAATCGCAATCAGCAGCACAATCACACTTGCCACAGTAATCATCAGAATGTTTGTCAGATTAAAAGTAAGACCATACAAATCAATAGTTCTGTAATCGTGATTCAATGGGTTTTCACCTCTCTTCCATTGATGAACGTTTGAGCTGAATAATGGAATCTATCATAATGACGGGATAAATTGTCATTAATCCAATAATCACACTTGCCACACTGACTTTGTCGGGATATTTAAAGGCGATAGCCATCGCAAGTATCGCATTGCACCAACGCGCTGCGCTCCCGAGTGATCGTATGGACTTTCCTTTCGCTACGGCCTTGTCAAAAGCATTCATTCTTCTGGTCAAGAGCCACAGATTAAACAAACTGAAAACAGTTCCCAAAAAGAGGCCTAGAAAAACAGTTTTATACGCCGTAAGACCATATCCCAGCAAATAGATTGCCAAGATCACAAATACATATCTCCGTTGTCTGCTGAATGTAAGATTGGGATCGTCCATCAACTATCTGTCTCCTGATGAAAAAGTAATATAATTCCTGGATACGGCATACATGCGGTTAACCCTTTGCAGAAGGCCTTTTTTGTCCCGCAAAAAAACGGCCTGTTCGAAAAAACCACTCATCCTCCTGATGCGGGATGCTGTTTCATTCGCTTAGATAAATCCTCATATAACGGGTTTTTTTGGAGGATTTAAAATGAGGATGGATACTAGAAATGAAAGGAATGAAAACCTTCTCATAATACCCTCGTTTAGCATACAATAGCCCCTAACATGTGTCAATCTGTTTAAAGTTAAAAAACTTTTTATACCGGAAGCATACACAGAATGTTCACAAATTCACCTATAAATGTATGAACTCTCCCCTTTCAGCAAAAATTTGGATAAAAAAAGAAAACCTCTGAATGAGGTTTTCCGATTTATTTTGTTCCGTACAGTCTGTCACCCGCGTCACCGAGACCCGGAACGATATAGCCTTTTTCATTCAGCTTTTCATCCAGGGCCGCGATGTAAATATCAACGTCTGAATGGTGTTTCTGCAGCTCTTCCACGCCTTCAGGAGCCGCTACGAGACACATGAAACGAATGTTTCTCGCCCCGCGTTTTTTCAGGCTGTTTATTGCTTCAACCGCAGAGCCTCCCGTTGCAAGCATCGGGTCCACGACAATAAAATCACGTTCTTCCACATCAGAAGGAAGCTTAACATAGTATTCCACCGGTTTTAAGGTTTCCGGATCACGGTATAATCCGACATGTCCCACTTTGGCCGCAGGGATTAATTTCAGCATGCCGTCAACCATTCCGAGACCCGCTCTCAGGATCGGCACGATACCGAGTTTCTTACCTGAAATCACTTTGGATGTGGCTGTTTGAACAGGTGTTTTCACTTCCACTTCTTTAAGAGGAAGATCACGTGTAATTTCAAACGCCATCAGTGATGCAACTTCGTCCACAAGGTCTCTGAAATCCTTTGTGCCTGTATTTTCATTCCGAATATATGTCAGCTTATGCTGGATTAAAGGATGATCAAATACGTAAACCTTTCCCATACTGTGTTCAGCTCCTTTTTTGTTGTCCGAGTAACTTTTTCACACTTCTATTGATTCTACAGAAAAAGACAAACAGTTTCAAGAAAATCATAAAAAAACCCGCCGGATTAGGCTTCCGGCGGATTTCTTCCTTATTAATAGTCCAGTTCTTTATATAAAGGAAACTTTTCAGTCAAGGCAGATACACGCTGTCTTGCTTCTTCAAGCTTTGCTTTGTCTTCATGATTTTTCAGCGCAAGGCCGATGATGGCGCCGACTTCTTCAAGTGCGTCACCGTCAAATCCGCGGCTTGTCACAGCTGCCGTACCGAGACGGATTCCGCTTGTGACAAACGGTTTTTCCGGATCATAAGGGATCGCGTTTTTATTAGATGTAATGCCGATTTCATCAAGAACATGTTCAGCGACTTTTCCGGTCAGACCGAGAGAACGGAGGTCGACAAGCACGAGGTGGTTATCCGTTCCGCCTGATACGAGCTGAATGCCCTCTTTGGTCAGAGATTCAGCAAGACGCTTCGCGTTCGAGATGACGTTTTGCGCATATGTTTTGAAATCTTCTTCAAGCACTTCCCCGAAAGAAACGGCTTTGGCCGCGATGACATGCATAAGCGGTCCGCCTTGGATGCCCGGAAAAATGGATTTATCAATCTTTTTGCCGAACTCTTCACGGCAAAGGATCATTCCTCCGCGCGGTCCGCGAAGTGTTTTGTGAGTCGTTGTCGTTACAAAGTCAGCGTAAGGAACCGGATTCGGATGAAGGCCGGCCGCGACAAGACCCGCGATGTGCGCCATGTCGACCATGAAGTAAGCGCCGACTTCATCAGCGATTTCGCGGAATTTTTTAAAGTCGATCGTGCGGGGATACGCGCTTGCTCCGGCAACGATCAGTTTCGGCTTATGCGCCAGCGCTTTTTCACGAACATCTTCATAATCTATATATTGCGTGTCTTTATCGACACCGTATTCAACAAAGTTGTATTGAACGCCGCTGAAATTAACCGGGCTTCCGTGTGTTAAGTGGCCGCCGTGGGAGAGGTTCATCCCGAGCACCGTGTCGCCGTGCTCTAAAATCGTGAAGTAAACAGCCATGTTCGCCTGAGCGCCTGAGTGCGGCTGAACGTTTACATGCTCAGCTCCGAAAATCTCTTTCGCGCGGTCGCGGGCGATGTCCTCGACGACATCAACGTGCTCACAGCCGCCGTAGTAGCGTTTGCCGGGGTAGCCTTCAGCATATTTGTTTGTTAAAACAGAGCCTTGCGCTTCCATTACCGCTTCCGTCACGAAGTTTTCAGAAGCAATTAATTCGATATTAGTCTGTTGACGCTTACGCTCATTTTTAATGGCGTTAAACACTTGTTGATCTTGTGCAGGTAAATGTTTCATCAGCGAAATCCTCTCCTATCCGTTTCCTGTTCTTTATTTTTACCACCCTTATTGTACATGGTTTTTCAGGTGAATGTAACAGCTTATTTAAAAAAAACACAATATTTAATTGGAAAACACGAACATTATATAGGAAAAGCATTTTCATCATTCGCATTCATAAACGGCGCGAATTCCGCCGATCAGCTTCGGCCTTGTCCGGGCCATCGTCACATGCGCTTCTCCGAGCTCACGGCTTGATATCCGGACAGGGACGGCAACGGGTTTTAAATGCATGCCGATGAACGTATCACCGATGTCAATTCCGGCGTCAGCCTGAATCGATTCAGCGAGCACGGGAGATTGCATTTGCCGGTATGCATATGAAGCCATCGCTCCGCCCGCTTTCGGGACGGGGACGGCTGAAACGATGGGGAGCCTGAACCGCTCGGCCGTTTCCGCCTCAATGACAAGCGCCCTGTTTAAATGCTCGCAGCATTGAAAAGCAAGATGAACACCCGTTTTTTCCTTGAACCGGGCAAGTCCGCCGTAAATCAATTCAGCCCAATCGCCGCTCCCCGCGGTGCCGATCCGGCTTCCGGCGGCTTCACTCGTACTGCACCCGATGACCAGCAGACTGCCGTCCTTAAGTTCGGCCTGCTCTTGAAATTCAGTCAGCATGTCCGTCCATTTTCGCTTCATCTCTTCCATTGTCCAGCACCTCTTACAGATTTTTTTCTTCGTAATCTGCGATTTTGCCGATCCGCCGTTCGTGGCGGCCGCCCGTAAATTCAGTCGTCAGCCAGATTTTTGCGATTTCGCGCGCCAGACCCGGGCCGATGACGCGCTCCCCCATCGCAAGAACATTCGTATCATTGTGTTCCCGCGTCGCTTTTGCGCTGAAGGTGTCATGCGCAAGCGCACAGCGTATTCCTTTTACCTTGTTTGCGGAAATGCTCATGCCGATGCCTGTGCCGCAAATTAAAATTCCCCTGTCAACTTCACCGTTCACCACTTTTTCCGCTACCGGAAAAGCGTAGTCAGAATAATCAACAGAACCGCTGCCGCATTCACAGCCCATATCAATGTATTCAATCTGCAATTCATCCAGCAGACTTTTGATTTCTTCGCGGATATGGACGCCGCCGTGATCTGACGCAATAGCTACTTTCATTCATTTACCTCCTAGGTGTGGCTGGGCGAAGACAGAGCCCAGTGTGCTTGTCCTTTTTTACGAAATCCGTTGATTTTATTCTACTCTTTCATATTCGTTTTGCAAATGACCTGTTTGCAGATTTTCTGACAGATTACTTGCTTTTTCCGTCAAGCAATTGGTCAGCCAAAAGGGTCAGCAGTTCCTCCAGTTCGTCCCGCGTCCTTTTATAAACATCAAGCGGACCGCCGAACGGGTCAGAAATATCGCCGTTTTTTCCCGTTACGTATTCTTTAATGGTAAATACTTTACCATGACTGTTTTGATATCGGCTTTCGATCAGCTGTTTATGCTGTTCGGTCATCGTCAGCACCAGATCGGCCGTCTCGATATGTTCTTCCGTTAAGGGAGATGAACTGTGATTGAGAGCGATCCGTTTTTCAAACAGCGCTTCCACGGCATGAGCCGACGCTTTTCCGTTCGGGGACGCGAATACTCCGGCAGAGCTTGCGCTGACGTCCAGCCCTTTCGTTACTGCAATGGATTTAAAAAGAGCCTCAGCCATGGGACTGCGGCACGTATTGCCTGTACAAACAAAGATTATTTTCATATCCGTCACCTCTTACTGCCTATTATAAATGAAGAAAAAAGAAACGGCATCTTCGTTTCTTTTTTACTCAGCCCTATATCGGTAAAAGCAGTTTCAGCCCGAATCCGATCAAAATGGCTCCGCCGAGGGCTTCGCTGTAGGAGCCGAGCCATGATTGCACCTTTCTTCCCGCCAAGAGCCCCGCCCATGTTAAAACGGTGCTGAAGATTCCGAACAGCGCAACGGCCAGCATCGGGTTGGAGCCGTTCATCCCGAGGCTGAGCCCGACAGAAAAACTGTCAAGACTGACACCGACCGCGAATAAGAACAGTCCCGAGCCTGCCGGAGATATGAGCGGCCCGTCCGATTGTTTAAACGAAGCGATGATCATTTGCACTCCTAAAATGAAAAGAAGAGACCCGCCGATGTAAACGGCAAGCATCCCCAGAAAACCGGACAGCAGATGCCCGGCTGCCATTCCTGCCAGCGGCATGATGACATGAAACAGCCCGATGACAATTCCTATATGAAAGATTTGTTTTTTCTTCAGCTGAATCATTCCCATTCCGAGCCCGACGGAAAAAGCATCCGTCCCCAAAGCAAATGCCATGATGCTTAAGGAGACAAGCTCCCCGATGAATAGATTCGACATGAAATAAAAAACCCCCTTGGACGTGCCCGCTTGTTTAGCTTATGCATGTCCGAAAAGGGGTAGAACAAGTTAATGGATAACGGTGCCGCCCGCAGCCTTCATCAGCCTGTTCATAATGGCGAGTCCCACTCCGGTGTCCGGAAAGGATTCAGAAATAATCATATCCACTTTTGCATCATCAAAGCTGCGGAGCGCATCGTACAAGGCCGTCGCCACTGTTTCAAGGTCGGCGCGCCGGCCGCATACCTTAATAAAATCAGCCTCGTACCTACCGGCATTCTCCTCTGTTGTCAGAATGCCGATCCGTTTTCCCCGGCTTTTATATTCGTCAGCCAGCTCTTGAATTCTCAAAGCGCCGCCGTCGGCAATAGCCATCGGCGCAGAAGGCGCATAGTGTGTATATTTCATACCGGGAGAAATAGGAACCTGATCTTCTTCGGTCAGCCCTTTATCCACAAGAACCGGACCGGCTGCGGATTCAATCTGTTCTTTTGTCACGCCGCCCGGACGAAGCAGCACGGGCTGTTTCCCCGTACAGGACAGAACGGTTGATTCCACTCCGATTCCGGTCGCTCCGCCGTCCACAATGCCGGCAATGCGGCCGTTTAAATCATGAGCCACATGCTCGGCCTTCGTCGGGCTCGGTTTTCCTGATAAATTGGCGCTCGGCGCTGCGATCGGCAGTCCGGCCGAACTGATGAGGGCTAACGCCACCGGATGATCAGGCATTCTGACCGCTACCGTCTCAAGTCCCGCGGTGACACGGGGGGACAGCACGCCGGGCTTACACGGCAAGACCAGGGTCAGCGCGCCCGGCCAAAAAAGCGTCATGAGCTTTTTCGCCGTTTCAGGAATATGGCTGATAAAACGATCAAGCTGGCTGATGTCAGATATATGCACAATCAGCGGATTATCGCTCGGCCTTCCTTTCGCCTCATAAATTTTCGTTACGGCTTCCGTATTTTCAGCGTTAGCGCCCAGTCCGTAAACGGTTTCTGTCGGAAAAGCCACAACTTCATTCTGCCGGAGCAATTCCGCGGCTTGTGTAATCTGGGGATCGGTTGTGGATAATTTTGCGGAAGAATCCACAAACCATCTTCTTGTTTTCATGTATAACCAAACTCCTTATTTTAAAGCGGTAAAACTTTATTTTCTCTCATGTATTCCTTTTGAAAGTATAAAAGATGTCCTTTAATAAAACAAGTGTTATCCACAAACTGTGGACAACACTTTTCGATAAGTGGATAACTTTGTGCATAAGTGAGGTTATGCAGAGGTTTTCACCATCAAAAACGAACCTTCTGTGCATAACGAATTGCGGAAATGCTCGGACGTATACAGTTCATCAGGCACATCGGCGCATTCTTCAAATCCCATCACACTCAGAAATTCAGCAGATGAGGGCTGATTGGCGACTAAGTAGACATCTTGAATTTCATGTTTTTTGCACAGCACATCCATACTTTGAAACAGCGTAACGATATGGCTTTGGTTCAGCCTGTCCGACATAACGAGTGAACGGAGAAGCCCTTTTCCGCCGCTGAATTTTTCGATCCCGAGACAGGCGGCAATCTCTTTCTCACTGTCCTCCAGCATGATAAACCGGCTGATCTGCTGATCGATTTCCGCATGTGCCGTATCAGCCTTTTTCAAAAAGGCCTCCAGCGCCTCCGTATCTTGATCTCTTGCCACTCTCAGCTGATAAAACATATATTTCCCCTCCGTTTCGATCAACTCTTTCTTCCAATCTATGAATCGAATCCGGATTTATGCCTTTTTGCTTCAGGAAAACAGATCTGAAATCCAATCGACGAGGAAAAACTTCACTTCAGTATCATCGTCATCTTTATTTTCTTTCTTCGCTTTATCAGCTTTCGCTTTGACGTCATCCATCACTTTTTCTGTCTGTTTTTTCGTTTCTTCCTGCTTCTGTCCGCCGTCTTCCTGATCTTTCACCGCTTCACCGTTTGAAAAATCAAGGAAGCATAGCGGCGGAAACAAGACGCACCACCAGTTGGCGCCCTCGCCATTGCCGAGGGTAATTAAAATCGCTTCATATTTTCCGGCCGGATAGACCATATTGCCGTAAAGCTTTGTCGGAAACGAAATTTTATTGAATTCAACTGAAACGGATTGATGCGCACCTTTTTCTTTCATTGTTTGTTTGGCGATTTCTTTAATTTCAGGAAGCTTTGAACGGATGAGCCGCCGCGCTTCTTCAATAGAAGTGATATCTTTCACCCAGCCCGTGATTTCCTTGTTTACAGCATCTCTGATCTGGCGCTTGAGCGTTTGATCCTCATCGTTATCACTGTTGGCTAAGATCCGAAGCCGTATCGCTTCATCCGGTATGACAACGGGCTCATTGGCTGACGCCCGCGCTGTTTCTTCTTTCGTTAAGCCCGCAAGCGCTCCTGATAATAAAAGAAAAATATATATGCAGATCATCATTGTCTGTTTCATCGGTCCCCACCGTTCCTCTCCGTGCTTTTTTATCTAGTCTCATTATGGACATGACCGAAAAGGTTTAAACCGGCGGGAAGAAAAAAATCTAGCAAGCTGATAATCTGCATTGACAGACTCAGAATATGGTACGATATTATTTTGATAGGAGGGTTTTCAGATGAAATATAATTACACCGTGCTGCTGTCGGCGGCATGTATGTCTGTCATTTATTCTATTTTGTATGTTCATCAATTTATTTTCGCGGCTTTCATTTCGATGGCATTTTATTTTTTGTTTCCCTATTTGATTTTTGCGCTGCCGCTTCAATACTTTTTGAATAAAAAGCCGAAGAGATTTCATCCGCTTTATTTCCTTTATTATTTAGGAACGTCATTTGTCGCAAACGGGATCATCTTCGGTCTGTTGCAGCCGTCAGGCCAATCTCTGTTTTCTAATTCGGCCTTTTATATTTTTGCGGTTTTAACAGCCGCCGTCTATTGGGTGTGGGATTCCGTATTGCTGCAAAGACAAAGTCCGGCTACAGAAGCGTAATCAGCAGACAGACGGCTGAAGGCAGAGCGGCGCAAAAGAAAACGGCTGCCATCTTTAAACGGGCGTGCCGGCCTTCTTTTGTTTCAGAATGATAATTGGCCCGCTGTTCTGCTCCGCTTACGGCCAACCCGGAAACGATGATCGCTGTGATGATAAGAACGGCCGTAACGGCACCGAAAATGCCGTCAAAGCCAAACGGCAGAACAAACCCCGCCGCATAAGCTGCGGCGGCCAGTATACAGCCGAAAGCAAATGCTTTTTTCAAGGCGGATACCCCTTTCATTTTCTTTCCATTGTAACAAAAGCCTGCCGTGTGCGTCACCGGCAGGCTTTTTTCATGATGTGATGACCGCGGATACGGTTCTGTCTTTTCCATTGATGTCCTTTATGACTTCCACTTCCGCATTCGGAAAGGAATGACGGAACAGGTCTTTCACGGCTTTTCCCTGATTATATCCGATTTCAAAGACGACAAGCGCTTTATCTTTCATGACAAGAGGCAGCTCCTCCATAAACCGCTTGTAGAATTTTAAACCGTCTCCGCCGTCCGTAAGAGCATGAAGCGGCTCATGAAAACGGACGATATCGGATAACTCCGCCATCTCTTCTTCAGAAATATACGGCGGGTTGGACACAATAATATCCGCTTTTATTCCTGATGAAATAAAAGGAGTTAAAAGATCTCCCTGCAAAAAGCGGACGTCCGCTCCGAGGTTTTGCGCATTTCTTTCCGCCACCTGAAGCGCTTCTTTTGAAATGTCCGAAGCCGATACTGAAAAATGTCCGCATTCAAGTGCAAGCGTCACCGCAATGGCTCCGCTCCCCGTTCCGATATCAATTACATTCAGGCGTTCTCCCTCAGAAAACACCCGCTTCTGTCTGTCCAGCAGATGAAAGACGACTTCTTCCGTTTCCGGACGCGGAATGAGAACATCGTCATTCACAAAGAATTCCCTGCCGTAAAACTGTTCTTTCCCGATAATATATTGAATCGGAATGCCTTCTTTATGCATTTCCACATGCCGTCTGAAACGGTATAGCTCATCCTCGCCGACAGGCTCCTGCAGACTTGCGAGAAGCTTGCTCCGATCCATTCCCGTATCATTTAACAGCAGCAGCTCGGCCGCGTTTTTTTCTCTTCCCGCTTCGGTTAAATAAGAAGAAGCCCAGCTTAGGGCTTCAAAAACGGTCTTCATCTTAATTTTCCGCCTGCTGGAGCTTGCTTGACTGGTCTTCTACGATTAACGCTTCAACCACTTCATCAAGCTTTCCTTCAAGGATTTGGTCCAGCTTTTGAATCGTCAGTCCGATGCGGTGATCCGTCACACGGTTTTGCGGGAAATTGTATGTGCGGATACGTTCAGAACGATCGCCTGAACCGACGGCTGATTTGCGTGTCTGATCATATTCAGCCTGGGCTTCCTGCTGGAATTTGTCATAGATTCTGGCGCGGAGCACCTTCATCGCTTTTTCTTTGTTTTTAATCTGAGATTTTTCATCCTGACAGGATACGACGACACCCGTCGGCAAATGCGTCAGGCGTACGGCCGACATTGTCGTGTTTACGCTCTGTCCGCCCGGTCCGCTTGATGCGAATGTATCGACGCGGATATCCTTTTCATGGATGTCCACTTCTACTTCTTCCGCTTCCGGAAGACACGCCACCGTCGCCGTAGACGTATGAATGCGGCCGCCTGATTCCGTTTCCGGCACCCGCTGCACGCGGTGCGCCCCATTCTCATACTTCAGCTTGGAGTACGCGCCTTTTCCCGTAATCATAAAGATGATTTCCTTGTAACCGCCCGTTCCGGTCACGTTTGCTTCCATGACTTCGGTCTTCCAGCCTTGGATTTCGGCATAACGGGAGTACATTCTGTAGAGATTTCCCGCAAACAGCGCGGCTTCTTCTCCGCCCGCTGCGCCGCGGATCTCCATGATTACGTTTTTGTCATCGTTCGGGTCTTTCGGGATGAGGAGCACTTTCAAACGCTCTGATAAGGTTTCGGTCTCTCCCTGCAGCTCGGAGATTTCTTCCTTCACCATTTCTCTCATATCGGCATCAAGCTTATCCTCAAGCATTGCTTTCGCATCGGCAAGCTGTTCTGATGCGTCTCTGTATTGTCTATAGACTTCAACAGTTTCCTGTATATCAGATTGCTCTTTCGAATATTCTCTAAGCTTTTTCGGATCGTTGACCACTTCCGGATCACTTAAAAGCTCATTTAATTTTTCGTATCGTTGTTCAATTGACTGTAAACGGTCTAACACGGTCTTCACCTCTGTTTTCCTGTGCGTAACATTCTCATTATAGTATAGGGCTTATCACCAGTCAAAAGCAATCGGCCTCTGCTATACTGAAACAAAAAAGGAGGAGCGGATATGCTGAAATCCATCCACCATATAGCAATCATATGCTCTGATTATGAAAAGTCGAAAGCTTTTTACACCGAAACGCTCGGTTTCGGCATTATAAAAGAAACCTATCGAAAGGAGCGCGGGTCTTATAAACTCGATCTGGCGCTGGACGGCACATATGTGATTGAATTGTTTTCCTTTCCCGATCCGCCCGAGCGGCCGACCCGTCCTGAAGCAGCAGGTCTCCGGCACCTCGCCTTCACTGTAAACGATCTTGAAGCGGCTGTCAGGGAGTTAAAGGAAAAGGGCATCGACACAGAACCGGTCAGAACCGATCCGCTGACGGGGAAACGCTTTACCTTTTTCTTCGATCCCGACAAGCTTCCGCTGGAATTGTATGAAGCGTAACGTTTTTTGAAGAAATGTTGCTTTCTTTGGCGAATTCCTTCTTGTTTTGTCTAACATGAAGGGAACGCCGCCTCATGGTCGAATACCTAGCTGAAAAGGAGGTATGTGATCATGAATACAAACATGGCCGCGAAAGAACTCGGTGTCTCCGCAAAAACGGTGCAAAGGTGGGTCAAGCAGCTGAATCTTCCGGCTGAACGAAATGAGCTCGGGCATTATTCCTTTACGCCTGAGGACCTTGATGTACTGAAATCGGTCAAACGGCAAATTTCTGAAGGCACTGCTCTGCTGGACGTGCAAGTGCCCCGGCAGCCGAAAAAACGGACGGGCTTTATTTTGCAGCGGCCGAAAAACAGCGGCGGCGCCGAACAAAGGTTGGCAGAGCTGGAACGCAAACTGGATATTCTCACGAAAGAGAAACAGGACGGGGACCAACTGCTATCAAGAATAGCTGAGCTGGAACGCCAGCTGAAACAAAAGGCGGATGAAGGTGTGTCTTATCAGCTTCTACAGCACAGACGGGAAATCGACGACCTCAATGCCGAATTGCAGACATTGGCCTCCCGCATCCAGGAACTTGCCCAGACAGCTCCCCTCTCAGAAACAGCCGCTTCTTCAGAACATAAGAAACCCAGAAAAAAAACGAGATTTTCGCCTTTTAAATTTCAATTCTAATTAAAAAAGCTCCCTGAAGCAGGGAGCTTTTCATTATGCAGTCAGCGCAATGATGATCGGCAGTGAGATTAGAGATAAAATCGCACTGATCACGAACGCAGACGCAGTTTCTTCCTCTTGTTTTTCGAAACGTGTGGCAATCATCGCCGCTACCGCAGATCCAGGGAATGCAACAAGCAATACCGCTTTTGTGATCTGGTCAGCCGGAAGTCCGACTGCAAGAGCGATCAAGTACATCAGTGCAGGCTGAACGGCAACTTTTAACAAAGCGATACCGAAAGCCGGCACACTGAGCTTGATGTTGCGGATACCGACAGTTACACCGACGGCGAAGAGCGCAACACCTGATGTTGTGCTTCCGAGCTGCTCAAGCATTTTATCGCCGAGCTCAGGAAGACTTACACCGAACAGCACAAGGATGATACTGATGAGCGGTGCAGCCGCAAGCGGTTCGGAAAGACCGTGAAGAATAGACTTACCAGTCATTTTCCAGAAATTCTCATTTTCACTGTCTTGCTTCTTAGATGACTCACCGACAGTAGCGATAATGATCGCAATCGGATCAAGCATAGCGTTAACCACGATACCCGTTACGGCAATAGGAATCGCTACTTCGTTTGCGCCGAATAAGCTTCCGAGTACAGGAATACCCATAAATGCAAATGTCGGCTGTGCTGAGTTTAAAGAAAATACAGATGAGTTCGTTAAATCATACTTAAAGATGAATTTACAAACCAGCAGAATGACGATATAGAATCCGACGATCCCGATGATCAAAGCGATCATTAAAGGAACCTGTGTTAAAAACGCACTTCTTGAAGTGGTTAAAATACTGGCGATAAAATGCGCCGGAAGCGCGTACTTCGTAACTAAGGTACTTACCCCTTTTGCTGACTTCGCGTCATAACTTCCGAAGCGACCTGCGAACCAACCCAGCACGATCACGAAAAAGATCGGTGCCAGGAGGATTAAAATATCTAAGAAGCTCAAAATATTCTCCTCCAAATCCTTAATGTCCGTATACTTTAGCCTTTATATAAAAGCTTTCCCTCGGACTGTAAAATTAATCGTAAAATTATTTAGCTACAACTTGTTTGTATTGCGGTTTCCACATTGCATCAAGAACGGCTTGTTCTACATTTTCAGGAATGCGGTTTGCCACGCCTTCTTTAATTGCAGTTTCTGCTACGGCGATCGCAACTTTAATTGAAACTTCTTGTAAGTCGCTCATGCTCGGCAGAAGACCTGCACCCGGTGTTTCAAAATCAACGCTTTCTGCGATTGCGTCAGCAGTTGCCGCAAACATTGCAGGAGTAATCACTTTCGCTTCTACAACGATTGAACCGAGGCCAAGTCCAGGGAACGCGAATGCGTTGTTAGATTGTCCGATTTCATGAGAAACGCCATTGTACTCAACATTGTCAAACGGGCTTCCTGTTGCCACAAGAACTTTACCGTCAGTCCATTTGAAAAGATCGCTAGGAACGGCTTCAGCAAGCGGTGTCGGGTTAGACATCGGCATGATGACCGGACGCTCAACATGTTTTGCCATTTCTTTTACGATTTCTTCACTGAATGCGCCGCTTTGGCCTGAAGTACCGATTAAGATCGTCGGTTTTGCTTGACGGATCACTTCAATGAAAGGAATTTGTCCATTTTCATCGCGTTTCCAATCTTTAATTTCTTCAGCTGTGCGCAGGTACGGCTCTTGGAAATCAAGAATGTTTTCCATACCTTCAACTAACAGGCCTCTGTAGTCCATTGTGTAGAATGCTTTGTTGGCTTCTTCTTCAGAAAGACCGGCAAGCACCATAGTGTCGCGGATTTGGTCAGCGATTCCGATTCCGGCAGATCCCGCACCGAAGACAACCACACGCTGATCTTTAATAGAAGCGCCTGTTTTCTTCATCGCTGCAAGCACACCTGCAAGCGTAATCGCACCAGTACCTTGAATATCATCGTTGAAAGTAAGAATTTCATGATTGTATTTCTTCATGATATTGCGCGCGTTTTTGTTTCCAAGGTCTTCCCAGTGAAGAAGAGCTTTAGGGAAATATTTAAGCGCAGCTTTTACATAAGCGTCAATGAAAGCTTCATAACGTTCGCCTTGGATACGTTCATGGCGGTTACCGATGTATAAAGGATCGTTCAGAAGTTTTTCATTGTTCGTACCGACGTCAAGAACGACAGGAATAACACGGCTTGGATCAATACCGGCAGCGGCTGTGTATACAGCTAATTTACCGATGGCGATGTTGATTCCGCCTACACCCCAGTCACCGATTCCGAGGATGCTTTCTGAGTCTGTCGCAACGATCAGATCAATATCGCCGGCAGTGGCATGAAGGTTTTCAAATGCTTCTTCAATGCCTTCCACATTGTCGATAGAAAGGTAAATCCCTTGAGGTCTTCTGTACTCATGGCTGTATTCTTGAATCGCTTCACCTACAGTCGGTGTGTAAACAACCGGCAGCATTTCGCGAAGATGGTTTTGAAGCAATTTAAAGAAAAGAACTTCGTTACGGTTTTGCAAATCATTCAAATATACGTTTTGGCGAAGGCGGTCCGGCTGAGCCTGAAACTGCTCGTATGCGCGTTTAGCCTGCTCATCAAGAGACAGAATTGTCGGAGGAAGCAGCCCGTCTAATCCAAGGCTTTTTCTTTCCTCTGCTGAAAACGCAACGCCTTTATTTAAAGTAGGGATAGATAGAACTTCTTTTCCTCTTAAAGTAGTTTCTAAGTTGCCTTCCTTCGTTACTTTAATATTATTCAAGAAAATCTCCTTCTTTCTTCAAATAGTTAACAAAGTTAAGTAATTACCCAATTTGGCTAATGTGATCGCGATCTGCTATATCTTTTTTTGACAATTATTCGAACAATGTCTCATAACTATTTACATTACTTAGTCATTTTATGCCTGTAAAAATGAAAATTCAAGAGATGAAAATTACTTAATTTTTTCATACTCTTTTTTAAGTTATTTAACTACAATATTTGAAAAAACGTCAAAAAAACACCGGATCTTTTACCGATGTTTTCATGAAAAGGGTTATTTATCAGTCTGTTTTTTCGGCACTTCGTGATGATGCCTGCATCTCGCTTCATATGACTCCGACGCGCCGACTAAAATGACCGGATCATCATAGGAAGCGGGCTTCCCGTCAATTAAACGCTGCGTACGGCTTGCCGGCGACCCGCAGACAGAGCATACCGCCTGCAGCTTCGTTACCGATTCGGCAACCGCCATCAGATTCGGCACAACACCGAACGGCTCTCCGCGGAAATCCATATCAAGTCCGGCCGCGATGACACGATAGCCTTTATCGGCAAGCCGGGATAAGTCGTCAATGATCGATTCGCCGAAAAACTGCACTTCATCTACCGCGATGACGTCCGTGCTTTCACTGATATGATCCCATATTTCAGCCGAAGACGAGATGACGTGGCTTGTCATGGATGTGCCGTTGTGAGAAACGACGGCTTCCTCACTGTAGCGATTATCAATGGCAGGTTTGAATACCTTAACCTCCTGCTTCGCATATGTCGCTCTTTTCACTCTGCGGATCAGCTCTTCTGATTTCCCAGAGAACATGCTGCCGCATATCAGCTCAAGCCATCCGCTTTGCTTCATTATGTACATAGGCTATCCGCTCCCCTTTTTTCCTGTTTATAGACATAAAAAACAGGCAAGAAGCAATTCTTGCCTGCCTGTAAAATCTATTATTACTTAAGACCGTATTTTTTGTTAAAGCGATCAACACGACCATCAGCAGAAGCGAATTTTTGACGTCCAGTGTAGAATGGGTGGCATTCAGAGCAAATCTCAACGCGTACCTCTTCTTTTACTGAGCCTGTTTCAAATTCATTTCCGCAAGCGCATTTAACTGTTGCTTTTTTGAAATTAGGATGAATTCCTGCTTTCATTGTATCCATCTCCTTCCGCCCTGAATCCCATGTGGAAACAGAGTTATTATTCCGGAGCGAATCCGGAACGCATATGAGAGAATTATATCAGTCATTTACTGCATTTGCAAATACATTTTTTATCAGCGGCGGGCTGATGATGACAGGTTCGCCTGCTTCCATTCTTGGTTGATCAGATCGAAGAATTCCTGATTTGTTTTCGTTTTTTTCATTTTTCTCATAAACTTCTCTGCGAAGTCCGGAGAATCAGACATCGACTTGCGGATCGCCCATAAACGGTCAAGATGCTCTTTCGGCACGAGCAGCTCTTCCTTCCGTGTGCCGGAGCGGCGGATATCGATCGCCGGGAAAATCCGTCTTTCCGCAAGAGAACGGTCAAGGTGAAGCTCCATGTTGCCCGTTCCTTTAAATTCTTCATAGATGACGTCATCCATCCGGGAGCCCGTGTCTACGAGTGCCGTCGCTAAAATGGTCAGGCTGCCGCCCTCTTCAATGTTTCTCGCGGCACCGAAAAAGCGCTTCGGACGATGGAATGCAGCCGGGTCAATACCGCCGGAAAGCGTACGTCCGCTTGGCGGGATAACGAGGTTGTAAGCGCGTGCCAGACGGGTAATGCTGTCCATCAGGATGATAACGTCTTTTTTGTGTTCAACGAGACGCATCGCCCGTTCAAGCACAAGCTCCGCTACCTTGATGTGGTTTTCCGGCACTTCATCAAACGTGGAGCTGACGACATCGCCCGCTACGGAACGTTCGATATCCGTTACTTCTTCCGGTCTTTCATCAATTAAGAGCACGATTAATTCAGCGTCAGGCTGATTTGTCGTAATGCTGTTAGCGATTTCTTTTAACAGCATGGTTTTACCGGCTTTCGGCGGCGCCACGATCAGACCGCGCTGGCCGAAACCGACGGGAGCCATCATATCGAGAATCCGTGTTGAGAGATAATTCGGTTTCGTCTCAAGCACCATTTGGCGGTCGGGATAAAGCGGTGTCAGCGCAGGAAAATGAACGCGCTCCTTCGCGGATTCCGGATCATCGCCATTTACCGCTTCAACGTGCAAAAGTCCGTAATAGCGTTCGTTCTCTTTCGGCGGGCGCACCTTGCCGGAAACTTTGTCACCGTTTCTTAAATCAAAGCGGCGGATCTGGGAAGCAGAAATGTAGATGTCTTCTGAGCTTGGCGAGTAATTAATCGGTCTGAGGAAGCCGAACCCTTCCGATTGGATGATTTCGAGCACGCCTTCCATAAACAGAAGATCCTCCTGCTCGGCGTTGGCTTTCAGTATGGCAAAGATTAATTCTTTTTTGGTCAGTTTGCTGTAATAGGAGATTTTATAATGTCTTGCCAGTTCGTACAGTTCTTTTAATTTCATATTTTCCAAAGAGGAAATAGATACGTCTTTCATAAAAAACACCACGCTTTTCATAGTCAATGTATTGCTGTTTTCATTCAAATCGGCTGCTTTGCATGATTCCGCCAAAGCACATTCTTTTATAAAACATTCAGGAACTTCTATCGGTAACACTTCCACCCATGATCGGCGCTTTTTTTAAAAAGGATTGTCTTAATGAGTTTTGAAGGAAGCGAGGACAAAAACTTGAGAAGATCAATATTTATATCGTCTGTATGCGGTAGAATTTGAAAATTTCCCAGTACTCAAAAGAAGGAATGACACAGAAAAATCGCAGCACTCTTTATTTTTACCTCATTTTAAAAAATTATTCAACTTAAATAATGCTTTGACATATAAATGATAGGGTTGACTCTTTTTTGCAAAAGAAAAGCGGGACGGAAAGTCCCGCTTTTTTCTCTATTTATGGCCGGATCACAAGATTTGGTTTTTTCTTCAGGCTGTGTCTTCCGTCAACGAATCGGACTGTTCCTGATTTCGCCCGGATAACCAGACTTTCGGTCGTGCCGACTGTGCCTTTGAACTGAACGCCTTTCAAAAGCTCTCCGTCCGTTACGCCCGTTGCCGCAAAAATGGCGTCGTCTCCCCTCACAAGGTCCTCCATCCGGAGCACTTTGGATACATCAAGGCCCATCCGCTCACAGCGGGCTTGCTCTTCCGCACTTTGCGGCAGAAGCCTGCCGATGATTTCACCGCCGAGCGCTTTTAACGCAACGGCAGACAGCACGCCTTCTGGTGCCCCGCCTGAGCCGAAGAGAATGTCTACGCCCGTATGGTCAAAGGCCGTATTGATGGCGCCCGCGACATCACCGTCGTTGATCAGTTTGATTCTGGCGCCGGCCTCACGCAATTCAGAGATGATTCTTTCATGTCTGTCGCGATATAAAATGGTTGCCACGACATCTTCAATGTCTTTGTTTTTCGCTTTCGCAACAGCTTTTAAGTTATCAATGACAGGAGCTTCGATGTCGATGCAGCCTACCGCTTCAGGTCCGACCGCAATTTTTTCCATATACATATCAGGAGCGTTCAGCAGTGTTCCATGGTCAGCGACCGCGATCACCGTCAGCGCATTCCAGCCGCCGCTGGCTACGATGTTAGTGCCTTCAAGAGGATCGACGGCGACATCGACGCGGGGGCCGTATCCGTTTCCGAGCTTTTCGCCGATGTAAAGCATCGGGGCTTCGTCCATCTCGCCTTCCCCGATAACGACCGTGCCTTTCATCGGCACCGTGTCAAACACGTCACGCATGGCGCTTGTCGCCGCATCATCGGCTTCATCCTTTTTCCCGCGGCCCATCCATCTGGCAGATGCTAAAGCCGCCGCTTCAGTAACCCGAACCAATTCCATTGATAAGCTTCTTTCCATTTCAACACGATCTCCTCTCAAAAGTCCGCATTTCTATGAATTTTGGAGCTGTTCTATCTCTTCGTCCGTCAGCCTCTGCCGCCAGATTGTGGCGCCCAGGCCTTCGAGTTTTTTCTCAAGATTGCTGTAGCCGCGGTCCAAATGCTCAAGACCGGTAATTTCGGTTACGCCGTCGGCCATCAGCCCTGCTACGACCAGACAAGCGCCTGCACGCAGATCGCTCGCCTTTACTTTTGCGCCCTGCAGCTCGGCCGGACCGGTGATAATCGCTGACCTGCCTTCCACTTTCATGTTGGCTCCCATCCGTCTCAGCTCATCAATATGTTTAAATCTGGCCGAGTAGATGGTGTCAGTCACGACACTCGTGCCGCCCGCTCTCGTTAACAAAGATGTCATCGGCTGCTGAAGGTCAGTCGGGAATCCCGGGTAAACAAGCGTTTTTACGTCGACCGGTTTTATCTGCTTCTGCCCGCCGAGCATAAGAAGCTGGTCGTCACTCGTCTCGATGTGAAAACCCATTTCCCTGAGCTTTGCCGTCAAAGACTCCAGGTGGGTCGGTATGACATTATCAATAATGACTTCTTTCCCCATCGCCGCGCCGGCGATCATAAAGGTGCCCGCCTCAATTCTGTCCGGGATGATGGTATGTCTGCACCCGTGCAGCTCTTTCACGCCGTCGATTCTGATCACATTGGTTCCCGCGCCTTTTATCTTTGCGCCCATGCTGGTGAGCAGTGTGGCAACATCAATAATCTCAGGTTCCTTGGCGGCGTTTTCTATCACGGTTTTTCCTTCAGCGAGCACAGCGGCAAGCATGATATTGATCGTCGCCCCGACGCTGACGACATCTAAATAAATCCGTGCGCCTCTCAGCCTTTCGGCGCGCAGATAAATCGCGCCTTGTTCATTGGTGACTTCAGCCCCAAGCGCCTCAAACCCTTTTATATGCTGATCAATCGGCCGAGGCCCGAGATGGCACCCGCCCGGCAGTCCGATGACCGCCTGTTTGAAGCGGCCGAGCATCGCGCCCATTAAATAATAAGAAGCGCGGAGTTTTTTCACTTTGCCGTTGGGAAGCGGCATGCTGATCATCGGTGAAGGGTCCACGACCATTTCTCCTTTTTCAAAATGGACGTTTCCGCCGATTTCTTTCAGCAGGTCACGCAGCGTTTCAATATCTGAGATCTCCGGAAGCCCTTCGATCGTTACTTCGGAATTTGCCAGAATGGTTGCGGGTATCAATGCGACGGCGCTGTTTTTCGCACCGCTGATATGTACGGTTCCGTTTAACGGATCGCCGCCGGCAATATTCAACTTTTCCATGATAGTCTCCTTCCATAAGAAGATAGCTGCGGAGCATAAATAAAATGGCATTTTATTCTGTCTCTGCAAATAAAGCTCTTGTCCAAAATGTAGCCAATTCGAAGAGAAAGAATACAAGGACATTATAAAATAACAGGAAGAAAATAGCGAAGCTTTACGGGGCATTTTTTACACAGGATGCACAGAGACCCGCCGGGTTCACATTCCGGGGAACTTTGATATGAAGGCCCGCCGTCAAACAGGAAATAGGGTGCGGCAAACGGATGCAACCGGTTTGCCGCCCATTACACCCTTATTTATTCCAGTCTGCCAAAAATTGCTCAATGCCTTTATCCGTTAACGGATGTTTTGTCAGCTGGTGAATGACTTTCAGCGGCATCGTACCGATATGTGCACCGCGCAAAGCCGCTTCAGTCACGTGCTGCGCATGACGGATGGAAGCTGCGATGATTTGTGTATCAATGTCATGAAGGTCAAAAATCTGTCTTACTTCTGAAATCAGGTCAAGGCCGTTATGGCCGATATCATCCAGGCGGCCTAAGAACGGAGATACATAAGTCGCTCCGGCTCTTGCGGCTAAAAGCGCCTGGTTGGCGCTGAAGATGAGCGTTACGTTTGTTTTTATGTTCAGGTCGCTCAGCGCTTTTACGGCTTTTAACCCTTCAGACGTCATTGGGATTTTCACCGTGATATTCGGCGCGATTTTCGCCAGTTCTTTACCTTCTTCAATCATTTCTTCAGCATTCAGGGAAATGACTTCTGCGCTTACTGATCCGCTCACGACTTCCGTAATTTCACGAAGTCTGTCATGGAAAGTCACGTCAGCTTCTTTTGCTACTAAACTAGGGTTTGTCGTCACTCCGGCAAGAACGCCAAGTTCGTAAGCTTCTTTAATCTCGTCAATGTTTGCTGTATCAATGAAAAATAACATAAGGAAAGCCTCCCCAGTAATAAGTTTTCAGAACTGTAAAACATGATTGCGCTTTCTAAAGGTAAGACATAAAACCGCCTGTCAATGCTGTCAGGCGGTTTATGGATGTTACACCGGATTAAGCTTGGTTTGAAGAACCGAACTCACGCATTTTACCGATAACCGTTTCTTTGATCGCTTCACGAGCAGGTCCAAGATATTTACGAGGATCGTATTCGTCCGGCTTAGCTGCCAATGTTTCGCGGACAGCTTTTGCAGAAGAAATTTGGTTTTCAGTGTTTACGTTGATTTTAGCCGTACCAAGTGAGATTGATTTTTTAATGTCGGCAGTTGGAATTCCTGTACCGCCGTGAAGTACTAACGGAAGGCCGGTTGATTTGCCGATGTCTTCCATTTCTTTGAAACCGAGGTTCGGTTCGCCTTTGTAAGGGCCGTGAACAGAACCTAATGCAGGTGCAAGGCAGTCGATGCCAGTGCGCTCTACAAGTTCTCGACACTCTTTAGGGTCAGCATAGATTACGCCTTCAGCGATAACGTCATCTTCCTGTCCGCCGACAGTTCCGAGCTCAGCTTCAACTGAAACGCCGTGGAAATGAGCAAGCTCAACCACTTTAGATGTAGTTGCTACGTTTTCCTCAAACGGATGGTGAGATGCGTCGATCATTACAGAAGTGAAGCCTGCATGAATCGCTTTCGCACAAGATTCAAAGCTTGAACCGTGGTCTAAGTGAATGGCAACAGGTACTGTCACTTTGTATTCTTCCATAAGAGCTTTAACCATGGCAACGACTGTTTTGAAGCCGCCCATGTAGCGTCCCGCGCCTTCTGAAACACCTAGAATAACCGGGGATTTTTCCTCTTCTGCTGCTTGTAAAATAGCTTGAGTGAACTCAAGGTTATTTAGGTTAAATTGTCCAACAGCATATCCTTTTTCTTTAGCTGTATTCAACATTTCCGTCATTGAAACTAAAGGCATGTCGAAAGTCCTCCTTATGTAGCCTGATTTGCTTCTTCTCGAAAAAAGCTTTCCACCCTATAGCATGACCATAAAAACCTGTCATATGTAAAACAACAGATCGCTTTTTCTCCATCTCTAGGATACCAACTTTTCGACAAATCGGCAACACAATGACATAATTGTTTCTAATTTTATTAATTCGATTTTAGAGGTAAATATTTTTTCACCGCGTCTCTGATCTCGTCAATGTCGAAAGGTTTGGCAAAATGAGTCAGCGCTCCGAGCTCTTTTGATTCCTTAATCATATCGAGTTCTCCGTAAGCGGTCATAATAATGACGCGGATGGAGCCGTCGATCATTTTCATGCGTTTGAGAATTTCGATTCCGTCCATGCCGGGGATTTTCATATCTAAAAGCACAAGATCCGGCCGTTCTTTCGTTACGATGTCCAGCGCCTGTATGCCGTTGGCGGCCTGAAACGTCTGGTACCCTTCTTTATGAAACACTTCATTGAGCAATATACGTATACCGTATTGGTCATCTACGATTAAAATCTTTTCATTCATCATTTTACACCCCAATATTATCATTTTCGTCAAAAGGAAGCAGTTGTTAATGTATTCTGTTTGATTTTCACATTTCCTTTAATTATAATAGTCTACTTTCCGACATTTTCTGAGCATTTTCTCTTTTGTTGTATACTGTTCTTGTAAGTGTAAAGGAGGTTTCACTCATGTTAAAGATCTTTACGACGCAGCTTGCAGGCATTTTTTCCCGCATTCAGGATAAGGAATCCGAAGCAATAGAAGACGGCGCGCGGCTGCTGGCTCAGGCTGCCGTCAGCGGCCATTCCATCTATTTATACGGCGCAAATGAGATGCAGGGCATTTTGTGCGAGGCGGAACTCGGCTCTGAACCGATGCCTTCGGTCAAGGCGTTTCCGGATACAGCTGATTCGATTACAGAAAGCGACAGGGTGCTGATGTTCTGTTCAGGCCCGGGTACGGCTGAAGAACAGGCGCTGGCAAAAAAACTTTATGAAAAAGGGATCGGCCTTGTGTGCGTGTCTCCCGTCATCAAGGATCAAACCGGGATTGAGGCATTTTGTGATGTTCATATTGACAGCAAATTAAAAATGCCGCTTCTGCCCGATGAAGACGGAACAAGATACGGCTTTCCTTCATTAATGACAGGCCTGTATGTCTATCACGCACTGTCCTTTACATTAAAGGAAATGGTGCAGGAATATAACTGATGAAGAAAAAAGACTTGCCGCTTTTAACGGAGGCAAGTCTTTTTTTATTACTTCTGTTCGGCAGCTTGTACGGAAGCGCCGATAAAGTCTTTGAATAAAGGCTGAGGTCTTGTCGGTCTTGATTTGAACTCAGGGTGGAATTGGCAAGCGACATACCAAGGATGGTCTTTCAGCTCGATAATTTCCACAAGGCGGCCGTCAGGGCTTGTGCCTGAGAACACAAAACCGTTCTCTTCCATTTGCTGTCTGTATTCATTGTTGAATTCATAACGGTGGCGGTGGCGTTCGTATACCACTTCATCCGCATACGCTTCGAAAGCTTTCGTGTCTTCCTGAAGCTTACAAGGGTACAGACCGAGACGAAGCGTTCCTCCGAGATCCTCGACATCTTTTTGTTCAGGAAGAAGGTCAATGATCGGATAAGGAGTGGACGGATCGATCTCCGCAGAGTGAGCCCCTTCCAGACCTAATACGTTTCGCGCATATTCAATAGATGCAATCTGCATACCGAGGCAAATGCCGAAGAACGGAATTTTATTTTCACGCGCGTACTTGGCGGCGATGATTTTTCCTTCTACACCGCGGTCTCCGAAACCGCCGGGCACGATGATTCCGTCTGTGCCGTCAGTCAGCTCTTGAATATTGCTTTCTGTCACTTCTTCGGCGTTAATCCATTTGATCTTCACATCAGCGTCAAACGCATAGCCCGCATGGCGCAGTGATTCAACGACTGAAATGTAAGCGTCCTGAAGCTCGACGTATTTTCCGACGAGGCTGATTGTAATGGTTTTAGACAAGTTTTTCACTCTTGTGACAAGGTCTTTCCATTCCGTCATATCCGGATCTTTGCACTCTAATTTCATATGATCGCAGACAAGCTTATCGAGTCCCTGCTCCTGAAGGTTAAGCGGGATGGAGTAAAGGTTGTCCGCATCTTCACATTCAATAACCGCTTTCGTGTCAATATCGCAGAAGAGCGCGATTTTATCTTTCATATCTTGAGAAATCGGCATTTCTGTGCGCACGACGATGATATTAGGCTGAATGCCGAGGCTTCTCAGCTCTTTTACGCTGTGCTGCGTCGGTTTTGTTTTCAGCTCGCCCGCCGCTTTGATGTACGGAACAAGCGTACAGTGAATGTACATTACGTTTTCATGACCGATGTCGCTTTTCATTTGACGGATGGCTTCAAGGAACGGAAGGGATTCGATATCTCCCACAGTTCCGCCGATCTCAGTAATGACTACATCTGCATTTGTTTCTTTGCCGGCGCGGTAAACGCGGTCTTTCAATTCATTTGTGATATGCGGAATGACCTGAACCGTTCCCCCGAGGTAGTCCCCGCGGCGTTCTTTCTTCAATACAGCAGAGTAGATTTTACCGGTCGTCACGTTGCTGAATCTGTTCAGATTAATGTCAATGAAACGCTCGTAGTGCCCTAAGTCAAGGTCAGTCTCAGCGCCGTCATCGGTTACGAACACCTCACCGTGCTGGTACGGGCTCATCGTTCCCGGGTCAACGTTGATATAAGGGTCAAATTTTTGGATGGTGACGCTCATGCCTCTGTTTTTCAACAGGCGGCCCAGTGATGCTGCCACAATTCCTTTTCCGAGTGAAGATACAACTCCCCCGGTTACAAAAATATATTTCGTCATTTCGTTTGCTCCTCTCTTCGGTCTGCGCTACATTCTTTAAAATGTGCCGTTTTATAGAAAATCATTTCACTAAAAACAAATGATGTATAAAAGAATTTGGGAGATGAAAATAAGAAAGCTCCCTTTCAATTTCTTGAAAGGGAGCGTAGCACTCTTATGAATTCTCTTCTTTTTGAAGAGCCCAAAATACATACTACATAGTTCGACAATGAAAGTCAAGATCGTTTTGCTGCTATGAAATCAGCGTTTTTGATCCTCGTCTTCATCCTCATCATCTTCCTCATCTTCTTCAAGCATATCCTCTTCGATCTCAAGATCGTCGTCATCTTCTTCATCGTCGATATCTTCGTCGTCAAAGCTGTCTGCTTCAAGATCAATATCTTCTTCCAATTCATCGAGATCGATGTCATCTTCATCAACTTCCTCGAATTCGTCAAGATCAAGATCTTCCTCAACGGCTTTTTTCGCTTTTTTCTTTTTCGCTTTTACAGTCGGCTGTGTTTCTTCGTCCAGCTGATCGTACGGATACCAGCTGCGAAGCCCCCAAGTCTGATCTGACAGAGCAATAAAGCGGCCGTCAATGTTGAGGTCGGTATAAAATTGGGCGATGCGGTCACCCAGTTCCTCTTTCGTAACACCGAGCAAGGAAGTAATTTCATTCAGCAGCTCCTGGAACGGAACCGGTTTTTTATGTTCTGAGAAAATTTCGTGAGCGATTTCAACTAAAGCCATCTGCTTCAGCTGTTCCTGAGAATATTGTTTGATACTCAAGGTCGGACACTCCCTTTCTATTACTTATATGTATCTGTTTCTATCCTATAATAAGAACGATTTTGTATTGTTTTGTTCATAAACCATACCTCTCATTATAAACAAATTAAAACAGAATATGCTACCCTTAACAGTGTAATTTAAGAAATTTTAGAGGCGTCCCTTCATAATTCGGCCGATGTGCGAAAACAAAGCCGCCGGCATATGCGCGGGCGGCCTGCTTCTCTCTATGAAGACTCTTGTTTTTCCGTACCGAATACAGACATGGCGAGCAATTCACTGACATCATAAGTGCCGATCGCGTCTTCGGCTTCTTTCGCTTTTGTACCGTCACCGAGCATGGTCAGGCAGTAAGGGCAGCCGGAGCTGATGACCGTCGGGCTGACAGAAAGCGCCTGCTCAGTCCGGGCCGTGTTGATTCTCACTCCCGTTTCTTCTTCCATCCACATGAGGCCTCCCCCGGCGCCGCAGCACATTCCGTTTTCGCGGCTGCGCTCCATTTCTTTCAATTGAACGCCCGGGATGGCTTTTAAGATCGCTCTCGGCGGCTCATACACTTCATTGTATCTGCCTAAATAGCATGAGTCATGGAAGGTGATCGTTTCATTCACCGGATGAAGCGGTTTTAGTTTCCCCTGCGACACCAGCTCGGCTAATAATTCAGTATGATGATAGACTTCAGCCTGGAATCCGAAATCCGGATATTCATTTTTGAACATATTATAGGCGTGCGGGTCAATCGTGACGATTTTTTTGATCCCGTGTTTTTCAAATTCGCCGATGTTGTGTTCCGCCAGCTCTTGGAACAGAAACTCGTTGCCTAAACGGCGCGGCGTATCGCCTGAGTTTTTTTCTTTATTGCCGAGTATCGCAAAGGATACGCCCGCTTCATTGAGCAGTTTTGCAAATGAGACGGCGATCTTTTGGCTTCTGTTGTCATAAGAACCCATTGAACCGACCCAAAACAAATATTCAAACTCTTTCTCTTGTTTTTTCATTTCTTTCACTGTCGGAATCTCTGTATCCGTCTGCTCCCGCCAGTTTTCCCGCTCTTTCCGGTTTAAGCCCCACGGGTTTCCCTGTCTTTCAATGCTTGTCATGGCCCGCTGCGCGTCGCTGTCCATCTTCCCTTCCGTAAGCACAAGATAGCGGCGCAGATCGATAATTTTATCAACGTGTTCATTCATGACCGGACATTGATCTTCACAGTTGCGGCATGTGGTGCACGCCCAGATTTCCTCTTCCGTAATGACCTCGCCGATTAAGCTTGGGTTGTAGTCAATGGCTGCCGCCGCTTCACGCGATCCTCCCCCTGAGGAAGCCGCGGCGAGCTGATTCGCCTTCGTGTGCTGAAAAACGGGCGCGGGCACCCACGGAGATTTTGATGTCACGGCAGCGCCCTTTTCCGTCAGGTGGTCTCTCAGCTTTAAGATGAGATCCATCGGTGAAAGCATTTTGCCCGTACCGGAAGCAGGACACATATTTGTACAGCGGCCGCATTCGACGCAGGCATAAAGATCGACAAGCTGGGAGCGGCGGAAGTCTTCAATCTTTCCGACACCGTAGCTTTCTTTCGTTTCATCGGTGAAATCAATTTTTTCCAGTTTCCCTTTTGAATCCAGCCTGCTGAGGAACACATTCGCCGGACCCGCAATTAAGTGTGCATGCTTTGACTGCGGCACGTACACTAAAAAGCTGAGCAAAAACAACAGATGAAGCCACCATGAAACATAAAACACGGCGGCTGCGGCCGGTGCTGAAAGACCGCCGAGCACAAACGCAATGGAGGAAGCGATCGGCTCCGTCCAGGACAAAGAATGATCGTGCCATAAAAGGTTCATGGCGTTCCCGAGAAGCACCGTCACCATCAGTCCGCCGATGAACAGCAGGACAAGCCCCGCTTTAAACCCGCGTTTCAGTCTGACGAGTTTTTCAATGTAGCGCCGATAAAACGCCCAAACCACAGCGATTAAAATAAGAAACGTGACGATTTCCTGAAAAAAGGTAAACGCCGGATAAAGCGGGCCGAACGGCAAATGCCGGTCGGGAAGCAGCCCTTTCAGAATAAAATCAATTGCGCCGAACTGAACAAGTATAAATCCGTAAAAAAACAGAACGTGGATGATTCCGCTTTTTTTATCTTTCAGCAATTTTTTCTGTCCGAACACATTCACCCATATCATTTGCAGACGTTCTTTCAGGCGTTTATCAAATTCTTCCCTTTGGCCGAGCTTAATATAAGCGATCCTCGTTCTGATCAGGTAAACGAATAAATAAACGGCGTAAGCGGTTACAGCTAAGAACAGCAGCGCGTTTACCATGAGAAAAGCGTTCATCTTGTCTCCCCCTTTGTTCTGATTCCCCTCTGCATTGTCATATCTTTACTTTATCATAAATAATGAATGAGTGTTCAGTCAATAATTAAATTCGCATTCTCAGGGCACACTACGGATACTTCGGAAAGGAGCGTCGGTATGAAGGTCTTTGTTGTGTTGCTTATCATTTTCATCATATTAATCGCACTTATGCTGCTTGATATGCTGCTTGGCCGGGCGGCGTACAAAAAACAGGCGTATGAGCCCGTCTTTGACCCGAAAAAGAGTGATATCAGACTCATTCACTGCGGCGGCGAGCTTGTGCAGCAAATGACGGCCGATATCCGCCAAGCCGTCTCTTCTATTCATATGATGTTTTTTATTATGAAGAACGACCAAGTCTGCCTTGATATGTTTCATTTATTGAAAGAAAAGGCGCAGGCCGGCGTCTCCGTATATCTGCTGCTTGATTGGGCGGGCAGCCGCCAAGTGAAAAAGCCTTCTATTCAAACGATGAAAAAAGCCGGCGTTCACGTTCATTTTCTGAACAAACCCGGATTTCCGTTTCTTTTTTTCAGGCTGCAAAAACGGAATCACCGGAAAGTAACCGTCATTGACGGCAAAATCGGCTATGTAGGCGGATTCAACATCGCGGAAGAGTATCTCGGCAAAAAAGCGAAGTTCGGAAACTGGGAGGATTATCATCTGCGGATGACCGGCGAAGGCACGGCGGATCTCCAGACTCTTTTTTTAAGCGACCTGAAACGAAACACCGGAAAAACACCCGAGTCACCCGAAGTTTATCCGCCGTTGCCGGAAGGGAATATCTCTCATAGGACATATGCGTCGGACGGCTTTTCGCTTGAATCGCATTATGAAAACTGCATCCTTAAGGCGGAGAAAAAAATCATAATCGGCACGCCTTATTATGTACCGAGCAAAAGGCTTCAGGCAGCGCTTATTGCAGCCTGCCGAAAAGGCGTCAAAGTCACCTTGATCGTGCCGATGAAGTCAGACCATCCGCTCGTTCGGGAAACAGCGTTTACCTATTATCCCGAGCTTTTGAAAGCCGGCTGTCTCATCTACCGGTATTATCAAGGCTTTTATCACGTCAAAGCCTTCATTATAGACGACCGCATCAGCATTATCGGTACGCCGAATTTTGATAAACGGAGCCTGTTCTTGAATGAAGAAGTGAATGTCATCATTAACGATGAGGCCTTTACGGAAGAAGTGCTCTCAACCATAAAGCAGGACATCGAAAAATCCGAGCTTCTCACATTAGAAAAAGTGAAACAGCGCTCCTTCAGACAGCTTCCTGCAGAATGGCTGGGAAAAGCCATATCTTATTTTTTATAAAGGAGAAACCATATGCTGTTCAGATTCGGTTTCGTTTCAAACGCCATGTGCCTTTGGGACGCATCCCCCGCCAAAACCTTAACATATGCGCGCTATACAAAACTTTCACCCGGCGAGCGGAAAGAGGCCCTGCTTTCTGTGACGAAAGCAAATCTTACCAACACGCTGCGCACCCTCCACTATGCGGTCGGACACGGCATCCCTTTGTACAGGTTCTCAAGCTCGATTGTGCCGCTCGCCACGCACCCGGATGTACTGTGGGATTTTGTCACGCCGTTTCGCCAGGAGTTCCGTGAGATCGGCGGGCTGGTCAGAAAATATGATCTCAGAACGAGCTTTCACCCGAACCAATTCACCCTTTTCACAAGCCCGAAACGGGAGATTACCGCTAATACGGTCAAGGATATGGCCTATCATTATGACATGCTGGACGCCATGGGCATCGCGGACCGCTCCGTCATTAACATTCATATCGGAGGCGCTTATGGCGACAAACAAAGCGCGCTTGACCGTTTCAGCATGAATCTGAAAGAACTCCCCGATATCATCAAACAGCGGATGACTTTGGAAAACGATGATAAAACGTATACATCTGAAGAAACACTCAGTGTATGTGAACAAGAGGGCATTCCGTTTGTGTTTGATTATCATCATTTTTACGCCAATCCGACCGATGACGCTGATTTAGATGACATTCTCCCGCGGATGATGAAAACGTGGCAGCGGATCGGCTTAAAGCCGAAGGTCCACCTCTCCTCGCCAAAATCAGAAGCAGCCGTGCGCAGTCATGCGGACTATGTGGATGCGAATTTTATTCTGCCGGTGCTGGAGCGGTTCAGACAATGGGAGACGGACATCGACTTTATGATTGAAGCGAAAGAGAAAGACCGGGCGCTGCTTCGGCTCGTCGAAGAATTAAGCGCTATCCGCGGAGTCAAACGTCTGGCGGGAGGCGTGCTGAGGTGGAAAGCATAACCAGGTTTATCACCGGTTTATATGGGGAATTTCCGAAATAACAGACCATCAGACGGAGGAGAAAACACATGAAAAACATTACATCTTTGAAAATAGCCGCTAAGAAGTTCACTTTACGAAATATGCTTCAGCTTTATCAGCTTTGCCACACGGGAGGCCACGAGCTGTATATCTACTCTAAAAAAATGATGTGCAAAATCAAAGACATCATCGAACTGGAAACGTTCAGAATGGCGCATAAAGAACAAGAATATTTAATTGTAGTGGAAGGAAAGAAAGCGGTGCAGCTCATTGACCGTTTCAAACATATCATCGAACCTGCGCATAAAGAAGCCCATTAAATACGGACTACATAAAAAAGGATAGACAGGAGGCGCCTCGGCCCCCGTTCGTCTATCCTTTTTCTATATTAATGAATCAGTTCGCCGAATTGCGCCTGATGGAGTCTTTGGTACATGCCGCCGGATGCCAGAAGTTCCTTGTGGTGCCCTTGTTCGGCGATGCCTTCTTTCGTGACGACGACGATCCGGTCCGCATCCTTAACCGTAGCCAGCCGATGGGCGATTACAAGTGTCGTGCGGCCTTCAGAAAGTTCCTGCAGAGACTTTTGAATGGCGGCTTCTGTCTCTGTATCGAGAGCCGATGTAGCCTCATCCAAAATTAAGATCGGCGGGTTTTTCAAAAACATTCTGGCGATGGAAAGCCGCTGCTTCTGTCCGCCTGACAGCTTCACTCCGCGTTCGCCGATCACCGTGTCTAAACCGGCAGGATACCCGTTTACCAAATCCTCTAAATGCGCCTGGCGGACGGCCTGCCAGATTTCTTCCTCGGACGCGTCCAGCCGTCCGTAAGCAATGTTTTCCCGCAATGTGCCGGAAAACAGAAAGACATCCTGCTGGACGACGCCGATTTGTCCGCGCAGAGATGACAGCGTCATGTCTTTAATATCAATTCCGTCTATGGAAATCGCGCCTTCAGACGGTTCATAAAAACGCGGCAGCAGACTTGTCAGCGTTGATTTCCCCGCTCCCGAAGGCCCGACAAATGCAACCGTCTCCCCCGCTTGAATGGACAAATTAATACCGGACAGCACCGGATTGTTTTCTTCATAGCCGAATGACACATGATCATAGCGGATATTCCCTTTTAAACCCGACACATGTTTCGCATTCGGGGCATCCTTGATGTCAGGCTCCGTTTCCAGAATTTCCATAAAGCTTTTAAAACCGGCAATGCCTCGCGGGTACATCTCAATAATCGCGTTGATTTTATCAATCGGACGGAAGAGAACGTTTGTCAACAGCACGAAAGCGACGAATTCCCCGTAGGATAATGATCCGCGGATGACAAACCATGTGCCGCACAACAGGACGAACAGCGTGACGAATCTTGTCAGCATGTAACTGATTGAGCCGTTTTTCGCCATGATTTTATATGACGTCAGCTTTGTTTTGCGGAAACGCTGATTGTTCACGTCAAACCGCTGCTGTTCAAACGCTTCATTACTGAAAGCCTGGACAAGGCGGATGCCGCCGATATTGTTTTCGACCCTCGCGCTGAAATCCCCGACGTCTTTGTTCAGTTTTGTAAATGCAGAGGTCATTTTTTTATTGAAATATAAAGCGAGCCAAATGACGACCGGCATGATGATAAACGTCAACAGCGCGAGCTGCCAGTTAATGAACAGCATGACGCCGAACGCGCCCAAAATCGTCATGATGGCGATAAACAGATCTTCGGGCCCGTGGTGGGCGGTTTCTCCGATATACATCAAATCATTGGTGAGCTTGGACATTAAACTGCCCGTTTTGTTGTTATCGTAAAATTTGAAGGAAAGCTTTTGCAGATGGTCAAAAAGCTTTTTCCGCATATCGGTTTCAATGTTAATGCCGAGCATATGGCCCCAATACGTCACAACATACTGAAGTGCCGAGCTGAGGGCGTAGACCCCAAATAAAGCAGCGGAAGTCAAAATAATCAGACTCCAATCCCGGCCCGGGAGCAATGTATCGATAAAGTAATTGACAATCAGAGGAAAACTCAGCTCCATTAATCCGCCGGCAATGGCAGAAAAGAAGTCGAGAAAAAACAGCTTTTTGTACGGTTTATAATAAGAAAAAAATTGTCGCAGCACGATTCCGTCCTCCTTGTGCCTCGTTCCTAATGATAATATTTCTCAATTATACTATACACAAGGAGTTTTAAAAGCGTTTTTTATAAAACGCCGGAAAATAACCGCGCGAAGGATTCCTTCGTTCTTTCCCATAATGTGCGCTTATAGAAACGGACGGGGCTGATTTTCTCAGACTCTCTCATATCCTCCAGATAATGCGCTTCAAGATCTTTGATCGCCTTTTGATCTGTAAAAAAGACATTGACTTCAAAGTTCAGCTGAAAGCTTCTCATGTCCATATTCGCCGTCCCGACAGAAGCGAGGTTTCCGTCAGTGATGAGCACCTTTTGATGCATAAAGCCTTTTTGATAGGAATAGACTTCGATTCCTTCGCGAAGAAGCTCGGGGAAATACGATCTCGTCGCGTACTGGGTTAAAAACCCGTCATTGGTTTCCGGCACCATAACACGCACCTCTACGCCTCTGGCAGCTGCCTCCTTTAACGCTGTGCGGATCGGCTCATTCGGTACGAAATAAGGCGTCGCAATCCATACAGACGATTCGGCTGCCGCAATCATGGCATAATACAGATCGCTCATCCGCTCCTTCATATCAGGGCCTGTCGGAACGACTTGATAGATGCCGCCGCTTTCTGCAGGGACCGGGCAGCTGTATGCTTTCTGATCAATCAGCACCTCATCCGAAACGTATTCCCAATCAAGCATAAAAATGCTGTGGAGCGTCTGAACAATTTCTCCTTCGACTTTCATATGGGTGTCACGCCAAAAACCGACATTTCTGTCTTTGCTGATATATTCCTTGCCGACATTCAGCCCGCCGACAAAACCGGTTTTCCCGTCAACGATCACGATCTTGCGGTGATTTCGGAAATTGAATTTCTGGTTGAAAAAGCCGTATTTCAGCGGCAGAAACGGGACGATATTCACACCCGCATGTTTCAGTTTTTTAATGTCTTTTCCGGCCAGCTTCAAGCTGCCGGCCGCGTCGAACAAAAACCGCACTTCCACGCCTTCACGGGCTTTTTCCATCATAATCTCCATCATCTTGTGCCCGAGCATGTCTGATTTGAACATGTAATACTCAATATGTATAAATGACGTTGCTGCCCGAAGCGCCTCAAACAGCTCAGGGAATGTTTCATCCCCGTTTTTGAGCACCGTCAGCCTGCTTTTTGTATTGATATTCATATGAGCCGCTTTGATTGAATACTGAAAGAAACGCTTTTGATTTCCTTTCAATCCGGACAAGTCGGGAGTTTGCTCCATATCAAATATCGTCCTCAGCTTTTCCCGGTTATATGTCCGTTTCGACCTGAACAGCTTGCCTTTTTCATAAAGCTGGCCGGAAAAAAGGTAAAATAAGTACCCGGCGATCGGAAAAAAGACAAGAATGTGAATCCATAACAGCGTGTGCTGCGAGGTGCGGTTTTCTAGGATTAACGAATAAATGCTGAACAAAATAATGCTTGCATAGCAAAGCAATCCGCCGTAAAACTCAAGCCTGGAAACCGGAAAAAACCATATGACATATGCTCCGATAAGCATCATATATAAAAAGCAAAATTCCAGTCTCCTTTTCAGCATCCCGACTCTCCCCCATCTGATCCGATATCTCTGTATACCCTCTGTTTTCCGGCCTGTAAACATATGAAAAAGCCTCTCCGAACGAGCGGAAAGGCTTACGATGAGGCTTCCTGTGATTGCCCCGGCGTGAGGTTATGAAGCAAAACCGGCTTGAGGGAGCTGCTGTTTTTGATTTTATTTTTAAAAATGCCGATGATCAGGCCCGTGACCGCAATCGACACTAAGGAGAAGATCCCTCTCAGCAATCCGACGGAAAAAATGCCCGCCAGCACTACGCCAAAATCGAAAAGGAAATTAACAGCACCCGGATTCCATCCGCAGCGCTTTTGCAGAAATAAAGCGAGGATATTGGCGCCGCCGAGCGATGCCTGATGGTAAAACATGAGCGACAGGCCGAACCCGATCAGCGATCCTCCGCAAATCGCCCCGGCAAGCGGTGAAACAGAGAACGGCGGCAGCCAGTGATCTGCGCCTGTAAACATAGTCAGCACTGTGACTGCAAAAACGGTAGATAGAGTGAATTTAATGCCCATTCTGATGAGAGAAAATACATAAAATGGGATATTAATCAGAAAGAAGATAACGGCAAACGAGGATGGAAACAAATATGACAAGCTTAGTGACAGTCCGGCCGTGCCGCCGGTTAATATATGAGAATGTCTGAGTGTCAGGATGCCGGCGCTTGTCATGAGACAAGCAGCTACAATGAAGAAAACCCGCTTCATTCTTCACTCTCCTTTTTTGCATGTTATTTCACATCAAACATAACAGGAATCCCGGCCGCCCAGCCATTACATTGGCAGAAAATATCTTATATTTTTATTTTTTTCATCATAAAAATCCCCCTCTTGCAAGGGGGATTTTCATGAGCGTTTCCGATAAACAACATAGCTGCGGGTCAAATACTTGAGCGGCAGGCTGAACACATGAACCAATCTTGTAAACGGCCAGAGGATAAAAACAACATACCCAATGATGATATGAAACTTAAACCATAGCGGGACACTCTCCATCAAAGAAGCGTCAGGCCGGAACAAAACGATTTCCCTGAACCACGGCCCGACTGTCGCCCTGTAATCAAAGCCTTTCGAATCAATGTTGAGAAACGTGGCCGCAACGCCTGACAGCATCATGAACAGAAGCAGGATGAGCGTAAGGATATCCGATGGCGAGCTGGTTTTGCGGATTCTTTTGTCAAACAGCCTTCTGTACGTCAGGATCACTAGTCCGGTACATGCCGCAATCCCTGCCGGCAGTCCCGCGCCAATCGCTATTTTGTGATACATATGCTCTGAAATGCCAAGTGCAGTATACACGCCTTCCGGAATCAGAATTCCCATGACATGTCCGCCGACAACGAACAGCAGTCCCCAATGAAAAAGTGTGCTGCCCGCCGCGAGTTTTTTCTTTTCTAACAGCTCGCTTGATTTCGCCGTCCAGCCAAACTGGTCATGCTGATAGCGGTAAATATGCCCGCCGATAAAAATCGTCAATACAATGTACGGCATAATCCCCCACAGGATCCGCTCGCTCATGCCTGAACAGCCCCTTCTTCAATGCATTCACGCACGCCGAGAATGTCCAGCGCGGCCAGCAGGGCATGCAGGAGCACGGCGTATATGCTGTCATTTTTTTCGAGGCGGGATGCCAGCTCCCTCACATTGAACAGATATTTCTCAAACACGCTTCTCGCCGCTTCAGTCTCCGCAGCAGCCGCAAATTCCAGCATCAGCGGCAGGTAATCAGGCAGTTCTTTCTCTGTCGGCAGGAAACCGGATTGCTGGTATGCGTTCTTCAGCTGCAGCAGTTCAATCCCGCGCTCCCTTTGCTCGCCTGAGTTAAAGTAGGTGACGTACATATTCGTTTTTTTCCCGAAATCGAACGTATAGACATAGTGTTCAATCAGCGCTTCCGGAGAAAATCCGGCTGCCGCCTCTAAAAAGTGCAGCAGCTTCTCCCTGATTTTCCGGTTGCTGATTTCAACAATAAGAGACTTCCAATCAGGAAGCTCGGCTCTCCATTCTTCATCAGGATAAGAGAGAAGACAGGAAAGAGCAGAAAACGTAATTTGCCGGTCCATGGTGTTCATCTTGTTCCACCTCATTTATCAAAAGTTAGAAACAAGAGCCGGGGCCGCCTGAAAATGATAAGCCGCAGCTCCCTTGTTCAGCGTATAAATCAGACACTTCTTCCCGATGGCTGCTCGGGATCACAAAGCGGTCATCATATTTGGCGATCGCAAGTAGCCGGTACATGTCTTCAATTTTCTTTTCTGTTAAGCCGACACTGGAGATCAGTGCCGGGTCGATGATTTTATTCGTCTGGACTGCTCTCATATACTGGCGCATGACAGACATTTTCTTTAACGTTGACCGAATATGATCCGTATCACCAGCTGTTAATAGCTGCGCCAAATAGTCAATCGGAATTCTCATTTGGTCGATAGCCGGGAAAATATCTTCCGCTGTTTGCTGGCTGCCTTTTCCTTCAAAGAGATTCATAATCGGGCTCAGCGGCGGAATGTACCAAACCATCGGCAGTGTGCGGTACTCTGGATGAAGCGGCAGCGCAATCTTCCAATCGATGATCATTTTATAGATTGGCGATTGCTGCGCGGCCTCTATCCATTCAGCCGGGATGCCTTGTTCTTTTGCCAGTTTGGCAACCTCAGGATCATTCGGATCAAGAAAAACGTCCAATTGGGAATGGTAGAGATCCTTTTCATTTTCAACAGATGCCGCTTCCTCGACTTTGTCCGCGTCATACAGCATGACACCGAGATAGCGGATTCTGCCGACACATGTCTCGGAGCAGATGGTCGGCAGCCCCGCCTCTAAGCGCGGGAAGCAGAGTGTGCATTTTTCCGCTTTGTTCGTTTGCCAGTTAAAATAGACTTTTTTATAAGGACACGATGACACGCAATATCTCCATGAACGGCACGCGTTTTGATCCACGAGCACAATGCCATCTTCTTCGCGTTTGTACATGGCGCCGGACGGACAGGATGACACGCATGCCGGATTGATGCAGTGTTCGCAAATACGCGGCAGGTACATCATAAAGACCTCATCGAACTCCGTTTTGATCGATTCCTCCATTTTTTGAACGTTTGGATCTTCAAGCCCTGTAATGTGGCCGCCCGCGAGATCATCCTCCCAGTTCGGGCCCCATTCGATATTCATGAAATCCCCCGTCAGTGACGATTTCGGCCGTGCCACAGGCTGGTGTTTTTTCTGCGGACTGTTTGTTAATGTTTCATAATCATAGTTCCAAGGTTCATAGTAATCATCAATCGTCGGCTGATTCGGATTATAAAAAAGGCCTGCAAGCCGGTTTGTTTTCGGGCCGGATTTCAGTTCAAGCTTCCCTTTTTTCAATGTCCAGCCGCCTTTATATTTGCCCTGGTCCTCCCATTGCTTCGGGTAGCCGATGCCCGGCTTTGTTTCTACATTATTGAAGTACATATATTCCGCACCGGAACGGTTTGTCCACGTGTTTTTGCAGGTGACGCTGCATGTGTGGCAGCCGATACATTTATCCAAGTTCATGACCATCCCGATTTGCGCTTTAATCTTCAAGCCAATCGACCTCCTTTAGCTTGCGGATGACGACATTCAGGTCGCGCTGGTTCCCCGTCGGGCCGTAATAGTTAAAGCCGTAGCTGAGCTGGGCGTAGCCCCCGATCATCTGTGTCGGCTTGACGTGAATCCTTGTCGGGCTGTTATGGGTGCCGCCGCGGTTATTTGTCAGTTTTGTGCCGGGCACGTTGATATGGCGGTCTTGGGCATGGTGCATAAACGCCATTCCTTTAGGAATCCGGTGAGACAAAACCGCCCTCGCCACGACAACGCCGTTTCGGTTAAAGCATTCAATCCAATCGTTGTCTTTGATATCCGTATCCGCGGCGTCATCTTTATTCATCCACACGGTCGGCCCGCCGCGGAACAGCGTCAGCATCGGCAGGGAATCAAAATACATGCTGTGGACGGACCATTTATTATGCGGCGTCAAGTAATTAAGGACGATTTCTTTGCCCTCTTGGTCAGGCCGTTTGCTTAGAAACGGGCGATGCTGGAGGATCGGTTTAAATGTCGCCATCGTTTCACCGAATTCCATCATCAGTTCATGATCGACATAATAAGATTGTCTGCCGGTCAGTGTCCGCCACGGAATTAATTTTTCTACATTCGTCGTAAACGGCGAGTACCTGCGTCCCCCTTTTTCTGAGCCGGTAAAGGCCGGAGAGGTGATGACCGTTTTCGGCTGGGCTGTAATTTGTTCGAACGTAAAGCATTCTTCCTCCCGTTCTTCCGCCAGGTCTTTCAGCTCCAGATTGGTGACGTTTTCAAGTGATTCCCATGCTTTTACGGCGACTTTTCCATTGGAGGTGGACGACAGGGTTAAAATCGCTTCCGCCGCCTGCTTCGCTTCACTTATATTCGGACACCCCTTTGCGACGCTGTCCGAGGTGATTTCTCCAAGTCTCTTTTTGAGTGATTCATATTCATCGGCTATCGACCAGCTCATGCCTTTCGTTCCGCTCGGTTTTAAACCGGTGTAAGGCCCGAGCGCGGTCATTTTATGAAAGATGTGCTTGTAATCCCGTTCAACAACATGGATGTTCGGCATTGTTTTTCCCGGAATGGCTTCACATTCGCCTTTGCTCCAGTCATTGACTTTGCCGAACGGCTGGGCCAATTCCTGCATCGTGTCGTGGAGGAGCGGCGTTGCAACCACTTCTTTCACCGGCTCCATCTCGACTTCTTCCGCCAGATCGGAAACGGCTTTTGACAGTGCCTTGAAAATATCCCAGTCTGACTTCGATTCCCACGGTGCCGAGATCGCCGGAGCAAAAGGATGGATGAACGGATGCATATCCGTGCTGCTGAGATCGTGTTTTTCATACCATGTCGCCGCCGGCAGCACGATATCGGAATACAGCGCCGTACCCGCCATTCGAAAATCGAGATTGATTAATAAGTCGAGCTTCCCTTCCGGCGCCTGCTCCCGCCATTTAATTTCTTCAGGGCGGATGCTGTCGCTGTCGTCATTCATCAAACCGTTCGTCGTCCCCAGCAGATGCTTGAGAAAATATTCATGCCCTTTTCCTGAGCTTGAGATCAGATTGGCCCGCCATACGAAGAGATTCCTTGGGAAATTGGCTTCATTGTCAGGATCTTCAATCGCAAATTTCAGCTTTTTGTTTTGAAGCTGTGAGGCTATATACACACCAACGTCTTCAGGTGTCTCCGCCCCCGCTTTTTCAGCTTCTTTGTACAGGTCAATGCCGTTTTTATCGAAAGTCGGGTAGGACGGCAGCCACCCTAATCGCGCCGCCAGCACATTGTAATCGGCGTGATGCTTGTAGCGGGATGAAGAAGCGATCGGTGAAGCCAAGTCACTGATCGGCTGGTCTTCGTAACGCCACTGGTCTGTCGCAAAGTAGAAAAATGAGGTGCCGTTTTGCAGCTTAGGCACGCCTTCCCAGTCCTTTGCATTTGCGATCGTTTGCCACCCTTCAGCAGGACGGAGCTTTTCCTGACCGACATAATGAGCCCAGCCTCCGCCGTTTACGCCTTGTGCGCCTACCAATAAAACAAGATTTAACACCGCGCGGTAGATTGTGTCGGAATTGAACCAGTGGTTAATCCCCGCTCCGACGATAATCATGGACCGGCCGTCTGTATCAATCGCATTTTGAGCAAACTCCCTGGCAATCTGTATAACGGCTTCTCTTTTAATTCCTGTGATCTGTTCCTGCCAGGCAGGTGTAAACGGACGAGGATCATCATAGGATACAGCTGATTGTCCGCCGATACTCCGGTTCACGCCGTAATTGGCCAATATCAAGTCAAACACGGTCGTGACACACACCTCTTCGCCGTTCAGGTCCAATTTTTTAATAGGAAGATCCCGCTTGAGCACTTTGTTTCCGTCATTTGAAAAATACGGAATGCGCACCGAGCCGATTTCGTCCTCCATTCCAAGCACAGAGAGTCGGGGTTCAATCGGTTCCCCGGTGTCTTCATCGATCATATGCAGGTTCCATTTCTGCCGTCCGTCCCAGCGGGAACCCATTGTTCCTTGCGGTATGGCAAGAGCGCCTGTCTGATCATTCCAGACCGCAGGCTTCCATTGATCATGCTTTGTCTGCCGCCCGATGTCCTTCGCATGCAGAAACCGGCCCGCTGTGTATACACCGTTTTCTTTTGACAGAGTGACGAGGAATGGAAAATCCGTGTATTGCTTCGCATACTTGATAAACCGCTCCGTCTCTTGATTCACGTAAAATTCCTGCAAAATGACATGCCCCATTGCCATCGCAAGCGCCCCGTCAGTCCCTTGGCGGATACTGAGCCAGTCATCGGCGAACTTTGAGGATTCCGCAAAATCCGGACTGATCGAAATGACCTTAGCGCCTTTATAGCGGGCTTCCGCCAAAAAATGTGCGTCAGGCGTTCTCGTTAACGGAACGTTGGAACCCCATGTGATGATATAGCCTGAATTGTACCAATCACTGCTTTCCGGAACGTCCGTCTGGTCGCCCCAAATTTGCGGGGACGCCGGCGGAAGATCCGCATACCAGTCATAGAAACTGAGCATAGGGCCGCCGATTAAAGACATGAATCGCGAACCTGATGCGTGGCTGATCATGGACATCGCCGGAATCGGAGAAAAGCCGACATTCCGGTCAGGCCCGTATTTCATGACTGTATACAGCAGAGAGGCTGAAATCAGCTTCAGCACCTCAGACCATTCAGCGCGCACAAATCCGCCTTTCCCTCTTGCCTGTTTATAAGACTTCGCTTTTTCAGGATTTTCAACAATTGATTTCCAGGCATCAAGCGGATTTTGATGCGCCTGCAGTGCTTCCCGCCACAAATTGACCAGCACACCGCGCACGTACGGATATTTCACACGGAGCGGGCTGTAGATGTACCACGAAAAACTGGCGCCCCGCGGACAGCCTCTCGGTTCGAAATCAGGCATATCCGGGCCTGTTGATGGATAATTCAAGTTTTGTCCTTCCCACGTGACAATTCCGTTTTTCACGTAAATATTCCAGCTGCAAGAACCCGTGCAGTTGACGCCGTGGGTGGAGCGAACGACTTTGTCGTACTGCCATCTGTTTCTGTATACATTCTCCCAATCACGATCTTCGCTAGTGGTTTGGCTATGTTTATTTGAATGATGTTCGATAGGAGAAAAATAGTTTAATCTCCTGAACAGCGGACTCATTTTCTTTTTCTTCATGATCGTTCACTCCTTCCGAGTCAGGTGATGCTACGTACACTATAAACAGAGAGAGCGCATTTCCTTGTGAACTATGTCACACACTCTGCTTTTTTCACAAAACATTCACACAAAGGAGCAGGAAAGACGGCGGCGTTCATGGCAGGACGTTTTCTTTCAAAGAAAAAAACCGGTCCTCTTTAAGAACCGGGTTCAGCGTTTTCATCGCGTGATGTATGCAGATACCTCAAAAACAACTGATAGGAACAAAAGACATTTTGCTGAAGCATCGCCAAAAAATTCATTTGCAGCCGCGGATGGTAAGACATCATCTGCTTAAAAATGGAATATGGAATATGTAGTGCCAGAATGTCCGGTGAGGCATTGACTGAGATAAAAGGCGATAAAGAATGCCCGCCTTTTTCATCAATCGGAAACACATCGCCTTTTTCCCACAGCGCAACAGTTTGCGATCCTTCAGGCAGCCTGCTGTCCTTAAAACGGATACTGCCTTTTAATACAATATAAACGGATTGTGAATGAAGAAAGGATGGGGACTGATCAGATGAGCCGCTGATAAACGTCCCGTTTTTCAGCAAAGTTTCGACAATGGACAGGGGCACTTCGTTAAACATAGGAAGTTGTTTCAGAAATAATAAATAGTGACACTGATTCATAGGAAAGCCTCCTGTGCTATTGATAGCTTTAGTGTAGCCCGATTGAGCCCGCGCGGCAGTGATGTATTTCACAGCTTGTATGATGAATATCACTTATCAGGAGGATGCCTGCATTTATAATGACATATAAAAGGAGGATTTCGATGAAGGTGATGATTCCGAATCAGCACGGCGCATGGGCGATGCTGCTGATTCCGTTTTTACTCGGCATGGTCAAAGGAGGCCCGGTTTTTTGGCATATTCCGCTCTTTCTGGGCTGGCTTTTCCTTTACTTGGCGGTTTATCCCGTTTCGCTCGCCTTGAAAAAGAAACGGCTCAACCCCTATCAAAAGTGGATATCTATTTACGGTTTTCCGGCATGCTGCTTTTTGATCATTTCTATCTATCATAAACCGCAGCTCGTCTGGGTCGGCCTTTCTTTATTGCCGCTGTTTCTTATCCATATGCATTATGCCCGCCAAAAAAACGAACGGGCGCTCGTGAATGATATGGCAGGTGTTCTGTTCTTTTGTTCAGGCGGGCTTGCGAGCTGCTGGCTGGGGACGGGAACCCTTGACGGCTGGGCTTGGTTTATTCTCTCTCAATCTGCTTTATTTTTTATCGGAAGTTCCTTTTATGTGAAGTCGGTCATCCGGGAGAGAAAAAACAGAACATTTGCGTACTGTTCATGGGGATATCATTTGCTGCTCCCCTTTTTATCGTGTCTTCTCGGAGCAGGCTGGGCATTTCTCGCTTTTATCCCCAGCAGTTTGCGGGCGTGGTTTTTTCACGGGAGAAATTGGCCCGCGAAAACGATCGGCATTCTGGAAATCTCAAATGCCGGCTTCTTTTTCGCCGTCATGTGTATATGTATCACAAATTGAAAAACAAGGACACCGGCTGTCCTTGTTTTTTCAGTCAATATTACAGATTTCCAGCGGACAGTTTTCACATTCAATCTCACACCGTAAATAGTCCCGCTTGTGCAAAATAATTTTTCCGGTTTCGTCTATCGAAATAACCCCTTGTTTGCGCAGATCTCCCAGCATGCGGTTGACACTTTCCCGTGCCGCCGCACAAAACTTTGCCAAATCCTGATTTGTCAGCACAATGTTAATCAGAATCCCGTCGCTTCGTTCCACCCCGTAGCTGTTTGACAGACGGATAAGGGTGGAATAGAGCGCCCCTTTTTTGCCGTGAAGAAGCAGATCCCTGATCTTAGACTGGATTTTTCTCAGATGGGTGCTCATCCATTTCATAAATTCAAACGTCAAATTACCGTTTTGAATCAATTCCTTTTCCAGCTTGTTTTTATTAATGACGAGCACCTCGCCGTCCTCTAACACTTTTGCACTGAGCATATACCTCGGCTCTTCTGTGAACAGTGTCAGTTCCCCGACGATATCGTGTTTCTGGCAGATTCTAAGTGTCAGGTCTTTTCCGTCAGACGTCAGCTTGCCGATTTCAATGAGCCCCGATTGAATCAGATAAAGCTCTTCTGCATCCATTCCTTCTTGAAACAAATAGGTGTGTTTTTTCATTTTCTTTTTCGTGCTGATTGATTCCAGCAATTCATGCAGTTCACGGGAAAGAAGTTCTTTATCAGATTTTCGGACAGAGAGAATATTCATGAGCTCACCTCGAAGAAAGTCACGTTGCGTATATATATTGTAACGTGACTTGATTTGCACTCACCCAGAAAAAACTAACAATCTTGTGAATGGATCATTATGAATTGAGGCTCCGACTGTTTCTCTCCGTATGTGTTTTCATTCTTTCCTGCCAATACAGCCAGATCACAAGAACAAAGCTGGCTAACGCAACCTCTGAAAGCGCCATGAACCCGATCGCGTATTGGCCCGTTGCCTGAAATACACTTGCCAGAATCAGCGGAGGGAAAAAACCGCCCAGCCCTCCCATAGCAGACACAATACCGTTGGCAATCCCCGCCTGCTTCGAAAAATAGAAAGGCACCAGTTTAAATACCGTCCCGTTTCCAATCCCTGAGCAGACTGCCACCGTCAGTGATCCGAACGCATAGAGGCCGATCGCCGGCGAGAAAGACAGCATAACGCCTGACAGCGTAAGCCCTGCGAAAACGAACATCAAAATGCGGAGCGGGTTCATTTTATCGGCAAGAAATCCTCCCGCTGGCCTGAGCAGCGTAGAGACCGCAATAAAGCCGGCCGTCCGCAGCCCTGCATCCGCGGGGCTCAGCCTGAAATGCTCAACCAAAAAGTTCGGCAGATAGATGGTAAAGGCGACAAAAGCGCCAAACGTAATAAAATAAAACATGCTCAAAAACCACAGCACATGATTTCGGTAAACGGCTTTGATTTGGGTTTTCACGGAAACTTTGGCCTTCTTCTCATGCCGGTCGCCGAACAAAACGTGCAGTAATGCGAAAACAGCCAGCAAAACGAGATACATCTGAACGGCTGCTCTCCATCCCGCGGCCTGAGCGATAACCGGCGCCGCAAAAGTGGTAATGGCGGTTCCGATGTTTCCGGCACCGTAAATCCCATTGACGGCACCGTGCTTTTCTTTCGGATAATATTTCGGAAGCGACGTCACTCCGATGGAGAATACCGCCCCTCCGATCCCTAAGAAAAAGCCGCCCGCGATTAAATCAAACAGAGAATCCGCCATACTGATCCAAAACACGGGAAACAAAAGCAGGATGAAGCTGATCATGAACATCAGCCTCGCGCCGTACCTGTTCGTTAAATACCCTAAAGGAATGCGGAGAAGCGATCCTAGAATAACGGGAATCGCCGTCACCAATGAAATCTCGCCTTTGGTTAAATGAATATCTGATGTCATTTGGGAAATGAGCGATGAAATCAGCACCCACACCATAAACCCCGCCACTAAGCTTAATGACTGCAACGATAATTGAATATGTTGACGATTGATCATTCGGCTTGCCCCTTTCACTGATTCAATATCAGTCTTATCATACAAAAACTCGGTGTGCGGGATTGTGAAGTACATCACACGTTTTATATACAAAAAAAAGACAAAGCCCGAAGACTTTGTCCTATCATAATGATTACATTTTTTCCGGAGCCGATACGCCGATCAGCTGAAGCGCGTTGTTCAGCGTAATTTGCGTCGCCTTCATTAAAGAAAGGCGCGCGCGGCTCTTCTCTTCATTTTCCGGATCGATGACTTTCTCCGCATTGTAGAAACTGTGCAGAGCGGAAGCCAGATCATAAATATAATTTGTGACACGGTGCGGGATTCGCTTTTCCGCCGCTTCCGCCACTGCCTCAGGGAAGCCGCCGATCGTTTTCAGCAAGTCATATTCTTTTTCTGATTGAATATGGCTGAAATCAAGATCCGCCGCCGGTTTAAGCCCCTGCTCCTCCCCTTGGCGAAGCATGCTGCAAATACGGGCATGTGCGTATTGCGCGTAATACACAGGGTTTTCGTTAGATGTCGATACGGCAAGGTCCAAGTCAAAATCCATATGCGTATCAGCGCTGCGCATCGCGAAGAAATAACGGACTGCGTCAAGGCCGACCTCTTCAATCAGATCACGCATCGTGACGGCTTTCCCCGTACGTTTGCTCATCTTCATTTTTTCGCCGTCTTTATATAAATGAACGAGCTGAATGATTTCAACTTCCAATGTGCCTTTTTCGTAACCGAGCGCTTCAATTGCCGCTTTCATACGCGGAATATAGCCGTGGTGATCCGCGCCCCATACATTGATGAGCTTGTCGAATCCGCGGTCAAGTTTGTCTTTATGGTATGCGATATCCGGCAGCAGATAAGTGTATGAGCCGTCTTTTTTGATCAGCACGCGGTCTTTGTCGTCGCCGAACGTTGTGGAGCGGAACCATGTCGCGCCGTCCTCTTCGTATACATGGCCCTTTTCGCGAAGCGCCTCGAGCGCCTGATCAATTTTTCCGTTTTCGTACAGTGACGTTTCAGAATACCATACGTCAAACGGCACGCGGAAATTCTCCAGGTCGGAGCGGAGTTTATCAAGCTCGTACTTTAAGCCGTATTCACGGAAAAATGCCCGGCGTTCGCTCTCCTCTTCATGGACGAAGCGGTCGCCGAAATCTTCGGCAAGCTTTTTCCCGATAGCGATAATATCTTCCCCGCGGTAGCCGTCTTCCGGCATCGGTTTTTCGAGACCGAGCGCTTCAAAATAACGGACTTCAACGGAAAGCGCCAGATTGTTAATCTGGTTGCCCGCATCATTAATATAGTATTCGCGGCTCACATCATAGCCCGCTTTAGAAAGCACGCTGCACAGCGCGTCACCTACCGCCGCGCCGCGCGCATGGCCTAAGTGAAGATCTCCCGTCGGGTTGGCGGACACGAATTCAACCTGAATCTTTTCGCCCTGTCCGACGTTTGTCTCACCGTAATGTTCACCCGCTTCAAGCACGGACGGGATCAGTTTTGTTAAGTAGCTGTTGTTCATGTAAAAGTTGATAAAGCCCGGTCCCGCAATATCCATTTTTTCAATGGAAGCCTTTCCTTTATCAAATGACGCCACGATCTCCTCGGCGATTTGGCGCGGCGCTTTTTTTGCGATTCTCGCCAGCTGCATCGCCATGTTTGTGGAATAATCACCGTGTGTTTTGTCTTTCGGTGTTTCTAACAGTACGCTTGGAATCTGGCTTTCTTCCGCCAGGCCCGCTTTCAGAACGGCCGCTTTGATTTCTTCCTTCAGCACGTCCTTCATTTGTTCCGCAATGTTCATGCGTGAGTTCCTCCCTCATACGTGATCGTCATATTATGTAAATGCTGCTGCTCGTCTCCGACATGCATGTCATATGCGATGCTGATTCGGCCTTTTTCTTCACCGAGATCAGATTGAATCGATTTTGTGCTTGTTTCCAGCTCAAGCTCACCAAATGACATTTTATATTTCGCAATTGTGGAAGCTCCCGTTATGAAACGCTGATTCATTTTAACAGCACCTGACCTCATGATCAGGACTTCGCCTTCGCTCACCTTCACAATCGTTTTTACTTTGCCTAGGTCGTGTTCTTCATAATAAGATAGATACACTTTTTGTTGTTTTACATAGTAAAATCCGGTAGTACGGAATTCGATGACTTCCTCATTTCCGTCATCCTCGATCACAGACTTCACATGGAGTGTTATCGGTGTCTCTTGCTTCATTTTGACACGTCCTTTTCATCATTCCACTTTGACTTGAATAGTATAATCATTCAGCTTGTAAACTTCAACTGCTTCTATCTTACCATCATTGCTCATTAGATTTGAAGATAAACCTCATAAAAAGCAGTTCCTTATAAGAAGAGAAAATCATATCACTATGTCACCCAATCCGTGAAAAACATGACAGCAGCTTTTCAGAAACTCACACAGTCTCATCGAAGCTGCTGCGACTTCCGGCAACATAGATTGTGCAGCAGCTATGCCAACGATGTCAAAGCGCTGCGTGTTCGAAATCGTCAAAGCCGTCCCTTTCCGCTTTCACACGCCCCTTGCCGTATTAATGGGACTCGCGGTGTTACTGATTCGGCTCATTTATTTATAAACGATTGTCTTATCGCAGCTCTGCTTCTCTCAACCTATGAAATAAGCTACATTGCAATCGCAGATGGACCCGCGCCAACCGGGATCACCGTCACAGCTGTATAATCGCTCGTGCGGTACACGGTCACGGTATTGTCGTCGGGCTGCGCTGCATAAATGTACTGATTATCAGGTGTTACGGCGAGGTCAGAAGCGCCGGGGAGAGACACGTTTGCAATGATCCTCTGTCTAGCCGTATTAACTACGTATAAGTTATTAATGAGGAACGGTTCACTATATGGCTCTAGAAAATAAGCCCTAGTGCTATCGCGAGAAAATACAATCGTCCTCAGAGTTTCAAATAAACGGTTGAAGTCGCCTCCCCTGCTTAATGGTGACAAACTGATCTCCGTTACACCTTTCGGCAGCAGCTCACCATTCAACACATACGCAAAATTTCCAGCGTAAGGAGTGGCAATTAAACTGGGAAATTCAAATGTATCTATGATACTTTCTACCAACTGCCCAGTATTTACATCATATTTATCAACCGACCAACTGCTTCCATTAGCGGTATAGACATACTGTCCATTCGGATCAAGAGCAAAGTCTAAAGCGCCGGGTATCGGAATGACATCAATGACCGATTGAGAGGCCATGTTGATCATATATATAGATCCGGCGGCCATCACGTACGCGAACTCATCTGTTGAATCAAATTCAACCTTTCTCGGCCCTTCTCCAACAGTAATGGTATTTATGATGGTTAATGTTTTATTATCTAGCACTGAGACAAGGTTGGTATTCCCATGGAGGACAAACGTGAAAGCTTTATCAAAAGTAACGCCTAGATGAGTTGGCACGTCAGAAAAAGGGATTGTTTTTACAACAGTGTTTAAATCTGCATCAATAACCGAAACCGTGCTGTCTCCTGAATTGGCTGTAAACACATACGATTGAGGGTCTGGCGATGGCGGTAAAACAAGTGTCCCGGTCACCGTAAGCGGACTGCCGTAGAAAGGCGGTACAATGAGAAGATCTTCCACTGTTATTTGACTGAAATCAGGACAGCGGCCAGACTGCGCTGCATAATAAACGACTTGATCAATCTCTTCAGTATGAATCACAGAAACAGACCCGTCCCCTTGTCCATATTGATTTCGTACAGGCGACACACTGACAAGAAGCGTAACTGTACCTTTTACTCTCACGGCATATCGAACACCGATATCTTCTGGTTCCGGCCCAGTCTGGATTAAGCAAGGCTCACTGATACATAATAAATGAGCAGTACTCCATGTAACCGCCGCAGCTGCTTCGGCAGAATCAATAGTGAACCCCTCGGGAATGTCAATCGGCACTTGAAACGGCGCTTCTCTGCTAATTTCCTCATCACAAAAACAGAAACAATTTTCCTGTAAAGCAGAAAGATCATTCTTTTTCATGAATTCACGTCCTTTTAGAAATGTACAGCATGCAGTTGGTTAAATCACAATATCTCCCGGTGAAACCCCAAGAGATATCACAGTTACCACAGAATTATCATCCGTGTTGTAAACAGTGATGTTCTGCTCTAAAAAATGAGCAGCATACAGAAATTCGCCATTCGGAGTAAACGCAAAGTCTCTTGCCGATTGCGGAACATTTCCTATAACGCCTGCACCATTCGGACTGACAGCATATAAATTGCCAGTGAAGCTGTCATGTAAATACACCCCTGATCCACTCGTAAACATTACATATTGGCCATCAGGCTCCAGCTCTTGGGTAATGCTGACCGTAAACGTATTTAAGTCAATAACCGTCAAATAATTGAACAAGAATTCTTGTTCTAAGACATACGCATACCGCTCCGGCCAATTTGTTTCTATGGATGATACGATAAGCTCTCGTTCAATCGTTCCTGTGACTTCACCGGTGAATAGGTCCACTTTTTGCACTGAACCAAAATCAAGAACATAGGCGAATAACCCATTGGGATCAATTGCAAAATCAAACCCTTCCACAGGAATCGACCTATCCACAGTTAACGTATCAATTCCAATCACATAAATCGCAGTAACGCCGAGAACATAAGCAAACTCATGATTTGGGATACATTTTATCGATCTAGGCGGCTGATCCAGCAGTACGGATGCTGTCACTGTTAAAGTGTCATAATCGATGACAGAAATCACATTATTGTCGAAGTGCAAAACAAACACAGCGCTTTTATCCGGAGTTATTTCAATACCTGTCGGCCGGTACGGCAGAGCAATCGTTGTCACAACAGTATGAGTGTTTGTATCAATCACAGAAACTGATTGATCATTTGGATTCGCTGTAAACGCATAAACGGGTTCCGGCTCAGGAACAAACACAATCGTGCCCGTCACCGATAAAGGACTGCCATAGAATGGCGGAACGACAACAAGGTTCTCGATGGTAATGTCACTGACATCCGGGCAATCATCGGGTTCATCAGAATAATAGACGACTTGGTCAATCTCTGCATTGCGGATGACAGAAACAGACCCGTTCCCTTGTCCATATTGATTTCGCACTGGTGAGACACTGACGAGAAGCGTAACAGTTCCCTGCAGGCGCACTGCGAATTGAACACCGATTTCATCAGGCTCAGGCCCCGTCTCAATGAAACAGCGTTCAATGACACAAGAAAGGCTGTCTGCATTCCACGTCACGTTTGCAACAGCTTCAGCCGGATCAACGACAAACCCCTCAGGCAATTCAATTGGCGCTTGAAACATCGCTTCACGGCTTGCTTCTTCCTCGCAAAAACATAAACATTCTTCTTGTGCGGCTCCTGCTTTTTCTTTAAAGGAAAGCTTGTTAGTTCTCATATCTTCACTTCCTTTTCAGACATACACTGCTCACGCAGATACAACAGAATATGGAAGATGCACTTGTTTGCTTGTACAAATTGTCGGGGATCATAGCGGATTTTTGAAATGATATCCGCAGACATGCAGTTTTAACGAAAGAAAACATTGCGGTTTTTTTGCGCTATCCTTCCGAATGAAAATGATAAAATATGTCATATACATAACGTGGAAGGGAGGGATTCGGAATAGTGGCGAGTGTTGTATCGTCTTCAGCGGTTGGAGAAAAAATCAACGAATGGTATATGTATATTCGAAGGTTCAGCATCCCGGACGCCGAGTACTTGCGGAGAGAAATCAAAGAAGAGCTTGCAAGCCTGGAAGATGACCAGGATCTTCATCTGTACTATTCTCTCATGGAATTCCGCCACAATCTGATGCTCGAATACCTCGAACCGCTGGAATCGCAGCGGATAGAAGAACAGCCGAGACTATCGGATCTGCTCGCGGATATTGATAAAAAGCAGGCCCGGCTGACCGGACGCCTTGATTATTATTTTAATTTTTTCCGGGGGATGTATGAGCTGGAATGCCGTGAGTATCTTTCAGCTATTCAGTTTTTTAAGAAAGCTGAAAGCAAATTGACGTACGTTACAGATCAGATAGAAAAAGCGGAATTTTACTTTAAGATGTCAGAAGTCTATTACTATATGAAACAAACTTATGTTTCAATGGACTATGCGCGGCAAGCTTATTTAATTTATAAAAATGGGGATAATTATAGCATTAGGTTGACTCAGTGCCATTCTTTGTTTGGCGCTAATTATCTTGATGTAAAGCAATATGATCATGCAATATCCCACTTTCAAAAAGCATATACGATGGCTGAACTGGATCAGCAGCCTCAATTAATGGGGAGAACACTTTTTAACATCGCTTTATGCTACAATAATCAAAATAATAAAGATGAAGCCATTCCTCATTTAAAAGAAGCCATAGCTGTTTTTGAAAAAGCTCAAATGAGTCATTCACTTCCGCAGCCCTACTTCTTACTTACACAGATTTATTTTAAGTTAGAAAATATAGATAACGCGTACGATTATCATAAAAAAGGTATCTCAATATGTAAGGAAATAGATGATATAATTTACGAGGAAAAGTTTAAATTTTTGGAATGTTTGTATATGCCGGATCCAAGAGATACGTTAATAAACGATTGTCTGCATTTTCTTGAAAGTAAATTGATGTATGCTGATATTGAGGAATTAGCCCTTGATGTAGCTAAATATTATTACACAAAAGAAGAATATAAAAAAGCTTCTGTATACTTTTTAAAAGTTGAAGAAGCCAGACAGCAGATCGAAGGAGGAGTGAATTTATATGAAATTGAAGTATAAATTACTTATAGTCTGTTTTGCTGTGAGTACGCTATTAGTATCAGCAGGAATAACGAATAGTTTAACTCCTCATTATTATATATCTGAACGTGCAATGATCTGAATTTATAATGAAAGATTTCACTTTAGGTTTGCGGTGACAATTCCCTTGAGTTTTTTTATTCAAGAGATAGATTCTATTACAAAAACCCGGAACAAAGGCTTCTTCTGCCCTATTATTCCGGGTTTTTTTCTTTCTACTTCACAAACCCAAGCAGCATTTCACGAATCATCTTGCTTGCCGTGTTTGCGGTTTGTTCTGAGTGGTCATAGACCGGTGCGACTTCTACGAGGTCAGCGCCTTTTACGTTGACTTCTGAGCGCGCGATTTCATGGATGGAGGCGAGCAATTCCTTAGACGTGATGCCTCCTGCGTCAACCGTGCCCGTTCCCGGCGCATGAGCGGGGTCAAGAACGTCAATATCAATGGTGACGTAAACAGGACGGCCCGCGAGCTGCGGCAGCACTTTTTTCAGCGGCTCAAGCACTTCAAACTTAGAAATGTGCATGCCGTTTTCTTTCGCCCATTCAAATTCTTCCTTCATTCCGGAACGGATGCCGAATGAAAATACGTTCTGCGGCCCGATGAGCTCGGCCGCTTTGCGGATCGGAGTAGAGTGGGAAAGCGGTTCGCCTTCATAATCCGTGCGCAGGTCAGTGTGCGCGTCAAAATGAATGATGGCAAGGTCCGGAAACTTCTTATACATAGCTTTTATGACAGGCCATGATACAAGGTGCTCCCCTCCCATGCCGAGCGGGAACTTTCCTTTTTCTAAAATGCTGTCCACGTATTCCTCAATCATATCAAGACTTCTTTGCGGATTGCCGAACGGAAGCGGAATGTCGCCGGCGTCAAAGAAATTCAAATCAGCCAGATCACGGTCGAGATACGGGCTGTATTCTTCAAGACCGATAGACACCTCGCGAATTCTGTTTGGGCCAAAGCGTGAGCCCGGGCGATAACTGACCGTCCAATCCATCGGCATGCCGTAAAGGATGGCGTCCGCCTCTTTCCAGTCGGGACGGCTTGCGATAAATACTTTTCCTGAATAAGCTTCATCAAATCTCATCTATAATACCCTCGCTTTCCTGTAAAAAAGCGCAAGATTCGCTCCTGCGCCATACATTTTTATTTGATTAAGTCGCTCACAAATTTCGGAAGAACAAATGCCGCTTTGTGAAGCTCTTTCGTGTAATACTTCGTATCGATGTCGAAGAAACGGCTGTCCTCCACTTCAAGCGGATCGTACTTTTTAGAACCGATTGTAAATGTCCACAGACCGCTTGGGTACGTCGGGATATTTGCCGTATACAGGCGGGTGATCGGGAAGATTTCTTTCACGTCACGCTGTACGTTTGTAATCAGTTCCGGCGTAAACCACGGGTTGTCCGTCTGCGCGACGAAGATGCCGTCTTCTTTTAACGCCTTGGAAATTCCGGCATAGAAGCCTTTTGAGAACAGATTGACGGCCGGTCCGACCGGCTCTGTTGAATCAACCATGATGACGTCATACTCATTTTCTGATTTTGCGATGTGCATGAAGCCGTCATCGACTCTTACGTCGACGCGCGGGTCATCAAGTTTGCCCGCAATGGACGGAAGAAATTTTTTAGAGTATTCAATGACCTTGCCGTCAATGTCGACAAGCGTCGCTTTTTTTACGCCCGGGTGCTTCAAAATCTCTCTGATGACACCGCCGTCTCCGCCGCCCACAACGAGGACGTTTTCCGGATTCGGGTGCGTAAATAAGGGTACGTGCGCAACCATTTCATGATAAACGAATTCGTCTTTTTCAGAAGTCATGACCATTCCGTCTAAGAACAGCATGTTTCCGAATTCTTCTGTCTCTACCATTTCCAGATGCTGAAATTCAGTCTGTTCAGTATGTAATGTTTGCTTCACCTTTAATGTAATGCCGAAATTCTTCGTCTGCTTCTCCGTATACCAAAGCTCGCTCAATTGTCATCTCCCTTTCAAGGCTTATTTCATTTATTGTAAGCGTCTGTTTCGCTTTTATTCCGGTTAAAATCTCATTTTCACCTAAGGAAAAAGTATAGAGGATGGAGGGGAAAAAGTAAAGAAGTGTCCGGTTTGATATGTTTAAAAAACCCCCTTTTTTCACATAATAATAGAATCATGAAAAAGGGGGTTCCCAAAAGTGGATAAAGTATCTGGAAAACAGCTCAGAATCACGCTCAAAATCATCCGCGCCTGCATCTTTCTGACACTGATCGGCGGAATGCTGGCCGGTGTCTGCTTCACATCCGTTCTTCTTGCAGCGAAATGGCAGGGCGCCCCCTCCGTCCGGGTCCCTCAGTCTACGATTCTTTATGCAAATGACGGCTCAAAGCTGGGAGAGACCGATTTCGGTGAAAAACGCTATTGGGTCCGGTTAAAAGATATTAATCCGGTGGCGGTGCAGGCCGCCATTGCGGTAGAGGATCAAAACTTTTACAGCCACCACGGATTTGATTACCGGCGGATGGCCGCTGCCGCGCTTGCTGACATAAAAGCAATGGCCAAGGTTCAGGGCGCCAGCACCATCACCCAGCAATACGCAAGAAACCTCTATCTTGAGCATGATAAGACATGGAAACGAAAATGGAATGAAGCATTTTATACGATCCGCCTTGAACAGAACTATTCTAAAAACGAGATTTTAGAAGGTTATGTAAATACGATATATTACGGCCACGGCGCATACGGAATTGAAGCCGCCTCCCGCCTGTATTTCGGCAAACACGCCAAAGATCTGAACGATGCGGAAGCCGTGCTTTTGGCAGGCATACCGAAAGGCCCGTCCGGCTATTCGCCTTATGTCAGTGAAAAGAAGGCCAAACAGCGCCAGGAAACGATTCTCCGATTGATGACCGAACAGAAAATGATCTCAAAAGAAAAGGCGGAAAAACTCAAGAAAACACCGCTTGCCTATCAGCCGCTGAAAAACAGAACCGCGGCAAAAACAGCGCCTTATTTTTACGATGATGCGATGAAAGAACTCGAGAAAAAGCTCGGGATGACGCGCGAACAGCTGACAACGAGCGGGCTGCGTGTTTATACAACGCTTGATAAGCGCATGCAGCGGATCGCAGAAAACACTGTGGCACATACGATCCGTACCGGCTCTGACATTCAGGTCGGCTTTTCCGCGATTGATCCGGCAACAGGGCGCGTACTTGCGCTGATCGGCGGACGTGATTACGAAAAAAGCCCGTTTGACCGGGCGACACAGGCGAAACGCCAGCCGGCTTCCACGATCAAGCCGCTTTTATACTACAAAGCGATTCAAAGCGGCTTTACTCCGGTCACGCTGATGAAAAGCGAAGAAACAGAGTTTCAGATTGACGATAATGGAGATACTTATTCTCCAAGCAATTACAACGGCTACTACGCCAATAAACCGATTACGCTGCTTCAGGCGCTTGCGTTATCAGACAACATCTATGCCGTGAAGACCCACCTCTTTCTCGGCATGAATAAGCTCGTGTCGGCGGCAAAGGAATTCGGCATCAGCGAACATTTAAAGCCCCTTCCGTCTCTGGCGCTCGGAACTGAACCCGTGCGCCCGATTGAAATGGTCAATGCCTACGCGATGCTCGCAAACGGGGGGAAACAAATCACCCCTTCCTTTATCACAAAAGTAACGGATACTGCCGGCAATATCTTGTATGAACAGCCGCGCAGACATCAGCAGGCGCTCGATAAAAAAGCCGCATTTGTGACGGCGAGCATGATGACGGGCATGTTTGATCAGGATTTAAACGGCTATACTTCCGTCACAGGGCGCACCATTTCAGACAGGCTGACCCGGACGTACGGCGGGAAATCAGGCACCACAAGCGCAGACAGCTGGATGATCGGCTTTAATCCCGCTCTTGCCGCCGGTGTTTGGACAGGCTATGACAAAAGCAGCACGATTGATTCCGTAGAGGAAAAAAGCTATGCAAAGACGATTTGGGCGGACTTTATGGAGAAGGCGCTCGAAGGAGAACCGGAAATAGCGCTTAAACCGCCGAAGGGCGTCACGGGCGTCTATATCGATCCCGCATCCGGCTACACTTCCGGACCCGGATGCGCCGCAAAGCATTATACGTATTTCATCGCAGGCACTGAGCCCGCGGATGTGTGCTATGGACCGGAACCGTCTAAAAAAGAAAAGGAACACGCTCCCGCCCGCAAGGAACCTCCGCGCAGAAAGTGGTGGGATAAGTGGCTCGGCAAAAAAGACTAAGCCCGGTGCATCGTGCGCCGGGCTTTACTCCGCTTCTTCCTCAAGCACCCACGGGAGCAAGAGTGAAAAGTCGAGATGGATAATAGGATCGGGAAAATCCTTCGGTATAAAAAATGTTGTACTCGGCAAAGAAAATGAAAAGCGGATATCTCCCGCTCTCTCAATATGATACTCCGGACAGCCTTCCCTAAGCCTGCCGACAATCGGATAACTGCCCGCATAATGATGCAGGCCGTTTTCCTTTCCATGCTCCCCCAAGTCGTGACAGACAGCCGGACGAATCCCAAACTGTGTAAACAGCCTTGTTTTCTCAGCGGGAAGGAGATTCATCGCCTCGGAAAAGTTCCGGCAGCTCCCGCAATCGCAAGGTTCAGCCCATGATTTTTCATATTGTTTTCTCGTTTCCGCCGCATCTGCTTCAATGACCCAAGGCCCGATTTCAAATACGGTGAACATGATGAAACCTCCGCTAAACATGAAAAACCCCGAGTCTTGGTTCGGCTCGGGACTTTCCATGTCCTGATTCTGTATCAACAGTTTACTCAGTAAAAATGTAAAATAGTGCAAATATTTATAAAGTTCACAAAAAGTTCACAAATTATTTTTCTTCCGGAAGCAGACCCGTCTTCAATTCATCAGATGAACGGTCCCAGAGCCCTTGGTCATGCTTCTGAAGAAATTCAGCAAGCACCTGCTTTGAGCTGTCATCCATTTTATCCACGATAATGCGGCGCTTCATTGATTTATCCATTAAATTCACATGCTCCGGCAATGACTTATAACCTCTGCGGATACTTCTGTCCACGGTCATTTCACAAGCCGTCACACCCGCGTAATAAGGGCCTTCTTCTTTTCTGTCAATGGTGACCCACACGAGCCAGTACGGTTTTCCGTTCGGCACTTCATCCTTGTTCGGCAGGAATTTGATCCCTTTTTCTACGACACTGCGGGCGTGCATGGCGCCGATATCGACGAAGGCTTCCTTCTCTTCCACATCGACAAATACCGGAGAAATATTGTCAAGGCTCAGCGATCCGGCGCCGAAACCGCCATGTCCGTCGGTCGGATCACTTTTAATGATATTAAATCCGATTGTTTTTTTCTTTTTTTCTTCCATGAAAATACCCTCCTACAAAAGCGGTTGAAATATAATGGCAAAAACCTTGAGAATCCAGTCTCTACCCTCGCTTAACAGCGGCCACACGACATAGGAGCCGACCGGTGTCACAAACAAAACGAGAAACACGATGATCCCGTAGCTCTCAAATTGAGTCATTTTCGCGCGCACCCGCGGCGGCACGAGATCCTCAATAATCCGGTAGCCGTCAAGCGGAGGAAGCGGCAGCAGGTTGAATAAACAAAGCGCGAGATTCAGCTGAATCCATATAGAGAAAAAGCGGTCAAGCCCCATGCTGAATGCCGAAAGCAGCTCCATTCCGTAAGCATGCATCAACACTAGCAAAAAGAAACCGATAAAGGCAAGAAGCAGGTTGCTTACAGGCCCGGCGACGGAAACCAGCACCCCGGCCAGCCGCGGTCTTTTAAAGGCGCGGCGGTTCACCGGCACCGGACGGGCCCAGCCGAAACCCGCGACCAAAATAAGAATGGTTCCGAAAACATCAAGATGTTTAATCGGATTGAGCGTTAATCTTCCCTGTCTCGCCGCTGTATCATCACCGAACCGATACGCGACATACGCGTGCGCCAGTTCATGCATCGTAAATGCCACGATCAGCGTAATGACGACATAGGGCATAAGCTCCAACGGATAATATAAAAATCTGTCCAAATGTAAAAATCCCCTTTTTTAAAAAATGCAAGATTGTCCTTCATTCAGTATACTATAAGTGATCTCTCTTCCAAAGAGAGGAAACGATAAAGGAGGATCAGCACCATGCCGCTCGTAACCGTTAAAATGCTTGAAGGCCGCACAGATGAACAAAAACGGAATCTGGTTGAAAAAGTAACAGAAGCCGTCAAAGAAACGACAGGCGCAGCCGAAGAAAAGATCATTGTCATGATTGAAGAAATGAGAAAGGATCATTACGCCGTCGCCGGCAAACGGATCAGCGATACGGAGTAATCCTTGATAAAGGCCGGCAATGCTGTACGCAGGCCGGCTTATTTCACAATCTTTTCAACCAGGCTGAAAAAGATTTTCTTTTCTTCCTCTGTCAATGCTTCGAACAGTTCGTCAATCAGCAGCTGCCGGTTTTCAATCATTTGCATGGCCGCCATTTTTCCCGATTCGGAAAGCGTCATCCATACCGTGCGGCGGTCTTCGTTGTTTCTCGACCTTTCTACGAACCCTTCTTTTTCTAAATGATTGAGAGCGGTTGTCGTGGCGGAAGGTGATAATGTAACCTCCTGCAATATATCTTTAATCGTACACGTGCCGTGCCGGTAAATAATCCTCAGAATAAATCCTCTGATATTATTGATACTCTTCGGAATTGTCGCCTCATCAAGCTTTTTCGTGCTCTTTAAATACTTTGTAAGAGCGTAATCCAGTACATTTGCTTGTAAGTTATCGTGCTTCATGCAGAAACTCCCCATTTCAAGATGCATCCATCATCATTTGTTAGTTTTTTATTACATTTTACTGATACCTTACGGAGAAAGTCAAAATTCCGGCCGGAATGCCCGCAACTTTTATCCTGCCTCGTACAGACTTTTGTCTCCCTCTTTTTTACCATATCCTTTTATGCAATGCTGGTTTTATAGACACGATTCAGGTAAAATCATAAAGGTGGCTGATCTGATCGGATGCGGCAGACAATATGATTGGAAAAGAAACGAAACAGACAGGGAAACAGAACACAGGATTGTTGATTACACAGAAGATGTGACACGGGTAAAAGCCAAAGAGCTCCTCTTGGTTTTTGCTTTCGGATGGAGGGATGCGTGTTGCGGAATATCCTACAAAAAAAAGACATCACCCAGCTGCTTGAACAAAGCAGAAACAGGCAGACTGCCAAAACGATGGGTGGATTTGATTTAACATTACTGGGCATCGGCGCCGTCATCGGGACGGGTGTCATGGTCCTTACAGGCATTACGGCCGCGAAAAACGCCGGGCCTTCCGTTATCTTTTCTTTTATCATTGCAGCCGTTGTCTGCAGCCTTGCAGCATTATGTTACGCCGAAATCGCTTCTGTTCTCCCGGTTTACGGAAGTGCTTATATTTACTCTTACACGACGATGGGAGAAATTATCGGCCATTTAATGGGCTGGACGCTCTTATCCGTTTATATGGTGACGGCATCCGCGGTCGCAAGCGGCTGGTCAAGCTATTTCAATAATCTGTTAGCCGAAATCGGCATGCCTTTGCCGGACAGTCTGCTGCACGTGCCGAGCCAGGGAGGCATCGTCAACCTTCCTGCCATCATCATTACTCTATTAATTGCGGTCGTTCTGTCACGCGGCTCCAAAGAGAGCAAAACATTTAATAATATAATGGTTCTCGTAAAAATCGGAATTGTTTTGCTGTTTATCATCACAGGCAGCTTTTTTGTAAAGCCGGGCAATTGGCATCCTTTTATGCCTTTTGGAATGAAAGGCGTCATCACAGGGGCTTCTGCCGTCTTTTTTGCGTTTCTCGGGTTTGACGCGATTTCCGCTTCGGCTGAAGAGGTCAAAAAACCGCAGCGCAACCTGCCGATCGGCATTATCGGTTCACTGGTGATCTGTACATTAGTATACGTCATTGTCTGTCTCGTCATGACGGGGATGGTTCCGTATACACAGCTAAATGTGCCGGAAGCCATGTCTTATGTATTGCAGACTGTCGGACAAAATGCGGTGGCGGGCGTGATCGCTGCAGGAGCGGTGATCGGGCTGATGGCCGTCATTCTCGCGCATACGTATGCAGCGACCCGCATATCCTTGGCGATGGCAAGAGACGGAATGCTGCCGAAAGTCTTTACCATTGTCGGAAAGAAATCGGGAGCGCCGATCTTTAATACGTGGCTGATCGGACTGATCAGTGCATGCATTGCGGGTTTTGTTGATCTGAAAGAACTGTCGGATCTCTCAAACATCGGCGCATTGCTGACATTCGCCATGGTCAGTCTGTCCGTGCTGATTCTGCGCCGCACTCATAAGGATCTGCCTCGGGGATTTAAAGTGCCTTTCGTTCCCGTACTGCCGATTTTGGCCATTATCTGCTGTTTGTTTTTAATGGTCAATCTGCCGCTGAAAACGTGGCTTTATTTTGCCGCCTGGCTGATCATCGGCGTGATCGTTTACTTTTTATATTCGTACAAGCACAGCAAATTGAGACAATAAACAAAACCAGGCCCGCATGTTGCGGCCTGGTTTTTACATAAAAAAAGACGAAAGCCATCGCCTTTAACAAATGTGTTTCAGCTCTTCTATGTAGTGAAGCGCCTCATCATATTCTTCATCTGTATATTTCTGCTTGCTCTTTATCGTAAACACTTTCTCTTTCTTTTCCTCAGCTTCAAGGCCGTCAAAATACAAAATCGTAGACACCAGCTCCAGAAACCGGGATGAACGGCTGTTGACGCTGTCGATGTACTTCTTCATATCCGGCATCGTCAGCTCCGCGTGATGTAAAAACTCAGCGCCCGTCTCCGTCAGCGAATACCGGTATTGAAAGTAGCCGCCCTTTTTTTCCTTCACCTCATCCAGAAACCCAAGATTGCACAGCTCTTCAATTCGAAGCGTCAGTTCTTCGGAATACGGGCCGTAAAAATGAAAATCATATTTTTCGTAGAAAGGATACTGCATTTTCTTCGCGATATAAATGATTTTCTGCAGCTTTTTCCGCCCGATGATTTCTCCAGAATCCGAGAACACCTTCATCAGTTTTGCATGTTCTTTCAACAAATTCCCGACATCTCCTTTTCCTTCTTTACCAAAATCCTTTTATGTCAGTCCCAGCAGCTGCCGGATTTTTAATTTCGCTTCAGGGTTTTCTGAATCGTCAAAAATGAGGTCCATCGGATAGTACAGCTTATGATCCGTCCGCAGTTTCCCCGAAATGGATTCGACAATGGCGGACTGCCTGGACAGCTCTTTGATCTGGCCGTTCTGCGTTAACAGATGAATCGGCAGACGCTCCTCCTCTTCACCCGGTCGGTAAAAATCATACGGCAGATCCGATGAAGAATCGACCACCAAATAATAATTGGGATCAATTCCCGCCTCTTTAAACAGAGCAGTCAGTTCAAAATAAGCCGACATTTCCTCATTCGGGTTAAATTCGGCATACTGAAACAGCTGGCGGTTAATAAAGCGGCGGCACAAGTCGGACAGAATCTGATCCTCTTCATCCTCCCAAGCCTGGAAATAATATAAAATGATAGCTTCATCTAACTTCAGATAATCCTCAAGCGTCAGCTTCCCTTCAAAGATGGAATAAAAATGAACGGGAGCATGCGTGAAGATATACCCTTCTTCATGGAGCTGCTTCGCACGGTGGAGGATTTTCGTCAAAATGACTTCAGCGCTTCTCGTCACGGGATGAAAATACACCTGCCAATACATTTGATAGCGGCTCATAATATAGTCTTCGACGGCGTGCATGCCGCTTTGCTTAATGACGATCTGGTCCTCACGCGGACGCATCACCCTTAAAATCCGTTCCATATCAAAATGTCCGTAGCTGACGCCCGTATAGTACGCGTCCCGCTGAAGATAATCCATCCGGTCGGCGTCAATCTGGCTCGAAATCAGGCTGACCACCTGTTTGTTTCTGTATGTTTTAGCAATGACTTCTGCAACATCCTGCGGAAATCCGGGACCCGCCTTTCTGAGAACCTGATTCACCTCGGTATCGCCGAGAATAATTTCTCTCGTAAAGTCTTCATGATCCAGATGAAAAACCTTTTCAAAGGAATGCGAAAACGGCCCATGTCCCAAATCGTGCAAAAGCGCGGCGCTGAGACAGAGTTCGCGTTCATTGTCATCCCATTCAGGGCGCCCTTTAAAAACATCGTCAACCATTCTTCTGACAATCTCATAGACGCCGAGAGAATGGTTAAAACGGCTGTGTTCCGCGCCGTGAAACGTCAAATACGTCGTACCGAGCTGTTTGATCCGGCGCAGCCGCTGAAATTCACGGGTGCCGATCAAATCCCAGATCAGCTTGTCCCGCACATGTACATAGCGGTGAACGGGATCTTTAAACACTTTTTCTTCTGATAATTTTCCATTTGGATACGCCATCGTCATTCCCTCTTTTTTTTAGCCGTGATTCTATTATATCGGCTCAGTCTTTTGAAAACATCCTTGAATTTGTCCGGCGTTTTGTTCCACTTTTTCCGAAACTGATTTTTTTGAAGCAAAAAAGCCTGACCCATCGGGCGAGGCTGTCGAAACACACATTTACTTTTTGATCTTCTTTTTCACTTTCTCAATCAGCTCGTCCTCAGTCGGCGCCGACAGCGGGCGGTTGTTTACGAAAGCAAACGATTTTTTGCGTCCGGGCCCGCAATATGACTGACAGCCGACCTCCACTTTTGCATCCGGGTCAGCTTCTTTTAAACGCGGCAGCAATGTCTTAATATTGGTGGCTTGGCAATCATCACACACTCGGAATTCATTAGCCATGATGTACGCTTCCCTTCATTCAATGTTCCTCTATGTTAAATCTTAATTTTAAAAACGAAAAAAATCACATCACATCTCATTGTACAAGGATTCATCTTATCCTGCAAGGCTCTGCGTATCTCTCATTCTTTCAGCCAATTTGTATAAATATTTTCCAATCTGGACATTCTAATACCATCAAAGATATTGGGGGTTGAGAACATTGACAAAACAAAGACAGGACGCCTGGTCAGAAGAAAACGACCTGCTGCTTGCGGAAACCGTGCTCCGTCACGTTCGGGAAGGAAGCACGCAGCTGAACGCCTTTGAAGAGGTAGGCGATAAGTTAAACAGAACGTCGGCAGCGTGCGGATTCAGATGGAATGCCGTCGTCCGCCATCAATACGAAAAAGCGCTTCAGCTCGCCAAAAAACAGCGGAAACAGCGGATGCGCGCGCTCGGAAACGGACAGCCGGCCAAGAAGAAACTATTATATCAGCCGCCTGCTCCGGAAGCGGATATCATGCAGGAAACCGCAGCCGAAGAGACGGTTCAAGCAGAAGCGCCTAAAGAAGACCGGCAAGCCGTCATGTCCGGCGAACATATGCCTTATGTCGATGAAAGCTTCAAGGAAGAGTTAGCTAGTTTATCACATTTGCTGGCGCCTCAGCAGCCGAGCCAAAAGGCGGAGCTCACAATGGCAGACGTCATTCAATTTCTGCAGAGCTATGAAGGCAGCGGAAAGCAAACTTCCGCCCTGCAAATGGAAAATGACCGTTTAAAACGGGAAAACAAAGAATTGCAGTCTAAAACCGAGCAGCTGGAAGCGGCCGTCGAAAAGCTTGAAAAAGACCAAAAAACCATTCAGGAAGACTACGAAACCTTGGTTAAAATTATGAACAGAGCCAGAAAACTAGTTTTATTTGAAGAAGACGAACACGCCTCCCCGTCCTTCAAAATGGACCGGAACGGCAATTTAGAAAAAATGGCCGAATAACGGAAAAACCCCCTTTCCTTGTCATGGAAAAAGGGGTTTTTGCCATTTGTCAATGACGTACAACCTGATCTATATTAATGTAAACATTGTTCATGAGGTCTTCTTCCCGCAAGGCCTGCATATCTCGGTTCCCGTCCGCACATAAGCATAAAGATTCAATTCCTCGCCCCAAATGGTTCTTGGGAATTATTGCTTGATTTACTACTGTGCAATACACTGTATAAATAATACAATTATTAGATATGATGGGAATGATAGTAAATGAGTAGCCAATTACGAAAAGGAGCGTTGGAACTTTGTGTGTTATCCCTGCTTCTTTATGAAGATTTATATGGTTATGAATTAATCAAGATCATAAGTGAAACGTTCCCTGTATCGGAGGGCACCATCTACCCCATATTACGAAGACTCACAAAAAATAACTATTTAAAAACGTATACAGCAGCTTCAGATCAAGGCCCGTCACGCAAATATTACAAAGTAACAGAAGAAGGCGCCTTTTATCATCACACATTAAAATCGGAATGGCTTGACCTGTCCGAAAAAGTGAACAGCATCATTAAGGAGGGAAAATGAATGTGTAAAGACCAATATTTAAAACATCTCCGGCGGGAAATAAAAGATCTGCCGGAATTTGAACAAAAAGAGATACTCGCGGATATCAGCGAAATATTTGACATGGGCGGGGCTGAAGGAAAAAGCGATGAACAAATCGCCGGCAATTTAGGTCATCCAAAAACACTTGCGCGCACTCTAAAAGCGGATATTTTCATCAATAATGCCCAGGAGCAGAAGACATGGCGCTCCTTTTTCAAGGCATTCGGTCTGCTGCTGGGTATGGGCATGTTCAACTTCATGTTTACGCTGACACCGTTTCTTTTTGCCTCTGTTACGGTGTTAAGTTTGATGGCGATCGGCCTTATGCTGATGACCGGATCATTCTTTCTCCTCGTAAAAGTGCCGATTATAACAGCCATCTTTAACGGATGTATTGTCCTCGGAGCCGGTATGGCAGTGTTTATGGCCGGATTTGATCTTTCGAAACTGATATTCCGCATCTTTTTGCGCTATTTCAAATGGAATGTCAGCGTTGTAAGGAGGGAAACCATTGAATCGCAAAATGTGGTATAGCATTGCTCTCATTTTAATCGCAGCCGGTCTGATCGGAAGCATGTTCTTCGGTTTTGACGGCTTTTATCCTAATTCATAAGGAAGGTGTGCAAATATTATGACTGAACCGGCCCTGATATTGAAAAATGTTTCTAAAACCATCAATCATACTCCGATTGTACAGTCAATTTCTTTCGATGTGAGAAAAGGTGAGATTTTCGGCCTTCTCGGACCGAACGGCTCGGGAAAAACCACTATTTTCAGAATGATCGTACAGCTTATTAAAAAAACGGAAGGAACCATTTCGTTCAGGGGCAGACCGGACAGCGACTTTGAATATTTTATGAATCATATCGGGGTTATCATCGAAGGCCCGGACATGTATCCGAATATGACCGCTTTGCAAAACCTGAAATATTTCACCAGACTGCGGAGCACCTCGCTGAAAACGGATGACCTCATGAATATCCTTGCAAAAGTCGGATTAGAGCAGGCTGCCCGTAAAAAAGTGAAACATTTCTCATTAGGTATGAAACAGCGCTTGGGGCTCGCTTATTCTCTTCTTCACAATCCCGGGTTATTAATTCTGGATGAACCGATGAACGGCCTCGATCCTAAAGGAATGAGAGAATTGCGCACTATTCTTTCTGATTTAGCGAAGCAAGGGGTTTCTATTTTATTATCAAGCCATTTATTATCTGAAATAGAGGAAATTTGCGACAGAGTTGCCTATATCAAAAAGGGCCGGATTTTAGGAATTGAAGAAATGAAGAAAAGAAATGACCCTGCCCAGAAAAAGCTGTTTACCATCACGGTCAATCACTCTGAAAGGGCGAAAGAAATTTTGGAACAGGAAGGTATTCTTCAAGTACAGCAAAAAGACAGCCGCATTATTGAATTGGAAGCGGAAGAAGATACCATCCCGTATGTCATTAAATCTTTGGCAGAGAAAGAGATTCTGATTTCCCGCGTTTCTGCAAGAACTTTGTCATTGGAAGAAAAATACATGATGATTACAGATCAGGAGGACGCGGTATGAGCATATTTCATCTGGCGCAGAACGAATTCATAAAAATAACCCGAAAAAAAAGCACGCTTTTATCTCTTTTTTTCCTGTTTCTCATCGTTTTGCTGGCCGGCCTTATTATGAATCATGAGTTAGATGCTTCCTCGGATAACAATTGGAAGGAACGGCTTCTCACCGAAAAAAAACAGGAAGAAATTGATAAACCGGCTGAAACGACAGGCGTTTATTATTCTGCTGATGTTAAGAATAAAGACTATTACTTGGAGCATAACATCAACCCCTATGAATGGAACGGCTGGAGGTTTTTCGGCACGGTTACTTCAAACGGTCTTGAGATTTTCGTAAGCTTAACCGCGATTTTAACCGTCTGCGGGGTTGTTTCTAAAGAGTTTGCCCTTGGGACGATTAAGTTTATCGCCACAAGCCCGAACCGAAGATGGCGGATCTTAGCATCAAAATTTCTCGCGTCCCTTCTGTTTACCGGTATGGTTTATTTGTTTTACTGTGTGAGCTGTTTGCTGATCGGCGGCGTGTTATTCGGTTTTTCCAATGCTTCATATCCGCTCGTCTATACTCATTTAAATGACAGTCTGTATACCATCAGTTCCATAAAAGCATCAGGGATCATCCTTCTTTTGCGTTTCATTTCAATTATAAGTATTGTCACCATCGCGTTCACTTTGTCAGTATTGTTCAAAAGTCAGGCTCTCTCCCTTTGCTTATCCGTTTTACTGCTGTTTGCCGGCAGTATATTGGGCGGAACAGATTTGCTTGCACAATTTACGTGGTATAAATTCACACTATTTCCGCATTTAAATCTCGTTGCTTATGTAAATAAAAGCGCGGGTGATGCAATTTCAACGTTAAACATTCCCTATTCCGTGACGGTTATAGCGATCTACTTTCTTATTTGTTTATTGATTTCTTTTTCCGTCTTTCAAAGGAGAGACATTACAGCATAGACAAAGAGGCGGCGGCATAATGAGCGGACGGCAGAAAATACTGACGGTCCAGCAATTTGCCGCTGGCCTTCCCTTGATCCATCGCTAATGGATTCAAATAACCGAAGCTCCCGCTGCTTCGCTGCTGAAAGCGTAGAAATTCCCGCCCTTCCTGTATAAAAAGAGCCTCATCGAATCGAAGAAATTTCATAATGGCTGTGTATTTCGCAACGGCATCAATGTGATACTTTCTGCACTCGGCTAACATTAAACCTGAGAAAGCAAAGTCCGATGTTTTGTACCATTTTGTGAGAAAAGGCTGTAATTCTTTCATTTGCAAATAAGAGACGGCATAAAGGGCATCTGCCTGTTCTTCCTGCATGCCGCCCGGTGCCGTGAGCAAATCGGCCTCCCGTTTCATTGCAGTTTCTAAGAAAATGATCAGCTCTTCCGGGGTCACTGCCCCAAAATAAGCTGCTAACACCATGAGGATCATAGAGGCGGGCTCTGATTTCAGTTCCTCTTGTAAACCGCGGACCATTTGTTCAAATCCGTTATGAAAAAAAATGCTTTTTGCGGCATCCATCCTGCGGTAAACATGATACGCATACGCGAACAGGACCGGGTGGCATTCATGTGTTTTTTCTCCGAAATAACGGTCTAGGAATAGAATAACTTCTTCTGTATCCTTTCTGCTTTCAAAATGATGACATGCCGCTAAACCGCAAAACAGGTGCATAAGGTCATCAGCTTCCATCTCTTCCGGCTGCAGCTGAAGGTTCTTCCAAAAACCCAGCAGCCATTCTTCTGTTTTTTTTATATTAAAATGTCCCTTTACTATCTGCATGTTCCACACTCCAGATTCAGAATCTCAATCGCCGGCAGAAGAGCCGGAGCACATTGAATGGATGGATTCTCGTTATTTATGTAATGAAGGGCTGCTTGACAGCCATAAAAAAAAGGATCGATACACGATTGGATCAATAACATAGTGCAAAGCTGTTTCATTTTTCGGCTGCTGAGACAAAACACAAGCCATTTTTGAATGGAAGCCTTCAAGCCGGGATGAAGCTGATGCTCCCCCTTATTCAAATGAAGAAGACAGTACTCAATAAACTCAAGCTCGTTTTCAGCTGTTCTTTTCCATGCGTCGCGGAGCAAAGGCTGAAACATCGAATTTTTGTAAAAACGGACTTTTTCCTGATCAAATGGCATTTCCAGTTCGTTCAGCAAACCGACTAATTCGGCGTATTTAAAATAAGGCCATTCTTTTTTTGTAAGATATCCGTTTTGCAATCCATGACGTATGATCTGATCATCCGCTTGCAATCCCTGCTTCTTTTTATAAGTTTTTGATGTTAAATAGATATGAATCAATTCATTGACTATGGCCGTATTGCAGTGAAACAGATCCTCCCAGCATGACTTATCAACGAAGGCTGCCGCAATCCTTTCAATATGTTCTTTTAGAACGGAAGAATGGCTCGTCTTCCTGTAGTATTTGCAGAAGCCGGCAAACAGCTGAATGCTCTTCATATCCGGAAGCGATTGTTCAGCAAAAGATAATAAAAATTGTTCTGTCTCTTCAGCTAATCTATTCAAGTTAATCGTTCCTTTCTGCTCTAAGACAAGCATGCGCGGCACCCGCGGCGACAAGTGTTGTATGGTAGCAGTGTTTAAACACATCTTCTCTTTGCTGTTCACCTTTCAAACCGGGTTTATGTTGATAGGTGATGCTCGGGATATTCCCTTCTTTCATTCGGCCCTGAAATATTTTATTCCAGGCTGCCTCATAGAGCGGTTTATGATTTTCTTTTTCCATGTCGATATGTAAAAAAGAGCTGCACATCAATAATTCACTGGTAATATCTAAATTCTCAAGACATATATAAATCCCGAGAAATTTCAGGACCTTTTCTTTTAAGGAGGGCAGATGATACTCTTTATCTGTAAGCGAAGAACATCCCATATCTGTTATATAAAAAATCGTATGAGTGATACTGTACGCATCATGGTCAGTCATATATGTATTTGGGATATTTTGACCGGCTGCCGTGTAGCAGTATAAATCAGAAAAATCCGGCATTTCTAAATTTACGCCTGCTCTTTGCAGACTGTACTTCAGATCCATTTTTCGAAAAGGAATTTTAGCAAGGCTTTCATCAAAACGAGACGCCGTGAATTTTTCCAGCTCCCATATCACTGAAGCCCGTGTCGGGTGATCAGTTAAGACAAGAAATTCACCTGCAATAGCCAATCCGGCAAGGCCGTCCGGATCAAAATGAATAAATTCTTCAAGCTGATCATTACGGAGCCTTTCTGTAATAAATTCCGTTAAAACAGCAACTTCCTTATCATCTGCCTGATTTCTGATCAGGTAATTGGTAAGAAAAATAAGCTCTATAAATGTTTTAAGCCGCCATCTGAAATCGTTCGCTACTTTATGATTCATATCAAAATAATGGATATTCTCAACAATCCATGACAGTGCTCCCCGCTTAATTTCTCTTATATACTCTTGTGTCAAACTCTCACCGCCTTTTCTAAGATGCGTAGGTTCCAAACGGTTGAATCTAATTCTGAACGGCTAAATCATTGAAATTCAAATTCGGGTTTTGATTGTCTTCTTGGCTTGGTACTACAAGCACCCAGCCGCTCCAAGCAAAGCTATTGCCTGATTGCTCAGCATCTCCGGCTAACAAATGTGTCGGGATCGTGATTCTTTTTTCCTCTTTTATTTTTTTAAAATTCATATCTCCATCTCCTCTAGTTTATAGAATTATTTGGAGCCTACAACAATATATTAATCAAATAAGGGATAAATTGTAAACTAGTTTTAGAATAACGATTCTTTTTTCACTATAACTAATTAGTATATAATTACTAAAAATAAAAAAGCCCGGACCTAGTCCAAGCTTTCCTGCGTACCGAACACCTTCTCATTCCGTTCCAGCATTCGGGTCAGATTTTTTTCAAATACCATTTCTTCTTCCGGCGATAATCCGGCTGCATACAGGCGGCCGCTGCGTTCCTTCAGTTCGGTTAAAAGTGACAGCATTAAGTCCTGCACGGTAATGTCCGTTTGCAGCAATTCGCTTAAGGAAGCCATCGTTTCAGGCCGGATGTCGGGGTACACGCCTTTTATGTCATTACTTTTGTCTTTTAAAGCGGCTTGATAGAAACGTCTGATCAAATCGGCGCGTTCGCTTCCGCTTTTATCAGCGCAGAGGTAAATCTGAACTGCGGTTCCGCCCCGCAGGCGCCTTTGTGAGATTCCCGCGAATTTCCGCCCGCCGATGCTGAGATCATAGCTGCCCGGACAATACGATCCTTTAATTTCATATGCTTCAATTTCAGCATTGTACGAACGCAGCATCCGCCGCACAAGCTCCGTCATCGCCTCGTAGCCTCTGTCGATGTCGATGCCTTTTTTCTCATCTTCAAAAATAAGCGAGATATTCAATACGCCTTCATCGAGAACGACCGCGAGGCCTCCTGAATTGCGGACAATTACACGATAGCCTTCGTCCTCCAGCAATTTCACGCCGTCCTCTAAAAACGGCAGGCGTGTGTCCTGAATGCCGAGCACGATCGTCCGGTGGTGCACCCACGAGCGTGCTGTCGCAGGCGATTCCCCTTTGCCTACGGAGGCGCACAGCGTATCATCCATTGCGAATGACTGCTTCGCATCAAAATAAGGACCGAGGCTGGATTGGTCAATGATTCTCCAGCTCGGCTGCATCAATAAATCAATCGGTTGCTTTCCCATCTATATTAAATCCCTTTCGTCATAGGCTCTCCATGCATTTATTATATCATTCCGCTTAAGATGATTGAAATTGACTTTTCAAAAGAGCGATGAAGATTTCTTTGTTTTTTGTGTTCTCCATAATGGAAGATTGAATGATAGACAGTTTCCGCTTTAAGGAAAATCCTTTGATCTGAAGCACGGAAATGCTGCCGTGAAGCAGATCCTTTTGCAGTACGCTTTTTGACAGAACGGAAAGACCCATTCCACTGATCACAGCTTCCTTGACGCCCTGGTTGCTGCTGATCGTCATCATGGATTTCGGCCGCAGTCCGTTTGAATGCAGGACATGGTCCAAATATTCCCTCGTCCCCGAACCCTTCTCCCTCGTCACCCACGCTTGATTTTGCAAGTCGGTGACCGGGATGTTTTTTCTGCCGGCGAGCGGGTGCCCGTTCGGAGCAGCAATGCATAATTCATCCTCCATGAACGGCTGAATGTCGAGCTCGTTTTTCCCCGTATGTCCTTCTATTAATCCGATATCGGCTTGAAGCATCCGAACTGCTTCGCTGACCTCCTCCGTGTTCCCGATCATGACGTCAAGGTTCAGTTCGGGATACTCGTCATGAAGCTTTGCAAGAAGCGGCGGCAGAATATATTCGCCGATGGTAAAGCTCGCGGCGATTTTGAGCTTCCCTTTGACATAATGATGATGGGCGTAAATTTCGGTTTTCGCCTGCTCGTACAAGAAGACCATTTGCTTGGCGCGCTGATAGAGAATGTCCCCCGTCGGCGTAGTCGTAAAGTGCTTCGGGGAGCGGTTCAGCAAGGCGGTTTGGAATTCTTTCTCCAGATTTTTAATGTGAAGGCTGACGCTCGGCTGAGAAATCATCAGCTTCTGCGCCGCTTTTGTAAAGTTTTTTTCTTCCACGACGGCAATGAATGTTTTCAGTTCCCCATAATACAAAAAGCATCGCCCCTTATCATTATTTTTCCTAATTGTTTAGATCATATAAATATATTTTACTAATGATTAAGACCGCAGTAAAGTGGAGTTATCAACCTAACGGGAAGTGACGGAGATGAAGATGGTAAAGGGTGTTTCAGTTACCGCAGGAATTGCGTTTGCGGCTTTCTATGCCAGCCGCCTGCCGTTTTTAAATTTGCTCGGAATGCTTGTCCTCGCGATGCTGATCGGAATGGTCTGGCGCGCCGTTTTCGGACAGCAGGCGGCATTGGAGCCGGGGATTCGATTCTCAAGCAAATACTTGCTTAAAGCCGGTATTATCCTGCTTGGCATGAGACTGAACTTGACGGATATCTATCATGCCGGCTGGCACGTATTTGCAATTGCCGTCTGCTGTATGATGGTTGCGGGTGCGGTCGTATACGGACTGTCCCGGCTGTTTCGCATTGATCAGACACTCAGCATGTTAACAGCCTGCGGCACAGCGATCTGCGGGGCGGCTGCCATTGCCGCGATCGCGCCGCAGATCAGGTCAAACGAAAATGCGACAGCCATCAGTGCAGCCGCCGTTTCGTTATTAGGAACCGTTTTTACTGTTGTATATTCTCTTTCTTATCATGTATTGGGCTTTTCTCCTGCTGCTTACGGCGCCTTTTGCGGGGCAACGCTTCATGAGGTGGCGCATGCGGCGGCGGCCGGAAGCGCCGGAGGAAAAGCAGCCGTCGAGATGGCGGTGATCGTCAAGCTGACTCGGGTCGCGCTGCTCGTCCCGGCCGCATTCATGCTTGGAATGCGGGCGCGCCGCAGCGGGAAATCAGAGACGGTCTCTGCTGCTTCACTGCCGATCCCTTGGTTTATCTTCGGATTTCTCGGAATGAGCGCCATCCACACATCAGGCATCATTTCCGCCGCGCATTCCGCGTTTCTTGTTCAAGTGTCCTATGTTTTAATCGGCATGGCAATGGCGGGTCTCGGTTTGAACGTTCATATATCGGCGTTTCGTCATAATGGCTGGCGGGCGCTCGCGGCTGGCTTGATCGGCTCTCTCTGTTTATCGCTGTTCGGCTGGGCCGCAGTGGCTTTCTTTCTATAAAAAAAGCCGGCCTTCTTAAAAGGCCGGCTTTTTCCGGATTACAGCGCTTGAGCAGCCGTAATTAACGCAAGATTGTAGACGTCTTCCGCATTACATCCTCTGGAAAGATCGTTTACAGGCATATTTAATCCTTGCAGAATCGGTCCGACCGCTTCAAAGCCGCCTAAACGCTGAGCGATTTTGTAGCCGATGTTTCCTGCTTCAAGGCTTGGGAATACAAATACATTCGCGTCTCCTTTAATATCGGAGTCCGGCGCTTTCTTCTCCGCAACAGACGGCACAAATGCAGCGTCAAATTGGAATTCGCCGTCAAGCGTAAGCTCAGGCGCTTTTTCCTTCGCGATTTTCACCGCTTCTGACACTTTTTCCGTCTCATCAGATTTTGCCGATCCTTTTGTAGAGAAGCTGAGCATGGCAACGCGCGGGTCAATATCAAACATTTGAGCCGTATTGGCGCTTTCAATGGCGATTTCAGCAAGGTCCTGGCTGTCAGGGGCAATGTTGATCGCGCAATCAGCGAACACATATTGCTCGTCACCGCGGGCCATGATGAAGACGCCTGATGTTTTTTTCACGCCTTCTTTTGTTTTGATAATTTGCAGTGCAGGGCGCACCGTATCGGCAGTAGAATGTGCAGCTCCGCTGACAAGTCCGTCCGCGAGACCTTTGTACACAAGCATCGTGCCGAAATAGTTCTCGTCTAACAAAGCTTTGCGGGCCTGTTCTTCCGTCGCTTTGCCTTTGCGGCGTTCTACGAAAGCCTGAACGAGTTCTTCCATGCCTTCATATGTATGCGGGTCAAAAATGTCAACGCCGTCAAGTGTAAGATTTAATTCTTTCGCTTTTGCTTGAATGTCTTCTTTATTGCCGACTACGATCGGCTTTAATACCTTGTTGCCCGCCAAATTGTTGACCGCAACCAGGATACGTTCGTCCAACCCCTCAGGAAATACGATTTTCACATCTTTTCCTGCTACTTTTTCTTGTACTTTTGTAAATAAATCTGCCACGATATACCCTCCTCTATGTTGACAAAAAACGCTTACTTTTACAGCATACTCTTCTTCCAGCTAAATTCAAATAACCAACTTCTATTATAGCGCTTTCAATAAGAAATCTTATTTTTCTAACTAATTTAACTGACGGGTAGTTTACGGCTTAGTTTCTGATACAAGGGGTGGGATTATTCAAGGTTTCTCCACAGCCGAAACGGTTAAACTGTGATATAGTGAAGGCATCAATGAAAAGATATAGGAGTGAAGATACATGAGTGAGCAGCAAAAAACGAACGAGGCCGCACAAACGCTTGACGGCTGGTATGCGCTTCACGATTTCCGCACAATGGACTGGACGTCATGGAAGCAGTTATCCAGCGATGAGCGCCTGTCGATTATACACGAATTTACGGGACTGCTTGAAAAATGGGGCGTCGCCCAAAAAGAAGGCAAAGGCTCGCAAACCATCTACAGCATCGTCGGACAGAAAGCTGATTTTATGCTGATGATTCTTCGCCCGACAATGGAAGAGCTGAACGAAATCGAGCTTGAATTTAATAAATCAAAGCTTGCTGAATTTACAATCCCGGCTTATTCTTACGTGTCCGTGGTTGAGCTGAGCAACTATCTGGCAAGCGGAGAAGGCGATCCGTATGAAAATCCGCATGTCCGCGCCCGCCTGTATCCTGAGCTGCCGGAAGCGAAATATGTCTGCTTCTACCCGATGGATAAGAGAAGAAGCGGAAATGACAACTGGTACATGCTTTCTATGGATGAACGCAGAAACCTGATGAGAAGCCACGGCTTAATCGGACGGAGCTACGCAGGCAAAGTCAAACAGATTATCACGGGATCTGTCGGTTTTGACGATTATGAATGGGGCGTCACGCTCTTCAGTGATGATGTGCTTCAGTTCAAAAAGCTTGTCTATGAAATGCGTTTTGACGAGGTCAGCGCGCGCTACGGCGAATTCGGCTCATTCTTTGTCGGAAACCGATTGTCTCTCGACACGCTTCCGAAGTTTTTGCACGTGTAACACCCACCCGCCTATCCGGCGGGTTTTTTCATTTGTCAGAATTTAAATAAGATTTGCTGTTTTAATCATTTTTTTTTACGATGTTAAGGAGATTCCATTTTGTAAAGGGGTGCAGACAGTTGTCAAAACGAACCGCATTTATTATGGGCGCCAGTCAGGGGATCGGCAAAGCGATTGCTTTGAAACTGGCGGACAATGGCTTTCATACCGTCATTAATTCACGGGTTCCCGAAAATATTGAATCGGTAAAAGAGGAGATCCTCGCCAAGCATCCGGATGCGGGCGTCACCGTTCTGGCCGGGGATATGTCGGACCAGAAGACGAGAACCGGCATTTTTGAGGACATCAGATCAAAATGCGGACGGCTTGATGTATTGATCAACAACATTCCCGGCGGTGCGCCGGATACCTTTGAAAACTGTGATATAGAGAATATGACCAATACTTTTACGAATAAAACAATCGCCTATATCGACTCTATGAAAACGGCCGCAGCGATCATGAAGCAGCACGAATCCGGCAGAATCATTAATATCGTCGGAAACCTATGGAAAGAACCCGGCGCCGACATGTTCACCAACAGCATGATGAACGCCGCTTTAATTAATGCCAGCAAAAATATCGCCACTCAGCTTGCGCCTTTTCACATCACTGTCAACTGTCTGAATCCCGGCTTTATCGCCACGGATCGTTATCACCAATTTGTGCAGAACATGATGAAGCAAAACGGAATTTCCGAGGCGGAAGCGGAAGCACGGATTGCCTCGGGCGTTCCGATGAAGCGTGTCGGAACCGCCGAAGAAACCGCGGCGCTGGCTGCCTTTCTCGCCTCGGAAGAAGCTTCTTATATTACGGGACAGCAGGTATCGGCCGACGGCGGAAGCATGAAAAGCATATAAAAAAACATCCCGCTGTCAGCGGGGTGTTTCTTATAAACTTTATTTACCGATACAATGATTGATCGGCCCTATACTCATAACTGCCATATCTTCTGTAAGCAAAAACGCTGAGGACAAAGCCGATGAGGGTGACGGCCGCACAGATAAACCCGACAGCTGCATATCCGTATCCGACATAGATCGGACCCATGACAGCCGAGCCCAAGGTCACGGCCAAATTGGACGCCAGACTGTAAAATGCCATGATTTTGCCGCGGCGGCTATGTGAGCAATCGCTTAAAATGGTGCTGAGCAAGGTCACCGTCAGGCTTTGCATCAAGCCCCAGATGAATAACCCGATGACCAAAATCGGCATTGATGACGGCGCATAGGCGAGACAGGCAAGCCATATGCTGATCACGGCCAATGCCGCGATCAAAGAGCGCATTTTCCCCGCCTTGTCTGCGATTTTCCCCGTGAACACGCTCATGGAAAAACCGATTCCGTACACCATGATCAGCAGCCCGGAAGCGGTATTTCCCCCCGGCAGCACGCGGTGAAGATATGTGCCGAGAAAGGAATACATGCCGTAAAAACCGATCATGTTGCAGAAGGTGATCGTGAGGTATACAGGGACACGGGGCACCTTCAGCGCATCCCGGAAGGTGCCTGCCTGCCGTCCGCTTTCCTCTTCTGTTTTGCCCCCCTCCGCCGTGCTGCGGCGCGCCTCAATGAAAATGAGCGAAGCAACGAGGACAGACATCAAAGCGAAAATCCAAAACGTCCACCGCCAATTCAAAACGCCGCCGATAAAAGAGCCGATCGGAACGCCGAAAATCAAAGCGAGCGACCAGCTTGAAACGATCAGACCCATCACCTTGCCGCGGTACGCATAAGGCACACGGTCGCCGACGACTGCATATGCTGTCGGCACAAACGCCCCCGCCGCAAGTCCGGAAAGCGCTCTGCCCAGAAAGAAGAAAAAGAGATTGGGCGCCAGCGCGCAGATCACCGTTCCGGCCGTAAAGATAAGCAGCCCCGCCATCAGACTGAGTTCCCGGGAATATTTATCGCCAAGGGGAACAAGAAGCGGTGCGCCGATAAAAATCATTACTCCGTAAATACTGATGGAAAGCGCCAGCACACTGATATCCGAGCTGAAAGCCCGCGCTAAATCCGGGAGCAGCGGGGATATCACCAGCTCTTCAGAACCCGCGGCAAATACGCCTAATGTCAAAGCAAGCGCGAGACAGACCGGAAATCGGCGTTTCATTTCAATGTGATCGGTTTGTTTGCTGTTCATGCTCTTTGAACACCTCCTCCGTAAAACTTTTCTATCTTTTGTTATTTCATAGTTTAGCATCCTTATTTTCCATTTTACATTTCATTCGAAAAAGAATTATATTTTTTTATTTACATTCAGATTTTAAATAATCTATTTATTTTATATTCGATAAACGATATAAAATATGCCTTCCGGTTATGCTATAGTGATAGAATCATTTGTTAAGGTGGGTCATGGAATGAATAACGCTGGTTCAAAGGCCGCCCGCGCAAGCCTCGGGATGGTATTGATTCTCGGGACGCTCGCTTCATTCGGGCCGCTTTCGCTCGATATGTATCTGCCCGCTTTGCCTGAAGTGGCGGCCGATCTCCATACAACAGCGTCCCTTGCGCAGCTGAGCCTGACGTTTTGTCTTTTGGGGCTGGCGGTCGGCCAAATCGTTGTCGGGCCGCTCAGTGATATGATCGGGCGCCGGAAACCGCTGATTCTGTCATTGCTGCTTTATACGCTGGCATCTTTATTATGCGCCTTCAGCCCTTCTGTTTCGTTTTTAATTGTCATGAGGTTTATTCAAGGATTCACAGGAGCGGCCGGCATTGTCATCGCACGGGCTTCCGCGCGCGATATGTATTCCGGAAAAGAATTGACGGCTTTTTTCTCATTGCTGATGCTCGTCAATGGGGCGGCGCCGATTTTAGCGCCGATTACAGGGGGATTTATCCTTCAGTTTGCCGGCTGGAAAATCGTATTTATCGTGCTGGCGGTGATCGGCTGTATCATTTTTGCAGCCGTGCTTACGGCATTGCCTGAATCACTCCCGCCGGAAAGGCGGACAAGCGGCGGACTCCGGGAGACGCTGATGACGTTTCGCGGCCTGCTCGGTGACAGGATGTTTATGGGATTTGCGCTCAGCCAGGCATTTGTGATGACCGGCATGTTCGCATATATTGCCGGGTCGCCGTTTGTGCTGCAAAATATCTACGGCGTATCGGCGCAAATGTTCAGCCTGCTGTTTGCCGTAAACGGCGCGGGAATCATATGCGCCACCCAAATGACGGGACGGATGGCCAAAACACATGATGAACGGAAGCTGTTTGTCTCCGGATTGGTCATTGCCGTCATCGGGAGCGTCGCTTTGCTTTTATCGCTTGCTTTCGGTTTGAGTCTGACGGCGGTCTGCATTTCTTTATTTATTATTGTTTCTTCTGTCGGGATCGTCACGACGACAGGGTTTTCTTTGGCTATGCAGAAACAGGAGAAAGGCGCGGGAAGCGCAGCGGCTCTTCTCGGACTCCTGCCCTTTATCGGCGGCGCGCTTGCCGCTCCCCTGGTCGGTATTGCCGGAGAAGAAAACGCCTGGCCGATGGCTGTCAGCATTTTCGGTTTTCAGCTCTTTGCCGTTCTTTCCTACGTGCTGTCGGCAAAACGAAAAACAAAGTAAAGCCCGCCGCTTTTTACGGAGGGCTTTTTTTCTTATCCTGCTGCGCCTTTTTCCGAAGAAGCCGGCTCACGTTTCAGGCGTTTTTTGATACCGAAGTGGTAATACGCGTAACAGATGATCATCAACGGGACGCCGCAGTACAGGCCGATACGCTGGTCCGGAATAAAAATGAGACTGATTAAGATAAGACCGTAAACTGAAAATCCGAGGATAGGCACGATCGGATAAAGAGGCGTTTTAAATGCCAGGTCTTTCAGATTTCCTCCCTCAGCCAGAAAGCGTCTCCGGAAAACGAATTGTGAAGCGCAGATTGACATCCACGCGACGACGGTAATCATACCCGAGATGGAAATGAGCCACACGTACACCGTTTCAGCCGCGACTACACTTGTCAGCAGCGATAAACCTGAGATGGCGATGGTGATGAACAAGGCTTTCAGAGGCACGCCTTTTTTCGTCAGTTTTGTTAAGGAAGCGGGGCCCATTTTACTTTTTGATAGAGACCACATCATTCTGGACGAAGCGTACAGCCCGGAGTTCGCCACCGACAGCATGGCGGTCAAAATGACAAAGTTCATGATGTCAGCCGCATAGGGTACGCCGATTTTATCCAGCACAGCGACAAACGGGCTTTCGATGACCCCTGCCGTTTGGTACGGCAAAATGGACACGAGAACAAACATCGCCAGCACGAAGAAAAACAGCGTGCGCCATATGACGTTTCGGATTGAGCGGGGAAGCGTCTTTTCCGGATTTTCGCTTTCTCCCGAGGCGATTCCGACCAGTTCGGTTCCTTGGAATGAAAAATTCACCATGACAAGCGTAAACAGCACGGCCTGAGCCCCGTTCGGGAAAAGCCCTTTGTCCGTCGTAAAGTTTGACAGATACGGCGCCGTCTGCCCGCCGTTAAAACCGACAAAGCCGAATACGGCAGCGCAGCCGAGAATAATAAATAATACAATAGCCATAACCTTAACGCTGGAAAACCAAAATTCCATTTCCGCAAAACTCCGTGCCGACAGCGCATTAATGGAGAAAATGACGACGCCGAATACAAGGCACCACACCCAAATCGGAATGGCCGGAAACCACCGCTGCATTAAAATCCCCGCCGACGTCAGCTCAAGCCCCACTGTATTGGCCCAGCTGAATGCGTACATCCACCCGATCGTAAAACCAGTAGACGGCCCGAGAAACTTTGCCGCATACGCCTGAAATGATCCTGCGACCGGCATGGCGACTGCAAGCTCCCCCAAACAAAGCATCACCAGATACATTAAGAATCCGCCGATCACATAAGCCAATATCGCGCCGATCGGTCCAGCTTCACTGATCGTAAAACCGGAGCCCATAAACAGCCCCGTCCCGATCACGCCGCCGAGTGCGATCATAAACAAATGCCGGCCCTTCATCGTGCGCTGCAATTCATTTTGATTGGTATCTCCCTGCATATACATCCCCCTTATTCCGTTATGTCAGCCTTTTGTGCGATGTCTAATCGATAGCTGTGCAAAAGGTGCAGCGTCGTCTGCTGAATGAGTTTCGGCAGAACATGGAATGTGTACGGTTTATACACCCGTTCCGTCCATTTATGGCCATCCTTGCCGTATACCCCCATATTGACTGACGGAATATTTAATTCCCTTATTTCTTTAAAAGGAATCGTCCCGATGACATCCCAGCCCGGAAAATTATCGGTAAAGGCGGCGACCTCCGCGTCTGTTTCATGCAGCGATAAAAAGCTTCCGTCCGCTAAATAAGGAAAAAACTTTTTAAAGATGAATGTTTCCCCCGTTGACGCCGCTGTTTTATCGACGGCTTCTTGAATGACATGCTGCAAAAGCCGGTCCCGCGTGCTCTCTTTCTTCAGATAATTGTGCGGAAGGTAAGGCGGCGCATAAAAAATAATAACCTTGGCGCCCTGCTCAGGATCCAGTTTTTGCAGTTCCTCGACGGCTTTAAAGCATCTCATCCGCAGTTCAAGATGTTCATATGTTTTAAATGCCTGCTCTATACACTGCGCAGGGTCGATGCCGCGGCTTCTCAGCCTTTTCAAGTAATCTTCCAGACTGTACACTTGAACGTTCCATGTGATGTCTTTTTTCGGGAGGCTCGTTCTCTCACAGTATTCGTCATAATAATCAGATAATTTTTGTTCTGTCTCTTTACAGGCTTCCTCAGCCACGGCAGTCAGCTGATCCATGACTTCTTTGGCGGTTTTTTCGTAAATAAAGTAATTAAAATAGACATGGCTGCTGACGGCGGTCTGCACGTTATACGCTTCCTTGTTATCACGCTGGTAGAGGCAGGTCGGCGGCAGCACAAGCTCACCTTCAATGTTTTCCGTCATATGAATATTGTTGTGGATTCTTCTGGTGATTTCTGAGGCGATCAAATTCGGGTCAATGCCGGACAGTGTATCACCGACATGCACTTCCCGCCCGTAAATCGCAAAGCAAGGCAAAAGCTTTCCTGCCGCGCCCGTGTAGATATACCTTGTCGTGTCACCTTCATACAGCGGGGTGATGAAGTCGTTATTAATCGCTGCTAAATATCGAAGCTGCTTTTCTCGTTTCAGCCGTTTTAATTCAGAAATGCTCGTTAAAATGCCGGAATGCTGGCTTTCTTCATCCGGGTTTGCCATGAACAGAATATGGCCCGGCAGCTGATCGCGCCGTTCAGAAAAGTGAAGCAGATTGGTGAGATGAACGGCAATACCGCTCTGCATATCAACAGAACCCCTTCCGAACATCCACTCGCCTGAGCGGGCGTCCCGCTGCACGTCCCGATCAAATTCATAGCTTGAGAAATATTCCGCGAGACGATCGGAATCAAAAGCGATATCTTTTAAAGGGCCGAAGTCTTCTATGCCGACCGTATCAAGATGAGCGTGATAAATGACCGTATTCAGGCTGTCACCGTTTCCTTCAATAAACGCGAAGATATTCTTGCGGCCGTAAGGGTCCTCAGGAATCGCCTGCTCCCACACATGTGACGGGTTTTCCTGAAAGTAGGGAAAGCTCTTGATCATATCTTTGATATAGTCGGCTTTTTTTCCTTCTCCCAATGTGCCGTTGATGCTGTTTAACGCCACCAGTGATTTCGTAATGGCTTCTATTTTCTCCTCCGGAAGCATCTTGCTGAGCTGCTGATACATGTTCCATCCTCCTTACCCTCATATAGAGAAAATAGCGCGACTCTTTTTTCATCGCGCTATTTCCGAAAGATTAATAGGCTTCAGACGTTGTTTTCGCCTGCATATGAAGAATCAGATAGTCAGGTCCCCCGGCTTTTGAATCCGTTCCTGACATATTGAAGCCGCCGAACGGCTGGTATCCGACAATCGCTCCGGTACAGCCGCGGTTGAAGTATAGATTTCCGACGTGAAAATCTTCACGGGCGCGTTCAATGTGCGCGCGGGTTTTCGATAACAGTGCACCTGTCAGTCCGTAATCCGTATTATTGGCGATCTCAAGCATATGGTCGAAATCCCGGGCTTTTGAGATCGCGACGACCGGCCCGAAAATTTCCTCCTGCATCAGGCGGGCGTTTTCATCAACATCCGCAAAAATGGTCGGCTGAATAAAATATCCTTTCGAATCATCACCTTCGCCTCCCGTCAGAAGCTTTCCTTCTGTTTTGCCGATTTCGATATACTTCATGACTTTATTATAAGACGCTTCATGGATGACAGGCCCCATGTATGTATCAAAATCTTCCGGACTTCCGACAGTGAGTGACTTCGTTAAAGCGACGGCTTTTTCGACAACTTCATCATAAACGTCCTGATGAATCACCGCACGGGAACCGGCTGAACATTTTTGGCCTGAAAATCCGAAGGCGGAATACACGATTGAGGAAGCGGCAAGATCAAGATCAGCATCTCTGTCTACGAGCACCGTATCTTTTCCGCCCATTTCGGCGATGACCCGTTTCAGCCATTTTTGGCCCGGCTGCACTTTTGCGGCTCGTTCATAAATGCGGCATCCGACCGCGCGGGAGCCTGTAAACGACACAAATCTCGTTTTCGGATGCTCAACCAGGTAGTCGCCGATTTCTCCTCCGTCGCCCGGTATGAATTGGAGCACGCCGTCCGGCAGGCCCGCTTCCTTCATCACTTCAACGAATTTCGCCGCCACGACAGGCGCCGCATCCGCCGGTTTCAGCAGTATCGTGTTGCCTGTTACGATGGCTGCCGCCGCCGTTCCGGCCATGATCGCAAGCGGGAAGTTGAATGGAGAAATGACGATTCCCACCCCAAGCGGCTCATAGTGATACTGATTATATTCTCCGTCACGGCTCTTTACAGGAGAACCGTCTTTCAGTTTCAGCATCTGACGGGCGTAATACTCTAAAAAGTCGATCGCTTCCGCCGTATCCGCATCCGCTTCCTTCCACGGTTTTCCGGCTTCTTTCACTAGATACGCGGAGAATTCATGCTTTCTTCTGCGGATGATCGCCGCCGCTTTAAACAGCACATTCGCACGGTGTTCCGGCCGTACTTTTTTCCATGTTTGAAATGTCTGCAGCGCAGCCTGCATGGCCTTTTCCGCATGTTCTTTTCCGGCCGCCGATACAGAGCCGATCACTTCTTTTTTATCAGCCGGATTGACGGAAATGATCTTTTTATCCGTCTCAATCGCTTCACCGTTGATGATAAGCGGATAATGCTTGCCGAGCTGTGAATTCACATAAGCAAGCGCTTCTTGAAACGATTGTTTATTTGTCCCTTCCTGAAAATTTGTAAAGGGTTCGTGTGCGTATGAAACTGTCATTAGAATTCCTCCCTGTATTTTGTAATGTGTGCTCACGCTTTATGAAGATGCAAGAAGCATACCAGCATAACAATTAGCCGAAAGCAGACGAAGCTTGTCTGAATCTGTCGGCTGATTCAGGTGATGCAAAGAAATTTTGCAATCTCCTATATAAAAGGCGCAAAATATTTTTGCGGATCACACTTATACCCAGCCGCGGAATCGGGCCGCTTCAGCCGATTTTCTGATGCCTGTCATATAGGCGGCCAAGCGCATATCGACTTTGTGGGTATGCGCTGTCTGATAAATGGATTCGAACGAATTCACCATGACGCTGCGCAGTTTTCCGGCGACTTCTTCCTCAGACCAGTAAAAGCCTTGATTATTTTGCACCCATTCAAAATAAGACACCGTCACGCCGCCGGCGCTTGCCAAAATATCCGGCACGAGAAGCACGCCTCTTTCATTCAGAATTTTCGTGGCGTCTATCGTTGTCGGCCCGTTCGCTGCTTCCACAATGATTGAGGCTTTAATGTGATGGGCGTTTTCAGCTGTAATCTGATTGGAGATTGCGGCAGGCACGAGAATATCACAGTCTTTCTCCAGCAGTTCCCGGTTCGTTATGATATCTGAGAAGAGATTCGTCACCGTGCCGAAGCTGTCCCGCTTATCCAGCAAGTAATTAACGTCAAGGCCCTCAGGATCATACAAAGCGCCATGGGCGTCTGAGATGCCGATCACCTTGGCGCCGGCGTCATGCATAAATTTAGCGAGAAAGCTCCCCGCATTTCCGAACCCTTGAATGATGATGCGCGCATTTTCCAATGGAATCCCTTTTTTCTTAACGGCTTCCTCAATACAAATCGTGACGCCTTGCGCGGTCGCCGTTTCCCGCCCTTGTGAACCGCCGAGAACGATCGGCTTTCCCGTAATGAATCCCGGTGAATCAAATTCTCTCAGGCGGCTGTATTCGTCCATCATCCAAGCCATAATCTGCGAGTTGGTATATACGTCGGGAGCCGGAATATCCTTTGTCGGACCGACAATCTGGCTGATCGCCCGCACATATCCGCGGCTCAGCCGTTCCAGCTCACCGAAAGACATTGTCCGCGGATCACAAATGATGCCGCCTTTTCCGCCCCCGTAAGGAAGGTTTGTGATGCCGCATTTTAAGGTCATCCAGATGGAAAGCGCCTTGACCTCTTCCTCACTGACTTCCGGGTGAAACCGCACGCCCCCTTTTGTCGGGCCGACAGCGTCATTGTGCTGCGAGCGGTAGCCCGTGAAAACCTGTACTGATCCATTGTCCATTTTGACAGGGATGCGGACGGTCAAAAGCCGCATCGGCTCTTTCATCAGGTCATACATATTGTCAGGATAGCCCAGTTTGCGCAGGGCCTCTTTTATGATCGATTGTGTTGACAGGAACAAATCAAGAACTTCTTTTTCTTCGTCTTTCTGATTGCTTTTAGAAAGCGGGTTGGCTGACATGTTTTATCACCTCATCGTATTTTACGTGTAAGCTTCAATTACCGGCAGAACAAATTGTAAGCGTTTTTACACCAAGACCCATCAGTCCCTTTCACATAGTCGTTACGTCCCTTTTTATATGCAAGATTCATGCCAGCCTTTTGTGCATAAAAAAAGAGACTGTTGTCAGCCTCTCAGATTAAAGAGAAAGGAAGATTTGAAGACGTATACAGAAGAAACATTATTGCTTTTATTAAAATCTAATACGTCTTAAACGTACAGAAAACGTTGTTTCTTTGAAGGGAACACTATTTAGAGATATACTTCCTTCCATTTGCTCTACTAATCTCTTAGTAATTGTCAGCCCCAATCCGCTTCCCTGATAATTGGTGTTTCTCGAGTCCTCTAATGTGTACATTCGTTCAAAGACACGGTCTTTATGCATTTCATTTATCCCTTTTCCTTTATCTGATATTTCTACAAAAACATCATGATCAGTTATTCTGATCTTTAAACCCACCATCTTACCATCAGAACCATATTGAATTGCATTCGTAATTAAATTATTTAGAACCCTCTCAATTGCATCTTCATCTCCGCTAACAAATACAGGATCATCGGGTATATCAATCACTACTTCAAATTCTTTGCTTATTAAAATTTCGTAGTAATCCAAAATTATTTTTCGGCTGACTTCACATATGTCAATTCGTGAAGAATTTAATTTTTTATCTCCTGACTCTAATTTTACAAGTTCAAAAAAACGGTTTATTAACGCTAATACCTCGACTGTTTTTAAATTAACTGTTTTTAGTAAACTCATAATCTTTTCCGAAGTCAGACTTTTATCGTTATTTATAATTTCAATATAACCTAGTATAACTGTTAAAGGCGTCTTTAAATCGTGTGAAATATTTGATAACATTTTTCGCATGGACAGTTCAATACTATTGTAGTTCCCTTTGATCTTTTGATTATGGTCTAAAAGACGGTTTATTTGAATTAACAAGGATTTTATATATTTATCATCCGTGTTAAGCAATAATCTTTCTCCTGTCTCTTCATTAACAACTTTTCGAAGTTTATTTCTAATATATTTAATCTCAGTCCTTAGATGTAATCGGCTTCGGAAAAGAAATATATTTACTGCTGCAGAGGATATGAATAAAATAACCAACATATAAAACAATTTAAAAATCTCCCAACTTATAACCGATTCCCCACAAAGTTTTTATGTACATTGGATGAGATGGATCGTCCTCAATTTTCTCTCTAAGCCGTCTAATATGAACATTAATTACATTCTCATCTCCATGATACTCATCTTCCCATACGGATTTATAAAGTTGAGCCTTAGTATATACTTGTGAAGGATTAGAAATAAAGAGTTTTAAAATATTAAATTCTTTTGCCGTGAGATTAATCTTTTCATTGAATTTTTTAACAGAAAAGCCATGCAGGTCAACACTCAAATCACCTATTTTAATGATTTTTTCTTCCTTTGGAGACAGGGAGCTCTTATAGTGTCTTTCTCTTCTAATGGTTGCTTTAATTCTAGCTAATACTTCCAGCATAGAAAAAGGTTTAGAAATATAATCATCAGCTCCAAGGCCGAGACCAAGTGCCTTATCTACATCTTCCTCTTTTGCAGACATGATAAGAACTGGAATCATGCTTTTAGAACGAATCATTCTTAAACATTCCATACCATCTATCTTCGGAAGCATTAAATCCAATAATATAACCTCAAACTTTTGTGTGTTCAATATGTCTAAAGCTTCTTCACCGTCAAAAGCTGCTGTTACTTCAAACCCTTCTTTTGTTAAGCTTTCGCTTACCATATGGCTTATGAATTGGTCGTCTTCTACAATTAATATTTTGTAACCCAAGCTTTCCGCTCCTTAAATATAAAACTGATATTCTTATTTCACTGTTTATTTCAATCAATATACAGATAATTAATCTCATTATAATTCTTTTTTATCCAAAAGGAGATAAATACTCCAAAACATTTTAAATACAAACAAATAAGACAACCATTCTTCAATAGCGGGAATTGTTGTCTTGTGTTTTTCTCTTTTTATCTAACCTTTATCTAACCATCTTCACTAAATAGACTTACTTTATTTCTTCCCGCGCCAATTTCACCTTTTTTCAGTTTTACGCCATCATCTAGATCAAGCGTTACATCAGAATTACTCTGAGCAAAAACAGCAAGTGAAGTTGGCGCTTTTTTATAAGATACACCTATATCTCCTGATTTCGTATTTACTGATAAAGATTTTCCTTTTGTTATGTCCTTGATTGAAACCGTCCCATCTATAGAAGAAACCTTTACATTAGAACTACTGGGTTATTTCAATATTGTTCATACCTGAATCGGGAACATTAATATAGATTGTGCCGCCCTGTTTTCCAAAAGTAAATCCTTTAAAAAAACCGCTATTTTTTTGCTCTTTTTGACTAATGACCAAATTGGTTCCGTCTTTTTGAAATGTAACCGAAGCTTTATCTTTCTGTCTCCCCTCAGCAGCTGCTGTAACCTCATTTGAATTACTCTTTTTAAACTTCACATCCCATGAGTCAGTATATACTTTTAAAGTATCAATTTTTTCAACATTGTAGGACACGTTCTTTTTAAAGTTTTTTGTATCTGTCTTATAAAGGCTTAAAACAATTCCGCCGATTACGATTAACACTGCACATGATGCTATAATCTTCTTCATTGTATAATTTCTCCTTTTATCTACAATAAATCTTTCTGATCCACCTTACGGTAAGAAAGATAACCCACTAAAAGACCAAATAAACAAAGTATAATTGGAATGATAATAAATTGACTTAAACTGACTGTTTCTCCTCCGTCGGAAACTGTTGCATTAATAAAGAACCCGATTATGACAGCCCAAGTGATTGCAGCAGCAGTTGATTTTTTTCTCATGCCGAAAAATAAAGGAATCAGACTCACTCCTCCCATCATAAAAGCGGTGAGAAGAGTCGATGGCATAGCGGAAATAACTTCACTCATTTCAACAGGCTTCTCGAATAAATATAAGTGCGGACTCACGAAGAGAATTAACAAGTTAATAACAAAAGTAGCAATAACAATACTTACAAAGCAGAATAGGAAGACAATAGATAGTTTAGCTTGCATTAATTTTTTTCTTTGTAAAGGATAAGTAAACAGCAATTGTATTGTTTTATTTTTATATTCATCAATAACTAAACGGGATAAAATCACAGCAGAAAAACTAATAAACACAATTCTAATAAGAATATTAGTTAGAGATATAAAATCTGCATAATCACGAAACATAAGTTCATTTTCATTTTTAGATTCCCATCCCATAAGAGCCGCTAAGGCAAAGATGATTAATATCCAAAGTGCCACCCATTTAAAATACTGTGATAAGTGATGTTTTTTGTACTCTAATTTCATAAGTTTTAACATGCTAATAGCCTCCAGCAGAAGAATTTAAGACAATGCAAATAAAGTGCATAACACAGACGGGCATTCTATCTAGTGTGTATTCCCTCTCCATTCATAGAATTTAAGAAGTATTCTTCTAAAGAACTGTGTTTTTTATTTATACTTTCTATACCAATGTCATTCAGAATAAGTGCTTTAGAGATTTCTTGTTGTGTAACTGCTGTTTCATAGATCCGAATTAATTGTTGATCAATCATTTTAAAATTTCTTATCCCCAGATTTTGCTCTAAAATATATAACGCTTTTTTTATATTTTGGACTTTTACCTCTATATACTCTGTTTGTTTTCCGTTTATACTCTTCATAGAAACTTCTTTTATTAACTTGCCATTCTGTATGATACCAATAGTATCTGACATTTGTTCCATTTCGGCTAAAATGTGACTGGAGACTAATAATGTAATTCCATATTCTCTGCAAAGTAACTTAAAGAGATCCCTCAACTCTTTTATACCTATTGGATCCAGGCCATTAATTGGCTCGTCTAAAATGAGAAGTTCTGGTCTTGTAGAAATAGCTCTGGCTATTCCTAACCTTTGTTTCATTCCTAAAGAAAACTCTTTCACTTTTTTATTATCAATATTATGTAACTTTACAAGCTCGATAGCGTGGTCGATGGATTTTTTATCGTAATAGCCCATATATTCACAATGGAAATCTAAATTTTCTTTAGCAGTGAGGTTGTCATAGAAAATGGGATATTCAATAATGGTGCCCATTCTTTTTAAAACTTCAAATGATGTATCTGTTAATTTCTCACCGAAAATTTCGATTTCACCGCTTGTAGGCTTGATTAAATTTGTAATCATTTTCATAATGGTTGTTTTACCTGCCCCATTGGGACCCAAGAATCCATAAATCTCCCCTTTTTTCACGTGCATATTAACTCCGGAAACAACTTCTTTTCCTTTAAATGATTTTGTAAGCTGACTCGTTTTTAAGATGTATGTCATTCGCTTTCCCCTTTCCCTATATACTCCTACTATATAAAGGAAAGTTCTCTTTTCTCTTAAGCAAATATTACTTTTTTCTTAAGATTTTTCTAATTAAATCCGATCTCCATTCTATAAATCATTTTTTGTTTTTTTAGGATGCATGATGTCCATAGGAGAAGAAAGGGAGGATCTCTTAAATTTCAGGTCCCTAACTGACCGCCATCTTCCAAGACATTTTTGATGAAATTGTTCTTCAGGCCAGCAATCATGATATAGCGGGCGGTCGTCTCTTATTCACCGGCAAACACAAAAACGAAGACATCCGCTGTCTTCGTCTTGTACGCTACCGATGGGCCGTCTGCCAGTCAAATCCGATGGTGTCATCATTCCATGGGATTCTTTTTTCATCCGGCTGATCCGGATTGTAGGACATTGTCGTGAAATAAATAATGGTCAGCGGCGTTTCTCCCAGCACTCTGTACCCGTGCGCGACACCTTTGGGAATGAGAAGCAGCATCGGATTGTCTTCTCCCATGTAGTAGACATCCGTTTCTCCCTTGGTTGCTGACTCTTCGCGAAGGTCATGCAGCACGACCTGGGCGTGGCCCGTCGGGAAAAACCACAGGTCATCCTGTTTCTCGTGATAGTGAAATGCTTTAATGACGCCGGGATAGCTTTTGGACCAGGAAGCCTGCCCGAATCGCTCCAAGAGATGTTCATCGTCGCGGACGAGTTCTGAAAAGAAACCCCGGTCGTCACTGTGTTTGGTCAGCTTTTTGATTTTTACGCCTTCGATCACTTGCATTGCCCCTCCCTTTGTAAATAATCCCGCAGCGCATCCCGCCAGTGCCTCATACCGAGCCCCTGCCGTTCGATCGACTCAAGGCTTAACACCGAGTAAGCGGGACGCGGCGTCTCATTTCCGTATTCCTCCGTCGTCACGGGCAGCACGGCGGCGTTCCTGCCGCTTTCTTCAAAAATGGCCTTGGCGAATTCATACCAGCTGCACACTCCGCTGTTTGCGGCGTGGTACGTGCCCGGCGGCCTGTCAAACAGACCGATCACCGTTTCGGCTAAATCCTTTGTATACGTCGGCGAGCCGACTTGGTCATTGACGACACGCACTTGTTTATGTGTATCCGCAAGCCTGAGCATTGTATTGACAAAGTTATGCCCGCCGCTGCCGTACACCCACGATGTTCTGATAATGGTATGATTTTTTCCTGTTAACCGGATCAGTTCTTCACCGAGTTTTTTGCTTTTTCCGTAAATCGTGCCGGGGTCTGCGGGATCATCCGTCTGATAAGGCCGTGTTCCTTTGCCGCTGAAAACGTAATCGGTGCTGATGTGAATGAATCTCGCTCCGGTGTTTTCAGCCTCAAGCGCGGCATAATAAGCGCCGATTCCGTTTATTAAATATGCTTTGTCGAGCTCCGTTTCACATTTGTCAACGGAGGTGTATGCCGCCGTATTGACGACGATATCCGGCTTGTAATGGCTGAATGAGTGCCGTACCGAACGCTGGTCGGATATATTCATCATCGCTTTTGTCAGGGCGATCACCTCATACCCTTCCCGCTTCAGCAGGCGGCATAACTCCCGCCCCAGCTGGCCGGCAGCTCCGGTTACTAATACCTTCGTCAATCGGATCCCCTTCTTTCCGATCAGTCTTGGCTGTCTGTATACCAGCGAATGGTTCTTCTCATTCCTTCTTCAAATGTGACCTGCTGCCGCCAGCCCAGCTCATTTTTCAGCTTTGAGGCATTGATGGCGTAACGGCGGTCATGCCCTTTTCTGTCTTCGACATGAACAAACCGCTCCTCCACTCCGAGCTCCTTCATGATAAATGCCGCCAGATCTTTATTCGTCCGTTCATTTCCGCCGCCGATATTGTAAATGTCACCGAGCGTTCCATTTTCCAGCACGAGCTTAATGGCGCGGCAATGATCCTCGGCAAACAGCCAGTCTCTGATCTGCATCCCGTCGCCGTACAGCGGAACCGGCGTGCCGTTTACCGCGTGCCTGATAATGGTCGGAATCATTTTCTCGTGATGCTGGTAAGGCCCGTAATTGTTGCTGCATCTCGTGATGATCGCAGGGAGCTTATGGGTTTTCACATAAGACATGACGAGCAGGTCTGAGCCCGCCTTGCTTGCGGAATACGGATTGTTCGGAGAAAGCGGCGTCGTCTCTGTGAAAGCGGGATCATCCGGCCCCAAATCTCCGTACACCTCGTCTGTGGAAATGTGAATCAGCCTGCCGGCTTTGCCCTGTAACACCGCGTCCGCCAGTCTGTATGTGCCCATCACATTTGTTGTGATAAACGGCTCTGCCTGATTAATGCTTCTGTCCACATGGGATTCAGCCGCAAAATGAATGACAGCGTCATACATTTGAGAAAAGGCTTTATCAATGTCTTCTTTTTTGGTGATGTCACCTTTGATAAAACGGAAACGGCCGTGCTTTTTTAAGGCTTCTATTTCAAGCGGCCTGCTTGCATACGTGAGATTATCCAGAACGGTAATCTGCGCGTCCGTTTCTTTCAGCATCATGTTTGTAAAGGTAAGGCCGATAAATCCTGCGCCGCCTGTAATTAAATATGATTTTGGCATGATTAATGTTCCTGTCCTTTCTGTATTGCCTGCTGCGCCAGGCTTCCGGCGAGATAGAGCGATTCATGCGTGCCCGCATCCACCCACCAGCCCGTTAACACATCATACGTCAGCTCGCTGTGTTCAATGTATAAATTATTGACATCGGTAATTTCCAGTTCGCCGCGTTTTGATGGAGAAATTTGTTCAATATAAGAAAACACTTCTGCGTCATACATGTAAATCCCTGTGACACATAAGCTGGTCGGCGGATGCTCCGGCTTTTCAATGATCGACTTGATCCGTTTGTTTTCTTCATCAATCTCGGCGATGCCGAAGCGCTCCGGATCGTCAACTTCTTTCAGCAGCACTTTTGCCCCTTTTCCCTGCTGTGCGAAACGTTCCGTATAAGGTTTTAATGAATCTTCGAAAATATTATCTCCTAAAAGCAGGACGAAGGGGTCGCGTCCGGTGAACCGCTTTGCGTACGATAAACCGTCCGAAATCCCTGATGCGGCGGGCTGAACCTGGTATGTGATCGACACGCCGAGCTCTTCTCCGGTTTCAAGAAGCTTATGAAATTGCGGAATATACTCTTTTTGCGTAATCAGCAATATATCCGTAATTCCCGCTTCTTCCAGCTTCATGATCGACCAGTAAATCATCGGGTACGGACCGACAGGGAGTAAATGCTTATTAACCGCTTTCGTCAGCGGCATAAGGCGCGAGCCAGTACCTCCGGCTAAGATAACACCTTTCACATGAACACTTCCTTACGTGTGGTTTTATCACAAATCATAAAGAATCGCCGCCGCCCGTTTGATGCCTCTCCCGTCAACCAGCGGCGTTCCGTTCTGATGAAGCCCGAGCCGTCTCGGATAATCCGCAGCCAGCTCAGACATATGCCGAGCGAGCACGTCCGCCGGGGTGTGTTCTCCCAGGCCGAGATGAACGGCGGCGCCCCGTGCGGCGAATTTTTCAGCCGTCACGGTTTGATGCGCCACTTGAGAAAGAACGATGCAGGGCACACCCGTACAAATGGTTTCATATAAAGTGATGCCGCCGGACACGACGGCCATATCAGCCCTCGTAAGAAGCGCGGCCATGTCATTTGTCTGCCTTACCATCTCGGCATAAGGCATTTGCGCGATAATCGTGCGCACGTCATCAGCGTGAGCTGCGGCCCCGCCCATGACAATAATCACTTGTTTTCGATGAATATCCGGAATCCGGCGGCATGCTTCTATCACTTTAAAGACAAGCTTCTTCGGATCGCTTCCTCCTAAAGAAACCAAAATGGTCCGGCATTCTTTTCTCAGCTGATAGTGCTGTTTGGCTTTTTCAAATTCCGGATGAAGAATGATATATTCCGGGCCTTCATATATAACGGCTCTGCCCATTTTCATTGTCCGGCTTTTCAGCCCGCCATATATGCCGTTTATGACGGCATCACATAAATGAATGACATGCTCCCGCTTTTCTTCAAATAAGACGATGCGTGCCGATGAATGCCGTCTGATTTCTTCAAGCCAGTCAGAAGGCATATCAAGCAGGTCGAATATGAGCAGGTCAGGAGCCTGCCTGTTTATTTCCCGGACAATAAATTCCTTCTGTCCCTTGTCAGGCTTGATGATCACTTCCCATTGATCAGCAGACAGGTATGAAGAAGCCTCTTTATTGGTGTAAAACGTGATTGAGCATTTATTCAAAATGGCGCCGGCAAGCAGCTTCATCCTGACGGCGTGCCCCATACCGATTTCACGGCCCCCGTCTGCGAATATCAAAACCCGCATCCTATCAGCCTCTTTTTGCCGGATCATTTGATTAATCGCCCTGAGCTCAGGATCGCTATTCAGCAGATGAATCAATTCTTTTGCCGGAATATCAGGGTGCGAGCCTGCTTTTTCGTATAGCTCGCGTGCCAGCCTGTAGTCCTCTTCGGTATCGACGGTCAGCCGCAAATGAGGAGCCCGGAGTTCCTGCGGGGGTTCGGGAAAGAGCAGCCGGTACCTCTCAGGAGATTCTCTAATCAAAAGCGTGACATGCTCCTGATATTTGTCTGCCAGCGTTTTGTCGGCATTGATCTCCGTTAGGAGGCGCGCGTTAACCGCCTCGCCGCCGATGCCGAGCGGCGTACCGCTGATATACGTGTAGTCTGCATGCTGGTCTGAATGCGATTGAATCAGGACATCGAGCAGCGAAGGGTCGACAAACGGGTTATCTCCCGTCAGTCTGACTGCGATGGCCGGTTTTACTTGTTCAATGACTTGCGCAAACCGGTCAAGCACGTGCTGTTCGCTGCCGCGGTGCACCCGGTAGTGCTTGCTGAGGCAGTGCGCGTACAGAATGTCGTCGGTCTTGCTGTCGGACGTGGCCACGATCAGATTATCCCGCGCTTGATCGTAATACGCGCTTTGCCGAACCCTTTTGACAATCATATCGAGGATGGTATACCCGCCGATCGGTTTCAGCACTTTGCCGGGAAGACGCCCGCTCCCCATCCGCGCCTGAATGATGAACAAAATGTCAGTCATCATAAGAGCTGCCTTTCGTCAAAAGGTCATCCCAAGTGATACCCGTGTCGGCAGGGATATCCCTGACCGCACGCGCCCCGTCAATTAAAAGCTCAAAATACCTCGGGTGAAGCCCCTGCGGTTTTTGGCCGGGACGAAGGACGGCAAGATTATCCGCCGTAAAACATTCCCCTTTTTGAATCGGCGCTGTTGAAAAAATGCCTCTATAAGCAAATTTTCTGATATCCCCTTCAATCGGTGTCGTGGTCTTATGGGAGCTTCCCGACAGCATTTCCGGCACCGGAGCGTGATGCCCCTGCCGCAGCTCTTGTTCAACTGACCGGATCGCCGCAACCATTTCTTTTAATTCATCCGGGTTAAGGGCGAAGGAGTGATCAGCGCCGGGCAGATTTTTGTCGATCGTAAAATGCTTTTCAATCAGTTTCGCTCCGAGCCTGACAGCCGCGCACGGCACATCATACGGATGCACGCTGTGGTCAGAAAAACCGATCACAGCATCAGGGAAAGCGGCGGCAAGCATGGGAATGACGCTCAGATTGCTGTGTTCAGGCGGAGCGGGATATTTCGCCACACAGTGCATGATTGCAATTTCTTTGTTCCCCTCGCCGGTAATGGTTTGATAAGCCTCCTGAATATCTGAAATATCAGCACCCGCGGTTGAAAAGATAATCGGGGTCTTCAGCCCCGCCACATATTTCAATAACGGCAGATGATTCAGCTCGTAGGAGGCGATTTTAAAGGCGGGCGGGGAAGTCGCATAGAGTAAGTCGGCAGAGCCTTCGTCACATACCGTGCTTAAAAACAGCACGCCTTTTTTCTTACAATATTCAAGCAGCGGTTCGATCCATTCAGCGGGCATTTCCATTGATTGCACGAGTGAAAAAATAGAGACGTCTTTTCCCGCAGCGGTTTTGTATAGACCGGGGTCTTTCTGATACATTTTGTCAGCCTGAAACATTTGGAACTTGACCGCATCCGCGCCGGCCTCACTGGCCGCGTCTATCAATTCAAACGCCTGGTTCAGCTTTCCGTCATGATTAATTCCGGCTTCGGCGATAATGAAAACGGGCGAATCTCCGCCGATTGACTTCGATCCGATTTTGCATGATGCCATCAGTCCGCCCCCTTCCCGGGCCACACATGATAGTAATAATAAGATGCATCCGCTTTAAAGCCCATTCGTTCATACAAACGGATGGCTCTTACATTGTGGAGCTGCGTGCCCGCTGATACAGTCTTATGCTGAAAGCGCAGTGATTGTTCAATAATGCGCGCCGCTAAATGGTATCCCGCTCCTTTTCCTTCAAATCCCGGCTTTACCGCCATCAGATCAAGGACGAATTCATCGCCTTTAGAAAGCCCCTGCACAAAGCCCACGGTCTCTCCCTTATATTTGGCGGCGAATTGTAACGAAGCCCTGCCTTCCGCGTTATTCCGCGCCCACTCTTCAAACAGGCGGTTTGCACTTTCATAGCTGAGATGGGGGTCCTGGTAATACCTGCTTTTTGTAAAAGCATCTCGGGCCAGCCGGCTGATCGCTTCCGCGTCGCCGGGACCGGCTTCTGCAATCTCAAATGGCGGCGTGCTGTTAAATACACGCACCGGGCTGACGAGTTTGAACAGACTCCCGACAAAACAAGCATTTGGAAGCTGCTGCACGACCTGCATCGCGCCGACATCCTCAGCCGGTATTTTAATAAATATAAAATCAGTGCCGTCCGCCCGCCTTGACGCGTAAAATTCCTGAAACAGCCTTTTGAGCTGACCGGTGCTGTTTGCGGCTGCAAGCTTCACATTGATGATTTTTTTTTGGAACAATTGACTTTCCCACGAAGAGCTCTCATATAAAATCACGCCTTGAAGGCTGTTTTCTTCCAATAAACAGAGTGACGACTCATAGGCCTCCGGCTGAATGCCCTTCTGTTGCAGAAAAGCTTGAATCACATCCTGTGCAAGATTTTTCTTCAGTCTGTACACCTAATCAGCCCCTTTGATGATATCCGTAACGGCCGCAATGACGTATTCAACATCGTCATCTGTCATTGACGGATAAAGAGGGAGTGATACGGTGCGGTGATAATACGCGGCCGCGGCCGGAAAATCAGTTTCCTTATATCCGTACGTTTTTTGATAATACGGATGAAACGGAACCGGAATAAAATGAACGCTTGTGCCGATGTTATATTGATCTTTTAAAGCGGAAATCAGATCGTTCCGGCTGATCCCGGTTTCCTGCTCCTCTATTTGAAGAACATACAAATGCCATGCATGCCGCCCGTCATCACTGACATATGGGACGGTCAGCCCTTTCATGTCTCTGAAAGCGTCCTGGTAGCGGCTTGCAATTTCAGCCCTTCTTTGCTGCATGCTGTCAATCCGTTTCAGCTGGTGAAGCCCAAGCGCTGCCTGGAGGTCAAACATATTCATTTTATAGCCGGGCGCTTCGACCTCGTAATACCAGCTTCCGTTTGAAGAATAGCGGTTCCACGCGCCTTTGCTCATCCCGTGAAGGCTGAGCACCCTGATCTGATCGGCAAGCCCGTCATCATCGGTCGTCAGCATGCCGCCTTCACCGGTTGCCAGGTTCTTTGTTGCGTAGAAACTGAATGCCGTCGCGTCCCCGATTGATCCGACCATTTTCTGTTTATACGTGGTGTACACGGCATGTGCGGCATCCTCTAAGACAAACAGCTGATGCTTTTTAGCGATGGCCAGAATCCGATCCATATCACACGACTGGCCGGCGAAATGAACGGGTACAATCGCCTTTGTCCGCGGGGTGACGGCCGCTTCAATGTTCTCAGGGTCCGCATTCAGCGTAAGCGGGTCAATATCAACAAACACCGGAACGGCGCCTGTATGCACGATGGTATTGGCTGTTGAACTGAACGTCACGGCAGACGTGATGACCTCGTCGCCGGGACCGATTCCTTTCGCTTTCAAGGCCAAAAACAAAGCGGCGGTACATGAGTTCAGCGCGATCGCGTGCTTTGCTCCCGTCCAGGCGGCAAAAGCTTTTTCAAACGCCTCCACTTTCGGTCCCTTTGAAAGCCAGCCCGTTTCTAGCGTATCAATAACCTCCTGAATTTCGTCCTTCCCGATCATGGGCAATGAATAGGGAAGAAAAGCTGATCTTTTTTGCACCATTTTCTTTGCGCTCCTATCGTTTTTATGACGAGTCAGCCTTTTTGAAGCCGACTCCGGTTTTTTCCTGAAGCACCTGACATAAAGCCGCAAGCGAATCCTGTACCGGGTAGTTCGCCGCGATAAAAGCCCGGCGCGCCTGTTCCGCTTTTTGATATGCTGCGGGGCTTTCGCATACCCGGATTAATTCCTGAGCCAGTGCCTGCGGGTCCTCAAAGGCAAATTCCCCGAGTGAATGGTAATAAGGGTATTGGCGGGTTCCCGCTGATTTTCCGATCAGCACGGGTTTTTGAAACAGCATCGCTTCAAGACCGACCGTTGATGTCTGTGTCACCGCGGCGTCAACATACGGGAGAATATCGTAAAGCCCCATTTCCTTCTTGATGATTTTGCCGGCTTTGTATTTCCGCAGCACCTGATTGTAAGCATCCAGCTTGTTTTTGCCGATTTCCCACGGATGCGGTTTAATAATGAGCTGCATGTTCTTATGCTTGACAAGTTCATCAAGCACCCCCGTGTAAAAGTCATCAGAGAACGGCTGCGTGGCGATCAGCACCGTCCGCTGCGACGGGAGAAAGGAAAGCTTGCGGTAAAACGTGTCTTTATCTATCGGTTCTCTTGAGAAGATCTCATCGAAGCGGGGATGCCCCGTGATGATGATTTGTTCATCCCTGCAGCCCTTCGCTTTATACCACTCCGCTTCATAAGCCCCGAATACAGCCTGGTAGTCCGTAAACACGGGCAGAAACGCTTCATCTCCCATGAGCGCTCCGTGCTGAAGACAGATGCTGACGGCGTTTTTTTTCGCGCACATCAGCGCCAGCACACGGCTGTAAATATCCTCTGTCGTGCCGACCACAACGGCGGAAATGGGCTCAGCCGTAAACAAACTATCAAGCGCATCAATCGCTTCAATAAATAACGGAATATCTTTATATAATCGCTCCTGAAATTCTCTGTTTCCGAAAGCGGGATGGCTGTGCAGCTCTCTCAGAATGGCATGGGCTTTTTCAATATAGGGGACGGGGTTCCCTTTTTGGCCCATTCCCGCCAGTTCCAATTTGCAGATAACTGGCAGCCCATGGTGGTCAGGCAGACTCCATCTCGCCAGTACCGCTGTTTTTGCCGGATCAAATTGCCGGTAATTTTCCTCGGTGAACCGAAGATGGTCGAAATGCAGAATGAGTTTTCCGTTTACCGGTTTCTCACCTGTTTTCTTAATGGATTGCTTCTTTTGATCAAAATAAGACTGAATATCGGCTTCAGGAATATGCCGGTCGGCGGAACCGAAAAGCTCTGGGTTCTGTTCCATGCTCTCACGAAGCGCCGGGCTGATATATTGATAAAAATTACTGATCAACGCGAGCGGAATGTCTTTGTAGCGAAGTGACTGAAAAAGGTCAATATACTGCCGGTACAGCACCCAATAGTTCGCTAAGTATGCCGACAAGCCCTCACCCCTTTCCAAGCTTTTTTAATGATTCCCTCAGCTCCCGGCACGTGGCCTGCTGCGGAAGGCTGCTCACAAACTCATTTTTTTCCGCCGCGAAAAGCTGATAATGAATGGATTGATCGGTAATATAATTGATATCAAGCTCCTCAGAAATCGGGTGAAACGGATAAAAATGATTCACCCTCCAGAAGAAACGGGCATCACCGATGCGGTAAAACGCGGGGCTTTCATCCCAATAGGAACCGAATGCCGATTTGACCTGTTCCAGCACGGAAAACCGATGCATGACTGAGCAATGGTCAATGGCGCACGGCGCATTCCATACGATCCGGTCGGCGGGCCTGGCCGTTTCCTTCACCGTCTCCTTCTGCTGATTCAGATGATAGGTTTTGGAACTTGAATACACAACGGCTTTTTCCGGGTCGGCATCAAGCTCTTTCACCATTTTCTCAAGCCGGTCCGGCACATATGTGTTGTCGTCGGTCGCATACGTCACGTACTCGCCCTCCGCCATTTCTATTGCCTGATTAATCAAGGCGGCGTAGCGTGTTTTTTCCGTCCTTTCTTTGACGCCCGATACAGCGCTTTGATAAAACCGGACACGGGGATCGGTGAGAAAAGGGCGTATTTCCGCCAATGTCGCTTCGTTTGAGTTGTCATCCATAATAAAAAGCTCAAAGTCTGTAAACGTCTGGGACAGAATACTTTTAATAGAGCGGGCCACATAGTCACTTTTGTTATAGCTCGTCATGATCACTGACACTTTAGGCAACTCGTCACCCCCTTTACGTACCTGAAACTACCGCTATCATATGTTTCTTATGTCAAAGATGCGCTAGGATTACAGACTATTGTGTGAAAAGTCAGCTTTTCTTCACACAAAAAAGCCGGCTTTGATGGCCGGACTAAAGGAAGCGTGTTTCTTTTTTTGCATAAATCTTTCTATGGGCTCATATGGTGGAATAGATAAAAACGGCAGCCGATTTAAGGCTGTCTGATACTTGTCAGGAGGTTCCAGCACCAAGAGGTTTTCATCAAAGGAGGAACAATATGAAACCGAAAAAGAATCAATATCAGCAAATGCAGGGGATGGGGATGGGAATGGATATGCAGGGATACCAGCCGCAGCTCGGGCCTAATCCTTATCCGCAGCCTCAGGGCCAAGGATCACAGATGATGCCGATGCAGCAGCAAATGCCAATGCCGATGCAGCAAAGCCAGCAGGGCTTCGGCGGAGGGTTCTCCGGCCAGCCGCAGCAGCAGGGCGGCGGGTTTCAGATCCCGTCGGGTCCATCATCATCACAAAGCGTTCCCGGCATGCTGCCGATTGAAGAATCATACATTGAAAATATTCTGCGGTTGAACCGGGGCAAAACAGCGACGATTTATATGACATTTGAAAACAGCAAAGAATGGAATTCAAAGATTTTCCGCGGTGTGATTGAGGCGGCGGGGCGTGACCATATCATTATCAGCGACCCGAAAACGGGCACCCGCTATCTGCTTTTGACCATTTACCTTGATTACATCACGTTTGATGAAGAAATTGCCTATACTTACCCGTTCTCCATGTCTTCCTATTCTCCGAGATAAAGCAAAAAGCCAATCGCTCACTTGGCAGAGGATTGGCTTTTTTTCTTTATAAATATTTGACGGCTGCGACGATAATCATAATCCATGAAATAATAAACGCCACGCCGCCGAGCGGTGTAATCGCTCCGAGAATGGAAATCTGAGTCACGCTCAATACGTACAGGCTTCCTGAAAACAGAACGATGCCCGCGAACATCAGCCAGCCTGCAACCGACACGCTGCCTGCGCCGGAGAGCTTCTCGGCCAAAAAGGCGACAGCCAGAAGGCCGAGCGCGTGATACATATGATATTGCACGCCTGTGTGCCATACCTGCAGATATTTATCGGGGATTTTCCCTTCAAGCCCGTGTGCGCCGAAAGCGCCCAGCGCCACTGCCAATAAGGCGTTAATCGCGCCCAGAATAATAAACACTTTCATCTATTTTCTCCCGCCTTTTCGTTAAAGTTTCCATTTCAATCATAACCCAACATCGGCAAAATTCAACGTCCGTCCTCCGATGACACGAGATTGTCGGATTTTTTCTTTTTGATAAGCTGGGTTCGGTCAATCGCGATCGCCAGCAGCGTCCCCAGCACAAGGCCGTTGCTTAAGAGCGAAATCAGGATCGGGTGCATCCCTGATAATGCGCTCTCCGGCACAAACATCACCCCGACTCCCGTCAGAAGCGCCAGACCGATGATGGAACGGATTCGTTTTTGCTCCGCTTTCTCATAAGAGTCAAACTCTGTAAAGGCAAGACCCGCCATTGTTGAGAAAACGACGAAGTTTACCGCAAAGCCGACCGGTGAGGGCAGACTCGCAAACGCATTCATAAATAATGGGATCATACTGATGATGATGACAAATACACTGCCCAAAAGAAACGGCTTTTTCGAAGGAAGCTTCGTCGTCTCAATAAAACCGGCCGCCCCTGAGATCGGCACAGGCGCAATGCCTCCCGAAAGTCCGCTTAAAAGGTGGCTGATCGAGGCCGCAAACCCGGCCGGACGCTCACGCCGCTTCCCCACGGTGCCGCCGAATTTTTTCACAGCCGCTTCAACAACTCTGATGCTCGCGAGCATATTGACAATCAAAAGCACTGTAATGAAGAGTGACGTAATGATCAGACCGCTGTCGAACGCAGGCTTTCCAAACGGAAAGAGAGTCGGAAGCTGAATCATGCGGTCCGGTATTTGAATCGGTCTGGCAGCGCCGAAAACGGCAAACAAGAGCCAGCCGCCGGCAAGCGAAAGAAGAATCGCATACTGCCTTAAAAAAGTAACATTTGATCGGGACATGATGAACATCGCAGCCGTCACAACCATGGCGAGCCCGAAGACAAGACCGTCGACGCTGTTTTTTAAATAGCCGATGCCCAAAAGGCCTTTTACAATCGGCTGACTCAGCTGCATGACCAAAAGCAGCAGATACACGCCCGTCACTACCGGTGTAAACAACACGGCCAGCCGTTCAATCACTTTAAAAAGGCTGAACAAAAAGAAAAAGACAGCGCTTAATAACAGCGCCCCCTGCAGCGCCCGCAGCGTCTCGCCGAATGTCGCAAACACCGTGCCCGTCAATCCGCCGTAAATCGTGTATACGCCCCACCATAAGCCTGCCGGACTTTCATTAATCGGCAGACGATGGCCTTGAAGACATTGGATGACCGCAGCGACGCCAAGCACAAAAAATGTGCTCTGAATCAATACGGCAGAATCAGCATGGTTCAAGTGAAATGATTGTGCGATGGCGACAGGAACCACAATTGCAGCCGCAATCATGAATGCCGTCCATTGCAACCCCCCGAGTATCAGTTTCAAATCAATCAACCTCTCCTGTTAAAAATCGAAAATGGAATCCCCGTTTCCGTCTTCCTCACGTTCGTCTTTCGCTTTTTTCTGATATTGGCTCAGCCCGGCGCTGCCCATCATTTTTTCAAGCAGAAGCGGGTCTGTCGAAGGTGACGCGGAAGGCTTCGGCGCCGCTTTCGGTATCGGATTCTGCACAGGCGCCTGAGCGGTATCCGTCTGGGTGCCGAGCACGACGTCACACAAAGAGCGGATGGCGGCCGCGTGCATTTTGACATCCTCGGCGCGGGATGCCGTTTTCGCCTGCCTCAGTTCTTCTTCCATCTTCTGAATCAAAGCAGAGATATGTATGTTCATGAGTAAATCCTCCAGCAGTAATTTGTCTTCTTCCTGCATTTTATCAAATTTCTGAACCAATCGCAGAATTGAGTTTGTTATTTTTTCTGACAACATACCGCCCGGAACGTCAAAAAAGACGCTTCCGCCGGGCGGAAGCGCCTCAAAACACCATTTATTGCGGCAAGTCGGGAATGCACCAGTCGATCGGCTGTTCCCCCATTTTTTCAAGGGCGGCGTTTGTCCGGGAAAACGGTCTGCTCCCGAAAAAACCGTTCCTTGCCGAAAACGGGCTCGGATGAGTCGATTCGATAATAATGTGTTTCGATGTGTCAATACGCTCTTTTTTCATCTGTGCGTGACGTCCCCACAGGATAAAGACGATCGGCTTTTCTCTTTCATTCACCACATCAATAATGCGGTCAGTGAGCCGCTCCCACCCCTTGCCTTTGTGGGAATTGGCCTGACCGCGGCGAACCGTAAGCACTGTGTTTAACAACAGCACTCCCTGCTCCGCCCAGCTGACAAGTGATCCGTGATTCGGTACGGGGCAGCCGATATCATCCTGAAGCTCTATGAAAATATTTTTCAAAGACGGCGGCTGTCTGACGCCGGGCTGAACGGAAAAACTAAGCCCGTGCGCCTGTCCGGGCCCGTGATACGGATCCTGCCCGAGAATGACCGCTTTTACATCCTCATAGGACGTATAATGCAAGGCATTAAAAATATCATGGCTGTCAGGATACACCGTTTGGCTGCGGTATTCTTGTTTCAGCATCTCTCTCAGCTCTTGATAATACGGTTTGTCGAATTCATCTTTCAGCTGATTCCACCAGCTGTCCTTTAAAAGCTGTTTCAAACTGTCCGTCCCCCCTTATGAAGTGTGCAGTCTTGAATAGACGGGCTTTCCGTCCCACACAATGTCCGTCGGCGCCTCCCGCCTCTTCATGTCCGGCTCTTCAAGAAGAACCGCGAAATTTTTCGTCGGGAGCTCCCCAAGCCCGTGCTTTTCGCTTAGCCGGTCTAAGTACTGCTTCCGTTTTGCGCCGAGGTCCGCAGACTGATTGCCGCCTCCCTCAAAAAACGCATATATGACGCTCGCGCAAGGAACACGCTTCACACAGTGCTGTTTCGCAGCGCGTAAATAAAAATCCCAATCCCAGTAATTATGGACATCCGGATCAAAATATCCTAACGTGTCATGCAGAGAACGCCTGTACATGCTGCCTGACGGGACATACGTGGAAAACACCCGCATATCCTCATAATCGGCCGTATAGGCGAATGGCTTTCGTGAAACCGGAAATCTCGTGTTGTCCCGTTCTTCAAATGACACAATTTCCGCATCAGAATGAACCAAGTCAGCATCAGCGAGCTCAGCCGCCATTCTTTCCAAATGGCCAGGCGTAATGAAATCATCATCATCGCACAGCATGATACAATCACCTGACGCTTTTTTCACACCGGCGTTCCGCGCTTCCACATGTCCGGCATTCTGTTCTAAATCAATAATCTGAATCGGCAGATCGCTGTACAGCTTCTTCGCCTCCTCGACTGATTCCCCGGCATCATTTACGATGATTACTTCATAAGGCTTTACGGTCTGCCTGGAAATCGACTCCAGCAGCTCACATAAAGCCGGAATCCGATTATACGTGACTATGACAATTGATATATTCATGATCCGCTCCTTCTGCTTTTTCTCATGTTCTATTAAAACATAAAGCGGCGGAGAGATCAGGGGGGATTTTTGATTTCAGCCCATTCAGAAACAAATCATGGTCATGCCCGCCAGCAAAACCAGAATGATCAGAAGATCTCCCCAAACAGCGCAAACCGCCTTGGCATTAAGTCTGCCCGCCTCCATGACATTCCAAAGTTTTGATTGATAAACAGGCACCAACACCATCGCATAGCACGTGCACAAACAGACAAAAGCCGGCGGGACAAGCGCGCATCCCTCACTGTCAAATCATTCCTCTAAGCCTTTCGTATTGTGATCGGGAGAAATTCTAACTATAATGAGGTATAAAACACTGATGGAGGCCATTGATATGTCAATGCACAAAGCACTTACTATTGCCGGTTCTGATTCCAGCGGCGGCGCGGGAATTCAGGCCGATTTAAAAACATTTCAAGAAAAAAACGTATACGGAATGACGGCTTTGACCGTTATCGTAGCGATGGACCCGGAAAACAGCTGGGATCATCAAGTATTTCCGATCGATGCCGGCACGATCCGCGCACAGCTTGCGACGATCGTTGACGGAATCGGCGTAGACGCCATGAAAACAGGCATGCTTCCTACCGTGGAGATCATTGAGCTTGCGGCGAAAACGATTAAAGAAAAACAGCTGAAAAATGTCGTTATCGATCCGGTCATGGTCTGCAAAGGAGCGAACGAAGTGCTGTATCCGGAGCACGCCGAAGCGCTACGCACCCAATTGGCCCCGCTGGCAACCGTCATCACGCCAAACCTGTTCGAAGCAAGCCAGCTGAGCGGCATGGATGAATTAAAAACGGTGGAAGACATGAAAGAAGCGGCCAAGAAAATTCACGAACTCGGCGCGAAATATGTATTAATTACAGGCGGAGGCAAGCTGAAACATGAAAAAGCGGTCGACGTGCTGTATGACGGGGAAACCGCGGAAGTATTAGAAAGCGAAATGATTGATACGCCTTACACGCACGGAGCCGGATGCACATTCTCCGCCGCCGTTACGGCAGAATTGGCCAAAGGCGCTGAAGTGAAGGAAGCCATCTACGCGGCAAAAGAATTTATCACCGCTGCCATCAAAGAGTCCTTCCCGCTGAACCAATACATCGGTCCGACTAAACATTCGGCGATGCGTCTTAGCGGAAAATAAAATAAATATCCCCCTCATCACCGAGGGGGGATTATTTCATTTTTTTCGCAGATGAACGTAAAAACATCTCAATCGATTGCACAAACAGCGCATATTCCTTCATCTGTTCATATGTATGACTCAGCCGATCACTCCATTCGTTGTGCGGCTCGGCTCTCCTGAGCATGCGTTTCAGCTGAAGCAATACTTCTTTATATTCTTCCCGCTTATCTTCCACTTGCTCTGCGGCTTTGATAAGTAAACATTTCGGCGTCATCTTCTGATTATTCAAAACTGAGAAAACAACTCCTTTTATTCCTGAAAATAGTAGTCTTTCGTTGAAGATTAGCACAGATGGCATAGGTTTCACATAAGAAAAAAGAACGATTTTCTACAAAAGTGTCCAAATAGAGGCAGTTATTTCCGTTCTTCCTCTCGATGTAACCGTTACCTCATCATTTCCCGGGAAAGGAAAATATCTGGCGCTGAATACCTCTTCTCCGTCATTTAAAAACAATTCGATGGAGGATGCATCCAAAAAGAGCTGGACGGAACGCACCTCACTGATGGCGCAGCTTCTCGTTTCTTTTTCTTCTCCGCTGAAAGCGGTGCGCTCCAGCACGGCAAGCCCCTCTTCCTGATGAAATATAAACCGGGCCGCGCCCCGAATAGAGATTTCAAAACCCGATTCATGAGTCATGTCTTCAAGCAGCACTTCAGCCCGGGAAGCCTCTTTCACCGGGAGGGTTTCTGACGAGCGATTCAATTGAAGACGGCGCTTTTGCTCATCCGTGCGGCGTAATTTCATTTCCTGAAGCGGACGCTGTATGATTCTGCCGTTTGACAGTGAAAGCTCTCTCGGCATCGTCAAGCAGTGAACCCAGTGATACGCATGTGTCGGATGTTTGTCCTCCTGCTGATCGGGGACACCCATCCACGCGAACAGAATCCTCCGTCCCTTATCGTCTTCCAGCGTCTGCGCCGCGTAAAAATCAAATCCCCTGTCAAGCTCCGTGAATTCACCGTGCTTAAACTCAAGCGGCTCTGTATCCAGTCTGCCGAGGAAATAGCCCGCCTGATGGCTGTTATGATATTTTATCCCGTCAGCTTCAAGCCCCTGCGGACATACGAGCAGCACGTCGGTTCCGTCCAAAGAAAACAAGTCCGGGCATTCCCACATATAGCCGAATGACCCGAGACCGCCGAAATCCGCCCCCGCAATCGCACCGAGAAACGTCCAATCCGTCAAGTTCTCTGATGTGAACAGCACAGCGCTTCCGGTGAGATTTTCTGTCTGCGCGCCGAGCACCATGTAATACGTCCCGTCCTTCTTCCAAACCTTCGGATCACGGAAATGAGCGGTATAGCCTTCCGGGAGACGCGCAACGACTCCTTTTTTTTCAAACATTTTTCCGTCTTCGGATACAGCGAGGCATTGATATGTTTCACGATTGCCTTCTCCGTCACGGACATTGCCTGTGTACAACAGGCAGAGCCGGCCGTCTTTTTCAATGGCGCTTCCGGAATAACAGCCGTTCTTGTCATACCATTCGCCCGGCGCAAGCGCGATTTCTTCCTCTTTCCACTCAACAAAATCCTTCGTCGTCACATGCGCCCAAAATTTCGCGCCATGCCCCGTATGAAATGGCTGCCATTGAAAAAACAAGTGATACTCGCCGTGCCATTGGATCACGCCGTTCGGATCGTTTAAAAGCCCGACCGGCGGCATAATATGATAGTTCTGGCGGTATGGATCTGATGCAGCGGTTTCTCGGCGCTTCTTCTTTGCTTCCTCAGCCTGCATGCGCAGCTCTTGATCCAGTGTACTCATTTGGCGGCCTCCTTTTCTTTAGCTCCCATAATGTAAGCGGCAATAAACGCCGTCACAGAGGCGATGCCCATTCCGATCAGATAGTTTATGAGATTTCCTAAACCGAGCGGAGCCGTGATGGCAATCATCGGAATTCCGCTCAGACCGTAGGCATTGGCGGCGACACCGGTCACCACGACATAGGCGCCTCCCAGCGCTCCGCCGATCATTCCCGCGATAAACGGCTTGCGGTATCTTAGGTTCACTCCGAAAATGACGGGCTCGGTTACGCCGAGAAAAGCGGAAAATGCGGCAGGCAGAGCGATTTCTTTCATTTTCACTTTTTTCGTCAGGAAAAATACAGCCAGTCCCGCCGCTCCTTGGGCGACATTCGCCATCGACCAGATCGGAAGGATATAGTTTCTGCCCAAATCAGCGATGAGGCCGGCCTCAATCGCATGAAAGCTGTGATGCACACCGGTAAGCACAATAAGCGGATAAGCCCCTCCGAAAAGAAGTCCTGCAACAATGCCCGCATGATCATACACATACATCAGCGAGACGGTAATGCCTGATCCAATCGCCCTGCCAAGCGGACCGATTGCGATAAAGGTGATAAATCCGGTCACCATCACCGTGACAAACGGCGTGACCAATAAATCTAAAGCGTGAGGCACAATTTTCCTCGTGCCTTTTTCCACCTTGCTCATAATATAAACGGCTAACAGTACGGGGATGACCGTTCCTTGGTAGCCGAGAAGCGCAATGTGGAAGCCGAAGAGTTCCATAAAATCAGGCGCTGAATCCGCAAGCCCCCACGGATTCAAAAGCGCCGGATGAATCATAATTCCGCCGAGCACCGCCCCGAGATAGGGATTTCCGCCAAATTCCTTTGCAGCGCTGAACCCGATGAATATAGGCAGAAAGAGAAAAGCCGCGCTTGAAAACATGTTGAGAAGAATAAACAGCGGAGATTGTTCAGACACCCAATGAAAGGCCTTCATCATGCCGAGCAGTCCCATTAAAAGACCGCTTGCCACGATAGCCGGAATGATGGGAACGAATATGTTAGACAGTGTTTTCGCCAATCTTGCGGCCGGGTTCAGCTTTTTTTTCGCTGCGTCCTGATGGGTCTCACGATCTTCCCGCCCCAAATCGGCTTCTTTTGAAAAAGCGTCATACACTTTATTCACGAGGCCGGTGCCGAATATAATCTGATATTGTCCCGAGCTGCTGAAAGCTCCTTTTACGCCCTCTATTTCTTCAATGCCGGCCTGGCTGATCTTCTGTTCATCCTGAATGACAAGCCTGAGCCGCGTCGCGCAATGTGTCGCGCTGATGACGTTTGATTCCCCTCCGATATGGTTGATAAGCTGTTTTGCCGTTTTTTGATAATCCAATACGTTTCCCCCTTTCCAAAATCAAATAAGACCTAAAATTCGCCAACGAAAAAGGTAAGCATGATCCCTTTTTCATGTACGCAAATTTTAGGTCTTGCCTGCATAACCAGTCACAATCCCGCCGGATTCAGTTTTATAATGCGCTATCATTTTATTTCATGACAGCGCTTTCGTCAATATATTTTCAAAAAAAAGTCTGTTTCTCCAAACAGACATGTTATTCCGGGTTTTTTTGAAGACGCTGGACATGCAGCGTAATATAGCCGGCCTCGGATTCCGGCAGTTCCAAATCATATTCATTTTTTAAAAACGCCGCCAGTTCAAGCGCACACCGATAAGCAAACGGATACTTTTTTTGGATGAAATAAAGCATCTCCTCGTCCATGGAGTGAAGAGCTTCATTTGAATCCAACCGGCTGACCGCATACCGCAAATGCGTGACGAGGCGCTGATAGGAAATACTGTCTTCATCAACCTTCTGTTCAAAAAAGGATTCGATCTTTTCGATCATTTCTTTGATCATGGTTGTATGCTTCATCGCCGAATACATGCTTTTGGCATCCGCCTTGGCAGTGTGGATATGAAGCGCGATATACCCCGCCTCATCGTCAGGCAATGATATACCGAGGGTTCGTTTCACGTGTTCGACCGCCCAACGGCCGATTTCATATTCTTTTTTATAGAGCGCCTTAATTTCATGAAGCAATCGGTTATGCACCTGAAAGCCGTTTTGAATCCTTTCGATCGCAAAGGATAAATGGTCCGCCAGCGCAATGTGGATATGATCGCTCAAAGGCGCCGCAAGCTCTCCCTCCGCATGGCTGATGATATCCTCAGCCGCTTCTATATGCTCTTCGGGAAGCGTTTCTAACACTTGTTTGAACTTTTCATTTTCGTCGTGCACGACAAATATTTTTTCAATTTTATGTCTTTGAATCACATCATTTTTTCTCTTTTGAAAAGCGATTCCGGGACCCATTACGATCTTTTCCCGTCCGTCTTCTTTTATTAACGCCGCATTGTTATTTAATACTTTGTCTATTCTCAAGAGGTTCGCTCCCGTTCATATGTTTAGTGGGATTGTACCCTCTTTTTCATATGATGTAAAGGCACCGGACCTGCGCGCTCCCGTTTCGGCAATTCTTTGCGGACCGGCACCCACCGGTTTTTATCCAGCCTGCCGCAGGACGATTTCGTCTCATCGGTCAGATCCGCCGATCGGACTCGGCTCACAAACGAAAATGCCCCAGCCGTCCGTTTCGCTTTCTTATGATAGACAGCTTGGTTCCCGTACACAGCAGCTAATTGATATCTTCCGTTATCCGGCGCCATCCAGTTCATCAGAAAGACCATCCACACCCGTAAAGATACCAGCAAACGTTTCATTGCAAATCATCCCTCCGCTTCTTTTTGACAGACAGCTTGTTCGCAGGCCTGTTTTCTCTCCGCTTTAACGGAAAAGGCGGCCGATCCTTCTCCGCTAAAAACTAGCGGGTCTAGCAACCCTATGACTCTATGATAGACGCGGCCGGGCGAATTGTTTGTCACAATATGAGTGAAAAAACAAACTAGTTTTCAGAAGTTTTGTTGAAAGCTGATGGAAATGACCTGAAAAATGGAGAAGCGCTTAAAAAAGTTATACACACTTTATCCCTTGGTTAAGCACAGCTTAAACACAGGCGATATCCACATATCCACAAACCCGATCTATATTTTGTATAGGAACATTCGTTCCCAACAATATATATACACAAATTTATTCAGTTATGCACAGGATTCTGTGTATAACTCCCTCCTTATTCACAGACCAATTTCCAGAAATGAGTCCTATGTCACAAGGAATATTTTGAATTTTCGAGAAATATATACTAGATTTCTAATTTAGATAAAGAAAAAGGGGGAAACACGATTGAAAAAAGGAATCATCCGTTATCTTCTTCCGGCTTTTGTCTTATCCTTTACCTTATCCACAAGTTCACAGGCGGCGCCGGCTTCAAAATCTCAAGCACCGGATCTTGAGAAGGCAGAGGTGTTCGGTGACATTGATATGACCACCGGCAAACAAACGACGGTCATCGTAGAACTGAAGGAAAAGTCACTGGCGGAAGCAAAGGAACTCGGTAAAACACAATCAAAAAGCAAGCTGAAAAGCGAACGCGCAAAAGTAAAAAACAAAGCGCTCAAAACCATTAAACACGGAAAGATCAACAGGGAATATGAGCAAGTGTTTTCCGGTTTCTCCATGAAACTCCCGGCCAATGAAATCCCGAAACTGCTGAGTGATCAGGATGTCAAAGCGGTTTATCCGAATGTCACCTATCATACCGATCAGCTGAAAGATAAAGATATCCCCCTTGCTAAAGATGCCGTGTCTCCGCAGATGGATGACAGCGCGCCTTATATCGGGGCAAATGACGCGTGGAAGCTCGGCTATACGGGTAAAGGCGTCAAAGTTGCCATTATTGATACGGGCGTCGAATATAAACACCCTGACTTAAAGAAAAATTTCGGACAATATAAAGGATATGATTTTGTGGATAACGATTACGATCCTGAAGAAACGCCGTCCGGTGATCCGAGAGGCGCGGCGACTGACCACGGAACTCACGTCGCGGGCACAGTAGCCGCAAATGGAACGATTAAAGGCATCGCGCCTGATGCAACGCTCCTTGCCTACCGTGTGCTCGGTCCCGGCGGAAGCGGAACAACTGAGAACGTCATCGCCGGCATCGAACGCGCCGTACAGGACGGAGCAAATGTCATGAACCTCTCGCTCGGCAATTCTGTGAATAACCCGGACTGGGCGACAAGCACGGCGCTTGACTGGGCGATATCAGAAGGCGTCACGGCCGTTACATCAAACGGAAACAGCGGGCCGAACAATTGGACCGTCGGCTCTCCGGGAACGTCCAGAGAAGCCATCTCCGTCGGAGCGACACAGCTGCCGCTGAATGAATACGCCGTCTCCTTCGGTTCTTATTCCTCAGCGAAAGTGATGGGCTATAACAAAGAAGATGACATAAAAGCACTGAATAAAAAAGAAACAGAGCTCATAGAAGCGGGTATCGGCGAGCAAAAGGATTTTGAAGGAAAAGATCTGAAAGGAAAAGTCGCGGTCGTCAAACGGGGCAGCATCGCCTTTGTGGATAAAGCCGACAACGCCAAAAAAGCGGGCGCGATCGGTATGGTTGTGTATAACAATGCCCCGGGAGAAATTGAAGCCAACGTACCGGGCATGTCCGTGCCGACGATTAAGCTTTCATCAGAAGACGGCGAAAAGCTCGTCAGCCAATTAAAAGCGGGCAGCACAAAAGCGACATTCAATTTATCAGTGGCTAAATCGCTCACTGAACAAATGGCAGACTTCTCGTCTCGCGGTCCTGTTATGGACACATGGATGATTAAACCGGATGTCTCAGCTCCCGGCGTAAACATCGTCAGCACCATTCCGACGCATGATCCTGCCAACCCGTACGGCTACGGATCGAAGCAGGGAACGAGCATGGCCTCCCCGCACGTAGCCGGCGCAGCTGCCGTCATCAAACAGGCCAAACCGAAATGGAGTCCGGAACAAATAAAAGCCGCTCTCATGAATACGGCAGAAACCTTAACGGACGCGGACGGTGATGTATACCCGCATAATGCGCAAGGTGCCGGAAGCATCAGAATCATGAAGGCAATTAAAGCAGACTCCCTTGTCACCCCGGGAAGTTATTCTTACGGAACGTTTATGAAAGACAAAGGCAACGAAACGAAAAAAGAAACCTTTACGATTGAAAACCAATCGTCCATCAGAAAATCATATCAGCTCGAGTACTCTTTCAACGGCACGGGCATTACCGTTTCGGGCACAGACCGGGCCGTGATCCCCGCTCATCAAACCGGAAAGTTCAATGCGAAGGTAAAGGTCAATGCCAAAAAAGTAAAGGCAGGGACCTATGAGGGAACAGTCACAGTGCGTGAAGGCGGAAAAACAGTCGCAAAAGTGCCGACGCTGCTGATTGTAAAAGAGCCGGACTATCCGCGGGTAACGTCAATCGACGTGCAGGACGGCACAACACAGGGAACCTACCAAATTGAAACCTATCTTCCGGCGGGAGCCGAAGAGCTTGCCTTCCTTGTATATGACAGCAATCTTGACTTTGTCGGCCAAGCCGGCATCTACAAAAAGCAGGATAAAGGCTATCAATATTTCAACTGGAACGGCAAAGTCAACGGTGACACCGCACTGCCGGCAGGAGAATATTACATGCTGGCCTATGCCGCGAACAAAGGGAAATCGAGCCAGGTGCTGGCTGAAAAACCTTTTATCATTGAATAACCAAACAACCCTGCTGAAGCATCAGCAGGGTTTCTTTCTGATCAATCGGCGAAGGCTTCGCGAAGCAGCCGGTACGACTGAAGTTTATCTTCAAAATGATGAGTAATGGTCACAGCCATCACTTCTTCCGTTCCGTATGCTTTACTGAGAGCCAGAATCTGTTCTTTCACTTGCTGCTTTGTTCCGATGATCATTCGATTCCGATTATCGGCAATTCGTCTTTGTTCATACGGTGTATACGTATTGCCGCGGACGGTTTCGTAAGACGGTACGCCGTGAATCGGAATCCCCTGTTCACCCGCAAGAAGCGTATAATCCATGACGGCCGCGAGTTCCTCCGCTTTCTCTTCAGTGTCCGCGCAGAGTACAAATACCGCCACGGCCGTTTTTGGTTCTTTTCCTAATACAGAAGGTTTAAATCGGCGCTTATATTGTGCCGTCGTGCTTTCTCCGCCTTCTCCATTAATAAAATGGGCAAACATATAGCCCGCTCCCGTTTCTGCGCTCAGAAGCGCGCTTTCCCCCGAAGAACCGAGAAGCCAGACTTCCGGCGCCGTCTTAATGAGTGGTGATGCCGTCAGATTCGGAAAACGGTGATTTTCGTCGGCAGCATCATGCAAATACATCGCCAGCTCACGAATCTGCTGCGGGTATTGATCAGCATTCCGCTTCCCGCCGTCATTCAGCGCCCATGACGCGATCGGCATTCCGCCCGGCGCCCGTCCCAATCCGAGATCGATTCTGTCCGGCGTCAAACCTTCAAGCACGCGGAAATTCTCCGCCACCTTATATGCGCTGTAATGCGGAAGCATGACACCGCCCGAGCCTACACGGATTCTGTTCGTTTTCGCCGCAATATGGCTGATCAGCACTTCAGGGCTTGAACCCGCCAACCGCTCTGAAAAATGATGCTCTGACACCCAAAACCTCTTATATCCGAGCTTCTCCGCCTCCTGTGCGAGCCTCACCGTATCCCGCAGCGCACTCTCTGCAGTACTCCCTTCTGATACAGGAGATTGGTCTAATATACTTAATGAAATCATCACTGTCACCTCCTCAACATCGTACCACTGCTAAGCCGATCATATGAAGTCTGGCGACTTTCTTCGTCATCTTGGTTTGTTATTACGATGATTTAGCTTCCTCGCGACCTCACAAATGCCAAACGGACTGCCTTTATCTTTAACCTCTAGGAATACTGCAATACCACCTGATTGCTTCTTTTGTTTCCATTACAAGCGATATCGGCATGCTGGCTGTGTGTCCGTAGACGAGTGGCCCGGAACTTCAGCCATGTTAACATTTACAAAGAGGGAGATTTTAAGAAATTATCTTAACCTGACATCTTGTTGTCAAGTTTTAATGGATATACTAAAAACCCAGAGGTGAGTGGATGCAAATCAGCAGATTATTTCAAGTGATTTATATTTTATTGGAAAATGGAACCGTTACGGCACCAGAGCTGGCTGAGCGATTTGAGGTGTCTGTCAGAACGATCTATAGGGATGTTGAGGCTTTAAGCCAAGCTGGAATTCCGATTTATACCGTACAAGGGAAAGGGGGCGGCATTTCCCTTTCCGACAGGTTTGTTCTGAACAAATCTATGCTTACCGACAAGGAGCAGGATGAGATCCTTTTTGCTCTCCAAAGCTTAGCCGCTGCCCAATACCCTGATTCCAATGCGATTTTTGAGAAATTGAGCAGCCTTTTCAGGAAAAACAGCATCAACTGGATTGAAGTGGATTTTTCCTCATGGGGAAGCGGGCAAAAACAAAAAGAGCTGTTTGTACTTCTGAAACAGGCAATCTTGGAGCAGAAATTGATTTCATTTACCTATTTGAGTGCTGCCGGAGAACAAAAAAGCCGGAGAGCCGCGCCAATGAAACTGCTTTTTAAAGATAGAGCGTGGTACATTGAAGCCTTCAGTTTCGAAAAAAACGCTTTAAGAACCTTTAAAATTAACAGAATGTCGAATGTTCGACTTTTAAACGGAGAGGAGATGGGACTTCACCTTCAGCATGGCTGGTCGGAGCCTTCCGTGACTTCTTCTGCAGAAGAATCGGTTAAAAAACCGCAGAGAATCCCTCTGGTATTAAAAATAGACCAAGCGGGAGCCTATCGAATCGTGGATGAGTTTAAAGAAGAGGACATTTTAAAACTGGAAGACGGGTCTTTCCGGGTCACTTCAGAGATTCCTCCCGGTGAATGGCTTTATCACTATCTACTTTCCTTTGGAGATTTACTGGAAGTCATTGAGCCGGCATCTGTCAGACTTGAAATGAAAAACCGCACTGCCAGAATGGCCGAAAAATATTTGAGGTAACTGGACACGATGCTGTCAGGTTCTGTTGATTAAACTAGCCTTGTACTCAACATTTGAAGGAGGATTCAGCAGAACGATGGAAAACAGTCCGTACTTATTAAATATGAACAAAGAATTTGCAGGTAAACGGGTCCTAGTGACCGGCGGAACACGTGGAATCGGCAGAGCCATCGTCAAACGTCTGCATGCGGCAGGAGCTGAAGTTATAGCTACGGCAAGATCATTACCCGAGGCATTGCCTGAAGGCGCAGGGTTTATTCAGGCCGATGTCTGCCTTCCAGAAGGCGCAGATCATATCATTAAGGAAACGATTCATAAACTCGGCGGTCTGGATATTTTGATTAATAATGTCGGAGGTTCCTCAAGTAGCACGGCAGGGGCTTTAGCTTTAACAGACGAGGATTGGCAAACAGCGTTTAACGCAAACCTGTTTTCTTCTGTCCGCCTCGATCGCGGATTTCTGCCTTACATGGTCAAGCAGCAAAGCGGAGTGATTGTCCATATATCATCTATTCAACGAAAGCTGCCGGGCAACATGACCATGCCTTATTCGGCTGCCAAAGCTGCACTAGTTAACTACAGTAAAAACCTGGCGACCCAATTCGGCCCTGAGGGGATAAGAATCAACGCGCTAGCACCGGGATTTACCGAAACAGAAGCAGCTGAACAATTAATTGAGAGAATGGCTAAACAAGCCGGAACCGACTATCTAGCCGCCCGTCAGCAGTTAATGGACGAGCTTGGCGGCATTCCCCTCGGCCGTCCGGCTCAACCTGAGGAGGTTGCCGAGCTTGCCGCATTCCTTGCGTCAAGCAGAGCCTCTTATGTAACGGGTTGTGAATATGTTATTGACGGCGGAACCATCCGCACCGTTTAACGAAATGACAAAGGAGTTGATTTTATGGAGCCTAGTGCTCTTCCGCAAGTTATACAAGATTTTATAGCCGCTTCCAATAAACCCGATCCGGATGCCTATATCAACTGTTTTTCGGAGGATGCTTTGATTTTTGATGAAGGTAAAGTGTGGGCAGGCAAATCCGCTATAAGAAAATGGAGTGACGAACATCATTTTGATGCAAACGTAACGCTTGACCTACAAAGGCATAGACAGGATAAGGCGGAAATCACGGCGGTTTTTAAGGTTGACGGCGATTTTGACAAAACCAGCCTGCCGAACCCTCTCTATTTAGATTTTTATTTTCAGATTCATAACCACAAGATTAAGCAGCTTGCGATCCAGCTTTCTAAAGGACCCGAACAAACAGAAACGCTAATCCAGGTAAGAAACCAGGAGGAACATAAAAATGATAGTAAATAACGTGCTGCTGAAGCTGAAGGACATGAGCCCAGAGCATATCAAGCAAGTTCAAACCGTTCTGCTGGGCATGAAGGGAAAAATAGACGTTCTTCTCGATGTTCAGGTTGAAGCTAACATTCGCCCTGCCCCTTCAGGATATGATTTGATTCTGATCACTAAGTTTGCTTCCTTGGGGGATATGGAAGAGTACCTTACACACCCGGTTCATCAAGACATCGCTAAGTTTATTAGCACGGTTCTGGAGACGCAGGCGTCCGTTTGCTATGAATTATAATAAGACGATGAGGAATGACTGCCAATTAAGTAACTTTACTTATATACAGAGATCAGCCGTATTCATGTTATTCTCTGTTTTAGAACTTCGGATCAAGGATGTGCTAAGGCAAACAGAGCAGCTCTGTTGTGTATTGAATGTAGTCTCGATTATTAATGAAAAAAAGACGATATGTGAAAGTTCAAAACCCGGAACGGCAACTCATCAAATTTTGGAACTGTACATCATCGCAGATGTTCCATTTTGTCGAAATATGTTACACGTGAAACATGAAAAAAACCTCTCCTGACAGGAGAGGTTTTTTCTTAATTTTTTTGAAAACCTTTATCTTTTACATATTGATTTAAATACGTTCTCGGTTTTTGTTTCATGAACTGCAGAATTTGATCAGACCATGTTTCAACCCGCTTGCCGTTTGTCCGTTTATCATAATAAGCGGAGATGGTTTCATCATATTCCTTCATATAACTGCGGAAGTTTTCTTCATTCGTATCGTACGTGTTTTCATGATATACGGCTTGTTTCGGCAAACGCGGCTTTTGACCTGACGGATGAGCGGGGTGGCCGACTACCAGACCGAACAGCGGCAGCACATGGTCAGGCGTACCGAGCACTTCCGTCACCTGATCAAGTTCATTCCGAATGCCTCCGATGTAACAAATGCCAAGGCCCATTGATTCTGCGGCAACACTTACGTTTTGTGCAGCAAGTGCGGCATCAATGACGCTGACCATAAACATTTCCGTATTCTCAAGAAGCTCAGTAATGTTTTCGCCTTTTTCTTCAGCAAGTTTTTTATGACGGTACAAATCAGCGCAAAACACAAACAAGTGCCCGTTATTCTCGACGTAAGGCTGATTTCCGGCCAGCGCCGCCAGCTTTTGCTTTTTCTCCGGATCGGTTACGCCGATGATGGAGTAAGCCTGCACGTAACTGGATGTTGACGCCGCCTGGGCGCTTTTCACTAATGTATCTATCTCTTCTGCTGTCAGCAGCTCGTCAGTAAATGATCGGATCGACCGATGATTAAGTATAGTTTCGATGGTATTGTTCATATAAAAGCCTCCTTCTCTATATATCATATCCCAAAGAGAATCATGTCAAAAGCAAAATGCTCTGAACAAAAAAAGACAGCCCGAAAAACGAGCCGTCTGACATTATGAATTGAACAAATAACTTTTATATTTCGTCAGCTGCACACTTGCATTATATACAATCCCGAAGCTGATCAATGTAGATAGCACCGAGCTCCCTCCATAGCTGACAAACAGAAGCGGAATTCCGGTAACCGGCATAATGCCGATATTCATCCCGATGTTCTGGAAGGTATGAATCACGATAAGTGCAGTAAATCCTACGCAAAAGAATGCGCCGAATCGGTTAAAGGCATGCAGACGGTCAATCAGCACCACAAGCCTGTAAATTAAAAAGAAAAACATGACAACCGCAATGGCACAGCCTAAAAACCCAAAACTTTCACCCAAAATCGCAAAGATAAAGTCGGTCTGTCCTTCAGGCACGTACACTTTCAGATTATGAACACCGTTTCCGGTAATACCGCCCGATCCGATCGCCATAACGGCCTGATCCACCTGCCAGCTTTTGTCACTCTCTGCCTGTGTCGTAGCCGCGCTTGAATCAGACATCCACGATGTAATCCGGTTAATTTGATAGTCCGCAATGCCGATTGAATTCGCCACATGGGGAAATTCAATTACGAGCGCTAAGAAAAGGGCGACAACAAGGGCGGCTGATCCGCCGATAATGGTGATCAGCTTCCAGTTCACACCCGACATAAACACCATCACCATAACAATAAACAGACAGATCGCTCCCGTTCCGGCATCCTGCAAAACGATCAGTCCGATCGGAATCACTGTCCATGCCGCAATTTTCAAAAGCAGATTCACATCTTCCCGAAGTGATCTTTGATCTTTCGGGCTTGCCTTCGATATAATGGACGCGACCATCATCATAATTCCTATTTTCGTAAACTCAGATGGCTGGAGGGTAAAGCTTCCGATTTTAAACCAGCTTTTTGCCCCGTTCTTAATCGGGGCGATGGATTCCGGTGCGACACGCAAAAGAAGCAGTGACAGCACGCCGGCAATTAATACGTACAGACTCAGTTTTTCAAGCTGCTCTAAATCAAAATACATAATACCGACCATGAGACCGGCTCCGATGACATAAAAGACGATCTGTCTCATCCAGGCATCACTTCCATACTGCCCGAACTGTCCGGCCGCATAAATCGCCGCAACACTAATTATTAAAAACACACCAAATATAAAAATCAAATCCCCCTGATAATAGGGATTTTGCTGTTTCTTATATCGACTCATTCTATCCCGCCTTACATTTTCATCGGAAGTCACTATTGTTTATTATACATGAACACCGTTCAAGAAAACATGATGAGGTTGTTTCTTTTTACGGTTTGGGGACTACACGACATATGACGTGTCAGAAAAGGAAATGTTTCGGTCATGATGAAACTTTTCCGATAAAAAACCCCTTCTCGTCAGAAAGGGGGTTTCATCTCATGTTTAATGTCATAAACAAACTGTTCGGATCCTCATTGTAGTCCGCAAACGGTCCGCAATATTGAAACCCGGCTTTTTCATACAGGCGTCTGGCGGGGAGAAAAGCATCCATAGAACCGGTTTCCAAGCTGATCCGCTGATAGCCTCTTCGCTTTGCTTCTTCAATTATATGGTGAAGGATTCGTTTGGCCGCGCCTTTTCTGACATGCTGCGGAGAGGTTTTCATTGATTTCACCTCACCGTGCCGGCTGTTCAGCTCCTTTAAGGCTCCGCAGCCGAGCAGGACGCCGTCGTCTTCCCTCGCACTCCAAAACGTCACGTCAGGCTGGCGCAGGCGGTCCGCATTGAGCGCGTGTATACTCTCCGGGGGAGAATGCAGGGTCATGCTCTTCAGATGCGCCTGCAAAAGCGCAATGACATCCGGCGCTGTTACATCTTCTTTCCTTACGTGCACTTCAACCACCCTTGCTGTGCATATTTTCTTTGACCATAGCAAAGGTTCACAGCCTGCGCCATTCCCTTGTACGGAAATGTGACAGGGTATTTGACCTTTCCGGTTTCTTGTACCTATCCAAAAATGAGGCAATAGTTGCAATACATTTTTCGAAAAAGCGGTATCAAAAATTGGAAAACATGGTATAATAATTGTAACAAAATGTTCAAAAAACGACCACAAAACAGACACATTTTATTCTCTGTATTTCATTTTGGAAACGTTGCCATAAAATGAAAGGAGACATGTAAGATGGACATGTTTTTTGCTTATTTACTGGTCGCAAGCGCAACACCCCTCTTTATCTGGCTGGATAACAAAAAAGTGGCCCTCTCGGCCATACCGCCAATCATTTTAATGTGGGTTTTCTTCTACTTTTACGCAACCAGCAGTCTATCCCCTCTCGGCCACACACTCATGATCATCCTGTTTGCCGTCAACGTCATCGTTGCCCATATCGCCGCCTTTATCATTTACGGTCTTCCGCACCTGCGCCGGAGAAGAAGCCGATAAAGGCACAAAAAACCCTCTTCGCCTGAACGAAGAGGGTTTCTTTTTATTCCTGATGTTCGGAATGTTGTTTCGCACCGCCTGGAGGGTTTCCATCCATATGGTCACCGTGTTGGTAGTGCGCCGCAAAGATCCAGATGGAACCAAGGATGATAACAATCGCTCCGAAAAATCCGAAGAGCGTGTTTCCGACTTGAATTCCGCCGTTTTCGCTTTCTGTCATGTGCATGAACATGAGAAGCTGCAGGCCGGCTTGAATAAATGCGAATCCGAAAATGATCCAAAGTTTTGCTGATGAGCTTAAATCTGTATATACCGCAACCCAAAGGGCCAGCAGGGTCAGAATAATAGACAACGCAAAACCTACGATATGCTTCCACGGAAAGTGGCTGTGTTCAGCAGATTTGTTTGCCATATTATAGTCCCCCCAATCCGATGAGATAGACGCCTGTAAAGATGAAAATCCAAACAACGTCTAAGAAGTGCCAATATAAACTTGAGATAAAGATTTTTGAAGACGTCTGCGGCGTTAATCCGCGTTTCTTCAATTGCAGTAAGATGCCGGTAATCCAGAAGATACCGATCGTTACGTGCGTTCCGTGCGTTCCCAGAAGGACGAAGAATCCGGACCAGAAAGCACTTGTACCGAGAGATGCTCCTTCATGTACATAGTGGATGAACTCGTTAAGCTCACATCCGACGAAGCCTGCGCCGAGAAGAAGCGTAATGATCGTCCAAATGACGACGCCTTTTAAACTTCCGCGACGCATTTCATGAACAGCGATCCCGCAGGTGAAACTGCTGATCAGAAGCAGGAATGTCATGATCATGACAAGCTTCACTTCAAATAATTCAGCCGGTAAGACCCCTCCTGCTGTTCTTCTTTGAAGAACGAAGAAGGTTGCAAATAGTGTTGAGAACAACACAATCTCTGCCCCTAAAAAGATCCAAAACCCGAGAATATTGAGTCTGCCGGTTTCAGATTGATATTCCATAGGCGCGTTAGAATTGCCGTGTTCTGCATGTTCCATAAATCACGCCTCCTTTATTCGGAAATCTTTCTTTCCGTCTCTTTTATTTCCTCAACAGGTATATAGTAGCCGTTGTCATATTCAAATGAACGAAGCACCATGCAAAGCAGAATGCCGATCAAGCCGACAATGCCCATCCAGAACCATTCAAATACAAGTCCAAATCCTGCAAAACCGAACGCCACTGACATAATAAGCGGTCTGCCGGAGTTGTGTGGCATATGGATTTTCTTGAATTTGCTTTCCGGATGAATATCCGTTTTGTCTTCTTTCAATTGCAGGTACGCATCTTGAGATTTCACTTCAGGAAGCACCGCAAAGTTGTAGTGCGGCGGAATCGCAGATGAAGTCGCCCACTCAAGCGTACGTCCCACGCCCCATGAATCTCCGCTGATCTCGCGAGTAGAGTAGCGGAAGCTGTAGTAGATGTTGTAGCAAAGGATTAAGAATCCGACACCCATCATGAAGGCTCCGACAGTTGAAATAAAGTTTAATGTAGTCCATCCGTCATTCGGTCCGTAAGTGTAAATACGGCGAGGCATACCTTGCAGCCCCAGGAAGTATTGAGGGAAGAAACATACATTAAATCCGATCATAAAGATCCAGAAGAACCATTTTCCGATTCTTTCGTTCAGCTTGTGGCCGAACATTTTCGGATACCAGAAAATAAATCCTGCGAAACACGCAAATACCGTACCCGCGATCAGCACATAGTGGAAGTGAGATACAAGGAAGTACGTATTATGGTATTGATAATCCGCTGCAGCCATCGCGAGCATAACCCCTGTTACCCCGCCGACAACGAAGTTCGGGATGAACGCAAGCGCCCACAGCATCGGTGTTGTAAAACTGATTCGGCCTTTATACATCGTAAAGAGCCAGTTAAAGATTTTAACCCCGGTCGGAACCGAAATCGCCATCGTTGTAATCGAGAAGAAAGAGTTAACAGACGCACTGTTCCCCATTGTGAAGAAGTGGTGTGTCCATACAAGGAAACTCAGGACGGAAATGGCGATAATAGAGCCGACCATCGCTTTGTAACCGAATAACTGCTTTCTTGCAAAAGCTGAAATAATTTCAGAGAAAATACCGAATGCCGGTAAGATAACGATATAAACTTCAGGGTGTCCCCAAATCCAGAATAAGTTAGCCCAAAGCATCGGCATACCGCCGGCTTCCAGCGTGAAGAAGTGAGCGCCGAACAAACGGTCAAATGATAAGAGCGCCAATGCCACTGTCAGAACAGGGAAGGCGAATACGATAATAACCATTGTAATCAGCGTCGTCCATGTGAACATCGGCATACGCATCAGCGTCATGCCTTTCGTACGCATTTTCAGGATTGTCACCATAAAGTTGATACCCGTCATCAGCGTACCGATACCGGCAATCTGAAGACCGAGCAGGTAGAAGTTCTCACCAGGCCCAGGGCTCATGTCGTTGCTTGCCAGCGGCATGTAACTCGTCCAGCCTGCGTTCGGAGAACCCCCGATAACGAAAGAAATATTGAATAGCATCGCACCTACGAAGAACGTCCAGAAACTCAGGTTGTTCAAGTACGGGAATGCTACGTCGCGCGCACCGATCTGCAAAGGTACGACAACGTTGATCAGACCGATTAAAAACGGCATCGCCATGAAGATAATCATGATCGTACCGTGAGTCGTAAAGATCTCATTATAGTGGTTTGAGTCTAAAAAATTGTTATTAGGAAGCGCTAACTGGGCACGCATCATCAAACCGTCTACCCCGCCGCGGAACAGCATGATAACAGCAGAGATAATGTACATGATTCCAAGTTTCTTATGGTCTACGGACGTAAGCCATTCAGACCAGAGCCACTTCCACTTTTTGAAGTATGTGAGTACAACGATGATAGCAATAGTGGAAAGCGCAATGGAAACTTGTGCGCCCAGAATTAATGGGTCACCTGTTACAAAAAATTCATCCCATCTCAATTTCATTCGGGCTTCCTCCTTTCTTGTTCAATTTCAATCTTGTTTATCGTCGGATACTTTAAATTCGTTTTTCTTTACATTTTCCCACGGATCTGTTTTAGAGTGCGGTGATACGGCTTTGTAGCCAAGGCGTTTGCGCGCCTCCATCGCATATTCGGCATCTTGGCCGTGGTCAACGTATTTTAAGTGTGTAGAAGAGAACGTTAATTTACCGACATTCTCCGGAAGCATCAGTTCGTCATACTTCTCTTTCGTCAGCTTTGGAGAATTGCTCTGGGCCTTTTTCACCCAGCTGTTAAAGTCTTTTTGCGTAACGGCTTTTACGTTGAATTTCTGGTCGGCAAAGTGTTCGCCGGTGAAGTTCGCGTTGCGGCCTTCATATGTTCCCACTTTGTCAGCCTGTAAGTATTGATCCATCAGCATTCCCGCCATCGCGTATTTTTGTCCCCCAAGCTGAGGAATCCATAGCGACGCCATTGAATCTGCTGAAGAAATTTTAAATAATACCGGACGGTCTACAGGAATGTTCAGGTAATTTACCGTCTCAATATCCTGCTCAGGGTAGCTGAATACCCATTTCCAGTCTACCGAAGTAGCATAAACGACAAGCGGTTCTTTATCCTTGGTCGCTTCAGGCGCTTTTTCTAACGAATATATCGTCTGTACGGTAGGCACAGAAAGTGCAATGACAATTAAAATTGGGATCACTGTCCAGACTACTTCTAAGAACGTGTTGCCGTGCATCTCAGGCTTGTAATTTCCGCTGTCTTTGCCTTTGCGGTCGCGGTATTTCACTAAAATGATTGTAAATAGTACGAATACGACGCCGACAATGAACAGCATAAATCCGATTGACAAGAGAATCAGATCTTTTTGCTGGTCTGCTACAGGTCCTTTCGGATCTAACACGGAAATGTCGCTGCATCCGCCCAGTACGAAAACAACAGCCAACATCGCTAATAAAAGTAACGGTTTAAATGCTCTGAACAAGAAGATCACCATCCTTCCTATTGATGTAGTGAATCTGAAATGTACTTTCTCAAAATCTTTTCTCTATCTACCTTGTTATGCTATCAAAATCTGCTCTTATTAGCTTTATTTTTTTCTAAAGTTCATCTTTTTTTCGCCCTAATGTCACAAAATCGTCAAAAAATGCATGAACTTTTTTCACTTGCGTAAATCAAACATAAAAAGTTTTAGATCATTTAGCATATATAGAGAAAAAAGATAGTGAGAATGAATAATACCAAATAAAGGTTTACCACAATAAAAAACGCGGGTCAACAAAAAGTTTCATTTTGTTAACCATTCCATAAAGAAAATATTTTTCCCTTTGCTCTCACCTTTTCACACGGTTACCATTTTAACGCAACGCATAGGGAAAAAAAAGACCGGAACGCGCCTTGATATGTTCATTATAAAAAACACATTCCTATGTTTAATATAGACAAAACGAAGGAATCATATAGGCATAAATAATAAAAAATAGGAAGTGATATTTATGAGTTTTATCGTATCTCTGATTGTTGCCATTATTATCGGCTGGATCGGAAGTTTATTTGTAAAAGGAAGTATGCCCGGGGGGATTATCGGGTCAATGATCGCAGGTCTGATCGGCGCATGGATCGGGCACGGCCTGCTCGGCACATGGGGCCCGCACCTTGCCGGCTTTGCCATCATTCCGGCAATCATCGGAGCGGCGATCGTGGTATTCTTGTTCAGCCTGATCGCCAGAAGCAGAGGATAAAAAAAAGCCTCGTCCCTTAAGGGATGAGGCTTTTTTCAGGCAGAGCGTGCAAATGGCCGATAAACCGCCGGAAAGCCGCTCTGCCTTCTTCTGTCTGTTTAAAGACGCCGGCATGCTCCAATATCCGCGCAAAGACATGGCCGATTTCTTCTTTTAGAATCTGTTCCGCGTTTTCTTTCGTTACCTTCCGCTTATGCAGCACGCCGAGCGCCCAATCTTTATGCTTGGCCGCAAAAGGATCGGCCGTTAAGGCCGCATCCGGATCCGGTGAGCACAGCGCTTCAGCCGTGCGTTTCAACTCTTGTTCAAGACGCCCCGGCAGAATCGCCAGCCCCATCACCTCAATCAGTCCGATATTTTCTTTTTTCAGATGATGAACTTCCTGATGGGGATGAAAAATTCCCAGCGGATGTTCATCAGAGGTGCGATTATTTCTGAGGACGAGATCTAATTCGAATAAACCGTTTCTCCGCCGGGCTATCGGCGTAATTGTATTGTGCGGTGTTTCTCCTGAATAAGCGAGGATATCCGCCGCTTCATCGGTATAGCCGCGCCATGCCCGCAGGATGGTGTCCGCCGCGTCAGATAGCTCAGATGCGCTCTCGCTTTGCAGACGGATGACCGACATCGGCCACTTCACAATGCCCATCTTCGTCTTCGGATAATCAGGCAGCCTGTAACGGCTTTCTGTCTCCGCCTGCGCCATGGGAAATTCATGATCGCCGCCCTGAAAATGATCGTGGCTTAAAATACTGCCGCCGACAATCGGCAAATCAGCATTGGAACCGAGAAAATAGTGAGGGTACTGGCTGACGAACGCCAGCAGCCTGTCAAACGTTTTTTTGCTGATCTTCATCGGTTCGTGCCGGTCTTTCAATACGATGCAATGCTCCCGGTAATACACATACGGAGAAAATTGCAGAAACCACTGCTCCTCGCCGAGAATCACCGGAATGACGCGAAGGTTTTGACGGGCGGGGTGATCCGGCCTCCCTTCGTACCCGACGTTTTCTTTACAGAGAACACATCTCGGATACTCGGATTGAGGCTGCTCTTTGGCAGCGGCAATTGCTTTCGGATCTTTTTCAGGTTTTGAAAGGTTGATCGTGATATCCAGCTTTCCGTAAGCTGTCTCAGCCGTCCACCCGATATTCCGCTGAATTCTGTCCGAACGGATATAATACACATCCTCTGAAAATCGGTAAAATGCCTTTGTCGCCTGCTCCGGCCCGTGCACCGCCTTTGTTTCTTCAAAGCGCCGGACAATCTCAGACGGCTGCGGGGCAAAGCAGCCCATGATCTTCGCACTCAGCAGATCGCGATATGTGTCTGTATCGGCTGCAATCCGGCCTGTTGCTGCCGCCCATTCGTAAATCGGGGCCAGTATGTCCGGCAGAGATGCCTCCGATTCATTTTCCGTCCGTGCTGATGGCGCCGGATGGGTGATATGCAAAGTTTCATATAAACGGTTTCTTGTATATTCAATATCAAGAAAGGAAATCAGCTCTTTTTGCAGTCCGTACCGGATTAAACGTTCCACATGCCGCTCAATCGCCATCGTCATCCCCCCTTAGTTCTCTCGCTCCGGCTCCGATGTCCGCCGTATAAAAATCGGCCTTTCCCCCGGTCTGTTCCTCATAGCAGGCTCCTGCCGTTTCAATAAAATCTGAAACCGCATCATCCTTGACGATACTGACCGTACAGCCTCCGAAACCGGCTCCCGTCATCCTTGACCCGACAACCCCCTCGTGGCGCCAGGCCGCTTCAGCCAGTGTGTCCAGCTCAAAACTTGTCACCTCGTAATCATCGCGTAACGAGAGATGCGAATCCCTCATTAATTCACCGATATGATGAAGCTGATTGTTACTGAACATGCCGGCTGCCTTTTTGGTGCGGTGATTTTCATAGACGGCGTGTTTCGCCCGGCGCCTGTTCACTTCATTCTGAATCAGCTCCGCATGCGAATCAAAAGCGGAGGGAGACAGCTCCCCCAGCGACTGAATGGAAAGGTGCTTCTGCAGATCATAAAGCGCTTCCCGGCACTCCTTGAGCCTCGTATTATAGCCTGAGTCTGCAAGCGTCCGTTTTTTATTGGTATTCGCAATCACGATCGACAGTCCCGACATCCCGAGTCTAATATATTCAAAGGCGAGCGTTCCACAATTCAGCAGGATCGCATGATCTTTCTTTCCCATCCCGACGGCGAATTGATCCATAATGCCGCAGCTGACGCCGATAAAGGAATTTTCCGCCGCTTGAGCCAGTTTCACCAAATCGGGCATATCCGCATCAAGCTCATGACATTCCTTGAGAATGACCGCCGTGACAAGTTCAATAGAAGCTGATGATGACAGCCCTGCGCCGTTCGGGATATTTCCCCAGAATACAATATCGAAGCCGTGCGGAAGGGAAAAACCGCTGCGGAGGCATTCCGCCATGACCCCTTTCGGATAATTGGCCCACCCGTCCTCTTTCTGATAGCGGATATCATCGAGACTGCATTCTTTTATGCCTGCTTCCTTAAGATTGTGAGAGTACATTCTGACGAGCCTGTCCCCTCTTTCTCTGACGGCTGCATATGTACCGATCGTCAGCGCGCACGGAAAGACGCAGCCCCCGTTATAATCTGTGTGCTCCCCGATAAGATTCACTCTGCCGGGCGCAAAGAAAAGACGCAGGCCTTCCGATTCCCCGAATACATCCGCAAACGCTTTCTTTATTTTGTGTTTCATACGCATCCCCTTTCACCGTTACTCTTTCCCCCCAGGCGCGGAAAGAAACCGTTATGACACGCCCCCTTCTTTTGCTTTTCTGAAAACAATCCACTTGCTGGCAGCATAGTTGACGACTACGATGATGACGTTATCGGCGATTTTCGCCAACGTTTCGTTCATGTGAAATTGACTGACCAAAAGAATCATCATCGCGAGATCTATGCCGAGAGACAAAACCCGCACGCTGAAAAAGGCAGTCAATTCTTTCATCAGACTCCGCATCCCCGCGGTTTTTTGCTGAAATACATACAGTTTATTCGTGACATATGCAAATAGAACGGACAGAACCCAAGCGGCGACGGTCGCCGCCTTGTAATCCATCTCAAATACCGCCGTCAGAATGTAAAAACTGACGATGTTCACGATCGTCGTGAACACACCCATAATGATATACATCATAATTTCTCTGTAACGCATGGCAGTTCCTCGCTTTCTGAAAAACTTTTCTAAACCTTTTGTCAAATCAAGAAGAACGTTACCCTGATTTTCTGCCGCTGACAAAAACATAGAACGCGTCAAACATGCTGCGGAAAGTAACCGGCCTTCCCAGCACATTGGATTGCTTAATCATCCCGTCGATGAGCGCGCACATCATGTTAGCGGTATGCTCGGTATCTATATGGTCTTCTATTAAATTTCTCGATTTGAGCCAATTTATGTACATGGCGCTTTCTTCTATCCATAACTTATACAGGCGGATATACGCCTCATATTCACTGACGACTTTGTAAGTAGGCATATGAACGGCAAAAGACACCACATTCCAGGCAGGCTTGCTGTTTACAAACCGCATCAACAGGCTTGCTGCGCTTGCCGCGGCTTCACAAAGCGTCAACGGCCGCGCTGTTTGCTTTTCTAATTCGTCGAGATAGCCCGTGATGATCCTTTTTTTAATCTGACGCCTGTCTAACAAATGCTTCAGAAAATCTTCCTTGCTTTCAAAATGAACGTAAAACGCGCCTTTGCTGAACCCCGCCGCTTTACTGATGTCATCGATTGAGACTGAATCGTAAGCTCTGTCAATCAGGAGATGAAGGCCTGCGTCAATAAAACTTTCAAATGTTTCTTCTCTCTTAATTTGAAATTTGTTTTTTTTCATTTTTTACCCCAGCTGTTTGATCATTCACTTTATCTTACACCGAATCATTCTTTTGCGGTATTTTTTATACAAAAAGAATATGCTAGTCGACGATCAAAGGGTAAATGTTAATAGGTCATATGATTTATTTTTATTTACATACTATCCAGTCAGTATTTATTTGTTTATTATTATACGTAAGAATTCTTGAAGGATTTTGGTTATTTCAGTCATTTTTTTAGGGAATAGGTAGGTGAATTCATCTTCAATTTGGGATTACCGGCCAACTATGTGTGATATTTGTTACACATCGGCTGCTGTAGCTGGGCAAATCATTTTTTCAATTGGAGGTTCTTATGAAAACTCATGTAATGAAGAATATAGATCAAGATTGGCAATTGTTAATTCAAGAAGCTAGAATCATGGGTTTGCACATTGACGATGTAAGGCGATTCTTAAATACTGAAAAAGCGGTGAAGAAAAAAACACCAATGAAAAACACCATCCGCCAGCAGTAAGATTTACAGGCGGATCCTTTCACCCGAGTTTTCAAAGGAACACTGCCATCTTAAGAGGGGAATCAGAGTACAAAACCGTGAACGGACAACCATTCCCGCCCCATTCCGCTACCTGAACAGCCAAACATGGTGATATGAGATCCCCCCGCTGCATATCTTGTGTATTATGCCCATTTATGAGGTGATACACGGATGGATACGAATCCCTATTATGATGAAAAACAACAGAGCTACTACGAAGGCCTGAATCCTTATTTATTAAACAAAATAGACAAAAACTGGCGGACAGTGCTCGATGTCGGCTGCGGCACGGGCAATTTAGGCACGGCGATTGAAGACCGCGGAATAACGGTTTACGGCATTGAAGCGTCTCCTGAAGCAGCAAAAAAGGCGGAAAGTAAATTGAGCCATGTGTTTTGCGGCGACATTGAATCCGCCATTCTTCCGTACGAATCAGAACAATTCGATTGTATGCTGTTCGGAGACGTTCTGGAGCATCTTGTCGACCCGTGGTCAGTGCTGAAAAAGCTTCGCCCGTATGTCAAAAAAGACGGCACGGTGCTTGCATGCATACCGAATGTCGGCCACATCTCAGTGGTGCTGGAGCTTTTAGCCGGCAAATGGACTTACAGGGACGCCGGGTTAATGGATCAGACCCACCTGCGTTTTTTTACCCGAGAAGAAACTCTTTTATTATTTAAAGCGGCAGGCTACGAGGTGAAACGCATTGAGGCGATCCGCGTTGATCATCCCTCTTATCACCGGGCCATCGCCTCATTGCACGAAGTATGCGTACAGCTTGGCATAAGACATGATTTTCTGACAGAAGCATCGGCCTATCAATACGTGATTGAGGCCGAGAGGAGCATGTAATGGATGCACATTCATTTCTGTTTGTCATTTGCGTGAATGATGAGTCGCTCTACTCCCGATGCAAAAACCATATTCTGAAGCTTACCGTTCCCCCTTCACATTCCGTTGATATCATGCCGAAATACGATTCAGAAAGCATGGCCTCCTCCTACAACAAAGCGCTGAAACACCCTTCCAAAATATAAAATGTATCTGCATCAGGATACATTTATCATTCATCAGCATTTCCTGCGAGACATGCTTCATATCTTTCAATCTCACCGTGAGCTCGGTCTTCTCGGTGTCGCGGGCTGCAAAACGCTTCCGCCGAACGGCATTTGGCGGGAAAGCGGGCAGCGGATTGGGAAAGCGCGGGAATGCTTACCATCCGCTTGAATTCGAGAACGGTGATGAAGACGGACTGTTTATGCCCGCTGACGCCATTGACGGATTGTTAATGGCCGCTCAATATGACATGGAGTGGCGAGAGGATTTGTTTCAAGGCTTTCATTTTTATGACACATCACAGTCGCTCGAATTTCAAAAACACGGCTATCAAGTCGGTGTCGCCTGCCAGAAAGACCCTTGGTGCCTTCATTTTTGCGGTGACTCCTTTGACGCCGCGGCGTATGAAGCGGACAGACAAATATTTGTCCAACACTATATGGGAAAGCCCTCTTGCTGATGCAAAGAGGGCTTTTTACGGATTAACGTTTATTCAATTCCCGTTCAATGATTTGTTCGAAAATTTCCTTTCCCGCGACGCCCGGGATTCTTTCATCGCCGATGATAAACGTCGGCACTGCTGTAATTCCGGCTTCCTCATAGGCATGGCGGAGCGCTTCCCGCTGCATGTCCCTGTACGCTCTTGTCTCAAGCGCCTCTTTGAACGCGACGCCGTCAAGTCCGGCTTCTTCCGCGAGCTTTGTCAGCACGTCTATGTCACCGATATTTTGTTCTTCCTGAAAGAATGCCTGAAAAATGCGTGTATGGTATTCGCTATCTTTCCCATATTCCTTCGCAAAATGAAAACCTTCAAACGCCAAATCCGTATAGGGATGCGGTGATACGCGTGGGAATGTCATCTCAACGCCTAAAGACTGTGCCATCGGTTCAATTGAATTTTTCCACATCTGCCGCTTTGCGGGATCATTTACCGGATCAAGTTTCGGTGAGGGACTCGGACGCAATTCAAACGGCATCCATTCCACCTGTACGTCCTTGTCCTTGATTGCTTCTTCAAACGCCGCTTTGCCGACAAAGCAAAACGGACATACATAATCAGTATATACTTTAATCTGCAGTGTCATTGTATGTCTCCTTTCCTTTTTATTTTATGTTGTAACAAAAATAGTTACAAGAGTTTTTTAAAAACACCTTCTATATGGAAGGTGTCACGATTCCAGCAGCTTCTGGGCGATATATTCTCCTTTTTTACAGCCTCCGGGACAGGCGAATAAAGAAGAGCCGATCGTTTGTGTGTATTCATTCAGCGCATCCTTTGCCGCCAAAGCTTTCAGCATCGGGACAAATTGGCGGTCCGGGTCTTTTTGAAAGCTGATAAACAGCAGGCCTGCGTCAACATAGCCCGTCTTCGGGTCGATTCCGTCCGTATAAGAAAACGCCCGCCGCAGAATCTGTCTGCCGGTTGATTTCGCCACGCTGACATGCGAGTCGGCGGGAATTTGATTCAGCTTGACGGGATCAGTCTCCTTTTTTTGTCCGAAAGGAGCGCCCGAGCTTTTCACTCGCCCAAACGTATCCTCTTGTTCCTTCAAGGATGAACGGTCCCATATTTCTAAAAACATTTTAATTTTCCTAAACGCCATGTACGTGCCGCCCGTCATCCAGTCCGGCTCCCCTGATTGAACCCAAACGATTGAATTCATCAGATTTTCATCCTTTGTGCTTTGGTTGCCGGTGCCGTCTTTGAAACCGAAAAGGTTGCGCGGGGTTTCGCCGTTTTTCCCGCCGCTTAAGAAACCTTTATTGAGAAAACGGACTTCACACACGCCGACAGCCTGTTTAATCAGATTGCGCACCGCGTGGAACGCCGTTTGTTCATTATCCGCACAGACCTGAATGACGATATCACCGCCGCCTTGTTTCTGATCGAGCTTGTCGTTAGGCATCGGCGAAATGTCAGCGAGGTGCTTCGGTTTTTTATCCTTCAGCCCAAAGCGGTCCTTCCCGTCTTTTTCAAAAAATCCGGCGCCGAAGCCGAAGGTAACGGTTAAATTCGCCGGTGCCAGATCCTGCGACTCCCCGGTATCCTGCGGAGGCATATATTTATTTTTTTGCTCGCCTGACAAAGCGGCGCCTGAGGTCAGCAGCTGCGTCAGACTGGTCCAATTTCTGAAGAGGGAGATGACATTAGCTTTGTCGCTTGACTTGACATCAAGCGCCGCAAAATACACATACGTCTGATGCGCCGTTGTGATTCCCGCTTGGTGCTTCCCGTAAAAAGGAACGATTTGTTCATTATCACTTTTTCCTTCACTCTTCTTTGAAGCGGTGGCCGCCGGTTTGAAGAGCGGAGCGAGTCCTCCGAGGCCGCTCGCTCCCACAGCGACGGCGGCGCCCGCTACGGCGCCCCACTTCAGGACATCCCGTCTGTGGATCTGTTTTTCCTTGTTTAGTTCATCGCTCATGCTGTGTCATAACTCCTTTTAAAGCACATCGGCAATCTTCGACATGGTTTCAGAAAGGGCCGTCAGCTTCGTGCTTATCTCTCTGATTTGATCTTTACTTAATTTATCATAAGGCGTATACGAATGATCGCCTGTTTTGTATTTCGACATCAAAACTTCAAATTCGCTGAATTCCGTATCAAGTTTTTCCGTGACGCCGGAATGATCTTTCACAAGCGCGCTTTTCACTGTTTCATAGACGGCTTTTGAGCCTTCGACGTTGGCGGCCAGATCTGTTAAATCAATCCGGGAGTAACGTTCTTCTTCACCCGTGATTTTTGAGATGCCCGCTTCATTCAGAAGCTCCATGGCGCCAGCGACGATTTGTTCAGGTGTCAGTTTGAGAGAATCGATAGAACCGTCAAGCTTCTTCACATCCTTTAACAGGACGGAGGCCGTTTCTTTTTCGCCAGAAATCTGATTGTCCTTCCAGAGCGCTTTTTCAAGCTTGTGGAAGCCCGTCCATTTGCCGCCTTCTTCCACATCATTTTCTCGGGCATCGATTTTCGGATCAAGCGTGCCGAGGCTTTCGGCAATCGGTTCAATTCGCTCATAATAGACGCGCGCCTTCGGATAAAGTTGTTTCGCTTGATCGATGTTCCCCGCCTTGACGGCGTCTGTGAACGCTTCGGTCGATTTTACAAGCTGATCGCTCTGTTCTTTGACATATGTTTTATAGTCACCCGCCGCTTTCTTGAGCTGGTCACTGGCCTTTTTGCTGCTTTTTCCAGCGCCCGTCAGCTCCTCCAGCGAGGCTGTCAGCGATATAGATTCCGATTTAATCTTCTCTGTATCAGGCTTATCTTTTTGTGCTTCTGTATAAATCGGCTGCAGGTGCTTTTCGATATCCGTGTATTCAAACGGATAATCTCCGCGGATTTTATTTTCAAATGAGAGCCAGTAGCTGTTCAGTTCTTTTCCTTTTTGCTGAATGCCTTTCCGGTCTTGTTTTTTAACGGATTCATTCAGTTTGGTCAGAATATCCTCCATTTTGTCCACTGATGCTTTGATGTCCTGGTTAACACTGGTTTTTTCGGCTCCTTTGTCAGACGCTGACTGCTGAGCGCCGCAGCCCGAGCACAGAGCGAGGAGTAAGCCGGCTGATAAAGCCGCTTTCCGGATCTGTTTCATTTTGCAACTTCCCTTCTATTCGACTTTAATTTTACGGCTTCCATGATGAGTGCTGCGGCTAAAAAGCCAATGATGAACAGCTGCGGAATGGTGCTGAAAACCGACGGATAGATGCCGAGAAACGATACTGACGGAAGCCAGCTTTCAGCGTCAGACGGGAGAATATCCGCCAGCTGCAGGCTGTGGATGCCCGTACCGAGAAATTTCACGCACATATACAAAACGACGGCCATGGACAGCAGAAAGAACGGCTTTAACGGCATCCGCATTCCGAGTTTAATCATGAGAAAACCCGCTGCCGCAAGGATCAGCAATCCCGCTGCGGTTCCTCCTATTAATTCGGTAAGCGGCAGCTTGCCGACGAGGCCGATAAAAAAGATTACTGTTTCAAGCCCTTCTCTGACGACTGCCAAAAAGGCGATCAGCGCGAAGGACAGCAGACTTCCTTTTTTAAGCGCCTGCGATTTTTGTGTGTTGATTTTTTCCCGCCATTTATCCATTGAAGCGTTGCGGTGGAGCCAGACTCCGACAAACAGGAGCATCACGGCAGACAGAATGCCGGTCACGCCGCCGAGCAGAAAATTGTTTTCTCCGAAAATGTTTGAGGAAAACAGCAGGGTGACGCCGACTCCCGCCCCGAGAGAGACGAGCATGCCGAGTGACGCTCCGCCCCAGATCCAAGCGGATGAACGGGTGACACGGGCTTTTTTCGTCATCGTCAACAGCGCGCCGATCACAAGAAGCGCCTCCATTCCCTCTCTTATCGGGATAAGAGCGGCGTCCAGCCAGCTGTAGCTGCTTGACGCAATCGGCTCAAGGAGCTGAATCATTTCGTCAATATGTTTAACGGCCTGATCCGGGCGGTTTTCGGCTTCCGCCTTCATGAGTGCCAGATTCTCTTCTGAGGTCGTGTAGGCCGTTTTGGATTGGGATACGACGTCTCCTTCGACAGCCAGCCAATTCGTGACAAGCTGATCGATTTTTGCTTGGGCTTCAGCACTTTGGCTGCTTTTGATCAGCTGTTTCGTCTCTTTTAAGCTTTGAATATAGGCTGAGAGTGTAAGCCTTGAGCTCCCGACGGCTGCACCTTTTAATGTGACGGCCTGCCGGTAGGTTTCTAAATGGGACCCAAGCTCAGAAAGCTCCACCTGTACCTTTTTGGTGTCTTTATTAAGCAAAGAAAGTGAAATCATTGCGATATTGGAGTTCATTTTTGAATAGGAAGATAGATTTTCTTTTTTAATAGCAGGCTCTTCTTTTTTCCATACTGTTTTGAATTGTGAAAATGTTTTTTCGGCGGATTGCAGGTTTCCGTCCTTTGCAGATTGAATCATTTGCTGATTCAGGCTGATAAGTGAAGCGATGGGATCGGCGCCTTTCGCCACGGCAGAAGAACTGGCTATGACGAGCAGGCTGAATAACATGAAAGCAAGCTTCCGTGCCATCATGCACCTCCTGTAGTTGAAAATGATTATCATTATATATCATAATCATAGTCCGATCTCGCCCTTTGTCAATAAAAAGTTGCGCATACAAAAAAAGGGCCGTCCTCCCCGGACAGCCCTCCTGACAGAAACATGTCAGCTTTTTGCTTTGGAACGCTGAATTTCTTCAAAAAATCTGCGCGCCGCCTCTTTTGGATCATCGGCTTGGCTGATGGCGCTGATCATGCTGACGCCGTCTGCTCCCGCTTTAATGACGAGCGCCGCATTCGCCGCCGTAATGCCGCCGATTCCCACAATCGGAATCGTGATGCCCTGACGCCGCACTTCTTCAATCAATGTAACGCCCTGCACAGCTTCAGCATCTTTTTTCGTTTCGGTCGGATAGACCGGTCCCATTCCGACGTAATCGGCTCCGGCAGCTTCCGCCCGCTTCACCTCGGAGACATTATGTGCTGATACACCGAGAATCATATCACCGATTGCCGCTCTCGTTTCTGCAGCGTCTGCATCATCCTGGCCGATATGCACTCCGTCCGCCTTAAGGCGCAAGGCCAATTCAACATCATCATTAATGATGAAAGGAATGCCGGCCTGTCTGCAGACATCCTGCACCTGCTTTGCAAACAGGACACGTTCCTCCCCTGTTAAAGAACCGCTCCCCTTTTCCCGAAATTGAAAAAGCGTAGCGCCGCCCTCTATGGCTTTTTTCACCACAGACACGGGGTCTGCGTCAGTATTATTTGATCCCATAATAAAATAAACCGATAACATATCCTTCATCATTTCCCGAGAAATACGCGTCATTTTTCTGTCATCCTTTCAATTGCAGCAAGCTCGGCCGCTTCTTGTTCTGAAATGCTTGCCAGCTTGTTTAAAAGCTCAATCTGGAAGCTGCCCGGGCCCTTGTGAGACGTGTCCAAAGCGGCAAGCTGAGCGGCGCTTCCGTATACAGAAACGGCTGAAACCGCCGCTTGCAGAACATCCTGGCCCGCTGCGCAGAACGCTCCGATTACAGACGTCAGCAGGCATCCCGCCCCCGTCACCTTCGTCAGCAGTTTATCACCGTTATGAACGGCGTATGTGTCGGTGCCGTCAGAGATGATGTCAGTTTTTCCGGTAATCGCAATGACCGTTTTCAGCCCGCTTGCAGCCGTCTTGGCGAGCTGAAGCGTATCTCCTCCGCCTTCCCCAGCATCCACGCCTCTTATCTTCCAATCGGATACGTCGGCAATATTGGCGATTTCCGCGGCATTTCCGCGAATGACGGACAAGCGGACCTCCTGTATGATTTTGCGGGCTGATGCCGTCCGAAACGGCGTGGCGCCGGCGCCTACCGGATCAAAAATGACCGGAACGCCGTTTTCGTTGGCTGATTTTCCCGCGGCGATCATAGCTTCAACCGATGCCGGACTGAGGGTGCCTATATTCAGGACGAGCGCTCCGGCGATTTTCGCCATGTCGGCGGCCTCCTCAATTGCATAAGCCATAACGGGTGATGCGCCGAGCGCGAGCAGGCCGTTAGCGGTGAAGTTCGTGACGACGTTATTGGTGATACTGTGAACGAGCGGGCATTGCTCCCGCACTTTACTCAAGTGTTGAGCTGCGGTTTGTGCATCCATGCTTAATCATCCTTTTTTCTCTTTTTCGGATTCCACAAGTACGATTTTGTATGTTCCAGCCAGGCTCTGGCGGCAAAGGACATGTAGCGGTCCTTCCGCCAAATGATGGCTAAATGCCACGGAATGACCGGGTGAACGAGCGGAATGGTTTTGACTTTCTCAGGATCAAGGCCGCGGCAGATTCTTTCCGGCAGCAGGCCGATGCCGAGATTGGCCGATACCATTTCGCTGATAAAGTCCCACTGTGACGTTTCATAAATGACGTGCGGCCTGAACCCGGCTTTCACACATTCCGTCATAATTCGATTGTGAAGGACAAAATCCTCCCTGAAAAAGATGAACGGCTCTTCTTTCAATTCGTGAAGACTGCATTCTTTCTCGTCCGCGAGCCGATGTAACGGATGGACGACGAGCATGAGGGTTTCCTTTACGATTGTAAACGTATGAAAAATCTCTTCATTCGCGGGAAGCACGACGACCCCGATATCAAGCGAGCCGTCCTCCACACCTTGCTGCACTTTAATAGAGCCGTCTTCTACGAGCTGAAACGTCACATCGGGATATGTGACGCGGAAGTCACCGAGCACTCTCGGGAAAAAGCCCGACCCGATCATCGGCGGCAATCCGATGCGGACATGCCCTTTCTTTACCTCCATAATATCATTCAGCTCTGATGTCAGGTTTTGAAATGACTTTGTGATTTCCTGCGCCTGCACATACATGCTCTGTCCGGCATCAGTCAGTTCAACCTGCCGGCCATTGCGGTAAAACAGCTTGATGCCGAGCTCCGTCTCCAGATTTTTAATCATTTTTGAAATTGTCGGCTGTGAAACATACAGTGACTGCGAAGCCTTCGTAAAACTTTTCAAACGGGCCACTTCCAAGAAGTACGTTAAGTGCCGGATGTCCATTTCATTTCATCCTTTCTATAGACAAAAGGAATACATATTATTCTTTATATATATTTTACCTATAGCAAAACCTTATGTACAATATAAATATAAGGGAGGCATCATTATGAAAAAATTGTTGCTTACCGTTATTCAAATCGCTCTGCTGTTTATATTTGCGCGTCTGATCAATTGGGTCACGGCGGCTCTTCATATAAATATTCCCGGCAGTATAATCGGGATTGTGATTCTTTTCACATTGTTGCATTTCAAGATTATCAAGCTTGAATGGATCGAGCTTGGCGCAGCATGGCTCCTTGGTGAGCTGCTGTTGTTTTTCATCCCGTCTGCCGTCGGAGTGATTGAATACGGAGATATTATGTCTAAATTCGGTGTAAGCATTTTACTTGTCGTCATCATCAGCACATTTGTCGTGATGGTTTCAACAGGTACGCTTACACAGCTGATAGCAAAAAGAAAGGAGAAAAAACAAACGTGTTCATCGGAATCATAAGTTTATTCTTAACTGTCTTAGTGTATTTGGGCGCGAAAAAACTCTACATTCGTTTTCCGCGGGTGTATACGTCGCCGCTTCTGATTACGCCCGCTGTTTTGGTCGTACTGCTGCTTCTTGTCAATGTCCCGTATCAGACATACAATCTCGGCGGCGGACTGCTGACCGATATGCTTCAGCCGGCAACAGTGGCGTTCGCCATCCCGCTTTATAAATATTTCCCGATTTTAAAGAAATACGCCGTGGAAATTATTTTGAACGTAGCGGTCGGTTCATGTATCGCCATTCTGTCAACGGCCTTTATCGCAAAATGGTTCCATCTCGGCAGCAGCTTAGTCGACAGTCTCGTGCCGCGATCAGTGACGACGCCGATTGCCATGAACGTATCAGAAATGATCGGCGGGATGCCGGCCGTTACAGCGGTTTTCGTCATTTTAACCGCTTTATTGGGAACGATCATCGGGCCGATGGTCATCCGCTATTTCCGCATTGATAACGAAATTGCCCGGGGCGTGCTGCTCGGAACAAGCGCGCACGGAGCGGGAACATCTAAAGCATTTGAGCTCAGCTCCGTTTCAGGTACGATCTCAAGCGTGTCCATGATTCTCGCCGCGATTATGACGCTGTGCGCGGCCCCGATTTTGCTTTCGTTTATGTCATAAAAGACTGCTCCTGACAGAGCGGTCTTTTTTATTTGCCAGAGATCAATCAGCCTGTCCTTCATAAAAAGACGAAAACACGATATGATAAGACATGAAATGAAAAGACTGAAGAACGGATGTGTCATATGAACGGCCAGCAGCGAAACAGCATCAGAAAAGGGCTTGAAGTCGATATCGTCTTGAAAGCCGATCAGCGTTCAGGAAAACTGACAAGAGGAATCGTGAAAGATATTTTGACGAACTCAAGCTTCCACCCGCGCGGCATTAAGGTTCGCCTGGAGGACGGGCGAATCGGCCGGGTCCAGCAGATTATTGAATAGAAAAAAAGCCGGGGCTGCATGCCCGGCTTTTTTTGTTTATTTTTTCCGTAAGAAAACAACTTTCAAATAGTTCCCTTCTTTAAACGCGGGAATCGTTTTGAAATCTTCCGGAAGCGTATATTCTTCCAAAATGTCGTAACGCTCGTTTGTTTCTTTAAAGGCGGTCTCTATAAAGCCTTTAAATTTCTTCATATTGAAGGCGCTGCTGTTTGTCGATGCAACGATGATGCCGTTTTTTGCGGTGATGGCGATCGTTTCCTTCAGCAGGTTTTTATAATCTTTCGCCGCGCTGAACGTCCGTTTTTTTGTACGGGCGAAAGAAGGCGGGTCAAGGATGATGAGGTCAAACGCCAGCCCTTTTTTCTCCGCATAGCCGAAGTATTTGAAAACATCCATGACTTTAATATCATGTGCTTCGTAATCAATTCCGTTGGCGCTGAACTGTTCAATCGTTTTTGCAAGACTGCGGTTGGCGACATCGACACTGGTCGTTTTTTCAGCTCCTCCAAGCGCCGCCGCAACCGAAAATGCCCCCGTATAAGAGAACGTATTCAACACCCGTCTGCCGTTTGCATACTTGTCCCGAATCGCTTTGCGTACATGACGCTGGTCTAAGAAAATGCCCGTCATCGCCCCGTCGTTTAAATCCACCGCGTACTGTATGCCGTTTTCTTGAACAATGACCGGAAAGTCTCCTCTTTCACCTTTGACAAAGTCGTCGTCTTCCACGTACTGTCCGGCGGTATCAAACCGTTTCTTTTCGTAGATCGCCTTATAAGAGAGCCCCAGCCCGTCAATCGCCTCAATCAAACTGTCCTTATATGCATAAATGCCTTTGCTGTACCACTGAATCAGCAGATAACCGTCATAGACATCGATCGTGACGCCGCCGATGCCGTCGCCCTCACCGTTGAACAGACGGAACGCCGTCGTATCGGGCGCCTCAAACAGATGGGCTCTTGCTTCAGCCGCTTTTTTCAGCTTGTCCAGAAAGAAACGTCCGTCGATTTGTTCGTCTCTCGCACGGGACAGCACCCAGCCGACTCCTTTATTCTGCAAACCGTAATAGCCTTTCCCGATAAATTCGCCCTTCTCGGATGTCACATCAAAAAGATCGCCCTCTGTTAAGTGAGCCGAGCTTCCGGACAGAGCGTCTTTTTCAATCAGGGGGAATCCTTTTTTCAGCTTTCCGGCAAATGTATCTTTCACTGTAAGTAGCTTCATTGTGCATTCCTCTTTCGTTTTGCTTTCTCTTATCGTACCATAAAACATGCATTGTCCCGAAAAATTCAAAACAGGGGGAAAACCATGACAGCCAAAAGAATCGACCATACAGGCATTATGGTCAAAGATATTGAAACATCCATTGCTTTTTACCAAGACGTTCTCGGTATGCAGTTAAAGGATCGTATCACTCATACGAACGGCATTATTGAACTTGCCTTTCTCGGCTTTCAGGAAGGGCCTGAGACGGAGATTGAGCTGATTCAAGGCTACAGCAGCGAGCTTCCCGCAGAAGGAAAAGTGCATCATATCGCTTTATTAACTGAAGATATCGCGGCGGAATTCACGCATGCGAAGCGTCAGGGCGCCGTATTTATCGATGAAGAAATCACGACGCTTCCGAACGGATACCGCTACTTTTACATTGAAGGACCTGACGGCGAATGGATCGAATTTTTCCAGCGTTAAAAAAAACGGGCAGAAGCGCCCGTTTTTTTATATTTCTTCTGTGACGTTTTGTTCCGCTGCCCGTTCCTCTCTCCATTTTTGAAGATCCCACATTCTGAAAAACGGATAATAAATGATAAATGTAATCAGGAGGTTGATCAGCTGCATGACCGAACCGGAGATTTTCCCGCCCGTCGCCAGATAACCGGAAATCAGCGGCGGCATCGTCCACGGCACGGCGATTCCCGCCGGTTTTGCCACCATTCCCGTGCTCATCCCGATGTACGTCGCCGTAATGGTCAAGAGCGGTGCGATGATAAAAGGCACGATTAACAGCGGATTCATGACGAGCGGCATCCCGAAAATAATCGGCTCGTTAATGTTAAAGATCGCGGGTCCGATGCCGAGTCGGCCGAGCTGTTTCATCTGTTTGCTTCTGGATCGCACAAGCATGGTCAGCACAAGGGCAAGCGTCGCGCCGCTTCCGCCGACATTGATCCATATTTGAAAGAACTGTGTCGTAAAAATGCTCGGCAGCGCTTCTCCCGCCTGAAAAGCCAAACGGTTGGCGTCCATCGCCCCGTACCAGATCGGCGACATGACCCCGCCGATAATGGACGCGCCGTGTATGCCGCACGACCAAAGCAGCATTTGCACGAATTCGGCGACAAGACTTCCGCCGAGACTCCCGCCCAGAATAGACAGCGGAGTGCCCAGAAGGTCGCCTACGACATTGTGGAGGCTTTTAAAAGGAGTCATTTCAATAAACAGACGGGCCAGCCATACGAGCGTAATAATAAAGAAACCGGGGATGAGCGCAACAAACGATTTGCTGACCGCAGGCGGCACTCCGTCAGGCATCTTAATGACGATATTTCTTTGTACGATAAACCGGTACACTTCCGTAGACAGCATTGCAATGATCATCGCGACAAACAGACCTTTGCTTCCGAGCAGCGAAATCGGAATGCCGCCTCCCACCATAATCTCTGTTGACGAGCCGTCAGGGATAAACGGAATCTGATACGGCGTCGCCAATAAAAAGGCGGCAAGGGCAATGGCTCCCGACGACAGGGCATCCACCTCATAGCTTTCCGCAAGCCGGTAAGCAATCCCGAAGGCGGCGACAAGCGCCATAATGTCAAAGGACGCATTCACGGGATACCCGAGCTTTTCAACCCAATTTTCACCGAAAAGACCAGCCATAAAATCGGCATAACCGGGAATCGGAAGACTCGTCAGAATCAGAAAAACCGATCCGATGATAATAAGCGGCATAGTCAAAATAATGCCGTCCCGCAAAGCCCTTAAGTGCCTTTGGCCGGCGACTTTTCCGGCGACAGGCATGATTTTTTCTTCCATTACCCGATTAAACGTACTCATTTATCAAAAACCCCCTTTTTGAGTTCATTGCGCAGATGTCTTAAAGCATTTTCTCCATCATATTTTGGAAACGCTTACATTTGCATACAGAAATTTTCCTTATCCCTTAGGAAAAAAAGAATTCCGCACTGCCGATATATAAAGAAAAAGGGGGAATCACAATGTATCACACCCTGAAACCGATCATGGCCGCGGCCTTGTGCGTCACCCTGTTCGCAGCCGCGGCACCCGCTCACGCCGAGACGCAGGACCGGGACGTTATCGTGGTCTACAAAAATAATAACGGCAAGGAGTCCGCCATAGACAGCGGAGCGGATGTAGAACAGACCTATGAGCATCTTCCCGCAGTCGCCGTGTCGGCTGATTCGGAAACGGTGAAAGACCTGAAACATGATCCTGACATTTTATATGTTGAAGACAATGTATCCTTTCAGGCAGCAGGCGGTTCTGATATCCACCCGTTAACAGCGGCATCAAGCAGCAGTTACACGCTGCCGCAATGGGATATAGAGCCCACTCAGGTCAAGCAGGCCTGGAAAGAAGGCTTGACGGGAAAAAAGGTGAAAGTGGCTGTTATTGACAGCGGCATTTACCCTCACGATGACCTTTCCATTGCGGGAGGCTATTCCGCAGTCAGCTATACATCTTCATACAAAGATGACAACGGGCACGGTACGCATGTCGCCGGCATCATTGCCGCCAAACATGACGGATACGGCATTGACGGCATCGCGCCGGATGTCCGGTTATATGCGGTTAAAGCATTGGACAGAAAAGGTGCGGGAGATCTCAAAAGCCTTCTTAAAGCGATCGACTGGTCCATCGCCAACAAAATGGACATCATCAATATGAGTCTCGGAACTAACGCAGACAGCAAAATTCTTCACGACGCCGTCGACAAAGCATACAAAAAAGGCATTGTGATCGTAGCCGCCGCAGGAAACGACGGCAACAAAAAACCCGTCAATTATCCGGGCGCCTACAGCAGCGTAACGGCAGTCTCAGCGTCAACCGAAAAAAACGGTCTTGCGGCTTTTTCCACGACCGGAAAACAAATTGAATTTACCGCACCCGGCACCAATATTACGAGCACGTACCTGAATCAAATGTACGCCGTGGCTGACGGCACATCTCAAGCCGCGCCGCACGTCACCGGAATGTTCGCGCTGCTCAAGCAAAAATATCCGGAAGAAACAAATACACAGCTCCGACAGCAGATGCAGCAAAACATCAAAGATCTGGGCGCTCCCGGACGTGACAGCCAATTCGGGTACGGGCTGGTGCAATATCACGCAAAGCAAAAGAGCTTTGCCGAACGGGCCGTAATAAAAGCGGAAAAAACGAAAAAGCAGGCAGATATCAATCAAGCAAAAACGGCTGTCAGCAAGCTTTCCAAGTCAAAGGGAAAAACCGCCCTCGAGTCCCGAATCAATAAAGTTCAGACAGCAAGAAATGTGACGGACGCCAAAGACAAAGTCCGGACTGCCGAAAAACAAAAGAAAAAAACCGCCGTTAATGCGGCACAAAGCGCCATCCGGAAATTACCGGCCGGATCAGAGAAAAAAGGACTGCAAAAGCGGCTTGACGCTGTCAATTCAGGCCTTTTGAAAACGGCTGGGGCCAGCGTCAGACAGGCCGAAAAAAAGACCTCTGAGGCCAACGCCGCAAAAGCCAAAAAAGCAGTGAGCGAGCTTCAGCCGGGAAAAGAAAAAACCGCTCTGGAAAAACGGCTTGACCGGATAAAAGAGAAACTCAACCGGAAGCAGGCAAGGGACAAAGTGAAAACGGCCGAAAAAACCAAAACGAAAAAGGCAAAATCAGCGGCCCAAACGGCGGTCAGCCGGCTGAAGCCGTCTGCCGAAAAGACCAGCCTGCAAAAACGCGTGCGTGCGATTCGGGTGAAACATTAAAAAAACGCTTATGAGCCGCATCATGGCTTCATAAGCGTTTTTCTCCCATCTGCCTATTGGTTCATGGCCGGGCGATCGATCGTGTTCCATTTCGTAAAGGACATATATCGGAAATAATGATCACGGTACGGGTGCGCGGTGCCTGTATTCCAAGGCTTGTCTCCGCCGCAGAAATGGACGATGGCCGGTTCGGCCCGTGTTTCTCTGTAACGTATACGGTCGATCAGTTCAGGAGGCGTTTTCTCATTCATGATAATATGCGTCTGCGCGTTCCAGCGCGGATGCAGTTCATGCCATTGATCATATAAGACCGCGTTAAGCGCGTCCTGATCATGAAACACGAGAAAATCCTCCGAACTGTTTTCATTGATAAAATCAATCACTTTTTTGGAAATATTCTGTTTTCTCCAAGGTTCAAAATCTATAATCATAATGCCGGAATTGAAATACTTGGCCGTGTCGCTGATATTCATTTTTTTCAGTCTTTCATGCTGTCCGGCATCTTCTACTGCCGCAACTATTGCCGGGGAAATATCCAAATCCCATAAAACCGAAATATCTTCCATCACAATTGCATCGCAATCAATGTAAATCATCCGCTTTACGGACTCATCCTTAATTAAATCAGGAATGGAAATGCGGTAATAAGCCGCTTTTGTAATGTGGCTGCTTTCGACCGCATGTTTGTATTGATCAGCATCCACTTCTAAAAATTCAAGCGGCGTTCCGAATGACATCGCAGTCTGTTCAAGCTTGTCCTTGTTTTCGGCAGTAATTCCGCCGTCGATCACATATAATTTGGCATTCCTTGTTTTATCCATATTCATCAATAAAGAAGCGAACATCCCACCCAAATGACGAGCATAATTATCATCGGCACATGATACGATATGCATTGTTTCATTCTTTCCCACTGATATTCATCTCCCTTTTTGTTGTATCATTTTCTTTCCCTTTTTTTCAAAAGTAAACCTCGATCTCACACATTTTTTCTGCGGGAATGTGCTGTTTACGAGTTGATATCTTTCTTCTTTGTTTGGAGTGAGGAAAGAAAATGATCTTAGCGGCGAGGTCTATGTGAAGGGAGGCAAGACGATCAAGGCCGACAGCGAAAAACGGTGAGCGTCATTGGATAAACAAACAGCCGGACCGCTTTTATTTGCAGTCCGGCTGTTTATGATGCGCCAATCGGTTAATCGACTTCTTTCTTAATCCCAAGCATCTTTTCGTCTAAATAATGGGCGATGTCCGCCGCTTCCTTCAGCTCGTCAGTCAGATGCTTCGGGACTTCGTTATTTAATTTGTAATAAATTTTATGTTCAAGACTCGCCCAAAAATCCATGGCGATGGTGCGGATTTGGATCTCCGCCTTCACATATTCCACCCGATTCGTCAAATAGACGGGAATCTCAATAATCAAATGCAGGCTGCGGTAGCCGTTCGGCTTCGGATGTTTGATATAATCCTTCACCTTCACGATCTTCAGGTCCTTATGCTGTTTCAAAACCTCAGCGACATTATAAATATCTGATATAAAAGAACAGATAATCCTGACACCCGCGATATCATGAATATGCTCTTTCATTTCTTGCGTCGTCACATCGCAGCCTTTGCGCATCAGTTTATTGACGATACTCTCGAAACTTTTCACGCGTGATTTTGTATGCTCGATCGGGTTATGCCCGTGAATCAGATTATATTCCTGACTGATGATAGAAAACTTCGTATCCAGCTCATCTAAAGCGAATTTATAAACTAATAATTCATTTTTCCAATCTTCCATGACCGTTTTTAAATCATCCATATGGGCTGTTGACAAGTCCATTTTTTTCATCTCCTTGCTTTGCTGTCCACATATCAGACGGTTCGGTCGGCGGTCAGGTTCTTTACAAAATCGTGAAGATTATGTCATAAAAAAAGCAAATGCCGTTATGGCATTTGCCTTGTCATTTGATCAGGAAATAATTGATCAGGAGTCCGATGGAAAGCAGGAATCCGAAGAATGTATTGGTTTGCGCCGTTGATTTCATCGCAATAATCATGTTCATCGGCATTTCGTTTTTCACGAAGCCTTTCACGGCCTGAACGGGTTTCGGCACGCTCAAAAAGACCAGGAACAGCCACGGGCTTGTATATCCCATGATAACAAGACCGACGATCCAGATGTAAGCGATGGCAAAGGACGCGGCCAGTATCATGACGGCTCCCCTATGCCCCATCAAAATCGCCAGCGTTTTACGTCCGCCCTTTTTATCTTCTTCAATATCACGGATATTATTGGACAGGTTAATCGCGCCGACCAAGATGGCGATCGGGATGGAAATCAAAATGCTCTGTTCATTAATTCCGCCAGTCTGAATGAAGAAAGAAATAAGGACAAACACAGAGCCCATGCAAATGCCGGAGAACAGTTCACCGAACGGTGTATACGCAATCGGCAGCGGGCCGCCCGTATACAGGTAGCCGATCAGCATGCCGGCAAGGCCGATTGCCGCAAGCCACCAACTGCTGCTCATGCAGATATAAACACCGAGCACGAGGGCAATCGCATAAGAGCCGAGCGCCAGCTGCAGAATCGTTTTCGGCTTCATGCCGTGGCGGACGATCGCTCCGCCGATACCGACAGAATCCTCCGTATCTAAACCGCGTTTAAAATCGTAATATTCATTGAATAAGTTCGTGGCGATCTGGATCCAAAGGCAGGAAAACAGCATGGCCAAAAACAGCAGGAAATCAACCTTTACGTAAAACATCGCCAATACAGTGCCGAGAAGTACGGGCACAAACGATGCCGTCAATGTATGAGGGCGGGTTAACTGCCATAAAATGCGGCCCATGCTTTCTTTTTCAGGCGTCTTTTGGCTGCCTCCCATATTGTTTTGATTCATTTTCCTCTTCCTTTCTATTAAAAGGCTTTCACAGTCAGCCGATAACAGTAGTGTTGAATTGGGGTTTTTATGTTTTCTGCTACCTTATCTATCATAATAATTTCTTCCCCATTTCACAAGATGCGGCGCTCCATCAGCTTTGCTGCCGAAAACGGCTTTCCGCCCTTCCCCATTGGGGTTCGGCACAAGCCTGCGTAAGAAAAAGCCGCCGAAATTTTTTTACCTCATTTATATTTACGATAAGTTAAAAATCCCGCCTGAACATGCGCTTTTTTAGTATGATCATTTGCCAATTTATACATGCGTATTTTCCATCCTTTTGTTTCTCATTCATTTTTAAGGAAATTTTAAGCTTAGGATATTAGACATATTTTGAAACTTTTTGTTAATCTAATCGTCATATACTGGTGTAATTATTGAATACGCGGGGAAGGAATTTTAACATGATGCAAAAATTAAAACGTGCTTATGAAAATACATTGGTTAAATGGACGTTTCATACGGGCTTTTATTTTCTGATATTAGTATTGCTCTTTTGGATGTATGGATTTCATACAGCCAATACCGGCACTTATATTTACAACGATTTCTAATCGGGGAGGATAACTATGAAACTACTTGATGCTATAAAAACATATGCAGACGCCAAGCCTCAGGCAGAAGCGTTTCGTTCCTTAGATCATTCCCTCACTTACGGGGAATTATGGGATTTGTCGGAGCGGGTTGCGTCCGGCATTCAACAACATACGGCTGACGGTTCGAAAACACCTGTCCTGGTTTACGGACATATGGAGCCGAATATGATCGTTTCTTTCTTAGGAAGCGTCAAAGCGGGCCGCCCTTACATCCCTGTCGATGTGTCCATTCCGGCAGAGCGGATCGTCAAAATCATTGAAAGCTCAGGTGCAGAGCTGCTCATCAGCGTATCGGGCGATGCAGTCGATACGGGGAGCAATCTGATTAAAACCGTTACACCCGAAGAGCTTGCAGCTGACGGAGATGCAGACCTCAGCCGTGAGAACTGGGTAAAAGAACAGGACACGTTTTACATTATTTACACGTCCGGCAGCACGGGAAATCCGAAGGGCGTGCAGATATCAGCTGATAACCTGCAAAGCTTCACAGACTGGATCTGCAGGGATTTTCCTGTGGGCGAAGGCAAGACATTCTTAAACCAGGCTCCGTTTTCTTTTGATTTATCTGTCATGGACATTTTCCCGTCGCTTCAAACGGGAGGTACGCTGCACTGTGTAACGAAAGACAAAATCAATAAACCGAAAGTACTATTTGAAGAGCTGGAGAAATCCAAATTGAACGTCTGGACATCGACGCCGTCTTTCGTCCAAATGTGTCTGATGGATCCCGGCTTTACGCAGGAACTCCTGCCTGACGCAGAAGTATTTATGTTTTGCGGAGAAGCGCTTCCGGCTGCCGTGGCACAGGAACTGTTAAACCGTTTTCCGAAGGCCCGCGTATTCAATACATACGGCCCGACCGAAACAACGGTTGCCGTCACCTCCGTGGAAATTACGCAGCAGGTCATCGATGAAAATGAATCTCTGCCCGTCGGATTTGCAAAACCCGATATGAATATCTTCATCATGGATGAAAACGGGAATAGGCTTCCGGACGGAGAAAAAGGGGAAATCATCATTGCCGGCCCGAGCGTAAGCAAAGGGTATCTCGGCGAGCCGTCTCTGACGGAAAAAGCGTTTTTCTCTGTTGACGGACAGTGGGCATATCATACGGGTGATGCCGGTTATGCTCAAGAAGGTCAGATTTTCTGCCAAGGACGCCTGGATTTCCAGATAAAGCTTCACGGCTACCGAATGGAGCTTGAGGAAATCGAAGTGCATGTAAGGCAGTCTCAATATGTACGCTCAGCGGTTGTCATCCCGTATCAGCCTAACGGACCTGTCGAATATCTAATTGCCGCCATCGTGCCTGAAAAACATGATTTCGAAAAAGAATTCCAGCTGACAAGCGCTATTAAGAAAGAACTGGCCGCTTCGCTTCCGGCTTACATGATTCCGAGAAAATTCATTTATCAGGATCACATTCAAATGACTGCGAACGGAAAAATCGACCGTAAACGCATTGGCGAAGAGGTTCTTGTATGACGCCTTACAGCTCGTTTTTCTTCTTTATCTTACTTGGAATCCTTCTCTTGCCGACGATTATTTTAGGGCTGAACGGCAAGAGATTCCAAGGATACAACATGTTTATATCCATCATCGTATTGGCTTTGATTTTCTCGCATGATCTGCACGGCGTCATTGCATTATGTATCTTTACGCTGTGGCAGGTGCTGTTAATCAGGGGGTATCTCGCTTACAGACTGAAAGCCAACAGCGGCTTTGTCTTCAGCATGGCCGTGATCGCGTCCATTTTACCCCTGTTTTTATCTAAATTATGGCCGTTTTTCTTTCCGCCGGTGCCTCATCATCCGGTTCATAACCTGATCAGTTTCTTAGGAATTTCTTATTTGACATTTAAAGGCGTCCAGCTGATCATGGAAACGAGAGACGGGCTGATTAAAGAAAAAATGCCGCTTCACCGCCTCTTGTACTTTATTATGTTTTTCCCGACCATTTCTTCCGGTCCGATCGACAGATACCGCAGATTTGCCAAGGACGAACAGAAAGTATGGACAAAGGGAGAATATGCTGATTTACTGTATACCGGCATTCATAAAATTTTTATCGGTTTCTTGTACAAATTCATTATCGGATATGCGATTAACACGTATTTCATTATGAATCTGTCTCATATCACCCACAGCAAACTGTGGAGCAATGTGCTGTACATGTACGGATACAGCTTGTACCTGTTTTTCGACTTTGCGGGCTACACGATGTTTGCCGTCGGTGTCAGCTACATTATGGGTATCAAATCTCCGGAAAACTTTAATAAGCCGTTTATCAGCAGAAACATTAAAGACTTCTGGAACCGCTGGCACATGTCCTTATCCTTTTGGTTCAGAGACTACGTATTTATGCGCTTTGTTTTCTGGATGACAAAGAAAAAATGGATAAAGAACCGGATGGCCGTCTCGAACATCGGGTATTTCCTGCTGTTCATGCTGATGGGCGTCTGGCACGGGCTCGCCCTGCAATATATTGTGTACGGCCTGTACCATGCCGTGTTAATGACGGGGTATAACTTTTTTGAGAAATGGAATAAGAAATACAAGTGGCTGCCCGCCAATCGTTTTACGGCGTTTTTAGCCATCGTCATCACATTCCATTTCGTATGTTTCGGATTTTATATTTTCTCAGGAAAACCATTTCATCACTAAAGGAGATTGAAAACACATGGAATTTAAACAGGAAGTATTAGACGTATTAGCTGAAGTTTGTCAGGAGGACGCTGTGAAAGAAAATCCTGATATTGAAATCTTTGAAGAAGGACTGCTTGATTCTTTCGGAACTGTAGAGCTGCTTGTTGCCATTGAAAACCGCTTCGGCATTACAGTGCCGATCACTGAGTTTGACCGTGACGAGTGGAATACGCCAAACAACATTGTAAACAAACTGACTGAGTTGAAGTAAATGAAAAAGCGTTTCTTTGGACCAATTATTTTAGCGTTTGTCCTGTTTGTCGGAGCTATCGCAGTTCCGGCATCATGGCTTACGCGCTTCATTCCTGAAAAACGTGTCGAAGAGTCGGCAGCGGCCTTAAACCCGAATATGTTCCAAGGGCTCTATCTGCAAAACAAAATGTTCGAAGACTCGAAGTATCTGCCGATTTTCGGTTCTTCCGAGCTTTCAAGATTAGATGAGTTTCACCCATCCAACTATTTTCAAGTGAACAACCAAGGCTTTACGCCTTATCTTGTCGGTAAAGGCGGTTCACAATCTTTAATTCATGCCATTAATTTTGCCGCCCACGCTGACCAGCTCAAAGGCAAAAAAATGGTATTTATTATATCACCGCAATGGTTTACAAAACATGGTTCAAATGAGCAGCATTTTGCTCCCAACTTCTCATCTTTGCAAGCACTTGACTTGGCTTTTAATCAAGACATTGAGCCAAAACTGAAAAAGCAGATGATGAAGCGCATGCTGCACTACAAAGTTGTCCAGAACGATGCAGTCCTGTCTGAACTGTATAAAGCATCTGTCAAAGGCCAGACTTGGAAATTCAACGCCTTAACACCGGCTGCAAAGCTTTATTATAATATTTTAGAAAAAAAGGACCTTTATTATTCCATAGAAGAGCCGCAAGGACCAAAGCGTTTCATTAATAACAATCTAAAGGGAAAATCCTGGTCTCAGCTTGAAAAACTGGCTGCGCAGTATGGTAAGGATCACTCCCGTTCTAACCCGTTTTTTATAGACGACTCTGTATATAAAACGATTAAGAAGAAAGTTCCTAAAGCTAAAGGTTCGAACAAAGGCAGAACATATGCTTATAAAAAGTCACTGGAGTTCAGCGATTTTGAAGATATGCTCACTATTCTGAAGGATGCCGGGGCTAAGCCGATGTTCGTCGTCATTCCCGTAAATGGGAAGTTTTACGACTACACTGATTTCCCGAAAAAAGGCCGGACTGATTACTACAAAAAAGTCACAAAGCAAATTAAAGCGAAGGGCTTTCAGGTTGCCGACTTATCCGGGCACGAATATGATCCGTACTTTATGAAAGACACCATCCATATCGCCTGGAAGGGCTGGGTGTACGTCGATAAAGCGATGGAGCAGTTTTACAAAACCGGCAAAGTGACGGTTCACTGAGCACGGTGATGACCGAATACAGAAAAAACGAACACGCAGGGGGGATTCTTTCCCCTGCTTTTTGTGTGATTTGATTTTTTCACAAATTTGAGGAAAACTATTGCGAATATTTGTTGAAGGTATACAATAGAATATAAATTATTTTCAAATAAGTTTGACAATAACACCAATAGGGAGACAGAACATTATGAAACAAGACATTCGTGTTGAATTGACTTCAGCCAAAAAACCTAAACCGGACCCCCATAACCTTGCGTTCGGCCGAATTTTCACCGACCATATGTTTGTTATGGATTACGATGCGGATCAAGGCTGGTACGATCCGAGAATTATCCCTTATCAGCCCTTCTCAATGGATCCTGCGGCTATGGTTTATCATTACGGCCAAACCGTTTTTGAAGGGCTTAAAGCGTATGTAACGAAGGATCAGGAGGTGCTTCTGTTCAGACCGGAGAAAAATATGGAGCGCCTGAATCAGTCAAATGACCGTCTTTGCATCCCGCTCATTGATGAAGAGCTTGTTCTTGAAGGCCTGAAACAGCTCGTAGCCATCGACAAAGACTGGATTCCGAAAGCGGAAGGCACTTCCCTTTATATCCGTCCGTTTATCATTGCGACCGAGCCTTTCCTCGGTGTAGCGGCATCCCATACGTACAAGCTATTTATCATTCTGTCGCCGGTCGGCTCTTATTACAAAGAAGGCATTAAACCGGTGAAAATCGCCGTGGAAAACGAGTTCGTGCGCGCTGTCAAAGGCGGTACGGGAAACGCGAAAACGGCCGGCAACTACGCTTCAAGCCTGAAGGCGCAGCAGGTTGCGGAGGAGAAGGGCTTTTCCCAGGTGCTATGGCTTGACGGCATTGAGAAAAAATACATCGAAGAAGTCGGCAGCATGAACATCTTTTTCAAAATCAGCGGCGAAATTGTGACGCCCGAGCTGAACGGAAGCATTCTTGAAGGAATTACGAGAAATTCCGTCATCACCCTGCTCAAACATTGGGGATTGACTGTGTCTGAGCGGAAAATTTCGATCGATGAAGTCATTCAGGCGCATCGTGACGGCCGATTGGAAGAAACGTTCGGAACCGGTACGGCGGCGGTCATTTCTCCGGTCGGCGAACTGATCTGGAATGATGAAAGTCTTGTCATCGGCAGCGGTGAAACCGGAGAGATCTCGAAGAAACTGTATGATACCATTACAGGCATTCAAAAAGGCGCAGAAGCCGACGTGTTCGGCTGGACGACGGAAGTCGCCTCATTAAGCGAATCAAAATAAACAAAAAACCCGGAATCGCTTCCGGGTTTTTTTGGTGCTTTTATGCTTCAATTGACTTAAAGAAATGAGGCAGGTGTTCCTTGTGCGCTTCAAGCATTTCATCCAAAATGGCCTTTGCCACGGAGTCTGACGGGACGAGAGGATTGATTGTCATCGCAAGGAGCGCCGTTTGATAATCTCCCGTGACGGCTGCTTCAGCGGCCACGCGTTCAAATGATTTGATTTGCTGGACGAGCCCGCGGACGGATACCGGCAGATCACCGACGGCGATCGGTTTCGGTCCGTCTTTCGTTATGACACAGTTCACTTCGACTGCTGAGTCATTCGGGATGCTGGCGATCGCGCTGTTGTTTATCGTATTGACGGGCTGGATATCATGTTTGTCGTTATAGATGGAGCTGATCAGGTTGCAGGCCGCGTCACTGTAGTACGCTCCGCCCCGTTTCTCAAGCTGCGGCGGTTTGATGGCGAGATCCGGATCTTTATACAGTTCGAACAGTTCTTTCTCAACCTTCTGCACGACTTCGGCGCGTGTGCCCTCCGTCTGTGACGCTTCTATTTCATGCTCGAGCATTTCTTTCGTTTTGAAATAATAGCGGTGGTAGCCGCAAGGAATCAGATCGAGCGCTTTCAGGAATTCAGGCTCCCATTCCGCTCCGGAAATGTTCTTCATCGTCATGGCGTTTTCCGGGTCTCCCATGGCTTCGATGACTTTATCCTTCACGCTGACGCCGTCTAAGAAAACATCTAATCCGAAGACCATGTGATTCAGCCCGGCAAATTGCACCTCGATCCGGCTGACATCGACATCCAATGCTTTTGCGACGCCCATTTTAATGCCGATCGGCACATTGCAGAGGCCGACGACTTTTGTAAGATTCGAGTAGCGGAGCAAGGCCTCGGTAACCATGCCGGCAGGGTTTGTGAAATTCACGAGCCATGCATTCGGACAAAGCTCTTCGATGTCTTTTGCGATTTCCAGAATAACCGGAATGGTGCGCAGCCCTTTGAATAAACCGCCCGGACCGTTTGTCTCCTGCCCGATTACGCCGTATTTTAACGGAATCCGTTCATCTTTGGCGCGGGCCTCAAGAAGACCGACGCGGAATTGAGTTGTTACGAAATCCGCATCCTTCAAGGCTTCTCTCCGGTCAAGCGTCAGGTGAACCTCTATCGGAACCCCCGCTTTTTCGACCATGCGTTTTGCAAGCGTGCCGACGATATTGAGCTTTTTCTCGCCTTCAGGAATGTCGACGAGCCATAATTCTCTGACAGGCAGTTCATCATAGCGCTTAATGATGCCTTCCACAAGCTCCGGTGTATAGCTTGAACCTCCGCCGATCGTTACAATTTTAATTCCTTTTGTCATATTTTTGCTCCCCCTTGCAGACTCACTTTTTCATAAATCTCGACTAACTCTGCGGCCAAGTCTTTCACGGTCATGGCATTCATTAAATGGTCTTGCGCATGTACCATCAAAAGCGTCATGTCTGTTTTTTCTCCGCCGGCTTCATTTTGGATCAGTTCGGTCTGATAATGATGGGCTTCAGTCAGTTCCCTTGCGGCTTCCTGAAGCTTTTCTTCCGCCAGGGCTCTGTCTCCCCGCTTTGCGGCGGCAATGGCCTCCATTGATGCGCTTCTGCCATTGCCGCCATGCAGGATGATCTGAAAAATGGTCTGTTCCATTTTCTCATTCATGTCTTTCACTCCCTTTCTCTAAAGCACGGCTTTTTCGTCTCCCTGTACGGCTGGCGCCTGCGATTGTTCAAGTTCGTTTTCTTCTTTCAGCTTTTGCGAATCCCACATTCTGAAGAACGGATAGTACACGATAAAGGCTGCGATGATATTAATCGCCTGCATGACAGCCCCTGATATTTTTCCGCCTGTGGCCAGATAGCCGGAGAAAATCGGCGGCATCGTCCACGGGACGGCAATGCCGGCAGGTTTGGCGACGAGGCCTGTGCTCATGCCGATATAGGTAAGAGTCAGTGTGACAAGCGGTGTGATGATGAACGGGATGAGAAGCATCGGGTTCATGACGATCGGCATTCCGAAAATAATCGGCTCATTAATATTAAAGACGGCCGGCCCGATGGCGAGTTTCCCAAGCTGCTTCATCTGCTTGCTTCGCGCGCGGAGAAACATGGTGACCACGAGCGCCAGTGTCGCGCCGCTTCCGCCGATGTTGATCCAGATTTCAAAGAACTGCTGGGTGAAAATATTCGGCAGCGCATCGCCCGCCTGAAATGCAATCCGGTTGGCATCCATCGCTCCGAACCAGATCGGCGCCATGACGCCGCCGACAATGTTCGCCCCGTGTAATCCGCACGCCCACAAGAGCATTTGAACCGCTTCAGCTATCAGGCTTCCGCCGAGACTTCCGCCAAGAATCGAGAGCGGCGTCCCCAGTACAACGCTTACAATATTATGAAGGCTTTCAAACGGCGTCGCTTCGACGATTAAACGCGCACCCCAGATGAGAAAGACGACGGCAAAACCGGGAATTAAAGCGACAAACGATTTGCTGACCGCCGGAGGCACGCCGTCCGGCATTTTGAAGACGAAATTCCGCTGGATGATCAAGCGGTAGATTTCCGTCGACAGCATGGCGATGATCATTGCGACAAACAGCCCTTTGCTTCCCATGAGAGAAAGCGGAATGCCGCCGCCGACCATGATTTCCTCTTTTGCGCCGGACGGCAGAAACGGAACTTTGTACGGCGTTGCCAAGAGAAACGCCGCCAGAGATATCGCACCGGCCGATAAAGCGTCCACCCCGTATTTTTCGGCCAGACGGTAGGCGATTCCAAAAGCGGCGACAAGGCCCATGATTTCAAAGGTCGCATCAACCGGATATTGCAGTTTTTGAGACCACGCGCTTCCGAACGTCTTTGCCATGAAATCCGCGTATCCCGGAATCGGCAGGTTGCCGATGATCAGAAAAAACGAACCGATGATGATAAGCGGCATGGTGAGGATGATCCCGTCACGTAATGCTTGCAGATGCCGCTGGGAAGCAATTTTCCCGGCAATGGGCATGACTTTCTCTTCTAAAAACTGATTCACCTTATTCACACGGCCCGCCCCTTTCTACGATGCGTTTCCGAGCTGTTCTGCTGATTTCAGAACCTCCGCTCCGTTGCATGTGCCGTAATGGACGGTATTAATGACTTCAACCGGCACTCCTTTTGATTCACCCAATTTTTTCAGCTGCGGAAGCAAATAACGGACTTGAGGCCCAAGCAGCAATACGTCCGCTTTATCTATATGCTGGTTGACTGAATCGCCTGACACAGCCCAGATTTTATATTCTTTTCCTTGTTCCTGCGCGCTTTTTTCCATCTTGGTGACGAGTAAGCTTGTTGACATCCCTGCTGCACAAACGAGTAATATATTCATGTAAAAGACCTCCTGAAAGTTTGATATTTTGTATGTCTCGGTGTTAGTACCATCATATTATGAAATCGCTTTCAGAACTACTCAGGCTTTTTCCGCTGCTAACGGAAAAAAGGTGTATCCCGGTCTTTCTCTGATCGTTTGTCTCTGAATACTTGTAAAACCTCGTGATAGGCTGTGCATTTTAAGAGACGGCTCACCGCAGCCGGATCATCTAACATGCCCCCTAGCCATTTGTACATATGCTGGAGGTCGGCTTTGCTCTCTTTCTCGACGCAAAGCAGGCAGACAAATTGGACACGCTTATCCGCCCAGTCAATCGGTTTCTTCAGCGTGCACACCGCCCAAAACGTCGTGTCTGTCTGCGGAACGAGCGGATGCGGAATCGCCGTGAGATTGCCGAAACTCGTAGGAGAAATTGCTTCCCTTTCAAAAATAGAATCGGTCAGAGTATCAGAAGCGAGGCCGGCTTTTGCAACCTGATGTCCGAGAAAACGGATGACGTCCTCCTTCGTCTCCAGATCCTGCTGCAAAAATACCAGCTCCGGTTTCAGAAAGTTCAATTGTTCCCGCTTTTCTTCCAGCATGGCGTCGATTTTTGTAAAATCCCCGCCGCCCAACAGTGTATGAACCTTTAATACGGGAACGGGCAGGTCTTTTTTGATCGGCACTGTGCTGACCACAAAATCAATCGACTCAAAAGAAAGCTGGTCAAGGCTGCAGTAATCAGCTGTGCCGACGATTTCAAGGCGCTTTGCGAACCGTGAACGCAGCTTTTCTCTTAAAAGCTGCGCGCTGCCGGCGCCGGACGCACAGACAATCAAGCAGCGCTTAGGCGGCCGTTCTGTCTTTCTCCTTTCGATGGCGGCCCCGAAATGAAGCGCCAAATACCCGATCTCATTTTCATGAATATCAATGCCGGTTTGCTCCTTAATCACGATTCCCGCAATCACTCCCGCTTCAAATGCTAGCGGGTAATTTTCCTTTATGGCGGAAAGCATCGGGTTTCTCAGGTTCATTCCGTACCGGTTTCGGTTAATCGCCGGCTTGATATGGAGCGCAAGACCTGCTTTCAGCTCATTGTCGTCCGTGATTCCGAGCTTCAGCTCCCGCTCAATGGCTTCAATCATCGCCTCTGTCAAACGGCTGGTCTCCCCGTCTATCAGCCTTGTAAGCTCTTTTCCTTCCATTTGTGACTGGGTCATGCGTTTTGTCCCGAGCAGGTGAATGGCGATATAGGCGGTTTCCTGTTCGGGAAAGGTGACGGATAGCGCCGATTCAAGCTCTTTGACGATGGCTTCCGCTGACTGATATTCTGTTTCAAGCTTAATATCATGAAGATCCTCCGGAATGAGAGATACATAGTTTTCTGTCCGGATTCGTTTGCAGGCAATGGCGATATGGATGATGAGATTGTTCAGGCCGAAGAAAGAAAGCGGGATCTTATGGTTTCGAACCTGCTTCATAATGGCTGATCGGATCACTTGAATGTCGTCTTTCGGCAGAATACCGGCCTTCTCACTCAGGAGATCAGGCTCAGGCTCGCGGTCGTCCACTAAGTATTCCGCCATACAATAACGGAGACGGAGCTCTTCGCCGCGCAGTTTAAAGCCGTAGTTCGGCCTTGTTTCCAAAATGATGTCATAGGGGCGGAGCCGTTTTTTTACTTCTTTCAGATCGGATTGAAGTGTGGATTTACTGATGAACAATTCTTCTGCCAAGTCATCCAGCTTGAGGTAGCCGTCGGTCAGAAGCAGTCTTTTCATCAGATAATTTATCCGTTCTTCGGGAAAAATCGGCACGGCGCTGTTCTGCTGGAAATTGTCCTGAAGCCAGTTTTTAAACGGCTGCTCATCCCGGATCAGCAGCTTATAGCCGCTCCCTCTGACAGATTGAATGGAAGCGCCGTGTTTTTCGACAATGGTTTGCAGTTCCTTTATGTCATTGCGGACCGTCCGCGTCGTTACCTTTACTTTTGCAGCGATGACTGAGCTTGTAACCGGTGTTTCAGCAGCTAAAAGCAAGCGCAGAAGTTCACGAAGCCGCCCATGAAGCATGAGAAAAACCTCCTATCAGATCAGATGCAGACGTAAAAAATAGGCAAAAAGGATGAAAAAGGGGTAAATGTATGTAAATTCTATAATGGGGAGGTTTTCAAGTCAATGCAGCAGCCTGAGGCAAAGCCCGTAAAAAAACAGCCGGATCAGCCGGCTGTTCGGGAAGCGGACATGCGGTTTCGCTTAGATGACTTCCGTTCTTTTACGATTTTTCTGATGATCGGATAGATGACGGGCGCCCATTTGATAATTGTTTTGAAAAATTTTTTCAATGTTTGAATCCCCTTTCTTTTACCTTGTCTTTCCCCTGTTATCAGCGGCTGTAAACATGGTCAGCGTGAGACATACCGGTTCCCCGTCACCCAATAGCGCCACGGATAATCCCGAGCTTCTCCGCTGTTGTCAATCCCGATTCTCGGGCCTGTTGATATATGCTCCGGTGTAAAGCCTTCCGTAATATACAGCGGCTGTTCCGTGATCATGCCGCCGTAGTCGTTCATTGAAATGCCCATCGCCTTCGTCAGCTTCCCCGGGCCATTTGTCCACTCTCTCGGGGGTCTGTCCGGTCTCCTGCGCTCCATCAGGAACTGACCTTCATGGGGCTCTGCCGCCCTGATTAACACGGCCTGCGGAATGCCGATGTCAGCGGCGACGACGTTCATTAATGTATGGGTGTGCATGACGTATGTATAAATGCGGCCCGCCTCGTGGAACATAATTTCCGTCCGTTTCGTGCGCCGGTTGCCGAAGCTGTGCGCCGCCCGGTCATCCGCTCCCATATAAGCTTCCGTTTCCACGATAAAGGCTGAAGCCGTTCCCTCATCCGTCTCTTTTACTAAGAGACAGCCGAGCAATAAAGGAGCAAGCTCTACTGACGGTCTTTGGTAAAATTCAATCGGCAAAGGCTTTCGTTCTCCCGCCATTTGTCTCCCCCCTTTCTGATTATATTCAATTCCCTCTTTCACGTTTTTCACTTCTTTTTTACAATATAAACATGAAAGAAAAAAGGGCATCATTGTTGAACACTCTATTGCGTTTTGAAAATCGGCTGGTTATAATATGATGGTTCAAATGAAAATGATTCTCATGTTCAATAAATACCGGACAATGATCATAAAAGTAGGTGAATTGATTTTTGAGCGATTCTGTCACGTCCGCAAGCCGTCTGATCAGCATCTTAAAAAACGGGGTTTTCTTCCTGATCGCGGTAATCGGACTGCTTGTGTCTATTTTTTTCGCCGTCTCATTCGGCGCGAAAGACATTACTTTACATACGGTTTGGTCGGCGATTGCTGATTACAATCCAAACATGACGGGCCAGCAGATCATTCATGAATTGCGCCTTCCGAGAGTGCTCGGCGCGGCCGTTACAGGCGCCGCCTTTGCAGCAGCCGGCGCCCTCATGCAAGGTGTCACGAGAAACCCGCTTGCCGATTCGGGTGTCTTAGGCGTAAATGCAGGAGCCATGTTTGTTGTTGCGCTCAGCTTTGCTTTTTTCCCTCATTTGTCATACGCCCTGCTGATGGTGATGTCGTTTTTGGGCGCACTGGCAAGCACAGGCTTGATTTTCTTTATCAGCGCGGCGGGAAAAAGCAGCATGACACCTTTAAAAGTGACGCTTGCCGGGGCGGTTGTAGCCGCTCTATTACATTCACTCAGCACAGGTGTGGCGATTTATTACGATTTAAGCCAGGATTTGGCCTTCTGGTACGCCGGCGGGGTCTCAGGAATCAAGTGGGCTCATTTACAAGTCCTTGCTCCCGTGATTGCGGTCTTCATCATTCTCGCGACATTCATGGGCCGGTCCGTCACCCTTCTCTCAATGGGAAATGACGTTGCGGCGAATTTAGGGGTGAACACCGCTCTGACGCGAGCCGCGGGATTAATGATCGCCGTTGTTCTTGCCGGTGTGTCTGTTTCCGCTGCCGGTGCAATCGGCTTCGTCGGGCTGGTCATCCCCCATATCGCCCGCAAGATCGTCGGCGTTACGTACAGGCTGATTATTCCGATGTCCGCGTTGCTTGGGGCGATTCTTTTGATTTTGGCCGACTTGGCCTCGCGCACGGTCAGTCCCCCGAGAGAATTGGCAATAGGCATCATGGTCGCACTTGTCGGTGTCCCTTTCTTTCTTTATATTGCCCGCAAGGAAGGGAGAGAATTATAAATGAAGGTGCAGAAGGAAACCAAAAAAGCGGCGGCGGCAGGCCTCATTCTGCTGATCATCGCTATTTGCATTATTCTGATCGGGCTGCATACGGGCTCATTCCGGCTTTCTCCCTTTACGGTGGGAAAAACGCTGTTCGGATACGGCACGTTTCAAAGCACAACCGTTTTATTCGATTACCGGCTCCCCCGGATACTGGTGACGATGCTGGCCGGTATCGGCTTAGGCGTGTCGGGCGCTATTTTGCAGGGCGTGTCCCGGAATCCGCTTGCCGATCCGGGTATCCTTGGGCTTCATGCCGGGGCTTCGTTCGGTCTGATGATGTATATCACGTTCTTTCATTCACTCGAGGCGCAGGCGTCAATGTTCATCCCGTTATTTACGTTTGCGGGCGGAACCCTCGCCGCTCTGCTGATCGTAGTGCTCACGTACGACAGGCTGAACGGCTTTTTAACGATCCGCATGCTGTTAGTCGGGATCGCCGTTTCCGCGGGCTTCAGCGCCGTTACATTGTTTATGTCGCTGCGTCTGAATGAAGAAACCTATACATTCGCTTCCCGCTGGCTGGTAGGAAACGTCTGGGGCAGGGACTGGATTCATGTATGGTCGCTATTGCCCTGGATCGGCATTCTCGCACCGCTTGCATGGCTTAACGCCCGGTCTTTGAACATTTTAATGCTCGGTGACCAGGCCGCCGCAGGACTTGGCGCACACGTGCAGAGAAAAAGGATCATGCTGATCGCCATAGCGGTCGGCCTGTCTTGCGCGAGTGTGGCGATGGCCGGCGGAATCGGCTTTATCGGCTTTGCCGCCCCTCACTTGGCGAGACGGCTCGTCGGCACCATGCATCAGCATATCATCCCGATTGCGGGGTTAATCGGCCTTGTCATTCTTGTCGCGGCAGATACCATCGGCCGCTCTCTGTTTCAGCCGAACGCCATTCCGGCCGGGGTGGTTGCGGCAGCCATCGGCGCGCCGTATTTTCTCTATCTGGTTATGAAAATCAAAACATAAAACAAGGAGTCTTCTCATGAAAAAAATAATTGCCCTCGTCAGTTTCATGTGTATTTTTTTATTGGCAGCCTGCCAATCCGATTCAACACAGCCAGAGACAAAAAAGGCATCCGGTGATCATAAAATCGCTTCGATGTCCATTCACCTGACAAATGACCTGCTGGCTCTCGGCATTACACCGGCCGGTTCCGTCGTGGGCGGAGAATTAAAAGATTTTCTCCCTCATGTAAAAAATCAGCTGAAAGACACGAAAAAACTCGGCCCTGCCTCAGATCCGGATATGGAAGCGTTACTCGAACTGAACCCTGACAACATTTATCTTGATAAAGAATTTGCAGGAAAAGATGTGTCAAAATACAAGAAAATCGGAAACACACACGTTTTCGACCTTGATAAAGGCACTTGGCGCGATCATTTAAAAGACATCGGAAAAATCGTCAACCGTGAAAAAGAAGCGAAAACCTTTATTCAAGATTACGAAGATGAAACAAAACAAGTCAAATCTATGATCGATAAGGAATTAGGGAAAAACGCCAAAGTCATGGCGATCCGCGTGAATGCAAAAGAACTTCGCGTCTTCAGCACACGCCGCCCGATGGGTCCGATTCTGTTTGATGACCTGAAACTGAAGCCTGCTGACGGCATTAAAGACATGAACACCTCCCGCCCTTATGAGGTCATTTCTCAAGAAGTGCTGCCGGATTACAACGCAGATGCGATTTTCGTGGTCGTTAACAGAGACGACAAGTCACAGCAAGCTTTTAAAGAATTGCAAAAAAGCGCTGTATGGAAAGGGCTGAAGGCCGTGAAAGCAAACCACGTCTATAAGATTGCCGATCAGCCTTGGCTTGATTATTCGGCACTGGGAAATAAATTAGCAATGGATGAAGCGAAAAAGCTGTTCCAAAAATAAACATGAGCCGGTTTTGCAAAACGTGCAAAGCCGGCTTTTTTATATTGTTATTTACTTATATAAACAGATGCTTATATAATGATGTAAAAAAGGAGTGAGAGCATGCAACGGCAGCATAACGCCTTAAGTTCCGAAGCGGTCAGCCAATGCCTCAAACTTCTCAGCGACACGACAAGGCTTTTGATGCTGAAGTTTCTGAAGGAGAAAGAATACTGTGTCTGTGAGCTGACGGCCATTTTTGGCATGAGTCAGCCCGGCATCAGCCAGCACTTGCGGAAATTAAAGAACGCCGGGCTTGTGCGGGAAAGGCGGGAAGGCCAGTGGCGGTACTATGCCATTCATCCGTCCGGTCCGGAATACGCGCTGGTCCGCTCCATTCTGCAGCAGATAGATGAAAAAGACGGCGTTTTACAGACATTGCGGCAAAAAGAAGCCACTGTTTCATGCCGATAAGGAGGATATATTCTTGGGAATTGCGGTTTTATCAGCACTGATTTTTGTGCTGACACTTGTATTTGTCATTTGGCAGCCGAAACACATATCAATCGGCTGGTCTGCCTGCGGCGGAGCGGTCCTCGCTTTGATTGCGGGGGCAGTCAGCCTGCATGATATCGCGGAAGTGACGGGAATCGTCTGGAATGCGACACTTGCCTTTATCGCCATTATTATCATTTCATTGATTCTTGACAGCATCGGATTTTTTGAATGGGCCGCGCTGCATATGGCCATGGCGGCCAAAGGCAGCGGGCTGCGGATGTTTCTCTATGTTTCCGTCTTAGGGGCTGTGGTCTCCGCCCTGTTTGCCAATGACGGAGCGGCGCTCATTTTGACGCCGATCGTACTGGCGATGGTGCGGGCTTTAGATTTACCTGAAAAGCTGATTTTACCGTTTATTATCGCCGGAGGGTTCATCGCCGACACTACCTCGCTCCCGCTCGTGGTCAGCAATTTGGTCAATATCGTATCCGCGGATTACTTTCATATCGGATACATTGAATATGCATCACGTATGCTGGTGCCCAACCTCTTTTCTTTGGCGGCAAGCATTTTGGTGCTGTATCTCTATTTCAGAAAAAACATTCCGAAACGGTTTGACACCGGCCTTGTGAAACATCCTGCATCCGCCATTAAGGATGAGCGCCTTTTCCGGTTATCATGGGGTGTCCTGGCCGTTTTATTGATCGGGTATTTCGTCAGCGCGCTGCTGTCGATCCCTGTGTCCTTCGTTGCCGGCTCCATCGCGGTTATTTTTCTCATTCTGGCGCAGCGAAGCCCCGCCGTCCCTGCAAAACAAGTCATCAAGGACGCCCCGTGGGCCATCGTGTTTTTTTCTGTCGGCATGTATGTTGTCGTGTACGGCTTGCGGAATGCCGGACTGACGGATCTTCTTTCTCAGCTTATTCAGAAAGCGGCGGATCACGGACTGTTGGCGGGGACGCTCGGAATGGGTTTTATCGCTGCGGTTCTGTCCTCCGTTATGAATAACCTGCCGACGGTGATGATTGACGCCATAGCCATCAGCGGAACGGACGCTCACGGACTGATGAGAGAAGCATTGATTTACGCGAATGTTATCGGTTCGGACCTCGGGCCGAAAATCACGCCGATCGGGTCGCTGGCGACATTGTTATGGCTCCATGTGCTGAGCCGGAAAAACGTGAAAATTTCCTGGGGAATGTATTTCAAAACAGGTCTGATATTAACCGTTCCGACGTTATTCATCACCCTGATCGGGCTTTATTTATGGCTGTTATGGCTGGCCTGAGTATAGAACGGCGGATCTTTAACGCCGATTGCGGAATAACCTCTTCTTTTGAAAACCGGTTTTAAAAAATGGCTCTGCTGGGCATATTGATACCGTTCAAAAAGGAGGGTTCAGCAATGGAAAATAACAAAGACAGCGAAGAAGCGCTTTCCAGTAAGACGACCGGTAAAGGCGAGTCAGAAGACACGCTGACAAACCGGCAGGGCCATCCGGTCACTGACAACCAGAATGTCAGGACAGTCGGCAATAGAGGGCCGACGACATTGGAGAATTATGATTTTTTAGAGAAAATCAGCCACTTTGACCGTGAACGGATTCCGGAGCGCGTCGTTCACGCGCGCGGCGCCGGCGCACACGGATACTTTGAGGCATACGGAAGTTTTGGAGACGAGGAGATTTCAAAATACACAAGGGCGAAGGTGTTCCAAAAGAAAGGAACGAAAACACCGGCGTTTGTTCGCTTCTCAACCGTCAATCACGGAAAGCACTCGCCGGAAACACTGCGTGATCCCCGGGGTTTTGCCGTTAAGCTTTATACGGAAGACGGCAACTGGGATCTGGTCGGCAATAACTTGAAAATCTTTTTTATCCGTGATCCGCTGAAGTTTCCGGATCTTGTTCACGCATTTCAGCCTGATCCGGTTACGAACATACAGGACGGTGAGCGTATTTTCGACTTCATCTCCCAATCACCGGAAGCGACTCATATGATCACTTTCTTGTTTTCGCCATGGGGCATCCCGGCCAACTATCGGCAGATGCAGGGCTCAGGCGTCCATGCGTACAAATGGGTCAATGAAGAAGGAAAAGCCGTGCTCGTCAAATATCACTTTGAACCGAAACAGGGCATCCGCAACCTGACACAGAAGGAAGCGGAAGAGATTCAGGGGAAAAACTTTAACCATGCGACACAGGATTTGTATGACGCGATTGAAAAAGGCGATTATCCTGAGTGGGAAGTGTATGCGCAAATCATGAATGATGACGAGCATCCCGAACTGGATTTTGATCCGCTTGACCCGACAAAACTGTGGTATAAAGACGATTTTCCTTGGAAGCCGATCGGCAAATTGGTTCTGAACAAAAACCCGGAAAACTACCATGCGGAAGTGGAACAAGCCTCATTCGGAACGGGCGTGCTTGTGGACGGGCTTGATTTTTCAGATGACAAATTGCTTCAAGGGCGGACATTCGCCTATTCAGATACCCAGCGGTACCGCGTCGGCGCAAATTACCTGCAGCTTCCGATCAACTCGCCGAAAAAGCATGTCGCCACCAACCAGGAAGGCGGGCAAATGCAGTATCGGGTCGATCGGGCAGAAGGGCAAAACCCGCACGTCAACTATGAGCCGTCTATTATGGGCGGACTGAAAGAAGCGAAGCAGGATGGTAAAGACCATACGCCTCATGTCGAAGGAGACGTAAAGCGGGAAGCAATCGACCGGTCGAATAACTTCGGCCAAGCCGGAGAAACGTACCGCCGCTTTTCGGAATTTGAACGGAACGAATTGATCACAAACTTGGTCAATACGCTCTCTTCCTGCCGGAAAGACATTCAGGACCAAATGATTGAGAATTTCACAAAAGCTGATCCGGACTACGGTAAACGCGTGGCGGAAGGGCTGAAAAAAGCCTCCGAAAGCAACAGCGGCGGGCCGATCGGCACTACGGATGCGGCACAGGCCGCAAAGCAGGCTGAACGGGAAAGCCATCCGTCAGATCCGTATTAAACAAAAAAACAGGACAATCGCGTCCTGTTTTTTTTTGAGCTAATTAAGCTCCTGTATATTCTGCTCCGCCACAGCCGCAAATACTTTCGGCTCCGGACGGTCAAGATCTTCATGGAATAAACTTACTTTATGGATCTGCCGGTTGTCGTACAGATGAAAGTAATAGCTCCCCGTGTCACAGCACATGACGGACGTATACTGCGTATAATCAATTTCATTCTCCTCGGTGATCACCGCGCCTTTTGGAATATTCATATTGGACAGCACGTGAAAAGCGGCCGTAACGCCATCTGTTTCATGAGCGGCAGGCTCTAAATGCTCTTTCAGGTAAGCGGCCCTGATGAATCGGGATGGCGGCGTGTAGTCACCGGGAAGCCCGATCGTTCCAGATCCTTGGCCGAATGCGGTTAATGTCATTCCGCCCAATGTTTTGCTTTCTGACTGCTGCGGCCTGATTCCGATATAATGGCGCAGATTGGTCACATGCCAAGGAAATTCAGGACTGTTGGTCATCACTCCGGGTTTGTTGTCATAGACTTTCATACCTTCCGGCGTCGGCTCGATCACAATGCAGCCCCCCGTGCGGTCTGATAAAATCCAATGAAGGGGCAGCACCGTATCCAATAACATTAACTTCTTCTCTACAATTGTCAGTGAAGCGAGCTTTTCCTTTACGTCTTCAAGAGATTCACAGTTTGATAAGGCCCATGTGACGAACTCATGAGGAGCGATGTGGCACGTGCCCTCCCGTTCCGCTTTCTCGTATCCCGCAAAGCCCGGAAAATACAGCGTCGCACAAGACAGCCCTTTTTCATTCACGCCGTCGGCAAACAGAATATTGCCGAGATTTCTCCCCATGCCGATAAATGCGTATTTCGTCTTATGCAGCCTGCCGTCAGCTTCGCTTTTCCAGCTGTACTGACGAGGGTACAGCATGACGTCGGTGTCGAGCTGAAAAGCAAAATCCATCGTTCGCGCCAATAGGTGATTACCATCTGCCGTTTTCAATGTAAGACTTGTACACATATCATCAATCCCCTTTTCGTTTATGAAATTTACACAAAGTAAACTATTCTTAAAGCTTAGCGAATAATAGCTCCATTCGTCAAAAGATTGACACATTTCTCCTTCATACATATTAGTCCGTAAGCATCTCCATGCCTTTTAAACCCCGGTAAATCGTTTTGGCGGCAGTGTCTGTTCAGTTTCACAAAAAATCTCAGAACGGCTGTCAGCGAGGCTTTACAATGTTTTTCCTGTGTACTGGAATTTGTAAACGGTAAGTCAATCTGTTAAGCTATGACTTTATGTTAAAAGAAGACATACGGAGGAGATTATCTATTGAAAGTAGAAAGGCGAACGATTGAACATATTCCGCATCACGAAAGACACGGAAAGGCCAAAGATTTATTCCCCGTTTGGTTCGGGGCGAATATGCATATAACGACGTTAGTCACAGGCACACTGCCCGTTACAATGGGACTCGATCTCTTTTGGAGTATCGCCGCCATTATGATCGGAACCTTTATCGGCGCAATCTTTATGGCGTCTCATTCCGCACAAGGACCTCAGCTCGGAATTCCGCAAATGATTCAAAGCCGCGCGCAATTCGGCGTGATCGGAGCGATTCTGCCCCTCTTTTTGGTCATGTTTATCTACCTGGGCTTCTTTGCGAGCAGTACGATTCTCGCAGCCGGTACACTGAGCAGCTTTGTACCGATTCCGGCTTCATGGTGTATTATCGGCTTAAGCGCCATCTGTTTTTTACTCACGATCTACGGTCATGATCTGATTCACAAAATGCAGAAAATCCTCTCTTGGACCTCCTTTGCCGTTTTTTTTGCTGCAACGATTCTTATTTTTCAACTGCCGATTCCCTCAGGAAGCTGGGCGCCCGGCTCATTAGATCTGCCTGTTTTCTTAGTGGCGGTCAGCGCGGTGGCCACATGGCAGCTGGCATACGCGCCATATGTCGCAGATTATTCCCGTTATCTTCCGGTCAAAACACCGGCATCGCATACCTTTTGGTACAGCTACGCAGGTACGTCAGTCAGTTCTATCTGGATGATGCTTCTCGGCGCTATTTTGACGACGGCGCTCCCGGGATTCACTGCTAATGCCGGAAATGAAATTGTCCGATTGTTCGGCCCGTTTTCCTTTATTATGCTGATCATCGTCCTGTTCGGACAAATGGCGATCAACGTCTTTAATTTATACGGAGCCTTTATGTCAACCACGACCACCTTGGAGCCGTTTTTAAAACTGAAGGTGACGCCTAAAACGAGAGTGGTAATGATCCTTTATGTGACGGCAGCGGGTACTGTGTTAAGTCTTCTAGGCCAAAGCAATTTCATGGAACTGTTTTTAAATTTCATCTTTTTTATCAGTTATTTCTTAATTCCATGGACAGCGATCAACCTCGTGGATTACTATTTTGTCCGCCGCGGAAAATACCACGTCAAATCGATGTTTGACGTCAACGGACAATACGGCAGGGTCAACTGGATTACAGCGGCCGCATTCGTTTTGTCGATCATATTAGAAATCCCGTTTATCAATACGTCCTTTTACATCGGGCCGCTCGCTGAAATATTCGGCGGAGGCGACATCGCCTGGGTCGTCGGGCTGGCCGTTCCGTCGCTGTTGTATTATGTTCTGATGAAATCAAGGTTAAAACAAAAAGAGGCGCCTTCCCTATGAAGACGCCTTTTCTTTATTCATATTCCTTCCATACACGCGGCAGCAGTTCGGAAAGTTCGTGCGCCAATAAGGTATGTGCGGAGCGCTCTTCCGTCCATAACTCCGCACATTCGCCGTGAAGGCGGACGGCGTTCAATACGGCATGTTTCGGGTCTTGATGACAGCACAGCATACCGAGGATCATTCCCGTCAGCGTGTCGCCGGTCCCGCCTTTTGCAAGCGCACCGTTTCCGGTTGTATTCCGGCGGCACTCCCCGTCAGGAAAAGCGATAATGGTTTCGTTTCCTTTCAGGACAATCGTGACATGAAGCCGCTCCGCCCATTCCGCGGCATATGCCGCTCTGTTCTGCTGAATCTCTTGAATCGGAAGGCCTGTCATCCTTGAAAATTCGCCGGGGTGAGGCGTCAAGATCACCGGGGCTTTCCTTTCCGGATAGGTTCTTTTCGTTATGGCGCCCGCATCCAGTATGACGGGATAATCGGCAGAAAGCAGCTGGTCAGCCGCCTGCTGCACTTCGTCCGTTTGGGGAAGCCCCGGCCCGATGGCCGCGGCCCGGATGGTTTCTTCCGGCTGACCCGCCGCGGCTTTTTTCCACCCGTCCCGCCAGTACGTCGCTTCCGGCAGCACCGGGACAATGAGCGGGATGACGCCTGCCGATGTACCGATGACGAGCTTGCCGACACCGCTTCTCATCGCGCCCAAACCTGCAAGAAGGGCGGCTCCCGGCATGTCATCGCTTCCGGCCAGCAATAACGCCGTCCCGAACGTCCCCTTATGGCTGTCTGCCTCACGCTTTGGCAATGTATCTTTCACATCCCGTTCCGTCCAATCCAGTATGTTCATCTCTGTACCTCCTCTTCTGTCTCTTATTTATATTCCAAACAAGAAGAGATTTTAAACCGCACAAAAAAACAGCCGCACGTTTGCGGCTGTTTATGTTCTGATCGGAACATCAAGACGGTAAAGCTTCCGGTACCGTTCGTTTTCTGCAAGCAGCTCTTGATGGGTTCCTTCCATTTCTGCTTTTCCATTTTCTAAAAAGACAATCTTATCAGCTGTTTCCACACCTGCTAGATGGTGTGTAATCCAGAGAATCGTTTTCTCTTTAAAGACGTCAAAAATCGTATCAAGCAATTCGCGTTCAGTGACCGCATCAAGGCCGACCGTCGGTTCATCAAGAATAATGACCGGCGTATCCTGAAGCAGAATACGGGCAAGCGCGATCCGCTGCCGTTCCCCGCCTGAGAAACGAATCCCCGTCTCCTGCACGGACGTTTCATACCCGTCAGGCAGTGATTCAATATAGTCGTGCAGCTTCACTTGCCGCGCCGCACGCTTAACATCTTCATCACTCGCCTTGCCGTTTCCGAGCCGGATATTGTTCATAATGCTCGTATTAAAGAGATGAGGCTTCTGATTCAAAACGGCTACCGCTGAGGAAATCTGATCCTGTACGGCCGCAGTTTCCAGCCCGTTCAGTGTCACTTTGCCTGAATCGGGAACTAAGGCGCCTTCAATTAAAGCGAGAGAGGTCGACTTACCGGAGCCGCTCCTGCCGAGCAACGCCATTTTTTCACCCTGGCGGAGAGTGAAGGAAAAGCGGTCAAGCACATGACTGTGCTGATCATAAGAAAATGACACGTTATCAAACGCCAGTGTCACATCAGTGACATCCAGTTTCTCATCTGACTGCTTCACCTCACGCCCCCGCAGCTCCGGAGCCGCCTTACTCATTCTTCTGATCGAATCCTGATAAGAAGGTACTTCCGTCAGCGCATCCGAAAGGGGCAAAAACGCCTCCGTCAATGGAAATACAACAAGCACAAAGGCCGCGATCATCGTGTTGGCGATGCTGCCGTCCGCATACTGACCTGCCGTCCAGAACAGCATGATCAATATGAAGCCGCCGACAAGGCATTGTGCGGCGAGATCGCGCAGCCTCGTAAATCGCTGACGTTTGCTCTCGAGGTCAAACCATGCCTTTTCTTTCTCTTCATAAGAGGAAATAAAGGCGGCCTGACGTCCCGAGAACATCCAGTCGCTCACGCCGAGCACGGCATCTGTCAGCCGGCTGTAGAGCGTATTCCGTCCGCTTTTCAGCCTCATGTTTTTCGCTCTCGTCACAAGAAGCGACACAACCGGAAATAAGACAACCAATACAAACAGGTAAATCGCCGCAAGAGCGGCAAACGGCCAGGAAAAAAAGCCGAGCCCGATAACGGATGCCGCATAGAGCAGCAAAGCGGAAACCCCGGGGAAAATCGTTTTTAAAAACGCATCCTGCAAATGCTCAATATCCTCAGCCAAAATGCCGAGCATGTCGCCCGTCCGGAAACGGGAAGAGAGCATGAGAGAGGCCGGCTCCAGCAGATTGTAAAGCCGCACCCGCATGTCGGACACGATTTTCAAAATGATATGATGCCCCGTCAGACGCTCGGCATACCGGGAAACTGAACGGGCGATCCCGAAGGTGCGCACGGCCACAATCGGAACGTACACCAGCAGGATATTCTCAGGCCTAGTTGCTGACTTTGAGATCAAAAAACCGGAAGTAAACATGAGAAAGGCCGCCGAAAAAATCGTCACCGCGCCTAAAAAAATCACAAGAACAAACAAACGGGCATTTTGCTTAATATACGGCAGAATCCATTCTTCTTTCCTCATGTTCTTTCCCCCAGTTGCGCCTCTACAAGTTTGGCGTATACGCCTTGTTTCGCCATCAATTCGTCGTGGGTGCCGATTTCCGCCACTGCGCCGTCATCAAGCACGATAATTTCGTCCATTTCAAGCATCCAGTGAAGACGATGAGTGGCCAGAAAAACAAGCTTATTTTCAAACAGGTCTTTCATCGTTTCTTTTATTTCATACTCTGTTTCAATATCAAGGTGAGCGGTCGGCTCATCCAAAAGGAGAATCGGACGGTTTCCTAAAAAGGCTCTGGCCAGCGCGACACGCTGAGCCTGCCCTCCGCTGAGCGCCCGCCCGCCCTCACCGATCCGGCCGTCAAGACCGCCGGGCAGATCACGAATCAGTTCGGAAAGACCCGCCGAAGCAGCGGCCTGCGCCGTTTCCTCACGGGAAGCATCAGGATGATAAAACCGGATATTATTCAAAAGCGTGTCATCAAAAATGTACGGATGCTGCGGAATATAGAGCAGCTGCTTCTGCCAGCCGTCCGACTGCAGATGCGAGCGGGATTCACCGTTTACCTTGATTTCACCGGACGCAGGCTCTAAAAAGCCGCCCAGCACATCAATGAGAGTCGATTTTCCCGCGCCGCTTTCCCCGATAATCCCGATTTTTCTCTTCCCTTTAAAGGACAGATTAAATTCAGACATCGATTCACGGACGGACAAACGCGTAAGCTGTAATTCATCTCCGTCAGTCCACGTATCAAGCTCGAGCGGCTTTTCTTCTTTAAAACCGGGCTGCGCCAAAATCGCCTGAATGGTTTTTCCCGCTTCCTGCCCGTTTAATGTCGCGTGGTAATCATTTCCCACCTCGCGAACCGGGAGAAAGTATTCAGGCGCGAGAATCAGCGCGGTCAATGCCGGGCCGAGCAGAATCTGTCCGTCTATCAGCCGCAAGCCGAGGAACACCGCCACTGTCGCCACCGACAGCATCGTGAAGAAATCAAGGGCGAATGATGATAAAAACGCAACCCGGAGCGTGCTCATCGTCGCCTTGCGGTATCTCTCACTGACATGAAAAATATTTTTGCTGTGTGATTTGCTTAATCCTAAAAACCGCAATGTCTCCAGTCCGCGGAGCGAATCCACGAAATGATTGGAAAGCGTCTGATAGGACTTCCATTGGCGATCAGCTTTTTTCTGTGCGACAAGTCCGAGCAGGATCATAAATACAATCAAAATCGGAAGCGCAAGAATCAGAATCAAAGCCGATGTTTTATCCTGAAAAAACACGTAAATGACAACGGCAGCCGGCACGATCGCCATGCTGACCATTTTCGGCAGAAACAGCTCTAAGTAGCGGCGGAACTGGCTGATGCCTTCCATCGCCAGCGTCACCATCCGGCCTGTCCCCTCTTTTTTCGCAAAGCGGGGGCCGAGACGGAACAATTGCTCAAGAAATCTTTTTCTTAAGTCTGCGCCGGTTTGCGCGGCATATTGGTACACGATTTTCTGCCGGACCGTTGTCACCGCGTGCCGGACCAAAAACGCAAGCAGGAAAAAGCCGATAACCGGATAAAGAGAAGCAATCCGCTTCCCGTTAAATAATCCGGTTACCGCCTGGCTCAGCCATTCCGCCTGCAAGATAATGGCGGCCGTTTGTATGATCGTTAATCCCGTAATGATCGCAAGAATCCGCTTCATTCCTTTATAAAGAAACAGGTCTTTTCCCATTAATAAGTCATAGGCTCCTTATGGCTGACGCGTTTCCGGAAGACATAATAGCTCCAGATCTGACTGCCGATGACAAACGGCAGCAAAGTCAGTGCGACAATTGTCATGACTTTAAGTGAATAATCACCGGAAGACGCGTTAGCTACTGTTAAGTCATACGCGCTTTTCAGCGAGCTGACCATGACGCGCGGGAACAGGGAGATAAAAATCATCGCGACTGTCAAAGCGAGACCCGCGCCGGTCATACCGAATGCCCAGCCGTCTTTTTTCTTGCTCATGAACACAATGGCAAGAACGTTGCAGATGACAATCAGCACGAATATTGGAATCGTGATGTTTGCCCGGCGTGTAAACATATCCGTATCGTATGCAGACATCGCAAAGAAAGCAAGTACAACAAGAAAGATAACACCGATTACGCGTTTTGCCATTTTTCTCGCACGCTCTTGTAAATCACCGATCGTGCGCAAGGTGATAAACATTAAACCGTGCAGGAATGAAAGAAGGGTGACGGCTGCTCCGCCAAGAACGGAATACACGTTCACAATATCTGAAAAACCTGCGTGAATGTTCATGTGTCCGTCAATCGGCACACCGCGGAACAAGCTTGTAAAGATAAGGCCGAATAAAAACGGCGGGATAAGGCTTCCGAAGAAAATCACCCAGTCCCATGTTTTGACCCATTTCAGATTGTTCACTTGCCCGCGGAATTCAAATGCCACGCCGCGGCCCATCAAGGCAAGAAGAATGATGATAAACGGAATGTAATATCCGCTGAGCATCGTTGCATACCAGTTCGGGAATGCCGCGAAAATCGCTCCCGTACCTGTGATCAGCCACACCTCATTCGCATCCCAGAACGGGCCGATGGTGTTAACCAGCACTCTGCGTTCTAATTCATTATGGCCAAGAAATCGGGTCGAAATGCCGACACCGAAATCAAAACCTTCTAAAAAGAAAAATCCGACAAACAAAATCGAAACGAGTATAAACCAAAGATCATGAAGTGACCCCATGGTAGACCTCCTGACTGAACGGATCTGTTGATACAGGAACATCCTTGTGATCATCATGGTCCGCACCTTTTTTAATTTCACGAACGAATAGGAAAACAAGCAGCGCGCCTAAAATCAAGTACATGACGCCGAAGCTGATAATTGAAAACAGCAGAGATCCCGTCGTTACGTTAGGCGAAACGGATTGTGCGGTCGTCAATTGCCCCATGACCGTCCACGGCTGGCGACCGATTTCAGTCATAATCCATCCGGCAGAGTTCGCAATGAACGGGAATGCGATCAGTGCGATCATGCCCCGTAAATACCACTTGCTCGTATGAAGCTTTTTGCGGCGGTTCAGAATAAAGCCGGCAATCGCGGCAAAAATCATAAGCGCGCCTGCACCCGCCATAATGCGGAAGCTCCAGAACGTCGTTTTAACAGGCGGGATATAGTCGCCTTTTCCGTACGTTTTTTCGTATTCTTTTTGAAGAGTTTTCATCCCTTTAACACTGCCGCTGAACTTCTGATAAGCCAAGTAGCTGAGTGCGTAAGGAATTGAAATTTCTGATGTGTTTTTTTCTTTATTCGTATCAATGTTCGCAAAAGCCGTCCACGCGGCAGGATCACCGCTGTCATCCCAAAGCGCTTCACTGGCGGCCATTTTCATCGGCTGCGATTCCATTAAATGCTCAGCCTGCATATGTCCGCTGAACGCAACGCCGATACCGGCGATCAGACCGACAATCATAGAAAGCTTGAAAGATTTATGGAAGAAAGGCACTTCTTTTTTCTTCAATAATTTATATGCGCTGATACCGGCGATAAAGAAAGCACCAGTTGCAAGCGCCCCGAAAATAACGTGAGGGAATTCAACCCAAAGCTGAGGGTTTGTCAAAAGCGCCCCGAAATCATTCATTTCCGCGCGGCCGTTTTTAATCGCAAAGCCGACCGGCTCCTGCATGAATGAGTTTGCCGTCAAAATCCAGAAAGATGACATAATCGTCCCGAGGGATACAAGCCAAATGCAAAGCAAATGCACTTTTTTAGATAAACGGTCCCAGCCGAAAATCCATAATCCGATAAAAATAGATTCCATAAAGAACGCCAAAAGCGCTTCAACCGCAAGCGGAGCGCCAAATACGTCTCCGACAAAACGGGAATAATCAGACCAGTTCAATCCAAACTGGAATTCCTGAAGAATCCCTGTGACGACGCCGACAGCAAAGTTAATTAAAAAGAGATGTCCCCAAAATTTAGCCATTTTGAGATAGGTCTCTTGTTTTTTGACAACATAAAGCGTCTCCATCAAAGCAACCATAAACACAAGCCCGATAGACATAGGCACAAACAGGAAGTGAAACAATGTTGTAGATGCAAATTGTATGCGGGCTAAAACCAACTCACTCATGATGTTTTTCCTCCAATCTGGTAAATTGCTCAACATTTCACAAACAAGACAAAACCATTGCTCGGTATTTCACAAGAAATGATATATTTGCTCAACGTTTCACAAATTTGTCAAAACTAATGAATTATCAGCCTGCACTCCCTGGGGGGCAGCCGGCTGTCATAGAAATGATTCAATATCATTACTTTACAACGATTCCGCCTAAAAAAAAAGATCGATATACCTAAAAATAGGCTGAAATTGTGACCGATTAATGTCGAATTTGTAGAGATTTTATGTCGGCATCTAGGATTTTTGTCCCTTCCATATCGTACCTCTTTTTTATTCGTGTGGCGAACAAAATGCTTTATTCAGCGGGAAAGGCCGCCAAATCGCCTTTTTAAGAAAGAAAATGAGTTGAAAGTATGTTTTCTAGTAAATTCTTAATATATGAACAATTTAAATTTTTTAGTATACTTTAAATGGGGATATTTTTCACTACATAACGACTGGGGGAACAAGCATGGGAGAACTTCAACCAAATTTGCAAACGGATTCAATCCCAAAACAGCAACGGACTGATAATTGGTTTGCCAGAGCAATGAATATTAGAATCGGCATTATTCCTCTTCCTATCTATATCCTGCTCTTCTTGCTTATTACGGTGTTTGTCATGAAACACGATGTAAAAAGCGACATCCTGACATCGATTGCCGTCATGAGTTTTTTCGGATTTACCTTCGGCCAGATCGGAAAATCCATTCCGATCGTGCGTTCCATCGGCGGCCCTGCGATCCTCGCAACCTTTATTCCGTCCGCTGTCGTCTACTACCACCTGCTTCCGAAAGACATTATTACATCAACAACAGAATTCACGGAAAACTCTAACTTTCTCTATCTATTTATTGCCGGTATCGTTGTCGGCAGTATTCTGGGGATGAAAAGAGAGACTCTCGTCAAAGCTTTCGTCAAGATTTTCATTCCGCTGATCGCCGGCTCGATCGCGGCCGCCATCGTCGGCTTATGCGTCGGGACGCTTCTCGGGCTCGGTTTTCAGCACACACTGCTTTATATTGTCGTCCCGATTATGGCGGGAGGTGTCGGCGAGGGCGCGATTCCTTTATCCATCGGCTACTCCGATATTATGCCGATGTCCCAGGGAGACGCCTTTGCGCTTGTGCTGCCGTCCATCATGCTCGGCAGCCTGTGCGCCATTATGTTATCGGGTTTGCTGAACGTCATCGGGAAACGCAAGCCGGAATGGACGGGCAATGGGAAGGTTGATAAGTCTGATCAATCCGCTCCTGTATTGGAACAGCCGGCCAATGACAATGCGTTTAATCTGTCTTTTTTCGCTTCGGGGGGGATTTTAGCGGTTTCCCTGTATTTGGTCGGCATGCTGGCGCATGATTTCTTTCAGCTTCCGGCTCCTGTCGTGATGCTCGTCCTTGCCGTGCTTATTAAGCTGTTCAGGCTGGCGCCGGCCTCGATTGAAAACGGAGCTTTCGGCGTTTCGCGTTTTTTCTCGACAGCCGTGACCTATCCGCTCTTATTTGCGATCGGCGTTTCAATGACACCGTGGGACAAACTGATTGCGGCGTTTAATATCAGCAATATCATTACCATTTTATCCATCGTCATTACAATGATAGCCGTCGGTTTTCTGACCGGTAAATGGCTGAACCTGTACCCGATTGAGACGGCGGTCATCAATGCCTGCCATTCCGGTCAGGGCGGCACAGGCGACGTCGCGATCTTAAGCGCCGCTGAACGGCTTGAGCTTATGCCGTTTGCCCAAGTATCGACCAGAATCGGCGGGGCGATTACCGTGAGCGTCACCCTCCTATTGCTTCATCAATTCTATTAAACGGGAAAAAGCCTCCGCCATATGCGGAGGCTTTGTTATTTCATCACATTTTGGATATAAGAGCCGAATGCCGTACCGGACATGCCCGGCGACACACGGACACGGTGAAGCGCATAAAGCCCCTGATCTCTCGATGCCGCTCCCGGCTCCGTCGTGACCGCCATACGGTAGCCTGCAGCAGGTGCGGCTTTTAATGTTTCCTTATTATATCGTCCGACAGGGTAACTGATTACAGACGTCCGCTGCCCGAACATTTGATCAAATAAACGCTTAGAGTCCGCCATTTCGCGTCGCTGCTGCTGAGGCGTGAGCCCGTTCAATTCGAGATGGTTCATCGTATGGCTTTGAATGGAAATGCCGTGTGCGGCCATCTCCTTCATCTGCTTCTCAGTCAGGTGATTTTTATGTCCGATAAAGTTACCAATCATGAAGATGGTCGCTTTCATCTTATATTTCTTTAAAATAGGATACGCCGCTTTCACATTGTCGGTATAGCCGTCATCAAATGTGATCAGAACGCATTTCTCACGCGGCTCTCTATCCTCCGTCAGCATCAGATAGGCTTCTTCCGGAGTCATCGTATAATAGCCGTGATCATGAAGCCACTTCATATGCTGCTGGAATTCTTCCTTAGGCACACGCAGGCTGTTTCCCTCAGAAATGCTGTGGTACATCAGAATCGGCAGTCTCGCCGTTCCTTTCGTTTTAACCCAGGCGGACGTATCCGGCTTTTTTTTGATTTGGCGCTTTACAGACTTTTTATCGTGGTGCGCTTCTGCCTTCGGAATGCTCTCTTCGGCACTTGCCTCATGGTCAGAACAGGCGGCAAGCGTTAACAGAGCAGCCAAAAGGCACATACACGTAATCATGCGTTTCATGGTTTTCCTGCTTTCTGTCTGCTATTTACTTTTTATATCGGTCGACGGGCAAAAATTGTTACATCAAAAAAGCCGGACATCCAGCTGTCCGGCTTTGCGTTATGAGCGGATTCTGATTTCTGTTTCACTGTCGAAAAAATGAGCTTTATTCATGTCGAAAGCCACAGTCAATTCCTCACCGGCATGAATGTCGTGGCGGGCATCAATCCGAGCGATAAAATCCTGATCCCCGATCCGGGAATAAACCATAATTTCTGACCCGAGCAATTCCGCGACATTGATCTTAGCTGTGATGGATGAATTCTTATAGGATTCTACCACAATCAGCTCGTCATGTATGTCTTCCGGGCGGATGCCGAAGACCACATCTTTGCCGGCATACCCCTTTTCCCGGAGCATTTTCATTTTCCCTTCCGGCACGCTGAGAGCGGCTGAACCGATCTGAATGGCGCCGTCTGTCAGCTTTCCTTTAAAAAAGTTCATCGCGGGGGAGCCGATGAACCCGCCGACAAAAACGTTTTCCGGATGTTCATAGACTTCTTTCGGCGTGCCGATCTGCTGAATTTTCCCATCCTTCATGACTACAATGCGTGTCGCCATCGTCAGCGCTTCTGTTTGGTCGTGAGTCACATAGATGGTAGTTGTTTGCAGTCTTTGATGAAGCTTAATAATTTCAGCCCGCATCTGCACCCGAAGCTTTGCGTCCAGATTTGACAGCGGCTCATCCATTAAAAACACTTTGGCGTCCCTGACGATCGCCCGTCCTAATGCAACACGCTGCCGCTGCCCGCCGGAGAGCGCCTTCGGTTTGCGGTGCAGATACTCTGTGAGCCCCAGCATTTTCGCTGCTTCTTCGACCCGTTTTTTAATCTCCGGTTTCGGCATCTTCCTCAGCTTCAGACCGAAAGCGATATTATCATAGACCGTCATATGCGGATACAGCGCATAGTTTTGGAACACCATGGCGATATCCCTGTCTTTAGGAGCGATATCATTCACCCTCGTGTCTCCGATATAAAAATCGCCCTTCGAGATGTCTTCCAGCCCGGCAACCATCCGCAATGTTGTCGACTTTCCGCATCCCGACGGACCGACAAACACGATAAACTCTTTATCTTTAATATGAAGGTTAAAATCATCGACAGCCGCTTCTTTTTGATCGTAATACTTATAAATATGCTCGAGCCGAAGTTCCGCCATGTATATCCCCCTTTATTTGTAAACGCTTTCTTAAATAGGATTGTAACAGCGTCCGGCGGCGGCGTGTATAGGCAATGTTCATAAAAAAAGCCAGCAGCCTTCGTGCACTTTTCCCATTTAATGTGATTTTTCATACTGCAGGCAAATGAAATAAGCCAGCAGGGCGCCCCGATATGTCTTAATATCAATACCTGAGCGTTCCGCAAATTTATCAATCCGATATTGAAGACTGTTGCGGTGCAAATGCAGTTTTTTCGATGTGAGCGACATGTTTGAGTTATGTTCAATAAAAGTCTGAATCGTATGCTTCAGCTCCGGTTCTTTCTGAAACAGCAACACCGCCTCTTCGTGAAGCAATGCAGAGAGCTTTTCTCTGCTTTCTTCCGAGAGCATGGCCGGAAATACCGTTTCCGCGGTCAGCGTGCTCAGCTGCGGGAGATGACGCCTTCCAATCTGAAAATATTGCTGTTCTCTCCGATAATGAAGGCGCAGACGTTCCCCAGCACCGTAATACCTCCCGATGAAGAAACGGACACTGAAATAAAAATCACATTCAGAAACCTTCACAAAAGATGCGATATCACCCGGATCAGGGGCTTCAAGCTTTTCTTCTTCTACAATCACGCCCTGATCCCTTCCCGTCCGGACAACGGTATACGGAATCGGCCAGAAATGACGCAACGATTCTGTAAACGCCCCCCAGTTCCGTTCCCCCATTAAGTCATAATGAATAAAACGGACACGAGACTCTTTGACGTCAGGAACCAGGCCCTCTTCCAGCAGAAAGCGCCGCCATCTCTTTGCTTCTGCCGTCTCCGCAAAAAAAACGCCTTTCTCTTCAGCAGGTGTCAAAAACGATTCCAGAAGCAGTTTCTCCTTCGGGGTGATATCCTCCTTCGGAATGGCGACATAGACCCGCCTCGTCTCATCATAAAAACAAAAGACATCCTCTGCCGTACAGCACGTATCAGACAGCACAGCCCTCGGGTAAATTGCCAATAACGGGTTCATATGCGCTCCTCTCTATCGCTCTATCATATTTTCAGTATAAAACGTCCGGCGGATTGTATCTACTTCATTTTAGAAACAGCTTTCCGGCTATTTCCCGGGAAACGGATCATTACCGTTTCTCCCCGGCATATAAAAAAACCCTCCGCACCGGCAGAGGGATCTTTTTTATTTAGAGATATCGACGAAGCCTTCACCAAAGACGTCCCGCACATCGTGAACAATGACAAATGCCTTTGTATCACAGCTTTTAATAATTTTCTTGAGCATGGAGAGCTCTTGTTTCTGGATGACGATGTATAAAATTTCTTTCGACTGCCCCGTGTAATTCCCTTTACCCGACAGCAGCGTCACCCCTCTGTCCATAAGCGTGTTGACCTGCTCAGCGATTTCGTGCTTATGCTCAGATATGATCGTCACCGCTTTTTTCGTATTCAGCCCTTCAATGATAAAGTCCATCACCTTCGTTCCGATATACAGCATCACAATGGTAAACATCATTTTTTCTGCACCGATAATGAAATAAGAACTGAAGACGACAATCAGATCAAAGAACAAAAGCGCATAGCTGATATTCCAATCGAGATATTTGTTCGCAATCCTCGCCAAAATGGCGGATCCCGCAGTCGTGCCTCCGACTCGGATAATGATTCCGATTCCGACACCGGCAAACACACCCGCAAAAATAGTATTAATAATGAGTTCATGTGACGGCGAGTGCCAGTCATGCGTCAGATGCAGAAACAGCGAGTTGGCGACAACGGTAATGATCGTATAAAGCGTTGTTTTACCGTCTAAAAACTTATATCCGATGATCAATAAGATCCCGTTCAAAATGATATTCGTCACCCCGGGCGACCATTCAAACACATAATACAAGATCAAGGTAATCCCCGTTACCCCGCCCTCTCCAAGATCATTCGGAATGGCGAATAAATTAACGGCCAATGCGAAGATAAAAGCCCCAATCATCAGCATCAGCACATCCAGCAACCTCTTTTTCATCCCAGACACTCCCTTTTTATAAAATCAAAAAAGCCCGGGAGAGCACTCTTCATCAAAAGAGCAGAAACTCCCGGGCTTTTATCCCACCGTGTCACAGCAGGAACCTGCTGTGTGTTTTCTCTCGGTCCAGACCAATACAGCATTGCGGAACCCTAGAAAACCACTGTTTTTTATGTTCAGTTTTTATATTTCTTTCAAGATTATACGGGAAATCACGAACATGTTCAACCACTCTTTTTTCCATAAACCTATGAAAAATTCGAACGGCCTGCCGATACTAATAAAGGCCCTTATAAAATATATGACTAAAAAATCATCAAAATACTATTTTTCTCAAAATTGTATTGACTATAGGTTATTTTACAGGCATTATAGTATGTAGTTTTTAAGAAATAGTTTACATAGGAGGAAATATTATGGCAGGCAACTTAGTGTCTTGTAAGGCATGCGGCAAAGAAATCGCTAAAGGCGTTAAAAAATGCCCAAACTGCGGTAAAGATCAGAGAAACTTTTTTATGAGACATAAAATCATCACATTGCTTCTGGCAGTAGTGGTTATTATCATTCTCGTAAATATCGGCGGCGGAGGCGATTCTTCATCATCTAAAACTGCGTCCTCAAAAGCTGCGGAGTCCAAGGAAAAACTGTATAACATCGGTGATACTGTTAAGACAGAAAAAACAGAAGTGACTGTGACGAAAGTGGAAAAAAGAGATTCAGTAGGCTCTCAATTTGTCGAGAAAAAAGCGTCTGACGGCGGCGTTATCGTAGCTGTTCAATACACAGTTAAAAATGTGTCAGACAAGCCGTTAAGCTCTTTCTCCATTCCAAGAGCGAAATTAGTAGATTCTAAAGGAACATCCTATGATTCAGATATTGATGCTTCTTCAAGCTATGCAACAGAAACAAAAGTAGACAACAGTAAAATTTTAAGTGACTTGAACCCGAACATTAAAGTTACTGACGTAAAAGCTTTTGAAGTTGATAAAAACGCATACTCTAAAGGCACTTGGAAATTAAAATTCAGCAACGATGTTGAAGTAAAAGTTAAATAATGATCATAGCAAAAGAGACCTTCATCATTTGAAGGTCTCTTTCTTTTTACACCTTTTGGTACCCGTTCACATTGGAGGACTGCCACTTCCAAGAGTCTGCGCACATTTCTTCAAGGCCGCGCTTTGCTTCCCAGCCCAATTCTGCCCTCGCTTTTGCCGGGTCTGCGAAGCATGCGGCAATGTCTCCCGGGCGCCGGTCGGCAAAACGGTACGGCACTGCCTTTCCTGATACTTTTTCAAACGCCTTGACCATTTCAAGAACGCTGTAGCCTCTTCCCGTGCCGAGATTATAGGCATCGGCGCCCGTTGTGTCCAGCACCTTTTCAAGCGCTTTGACGTGGCCCTCGGCAAGATCAACGACATGGATGTAATCCCGCACGCCGGTGCCGTCCTTTGTCGGATAATCATTGCCGAACACCTGTAATTGCTCAAGCTTGCCGACAGCGACTTGGGCGACATACGGCATTAAATTATTCGGGATGCCGTTCGGGTCTTCTCCGATCCGGCCGCTCGGATGCGCGCCGAACGGATTAAAGTAGCGGAGCAGCGCAATGCTCCATTCAGGGTCCGCCTTATGCAGATCGCGCAAAATCTGTTCCAGCATCAGCTTGGTCTGCCCGTAAGGATTGGTCGCGCTTAACGGAAAATCTTCGGTGATCGGCGTTGTTTCCGGAACGCCATAAACCGTTGCTGATGAGCTAAAGACGATTTTTTTCACACCGTGTGCCTGCATGGCTTCACATAAAATAAACGTCCCCGTCAGATTATTATGATAATAACGGAGCGGAACAGCCACAGACTCACCGACCGCTTTTAAACCCGCAAAATGAATGACGGCTTCAATCTCATTTTCAGCAAACACCCGGTGAACGGCATCACGGTCAAGGAGATCCGCTTCATAAAACACAAGCCCTTTTCCGGTAATGTCTTTCACACGCTCCAATGCTTCCGGTGAACTATTTGACAGATTATCCAGAACCACGATGTCATAGCCGCTGTTTAACAGCTCGACACATGTGTGGCTTCCGATATAACCCGCTCCGCCTGTCACTAAAATCGCCATGAAGAAAGCCTCCCTATTGAATGAATTGACCATATTATATCGATTTTTTCTTCCTCAATCATCCATTTTCAGAAAGTTTAATCGTTTAGTCATCGTTTCTTCATATTTTGTTTTCATTCGCGTAATTCAAACGGGTTGTGAAATAGAAATCCCTCCCCCGCACATGGTAAGATAAGACAAAGGAGATGACGGTATGAAAAACGAAATCATTGAACGCTTTACTTCTTATGTAAAAGTCGATACACAGTCTGACGAAAACAATGAAAACTGTCCATCCACCCCCGGACAGCTGACATTGGCCAACATGCTGGCAGATGAATTAAAGTCGATCGGCATGAAAGAAATCACAGTCGATGACAATGGATACGTCATGGCGACTCTTCCGGCAAATACGGATAAAGACGTGCCGACGATCGGTTTTCTGGCCCACGTAGATACAGCGACTGATTTCACCGGAAAAAATGTGAATCCTCAGATTATTGAAAGCTATGACGGACATGATATCGTTCTGAATGACAAACTCAACGTCATCCTGTCGCCTGAGCAATTCCCGGAGCTTTCCCGCTATAAAGGCCAGACTCTGATTACAACCGACGGCACGACGCTGCTCGGAGCCGACAACAAAGCGGGCATTGCCGAAATCATGACGGCAATGGCGTACTTGATCAAACATCCGGACATCAAACACGGGACGATCCGGGTCGCATTCACGCCGGATGAAGAAATCGGCAGAGGGCCTCACAAATTTGATGTCGGCCGCTTCAACGCCGCATTCGCCTACACGGTAGACGGAGGCCCCCTCGGCGAACTGCAATATGAAAGCTTTAACGCAGCCTCCGCAAAGCTTACTTGTTACGGAAAAAGCGTTCACCCCGGAACGGCGAAAAACAAAATGGTCAACGCTTCAAAAATCGCGATGGAATTTCATCACGCGCTGCCGAAAGAAGAAGCGCCGGAATATACGGAAGGGTATGAAGGCTTCTATCACTTAAATTCAATGAACGGAGACGTTTCTGAAGCCGCCCTGTCGTACATCATCAGAGACTTTGACAGAGACCGCTTTACAGAACGAAAAGAATTTATGCAGAAAACCGCCGACGCGCTTGCGGCTAAATACGGCAAGGAAAGCATCAAGCTTGAACTGCATGATCAATATTACAACATGAGAGAAAAAATCGAACCGGTCAAAGAAATTGTCGACATCGCCTATCAAGCCATGAAAAACCTCGGCATCGAACCGATTATCGAACCGATCCGGGGCGGAACTGACGGATCACAGCTCTCTTACATGGGACTGCCGACACCGAACATCTTCACGGGCGGCGAAAACTTCCACGGAAAATATGAATACATTTCCGTCGACCATATGGAAAAGGCGGTAAACGTCATTATTGAGATCGCCAGACTGTTTGAAGAACGCGCGTGAAACCAAAGCTCCCTGCTTTGGTTTTTTTCTTTCACATGAAACCTTTCCTTCTTTCTTTCCGTATATAAGGTATGAATTGGAAGGAAGGAGTGAAGACTATGGCAAGAGGCACTGTAGCAAGAGAATTGAAAAAAACCTTAAAAGACCCCCGCGTTCTGGAGACGAAATCGAACCCTTTTAAAAAGCTGCGAAAAATGTTCAGACGATTTTTTGTAAGATAACATCTCGTTTTCTTACAAAAAATAAGGAAAGCGCTATCAAATCATAATCTTCCGTTAGAAGCAGTTATTTTGCATATCGCAAGGTTTTTTAGGGTACTGAATAACACAAGGCAAACGAAAACAATGTATTAGTTAATTCGACACTGTCAAAAAATAGTGAAAAAGTTATATAAACGATAATCACTCAGCAGCCGATACAATCTATAGAACCACAACAAGAGCAAAATCAATCGCAGATCATAGTCATTTTTACGGAAAATGTCTTTATTTTTTAAAAAAGTGACAATTGTTTGAATACTTTTCGTTTGTTTTTTCGTACAATAATAATACCAAAACTTTTTTTGGGAGGTATGTAAAATGATGCTACTTATTTTTGCTGCTTTGACAGGATACCTGGTTTTCTCTTTCAGTAAGGACAACCGCCGGAAAACGCCAAAGACAAGCCCGCTGGTGACAGCTGCCGACACGAATAACATCATTGATTTAAATGCGATCCGTCAGAAACGCCGGATGCCGCTATCATAAAAACGACAGCTGCCGCAAAATCGGCAGCCTTTTTTTGTGCACCCCTCGAATATGAAACCATCCGTCTCCTTTTTACGTACAACATAAAAAAGGAGTTTTTTTATGTATCATTTTTATATCAAAGAGCGGATGTTTACGTTTAAGAATCGGTTTCAAGTGTTTCTTGAAAGCGGTAAAGAAGTCTTCAATGTGGAGGGAAAGCTGTTTTCTTTCGGTGACGAACTGAAGCTGTCTGATTTGGACGGCCGCACGCTCGCCAGTGTCAGTCAGAAACTGATGTCGCTCGTTCCCCGTTACGAAATTTCCGTCGGCGGCAAGCCTGTATGCCAAGTCATCAAGAAAATGACGTTTTTCAAACCGAAATTTGAAATTTCCGGAGTCGGCTGGGATATTACCGGCGATGTGTGGGGACGGAATTTTCAAGTGACAGACGGGAAATCAAACCGGATGACCGTCACCAAATCTTGGATGAGCTGGGGCGATTCTTATCATTTGGAGATTGAAAATGAAGAGGATATTGTTCTTTGTCTTGCGATCGCAATCGTGATAGATATGATTCTATTTGAGGGTGATAAATAAAAATATTTATCGAAATATATTGACAATATAAGATAATATACTAAGATTAAGAGTATTACAGTTTATTCTGAAAAATAGCATATTTCCTTATCAAGAGAGGTGGAGGGACTGGCCCTATGATACCCGGCAACCGCTGTTCAGCAGAATGGTGCTAAATCCTGAAGATAAGGTTGAGATTTGCGGACGCAAGCTCTTCCCTATCCAAGGGAAGAGCTTTTTATATTTCATTGAGGAAAGAAGGAATCGTTCATGTCACAGCAAAACACAGAACAATCATTGCACACTCTTCTTAGAAAAAACCCGCCGTTTCGCGCGGATCAGGTCGGAAGCCTGCTCCGGCCGGCGGCTGTGAAGCAAGCCCGCCTGCAAAGAGCGGCGGGTGAGATTTCGGCAGAACAGCTGCGCGAAATCGAAAACAAAGAAATCATCCGCAGCGTGAAAAAGCAAAAAGAAACCGGCCTCAATGTCGTGACTGACGGCGAATTCCGCCGGGCCTGGTGGCATTTTGATTTTCTCGAAAACTTAGACGGCGTCGAAGCGTTTACGCCTGAAAGCGGCATTCAGTTTCACAATGTACAGACGAAAGCGCGCGGCATTAAAGTAACGGGAGATATTGATTTTTCTCAGCATCCGATGCTCGAAGATTATAAATTTCTTCACAGCATTGCCGGCGATGCTGTTCCAAAAATGACGATTCCAAGCCCGAATATGCTGTTTTTCCGCGGAAAATTGGAAAAAGCGGCGTATCAGAATGATTACAAACAATTTCAGCATGATGTATCAAAGGCGTATAAAAAAGCGATTCAAGCTTTCTATGACGCCGGATGCCGCTATCTTCAACTCGATGACACCGCATGGGCCGTTTTCTTATCTGAAGCGGGGCTTCGCCAGATTGAAGCATTCGGAACGACGCCGGATGAGCTGCGCAGGCTGTTCGCAGCTTCTATTAATGACGCCATCAAAGACCGTCCTGCCGACTTGAAGGTTACGATGCATATCTGCCGCGGCAACTTCCAGTCCACATGGACGGCTGAAGGCGGATATGATGCGGCGGCGGAAACGATTTTTGACGGGCTTGACCTTGACGGATTGTTCCTGGAATATGATGATTCCCGCTCCGGCGGCTTTGAACCGCTCCGTTATGTCAAACGCTCCGATCTTCAGCTTGTGCTCGGTTTGATTACGTCGAAACACGGCGATCTCGAAGACAAGGACGCGGTTAAACGCCGGATTGAAGAAGCTTCTCAATATGTCAGCCTGGATCAGCTTTGCCTCAGCCCGCAATGCGGATTCGCTTCCACTGAGGAAGGAAATCTGATCACAGAAGAACAGCAATGGGCAAAACTGCGCCATGTCGTCGATATTGCCGGTGAAGTCTGGAAATAAAAAAAAGACACGCTAATCGCGTGTCTTTTCCGTTTTACAGCGGATCGGTCCCGATTAAAATTTCGATATCTATCGTGATATCAGCCGCTTTCCGGCCGATAAACCGCTGAATGCTTTCTTCAGTGCATTTCCATGTTAGGGGCGTCATTTTCACAAGCCGTTCAAGATCAGGCTGCGATAATGTCTTCGTGTAACGCAGCCGTTTGCGCTCAAAGGTTTGAAAGCCCGCTTGGAAACGGCAGGCCGCTGAAACGGCGGTGTCATTCCGCCGGGGACTGTCTCCGAAAAAGAATTCCCTTACTTCCTTCAAATAATCACGCCGCGGCACCGCTTTAATGACTGTGCCGCCCTTTCGTAAAAGCCTGCTGCATTCCTTGTAATTCCAAGGCGATAAAACAGACATCACGACATCAAAACAGCTGTCATCAAACGGCGCATTCGCCACATCAGCGACGGCAAAAACCATTTGATCTCCGAAGGCCTTTGCCGCATGCAGCACACCTTCTTTCGAGATATCAATGCCGATTCCCGTCACAGAAAAAGCGGGCTGCAGCAATCGGCATACGGCGGCTAAATGGGAGCCCTCTCCGCATCCCGCATCCAATACCGCCGCCTGTTTTTGCGGAGATTGCGTACGGCTGATGATGGCGGCGATCTCTTTTTGAACCGGCGCAAAAAACTCCCGGCTGTCAAACAGCTCGCGTCTCGCTTCAAACAGTTGCCTGTCATAGCGTGTTTTGACCGCTTTATTGAGGAAATTCACATATCCTTGTTTTGATATATCAAATGTATGCCCGTTTCCGCATATCAAGCTTTGATTTTGTGAGACCGCCATGGCCGTACGGCATAGCGGACACCTGAATACGGACTGGCATGATTGCAGTAATTCAGCGCGTTTTCTTTTCATCGACGCCAAAAAAACACCTCATTCATTCGTTATTTTGATGAAATGAAAAAGGCATAGACAAATAAACCTTGCCAAATTGGAAGGTTTAACCTATTTATCTATACCTCTCATTATCTGTAACGAATGAACTGGATGATCACGAAAATGACCCCTTTTCTGCCGCCTTTTGAAGGCTGTGCCCTCAGATCCATTTTACCAGCTGCATCCAGTCTTTACAATGAACCGGACCGATTTTTTAGGGACATGTTATACCTTTATTATCCAATTACTTTTACATATCCTTTATTTTCTTTATTTATAATATAAATTTATTATTTTGAAAATATCTAAAAAGGTTGATTTTCAAAAATTGAAACGATAAAATACTGCTATCTCATGTAATATCGTTATTCTTGTATATGATCAGTAATATGGTCTGATTGTTTCTACCTAGTGCCGTAAAAGACTAGACTACAAGAAAGTTTGCATAAATTTGAACGAGTGAAAAGCATATGATGCTGTCAGTCTATTCTTTTCTTTTGGCTCTTATTTATCACACTTTCTGGCTTTCAGGAATTTGTGACGAATAAGAGCTTTTTTTATTTCCATAATACCCTTATAGGAGTTGCTCACATGTACTTTTTATTGAACATTGTCGGTCTCATTGTTGTCATGGCTGTTGTTTTCTTATGCTCTCCCAACAAGAAGAAGATTAAATGGCGCCCGATTGTCATGCTCCTCGTCTTTGAGTTTCTGATTACTTGGTTTATGTTAGGGACAAAAGTCGGCGGCTTTGTCATCGGGAAGATCGGCGCGTTCTTTACATGGCTGATTTCCTGCGCCAGTCAAGGAATTGCGTTCGCTTTTCCATCTGTCATGGCCAATCCGACGGTTGATTTTTTCTTCAGCGCACTGCTGCCGATTATCTTCGTCGTGACCTTCTTTGATATGCTGTCGTATTTCGGTATTCTGCCATGGCTCATTGATAAAATCGGCTGGCTGATTTCTAAAATATCCCGTCTGCCGAAGCTGGAGAGCTTTTTCTCCATTCAGATGATGTTTTTAGGAAATACGGAAGCCTTAGCCGTCATCCGCCAGCAGCTTGCCGCCGTCAACAACAATCGGCTTCTGACATTCGGGCTGATGAGTATGAGCAGCATCAGCGGCTCGATCATCGGATCGTACTTGACGATGGTTCCGTCCACTTATGTGTTTACAGCCATCCCGCTGAATTGCTTAAATGCGCTTTTAATCGCAAATATGCTGAATCCCGTGGACGTTTCTAAAGAGGACGATATCATTTACGTACCTTCAAAAGCGGAGAAAAAGGATTTCTTCTCCACGATTTCTAACAGTATGCTTGTCGGCATGAACATGGTGATTGTCATTTTAGCGATGGTGATCGGATATGTGGCGTTAACCGCCGCATTAAACGGCGTGCTCGGACTGTTCGTGCACGGTTTGACCATTCAAAAGATTTTCTCATACATCTTCAGTCCGTTTGCCTTCCTTCTCGGATTAGGCGTACATGACGCGATGTATGTCGCACAGCTGATGGGCATCAAGCTCGCGACGAACGAGTTTGTGGCAATGGCCGATCTGAAAGGGCAGCTGAATTCATTGCCGCCGCACACGATCGCCGTTGCGACGACATTCCTGACATCATTCGCAAACTTCAGCACCATCGGTATGATCTACGGATCTTATCAATCTCTGCTTGATGGTGAAAAATCAGCCATCATCGGGAAAAATGTCTGGAAGCTGCTTGTCAGCGGAATTGCCGTTTCCTTATTGAGCGCGGCGATTGTCGGATTGTTTGTCTGGTAAAAGAAAAAAAGCGATACCGCTCCGTTTTGGAGCGATATCGCTTTTTTTTTATTGATAGACGGATGCAGGCACGAAAACATCCCGGATTCCTGCCGCATACGGCCCGAGATCGTATTGTCCGAACACAACGGCAATGCCGTTTTTCGTAAAGAAGAAAGGTCTTTCGTTGTTCAGGATGATCTCCTGTTTTTTGACGTCCTGATCGAACAGATCGTCATGTTTCTTGATGTAGCCGTAAAGATAGTCTCTCGTTTTGTTACCTTTCGTTTTCGTATTCAGCACATCATGGAGTGTGACCCGTTTTTTTGCGGCCAGGTCGTAATTAAAGGTCTGAACGGATGTCAGCCCGTGTGCGCCGCCTGTGTAAATGTAGTTTTCCGTCAGAATGCTGAGCTTTCCGCCTTGATTATACTTCACCTTGAAGTCTGCTTGGTATTCCGCTTTATAGCCTTGTTTCTCACCGTCTTGTTTGTTTTTCACATATTCTTTGTACGAGTTTTCAATATAGCGTTTGAAGTCCTGATTGATTTTCTTTTCAAAAGATGCGTTTCCCGTATTTGTGACCTCAGGGTATGTCAGCTGCTTTACATGCTTATACGTATGGCTTTTGACAATGGGCTTGGCGGTTTGTGCAGCTTCGGCTGAAGGGGCGAAACCTCCGAACGGCGCGGCTGTCAGCACTGCCAAAAGCACAGCCGCCATCATTTTGAATGTCTTTTTCATCACAACTCCTCCTTTTCATTTACCCGTTCCCTTTTTGAAAACGGGTTACACACTATAGACAGCGCAGATCAGGAAATTGTTTCTGGGCCTTCCCTCACATTTTCTCCATAAAAAAAGAGACATGGATCATCCATGCCTCTTTTACCGTGAAGGTCTTTGCGCAATGGCTTCATAAACAGCCTCCGCCAGATCGGAGTTGCCGAACATCTCCAAAACGCCGATGACGGTTTGATCAGGAATCGGTTCTGATTCCTCCTTCGGCACGACAAGCTCTTCAGCCGTTTTTCGCAGCTCTTCGTTTAAAGGCTGTCCGGGGTAGGCCCTGCTGTAAATCGCCATCGGATCAAGATCATGATTGACGCACCATTGGGCAAACACCAAAATCATCATGTTTTCGTCACGCCGGTAATATTCTTCGAGTTGTTTTTCGGTAAACGGCTTCACTATCATTCGCTCCTCCAGAAAATCTATCCCTAAGATACACAAACACAGAGCGGAAGTAAACCAAAGAGGGTGAAACATATTATTTCACAGCGGAAGGTGCGGATGTGCACGGAAGCGATTTTCGTTTTCTTCCAATATTAATGCTTCGTTCCGATCGTTCACTTTCACAAGAAAAAAAGCGCCCCTCTCATAAAAAGGCGCTTTTTCATTCTTATATTTTCCTGTCCCAATGCCGATGCGCTGCCACGGCTTTCAGAAATTGTTCGCAGTTTCCGTCCGGAACAAGGCCGGGGCCGTTTTCGGTTCCGGCGGCGAGGGCGAGAAGTTCTTTTCCTTCACCGGAGGCGCCGATCGCTTTGTAATGGCTGAAGGCTTCACTGACGAAATCTTTAGCCGGTTTTTTGGCTTTGAGGCTGTCAGTGCTTTGTTGTCCGCCCGGAATGAAAACAGCGTCATACAGGACGGAATCCGCTGTCAAGAAAGTGGCTGACGCTTCGAGCTCCGTGCCGTTTTCTCCCTTGATCGTTCCAAGCACAGGACTGATGATATCGGCTCTGACTCCCGCCTGTTTGCATGCGGCCAGCACTTGTTTGACTTCCTCATCGGCAAACCCGTGGTCGGCTAAAACCGCGACCTGCCTTGTGGCTGCCGTCTTTACCGTATTTTCCTGGCTTAAGGCCGGAGAAGTGAAAGTTTCATCAGATTCACGGTCCTTTGGCGGCGGGTTCACGCCGATTCCTTTCGCAACGCGCTCGGCAAGATCAGCGTCGACGTGACTGAAGACATCAATCACCTGCTGCTGCACATCCTTGCTTTTCACTTTTCCTACCTCAAAACTGAACGCGGAGATGATATGTTCCTTCTCGGCGGGAGACATGCTGTTCCAGAACATCTTCGCCTGAGAAAAATAGTCATTGAAGCTCTCACTGCGCTGGCGGATTTTTCTGCCTTCTACTTTTTCCTGATAATGAACGTATCCGCCTTCTTCTTCTGAGGCCGGCGACGGATCATTGTTCTGCAGAGAGTTTTTATGATAGGCGACAGGGCCCTTATTGATCGTCATCCGGTGGTAGCCGTCGTATTGGTTGTTATGGAACGGGCAGACCGGCCGGTTGATCGGAATCTCGTGAAAATTCGGTCCGCCAAGACGGATGAGCTGTGTATCTGTATAAGAGAAAAGCCGTCCCTGCAGGAGCGGGTCATTGGTGAAATCAATGCCCGGTACGACATTCCCCGGATGGAATGCGACCTGCTCCGTTTCCGCAAAGACATTGTCCTGATTGCGGTTGAGGGTCATTTTTCCGATCAGCTTGACGGGAACCAGTTCCTCCGGCCACAGCTTCGTCGGATCAAGGATATCGAAGTCAAATTTAAATTCATCTTCTTCATCAATCATCTGAACACCGAGCTCATATTCGACTTTGCCGCCGTTTTCAATGGTCTCCCACAGGTCGCGGCGATGGAAATCGGGATCTTTCCCGGCAATTTTCTGCGCCTCATCCCATACGAGAGAATGCACGCCGAGAACCGGCTTCCAGTGGAATTTCACGAAACGCGCTTTTCCTTTCTCGTTGACGAAACGGAATGTATGCACGCCGAAGCCCTCCATCATCCGGTAGCTTCGCGGGATGCCGCGGTCAGACATCGTCCACATGACCATGTGCGCGGATTCAGGATTGTTGGCGACAAAATCCCAGAACGTATCATGAGCCGTCGCTGCCTGCGGCATTTCATTGTGCGGTTCCGGTTTAAAGGCATGGACGAGATCCGGGAACTTGATCGCGTCCTGAATGAAGAATACCGGAATATTGTTTCCGACGAGATCGTAATTCCCTTCTTCGGTATAAAACTTAGTCGCGAATCCTCTGGCGTCACGGACTGTGTCGCCTGACCCTTTGGAGCCCGCCACTGTTGAGAAACGGACGAAGACAGGCGTTTTGACAGACGGATCCTGTAAAAATTTCGCCCGTGTATATTCCGTCATCGGTTCGTACACCTGAAAATGCCCATGAACGCCGTATCCGCGGGCATGAACGACCCGCTCCGGAATCCGCTCGTGGTCAAAATGCGTCATTTTTTCACGAAAATGAAAATCCTCCATCAGCGTAGGGCCGCGGACACCCGCTTTTAAAGAATGCTCATCCTCAGACACACGAAGTCCCTGATTGGTCGTCATTTTCTTCCCGCTGTTATCAGACCTGTACTGCTCAAGCTGCTCGTCTTTTGAGTGCTCATTTACTCGTTTGTTTTGATCATCACTCATGTCAGTTCCCCCTTTTAAAACGAAACATTCTACAGCACATTTACCCGCGGTGTTCCCTATATAAACTGCTGATCGGCTCAATAGGATTTTAGGTCTATATATAAATATGCGGTCATACACATTTGAAATAAGCCTTCGTGACAGAAAGAAAACATGGAAGCGCTTACCAAAACATCCGTTGAAAAAGGGAGGTCCTATCGTGCTTGCCATACTCGGTTTTGTGATGATCATTGTTTTTATGTACCTTATTATGTCTAACCGGCTTTCCGCTCTTATTGCCTTGATTGTCGTTCCTGTTGTGTTTGCCCTGATCAGCGGATTCGGCAAAGATCTCGGCGGGATGATGATTCAGGGCGTGACAGACCTCGCTCCTACCGGTATCATGCTGTTATTCGCCATCCTTTATTTCGGCATTATGATTGACTCAGGTCTGTTTGACCCTCTCATTGCCAAAATTTTATCATTTGTCAAAGGAGATCCGTTAAAGATCGCCGTCGGCACAGCGGTCCTGACGATGACCATTTCGCTCGACGGAGACGGGACAACGACCTATATGATTACGATTGCGGCGATGCTGCCTCTTTATAAACGGCTCGGCATGAACCGTTTGGTATTAGCCGGAATTGCGATGCTCGGTTCAGGGGTCATGAATATTATTCCGTGGGGCGGACCGACGGCGAGGGTTTTGGCTTCCTTGAAATTGGACACGTCAGAGGTCTTCACTCCGCTGATTCCCGCCATGATTGCCGGCATTCTTTGGGTGATCGCCGTTGCTTATCTCCTCGGAAAGAAAGAACGGAAGCGGCTCGGCGTCATTTCGCTTGATCACGCGCCGTCCTCCGATCCGGATGCGACGCCGCTCAAGCGTCCCGCTCTCCAATGGTTTAACCTGCTGCTGACTGTCGCTCTGATGGCCGCTCTGATCACCAGCCTGCTCCCGCTCCCTGTTCTTTTCATGACCGCGTTCGCCATCGCCTTGATGGTTAACTATCCAAATGTCAAAGAGCAGCAGAAGCGGATCTCGGCGCATGCGGGGAACGCGTTAAACGTTGTGTCCATGGTATTTGCGGCAGGCATATTCACAGGTATTCTCTCCAGTACAAAAATGGTGGATGCGATGGCGCATTCTCTCGTTTCACTCATTCCTGATGCCATGGGCCCGCACCTGCCGCTGATCACTGCGATTGCCAGCATGCCGCTCACCTTTTTCATGTCAAATGACGCCTTTTATTTCGGTGTCCTTCCCATCATCGCAGAAGCCGCTTCCGCTTACGGAATAGACGCCGCTGAAATCGGAAGGGCCTCCTTGCTGGGCCAGCCGGTGCACCTGCTCAGCCCGCTTGTGCCTTCCACCTATCTATTGGTCGGAATGGCGGGCGTCAGCTTTGGCGACCATCAAAAATTCACTATTAAATGGGCCGTGTGGACAACGATTGTCATGACAATTGCGGCGCTTTTGATTGGGATTAGCTCGTTTTAATCAGAAAAGGATTTCCGCTGGCGGAAATCCTTTTCTATACATTATTTTTTTGTATAACGCACCCAATCGTAATGTGCGTATAGCGGATTTACGCCATTATAGGAACCGAGCCAGTCATCGACACCCGTACCATTCCACAAATTCATCATGATTTTCCCCGGTACTGACGGAATTTGGGTGGTCGCAGTATGTTTTAATTGCCCATCGACATACCATTTAATAGAGTTTGGCTGCCAATCGAACGCATACGTATGATAGGCATTGGCTGCATCAAATCCGAGATCCGCCAGCTTCTCATGATTTCCCGCGCCATTTGTATAATAGTTAAATTGAACCTTTGTTGTGTCTTTTCCTAAAAACTCGATATCAATCTCATCCCAAGGAGTCCCATCCGTTGGACCTGTATAAGTAAAGAACGATGAAACAATCCCTGTGTTTTTAGCCGGTTTCATTCTGACTTCATAAAGTCCATAGCCATATGTTTGAGCCGAACGGTTTTCCCCGCAGTCAAACTTGTTATAAGACGGACTTGTCAGCGCTAAACGCATTTCACCTGATGACGTCACGGATACGTTATTTGCACGCCAAGTGCAGTTAAACATATCTCCATTCGAGTAACCATTTGCTTTTTGCCATAATCCGGAGTTATAGCTGTTAAATGGTTCAAAAAACGATCCGCCTGTTTGAGCCGAAGCACTAGAAGTGACCGCACACAAACTCATAAACAATCCAGTGACAAGAAGCAGCAGCACCCGTTTCATACGATAAGGCATGTCGGTATTCCCCTCCCTTTATTCGAAAGCGTTTTCTCTTCTGATCATACATCATTCTTTTAAAGGGAACATCGGTCAGAATAATGATAATAATCAATCTTAAAAAACCTAAATTACATTAGCACAGTAAGAGATAATCCGCACTCATTGTAATTTAGGCTCATATGTAAAATGAATAAATGATAACGCTCTCATTATGCTTGTTTGACTACCCTTTCTATATGAATCGTTAAATACAGCAGCTCGTCACTGGTGAGCTTGTGCTCATACTTTCTCTCAATCCAGGTTTGGATTTTCTTCGTGCATTCATACGCCCGATGGTATTTTTCTTTCACTGTCTCCAGCAAAAAATCGTCACGGCTTTCCATGTGCGTGCCGTTAAAAAGACGCTGTGCGAAAAATTTTAAATGCGTGACAAACCGATAATAGTGAAGCGATTCTTCATTGAATTCAATCTTAAAATGGTATTTTACGATACTCAAAATCTCTTGCATGACTTTTGTAATGCTGATGATATTGGGCATCTCCTCATTCAGTTCGGCATTTACAATATGCAGCGCAATAAAGCCTGCCTCATCCTCCGGCAGAGACACGCCAGTCTTGTTTTTTACCATGATCAGCGCTTCTTTTCCGATTGCAAATTCGTCTTTGTAGAGCCTTTTTGTTTCCCACAGCAAGGCATTTTTGATATCCAGCCCTTTCTTATTGCGCTGGATGGCAAAGTTAATATGGTCGGTCAGCGACACATAAATGCTGTCGTTGAGCTTTTTGCCGAGCCGTAATTTCGCATAGCTGATAATCTCTTCGGATACTTCCATACACTCGATCGGGATATCATACAAAAGGGTTTTGAACTTTTCGGATACATCTCTGTTATCGAGGGTGAACACTTTCTCAATACGGGCTTCATCTACAGGGTCTCCCGTTTTCTTTTGAAAAGCAATGCCCCGGCCCATGATAACCAATTCCTGATTGCCTTCCTTAAGCACACTGACGACATTATTATTAATGACTTTCGCAATCTTCAATTCTGTCTCCCTCCCGCCTGACCATTACCTGCCACACCTTGATTGTACATCCTTTTTGAACTAGGTCAATATCTCCAGGTCAATCAGAAAACATTGTCCAACGATGCGGATGAGGCGCATATAATGCAGAGAACCGGTTTTTGAGAAGGAGCGTGTGTGATGAAACGGTTTACGAAAGAAGAAAGCAGCTGGATGCTGTATGATTGGGCCAATTCAGCTTATTCGGTCATTATTATGACGGCGGTATTTCCCCTGTTTTTTAAAGCAGCCGCGGCGGAAAACGGCGTCAGCGCGGCTGATTCCACCGCTTATTTAGGGTATACGATTGCCGCCGCGACTTTTATTTTGGCGATGCTCAGCCCCGTCTTAGGAACGATTGCCGACTACAAAGGATGCAAGAAACGGTTTTTTGCCTTCTTTTTTCTGATCGGTGTGGCGGGCACCGCCGCGCTGGCTTTGATTCCCGGCGAATCTTGGATGCTGTTGTTAATTTGTTATACGATTTCCACGATCGGCTTTGCCGGGTCTAATGTGTTTTATGATGCGTTTCTCGTTGATGTGGCCGCAAAGGAGCGGATGAATATGGTGTCGGCCAGGGGGTTTGGGCTGGGCTATATCGGCAGCACGATCCCTTTTCTCCTCAGCATTGCCGTCATTCTGTCAGCACAAGCGGGGGTGATTCCGCTGTCAGCCCAGACTGCGGGCCGCATTGCCTTTTTGATTACGGCTGCTTGGTGGGGACTGTTCACGATTCCGCTCCTTCGCCGCGTCCGCCAGCGCTATTATATCGAGAGAGAGCCGCGGCTTGTGATCAGCAGTTTTAAACGGCTGGCCGGCACGCTGAAGCAGATCAGGAAGTACCGGGCGCTGTTTTTGTTTCTGCTCGCCTATTTCTTCTACATCGACGGGGTCGGCACCATCATTACGATGTCGACGTCATACGGGGCAGACCTCGGCATCAGCGCGGCAAATCTGCTGATTATTTTATTTGTCACACAGGTCGTCGCCGCGCCTTTTTCGATTTTGTACGGGCGGCTGGCCGAACGGTTTAAGGGAAAAACGATGCTTTATGCCGGAATCGGCGTGTATATGATTGTCTGCACGTATGCGTATTTTATGGATTCCGCTTTTGATTTCTGGGTTTTGGCTATGCTTGTCGCCACTTCCCAAGGCGGTATTCAGGCGCTGAGCCGCTCTTACTTTGCCAAGCTTGTCCCCAAACAGCACGCCAATGAGTTTTTCGGCTTTTATAATATCTTCGGCAAGTTCGCTTCGATTATCGGCCCGCTTTTGATTGCCGTGACCGCCCAGCTGACCGGGAATTCGTCAGCCGCCGTGTTCAGTCTGATTTTATTATTTGTGATCGGCATTGCCATCCTTGCATTTGTGCCGGAAGAGAACAGTGCCGATATCAGCCAGCAGCAAAATGACCTGCCCCTTTAACTGGGAGCAGGTCATTCATCATTTATTCGCTTTATTCACCTTCAGCTTTTTCCCTTTGACGGTTGTGTTCTTCATCACTTTAAGAACTTGAGGGCCTTTTCCGTTTAAAATCTCCACGTAAGAGGCGTTGTCCATGATTGTGATAATGCCGATGTCATCAGCTGTCACACCGTCGATTTTGGCGATCGTTCCTACAAAATCAACCGCTCTGATTTTCTTTTTCTTCCCGCCGTTAAAATACAGCTTCATGATGTCTTTGTTTAACTGTTCGCTTCTGTCTGTTTTGACGTCTGGGCGGGCGTTCAATTTTTCCGCAAAAGCCGCTTTCCGTTCCGCTGTTTCTTTTTCTGACGGTGCTTCCCGCTTTTGGATGCGGAAACCGATATATGTCTCAATGTCATTCAGAAACCGCCCCTCAAACGGCGTCACAAACGTGATGGCCCGGCCGCGGTGTCCGGCGCGCCCCGTTCGGCCGGTGCGGTGCACATAGCTTTCTTTTTCTAGCGGAATATCATAATTGATGACGAGGCTGATGTTTTCAATATCAATTCCTCTGGCGGCAACATCGGTCGCAACGAGATAGCGGAACTCGCCGCGCTTGAACTCATTCATGACGTCAAAGCGGTCTTCCTGCACCATGCCGCCGTGAATTTTATCGCAAGGATAGCCCAGCCTGTCCAGCTCATCGGTTAACTGGATGACTCTTTCTTTAGTCCGGCAGAATATGATGCAGCTGTCCGGATTTTCGGTGATCAGGACATCACGCAGCAATGATGATTTGTCCTCTTCTGCTGTTCCGGTGACAAAATGCTCAATATCTTTTGTCGTCAGGCCTTCCGCTTTTACTTCAATCAATTCAGGGTCTTTCATATATGTGCGGCTCAGCTTCTCGACGTCGTCCGGCAGCGTCGCTGAAAAGAGCATGGTGACTCTGTTTTTCGGCAGGTGCTGAATGATGGCTTCCACCTGTTCAATAAATCCCATATTCAGCATTTCGTCCGCTTCGTCAATCACTAAATACGCCAGCCGTTCAAGCGGCAGCGTCCCTTTTTCGATATGATCAAGCACACGCCCCGGCGTTCCGGCAACGACGTGGCTTTTTTGCTTCAGTTCGGTTTTCTGTTTATCAAAAGAAGCTTTTCCGAAAACCGCCGTGGCTTTTATCCGTTTAAAACGGCCGATATTTGTGATATCTTCTTTAATCTGCGCCGCAAGCTCGCGGGTCGGCGTTAAAATCAGGGCCTGCGGTTTGTTTTCCTCCCACTCCGCAAGCTCGCAGATCGGAATGCCGAAAGCTGCGGTTTTGCCGCTCCCCGTCTGCGATTTGACGACGAGATCTTTTTTTTGCAGCGCGGCGGGGATGACGCGCCGCTGCACTTCAGTCGGCTCGGTGTATTGCAATCCTTTCAGCGCCCGTTGGATATCGGGGCTGATCGCGTATTCATTAAACTCATTCATGACTAAACTCCTTCTCTGTCCGGCTCCCCTCATTATACGCGAAACGCCGCCGCTTTACCCTGACGTTTTGCCGGAACATTCGGGGACTGCTTTTTCTTCATGTCAAGCACGACCCATTTGGCGCAATAAAAGCTCATGCTTCCTTCCCCGTCATCGACATAATAGCGTATCGATTCCCAGCCGCCGTCGACCGGGCTGATATCCAGACGGATGTCGGTGATGCTTTCCAGGTCATCCAGCCGGGCAGCACTCACACCTTCAAACCGCAGCACAGCATCATACTGTCCATCAGTCAGCTTCAGCTCAAACACCGGGATTTTATCATAATACTCGTTATACCCGGTATAGAACATAAACTCCGTCAATTCAAAACAACCCGGCGAATCCGGCCGCAGCATAACTGCTTTCTCATGTTCGTGCCACTCCATTTTGTGCCTCCTTCTCCTCTGCTGCTTCATATTGACGGCAGTAAAAGCGGAACGTTTGGTTCCCCCACTCCTCCACGAGAAAATGCTGTCCCTCATCTCCATCAGCAGCAGGATCAATTATTACAATGCCTGAACCAGCCGCATGACTCTCCATTTCTTTTATTTGAACGGAAGAAACGTCTTTGCATATGAGCCTCAAACAAATGAGCTGATGTTCATACTCGAAGGAAAACGCCAACTCAATTACAGAAATCTCTCGTTCCCGGAAAAGGCGGAATTCTAAAAGCTCCTGAATCAGCCACTTATTCTTTTTCATTTTCTATAAATTCTCCTATAGAACCGGCATACAACTCAACATCGGCAGTCTCATGATCCCACAGATAAACAGTCTCCTCCATTACGCCGTCCGTCTTTTTCAAACACAGCTTATCTCCGGTTCCGTTGTCGGCAATTACGATCATATCGTCGGGCATGCTCTCTTCTCTGCACACACTGTTTTGCCTGATCACATCATCCCAAGTTTTCTGTAAGCGGCTTTGTTCACGTATAGGAAAAAAATCCATTCTCCGATTTCTGCAGGGTTCTTTTTATGAAGCAGCCGTTTATATGCTTTCGGAAAAGACGCTCTCAAGCTTTTTTCTGCAGCTCTGAACTCTTCTTCTGTCATCCTGTTATTCCTCCCCCCGTAAAAGCATGAGATTCATTCGCAAGCTGTCTTCACTTTTGCAATAAGAAAGGAGCGTTTCTTTCTATCGCCTTTATTAGCGGTGAGCCAAATATCGTAATGGTTTGCTGCCGCGGATCCCCCAACAGCCCCCACTGAAAATCCTGTTGAATAAAGAAACAATAGTCTCCGTTTGGAATAACGGGGACAGGCCATTCACCGAATTCATTTTTATCAATTGGCGCATGAGGATTAAATAGATAACATTCATGCTGCCAGTCCAGCGCATACATAAACTCTTGCTCTAACGTACAAGATTGAAATGCCTTTAGTATCTGCATCTCTGCATCTTCCAGAAAACCGATACCATTGAATCCTTGAGATACATCAAAGACCTGAAACGGTTTTGGAGGTTTTATAGAAGCAAATATACTGCCCGGTTTCCATTTCACTGCGCGATTCACCCTGCGCCACAAGCACTCTGTCTCCTCTTCACTCAAATCATGCCAATTCATGTATTTCTGCCTCCCGCAGTTCAAACGTTTCACCTCTGCTCTCCCTTGTTCAAAAGCCGCCTGTCAGCTTAGTAAGTAAAGCCGGTTGCTCTCATCAATCCCCGCAGCCTTATCTTGATACGCAGTCACTCGCGTAAAACGGAGAGCTTTTCTTGAGACTTTATCAGTGAGCTGATATTGCCCAGCCTGTTTTGTCATGTTATGAAATTTTAGTGCTTTGTCAATTCGGCACGAAGCTTCATTCCGAATCAAAAAGTAATATGATGAATCAATCTTGAATTGTGCACTAAAGCCAAAGTCTGCCTTCTGAAAGCTTAACGTTTCGCCTTGCAAATCGACCTTCCGAATATAATCTTCACCAAGTGTATGATAATGAAGAGACAGGGCATTCTTTTCTGCATATGCCCCATAAAAATGATCAATAAGGTGCGGATACGTACAGAAAGACTCACAACGAGATTTCCACGTTCCGTCTGCAAAAGGAAAGCGGGTCACGCCTTTTGAACTGATATCGTCGTCCAGACAAGAAAATATTCCCGCTTCATCGTAACCCAGCCACAAATGATTTGCCGAATCGACTGTCATTGACCGGATATAACGGCCCCCGTAAAGCGAATGACAAAACCCTTTAATCGGGTGCCATACATAAATATTCGGTTCTTCATGAATCATCCCATCTTCATAGTCAATATGAATGAGAAATAAAAATAAATCCCCTGATTTCTGAACATCGGTTATTTTCTTTGATGTTTCAATTTGATAGCAATGACGTAAATATCCATCCCTGTTCCGGAATATGAAAATGCGGTTGATATATTTATCTTTCCGCTTTTCCTGAGCCAGTACGATGAGTTCCGCTGCATTCATGGACAAAATGATTGGGCCGCTTGCGTTTATTTTTGTATTGATTCTTGTAAAGACTAATTCCAACATGAATGTACCCTTTCTTCATGCGTTTTCATATATTCCTGCACCCAATCTCTTAATTCTTCTATCGTATGCAGATACGAATCAGGCGAATCTTTCAGATCAAACCCGCTCAAATATATGAGCATCTCCCAAACGGTTTCGTCCTCAACCGCCGGATCGTCTGCAGCCACATACTCAGACGCCCAATCCGCCACTTCTTCCCTCTCCGCTTGACCGTTCAGGATCAGACCAGCCTTTTTCAGACATTCTGCCATTATTGGTTCTTTCACGTCAGAAGCCTGCCTTTCATTTCTTGTTTAAAATGCTGACCAATAGCCTTCTCACCCGTTCGTGCCGCCCGATTTCCCGGCTGAGCTCCAGATAATCTGTTAAAGCGTTTTTCAGCTGCGCATATTGCGGATAAAGCTCAAAAAAGGATTTATATAAGGCTTTACGCTGCCGCGCAGGCATTTGTTTATTCGCCAAAACAAAATCTAAGCTGCCGCAGACAAACGCGAAATACTCATAAAAATCCCCAGCGCAGGCAGCACCCTCAAAGTCTTCTTCAAATCTTCCTGCATCTGAAGGCAGCGGACCCTCTAATTCTTTTTTGTATAATTTCAGGTTTCGGATGACGTCATTAGTTAAAGAATATCTGTTGGATCTTAACATCTCATTTAGCCGAGAAGAATTCATTTTATTTTTTCCCATTACTGATATCCCGCTTATAAATCCCCGAATTCGAGACCGCGTAAATGGCATTGCCAGTCAGCTTCAGCTGATGCCCGGAAAGCTCATAGCCATCCAGATCACAGCACGTTATCTCTTGCATCGGCAGGCTGACATCGGCCGGAATGAGAGACAGTGAATGATCATCTTTGCATATCCAAAACCCGTCATCTGAAATCGCTAGCTGGTCGTAAACCCCGGAATATGCTTTATCAGAAATAATCCACACTCGTTTCACGTCGGTTTCATCAAACGCAGCAATGACTGTATAAGCGTAATACAGCATGTAGATCAGTCCGTCTTTTTCTGCAAGTGCATAGCAGTCATCTGCCGCAGGCGCGTATATTTCAGAAAGCTGCTGATCAATGTGAGTTTTCTTTAGCTGCCCGTCTAAAGTGAAGCACAGCACACTGTGCCCCTCAGGATTTTCATCACTATAAATACCTTCATCACTTAAACCGATCCACAGGTTTTGTTTTTCGTCCAAAAGACTGCATGAAACCCCTGAAGGCAGAGAAAATGCACATTGTTCTGTTCCATCTGCTGAAAATACTTTCACTTTATACTCATGCGATTCAAAGTAAATCAATACATACCCGTCAGCCGAACTCTGTTGAAACAGCATAATATCCTCACATGTGATTTGTTCATCGATATGAAGCACTCGGGTAGCGCCGGATTCGTCGATGATCGTAAACGAAAGCCCGTCATTCTGATGCCGCCCGAGATACAGACGCCCGCAGTTATCAAAATGACAAAAACATCCTTTTACTGTTTCTTCGGCTATCTTATTCATTTTTATTTTCATGTAATTGCCCCTTGTATTTATAATGCGCGGCGAGCTTTTTTTGAAATTCATCCGGAACAATCTGATCCGGGAATACAACTGATATCCAGTCTAAAACATGATCATCTATTCTAACGTTTTTCCCGCAATCTCCTGATCAATGCCTAAAATACAAATTTCAAATTCCCTCTCTCCGTAAATCGCCCACTTGAAAGTCGGTGAAGCCCAAACAACACGAGATGCAATATTCATTATGCAGTCATTTTTACTGTGCTTTGGATAATCAGTTAAGATTGAAAGATATTCATCTTCGGTTATATTTAAAGGAATCTTTAACCGGTCAAAATAGCCGAATTCCACGTGAAACCGATTCATATCATCCGGTTGTGCCAGAACAGCCATTAAGATAAATTCATCGTGATGATGCTGCGCCAAACTTTTGAGCATCTCCCAGCCATCTTCAGACAAGACCCAGTGGAATTCCTCGAATAGATAATAATGTTTTTGTTGTTTAAATACTTGTTCGGGCAACGTTTTGTTTTCATGAAGTAAGGAATATATTTGGGATTGAAAAACCGCCAATTCCTTTGTGTTCTTTATAAAAAAGGGATGCATTTTGTACCTCTTTTCTGCGGTTTACACACAAGCTCACAGCCGTATTCTGTGTGAAATAAACAGACAGCAAATGAGAAGGGCGGCTCCACTACAATAAAGCTGTTAGAAAGCAACCGGTCTTCAAAATCTATAAAATCCATGAGACAGTGCAGATGACTTGCACAATCCTTCAGCGCACATTTGATAGCACCGACTTCATTACTATACGGATGAAACAGATAAACAATATCATTCATCCGTTCAACCCCCATATCCGCAATGTTTTCTAAAATAAGCGATACGGCTGTCTCCCTGTCGCTTATATCAACTTCACGCACTGCACTTTGGAAAGAATTCGATAATACGGTCTCTAATATCTGCCTGCTTTGATCTGCGTCAGCAAATTGATAAACAAATCCTGATTCTTCACAAGATTTTAATTCAGTACAAACATGTTTCATTAAAAAATGCCACTTGTTTTCCTCAAGCTTGTCCATTAACTTTTCTCTTATCACTGAGCACTTCCTTAGAAGTTATTTTCAGGGTGCACAGAACTATCAAAACTTTACCAAATATAAATCGTTATCATTAAAGATAAACATGCGGTCCCGGACGGCTCTGTACGTTGTTTTTCCTTTTCTATCAATACCGTGTATCATGACGTCAGCCTCTGATAAGCCTTTGTTCTCTTCATGAAATGCAAATAGGTTATCCTCGTGACTTTGAATCAGAAGCACCCTCTTTTTCGAAACGGACAGCTGATCACAATAGGAGTATTGATCGCCGTCCAGCACATATTCTGCAACAGTACGAATTCTGTCACGTTCAATCTGATAATGCCCGATGATACAGCAATCCTCTCCCTCAAAACAAACATACAAATCGAATTTGATCGATTGTACAGCATAGCATTCATGCATCATTTCTTTAAAATCGTCTTCAAAATAAAACGTTCTGTCTTCTGTATGAAAAGCAAATATCGCTTTCCCTTGAGGATTCCTCTCATCATACATACCCTCGTCTGTTAATCCGATCCATAATAACCCATCCTCACTCAGATGAAATACATTAGCGCTTAATAGAAAAGAACAAATCGGATTGATTTTATTACTGTTTACGCAGTATGCGGCCAATTGACACGTATGATTTTCCAGATAAACGATCACGATAGTGCCATCATACGAATCAACCAGATAGAAATGGGCCTCTTCAGAAAATCCGTGTAGCTCTTTTTTGATTAAAAGAGAGCTGCCTTTCATAACCTCCAATATTACTTTGTGATCGTGCACCGACACAATAAATACCTGATCATCCCGGCCCGCATTGAAATAAATGATATTTTCCCTTTCGTATGACCCAACACGCTCCGCGGTAAGTTCTAACATCAGCAACACTCCGTTGAATAGGAATCTGGAATTTATATTAAATTAAGCAATGATATATAAATCTGCTGCATCGTATTCAAACCAAATGATTTTTTCATTATACCCAGGGTTTACATCAACTTTTTTAGTGTTCAGATTCATATAGGACTTGTTTTTGGAAGGGTTTGCTATTATAACAACAAAATCATTGATCGACGCTAAAAAATATAATTCATCTAATAAGTGATCTGCCATCAATTCTTCTTTTGTCAGACCACATTCAATATGAATTAACTTTTTCGATATCGTATTCATATGTATCATTTTCTTTTCAATCTTCTTCTTCCATCCCTCAATAAAAGAAGGTGATGCCATTACTTCTATCAGAACGGTTTCGAATTCTAAGTCATTCATTAATTGAGAAAAAGTATCTTTACTCCCTAGATCACACGAATATATTGAGTTGTATTTCAGCGGGTTAATCACATTCAGATTCCCTATAGCCCCCAATGATTCTTTTTGTATATTTAAAGGACTGCTCATGTTTACCTCCGCAAACGGTTTCCCGCGTAAAAGCGGTTTTGTTTGTAAGAAAAAAGAGGCTGGAAACCTCTCTTATTTGTTTATTTATGATTTCGAATGATACGCATAAAATGATTGATCATCAAAGCGAACGGTTTCAGCTTCTACAGCAATCAGCATGCTGTTCATATTAATAAGAAAGTTAGCATTTGATTGATACTCCGGAATTACAGCATTTGATAGATTTCCGATTCCTTCCGGGTGGTAACTCATCTCAAATACTTGCCAATTGTATTCTTCCGGATCTATTTTTTCTAATCTCATATCACCAATATCTGCACTAAAATAAACAGATGCTGCATTTTGAAAAAGAATGTTATGCGTATATTCGGCTTTATTTTCAACGACCTGAATCTTAAGTGAAAGTTCTTTTTTAAACACATGAAAGTCAAAATGAAGGACAGCGCACCCTCCATCTATGTAATCTACCCATTCATTTATTGTTTTGTACATCGTTTATCTCCCTAATGAAGTTTTGGAGTCTTTGAGATCTGATTTTAAAGTCTTCACGAAAATTTCTAGCTTTTCTTCACTACAGTTCAATTTATAGAAAGTTGTGTTTGAATGATTTTCCACAAATCTAATGATAAATCTGTAATGTTCGTTTTCTTTATCAATACTTAGGATAAAAAATGGTTCAATTGTTTCTAAACGTATCCTGTCTTGATTGCCTGCTAATAACGCTTCGATCCCTGATGTCAGCATTTTATATTCACTTTCTAATAAAACGGCAGAGTAATCGCGGGCAATTGCTTTATTATGTTCCAACAATTCAAACATTATTAAGATAAAAGGATCATCCTCCGCCTCATGATACCTTCTCGGTGTTATTTCAAGTTCCAGACAACCGTCTCCGATTTTGGCCATGCTGTCACCTCGTTCTCTACTCAGTAGCTTTAATTTTTTAGTAAATGATTTGAATGACGCTCTAATTCAAGCTAAGTTTCAATCGATTGTTCACCTTTTACTGTCTCGGTTCTAATCACCTACCCACTTATATTTTTTTTAAAAAAGCCTGTTGACCAAAAGATGATCAGCAGGCTCATCTATTTTTAATTTAATGCCATTATTTAATAATGTTTATAATATTTTCTCTATGTCTAGATCCTATTCTGATTGTCTCAGAATCTGTTATTTCTATATGATAAAGAACATAATCCAGTAAATCTTTAATAATTGTTTTCTCTGCTAAAGGGGCTCCATTTAATATATCTTTTAACTCAACATCTTTTTCCAATAAGATTATATTTTCATGCGCAACTATTGTATTTTTGTACTCTTCTGCTGAGGTTTTCATAAAAGAGATTTTTTTATTAAACAAAGTAGTTGTTTTTAAGCTCGCTGAGAATATACAAGTATCACTACTTTTATTCGAAACAGAGTAAGAATACATTGCATATTGTTTACTTTCCAAATTTTTCAATTTAAAAAATATTAAATCCTCTATTGTTCTATACTCTTTTTCAACCCAATCATAGTCATTGAGAGTTGATATTTCATAAAAATAGTACATTTAATTCTCTCCTTCTATCTTTTATACACTGTAAACCGCCATTGTGCACTGCCCCTTTTCCATTTCCCTTTATATATAGAAAACTTATTACTTTGTAAATGATAACCATGATTGTTATGTGGTGTATGCCACTCTAGAGATCTATATATAGACCTCCCAGTCTTTTTCTTTTTCGAATAGATTATTCCCCAATAACCTCTTCCTTTTTCTCTATCCCCTTTTATACGGCCTACTTTATGAACTCTATATGGAATCCTTTTCGCGATTTTTTTTACGCCTTTTTTAATAACTGATTTAGTCCATTTCTTTGATGCATTATATGCCTTACCAACATTCCTCTTTGCCCACTTTCCTGGAGCACCATTCCATGACCTTTTTATTAATTCCCATAGAATTTTGGCCCAGTGCCCATCCGGGTCAACCTTTATCACCGGATTGTTATTGGCATAAGTATACCCATTCTGATCCAGTGAATCGCCGTCGCTTCCCGGGTCTGGGTCGAGTGATAAGAACACGCCGTTTCTTGGTTCGTAGTAGCGGGCCATGAGATAGTACAGGCCGGTTTCTTCGTCGTATTGGTAGCCTGCGTAGCGGTAGCGGTTGTCTTTTACTTCGTCGCTCGCTTCGGTTTTTGTCGGCTTCCCCCACGCATCGTATTGATATTTGGCAACAGTTTTTCCGGTGCTGTCTGAGATGGCGATGACGTCACCGTGTGCGTTGTAGTGATAGAAATATTTCTTGCCGTTCTCTGTATAGGATAACAGCTGGCCGCTGTCACCGTACGTATATGATTTTGTGACGTTGTTGTCGGCGTCTGTTTCATACAGAACGTTCAAGCTGTCTCCGTCGTAGAAGTAGTTCGTAACTTTTCCGTTGACGGTTTTTTGGATTCTGTTTCCTTTTTCATCGTATTTGTATGTTGCGAACGGCTTGTCTTCGCCTTTTTTCGTTACGGCGGTCAGGTTGTCTTCCGCGTCCCACGTATATGTGTATTTGCCGTCGGATGTGCGGTTGCCGTTTTTATCGTAGGACAGTTCTTCGTCATTCACCTTCGTCAGCTGGTTCATGATGTTGAAGGATGCGTTGACTGATTTGCTTGCGCCGTCCTTTGTTGTGGTGACGTTTGTCCGGTTGCCGAAGCCATCGTACGTATATTGAATGACGGTGCCGTCTTCATGTGTTTCTTTGACGAGCTGGTTGAGCTTGCCGTATTCGTACTGCACCTTTCCGCCCGCTGAGCTGTCGATGACCGTGCGGTTACCGTTGGCGTCGTATTCATAGCTTTCCCGGAAGATGCTGCCGCCGTTTTTCGCTCCGATATGAAGAGAGCTGACGAGATTCCGCTCATCATACGAGAAGCTCGTGCCGACTTCATTTCCGCTGATGAATGTCTGGACATTGCCGTTTTCATCATAATCAAATGTATAAGCTGAAGTGCCGTCTTTCATTTCAATCATTTGATCAAGTTTGTTGTACGTAAAGCTGTTTGTTCCTTTTTGACCGCCGTGGCTCCATGAGAAAGTTTTCAGCTTATCTGAATCAGCCGGATACGTCCAGCTTTGGCTGCCACCGCGGTCGGTTAATTCGGTCAGTCGGTTTTTGTTGTCAAAGGTGCGTTTTTTCGTTGTATTTTGTTCTTTGTTTGTGACCGACGTTTCATTGCCGTTTTTGTCATAGGTAAAGTTGTATTTTTCAGTGCCGTTATACGCTTTTGACTTAACCCGGTCGGTGCCATCATAGGTCAGCGACACTTCATTGCCGTTGGCGGAAACGGTTTTCGTCAAGTTGCTGTTGGCGTCATATTCACTCTTCAGTACATTGCCGAGCGGGTCGGTTGTTTTGACGAGCTTGCCCATGACGTCATATTCATATTGATAGGTCTGGTCCGCGCCGGCCCGAATCGTTTTTGTCAGCTCATTTCCTTCCTTGTCATAGCTGTGAAGGATGGATGTGCCGTTTGACAGGGTCAGCTTTGTCAGCTGGTCGGCCTGATCGTATTCGTAGGCGGTTGTTTCGCCTTTCGCGTCGGTTTCAGACATTTTCTTGCCAGTCTCGTCATATGAAGCAGTGCTTGCATACCCTAGTTCGTCTTCTTCTTTTGTGACGTAGTTTCCTTTTTCGTCATAAGTGTTTTTCGTCAGGATGCTTCCTTCGATTAAACGGATATCATCAAACCATGCCGTTCCTGTGGCGCTTTTTTGGAACAGAATGCTGATTTCGATTTTATTAATCGGCTTTGTTTTCGGAATGACTGCCGCCGCCCGGTTCCATTCCTGGGTACCCTGCGGGAATTTGGCGGTGTATACGCCCGTCGTGCCGTCCGCATAGGTGACGCCGGCCTGAAGCGCGTAATCATTGTCGTTCGTTAATTTTACGCCGTCTGCCTTGGACATCCCTGTCAGCGTGATATATACCGGCTTATCGTCCGCGCTTTGGCCTAATGTGACGGTTTGTTTTGCGGCCGCATTGGCTTGTGATGCATTTGTGCGAGATGCTTTTAATGAGCTGTCATCATCGAAGCCTTCATCAAGGTCAGCGGCTGCTCCGCTTGTGCTCCAGCCATCTGTTTTGGCCGTGAAACTGCTGTTTTGAACTGGGTTATAGCTTGAAGAGACTTCGCCTTTTTCCAGCTGAACCTGATCAAACCATGCTTTTCCTTTGCCGTCCTTGTCATTATGATCCACTTCCATATAGACGATGGCTTTTCCTGCATTGGCTGGTGTTGTAAAGGTGATCTGCCGTTTCGTCCAGTCATTCTTTCCGGCTAATGCGCCTGATTCATTGTGAATCCATTGAATGCATTTTTGGTCTTTGTCACGCAGATCAATGTTGAAATACGCTCTCGCCTTTGTCAGATCTGTTTTGATCTGGCCGCTGAGTGTATACGTCGTATTAGGCTCAAGCTGCACTTCCTGCGTTGCGGACGCATGGCCGTGCTCTGTTCCGGCTGAAGCGGATTGTGAGGTGATCTCCAGTGCTTTTTGTCCGGACAGTGCGCCGCTTCTTGCTTTTACAGATGCAATACTTCCGCTGTCTCTCGTAGCGGTGAGATTCCAGCCCAGCTTTGTTCCTTCAAAGCTGCCGTCTTTCAGCAGGCTTGCCGAAGCTGCCAGCTCTTTGCTTGATTGAATGAGATTACCGTATTTGTCATACACGGCGGCGGATGAGGATTTTCCGCTTTGATCCGTTTCAGAAACGGCATCCAGTCCGTTGTATGCAATATCAGTGACGTTCCCCTCGGTATCCTTCATTTTCGTTACGTCATTGTTTTTGTTGTACTGATACGTTTCGGTGCCGTAGTTGTCTTTTACGGCTGTGACGTTGCCGTCTTTATCATATTGATAGCTTTCTGTCGCTTTGCCCGCATCGGCGTCGTTCGGATCGGTGTCCTGAATGACGTTGTTGCCTTCGTATACGGTGTTAGTCGTGATTTTCAACCCTTCGGCATCATCGATCATCTGAATCGGGTTGCCCGCCTCGTTATAGCCGTACTGCACTTTGCGGCCGTTCGGCTGCGTCATGAGCAGTGTTTTTTTGCCGGCGTCATAGCTGTAATCATACGTTTCTTTTTTCGCATTGACGGCTTTGGCGAGGCGGTGGCCGCTGTATTGGTATTCAGTGAAGAGCGGTTTGTCATCCGTGCTGTTTGCGGAATACTGCTTGACGAGGCGCCCTTCGGCATCATAGTCATAGCTTGTGACGCTGCCGTCAGTATCCGTCACCTTTTTAAGAAGATCTTTGTCATATGAATACGAAATCTTTTTGTATTTCGGTCCTGTTAAAGATGTGACATGACCGTTTTCATCGTAGGTAAACGTCAGCTTGCGCCCTGAGGCGTCTGTTATGGCGGTCAGCTGATTGCTGTCGTTATACTCGTATACGGTTGTGTTGTTGTGTCCGTCAACGATTTTTTGGAGCTTTCCGCCTTTTTTGCTGAAATAAGCGTTCGTCTGATCTTTTGTTTTTAATACAAATTGATCGCTTGTTTCCGTCAGTTCGAGATAAACGCCCGTCGGCGGCTGATACGTGCCGTCAGATTTTTTCGTGAAGACATGTGTTGTCGCGTCCTCATCAATATAAACGGCTCTGCCGTCTTCAGAAAGGATCGACGTTTCCGCATCGGCATACCAGCCTTGGCCGAACATATGGTCAGAGCTGTCAAGGCTGTTGAAGGTCCGGGAGAGTCCGAGCCCCGGTCCGCGTCCGTCGATTGACATATCTTCTTCATTGACGACGACATTTCCCGTCGCGCCATTCAGCTGTCCGTCCGGAATGTCAATAATGGACCAGAATTCTTCCGTTCCGAGGAATTCCGCCCCTTCATGGAAAACAGGGTTAAAAGGTGCCGTCGGTATGCTTTCACCATTTGCGTCATAGGCGGTCAGCGTAAAGGAATAGTTCTTCTTCCCTTTGTAATTGCCGTTTGCGTTTTCGTAAACAGGTGAAGGGTCAAGCGCCAGTTCGCCGCCCTTTCCGTCCGTGTGAAGCTGGAATCTTCCCGCTTTCACTTCTTCGGCTGACGGCCAGATGTTTTTATTTTGGGTCGTCCAATGATCGGTATCCCCGACATCGAATGATTGATAGTCTTTTCCGTTGTAAATGTTGATTTTGTAGCCTTTGGCGTTTTTGACTTTATCCCATATGAGATTGACATAACCCGTTTGGCTCGATTTCGTGTTTGTATAAACATAGCCTGTCAGGTTTTTCGGCTTTGCGATATCAGGCAGCGCCGGACTAGCTTCCGGTGAGGCGATCGCTTCTCCGTCTTTGTTATAGGCGATAACTTTAAATCCGTATGTTTTCCGGTTTGCGTCTCCTCCGGCATTTTTATAAACGGGGCCCGGGTTGATCGGCAATTCCGCTCCTTTTTTGTCTTTCAGGTGAAGCGCATATTTTCCGGCGCTGATTTCCGCCTTTGTCGGCCAGATGTTTTGATCTTTTGTGGACCAGGATGTTTTATTTCCGAGGTCAAGCGTTTCAAAGCCTTTGCCGTTAAAGACTTGCATTTTATACCCGGCTGCGCCTGATACGGCTTTCCAGGAAAGATCAAACCAGCCTGTTGCGTTGTTGTTATTAAAGCCTTTCGTGCTTGGTTTCTGAACTCTTCCAATATTCGGAATGACGGGCTTGGCAGCCGCAGACATGGCGCCTTCTCCCTGGTCAAACACCGCACTGACCGCGACCCAGTAATTTTTGCTTGCCGGATAGCTGCCGCCGGAGTTTTTATAGACCGGTGAAGGGTCAAGCGCTAATTCACTTCCGCCTTTTCCGTCTGTATGCAGCTTATATTTACCGGAATCAATTTCCGCTTTTGTCGGCCAGATGTTTTTTCCTTTTGTGCTCCAAGAGGTTGCATTGCCGACAGAAATGGCTTGATATTCTTTCCCGTTATAAAGCCACACTTTATAGCTTTTGGCGCCTTCAGCTTTTTTCCAGCTGATATTGAAAAATCCTGTCGAATCTCCGTTATGATACGCTTTGACTGACGGCGTGTCCGCCTTCGGAATCGTGTATGTCACTTCGATATAAGGTTTTTTATTAGAGTTTGCTGATGACATCAGCTTCTTCCAATATTCTTTTCCGTTTCCGTTGGTGTGAAGCTTAAAGCCGTAATTGGCGCCGCCGCTGTTCCACGACTTGACTGCGGATGTGACATCGAAGCTTGCCCATTGGCCTTTATAGACCTCAGCTTTGCCGATGTTTTTGGAGCCCGGCTTGTTTTTCCACGTGATCTTGGCATTGTCGTAATTGCTGTTTACGGTGTCGAGCCAAAGCCCCGTCGCCTTTGATCCGTAATAGGAGTGGGCTGTGTATGCTTTAAGCGTCGCTTTTGTCACCGTCATGTTTTTGATCGGCTTTAAATTATCAAACTTCATAAATGCGTAGTTCGTTCCGGTTGTGCCGTCATAATAGCCCGTTTTCAGCACATATGCTTTCAATCCGGCGTCCCATTTCTGCGACGCGGCAGAGTAGTTTGTCGTCGGATACGCGCTCATGACAAAGGTATCGGATGACACAGATACTGATGTTGACGGGTCAATAGATACCGGATAAACCCGCTTGGGATCTTTCAGCCATTTTTCATCGGCCGTTACATGGAGCAAGTAGCCTTCGCTGTTTTTTTCAAGCTTGAAGCTGACATCTTCTGACCTGCTGACTTCACCTGACTTTTCATCGAGATCTGAGTCGGTCATAAAAGGCTTCGGCACGGTGTAGACGACATTGTCTTTATCATCAGAAAACGCGATAGAGCCGTCTTCCTGTTCTTTAGCCTGAAGGTCGGTTTTGATTTGGAAGGTGAAGGAATTGTAGCCTTCATATTTGTGAAGCACAAGGTCTTCTTTTATGTTTTCGTTAAATGTGTAGGTTTGTAAATCAATAGCAGGAAACACTTGCTGATACGTAAGCTCGTTGCTGTCTTCCTTGACTTTTGCTGAGGCATCTGTCGGAGTGATTGCAGCCTGATCGGGGCCTTTTGCGCCGGTTAATGAGTATGTGAGCTTATGATCATCTTGTTCAAATGTAGCGTATAATCCGTTTTTCATTTGCTTCAGAAAATCGGAGTTCAGCACTGTATTTTCCGTCCCGACTTCCTTTGAGCCGGTTTTCAATTCAGGAGAAATGTCTTCCCAGTCCGCATTGGCGGTTTCTTTCGTATGAATGGGGTCTGTGTAGATTTCCTGTTTGTATACACCCTCGCCCTCATAATAAAGTTTTGAATTCTCAGTTCTTTCAGACGTGATCTCACCGTCTTTATTGATATCTTTTTGATCAAACGGCATCTGCTCGGATGCTTTTTCCGCCGGAAGATCTTTTTCCGGGTCTGCTGCCGGAATGGCGGCGGTTTTCACTTGATCTTGTTTCTCACGCGTTTCTGCCGCAAATACATCGGCAGGCGCAATGGAAATCATAAGCGATGCCGCAAGAGTGCCGGCCAGCCATTTTTTCCACTTATTCTTTTTTCCTATTTTCATAGGTTCTCCTCCTTCTTTTGTAATATAGACTTAACAATAGTAATATTATTGAAATTGTTTATCAATATTTTCCTAGGTATTTAAGGTTATTTTAAGGATGATAGGAATTTATGACCTTTGACCCATATAAAAAAACCGCCTGCTAGGGCGGTTTTTCGTATTATGGATAGCGGAGATTTGTATTTTGTGCTCCCGCGTAGGATTGGGCGAAGTTTTTGGCATCCTGCGCTGAAAGCGTGCCGTAGCTGTAATTTGATCTCGGATTCCAGCCGGTGCGCGGTGATTTCGGGGCTATGAGCGACGGGAATGAACCGATGTCGGTAAATTGGGCCGTCCCGTAGTCGTCTATCATTCCGCCTTTTTCATTTCCGTTGCCGAAGTAGTTGGCTTCTGAGAAGACAGTCGCGTTTGTGTGAATGGTGAACCCTAAATTGAAATTGGTTACATAGTTGTTTTTCGCGTGAAAATAGCCGTATCTCATCAGGCCCGGTGAACGGACATAGACGTTATTAAAATAGTTGTTGGTGATCGTCATGTGCGGATAGCCGATATAATTGCGTCCTTCGTTATCATCATTCGGATAACCGAGAATCAGGCCGTAAAGATGATCGGAGAATTTAGAATTAGACAGCGTTACAAAATCCGCTTTGGCGCCGACATACAGAAGCTTTCCCAAATCGCTGTGGCTGTTCGGATTGTAGCTGTGCCCTTCAAACCACACGTGGTCAATCCAGTAATTCTGTCCGTTCGCTATGTACATCGGAATGTCGTTGTTGCCCGTAATGGCTGCACTATGGCTGATAATGAGGTTTTTGAAAATCACATTGTTTGAGCCGGAGCTTGTTGTCAGATAGATGTTGGTCAGCCTGTGGCTGGTATAAGAGCCGACGATGGTTTTATTGGCGCCGACTGTCACAACAGCTTTACCCGGGGAGTAAATATCACTTGTGATGACAATGGTTTTGCGGTCTGTCCCGCCCGCATTGTTTTTCAAATCATTGAGATTGCTGACGTAGACGACGGGGCCGCCCTGGCCTCCCGATACGGCGTATTTTGCTTTTCCGTTATGATCCTTCGCATTTCCCGCAAACCCGGTAAGTCCCTGCATCACATCCGGATACGCCGCTGCCGCTTCTGCCTGCTTGGATGCGGAACATATGATGGCCAGACAAAGCGCAAATCCGAGTGCAGCTAAAAAAGCGAGATGACGCGTCTTCTTGATCATGCCCTTCACTCCTTTAATCTCTTAAATTGTAAGCACAAGAAGTATTATACAATTACTATCCTCTTTTTCCATGATCTGTTTGTCTGCTTTTTCATTATGGCTAAAAAGACCCAAAACATAAAAAAAGCAGCCGATAAGGCCGCCTATATTCGGGTGCTGTCTGCCTGAGCTTCCGCAGGCACGGCTTTATGCTTTCGAATCAAGGACAGCGCCATCCCCGCAAAAATCATCACAATCCCCAAAGATTGATAAAGGTCGGGGCGGAATCCCGTAAACACGGTGTCAAGCACGATCGCCACAGCCGGATCAAGAAATACGATGATCGAAATAAACCGAGTGGATAAAAACCGCAAGCTGTCAAAAAAGAGCAAATACACAATTCCCGTGTGAATGATGCCGGTCGATACAATCATGATCCAGTTCACCTGCGACAAATCAGAAAAAGCGCCGAAACGGACGAACGGGAGAAGAATGATGACGCCCAATCCGGTCTGCAAACAGGTGACGGCATATGGGCTGAGGCTGTTGATACCTTTCCCGGCCAGTGTCGTAAAGGCGTAAAAAAGGGCGGCCAGCACGGCCCAAATAATACCCGATCCCATCAGCTGAGAAAATGATGTATTTCCGTTGATGCCGGAAATCAGAGCGGTGCCCAGAAAACAAATCACGATGGAACTGACGGACACAAGATGCAGTTTTTCCCGGTATAGGAGACTCCCGAGGAGAAGAACGAGGACCGGTGCCAGATGATAAACGGAAATCGCTATCGTCACTGATGTTTCCTCAAATGATTTAAATAAAAACACCCAGTTCAGCACGAGAAAAAAACCGCAGGCCAGTGTCTGCAGCACCTCACGCCGGTTCCATTGTTCGGTGCGGTACCGTCCGGAACCAAACCAGCAAACGCCCAGAAACAATGAGGCGCACAGACACCGCACAAAGACCAGTTCAATTGAAGGCACATTCGTATGTTCTGAGAAAAAGCCGATAGATCCGAAAATGACCATGGAAATGACCATTTTGATGACGGCATTTGATGTTTGTTTAGCTTGCATTGATTCGCTTCCCCCATATCATTGACTGTTTATTCAGACAAATACTAACAGCCATTTTACTTGATTCAGAGGAAGATTTCACCCTATTTTTCGAGAGACGGAGGTCTTTTCTCATAAAAAAAGCCCCGCATCAGCAGGGCCGTCTGTTTAATGAACGATCAGTACAGGGCAAGGAGACAATTGTGAGACTTTGTGGCTCACGCTTCCGAGCATCATTTCTTTAAATCCGCTGATTCCGCGGCTTCCGACGACAATCAGATTGAAATGCTGTTCTTTCGCTATGTTTAAAATTTGATGTGCAGGTTCGCCTTGAACGTACAGGCTTTCCGCGTTAACTCCGCTTTCCGCCGCTTTCTGCTTAGCGTCTTCCAGAATAGCTGCTCCTTTTTGCTCGACTTCATGTTTGATGTCTTCAATGAAGTTTTCCGGAACATAGACAATGCCGGTTAAGGCTGTTGTGGAGACAACGGCTTCACGTCCCGCATAGAGAATGGTGAGTTCCGCCTGCTGTTCTTTCGCCAGATGGATCGCTGCATCCAGAGCTTTGCTGCTCATGTCTGAACCGTCTACTGCTGCAAGAATTTTTTTAAACATATGAATCCCGCCTTTCTGCTTTTATTGTCCTCCTCTCTTTGCTGAATGTCAATCTTGCCGGCTTTCTCCTGAACATTATGTTTACAGACTTTCTCCGTTTGTGGCGATGACGTCTTTATACCAATAAAAGCTTTTCTTTTTCTTTCTTTCAAATGTGCCTTTTCCGTCATTGCCGCGGTCGACATAAATATAGCCGTAGCGTTTTTTCATTTCAGCGGTTGAGGCGCTGACGAGGTCAATCGGCCCCCACGACGTGTAGCCGATCAGGTCGACGCCGTCTTCAATCGCCTCTCTTGCTTCTATTAAATGATCACGCAGATAATCGATGCGGTATTCATCCTGAATGCTTCCGTCTTCCTCCGGCTCATCAACCGCGCCGAGCCCGTTTTCGACGATAAAGAGCGGTTTCTGATAACGGTCGTACAGCGTGTTTAAGGTGATGCGCAATCCCTTCGGATCAATCTGCCAGCCCCATTCCGAAGATTTCAGGTACGGGTTTTTCACACCGCCAAGAAGATTCCCCTTAGCTTGTGCCAGATCCTCAGGCGCCGTGCTGGCCGTCATCGACATGTAGTAGCTGAAGCCGATGTAATCCACCGTATGTTCTTTCAGGAGCGCCTCGTCTCCTTCCTTCATCTCGATCGTAATTCCGTTTTCTTTAAAGAAGCGCTTCATGTAGCCCGGATAACTGCCCCTCGCCTGCACATCAGAAAAGAACAGCGTGCTCCGCTCTTTTTGCATTGCCGCATATACATCCTCCGGCTTTGGCGTCATCGGATATGTCGTCGTTGCGGCGATCATGCAGCCGATCTGTGAATCCGGGATGATCTCATGGCCGGCTTTTACCGCCAGCGCGCTCGCCACAAATTGGTGGTGGGCTGCTTGGTACATCGTGTTTTGCTTATTTTCGCCTTCCCGGAATATAAGACCGCCGCCTGTAAACGGAGCGTGGAGAACGACGTTGATTTCATTGAAGGTCATCCAATATTTCACTTTGTCTTTATAACGGGTGAAAACCGTACGGGCGTACCGTTCATAGAAATCGACCGTTTGGCGGTTTCGCCAGCCGCCGTAGTTTTTCACCAAACCGAGCGGCATCTCATAGTGAGAAATCGTGACGACCGGTTCGATCTGATGTTTCCTCAATTCGTCGAAAAGACGATCGTAAAATTGCAGCCCTTCTTCGTTCGGTTCTGTTTCATCGCCGTTCGGAAAAATTCTCGTCCATGCAATGGAGGTGCGGAACGCTTTAAAGCCCATCTCCGCAAACAGGGCGATATCCTCTTGATAGCGGTGATAAAAATCAATCGCGTCGTGATACAGATTCAGCGCATCGTCCGTCTCATGAAACGGAGACATAATGCCGTCCGGGGAGACATCCGCCGTAGAAAGTCCTTTGCCGCCTTCTTTATAAGCGCCTTCAATCTGATTGGCAGCCGTTGCGCCGCCCCATAAAAAACCTTCCGGAAATCTCTTCATGTTTTCTCCACCTCTTTTTCAGGATAACGCCAGAAGCGCTTCGTTCGGTTTGACCATTCCGCGTTTTTTCACGTCTGTAAATAAATATTGATCCGTATTCGTAATGATGACCGGCGTCATCACGTCAAAGCCGGCAGCCTTTATCTCTTCAATATCAAAAGTAATCAGCAGATCTCCCAGCGCGACGGCATCGCCTTCTTTGACGTGCATTTCAAAATGCCTGCCATCCAGCCGTACCGTATCAAGCCCGATATGAATGAGAATTTCGGCTCCCCGGGCACTCGTAATGCCGATGGCGTGCTTTGTTTTAAATACGGCTGTCACCCTGCCTTCTACGGGAGAAACCGCCGCGCCCTCTTCAGGCAGAATCGCAAAACCTTTTCCCATCATTCCACCGGAAAACACGCTGTCGTTCACTTCGCTTAATGCCTTCACTTCTCCTTTAATCGGGCTGTGAATGATTTCTCCGCCAGCCGTCACACCCGGCGTTTCAGATGCTTTGTCCCGTTCAGACTGTACATCTTCAAATCCGATCAGCAGTGCCGCCGCCATACCCGCCGCAAACGAGATAAAAAGCCCGATCAGCGCGTAAAGAAACGTCGGCCCGATGAAGACCGGAATGCTCGGCAGACCCGCGTTTCCGCCGACAATGTAGGAAGCGACACCCGTTACACCGTAAAAAGCTCCACCTGCCGCGCCGCCGATTAAAGCAGCCGCGAACGGTTTTTTCAATCTCATGTTGACGCCGTACATGGCAGGTTCGGTTATGCCCATCAAAGCCGTAATGCTCGTTGTAAACGCAAGTGATTTGAAGGTTTTGTTTTTTGATTTTAAGAAAACCGCAAATGACGCGCCGGCCTGCCCCATGTTCGCCAAAAACATCGCTGGCAGAATGTAATCATGTCCATTTTGAGCGATGTTATTGATCATGATCGGCACAAGCGCATAATGCATCCCCGTCATAATGATGAGCGAAAATGTGCCGGCCAGCAGAATCATTGCGGCAATTCCCGCATGACTGAACAAATAATTGACGCCGACAGACAGATCATTTCCGAGAATCGCGCCGAGCGGGCCGACTGTGATCAGTGTGACAGGCACGACGATCACAAGCGTAAGCATCGGAACGGCAATCAATTTCAAAGAAGAAGGAGTGACTCGGTCGATTCCCTTCTCCACATAGGACATCAGCCAGATCGCCAGCAAAATCGGAATGACTGTCGATGAATACGTGGCAGCGGTTACAGGAAGACCGATAAAGGAGATGCTTTTCCCAGACCCAAGCAAGGCCGTCACAGCAGCCGCCACGTACGGATTACATCTGAATTTCCTCGCCGCGCTTACCGCAAGCAAAATCGGCAGGAAATAAAACGCACCGTCACCGACAGCCGTAAGAATGATGTGAGTCTGGCTCTTCTCCGACATCCAGCCGAATGTCACCGCTAACGCGACAAGTCCTTTTATCATGCCCGCTCCGGCAATGGCCGGCAGAATCGGTGTAAACACGCCGGAAATCACATCAAACACGGCGCTCAGCACATTTTTCTTCTGCTTTGAAGTTTTATTTGCGCTTTCATTGCTGAGCCCGCTGCTCTCCATCAAAGCCTGATACACCTTCGGCACATGATTGCCGATAATGATTTGAAATTGCTCGCCGCTGATATTTGTCCCCATCACGCCTTCCGTCTGTTCCAGCTCGTCCCGATCTGCTTTCGCATTGTCATACAGATTAAAACGAAGCCGCGTCATGCAATGGATGACACTCTGAACATTATCCTCCCCGCCGACAAGTTGTAATATCTCTTTTGATATTTTATGATAGTCCATGAGTATACCTCCTTAAAAATGGGGGAACTGCCGGACGAAAGGTGGCCGCCTTTCTCCGGCTTTTTTTATTATGAAATAAGCATCACCTCCAAAAAAGAGTATAAAAAAAACCTAAACTGCACAGCACACGGAGGTCTTCCCCGGTCTGACGCAATTTAGGTTTTGCCTGCGGTTTGCAGTAACAATCCTAGGTGAATGATATTGGGTTGATATGTATACTTTAGCACTGGATTTATTGGGTGTCAACGCTTACATTTTAACGGATGTACCAATTAAATATAAAGTATTGATCCTCCTTTCCTATATAAGAATATCCCTCCAAACTTACCTCAGCATTATTTTTATAAGCGCTTATCAGGACTTTATTCTCTTCTTTTTCAGTATTACCTATTGGTAAAAGTAGTGATAAAATGGAATTATTGATATAAAAAAGGAGAATATGATGAGAAATCATAGAGGCTTCCATGAGGAAATTCAGCAACAGCAAAAACATTATCCAACACCACATCACATTCAACCAGTTAACCCAAAAGAATATACAGAGGTTTTGACTTTACATACAGCAAAACAACTCAGCGAGACATTTCAAGCACTTGTGGATCAAAATCAGTATGAACAAGCGATTCAACTGAGCGAGAAGATTGCATCTCAGCTGGGACAACATACGAATTTCTCATTACCGCTTTCCACAGTGCTCTACAGCTTAAATGAAATGGAACTTCCTGTTTCAGATGACTTTTCTCTGCATCGTCTGAAACTGCTAGGAAATCATCAAACTCATGATAACTTTTTCAAAGCATTAAAACACGAGATGTTAACGGCAGACCGTGTAGACTTTATGGTTAGTTTTACAAGGTGGTCTGGTGTTCAACTCCTGATTCCTCCTCTTCAGGAGCTTGCTAAAAGACACGTCCCTGTACGCATCATTACATCAACCTATATGGGTATTACAGAGCCAAAGGCATTAAGACATCTTCTTCAATTTGAGAATGTTCAGTTGAGAATTGTAAATGAATATAAAAAATCCTTCCATACGAAGGCATACTTATTTGAACGCTGTTCTGGACAGCATAGTGTCATTGTAGGGTCTTCAAACCTATCGCAAGCTGCCCTTACGACAGGGTATGAGTTAAATGTTAGACTACCCGAAACCAGATATCTCCCTGTTTATCAACAAACAAAAGATTTGTTTGACACGGTTTGGAATGAAAAGACACAGCCTGTTGACGAACAATTTTTACAAGCCTATGAGGAATTCCAAGCAGGAAGCCAAAAAGTAAGTGCTTCCTTTGTTGCTCAAAACTCTCTTTACAAAACGAAAATGTCCCCGAATGCTATGCAAAAAGAAGCATTACGAAACCTTAAAAAAACAAGAAACGAAGGGGAAACAAAAGCCGTCATCATCGCCGCCACTGGCACTGGAAAAACATTTTTAGCAGCATTTGATTTTGAGCAATTTAAACCAAATAAATATCTTTTTCTTGCCCACCGGGAAGAGTTACTTACAAAAGCAATCGAAACATTCCAGAAAGTCACAAATAATCATAAAGACTTTGGTTTATTGACTGGAACAAAAAAAGAAAGAGATAAGCGCTTTTTATTTAGCACTGTACAAACATTACACAAAAAAGAAACTTTGGAATCCTTTTCAACAGATGAATTTGACTACATTGTGATTGATGAATTCCATCATGCTGAAGCATCTACCTATCAAGCTGTATTAAACTACTTTACACCAAAGTTTTTATTAGGTTTAACTGCAACACCAGAGCGTCTTGACGGTAAAGATGTGCTTCAGATTTGTGATCATAATGTAGTTTATGAAATCAGGCTTCGCGACGCTCTAAAGGCAGAGCTACTTGCGCCATTTCACTATTTCGGAATTTCAGATCATACTGTAGATTACGAAAAAGTAAAAGTGAAAAATGGGCTGTACGAAGAGAAATCTCTAGTCAATCATTTAAAAACTCATAAACGAGTAGAATATATCATTAAGATGATCAACATGTATGGATTTCACGGCGAGAAAATGGTTGGCTTAGGATTCTGTACAAACGTCGAACACGCAATATACATGAGTGATGAATTTAACAAATTGGGATTTTATACAACTTACTTAACAGGAAATGATTCTCCTTCAAAAAGACAAGAGATCATTCGACAATTGGAGGACCCGCACCACAGTTTAGAACTTATATTTACAGTAGATATTTTCAACGAAGGAATAGATATTCCAAAACTCAATCTACTATTGTTCCTTAGACCAACAGAATCACCAACGATTTTTATTCAACAATTAGGACGGGGACTAAGAAAAACTGATGACAAAGAGTTTGTAACGATACTGGACTTTATCGGAAACTATCAAAAGTCATTCGTTATTCCACTCGCACTATCTGGACAAACAAGCCAAAAATCGTTTGATAAAGATTCCCTCCGAGTGGCCGTGACACATGAGTTTGCAGATTTACCTGGAGGATCATATGTTGACCTTTCAGCTGTAACGAAGAAAGAAATTTTGAATAAGATCGATCATATTAAACTAAATTCAGATGCCATGCTGAAAACGTTATACAAGCAATTTAAACAAGAGCTAGGACGCTCTCCAGAGTTAATTGATTTTCTATACTCCGAACAGGCACCTGGGCTTACCTTTTTTATAAAGAAATACAAGTCATGGGTACAGACAAAAAAGAAAATGGACGATTTGAACGAATCAGATCAGCTCATTCTCAATCATCCAATGGTTGTAGAAATGGTAGCCAGATTAGAGCAGCAATTACCTATTAAATGGCCCTATGAATGGTTGATTTTGCAATGTGCCTTTCAAGCTAATATCATTACGGTCGAAAAAGTAAAAGAGACATTAGAGCAACAATTTCATATCAAAATCACAACAAATACTCATGATAATCTTATTGAACGGGCAATGGAGCGTTTAGCAAAGCCCGTTCAGAAACAGAATTGGTCATTCGGCTCTTTTAAAGATCATACATTTGAGGTAGCACCTGAAGTGAACCAAATCTTAGAAGATCCTATTTTTGGGGACTATCTCATGGAGCGTGTGCAATTCGGCCTTATGGAGTATCGTAGAATGAATAATATTGAAACCCTGACTTCAAAAGAGATAAAGCTTACAATGTATCAAACCTATACAAGAAATGAACTCATTTATCTTTTTCAGTCAACTGATCAGGAAGGGACTTGGCGAGAGGGTGTACGTAGAGTTAAAAATCACTATTTAATCTTTATCAATTTGAATAAGTCAGAAAAAGTAGAAGATCATTTGCTATATAAAGATTATTTTATTGATCCTAGCCATTTTCACTGGCAAAGTCAAAACCAAACCTCACATGCTTCAAGCGTAGGGCAAAACTTTATTCATCATAAGGAAAAAGGATACCATATTCATTTATTTGTGAGGAAATTCACTGAAATGCACAACATTACTTTACCATTTATTTATTTAGGAGAAGCGGATTACGTATCAAGCCACGGAGACAAGCCAATGAATGTCAAATGGAAGCTCCATCAGCCTGTCCCAGAAAACTTGTATGTGGATTTAACGAATTAAAGCAGAAACTGTCGGAAGATCAGCGGGTGCCCATTCTAGTGATTCAAGTTCATGGATAGGCACCCATCTGAATTCTGCGTGCTCTTTCGCTACCGGCTTCCCTGATACAATCTCCGCTTTTATTGATATTAAATTTACGATGACCTTCTCATATTCATGATGAATATCAGCAATCACATCGCCTGCAACAATTTTACAGTCCAGTTCCTCTTCAATTTCTCGCACAAGTGCTTCCTGTGCATTCTCCCCTTCTTCAAGCTTTCCACCAGGAAACTCCCATAGATTAGGGAGAGACATTTTTGGCGAACGTAGAGCACATAAAATTTCATTGTTTTCATTTTGTATAACTGCGGCGGCTACTTTTATTGTTTTTTTCAAAATTAAACTTCCTTTCGTTTTTTCTTAGATATGTAGTCATATTTTTAGTTTTTTATTTATACTGTTCGGCAAACGATAGAGATTGAATCCATCATAATTCAAATAGTTTATTAAAAGCAATAGAAGGTCATTTTCCTAATTAGCAAGCAAAAAAGCACCCTCCAAATAGAACTGGTGCTGGTTCACTCCACTCCCCAAACAGCCTCGCCGTCACTGCTCAGCACACTGAACGTTACGACTTCCTTCTCACTTGCCTGAGTCCCATTCTTTCAGGAGACGCCGTCATAATTTGTGCCGTTCAGGTTGATTCGGGCTTTGCTGCTGCCGGTTATTGTTCAGGTTCTGGTCATTTCCCCGGAAATGGTGCCGTTGGAGTTAAGCCGGATGGTTTTGGGGGTTTTGATGGCGGCTGTGATGGCTTTTCCGTGTTGGATGAGTTTGCATGTTCCGGCCGCGGCGGCTGCCGATATGTGTATCCGGTTCTCCTGCGCAGCGGTACGGCGCTGCAGCCGGATTTGCCGGCGTCGTGGTGTGGATAAGAATCGCCCTGTCTCAGCTGTTATTTCGAAAGCATGATGTAAAAAACGACGGCCGCCTCACAGAACTGACCTTCCGTACGCCGTTATATCCTCTCGTTCCGATCGCTTTCGTGACATTCATTTGGATAAAACTATGCCATAAAAAAAGGCACATACTGATGGGTATGTGCCTTTTTGTTCTTATTCCGTAATCAGCGTATGAATCAGCTTCGGTGCTTCCGCTTTTTCTGAGATGCGGATGTTGTCATAGACTTTGGCGGTCACGTCGTCAACGTTTTCGCGGTTGGCGTAAAGGGTGACGAGCGGCTCTCCTTTTTCGACTTTGTCACCGACTTTTTTACGGAGCATGATGCCGACGGCAAGGTCGATTTCGTCCTCTTTTGTCGCACGTCCCGCGCCTAACAGCATCGCTGCGACGCCGATTTCGTCAGCGATGATTTCTGAAACGACACCCGCTTCTTTTGCCGGGACGTCAATTTTGTACGCCGCCTGCGGAAGTTTGGACGGTTCGTCAACGACGGAAGCGTCTCCGCCCTGATTGCTCAGGAACTCTTTGAACTTTTCAAGCGCTTTGCCGTTTTTCATGACTTCCTGCAGCTTCGTTCTCGCTTCTTCCAATGTCTCGGCTTTTTTCGCCAATACGACCATTTGGCTGCCGAGCGTGAGGACGAGTTCGTTTAAGTCTTCAGGGCCTTCCCCTCTTAACGTATCAATGGCTTCTTGAACCTCCAGGGCATTCCCGATCGCAAAACCGAGCGGCTGTGACATGTCAGAAATCACGGCCATCGTCTGGCGGCCGACGTTGTTTCCGATGCGGACCATTGCTTTGGCGAGGTTTACGGCGTCTTCATCCGTTTTCATAAACGCGCCGGCGCCCGTTTTGACGTCAAGCACGATCGCATCTGCTCCGGCGGCGATTTTTTTACTCATAATGGAGCTTGCGATCAGCGGGATGGAGTTTACCGTACCCGTTACATCACGCAGCGCATACAGCTTTTTATCGGCAGGCGTCAAGTTGCCGCTTTGTCCGATGACGGCTACTTTGTCACGGTTCACAAGCTTGATGAATTCATCTTTTGACAATTCCACGTGGAAGCCTTCGATCGCTTCCAGTTTATCAATGGTTCCCCCCGTATGGCCGAGGCCGCGTCCGGACATTTTAGCAACGGGAACGCCGAGCGCCGCGACGAGCGGTGCGAGTACGAGAGTCGTCGTATCGCCGACCCCGCCCGTAGAGTGCTTGTCGACCTTGATGCCTTCGATAGCGGAGAGATCAATCGTTTCCCCTGAATTGACCATCGCCATTGTCAGATCGGCGCGCTCCCGATCTGTCATATCCTGAAAGTAAATCGCCATGGCAAGGGCGCTTGCCTGGTAATCAGGGATGCTTCCGTCCGTATATCCTTTTACGAAAAATTGAATTTCTTCTGTTGTCAGTTCTTTTCCGTTTTGTTTTTTTACAATAAGATCTACCATTCTCATGATCTATCACCTGTCCTTCAATTATGTTCAGTGAATCAATCCCACGATCGCCGCTGTCAGGAAGCTGACGAGCGTTGCGCCGTACAGCAGCTTCAGCCCGAACCGCGCGACGACGTTTCCTTGCTTTTCATGCAGTCCTTTCACCGCACCCGTAATGATACCGATAGAGGAGAAATTCGCAAATGAGACAAGGAATACCGATACCACTGCCTGAGTATGCGCGCTAAAATGGAAATCGCCGGATGAGAGCGTCTGCATCGCCACAAATTCATTCGATACCATTTTCGTCGCCATAATGCTTCCCGCGCTCACCGCTTCATTCCACGGGATACCGGTTAAAAACGCAAACGGCGCGAAGACATAGCCGAGCAGCGCCTGGAATGTAATGCCGAAGACCGCGTTAAAAACGCCGTTGACCAGGGCAATGAGTGCGACAAATCCGATCAGCATCGCCGCTACGACAACGGCGACTCTGAATCCATCCATTATATACTCACCGAGCACTTCAAAAAAGGATTGCTTTTCTTCTTCAGGAACGACAATCAAATCCTCTTCTTTGCTGACGGTGTACGGGTTGATGATAGAAGCGATGATAAATCCGCCGAATAAGTTCAGCACAAGCGCCGTCACGACGTATTCCGGCTTCAGCATCATCATGTAAGAACCGACGATCGACATTGAGACCGTCGACATAGCAGATGCGCAAAGCGTGTATAAGCGCTGTTCAGTAAGATAGCCGAGCTGTTTTTTCAAGCTGATAAACACTTCTGATTGCCCTAAAATTGCGGAGGCGACAGCGTTGTAAGATTCGATTTTCCCCATTCCGTTCACCTTGCTTAACGCAAGACCGATATACTTCGTGATGAGGGGGAGGACCTTCCAATGCTGCAGAATTCCGATTAAAGCGGATATAAAGACGATCGGCAGAAGCACGCTCATGAAGAACGTCGTCTGTTTCGCATTCACAAGTCCGCCGAATACAAAGTTAATCCCTTCTGATGCATATTCCAGCAAATAGTTAAACCCTTTTGCAAAACCGCCGACAAGAAAATTCCCGATACCGGTGTTGAGGAGAATATAACCGAGAACCAGCTGCAGTACGAGCATGACGGCGATCGGCCGTATTCTGATTCTTTTTTTGCCATTGCTGGCGAGCCAGGCAAGACCTAAAAACACAATGATACCAATAATTCCGATGAGATACTTCATATGTGTTCTCCTTTTATTTGTATTCGCTTACAATTTTTTATGCATCAACAAAGAAAGAGGATGGCGGAAGCTTTCAGCTTCCGCACTGCTGATTAATAGTCGCTGCTGCCGCTGTCTCCGCCGCTCACGATAGAGACGCCCGCACTTGCGCCGATCCGGCTCGCGCCCGCAGCGATCATGCTGTCAACATCAGCTTTTGTTCTGATGCCGCCTGATGCTTTGACCCCGATGTCCGGTCCGACTGTTTTTCTCATGAGAGCAATGTCTTCAGCCGTTGCCCCGCCTGTCGAAAAACCGGTAGACGTTTTGACGAAATTGGCGCCTGCGGATACCGCCAAACGGCACGCGCGCTCTTTTTCTTCATCTGTCAAAAGACATGTTTCGATGATCACTTTGACGAGCGCTTTTTTATCAGCTGCTTCAACTACCGCGCGGATATCAGCCTCAACAGCCTCATCATCACCGTCTTTTAATGCGCCGATATTGATGACCATGTCAACCTCAGTGGCTCCTTTTGAGATGGCATCCTTCGTTTCAAATGCTTTTGTTTCCGATGTCGTTGCGCCGAGAGGGAATCCGATAACGGTGCAAACGTCAACTCCCGTGCCCTTCAGCTCCTCCGCTGCGAGTTTGACCCAAGTCGGGTTCACACAAACGGATGCGAATTTATACTCTTTTGCTTCTTTTATCAGTTGTAAAATATCTGCTTTTTGTGTATGCGGTTTCAAAGCAGTATGGTCTATTTGACTTGCAATTGACATTGTATGCACTTCCTTTTTCCTAGGATAGGTTTAGAATAACCGAATTTTGAACATATGTAAATTGGTTATTGAAATTATGTTCATGAATTGTCACAATTCTTGAATGAGTTTTTTGGCCGTGTGCTGATCGGTAATCAAAACGTTAGCGTATTTTCCTGTCAGGGCCCCGTGAATGGCCTTGCATTTTCTGCTGCCGCCCGCCACCAGAATCGAACGTTCTTTCATTTTCAAGTCGCTGAGCTCGACTCCGATCGTCCGGCCGTTAATGCTGCTGCTGCAGATCCTGCCTTCCGCGTCAAAAAACCGCGAACAAATATCGCCGACCCCACGCGCTTTCAGCAATTGTTTCTCTTCTTCCCGGAAATAGCCGAGTCTGAAAAGCAGCGCCTCATCCCGGACGGTTCCGACCGTAAACAGCGCGATATTGGCTTGTCTGCCCATTTCAATGATCCGCTTAATATGTCTGTCCCGCTCGACCATCTGTTTCACATCGGCGCTGTCAAATATAACCGGCAGCGGCAAATACCTCGGCATGGTCTGAAATGCTTCGGCGAACAGCTGAATCGTTTCAGACGAATACGTATTGACATTGGAATGACTGATGCCGCCTTTGAGCTGTACGACTTCAACGCTCTTTACCTGCTTCGGCTCCATGCGGCTTGCGATCTGGTACATCGTCGTCCCCCAGCTTACGCCGAGTATATCGCCGTCCTTTACGGTTTTATGCATATAGTCTGCGCCATAACGGCTTAAGTAATGTGTAATGGCCTGGTAATCGTCACTTGGAGAAAAGACGACGTGCGCCTCAAGCAGCCCGTATTTTTCTTCCAGCTTCGCGCCGAGTTCGTCCAGATCCTCAAACGGGTCCATGACGCGAATTTGGACATATCCTTTTTCCTTTGCGTACTGAAGCAGCCTCGAAACGGTGGGGCGTGACAGATTAAGCCGTTCGGCGATCTGCTGCTGGCTGTAATCTGATTGATAATATAGTTTTGCCGCTTCTATGCTGAGCTGCTGTTTTTCACGATCCATATCGCGCCTCCCCTCTCCGCTTATCATATCACCAAAACACGCGGTAAAAAAGCACCCTCTGATGGGGTGCCTATTTTTTCAGCACAAGCTCCTGAATCGCATGCGCTACGCCGTGTTCGTTGTTTGATTTTGTTTCAAAATTTGCAATTTCCCTTACTTCCGGGATGGCATTGGCCATTGCGACACCGCAGCCGGCCCACTGAATCATAGACATATCATTGCCGTTATCGCCGATTGCCATGACGTCTTTTTGTTCAATGCCGAGTTTTTCAGCCAGCAGCTTGACCGCGTTTCCTTTACTGACTTTCGGATGAAGAATCTCATGAAAAAACGGCGCGCTTTTGACCATTGTGTATGTTTCCGTGAATGATTCCGGGATGGAAGCGATCGTTTTCTCCAGCTTGTCCGGATCGTCGATGAACATGACTTTCGGAATCAGAATATCCTTCGGCACCTCATCAATCGTGCGGAAATGAAGCGGCACTTTCGTAATATATGATTCGTAAACCGTGTATTCACTGATATCCCGGTTCGGCGTGTACAGATTAGCTGTGTCAAAGTAATGCATCGGAGTGTCCAGCTGTAAGCTCAGCTCGTAAAGGGACTTCAAATCCTCATAACCTAATGACTGCTCGGCCACGACACCGTTTGTATACGTATTTTGGACGAGGGCGCCGTTATAAGCAATCACAAAGTCGCCTTCCTCCTGTAAGTTCAGCTCTTCCAAATACCGCCGCACGCCGCCGATCGGCCGTCCCGTGCACAGAACGATATTGACCCCTTCCGCTTTAGCGGCATCAAGCGCCCCGCGGACTTCAGCCGTCACTTCATGATGATCGTTTAATAGTGTTCCGTCCATATCTATTGCGATTAACTTGTACATCCTGCATCTCCTTTGTATCCTTTTCGTCTTATGCTTTCATCATATCGTTTTTTCGTTTCAAAGAAAAATTAAACGGACGGATTTCTCCGCCTTCTCTGCTTATACCGGATCTGTCTCCGGATACGGGGCCGTCTTGTCCTCTTATCGGTTTGTTCTGTGCCGTTATCTGTTTTCTGCTTTAAGAGAATCAGTCCCGCCGCAAAGAAAGGGACGGCCGCTATGTCCAGAAGGGCAAGCTTTATTCCCATCGCTGCGGGAAAGTATGCCCATAATGAACGGCTGTTCCGCCTGATCATGATGTAAGAAACGATTTCCAGCAGAATAAACAGGGCGTTCACCCATAGGTAAATGAGCAGCGCCGCAAACAGAAACAGCAGGAGTGTATTCCGCAGCGTGCCGGAAAACAGAAGAGCGCGCATCATATCAAAGAATGAAAAAGACTGCATACTGCCGTTGACGACATTGGGATTATAAATGGTAAAACGCCCGAACTGCTCTACAAGCATAAAAAATAACCATACCAGTGAAAACCATTGAATGATATGTACGATGACACCCGTCAAAACGAGTCTGTCGGCAGCTTTATTTCTCATGTGCATCCTCCCCGCCTGTTTTTATTCTTGTCATTGTTTTTGTTTCTCCGTATATCTTCCAAATGAGCGTATCGTTTTTTCCTCTTTTCAACGTGCTTTTAACGGGGTGCGGACGCCCGAGGTATTCAATCTCGATCGTTCCGTCCGTGTTTTGTGAGATCACCTTGTAAGCATCCGAGGGCATAGGAACCTCGCCGCGGCCTTTAATGACCTGCTTTGTCAGCACGCTGTCTTTCGTAAACGTGACGGTTTCAGATCTGACTCCGTCCATCGGGCCCGGCTTCAGCCCCGCATCCCATGTCCCGTAATAAAAAGGGGTCTCGTCCGCTTTCTTTTGCGAGCAGCCTGTTATCATGACGCATCCGAAAACAAGAACCATCATGATGAAAATCCGTATGTCCCGCAACATGATCACCTTCCTTTGCAGCTTTTTTTACGCCTGTAAGTTAGGCGGATGCCGTGGCACTGTGCGATTGACTACATAGTGTATAAAGACTTCACTAGATAAGGAGAATGATGAATGAACCCATATCAGTACTACACCCCGCCTGCCTATTTCCCTCAGCAGCAGGAATACGAAGTGAACCGCGTTGAGTATGAGCCGTATCAGCAGGAAAGCTATTATGCGCCCTACCAGTCCGAAGAGCGGCAGCCGACAGGTTTAGAACGGAGAGTTGCCCAGCTTGAAAGACAAAATGCCGAGCAAACGAGAGAGCTTACCCGCCTCTCACAAGAAGACCAGCGCCAAAACCGGGAAATCACGCGGATGAATGAGCAGATCAGACGGCTGAGCCAGTCCATTGAAATCCATACCCGCCGCTTAAACCGTTTGAATCAGCGCCTGCGTGCAGTCGAAAACAGACTCAATATCCCTTTTCACGCTACAGAAGGCGGCTTCTGAGAAAAAGGGCCGGAATACAAAGCTCGACAGGCCATTCCCGAGCCTTGTATTCCGCTCTGTACATAACAGGTAAATATTTGAATGCCATTCTTGCATGAATGCCTCACATTTTCTTTCACATGATAAATATGTAAAATCAATCACTCCAGGAGGTTTTCATGATGTACCAAAACCAATACAGCGGAAATCAGCTGCAGCAATGCCGCCAAACCGCACAGCAGCTTATTCAGCAGACACAGCAAAGCAGCCAGCAGTACAAGCAAATGCTCCAGCAGGAACAGCAAAACATTCAAATGCTTCAGCAGATGCTGAACCATGAGCAGCATGCCGTTCATACCATTCAGCAAGCGCTGCAGGGTCATGAAATGGCCATCCAAAAATGTCAGCAAATCGTGAATGTGTGCAACCAGCTGCAGCAGGAAGTAAGCGGACATCTGACTTCACCGATGACAAACGCTAACGTTTCATCATTCCCGCAAACCCAGCATCACACACCGTTCCAGCAGCATTCATACCAGCAATAGCCCGATCACGCAAATGACAAAGCACAAGGATACCGGCTTTGTCATTTGTCTTTATCTCTGTTTTGTCAGGTCAATGCGCTGAGCGGGTTTTCCGCCAAATTTTTCCTCCGCCTCGTGCCTAACCGCTTCATACGCTCTCGCTTCGACGTTTTGTTTAAACACATCAAGCTGTATCAAATAAGCCGCCCGCACCTTCAGCCCGTGGATGATGGCGATGGCCCATAGAGGCAGCACGATATACACGCCGGGTGTGCCCGGCAGCACAAAAGCAATTGCTAAAATAATAAAATAGATAAGTCCGTATTTCAGCCATTTTTTGTTCTTGGCCCGGTAGCCGATATAGAAAAAGGCCAAGAAAGCGGTGAGCGCAAACGGCGCAAAAGTCAGCAGCAGCCACCAGCTGTGCAGCACTTCCCACCAAGTTCCTCTTTTCGTAATCAACATTCATTCCTCCTCCTTTACTACTATAACATGGATAATCAAGAAAGGATTTCTATAAAAACATAGACGGAATAAGGTCTTCCTGCTATATTAATAATGATAATCATTATCACTAAAATAGGGGGATCATGATGAAGAAAAGATCGTGGCTGATCGGCCTGGCATTTCTGCTTGTTTTCGCCTTAAGCGCTTGCAGCGGCGCGAAGGAAAACAGCAGCTCCGCATCAGGCAAAGGAAAGACAGACATGCGTACATATCAATCAACAAAAGGAAAAATTGACATACCCGCACATCCGAAGCGGATCGTCACTGACTTTTATGCGGGTGAGCTGCTGTCCGTTGACGCAAATGTCGTCGGAGCGGGCTCATGGGCTTTCAAAAATCCATTTATCCAAAAACAGCTGAAAAACACCACGGACATCGGCAATCCCGTCAATGTGGAGAAAGTAATGCAGCTGAAGCCTGATTTAATCGTGCTGATGAAGGATGATCAATACGAAAAACTTTCGAAAATCGCGCCGACGATTGTCATTCCTTTTAACACCGCAAAAAATACGAAAGATACGGTCAGCCTGTTCGGCGATATTGCCGGGGCGAAGGATAAAGCCAAAAGCTTTATGGCAGACTTCAACAAAAAAGCCGAAGCCGATCAAAAGCGCCTCAAACGTGTGATCGGCAAAGACGAGACAGTCGGCCTTTATGAAACGACGGATAAAGGCGAGATCTGGATTTTCAATGACAATTCCGGCCGCGGCGGCCAAGCCGTTTATAACGCACTCGGATTGAAAGCGCCGGCCACTATTGAAAAAGACATCATGAAAACGGGCGCCATGAAACAGGTTTCCCAAGAGGTCATCCCTCAATATGCGGCTGATTATATGTTCATCACTGATTACAATCCGAATGGAGAAAGCAAAACATTTGAGCGTCTGAAAGATTCATCCGTTTGGAAAAATCTCGACGCTGTAAAGAACAATCGTGTCTTTATCAACGACTTCAACACCTTCTATCCGTATGACCCGATTGCCGTCAGCAAACAGATGGATATCATCACCGACATGCTGATCAAACGGGCTGAAGAAAATAAAAAATAAGAAAACGGCACAGTCTGACGCTGTGCCGTTTTGTATGATTTACTTTAATTTCGACTGTACGGAGTCCGGCATATCTTTAAACCTGACTTCTTCCCAAGTCTCGACATACTTTCCTTTCGCCTTCACCTTCAAATAGGCATTCTTCCGGAGGTCTTTCCCGGCGAAAAAGGTCACTTCTTCTTTTTTTCCGGATGCGTTGTATCCGTCTAATGTATATTCAGTACCGCCCGGGCTAAGATGTTTGCCATCTCGGTCAATCTGTACATAAACATCTTGCTGGTGAATAAACGGATTAAATCTGTCTGTAACATCGTTATGAAAAAAGAGAAGCCCGCATATGACGGCAGCGGCCGCCAAGACGGCCAGGATTGCCAATGCCTTTTTCATCTTTACACTCCCCTTACTTGTTCAGTTTTTTCAAATAGCTTGACCGCACCGCGAGGAAGAACAGAAGCTGAAAAATGAAAAATCCTCCGATGGTCAGACTGAGCGGCCCCGCTACATCGGAATAACCTTCCACAGCCAATGTTCTCAAGGCAAACAGCGTATGCATGACGGCAATGACAAATGGAAAGAAGAAGAGAATCGCCAATTGTATCGTCACGCTTTGTGACATTTCACGCTCACTCAGACCGATTTTGGCCAGTGAACGATAGCGCTCCCGGTCGTCATCTAAATCGGTGAACAGCCTGAAATATAAGAAACTTGCTGCCGCGACAAAGAAGACAATCGCGATAAACAGGCCGATGAATAAACTCAAGCTCGGCAGCTGCACCGTATCATAGTAGGTGCCCGCTTTTGCCATAAAATCAGAATGCACGTCAATATAGTTGCCGTAAATCTCATTTTTCAAGGATTGGCTGATCCCAAGACTGTCTTTCCAATGATCGTAGCTGTAGCCGTATAATGACGCTTTATCACCAAGTGATTTCAGCCGATCAAAGGTTTGATCGTTCACCGCGATGATGGCATTGAGTGAAATCAGCGGTTTTTTGACTTCTTTTACCGTCAGTTTTTGGTCAGACGGCTTGCCTTTTTGGTTCAGCAGCTTCAGCTGATCCGGCGCTTCGTTTTTGAAATTGCGGTCATACGTGCCCGGGAAATACACGGCCTCACCATGTTTCAGGTCGTTCAGCTTAACATGGAAGTACTTCGCCGCCTCCGATTCGCTGATCATGTAAACAGGCGGAACAGTATCTCCTTCCTGATAGCGGACATAGGAAACATTTATTTTGTCTTTCTTATACGTAAAGCCGTGTGTTTTCAGTTCATGGTCAATATCTTTCAAATGAGTCTGTTCTTTTGGGTTATTGCTGAAAGATACATACTCCATCTCATAGGCGGACTCTTCCGCCCCGACGGTCGATTTGTACATCGCGAGCACGCCCGTCGCCGTAAAGGCTACCGCGGAAATAATGCTGACGATAAAGAACAGGCGGGCGTTGTCTTTTAAACGATAAACAAGATCAGAAACCCAAATGACATTTTTCCCGCGCAAATAAAAGGTTTTCCACTTCTTCAGCGCGCGCAGAATCCAGATGCTGCTTTGGCTGAAAAAGAAATACGTGCCAATGACGGTAAGCAGTAAAATGATAAACGGTTCAGTCCCGTGGACATTGCCTTTCAGAACCATGCCGTACCCGCCGCACAGGCAGGCGATGCCGAATAAGGACAGAAGCACGGACGGCTTCGGCTCCGGCTTGATCTTGTCAGTGCCCTTTATTAATTTGATCACCGTATTTGATCTGACAAAAAGGATCGTGAACTGCGATAAAAGGAAAAATAAGAGCAGAAATCCGCCGGCCGTCATGCCGAGCGCTTTCCAAGGCATATACAGAGGCAGCGCGTCCATTTCTAAAATATAAGCGCCGACCGTAAAGAACGTTTTCGAAAAAATGAAGCCTCCGATAATCCCGGCTGCGATCGACATGACGCCGATGATCATGTTTTCCGCCGTAATGAGCTTTCTCAGCTGCCCCGGCGTGATGCCCTGCATCAGCAGGATGCCGAATTCTTTATTTCTCGATTTCAAAAAGGCATTAACCGAATACAGAACAAATAAGAAAGAAAAAACAAAGATCATCCATTCCGCTGCGGTTAATCCTTTTCTGGCGATGTTATTCAGGTAGCCTTCCTTTAATGCCGGATGAAACAGGAACATCGCAAAGGTAAAGAAAGTCAACACGGAAAAGGCGCTGCTCAAGAAGAATGCAAGATAGGCCCTTTTGTTTCTCGTGACGTTTTTATAAGCGAACTGAAGAAAGGTCATTTGCGTTTCCCCCCAGCATAGACAGCACATCAAGAATTTGTTCATAAAAGACTTGGCGGTTTTCCCCGCGGTAAATCTCATTAAACAGTTCGCCGTCTTTTATAAAGATGACGCGGCGGCAGTAGCTTGCCGCAACCGGATCATGGGTCACCATCAAAGCCGTAACATGATCATCCTGGTTCAGGCTCTGCATCGTTTCCATGACGTCTTTTGACGCTTTGGAATCAAGATTTCCCGTCGGTTCATCGGCGAGAATGAGTGACGGCTTATGAATGACCGCTCTTGCGATGGCGGCCCGCTGGCGCTGTCCGCCGGATACTTCAAACGTCCGTTTGTTGAGCAGGTCTTCGATTCCGAGCTTTTTCGCGATGCCATGCAGTTTTTCTTCCATGACAGACGGCGCTTCTTTTTCAAGCGTTAACGGCAGCATGATATTTTCACCGATCGTCAGCGTGTCCAGAAGGTTGAAATCCTGGAACACAAATCCGAGCTGCTTGCGGCGGAAATGGGCGAGCTTTGTCCGCTTCAGCCGGTGCGGATTTTCTCCGTGAATCAGGATATCGCCTGAATCCGGACGGTCAATCGTTGAAATGATATTCAAAAGCGTTGTCTTTCCGGAGCCGGACGGTCCCATCACCGCCGTGAACCCGCCTTCTTCTATTGAAAATGAAATTTGTTTTAAGGCTTGATAGGATACTTGTCCTTTATAGGTTTTATTTATCTGTTTGACTTCAAGCATATACGCCATGAGAATCCTCCTTATGGTTTTATTCTTGTTGATCAGGGCTGCTTTCATGTAGTGCCGGGGCGTTCAGCATAAAAAATCCCCTTGACATGAATCCATGTTATCAAGGGGAAACAGAACGAGCTATGTTGTTTTCTTAACGCAGTCTTACATTTTTGTAAGAAATGAAAATCGAACCGATGTCCCTTCACCGGGGGACGAACTGATGTCCGCCGTATGATTGAGCTTGCCCGTAATTTCTTTGACGAGATGAAGGCCGATTCCCGTAGACTCTTGGAAACGCCGCCCGTTTTCGCCGGTGAAATAAGGATCAAACACCCGCTTGATGTCCTGCGAGGGAATGCCGACACCGTAATCTTTGACTTCAAGCACCGTCCTGTCTTCATCGCGGAAGACATTCAGCTCCAGTCTGTCACTCTTGCCTGCCGAATACTTGACCGCATTTGTGACCACTTGGCCGATCGCAAATTTGAGCCATTTGGCATCGGTGTAAATCTGATGATCATCGCGAATGTCTATTTTCGGATAGACGCGGTATTGAATAAAAAACCGTTTATAGCTTTGAATGACCGATTGGAGCAGCTCTGATAAGGAAACCGCTTCGACTTTAAAATCCCGCTCAAACAGGTCGAGCCGTGATGAATATAGGAGCGTCTCCAGCCCGAATTCAATCTGCCGGACCTCTTTTTTGATTTGTTCAAAGACGGGCTCATCCTCTTCCTGAATGATTAAATTAATGACCGACAGCGGCGTCTTTACTTGGTGCACCCATTGATTCATATACGTCACCCGCGCGTCGAGCTTGGCTTCGGTCTCATGGAGCTTCTGGTGCTGCAGCCGGATCAGCTCCATTTGCTTTTCGTACAGCTCTGAACAAAACACTGAAGAACCGAGATACGGGATGTCCGTCCCTTCCTGGTCCGAGCTGAGCCAATGATACACGCCGCGGTCTTTGTACCAGCGATAGGCCAGGTACCCTGCCAAAATAAGAAGCTGCACGCCCAATATGTAAAACAGGTGAGAAAAAGAATGAAGACCCGCAAACCAGTAATAAAAGAAGACAAACAGCCCTTGAAGGAGAAAAAGCAGAATCAGCACGGCATGGGAACGGAGAAACAGCTTCATGACAGCGCCCTCAGCTGGTAGCCTTCGCCCCGCACCGACTCAATGGAAACAGGCGCATTCAGCTCCCGCAGTTTTTTTCTGAGCCGCGTGATATACACATTAAGTGTATTGTCATCGACGAAAATGTCGGTGTCCCACGTTTTTTCCATGAGCCGGTCTCTCCCCGTCACCTTTTCTCCCCGCTCCAGCAGCACCTCCAAAAGCTTGCTTTCTTTTTTAGAAAGCTCGCTTTTTTCGTCCTGAAAGCGCAGTTCAAACCGTTCGACAAAGAGCTGCACACCGGCATATTCAACCACTTTCTCTCCCTGCTTGGCGGCGTACTCTCCGTATGCCCTGCGGATCTGGCTTTTGATTTTCGCGAGCACAATATCGTAGGAAAACGGTTTTTCGATATAATCGTCTCCGCCGTTTTCAATCGCCATCACCTGATCCATTTCCCCGCTTCTGGCTGAGATGAAAATGATCGGGCTTGTGGAATGCTGGCGGATCTGCCGGCACCAATAATAGCCGTCATAGGACGGCAGGTTGATATCAAGCAGCACCACATCAGGCTTTTCCCGCAAAAAAACATCAAGAACAGCTGTAAAATCATCGGCGGCCACGGTTTGATAGCCGTATTTTTCAAGGTAATTCCGCAATAGTCCGCGAATGTCTTCACTGTCTTCTACTATCATGATTTTATTCAAACTGAACCACTCCCGTTTTTACGCTGTTGCCATCATCATAATCGTTTCGGGCGTACGGACGCAACACCGCACAAAAAAACCGCCATTCCGGCGGTTGGTGGTTTCATTCAGCCGACCTGCTGTTTAGCGGCTTTTCCGGCTGATCCGAACGCTCTCATTTTGCTTCGCACCGTCTCTTCTACAGCTTCAATGCCGGGTATCATGTAGCCGCGCGGCTCATACAGATCGCTGGTTTTCTGAAACATGCGGCGTGTTTCGTCTGTCCAGGCGACCATACATTCCGTGTTGATATTGATTTTCGCGTGGCCGAGCGTGATGGCTTTTTGGATCTGATCCTGCGGAATTCCGGATGCCCCGTGAAGAACGAGAGGAATATCAGTCATGCGGGAGATCGCTTCCATCTCCTTAAATCCGAGGTTCGGCTCACCCTGATATTTGCCGTGTACAGAGCCGAGGGCGGCGGCCAGCGCGTCGATGCTGGTTTCTTTGACAATCCGCTCACATTCCGTGATATCGGCATAGCGGACACCGCCGACCAGACCGTCTTCCATGCCGCCGACCGTGCCGACTTCGGCTTCTACTGACACGCCGTGCTTTGCGGCATAATCGGTGACTTCTTTTGTCATCGCGATGTTCTCGTCAATCGGCTGATGGGAGCCGTCAATCATCACTGAGCTGAATCCGGCGTCAATGGCCTGTCTGCAGCGTTCCGCACTGCTTCCGTGATCAAGATGAAGCACGACGGGAACGGTAATCGCCATTTCCTCCATTAACGCGCTGACCATGGCGGCAATCGTTTTAAAGCCGCCTAAATAATCGACCAGACGATCGGAAGCCGCGGCGATGACCGGCGATTGCTCCTTTTGCGCCGCTTGCAGAATCGCCTTCGTCCATTGCAGACCGTTTATATTAAACTGGCCGACTGCATACTGCTCCCGTTTCGCTTCTGCAAGAAGATGTTTCATGGTGACAAAAGCCATGTTCACGCCTCCTTCATGAAGTATTTTGATACGACGGCTTCCGTTGTTTCCTTTGCCGTTTTGATCGTTTCCTCCGCGGTCAGCTTATAATATTCAGGCCTGAACAGTTCTACGGAGACAACATCATTGAATCCGATATCCCTTAACGCTGACAGGTGGGCGTCTAAGTCAATCGCTCCCTTCCCCGGCCAGACGCGGTCTTCATCCGTTAAAAAGCCGATCGGGAAATCTTCTGTATCGTCGATATGATAGATGAAAATTTTCTTTCCGTCCGCCTGCCTCAGGCTTTCAATATTGGAGCCCATCGCGTGGAAATGAAAGCTGTCAAACACAAGCCCGACATTATCGCGGCCGACAGCGTTCACGATGTCATACGCCTGTTCAAATGTATTGACCGTGCATTGCGGGTGGCCGACAAATTCAAGGGCAATGTTTACGCCGTACGGCTCCGCGATGTCCGAAAGCTCAGTCAGAACCTCTATACTGCTCTTTTTGATTTCTTCTTTTAAGATTTTCCGATCTGTCACCAGCGGCACAGCCACCACATATTTCACGCCGAGCGCTCTGCACGTTTCCATCATGCTTTTGAATTCCGAAATGGTCTCCCTATATCCCTGCTCATCACGGTTGTTGAAGAAAACTAGTGCGTTCAGGGCAAGCGGTTTAATGTGATGGGTTTGAAAATATTCCGCCAGATCAGCCAGTGAATGATCTTTTAAGTATTCCGGCAGTTTATCCATTGTGCGGATTTCAATATAATCATAGCCGTGCTTTTCGCACAGCTCTAAATCCTGTTTCAAGTTTGAATTCTCCAGCGTTGTCGCTTCATTAAAGCAAAGTTTCATGTCAGCCTCTCCCATCTGCGTTTAGCTGAGGAGCCTTTCCGCCCCGCCGAACTCCGTACTAAAGCTTATGCCATACCTAATTCTTCTTTTAATTTCTTAAGCATGAACCGGCTTGATTCATCCGCTCTTTCGCCGACCCAAGCGAAAACGGCATTCGTCGCAATTCCGTCGAACTTCATCTCTCTCATTTTTTTGAAAATCGTATCAAAATCAACCTCGCCTTGCCCGATGTCCAAATGCTGATGAACCGTTACTTTCGCGTCAGGCGGATTGACGATGTAACGCAGGCCGTGAGCCGCTTTATGATTAAAGGTATCTGCAAATAAAACATGTGTGAGGCGGCCGCCGGCTTCATCAAACATAGTCGCAATATCGCCTTTGCCGTCATCGTAAAAGAACGTATGTGCCGTCGAGTAGACAAGATTGATCCAATCCTTATCAAGCGCGCGGATCATATCCATCGCACCTTTGTGCGTCTCGATAAAATCGTACGGGTGGGCCTGCAGATTGAGTTTAACGCCTTCTTTTTCAAAGACGGGCAGCAGCTCATCCATGGACTTGATGAATTTTTCTTCACTTGTCAACGGATCATATTTTGAACCGCTGAATTCACTGTTCATCAAATCCACTTCAAGCTCAACCGCAATTTCGATCGCCCGTTTCCAGTTGCGCACAGCGGCCTGGCGGCGGTCTTCATCAGGCCCCGCCCAGTGGTAAAGCGGCAGAAGAGAGGACAGCTTCACGCCTGTATCCTTTAAAAGACGCTTCAATTGTTTGATTTTTGCTGAATCGACTTTCGGATATTTATAGAAAGGACAGAAATCCTCGCGGGGGGACAGTTCGATATACTCGTATCCGAGCTCCGCCGTTTTATAGACCATTTCCTCTAACGTTAAATCATCACGGTACATGGATGGATCTAAGGCCAGTTTCATTGTTTTCACTCCAAATCTATTATTTGCTCACAGTCGTAAAGGATTGATAGAATGCCGGTTTTTCTTGCAGCGCCACTGGCTCTTTCTGTCCGGATTCCTGAGCTTTTACGCACGCGTCAGTTGTCACCGCGGCAATATAACCGTCCCATGCCGTCGGACCGCTGACTTCGCCCTTTTTCCGGATCGAATCAATGAAGTCCTGAATTTCCGCATCATACGCAGCCACAAATCGGCGCTGCCAATCCATCAGGATATCGGTGCTGAGTTTTCCTTCTTTTCTCAAGCTGATGCTTGATGGCTCCGGAAGCTTGATAACACCGTCTTCCCCGACGATTTCACATTGAATGTCATAGCCGTATTTGCAGTTCACATAGATTTCGGCATTGATGACGATGCCGCCTTTTGTTTCGATGATGACCATCTGCGGATCTTTCAGATGCGGCAGCGCATTTTTTGATTTCTTCGGATAGATGACTTGTACGGATTCATAATCGTCATTGACGAGCCAGTGGAGGACATCAATTTCATGAACGAGCGTATCGACGACGGCCATGTCTGTTGAATAATTCGATGCGACTGTCGGGTTGCGGTGCGCACAGTGAATCATCAGCGGCTCACCGACCGCACGATTGTCGATCGCTTCTTTCAGCTGAATGTAACCGCTGTCATATCTGCGCATGAAGCCTACCTGAACTAAACGTTTACCCGTCTTCATTTCTTCTTTGACGATGCGCATACAGCCTTCTGCCGTCGTGGCGAGCGGCTTTTCACAAAACACGTACTTTCCGTGCTGAATCGCTTTCAAAACGCTGGACTCGTGAGCCGGGCCCCAGCTTGTCACTAAGACGGCGTCCACATTTTCAGAAGCGAGGAGGCTGTCGTCATCAGGATAAACGGAGGCGTTTAATTCGAAATCCTGAACGGTCTGCTTCGCGGCCTCCTGATTCACATCTGTTACAGCGGTAATTTCCGCTCCGGACAGCTTATTTGTGATGCGGTTGATGTGCTCCTTTCCGATAGCACCGGTTCCGATAACACCTATACGTAAGTTCATTGATCGCCACTCCTTATGATAATCAAATAATGGTTCTCGTCTTTCTTTTGTCGCTGCCGTCCTGAGGAGCACCGTACAGTTCCTGCTGAATCTGTTCAAGCGGATTGCCGGACGTATTCGGTGCGAAGACAAGCCCGATGGCCGTCACACATATGAGCAAAATACCGGCCATAGATGGTCCTTTTGCTGAAAGCTGATTCCGCCATGGCACGATTCATATAAGCCCCCCTCTAATTTGCAGGATCAAGCAGTTCACTGTCGATATACTTTCTCGCTATCAGCGCGTACTCAAGCGGATTGGCGATTGCGGGGTCTTGTTCGGCTTCAATGACGATCCAGCCTGAATAATCATGACGGATGAGCGTCCGGTACACTTCGGTAAAGTCGATGCATCCGTCTCCGGGAACCGTGAAAATGCCCTGTAAAAACGACTGCCTGAATGATTTGCCTTCTTGTCTGCACCGCTCCATAATGTCAATCCGCGCATCTTTGAAATGAACGTGTCTGATCCGATCCATATGCTTGTTGAGAATCGTCATGCAGTCTCCGTCGGAGATATAGGCATGGCCGGTATCATAAAGTAAATGGACATACCGGGGGTCCGTTCCTTCCATCAGCCGGTCAACTTCTTCCGCCGTCTGGACGCCTGTGCCGAGATGATGATGAAAAGTGAGGTTCAGCCCGTATTCCTTCGCGATTTTCCCGAGACGGTTTAAGCCATTGCACAGCGTAACCCATTCTTCATCTGAGAAGTGCGGTTTTTTCTTAAAAACATCAATCTCCAAGCCCTGGACACTGTACGTCTGTTCAGAAACGATGGCGGCATCCGCTCCGACTTTCTGCAAATAATCGCAGTGTTCCGTAAATGATTCAGCCGTTTTTTCAATACCGTCTTGAATGATAAAGCTGCTGAACCACTTCCCCGCAATCCGCAAGTTTCGGAGAGCCAGTTCCTTATTCAGGACGGAAGGTTCAGGGAAAAACCCTCCCGCTTCCGTTCCTTGAAAGCCGGCGACGACAATATCGCTCAACAGATGCTGCAGCGTATTCCCGGCTCCGATTTCCGGCATATCATCATTGCGCCATCCAATGGGAGCGATGCCCCACAGAATATCTTGTTTGCCCATCGTGATGCCTCCCCTCTAGTACTGCTTCGCAGACTTCAGCTTCATCTCTTTCGCTTCGAATGCCCGTTGAACGCTTTCCTGCTCAGACACTTCTGCCACACCGACGTGCCACCAGCTGTCATAGCCGTTCGTCATCGTTTTCGGCAGAACCTTCATTTCAATTAAAGTGGATACGTCTTGGGTTTTCGCATCTTCAAGCGCCGCCTTCAGCTCTTCAACCGTATTGGCTCTGTATGTTTTAGCGCCGTAGCCCTCTGCCACCTTCGCGTAATCAACGTTTAAAATCTGATTGTCCCCGGTGCGGAACTCACAGAAATAACTGCCGCCGCCGTGATCCATCTGCAGGTTGCTGATACAGCCGAAGCCGGAGTTATCAAAGAGCAGGACATTGATTTTTTTGTTATATTGAAGCGCGGTAATCAGCTCTGAGTGCAGCATCAGAAAGCTTCCGTCACCGACGAGTGAATAGACTTCTTTGTCAGGGTGGGCCAGCTTGAGGCCGAGCGTGCCTGATACTTCATATCCCATACAGGAATAGCCGTACTCCAGATGGTACGTATTCGGGACATTGGAATGCCACAGCCGCTGCAGATCTCCCGGAAGAGAGCCCGCCGAACTGATGACGACGCTGTCTTCAGGAATCGTCTCGTTGATGGTCAACAGCGCCGTTGTTTGCGGCAGCTCAGTCTCGAGTGCGTCGGCATACTCGTTTAACACGTCCTGTGAGAAATGGTTCTTAATTTCCGGTTCGAATGCGTCACGTGTAAAAGTGACTTTGCCGAGCCGGTCCCGTTCAGCGAGCCATTCATCTTTCCAGTCTTTAATCGCCGTGCCGAATGCACTTTTGTATCCGTCTAATAAGCCGTGCAGTCTGCCGAGCGTCACCTTCGCATCGGCTACGACCTGAAATGCGTCAAGCTTGTAAGCCTGCATGCGGCTGACATTGATATTCAGGAATTTTGCTTTGTCAAAATCAAACGCCGTTTTCGAGGATGTCGCAAAGTCCGTATACCGTGTGCCCACACCGATGATAAGATCAGCCTGGCGGGCGGCTTTGTTCGCGGCGAGAGTGCCTGTGATGCCCATGCCGCCCAGATTGTTGGCGAAATCAGCTTCAACCGTTGACTTGCCGGCCTGCGTTTCGACAAGCGGAATCCCGTATGTTTCAGAAAGCGCAATCAATTCCTCGCGTGCCCCGGAATACTTCGCGCCTCCGCCCACTAAAATGACGGGACGGCTGCTCTCCTTGATTCTCTCCGCGGCGCCTTTCAGTTCACGCTCGCTCGGCTGCATCCGGTCAATGTAATGAACGCGTTTTTCAAAGAAGCGTTCATCAAAATCATATGCTTCTCCCTCGACATCCTGAGAAATGCAGATTGTCGCCGGGCCCGCTTTTGCCGGATCCGTCATCACTTCAAAGGCCCGGATTAAGCTGCTCATCAGCTGCTCGGGGCGGGTGATGCGGTCCCAATAGCGGGACACGGGCTTTAACGCATCGTTTGTCGTGACGGCGGCACTGTATTCCTGCTCCACCTGCTGAAGCACCGGGTCAGGCTGCCTCGTCGCAAATGTATCAGCCGGAAGCAGCAGCACCGGAATGTTATTGGCCAGCGCCGTACCCGCGGCAGCCGTCAAATTTGCGGCACCCGGACCGACCGATGTCGATACCGCGTAAATTTTTCTTCTCAGCATCTGCTTGCTGTATGCCATTGCGGCATGCGCCATGCCTTGTTCATTTTTGCCTTGATACACTTTCAGGTGCCCGGCGTCCTGCTCAAGCGCCTGCCCGATCCCTAACACATTTCCATGGCCGAAAATCGTGAAAATGCCCTCAACGAACGGCTCTTCATTCCCATCAACATGAATATACTGCCGGTTCAAGAATTTAATCAGCGCTTGTGCTGTCGTTAAGCGAATTGTCTTGCCCACAAACGATCCCACCTTTTATACGTTCTATTTACCATTCAGGCTGTGCTGCGCTTCAATCAGCTCGAGGATTTCACCGGCAGCCGGCATGGCTTCTGACGAGCTGTGTTTGCTGACGACGATGGAAGCGGAAGCGCTCCCGTATTTTAAGGCCGTTTCAATATCCCGGCCGCTGACAAGTCCGTAGATGAAGGCAGACGCATAGGAATCACCCGCTCCAAACGTCTTAAGCACCTTTGTTTTATAGGCGCGCGCACGGAAAACTTCTCCCGATCTGCTGTATGCGTATGATCCGTCAACGCCGTGCTTAATGACAACAAGATCGGCGGAATGCGCAAACAAACGGCGGACGGTTTCATCGTTATTTCCGCCGCTGCGGTTTTCCATTACGTCAAATTCTTCACGCGTTCCGATGACGATATCGGATTGTTCCGCCGCCAGCGTGTAATACACGGCGGTTTCTTCTGCCGATTGCCATGTATACGGACGGTAGTCGAGCTCAAAAACGACTTTTACGTCATGTTTTTTTGCGATATGCACCGCTTTTAGGACAGCTTCGCGTGACGGGCTTTTTGCAAGCGCCGTGCCTGATACGAGCAGCATTTTCGCGTTTGCGATGTAGCCTTCATTGACTTCCGACGGCTCAAGATACAGATCCGCCACGTTATCTCTGTACATCAGAATGCTGCACTCTTCGGGACTGAGAATTTCCGTAAAAGCGAGTCCGGCTTTGCGCCCTTCTTTGTCAACGGCCATTTGTGACGTATCAACGCCCTTTCCCTGCATATAGGAAACGATGAATCTGCCATGCTGGTCGTCCGGGATTTTGCCGATAAAACCGGCTTTTAATCCGAGCTTGGCGCTGCCGATCGTAATATTTGCCGGGGAACCGCCGACATATTTAGAAAACGTCATCGTTTCTTCCATCGGCCGATTGTATTCCGCCGCGTTCAAATCAATACACGCGCGTCCGATTGCGACAATATCAAACTCTTTTTCTTCATTAAACGTATACTTCATCGTTATCTGCCACTCCTCACTTGTCAGCGTTCCAGAATCCATTCATGGGCCGGATCATTATGAAACTTCCATTTTCGTGTCGGTCCCGCCATTACATTCAGGTAGTAAGAGGTATACCCGTCCGGAACACCAACCGGGTGATAGCCTGCCGGCACGATGACAACGTTTTCATTTTCTGCGGTCATCGTCTCGTCAATCGAGCGGTTGTCCGTGTACACACGCTGGAAGACAAACCCCTGGGGCGGGTCCGTTTCATGGTAATAGGTTTCTTCTAAAAAGGATTCAGCCGGCAGATTGTCTTGGTCATGTTTATGCGGCGGATAGCTCGACCAGTTGCCGCTGTCCGTGTAAACTTCAACAACGAGAAGGCTGTTTGCCGATGGATCTGAATCGGGGAGAATGTTATGAACGGTTCGTTTGTTTGCCAGCTTGCCGCGATGTTCCACACTGTTGTCTTCCGCTTTAATCAGCTTTGTCGGAAGCTGGTGTTCGGACGGAGAATAGCACAGCGCGACCCTCGCCCCGCTGACGGCTGTGATGTCAAAGGAGCGGTCATTGGACACATAAACACTGTCCGTCGGCTTTCTTTCAAATACGCTTTCACGGGTGCCGATGCTTTCAAATGCCTGATCATGATCTGTGACGGTGATTTTTCCCGTGAGCGCCACGATGCAGCACTCCGTCTTTTTCAAATCTTCTGTATATGTTGAGCCGGGAGCGAGATCAACGACTTTAAATCCGACGTATTTGAGGCCTGAATTGGCTGAAGTGACGTCATGTATGATGTTCACGCCTTGAGAAATCTCATCGGCCTGCGGTTTGCGCAGCAAATGACTCATGTGTATTCCTCCTTAATTGATGGTAAAAGAAACCCGGACGGAATCACAAAGCCGTCCGGGCCGGCTGTCAATTGAAATCAGGAGATGGATATCGTGCCGTCACGACTTTTTTACGTGTATAAAAGTCAACGCTGTCTTTTCCATTTGCGTGCAATGTGCCGAAGAAAGAAGACTTCCAGCCTGAGAATGGGAAGAATGCCATCGGCGCCGGGACGCCAAGGTTGATCCCGAGCATTCCCGCGTCAATATTTTCACGGAAGTAGCGGATCGCGTTCGCATTTGAAGTGAACAGGCAGGCGCCGTTCGCAAATTCAGACTGGTTGGCGATGTCAACCGCTTCTTTTAAGTTTTTCACACGCATGACCGACAGAACGGGCGCAAAGATTTCATCTTTCCAGATCGTCATATCTGTCGTCACGTTGTCAAAAATCGTCGGTCCGACGAAATAGCCGTCTTCCGTTACATGTTCACGGCCGTCACAAAGCAGTCTCGCTCCCTCTTCGATACCTTTTTCAATATAGCTGTGCGTACGCTTCTTGTTGTCCTCGCGGATGACCGGGCCTAAGAACACGCCGTCATCCAGTCCGTTTCCGAGCTTGATGTCCGCGGCCTTTTCCTGTAATTTCGCCATAAACTCATCGGCGATTCCCTCTTCAACCGTCACAACCGCGCAAGCCATACAGCGCTCTCCTGCCGAACCGAATGCCGCTCCGATAATGTTTGTGACTGTATCTTCAAGGTGGGCGTCATTCAGCACGATCGTGTGGTTTTTCGCCCCCGTTAACGCCTGCACTCGTTTCAAATGTTCGCTGCCTTTTTTGAAAACATACTCGCCGACAGGTTTTGAACCGACGAATGAGATGGCTTTAATCTCCGGATGTTCAAGAATGCCGTTTACGACGTCATGCGCGCCGTGCACGACATTGAAGACGCCCTTCGGCAGACCGGCCTGTTCAAACAGCTCTGCCAGTTTTTCCGTTAACAGCGGCGTGCGCTCAGACGGCTTCAGAATGAACGTGTTTCCTAACGAAATGGCCATCGGGAACATCCAGCACGGGACCATCATCGGGAAATTGAACGGTGCGATACCGCCGACCACCCCGATCGGATAGCGGTAGTTCGCCGCTTCTACATCTGTGGCGATAGAGGCAAGTGAATCGCCCATCATGAGTGACGGCGCGCCCGCTGCGAATTCGACGTTTTCAATTCCGCGTCCCACTTCACCGAGTGCTTCTGTCGTGTTTTTACCGTTTTCCAATGTAATCAGACGGGCAAGCTCTTCTTTGTTTTGCTGAAGAAGCTGCTGATAGTTAAATAGAATTCTCGCACGGCGCGGCACTGCCGTCTTCGACCATGTTTTAAACGCTTCTGACGCTGAGCGGACGGCGTATTCCACATCCTCCCGCGTAGAAATCGGAACTTGGCACATCACTTCTTTTGTAGCCGGATTGACAACGTCTTCATATTGATCTGTCTTACTTTCAACCCATTCACCATTGATGTAGTTTTTCAGTTTTCTGATCTCTGCCATGCTCATTGCCTCCTTAAATAGTAAACATCCTGTTCAGCTGGGTAATAACGGATGGATATATTCATCTTTTACATACAAAAGACATGAATTAAACGCTTACAAATGCTAAAATGATGGTGTCTCCCATTCTTTCCATGTAAAAGTTGGTCATGTACCGACCCAAGCAAACGGTTACATCTATCATTTTTAATTTTACGGGTTACATTTTGGTCATTTCTTGGTTACATTTTAATCCCCACACCACTTCAAGTCAATCTAAAAAATCAAAATTTTTTCATTATTTTCATCATACCTTTTTGGATCGGGAAAACAGAAACTTGAAGAATGGTGTCGAATCGTACGGGAGATCCATCTTTTTTATCATTTGTTAAGTAAATATTGATTAACTCTTGGTGTTTATTATATATTTTAATTACTTTAAGAATTCTAGAAGGAGTTTTTTTATGAAACTGATGCGGATTCAGGAGATGGAAGAATACATTCTCAAACACGGAGCCACTTCGCTGGATGAGCTGTGCGAGGTTTTCAACGTCTCTAAAAACACGGTCAGACGCGATATTAATAAGCTTGCGGAAAAAGGGGTGATCAAAAAGGTGTACGGCGGCGTGACATCAGCAGAAAAATCCATGCTCGTCCCTTTTGAGAACCGCACCATTCAACATCAGGATGAAAAAATCAAAATCGCCCGTTATGCGTCACGGTTTATCGAGGATCACGATCTTGTGTTTATTGATTCCGGCACGACGACCAAATCGATGCTGGAGACGCTTGATCCGGATAAGAATGTGACGGTGCTGACGAACAGTCTTGATATTATTAACGCCGCTTCATCCATGAAAAATGTCGACCTGATCATCATCGGCAGCAACTACAAGCGGAAGACAAGGTCATTTGTCGGCATTGATGATCCGAGCACCCTCAATAAATACAATATTAACAAGGCGTTCATGTCCGCTACCGGGACAACGATCACCCACGGCCTGACGAATTCCGACTTGTTGGAATACGAGGTGAAAAAGAAAATTTCCGAAAAGGCGAACGAAGTGTATCTGCTCGCGGACCATTCCAAATTCGGCAAATCCACGCTTCTGACATACGCGCCTTTCGACCGGCTTCACAGCATCGTCACTTCTCAGCAGCTTGATGAGGAATATACAAAGTATTGTCAAGAGCACCAAATCGACATTCACTTGGCATAGCGTTACAATTAATAGAGAACGCTGCCGTATTTTTCCGGCAGGCGCTGTGATATCCTAATCTACTTTTTCAGGGGGCGAAAACATGAGCAAAGTAACAATCGGCAAAACTGACCTACAAGTATTTCCGATCGGTTTGGGAACAAATGCGGTCGGCGGACACAATCTCTATCCGAATCTGAATGAAGAGACGGGAAAAGAATTGGTCCGGGAAGCGATTAAAAGCGGCGTTACCATGTTAGATACCGCCTATATTTACGGGGTGGGCCGTTCTGAAGAATTAATCGGCGAGGTGCTGAAAGAGTTTAACCGCGAGGATGTCTTCATCGCCACAAAAGCCGCGCACAGAAAAGAAGGCAATGACTTTGTTTTCGACAACTCACCGGCCTTTTTGAAACAATCGGTCGAAGACAGCCTGAAACGTCTGCAGACTGATTACATTGATTTATTCTACATCCATTTCCCGGATGAGCACACACCGAAGGACGAAGCTGTCCAAGCATTGAATGAGATGAAAAAAGAAGGAAAAATCCGTTCCATCGGCGTCTCCAATTTCTCTCTGGAGCAGCTGAAAGAAGCCAATAAGAATGGCTTAGTCGATGTGATTCAAGGGGAATACAACCTGCTGAACCGCGAGGCGGAAAAGACTTTCTTCCCTTATACGACAGAACACAGCATCTCATTCATCCCGTACTTCCCGCTCGTATCCGGACTGCTAGCCGGCAAATACGACGAGAACACCACCTTCCCTGAAGGCGATTTGCGCAATGATCAGGCGCATTTCCAAGGGGAGCAGTTTAAAGAAAACATCAAAAAAGTCAACCAGCTCAAACCGATTGCCGAGAAGCACAATGCCGACACGGCGCATATCGTGCTTGCCTGGTATTTGGCCAGACCTGAAATCGACATTCTGATTCCGGGCGCCAAACGCGCGGATCAATTAAAAGACAATATGAAAGCAGCCTCCATTACGCTTTCTGCAGAAGAAATCGCGTTTATCGACAAGCTGTTTTCCTAAGAAAAAAGAAACACGCCTTTAAAAGGGCGTGTTTTTTTTTGAAGGTTTATATTTTTTTCACAGGGGAATGAAATAGTTATCTAAATAAACTATTATGCGTTCCTAAAAGATGAGGAGGATCATCTGTGAAGAAAAACACCAAAAAATATCTGATTTACTTTTTCGGAGCATTAGGCGGGCTGCTTTACGGTTATGACACCGGCGTGATTTCAGGGGCTTTGCTTTTTATCAACAATGATATTCCTTTAAACACGCTGACTGAGGGATTGGTCGTCAGCATGCTGCTGCTCGGTGCGATTTTCGGGTCCGCCTTAAGCGGGACATGCTCTGACCGATGGGGCCGGAGAAAAGTCGTTTTCGTCCTTTCACTCATTTTTATTCTTGGCGCGCTTGCCTGCGCAGCTTCGCAAACCGTCACCATGCTGATCATCTCACGTGTCATTCTCGGATTAGCCGTCGGCGGTTCAACGGCGCTTGTTCCCGTTTATCTTTCTGAGATGGCTCCGACAAAAATACGCGGAACGCTTGGCACATTGAATAACTTAATGATTGTAACCGGAATTTTACTTGCATATATTGTGAATTACATATTCACCCCATTTGAAGCTTGGCGCTGGATGGTCGGTCTCGCCGCAGTACCGGCGGCGCTGTTATTAATCGGAATCGCGTTTATGCCGGAATCACCGAGATGGCTCGTCAAACGCGGCCGTGAACAGGAAGCCAGACAAGTCATGGAAATGACGCACGACAAAGAGGATATCGCCGTTGAATTGGCGGAAATGAAACAAGGTGAAGCTGAGAAAAAAGAATCTACGCTCGGCTTGCTGAAAGCAAAATGGATCCGCCCTATGCTGCTGATCGGGATCGGCCTCGCCATCTTCCAGCAGGCGGTCGGTATCAACACGGTGATTTACTATGCGCCGACCATCTTTACAAAGGCCGGACTCGGCACCTCGGCGTCCGTTCTCGGCACAATGGGAATCGGTGTCTTAAACGTCATCATGTGTATCACCGCCATGATCCTAATTGACCGGATCGGCCGGAAAAAACTGCTGATGTGGGGAAGCATCGGCATCACCTTGAGCCTGGCGTCATTATCAGCCATTCTCCTTCTGGCCGGCCTGTCAGCTTCAACGGCTTGGCTGACCGTGCTGTTTCTCGGAATCTATATCGTCTTTTACCAGGCGACATGGGGTCCCGTCGTATGGGTCCTGATGCCGGAACTGTTCCCGTCAAACGCACGCGGGGCCGCAACCGGATTTACGACATTGATTCTGTCGGCAACAAACCTGGTCGTTTCACTGGTATTCCCGCTTATGCTGAGCGCCATGGGCATCGGCTGGGTATTCGGAATTTTCTCAGTCATCTGCCTCACATCCTTCTTCTTCGCCGCTTACATCGTTCCTGAAACGAAGGGCAGAAGTTTAGAAGAAATCGAAACACACTTGAAAAAACGGTTCTCCTTAAAGAAGCGCAGCAAAAAAAATCAAATTCTTAAACAGCGCACGCTGTAATAAAAAAAGGAATCGCCCCCGATGGGCGATTCCTTTTTTGGCGTCATACCATGACTTTGCAAATATCATTCGTAAATTCGACCGGATCATGGATCGGCAGCCCTTCAATCAGAAGCGCCTGATTGTACAGAAGATTTGTGTATAAAGCAAGCTTTTCCCGATCTTGTCCGTGCGCGTTCTTTAACGTCTCAAACACTTCGTGATTCGGGTTGATTTCCAGCACTTTTTCCGCTTTGACCTGCTGGCTGTCAGGCATGGCGTTTAACACTTTCTCCATTTCGATCGTCACTTCGCCGTCTGTCGCAAAGCAGACCGGATGAGATTTCAAGCGTTTTGATGCTCTGACATTCTTGACTTTATCCGCAAGAATGTCTTTCATGCTTTCAAACAGGTCTTTATATTCGTTTTCTTCGGCTTCAGTCTGCTTTTCATCTTCGTCACTGTCGATGCCTAAGTCGGCGCTAGATACGGATTTGAACTCTTTTTCCTCATAGCTTGTCAGCATTTTGATCGCGAACTCATCAATATCTTCCGTGAAATATAGAATCTCGTAGCCTTTGTCCGCCACCATTTCAGTTTGCGGCAGCTTTTCAATCCGCTCATATGAATCGCCGGACGCGTAATAGATATATTTTTGATCCTCAGGCATTCTGGACACATATTCATCCAGTGTGACGAGCTTTTTCTCTTTAGAAGAATAGAAAAGAAGCAGGTCTTTTAATACGTCTTTATTCGCGCCGAAATCATTGTAGACGCCGAATTTCAGCTGTCTGCCGAAAGATTCATAGAAAGATTCGTATTTTTCCCTTTTGTTCTTCAGCAGGCTCTTCAGCTCGGCTTTGATTTTTTTATTGATGTTTTTCGCAATCAGCTTCAGCTGGCGGTCATGCTGCAGCATTTCTCTGGAAATGTTCAGCGACAGATCTTCAGAATCCACCATGCCTTTTACAAAGCTGAAATGATCCGGAAGCAGGTCCGCGCATTTGTTCATGATCAGCACGCCGTTGGAATACAGCTCCAATCCTTTTTCGAATTCCTTCGTATAATAGTCAAACGGCATGTTTTCCGGAATAAACAAAATCGAATTGTAGCGCACCGCTCCATCGACACTGATGTGCACGTGGGTCAGCGGTTTATCGAAGCCATAATGCTTCTCAGCGTAAAAAGCCTCGTAATCCTCATCCGTCAGCTCGCTTTTGTTTTTTCTCCAGATCGGCACCATGCTGTTGACCGTCTGTTCTTCCTGAACCTCTTCAAACTCGTTCTCGCTTCCCTCTTTCGGCTTGTTGACCGTCTCTTCCATTTTGATCGGGTAGCGGATAAAATCTGAGTACTTTTTCACGATCGCTTTGATGCGGTAGTTTTCTAAAAACTCATCATAGCTTTCATCTTCTGTGTTTTCTTTTATTTTCAGGGTGATTTCCGTACCGACGGTTTCCTTGTCACACGGCTCGATCGTGTAGCCGGCAGCCCCTTCCGACTCCCATACATACGCCTCGTCACTGCCGAGCGCTTTACTTTTCACCGTGACTTTATCAGCCACCATAAACGCCGCATAAAACCCGACGCCGAACTGGCCGATAATGTCATGGCCGTCTTTCGTGTCATTTTCTTGCTTGAAAGCGAGTGAACCGCTTTTCGCAATCGTTCCGAGATGCTGTTCAAGCTCGTCTTTTGTCATTCCGATACCGGTATCTGTGACAGTGAGCGTTCTTGCATCTTTGTCCGCCGTCACTTTTATGTAGTAATTGTCTTGATCAAACGTTAAAGAATCATCGGTTAGCGCCTTGTAATAGATTTTGTCAATCGCATCGCTCGCATTGGAAATTAACTCTCTGAGGAAAATTTCCTTCTGCGTATAAATGGAGTTAATCATCATATCCAGCAAACGCTTGGATTCTGCTTTAAACTTTTTTTTCCGCACTTCAGATCTCTCCTTTAATTATGCTTTGTTGGTATGTAAAATCTTTTCAGCATCTATTTATCATATGCGGTGACAATTGTCAACTGGATCAGCAGATGCATATATTGTAAATTTAACATGTTAATGGATTCATTTCACCCATTTTATCAATAAAAAAGAGAGAATGCTGATCATCCTCTCCTTTCTTCTTCTTTCCAGCGGCCGAATTCCTTCTTCATCCATATGTATGACGGGTAGAAAAACAAACTAAATAAGAGAAGAGATCCCATGTTTCGCAAAAACTCATGCAGAACATTTCTTACGGTGAGAGGAAATGTGATGTCATGAGAAAAAATAGCGATGACGATGGAGATAGCAAACCATATAGGGACAACGGTATAACAATAAAGCGCTATCTCCTTCTTATGCTGTATCTTCAAAATATGTAAGCCTCCCAATGATGTATATACATAATATTAACATATTTAATAGGTATTTAGAAATGAAGTTCTATATGTTTATCCCCCTAATCAGCGGGAACAGATATAGAAAAAGGAGGAATCGCAATATGGGAAGATTAACAGACAAAACCGCAATCATCACAGGGGCCGCGACAGGCATCGGACAAGCGACGGCACGGGTTTTCGCCGATGAAGGCGCCCGCGTGATCTGCGGTGACATCAATGAAAGCGAACTGAATGAAACCGTCAGCGCCATCAGAAAAAACGGCGGAGAAGCAGAGGCCTTTCATCTTGATGTATCAGACGAAGAAAACGTAAAGTCTTTTGCAGACGGCATTCAGCAAAAGTACGGAACAATTGATATTCTTTTTAACAATGCCGGTGTTGACCAAGAGGGCGGCAAAGTCCATGAATACCCGGTCGAGCTTTTTGACCGGATCATCGCCGTCGATCTGCGCGGCACATTTCTGTGCAGCAAATATCTCATTCCGCTTATGCTCGAAAAGGGAGGCTCTATCATTAACACCTCCTCCATGTCAGGCCGGGCCGCAGACCTTGACCGCTCCGGCTATAACGCCGCAAAAGGCGGAATCACGAACCTGACTAAAGCAATGGCCATTGATTACGCCAGAAGCGGAATCCGTGTCAATTCCTTATCGCCGGGCACGATTGAAACGCCGCTCATTGATAAATTGGCAGGCACGAAAGAAGACGAAATGGGCGAGGCGTTCCGTGAAGCCAACAAATGGATCACGCCGCTCGGCCGGCTCGGAAAACCGGAAGAAATGGCGGCTGTCGCGCTCTTCCTCGCTTCAGACGACAGTTCTTACGTCACAGGAGAAGACATCACCGCAGACGGCGGCATCATGGCATACACATGGCCGGGGAAAATGCTGATTGATAAGAAGTGGAAGGAAGAGACAGAGTGACGGCTAAAAAAATAAGCCAGTGCAAAAACACTGGCTGAACAAGGAGGGCTGGTTACTTAAACCAGCCCTTTTCCTTTGATCGGGTAATGGCCTCAATTCGATTTTTCACTTCTAATTTATCCAGAATCATCGAAACGTAATTGCGGACTGTACCGCTTTTGATGCTGAGGGCGTTTGCGATTTCTTTCGTATTTTTTCCGTCTGCGACGAGTTCGAGCACCGCTTTTTCCCGTTCAGTCAGCGGGTTTTCTTCACCATAGATGTCCTCCATTAATTCAGGGGCGTAGACGCGTCTTCCTTTCATAACACTGCGGATGGCGCTGACGAGCTCCTCACTCGGGCTGTCCTTGAGCATGTAACCGCTGACGCCCGCTTTTAGCGCCCGCTGAAAATAGCCGGAGCGGGCAAAGGTCGTCAAAATGATGATTTTCACATCCCTGTCCTTGAGCTTTTCCGCCGCCTCAAGACCTGATACCCCGGGCATTTCAATATCCATCAGACAGATATCAGGAGCGTGTTTTTCGACGAAATCGATGGCATCCTGGCCGCTTGTGCCTTGGCCGACAACCGTCATATCCTCTTCTAAATTCAACAGCGAACCGAGTGCGCCAAGCAGCATTTGCTGATCCTCGGCAATGAAGATGTTGATCATCTGCTACCATCCTTTTCTTTTGATTTTGAATCATTTGGGATTCTCATGGTCAGCTTTGTTCCGGCAGCTGTATCGATGGCTAAACTGCCATTCGCGAATTCAAGCCGTTCTCTCATTCCAAGCAGGCCGTTTCCCTGTGAAAAAAAGCGGTCTTCTCTGCATTGAAAGCTGCCGTCGTCTTCTACCGTAATGACAACCTCTTTCCAAAGCTGCTGAATGGTGATGCGGCATACTTTGGCGCCGCTGTGTTTCACGACATTGGTGACGGCTTCTTTAATGCACATGCTGACGATGTTTTCGTTCAGCAGAGAGATATGTTTTGGCGCTTCTTTTTCTTCATACACAAATTCAATTCCTGCCGCTTCAAGAATTTGCCGAACATTGCCGAGCTCATCCTTCAATCGGATGCCTTTCATCGACGAGACAATTTGTCTGACCTCATTTAAGGAGGTGCGGGCCGTCTGTTGAACGCTTTTCAGCTCAGTGCGGGCCTGTTCAGGGTCCTTGTAAATCAACTTCCGGGCAAGGTCGCTTTTCAGTCCGATTAAGGAGAGCTTTTGTCCAAGTGTATCGTGAAGGTCCCGGGCGATGCGCTGCCTTTCTTCCAGCTTCACAAGATCCGCGATTCGTTCATTTGCATATTCTAATTTCTCCTCGAGGCGCTCTCGTGCCTTTCTGCTTCGAATGCTGAGCGGGAGCAGGATGGCACTGATCAGAGTAATGACGATAAACGGGATTTGCGTCAAAAACCAGTCTTTTTTCAGAACAAGGCTGAAGTTGACGGCAATCGCCGCACTGATGATATGAATGTAATATAAGATGTAAAATGGAACTTTGTCCCGGATATGGCCGATGAAGTAGGCGATAAAGAAAGCGAAATAAATATAGCTGAACAGCATGACTGATCCGGTCGAAATGCCGATCAGAAGAAACGCCCATAAGTAAAGCGGCCAGCCTTTTGCAACAAATGCAAAGCGGTATGCGCCAAAGAAAACAAGCGTGAAAATGATGCCGGCCACGATGACAAAGGTAGAAGAGCTTTTAAAAATAAAATAAAAAGGCAAGATGAAAAAAATCGTCCATATATAAGGAGAAATCCCATTCAGTTTTTGAAATTTAAAATATTTCTTCATCCTTATTCCACCTTCTGCCGCTTGTGTCTACCATCACTTTACCAAAACGCCGCCTTTATTGCATCCTCACACATAAAGAGCAGGCCCTTTCTGATAACAGAAAGAGCCGCGCGCCATATCAGGCATTTTTCTTTAAAGGTTCTTTCGGCACCTGCTGGGGCGGCGGTGTTTTCCGCGCCTCCCGAAAGGTGACAAATTGCTTTTCATCCTCATCCCACAGACGGAATTTCATGGATTCAAGACTTGTTTTAAGCGTAATGGTCGGTACATTTTTTAAAGGCTCGTGCCCCTCGTGAGCCGCTTCCAGCTTGTAATTCGGCACTTTCGGGCTTAAGTGGTGGACATGATGGTAGCCGATATTGCCCGTCAGCCATTGCAAAAGCTTCGGAAGCTTGTAAAAGGAGCTTCCTTCTACCGCGGCCTGCACATAGTCCCAATGCTCATCGGCTTCAAAATAAGAATCCTCGAACGTATGCTGGACATAAAAGAGCCAGACGCCGATTGACCCCGAAATAAGGAAAATCGGACCCTGAACAAGCAAAAAGTTTTCCCAGCCGACAAGCAGGCACGTCGCAGCAGCCAATAAGACAATCGCCGCGTTCGTGAAATAGGTGTTCCAGCGTTCCTTGCGGCGGGCGCCTTTTACATTGAAACGGTTTTTAATCAGAAATACGTAAATCGGGCCGAGAATAAACATAATAAACGGATTGCGATAAAGTCTGTAGCGTACTTTTGTCCAGGCTGACGCTTCGTTGTATTCCTTGACGGTCATCATCCAAATATCGCCTGTTCCCCGTTTATCTAAGTTGCTGCTTGTCGCATGATGAATGGAGTGGCTGCGCTGCCATTGAGAGAACGGAAACAGTGTCAGCACACCTGAAATAAACCCAAACAGCCGGTTCAGCTTCTTTTGTTTGAAAAAGGATTGATGGCAGCAGTCGTGGAAAATAATAAAGATTCTTGTCAAAAATCCCGCTGCTATTACAGTAAAGGCGAGGGTCAGAAAATAGGAGACATCGAGGCTGAAGTAAGCAAGAAACCAAAGGGCAAAGAACGGCACAAACGTGTTGAGAAGCTGAATGACACTATGCTTTGTATCGGCACCGGAAAATGCGGCAACCTGCTTTTTTAAAGACGCTTGTTTTTGAGTTGCGGCGTGATTGATCATGAATGTCACGTCCCTTCTTTTTCATTATGATCCCAAGTATAACGGGGCGCCGGACGCTTTTGTAGTAGCAGCCATCATGCCTCGAATATGACATTTGTCATGTTTGGCAGCAGAATTTCTTTTTTTATAAGGGATAACGCCGGACACTTCATATCGGCACTTCTCAAAGAAAACAGAAAAAAAGAACTCCGCCTGTTTTGGAGTTCTTTTTCATCATCTTCACAGCAAAATCACCCGATACTTCTTCACATCCAAAAACTGCAGAAACTCCCGGGCCAGCATGTCCGGCGCGTGGTCTTGTCCTTCATGGAGGCGATATTGAATCAGACCGACGAGCATGGATGCGACATAGTATGCATAGAGCTTTTTGCCCGCCTGAATGTGCAAAGGCTGATGAAGATAAAACGATTGCAGCGCTCTGAACATTTCCGGGATGACGTCAGGCACTCCGGAACCCTCTCTCAGAAAATGGACGAGCGGCATGCCTTCCGACAGTGCGGAAAAGAGCCGGACGAGCGCAGTTTCCGCTTCTTCCATGGAGCAGTCAGCAGGATCTCCCTTTACCGTCAATAATCCGATCAGCTCCCGGCATGATTGATGGATGATCGTTTTCAGCAACGCTTCTTTGTTGGCGTAATGGTCATAAAAAGTGGCACGGCGCAGGTTGCTTTCACGGGCAATATCGGAAATCGTAATCGCCGCATAATCCTTTTTTTCTGCTGCTAAGCCGATCATAGCCTCTTGCAAGGCCTGCCTCGTCCGTGTCACCCGCCGGTCGGCGGGCTTTTTTTCTTCTTGTTCCGGCACCCGGCGGCCGAACAGCCAGTAAAACCGTTTTTGAGAAATCAAATCCCACACCTGCCCGCTGATCGCTTCCGGTGATGCCCCGGGCTCCTCATTCAGCCAGTACAACACAATGGCATACGTATATAAAGAGCGGTAATGAATGTACATATCCTGTTCGGTCGGTGAGAAATTTGCATTCACCGGTGACAAAAGCACATCATGCCGGAATACATCTTTAAAAAAAGCATGAAAGTGAAAATACGGCATTTTTTGACGATCCATCATCGTTTGGAAAAACGCCCGATGCCGGTCAACAAAAGACAGGGTCGGATGCACTTTTTGCCAGCCGCCATTTAAATGAAGCACATCTTTATGCTTCAGCGAATCATACAGCGCTTCACTCAGCCCGTCCTTCATTTCTTCCGTTATATCTTCTAAAATTGCATATTTATCCTCGTAATAAAGGTACAGTGTCCCCCGGCTCACGTGCGCCCGTTCGGCGATATCCTTCATGGTCACACGGCGGATATCCCGCTCCCCAAGCATAACCAAGAGCGCTTGTTTGATGTCAGTTGTCACAGAATCCGGCATAAGAGACACTCCTTTCATTAGACAGATCACCGCAATTTGTACGGTAACGTATAGATGCGTTTACGCTGTCTTTGCCGCAAAATCACATCACACTATAATAGGCCCTGAAGAAATAAAAAAGCAACCAGAGGAGGAAGACCGATGGATCAGCATATAAAAGCAGACATCAAACGCGTCTTTGAGCTTCAGAAAAAAAATCAAAAAACACTGCGTGCTTCAACAGCCGAGCAGCGCAAAGAAAAGCTTCAGCGCTTTTTAGATGCCGTCACCGCTCATGAAGAAGAAATCATCGAGGCGATCAGACGGGACGTCCGCAAGCCTTATCATGAGGTGAAAAGAGCGGAAACGCAGGGAACGATCAAGGCGATTAAAGATAATATGAACAATCTCGACACCTGGATGGCGCCGAAACGCGTCGGCTCATCCGTCAGCCCGGACGCTGACGGCGTATTAATGTACGAGCCAAAAGGCGTCACCTTAATTCTCGGCCCATGGAATTATCCGTTTATGCTGACGATGGCTCCGCTTGCCGCCGCCATTGCGGCCGGCAACAGCGCGATTGTGAAGCTGTCTGATTTTACGATGGAGACGAGCCATATTGCCGCGACAGTCATTCGTGAAGCATTTCATGAAAAAGAAGTCGCCATTTTTGAAGGTGAGGTTGATGTCGCGACAGAACTGCTCGATCAGCCGTTTGACCACATTTTCTTCACCGGCAGCACGAATGTCGGCAAAATCGTCATGACAGCAGCGGCGAAGCACTTGTCGTCCGTCACGCTTGAGCTTGGCGGAAAAAGCCCGACGATCATTGACAGCGACTATGATTTAATGGACGCAGCGAAAAAAATCGCCGTCGGCAAATTTGTCAATGCGGGACAAACATGTATCGCTCCTGACTATCTCCTTATGAAGGAAGATGTACAGGACACCTTTACAGATCTCCTGCAAACCATTGTCAATGCAGGTTTTATGGAGGATGATCATACGGTTGACCGCAATAAATTCACGCAGATTGTCAATGAGCGCAACTTTAACCGTGTCAAAGCTCTATATGATGATGCCATTGAAAAAGGGGCGAAAACGGCCTTCGGCGGCGTATTCGATGCGTATGACCGCACGATTTCTCCGACCGTGCTGACAAACGTCACGCCTGATATGAAGATCATGCAGGAGGAGATTTTCGCACCGATTCTGCCGATTATGAATTACGAAGATATCAGTGAAGCCGTTGATTACATCACTGACCGGGACAAGCCGCTTGCCTTATATGTATTCAGCCGTAATCAGGAGCTGATCGATTATGTCCTGCAGCACACGACGTCCGGCAACGCTTCTATCAATGATGTCGTCGTTCATTTCACTGACGTTAACCTTCCGTTCGGCGGCGTTAATACGAGCGGAATCGGTTCATATCACGGTGTGTACGGCTTTAAAGAATTTTCTCATGAAAAAGGCGTTTTTATTCAAGCCTCTAAATAAAAAAAGAATCCGCGCAGATGACGCGGATTCTTTTTTATTATTTTTTTGCCCCGAATGCGAGCAGTTTCGTATAAGTGCCGACGTAAAGCGTGCCGTCTTCAGCCAGAACCGGGGAGGAAATGACATTGCTGTCTGTTTGATAGCGCCATTTTTCATTACCGTCAGCGTCAACCGCATAGACGTTTTTATCGTCAGAGCCGAAGTACACATTGCCGTCTGCATCAATCAGCGGCGCCGTTCTCACAGGCCCGTCCGTATAGAAAGACCAGTTCATATTACCGGTTTTGCTGATGGAAAACAGCTCGCCGCTTCCCGAACCAATATACACATTGCCGTTATGGTCAATCGCTAATGAAGAGCTGGAGAAACCGTTTAACGGGAACGTCCATTTTACAGCGCCCGTTGATGTATAGGCGTATAAGCTGCCGTCCTGGTTTCCAGCGTAAACGGTGCCGTCTCTGTCAATAACCGGATAACCTTTAAACCCGTTGGACGTCGTTTTTGACCATTTCACTTGGCCCGTTCCGGAATTGATCGCGTAAAAGATATTATTGTACGTTGCCGTATACAGCGTGCCGTTTGATGCTAACACGGGAGCGGAGCCGACCACGCCGTTTGTTTTAAATTTCCACTTTTGCGTCCATGTCGAAGGCGACGTCGGTTTAATCGCATAGATATAGTTATCCAGCGTCGACACATACAGCGTGCCGTCAGAGCCGATAGCCGCATCGGAACTCGGCGCTGCGCTCAGCGGAACCGATGTTAAAATATTTCCGGTTTCTTTGTCGATGAAATACAGTTTTTTATCGTGAGAAGGAAGATAAATGACACCGTTTGTTCCGAGCACCGGAGTCAGCGTATAAGTTGTCCCGAGGTTTTCCGTCACCCATTTCACAGAACCGTCCGGATGATATGCCGTCAGCTTCCCGTCTTTTGATTGAATAAATACGGTGCCGTCTCCGTCAACCGCGGCTCCCGCACCGTTTTGAGGGTTGGCCGGGACATTCTTTTCCCATTTTAACGATCCGTCGGCAGTGCTTGTGAACCGGCTTTCCCTTGACCAGTTGAACATCGTCGGAGACATGGCCTGCGCGTCATACCGTCCCGTCAAGAAACCGGATGCCGCATGATTTTGTTTAAATACCGTTTCCGCAGCTTGAGCAGCCGCCGGATGCAGCCATTTTGCCCCCGGCAGATCAGAAACCGCTCCCACAGATAAAGCCGCAGCAACCGCAGCGCCGGCTGCCAATGTTTTCATTCGAAGTGAAGCTGTCTTTTTTTTCAATGTAAGTTCCTCCCGTTTCTATTAAAAACTGCTATACCGCTATAATCATACCATAATCATCCTATGAAATATTTGTATTTTCGGTAGATTTATAGAACAAATGTCACATAGACTGCTGCTGATGTTTCGGAGAGGAACGAAACGCGGCAATGTACCACACCACATTGACGATAAAAGCCGCGCCTGACCAAACGAGAAGACCGTAATAAAGAGACAGCTCCTGCCCTAAGGAAATGGCGGTCAATAACGCCACCAACAAGACAGCCGCGCAAATGATAAGCCCGATTCCGCAAAAAACGGCCATGATGATTTTCATGCCACGAACACCGAGAACATACATAATGAGCGGGACCGCATATATAACAAGGATCTGACCGACGGCGGCCCACATGCCCGCGGAGTTAAAACGATTCGCGTTCGGCCCCGTTTCTGCAAGCGGAGAAAGCGAGACGATGACCGGCAACAGACAAAACATCAGAGCGGACAGCAAGGTCACCGTGACCGTACCTTTTTTCTTTTGATTCATGTGAATATCCTCCTGACAAATACCCGGATTTTTTACCGGTAATCTGATAATATGTTATATTTTAACACGATATTTACTTAATTTGAGAATGTTTTACCAAAAACGAATTTACAAATCCAGAAAAATAGATATAATAAACGTTATGGAACCGATATTGATTCATAAAGCGCTATCTAACAAAACACGAAGTGATATTATGACATGGCTTAAACACCCGGAGGACCATTTTGATGAAAGGCCTTATCTTGAGCAGGGCCTCAGTTTCCGCACCGGAATTTGCGTCGGTGATATTCAGGCAAAGTCGGGGCTTGCGCAGTCCGTCATCTCCAGCTACCTGCTGACGATGCAAAAAGCCGGCCTGCTGGAATCTGAACGAATCGGAAAGTGGACCTATTACAGAAGGAATGAAAAACAAATTAAAGCCTTCGCTGACTATGTTCAGCACCAGCTATAACCATGAAAGGAGGGCTTTTTTTGTTCTAACATATCTATTTTTCTGTATATGTAGTTATAAAAGGAGGCATACATAACAATGAAAAAAAGCAGTTCCATCTTCATTCTATTTTTGGCACTAGGGGTTTTCGGGATTATCACGACCGAGATGGGCATTATCGGCGTTCTTCCGCAAGTGGCGGACAGATTTCAAATGGCCGCTTCAAAAGCGGGGTGGCTTGTCAGTATTTTCGCATTCATCGTCGCTGTGTCGGGACCGTTTTTGACCTTGCTTGCCTCAGGTATAAACCGGAAATACATTCTGCTTTTGGCGGTGCTGATGTTTGCCGTTTCTAATGCAGTCTACGCGTATACGGCGCATTTCAGTGTCATGCTTGCGTTTCGGATCATTCCGGCTTTATGCCACCCCGTGTTCTTTTCTGTAGCGCTTGCGGCCGCGGCCCGCCTTGTTCCCGCCGGCCAATCCGGAAAAGCCGTAACGAAAGTCTTTTCAGGCATCACCGCCGGCTTTGCGTTCGGCGTCCCTTTCACATCCTATCTGGCTGAGCGTCTCTCCCTTGAATCAGCCTTCCTATTCGGCGCGATCGTCAGTCTCATCGCGTTCATGGGCATTCTTCTCTTTTTGCCATCCATGCCGGTCACAGAAAAAATGTCTTTCAGAAGCCAGCTCGGCATCCTTCGCAAACCGGCCTTGTGGCTTAATATCGCTGCCGTTACCTGTCTCTTTGCGGCCATGTTTTCTGTCTACAGCTATTTTGCGGAGTACCTCGGACGGGTGTCCAATATGAACGGCACATGGGTCAGCTTCATGCTGATGAGCTTCGGGGTGATTATGATAGCCGGGAATTTCGTCTTCGGCGCTTTGTTATACAAAAATATGAAAAAGACCGTCATCCTGTTTCCGCTTCTTTATACAGCCGCCTACTTGCTCATATATGGGTTTGGGACGTCTTTCGCACCGATGGCCGTCCTTGTCTTCGTATGGGGCGCCGTTCATTCCGGCGGTCTCATTGTGAGTCAGACATGGCTTACTGCTGAAGCAAAGGAGGCCCCCGAATTCGGCAACAGCCTGTTTGTCTCCTTTTCCAACCTCGGCATCACCATCGGAACGGCGGCGGGCGGCTGGTTTATTTCACATTTGGGAATCCATCAGCTGATGTGGTGCGGCATCATGTTTGCCCTTCTGGCTTTCGGGCTGATCATGGGACGCTTAGCATGGGGAAAGAGGCCGCTCGCAGAAGCTTAAGCTCCGTTGCAAAATCCGGCATGATTACGTATAATATGGCAGATTAAAGCAAGGGAGAGAAAAAGATACATGGAAAGACCGGCAGGATTTTGGATTCGGTTTCTGGCGTATGTCATTGATCAGATCATTATAGGAATTCCGATTTTTATCATTCAATTTGCAGTCAGTTTTTTATTTGCGGCAGGCGTTGCGGCGGCTGACCCCTTCATGACCGAAAATCAGTTTAACATCTCTTTTCTGGTGTTCGGCGTCATCCCGATTCTTGTGAGCTCTTTTGTGATCAGCATCTTATATTTCAGCCTGCTCACAGCCTCAAAGATGCAGGGGACACTGGGAAAAGCATTGCTCGGCCTTAAGGTCGTCAATGAAGATGGCGGACGCGTTTCCATCGGCCAGGCCTTCGGACGCGCTTTCGCTTATATCATATCTAAGGTCATTCTTTATATCGGTTTCATTATGGGTGCCTTCGGAGAGAAAAAAGCGCTGCACGACATCATGTGCAGCACCCGGGTTGTTTATAAATAATGTCCTTAAGTCCGGGCCTTTTGAGCCCGGGCTTTTTTATGACGGCTGCGCCGGCTTGATGTCAATGCCGCCTTTTCCGTCAGCCTCAATGCGGATCGTCCCGTTCACAATGACAGACAGCGGATGAAACTCCGCATGCTGATCAGAAAAAATCCAGCGGCGCCCGTTCCGCCCTAAAAGCAAAAACGCCCCATCATTGTAATCACCCATAAAATGAAACCCGTTCTCCTTAAGAGGCGCGCCGTCTCTCACCGGTATACCGAAACGCTGCAGCTCCTTCCCGGTCGATACCACCTCGGCAGCCGTCAGATTCACCTCGCCGATATTCAGGACGGACTCAATCGAAAAACGTTCCGCGCTTGCCGGCGATGTGTCTCTCGCGATGAATTCCGCCAGATTGTTGGACGGATCTTTGAAATAAAAGGAACGCGCATGTATATGAGAGAAATACACCTCATCCTCCCCATCTTCCGTTTGAAAAACGACTTTATCCTTTATCCACGCCTTCGCCTCATCAAAACGATTATTCGGAATGTTAAACGCGAAATGATACGCCGGATGAGATTGAGAATCGGCGCGCCTGAATTCCAATTCACTTTCTCCCGCCTTGATTGTAAACGAATCATCGGACTCACCCGCTAAAGAAAAACCCAACACCCCTACGTAGAAGTCTTTCGTCTCCTCTAAAGCACAACTGTACAAAGTAATGTTATTTATTTGCATGATCATACCCCCTTTGGTTTATACTGCCATATAGAGGGGTTGAATCCCACTATTTCGTTTCACCAATTGAGAATCCCCCTTCCGCCCGGCGCTGAACATGATAAACAGCGCCAAACCGCTTATACCAAGCGATTTTTAACGTCTAAAGCAAAAAAAGCAGAAAATAATACCTCATATAGCTTGACAAAAAATAAATGTTATTTAATAATCTATATATAATTAGAATTATTATTGAAAGATAAAGTGAATGCTTTGTCTTTTTAATATATTTTAAAATCACATTTCAGGAGGAAGATATTATGTCTTTAATCGGAAAAGAAGTACTGCCATTCGAAGCAAAAGCTTTCAAAAACGGTGAATTCATCGATGTAACAAACGAAGATTTGAAAGGTCAATGGAGCGTTTTCTGCTTCTACCCAGCAGATTTCTCTTTCGTTTGCCCGACTGAACTTGAAGATCTTCAAGGACAATACGCTGCACTGAAAGAATTAGGTGTTGAAGTATACTCTGTTTCTACAGATACTCACTTCGTACACAAAGGCTGGCATGACAGCTCTGAAAAAATCGGCAAAATCACTTACGCAATGATCGGTGACCCATCTCAAACGATCTCCCGCAACTTCGACGTTCTTGACGAAGAAACTGGTCTTGCTGACCGCGGAACATTCATCATCGATCCTGATGGCGTCATCCAAACAGTTGAAATCAATGCTGGCGGTATCGGCCGTGACGCAAGCAACCTTGTAAACAAAGTAAAAGCAGCTCAATACGTTCGTCAAAACCCAGGTGAAGTCTGCCCGGCTAAATGGGAAGAAGGCGGCGAAACACTTACACCTAGCCTTGATTTGGTAGGTAAAATCTAAGGAGTGCATTCAATTGGTACTTGATGCAAATATCAAAGCACAATTAAATCAATACATGCAGCTAATTGAGAACGACATTGTTCTCAAAGTAAGCGCCGGTGATGATGACACTTCTAAGGACATGCTGGCTCTCGTTGACGAACTGGCTTCCATGTCATCTAAAATTTCAGTTGAAAAAACTGAATTGAACAGAACACCGAGCTTCAGTGTTAATCGTACCGGAGAAGACACAGGCGTTACATTCGCCGGTGTTCCTCTCGGCCACGAATTTACATCATTAGTGCTGGCATTGCTTCAAGTCAGCGGCAGAGCGCCTAAGGCTGATCAAAAGGTCATTGACCAGATTAAGAACATCAGCGGAGAATACCGTTTTGAGTCTTATATCAGCCTGACGTGCCACAACTGCCCTGATGTCGTCCAAGCATTAAACATGATGAGCGTGCTCAACCCGAATATCACTCATACAATGATTGACGGCGCGGCATTCAAAGAAGAAGTAGAAAGCAAAAACATTATGGCTGTTCCGACTGTTTTCTTAAACGGTGAATCTTTCGGAAGCGGCCGTATGACCATCGAAGAGATTCTCGCGAAAATGGGCAGCGGCGCAGATGCGTCTGAGTTTGCCGACAAAGAGCCGTTTGACGTTCTTGTTGTCGGCGGCGGACCTGCCGGCGCAAGCGCGGCGATCTACACGGCGCGTAAAGGCATCCGCACTGGTGTCGTCGCTGAACGCTTCGGCGGCCAGGTACTCGACACCATGAGCATCGAAAACTTCATCAGCATCAAAGCGACTGAAGGACCGAAGCTCGCTGCAAGCCTTGAAGAGCACGTGAAAGATTATGATATTGACGTCATGAACCTTCAGCGCGCGAAACGCCTTGAGAAAAAAGACCTCTTCGAACTTGAACTTGAAAACGGCGCTGTACTGAAAAGTAAAACAGTGATCCTGTCAACAGGTGCCCGCTGGCGCAATGTCAACGTACCTGGTGAGCAAGAGTTCAAGAACAAAGGTGTTGCATACTGCCCACACTGTGACGGACCATTATTTGAAGGCAAAGACGTAGCCGTTATCGGCGGCGGAAACTCCGGAATCGAAGCGGCGATTGACCTTGCAGGTATCGTCAATCACGTGACTGTGCTGGAGTTCGCGCCTGAACTGAAAGCAGACGAAGTCCTGCAAAAACGTCTTTACAGCCTGCCAAACGTCACTGTGCACAAAAATGCACAAACGAAAGAAATCACAGGCGACCAAAACGTAAACGGCATTACGTTCGTTGACCGTGAAACAGGCGAAGAAAAACACGTTGAACTTCAAGGTGTATTCGTCCAAATCGGTCTCGTGCCTAATACAGAATGGTTAGACGAAACTGTCGAACGCAACCGCATCGGCGAAATCATCGTCGATAAGAGCGGCGCGACAAGCGTTCCCGGCCTATTCGCCGCAGGGGACTGCACAGACGGCCCGTACAACCAAATCATTATCTCAATGGGATCAGGTGCAACTGCCGCTTTAGGCGCATTTGATTATTTGATCCGGAATTAATATAAAAAAGCCGCCATATGAATGGCGGCTTTTTATGTTATCAGTTAGGGTTTGCCCCGCCAATACATGCTTTTCCTCATCGTTTTGCAGCTGTTCCCACTTTTTCGCCTGCTTTCTATATCATTTGAATTTTAAGGGTAATGTTAACATTACCCTTGTTAAAATATCAATATATTTCCATTTATATCTATTGCTTTTTTCCTTTAATTAGAAAGGGGGTATTTGAATTGCAAAGAAAGTCTTTTACTGACTCATCCATTTTCTTTTTTTAATTTGTATTTTGGGAGGCATACTTTTTCTATTAACAAAATGATTCGAGTCTTTTTTAGTTGTTGACTCTCTAATCTATTTTTACATAAGGCTTGCTCGCTATTAAGGCCCTCTATATGCCTGGTTAACGAAAGAAAAAGACAGCGTACCGCTTGCAGTATGCTGTCTTTTTCTTGAAACTCTGATGACCATTTCATTCATAACCTTTATGTCTTTCTCCCTCTCGCCCGATAGATAAGAAACAGTCCAATAAACCATAGCGGCGTCAGCAGCAAAGCCGGGCGCGTCGCATCCGCAAACAGCATAATCACCAGAATGGCGGCAAACAGCGCCAGCACGGCGTAATTGATAAACGGCGCGAACGGCGCCTTGAAAGACGAGCTTGCGTGTAAGTCCGGACGGGTTTTCCTGTATCTGATATGACAGACAAGGATCACGCCCCACACCCAAATGAAACAAATTGCGCTGATGGTGGTCACGATGCCAAACGCTTCTTCCGGTATCAATTTGCTTAAAAGAGCGCCCGCTGACAGCACAATGACCGATACCCATAATGCGCTGCTCGGCACATGGTTTTTATTCAGCTTCGCGAAACTTGCCGGCGCCTGTTTCGTTTTGCTTAAGTTATACAAAATCCGGCTTGTAGAAAACATCCCGCTGTTACAAGCAGAAGCGGCCGACGTTAATACGACAAAATTAATGATCCCCGCGGCCACCGGAATGCCGACTAAGCTGAAGGTTTTCACAAAAGGACTTTCCGCCGCATTCAGCTGCGTCCAAGGGTTAATACATAAAAGAATGATCAATGCCCCCACGTAGAAAAATAAAATACGCAAGGGGATTTTGTTGATAGCGGACGGAATGTTTTTTTTCGGATTTGATGTCTCCGCTGCCGACACACCCACTAATTCCACACCGACATAAGCGAAGATCACCATCTGGAACGACAGCAAAAAGCCTGAAAACCCGTTTGGAAACAAGCCGCCGTGCTCCCACAGATTCGCCGCTGAAACCGTTCCGGTATGCGTTTTGAACCCAATCACCAGCAAAACTACACCGATGACAATTAACGCAAGAATCGTGATCACCTTAATTAAGGCGAACCAAAACTCCAATTCTCCAAAAATCTTGACCGTTAACAGATTAAGCCCTAATAAAATGAGCAAACAGATAAGTGCAGGAACCCACTGCGGAATGTCAAACCAATATTTCACATATACACCGACGGCGATCACATCCGCCATAGCCGTCATAATCCAGCAAAACCAATAAGTCCAGCCGGTGACAAACGCCGCACGCGGCCCTAAATACGCCTCGGCAATATCCGTTAATGATTGGTACCCCGCTTTAGATAACAGCAGTTCTCCCAGCGCCCTCATGACGAAAAAAAGCGCAATACCTACAATAAAATACGCAAAGATGATAGAAGGACCCGCCAGCTGAATCGCCTTACCAGACCCTAAAAACAATCCGGTGCCGATCGTGCCGCCAATGGCGATCAGCTGCACGTGCCGATTCGACAAGTCCCTCTTTAGCTCTCGCTGTTCCACACCTGACTCCTCCTTACTTTTTGATGAACGACGAGAAAATAAAGCCAATAAAAAAAGAGATTGGATGCCCTCCAATCTCATGGTCATAAGAATATCAAATTATATTTGCGCCGCTGACAATCAACAGCATGCCAAATACATATTCGGTACTCTTCTGTCCTTTTGCCTGAGATTGTGAACCCTTCGGCGCCGCGGAAAACCCGCGGTCTCTCCAGAAGCCGCTCCTGCTGTAGTGCGACCCACAGCAATCATAGCCTGCTACGTATTAAGTTTCCGATAGAAATAACTATCAGCTAACTTTTTATTTTAATGGAAGTTTAATCATTTGTCAATAGGGTGATGAGCTGTCTGCGGAAGGTATATGTTGATGCCTTAAGCGCCGTATTTTCTGTTTTGTTTGTCTCAAAAAGGACTTATGAGGTACTATCATATAAGGTCTAATGATGTAAACATTATGTCATACTTTAAATTCACCTTATCATGCAATCGCTCGTAAATAAAAAGGGGATGGACGAGATTGGAAACCAAATATTTAGATCTGCTCGCACAAAAATACGATTGTGAAGAAAAAGTGGTCACAGAGATCATTAATCTGAAAGCGATACTGAACCTGCCGAAAGGAACCGAGCATTTCGTCAGTGATCTGCACGGAGAGTATCAGGCATTCCAGCACGTGCTGCGGAACGGTTCAGGAAGAGTAAAAGAGAAGATCCGCGATATTTTCAGCGGCGTCATTTACGATAGAGAAATTGATGAACTGGCAGCTTTGGTTTATTATCCGGAGGACAAACTGAAGCTGATCAAACATGACTTTGATACGAAAGCGGCATTAAACGAGTGGTATAAAGAAACGATTCATCGGATGATTAAGCTCGTTTCATATTGTTCTTCCAAGTACACCCGCTCCAAATTGCGCAAAGCGCTGCCTGCCCAATTTGCTTATATTTCCGAAGAGCTGCTGTACAAAACAGAACAAGCCGCCAACAAAGAACAATATTACTCCGAAATCATAGAACAGATCATCGCGCTTGGCCAAGCTGATAAGCTGATCACCGGTCTTGCCTACAGCACGCAGCGATTGGTGGTCGACCATCTGCATGTGGTCGGCGATATTTACGACCGCGGACCGCAGCCGGATAAAATCATGGAAGAACTGATCAACTATCATTCAGTGGATATTCAATGGGGGAATCACGATGTTCTCTGGATAGGCGCCTATGCCGGTTCCAAAGTATGTCTGGCCAATATTATCCGTATCTGTGCCCGCTATGACAACCTGGACATTATTGAAGACGTCTACGGCATCAATCTGAGACCGCTATTGAACCTTGCCGAAAAATATTATGATGATAACCCGGCTTTCCGCCCGAAAGCAACCGAAAACAGACCGGAAGATGAGATTAAGCAAATCACAAAAATCCATCAGGCGATCGCGATGATTCAATTCAAGCTTGAGAGCCCGATTATTAAGAGACGGCCGAATTTTAATATGGAAGAACGGCTGTTACTGGAAAAGATTGATTATGACCGCAATGAAATCACGCTGAACGGAAAAACATATCAACTGGAAAACACCTGCTTTGCGACGGTGAATCCCAAACAGCCCGATCAGCTATTAGAAGAAGAAGCAGAAGTCATGGACAAGCTGCTGTTCTCTGTCCAGAATTCCGAAAAGCTGGGCCGCCATATGAATTTTATGATGAAAAAAGGCAGCCTGTATTTAAAATATAACGGCAACCTGTTGATTCACGGCTGTATTCCTGTTGACGAAAACGGCAATATGGAAACGATGATGATAGAGGATAAAGCCTATGCGGGCCGTGAGCTGCTAGATGTTTTTGAACGGTTCTTACGGGAAGCGTTTGCTCATCCGGAAGAAACCGATGACCTGGCGACAGACATGGTCTGGTACTTATGGACAGGCGAGTATTCCTCCCTCTTCGGAAAACGCGCCATGACCACCTTTGAGCGGTATTTCATCAAAGAGAAGGAAACGCATAAAGAAAAGAAAAACCCGTATTACTATTTGCGTGAAGATGAGGCAGCCTGCCGAAACATCCTGAAGGAATTCGGGCTCAACCCGGATCATGGCCATATCATCAACGGCCATACACCGGTAAAAGAAATCGAAGGAGAAGATCCGATCAAGGCAAACGGAAAAATGATCGTCATCGACGGCGGCTTCTCCAAAGCCTACCAATCCACAACAGGCATCGCCGGCTACACGCTCTTATACAACTCCTACGGCATGCAGCTCGTCGCCCATAAACACTTTAACTCCAAGGCCGAAGTGCTGAGCACAGGAACCGACGTCTTAACGGTGAAACGATTAGTTGACAAAGAGCTGGAGCGGAAGAAAGTGAAAGAAACGAATGTCGGTGAAGAACTGATGAAAGAAGTCGCGATTTTGGAGAAACTGCGGGAGTATCGGTATATGAATTGAGGAATATGGAGTTCAGGGACGATTCTCTGGGCTCTTTTTTATGATTCTCCGTAACAACGGCTAATGATCCCCTTTCCCTGTATGTAAAACTGATTTAACCGCTTCTTCAATCTCCTTATAACCCGTACATCTGCAAATATTGGACTCCAGCCAGTTTTTAATCGTTTCATCACTTGCATTCGGCTCAGTATTCACTAAAGCATGACAATTCATGAGAAAACCAGGTGTGCAATATCCGCATTGAAACGCAAATTTTTCAATAAAAGCCTTTTGAATCGGTGTATTGATCAGTCCTTCAATTGTCGTAATGTCCTTTCCTTCCCCTTCTGCCGCAAGCATTAAGCAAGATTTCATCGGTATCCCGTCCGTTAATACCGTACAGGCGCCGCAATCCCCATTTAAACAGCCCGGCTTTGAACCAGTTAATCCGAGACGAAGACGGAGAGCAAATAACAAAGTATCGGCCGGTCTGACCGTAATCTGTCTTTCTTCGCCATTTACTTTCAACGTAATAGGATCAGACATGGGAACCTCCTTCTAATTCTTGTAAGGCATCTAAGATTGTATGCTGCAAGACAAATATCCGATATTCACTTGAGCCTTCTGCATCATCAAGTACGGGTTTAGGTACATACTGTAAAGACCTGCGCACTCTATCTTCTGCTGTGCCGCTTTTATCGTTAAGCACAGCCTCCATTTCAGCAGAACGAAAAGGAAATGGACATACGCCGCTGAAGGCCATTCTGATCTCATCATCTTTTTTCAGCGCACAGACTGTCACCAATGGATAGCCGACATTCCACTGCTGTCTTCTTTTGATACTGACAAACGGCAAGTCAACATACGCTCGATCGACAACGATATGAAATAAAAAATCTCCTTTTCGCAACTGTATTTCCTTGTTAAATACTTTATTTATGGGACGGTAATGAATCCCCGCTCTCCCTGCAATCCCTAGCAAACTATCAGAAATCAGCAGCGGCAGCACGGCCTCACGGTAATAGATGCCCCCGCAAATGTTTCCGCCCAGGCTGATTTTATTTCGAGATGTCCGATCCGCAATTTCACTTACTGTTTTACTTAATAGCGGAAATGGATTTTCTTCCTCCAGTTTCGTTAATGACACGCCCGCTCCGATCACCAGATCATGTTCATAAAAACGGATGGCGTGAAATCCCGGAAGTGCGTTCATATCTATCACTGCATCCGTATAGACGATATTCAGCCTTCCTAACGTGGTAATTTCCGTGCCGCCGGAAAAATACATTGGTGTTTTCTTTTCAGCCGCAAGCGAGTGAAACAGACGGGTTGTTTCTTGTATGGTCTTCGGCTTAAAATAGTCGAAATCAAACGGTATCATCTTTCCACCCCATTTGCGTCCTCCATAATTGTTCGGGAATGAGAGGAAGTTGATTCAATTGGACTCCTAAAGCGGCGGAAAGGCAATTTCCCAATGCTGCAGGCATCCCCAGCAGTCCGTGTTCCCCGCCGCCGCGCGCTCCATAAGGCGCAATCACATGCGGGGTTTCAACAAATTCAATGATATATTCAGGCTGCTCTCCATAGTGAAGGGGTCTGTATGTTCTGAGTTGAGGATTTAATACTCTGCCATACGGATCAAATACAAAGGTTTCTCTTCCTCCAAATGCGATTCCCATACTCATCCCTCCCATCACTTGACCCCTTGCAGCTTTTTCATTCAGTACAGTTCCTATATCTACAACAGAATAGGCTTTTGTGATCCGATACGTATAATCCCGCTTATCCAACTCAACTTCAATTCCCTGAGCACCTACAGCCCATTCGGGTCCCGGCTTTCCTCTTCCCGTTTCCCTGTCTAAATTCGTCATCCGGGTTAATGTGTAATGGCCGCTTGCAATGATTTGGCCGCCGATGGTATTTCCATTTGGAAACGTATATCCGTAAGCAATGTCTTTTATGTCAACATGTACAGCAGGATGATCTATAAAATAAACTTTTCCGTCTGCCACTTCCAATTCCTCGACAGGAACCCGCAACACGCATGATGCCACTTCCTTAAGCTTTCGAATGGCTTCTTCCGCTGCATTCAGTACGGCTCTTCCGGCCATTAACGTCCCTCTGCTCCCCACGGTTTTCCAATGCTCGGGCGTTGTTTGGGTATCTACAAGCATTTTCACGTGAATTTTGCTTATATCCATTTTCATTCGTTCCGCCAAGATTTGGGCTAACACTGTTTTTGTCCCTGTTCCAATTTCCACTACCCCTGACATCAAATTAATGCTTCCATCGGGATTGAAGGTTAAAATCACCCCGGACGTTGCATTTGTATCAAATGTTGAGGTTTTCCAAATACAGCTGATCCCCTTCGCCCGTATCTTCCGGCCGTCGATTTCAATTCTCTGTCCCTCGGACCAATTCATTAATTCCTTCAATCTCTCAATGCATTTCGGCACATTTCCGACCGTGCTTGAATTGAGACAAACTTGAGTAGGTGTAGTATCACCGGGACGAATGGCATTTTTATAGCGGAGTTCTAACGGGTCCATGTTCAGCTTTTCCGCCAATACATCCATCGTCCGCTCAAAGGCAAATAACACTTCAGCATGGCTGTAGCCCCTGAATGCACTTGGATATGGATGATTCGTATACATACAATATGAATCACACGATATATGATCGATAGCGTACGGACCCGTACAATCAACCACCGCAGCCCGGCTGATGTCCACTCCTTTATCAGAGTATGCTCCGCCATCAAATAAAAGCTGAATGTCTGCCGCCTTTAAAATTCCATCCTTTGTGGCCCCTAATTTGACAATGGCATCCAATCCTATGTGACCAGGAGATGTGATCATATCCTCTTCTCTCGTATTAAATAATTTGACGGGCCGGCCTCCGACTGCTTTTGATGCCAAATAGGCAATGACCTCTAACTGAACGGCTGCTTTTCCCCCGTACGCCCCTCCTACTAAAGGAGTTTTGACGATAACCTTTCCGGGTTCAATTCCAAAGTACCACTCCATTAATTTTTTAATGGCAAAAGGAGCTTGAGAGGATGTAGTAATGATAATCTCCTCATCAGCCCGAATTTCAACAATCGAGCACCTTGTCTCCATAGCTGCGTGATCAGAAGGGTTAAAGGAAATTTGGAATTCTGCTGTCACATCACTTTCCTTAAACCCGTCTTCAATATTTCCTTTTCTGATTTTATCCAGGTTCGCGATATTTGTCTTCGGAACCGGGAATACACCTGCCTTCTTCTCATAGCGGTCAACATGTTCATGGACGAGGGGAGCATCCTTTTGAAAAGCCTCACGGGGGGAATTGACGACGGGAAGAGGTTTATAGGACACTTTAATGGCATCCGCGGCCTTTTTAGCTATGATTGGATTTTCCGCCACAACTACAGCAACCGGCTCCCCGTGGTACCTGACCCTTTTATAAGCAATCGGCGGCCTGTCTTTAATTTCTTCACCTGCAAGCGGAAAAGGTTCATCGCCCAATATCGCTTTCACTCCGGGAATCTTCCAAGCTTCTGAAAAATCAATAGACACAATATCGGCATGAGCATATGGGCTGATCAGCATTTTTGCGTGTAATGTGCCTGTTTCATGTAAATCATCAGTATATTTCGCCTTACCCGTCACTTTTTCAAGAGCCTCTTTCCGAATGACACTTTTCCCGATATACTCCAACTCATTCACTCCCCGAATTTATTCAGCAGGAAAGTATAATCTTCAACCGTGTCTACGTCATAAAAAAGCAAAGGGTCTTGAAAGCTGATCATTTTTCCCGTCTTGATCATACTTTCACGGATCACGTGCCGGGCGCCCTGATCTCCCTTTAACTGATGCAAGACTTGAAAACATTGATTTGAGAACAAAATGGGGGGCATAGGAAGACACTGATTTTCAGCGGCGATAAATGAATAGCGGCGCTCCTTTTGATAGGAATCAATTAACGTATTGATAATATCTGCGGTGACAAACGGCTGATCTGCAAGGAGAATGATAACGGCGTCAGCCTCGTACGCTGCCGCTTTTTTCAAACCGCATTGTATAGAATGGCCTTGGCCCTTACCCGCTTGCTCACATTCTGCCTGACTCCACTTATTTGAGATGGGATTTAAAAAGAAAAAATCCGAAAGCCAATGCAGTGAATCTCCCTTTCTCGTTACAACGAAGATATGATCTAATTCAGATAACAGGGCATGTTTAAGCGCCATACTTCCGAGGGAGACTCCATTGAGAAATAAACGGCGCTTATCCGTCCCCATGCGTCTGCTTGTACCGGCTGCCAGGTAAATGCCTGCTGTTTTCATAAGCGAGCCCTTTGTTTTCGCATTTCTTTTATCATCTCGCCAACAATGCTTACAGCAATCTCCTCAGGCCCTTGTGCTCCGATGGAAAGCCCAATAGGGGAATGAATATCCTCTGGAATCTCTGCTCCGCCTAATAGCCGCTCGGTCCGCCTTCTGGGGCCTAATACACCTTTATAAAACACATTCTTATTTTTTAATGTATGTAAAATGATCTGATCTTTTTGAAAGCTGTGCGTCATAATAACAACAAAATCCCTTTTGGTCATGCTCAAGCCTTCGATGACTTCTTCCGGTGCTCCTATTATCAAATGGTTGGCTTCGGGAAAATGGCCGTGATGACATAAAGCGGGACGCCAGTCAATCACCGTCACATGAAAGCCCGCACGAGCCGCCAACGAAACGAGCGGCCTTGCATCTTCTCCTGCTCCGAAGACGTATAGACAAGGTTTTGGAACCATCTGATGGATAAAAAATAAATCAGATGTTTGTTCATCCCTTTTGATTCCCTTTTCTGTCAGTCTCAGTTTTTGAATACAGCCTTGTTCCATATCCCCGGTTCCAAACACTCTGCCGTCCTCAGCTATATACAGATCTTCCTTCGGCTCTAACGTTTCAGTGAATCGTTTCATTCGGGTCACAGACTTTTTTTCATCTAAGCATGTCTTGACTGTCATCAGATTTCGTTCCAATTCCCCTTTTACAGGCTCAAGCAACACCGTCAAAACACCATTACAGCCAACGCCCTGCCCCCAGTATAAATCGTCCTCCGCGCTCATATCAAAGCGGACAATCAACGGCTCTCCCGCAGCCCACACCTGCTCTGACCTTTCAGCAAGATCTTCCTCCAGACAACCGGCGGATAACATTCCGACTCTTGTTTTGTCCCCTAAAATTAACATGGAGGCCCCTTCCTTCTTATAAGCGGACCCCTCTGTTTTAATGATGGTAGCCAGTACCTTAGCTTTCGCAGAAGCCGCGATGACATCCAAAATCCGGTGTATATCATCCATTTGATTTCCCCCGCTTTTACCTGATCATCTGTATATCCATATTCTTTTTTTCCAGAGAACATTACAAACTCTTCAGCAATTTCTTCGTTTCTAAAAAAAAAGAGTCTTTATAGACCTTATGACCGGGTAGCGGGTGTGACTGCATGCCGGAACGGAGAGATTCCAATAACACGTTCTGTTCCTTCTGTTTCCAATTGTCTGTTTCACCGAGCTGTACTCCTTTAAAACCCGCAAAAAATTCACTTAACACTTGTAAATCATTGCCCAGCTCCTTTTTGTCACTCGTAGATAAAGCTCCTTCCCTTTCCCATTCTTTTAACGTTTTCACGACATTGGATAAATACTCATATCCAGCATTCATCTTTTGCATCTCTGTTTGATATCTTGCAAGAATGATTTTATGTTTTTTTCTGATGGGGTTGAATTTCAAGCTCTCAGAGGCTGTTTGCAGCATCTCTTTTGCTGTATGCAGCTCCTGCAAAAGGTTGTTCATTCTATCTTCCATGAGCGTCCCTTTTCCTTGTCCCCACTCTGATTGCACCCATTGGGAAACGTCTGAAAGTGTGTCAGAAAGCTGATGAGCCAATGTTTGAAAAGAGTCCGCTGCCCTTTTTGTATAGTCCGGCGGGAAAAGGAACATATGAACCAGAATCGCGATGACGACGCCGATCACCGTATCGATGATCCGATCCATTGCATAATCTTTAGAGTGTCGTTCAAACGTAAATACCAATAAAATGGTGAGGGCTACCTGATGCAGAACCGTTTCATCTATTCGTAACCACTTTGCAACGTACGTCCCGCCTAATAGTAACAGCCCCAGCATCCAGCCATTCATTTGTAAGTAACTGACAAGATAAGAGGTTAACATGATTCCGATGACCGTTCCCGCAATCCGATGAAAAGAAAATCGAACCGACTGATCTATGGTCGATTGCAAACATAATATAACGGATAGAGGCGCCAAATACGGATGTTTAGAACCTGCCAGTTTCGCCGCTTCCCAAGAAACCGCAGAGGCAATCGCCATCTTCCAAACCAAGGATGTTTTATTTTGATTTTTTTTACTTTTCTTCATCATACGCCCCCTCCTTTCAGAAACCTTTTCCACTAGGTTTCCGTGACGGAAAGGGATTTATACTGATATATGGAAAATGCGAAAAGAAGCTGTGATTCAGAGGGGGATTCTTGAATGACGGCTTCTTTTTTGGGTTGGGGAAAGAGTAGTAAAAGCTGAGTTCTACTCCTTGATAACTTCGCATCAGATATGAACCCTGCTCTCCTATGACTTTCGAAGGGAAACATACAAACCTTGTTGGTTAATGTGATGACATTGGGTGAATTTTTTATCATTTTATATGGTAAGGGTTTAAGAAGCAGAATGCCTTTGTTAGTATGGCAACCAAAGGAGGAGGATCAATTATGCAAAGCAAAATGAAGCTAACCGCAGTGAAACTGGCAGCCTTGGTATTCCTAGCAGGTGCCTTTGCCCTCCCGGTTTTACCCCATTCTGCGGCTGCCGCAGAATCACAAGCTACATACAAAGTTGAAAACCTCAACGACAGTGAGCTGAAGATGACGTTCAATCATGCAGATGTTCATATTGACGCTAAAGGCAATGCAACCCTAAAAGACAACATAACGGGCGAGGAGCAGGCTCTTCCGAAAAGCTCTGCTGACAAAAATGGTGACCCCGTTACACTGAAATACGAAAAAATCAAAAATGGCGTTTTAGTTAAAGTCGTGAACAAAGACTCTGGAAAAACGAGCGGTTCAATCAGCATTAGATGCTACACAAACCAACCACTCATGTTCTCCTTTATTGTAGACACAAGACTGAACCAATACCATTTCAGGAGAAATACTAAGCAATTCTTCTGACACAAGATTTTCATCAAGTTCCTCTTCATACAGAAGAACTGACTCCTCTCCCACTTGTTCCTCATCAACATCGATTCCAAATTGTAAAGAAATGAAGATAGCGAAATGTTCGGCGTTATAGTAACACATTGACCTTTCCCCTTATATATATCCTTTTTCTTTCAAGGATGTGTATTTTCCCTCTCCAATAATGAGATGGTCCAACAACTCAATACCCATCAGCTTACCTGCTTCAGCAAGACGTTTTGTAACATCCACGTCTTCTCTTGATGGAGTGGTTTCACCAGAAGGGTAATTATGAGCTACCATGATGCTTGCTGCAGATGACAAGATGGCTGATTTCATAACTTCGCGAGGACTAACGATGCTGGCATTTAAACTCCCAATATGGCAGGCATTTATGGATACAGGTTGGTTCTTGGTGTCTAAGGTTACAACAATAAAGTGCTCACGGTCTTTATCTTTTAAGAATTCCTTTAGTAATTCATACGCATCCTGTGGAGACCGAATAGTTCTTTTCTTGTAAAGTACGCTAGTTTCTTAACTAATTTAACTGATACAATATTGACCCTTTTGGCTGATTTATTCATTTTTCAAATTCCCTCTAGTAGTATATTCAAAATTGTAATTCAGCTTAATAATATATATTTACACCCCCAAAAACAGAATAATTAGAATACTCCATACACAAGGTGGATATTTTATTCTACTAAGTTACAAATAATTACTGTATAATCGTTAGGAGATAAATATAAACAGGGGGTAAGGAGACTATGACTATTCGATTATGCGGAAGTGATGGTTGTCGACTTGAATATGGACATACTGGTAAGCATAATAAATTTCCTGAAAAGGTATGGACAGATTTATTTAGAAGCAAAGATACTGATAAAGTAAATAAGGCAGGATACGCAACCCCTAGAGGTGGAGATAAGGGTGCATACCAAAATCACGTTTACAGGAATAATAAGGTGATTATACCCTTCGAGAGATTGGGAAATGTTGATTTAAATAATTATAAAGATGGTTATGTAATAAGATTATTTCCCAACCAGTACTTTGAAAGTTCGGGTGTAGTAAAGCCAGAGTTTTTACATCCTGATGCATTTGTTAAAGTTGGAGTAAATGCATTTTTGCTATATCGAACTCATGCTTCTTTCAGAGAATTACCTCCATTAAGGAGCTGGGAAGTAAGGCACTTAGAAAAAAATGGACAAACGGTAACACGAAGAGGAAAAGATGTTAACGATGTGGGGCATTATGTCTTACGACTATCTTCAATTAGCACTGATAGAGAAAGAAAAGAAGGGCCACCACAAGGAATTTTCGCTCCAGAATATGCTGATGCTGAAACAAACTACCTTTCTAAAGCTTTCTTAGCCTGGTTAATAATAAAAACACATAACAGTCCATATGATGGAAGTGACTTTGAACATCTTGAAACAATACTAAATAACCATAACTTAATTAATATTTCACATTTGGAAGGTAAGTCAATATTAAATAATTCTATTACGAGCTGTCCTTTATGCGAAAAAACAATAATGTATGAACAGTTACATGAGATGGTCTCTTTTGACGGAGCTTCAGGACTAGCTAATTCACAACAACAGGTTGCAGGTGCAACAAGGTCAACTTCAGTAAACTTGTTTCATATGGTTCCATTAGTATATGAAACACTTGAACACAAACCAGAGCAAGTAGCTTGGGGTCATGCTATATGTAATACTAGATTAGGACAAAGAGAATGCCTCCCTCTTAGTGAATTAAAAGAAGAAGGTACACCCATTGGATATATCCATGAAGACTCTGGTGCAGAAGGATTTGGTTGGATTAGTAACGATGAGCAATTTATTCGTACAGAGAATGGTGATGTATGGATAAAAATTACTGATACTGAATTTGATTTAGACTCTGAAGATTAAAGTAAAAAGCGGACTAGTTTCTAGTTCGCTTTTTACTTTATAATTAAACAATGAGCCTTGGAGTTAACTTATCTCGCGTCAACTTCAGTATTCTAATCTCTTTAGTAAGCTCTTCTATCTGCTTAAAGTAATCATGCATAATACTGTTGAAGCTTGTTGTATCTTTTATTACAGGAATTTCTATCGTTTTAAAATCTTTCTTACTAATTTCTTTAAAGGTACTTCCATTAGCCATTGAAATTATTTTATTTTTATTGAGTTTTGCCCAAAAATACAATTGATATATAGAAATCTTCTCATTTGGTACAATCACAATAAAACCTTGATTTGTTGTGGTTGGCTTTTGATTAATGGCCAATTCTCCAATTGTTGCTCTACTAGATAATAATAAAGAATACGGAGGAATTAACTTTGCAGAACTATTTTCCAAGCCTTCCCTAGTTATTTTTCTTTGGGAATCTAAAACAAAAATCTCTTTGCTACTAGTTAAATCTGAGGGCGTAAACCAATTAATATCTCCATTTTCCCAATAACTTTCATTGGAAGTCTTAGGTGTCCCTCCACCCATGATTTTCACAACTTCCCCAATCTTTACATTTTCACGAACAATCATATTCTTTCTATCATCGGGGATTGTTTCATCTAAAAACCAGTACTTATATGTTCTTTCTGCTAACTTTTCTAAGTTATCTATTATGCTATAATTTAATTCAATTTTTCTATCTAAGTCTCCTAGTGTTTCGGCAACTTTTTTTTGAGCTTGCAAGTTAGGCAACTTAATTGGAATATTCTTTGTAGATGTAAGAGATAGTTCTTTAAAAGTACTCCCATTAGCCAAACTTTCTATATATTCTTTTTTAGCAATAAGAAAGTAATAAAGATATTCAGTTAAAATAATTTCCTCATTGCAAATAAAACTTTTAAATCCTTGATTTGTAGTTACCTCGTTAGCAGCAATAGCAACGTATCCTATTGGAGCTCTTGAAGAGAACAATACTGTGCCTCTAGGCAACAACTTAGTAGAACTATTTTGCAATCCTAACTGAGTAATATTACGCTCTCCTCGAGATATATTTCTAAAAGGATGACCTGATAAGTCTTTAGGAGTTATCCAAGGAATCGTTCCATTTTCATAGTACTCTATTTTTTTTGTTGACGGCGTTGAACCATTTAATATCTTAGTGATTTCACCTAATGTATAATTCTTAAACTCACTTATCATAACAAATCCTCTAGATTCTTCAATATTTTCATTTGAAGTTTATGTGATTGCTTAAATTGCTCTTCTAATAGCAGCTTATATTCTTCAACTACCTGGTTGAACCCTATTTCATTTTCCGACTCTTCTTTAATTCCGGTATATAAGCTTGGAGTTATCTTGTATTCTTTCTCTATAATTTCATCAATATGAACCTTACTATAAAAACCGCTTTCAAAATAAGCCTCATTATTATAGAATTTAAAGGAATGATAAATATCCGCGATTGCTTTTACTTCATCTTCTGAAAATATCCTACTTTTTTTATTAACTAACGTTCCTAAACTACTTGCATTAATAAATAATATCTCTTTTTCTCTTCTAGCATGATTATTACTACCATCTCTATTTTTACTTAGAAAAATTAAAGCACTCGGTATTCCTGTGCCAAAGAACATTTTTTCTGGAAGTTGTACAACACAATCAACATAGTCATTATTAACTAAGTATTTCCTTACGCTTTTCTCGGCAGCTTGATTACTTGTTAAGGCCCCATTTGCAATAACAAAACCCGCTAACCCACCATCCTTTAGATGATGTAGAAAGTGTTGAATCCACATATAATTCGCATTACTATTTGTCACAGGTCCAATCAAACGCCTATCATCAGGGGGTAAGCGTTCAGCTCCCCAATCTTTCATATTAAAGGGTGGATTAGATACTACAGTTTCAGCTTTCAAATCCGGAAATTGGTCATTAAGTAAAGTATCACCTTGTTTAATCTTTGGAAAAATACCATGAAGAATACCATTCATTTTTGCTAATTTTATTGTAAGTTCATTCTGTTCCTGTCCAATAAAAGTCAGGTTTTCGCTGTTTTCACTATACTTATTAGATTGAATGAACATGCCTCCCGTACCACAAGCGGGGTCGTACACAGTACCTTTTATAGGCTCTAGCATTGCAACCAATAGTTTTACTATTGAAGAAGGTGTGAAAAATTCTCCGCCTCGATTACCTTCTGTAGATGCAAAATTACTTATAAAGTATTCATATACTCTTCCAAGCAAATCAACATTTCTGCCATTATGTGTAGAAAAGATTTCTTGTGAAAAAAGTTTTATTATATCACTAACTACTTCATTAGGAATATTAGAGTTTTTGTATATCTTAGGGAGGGCGTCTTTTAATTCATCATATTCAGATTCTAAGATTGTCATAGCTTTATCAATTAACTCTTTAATACTTTCACTATCTGCATTTTCTAAAAGGTATTCCCAGCTTGCCTCTTGAGGAATATAAAACACATTTACTTTGGTATACTCAGCCTTGTTTTCTAAGACTTTCTGAATCTCTTTCTTATCTTCACCTTTATCTTCTACCCTTTCCAAAATCTCCATTTTTCGGTGTTCATGCTTCAAGGATAAAAATTTTAGGAATAATAAAGGTAAGACATAGTTTTTGTACTCGCTAGGAGCTATTCTCCCTCTTAACTTATTTGCAGCTGAAAATAGTTCTTTATCAAATTCAATATCAGCGAATAACATTATACTCCTCCTTCATATGTCCTTCGGTGAATACAAACATATGTTCTCACACCAAACGCAATTAGTCAATAAAAATCCTGTATGCTGGTAGAATTTTATTATATCTTATATTGTCGAATTTTGCTTATTAATTTTAATAGATATAAAACTAACTTAACAAACATAAAAAAGTGACTAAATAGGGAAAACACAGCTCATTTAGTCACTAGAATTAATTAAAACCTCATTTACTTATGATAAGGTTCCCCACGATTAATCCGAAATGCCCGGTAAATCTGCTCTACTAAAATCAGCCGCATGAGCTGATGAGGAAATGTCATTTTTGAGAATGACAGTTTGTCGTCTGCGCGTTTCATGACGGCGTCGCTTAAGCCGAGTGAGCCGCCGATGACGAAGGTGATTTTGCTTTTTCCATAAGTCGCCAGCTTATCTATTGTATCGGCCAGTTCTTCGGATGTTTTCATTTTTCCTTCGATAGCGAGGGCGATGACGTGGCTATCCGGGCTGATTTTGGCCAGGATGCGTTCGCCTTCTTTGTCTTTGACGATTTTCATGTCTTGGTCGCTCAAGTTTTCCGGAGCTTTTTCGTCCGGGAGTTCGATGATGTCGATTTTTGCGTAGGCTGAGAGTCGTTTTTTGTATTCTTCAATGCCTTGCTTGAGGTATTTTTCTTTTAGTTTTCCGATGGTCACAATATTGATATTCACAGGTCATCCCCACTTTAGAAACAAGTTATTCATATATATTGTCCACAATTGTGGATATCTTTTCTGTATTTTGTGTAGGATCATTCGTTCCCTACTAGATATGTTGCAGTGTCCCCACATAATTCACAGGCTGTGGATAAACTGTTAGTATGTTCGATTTTTCTGATTTCGGGCGGAAGCTCATGATCATCTATGTACATGTCCAGTACGGTTTCGATATGTTCTTCACAAGAATAATAAGCGGTTTTCATTGTTACATCCTCCGGTTTTCTTTTGCGCGCGGCAATTGTTCTCTTCTCAATATAACCTATTTATACACATGTTAGTAGTGCTTCGGGCTGAGTTTTATCCACAATTCGGCAAATCACGCGCAAAAAGAGCCGGCGTTTGCAGCATCCGGCTCTTTACGTGTTTTCTCTTTTTTCTAAGCGAAGGACGAACAGAATTCCTAATAGACACGCCAGCAGCGTACAGCATATATCAATCCAGTCCGGCTTTCCGCCGTTTAAAAAAGAGTTGGTTATCACGGAAACCAGGAGAATGGTGACGGTTACCGCGGCAAGCTTTTTCTTCATCGGCTCCCTCCTTCACCGGACTGTCTTTCTGCTTTTACTGTGCAAATTCCTCTATTTCTATGTTCGGTCGGTTTTTTTCTTGTTATATAGCCTGATTATGAGGGTCACAACGATATATACAATCATAATCAATGTTCCGTTGCTCACATCAGGGTATCCAATCAACATATTCATTATGACAAAAACAATGGTTATACAAATGACGGACAACAATAAGAAGAGACTGAATGATTTCAAATGAACACCTTCTTTCTTGCAGTAACGTTTCATTATAAAAAGCTTACCAAAAGCGGCAAGCTCTTCCCACATGTTCATACTCTTCAAAACCCGCCCATCACCTGCACATCATACAGCTTGAGATGGCTTTTCGGCGTGATGATGTCTTTCAGGCTGGGGATGGTCCGGTCGTTCAGTTTTTTGCCCGTTTTCAGGTCGAAGGATTCGATTTTGGCGGGCTTTTTGTAGCTGTACGTGAACAGATACAGCTTTCCGTTTTGATGCGTCAGGTCTTTGAAATCGGCTTTAATTCGTGATGCGGGGAGGGTGAAGGCCCTTTTGCTTTTTCCGGTCTCAGGGTTGATGCGGTAGACGGTTCCGAAGCCGTCAACGAAATAGAAGCTGCGCTGCTCCATGAAAAAGCTTTTTTTGAAGCTGAACGGCATGGAGTCATAGATCGTCTGTTCGTCATTTTTATAAGCGGCGATGTCATACGTTTTGATAATGCCGCTCTTTCTCATAACTTTCACCATTTGGTAGATGTGTTCTGCTTTTTCCCCTCTGGTGACAAAGCAGACGGCGCCGTCGTCCGCGGCGAGCTGGGATTCGACTGACGTGCCTTCTTTATACGTCCATGTCGCAATTGATTTTGTATGGAGCTTTTCTTTATCGGCCTGAATGTCTTCTATGTGATAGCCTTTTTCGTCATCTGTCGGCGTGAGCGCGAAAAGATGATCTTTAAAAAAGCCTGAAGCGCGGATATAGTGCGGGATGACGTCTTGCTTCCACCTGCCGTCAATCTGGCGGTACAGCTCTGAGCGATAGCTGCCGCCGCTCTTGTCGTAGCCCGAATTGTACAGCGTGTAAAAGCCTTTCGTCCGCTCGATATACCCGGCGCTGTCTCCCGTATGCTGATACGTTCTTTTATATGTGTGAAGACCATTTTGAACGGTGTAGATTCCTTTTTTGTCCTCCAGCAGCACGCTGCCGTCATGCACTTTGGCCGATCCGAGCTCAAGCCCCTTCATTTGATAAGAAGAGAGCCGCCCCTTTTTATCGGCGAAGAGGGCATAGCTTTTTCCGCCGCCGAATGTGTCTTGATCAGCCGCAGTGGAGAAATACAGCAGCGCTTCTTTATCTTTCAGAAAATCAGGGTCATTTAATGTTTCCCTATCAACCTCCGCAGGTTCTTCCGTGCGGAAATAGAAGAAGCATAAGACCGCTGCGGCAAGGATGAACACTAAGGGTATCCAGATGATTTTTTTCACGTTGTTCTCCTTAGCGAATGGTCAGAATCGTGGTCGTGTAAGACGAGCTTGTGATGTCGCGCGGATATACACCTAAGCCGCCGTTAGAGTCGATATCAATCCCGGCTTTTAAAAGGAATGCCGACCACAGCAGTTTTGAGCAGTTTTTGGCGCCTTCATGGCCCGTATTTCTGTTATTGACGAAGTTGAAGGAGTACTCATCACCCACTCTTGATACGGCCCAGTCAGCGGCGGCTTGTTTTTGGGCATCGGTAACTTTCACGGTCTGAACGATTGAATTGTCTTCGACTTCTCTTCCGTTATAAGCAATCTGGCGGACGCCGTCTCCCGGCACGGATTCGACAATTTTATCAGCGGATGAATACATGCCGACATGCCCGTGGTTGTAAAAAGCCGTGTATGAGTTCGTGTAATAAATATTGCCTTTTGTGCTTTTCGGAAGTTTTTTTGTGCCTGATGATCCGCCCATTGCAGAGAGTTCGTCTTTGGAAGCGATTACATTTCCTTGCACCTTATCTGCTGTGATTTCTTGATGAAACTGCTTGAGAATCGCTTCTGTTGAAACGTGCTTCTGCTCGGCAAGCTCTTGGGCGGATCGGAGAACGTCTTGCGGGGTTGTGCCCTGCTGAAGCTCTGCGATTTCTTTTGCGTAGCGGGCTGCTTCTGTTTCTTTCGCTTTGACATTCGTACCGGAGAACGACAGAACCATGGTGAACGACAGGGCAAACGGGAGGACAGCTTTGAATAGCTTTTTACACATATTACTTCGCCTCTTTTCTCAAAGTATAATTTTTCCACATTTGCATTATATGACGGAATTGCGATAAAAAAATATAAAATTTACAGATTTTTAAAAATTTTATAACAATAGTAAAAGATATGCATAATCGTCTTATCAAATACATAACAATCGGGTCGTTGCGGTTTCCTCATTGAGGTTAGGGTGCATGGGCATGCAGGAAGGACTACGGCAGCCAGAGTGAGTCATGCCGTTCATCTCGCGGTGACCAATGTGGATTGGATTGGATCTGCATAGGTTGATCCGCGGGTGCCGAATGAAGAAACCGTCTGCGCCAGGAAGGAGGACGGCGAATCAGCTTGATGCCGATGAGTACAGAAGAGAACGCCGCGATTTCATTTAGCTGTCAATACGGCATCCGTCCAAAACCTTACCGCCATTGCCCGGGAAATGAATAACAAAAGAGGCCCATCGTGCGGGCCTCTTTTCATGACAGCTTTTTGCTCATGATCACATCGGTCTCCAGGAATCCCGTCTTCTCATACAGCTTCCGCGCCGTTTCGTTATGAGCGAATACATGGAGAGAAATCTTGCGGACACCCAGATCTTTGGCTTTGTCCTCCAGCCTTGCGAGTGCCTCTTTTGCATAGCCTTTGCCGCGGAAAGGCGGATGAAGGCCGAAATCATAAATAAATGCGTCGTGCTGCGGGTGGTCCGGATCGGCGTGCAGCCACAGCCAGCCGGCATTTTCCTTACCGTCTAATGTCAGCGTCCATAAATAGTGATCGGCCGTTTCCAGGCCGTCAGGAAGCAGGTCTTCAAACGCCAGCTCCGCTAATTCCGGCGCTTCATCAGGCAGCCACGTTCCTGCTTTTACCTTATCTTCAGCGTAATGCTTTGTTGAATGAGCGAGATAGGACTGAAATTCTTGTCCTGTCATCGGCTGCAGCGTGATAGCCATTGAATCACTCCTTACAAAACACAGACTGAAAGCGGTTCATGAAGTATTATCCGAAGGCTCCGTTTTCTGCCGGTTTTATGATTTGTTCGGCTTGTGCCGTTGAACCAGTTTGCGCAAATAATCCAATCGAAATGAGACTTGCCAAAGCTGCTGAGAGTACAATGAATTTACATGTTTTCATTACGAATCCCCTCCGTCAATCTCAAAATTTGGTCATTGGCATCAATTGATTCCTGAAAATACTTCGCCGCCAGTTTGTAATTCTCCTGTTTTTTAAAATGCGCTGCGGCTTGATACGATAAATCGGAAACGTCACTCCACAGCTCTTTCCTTCTTAACTCGGCGAAAGCTAATTCAAGCGCTTCTTCACTGTGGTCAATAAATACATGCTGTAAGATGCGCAGCTTTTGGGTATATACGGGCTCGTTTTTGTCTTCTGCGGCATTCAGCGCTTTATGCAGCCAAAACCGGCCCTCATCCGTCTGTTCCTGCTTCAATAATACTCTGGCCAGCATGTACAGACTCCGCACCGAATACGCTGATCGCAAATGCTCCTTTTGATCGAGAGCCATTTCAAATTCGACTCGTGCCTCCTCCAATTTCTCCTGTCTTTCATAGCAAATGCCTGCGTTAAAGTGGGCGAGCGCTTCAATGTGCGGATCGCCCGCTTTGGCGGCTTGATGGACTGCCGTCTGCAGGAGCTCTTCAGCTTTCTGGTAGTGAAACAGGTCCATTCTGTTACAGCCGATCACCATTAAACACTGTGCTTCTCTGACCGCGTACATTTCGTTCGCTTTGTAGATCTCTAATGCTTTTTCCGCATGGTTCATCGCAAAGTAGTTTTGGCGGATTTCATAATAGGCAATCGCCACTTGATAATTAAACTCGGCTCTTTCAATCTCATTCGGTATGTGCCGGAGCCTGCTTTCAGCAATCCGGTAAAAATTAATGGCGTTCATGAACCGTTTTTGGTAAAACTCGTGCATTCCGGAAAAAAAGTAATAATAGTATTGAATCATCTGGTCTGTTTTTTCTTTATCGGCGGTCAGCTGGATCGTTTTTAAAATGCCGTCTGTTTTCTCATACTCTTCCATCAATAGCTTATAGCGGGAATCAATTAAATTAAAATAAAGGAGCACCGTTTGATTTTGTGTCATATTTTGCAGATCTGTAAGCAGTTGTTCTCTTAATGCCTCAGCCGATTCGGTGTTGTGCTTTTTGATTTCTTCATACCAGTCACTGATTTTTTTCGCAACAGTTTCGTGGGCCATCACCTCAGCCATCTGTCAGGACACCTCCCTTTCCCATTTTGTGTAATAAATATATCATATTTACAGGGTCAAAAAGAGGGTGACAGCCTGCTAGTTTCCTCGTGGCAACAAAAAAACCTCCGCAGGTGCGGAGGCGCATATTTTATAATAGTTTTTTTCCCAACAAAGATTCCACCAGCTCAACCGCTGTTTTGCCGGTTTTGTTTTTGTGATCGAGGATCGGGTTGACTTCGACAAATTCAGCTGAGGTGATAATGTCGGCATCATGCAGCATTTCCATTGCCAAATGGCTTTCACGGTAGCTGATGCCGCCGACGACAGGCGTCCCTACGCCGGGCGCGTCGCTCGGATCGAGGCCGTCGAGATCAAGGCTGAGGTGAACGCCGTCACAGTCTGACAGGTAGTCAATGGTTTCTTCAATGACCTTCGTCATGCCGAGGCGGTCAATCTCATGCATCGTATAAACCTTCATGCCTGTTTCCTTAATGTATTCACGCTCGCCTTCGTCAAGCGATCTCGCGCCGATGATGACGACGTTTTCCGGCTTGATTTTCGGGGCATAGCCGCCCAGGTTCACCAATGTGTCGTGCCCGACGCCGAGGCTGACGGCCAGCGGCATTCCGTGAATATTGCCTGACGGCGATGTTTCCAGCGTGTTTAAATCGCCGTGCGCATCGTACCAGATGACGCCGAGCTGTTTATAGTGCTTGGCCGTTCCTGTCAGCGTTCCGATCGCGATGCTGTGATCGCCGCCCAAGACGAGTGGGAACCGCTCATTCTCAATGACGCTGTCCACCTTGTGGGCGAGCTGCTCGTTCCCCGAAAGCACAGAGTTCAGATTTTTCAGCTCTTCATCATTTTTGAGTTTTTCACGATTGACGGGGATGTCGCCTAAGTCTTCCACCGCATACCCCATGTCAGATAACCGTTCAATGAGATGCGCGTAGCGGATGGCGCTCGGGCCCATGTCCACTCCGCGTCGTGCTTGTCCTAAATCCATCGGCATTCCAATAACTGAGATATTCTTGTTCATCCGTTTTTCCACCTCAACATGTTGTATGTTGTCCTGTGCGGGTTTCTCAAAGATGACTTGGACACGAAAAGATTTAAAGCTCTATCTGTTTTTCTGACTGTTTATGCTTTTTTACATACAGATGATAGACGATAACGCACACCGCCATGAACGGGATGCCGCAATAAAGGGCGAGCCGCTGTTCTGAATCAAATGCGAGACTGATCAGAACGACCGTATTTAATGTCAGCCCGACAATAGGCAGCACCGGGTACAGCGGTGTTTTAAACTTAAGGTCTTTCACTTTGCCGCCTTCGCGGATGTATTTCCGTCTGAACATCAGCTGCGACAGAGAAATCGTAATCCAGCCGACCTGCGCGCTTAGTCCGGCTAATGATAAAAGAAACATATAAACGGTTTCCGGCGCTGCCACTTTAGACAGCAGCGACAGGCAGGCGACGGCCAGCGTCACGATCAGCGCGTTCATCGGCACGCCGCGTTTATTTGTTTTGCCGAGCGCTTTAAAAGCTTGTCCTTCGTTCGCCATGGCATATAGGATACGCGTCGATGCAAACAGGCCTGAGTTGGCCACTGACAGCAGCGCAATTAAGATAACAAAGTTCATGATATCGGCGGCATACGGGATTCCGATTTGTTCAAACACCACGACAAACGGGCTTTCGACCACTCCCGCCTGCTTCCACGGAATCATGCCGGCAATGACGATGATAGAGAGAACGAAGAAGACAAGCGTTCTCCATACCGTCTGCCGGATAGAGCGCGGAATCGTTTTCTCGGGGTCTTCACTTTCTCCCGCGGCAACCCCGATCAGCTCCGTTCCCTGGAACGCGAAGTTTACGGTAATCATCGTAACAAGCATCGCCTTCATGCCGTTCGGAAACAATCCATCCTCATAAAAATGAGAGAAGAAAGGTGCCTGCTCGCCGTGTTTCAGATCGATCAGGCCGAACATGGCGGCGCCTCCCAAAATAATAAACAGCAGAATGACTAAAATTTTAATGCCGGAAAACCAAAATTCCGACTCAGCGAACGCTTTTGTGGTAATGGCGTTCAAAAGAAACATCAGCCCGACAAACACGAGGCACCACACCCATACGGGAACATGCGGAAACCAGCGGAGCATCAATTGTCCCGCAGATAAAAACTCAATGGCGCATGTCACCGCCCAGCCGAGCCAGTACAGCCAGCCGAATGCGAAACCGAAAGCGGGGCTGATAAATTTGGTGGCGTACGTCTGAAACGACCCTGATACGGGAAGGGCAACCGCAAGCTCGCCTAAGCAGAGCATTGTCAAAAACATAATAAAACCGCCGACCAGATAAGACAGAACCGCGCCCAGCGGTCCCGCCTGGTTGATTGTATATCCGGTACTCAGGAAAAACCCGGTGCCGATTACTCCGCCCAATGAAATCATAAACAAATGGCGCGATTTCATTGTGCGCTGAAGCTGATTCTCTTTTTGATTTGTATTCACTATTCTGCACCCCTTCAGCAACTTGTATTGGAACCAAGCCGGTGCTTTGAAACCGATTTGCTGTCCAAAGAGCCTCTATTTGTATATGAAAGTTATATGAAATTCATTTTCGTACATAAAGATACATTATACTAAAATACTGTCGCCGCGCAAATAGAGTGTGCTGAATTTTTTATTTGTTAATTCCATACAAGCTGAGGGAAAGCGTTTCCATATCAAGTTCCTACGCGTTTTGAAGCACATTTGTGATCTTTTGGACAGCCCAGTCCAAGTCTTCCTTGGAAATCATTAACGGCGGTGCAAAACGGATCACGGTATCATGTGTTTCTTTGCATAAAAGCCCTTCGCCTTTCAGCTTTTCACAGTACGGGCGGGCCGCTTCAGTCAGTTCCACGCCGATAAACAGGCCGCGTCCGCGCACATCTTTTATGATCGGGTTATCGATTTTCTCAAGCTCTTCTTTAAAATACCGGCCAAGCTGAAGGGAACGCTCTGCCAGCCCTTCTTCCTCTAGGACTTCAAGAGATGCGAGCGATACCGCGCAAGCGAGCGGGTTTCCGCCGAATGTCGAGCCGTGGGAACCCGGATTAAACACGCCGAGAATATCACGGTTCGCCGCAATGCACGAAATCGGGAAAACGCCGCCGCCGAGCGCTTTGCCCAAGATAAACATATCCGGTACGATATTTTCCCAGTCAACCGCGAATGTTTTCCCTGTCCGGCCGAGTCCCGTCTGAATTTCATCAGCAATCAGGAGCACATTTTCTTCCTTACAAATAGCGGCCGCTTCTTGTAAAAATCCTTCCGGCGGAATGACGATGCCCGCTTCTCCCTGAATCGGTTCGAATAAGAAAGCGGCTGTGTTCGGCGTAATCGCCCGGCGCAGCGCTTCCGCGTCTCCGTATGGAATTAATTTTATACCCGGAAGCATAGGCCCGAAACCGCGTTTATACTCATCTTCTGAAGAAAGGGATACCGCAAGCATCGTTCTGCCGTGGAAGTTGCCGATACACGCAATGATTTCCGCCTGATTATCTTCTACTCCTTTGACCTCATATGCCCAGCGTCTCGCCGCTTTGACAGCGGATTCAACAGCTTCCGCCCCCGTATTCATCGGCAGAATCATATCTTTTCCCGTCAGCTTGGCTGTTTTCTCATAAAACGGGCCGAGCTGATCGTTATGGAACGCGCGTGACGTCAAAGTGATTTTATCCGCCTGATCCTTCAGCGCCTGAATAATCTTCGGATGTCTGTGTCCCTGGTTCACGGCAGAATAAGCACTGAGCATATCCATATATTGATTGCCTTCAGGGTCTTTTACCCAAACACCCTGCGCTTCAGAAATAACGATCGGAAGAGGATGGTAGTTGTTCGCACCGTAGTGTGAAGTTTGGCTGATAATCTCTTGAGATTTTGTGAAAGCTGACATAATCTGATTCCCCCTTGTTTTGTATATCATTCAACATAAGATCTTGCTTTCCCTTTTTATAAAGCAAGTTCCGTGCCAATCCGAAAAAACGGGATATTTCGCCAGCATTCTTTCTCTTCCTGCAAAATTTTCCGGCAGTTTGCGTGCAAACTTCAGCCAAGCGCAAAATTTTTTTGCATTCCCGCTGACAAAATAGGAGCAATCCAATTAGATTGCTCCCATTCAACCGTTATTTATTCAATTGTCTCTGATATACAATGTAAGAATATAGTAAGGATAATATGATACAGCCGATTGCGGCAATGAAAATGACTGACACTCTATACACTGGAGGCAAAAAAGCTGCAAGCATCATGATAATGCCCGCTAAGACAAAAATTTTCGAACTGACCCTGTGTGTATCCTTCCAAACTCTTTCACTGCTCAGCGTCCAAGGCGTTCTTATCCCCAAAAAGAAATTAGGCTTAACGATCTGAATAAAGTTTCCAAACACAATGAAAATGACTCCCACGATAAAGTTTCCTAAATAAGATATAGGGAGATCATATCCCAGTCCGGTCAAGATGGTCATCAGATTAATGACAAACAGAACCGCAAACATTGTATTAAATATAGCCATATATGGCCGGATAAATGTGTTGTAGTTATTTTTAGGATCAATCTTAGGGATGATAACCATTAAAATATATAGAATCATCATTATGCCAATAAGCATCATCATCGCATTAGCTTTCGTTTGGTAACCATTTGCACTTCCGTTTAATCCCCAGTGTGTCGCCAAAATGTCCGGTAAAGATGAATATGTGAAAACCCATGTTAAAACAGTTAAAACAATAATTCCTGCCGAAAAGAGATATTTTTTCATGATTCCCCGCCTTTCTTATTATCATGTTCTGAATCAGCCAAAGAAAAGAACCAGCCTATAAGATCCTGTAATACAGTGGTATTTAATGAGTACATAATAAATTGGCCTTTCCTCTCATCGTGAACCAGATCAGTATTTTTCAATATGTTAAGGTGATGAGAAATACTGGGTTTTGACATTTCGAAGTGCTCCGCAATTTCTCCAGCTGTCATATCTTGTTTTTTTAATAAATCCAAAATTCTTCTCCTTGTAGGATCGGCTAGTGCTTTAAATGCTTTATTCAAGAATGTTCCCCCTCTCATACATACATGATTTAGATATTTAAGTATATATCTAAATATCAACCATTTCCCTAAAAAAGTCAATGGTTTTATTACCTTAATTACCATTTATTTTAAAATATCAGCCGAGCGCAACATTTTTTTGCGTTTCATAATCAATTTATTTTAAAATAATGAATGTTACGACGATTGGGAGGGGGAATTGACCTGCACACAACCAGCGAATTTTTCACACTCGTGTTACAAAGCATTCTGGAAGAGATTGATGTCGGGCTGCATGTGGTGGACGAAAAGGGCAGCACCGTCATTTACAATAAGAAAATGATGCAGATTGAAGATATGGATGAACGGGACGTCCTGCATAAAAACCTGACTGATGTATTTATGTTTTCCAATCAGCAGGACAGCACACTCGTCCAGGCCCTTCAGGAAGGCAAAACGATTAAAAATGTAAAGCAAAGCTATTTCAATAACAAAGGCCAGGAAATCACCACGATCAACCACACCTTCCCGATTGTGCAAAACGGCGAGATCAAAGGCGCCGTGGAGATCGCCAAAGACGTCACTAAGCTCGAACGGCTGATCAGGGAGAATATGCACAGAAAAGAACAGAACAGCTACACGTTTGACAGCATTCTCGGCAGCAGCCCGGTTATCCGGGAAGTCATCGAAAACGCGAAACGGGCAACCCGCACGTCATCGTCCGTACTTTTGGCCGGTGAGACGGGAACGGGCAAGGAACTGTTCGCCCAAAGCATTCACAACGGCAGCCAGCGCTCAGGCGCCCCGTTCATATCACAAAACTGCGCCGCCCTGCCGGACAGTCTGGTCGAAAGCATTTTATTCGGCACGAAAAAAGGCGCCTTTACCGGAGCCATCGACCAGCCGGGCTTATTTGAGCAGGCGCAGGGAGGCACCCTTCTCCTTGATGAGATCAATTCTCTCAATCTCAGCCTGCAGGCAAAGCTGCTCCGCGCCCTTCAGGAAAAGAAAATCAGGCGCATCGGATCAGCGCAGGACAAACCGATCGACGTCCGCATCATCGCCACGATGAATGAAGACCCGATCACCGCCATTTCAGAAGAGCGGCTGCGCAAAGATTTATACTACCGATTAAGCGTTGTCACGCTGATCATTCCGCCGCTCCGGGAGCGCAAAGAGGACATTCTGCCTCTGGCCGAAGTCTTTATCCAGAAAAACAATCACCTGTTTCAAATGCATGTCGATTCGATCAGTGACGATGTGCAGCGATTCTTCCTGGAATATGACTGGCCGGGCAACATTCGCGAGCTTGAACATATGATTGAAGGCGCCATGAACTTTATGACGGATGAAACGACGATTACGGCAGCCCACCTTCCTTATCAGTACCGGATGAAAATAAAACCGGCTGACACGGACGCCAAAGCCGCCGCAAGCACCCAGCCCGGCACTGATTTAAAAGATAAAATGGAGAACTTCGAAAAATATATGATCGAAAAGACCCTGAGAAAACACGGCAATAACATATCCAAAACGGCAAACGAGCTCGGAATCAGCAGACAAAGCCTGCAATACCGCCTGAAAAAATTCGGTCTGGACCGGATGAAATGAATCCAACTGAAAAAAGGCTGAGATGCTCCTCAGCCTTTCGTCAGGTTATGTCTGATTGGCGAGCCGCTCCCCGGTAAACCAAAAGTTTTCGCTCACTGCCAATGTATGTTCCGTATTCTCGACTGGATGGCGACGCTCGCTTTCAGTTTGTAAAAGCTGAGCATCATAAACAGCGACAATAAGATGGATAACACCCCGATTGCGGTCAGCAGCAAGGCTGAATCAAAATAGTCGTTAAGAATCGGATAAACGGAAAGGCAATGAACATGAAGAGCGATGTCAGCAAACTGATAATCGACAGCAGCGTGGCTCTCGTTCTTGACGGAATCTCATTGTTCACCACCTGACTGAAGACGGGTTCTATCACGTCATAGAGCGCGTTAATGACGACAAAAGCGGCTATCGTCACGTACAGGCTGCCCAAAGGTATAAACAGATAGGCTGCCCCGATGATGCAGAATGTCAGCAGAAGCACGCGCCTCGGCGTGAATTTTTCCGCCGGCTTTGAAGAAAAGATGGAGCACAGCGCCTGTAAGATGGACAGTCCCGCAAAAATAACGGATATGTGACGCACGGACAGCCCTTCCGATATAAAAAACCGATGTAATCGCAAAGAAAACAGAGAGGGACAGCACCAAATATTTAAAGGCTTTGTTCAGCCTGAAGAAGTCCTTGACTTCCTTTAGGATGTCACCGACCGTCTGCGTTTCGTGTTCACTGTTTTGAAATGGCTGACGCGGGGGACAGATACGTCCGCTCCGGCCCGCGTTCGGATAATAATCGGCATACACGATTCAGCGGCTTCCGTCCGTTTTTCCTATTCTAAAATAGTCCGGATGAATTTTATTAATCTTCTTGTATGAGCGGGATCTTTTTGAATCAGCAGGCTTACCCCTGCAGCCGGATTACGAACACGGAGCCTTTTCCCTGCTCGCTTTTCACTTCAATTGTTCCGTTATGGCTGTCGATAATGGTTTTTGTAATGGCAAGACCCAGCCCGGTGCCGCCGTATTTACGGGAGCGGGAGGTTTCTGCCCTGTAAAACCGGTCAAACAAATGAGGCACATGCTCCGGTGCGATGCCCGTCCCGTTGTCCGCCATCATGAGCATGATTCCGCCATCTTTCTGCAGGGACACGGTGATGACGCCCGTTTCTTCATCCGTATGCTGCACCGCATTGTAAAAGAGATTGAGAATGACCTGCTTCATTTTGTCTTTGTCAAAAACGGCTTCAATCTTTTGATCGACAAAAAACTCGAGCTTCCGTTTTCCCGCCAGCAGCCTCAGCTGAGCCTCCATTTCCAAAATGACGTCTCCCAGCGCGCCTTTTTTCATTTCAAAGCTCGGCTCCCGGTCCATCTTCGCGAGAAACAGAAGGTCCTCTATCAGCTTATTCGCTCTGGCGGATTCCGCGTACAGGCTTTGAAGCGCTTTTTCTTTCTGCTCCGGCTTCTCCGCCGCTCCGCGCATTAAAATTTCGATAAAGCCGTGAATGGAGGTAAGCGGTGCTCTCAGCTCATGTGACGCGTCTGATACAAACTGCCGGATGCGCTCCTTCGCTTCTTTTTCCGCCTGAAACGCGGTTTCAATCCGTCCCAGCATCTGATTGATGGATATGCCCAGCGACTCCATTTCTGCCTGCCTTTTATCAATCGGCAGCCGTTTATCGAGACTGGCGGCATTGATGTCATCCACCATACGCCCAATGCGCGATAATGGCTTGAGTGTGAGCCGGATCATCGGTAAGAAAACAAACAGTCCGATGACCAGAGCCGCAAAGGAAAGCACCGCAAAAATGCCGATCTGGCGGAAAAGCGAATCATTCAGAGGCTGTGTCAGCGTGCTCATTTGCACAACTCCCGCCGGTCTTCCGCCAACGGAAATCGCCTGAAACACGGCGATGATTTCCTTACCCGCTTTATTGTGAGCCACCTGATAGTGAAGCGCCATGGGGTCTGTCAGCGCATCCCGATACACGTTTTTCGGAAAAGATGGGGCGGCTCCCGTTTGCGGGTCTTCTGATAAAACAGACATCTTGTATGATGGATTGATAAAAGCAGCCGTCATCCCGGGGTAAATCAAATTCGGGTGGGCCGGTGTTTCGGAACGGGCAAGGGTTTTGATTGACCTCCATACACTTTGATCCATTGAATGGATATAGCTTTGGATGCTGGCCGCCTGATTTTCATACATCGTCCGTGCCATAAACATGTACTGAGTGCCGCCGATGAAGCATAACAGCAGGGCCAAAATCACCAGTGACCTGAACAGGAGCTGGAATCGCAGGGTTCTGAACAGCTTTCTCCGCTTCATCCCAGGTCCGCCCTGCATTCGGCGCCCCGCACCTTGTGCTCTTTGTCCTTCAGCTTTTCGCGTAAAGAGCGGATATGTGCCTCGATGGTATTGTCTTCCCCGAGAACCGTTCCGTGGCGAAGCCCCATCGTTATCAAATCAATGAGTACAGACCCGCCGTCTGCACTCAGCAGCCAGATGCCTTTCAACTTATTCATGATGCAGTCTCTCCTTAGATGTATCAGCCTGTGTTTATTTTTTTCGCTTCCTCTTCTATTATTCGCTTTTATCTGAAACAAAACGGAATCTAAGCTGAATTGGTTAAAGTCAACGCCTAAAACGGTGCAGTCTGCACATCACAATAATTTCACCTGCCGCTTCGATTTTGCAGCATCAGTCTGTTTCTGCCTATTATCAATTGAGCGTGTTGCGGCCCGCCTTCAGGAAAAAACGGCATAAAAAAAGCGCCCTGAAAAAGGACGTTTGATATGTCATATTTCATTTTCTTAAATTCTGCATTCTAAAATAATTCTTCCTTCGCATTCACCCTCGATTTCGTTCAATACAATAATCTTATCAGCCGTTTTCATGTGTTTCACCCCCTTTTCTTCATCATATTAACAAATAAATCAATAAAAAACAGCCCGGTTTTTTCCGGGCTGTTTTTTTATTTCTGTAATCGATCCGCTTCTGTCAGTTTGACTTCCGCTGTTTTTTTCTTTCCTGAACGGTAGAACGTGATGTTCACACGGTCGCCGATCTTTTTGCGATACAGACGTTCACGAAGATCCACAATGTCGTTGACCTTATGACCGTCAAAACCGGTGATCACGTCAAGCTTTTTCAGCCCTGCTTTGCCGGCCGGTGAAAACGCGTCGACACCCATAATGACCGCCCCGGTTTTAACACCTTTCGGAAGTTTCAGCGTCTGGCTCCAGTGGTAGCTCGCAATATCCGTTAAAGATTTCATTTCGATACCGAGGAAAGGCCGTCTGACTTCTCCGTATTTTTCTAAATCCTGAATAACGGGAATGACAAGCTTTGAAGGGATGGACAGGCCGATTCCTTCAACGGCGGATTCGGCGATCTTCATTGAGTTAATGCCGACCACCTTACCCGATATATCCATCAAAGCGCCGCCGCTGTTGCCGGGATTAATCGCGGCGTCGGTCTGCAGCACTTCCGCATTCCAGTCCGGCTGTCCGTCTCCGTTTGAGTCAACGGGCACCGCCCTTTCCTTGCCGGAAATAATTCCCTGCGTCACTGAGCCTGCAAATTCAAGCCCGAGCGGATTTCCGATCGCCACGACCGGTTCTCCGACTTTGACTTGATCGGAATTGCCGAACTGGGCGGCCGATTTGATTTTATCAGACTTCACCTTCAGCACGGCCAGATCCATCAGACGGTCGCTCCCGATCAGTTCGGCAGGCACGCGCGAGTCATCTTTCAGGCTGATCTCAATCTCAGTCGCACCTTCAATGACATGATGATTGGTTACGATATAAGAAGTGGTTCCGTTCTTTTTGTAAATGACACCGGACCCGCTTCCCGCTTCGCCGCCCTCTCCCCAAATATCGGTCTTTTGGATATTGAGAACGCCGACTACCGAATCCGATACACGGCTGACCATATTCGTGACAGCATCATTGACATTTACGTTGACTGTTTTCACTTGTTCGCTTCCGATACGCTGATTGGCGCCTCTGCTGCTTTCACCATGGTCTCCGCCTGTCCAGTACGGCAGCAGTAAAGCCATGAGCGCGGCCCCGACGATGACGCCGATCAGACTTGAAAGGAAGTATCCTCTCTTACTGCGGCGGGGCTGTTCGGGGGCGTACTGTTCATCATCGCGATTATAATCCACCCTATCTCAAATCCTTTCAAGAGAACTCAATTTGCTTATAGTGTGGGTTATATCGCGGATTAATAATCATGATTCATTTGGAAAAATTACACGGCGCACAGCGGCGTCGGGATTTTCGGATCGGTATCAAATAATTGAAACGTTTCCCCCGCGACAAATCCTTTCGCAGCCAATGTCTGCTGCACGGACATTCTCGCCAGTTCCTTCATATTGTTGTCTTGGCTCAGATGCGCCAAATAAATGCGTGATGTGCCGTCGCCGATGACATCGGTCATGGCGAGCGCCGCGTCTTCATTTGAGACGTGGCCGACATCGCTTAAAATCCGCCGCTTAATGCTCCAAGGGTATCTGCCCATTTGCAGCATGCCGACGTCATGGTTGCTTTCAAACACAAATACATTGGCCGAACGGATAATGCCTTTCATTCTGTCGCTCACATATCCGGTGTCCGTCATCAGCGCGAGCTTTCTGCCTTGGTAATGGAAAACATAAAACATCGGCTCGGCCGCGTCATGAGAGACGCCGAATGACTCAACATCAAGCCCTCCGAAAGATTTCACGCTTTCCATCGGGAACAAAAACTTTTGTCCGGTATCCAGCTTGCCGATCTGATTCTCCATCGCTTTCCACGTCTTTTCATTGGCGTAGACGGGAAGACCGTACTTTCTCGCAATGACGCCGAGCCCTTTAATATGGTCGCTGTGCTCATGAGTGACAAAGATGCCGTCCACGTCGTCTATCTTGCGGCCGATTCTCTCCATCAGCCCGTCCATCGCTTTACCGCTCAGGCCGGCATCCACCAGAAAAGAGTGCTCCTCTGTCTCCAGATAAAACGCGTTTCCGGTACTCCCGCTCGCAAGAACGCTAAATTGCAAGCTCATTTGTTCTCACTCCATTATTTATTTTGATTGTTATCAATGACTGTGCTTTCCAATGCATTCACAGTGTACGTTTGCTGTGTCTTTTTCTTCGTCCCTTTTGACTTATCTTCAATTGTGATTCTCCATACCGGCGCCAGCACCTGCGTACTTGTCAGCGGGTATTGGGCAATATAGCCGAACTTGACGCTTTTGACGGCGCAATTCGCTTTTAAGTAATTTTGAGAATACAATAATTCGACCGCATCCAGCTCAGGAATCAGGCTTTCCGTCTGGATTCGCTTGAATGACTCCAGCATGGTCTGCTCGTAAGACACGACCTCGTTTTTATCGTTCAGATGCAGAATCACCTGTCCGATCGCATCAGTGGACGAGTCAAAATCCTGATAAATAAACTGTCCGTCATACGTCTGGTAAAAAATGATCTGTTTTTGATCCTTGTCGACTTTCCACAGTTTATATTTTTCACCGCCGGTTATTTTAGAGCTCACGAGCGATTCCGCATCATCCTGCGGTTTTTGCTTCGATAAACCGACCGGATCGGTAAATTTCATTTTCAGCGTCGTGACCTTGTGATCATCCGCCGGCATCTCCATTAAAGGTTTTTGATCCTTCAAGGCATCAATATCTTCCGCGGTGAATACCTTTTGGCCCGCCGTCAGCCGGTAGCCCGTCGCGGAATCAGAAGACAGGTTGCCGAATGTGATATGATCCATCTCCATGTCTTTTTCCACATTTGAATTCTTAATCACTTCGTATTCACTGCTTGAGCGTTTTTCAAAAAACTGATAGCCGAGAAAAATATCGAGGATGAGGAAGGCAATGATGAAGATCGTTTTTGTCTTATTCCACTCCATTATCGTCCTCCTCCTTCCCCAGCAGATCTTTCGTAATCGGAACGATCTTCCCGTTGATTTTCATACTCCAGACGGGTTCCAGCTCAACAAGATCATTCGTTGACGAAGATACCATTTGATAGGACAGGAAGATCTGGTCGATTTTGTTCACATCGTATTTATCCTGCTGCTCCAGCAGAGACACAATCTCATTGCCGCTCTTCATTTTTACGTCTTTTGTTTTAATCGGATTCGGCCCGAGAACATAGTTCGGCCGCTTGTAGCTGAGAACTTCGTCATTGGCCCATTGCAGGGTCATAACAGGCCCGGACCCGAAAGGCTTAGACATGCTGTTGATGACAGGCATTTGGTCTTTAAACATGTAGAAACTCAGCTGCTGGTTATCACTCACATTGAAAAATTGATAATGATCCGTCCAGCTCCCCGTATCCTCTAAATATTTATAGCTTTTCTTAATCAGCTCTCCCGTTTGGTAAGAAGCACTTTGCGCCAGGTTCCGGTGCTGGAACTGAATCTGCCGCTGCGTCGAATTGATTTCCAGACGGCTGATTCCGTCAGTCAGCACGTTCCGATTGTAATTCGGGTCCTCTCTGACCGTGCTCGGATCATTAAAGAGTGTCTGCTTAAACAGGTTCGTCTTAATGGTTTCAGTGATAAATTCTTTTTCCTTCATATTAAACCGCGCATTCGGCATGAGAAATTCTTTGCTTTTTCCGACCGAATAGAGGTGGTATAACGGCATACTCGATTTTTTGCTGTACAGCTCATTCATCAGATTGCGGTAATTTGCAGACTCGACAGTCACTTCCAGAATCAGCTGTTTGCTGTAAGAGACCATGTAAATCTTCTTATTCGGCTTATTCTCATTAAACGGAATGACAATATGGTCAAATGAGCTGTATTCCATTGACGGATTCGACCATTTAAACATCGTTTGGAAGAAATCAATCGGAATGGTGTCATTGAATTGCAGATCGAGCTTTGCCGAATTCCCATTTCTGCCGTAAAGCCAATTTTTAAAACCGAGTTTGTCGTATTGATCAGAAATATCCTTCATTCCTTTTACTTCCCATTGCGGCAAATCCGCCCACAGGTCATTAAAGAGCGTTTCATCAACCACTTTATAATGAGAGCCGTTTGTATGAATGAACATATCCCGGGGTTTTACCGTTTGCGACATTTTTTGGCTCGTTTTATCAATTTTATGCTTTTCCCGGACAGTCGATTTGGTTGAGGCCGTGCCTTCTGAGAAATTGGGCTGGAATGTCCAAATTCCCCATGTTAAAACAAGACTAATGACGACTAGCACCGACAGTATGACTGTTTTTATATTTTCACGCCTCATCCCAATCATCCTCTTGCTCTTCTTTATATGGAAGAGTAAATGTAATCTTCGTGCCTTTGCCTTCTACACTGTCGGCCCAAATGTCACCGCCGTGCGCCTGAACCATCTCTTTTGCAATCGCAAGGCCGAGTCCGGTGCCGCCGAGCTTTCTCGTGCGCGCCTTATCCACCCTGTAGAAACGGTCAAATACTTTTTCCACATCTTTTTTCGGAATGCCGATCCCTTCATCTTTTACACTGATGTAGAGCAGCTCTTCTTTCTCATTCACATCAACTGAGAAGGTGACATGTCCGCCTTCCGGTGAGTATTTCAATGCGTTAGAAATGATATTATCGAGAACCTGCGTCACTTTATCCTGATCAATCTCCACGTACAGATTTCTGTCCGGCAGCTCGCGGATAAATTCGACATGCTGTTCTTTCGTCATTTCAAAACGGTCAATAATCAGAGACATAAAGCGGATCATATGAATCCACTCTCGATTAAACTGATAATCTTTGCTGTCGAACTTAGAAAGCTGAAGCAGATCATTTACCAATCTGATCATGCGCTCAGTTTCATTTTGGGTCACCATTAAGAAACGCGGAGCGATCTCTTTGTTTTCCCACGCGCCTTCTGCAAGCGCCTCTAAATAGCTTCGCATTGTCGTCAGCGGTGTCCGAAGTTCATGGGACACATTCGCAACGAATTCTCTGCGCTCGCGATCGAGTTTTTCCTGCTCGGTGACATCATAAAGAACCGCGATTAAACCATCAATTTTTCCGTGCTCTCTCTGAATAACGGAAAAATTGACCCGCAGCACAGTCGTTTCATCGTCACGTTCGATCTCCAGCAGCATGGAGTCCTGCTGTTCTACTAAATCCTCAAATGTAAAGTTCTCTTTTATGCCCAATAAAGACGTAATCGGCATCTCTAAAGCCGTTTCACGTGAAACATTCAGCAGCTCAAGCGCAGGGCTGTTTAACAGAATAATAGCCCCGTTGCGATTCGTGGCGATGACGCCGTCCGTCATATACGCGATAACGGAAGAAAGCTTTCTTCTCTCCCCTTCCGTCATGGCTTGGGCATCTTCAAGCTCTTTCGTCAGATGGTTGAAAGTCGTTGCGAGCTGACCGATTTCATCATGCCCGTATTTTCGAACCTTTCTGGAGAAATTCCCTTTTGCCAGTTCCATCGCCTGCTTACGCATATCCGACAGCGGATGGGTAATGGTCCGGGCGAGAAATATACCGAGAAGAGCCGTCAGAACGAGGGCTAAGCCTGTTCCTGAAGCAAGGATCGAGTTGACGGTTTTCATTTGGTTAAAAGTATCTTCCATACTGGCCACGACATATATCGCGCCGACAACTTCCTGATTCTCTGTAATGACCGGTTTTGCCGAAATCAGCACTCTGTTTTTGCTTTTAGGATCATAATATTTTTTTGAATAGGCCTGTTTTGTAGAGAAAATCCGTTTAAAAATCGGGTCAGTCGTCTGTTTCCCCGCTATTTCCTCGCCATAAGGCCTCGAAGAACCGACGACCTCATAGCTTTTATCAACAAAGGTAATTTCCCGTATTTCATTGTTTTTCGTAAAATCATTCAAAATACGCTTGACGTCATCCTTAATGACGGTGCCGTCATTGTCCCCTTTATATTCCTGCTCAATATAATAGGAAAGGTTGTCAATCCGCTGATTTAACGATAATTCATAGGACTTGAGAAGAGAATTCTCCACCTGTTTCACAAAGTACACGCCGATAATCTGCATGGCAATGATAATAAGAAGTACATAGATCAGCGTGATCTTAAATTGAATCGACCGAAAAAAACCAACCTTATTCATCGCCGGTTAGTCCTGTTCAGGGTTTCTCAAGTAATAACCGACACCCCGTCTTGTGACGATCCAGTTCGGATGGCTCGGATTATCCTCGATTTTCTCGCGAAGGCGGCGAACTGTCACATCCACCGTTCTCACGTCACCGAAATAGTCATAGCCCCATACAGTCTGCAGCAGATGCTCGCGCGTCATGACCTGTCCGATATGTTTGGCTAAGTAATGCAGCAATTCAAATTCACGATGGGTCAGCTCGATCGTTTCTTCTCTTTTTGATACGACATAAGCGTCAGGGAAGATGACGAGGGAACCGATATGAATGTCATTTGAAGCTGATTCTTCCTCAGCCGGCGCAACCGTAAGCTGGCGGCGCAGGTTTGCTTTGACGCGGGCCAGAAGCTCACGCGTGCTGAAAGGCTTAGTGACATAGTCATCCGCTCCGATTTCAAGTCCGATGACCTTGTCAATCTCCGAGTCTTTTGCCGTCAGCATAATAATCGGCATATCATATTTTTTCCGGACTTCCCGGCACACTTCAACTCCGTCTTTATTCGGAAGCATAATATCTAATAGAATTAAATCGGGCTGAAGCTCCTCCACCATTTCCACGGCTTCGTTTCCGTCATACGCACAGTGCACGTCATAGCCTTCTTTTCTTAAATTAAACTCTAATATATCTGCAATCGGTTTTTCATCATCGACTACAAGGATCTTCTTATCCATCATCTTGATTTTCCTCCTGCCAGAATGACTTCATTTCATCTATTGATGTTTCATGATGATCACAATTCGGATCGTGAAAAACGTTCCCCGTCTATTATAACGGTTTCAGGTCAAAAGATAAAAAAATTAAAGAGAACAGCGCAAAAACGTATTGAACTGCCATCCTTTTGTCATGTTTTTTATTTTCTTTTAAAAAATAATATTTTTTTGAAACCTCACGAAAAAAAACGCCGTCTACTTTTTGACGTCTTCTTCTGGGCCGGCTGAAAAGCCGGCTCTCCCTTTTTTTATCACAAAGAAAAAACGCACCTACTATTGCAGATGCGTTTGGGTAAGTGGCTCGGGACGGAATCGAACCGCCGACACACGGATTTTCAGTCCGTTGCTCTACCAACTGAGCTACCGAGCCAGATGTTTCTTTTCTATACTATAAAGTAAAGTAAAATGGCGGTCCGGACGGGACTCGAACCCGCGACCTCCTGCGTGACAGGCAGGCATTCTAACCAACTGAACTACCGGACCTTACAGTAATTTGTCCGGGAAACCGTATCGTGGCGGTCCTCCCAGGACAAATAAGGAGTTAGCAATAACGCTAAAGTAAATCAATGACCCGTACGGGATTCGAACCCGTGTTACCGCCGTGAAAGGGCGGTGTCTTAACCGCTTGACCAACGGGCCATAAAAAGTGGTGAGCCATGAAGGACTCGAACCTTCGACCCTCTGATTAAAAGTCAGATGCTCTACCAACTGAGCTAATGGCTCTTAATGTGTCGGATTATGTATCATAGAGCATTCAGACAAAAGCTTTCTTGCAGTACTCTATTGAAGCTGTTCCGTAACAACGAGATTTATAATATCATAGAACATTCGAAAGTGGCAACTACTTTTTTGAAAAAAATCTATTATTTTTTTCCTACATGAAAAAACAAGCCTCCGGTCACGGAGGCTTGTCTGCTGTAAATCCTTAGTTAGCACGGTATACACTGCGGATGACGTTCGTTTGTGAACGGTCAGGACCGACAGAGAAAATAGAAAGCGGAATACCTGTCAGCTGAGACACGCGTTCCAAATAATGGCGCGCGTTTTCAGGAAGGTCGCTTAACGTTTTTGCGCCTGTAATATCTTCCGTCCAGCCAGGCATTTCTTCATATACCGGTTCACACTCAGCGAGGGCTTTCAGGCTTGCCGGGAATTCTTCAATCACTTCACCTTTATAGCGGTAAGCGACACAGATCTTCAGCGTTTCAATGCCAGTCAGTACATCAATTGAGTTCAGAGAAAGATCTGTGATTCCGCTGACGCGGCGGGCATGGCGGACAACAACGCTGTCAAACCAGCCGACTCGGCGAGGGCGTCCTGTCGTTGTGCCGTATTCGCGTCCGACTTCACGGATTTGATCTCCGATTTCGTCTTTCAGCTCAGTCGGGAAAGGACCATCACCGACGCGGGTTGTGTACGCTTTCGATACACCGACGACGTGCTGAATTTTTGTCGGGCCTACGCCTGAACCGATCGTCACCCCTCCGGCGACCGGGTTAGATGAAGTGACAAACGGGTATGTCCCTTGGTCAATATCAAGCATAACCCCTTGAGCGCCTTCAAATAAGACGCGGCGGCCTTCATCCAGCGCGTCATTTAAGACGACGGATGTATCGCATACATACTTTTTAATCTGCTGGCCGTATTCATAATACTCATCCAGAATATCTTCAATTTTGAAGCCGTCCGTTTCATACATTTTTTCAAGCAGACGATTCTTCTCTTCAAGGTTCCGCTCAAGCTTTTCTGCAAACACGTCGCGATCTAACAGGTCCGCGATCCGAATGCCGATCCGCGCCGCTTTGTCCATATAAGCAGGTCCGATGCCTTTTTTCGTTGTGCCGATCTTATTGGCCCCTTTGCGTTCTTCCTCTACTTCATCCAGTTTCAGATGATACGGAAGAATCACGTGGGCTCTGTTGCTGATTCTCAAGTTATCCGTGCTCACATTGCGTTCATGAAGATACGCAAGCTCCGTTACGAGCGCTTTCGGATCAACAACCATTCCGTTCCCGATAACACACGCTTTTTCTTTATAAAAAATTCCTGATGGGATTAAATGAAGCTTGTACGTGACGCCATCAAACTTGATGGTATGTCCTGCATTGTTTCCGCCTTGATAACGTGCGATCACTTCTGCATTTTCTGATAGGAAATCTGTAATTTTACCTTTTCCTTCATCGCCCCACTGCGTACCTACTACGACTACTGAAGACATATATCCGTGCACCTCCGTTAACCTTTCAAAACGATATCTCATTCAAACAAATTAAGTGTATCAGTGCCGAAACAGAAAGTCAATCGTAAATCCGAACATTAAAATCTTATCATTCTATTTTTGTTCGCCTTAACTCTGTTTAAAAGCGTTTTCTCTTTCATTTGTTATCTATTACTCCTGAAACTTTCATACTTTAATATGAAAAAGAACCCGTACCCCGGGTTCTTCAGACAGTCATTTATATGCCGCTTGTATTCATTAGAACGATCCGCCAGCCGTCGGGATCTTCGATGGTCACGCCTTTTTCTTCCCAGTACGGATTTTCGGATTTTTTCTCTTCATATCCCATCTGCTTTAACCTCGTGCTGATGCGAATGACCTCCTGAGAATCCGGGATGTAAAAGACAAGCAGGCTGTCGCCGTGCGGAACGGGCGCCGGCTGAGACGCGCCCGTTTCTTCGGTAAATTCTAAATGATATTGCGTATGAGGCAGGCCGAACATGACGCCGCTGTAGCCTCTATGTCCGGAAAAGCTGCCGACCCTCTGCAGTCCGAGGTCCTCTTCATAAAACCTGATGATTTCTTTGAGCTGTCCGGTCGGCCGGGCAATCCGGATTTGCGCCGCTTGGAATTGCGGAAATTCAATTGTCATCATCATTCCTCCCTTGATGCCATTATATAAAAGCGCTTTCTTTTTATCGACTGCAGAACGGACGGCATTCTCTCATTCTTTCGGATGAAAAAAAGCCTCAAGACATCGCTTGAGGCTTTACGCACCTGCCGGAACACCGCCGTCATCAAAGCGTCTTTCCAGGTTTACGAACTTATTGTATTCCTTCACAAAAGCCAGTGAGACGGTGCCCACCGGGCCGTTACGCTGTTTGGCGATAATGATTTCGATGATGTTTTTGTTTTCGGATTCTTTATCATAGTAATCATCACGATACAGGAAGGCGACGATGTCGGCATCCTGCTCAATACTTCCTGACTCACGGATATCTGACATCATCGGACGTTTATCCTGCCGCTGCTCAACACCCCGGGAGAGCTGAGACAGGGCGATGACCGGAACTTCAAGCTCCCGTGCCAGCGATTTTAGCGCCCGTGAAATTTCCGATACCTCTTGCTGGCGGTTGTCGCTTGAACGGCCGCTTCCCTGAATGAGCTGCAAGTAGTCAATTAAAATCATGCCCAATCCGTTTTCCTGCTTCAGCCGGCGGCATTTTGAACGGATTTCGCTGACGCGGATGCCTGGGGTGTCATCTATAAAGATACCGCTGTTTGACAGGCTTCCCATCGCCATCGTCAGCTTGCCCCAATCTTCTTCCGTCAGATTTCCCGTTCTGAGATTTTGGGCGTTAATATTCCCTTCGGCGCAGAGCATACGCATGACAAGCTGCTCGGCTCCCATCTCAAGACTGAAAATCGCGACGCTCTCATCCGTTTTGGTGGCCACGTTTTGCGCAATATTTAAGGCGAACGCCGTTTTCCCCACGGATGGACGGGCTGCGACAATGATCAGATCATTTCGCTGGAAACCCGCCGTCATCCGGTCAAGCTCAATAAAGCCGGTCGGAATCCCGGTAATATCGCCTTTCCGGTTGTGAAGCTGCTCAATATTGTCATATGTTTGCACAAGCACATCTTTAATATTTTGGAAGGCGCCCGAGTTTTTTCGCTGCGCAACCTCCATAATCGTTTTTTCCGCATCGCTTAATAGATCTTCAACTTCATCCTCGCGCGTATACCCGTCTTGGGCGATCGAGGTCGCCGTTCTGATTAAACGGCGGAGAATTGATTTTTCCTCAACGATTTTCGCGTAATATTCTATATTAGCCGCTGTCGGAACGGAATTCGCGATATCCGTCAGGTAAGAAACGCCTCCCACCTCTTCTAACAAATCGGTATTCGCAAGCTCTGACGTTACCGTGATCAAATCAACCGGTTCGCCGCGGTCTCCGAGCACGAGCATGGCATTGTAAATTTTTTGATGTGACATTCTGTAGAAATCATCCGGAATCAACACTTCAGAAGCCAGTGTCAACGCAGACGGCTGTAAAAAAACAGCACCTAACACGGCCTGCTCAGCTTCTATGTTTTGCGGCGGCAGCCGATCATTCAGAAGGTCTGTCATGCTAAGCACCGTCCTCTCCTTAAAAAATATCCAAACTCCATTTTACCATTTCTCATGAAAAAGAATAGAAAAATATCACTTTCCCTGTATTTGTCAGGAGAGGGTTATGTGTTTTGCCGTTCCGAATGCCGGGAAACAAATAAACAAACCAAACCCAGGAGGGAAGAAGGATGAAGACATATGCAGTAACGCCAAGTATTGATGCAGACGGATGGTTTGTGAAGGCAGAAAATGTGGCGCCGACGGCTCTTTGTACATCAAAGGACGCGGCAATCGAAAAAGCGGAGCAGATGGCGAAAGAGAACAGCCCGGCTAAGCTTGTCATTTATGATCAGCATAAAAACATTGAAGAGGAACGTTCCTTTTAAGAAAAGCCTTCGCCCGCGCGAGGGCTTTTCTTATTCGATGAAGCGGATCTGCAGCACTGTCTGCGCCATGAGATCAGCCGTTTTTTGATACAGATCCCATTCTTCACAGGCGGCAAATACTTTCATCATTTCCTGCAATGTCTGTTTAAGTATGATAAATTCGTCAATTGTCCGCAGTTCTGCGGCCTTTTTCTGATAATCAGCCAGCTTCAGCTGTAATAACATCAATGGCGATTGCATAAAAAACCTCCCCCATTCTGTTATAAAGCCAGGCTTATCAAACCTCCATTTCTTTGTCATATCCTCTTACGATAGAATTTTGATTTTAGTACAATAAAGAAACGGAAGGAGTGATCACATGAAACCGCTGCAAATTTCCGCTGAAACGGCGCAAAAGCTTGCAGAATCACTGAATATGCCGCTTGAAAGAATCATGCACATGCCTCAGCACATTCTGCTTGCCAAATTAGCTGAAGTCCAAAAAGAGAACGATCAAAAATAAAGGCTGTTCCCTCATATATATGTGCGGGAGGCGGAAGCAATGGCTTTCCGCCTCTTTTTCTTATAGGTAAATAAGGAATGGCGGCCGGACGAGGCGAGATCAAAACATAAGACCGGAAAAAAGGCTTTGCTCTTAAAACCGTCGCCAGAATCACTCATTTAAAAATGATTGATAAATACTGTCTATTTGTGAAACCATGTTCTCCTGACGCAGATGCTGGCCGGCATAGGTCTTTGCTGCTTTTCCAAACTGTTCTCTGAGAGCTTGATCCGTAATCAGTCTTAAGAGGGCATCGGCAAGCTCCCGGATACTGCCGGGCTGACAGATAAGGCCTGTTTTCTCATGCCGGATCATCTCAGGGATCCCCCCGCAGTCAGTTGCGACAATGGCCTGACCTGAGAACATCGCCTCGATGATCGCTATGGGAAAATTATCATTCAATGTAGGCAGAACAAAAATAGACGATTCAGCCAAAAGCGCCGGCACATCACGCCGTTTTCCGAAGAAAAACACATTTGCAAGACCCAGTTTCCGCCTCTTCTCTTCCAGAAAACCCCGCATTTTCCCGTCTCCGATTATCCATATCTCGACTCCGGATAAGTGCCTCCGGATTTGTGCGAGAGCGTCCAGCAGCACGTCATGTCCTTTTCGCTCTGTCAGGCGGGAAACACATGCAATCACGAGCTTCTCAGCACGTTTTGGCTCGGGTGCATCCCGGATGTCAATGCCGGTATAAACAGTCGTCAGCTGTGTTTCTTTTGCACCGTACTCCAGAAGAGGCGCATGAAAGGAGTCGCTGATGGTAATGATTTTATCCGAAGCCCGAATGCCCTGTCTTTCTATCTCAGAGAAGTATGCCTCTTCAATTGAGCCCTTTTGGATTTTATGAAACTTCATCCGGCTTTTCGTAAAATGTCCATGCGGCGTGAAGAAAAGAGGACGCCGATACGTTCGATTAAGATGTCCCAGCAAAAATACCGCAAACAAATCCTGTGCATGAAACAGATCGTATTGCTCTAAATCCTTTTCCATCAAAAATCGTTGAAAGACACGTAAATAGCTGAGATTTTTGACGAGTTTTTCGTTTGCGGCGCCGTATCTGCCAAGAAGAAACACTCTGACTTCATCAGCCGCACGCGGAATATCTTCCTGAAAAAACGATGGCGGCATTTGAAGGGGCGAGATGACATCCGCCTGATGACCGGCGCGCTCAAAACCTGTCTTAACTGACGTGATATAGCTCGCCAATCCTCCGACATTCGGGTACTTGAGAAAAGTTGCGTACAAAATACGCAACAGCCTTTTTCGTTTGGGGGAGCTTTTTCTTTCCGCACAAAATGAATGCAGCTCTTGTTCATCTTGATGGCCGATGCCATAAAATTGATCCATGACGCGCAATAAGGCAGGAGGCACCAAACTGCACGGCCTCCCGATCTCTTCTCTCAAACCCGCTCCCCCTCTCTCAAACCTATAAACCTAATTCCCGTCCCCATTGTGACACTTTGTCTGCATGATAGGGCAGCAGCTCTCCTCCCCGATTGTCGAATATTCTCCGCAATTGGGTATGAAGCCCTTTCTCAAGTGTTCTCTGCACATAAGCCATTTTATAAAGCGTCATAGGGGGCGTCTCAAAATGAATGCCCCGCTTTTTCATTTCTTTCGCATACACTTTTACACAAAACGTCCGAATCTCTTCTGCGTGGCGGCTCCAATCTTTTCTGAAGCCGAGCAGAATCTCAACCAGAACAGTCATATCGAACCATACCGGCGCGTATTTTGCTGATTCCCAATCGATGAATTGAATGTCCCACGGTTCATGGCCGGACGCGTCATGGGTGCAGATATTCTGCATATGAAGGTCGCCATGTGTAATGGCCGAGCCGTTTTGTATCAATTCAGGGAAAAAATCCGGTCCTTTTTGCTCCAGCAAGTGAGAGATCTGCCGATAATGAGGCTTGACGATATCTTTTGTACGTTCATCTTTAAGGGCCCTATCCAATAATTCCGCTGTCTTTTTGATCTGCTTTTTACGCCCCTTCCTCATCGTTTCCGATTCATATACCGGGAGCCATGACCGCCATTTTCCGTCAGAAATTTTCTTGTTTTCAAAGGTGCGGCTGTGCAGTTCTGCGACAGACGGAATAATATATTTGAAGTGCTTAGGATGAAATGTAAGCTGTCCCCTGATCTGGCTGACAAACTCCATAAATATCCATGTTTCATGATTGCTTTCTTCTATAAGATAGATTTCCGGCAGCAAATCCCCTAAGACAGAACGGGCTTTACTGTATATATTAATCTCGACCGCGTTTTTTTCACGGGAAGATTTATACACCTTCAAAATCAGCGGTATGGTCCCGGATTTCTTTTTCACAAGCAGTTTATAAATGGCGCTTCTGTCCGTTGATTTCAGACATGTGATGCCGTCCGGATTCACAGCCGCCTTTTCGCCAAGTGAATACGATAGTTTTTCGTCAATTCTCAGTTTCTGAAACGCAGCATACAAACGATCCTTTTCATACATGCCGATCTTCCTTCCGCTTCCGTTTCCAGCTGTTTTTGAGATGGGACCAAGTGTTTCTGATAAACGGCATCGGGTCATTCCAAGCAAAAAGGGCATATTCTTTTTTTCCTTTAAATCCTCTCCAAAAATGCCGGAATGTCATGTCTCCTCTTTTTCGTTTCTTCAAAAACGTTAAGAAGTAACGCACCTCATAAATCCAACTGATTCCTTCTTTTTGTTCGAGCTGAGGCTTTACATGTTGTCCGGTCAAATACAGATAGTACATGTAAACGAAATGAACGCCTGCAGATTCCGTCAGGCTATGGCTGAGCCAAAAGCGCGGATTTATTTCTATAAACTTGTAAACATTGTCCCGCGGATCCTTTTTAAATTCCGCCATGCCTACTCCTTTGAGCTGAATCGCTTCAAAAAACGGCAGGGTCTTCTCAATTAATTCAGGAACCCGTTTGCTCACGACATGAGCCCCAGCGCCAAAATCAGCGGGAAATTGATGTTTTTTTTGCAGTGAAAACAAGCCCATTAACTTCATTTGGTCATCATAAAAAGTCGCCACTTTATAAAAACATTGATTGTCACCGGGAATGATCTCCTGCACGAGCAGTTCTCCATTTTCTCTGTAGGAGCTGAACTCCCTGCGCAATTGTGCGGCATCCTTCATCACTATTGCTTTTTTGTTTACTTTTTTTCTGTATTCATGGCCGGCCACCGGTTTTAAAATACACGGGAAGTCAATATTGGCGATGGCCTCTTCCAGTTCATCCTGATTGTTCGGAAAAAAGGTTTTCGGGCAGGGAATGTTGTGCTTCATCGCTAATTCATATGCTTTGCTTTTATCTAAAACCGTCTCTAACAGAGAGCGGCTCGGGAGCAAAAATAAAAAAAAACCGGCTAATGTGTCGCGGAATTTGGATATGAATCCCGCATAATCATCAGATCCTGCGTACAGAACCGGTTTTACTTGAAATCGCTTCCCGAAATCAGTCAGAAATGTCAGCAGTTCTTTCTCTTGTGTTAAAGGGCTGGGACAGACCCCGCAATCTGCCAATCTTGATTTTCCGATACGATAAGGTTCCTCCGTGTCAAACGCGTAAACATCTATTCCTCTTCGGGCCAGGCTTCGAATCATCCCGATCCCGTTTGCACTGAAATCAAGTACAACGGCCGCATGTTCGTGTTTCATAATCTCCCTCCGAGCTTGATGGTATTTTGATAAATGGATTCAATATTTCTTATCATCGTCTCGCTGCTTAAGTGCTTCTCTGCGTAGGCCTTTGCATTTAAAGCAGCTTTTTTCCGCGCAGATTTGTTAGAGATAAAAAACGTTAAAGCCCGGGCTAGCGCCTCTGCATTTCCCGGCTCGACAATCAGCCCTGTTTTGTTATGGCGGATCAGATCCGGGATGCCCCCGCAATCGGTCGCGATGATAGCCGTGCTGCTGAACATCGCTTCAATAATCGAAATGGGCAGACTATCATTAATGGTCGGCAGTACGAATATGTCCGTCATATTCAAAATAGCGGGAACATCGTCTCTTTTTCCTAAAAAGGAGACCATTGATAGTTTCAGTTTTCGAGCCTGTTCCTCCAGGGCTCTCCTTGTCTCTCCGTCTCCTGCGATCAGCACTTCCACATCATCAAGTACATCAGACGGAATTCGCGAGAGTGCCTCCAGCAAATACTTATGTCCCTTTCTCGGGCCTAATCTTGCAATACACGAGATGATAATCTTATTTTTCGGTAACGGGATTTTCTTTTTCCAGCCTATTTTTGTATCGTAATCAATTCCAGTGACCACCGTTGTCATGTCTTCCTGTTCGGCCCCGAGCTTCATGAGCGGCCTGCGGAACGTATCGCTGATAATAATCAGGCGGTCTGCGTATTCAATGGCTTTCATCTCTAATGTTTTATAATAAATCTCTTCTACCGAGCCTTTTTTAAATATGTGAAATTTAAGTCTGTTGAAAGTAAACATGCCATGCGGTGTAAAAAATAAAGGTTTCTTATAGATTTGATTGAACCTGCCTAACATATTGGCTGTAAATAAATCTTGAGCGTGGAACACATCATATCTTTCCAAAGGAATCTTTTGAAGCATTTGCTCGTATACAAACATCAGCCGATTATTTCTCAAAATATGATCGTTATAATCCCCGTATCTGTCTTTAAAGAAATCTTTTAATTTCGGAACAACAGCATCCCGCAGTTCTTTTACTTTGTCGGAAGGAAACAGATTAGGGGATATGACATCTACCTTATGACCTCTCTTCTTCAGGCCTTCACTAAGCGTTTTAATATAGTTTGATAAACCGCCCGTGTGCGGGTAGTCCCAAAACGTGGCAATCAAAATGGATAACTTCTTCTTTTTCCTGTATACCGGCGGAATTTGATCTGCATGTTTCATCTGTGTCTTTATGACTTTCTTTTTTTGCGGGCGCGTTTTGACCCCGTAGTAGCGGTCAAGCGTCTGGACCATATACGGATAGGGGACGGAAAATGTCTTGTTCATTTCCAGATCCTCCGCACCACTTCAAATGCTTCGGCGTATTCCACACCCGCTGTCATCCCTCTGACTCTTCCTAAATGTTTAACGCCTTCATATGAACGGGGATGAGGGTAATCCCTCATTTCTACGTCGTAGTGGTGAAGCGCCGCGAGTTTGGCATCCATCGTGTCTGTGATATTGACGAAGTAATTGGGCTTGAAGAGTTTATCAGCCGTATTCCTCTCCCACTCGCTTGAAGACAGCGTTTCAAACGTAAGCAGTTCAATCGGCTTTTGATCCGGAAGAGGTCTGGCGGCTGTTAAAACTGCTTGGAATGTTTTCTGATGGTCCATATTGATATCGCCGTAATGATGAGTAAAGATTTTATCAGGCTGATAGACGCGAATGAGCTGTTCTAATTCTTTGACAAGCTTATGAAGAGGGATACATTCCAATTCTAAATTCGTATGCTCCAAAAAGATGACTTTCTCAATTCCAAGCTCTTGATTCGCACGTTCGCCTAATTGTTTAATATGATGAGCTTCTTCTTTTCTTCCTAATGCCGTAATAACGGAAATTACTTTATATCCTTCATTGATCAGCCGTTTTATGGTGCCCGCTGATCCCAATAGTTCATCATCAGGATGAGCGCCGATAACCATAATGTATTCTTCCATTTTTTCCACACTCCACCAAACAATTGTTACAAGTATCATATGACGACCCTAAAAAAAGGAAACTTACATGTGCGGATTTTCAGAAACTTACATGTGCAGCTGCCATTCCAGGTAACGTGACGGATTTAATTTTTTTATGGTGTCCAAAAACTCATCCGCCAGGCCGTATTGGTTCAATCCTTTTAATAGTTTTACAGGAAAGCGGGCAATTGCGGAAAAGGCTCTTTTATGATCGATGACTTTAAGATTACCGCGTTCGTTGATCAGAATGTGCCTGATTTCAGCGTCCCATCTGGTAAAACCGATTTTCTTTAATTCATCCAGCATATTTAAAATATCAGCCGCCAGTTTTTCAGAAATGAATTTTTCTGTTTTAATATGGCGGGCAAGGGAGGTGCCTTGAACATATTCCATCACAATATAACGATCTCCGTATTCATACAGTTTTGGAATCACTGGGGAACCTTGTCCGATTTGCAAAGCTGCCAATTCCTTCTCGCATGTCTCTATTTCAAAGAAATACTTTAAGCATTTGTTGTGTGTTAAGCGATAGACTTCCCCGTCTTTTCCGTTCCCGATCAGCGGATAGTGTTCCAGCGTCTTTTTATTTTCCGGATCATTAAAATATGTTTCAGAAAAAAATCGCATCATACCGACACATCCTTCGTTATGTTGTAATATCATATGCAATCTGATAAGCATCGGACATGAAACATTCTCATCATTTTCTTACGCCGCATCTTATGCTGACATAAAAAAACCCGCCGGATCGGCGGGTTTTTCTATTATTATATATTACGCTTCTTCTTTTACGTGAACCTTCAGCACAGCCTGAACTTCAGGATGCAGCTTTACAGGAACGTTTGTATATCCCAATGTGCGGATACCGTCTTGGAGTTCCAGTTTCCGCTTATCCACTTTAATCTTGTGCGACTTTTGCAGCGCTTCTGCAATCTGCTTGCTTGTGACAGATCCGAACAGGCGGCCGCCTTCACCGGATTTGGCACTCAGCTCAACAGTCAGCTGTTCAAGCGTTTCTTTTAAATCTTTCGCTCTTTCAAGCTCTGCAATCGCTTCTTTTTTCTCTTTTTCTTTCTGTCCTTTCAATGCGCTGATGTTTGTCGCATTTGCTTCGACAGCGAGGCCTTTTTTAATGAGAAAGTTATGTGCATAACCGTCTGCTACGTTTTTCATTTCGCCTTTTTTCCCTTTACCTTTTACATCTTGTAAGAAAATAACCTTCATCTCTGAACGCCTCCCTCAAAATATTCATCAATGGCTTCCTTCAGCCGGACAAGCGCTTCTGAAACAGAAATGCCTGATAACTGGGTTGCCGCATTGGTTAAATGCCCTCCGCCGTCCAGCGCCTCCATAATAATCTGCACATTGACCTCGCCAAGCGATCTCGCACTGATGCACACCGTATGCTCATCCCGCCTGGCTACGGCAAATGAAGCTTCCACTTCACTCATCGACAAGAGGGAATCAGCAGCCTGCGCAATCAGCACCTGGTCAAAGTACTCCTCTTCATTTTCAGGAAGAGAAGCAATCGCGATATTTTCTTTATAAAGAGCGGTATGCTGGATCAGCTTCGCCCGCTTGATATAAGAACCGACTGATTCTTTGAGGACTTTCTGCACCAGAACCGTGTCTGCGCCTTTCGCTCTCAAATAAGAAGCGGCATCGAACGTCCGCGAGCCCGTGCGAAGGGAAAAGCTCTTCGTATCCACTATTATACCAGCTAACAGGGCCGTCGCTTCAATCATATTGATTTTGAGCCGCTTCGGCTGGTACTCAAGCAGCTCCGTCACGAGTTCTGCGGTGGATGAAGCGTATGGCTCCATATAAACGAGCAGCGGGTCTTTAATAAATTCCTCGCCTCTTCGGTGGTGGTCAATCACAACGATATGCTCGATTTTGTTCACGAGACGCTCTTCCATCACAAAGGACGGTTTATGTGTATCTACCACGACAAGCAGCGTGTCATCATTTGAAATTTCCATCGCCTCTTCCGGCGTGATAAACCGCGACCACAGCTCTTCGTATTTTTTAATTTCTTCAATCAGGCGCTGAACACTTGATCCGATCTGATTCGGATCAATGACGATGTAGCCTTCCTTGCCGTTGGCCTGCGCCACCTTTAATATTCCGATTGCGGCTCCGACTGCGTCCATATCAGGAAATTTATGACCCATAATAATGACATTGCTGCTTTCTGAGACAATTTCCTTGAGCGCGTGGGAAATCACCCGGGCGCGCACCCTTGTTCGCTTCTCCATCGGATTCGTTTTGCCGCCGTAAAATTTCACCTTGCCGTTCGGCATTTTGATCGCCACTTGGTCGCCTCCGCGGCCGAGGGCCAAATCGAGGCTGGACTGCGCCAGATCTCCAAGCTCCTTCAAGGAAGAAACCGATGCGCCGATCCCGATGCTGAGGGTCAAAGATACCGTATGAACAGATGTTTTTTCACGGATTTCATCCAAAATCGAAAATTTCGCGTTTTCAAGCTCCGTTAATATGTGCTCATTTAACACCGCGATAAACCGTTCCGAGGACGTCCGCTTCAGGAAAATGCCGTACTCTTGCGCCCACGCATTTAATAATGAGGTGACCTGGCTGTTCATCGTGCTTCTCGTCTGGTCATCCAGCCCCTGTGTGACATCATCATAGTTATCTAAAAAGACATATGCCAGCACGGTTCTCTCATTTTCGTACTGCTTTTCAATCTGAATCTGTTCCGTCACATCAAAGAAATAAAGCAGGCGCTCATCTCTTTTAATCACCACTTTAAACTTCCGCTCATTCAAGGTGATCGTTTCCGAATCGACCTCCTGCTTGATCAGCGGCACGACGGCCTCACATGTGTCATACAGCGAGCGCCCGACGAGCGTGCTTTCATTAAAGCAGGAAGACAAAAACGGATTCGCCCACTCAATGTAATATTGATCATTAAACAGCATAATCCCGATAGGCATTTCCATTAATGCCTCTTCGCCTACTTTTTTCAATCTATAGGATAGCGTGGAAATATAATTGTCAATTTCTCTTCTGATCAAAGAATCCGCACGCTTAATGAAAAACAAGATCACGGCGAGCAGCACAACGCCGACGGCTCCTATCAGCCAGTTAAAGTAAATGCTGATGAGGATTACGATGATTGACAATGCAATCAATGCATAGATGGGATACCGAAACAACGGCTTTTCATAAAAACTAGGCATTTCTATCAACTCCCCACCTGTAAGTCACACTCAATTTCGCGTCACCTTATTTCTTATGTTAAAGCCTATGTCAATGATGCCTAAGAGGAGATACACGGACATGATGAGCGGAAAAAGCACACCCAGCACAATCGCTAATACAGGAACCGCTTTTGGCATCTCCATCTCATGGCAATAGAAAAAAATAAACGCTAACCCTTGAATACAAATCAGCAAGTTGAGAATATATCCCCCATTCAATGAAACCGAATACATCATATGCCCTTTTTCTAAATGCAGAAACCCTAATATTGTCACAACAAAGTACAAAATAACAACGACTTGCGGGAGTCTGAGCTCTCTAAAAGGCTTCATCTTCGGAAGATCAGGGAAAAACCTCCTTAAAAACGGCCTTGCCATAGCATAACTGAGGAAAGCAGAAACAATGCTGGTCAATATAAGCGCAGTCGGAAAAAGATATTGAAGCGTGCTCAGCTGTCTTTCCATCAGCTTGGTCTGCTTCCCGAACTGATCTCCGTAACCCAGCTGTTTTGACATGGTTTCTGCTAAAGACAGCGACTCTCGAAGCTGGGACATCGTGTTATCAACCACGTTCATATTAAGAAACACGATGCTGAACACAAAAATAACGACACCGCACAGCATACACGCAATAGCGCCGGCCGCAACCGCATAACCGGGCTGTTTCTTTTTAAAGTAATATCCCATAGCAATCCCCGTACAGGCCGCCGTAAACGCGCCTGTAAGCCCGGCAAACGAACTCACAATAAAACTGACAGGGAGGCTGGCAAGACCCATCCAAATCCCCGGCTTCAAACCGTGCCGAATAGTATAAAGAATGATCGGCAACGGCAAAGCAAAGAGAAGAATCGCCCCCAGTAAAGGGAGATACACGACCAAAAGGGAAATGATTGCAAAAATACTGATCAAAATGGCGCCTTCTATTAGAGCCCTTGTATTCTTCACTTACTCACCTCAAACCTTGTATCATTCAGAACATACGAATAGAAAAGAGCAGCTTAGACGACTGCTCTTTTGACGCCGCAATGTCTCTTCCAAGACCTGAATTTTCCATAAACTCTCCAAAATACACGTATTTATTCTAACATAAGTCAAAATCGTAAGTAAAATGAGCACAGACGGCTCCAATGTTCCATGTGAAACATGAAAACAGACAAACGGACATCCTAGTGAAAGAATGCCCGTTGTATCAATGATCCTGATCGTCCATGAAACCAGAAGTATCTCTGTTTTTCTTTTTGGTTTTCCGTACAAATAACAAGACGATAACGATAAGTAAGAGAGTGGTTGCCTGTAAAACACCGCTGCTGAAAAGGAAGAAGTTCTTTATCATGTCCCACATATAGTTTCACCTCTGCTTCGTATTTCCTTTACATTGAGTTTCCCTTTCTGGAAACTTCAAAACATCAGGAACAACATCGGGACCGGGGCATATGCTGATAATGAAAATGAAGGATAAAGGAGATTCTCACACCATGACTGAGCGGAGAACATTAGCATGGCATGAAACGTTAGAACTGCACGAGTTAGTGGCTTTCCAGGCAAACGGGCTTGTGAAATTAAAAAGAACGGAACGTGAAGTAAGCGATGCCAGATTAAAACAGCTTTACAGATTTTCCATCCATTCGCTGGAACAAAATCTGCGTGAACTGCTTCCCTTCTTCCCTGAAGCCCCCGGCTTTCGTGAAGATGAGACAGAAGAGCGGGCTGATTCCTCCTTTTACAGCGGCGGCCTGCTGAGCATGGCCAAAACATCTGTCCGCAATTACGCCGGAGCCATTACAGAAACGGCCACACCTCAATTAAGAATCGTCTTCGTCAAGCACTTAAACGCGGCCATCAAGTGGCACCAAATGGTCTTTGAGTATATGGAAGAACGCGGTCAATATCCGGCTTATAACTTGAGCGAATTGCTGAAAAACGACGTCCGCAACGCCAGAAAAGCCATTGCCATGAAATAAAAAAAAGCAGCAAGGAATCTCATCCTTTGCTGCTTCTTATTTTTGAGCGGACTGATCTTGAGCCGACGTTTTTTCCCGGTATGTTTCGAGAAATTCCCGGTTGGCGTCTCCCCATTTCTTCATTTGCAGCACGATCGGTTCAAGTGACCTGCCGAATTCGGTGAGTGAATACTCAACCTTTGGAGGCACCTGCTGATACACCTCACGATGCACGATGCCGTCCGCCTCAAGCTCCCGAAGCTGAAGCGTCAGCATACGCTGCGTAATGCTGGGACAGATGCGCCGAAACTCATTAAACCGCTTTTTTCCGCCGATCATATGATAAAACAAAATACCCTTCCACTTTCCGCCGATAACGGAAAGTGTCAGCTCAACCGGGCAACCTTCTTTATTCGGATATATGTTCATAATTCATCCTCCATAGTACCTTTTTTGATACTACATGCTGATTAGCATCTGACTTACCCAGTATTTTACTCGCAACCTGCTCCCACTCTCAACAAAAATGCTTCTTTTTCACATCAATTTTTAAGGTTTTGAAGATTACACCCTCCGCAAGACGTGTTAAACTATAAAAAGATTGTTTACACTACAAAAAAGGACAAGGAGTTATTATGGAAAAAATTCTTATTTTCGGACATCAAAACCCAGACACAGATACCATTTGCTCTGCCATTGCCTACGCTGATCTAAAAAACAAACTCGGCTTCAATGCTGAGCCTGTCCGCCTAGGACAAGTCAACGGCGAAACACAATACGCGCTTGATTATTTCAAGCAGGAAAGCCCGCGCCTCGTGGAAACAGCCGCAAACGAAGTAAACGGCGTCATCCTTGTTGACCACAATGAACGCCAGCAAAGCATCAAGGATATCGAAGACGTTCAGGTTCTTGAAGTCATTGACCATCACCGTATCGCCAACTTCGAAACGGCGGAGCCTCTTTACTATCGTGCAGAGCCGGTCGGCTGTACGGCTACGATCTTAAACAAAATGTACAAAGAAAATAACGTGAAAATCGAGAAAGAAATTGCCGGTCTTATGCTGTCAGCGATTATTTCCGACTCACTTTTATTTAAATCTCCGACTTGCACAGAGCAGGATATCGCGGCGGCAAAAGAGCTTGCTGAAATTGCCGGCGTAGATGCGGAAGAGTACGGCTTAAACATGCTGAAAGCAGGCGCCGACTTAAGCAAAAAAACGGTGGAAGAGCTGATTTCCCTTGATGCGAAAGAGTTCACGCTCGGCAGCAAAAAAGTCGAAATCGCCCAAGTCAACACAGTTGATATTGAAGATGTCAAAAAGCGTCAGCCGGAATTAGAAGCGGCCCTTTCAAAAGTCATTGCTGAGAAAAACCTTGATCTGTTCCTTCTCGTGATTACGGACATTTTGGAAAACGATTCTCTTGCGCTTGCCATCGGCGATCAGGCTTCAAAAGTGGAAAAAGCGTTCAACGTCACTTTAGAAAACAACACGGCTCTTTTAAAAGGTGTTGTATCCAGAAAGAAACAAGTCGTTCCTGTTTTAACAGACGCGATTGCAGAATAACCAAAACACCCCGGGAACCCGCCGGGGTGTTTTTTTTTACGGCTTTTTTGTAAGCGCCAACCAAAAAAATCGCTTTGACGCGTTTTGATATGTGATATATAATATATCACATGAAAGGCGTTTTTTCTATTCATTGTAAATCAATACAGCGAGGAGGGTTCTGCGCTGGAAAAACACGCTGCTCTTTCCTATTCACGAACAACAGGAATTTGGCTTGTGCTTACAGGAGCTATCTTATGGGGTGTCTCAGGAACAGTTGCCCAGTATCTGTTTCAGGACCGCCATTTTAATACAGAATGGCTGACCTCTGTACGGCTGCTGATTTCAGGGGCGCTTCTGCTCGGAATCGCGTACCGCAAAGAAAAAGGACGCATATGGGCTGTTTGGAAAGACAGACAGGACATAGTTCCCCTTCTTTTATTCGGGATTTTCGGAATGTTAGGCGTTCAATACACTTATTTCGCGGCAATTGAGTACGGCAATGCGGCCACGGCTACCGTTCTCCAATATTTAGGGCCGGCCATTATTACATGCTTTTTAGCGATCCGCGCAAAGAGAATGCCTTCAGCGAAAGAACTGCTCGCCGTCTTATTAGCGGCTGCAGGCACATTTATTTTGGTCACGCACGGGAATGCCGGCAGCCTGTCCATATCCGCCCTGGCCGTCTTTTGGGGGATCAGCTCAGCCTTTGCGCTGGCGTTTTACACTCTTCAGCCGCATCGGCTTTTGAAGAAATGGGGATCCGCCATTATTGTCGGATGGGGCATGCTGATCGGCGGAGCCGCTCTCAGCTTAGTCCGGCCGCCTTGGAAGTTTGAAGGCCAATGGTCATTATCCGCATATGCCGCGATTGTATTTATCATCATTTTCGGAACGCTCATCGCTTTTTATTGCTACTTGGAAAGCCTGAAATATCTGAGTGCCTCTGAAACCAGCCTGCTCGCCTGTGCGGAGCCGCTGTCGGCAGCTTTTTTAGCAGTGATCTGGCTGCATGTTCCCTTCGGAATATCAGAATGGCTGGGTACTTTATTGATTTTAGCCACCATTGCTTTATTATCTATCAAGAAAAAATAACCTCTCTTTTTTTAGAGAGGTTTTTTCCTAGGCCTGGAGCACCCCTTAGTCTCAATTACCCATATATTAAAGGGCCTTTTTTCATTTTACTATCTTCCAAAAGAGGAAATTAGACCAGTTGTCAATAGATTCAGAGTCTAATAGAATGATGTCGACAAGTAAATCATGCAGGATTGTTACTGATAAAGCAGGCAAGACCTAAAATGTGTTAAGGGCAAAGTGTATTCTTTGGCGTCACCCCTTGCATATTTTAGGTCTTTTTTTCTGTAACAAACCTGCCATCCATGAATGCGGGAGGATCGAATCGGCAGATCGCAACAAAAGTACATACAAAAGGAGACATGGACATGAACATCAAAAAATTTGCAAAACGAGCCACAGTTCTAACTTTTACAACTGCACTTCTGGCAGGGGGAGCAACTCAAGCCTTCGCGAAAGAAAATACCCAAAAACCTTACAAAGAAACGTACGGCGTCTCTCATATCACACGCCATGATATGCTGCAGATCCCTAAACAGCAGCAAAATGAAAAATACCAAGTGCCTCAATTCGATCAATCAACGATTAAAAATATTGAATCTGCAAAAGGACTGGATGTGTGGGACAGCTGGCCGCTCCAAAACGCTGACGGAACAGTAGCTGAATACAACGGCTATCACGTCGTGTTTGCACTTGCGGGAAGCCCGAAAGACGCTGATGACACATCAATCTACATGTTTTATCAAAAGGTCGGCGACAACTCGATTGACAGCTGGAAAAACGCGGGCCGTGTCTTTAAAGACAGCGATAAGTTCAACGCCAACGATGAAATCCTGAAAGATCAGACACAAGAATGGTCCGGTTCTGCCACCCTTACTTCTGACGGAAAAATCCGTTTATTCTACACTGACTTTTCCGGTAAACATTACGGTAAACAAAGTCTTACAACGGCGCAGGTAAATGTGTCAAAATCCGACAGCACGCTCAACATCAACGGAGTGGAAGATCACAAAACGATTTTTGACGGCGACGGAAAAACATATCAGAACGTTCAGCAGTTTATCGATGAAGGCAACTATACATCCGGCGACAACCATACGCTGAGAGACCCTCACTACGTTGAAGACAAAGGCCATAAATACCTTGTATTCGAAGCCAATACAGGAACAGAAAACGGATACCAAGGCGAAGAATCTTTATTTAACAAAGCGTACTACGGCGGCAGCACGAACTTCTTCCGTAAAGAAAGCCAGAAGCTTCAGCAGAGTGCTAAAAAACGCGATGCTGAATTAGCGAACGGCGCCCTCGGTATGATAGAGTTAAATAATGATTACACATTGAAAAAAGTCATGAAGCCGCTGATCACTTCAAACACGGTAACTGATGAAATCGAGCGGGCGAACGTTTTCAAAATGAACGGCAAATGGTACTTGTTCACTGATTCACGCGGTTCAAAAATGACGATCGACGGTATTAATTCAAACGATATTTACATGCTTGGTTATGTATCAAACTCTTTAACAGGTCCTTACAAGCCGCTGAACAAAACAGGTCTTGTACTGCAAATGGGTCTTGATCCTAACGATGTGACGTTCACATACTCTCACTTCGCAGTGCCTCAAGCCAAAGGCAACAATGTCGTGATCACAAGCTACATGACAAACAGAGGCTTCTTTGAGGATAAAAAGGCAACTTTTGCGCCAAGCTTCTTAATGAACATCAAAGGCAAGAAAACATCCGTTGTTAAAAACAGCATCCTTGAACAAGGACAGCTTACGGTTAACAACTAATCATAATAAAAAGAAAATGCCATATTTCATTGGCATTTTCTTTTATTTCTAAACAAGATGGTGAACTCAATCATGGCACGAAAATGGCCCATTGCAATATTGATCATTCTGGGTGCGTTCCTGTTTGTCGGCTTACTGCCGGACAAAAGCAACAATTCCTCTAAAACAAACACGAAGAATAAACCGGATTACCGGGCGGCATATCATTTCACAACCCCGGACAAATGGAAAAACGACCCTCAAAAACCCATTTTTTTCGATGGGAAATATCATTACTATTATCTTTATAATCGGGATTATCCGAACGGCAACGGCACAGAATGGCGGCACGCCGTATCAGAGGACTTGGTGCACTGGACGGACGAAGGCACGGCTATTCCGAAATACACCAACCCAAACGGCGATATATGGACCGGTTCTGTCGTCATTGATAAACACAACACGGCAGGCTTCGGCAAAAACGCACTCGTCGCCATTACAACGCAGCCGACGGCCAAAACCGAAGCACAGGAACAATATTTATGGTACAGCACGGATAAAGGAAAAACATTTACATCCTATAGTGATCAGCCCGTCATGAAAAACCCGGGCACTAAAGATTTCCGGGATCCGAAGGTAATCTGGGATGAACAGGATAATAAATGGGTGATGGCCATGGCCGAGGGCGAAAAAATCGGCTTTTATGAATCACCCGATTTAAAGAATTGGCATTACACGGGCGGTTTTATCACCCAGCAGATCGGCCTCATCGAATGCCCTGACCTTTATATGATGCGTGCAGATGACGGCACGGCCAAGTGGATTCTCGGCGCAAGCGCAAACGGCAAACCTCAGGGCAAACCGAATACGTACGCTTATTGGACCGGAAACTTTGACGGAAAAGAATTTACTGCCGATCAAGCGGAACCGCAATGGCTCGATTACGGGTTTGACTGGTACGGCGGCGTCACATTTGAGGACGGCAATAGCAAAGATCCGCTGACAAAACGCTATGCGCTGGCATGGATGAACAATTGGGATTATCCCAATGAAACTCCGACACTAAAGAACGGCTTTAACGGCACGGATTCTATCGTTCGTGAAATCCGCCTTCAGCATCAGGATGGCGGCACCTACAGCCTGATGTCAGAGCCGGTTGAAGCATTGAACCAATTAACCTCTTCAACGGACGGCACTGAAGACAAACAGGTGAACGGTTCTGAAACGTTGCCGATCAAGGGTGATACGTATCAGCTTGACATGGATATCTCTTGGTCCGATATCAAAAATGCAGGCGTCAGACTCAGAGAATCAGCAGACCACAAGCGGCATATTGATGTCGGTATTTCAGCAGAAGACGGCTGTGCCTATGTGAACAGATCATTTACAGATCAGCCTGATAAAACCGGGACATATACTGAAAGCAAAGCGCCATTTGACGGAAATAAAGGGCGCGTTCATCTGAAAATTCTCGTAGATAAAACGAGTATTGAAGTATTTGCAGATGACGGAAAAACCGTTCTCACAAATGAAGTGTTTCCAAAACCCGAAGATCAGGGAATCACGCTCTATTCTGAAGGCGGTTCCGCTGAGTTTCAGCATATTGAGATAAAGCATCTCGGTTCCATTCATCCTTAGATCACTCTTCATTTCTAACCGGCGTTCAGACTGTGTTAAAATGCTTGTATGTATACTACGATTCATGAGGTGTTCCATTGGATAATCAAAACAAAGAACCTGTGCTGAAAAGAACCATCATGCGGGACGAAGTGTATCACACGCTCAGAAACTGGATCATAACGGGCAGGCTCAAACCTGAAACAAAGTTAAAGGACAAGGAACTGTCGGAAACATTGGGAATCAGCCGCACTCCGATACGGGAAGCCTTATTGCGCTTAGAAGATGACGGCTTGGTCATGACAAAGGCAAACAGATGGACGCTTGTCGCTCCGATTGAGTTAAAAGAAGCGGAAAACTTGTATTCCATTGTCTGGACGCTTGAAAAACTCGCACTGCAGCAAGCCCTCCCGCATATGGACGCTGCAGTGATTCAGGAATTGAAACAGCTTAATGAAGAGCTGCTTCAAACGGTGAAGGCCGGCGATAAAATGGCCATTCTGGAAGCGGATAATGCATTTCACCATCGCATCATTCTGCTTACAGACAATGCCGAACTCTGCAAATTGCTTGTGGGCCTGAAGGTGAAAATCCAGAGAATGGAGATCCGCTATTTCAGCGAAGATGATGCATTGACCAGATCATACAATGAACACGCTGCTATCATTCACGCATTAGAACAGCAGGATGACGCCGCTGCCCTTGCAGCGCTTGAAGCGAATTGGAAAAACAGTTTAGAACGTCTGCAGAACTTGTCTTAGCAAACGAAAAAGCCAAATCATATGATTTGGCTTTTTACGGATATAACAAGGCAGCCGACTTGGCTGTCTTGTTTACTTTTTGTTTATATATAAATAAATACCGTAATCCGTCGGCACAGAATCATCCCCCATCTGTCTGAGCATGGCTGTTATATTCCCGCGATGATACGTTCCGTGGTTCACAACATGGAGAATCATATCGGCCGCCGTGGTTTTCATGATGTCACCTGACGGATGTTCTATTTCAAGGGAGAGATTGATATTTTCCTCCTTTTGCAAAAATAGTTGATATCGGTCTGATAATTCCAAAAATAGATCTTCCAGCTCTTCTATCTCTTTAGACAAGATGTCCTCTTTTTGCTGTTCAGCTGATTTCAGCGTATCCTCCAGACGCTCTCCGGAGAACACATCAAACCACCCCTTATCCGACAGATACACATGGGTCAATACACCGGCTATCGACGGAAAGACACTTTGAATCTCTTTACGGTACACATCCTCCGGAAGCTCTTTAAGCCGGGTGAATATTTGCTGATTTGCCCAAAGATGATAATCATACAATTGCAGTGCCAGATGTCCCACAAAACCCTCTCCTCTCTCGATACAGAACGTACGTTCCTGATTATACCACGCTACATGCGGCTCTGTACCGTTTTATTCATTTGCAGCTGAGAAAATCCGATAAAGGCTGAAAATAATAAAAGAATCCCCGCGCTTATATAAATAAACCGCACGCCGAATACATCCGAGATCATCCCCGTTCCAATAATGGAAAACATAAAGATCAATTGAACGAATGCTGATCTCGCCGCTAATATATTGACCCGTGTCTGTTCAGTCGTGATGTTTTGAAGAAAGGTTTCCTGCGTCAGATCTCTTAATACGCAAGCCGGCCCCATACACAGCACCAAAAAAAGGGCCAGAACGGCACTGCTGGTCAATCCATAAATAAAAGTGAGCATTCCATATGCCAAGGCTCCCGTCAGCATAAGCGGAATGAGGCTTCGCTGAAACTTACCGGATAACCTATAGATGATCAAGCCGCCGATCATCGTCCCTGCATAATAGGCTCCGTTCACATATCCCCACCACGCTTCTCCTTTTTGAAGGACGTCATGCACATAAGTTAAGGACACAGATCCGATCCATATCATGCCTGCCCACGATTCGATCACATCCATCACTATCAGGGCCCGCAGCTGTTTTTGCTGAAATAAATACACCCAGCCGCTTGCCGCATCTGCAAAAAGTGAACGTTCCCTGACTGTTGCCGTCGCACAGATGCGTACTTGAAGAAACAGAATGATGCCTAAAACCGAAGAAACCAGTAACATTACAGTGATGATTATTGTATAGCTTTCTCCCAAAAATGCGATGATGACGCCGCCCAGAGACCATCCGGCAAACTGAACGGTCTGATCCGCCGCAGATAATAAGCCGTTCGCCTTCGCCCTTTGATCAGGAGGAATAATTTCTCCAATCAGTGCGCTTTTTATCGGAGCGAACCAGCCGTTGCAAAAAGAAATCCCTCCGATCAGACAAAACAGCAGAAAAAAGAAAGCCGATGAACCGGCTTGGATTACATAAAACAAACAGACTAACAGTGTCACCTGCATCAATTGAGAACCGATCAACAAAGACCGAAGCGTAAACCGGCCGGTGACCAGCGGCAAAACGGCGCTTCCCAATACGCGACATACAATGCTGACGAACGTCATGAGAGAGGCCGCCGCCGTCGAACCGGTTTTCGTAAACAAAAACAAGATAACAGCCATTGTATAAAGTGAGAATCCTAAATTGATAGCGGTCTGGCTGTATAAAATAGAGTAATACGCCCTCTTCATATTATCTTCTCCAAAAGCTTCACTCCCTGATTATGTAAATCATACCATATTTGCCGATCAGCTCTCTTAAAAAACAGAGTTCACTCCATCTATTAGTCTTTATGAGCAGAAAGGAAACTTTCAGCAAAAAAATAATGAAACACCCTGGCTCATAGCACAACGAAGGCAGATTTTCGGTTGTGTACATACATGCCATTGCCATACTGGCGCCTGTCCCTTATGATGTATAATGCATAATAAATATATCTATAATGCTTATCAGTAATAAAATGAAAGAGGTGACATTGATGGAATGGGAACAGCTTGAATATTTCCAAACGCTCGCACAAACTGAGCATGTCACAAAAGCCGCAAAGCTATTGTCCATCTCACAGCCCGCACTCTCCCGCTCAATTTCCCGATTGGAAAACCACTTAGGCGTCCCGCTGTTTGACAGACAGGGCCGTTCGATTACATTGAACAAATACGGAGCGATGTTTTTAAAACGGGTTCAGACCATGATGAAAGAGTATACTGACGGCCGAGAGGAAATTCAGGCTTTATTGCAGCCGGATCAAGGAGAGGTTTCACTTGGATTTTTACATACACTCGGGACAGCCATCGTTCCGGATGTCATCAAGACCTTTCGGCAAAAACACCCCGGAATCGGCATTACATTAAGACAAAACCATTCCTATTGGCTGCTCGATCAGCTGAAAGAAGGCGAGCTTGATCTCTGCCTTCTCGCATCCACTAAACCTGAAAAGTCGATTCGATGGGTGCAATTATGGAGTGAGGAACTCTTTTTATATGTACCAAAAGGACATCGGCTGGCGCATCGTGAAACCGTCACCCTGGACGAACTCGCCGAAGAACCTTTTATATTGCTGAAAGAGGGGTATGCGCTCCGAATGACGGCTGATCAGCTATTTGAACAGGCGGATATCCATCCGAAGATTATGTTCGAAAGTGAAGAGGCGGCAACTGCGGCCGGCTTCACGGCCTCCGGTCTCGGTGTTTCCATCCTGCCTGATTTAAAAGGATTGGATCAAAGCAACCTCTCAAAAATACGCATCAGCTGGCCAAAATGCCAGCGCGTGATCGGCATCGCCTGGATAGAAGGCAGATTTTTATCTCCTGTTGCTGAAACGTTCAAACAGCATGTGATTGAACATTTCGGCTGAACAATGCCGTCCTGACGAAAAAAAGCCGATGCGCGCAAGCATCGGCGGCCGAACCTGTTCTTCAAAACAAAATAAAAAAAGAGGGCTTCCGAGAAGGAAGCCCTCACTCCGTCTGCTACGCCAATAAAAGAAAAATAAGCGCTAAAACAGCCGGAAGTCCTTGTTTTACGATAATTGATTTGTTTGAAGTAAAGCCGCCGAAAAGAGCGGCGATGACCACGCAGATGACGAAAAACAATTGAATCATATGGCCAATCGGATCAGCTCCGAGGATCAGCCCCCAAATGAGGCCGGCAGCCAGAAATCCATTATACAGACCTTGATTTGCAAACATGACCGCCACATTCCGATCACCTTCTAAATGCTTCGGCAATTTGAAGGACCGCTTAGCTGCCTTCGAATTGATAAAAAACATTTCAAGTATCATGATAAATACATGTTCTAAAGCTACAATTCCGACGAAAACAGCTGCAATAATGTCCACTGTCTCTCTCCCCTCAGCTTCACTTCAACCTTATTTCCATTGTGCGATCGTTTCGATAGGAAGACGGTAGGAAGCATATCCTTCGTCCGCCGCTTTTCCGATTGATAACAGCATGACCGGTACATAACGCTCTTTATCCATTCCGAAAACCTCGGCGATCTTTTCTTTATCGTAGCCGCCGATCGGGTTTGTGTCATAGCCGTGCGCGCGTGCCGTAAGCATCAGCTGCATGGAAACAAGGCCTCCGTCGATCAGAATGGTTTCACGGTTCACTTGCTCCGGAAGTTTTTCAAAATGTGCCGTCAACGCAGCGATTTGTCTGTCTTTTACTTCCTGCGGCATGTAGCCCAGTTCGACCGCTTTTGAATAAATTTCTTCTAAATAGTCATCACTGTTCATATCTGCGAAAACCGCGATCACCGCAGATGATGTGCTGACTTGTGTTTGGTTAAAGCTGGCAAGCGGCGCGAGTTTTTCTTTTCCTTCAGGGCTGTCAATGACAAGGAAACGCCATGGCTGCGCGTTAACTGAAGACGGCGCTGTCGTTGCTTCTTCCAAGATTTGAGTCATTTCTTCTTTGCTGATTTTTACAGCCGGATCGTAATTCCGAATGGAACGGCGGCCTTTCATAATGTCCATAAAGTCGTTTGTTTTCAGTTCTGTTTTCATGTGTAATACACTCCTATGCTTTCATATTTTCTATATTATTCTGCATCTGCGATAATACGTTTTTTAACATACTGCGTTCTTCCGCGCTGACACCGGCAAGCATTTCCTTTATGAAACGCTCCTTCTCTTTTTTGGAAGTCTCAATTCTCTCCCGCCCCTGTTCAGTAAGCCGGACAAGTATAATGCGGTTGTCCTCAGGTTTGCGCCTTCTTGTGACCATTTCTTTGGTTTCAAGCTGTTTCAAGTGTCTTGTCACAGCCGCCCCATCAATATTCACCTTTTTCTGAAGATCGCTTTGACTGATCTCGTCGACGTGAAAGAGCACGGCGAGAAGCTCAAGACGGGATTGGCTGATTCCGGTGCACGCTTCAAACTTCGCTCCGATTACTTTATGCAGTGATTGAAGCTGATATAAAATCTCGCCTTCCTCTGAACAACATGCTGTCAAAACCCATCCCTACTTTCTTTTGCGCAATTAATTGACTAGTCAATGTTTGATATATCAATAATATACATCTGTTATTCTTTTTTGGCAAGTGTTTTCTCCTTTTTAAAAAAAGCTGCCGGTGAACGGCAGCTCGCTTTTTAATGATTATGAACTTTTCTGAAATTACTGCCTTTTACTTCAGCCACATCATATACCGTTACAAAGGCGTGCTTATCAATGTCATTAATAATTTCCTTCAGTTTGGTCTCTTCCAAACGGTTGATGACACATGTGATTTCTTGGAATTTTTCATGAGAAAAACCGCCGTATGCTTCTTTATAAGTAGCGCTTCGGCCTAATTCCTCACGAATGGTTTCGACCATTAATGCAGGCTCGTTGGTGATAATCTGAAATGTTTTAGAACCGCTTAAGCCTTCCTCAACCACATGAATCACCTTAGACGCAATGTAGTAAGCAATCACGGAAAGCAACGCGCCTTGCAGACCGAATACAAAAGAAACAAAAATAAACACAAAGATATTTAAAAATAAAATGAGGTCGCTCGTGCCGAACGGCAATTTCCGTGACAGCAGCACGGCCAGCATATCAATTCCGTCTAATGCGCCGCCGTTACGCAGTGCCAAGCCCATTCCCAAGCCGAGAATAATCCCGCCGACAACGGTGATTAACAGGGTGTCTCCCTCGATGATAGCCGGCGTGTGATGGAAAAAGCTTGTACCCGCGGCAAGTGAGACAATGCCGATAATGGATAGAAACGCAAAGCCTTTCCCGATTTGCTTATATCCCAACCAGACAAACGGTATATTGATCACCGCAATTAAGATCCCAAGAGGCAAATGAAACAGCTGTGAACCGACAATGCTGAGTCCGGTCACCCCGCCGTCAGATACACTATTCGGAATCAATACGGTTTCCAGCCCATACGCGGCAATGATTCCGCCGATGATGACCATGATGGCCCGTACGATGGATTTTGCTTTAAATTTCTTACGTTTTTGTTTTTCGATTGTATTCATATCATTCCCCGCTTCAATTATTTTATCTTATTTAAATATACCATAATTGATACTTTTCGTTAAAAATAAGCCGATCAGCCGATTGTGAAGCAGGAACCGAGGAAGGTGATTTTACAGATAAAGTATCCATTTACGGCTTTAATCATTCAAAACACCACCACACAGTAAAAGGAATTATTATCCATTAATAATCCCTTTTGTTTCCCTTCTTCACATATTCCCAATCATGTTCTATATTTTTTCTCACCCGCTGAAGAAGGCTGGAAATGGTTTCTTTTTCTTCAGATGTAAAGCCGGCCAAGGCTACTTCCGCAGAGTGCTCTCCTTCTCTTTGCAATAACGGATAAACCTTTCTTCCTTTTTCGGTCGGGAACAGTTTTTTTATTTTTTTATTTTGATCATCAGGACGCTTTTCAATAAACCCTTGTATTTCCAGTTTTTTTATCGCTCTCGCCGCTGTTGTTCGGTCAACTTTAATCATTTCCGCCAATTTTTCCTGTATCATTCCCGGGTTTTCACATATACGAACAAGATAGAGATACTGCCCTTTTGTTAAGTCTAATTCTTTAAATTCTATATTGCTGATGGAATCCAATGCCCGTGCAATCATGCCGATTTCCCGCAAAATATCAGTCATATCTTTTCAAACCCTTCGTATTTTTGTTGCATTTACAATATAATTGTTTTATCGTTACTTCTATAAGACCACAAGCAAGCCGTGCAGTCCAGACTAATATGTGAAAAGGATTGGTTAATGATGAGGGTAAAAAGAATAACGACGGAAATTGATTTACAAGCAGCGCTCGAGATTAGAAAAGCAGTATTCATTGAGGAACAGCAAGTACCCGAATCCGATGAGTTTGATCAGTTTGATACGCTTCAGGAACAGTGCGGGCATGTCTTGGTTTATCATGAAAATCAGCCTGCCGGCACAGGACGCGTCCGCATCGTAAACCATACAGGCAAGCTCGAACGAATCTGCATCCTGAAGCCTTACCGCAAATACGGGTTGGGCAAAGTAATCATACGCGAATTAGAAAACATGATAAAAGAAAAAGGCATCACCCATTGTAAACTGCATGGACAAACACAAGCGGAAGGCTTTTATCACAAACTGGGATATCAGACAGATTCACCGGAATTTATGGAAGACGGCATTCCGCATGTTTTAATGACAAAAGAGTTGGTTTAACCGAATAACAGCAAAACGGCTGTATGAATTATTTACCGAAAGCCTTCTATAAAGGCTTTTTTTCTTATCCTGAAACCCACAACTAAAAGGAATGTATTCGCAGCCGGTGCTTGTCACAAATGGCCGCCCCAACGGTTATCCCATACTTTGCACTTGCATACGTCACTTCAATCGTCGGCGCTTCAGAAGCATCCATTTCACTTTACGCAACACCCGCTTTATCCTTACTCATTTCCTGGTTTTGGATAGGTGAAGCGCCCGCCTTTATTTCTCTTTTGGGCGGAGCAGTCACAGTCATCGGGGTGTGTTTTATCTATTTAAAAGCAGATAAAATGAAAATGATTTCAATTCCCATTTCTCTTCCAAAAAGCAATAAGGTGGATAAAGCTTAACCTTGAAAATGGAGTCATAAGCAGCTCTATTTTTAATGACTTGCGTTTAGTGCACAAAGGTAGACGAAATGAATTACTTTTGAGAATTGTGGTATGTTAATCGTACAAATAATAAGAGAAATCAGGTGATCCCATGCCAAACAATAGCAAACCCAACAGTTTAATCACGGAGAAGTCACCGTACTTACTTCAACACGCCCACAACCCAGTAAACTGGCACCCTTGGGGAGAAGAAGCCTTCGAAAAAGCGAAACGCGAAAACAAGCCGGTTCTTGTCAGCATCGGCTATTCGACTTGTCACTGGTGTCACGTAATGGCTCACGAGTCCTTTGAGGACGAAGAGATCGCCGGTATTCTAAATGATAAATTTATAGCCATCAAGGTTGATCGTGAGGAGCGGCCTGATGTGGATTCCGTGTATATGAGAATCTGCCAGCTGATGACGGGGCAGGGCGGGTGGCCGCTGAATGTGTTCATCACACCTGATCAGAAGCCGTTTTATGCGGGGACGTATTTTCCGAAGACGAGCAAATTTAACCGCCCTGGCTTTATCGATGTGCTTGAACATCTGTCCGAAACGTTTGCAAATGACCGGCAGCATGTCGAGGATATTGCTGAAAACGCCGCCGCTCATCTTGAAGTCAAGGTGCACCCGGCTGAGGGCATGCTTGGCGAACAGGCGGTTCATGACACGTATCGCCAGCTGGCCGGCGGGTTTGACACGGTGTACGGCGGGTTCGGCCAGGCTCCGAAGTTTCCGATGCCGCATATGCTCATGTTTCTGCTTCGCTACTACAGCTATACGGGTAAGGAACAGGCATTGGCAGGCGTAACCAAGACACTCGACGGCATGGCGAACGGCGGTATTTTTGATCACATCGGGTTCGGCTTTGCCCGCTACTCGACTGATAATGAATGGCTCGTGCCGCACTTTGAGAAAATGCTGTATGACAACGCCCTTCTCCTGACCGCATATACCGAAGCCTATCAGGTCACGGGCAATGAGCGCTACAAACAGGTTGCGATGCAGATCGTGACGTTTATTCAGCGGGAAATGATGCATGAAGACGGCAGCTTTTTCTCAGCCTTAGACGCTGATACCGAAGGCCGTGAGGGGAAATATTACATATGGTCAAAAAAAGAAATCATGGATCTTCTCGGTGATGAACTCGGCTCGCTTTATTGCAAAGTATATAACATCACAGATCAAGGCAATTTCGAAGGAGAAAACATCCCGAACCTTATTTTCACGCGGCGTGAGGCCATCCTCGAAGAGACCGGCCTCACCGGACATGAGCTGACCGAACGTCTTGAAGGCGCAAGAAAAAAATTGCTGGAGGCGCGGGAAAACAGAAGCTATCCGCACACAGATGACAAAGTGCTGACCTCATGGAACGCGCTCATGATTGCCGGACTGGCAAAAGCCGCAAAGGTATTTCACGAGCCGAACTTTCTCAGCATGGCTGAAACAGCGATCCGCTTTCTCGAACGTCACCTCATGCCGGACGGGCGCGTCATGGTCCGCTACCGTGAGGGCGAAGTGAAAAACAAAGGATTTATCGATGATTACGCTTTTCTCATCTGGGCCTACCTTGAACTGTATGAAGCGGATTTTGATGCGTCTTATCTGCAAAAAGCGAAAACGTTATGTACAAGCATGCTGGATCTGTTCTGGGATGAAGGACACGGAGGTTTCTTCTTTACGGGGAATGACGCCGAGACTCTTCTTGTCAGGGAAAAAGAAGTTTATGACGGAGCCGTGCCTTCCGGAAACAGCGCGGCTGCCGTCCAGCTGCCTCGCCTCGGCCGCCTGACGGGTGATGTATCACTGATCGAAAAAGCTGAAGCCATGTTTTCTGTTTTCAAACGGGAAATAGAGGCCTACCCGAGCAGCAACGCTTTCTTCATGCAAAGCGTACTGGCGTATACAATGCCGCAAAAAGAAATCGTTGTGTTCGGAAGCAAAGATGATCCGGACAGAAAGCGTTTCATTGAGGCGCTTCAGGAACATTTCACTCCCGCCTATACGATTCTCGCCGCGGAACATCCGTCAGAGCTTGCAGGCATTTCTGATTTTGCCGCGGGTTATCAAATGATTGACGGTAAAACGACGGTTTACATTTGTGAAAATTTCACCTGCCGCAGGCCGACGACGGATATTGATGAAGCGATGAACACATTACAAATCAGCAGCAGAGCCTAGGCGGCCTGCTGCTTTTCTTTTTTCACAAAACGGAACGCGAGCCATGCGAAGATGACATTGATCACCAGAGTCGATATGCAATCATATATTTCATAGCCGCCGGCTGCTGTTGCAAATAGCGACGGAATGTCGCTGTACACCGAATGATCCTCTGTGAGAAAGATAAATAAAAACATATTATTGGCAGCGTGACCGCCCAAGGACATCTCCAGACTGCCTGTTTTAATCGTGATAAAGGTCCAGATCATGCCGATGGTGACATATCCGATTCCCGCCCAGAGAGCCCCGTTTTCCATCTCCGGATTTCCGAAATGAAGTGCGCCGAATAATCCGCCGACGATGACAGTCAAAACCACCGCATTTGCCGTCAGTTTTCCGGCGAACTGAAGCAGAAAACCCCGAAAGAGAAATTCCTCCGCGGAGGTTTGAATCGGCACCAAAAAGATGGATGCCGCTAACAGCAGCAGAAAGCGTGAAGCATGGAATTCCTGAAGCGAGAAGCGACCCGGATGGATTAAAAAATCAATCAGCCCTGCCATAAACATCAACAAAAAGTAAGTGCCGAATCCAAAGAAAATCCGCTTCCAGTTCAGCGACTGATTCGGTGTGATGATGGATAAAAACCGCCGTTTCATAATGAAACGAACCGCTATCCAAATGCCCGGGATGGCTATGAAATAGACGATATGCTGTAAATAAATATCCGCCAGCGGGTCACTTAATGCCGCTTCATCCCAATCTATCGTCAATGAAGGATTGAACTCGGACGTGAGAAACATATAAAACACGGTCAATATGCTTCCAAAAAAGAACAAACCCGCAATGACCCACAGAGAAAGGAGATATCTCCACACACTATTTCTTCCTTCTGCGGGCCTTATAAACATATTCATTTTTATGCATCAACTTCCTTTCCTTCAACATTTTACAATATAAACAGAATCAGATATAGAAAATGTTATATATTTTTAAGAAGAAAGCGCTATGCCGTTTCCTTCGGCTCTGGTTATTTGCACTCTGTTTTTGCCATAAAAAGACCTTTATAATGTATTTGTCAGATGAATTTACAGTATTTTCTGATTACATTTTGCCAAGTCAGGGGGTTTTTTATGAAACATCAGACATTCTCAAATGTGGCGAACCGATTAGACCGGCTCCCCATTTCGCGTGTGCACTATCAAGTATTAACCGCTCTCGGAATCATCTATTTTTTCGATCTCGCTGATCTGTTTACGCTCAGCAACGTGGCTCCTGCGCTGATTGAGCATTGGGGCGTGAAGCTGTCCACCATTGCCGACATCACGGCTGCATCCTTCCTGGGCATGTTTTTAGGCGCCTCGCTCGGCGGCAGGCTGTCCGATCGGATCGGCAGGAAAAAAGCGCTGAATTGTTTTGTCCTTATCTTTTCGATCTCATCTTTTCTGAATGCGCTGGCATGGGACATTCCTTCCTTAATGATTTTTAGGTTTTTGACAGGTCTCGGCGTCGCGGCCGCCATGATTGTCACTAACAGCTACTTGGCGGAATTCTTCCCATCCTCCGTTCGGGGAAAATACATTTCCTTTTGCGCCATGATCGGCTTAATCGGCGTTCCCGTGACAAACGTCGTATCCGCTTTTGTCATTCCGTTAGGCTCATGGGGGTGGCGGCTCGTTTTTGTATGGGGCGCGGCCGGTCTCATTTATTTCTTTTTTATCCGCCGGCTTGAGGAATCGCCGCGCTGGCACGAAAATCGGGGGGCATATGATCAGGCAGACGCCATTATGAATCGGCTTGAAGCCCGCGTAGAGAAAGAAAAAGGTCCGCTCCCCGCGCCAAAAGAAGCAGCAGAAGTACATACAGTGAAGCACGCCGGCTACTTAGGGCTGTTTCAGGGCAGGAATTTAAAGATCACCATCATCCTGTCTGCAGTATGGATTCTTGAAACCTTTGGCTTTTACGGCTTTGCCTCATGGGTGCCCAGCCTGCTGAAAAGCAACGGCATCACCATGGAAAAAACGCTGTGGTACAATGTGCTTCACTCTGTCGGCGCCCCGCTTGGCGCGTTGCTCGGATCCATGATATCCGAAACGTTCCAAAGGAAATGGATTCTGGCCGCAAGCGCTTTTCTGACTGCCATTGCCGGACTGTTGTACGGCATGACATTTATTCCCGTGATGATTATTGTGTTTGGATTTGTCGTCAACGTCACGGAACGGGTTTTCACCTCAAATTTATACGCATACACATCAGAGCCGTATCCGACGGAATATCGTTCGGCGGGCAGCGGGCTGGCGTACGGGCTCGGCCGTTTTTCCAACATATTCGGTTCCCTGCTCGTCGGATTTATTGCCGTAAAACTCGGATACATCAGTGTCTTTTTGTTCATCGGCGGCTGCTGGCTTCTATGTTCCGTTCTGTTAATCCTCTTCGGCCCGAAAACAAATGCACAGCAAATATAATCAATAAAACAGTGCGGGTTCACCCCGCACTGTTACACTGTGATTTCTATCAAATTGCCTTCCCCATCCTCTATCACGCTCTCATAATATCCGTCACCCGTTACACGCGGGCCGCTTACAACCTGAAATCCGTCATTTTTAAACGTCTCCGTCAGTTCATTCACCCGCTCCTTGCTGCCTGTAGAAAACGCGAGATGCGCCCATCCGGTCATATTCTGTGACGGAGTTTCATCAACGCCTCCTTTTTTCATAAGTTCCAGCCTGCATCCGGAGTCAAATGAAAGAAAGTACGATTTGAAATCCTTTTTCTCATTATGGTAAAGGTCATTGGCCTTTGCCCCGAAGTATTTCTCATAAAATTCTTTCATCCGTTCTAAATCTTTGACCCATATCGCTGCATGTTCAATTCGCATATGTCCGCCTCCCTTTTTTCCTCAATCTAGTTATAAGGCATGAAATCCATTTCAGCTCAAGACTTTTTCCTCTGAAATTGATGCATAATTTGTTTTTTAGTTGTTTCTCCGTGCAAAAACAGCAAAAATGCTTCTTTTCCGACCCGTTCTAAATGAAGTTCCAGAGATGGAATATTCAAAACCCGGCTGACGCTCAAATTTCCTTCACCGATGATCTCCGCGTCCCATTTCTGTTCTTTCGCAAATTGGTACAAGCCGGCAGCCACATCATCACTATGCGCATAGACGGCCGTCGGCGGCTTGCTGAAACCCCAGAAATGCTCACCCGCACGCTTTCCATCGTCCATATCATGGCAACCGACCATAATGCGGGTTTCATCAAGAGAACCGAAAACCGCTTTATATGCATTTACCTTGTCGGCCGTACTCGGACTTTTTTCCGCTTCCCGCACACATGTAAAAGCAACATCTTGGTGCCCACGGTTTTTCAAATACATAAAGCTCTCTCTGTAAGCCGCCTGTCTGTCGTTATAAGCGCAGGGAATCTCTTCGTACTGTGTATATTCACAAGCGACAATGGGTCCGTATTCAAGGTAAGGCACGGCTGTTTCCCATTCATTCGCGCGGGAGGTGACAATCAGCCCGTCAATCTTTTTCATTTTCAGCAGTTCGAAATACGTCATCTCTATAGCGGGGTCATAATTGGTGGGGAGAAGGGTTGTCACGTAATCATGAGCAAAGGCTTCCTTCGTGATACCGTTTACAATTTTGTCAAAGCAGGGATGGTCACTATACGGCAATATTACGCCGATCGTATTGGTCTTTCCGCGAATCAGATCAATGGCAGTTCGATTAGGAGTATAATCAAGCTCCTTCATTACTTGATTCACAAGACGCCTTTTCTCCTCAGATACGTACGGGTGTTGGTTTAACACGCGTGATACAGTGGCCACCGACACATTCGCCAGTTTCGCAATCTCTTTTATATTTGCCATGTGCTCCTCCATTTTTGATAATAAAAAAGCAGCAAGAGTGGATTTCTCTTACTGCTATCTCATCATAAATCCACTGTCATTTCAACAGGGCAATGGTCAGAACCCATGATATCGGCACAAATGGCCGCTTGGCTGATCCGGTGCTTCAGCCTGTCTGAAACAATAACATAATCGAGCCGCCAGCCGATATTTTTCTCGCGTGCATTCGTCCTGTAAGACCACCAGGAATACGCGCCTTCCTGATCGGGATATAAATAGCGGAACGAGTCGGTAAATCCCGCGTTCAGCAGAGCGCTGAACGCTTCCCGCTCCTGATCCGAGAAACCGGCGTTCTTTCGGTTGGCTTTTGGATTTTTCAAGTCTATCTCCCTGTGTGCGACATTTAAATCGCCGCATAAGATCACAAGCTTCTTCCGGTCAAGCCTCTGCAGATAATCCTTAAAATCCGCTTCCCATTGAAGACGGTAATCAATTCGCTCTAATCCGCGTTTGGCATTTGGCGTGTAGCAGTTGACGACGAACACGTGCTCAAATTCAAGCGTGATCACCCGTCCTTCTTGATCATGGCTGTCAATTCCCAACCCATAGGACACGTGCAGCGGCTCTTCTTTCGAGAAAACAGCCGTGCCTGAGTAGCCTTTTTTCACCGCATAGTTCCAATAGGCGTGATATCCTTCAGGCTGTAATGATACTTGTCCGTCCTGTACTTTTGTTTCTTGCAGACATAGAATATCGGCTTTCGTTTCCTGAACGTAAGTATTGATATCTCTTTTTTTCATCACGGCACGCAAGCCGTTTACATTCCAAGAAATCAGTTTCATGTGTTCCCTCCCGCCGGCTCAGCCGGTATTAACATTCAGCATGTGTCTATTTCCATGTTTTATTGTGCCTGCCCTCTAATGCCAACAGCTGTTTTTTCATTTCTAAACCGCCTCTGAATCCGGTCAGTTTTCCGTTTTTCCCGATGACACGATGGCACGGAACCGTAATCAATACCGGATTTTTCCCGATTGCGGCGCCCACGGCTCTTACGGCTGACGGTTTCCGGATCATTTCTGCTATATCCGAATAGGAGTATATCTCGCCATACGGTATGTCCATAAGCGCTTTCCATACAGCAAGCTGAAATTCCGTCCCATAAAGATCGAGCGGGACGGAAAATACCGCTCTGCCATTTTTGATGTACTCAGACAGCTCTGCTGTGTAAGACGCCAGTTTTTCATCATCACGCACCAATCGGTATTCCGGCATGGCTTTTCCTGCCCACTGCACAAGTTCTTCAAAGTTACCATGATTTGAACCTATGAAGCAAAGCCCCTTGGAAGTAGCGGCTGTATACAGTCGCCAATCATTCCACGTGAAGCGTGTCCAATAGATCATCGTCTCTTTACTCATAATGAACCTCCCTGTCTCGTTCCGGCAGTTTTTCTGTATTCTGTGGGCGAACTTCCGGTTCTCTTTTTGAAAAGGGTCGCAAAATGCGCTGTGTTTGGAAATCCGACAGTCAGAGCGATCTCCATAACTGTCTTATCAGTATGCATTAAAAGATCCCCCGCCTTCGCGAGTCTTTTTTTCTGTATATACTCAATCGGAGATGTCCCTTTGATTTTTTTAAATGTCCGCTGTAAATGATAGGGGCTGCCGTGACACATATCTGCCAGTACGCTCAGAGGCAGGGGTTCATGATAATGGCCGTCAATATACTCAGTGATTTGCGCAACCCATTCTTCATCTGGGAGACGAAGACCGTTCGGCCGGCACCTTTTACAAGGACGAAAATGTCTCTTTAGCGCTGCTTCAGCCGTATCAAACACCAGTACGTTTTCCTTATTCGGAACTCTCGATTTACAAGAAGGGCGGCAGAAAATCCCCGTCGTTTTTACTGCATAATAAAATACCGCGTCATAGGAAACATCATTGTGTATGATTGCGTTCCACTTCTCATCTGTCAGGATATTTCTTTCCGTTTCCATCTCAGTCCCCCCCTGTTCTTCAGTATAAACAAATTCATTTTATAAGTACGCATATTTGAATAAGCGAGCAAGATAACAATGACGGATGTAAAAAGCCCTTCCATGTTTCATGTGAAACATTTCGGCAGGATGGGGACGGAATGACATAAAAAAAGAGCAGGAGCCCGCAGGCTCTTGCTCTTTTCTTTCGGCTTACTCGCCAGTTACGTATGGAAGTAAAGCCATTTGACGTGCGCGTTTGATCGCGATAGTCAATTTACGTTGGTATTTCGCATTTGTTCCAGTTACACGGCGAGGTAAGATTTTACCACGCTCAGAAACAAACTTTCTAAGAAGATCTACATCTTTGTAATCGATGTGCGTAATGCCGTTAGAAGTGAAGTAACAAACCTTACGGCGTTTCGCACGACCGCCTCTGCGTCCTCCTGCCATTGTCATTTCCCACCTTTCTTGTTATGAATATAGCGATAATCTATTAGAACGGAAGATCATCATCCGAGATGTCAATCGGCTTGCCGTCGTTGGCAAATGGATCATCATTAAAGCTGTTCCCTTGATTTCGTCTCTGGCTGTTCTGATTTCCGCCGAACGGATTATCATTTTGGCCTCCGCCAAAGTATTGGCCTCCGCCGCTGTTTCCTTCGTTGTATCCGCCTGATCCAGAACCGCCGCTGTTTTTAGGCTCAAGAAATTGAACACTTTCAGCTTGGACTTCTGTCACGAAGACACGCTGTCCCTGCTGATTTTCATAATTTCTTGTCTGGAGTCGGCCGTCTACGCCGGCAAGGCTTCCTTTTTTAAGAAAGTTTGCAACGTTTTCGGCTTGTCTTCTCCAAGTGACACAATTAATGAAATCGGCTTCACGTTCTCCGGACTGGTTCGTGAATGTACGATTCACAGCAAGAGTAAACGTGGCGACAGCCGCACCGCTTGGCGTATAACGAAGCTCTGGGTCTTTTGTCAGTCTTCCGACTAATACAACTCGGTTAAGCATATGAAAGACCACCTTTTAACATTATATATTTCAAATTGCTTATTCTTCTTCTTTAACAACGATGTGGCGAATGATATCGTCACTGATCTTAGCTAAACGGTCGAATTCAGCAACCGCTGCAGCTTCAGACTGAACGTTTAAGATTTGGTAGAAACCGTCACGGAAATCGTTGATTTCGTAAGCAAGACGACGTTTACCCCAATCTTTTGTTCCAGTGATCTCCGCTCCGTTAGAAGTCAAAACGTTGTTGAAACGCTCGATAACTGCCTTCTTTGACTCTTCGTCAATGTTTGGACGGATAATGTACATAACTTCGTACTTTTTCATCTGTTTGCACCTCCTTTTGGTCTAAGCGGCCCTTAAATGGGCAAGGAGCAATAATTCTATTACTCACAAGTTTATATTATACCAAAGCTCTTGTCCCTTTACAACTGTGTCCTATACATTAAATCGGAAATGAATGACATCTCCGTCTTGGACGATATATTCCTTACCTTCCAGACGCACTTTTCCGGCTTCTTTGGCTCCGGACATTCCGCCGCCTGCCAAGAGGTCTTCATAAGCAACCGTTTCAGCGCGGATAAAGCCGCGTTCAAAGTCAGTGTGGATGATACCCGCACACTCAGGTGCTTTCATGCCTTTTCTGAATGTCCAAGCGCGCACTTCCTGTTCGCCCGCCGTAAAGTATGTCGCAAGGCCGAGAAGAGAGTATGACGCTTTAATCAGCTGATCAAGGCCTGACTCTTCAATGCCGAGCTCTTCAAGGAACATTTGCTTTTCTTCGCCTTCCAATTCAGCAATTTCAGATTCAATTTTCGCGCAGACGACGATGACCTCGGCATTTTCACCCGCGGCGTACTCACGGATTTTCGCAACGTATTCATTGTCTGAAGGATCAGCCACTTCATCCTCGCTTACATTCGCCACATAAAGCACGGGTTTTGACGTAAGCAAATGAAGCTGCTTCACAAGCTTTTGCTGTTCTTCAGTAAATTCAACGGAACGTGCAGGCTTTTCTTGTTCGAAAGCTTCTTTTAATTTAGACAGAATGTCAAATTCAATAACCGCTTCTTTGTCTTTTTGCTTCGCAAGCTTGCTTACCCGTGTGATGCGTTTTTCGACTGTCTCCATGTCGGCAAGAATCAATTCAAGATTGATCGTTTCAATATCATCAATCGGATCGACTTTCCCTGATACGTGCGTAATATTGTCATCCGCGAATGCCCGTACAACGTGACAGATCGCGTCTACCTGACGGATATGAGAAAGAAACTTATTTCCCAGCCCTTCACCTTTAGATGCGCCTTTTACGATCCCCGCGATATCAGTGAATTCAAACGCAGTCGGCACCGTTTTTTTCGGGTTCACCAATTCAGTCAGCTTTTGCAGACGTTCATCAGGCACTTCCACGATTCCCACGTTCGGATCAATTGTACAGAACGGGTAGTTGGCTGATTCGGCACCAGCCTGGGTAATTGCATTAAATAACGTCGATTTTCCCACATTCGGCAAACCGACAATTCCAGCAGTTAAAGCCATTCTTTCATCTCCTCTATATCAAACCATCATCGTATTAAACGTATTGTAAACCTAGAGCAATTATAAGGAGGTTCATAGGAAAAGACAAGCTGAGAAAAAAGCATTTCCCGCCCTCTCTCTCCTTAGATTATCCTTTTTTAACCGCGACCAGACAGTCAAAAAGCGTACTTCCCATTCCATTATCGGAATTTGAATCTTTTGTAAGCATGTTGACCGAGCCTCCGAATGCCGACCACATGCCTTCATCTATATTCACCGTCTTCGGGTGAGCCTGCTTCATGATTTTCACCCTGCCGCGCAGACGTCCGCGGTCATTGTATACCTCTGCCGTATCTCCGTCCTGAAGAGAAAGCTCCTCGGCGATATCCGGCGACAGATCCACCTGAATCTGCTGAAGCTTTTCAATAAACGGCACGTGCTGTGAATGATTGGAGCGCTGCGGGTGAATGGACAGCAGCGTATACGGATATTTCCCGGCCAGCCCGGCGTCGTGATAAACGGATTCTTCCGGCACTTCCAATTGAGGGAGGCCGCTGTATCCTTTCTGTTCTGCCAATGACGAGACGAATTCAAACTTTCCGCTCGGGGTTAAAAATTGGAAATCATTCCACGGAACCTGTTTGACCGGAAGCGGCATATGGCCTTTTTCCTTTAATCGCTCAAGGGTGATTCCTTCTTTCTCCAAAGAAGAAAGCCCCATTTTCAAGAAATCTTCCGTACTGTAATCAAACAGCTCTCCGAATCCGAGACGCTTGGCGAGCTCCGTCCAGATCCAGCGGTCTGATTTCGCCTCTCCCTGCGGTTCCGCAAGCTTTCTGCCATACTGAACATAGTGATGGTACATGCTGGAGTAATAAATATCTTCTTCTTCAAAAACAACGGCCGTCGGCAGTACATAGTCACAGAGCTTCGCCGTATCGGTCATGACCGAATCAATGGCCACTGTGACCGGTGTTTTTTCAAACGCTTCCTTCACTTTTTTTGTATTCGGCACCTGTGTCAGCGGATTGCCGCACGTCACGATAATCATCTCAATCGGCGGGTCGGCTGCGTTCAGCGCCTCTTCGGCCTGTGTCATCATCGAAAACGTTCTCGTGTTTTTCTTCAGGTCAGGACGGGTGAGTTCGGTCTTTGCAAAGCTTTCACCGACTTGGACATTTCCAAAGTTGGCTCCGCCGCCTTTAATACCGACATTTCCGCTCGCTGCCGCTAAAGCGTCAATCCAGCGTATCGTCCCGCCGCCGTTTTTATATCTCTGCATCCCAAGACCCATAAAAGTAGAAGCGGGACCGTCAGCATATAGATCAGCAAGATATTCAAGCACTTCTAAAGACGTTTCGGTTTTCTCAATGATCTCATCCAAAGAAATCGTGTGCAGCAGCTTTTCTATTTCTTCAAAACCGATCGAATGCTTTTGAATGAAATCGGCATCCGTTCTGCCGGTTTGGCATAATATTTTCAAAACACCCGCCGCAAGCCAGCCATCCATTCCGGGTTTAACGGATATATACCGGTCGGCAAGCTTTGCAGTCGGGTTAAAAATAGGGTCAATGACCGTCAGTGTCGCTCCTTTTTTCTTCACCTGCTGCAAATGATGATAGAGGTGCATATTCGTCCGTGACACGTTTCTGCCCCATACGATCACATGCTTGCTGTGATAAATATCAAGCGGTCCATGCCCGTAAGAACGGCCGAAATCCCAGCGCTGCGCCTCAATTCCGGATCCCCAGCAAATGCTGCCCGCAATCTCTGTCACACCGCCGTATCCATTGAAAAAACGCTGGTCGAGCGCTTTCAAAAGACCGTTATTGGCGTAGTCATGACTGTGCAGCACAGCGGCAGTGCCCAGCGTTTCCTTAATCTCCGCCATTTTTTCCGCAATTTCATCTAACGCCTGCTCCCAGGAAATGCGGACAAATTCGCCGTCTTTCTTTTTTAAAGGAAAACGAAGCCGCTCCGGTGCATTCGTTTTTGTCTCCAGCATTCTGCCCCGGCCGCAAATTTTCCCTTCTGTGATGGGGTGATTCGGGTCTCCGTCTACTTTCGTCACCTTTCCATCCTCAACTGTCACCAAAAAGCCGCAGCTGTCCCAGCAATTCAGCGGACACGCTGACTGATGCACTTTGCTCATCTGGCCTCTTCCTCTCCTCTATATGAAAAAGCATGAGCGTCAGCCTTTATGATGTAGGCTCCTCATGCTTGACGAGTACTTTTTTCAGCTTTCTCTCAAAATCTCTTCTCGGAATCATGACACTGTGGGAACAACCCGTGCATTTGATCCGAATATCCATTCCCATCCGAATGATTTTCCATCTGTTTTCACCGCAAGGGTGCGGCTTCTTCATTTCAACAATATCATTCAGGCCAAAGTCTTTATCCGCCAAGACCCTTCACCTCTCTCCATAGACTGCTTTATTCATTGTACAAAAAAAGTCAGGATAAGAGCAACGGCCGCACTCAAAATGAGCATTATACTTTTTTCCATCTCCCTAATACAGGGTAAAGAAGAAGACATACCAGCAAATAAAGACTTAAGAGCCCGTAAATGGGATACAAAATGGCGATTAAATCTGAAAAGCCGATTGTCGTAAAGGGCACCATCACAGCTAAAAGAAGAAGAACGAGCGTCCATCTCGGCAATTTCACAAAAACAAGCATGCGGCTGGACAGCCCGAACAGACCGGTCACGGTTGTCGTATAAATGGCTAAAAAAAGCACGGCTGTCATACAAAGAAACAACGGATAAGGAGCACCTTCAAGTACGGCAAAGAGAGGAATCTCATAATGTGTGAGACTGCCTGAGAGCTGTACAAGCGTTTCATTGTAGACAAATGAAATCACACCGAAAATCAGCCCGCTGACAACACTGGCGATTTTCGCTTCCCCAAGTCCTTTCATATCCTTCCCGACAGAAGAAAGAACCGCCACAACAGAAAGGATGTTTAATGACGTAAAGGTAATGCTTGCCGGCCAATTATATTGACGGGTTAAATCTATCGTCCACGTATAGTGATGGGTTGTCTGAAAAAAGATCAATGCATATAACAGCCCCGCTACAAGAATCGGTATCAAAATGCTATTCAGAGATAATATTCCTTTTATATCCCAAAAGAATAAACAGATGGTCACAATGCAAAGAAGAAAAATACCGATCCAAAACGGCAGCTTGTACATTTGCAGCGTCACACCGCCGCCGGCAATCATGACCGTCGTCGTTGAAAATAAATAAAACATGATAAGAATATCATAGATTTTGGCAAGAGCCGGCCCCATCAAATGCTCAAGCACAGGTAAAAAGTGCGTTGATTGGACCTGATAGCTGATCTTCAGCACAATATAAGCCGAAATGGTGAACATGACTGTAAACAATACAATGGCCAGTCCGCTTTCAACACCGAAAAACTGCCATATTTCCTGCCCGCTTGCATACCCGGCTCCAATCTGGCTGCTTAATATGAGCAGCATCCACCTCATTCCGGCTCTCCACAACCTTATCACCTCATAAAATTTCTGATAATCTCCGCATATTGCTACTATATTGAGCGACAGCGGCAATCATTCATACAAACGGGACAAATATGGTACGATAAAGATGATTGACTACTCAGAAAATTCATTCGTGTAAGGAGCTCAAATCATGTACATCAGGCGTTTAAGCGCAAGTGACACCCAGCTTTACTCCAGCATCAGGCTCAAAGCATTAAAAGATCACCCGGACGCATTTGCGGTCAGCTATGATGAGGAGAAAGAATGGCCGCCCGAAAAATTCAAAGCCAGGCTTGAAGCCGACAATGCTATAGTGCTTGGCGCCATTGAGAATGGCAGTCTTATAGGCATCATTAAAATATCCAATCATCCGCTTTATAAACTAAGACACATTGCGGTTATCGGTTCTATGTATGTTTCTCCTAAACATCGAGGATCAGGCGCAGGAAAAGCCTTAATGACTGAAGCCATCAGCCAAGCAAAAAAGATGAAAGATACGGAACAGCTCCACCTCTCGGTTACTTCAACCAATGAACCTGCAAAAAAACTCTACGCTCAGTTAGGTTTTATCCTCTTCTCTACAGAAAAAAGAGCGCTGAAATTAGATCACCAACAATATGTCGATGTAGATCATATGGTCTTATACCTTTCATGAACTTGAAGAACAACAGCTTCAGGTTCATTTTTTTACCCGGCAGATTGATTATGACATAAGCATAAAAAAAGACAGTGCTGGATATACTGTAAACAACCATACATCACCACAAACATCAGTGTAATACTCGTATGACATGACAAGGAAGTGAACCCTATGAATCGAAAAGGCGGGCTTTTTTCTCAGGAACGGGCAAAACAATATGTTTCTCATACGGATTCCTCTGCCGCGAATCAAATACAAGCGATCCTTGCTTCATCTTTACGTAAAGCAGGCGGCAGACCGTTAGTCATCGTGTGTATCGGTACAGATCGATCAACCGGAGATTCATTAGGTCCGCTTGTGGGAACAAAGTTGGAAAACATGAAGTTAGGCAGATTACACGTTTACGGAACACTGTCAGACCCCGTTCACGCCGTAAATATGAAAGACAAACTGAAACATATTCAACATATACATAAAAATCCGTTTATTATAGCGGTTGACGCTTGTTTAGGCCGCGTTAAAAGCGTAGGGTCATTTCAAATCGGCGATGGACCGCTGAAGCCCGGAGCCGGTGTTCAAAAAGACCTTCCTGAGATAGGTGACGTTCATATTAATGGAATCGTCAATGTCAGCGGGTTTATGGAGTATTTTGTCCTGCAGAATACGAGGCTTCATCTTGTGATGAGCATGGCGAATGTTTTGGCAGAGGGATTACAGCTGACGGATAAATCAGAAGGACGGCAGGAACGTCTCAGTCCGTTTCATAAGCTGACAAGACGTATATAAAAAAACCATCTTTTATAAAAAGATGGTTTTTATGCTTCTCTTTCTGACAACAGTTCGAGGATACGTTCAAGGTCTTCATTTGAGAAAAACTCAATCTCAATTTTCCCTTTTTTCTTTTGTCTCTTAATATTGACTGTTGTTCCGAAGTAATTTTGCAAATATGATTCCCGCTCTTTTAACACCACATCTTGAACAGGTTCTTTTTTCTTTGTTTCACGTGGAACATTATTGTTTAACTGCTGAATGAGCTGTTCAAGCTGACGGACGTTCAGCTGTTCTTCAACCACTTTCTTCACCAGCGGTTCAAGCTTGTTTTTATTTTTCAAACCGAGCAAGGTCCTGCCGTGCCCCATGGATAACGTACCTTCTGCAATAAGGTTTTGGATGCTTTCAGGCAGTGTCAGCAGTCTCAAATGGTTGGCAATATGAGGTCTGCTTTTCCCGAGACGTTTAGCGAGCTGTTCCTGGGTAATATCCAAATGTTTCAGCAGTGAATCATATGCCAGAGCTTCTTCAAGCGGTGATAAATCTTCACGCTGAAGGTTCTCCAAAAGAGCGATTTCCCGCATCAGCGATTCAGATAACTCCCGCACGATAGCCGGCACTGTTTCTTTCCCGGCAAGCTTTGCAGCACGATAACGGCGTTCCCCGGCTACAATATCGTAGCCTTTAAGTGATTTTCTCACGATAATGGGCTGAAGAATGCCATGCTGAATGATGGATTCCTTCAGTTCAGCTAATGACTCATCATCAAATTGTTTTCTTGGCTGATAAGGATTGGGGCGCAAATCACTGATTTTAATCTCTTCCACTGTCTCTTCAGACAAATCAACTTGATTAAACAACGCATTAATCCCTTTTCCGAGCCCGCCTTTAGCCATTCGCTGCCACTTCCTTTGCTAAATCTAAATATACTTCCGCACCTCTCGAACGCGGATCGTATAATATGATCGGCTTGCCGTGACTCGGCGCCTCACTTAAACGGACATTACGAGGAATAATGGTTTGATACACCTTATCTCTAAAGTATTTCTTCACCTCTTCTATCACTTGAATGCCGAGATTCGTTCTGGCATCAAGCATCGTCAGAAGCACTCCTTCTATCATTAAGTCTGTATTTAAATGTTTTTGCACAAGCCGAACTGTATTTAATAATTGACTCAATCCTTCAAGAGCGTAGTATTCGCACTGAACCGGGATAACAACTGAATCTGATGCGGTAAGCGCATTAATCGTTAATAACCCGAGCGACGGAGGACAATCAATAATCATGTAGTCGTAATTTTGTTTCACTGATTCTAATGCTCTTTTCAGCCTTACCTCCCGTGAGATCGTCGGAACCAATTCGATTTCCGCTCCCGCAAGCTGGATCGTGGCTGGAATGACATCTAAGTTCTCTACTGAAGTCGGTTTAATAATATCTGTTACATCTGCGTCATCTACTAAAATGTCGTACACACAATGATCCACATCGGCTTTTTCAATCCCTAATCCGCTCGTTGCGTTGCCCTGCGGATCAATATCAACAAGAAGAACCCTTTTACCTATGTAAGCTAAGCAAGCCCCCAGATTAACAGAAGTCGTTGTTTTCCCGACTCCGCCTTTTTGGTTCGTAATTGCTATGATTTTTCCCACGATGTCACCTACCTTCACATGAACATGTACTGTCTTGTTTCTATCTTATCAAAAAAAGAGTAAAGCGTTTTATTTTTTTCATAATTTGTTTATCAGCAAGTGAAAAAAACGCAAACAAAAAAGACACTTTCTCTTATAAATTCTCCGATAAAGTGACTTTTTTGACTGTAAAAAGACAATTCGCGACACAAAAAGATAAATTTTTACATTTATAATACATAGTGCAGAATACATCTATTATTATCTCAAAATAGTTTTTTGGCTAAATAAAAACTCCCCTGCTGATCAGGAGAGTTTTTATTTAGGTATCCGAATGGTAAGCTGAATGTACTCTTCGAATTCTTCTTCCTCAGTATTCAGTCTGACGCCGCTGTCTTCCACCATGGACAGGGACTGGCGAATCGTATTCATCGCAATTCTTGTATCCCTGCTGAACGCTTTGCGTCTCGGCTTCGGTTTCTGCTTATTCTGTTCAAGCATTTTCACCACTCGGTCTTCCGTCTGCTTGACGTTTAAGCTTTTCTCGATGATTTCCGCAAGCAATGTGACCTGAAGCTCAGGCTGTTTGAGCGGGATCAGGGCTCTTGCATGGCGTTCCGTGATTTTTTTCTCCATAATCGCATCCTGGACGGGTTCAGGGAGCTTTAACAATCGGAGCTTGTTCGCAATCGTTGACTGGCCTTTTCCTAAGCGCTGCGCCAAGGCTTCCTGTGTTAAATCATGAAGTTCTAACAGCCTTGCGTACGCATGAGCTTCCTCAATGGAGGACAATTCTTCTCTCTGCAGGTTTTCAATCAAAGCGACAGAAGCTGTTTCCGTATCAGAGAAGTTCTTTATAATCGCAGGGATATTTTCCCATTCAAGCGTCTGTACCGCTCTCCAGCGCCTTTCACCCGCAATGAGCTCATATTGTCCTTCATCTTCTGTATGTCTGACAACAATCGGCTGAATGATGCCGTGTGTATGGATAGTCATTGCTAACTCTTTGATCTTTTCATCTGAGAAAATGGTGCGTGGCTGAAAACGGTTGGGAACGATAGCATGTACCGGTATTTCGAGTATCTCTTCTTTGTTTGTATCATGCTCTGCTATCTCCGGTTCCTCTTCCTTCTCACCAAACCCGAAGAAACGAGAGAATGAATGCTTCATGTACCTACACCACCTTTAAAAACTGCCATTTTTATAATTCTATTTTCTCATGGTTTTTCCTGCTGTATCTTCATCAATTTTGCAGAAAATATGATGGAATTGTCACATCAGGCTGTCTAAATTACCCTTCAATTGGCGATTTATTCGGAGTACCCGGTTTTCTCGGATATTTTTTCGGAGTGCTTTTCGTCTTGCGAATGATCATAATGTTCCGTTCACTTTCTTCGACGGGAAGTGTAAATGAATGAACTTGTTCAAGCTCTCCTCCCAATACTTTAATCGCCTTTTGCCCCGCTTTCAGCTCTTCATCAGCGGCTGCTGCTTTTAGTGCCGCAAATACGCCGTTTTTCTTGACAAGCGGCAGACAAAGCTCACTGAGGACTGACAGACGCGCCACCGCACGAGCGGTCACGAGATCAAAGCTTTCCCGGACGTCCTTCCGCTGTCCGAATGTCTCTGCCCTGTCATGGACAAATGTCGTATGCTCTAATTGTAAAGCATCAGAGAGAGTTTCCAAAAACGTAATCCGCTTATTCAGTGAATCGACGATGGTGACATGCAGATGCGGGAAGCAGATTTTGACGGGCAGGCTTGGAAAACCGGCACCGGCGCCAACGTCACAAAGGGTGGTGATCTTTTCAAAATCAATATAAAATGCCGCCGTAATCGAATCATAAAAATGCTTTAGATATACTTCCTTTTTCTCAGTGATGGACGTCAGATTCATTTTTTCGTTCCATTCCACGAGCATCTGGTAATACAACTCGAATTGCTCCAGCTGGCGGTCAGAAAGGGAAATCCCTTTCTCCGCTAAACTGGATGTAAATTCCTCTATATTCATGCCGTCATCCTTTCTATTCAGCTACCTTGGCAATACGGCCCTGCTCCAGGTAAACCAGCAGGATTGAAATGTCTGCCGGATTGACCCCGGAAATACGGGAGGCTTGAGCAACTGATAAAGGACGTACTTCTTTCAGCTTTTGACGGGCTTCAGTAGCAATTCCTTTAATGGCGTCATAATCAATCCGATCAGGGATTTTTTTGTTTTCCATCTTCTTCAGCTTCTCCACTTGCTGCAAGGATTTTTCGATATATCCTTCATATTTCACTTGGATTTCCACTTGTTCCGCCACATCTTGCGGAACCGGAGAATCAGCAGGCGCAAGTTTTGTCACTGTTTCATAGTTCATTTCCGGACGTTTCATTAAATCTGTGCCGCGCACTCCATCTTTCAGCTCGCTTCCGCCGAGTGAACGGATATATTCCTGATTCTCAGGAGACGGCTTGATAATAACAGACCAGAGACGTTTTTTCTCAGCCTCGATCGCCGCTTTTTTCTTTTCAAACGCTTCATAGCGCTCATCCGAAATTAAGCCGATCTCATGGCCGATTTCCGTCAGACGAAGATCCGCGTTGTCATGGCGGAGCAGCAGTCTGTATTCCGCCCGTGAAGTCAGCAGACGATACGGTTCATTGGTTCCTTTCGTTACCAAATCATCAATCAATACGCCGATATACGCATCGGAACGGCTGAGGATAACCTCTTCTTTTCCAAGCGCTTTGCGGCCTGCGTTAATTCCTGCCATAATTCCTTGCCCGGCTGCTTCCTCATAGCCTGATGTACCGTTAATTTGACCGGCCGTGTACAGGTTAGGGATTTTTTTCGTCTCCAGTGTAGGCCAAAGCTGCGTCGGTACGATCGCGTCATACTCAATCGCGTATCCGGCTCTCATCATCTGCACCTTTTCCAGTCCCGGAATGGTCGCCAGCATCCGCTGCTGAACGTCCTCAGGAAGGCTCGTGGATAAACCTTGAACGTATACTTCCTGCGTATTTCTGCCTTCCGGCTCAAGGAAAATCTGGTGACGCGGTTTATCATTAAAGCGAACGACTTTATCTTCAATGGAAGGGCAATATCTCGGTCCTGTTCCCTTAATCATACCGGAATACATTGGTGAACGATGCAGGTTGCTGTCAATGATCTCATGAGTCTCAGGACTCGTGTAAGTCAGCCAGCAAGGCAGCTGATCGGTAATGTATTCAACCGTTTCATATGAGAAAGCGCGCGGAACCGGATCTCCCGGCTGGATTTCTGTTTTGCTGTAATCAATGGAATCGCTTGAGACGCGAGGAGGCGTTCCCGTTTTAAAACGAACGAGATCAAAACCAAGCTCCTCTAAGTGCTCAGAAAGTTTAATAGACGGCTGCTGGTTATTCGGGCCGCTTGAGTAAGACAGATCTCCGAGAATGATCCGCCCTCTTAAATACGTTCCGGTTGTCAGCACGACCGATTTTGCCTTATATTCAGCACCGGTTTGCGTAATGACACCGCGGCACTCACCGTCTTCAATGATTAAACGCTCGGCAATCCCTTGAAGAAGTGTCAGATTCGGTGTTTTTTCCAGTGTATGCTTCATTTCATGCTGATATTGGAATTTATCCGCCTGCGCACGCAGCGCCCGTACGGCCGGACCTTTCCCTGTATTCAGCATTCTCATTTGAATATGAGTTTTATCTATATTTCTAGCCATTTCTCCGCCGAGCGCGTCAATTTCGCGGACGACAATCCCTTTTGCGGGGCCGCCGACAGACGGATTACATGGCATAAACGCAACCATATCAAGATTAATCGTCAAAACAAGCGTTTTAGCTCCCTGACGGGCGGATGCGAGGGCAGCCTCAACACCGGCATGCCCGGCGCCGATGACGATTACGTCGTATTGGCCTGCTTCATACCCCATGGTTTTTTCCTCCCTTTTATTTACCTAAACAAAATTGTGAAAAGAGCTGATCAATTAAGCTTTCGTGGACGGCATCACCGATGATTTCGCCCAGCAGCTCCCAGCACCTTGTCAGATCAATTTGCACCATATCAATCGGAACATCCTGTTCAATTCCGTTCAGCGCATCATCAATCGCTTGCTTTGCCTGATGCAGAATCGAGATATGACGGGTATTGCTGACATATGTGAGATCTCCGCTTTCGATCGCTCCTGTATAAAATAGCGACTGAATCGCTTCCTCTAAATCTTGTATGCCTTCTTCTTTCAGCAATGAGGTCGTGACGACAGGCCGGCCTTTCGCAAGCTCCTTGACGCGCTCAGCGTCAATCTTAGCCTCAAGATCCGTCTTATTCATAATGACTATGACGTCCATTCCCTCAACCGCTTCAAATAATTTCACATCTTCTTCAGAAAGCTCTTCGCTGTGGTTAAGCACAAGCAAAATGAGATCCGCTTCCTTCAGAACCTGGCGTGAGCGTTCTACACCGATTCTTTCGACGATGTCTTCGGTCTCACGGATTCCGGCGGTGTCGACAAGCCGGAGCGGCACGCCTCGGACATTGACATATTCCTCAATCACATCACGCGTCGTTCCCGGAATATCCGTTACGATCGCCTTCGTTTCATGGACAAGACTGTTAAGCAAAGAAGATTTCCCGACGTTCGGACGACCGATGATTACGGTAGACAATCCCTCGCGTAAAATTTTCCCCTGCTCAGACGTACGAAGCAGCGCTTCAATTTCTTTCTTCACGCCGCCCGCCTTCTCTACTAGAAGCTGATGCGTCATTTCTTCGACGTCATCATATTCCGGATAATCTATATTAACCTCAACATGGGCAAGTGTTTCTAACAATTCATCCCGAAGACGGCGGACTAGTGCGGAAAGCCGTCCTTCCATCTGGTTCATGGCGACATTCATGGCACGGTCCGTTTTGGCCCTGATCAGATCCATCACCGCTTCCGCCTGTGAAAGGTCAATCCGTCCGTTTAAAAATGCGCGCTTCGTAAACTCACCGGGTTCCGCCAGTCTCGCACCTTCTCTTAAAGCAAGCTGGAGCACCTGATTAACCGTCACAATTCCTCCGTGACAATTGATTTCAATGACATCTTCCCTTGTGAATGTTCTGGGCGCTCTTAAAACAGACACCATCACTTCCTCAATAATCCGTCCCGTCGTGCTGTCTGCGATATGCCCGTAATGAATGGTATGCGATTCTGCCGAACTGAGCGTTTTGCCTTTCGGACCCTTGTACATTTTGTCGGCAATTTTCACGGCTTCCGGCCCGCTCAGCCGAACGATCGCGATCGCGCCTTCACCCATCGGAGTTGAAATCGCTGCAATTGTATCCATGCTGTTCACCTCTCTTTATCTCTGTTTCCATCTATATAAAAAATTGATTTACGCCAAAATTAAAAGATAACATAGTTTGGTTTGAAGTGGAAGATACGTTATCCACAAAGACAGAAATTCATCCCTTATTACTTTAACTTATCCACATGTGAATAACAATTAATTTTATTTCCTAAAACCTTTTTTATCAACAGCATACACCGAAAAAGAAAAAACTTAAACGCAAAAAATGCGATTCTGCTTAGGAATAGAGCCATTTTCGCCAATAAAAAAACCGAAGTTCCGATTTTATCCGGACTTCGGTTTTCTGCTATCTTTATGGGAAATAACGAGATGGCGGTACCGGCCTTCACCGGTAGAAAAAGTTTTGATATTTGGGTGTCTCGACAGAGCGTCATGGATGATTTTTCTTTCGCCTGACGGCATCGGTTCTAAATGCACATCTTTTTTTGTTTTCGACACCTGCTTGGCCAGCCTGTTTGCCAGCTGATCCAGAATTTCTCTTCTTTTCAGACGATAATTTTCAGCGTCGACAACGGCGTGGCGATACTGGCCGGAGCCGCGGTTCAAAACAAGCTGCGTCAATGTTTCCAGAGCATTGAGTGTTTGTCCTCTTTTGCCAATAAGCAGCGCTGCTTTTTCACCTTTAATATGAAAACAAACTGTTTTTTTGTTTTCTTCCGTGACAATCTCAGAAGGCCCCGCAATGGAATTGATGATTTCTTCCAGATACGCTTTCGCTTCCTGAACAGGATTTTTTTTCTCTTCCAGTTCTACGATCGCATTCTTTTTTCCGAAAATACCCAAAAATCCTTTAGATTCTTCCTGCACCACCGTTATTTCTACTTGATCTTCCGTCAGTTGAAGTTCCTGAAGGCCTGATTGAACTGCTTCTTTGACATTCCGTCCCGCAGCAGTCACCTTCTTCACTTTTTCTTTCCTCCCGCTTTCTGCGTTTCCGGATCGTGTTTAATGTCAGGCCCTTTAATAAGGAATGTCTGAGCAATCATAAACAGGTTTCCGACTACCCAATAAAGAGAAAGCGCACTCGGGAAGTTGATCGCAAATACGATGATCATGATCGGCATAATCCATACCATCATTGCCATTTGAGGATTCTGAGATGGATTTCCGGCCATCATCAGCTTCTGTTGGACAAAAGTGGCCACACCGGCAACGATAGGAAGAATATAGTAAGGATCTTTCTCTCCTAAATCAAACCATAAAAAGCTGTGCTGTGAAATGGCTTGCGTACGCATAATCGCGTGGTAGAATCCGATCAAAATCGGCATTTGAATCAGGATCGGAAAACATCCCGCCAGAGGGTTTACCCCGTGCTTTGAAAACAGGGCCATTGTTTCCTGCTGAAGCTTCTGCTGTGTTTTTTGATCTTTTGAGCTGTATTTTTCTCTAAGCTTCTGCATTTCCGGCTGAAGCGCCTGCATCGCTTTTGAGCTTCGAAGCTGCTTGATCATCAGCGGCAGAATCAGCAGACGGATTAAAATCGTAACGATGATGATCGATAAACCATAGTTATCGCCCGTCAGTTTCGCTACGTACGTAATGACTTCTGACAATGGGTACACAACATATTTGTCCCAGAAATGCGGGCTATTCGCCGTAATCGGCTCTTTTACACTCGAGCATCCGGCCAGCAGGACGAGCATACCGACCATACTCAATAGTAACCATATTCTCCTTTTCAAGAACGTTTCCTCCTATACCATTCTTTATAAACCTTGTATGTATTTTAGCATCTTTCAGTTTTAAATGGCGGTCATTTTTCGCCAAACAAAAGGAAGCGCTTTTAAAAACGTGAAGAAAACAAAATATGAGCTATTTTGACGAAGATTTCTTATATAAAGAGGTTTTTCTGAATAAGTGCTGCAGACTTTTTTTTGTTTCTTCAAAACTGAGGTCGGCGGCGGGTTTTCTGGCGATAATAATAAAATCTTTCGGCTTGAGCAGCTCTTTTTCCTCCTGAACCGCCTGTCTGATTAACCGCTTCACCCGGTTGCGCACGACGGCGTTGCCGATTTTTTTACTGACAGAAAGCCCTACCCGGAGCTCTTCCTGCTGCGGCTGATCAAGCGTATACAGCACGAACTGGCGGTTTGCCATAGACGTTCCGCGTTTAAACACTTTTTGAAAATCTTCATTTTTCTTTAACCGATTTCGCTTCTTCACTTTGATTCACTCCGATATTCACTCGCAGAAACTTTTATTACTATCTAAAAAAAACGGGCCGCCGGAATACTGAAGAAAATTTCTCCAGTACCGGGCGACGCATGATCTCTTTTCTCTTAATGTGAAAAAAGACCACTGACATTATTCAGTGGCCTAAGCTGATAATACTTTTCTGCCTTTGCGGCGACGGCGTGCTAATACTAGACGACCGTTTTTTGAACTCATACGGCTTCTGAAGCCATGAACTTTACTGCGTTTACGGTTATTCGGTTGGAATGTTCTTTTCATTTATGACACCTCCCTCGAGGAATAGCTGTTAAAGACAGTCTTACTTATTATATTTGTGCTGCCTATTCATTGTCAACTTCAGCAGTGCTTTTATTTCTTACAACCATAATAGGATAACATACCTTAACCAGATTAGAAACCTTAATTTTCATATTCCTTTTTTTAACGCAAAAACGCCGCGCGCCCTCCGGAAAAAATGGTATGTGGATAATTTTTCGGCCTTTTTTTAATATCCACAACCGTTATCGACAACATTTTCACATTGCTAACCCCTGTGGACAAAGATTTTTCAACAAGTTGTCAGGTTTGTGGATAAGATTACGAGAACCATTGCAAGTCCTCGCTTAATTTGATATTATATTTGTGTTTTAACTCTTAATTACTTATTCACTCCGTTCTCTTTATCCACAAAGTGTGGATAAGTTGTGGATTGTTTTCACACAGCTTGTGTAGATTGTTGTCCACAACTTGTGGAATTTGTCGAAAAGCTATTTTTCTACTATACTATATGTTTTCAACATTTCGTGTGTACGAATGGTCAGAGCCATATGCTCTTTTTTTGTGTTCTATAACAGGGGAAGAGCGCTGATTTTAAAGAAAAGGAGGGCTGTGCCGGATAATGGAGAATATATTAGATCTTTGGAATCAAGCTTTAGCTCAGATAGAGAAAAAGTTAAGCAAACCGAGCTTCGAAACTTGGATGAAGTCGACGAAAGCCCATTCGCTGCAAGGAGATACCTTAACCATCACCGCTCCCAATGAATTTGCCAGAGACTGGCTGGAGTCCAGGTACTTACATCTCATTGCAGATACCATATATGAATTGACCGGGGAAGAATTGAGCGTCAAATTTGTCATTCCTCAAAATCAGGATGCGGAAGACTTTTTGCCGAAACCGCAAGTGAAAAAAGCGGCAAAAGAGGAACCGTCTGATTTTCCCCAAAGCATGCTCAACCCGAAATATACATTCGACACATTTGTCATCGGATCGGGAAACCGATTCGCCCATGCAGCATCACTGGCTGTAGCGGAAGCACCCGCTAAAGCGTACAACCCTTTATTTATTTACGGGGGAGTCGGTTTAGGAAAAACCCACTTAATGCACGCAATCGGCCATTATGTCATTGATCATAATCCTTCAGCCAAAGTGGTGTACCTGTCTTCTGAAAAATTCACAAATGAATTCATCAACTCAATCCGCGACAATAAAGCCGTTGATTTTCGCAACCGCTACCGGAATGTTGATGTACTTTTGATAGATGATATTCAATTTTTAGCCGGAAAAGAACAAACACAGGAAGAGTTTTTCCATACATTCAATACGCTTCATGAAGAAAGCAAACAAATCGTGATTTCCAGCGACAGACCGCCGAAAGAAATTCCGACCCTTGAAGACCGTCTGCGTTCGCGGTTCGAATGGGGATTGATTACGGATATCACGCCGCCTGATCTGGAAACGCGGATTGCCATCCTGAGAAAGAAAGCGAAGGCGGAAGGCCTTGATATTCCGAACGAGGTCATGCTTTACATCGCGAATCAGATTGACAGCAACATCCGTGAACTGGAAGGGGCATTAATCCGGGTTGTTGCCTATTCATCTTTAATCAATAAAGACATTAATGCGGACCTGGCTGCAGAGGCATTGAAAGATATTATTCCTTCCGCAAAGCCTAAGGTCATCACGATAAAAGAGATTCAGCGGATTGTCGGACAGCAGTTCAACATTAAGCTTGAAGATTTCAAAGCGAAAAAGCGTACGAAATCGGTTGCGTTCCCAAGGCAGATTGCCATGTATCTTTCCAGAGAAATGACAGACTCTTCTTTGCCTAAAATCGGGGAAGAATTTGGCGGAAGAGACCATACAACCGTCATTCATGCTCATGAAAAGATTTCAAAACTGCTGATTGATGACGAGCAGCTTCAGCAGCAGGTAAAAGAAATAAAAGAACAGCTTAAATAAAAGAGCCCTCGGATGAATCGGGGAAAGTGTGAATAACTTTTCGCTAGCCATGCACAGTCTGTCCACATGTGGATAGGCTGTGTTTCCTGTCTTTTTCACAACTTATCCACAAATCCACAGGCCCTACTATTACTACTGCTATTTTTAAAATATATTAATTATATTATCCGTTAGGAGGATAAACATGAAATTTACGATTCAAAAAGATCGTTTAGTTGAAAGTGTACAAGACGTTCTAAAAGCCGTTTCATCCAGAACCACAATTCCCATTCTCACCGGTATTAAGATCGTAGCCTCAGATGAAGGAGTATCTTTTACGGGAAGCGATTCTGATATTTCAATCGAGTCATTCATTCCGAAAGAAGAAGATGACAAAGAAATCGTGACGATTGATCAGCCTGGTAGTATCGTGCTGCAAGCGCGTTTCTTCAGCGAAATCGTTAAAAAACTGCCGATGGCGACGGTTGAAATCGAAGTTCAAAATCAATATTTAACAATTATCCGTTCCGGAAAAGCGGAATTTAATTTGAACGGTCTTGATGCAGATGAATATCCGCATCTTCCGCAAATCGAAGAGCACCATGCCATTCAGATTCCGACGGATCTTTTGAAAAACTTAATCCGTCAAACCGTGTTTGCTGTGTCCGCCTCAGAAACACGCCCTATCTTGACAGGTGTAAACTGGAAAGTGGAAAACGGTGAATTATTATGCACTGCCACGGATAGCCATCGGCTCGCTTTAAGAAAGGCAAAGCTTGATATTCCGGAAGACAGCTCTTACAACGTCGTCATCCCTGGAAAAAGTTTAACCGAGCTGAGCAAAATTCTTGATGACAATCAAGAGCTGGTGGATATCGTCATTACAGAAACCCAAGTTCTGTTTAAAGCGAAAAACGTCTTGTTCTTCTCAAGGCTGCTTGACGGAAACTATCCGGATACGACCAGCTTGATTCCGCAGGAAAGCAAAACGGAAATCGTCGTGAACACAAAAGAATTTTTACAAGCGATAGACCGTGCTTCTTTATTGGCGAGAGAAGGCCGCAACAACGTTGTAAAGCTTTCTGCCAAACCGGCGGACTCGCTTGAAATTTCATCAAATTCTCCTGAAATCGGGAAAGTGGTCGAAGCTGTGCTCGCTGACCGGATTGACGGTGAGGAATTAAATATTTCATTCAGTCCAAAATATATGATGGACGCACTGAAAGTACTTGAAGGAGCGGACATCCGTATCAGCTTTACGGGAGCGATGAGACCGTTTCTTATCCGTACGCCGAATGATGAAACCATCGTTCAGCTCATCCTTCCGGTCCGAACGTATTAATCAAACAGAATGTGCTGCCGGCTTAGTTCGGCAGCTTTTCTGTTCATCAGCCTGCTCCCTCAAGTTTTCCCTTTCCTTATTTCAGGATTTTTTAGTACAATTAGATATTAGTGATATTTGAAAGAGGTCGATATTATGGCAAATCCGATTTCGATTGACACAGAAATGATTACGCTTGGCCAGTTTTTAAAATTAGCCGATGTGATTCAGTCCGGCGGTATGGCGAAATGGTTTCTGAGCGAGCATGAGGTGACAGTCAACAATGAACCTGACAATCGCCGCGGCAGAAAGCTTTATGTTGGAGACGTGGTCGCGATTGAAGGATTTGGTTCATTTCAAGTCGTCAATTAAAGCGGGTGACAGCGGTTGTATATCCAAAATTTAGAATTAACATCCTACCGTAATTATGAGCGCGCTGAGCTTCAATTCGAAAACAAGGTGAATGTGATCATCGGAGAGAACGCCCAAGGCAAAACCAATCTGATGGAAGCCATCTATGTCCTTTCGATGGCAAAATCACACCGCACCTCAAATGATAAAGAACTTATACGGTGGGACGAAGACTATGCTAAAATAGAAGGAAGAGTGATGAAGCGCAACGGGGACATCCCGATGCAGTTAGTCATCTCCAAAAAAGGTAAAAAGGGCAAGGTCAATCACATAGAACAGCAAAAACTCAGTCAGTATGTCGGAGCGCTGAACACCATTATGTTTGCCCCGGAGGACTTAAATCTCGTCAAAGGCAGCCCGCAGGTCAGGAGGAGATTTCTTGATATGGAGATCGGGCAGGTTTCTGCTGTTTATCTGTATGATTTATCTCTTTATCAAAAAATCCTTTCCCAGCGGAATCATTTTCTGAAACAGCTGCAAAGCCGGAAACAGACTGACCGGACTATGCTTGACGTTCTCACTGATCAGCTGATTGAGGCAGCCGCAAAAGTTGTCGCCAAACGTCTGCAGTTTACGGCGCAGCTTGAAAAATGGGCGCAGCCGATCCATTCGGGCATTTCCCGGGGGCTTGAGGAACTGACGCTTAAGTATCACACGGCGCTTGATGTATCAGATCCTAAAGATTTGTCGAAAATAGGTAACAGCTACCAGGAGTCTTTTTCGAAATTAAAAGAAAAAGAAATAGAACGGGGCGTCACCTTATTCGGACCGCATCGGGATGATGTCCTTTTTTATGTGAACGGACGCGATGTGCAGACTTACGGTTCGCAGGGACAGCAGCGTACGACGGCTTTGTCTTTGAAACTGGCCGAAATAGATTTGATTCATGAAGAAATCGGAGAATATCCCATTTTACTTTTGGATGATGTACTAAGCGAGCTGGATGATTACCGCCAGTCCCATTTGCTTCATACAATCCAAGGCCGTGTGCAGACATTTGTCACCACGACGAGCGTGGATGGCATTGACCACGATACCTTACATCAAGCAGGAATGTTCCGTGTGGAAAACGGTACGTTAGTGAAGTGAAGAAATGAGGTGAGCGATTGTATATTCATTTAGGTGACGACTTTGTCGTTTCAACACGCGATATCGTCGGCATTTTTGACTGCAAGGTCAATGTATCGCCGATTGTTGAAGAATTTCTGGACAGACAGAAAGAAAAAGTAGTGCCGTCCGTAAACGGCACGCCAAAGTCTATCGTAGTCACGACTGAGAATATATATTACTCTCCCTTATCTTCCGGCACACTGAAGAAACGTGCGCAATTTATGTTAGAAATAGATTCTTAGCGGATCTTTACAATGAATATATCGTTTAAGAAAAGTGTAGGTGAATGTGCATGGCTATGGAACAGCAGCAAAATAGTTATGATGAGAATCAGATACAGGTATTAGAAGGTTTGGAAGCTGTTCGAAAGAGACCGGGGATGTACATCGGATCAACTAACAGCAAAGGCCTTCACCATTTGGTATGGGAAATCGTCGACAACAGTATTGACGAAGCCCTGGCCGGTTATTGTACAGATATTAACATTGTGATTGAGAAAGATAACAGCATTACTGTTACAGACAACGGGCGCGGAATTCCGGTCGGTATCCAAGAGAAGATGGGCCGCCCTGCGGTTGAAGTCATCATGACCGTTCTTCACGCCGGCGGTAAATTTGACGGAAGCGGATATAAAGTATCCGGCGGTCTTCACGGTGTAGGGGCGTCTGTCGTAAACGCCTTGTCGACCACTCTTGATGTTACGGTTCATCGTGACGGGAAAATCCATTATCAGGCGTATGAACGCGGTGTTCCGGCGGCTGATCTTGAAGTGATCGGTGACACTGACAAGACCGGGACGATTACGCACTTCGTTCCCGATCCGGAAATTTTCAAAGAAACAACTGTATATGACTATGATCTGCTTTCAAACCGTGTCCGCGAATTGGCCTTCCTGACAAAAGGCGTAAACATCACGATTGAAGACAAACGTGAAGGACAAGAACGGAAAAACGAGTACCACTACGAAGGCGGAATCAAGAGCTACGTTGAGTACTTAAACCGTTCCAAAGAAGTCGTGCACGAAGAGCCGATTTATATCGAAGGCGAGAAAGACGGCATCACGGTTGAAGTTGCATTGCAATACAACGACAGCTATACAAGCAATATTTATTCTTTCGCGAATAATATCAACACATACGAAGGCGGCACGCACGAGGCCGGATTTAAAACCGGTCTGACCCGTGTCATAAACGACTATGCAAGAAGAAAAGGGATTTTCAAAGAAAATGATCCGAATTTAAGCGGGGATGATGTGAGAGAAGGGCTGACTGCCATTATTTCAATTAAGCACCCTGATCCGCAATTTGAAGGGCAGACGAAAACGAAGCTCGGCAACTCTGAAGCAAGAACGATCACTGATACGCTGTTTTCTGCTGCGCTGGAAACATTCCTTCTTGAAAATCCGGATTCAGCCCGCAAAATCGTTGAAAAAGGCTTAATGGCCGCAAGAGCGCGGATGGCGGCGAAAAAAGCGCGGGAATTGACCCGCCGCAAAAGCGCGCTTGAGATTTCCAATCTGCCGGGCAAACTGGCGGACTGTTCTTCTAAAGATCCGAGCATTTCCGAGCTCTATATCGTAGAGGGTGACTCTGCGGGCGGATCAGCGAAACAGGGACGGGACCGCCATTTCCAAGCCATTCTGCCGCTGCGCGGTAAGATTCTGAACGTTGAGAAAGCCAGACTTGATAAGATTCTCTCAAATAACGAGGTCAGATCAATGATTACGGCTCTCGGCACGGGTATCGGAGAAGATTTTAATCTTGAAAAAGCGCGTTATCATAAAGTAGTCATCATGACGGATGCCGATGTCGACGGCGCCCACATCAGAACGCTTTTATTAACGTTCTTCTACAGATACATGCGGGAAATCATCGAAAACGGCTATGTCTACATTGCCCAGCCGCCGCTTTATAAAGTGCAGCAGGGAAAACGGGTGGAATACGCTTATAACGATAAGCAGCTTGATGAGCTTTTAAAAGAGCTTCCGCAATCGCCTAAGCCCGGCCTCCAGCGTTATAAAGGTCTCGGAGAAATGAACGCGACTCAGCTTTGGGAAACGACAATGGATCCGGCGACCAGAACGCTTCTGCAAGTCAATCTTGAAGATGCGATGGATGCTGATGAGACGTTCGAAATGCTGATGGGCGACAAAGTAGAACCGCGCAGAAACTTCATAGAAGCAAACGCCAGATATGTGAAAAACCTTGATATTTAACCATGAAAGCCTTATTTTCGTTAAGAAATAAGGCTTTTTTCTCAAAGCGGCTTCAAGCAGCCTCTGAAAACCCGCAAAACCCGTATATTCTGCTAAATTAATGTGTATAAACACAAGTTTATTGATATAATGGAGAATAGTGAAATCGTATTGAAGATCATAATGGACAATCTACTCCCACATTATTTCATGTGATACTTCAGGGAGGTTTTTTTAATGAGTGAACAAAACACACCACAAGTACGTGAAGTCAATATCAGCCAGGAAATGCGGACATCCTTCCTGGACTATGCAATGAGCGTTATCGTATCCCGGGCGCTTCCGGATGTGCGTGACGGTCTGAAGCCGGTTCACAGACGGATTTTGTACGCAATGAATGATTTAGGCATGACCAGTGACAAACCATATAAAAAATCTGCCCGTATCGTCGGCGAAGTTATCGGTAAGTACCACCCGCACGGTGATTCAGCGGTTTACGAATCAATGGTCAGAATGGCGCAGGATTTTAACTACCGCTACATGCTTGTTGACGGACACGGCAACTTCGGTTCAGTTGACGGCGACTCTGCGGCTGCGATGCGTTACACAGAAGCGAGAATGTCAAAAATCGCAATGGAAATTCTGCGTGACATTACGAAAGACACGATTGACTATCAAGACAACTATGACGGTTCAGAAAGAGAACCTGCCGTCATGCCTTCGAGATTTCCGAATCTGCTCGTAAACGGAGCTGCCGGTATTGCGGTCGGAATGGCGACAAACATTCCCCCGCATCAGCTTGGAGAAGTCATTGAAGGCGTGCTTGCCGTAAGTGAGAATCCTGAGATCACAATCCAAGAGCTGATGGAATATATTCCGGGCCCGGATTTTCCGACGGCCGGTCAGATTTTAGGCCGGAGCGGCATCCGCAAGGCATATGAATCCGGACGGGGATCAATCACGATCCGGGCTAAGGCTGAAATCGAAGAGACATCCTCGGGAAAAGAAAGAATTATTGTCACGGAACTTCCTTATCAGGTCAACAAAGCGAGATTAATTGAAAAAATCGCAGATCTCGTCCGGGACAAAAAAATCGAAGGAATCACCGATCTACGTGACGAATCCGACCGTAACGGAATGAGAGTCGTCATCGAGATCCGCCGTGACGCCAATGCTCACGTCATTCTGAATAACCTGTACAAACAAACGGCCCTGCAGACGTCTTTTGGAATCAACCTGCTGGCGCTCGTTGACGGACAGCCGAAGGTATTAAACCTGAAAGAATGTCTGGAGCATTATCTTGATCACCAAAAGGTCGTGATCCGCCGCAGAACGGCTTACGAACTTCGCAAAGCGGAGGCGAGAGCTCACATTCTGGAAGGGTTAAGAATCGCTCTCGATCATTTAGACGCGGTGATTTCTCTTATCCGTAGTTCCCAGACGGCTGAAATTGCGAGAACGGGTTTAATCGAACAATTTTCACTGACTGAAAAACAGGCGCAAGCCATTCTGGACATGCGTCTTCAGCGATTAACCGGTCTGGAGCGCGAAAAGATCGAAGAGGAATATCAATCACTTGTTGCGCTTATCGCCGAGCTGAAAGATATTTTAGCCAATGAAGAAAGAGTGCTCGAGATCATCCGTGAAGAACTCAATGAAATCAAAGAGCGGTTCAATGATGAGAGACGCACTGAAATCGTTACGTCCGGTCTTGAAACAATTGAAGATGAAGATCTCATCGAGAGAGAAAACATCGTCATCACGCTGACTCATAACGGCTATGTTAAACGCCTCCCAGCGTCCACATACCGCAGTCAAAAACGGGGCGGAAAAGGCGTGCAGGGAATGGGAACGAATGAAGATGACTTTGTGGAACACTTAATTTCTACATCGACGCACGATACGATTCTGTTCTTCTCTAATAAAGGGAAGGTATATCGTTCAAAAGGATATGAAATTCCTGAATACGGCCGTACCGCAAAAGGCATTCCGATTATTAACCTCCTGGAGGTTGAAAAAGGCGAATGGATTAATGCCATTATTCCGGTCAGCACATTTGATGAGGAGCTTTACCTCTTCTTCACGACCAAACAAGGGGTGTCGAAACGTACGGCACTGTCCCAGTTTGCGAATATACGGAATAACGGACTGATCGCTTTAGGTCTTCGGGAAGACGATGAACTGATGGCCGTCCGTCTGACTGACGGCAAGAAACAAATCATCATCGGAACGAAGAACGGCTTGCTGATCCGTTTCCCTGAAGAAGATGTAAGACAAATGGGGCGCACCGCTGCAGGTGTCAAAGGCATCACGCTGACAGATGATGATGTCGTGGTAGGCATGGAGATTCTTGAAGAAGACTCCCATGTTCTCATAGTGACAGAAAACGGCTACGGCAAACGTACCCCGGCCTCAGAATACAGAGTCCAAAGCCGGGGCGGAAAAGGCCTTAAAACATGTAAAATCACTGACAGCAACGGTCCGCTAGTAACAGTAAAAGCTACAAGAGGCGAAGAAGACTTAATGATTATTACGGCAAGCGGCGTGTTAATCAGAATGGATATTAACGATATCTCCACTACGGGACGTGTAACACAAGGCGTCCGTCTGATCCGCATGTCCGATGAAGAGCACGTGGCCACTGTGGCACTAGTGGAAAAGAATGAAGAAGAGCCGGAAGAAATGGAAGAAGAATAGATGAAAAAGCGCAGCTGTAACAGGCTGCGCTTTTTCTATATAAAGAAACGAAAAAAGCTTTGACACACAGCGATGATGCTGATATAATTCTTTATGTTGTCTTTTTAAAACAAAGACAGTCTGCTAAAAATGTTTTTTTTAAAAAGTATTGACCTATCAAACTGAAAATGTTATGATTAAGAGGTCGCTTCAAGAGAAGCAAAAAAGTTCTTTGAAAACTAAACAAGACAAAACGTACCTGTTAATTCAAAGTTTTAAATAAATCGCACAGCGATGTGCGTAGTCAGTCAAACTAAGGTCTGCACGATGCAGATCACACAGACGTTACTGCAGGATGCAGTGAACTTAGTCTGTGATCCATTTATCGGAGAGTTTGATCCTGGCTCAGGACGAACGCTGGCGGCGTGCCTAATACATGCAAGTCGAGCGGACAGATGGGAGCTTGCTCCCTGATGTTAGCGGCGGACGGGTGAGTAACACGTGGGTAACCTGCCTGTAAGACTGGGATAACTCCGGGAAACCGGGGCTAATACCGGATGCTTGTTTGAACCGCATGGTTCAGACATAAAAGGTGGCTTCGGCTACCACTTACAGATGGACCCGCGGCGCATTAGCTAGTTGGTGAGGTAACGGCTCACCAAGGCGACGATGCGTAGCCGACCTGAGAGGGTGATCGGCCACACTGGGACTGAGACACGGCCCAGACTCCTACGGGAGGCAGCAGTAGGGAATCTTCCGCAATGGACGAAAGTCTGACGGAGCAACGCCGCGTGAGTGATGAAGGTTTTCGGATCGTAAAGCTCTGTTGTTAGGGAAGAACAAGTGCCGTTCAAATAGGGCGGCACCTTGACGGTACCTAACCAGAAAGCCACGGCTAACTACGTGCCAGCAGCCGCGGTAATACGTAGGTGGCAAGCGTTGTCCGGAATTATTGGGCGTAAAGGGCTCGCAGGCGGTTTCTTAAGTCTGATGTGAAAGCCCCCGGCTCAACCGGGAGGGTCATTGGAAACTGGGGAACTTGAGTGCAGAAGAGGAGAGTGGAATTCCACGTGTAGCGGTGAAATGCGTAGAGATGTGGAGGAACACCAGTGGCGAAGGCGACTCTCTGGTCTGTAACTGACGCTGAGGAGCGAAAGCGTGGGGAGCGAACAGGATTAGATACCCTGGTAGTCCACGCCGTAAACGATGAGTGCTAAGTGTTAGGGGGTTTCCGCCCCTTAGTGCTGCAGCTAACGCATTAAGCACTCCGCCTGGGGAGTACGGTCGCAAGACTGAAACTCAAAGGAATTGACGGGGGCCCGCACAAGCGGTGGAGCATGTGGTTTAATTCGAAGCAACGCGAAGAACCTTACCAGGTCTTGACATCCTCTGACAATCCTAGAGATAGGACGTCCCCTTCGGGGGCAGAGTGACAGGTGGTGCATGGTTGTCGTCAGCTCGTGTCGTGAGATGTTGGGTTAAGTCCCGCAACGAGCGCAACCCTTGATCTTAGTTGCCAGCATTCAGTTGGGCACTCTAAGGTGACTGCCGGTGACAAACCGGAGGAAGGTGGGGATGACGTCA